>NZ_CP019644.2:0-2612671 GCF_002951955.2 Vitreoscilla sp. C1 | reverse complement strand
GGGCTGTATTATACTGTCTATTTCAATCTTAATCAACTGGGTAATAATTGTATGCTTTATGTAGTAAGCATTATCATTGAAGTTCTTCAAATGATAGAGTCAAGCCTCACGAGCAATTAGTATGGGTTAGCTTCAAGCGTTACCGCTCTTCCACACCCCACCTATCAACGTCCTGGTCTCGAACGACTCTTTAGTGTGGTTAAACCACAAGGGAAATCTCATCTTCAGGCGAGTTTCACGCTTAGATGCTTTCAGCGTTTATCTCTTCCGAACTTAGCTACCCGGCTATGCCACTGGCGTGACAACCGGTACACCAGAGGTTCGTCCACTCCGGTCCTCTCGTACTAGGAGCAGCCCCCGTCAAATTTCCAACGCCCACTGCAGATAGGGACCAAACTGTCTCACGACGTTTTAAACCCAGCTCACGTACCACTTTAAATGGCGAACAGCCATACCCTTGGGACCGACTACAGCCCCAGGATGTGATGAGCCGACATCGAGGTGCCAAACTCCGCCGTCGATATGAACTCTTGGGCGGAATCAGCCTGTTATCCCCGGAGTACCTTTTATCCGTTGAGCGATGGCCCTTCCATACAGAACCACCGGATCACTATGTCCTGCTTTCGCACCTGCTCGACTTGTTGGTCTCGCAGTTAAGCTACCTTTTGCCATTGCACTATCAGTCCGATTTCCGACCGGACCTAGGTAACCTTCGAACTCCTCCGTTACTCTTTGGGAGGAGACCGCCCCAGTCAAACTGCCTACCATGCACGGTCCCCGATCCGGATAACGGACCTGGGTTAGAACCTCAAAGTCACCAGGGTGGTATTTCAAGGACGGCTCCACACAGACTAGCGTCTGTGCTTCAAAGCCTCCCACCTATCCTACACAAGTGACTTCAAAGTCCAATGCAAAGCTACAGTAAAGGTTCACGGGGTCTTTCCGTCTAGCAGCGGGTAGATTGCATCTTCACAACCATTTCAACTTCGCTGAGTCTCGGGAGGAGACAGTGTGGCCATCGTTACGCCATTCGTGCGGGTCGGAACTTACCCGACAAGGAATTTCGCTACCTTAGGACCGTTATAGTTACGGCCGCCGTTTACTGGGGCTTCGATCCGATGCTTGCACATCTTCAATTAACCTTCCAGCACCGGGCAGGCGTCACACCCTATACGTCCACTTTCGTGTTAGCAGAGTGCTGTGTTTTTAATAAACAGTCGCAGCCACCGATTCTCTGCGGCCTGGCGTTGCTTACGGAGTAAATCCTTCACAATACCAGGCATACCTTCTCCCGAAGTTACGGTATCAATTTGCCGAGTTCCTTCTCCCGAGTTCTCTCAAGCGCCTTAGAATTTTCATCCCACCCACCTGTGTCGGTTTGCGGTACGGTTCGATTTAAGCTGAAGCTTAGTGGCTTTTCCTGGAAGCGTGGTATCGGTCACTTCGGTTCCGTAGAACCTCGTTATCACTTCTCGGTGTTGAATGAATTCCCGGATTTGCCTAAGAATTCCACCTACTGGCTTGAACAAACTATTCCAACAGTTTGCTGACCTAACCTTCTCCGTCCCCACATCGCACTTAAATCAAGTACAGGAATATTAACCTGTTTCCCATCGACTACGCATCTCTGCCTCGCCTTAGGGGCCGACTCACCCTACGCCGATGAACGTTGCGTAGGAAACCTTGGGTTTTCGGCGAGGGGGCTTTTCACCCCCTTTATCGCTACTCATGTCAACATTCGCACTTCTGATACCTCCAGCAGACTTCACAATCCACCTTCGCAGGCCTACAGAACGCTCCCCTACCACATGCACTAAGTGCACATCCGCAGCTTCGGTTATAGATTTGAGCCCCGTTACATCTTCCGCGCAAGACGACTCGACTAGTGAGCTATTACGCTTTCTTTAAATGGTGGCTGCTTCTAAGCCAACATCCTAGCTGTCTGGGCCTTCTCACTTCGTTTACCACTTAATCTATCATTTGGGACCTTAGCTGGCGGTCTGGGTTGTTTCCCTCTTGACACCGGACGTTAGCACCCGATGTCTGTCTCCCGAGGAATCACTTCATGGTATTCTTAGTTTGCCATGGGTTGGTAAGTTGCAATAACCCCCTAGCCATAACAGTGCTTTACCCCCATGAGTGTACCTCGAGGCACTACCTAAATAGTTTTCGGGGAGAACCAGCTATCTCCAAGTTTGTTTAGCCTTTCACCCCTATCCACAGCTCATCCCCTAATTTTGCAACATTAGTGGGTTCGGACCTCCATTACCTGTTACGGCAACTTCATCCTGGCCATGGATAGATCACTTGGTTTCGGGTCTACGCCCAGCAACTAATCGCCCTATTAAGACTCGATTTCTCTACGGCTCCCCTATTCGGTTAACCTTGCTACTGAACGTAAGTCGTTGACCCATTATACAAAAGGTACGCAGTCACGGAACAAGTCCGCTCCCACTGTTTGTATGCATCAGGTTTCAGGTTCTATTTCACTCCCCTTCCGGGGTTCTTTTCGCCTTTCCCTCACGGTACTGGTTCACTATCGGTCGATGATGAGTATTTAGCCTTGGAGGATGGTCCCCCCATATTCAGACAGGATTTCTCGTGTCCCGCCCTACTTGTCGTTAGCTTAGTACCGCAGTTGAGATTTCGAATACGCGACTATCACGCACTATGGTCATACTTTCCAGAATGTTCTTCTATCTCGACTACTATCACTAACAGGCTTTTCCGCGTTCGCTCGCCACTACTTGCGGAATCTCGGTTGATTTCTTTTCCTCCGGGTACTTAGATGGTTCAGTTCTCCGGGTTTGCTCCAGTGACCTATGTATTCAGTCAAAGGTACCTAATAAATTAGGTGGGTTTCCCCATTCGGACATCGCGGGATCAAAGCTTTATTGCCAGCTCCCCCACGCTTTTCGCAGGCTTACACGTCCTTCGTCGCCTATCATCGCCAAGGCATCCACCTGATGCACTTATTCACTTGACTCTATCATTTCAAGAACCTCTGACTTTGCAGAATTAGACAGTTGACGTGTCTTCCTTCTGCTTGATTCTCTTCATGTTAAAGCTTACTACTTGGTTGTTACAATCAACGCCTTTTGAATTCGTTGATTGCAGATACAATCATCACCCAAATTTACTGTGTTATTTAAGCGGCCTGTAAAGGCTGTCTAAACAACAACATTGTCTTTTGTTTGTTGATTTCGGCTTTCTAATTTTTTAAAGATCGATGCGTCGCTTTTGTGTGTTTCGCTTTGTACTGCTTGTCCGCTAACACGCTTCGCAAATCAAAGAAGACTGAGAGTATATCATCTCTTTATTAAGAGTGAAATAAAAAACAGCGTCAGCTGTCAATCGTCTTTGATTTGCAAAGTATTTTAGTTCATTGGTGGAGGCAAACGGGATCGAACCGATGACCCCCTGCTTGCAAAGCAGGTGCTCTACCAACTGAGCTATGCCCCCAATGTTCCACAACCTTACTTGTTACCAAGTTTGATGGTGGGTCTGGGAGGACTTGAACCTCCGACCCCACGCTTATCAAGCGTGTGCTCTAACCAGCTGAGCTACAAACCCAGGTCGTTGCTACTTGCATCTTTATTTACAGTTTACCGATAAGTGTGAATGCGTTAAGCCTCTTCTATCTCTAGAAAGGAGGTGATCCAGCCGCAGGTTCCCCTACGGCTACCTTGTTACGACTTCACCCCAGTCATGAAGCATACCGTGGTAAGCGGACTCCTTACGGTTATCCTACCTACTTCTGGTATCCCCCACTCCCATGGTGTGACGGGCGGTGTGTACAAGACCCGGGAACGTATTCACCGCAGTATGCTGACCTGCGATTACTAGCGATTCCGACTTCACGCACTCGAGTTGCAGAGTGCGATCCGGACTACGATCGGCTTTATGAGATTGGCTCCACCTCGCGGCTTGGCTACCCTCTGTACCGACCATTGTATGACGTGTGAAGCCCTGGTCATAAGGGCCATGAGGACTTGACGTCATCCCCACCTTCCTCCGGTTTGTCACCGGCAGTCTCATTAGAGTGCTCAACTGAATGGTAGCAACTAATGACAAGGGTTGCGCTCGTTGCGGGACTTAACCCAACATCTCACGACACGAGCTGACGACAGCCATGCAGCACCTGTGTTACGGCTCCCGAAGGCACTCCTCCGTCTCTGGAGGATTCCGTACATGTCAAGACCAGGTAAGGTTCTTCGCGTTGCATCGAATTAATCCACATCATCCACCGCTTGTGCGGGTCCCCGTCAATTCCTTTGAGTTTTAATCTTGCGACCGTACTCCCCAGGCGGACAATTTCACGCGTTAGCTACGCTACCAAGAGCTTTTAATCTCCCAACAGCTAATTGTCATCGTTTAGGGCGTGGACTACCAGGGTATCTAATCCTGTTTGCTACCCACGCTTTCGAGCATGAGCGTCAGTGTTATCCCAGGGGGCTGCCTTCGCCATCGGTATTCCTCCACATCTCTACGCATTTCACTGCTACACGTGGAATTCTACCCCCCTCTGACACACTCTAGTTATCCAGTTTCAAATGCACGTCCCAAGTTGAGCTCGGGGCTTTCACACCTGACTTAAATAACCGCCTGCGCTCGCTTTACGCCCAGTAATTCCGATTAACGCTTGCACCCTACGTATTACCGCGGCTGCTGGCACGTAGTTAGCCGGTGCTTATTCTTTAGGTACCGTCATCACTCTTGGATATTAGCCAAAAGCTTTTCTTCCCTAACAAAAGTACTTTACAACCCGAAGGCCTTCTTCATACACGCGGCATTGCTGGATCAGGCTTGCGCCCATTGTCCAAAATTCCCCACTGCTGCCTCCCGTAGGAGTCTGGGCCGTGTCTCAGTCCCAGTGTGGCGGATCATCCTCTCAGACCCGCTACTGATCGTCGCCTTGGTAGGCTTTTACCCCACCAACTAGCTAATCAGACGTCGGCCGCTCAAATAACGCAAGGTCCGAAGATCCCCTGCTTTCCCCCGTAGGGCGTATGCGGTATTAGCCACTCTTTCGAGTAGTTATCCCCCATTACTTGGTACGTTCCGACGCATTACTCACCCGTTCGCCACTCGTCAGCAAGAAAGCAAGCTTTCTCCTGCTACCGTTCGACTTGCATGTGTAAAGCATGCCGCCAGCGTTCAATCTGAGCCAGGATCAAACTCTTATGTTTAATCTCTAAGCTTACTATTTAATTTCTGGTCTGCTTCTCAAAGAAAAAGAGCGAGAAATGATTAAAAATCATATCTTGTCTTTACTTCTTTAGCAGTGTGAGGCTCTTCGCACTCACACTTATCGGTAATCTGTTTTTTAAAGAGCTGTGCTGTGAAACTTGCGAAGCTGACCGTTTGGTCTGTTTCGTTTCTGTCTCAGCAGCGAAGAAACCGAATATTACAGAAACACCGAAAACCCGTCAACACCTAATTGTAAAAATATCCTCAAAATAAACCATATCCTCTGTTTTTATTAATAATTTTATTTACATTTAAATAAAATTATTCATTTTTTAATTCAAAAGACTTCCTTCTACACTCAGAAACACCTTAAAAAACTTTCTAAATTATGGCGACTCCATCAATAACGGTCTTTGTATCTCAATACCACATCTTTTAAAACCATCACACCTGACTCCACCATGCCCAAAGTTTACAAAAATATCCATACCTATATAAAAACACAGATATAGAAGATGATTAAAAAATGAATTTCAATTCAATATTAATTAATTATTTAATACGTTATATTTTTAAAACTCAGATCCTCAATTAATACTCATGAAGCCTATTAATTCAAATAATTATTGTTTTTTAATTGGCCTCTAAATCCATTTCATTTAAAAATAAATGTCATTTATTTGATAAAATCGAAACATAAATATTTTGTAATAAAACATTTTTTTTGGTTGCCAACCCTCTATGCATCACATATAGTGAGCGCAGATATCGAGCACAGACTCCATATCTACTACAGAGCCAAGCACCACAAAGGCCGAAAAAGAGAAGAGAATAGACAAAACAGGCTGTGAACTTAACCGTTCACAGCCTGTTTGCGTTAATGCTGTCATATTATCTCGATATAGCCTATAAGACACGGCTACCAGCTAAAATAATTTCAAAAACAAACTTACTACCTAAATAAGCCAAAACCAACGAGAGAAAACCCATAATCACAGCAATCGAAACTTTCTTACCTCGAATACCTTGCCGCCAACGCAATAGCAAAATCACGGCATAAATCAACCATGAAACCACACCAAAAATCATTTTGTGTGTCCACATAAAAGCATGTCCAAACACAGCCTCAGAGAACACCATGCCACTAGCCAAAGACAAAGTCAGTAGCACAAAGCCAACCAATAACGCTTGAAACATCAGTTTTTCAATGCTTAATAAAGGAGGCAAAAAAGAAATCGCTGGAGTTAAATGATTGCCCCGTAAATGACGACTTTGCCATAACATTAACCATGCTAATAAAGTGGCCAAGGCAAACAGGCTATAAGCCAATAAAGAAGAAACAATGTGACTACCAAATGCCCAATTGCTTACTTGAATGCCTGCATGGGTATTGGGCACAAAATAATCTACCAATAAACTGAATACGGCTAATGGAAATAAGAACAGCTGCAATCCTTGCAGCCTGTAAAGAAAACTGCCACTCCAATACCAAATCAAAGTCATCCAGCTCAATACCGCTATAGCATGTCCAAAGCCTAGCAATAATTGCCCTACTTCGACCATCGGCCACCACAACCAAAAACCATGGATTGCCAACACAGGCAATAAAATCATCAATTCTTGTTTTTTAGGATATGCGTGAGCAGGTCTGGTACGCCAAAACTGGACAACAAAGAGTGACAAAGCACTGTAAATGAACAATAAGCAAACAAATACAAGCGTCATTGACAATCTTTCTGGCGCGCTCATGTCGCAAACACACCCTGTCGTGTAAAATAGAATGATTTTATCAGGAACACCCTTGCGGTGCAGACAAATTCTCTAGAGGATATCCATGTTAGACAATCTATCCAGCCGTTTGGGTCAATTAGCCAAAACCATGCGTGGCCATGCACGCTTAACTGAAGACAATATCAAGGATGCATTGCGTGAAGTACGCATGGCTTTGTTAGAGGCGGACGTGGCTTTGCCTGTGGTCAAAGATTTTGTGGCTTCAGTTAAAGAAAAAGCCATGGGTCAAGAAGTTTTGGGCAGCTTAACACCTGGTCAAGCTTTTATTGGTGTGGTCAATGACTCTTTAACTGAGTTGATGGGCAAACAAAACGATGCCTTAAACTTGGCAGCAGTCCCTCCAGCTACTATTTTGATGGCAGGTTTACAAGGTGCTGGTAAAACCACCACCATTGGTAAATTGTCTCGCTTATTGAAAAATGACCAAAAGAAAAAAGTTTTGGTCGTTTCTGCCGACGTTTACCGTCCTGCAGCCATTGAACAATTACGTTTGCTCGCCGATCAAGTGGGCGTCGAATTTTACCAATCTAATTCTTGGGAAGATCCAGTACAAATCGCCAAAGACGCTCAAGATTATGCTAAAAAACACTTCTTTGATGTGTTGATGGTCGATACTGCGGGTCGTTTGGCCATTGATGAAGTATTGATGGAAGAAATTCAAAAAATTCATGCTGCCATCAACCCTATCGAAACCTTGTTTGTGGTCGATGCCATGCAAGGCCAAGATGCGGTGAATACAGCCAAAGCATTTGATGAAGCTTTGCCTTTGACTGGCGTGATTTTGACCAAAATGGACGGCGACTCTCGCGGTGGTGCGGCTTTGTCTGTGCGCCATGTTACTGGCAAGCCGATTAAATTCATCGGTGTGGGTGAAAAAGTAGATGGTTTAGAAGCATTCCATCCAGACCGTTTGGCCAGCCGTATTTTGGGCATGGGCGATGTATTGACCTTAATTGAAGACGTACAAAAAGGTATCGACCAAGAAACCGCTGCTGCCATGGCGAAAAAATTGCACAAAGGCAAAGGTTTTGATTTGAACGATTTCAAAGCTCAAATCGTGCAAATGCGCAATATGGGCGGCATCGAATCTATTATGTCGAAAATGCCTGGTCAAATTGGTGAAATGAGCAAACATGTTCCTGAAGGCACCGCAGAAAAAGCGATGGGACAAGTGGAAGCTATCATCAACGCGATGACACCAAAAGAACGCGCCAATCCGGCTTTGATCAAAGCCAGCCGCAAACGCCGTATTGCTATTGGCTCTGGCGTGACGGTGCAAGAAGTCAATAAAATGCTCAAACAATTTGAACAATCACAAAAAGTGATGAAACAGTTTAGCAAAGGCGGTATGGGCAAGATGTTGAAAATGGCCAAAGGCTTAAAAGGCATTTTGCCAGGTCAATAAACCATCCAACATTCAAAAAGCGTCCTGTAACATTTACAGGACGCTTTTTTTATACAATAAATACCCTATCAAAGCTGCATACTAAATAAGATTTGTGGATGAACACTGGATGCACCTGTATAAGGATTCACGTGCAAAGCCAAAACATACAAACTCATTGCCACCATGATTGCATACCAACCCACCGCTCTGCGCCCACCTTGTAGGCGATCTGCATGTATGGCAGCCACCGCCAATTGCACTAGCAATGAAAACACAATTAAAAAACACCACTTATAAGCATTGATATTGGATGCTCCAATAGCCAAACGCTCATTGCGTGCGTCTTGCAATTCGTCAAAATCATCAATCATGCGTGCGGTAATCGTATCAGGCGTATTGCCCGCATCAGCGCGAGCCAATAAACCCATACGAATGGCTTGTAACGCTTGCTCTACTTCGCTATTGGGTGCCGCATTCAAATCTCTGCCCCATTCAAATTGAGACACCGAACTGCGATACACCGTCAACTGTTGGTGCAATACCCCATCATTCAAAGCCTCTATTTGCGTCATGCCTAACAATCGGCTCAAAGACGAACGCTCGGCACTGGCCGCTTGAGCCGCTTGATTATTCACACTCCAAATATCAGAAGCGACAAAACCAAACGCCAATGCCCAAGTGGTGGCCAGAGTCGATAAAAAAACAGGAATAGGCATGGTATTGCTGTCAGCCTGAGCTTGGCGCATGAAGCGGCGCAAAGACATTGCACCAAACAAAAACAAAAGCACTGCCAAGCCTACAAAACAAATCAACAACCATAATGGGTGCCATGTGAAAAAACCATGCATGCCATCACTCCCTTACGAAGGTCATTCCAATCCACAATCCTGTTTACGCCAAAATCTCATCACGCCATAAATCGCTCACATTTTCGCGACGACGTACCAAGGTTTCTTGACCTTCACATACCAAAATTTCAGCTGCTTTACCACGGCTATTGTAATTGCTCGCCATAGATGAAGCATACGCACCTGCGCTTTGAATCGCCAAAAGATCGCCTTCAACCACAGCCAATTGGCGGTTTTGCGCTAAAAAGTCTCCTGTTTCACAAATAGGACCGACCACATCTGCCAAAACAGTCTCTACATCGTTGCGCGGCGCTACCGCCACCACTTCATGGTAAGCTTGATACAATGCAGGACGCATCAAATCATTCATCGCCGCGTCGACAATCACAAAATTTTTGGTCTCTCCTTGTTTGACAAATTCAACTTGCGTTAACAACACACCCGCATTGCCCACCAAAGAACGCCCCGGCTCCATCACCAAATGTTGTGGACGACCTTCTAACAAACGCGCTACCGAATCTGCATAAGCTTGCAAATCAGGCTGGGTTTCATCACTGTACACAATCCCCACGCCACCACCGATATCAATGTGTTGGAGCACAATGCCTTCGGCTTCCAATTGGTCTACCAAAACCAATAAACGCTCTAACGCTTCGGTCAATGGGCTCAAATCAATCAATTGCGAACCAATGTGACAATCAATACCGACAATCTGCAAATTTTCCAAACTCGCCGCATGTCGATAAGCTTGCAACGCATCGACAAACGCAATGCCAAACTTGTTTTCTTTCAGGCCGGTTGAAATATAAGGATGGGTTTGCGCATCGACATCAGGATTGATGCGCAAAGAAATCGGAGCTTGCACACCCATTTTTGCTGCCACACTATTGATACGGTCAAGTTCTGGCAACGACTCAACATTGAAACACAACACACCCGCTTGCAAAGCATCCTGAATTTCAGCCGCACTTTTGCCCACACCTGAAAAAATCACTTTGCCAGCATCGCCACCTGCTGCCAAAACTCGCGCCAACTCACCACCTGACACAATGTCAAAACCCGAACCCAAAGAAGCAAAATGTTTCAGGACGCTTAAATTGCCATTGGCTTTCACTGCGTAACAAATCAATGGTTGGTTTTTAGCAAATGCTTGTTGGTAAGCTTGGAAAGCTTGCGTTAACGCCGTTTGGCTATACACATACAAAGGTGTGCCATAAGTTTTGGCCAATTGCGCCAAAGAAACCTGATCAAAATGCAAACTGTTGTCGATAGACTGAAATAAACTCATGTTAGAAATCTTAATCTTTAGTAATTAAAAGGTTGTGGCCCATTTTGTAAAGTTGGCGGCACTTGATTAGGACGACGATCAATACCGAATCCGGTTTGAATCACGCCAAAGGTTTGCTTGTCGTTTTCTTTAGGCAGATACAACGAGCCTTTGTAACCGCAAGCACTCAGTAATGCGCACAAAGTGCACAACCAGATGACTTTCACACCTTATTCCTTCACATAATGGTTTGACCATGATTCATTGCAATGGCAATTGTGTTCCACTTTAACTCATGGCAAGATGGGCAATCTTAACAAAATACAACGTCAGACACCATGAGCATGAACGAAACAGAATTTGTCCGCCTGTCAGAAAACATTTTTGATTACATTGATGAATACATTGGCGACCACTTTGACGAGTTTGACACCACCAAAAATGGCAATGTCTTAACCATAGAGCACGAAGATGGCGCACAAATCATTGTCAACCGCCACACCGCCAACCAAGAGTTGTGGATTGCAGCCAAAAGCGGCGGTTACCATTTTCATTTTGAAAATGGCGCTTGGGTTGCCACGCGTGACGGCAGCGAGTTTTTCACAGTTTTGTCTGAAGCAGTCGGCAGCTTAATCAACCATACAGTGAGCATTCCCGCTTACACCGAATAAATTTTCCCCATATTCATTCCCACTCAAAAACATCTGCTACATTCTATTGAATAGAACGAGCAGATGTTTTTTAAGCGTATGAATGTGGGTTTTAAGGCAGTCGTTTTAATTTAAGATTTTTCACAAGGAAAGTTTTTCATGTCTGATTTGCACTACACTCACATTCAAAATCCACAACAATTACCGTCACACCAACAAAAAATACAGGACGCTTGGCACTTACACAACCAACTTCGTCCTCAGTTTTTGACCGATGCAGAAAAATATGTGGATTACATCGCTTTATTGCTGTCAGAAAGACAGCAGTTTTTGATAGTACAAAATGAAAGTGGTCAAATCATTGGCTTGGCATTGTTCAACATGCACCACAATACTTATCAAGGCAAAATTTTGTTTTTGGAAGACTTGGTGATTGATGAAAATTTGCGCGGTACGGGCGTCGGTGAACAAGTTTTAAAACAATGTGAACACATTGCCAAAGAAAACGGTTGCAGCCATTTGTCCTTAGATTCTGGCGTGTTTCGCTCTCGAGCACACAAATTTTACTTCACTCATGATTACATTGCCGATTGCTTTCATTTTTCTAAAGCCTTGGCATAAACCCTTATTGCGCCATATGATTGAAGCGTCCTGTAAAGGTTTACAGGACGCTTTTTATTAGCTATTCATTTTTAGCCGCGCTGAGCACAGTGTCTGCCGCCCCACATTGATGGCAATATTGGTTGAACGCATTTTTACGGCTTTGGCACACACCACAAGCATGAAACAAACCGATGCCACAATGCGGACAAAAATCCAAATGCGGGTTGTTAAAGTCAGTTGGTCGCTCACACGATGGACACACCGCTTTGGCAATGCGTGTGTGCGCCATGTCATAACTCAATTGTTGCTGGCGTTCGCTGCTGGGCAAGGCTTCTTCCAATTGTTTACGCTCCAAATAACGGTTCATCGCCACAATAGCATACCGCCCAATCAAAACTGTCAGCACAATGCCCACACCATAACGCACATAACCGCCATAGCTTGGCAAATACGGTACCAATTCCACAAAAAACGCAAACAGCGCAAAATAAATAAAGCCCCACACAAACGGCCACCACTTGGATTGGCGTTGCTTTAAAAACAAATACGTTGCCACCAAAAGCAATGGCAATGTCAAAGCCAAACGGTATAAAAACACTTGCAATTCAATTTGGCGATCTGCTGCATCTTTCAAATTTTGGGCTTGTTCTCGCAATTTTGTGATTTTGTCATCGACCTCGCTCAATTGTTGTGTGGCATTCAAATTTTGTTGCTGTAATGCCTCCACTTCCATTTGCGCTTGACGCTCTTGCTGCTTGAGCGCATCCAATTTTTGCGTACGCGCCAACACTTCAGGATTTTGATCCGATTGTTCGGTTACGGCACGAGTCGCCAACCAATTGTTCAAACTGAATTGCTCAGATTGGGTTTGATTGCGCCGCTGCTCCCATGTCAATTGCGCTTGTTCAGAAGCGGCCTGTAAACGAGTTTGTTCGGCTTGCAAACGGTTTTGCTCTTGCTGCAAAGGTAAGTATTGCGGTGCATCCAGATAAGTATCCACATTTTGATAAGGCGTCACTTGCGGTAAATCACCGACAATTTTGCCACCCAATCCAATTAGAAAACTGGCAAATACCAACGCCACCAACCACAAACCGCGCCGAAACCATTTTTCAGGTAAACGATTGGACGAAACTGTTTGTTTTTTAATGCGCATGCGTTTCTCCTCAAAATGACATTGCAAATCAACACACAGTGTAAGACCAGCGACACCTTGACCATACTTCATTTATTTAAGTAGCATTTTTTAATGCTTGTGTGTGCAAACCATAACAAAGCGTCCTGTAAAGTTTACAGGACGCTTTAAAATACCATCAATGTCATTAACCCCAAAACATATATACCACAAAAATGGCCGCCACCACACCCGCTGCTTCTGACAACAAAGCGCAAGGCAAAGCATGGCGAATGTTTTTAATCGCAACAGAACCAAAATACACCGCCAATACATAAAACGTGGTTTCGGTAGAACCTTGAATCACACACGCCACCCGCGCGGCAAAATCATCAGCACCATTGGTTTGCATCAATTCCACCATCAAACCACGCGCGCCCGAACCGCTCAAAGGCTTCATTAACGCAACAGGCAAAGCTTCGACAAATGCCGTATCCAAGCCCATAGATGCCACAATCCAAGCAATGCCGCCAACCAAATAATCCATCGTGCCCGAGGCGCGAAACACCGCGATGGCGACCAAAATCGCCACCAAATACGGAATAATATTCACAGCCACCTGAAAGCCTTCTTTGGCACCATCGACAAATGCTTCATACACATTGATACGTTTGAAAAATGCCAAGGCAATGAAAGACACAAACAAACCAAATAAGACAAAGTTACCCACCACGCGCGAAATCACTTGGATTTCTTCGGCCTGTAAACCTGAAAAATAATACAAAGTGCCGCCGATTAACGCAGACAAACCGCCCAAATACGCCAAAATGGTTTTGTCGAGCAAATTGATTTTTTGGCACCACGCCACCGTCAGCAAAGCCACTAACGTAGAAAAAAATGTCGCAATCAAAATCGGTAAAAACACATCCGAAGGCATTGCCGCACCCGCTTCTTGGCGATACGCCATGATAGAAATTGGCAATAACGTTAAGCTGGATGCATTCAAAACAATGAACATGATTTGTGCGTTGCTGGCTGTGTCTTTGTTGGGATTGAGCTCTTGCAATTCCTTCATCGCTTTTAAGCCCAAAGGCGTGGCCGCATTGTCCAGCCCCAAAGCATTGGCAGAAAAATTCATCAATATCGAACCCAAAGCAGGATGGTTTTTTGGCACTTCAGGAAACAATTTGTTGAAAAATGGACCAACCAAACGCGCAAAAATGTCTATCATGCCGCCACGCTCGCCGATTTTCATAATGCCAAGCGCAAACGTCATCATGCCAATCAAACCCAACGAAATCGATGCACCCGTTGCCGCACTGTCAAACATCGCTTTGACAATGCTTTCAAAAATCATGGTGTCGCCGCCGAGCAATTTCACGCAAGCGACCACAAATGTGATTAAAAAAAACGCCACCCAAATATGACTCAAAACCATATTTCTCCCCTTGTGCGTTAAACATGCATCAAAAAAAGCGTCCTGTAACATTTACAGGACGCTCATTATTTTATAACTAAGCCAAAATACCATCCAATGCCGTTAGCAAAGCTTGGTTTTGTTCGGCTGTGCCAATGGTAATGCGTAAAAAATCGGCAATGCGTGGCTTTTCAAATTGGCGCACCAATACCGCACGCTCACGCAAAGCCGCCAATAATTCTTTGCCTTGGTGTTGTGGGTGGCATGCAAATACAAAATTGGTCGCGGAAGGCAATACTTCAAACCCGCGCGCTTGCAAGGCAGCCGTCACCACATCGCGCTGTGCCATCACAGCCGCGCGACATTCTTGGAAATACGCCTCGTCTTCAAACGCGGCAATGGCTGCCGCTTGCGCGACTTTATCGAGCGGATAAGAATTGAAGCTGTCTTTGACTCGTACCAAACCATCGATCAAAGTGGCTGAACCCAACGCAAAACCAATGCGCAAACCTGCCAATGAACGAGATTTGGACAAAGTTTGCACCACCAATAAGTTGGGATATTGGTTTAACAAAGCGCGGGCAGAATCGGCACCAAAATCGACATAAGCTTCGTCAATTAATACCACAGTTTGGCTAAAATGTTGCAATACACGTTCTAACTCAAACAAAGGCAAAGCCACGCCTGTTGGCGCATTTGGATTGGCAATCACCACACCTGCGACGCTGCTTGGATCTATCGCCAAATAGTCGTCAATGTTCACACGCAAACCATCGTCCAACGCCACTTTTTGACATTCAATCCCAAACAATGCGCCATAAACGGTATAGAAGCTGTAAGAAATATCAGGAATCAACAAAGGTTTTTGTTTGACGAAAAAGGCACGAAACGCATGCGCCAACACCTCATCCGAACCATTGCCCACAAACACTTGGCTTTCATGCACTTCATGGTATTGCGCCAAAGCGTCCAATAATTGACTCGATTGTGGGTCGGGATACAACTGCAAACCACTTTGCGCCGCTTGTGCTATCGCCGCCATCACTTTGGGTGACGGACCAAATGGGTTTTCATTGGTATTGAGTTTGACCAAATTGGCAATTTTAGGCTGCTCGCCTGGGACATATGGGTGCAATTGCGCAATGCCATCGCTCCAAAACACAGAATCCACACAACTTCCTTCCATTTTTCATCGCACTGCAAAAAACAATAATGTAGTGAGTTTTACACCGAAACACAAGCGCATGCCCCACAATACAAAAGCGTCCTGTAAGTTTTACAGGACGCTTGTGATGGTCAATTCAGCAAAATTATTGCTGTTTCAAACCTTTTTTATAGTATGGATAGCACAAAGCCAAAGCAATGAACCAAACAGGCGTTGCCAACAAACCAATACGGGTATCAGGCTCTTGCCAGAACAATACCAATACGAAAGCAAAAAATGCCATCGTCGCATAACACATTGGCACACCAAATGGCATTTTGTAATTAGATGCCAAATGTGCTTCAGGACGCACTTTGCGGTATTTCAAGTAAGACAACAAAATCACTGTCCACACAAAGAAAAAGCCAATGCTTGAAATGGTGGTCACGATGGTAAACACGTGCATCACATCGCCATCTGCATAAAGCAATGCCACGCCAATCAACAACAAAGCACAAGAATAAATCAAACCATTGCGTGGCACACCATTGCTAGACAATTTACCAAATGCTTTTGGTGCCAACTTGTTTTCAGACAAACCAAACAACATGCGGCCTGTAGAGAACATACCACTGTTTGCCGAAGACAAAGCTGAGGTCAATACCACAAAGTTAATCATGGCAGCGGCTGCACCAATACCAATCAAAGTAAACATATTCACAAATGGGCTCTTGTCAGCTGCAACCGAGCTCCAAGGCGTTACTGTCATGATGACAGACAATGCCAATACATAAAACACAATCACACGCACTGGGATTTTGTTAATCGCTTTAGGCAAGGTTTTGTGAGGATCCGCTGTTTCCGCAGAAGCCGTACCGACCAATTCAATACCTACAAATGCAAACACCGCAATTTGGAAAGCTGCAAAGAAACCAGACAAACCGTGCGGTAAAATACCATCATTCCACAAATTCGAAATTTGCGCTTTGTCGCCTGTTGGACCTTCAAAACCAGTAGCAATCAAGTAAATACCACAGCCAATCAAAGCCACAATCGCCACGATTTTAATCAAAGCAAACCAAAACTCCAATTCACCAAACAATTTTACCGACAACATGTTAAATGCCAACAAGAAAGCAATACACATCATGCCTGGCAACCACAATGGAATATCAGGCCACCAAAATTGCGCATAACCTGTAATGGCAACAATATCAGCGACACCAATGACCACCCAACAAAACCAGTATGTCCAACCGACAAAATAGCCCACAGTTGGACCTAACAAATCGGCCGAGAAATCCACAAATGATTTGTATTCCAAGTTGTGCAGCAACAATTCACCCATTGCTCGCATCACAAAGAACAAGAAAAAACCGATAATCATATAAGTGAACAAAACCGATGGTCCAGCCAAGCTGATGGTTTTGCCCGAACCCATAAACAAGCCGGTACCGATGGCACCGCCAATAGCAATTAATTGCAAATGGCGATTCTTTAAGGTTCGTTGCAAACCTTCGGAATGATGCTCAGACATAAAAAGTCCTCTTCTAAAAATCAATTTACCATGACGATATTAATGCAACCCTATTGTTTTTATTGAGTTGCAGAAAAGACCGTCACATTAACATAATTTAATATCTTTTTCTTTATATCTGCCATGTTTTAATTATCAAAACCACTACATTAAAATATACTAAACGAATAAAAAATCCTTCTAAGCCATTTTTTAAAATAAAATTTATATATAAATAAATTAAGCACTTTTTATTTGACCCATATAAAAACCAAATCTTAAGACCCTGATACGACAAAGAAATACAAGCCATCAAACAAGCCTTTTAAATCAAACAAACATGGTGATTAGGACTTATTTAATCAAGCAATGTTCTCAATTTGCTTTGTAACAAAACTAAGGTCTCTCGCCATAAAAAAACCTGTTGCAAGCAACAGGTTTGAAAATATTTTGAATTTTAAGACCCAATTTCACACTTAATGATGCAAAATCTTCGCCAAAAATTGCTGCGCACGTTCGCCACGAGGCGCACCGAAGAATTCATCTTTGCTGCAATCTTCCTCGATAATGCCTTTGTCCATGAAAATAATGCGGTCGGCCACTTGTCGTGCAAAACCCATTTCATGTGTGACACACATCATGGTCATGCCTTCTTTTGCCAAACTCACCATCACATCCAAAACTTCGTTAATCATTTCAGGGTCAAGTGCTGAAGTCGGCTCATCAAACAACATGGCGATAGGATCCATAGACAAAGCTCGGGCAATCGCCACACGTTGTTGTTGACCACCTGACAATTCAGCTGGATATTTATGCGCATGGGCACTCAAACCCACGCGATCCAAATATGCCAAACCTTTTTTCTTCGCCTCGTCCATAGAACGACCCAAAACTTTGACTTGTGCAACAGTCAAATTTTCAGTGATGCTCAAATGTGGAAACAATTCAAAATGCTGAAACACCATGCCCACACGGCTACGTAATTTAGACAAGTCGGTTTTAGGGTCTGCAATAGAGGTACCATTAACGATAATGTCACCTTTTTGAATTTCCTCCAAACCATTGACGGTTTTAATCAAAGTGGATTTACCGGAACCAGAAGGTCCACATACCACCACCACCTCACCTTTATTGATAGTGGTATTACAATCGGTCAATACTTGAAACTGCCCATACCACTTGCTGACATTTTGAATGTCAATCATGACTTCACTCATACACGTAACCTCTCATGCAATTTTTTCACGCCGTATGTAGCCAACAAGCTGATGGCAAAATACACCAATCCGGCAAAAATAATGTAACTTTCCAACATACCACCTGCCAAATTTTGACCACGCACATTGGCAGCGCGGAAAAAATCTGTAATACCAATGGCAACCACTAAAGTCGAATCTTGAAACAAAATGATGGTTTGCTGTAACAACAAAGGCAACATTTTGCGAAAAGCTTGCGGCAAAATCACCAACCGCATGGTTTGCCCATAAGTCATACCTAACGCATAAGCTGCAAAGGTTTGACCACGACTGATCGATTGAATACCCGCACGCACGATTTCAGAAAAATACGCGGCTTCAAACAACATAAAAGCCACCACTGCCGATTTAAATGCAATGTCGCCTTGAATGTATTTACCTGTAATGCCTGTATAGATAAACGGTACCGCAAAATAAAACCACATCAATACCAATAGCAATGGAATCGAACGAAATGTATTAACGTAAAATTTCGCAATCGCAGCAAAAGGCTTAAATGAAGACAAGCGCAATAAAGCTAAAATAGTACCAATCAACACACCGCCAATAGTGGCTGCAATCACAATTTGGATGGTTTTTAAAAACCCATCCCACAATAAGGGCCAAGAAATGGCCAAATCATCGAAAAACATATTATTTACCTCCCGCAATCAAACCTGGAACGCGCAATTTGCGTTCTAACAAGCCCATTAAGGCGATGAGGCTTAAATTCAACACAATGTAAACCAATGTGGCATAAGCATAAATTTCGATGGTCGCTTGTGTATATTCACTGATGGTTTTGACTTGGCTAATCAATTCAGATACGCCTACCAAAGAAGCAATCGAAGCATTTTTAAAACAGTTAGTCAGTTCCGAACTCAAAGGCGGTAAAATCACGCGAAAAGACTGTGGCAAAATCACAGTTTTGTACAATTGCGGTGTCGTAAAACCCAAAGCATAACCCGCATTTTTTTGACCCTTAGGCAAAGATTCAATACCTGTGCGTACTTGTTCACAAATACGTGCAGCGGTAAACAAACCCAAACCAATACTGGCAGAAATCAAAGCAGACGTATTAGATGGCAAATCTAGCCACCACAAACGCATATTCTCTGGCAACAATGTTGGCACTACGTAATACCAAACAAACAATTGAATTAACAATGGTATATTGCGAAATACGGTCACATAAGCCGTTGCGACCTTACGTGCCATAGGATTTGGCAAAGTACGCATCACACCCAATGTTGTACCCACTGCCATGGCAATAATCCAAGCAATGATACCAATGGTCAATAACCAGCCTAAACCTGTAAAAATCCAATCGAGATAAGTTTCATCACCAATGCCCGTAGCTTGTGACAAAACACCCCAATTCCATGTGTAATTCATATCAACCTCCCTTACTATAAAAAGCAGCCCAAAAGGTCTCTTTTGAGCTGCTTTTGTCTTTCTACCAATTATGCATCACGGTCGTGAGGGTTGGCAATCAAATCTTTGATATCGTTAGACATTGGGAAGTTCAAGTTCACACCTTTAGGTGGGATTGGAGATTCAAACCATTTTTTGTACATCTCATTGATTTCACCTGAAGCATAAGTTGCTTTGATGGCATCATCCACAACAGCCTTAAATTCCGCATCGCCTTTGCGCAACATACAACCATAAATTTCATGAATCGGTGCAGTACCTACGATATGCCATTTATTAGGATCTTTGGCTTTAGACTTTTCACCTGCCAATAAAATATCATCCATCATGAATGCTGCAGCACGACCACTTTCCAACATCAAGAAAGATTCTGCATGGTCTTTGGCTGAAATAATTTCAGAAATACCCAATTCTTGTTGCTTAGGTTTGATGTAACGCTCAGAAGTCGTACCTGCAGTCGTTACCAATTTTTTGCCTTTCAAGTCAGCAAAATCATTCACGCCTGAATCCGTAGACGTTAACAAGCGTGAGCCCACTTTGAAGAAGCCAGTTGAGAAAGCCACTTGTTGCTGGCGCTCTTGGTTATTGGTAGTAGAACCACACTCCAAGTCAGCCGTACCATTGGCAATCGATGGAATGCGATTTTGACTGGTTACCAAAGCGTAACGCACTTGCAAATCAGGCATATTCAATTTGGTTTTTACAGCATCAACCACTTTCAATTGCAAATCATGCGCAAAACCCACTGGTTGATTGGGCGTGTCAGCAATATAAGAAAATGGAATCGAAGAATCGCGGTGAGCCAAAACGATGGTTTTAGAAGATTTGATTTTATCTAAAGTGCCACCATCTGTCGCAGCAGGTGCTGCTGCCGTACCAGATGCTGGTGCAGCTGCACCTTGTGCAGGCTTGTCACCACCGCCACAAGCGGCCAGACCCATGACCAACATGGCGATACAAGACAATCGTGTTGCTTTTTGCGTCAACATAAGTAGTACTCCTATTCATCTATAATCTTTGTTTGAAACTGATTGCTATGACTCATACCTGAGGTTTTACACATTTATTTTCATAAATTAACAGATACTGCTTTTTTCATCATAAAACAGCAGCCTCACTATGACAATCATTTTCATTAAAACTGCTATATAAAAAAAGCGTCCTGTAAAATTTACAGGACGCTTTTCATGAAACAAATAAGCTAGTTATTAATCATTAATAAGCAACTTACCACGCATAGAAAAAGTAAATGCTTCTGTGATTTCCAACTCAACCATTTGATGAATCAAACGAGGATTACCCTCAAAATTGACCACACGGTTATTGGCAGTACGTGCTTGCATTTGATTAGGATCTTTTTTCGAAACACCTTCCACCAAACAACGCTGCACTGTACCAATCATAGACTGATTCACGCGCGCAGTTTCAGCTTCATGCAATTCATTCAAAGCCTCCAAGCGACGTACTTTCTCTTGGTGTGGTGTATCATCTGGCAAATTTGCCGCAGGCGTACCGGGACGAGGGCTGTAAATGAACACATAACTTAAGTCAAAACCAATATCTTTGACCAATTTCAAAGTTTGTTCAAACTCAGCTTCAGTCTCACCTGGAAAACCAACGATGAAATCCGAACTCAAGCACAAATCAGGGCGGTATTGACGTAATTTGCGAATAATCGATTTGTATTCCAAACCAGTATAACCGCGCTTCATTGCAGACAATACTCGATCCGAACCCGATTGAATCGGCAAATGCAGATGAGAGACCAATTTAGGCAAATCACGGTAACAATCGATGATGGCATCTGAGAATTCACGTGGATGACTGGTCGTAAAACGCATGCGCTCGATACCTGGCACTTCATGCACAATGCGCAATAATTGTGCAAAGTCACAAATATTGCCATCGGGCATTTCACCACGATATGCATTGACGTTTTGACCCAATAAATTGACTTCTTTCACACCTTGCTGTGCCAAACCAACAATCTCGGTCAACACATCTTCCAATGGTCGAGAAAATTCTTCACCACGCGTATAAGGTACTACGCAAAAACTACAATACTTAGAACAACCTTCCATGATAGAAATAAACGCCGAACCGCCTGTGACTTTTGCCGCAGGAATATGGTCGAATTTTTCAATTTCAGGGAAAGAAATGTCAACTTGGGATTTGCCTGATTCTTTTTTATCATCAATTAATTGTGGTAAACGATGTAAAGTTTGTGGCCCAAAAACCACATCAACATAAGGTGCACGTTCAACAATGTATTCACCTTCTTGCGAAGCCACACAGCCGCCCACCCCAATAATCAATTCAGGATTTTTTTCTTTTAACTTGCGTACACGACCCAAATCAGAAAAGACTTTTTCTTGGGCTTTTTCTCGTACACTGCAAGTGTTAAATAAAATAATGTCAGCGTTTTCAGGCTCGCTAACTTGTTCCAAATCTTCATTTTCGGCCAATACAGACAGCATTTTGTCTGAATCATATTCATTCATTTGGCAGCCGAAAGTGCGAATATATACTTTCTTCATTTGTGATTTGCTTCTCGCTGTTTCGCTATTTGACGAAATTGTTCACGTTCACGATCAGTTAAAATCCAAATTTCATTGATGTAATTGTAGGGGTCACGTTTGACTGCTACCAATTTGCCCTGGTGTTGCGAAAGACGACCATAAGTAATAAATCGGTTACTTTCATCACGCACTTTAACAGCAGTAGACATTTCAAATTCTTTGGAACGATCTAGCCAGCCCAAAGTAAAAAATTTCAACCATGAAAACCCATCAGGTGATAAAACCACCTCTTTGCCTTGTGAGGCTTTGAGTACGGCAATATCCATTGTCGGTGGTAAAGCACGCGCAGCAAAAACAATTTGCATGCTAACTAACAACAATATTCCTACTATGAGCTTTTTCATGACATCACCTTACAAAGAATGTAATTGGAATGATAGCAAACTTCATACAAAACAAAAACCAACCCGGTTAAAGGGTTGGTTTTTGTTTACCAAGACTGATTACTCAGCTGCTTGTGCTTGAGCTGGTCCTTCAACCAATTCAACCAAAGCCATAGGCGCATTGTCACCTTTGCGGAAACCGCATTTCAAGATGCGTACGTAGCCACCATTACGGTTAGTGAAACGAGGACCTAAGTCACCAAACAATTTCACTACTACATCACGATCACGAGTACGGTCAAACGCCAAGCGGCGGTTAGCCAATGAAGGTTTTTTGCCCAATGTAATCAAAGGCTCAACCACACGGCGCAATTCTTTAGCCTTAGGCAAAGTGGTCACGATAGACTCGTGAGTCACCAAAGAATTAGCCATATTTTGCAACATCGCTTTACGATGACTGCTGGTACGGTTTAATTTTCGGTTAGCATTACGATGACGCATGTCATAATCCTTTAAAAGTCAACTTAGGGCTTCTCTAAGCCGGCTGGTGGCCAAGACTCAAGTTTAGAACCCAAGGTCAAACCTTTGGACGCAAGTACTTCTTTGATTTCATTCAAAGACTTACGACCTAAGTTAGGTGTTTTCAGCAATTCTGTTTCTGTGCGTTGAATCAAATCGCCGATATAGTAGATATCTTCCGCTTTTAAGCAGTTTGCAGAGCGAACTGTCAATTCCAAATCGTCTACAGGACGCAATAGAATTGGATCTACTGGAGGTGCTTTTTCAACTACTTCCTCAACAGGAGTACCTTGTAAATCAGCAAAAATTGACAATTGGTCGATCAAGATACGAGCTGCACTGCGTACTGCTTGCTCAGGATCGATAGAGCCATTGGTATCAATATCCAATACCAAACGGTCCAAATCAGTACGCTGTTCCACACGAGCAGATTCAACGTCAAAGCTGACGCGACTTACTGGTGAGAAACTTGCATCCAATTGGATGGCACCGATTTCTTGATTGTCATCACGATTACGACGACCTGCAACTGATTGATAGCCACGACCAACATCCACTTTAATGTGCATATCGATAGCGCCATTTGATGACAAATGACAAATCACATGTTCAGGGTTTAACACCTCAACATCATGTGACAATTCAATATCACCAGCAGTTACTACGCCTTCACCGTTTTTTTGCAATTTCAAAACTACTTGTTGACGGCTGTGTAATTTGAAAACCACACCTTTCAGGTTCAGCAAAATATCAACTACATCTTCTTGCACACCATCAATGGTGGAGTACTCATGCAAAACACCGGCGATAGAAACCTCCGTCGGTGCTGCACCATTCATGGAAGAAAGCAAGATTCGACGTAATGCATTACCCAACGTATGTCCGAAACCGCGTTCAAACGGCTCCATAGACACTTTAGCACGTGTAGCCGAAAGTGTTTCTACTTCGATCGTACGCGGCTTTAAAAATTCAGATGCGTTGCTTTGCATTAAGCGATTCCTCAACAATCTAGCTATTATTTAGAGTAGAACTCAACGACTAATTGTTCTTTAATGTCAGCAGACAATTCAGAACGGTCAGGAACATTTTTAAATGTACCTTCTAATTTTTGTGCGTCGACGCTCACCCAGCTTGGCAAGCCGATTTGAGTTGCCAATGCCAAAGCTTCTTGAATACGAACTTGTTTTTTAGCTTTTTCGCGAACAGACACTACATCACCAGCTTTAACTTGGTAAGAAGCAATGTTAACTACTTGGCCATTAACAACGATGGCTTTGTGTGAAACCAATTGACGTGCTTCAGCACGGGTAGAACCAAAACCCATGCGGAATACCACGTTGTCCAAACGAGATTCCAACAATTGCAACAACAATTCGCCAGTTGAACCTTTGCGACGTTCAGCTTCAGCAAAGTAACGACGGAATTGACCTTCCAAGATGCCATAAATGCGACGAATTTTTTGTTTTTCGCGCAATTGCAAACCGTAGTCAGACAAGCGACCACGTTTAGCACCGTGTTGACCAGGTGCTGTGTCAATTTTACATTTAGAATCGATAGAGCGACGAGCGCTCTTCAAATACAGGTCGCTGCCTTCACGACGAGCTAATTTACATTTAGGGCCAATATAACGTGCCATACTTACAACTCCGGATTAAATTCGACGTTTTTTCGGTGGACGGCATCCGTTGTGCGGAATAGGCGTCACATCAGAAATGCTGGTAATTTTGAATCCAAGAGCATTCAGTGCACGTACTGAAGATTCGCGACCAGGGCCAGGGCCTTTGATACGAACTTCCAAGTTTTTAACACCATACTCTTGGGCAACTTTACCAGCTGCTTCTGCAGCAACCTGTGCTGCAAATGGTGTGCTTTTACGTGAACCTTTAAAACCAGCACCGCCAGAGGTAGCCCAAGATAACGCATTGCCTTGACGATCTGTGATGGTAATAATCGTATTGTTGAAAGATGCGTGAACGTGCACGATGCCTTCAGATACGGTTTTACGTATTTTTTTGCGCACACGCGTAGCTGTGTTTGCTTTAGCCATTCTAATTAATTCCTTTTAATTATTTCTTACCGGCAATCGCTTTACGCGGACCTTTACGGGTACGAGCATTGGTGCGAGTGCGTTGACCACGGCAAGGTAAGCCGCGACGATGACGCATACCACGATAGCAACCCATGTCCATCAAACGTTTGATGTTCATAGTCACTTCACGACGCAAGTCACCTTCAACTTCAAATTGAGCTACTTTCTCACGCAAAACATCCAACTGCTCTTCAGTCAAATCTTTTACTTTAGTAGTAGTAGCAATGCCTGCTTGATCACAGATCAATTGGGCACGAGTCAAACCAATACCATAGATGGCTTGCAAGCCAATTACGATATGGGCGTTGTTAGGGATGTTAACCCCAGCAATACGAGCCATAGTTATTCCTTAAGGCAAATTTGCCTATTATATCAGAAAAGGTTTAAAAAATTAACCTTGACGTTGTTTGTGACGTGGGTCTGTGCAAATTACACGTACCACGCGATTACGTCGAATGATTTTACAATTACGACAAATCTTTTTCACAGAAGGCTGAACACGCATCTGATGAATCCTTTCGCACTATTTGGTTCTAAATACTATTCGCGCACGACTTAAATCATAAGGAGTCATCTCCACAGTAACTTTGTCACCAGGAGAAATCCGAATATAATGCATACGCATTTTACCTGAAATATGACCCAATACCACATGGTCATTTTCCAATTTCACTTTAAAGGTTGCGTTGGGTAACATCTCCAACACTTCACCTTGCATTTGTATCGTATCTTCTTTAGCCATTTTATCGCTTACCACCCAAACGCTCTTGCGAGCGTTTCATCAAACTATCGTACTGGCTGCTCATGACATAAGACGCAATTTGTGTTCTAAAGTCCATGGTCACAACCACCATAATTAACAAAGAAGTACCACCTAAGTAAAACGGCACATTAACTGCGCTAGTCAAAAACTCAGGAATCAAACACACAATAGCAATATAAATTGCACCAAAGAATGTCAAATTGAGTACTACTTTTTCTAAATATGCAGATGTTTGTTGGCCTGGGCGAATACCTGGGATAAACGCACCACTCTTTTTCAGATTCTCTGCCATTTCACGCGGGCTGAATACCAAAGCCGTGTAAAAATAACAAAAGAATATGATGGCACAAGCAAAGAAAATGATAAATAGAGGCTGGCCATGTTGTAAATAGCCCGCTACTTTACCAAACCAAGATAACTGATCATCTGCACCGAACCAACTTAAAATTGTGGTTGGAAACAAAATAATACTAGACGCAAAAATAGGAGGAATCACACCAGCCATATTTAACTTAAATGGCATAAAGGTCGATTGACCTTGAGTGACTTTATTGCCTACTTGGCGTTTTGCATATTCTACTTTTACTTTACGCTGGGCACTCTCTACAAATACTACAGCATATACCAATGCCAACGCACCAACTACAATTAACAACGCTGTGAACCAGCTCATTGAACCCTGACTAATCAAAGTCAATAATTGACTGATACCAGCTGGAATACCTGCGGCAATACCTGCGCAGATAATTAAGGAAATACCGTTACCGATGCCACGTTCAGTGATTTGCTCACCCAACCACATCAAGAACATAGTGCCTGTTACCAAGCAAATAATGGTCGATACAAAAAACTCGATCTTCGGAGTAACAACCATACCTGGCTGATTATACAAAAATACTGCTGTACCAAATGCTTGCGCTGTTGCCAAAAGTACTGTGGCGTAACGCGTGTACTTGGTAATTTTACGCTTCCCTGCCTCACCATCTTTTTTGAGTTCTTTTAAAGAAGGAACCATTTCAGAAGCCAATTGTATAATAATTGATGCTGAAATATAAGGCATAATGCCAATGGCAAAAATAGAGAACCGCTCCAATGAGCCACCTGCAAACATGTTCAACATGCCAAGTAAACCATTATTGGCACTATTAAACAATTGAGTTAAGGTAGACGCATCGATACCGGGTACAGGGATATGAGCACCGATCCTAAAAACTACCAACGCACCTATTAAAAAAAAGATGCGTTGTTTCAGGTCGGCAAACTTAGTAGAACCAGAGTTTTTTGGGTTTGCCATCAATATAGACCTTAATCAGACAATTTGCCGCCAGCAGCTTCAATCGCCACTTTAGCAGAAGCAGTCGCTTTGATACCAGCACCTAATTGAACTGCACGTTCAATTTGACCTGTACCAATAACTTTTACTACTTTAGCATTTTGAGAAATGATTTGAGCTTGTTTCAAAGCCAACAAATCAACTTCACTAACTGGCAAATTGTTCAATTGTGACAAAGTGATTTCGTCGTTAAACTTAGCAGTTACTGAACGGAAACCACGTTTAGGCAAACGGCGTTGCAAAGGCATTTGACCGCCTTCAAAACCTACTTTATGGAAGCCACCTTTACGGCTTTTTTGGCCTTTATGACCACGACCACAAGTTTTACCTAAACCTGAACCAATACCACGACCTACGCGACGAGCGTAGTGAGTAGCACCTTCAGCTGGCTTAATGGTATTTAATTGCATCTTAATCCTCCACTTTCAACAAATAAGAAATTTTGTTGATCATGCCGCGGTTTTCTGGAGTGTCTAACACTTCTACAGTATGTTCGCGGTGACGCAAACCCAAACCACGTGCACAAGCACGGTGTTTTTCGATACAGCCAATTAAGCTTTTAGCCAAAGTGACTTTGATTTTTTTAGTCTCAGTCATCTTATTCACCTAAAATTTCATCAACAGTTAAGCCACGTTTAGCAGCAATATCTGAAGGTGTATACAATTTGCTCAAGCCATCCAAAGTAGCACGAACAATGTTGTAAGGGTTAGTAGAACCATGTACTTTAGCAGAGATGTTATGGATACCCATAGCATCAAATACCAAACGCATAGGACCACCAGCTTTCACACCATTACCTTCTTTAGCAGGTTGCATGAACACTTTAGTAGCGCCATGTTTACCAACCACTGCGTGGTGAATGGTTGTACCATTTAAAGGTACTTTGATCATGTTGCGACGAGCTTGATCCATTGCTTTTTGAACGGCAACAGGTACTTCTTTAGATTTACCTTTACCCATGCCAATACGACCATCACCATCACCAACTACTGTTAGTGCTGAGAAAGCCATAATACGGCCACCTTTAACCACTTTAGTCACGCGGTTGACTGCGACCATCTTTTCAATTAAGCCATCGCCGCGATCGTCAATTTCGTGTTTTGCCATTTGTAAACTCCAAACTTACTATTAGAAACTGAGACCGTTTTCACGGGCAGCATCGGCCAATGCTTTTACACGACCATGGTATTTGAAACCAGCACGGTCAAACGCAACTTTTTCAACACCAGCAGCTTTAGCTGCTTCTGCAATGCGTTTACCAACCAATTGAGCTGCTTCAACAGAGCTACCTGATTTCAAGTCGCCACGTACTGCAGTTTCAACTGTAGATGCTTGAGCCAACACTTTGTCGCCTTCAGCAGAGATAATTTGGGCATAAATGTGATTGTTTGAACGATAAACACTCAATCTTTCAATACCTAAGCCCGCAATTTTGGCACGGGTTTTACGTGCACGGCGGAGTCTTGCAACTTTTTTATTCATTTATCGAGCCTCAATTATTTTTTCTTAGTCTCTTTAATAACCACTTTTTCGTCTGCATAACGAACACCTTTGCCTTTATAAGGCTCAGGAGGACGATAACCACGAACTTCGGCAGCTACTTGACCAACTTTTTGCTTGTCAGCACCAGAAATAACAATTTCAGTTTGAGATGGAGTAACCGCAGTTACGCCTTCTGGCAATTCATAAGCAACAGGATGAGAGAAACCCAATGACAAGTTCAAGATTTGACCTTGAGCTTGCGCGCGGTAACCCACGCCAATCAATTGCAATTTCTTCTCAAAACCTTCAGCAACACCTTTAACCATGTTGTTTACCAAAGCACGTAAAGTGCCTGACATGGCGCCAGCATGTTTGCTGTCATTATTAGGAGTGAAAGTCAATTGACCTTCTTCCAAAGCAATGTTTACGTCTTGAGACAAAGGCAATGACAATTCGCCATTTTTGCCAGAGATAGTCAAAACTTCAGTACCAAACTTTACTTCTACACCAGCAGGGATAACAACTGGACTTTTAGCAACGCGAGACATTAAACAACACTCCTTATGCTACTACGCAAAGCAATTCGCCACCAACACTGTTGGCACGTGCTTTACGATCAGTCATTACACCTTTAGAGGTGCTAACAATAGCCACGCCTAAACCATTCATTACTGAAGGAATTTCGTTAGCCGCTTTGTATACGCGCAAGCCTGGGCGAGAAACACGTTGAATGTGCTCGATTACAGGACGACCTGCGTAATACTTCAATTGAATTTCTAAGGTTGCTTTAACTTCACCAGCAACGCTGTAATCTTCAATGTAACCTTCTTCTTTCAAAACTTG
Source organism: Vitreoscilla sp. C1 (assembly GCF_002951955.2). Lineage (NCBI taxonomy): Bacteria > Pseudomonadati > Pseudomonadota > Betaproteobacteria > Neisseriales > Neisseriaceae > Vitreoscilla > Vitreoscilla sp. C1. The sequence continues at coordinate 2,583,143 of NZ_CP019644.2, read as the reverse complement.
CGCAATAGCAGTTTTGATTTTTGAAGATGGCATTGCAACCGTGTTTTTATTTACACGTTGAGCGTTGCGAATGCGGGTCAACATATCAGAAATCGGATCATGCATACTCATATCTTAAGCCCTCATTCATTACCAACTTGATTTAATCACACCAGGAATTTCGCCACGCATTGCGATTTCGCGAACCTTGGTACGAGCCAAACCAAATTTACGGAAAGTGCCACGAGGGCGACCAGTCAATGCACAACGACGACGTTGGCGAACTGGCATTGCATTACGAGGAATGCTTTGGAATTTTAAACGAGCTTCAAAACGTTCTTCCGCAGTAGCGCTTTCGTCATTAATGACAGCGAAAATCGCTTCACGTTTAGCAGCATATTTAATAGCCAATGCTTCACGTTTTGATTCACGATTAATTAGTGCTTTCTTAGCCATGAATTAACCTTTAAATGGGAATTTGAACAATGACAACAAAGCTTTCGCTTCTTCATCAGTTTGTGCAGTAGTAGTAATCGTAATATTCAAACCACGCAATGCATCGATTTTGTCATATTCAATTTCAGGGAAAATGATTTGTTCGCGTACACCCATGTTGAAGTTACCGCTACCATCAAATGATTTACCATTCACACCACGGAAGTCACGCACGCGAGGCAAAGAGATGGTAATCAAACGATCCAAGAATTCAAACATGCGTTCGCGACGCAAAGTCACTTTACAACCCACTGGGTAGTTATCACGGATTTTGAAACCCGCGATTGACTTGCGAGCCAAAGTTACAACTGGTTTTTGACCAGCAATTTTTTCCAAATCAGAAACAGCGTGATCCATTACTTTTTTATCTGCAACAGCCTCACCAACACCCATGTTCAAGGTGATTTTTTCAATGCGTGGTACTTGCATTACAGATTCGTAGTTGAATTGTTTCATCAACTCTGGAACCACGGTTTCTTTGTAAAAGTCGCTTAAACGTGCCATTTTTATCTCACCTTATTACGCGTCAATTTGAGCGCCGTTAGACTTAAACACGCGAACGCGTTTAACTTTGCCTTCAGTCTCAACTAATTTGATACCAACGCGATCAGCTTTTTTGGTTTCAGGATTAAAAATCGCTACATTTGAAACATTGATTGGTGCGTTTTTAGAAACGATACCACCTTCAACGCCGCGCATTGGATTAGGTTTTTGGTGACGTTTAACAACGTTAACACCTTCAACCACTACTTTACCATCCAAAACACGCAAAACTTTACCAGTAGCGCCTTTGTTCTTGCCTGTGATCACAATAACTTGATCACCTGATTTAATTTTAGCCATGATAAATCCTTCTTATAACACTTCAGGCGCTAATGAAACGATTTTCATGAAGCGTTCGTTACGCAATTCACGTGTTACTGGGCCAAAAATACGAGTACCCATTGGCTCTAATTTGTTGTTCAAGATAACTGCTGCATTGTTATCAAATTTGATCAACGCGCCATCAGCACGACGAACACCTTTAGCAGTACGAACTACCACTGCATTGTAAACGTCACCTTTTTTAACACGGCCACGAGGCGCCGCATCTTTAACAGTCACTTTAATGATGTCGCCAACAGTAGCGTAGCGGCGTTTAGAGCCACCCAAAACTTTGATGCACATTACACGGCGCGCACCAGAGTTATCAGCCACATCAAGCATGGTCTGCATTTGTATCATTGTAGATTACCTTTATATACCCAACTTAATTCAACAATCTATCAAGCCATTTGCTTGAGCACCCAATAAGGGTTTAGATGAACCAGTCTTGGATCCCGAAGGGATAGACAAAACTATAAGAAGCGAATCTTACCCTAATCTTTTGATTTAAGCAAGTATTCGCCTCTTGATAGCACCTAAAACTTAAATGGTGTTGTTTTTTTCCACCAAAGTGGCAACAACCCAAGTTTTGGTTTTAGACAATGGGCGCGATTCTGCAATCGTTACCACGTCACCAACCGCATACTCATTGTTTTCATCATGAGCATGAAACTTGTTTGAACGGCGAATTACTTTACCGTACAAAGGGTGTTTCACTTTACGCTCAACCAAAACAACAACGGTTTTGTCCATTTTGTCACTAACCACTTTACCGGTTAATGTACGAACATTTTTCTTTTCGCTCATTATTGACCAACCTTTTGGCTCAAAATGGTTTTAATACGAGCAATTTCACGGCGAGTTTTTTTAATTTCGCTGGTTTTTTGCAATTGATTCGTTGCAGCTTGCATACGCAAACCGAACTGAGCTTTCAACAAACTCATCAATTCTTCATTTAATTGCTCAACAGATTTGTCGTGTAAATTTTTAGCACTCATTATTGACCTACCTGTCTAACTACAAAAACAGTAGAAATAGGCAATTTTGCTGCTGCCAATTCGAATGCTTCACGAGCCAACTCTTCTGACACGCCATCCATTTCGTACAGCATTTTACCTGGTTGAATTTCCGCTACCCAGTACTCTGGAGAACCTTTACCGCCACCCATACGAACTTCAGCAGGTTTTTCAGTAATTGGTTTGTCTGGGAAAACACGGATCCAAATACGACCACCACGTTTAATATGACGGGTCATCGCACGACGAGCAGCTTCGATCTGACGTGCAGTCAAACGACCACGGCCAGTTGCTTTCAAACCGAAATCACCAAAGCTTACTTTGTTACCACGAGTCGCAACACCAGTGTTACGACCTTTGTGTTGTTTACGATATTTCAGTCTAGTTGGCTGCAGCATTTCGACGACCTGCCTTTCCGTTTTTCTTTTCTTCAGGTTTTGCAGCTACTTGTGGTTGAGAACCAGCTTCACCTTTGTAAACCCAAACTTTAATGCCAATGATACCGTAGGTAGTCAACGCTTCACTTGTTGCATAATCAACGTCAGCACGTAAAGTATGCAAAGGCACTCGGCCTTCACGATACCATTCGCTACGAGCGATATCGATACCATTCAAGCGACCTGAAGACATGATTTTGATACCTTTCGCACCAGCACGCATTGCATTTTGCATAGAGCGTTTCATGGCACGACGGAACATTACACGTTTTTCCAATTGGCTAGCAATATTGTCAGCAATGATTTTTGCATCCAACTCAGGCTTGCGAATTTCTTCAATGTTCACATGAACTGGCAAACCCAATAAATTTTGCAAGTCACGTTTCAACACTTCAATGTCTTCGCCTTTTTTACCAATCACGATACCTGGACGGGCAGTGAAAATGGTAATTTTTGCTGACTTAGCAGGGCGCTCAATCACGATGCGACCAACTGAAGCATTTTTCAAACGTTTTTGCAAGTAGTTGCGAACGTCGATATCTTGTTTCAAAACAGTTGGAAACTCGCTAGTTTTAGCAAACCATTTTGAAGACCAATCTTTGTTCACCGCTAATCGGAAACCAGTTGGGTTGATTTTTTGTCCCATTGTTTTTCCTTAGTTACCAACGGTCACAGTGATGTGACAAGTTTGTTTTTCAATGCGGTTACCGCGACCTTTAGCACGAGCTGAGAAACGTTTCAAGCTTGGGCCTTTGTCAACGAAAATTTCAACCACTTTCAATTCATCGATGTCAGCACCTTCGTTGTGTTCAGCATTGGCAATTGCAGAGCCCAATACTTTATAAGTCAACTCAGCTGCTTTTTGCGGCGCAAATTGCAAAATAGTCAAAGCAGAAGCAACATCTTTACCGCGAATCAAGTCAGCAATTAAGCGAGCTTTTTGCGCAGAAATACGTGCATTTTTATGTTGTGCAGATACTTTCATCATTCACTCCTTATTTCTTAGCTTTTTTATCAGCCAAATGGCCTTTAAAAGTGCGAGTGAACGCGAATTCGCCCAATTTGTGACCAACCATGTTGTCGCTGATGTAAACAGGCACGTGAGTACGGCCGTTGTGTACAGCAATGGTCAAACCAATAAAGTCAGGCAAGATAGTAGAGCGACGAGACCAAGTTTTGATTGGACGCTTGTCGCTGGTTGCACGTGCTGTATCAACTTTTTTCAGCAAGTGCAGGTCTACATAAGGACCTTTTTTCAATGAACGTGCCATCTAATTACCCTTTATTTGAAAAGCGGCGACGAACAATCATGTTATTCGTGCGTTTGTTGCTACGGGTGCGGTAGCCTTTAGCTGGAGTACCCCATGGGCTAACTGGCTCACGACCTTCACCGGTACGACCTTCACCACCACCGTGTGGGTGATCTACTGGATTCATTACCACACCGCGTACGGTAGGACGAATGCCTTTCCAGCGATTAGCACCAGCTTTACCGATTTTCTTCAAGCTTTGCTCTTCGTTACCCACTTCACCGATGGTTGCACGGCAATCAACGTGAATTTTTCGGATTTCGCCTGAACGCAAACGCAATTGAGCGTAAATGCCTTCACGAGCCAACAACATCGCTGAAGTACCAGCGGAGCGAGCAATTTGCGCGCCTTTACCTGGTTTCATTTCGATACAGTGGATGGTAGTACCAACTGGGATGTTGCGAATAGGTAAAGTATTACCTACTTTAATCGCAGACTCAGCACCAGAAACAACTTGTGCACCAGCTTTCAAACCACGTGGAGCGATGATGTAACGACGTTCACCGTCTGCATAGCACAACAAAGCGATGTGCGCAGTGCGGTTTGGATCGTATTCAATACGTTCAACAGTTGCCGGAATACCGTCCTTGCTGTTACGTTTGAAGTCAATCATACGGTAATGATGTTTGTGACCACCACCTTTATGACGAGTAGTAATACGACCACCGTTGTTACGACCAGCGGTAGAGTTTTGTTTTTCTAACAAAGGAGCGTAAGGAGCGCCTTTGTGCAGACCTTCAGTGACTACACGGACCATGCCGCGACGGCCAGCAGAAGTCGGCTTCATTTTAACAATAGCCATTTCACTTTTCCTTATTCTGCAGAAGCGGCTGCTGCGGTTTCTAAGTCTAATTGCTGACCTTCAACCAAGCTAACATACGCTTTTTTCACGTCGCTGCGTTTACCAAAAGAACTGCCAAAGCGTTTTTTCTTGCCTTTAGTAGTCGTGGTAGTCACAGAAGCCACTTGAACACTGAACAACAATTCAACAGCTGCTTTGATTTCAGTTTTGGTTGCATTAGGCAACACTTTAAAAGTCATTTGATTGCGTTTTTCAGCAATCATATTGCTTTTTTCTGAAACAACAGGTGCCAGAATCACTTTCATTAAACGTTCTTGATTCATGCCCATTGCTCCTCTAATTGTGCAACTGCTGCTTTAGTCAACACAACTTTCTTAAAGCGCAATAAGCTATAAGGATCAGCTTGATGAGCTTCTAAAACCAAAACATTGTGCAAGTTGCGACTAGATAAAAATACGTTTTCATCCAATTGTGTAGTCAAGAACAACACTTGTTCCAAACCCATATTTTTCACTTGTTCAGCGAAAGCTTTGGTTTTTGGAGAATCAACAGTCAAATCTTCAACTACTACCAAGCGATCATCACGCACCAATTGAGACAAAATAGTCGCGATACCAGCGCGGAACATTTTGCGGTTCACTTTTTGAGTGAAGTTCTCATCAGGTTTGTTAGGGAACGCACGGCCACCTTTACGCCAGATTGGAGACGAAGTCATACCAGAACGCGCGCGACCGGTACCTTTTTGACGCCAAGGTTTTTTAGTAGAGTGATTTACTTCAGCACGGGTTTTTTGTGCACGGTTACCTGAACGAGCATTCGCCAAGTAAGCAGTCACCAATTGGTGTACCAAAGCTTCGTTGTATTCACGACCAAACAAAGCATCAGAAGCAGCCACATTGCCCGCAACTTCGCCGTTAGCGTTGATTAATTTCAATTCCATTACGCACCCGCTTTCACACTAGGACGCACCACGACATCGCTGTTAATCGAGCCAGGTACTGCACCTTTTACCAACAGTAAGTTGCGTTCTGCATCAACACGTACAACCACTAAGTTTTGTACAGTTGATTTAGTGTTACCATATTGGCCAGCCATGCGCTTGCCTTTAAACACGCGACCTGGGTCTTGTGCTTGGCCGATAGAGCCTGGTACACGGTGAGAACGTGAGTTACCGTGAGAAGTACGTTGAGAATCAAAATTATGACGTTTGATGGTACCGGCAAAGCCTTTACCTTTAGAAGTGCCAGTGATATCAACCAACTGACCAGCTTCAAACATCGACACTTCAATAACGTCGCCAGCTTTCAATTCACCAGCTTCGATTGCGAATTCGATCAAACCAGAACCAGCTTCAACACCTGCTTTTGCAAAGTGACCAGCTTCTGTTTTGTTAACACGATTCGCTTTTTTTGAACCAAAAGTCACTTGAACAGCTTCGTAGCCGTCTGTGTCTTTGGTTTTAACCTGAGTGACGCGGTTAGCAGTCATTTCCAACACGGTTACTGGAACAGATGCACCCTGTTCGTCGAACACGCGAGTCATGCCTACTTTGCGCCCTACCAGACCTAAACTCATGTTTATTCCTTAATTAAAGGCACCAATTACGATTGATTGGCTAATGTATAAAAAACGAACTCAGCAAGTTATAAATAATTGCTGAGTCCGCAATCATACTACAACACTTCAACTTAAATCAATGTTTTAAATTAAAATATTGCAAATCTGTATAATTATTGCACTTTGATTTCTACATCAACGCCTGCTGGCAAGTCCAATTTCATCAAAGCATCTGTGGTTTTATCAGTCCAATCAACGATATCCATCAAACGCAAGTGAGTGCGGATTTCCAACTGTTCACGAGAAGTTTTGTTAACGTGAGGAGAACGCAAGATGTTGAAACGTTCGATTTTTGTAGGCAAAGGAATTGGACCTTTAACCACAGCACCAGTACGTTTAGCAGTCTCAACGATTTCTTGAGCAGAATGATCGATCAAGCTGTAATCATAAGCTTTCAAGCGAATACGGATTTTTTGGTTTTTCATCTCAATATTCCTAAATTATTTGATTACAGATGCTACAACACCAGCACCAACGGTACGACCACCTTCACGAATCGCGAAGCGCAAACCATCTTCCATAGCGATAGGTGCAATCAATTCAACAGTGATTGACACGTTTTCACCTGGCATAACCATTTCCACGCCTTCACCCAAAGTAACTGCACCAGTTACGTCAGTTGTACGGAAGTAGAACTGTGGACGGTAGTTAGCGAAGAATGGAGTATGACGGCCACCCTCTTCTTTAGACAATACGTAAACTTCAGCAGTAAATGTAGTGTGAGGTTTGATAGTACCTGGCTTAGCCAATACTTGACCACGCTCAACGTCTTCACGTTTAGTACCACGCAACAATACACCTACGTTGTCGCCAGCTTGACCTTCGTCCAACAATTTACGGAACATCTCAACGCCCGTACAAGTTGTTTTAACAGTGTCTTTCAAACCAACGATTTCGATCTCTTCACCAACTTTAACGATACCGCGCTCGATACGACCAGTCACAACAGTACCACGACCAGAAATAGAGAACACGTCTTCGATTGGCAACAAGAATGGTTTGTCAACAGCACGTTCTGGAGTAGGGATGTAAGAATCCAAAGCTGCAGCCAATTCCAAGATTGCTGGTTCGCCGATTGCTGATTGGTCGCCTTCCAAGGCTTTCAATGCAGAACCTTTGATGATTGGGCAGTCGTCGCCTGGGAAGTCGTAGCTTGACAACAAGTCACGGATTTCCATCTCAACCAATTCCAACAACTCTTCGTCGTCAACCATGTCACATTTGTTCATGAATACCAAGATGTAAGGCACGCCTACTTGACGACCCAACAAGATGTGTTCACGAGTTTGTGGCATAGGACCATCAGCTGCTGAACATACCAAAATCGCGCCATCCATTTGAGCCGCGCCAGTAATCATGTTTTTAACATAGTCGGCGTGACCTGGACAGTCTACGTGAGCGTAGTGACGAGTTTCAGTTTCGTATTCAACGTGTGAAGTATTAATGGTAATACCACGTGCTTTTTCTTCAGGCGCGTTGTCGATTTGATCGTAAGCTTTAGCAGCACCACCAAATGCTTTAGACAATACTGTGCACAAAGCAGCAGTCAAAGTAGTTTTACCATGGTCAACGTGACCAATTGTACCCACGTTTACGTGTGGTTTACTGCGTTCAAATTTTTCTTTAGCCATTTGACTAATTCCTTGTAAAGAACAATGAGTATTTAGAAAGCGGCCTGTAAACATTTACAGGACGCTTAACTCGTTAAAAATAATTAACCTTTGCGGCTAGCAATGATTTCTTCGGCAACGTTGTTAGGAACTTCAGCGTATTTCTTGAATTCCATAGAGTAAGTTGCACGACCTTGAGTCGCTGAACGCAAGTCAGTAGAGTAGCCGAACATTTCTTTCAATGGTACTTCTGCGCGGATTTTTTTGCCGCCAATACCATCATCGTCCATGCCCAATACCATACCACGACGGCGGTTCAAGTCACCCATTACATCGCCCATGTAGTCTTCTGGAGTTTCCACTTCTACAGCCATGATAGGCTCTAACAAGCAAGCACTCGCACGACGCATACCTTCTTTGAATGCCATAGAACCAGCCAATTCAAATGCGATTTGCGAAGAGTCAACATCATGGTAAGAACCGAATACCAAGCGAACGCGAACGTCCACTACTGGGTAACCAGCCAAGATACCGCTGTTCAAAGTATCACGAATACCTTTGTCAACAGAAGGGATGAATTCTTTAGGAATCACACCACCTTTGATCTCGTCCAAGAACTCGTAACCCACACCACCTGGTTCCAAAGGCTCCAATTTGATCACAGCGTGACCGTATTGACCTTTACCACCAGACTGCTTAACGTGTTTGCCTTCCACTTCCACTGCTTTGCGGATGGTTTCACGGTAAGCCACTTGAGGCGCGCCTACTGCAGCTTCAACGCCGAACTCACGTTTCATACGGTCAACCAAAATCTCTAAGTGCAATTCACCCATACCAGAGATAATAGTTTGACCAGACTCTTCGTCAGTTTTAACGCGGAAAGAAGGATCTTCTTTAGCCAAACGGTTCAAAGCCAAGCCCATTTTTTCTTGGTCAGCTTTGGTTTTTGGTTCAACAGCCACGTGAATTACAGGCTCTGGGAATTCCATGCGTTCCAAGATGATCGGAGCATCTTCAGCACACAAAGTCTCACCAGTGGTCACGTCTTTCAAACCGATTGCAGCAGCGATGTCACCAGCGCGTACTTCTTCGATTTCTTCACGATCGTTGGCTTTCATTTGTACCAAACGACCCACGCGCTCACGAGTGCCTTTTACTGAGTTGATTACAGTATCACCAGACTTCAATACGCCTGAGTAAACACGGATGAACGTCAACTGACCTACATATTTGTCATTCATCAATTTGAATGCCAACGCAGAGAATTTCTCTTCATCAGATGCTTCACGAGTCATAGCCTCGTCAGTCTTAGGAGAAACACCCGCTACTGCAGGAATGTCAGTCGGTGCTGGCAAGTATTCAACAACTGCGTCCAACATACGTTGTACACCTTTGTTTTTAAATGCAGAACCACACAATACAGGTTGGATTTCACCAGCCAAAGTACGAGTACGCAAAGCTTCAACGATTTCTTGTTCGGTCAATTCTTCACCGCCCAAGTATTTTTCCATCAAATCTTCTGTGGCTTCAGCCGCAGCTTCAACCATTTTCTCGCGCCATTCTTCAGCAACAGAAACCAAGTCAGCAGGAATGTCAGCATAGTCAAAAGTCAAACCTTGAGTGGCATCATTCCACAAAATGGCTTTCATTTTCAACAAGTCAACCACACCTTGGAAACTATCTTCTGCACCGATAGGTACCACTACTGGTACTGGGTTAGCACGCAAACGAGTTTGCATTTGCTCAACCACACGGAAGAAGTTAGCACCTTGACGGTCCATTTTGTTTACAAATGCCAAACGAGGCACTTGGTATTTATTGGCTTGGCGCCATACAGTTTCAGACTGAGGTTGTACACCACCTACAGCACAGTAAACCATTACCGCACCGTCCAATACACGCATAGAACGCTCTACTTCAACAGTAAAGTCTACGTGTCCTGGAGTGTCAATCACGTTGAAACGGTATTCAGGCAACGTACCGTCCATACCTTTCCAGAATGTGGTCACAGCAGCAGAAGTAATGGTAATACCACGCTCTTGCTCTTGTTCCATCCAGTCAGTTGTTGCTGCGCCGTCATGAACTTCACCCAATTTGTGAGTCATGCCAGTGTAGAACAAGATACGTTCTGAAGTAGTCGTTTTGCCGGCGTCAATATGTGCGCTAATACCGATATTACGGTAGCGCGAAATAGGGGTTTTACGAGCCACGGTTGTCGCCTTTTTAAATTAGAAACGGAAGTGAGAGAACGCTTTGTTCGCTTCAGCCATACGGTGAACTTCTTCACGTTTTTTCAACGCGCCACCACGGCCTTCAGCTGCATCCATCAATTCGCCTGCCAAACGCAAGTCCATTGATTTTTCACCACGTTTACGAGCCGCATCGCGTACCCAGCGCATTGCCAACGCCAAACGACGTGACGGACGAACTTCAACGGGAACTTGATAGTTAGCACCACCGACACGGCGGCTTTTCACTTCCACGATTGGTTTCGCATTAGCAATAGCAGCTTCGAATACTTCGATCGCTGGCTTACCAGATTTCTTTTCGATTTGTTCCAAAGCGCCATAAATAATACGCTCTGCAACTGATTTTTTGCCGTCAATCATCACAACGTTCATGAATTTAGACAATTCGGTGCTACCGAATTTAGGATCAGGCAAAATCTCGCGTTTAGGGACTTCTCTACGTCTTGGCATTTTAATTCCTTACATTCTATTCAGTTGAGCATCATTGCTCTGGCTTATTCATCAGAGATAAGCACTTACTCGATTACCCAAACGGGCAACCCACGTCAAAAGCCAATTACTTAGGACGTTTAGTACCGTATTTAGAACGGCTTTGTTTACGGTCTTTAACACCAGCAGTGTCCAAAGAACCACGAACAGTATGGTAACGCACACCCGGCAAGTCTTTTACACGACCGCCACGAATCAATACAACGCTATGCTCTTGCAAGTTATGGCCTTCACCACCGATATACGAAATCACTTCGAAACCGTTAGTCAAACGCACTTTACATACTTTACGCAATGCAGAGTTAGGTTTTTTAGGTGTAGTAGTGTAAACACGAGTACATACACCGCGTTTTTGTGGACATGCTTCCAAAGCAGGCACTTTGTTCACATAAACCGGTTTTTGACGGCCTTTGCGAACCAACTGGTTAATAGTAGGCATTTATTTAAGTTCCCATTGAAAAACTACTGGCACCATGCCAGCAAGGGCGAAATTATAGACGCTATTGAATCATCAAGTCAAATCAACCAGCGCATATTTGATTGTTTTTTAACCTAATTTGATACAGATAAATGCCTTGCCAAAAAATAAACCCGAGTTTTAAATTCAATCAAATTTGGCAAAGCCTTACAGGACGCTGCCAACCTTGGCATTCATATCCTTGAAAGAGTAAAATTTATTACCTTGATTTTTAATATTTTTTTCATTCAATCTCTATAATACATACCCATAAAAAAGCGTCCTGTAAATGTTTTACAGGACGCTTTGCATAATGCTCAAACTTAAAACAGATTATTCTGCTGAAGTTTCAGGCAATGGATTGTTTTGACGACGCTTGCGATGGTAATGCAAACCCGTACCTGCAGGAATCAAACGACCCACAATCACGTTTTCTTTCAAGCCACGCAAATCATCACGTTTGCCCATAATCGCCGCTTCAGTCAAGACACGAGTAGTCTCTTGGAACGAAGCTGCAGAAATGAACGAATCAGTCGACAACGATGCTTTGGTAATACCCAACAAAATGTTTTCAATGCGTGCAGGTTGTTTGCCTTCTGCCGCCATTTTTTCGTTGGCAATCATCACTTCCGCACGCTCAACTTGTTCACCAGTAATGAACTGAGTTTCGCCTGAATCAGCAATGTTCACACGACGCAACATTTGACGGATGATCACTTCAATGTGTTTGTCAGAAATCTTCACGCCTTGTAAGCGGTAAACTTCTTGCACTTCTTGAATGATATAGCGCGCCAAAGCTTCAATGCCTTGCAAACGCAAGATGTCGTGTGGGTCAACCGCACCATCCACAATCACCTCACCGCGATTTACAACTTGACCGTCATGCACCAAAACTTGTTTCTCTTTCGAGATTAAAGTTTCAACCACGATGCCATCAACATCGGTAATCACCAAACGTTGTTTGCCTTTGGTTTCTTTACCGAACGAAACCGTACCAGTCACTTCCGCCAACATACCCGCGTCTTTTGGTGTACGAGCCTCGAACAATTCAGCTACACGAGGCAAACCACCGGTAATGTCACGAGTTTTGGTAGAAGCTTGAGGAATACGAGCCAATACTTCACCCTTACCCACTTCTTGACCTTCACGCACCGTAATAATCGCACCGATTGGGAATGCCATCGTCACAGGTGTATCAGAACCTGCAGCACGAATTTCTTCACCATTTTCATCCAACAAACGAACCGCTGGACGCAATACTCGCGCTTGTGAACCGCGACGTTTACCATCAATCACCACCAAAGTAGACAAACCAGTCACTTCGTCAGTTTGTTTGGCAACAGTCACACCTTCTTCGATGTTTTCAAAGCGAACGCGACCTGCATGTTCGGTAATCATTGGACGGGTATGCGGATCCCATGTTGCCAATACTTGACCTGCAACAATCGTCTCACCATCACGTACCATCAAAGTAGAACCGTAAGGCACTTTATGACGTTCACGCTCACGACCCACATCGTCATGAATCACCACTTCACAAGAACGACCGATGACAATCAATTCGCCTTTGTTGTTGGTTACATAACGCATTTGGCTAGAGAAACGTGCCGTACCGTTAGATTTAGATTCAACTTGAGTTGCCGCAGCAGCTCGAGACGCAGCACCACCAATATGGAACGTACGCATCGTCAACTGAGTACCAGGCTCACCAATCGATTGAGCAGCAATCACACCAACTGCTTCACCTGTATTAACCAACTTACCACGCGCCAAGTCACGACCGTAACATTGAGCACACAAGCCATAACGTGTTTTACAAGTAATTGGTGTACGAACTTTAACTTCATCCGCACCAGAATTGTCAATCAAGTTCACCAAAGCTTCAGACAAGATAGTGCCAGCTTCAACAATCGTTGTATTGGTATTAGGGTCAACCACATCTTCTGCAGTCACACGGCCCAAGATACGATCGCGCAACGGCTCAATCACGTCACCACCTTGTACAACTGCTTTCATGACAAAGCCGTCAGTGGTACCACAATCGTCCTCAATCACCACCAAGTCTTGGGTCACGTCAACCAAACGACGTGTCAAGTAACCTGAGTTCGCTGTTTTCAACGCCGTATCCGCCAAACCTTTACGCGCACCGTGTGTTGAAATAAAGTATTGCAATACCGTCAAGCCTTCACGGAAGTTAGACGTAATTGGTGTTTCAATGATCGAACCATCAGGTTTTGCCATCAAACCACGCATACCTGACAACTGTTTGATCTGTGCTGCCGAACCACGGGCACCAGAGTCAGCCATCATGTAAATTGAGTTGAATGATTCTTGGTCAACTTCGTTACCATCACGGTCAATGACTTTGTCCACAGACAAATTGTCCATCATCGCTTTGGCAATCTTATCGCCTGTACGACCCCAAATGTCGACCACTTTATTATAGCGTTCGCCATTGGTTACCAAACCTTGACGGTATTGTTCTTCGATTTCCTTCACTTCGCCTTGAGCTTCTGCCAACAAAGTTACTTTTGCAGCCGGCACTTCCATGTCGTCCACACAAATCGAAATACCACCACGAGTAGAATATGCATAACCTGTGTACATCAAGTGGTCAGCAAAAATCACCGTATCACGCAAGCCGCACACACGAAACGACACATTGATTAATTTAGAAATTTCTTTCTTTTTCAATGCTTTGTTAATGTGTTCAAATGCCAAGCCTTTAGGTAACAAAGTAGACAAAATGGCGCGACCCACAGTGGTTTCATAACGACGTCTTACAGCATCGTAACCACCTTGTTCGTTTTTCACATATTCGGTCAAACGTACTGTACATTTGGTTGCCAATTCAACTTGGCGGGTTTCGTATGCACGTTGTACTTCTTTGACATCCGCGAACAAAGTGCCTTCGCCTTTGCCATTGATTTTGTCACGCGTCATGTAATACAGACCCAAGACGATGTCTTGAGAAGGTACGATAATTGGCTCACCATTGGCTGGAGACAACACGTTGTTTGACGCCAACATCAATGTACGCGCTTCTTGTTGCGCTTCCAAAGACAATGGTACGTGAACCGCCATTTGGTCACCGTCAAAGTCGGCGTTAAATGCCGCACAAACGAGCGGGTGCAATTGAATGGCTTTGCCTTCAATCAAAATCGGTTCAAACGCTTGAATACCCAAACGGTGCAAGGTAGGCGCACGGTTCAACATGATTGGATGTTCGCGAATCACGTCTTCCAAGATGTCCCAAACTTCTGGCACTTCTTGTTCTACCAATTTTTTGGCTTGTTTGATGGAGTTGGCCAATTCCAATTTTTCCAATTTGTGGAAAATGACTGGTTTGAACAATTCCAATGCCATTTTTTTAGGCAAACCACATTGGTGCAAACGCAAGTAAGGACCTACGGTAATCACAGAGCGGCCTGAATAGTCCACACGTTTACCCAGCAAGTTCTGACGGAAACGACCGCCCTTACCTTTGATCATGTCAGCCAATGATTTCAATGGGCGTTTGTTCGCACCAGTCATCGCTTTACCGCGACGGCCGTTGTCTAACAACGAATCCACTGCTTCTTGCAACATACGTTTTTCATTGCGAACGATGATGTCTGGCGCGCGCAACTCCAACAAACGTTTCAAACGGTTGTTACGGTTAATCACACGACGGTACAAATCATTCAAGTCAGAAGTGGCAAAACGACCACCATCCAACGGTACCAATGGACGCAAATCAGGTGGCAATACTGGCAACACATCCATAATCATCCACTCAAGTTTCATACCTGAGCGTTGGAAGGCTTCCAATACTTTCAAACGTTTTGCAATTTTTTTGATTTTGGTATCAGAGCCAGTTGATTCCAACTCTTGACGCAAAACTTGAATTTCGTTTTCGATGTCCAAAGTGCGCAACAATTCGCGCACACCTTCGGCACCCATTTTCGCTTCAAATTCTTCGCCGTATTCGTCCAAATGCTCGTAATAATCTTCTTCAGTCAACAATTGACGGCGTTGCAAAGAAGTTAAGCCAGGATCGGTTACCACAAATGCTTCAAAATACAAAATGCGTTCGATATCACGCAAAGTCATGTCCAAAACCATGCCCAAACGAGATGGCAATGATTTCAAGAACCAAATGTGTGCAACAGGTGACGCCAATTCAATGTGACCCATGCGCTCACGACGCACTTTAGACAAAGTCACTTCTACGCCACATTTTTCGCAGGTCACACCTTTGAATTTCAAGCGTTTGTATTTACCGCACAAACATTCATAATCTTTAACTGGGCCAAAAATTTTGGCACAGAATAAACCATCACGTTCAGGTTTGAACGTACGATAGTTGATGGTTTCAGGTTTTTTAACTTCACCGTAAGACCAAGAGCGAATGGTTTCTGGTGATGCAATGCCGATTTTGATGGCATCAAATTCATCATCCGCACCTGCACCTTGCAAGGGGTTAAATAAATCTAACAAAGCTTTCATTTTAGCTCCAGTTGTTGACGGGCTTCAGGCGTCCTGAAACCCGTTAGGCACAATTAGTAACGCTCTAAATCGATGTCCAAGCCCAATGAGCGGATCTCTTTAACCAACACATTGAATGACTCAGGCATGCCTGCATCAATTTTGTGTTCGCCTTTAACGATGTTTTCATACATCTTCGTACGACCCACCACGTCATCTGACTTCACAGTCAACATTTCTTGCAAGGTATAAGCAGCACCGTAAGCTTCCAATGCCCAAACCTCCATCTCACCGAAACGCTGACCACCGAATTGTGCTTTACCGCCCAATGGTTGTTGTGTCACCAAGCTGTAAGGACCAGTAGAACGAGCATGCATTTTTTCGTCAACCAAGTGATGCAATTTCAAGTAATGCATCACACCAACGGTTACATGACGGTCAAATGCTTCACCCGTACGACCATCGTACAAAGTCACTTGAGTTTTGGTTGCATTGAAGCCCAATTTTTGCATATCAGGATCTTCGCTTGGATAAGCCAATTCCAACATCTCTTTGATTTCAGCTTCATCAGCACCATCAAATACAGGAGAAGCAAACGTCATACCGCGACGCAAGTGTTTTGCCAAGTTCAAGATTTCAGCATCGGTGAATTCATCCAATTGCTCTTTCTTGCCGCTGGTGTTGTACAACTTATCGAAGAAGGCGCGCAATTCGGCCACTTCGCGTTGTTCTACCAACATCTTGTTCACACGCTCACCAATACCTTTGGCAGCCCAACCCAAATGCACTTCCAAAATCTGACCAATGTTCATACGCGATGGTACGCCCAATGGGTTCAATACGATGTCCACCGTACGACCGTCGGCCATGTATGGCATGTCTTCCACAGGCAAGATGCGAGATACCACACCTTTGTTACCGTGACGACCAGCCATTTTGTCACCCGCTTGCAAACGACGTTTGATGGCGATGAATACTTTCACCATTTTTTGTACGCCAGGTTGCAATTCGTCGCCTTGAGTCAATTTTTTCTTTTTGACTTCATACATGGCATCGGCTTCTTCATACTTCTGCGCCAAACTGTGTTTGGTCAATTCCAATTGTTTCGCCAAGTTTTCATCAGCCAAACGGATATCGAACCATTCATGTTTGTTCTCAATCACCAACAAATATTCTTTGGTAATTTTGGTACCTTTCACCAAACGCATTGGACCGCCATTGGCTTCTTGACCCACAATCATGCGTTCAATACGATCAAAAGCATCGTTATTGAAAATACGAATTTGGTCGTTCAAGTCTTTACGGTAAGGTTTCAACTCAGAATCGATAATCGATTGTGCACGTTTGTCACGCTCAATGCCTTCACGAGTGAATACTTGAACGTCAATCACCGTACCGCTCATACCTGTTGGCATACGCAATGACGTGTCTTTAACATCAGAGGCTTTTTCACCGAAAATCGCACGCAACAATTTTTCTTCTGGTGTTAACTGGGTTTCGCCTTTAGGGGTTACTTTACCCACCAAAACGTCACCAGCTTCCACTTCAGCACCGATGTACACAATACCTGCATCATCCAAACGGTTTTGCATGCGTTCAGACAAGTTCGGAATGTCGCGAGTGATTTCTTCAGCACCCAATTTGGTATCACGCGCTACAACGTTCAATTCTTCAATATGAATGGTGGTGTAACGGTCTTCCGCCACAACACGCTCAGAAATCAAAATCGAGTCTTCGTAGTTGTAACCATTCCAAGGCATGAAGGCGATGGTCATGTTTTGACCCAAAGCCAATTCACCCAAGTCAGTCGATGCACCGTCAGCGACCACGTCACCACGAGCCAAGATATCACCTTTGCTCACTACAGGACGTTGGTTGATATTGGTTGATTGGTTAGAACGGGTGTATTTCACCAAGTTGTAGATATCCACACCCACTTCACCAGCAATCGCTTCTTCGTCATGTACACGAATCACGACACGGCTTGCGTCCACAGACTCAACCACACCGCCACGACGTGCCACAACCGCAGTTGCAGAATCCACCGCTACAGAGCGCTCAATACCAGTACCTACCAACGGTTTATCCGCACGCAAACAAGGAACCGCTTGACGTTGCATGTTGGCACCCATCAATGCACGGTTGGCGTCATCATGCTCCAAGAATGGAATCAATGAAGCAGCTACCGATACCACCTGACCTGTCGCCACGTCCATGTATTGAACACGGTCTGGCGTAGCCAAAATGGTGTCACCTTTTTCACGACAAGTCACCAAATCATCAATCAAAGCGCCTTCTGCATTCAATTCAGCATTCGCCTGTGCAATCACATAGCGACCTTCTTCAATAGCAGACAAGTAATCGATTTGATCGGTCACTTTGCCATCAATAACACGGCGGTAAGGTGTTTCCAAGAAGCCATATTCATTGGTACGAGCATAAACAGACAAAGAGTTGATCAAACCAATGTTTGGACCCTCTGGTGTTTCAATCGGACACACACGGCCGTAATGTGTTGGATGTACGTCACGTACTTCAAAACCTGCACGTTCACGTGTCAAACCGCCGGGGCCCAAAGCAGAAACACGACGTTTGTGTGTCACTTCAGACAATGGGTTGGTTTGGTCCATGAACTGAGACAATTGGCTAGAACCAAAAAATTCTTTGATTGCCGCAGAAACAGGTTTGGCATTGATCAAGTCGTGTGGCATCAAGTTGTCTGATTCAGCTTGGTTCAAACGCTCTTTTACAGCACGCTCAACACGCGCTAAGCCTGAACGGAATTGGTTTTCAGCCAATTCACCTACTGAACGAACACGACGGTTACCCAAGTGGTCAATATCGTCCACTTCGCCATGACCATTGCGCAATTCAACCAAAGTCGCAATCGAAATGATGATGTCTTCATTGGTCAATACAAAATTTTTGCCATCAGTCAATGCAGACAATTCTTCAATCATACTACGGTACCAATTTGGAGATTTTTCATCCAATTTGTGTTCGTAAGTACGGGTGTTGAACTTCATACGACCCACGCGTGACAAATCATAGCTGTCGCCACTGAAGAACAAGCGATTGAACAATTGTTCAACAGCATCTTCGGTAGGTGGCTCACCAGGACGCATCATGCGGTAAATAGCCACACGTGCTTGCAAGCGAGTTTCTACTTCATCAACACGCAAGGTATTAGCAATGTAACCACCTTGATCTAACTCGTTGATGAACAAAGTTTCAATTCGTTTGATTTCGTGAATTTGCAATTGAGCCAAAACTTCTTCGGTCAATTCCTCATTCGCACTGGCCAAAACTTCACCAGTCAATGGTGTGATGACATCTTTGGCCAATACTTTGCCAATCAAGCTGTCAAAATCCACCGTCAAACGATTGATACCAGCATTGCTTAAATCGCGTACAGATTTCGCAGTAAAGCGTTTGCCTTTGGCAACGATTAAATTGCCATCTTTGTCCATGACATCGATTTTGGCAACTTCGCCTTTCAGGCGGCTCAATACCAACTCTTGCTCAATGCCATCTTCGCTCAAATGAAACACGTCTTTATCGTAGAACATGTTCAAAATCGCTTCAGCATCGTAACCCAATGCTTTCAACAAGATGGTCACTGGCATTTTACGGCGACGGTCAATACGGAAATACAACAAATCTTTTGGATCAAACTCAAAATCCAACCATGAACCACGGTAAGGAATGATGCGAGCTGAGAACAACAATTTACCAGACGAATGGGTTTTACCACGGTCATGTTCAAAGAACACGCCAGGAGAACGGTGTAACTGAGACACGATAACGCGCTCAGTACCATTAATGACAAATGAACCACTTGGTGTCATCAATGGGATTTCACCCATGTAAACTTCATTTTCACGAACTTCTTTAACCGTTGGTTTAGAAGCTTCACGATCCATAATCACCAAACGAATGCGTGCACGCAAAGGTGCTGCATACGTAATACCACGCATTTGACATTCTTGAATATCAAATGCAGGCTCGCCCAAGATGTAATGTACAAACTCTAAGCGCGCATGTGTATTGTGGCTGATAATTGGGAAAATAGACGTGAAGGCGGCCTGTAAACCATCTTCTTTACGTTGGTCAAATGGCGTATTCAACTGCAAAAATGATGCGTAAGAATCCAATTGAGTAGCAAGCAAAAACGGAAAATCTAAAACATTTTCACGTTTGGCAAAGCTTTTTCGGATGCGTTTTTTCTCAGTGAATGAGTAACTCATGTAAGAAACTCCAATAATTGGGAGGTTTTTGGCAGGCTGTTAAGACTAAACACTTCGCCAGAATGCCCAGTATTAATAACCCTATGCAACAAGCGAAATAAGGCCGGCAGTAAAAACTGCCAGCCCATCAATCAAATAAAAATTATTTGATTTCGACTTTAGCACCAGCTTCAGTCAATTGTTTAGCGATGTCGTCAGCTTCAGCTTGAGAAACGCCTTCTTTAACAGTTTTAGGAGCGCCATCTACCAAGTCTTTAGCTTCTTTCAAGCCCAAACCAGTAATTGCACGAACCACTTTGATCACGCCAACTTTTTGGTCGCCAGCAGCAGTCAATACAACGTCAAATTCAGTTTTTTCTTCAACTGCAGCAGCAGCAGCGCCACCACCAGCAACTGCCAAAGCAGCAGCAGAAACGCCAAATTTTTCTTCGAACGCTTTAACCAAGTCGTTCAATTCCATAACGGTCAAACCAGCAACTGCTTCTAAAATGTCTTCTTTAGTAATAGCCATGCTATTAAACTCCTAAAAATCAAAAATCAAATAAATCAAATGTAAATTACGCGGCTTCGGTTTCTGCATTTTTTGCAGCCAAAGCAGCCAAGGCGCGAGCAAAGCCAGAAACTGGCGCTTGCATAACACCCAACAATTTAGCCAACAATTCTTCTTGCGAAGGAATAGAAGCTAATTCGGCTACTTGTGCAGCATCTAACAAATCACCATTGTACACACCAGCTTTAACAACAATTTTGTCGTCTTTTTTAGAGAACTGATGTAATACTTTAGCAGCAGCAACAGCGTCTTCAGATGCAGAGTAGATCAATGGACCAACCATTTGATCTGCTAAAGCTGCAAAAGAAGTACCTTCAACCGCACGGCGTACCAAAGTGTTTTTCAATACGTGTAAGTACACGCCCTCTTTACGCGCATTCGCACGCAATTCGGTCAAATTGGAAACACTGATACCGCGATATTCAGCAATCACCAAAGTTTGAGCATTTGCAATACCTGCAGCAATGCCTTCAACGGTGGCTTTTTTGGCTTCAATATTGAGACTCAAGGTCTACCTCCCACTGTTAATAATCGAAACACCGAAGTGCTTCCCCAGCTCGGCAACCAAGAAAAAGACATTTTACAAACAGCGTTTGTAAGAAAATCGTTTTCGGGACTACCGTCTGCGTAGGGCAATATTTAAATTCTTGCGAATCCCTACGGTCTTGGACATCTACTTAAATAAGTAGCCCAATAAAGCGTCCTGTAAATCTGTAACAAGTTACAGGACGCCCTAAATCAATTAGTTGGTACTAGAAGTATCAACACGCACGCCCAAGCCCATAGTGCTTGAAACGGCAATTTTTTTAACGTATTGGCCTTTGGCAGCAGCAGGTTTTGCTTTTACCAAAGCTTCCAACAACGCATTGAAGTTTTCACGCAAATCAGCTTCAGCAAAAGAAGCACGACCGATAGTTGCATGAATGATACCAGCTTTGTCAGTACGGTATTGAACTTGACCTGCTTTAGCATTTTTAACTGCTTCAGCAACGTTAGGAGTCACAGTACCTACTTTAGGGTTAGGCATCAAGCCACGTGGGCCCAAGATAGTACCCAATTGACCAACGATACGCATTGCATCTGGAGAAGCAATCACAACGTCAAAGTTCAAGTTGCCTTTTTTAACTTCATCAGCCAACTCTTCCATACCAACGATGTCAGCACCCGCTTCACGAGCAGCATCAGCATTAGCACCTTGAGTGAAAACCGCTACGCGAGTGGTTTTACCAGTACCTTTAGGCAATACAACTGCGCCACGAACCACTTGGTCAGATTTACGAGGGTCAACACCCAAGTTAATCGCAACGTCAACAGATTCGTCAAATTTAGCAGTAGCTGCAGCTTTAACTGCCACAATCGCTTCATCGATTGCGTACAATTTGTTGCTGTCTACACCAGCGCGCAAAGCTTCTAAACGTTTAGAGATCTTAGCCATTTACACGCCCTCCACTTCGATACCCATTGAACGAGCTGTACCTGCAATAATGCGTACAGAAGCGTCCAAGTCAGCACCTGTCAAATCAGGGGCTTTGGTTTTTGCAATTTCTTCAACTTGTGCACGAGTGATTTTACCCACTTTGTTGGTCAAAGGATTTGCAGAACCTTTTTGCAAGCCAGCTGCTTTACGCAACAAAACTGATGCAGGAGGTGTTTTCAATACAAATGTAAATGATTTGTCAGCATACGCAGTAATCACTACTGGTGTTGGCAAACCTGGTTCCATGCCTTGAGTTTGGGCATTGAACGCTTTACAGAATTCCATAATGTTCAAACCACGTTGACCCAAAGCAGGGCCTACTGGTGGTGATGGGTTGGCTTTACCAGCCGGGATTTGTAGCTTAATGTAGCCAATTACTTTTTTTGCCACGTTTATTCTCCGTTAGTGGGTCAATCGCGGAAGGTTCCGCTCCCCAAAAAAAACAAGGTCTACTATTATAGACCCTGTATTTTTAGTTTGCAAGCACAAGCTCTTAAATAACTTATACTTTTTCAACTTGAGTGAAATCCAACTCAACTGGTGTTTCACGACCAAAAATTTGTACTGATACTTTTAACTTGTTACGCTCGTAGTTCACTTCGTCTACAACGCCATTAAAGTCAGCAAATGGGCCATCATTGACACGGATACGCTGACCCACATCAAACTCAACTTTAGGTTTTGGTTTTTCACCGCCAGTTTGGATTTGTTGCATAATTGCATCAACTTCACGCTGCGTAATTGGCAAAGGTCGGTTAGCTGTACCACCGATAAAGCCAGAAACACGCGGTGTTGATTTCACCAAATGCCATGAGTCATCGGTCATTTCCATCTCAACCAATACATAGCCTGGGAAAAACTTACGCTCGCTTAATGAACGTTTGCCATTTTTGATGTCAACCACTTCTTCGACAGGCACCAAAATTTGACCAAAATAATCTTGCATGCTTTCGCGCTCAATGCGCTCTTTTAAGGTCTTTTGAACATTTTTCTCAAAACCAGAGTACGCATGCACTACATACCATTTTTTAGCCATGATTAACCTCTTTTCAATAGCAAGTCATAGAAAACCCATGCGATCAACGAATCGGCCATCCACATAAAACCCGCCAAAGTAGCAACAAATGCCACCACATACAAAGTCGTACGCATCGCTTCAGGACGCTCAGGCCATACCACTTTGTTTAATTCTACAAATGCACCCTTTACATAAGCTACCAAACGCTTACCTAAATGAGTTGCAAAAAATACGATTGCTACAGCAATTGCAACACCCGCAGCTGTAATCAAGCCACGCACATACACATTCAATTGCGGCAAAGCATAATAAGCCCAAACAGAAGCAACCACAACCAACAAAGCAGCTATAATTTTAACCATATCAACTGTTTTGTTTTTTTGCACTTCAGCCTGAGCTTGAGCTTTCAACTCTGCCTTAGAACGCTTAACAACCTTTTCAGGTTGATTTTGGTTATCCATAAAGCACTTTCTAACAATAAAAAAAAGACTAACCAACCTTTACAGGCCGATTAGTCTTGATATGGCAGGCCAAGAGGGACTCGAACCCCCAACCCTCGGTTTTGGAGACCGATGCTCTACCAATTGAGCCATTGGCCTTGAAACTATGTCGTTATTTGATTACAGATGCTACAACACCAGCACCAACGGTACGACCACCTTCACGAATCGCGAAGCGCAAACCATCTTCCATAGCGATAGGTGCAATCAATTCAACAGTGATTGACACGTTTTCACCTGGCATAACCATTTCCACACCTTCACCCAAAGTAACTGCACCAGTTACGTCAGTTGTACGGAAGTAGAACTGTGGACGGTAGTTAGCGAAGAATGGAGTATGACGGCCACCCTCTTCTTTAGACAATACGTAAACTTCAGCAGTAAATGTAGTGTGAGGTTTGATAGTACCTGGCTTAGCCAATACTTGACCACGCTCAACGTCTTCACGTTTAGTACCACGCAACAATACACCTACGTTGTCGCCAGCTTGACCTTCGTCCAACAATTTACGGAACATCTCAACGCCCGTACAAGTTGTTTTAACAGTGTCTTTCAAACCAACGATTTCGATCTCTTCACCAACTTTAACGATACCGCGCTCGATACGACCAGTCACAACAGTACCACGACCAGAAATAGAGAACACGTCTTCGATTGGCAACAAGAATGGTTTGTCAACAGCACGTTCTGGAGTAGGGATGTAAGAATCCAAAGCTGCAGCCAATTCCAAGATTGCTGGTTCGCCGATTGCTGATTGGTCGCCTTCCAAGGCTTTCAATGCAGAACCTTTGATGATTGGGCAGTCGTCGCCTGGGAAGTCGTAGCTTGACAACAAGTCACGGATTTCCATCTCAACCAATTCCAACAACTCTTCGTCGTCAACCATGTCACATTTGTTCATGAATACCAAGATGTAAGGCACGCCTACTTGACGACCCAACAAGATGTGTTCACGAGTTTGTGGCATAGGACCATCAGCTGCTGAACATACCAAAATCGCGCCATCCATTTGAGCCGCGCCAGTAATCATGTTTTTAACATAGTCGGCGTGACCTGGACAGTCTACGTGAGCGTAGTGACGAGTTTCAGTTTCGTATTCAACGTGTGAAGTATTAATGGTAATACCACGTGCTTTTTCTTCAGGCGCGTTGTCGATTTGATCGTAAGCTTTAGCAGCACCACCAAATGCTTTAGACAATACTGTGCACAAAGCAGCAGTCAAAGTAGTTTTACCATGGTCAACGTGACCAATGGTGCCAACGTTTACGTGCGGTTTGCTCCGCTCGAATTTTTCTTTAGCCATGGCTATTCCTAAGTCCTATTTTGTTTGTTGCAAAATAAATCAGATAAACAAAACCACAAAAAATTTGGTGTTGCTAATATTTTGGTGCCCATGGGCAGATTCGAACTGCCGGCCTCTCCCTTACCAAGGGAGTGCTCTACCCCTGAGCTACATGGGCCTAACTATTGTGTTTCGTTTGGAGCGGGTGAAGGGAATCGAACCCTCACCATAAGCTTGGAAGGCTTCTGCTCTACCATTGAGCTACACCCGCGCTACAACCCCAACCGCTACTGCAAATCTTGTGGTGGAGGGAGAAGGATTCGAACCTTCGAAGCTTTCGCAAGAGATTTACAGTCTCCCCCCTTTGGCCGCTCGGGAATCCCTCCACAAGAGAGGCTGAATATTAAGATGATTCTCACAGCCCGTCAACATTAATTTTCAGTGTTTTTCCGTTTAATTGATTAACAACTTGTTTTTATGATGATTATTTTTTAGCTTCTTGCAACTTTTCGTATTTGTCTTGCAGCTCTGCTTGAGTCTCAGGTTTTTCTTCATCAATCAAAATACAGTCTACTGGACAAACTTGTTGGCATTGCGGCTCATCATAATGACCTACGCACTGTGTACACAAATGCGGATGAATCTCGTAAATTTCATCACCTTGGTAAATCGCATCATTGGGGCACTCTGGCTCACACACATCGCAATTAATGCACTCATCGGTAATAAGCAAAGACATTTCTGTTACCTATAATCAAGCGTTATAAACCCGACATTGTTACAGCTTCGATGCATATTGGCAAATATTTTGCCTGTTGGCAATTATAAATCAATGCTTTGCAGCATGGCCAAACCATAATGACTCTGCCCTGCAGAACCTTGCTTATGCCAAACCAATTGCGAAGGCAACTCTGGCAGTTGTGAAGCTTCAATGTAAATCATACTGTCTTCATGCGACAATTTGATTAAATCCGCCCAAACCAATCCCCAATCTTGCCAACGGTAAGGCGGATCTAAGAAGATGACATCGTAAGGCTTAGAAGCGGCCTGTAAAAATCGCAATGCATCCTGATGGTGAACAAACACATGTTCCAATTGCAATTGACGCACATTCTCTCGCATCACTTGAGCACTCTGACGATTTAACTCCACCACATCCACATGCTCAGCACCGCGCGAAGCTGCTTCAAATGCCATCACGCCACTGCCACCGAACACATCCAACACACGCAAACCATGCAATCGCTGCCCAAGCCAATTGAACACTTGCTCACGCACTCGATCGGGCGTAGGGCGCAAACCTTCGGCCTCATTAAAATGAACAATGCGACGGCGATGCGTACCACCAATAATACGAACTTGTTGTGTGTGTGCTTTATTGTGTTTCATGGTCTTTAAAAATACAAAGCTGCCCAAAGGCAGCCGTTTCAATCAATATTACTCAGTTTTTTCTGCCTGACGTTTGGAAAATTGCACGCCCATGTAATGACCCACTAAATTTCTGCTCAGGTATTATTCCATCTAGGAGATACTAAAATGAGTAGCCAAATGAGTGATGAAAACAAACGTTGGAGTGCCAAACGCAAGAGTGCATTGGTATTGGAAATCATCCAAGGTAAGACCACGGTAGCCGAAGCTTCTCGGCAATTTGATTTAACGCCATCTGAATTGGAAAGCTGGGTTGATCAAGCTAAAGAAGGTATGGAAAACGCTTTGCGAGCCAAACCTCGTGATGTGCGTCAGCAATACGAAAAGCAAATTCACCAATTACAGGCCGCTTATGGTGAAGCGATGTTGGAGCTGCGTGCGCGAAAAAAGTTGGAGGAATGGTTGGAGCGGGACGAGAACTGATTTGGCGTTTGCATGAACAGTTTGCATCTGATGGTGTTCACGTCAGCATCAGCCGCTTGTGTGCTTGGTTTGGTGTGGCTCGTCGTTCAGTGTATTACCGACCACATCGCAAACAGCCAGTGGTAAAAGAATGCTATTCAGAACCGATTAAACAATTGATTGAAGAACAACCATCATTTGGTTACAGGACGGTTGCTGCTTTGCTGAGTATGAATAAAAACACTGTCCAACGTGTGTTTCAGCTCAAAGGTTGGCAAGTACGTAAACGCTCAGTCGGTCGCAGACCTCGGATTCAAGCGGTGCCATCCAAAGCACAGGAGCCAAATCAACGTTGGTCTACAGATTTGTGTCGGGTTTGGGGTGGTAAAGATGGTTGGCTCAGTCTGGCTTTGGTAATGGATTGCCATACCCGTGAATTATTGGGCTGGCAACTTTCCAAAACTGGTAAAGCCAGTACGGCTGTGAGTGCATTGGAACACGCTTTGATCAGCCGCTTTCGCTGTTTGGGCAAGGTGCCTGAACGTTTCTTATTGCGTTCAGACAATGGTTTGGTGTTTACCAGTCGCAAATATACTGCGTTGGTGAGCAGTTATGGTTTGCAGCAAGAATTCATCACACCGCATTGCCCACAGCAAAACGGCATGGTGGAAAGATTGATTCGCACCATTAAAGAGCAATGCGTTCATCGCTACCGCTTTGAGAGTTTGCAACATGCCAATCGTGTATTGAGCGATTGGATACAGTTTTACAATGAACGAAGACCTCATCAGGCATTGGGTATGAAAACTCCTACTGAAGTCTATCGATTAAGCTTGTGACTTGTGCAGAAAGTGCTAGGTCATTACACCCAACTGTTTGAGCTTACGATACAAATGCGTTCTTTCCAAACCCACTCGCTGCGCCACTCGACTCATATTGCCATTTTCTTGGGTAATATGGTACTCAAAATAACGCTTTTCCAGCTCCTCTCGCAACTCACGCAAAGGCAAATCAAAATTAAAGCCGCCTGAAATATGGTTGGCTTGAGTTTGTTTAAATTGCGACAACAAAGCCGTAACTTGTGGTGCATCTACTGCACCATGCTCTGCATTCAACGCCAAGCTTTTCAGGACGCTTTTGAGTTGCTCTAAATTGCCCGGCCAATCATATTGACGCAAAGCATTTTGGGCTTGTACGGTAAACTTCACCATTGGAATCTGGCGATTTTCAATCAACTCTGCCAACAAATGGTTAATGATGGACACCAAATCATCTGCTTGCTCACGCAAAGCTGGTACTGCCACCATTGAGTTAGCAAAACCATTGATTAAGTCAGATTCGTACTCAGACTGAGTCAACATCTCTTCCAAAGGACGACTGCAATAAGCCACGACACGTGCTGGATATTGCTCTGTTTTTTGCAATAAACCAACCACTGCACGCTGGGCGGCCAATGGCAACTGCGACACATCACCCAAATACAAAACACCATTTTGTGCTTTTTGCAGCAACTCTAAACCATTGTCTATCAATTGCTCAGGTTTGGCAGGTGTCACCCAAGGTGAACCATTATTTAACAAAGTTCTGGCCACCAGTTCAAAAGGTGAGCCTTTTTCACCCGTTAATAATAACGGAAACTTGCCTTTTTGAACTTTAATCAACTGGGTACTTAATTCATCCATCGCAACACTATTGCCCAACTTCTCCAAAGTCAAAGTGCTGGCTTGTTGCATTTGGCCATATTTCAAAGCACGTTGCACTGTGGTCAACAGTTTTTGCAAAGCAATCGGTTTTTCCAAGAAATCCAAAGCACCAATTTTAGTCGCTTCTACAGCAGTATCAATGCTAGCGTGTCCACTCATCATAATGACAGGCATATTCAACTGACCCGATTGCGCCCACTCTTTCAATAAAGTAATGCCATCACAATCTGGCATCCAAATATCGAGTAAAACCATCGCAGGTCTGGTTTGATTGCGCAGTTGACGAGCCGCTTCCGCATCTTCTGCTTCTGCAACGGTATACCCCTCGTCCTGTAAAATTTCAGACAAAAGGTCTCGTATTCCCACCTCATCATCAACAATTAAGATATCTGTACTGCGCATTATTCCTCCATTTTTGGCAATATGATTCGTATGATTGCGCCGCCGGATTCTTGATTGGCTAAGGTAATTTTACCTTGGTGGTCATCAATGATTTTTTTCACCACTGCCAACCCCAACCCAGTTCCGTTTTTCTTATCAGTAATATAAGGCTCAAATGCTTTCGCCAAAATAGCTGGCTGAAAACTCTGGCCATTATTCGCCACTGTCAACGTGACGGTTTGCTCATTCGACCATGCAATAATGTCAACTTGCGGACGCTCTGCAAGCTCTGCTGCTTCTGCTGCATTCTTAAAGATATTGTGCAGTACTTGGCGCATCAATGCCGTATCAATGCGCACCATTAACGGTATATTACCCAAATCCGCCTGAAAATTACAAATAGAACCTTCATACAACACCAAAACTTCATTGACCACTTGGCGCAAATCTTGTTTTACAGGCCGTAAAGAAGGCGAACGCGCATAATTTCGAAAGGCTTCAACCATTTCTTTTAAAGCAGCCACTTGCTTCACAATCGTATCCGTAGAACGCACCAAAATACGGGCATCGTCTTCAGACAATTTGTCTTGAAGTTTCCATGCCAACCGTTCGGCTGATAATTGAATAGGTGTTAATGGATTGCGAATTTCATGCGCCAATCGCTTAGCCACCTCACCCCATGCAGCCTCTTTTTGGGCACTCACCAAATCGGTCACATCATCAAAAATAATCACGGTATGCGACATATCTTCATAGATAATTGGAGCGGCCTTAACGAGCAAAATTTGTGCCTGATCCACGCCAATATAGTCCATTTGCAATGGTGCTGTATCGCCCATTTTCAGACACGTTTCTTCAATGATTTTCGCTAATACGCCCCATTGCGTACCCAGCTGTCCCCATTGTTCTACAGGCAATGTTTCTGCAGCCATCAAATCCATGCCAAGAATTTGTTCTGCACTGTCATTATAAGTACGCAAATAACCATTGGCATTCAATGAGATAACGCCCGTACTTAAACTTGCCAATACCTGCTCCAAGTAAGCCCTAGCAACTTCTTGCTGATGGCGATTTTTTTCTGCCTGTTGTTTGGCAACATCCAATTGCTCTGTCATGCGATTGAATAAACTACTCAAAATACCCATCTCATCGGTACGCAAAACAGGACTTTTTTGACTAAAGTCACCTTGCGCCACCGCCCGTGTCCCATCGGCCAAAGCAGACAAAGGCGCGACAAAACGTCTCGAAAAATAAACCGCAAGCAACAATGCCAAACTGATTGCCAACACCGTTGCCATCAACAACGTCATCACAAAAAAAGCTTGCAAACCTTGTTTGGCATAACTCAATTCAGCATATTTTGCGCGAGCAGCTTCAATTAACACCGCATCTTGCGCAATAGACTCAGGAACGGGCTTACGAAAAAACAAAATAACATTGCTTTCGTCCACCTGTGGAATCATTAGCCAGCCATTGATATATAAAGTATTTTGTACCGATTCTAAATTACCAATCGAGCCATCTTTGTGCAAACGCTGCCAATCTTGTTGTGTCAATTCAGGCCAATCAAACTGCCCACCACCGCCTACTTTTTCTACAAATTTTTTATTTTCTTGATCCCATAAAGCCAATTGTCGATATCCACCTCGCTGTAAGCGACCTGATAACGCCAATGCAACATCATCATGAAAAACCAGCGCTCTAGCCATTTCAATTTGCAACGGCACAGCATCACGCAAAGCATCCTCTACGCTACCATTCAGTGCAACTTTGCTCAAATTCAGGCTGCGTTCTAATGCCACTTCCGTTTCATTGCCAAACCAAGAATCAATACTATGGCGAATGAACTGTGCCGATACACCAAACAAAAACAAACCCGGTAATATGGCAACAATGGCAAACATCATGGTCAATCTTTTGGCAATACGCGCACCAAATACACGCTTGCGTCCATCTCGCCACAACTGCCAAACTTGTCTGCCTACCGAAAACAACAACATGCCCAAAGCAAGAGCATTGAACCCGAAAATCCACCAAAAATAGTCGGAAAAAATCGAAGCATGCCCTGTTGCCAATGCCAACATGTACAACAGCAACATCGTAATAATTGCCACAGCAATGACAAATAAACGCACAAATTACTCCGTTTCTACTCTCAAACGCACCCACCCAGAATCCAAGCCCCAAGCTTTGGAAGTCAAAGTATTGATTTGAAATGGTCTTGGTAATTGATGACTGCTCAAACTTAAACGAATTTGCGCATAAATTTGGTCTTTTTCAGCTGCAAGAAATGTATTCACAGGATGAACATCCCATTTCACAATACCGCCAATACTGCGTAAAGCAACTTGTAAATTCGAGTACTCAGTAGAAAACGTTCCTATCGTCACTCGGTATTTGTCCGTTAATGGATGATAAGTCAGTTTATAAGAAATGGGGCTGACGGTGTCAGCCCATGGATTGAAGCGCAAGTTATAAGCCAAAACTCTCGGTGCAATCAATTGATATTGCAATTGAAAGTCCAAAGCCACGCCTTGTTTCAAAGCGTCATGTAAAGAAGCTGGCAAGCTGGTCTCAAAGCGACTGTTAACCAATAACTGACCTTGCATGCCCAAAACTGCTTGAGCTCGCTTCACACGAATGCCATCAGCGTGGGCCAGCGCAAAGCTGCCCACACAGATAAAAAGAATACTAAGCTTTATCAATAAGCGAGTAATAGAAACCATCTTGAGTATCATTAGGCAGACAAATGCGCTCGGTACGCAACGTAGCATCCGAATGACGCTCTAAAAATGCCTGCAATTGCTGTTGATTTTCTTCTGGGAAAATAGAACATGTGGCTAAAAGCATACGACCACCCGATTTCACCGTCGACCATAACACATCCAACAACACATGTTGCTGTTGTGCAACAGATGCAGCATCTTGGCGACGACGCAACCATTTGATATCAGGATGACGCTTCACCACACCAGAAGCGGTACAAGGCACATCCGCTAACACTGCATCAAACGGTTGACCATCATACCAAGCATCTAACTTCGTGGCATCGGCAGCTTTAATTTGAGCAGGCAAACCCAAACGATCTACATTTTCTTGCACACGACGCAAGCGTTTTGAATCTACATCAATCGCCAACAAGTCAATGTCTGCCAACTCCAACAAATGGCCTGTTTTGCCGCCAGGAGCCGCACAAGCATCCAAAATACGTTCACCATTTTGAGGATCTAACAACAAAGCAGCTTGTTGCGCACCCCAATCTTGCACAGAAACAACACCATCGTAAAATTGTGGCAAATTAGCAACAGATGTTGCTTGTTTCAGACGCACAGCTTGTGAACCAAGCAAGGTGGCTTCCAAGCCCTGCTCTGCCAATAAAGCCAAATACGCTTCACCCGTCGTATGGCGCTGATTCACACGCAAGGTCAATGGCGGCGGCAATTGACTGGCTGCCAAAATATTATGCCAATACTTTGGATAGTCTTTTTTTAACTTTTCAACCCACCACTCTGGGAAGTTAAACTTGGCTTCAACATCGTCTTGCAGCACAATTTTTGGCAATTTGCAGCCATCACGAATCACTTGACGCAATACTGCATTGAGCAAAGATTTGAATTTACCATCTGCCAATTTTTGTGATGCTTGTACCGCCTCATTCACCACTGCATGTTGTGCATTTTGCGTGTAGAGCAATTGGTACATCGCCACCATCAACAAAGCTTCTAATTTTGGCTCAGACAAAGGCTTAGGCACACGCAAACGCAAATAAGCATTCAAACTGCCACGGTAACGCTGTGTGCCATAAGACAAATCTTGCAAAGTACCCCACTCTTGCGCCGTCCACGCTTCTTGCGCTTTTACTTGTGTCAACAAATCTGTCAGATTAGAACCTGCCGCCACTTTCAAATAAATGTGTGCGGCCTGTAATTGAATATTGCCTAAACTCATACTTGTCTTTCAAATGCCTGACCCACTGTAACAGTGCGTCCTGCTAAAAATGCGGCCACTGACATGCGCTTGCTACCACTGGCTTGTAATTCGGTAATGTTCAAAACACCATCTGCCGCCTGCACAGCAATGCCATTTTTATCCACACTCAAAATGCTGCCCACAGCAGCATTCACGCTATGCTCTTTTATCTCACTGCTCCAGATTTTGAATACATCACCATTCAAATTCGTCCATGCACCTGGAACAGGATTCATGGCGCGGATTTTGTCATGTACTTGCTGCACAGATAAATTCCAGTCCAATTGCGCATCGGCTTTAGACAGTTTTTGTGCATACGTCACGCCCTCGCTAGGCTGTGGCAACGCCACCAAATCAGGTAACTGCGCCAAAGCTTCTACGATGGCCTGCGCGCCCAACTCTGTCAAAGTATCATGTAATTGCACTGCATTGGTTTGCGGACCAATAGGTGTGGTTTTGGTTAACAGCATATCACCCGTATCCAAGCCAACATCCATTTGCATAATACATATGCCCGATTCTGCATCACCTGCTTCTATGGCACGCTGAATCGGCGCAGCGCCACGCCAACGCGGCAACAAAGACGCATGAATATTCAAGCAACCTCGAGCAGGAATTTTCAGGACGCTTGCAGGCAATAGCAAACCATAAGCCGCCACCACCATCACTTCAGCATTCAAATCCCGCAATTGCTGTTGAATGACCTCGTCTTTCAAATGCTCAGGCTGCCAAACTGGCAAGCCATGTTCCAAAGCCAAAGCTTTGACAGGCGATGCTGTCAATTTCATGCCACGCCCTTTAGGGCGATCAGGCTGCGTCAAAACAGCCGCCACTTCATGTCCAGCAGCAATCAAAGCAGCCAATGCATTGGCTGCAAAATCAGGGGTACCTGCAAATATGATTCTCATTTAGGCTCTTTGGGCTTTTTTCAATTTGTTTTTAATACGGTCTTGCTTCAAGCGTGACAAATGCTGTACAAACACTTTGCCATTCAAATGATCCAATTCATGTTGAACGCAAATCGCCAATAAACCATCAGCATGCAAAGTGAAAGGCTCACCTTTTTCATTCAAAGCTTCGACAGTGACCGTTTCTGAACGGTGCACTTTGTCGTAAATGCCAGGTACAGACAAACAACCTTCTTCATAAACGGTTTCACCATCACGTTCAGTAATTTTAGCATTGATGAAGACACGCAATTCATTGTGACTTTCTGACAAGTCCATGACCACGACTTGCTCATGCACATTCACTTGCGTTGCAGCCAAACCAATACCATGTGCGGCATACATGGTTTCAGCCATATCTTTAATCAATTGTTGAATGCGTTCATCTACTTGTTCAACAGGCTTGGCAATGATCGCCAAACGCTCATCTGGATATTGTAAAATTTCTAACAGTGCCATCAGGGGACTCCTTAAAACTAAAATGCTGTTGTATATGACTTAATTGACGACAATATCATTGATTTCAAGAGAATGTGATTGAAAAACTAGATTTTATCCATGCAAATCATCTATGATTTAGATAAATTGGCATTCATGTCATTATAGAATTCGAAATAAGGGAAAATCATGCAAAGAACCATTATAACCTTGCTTTGCACTGCAGGCTTAGCTATTTCCACTTCCAGCTTTGCACAAACGCTGAAATTGCGTGCTGACGCTCCTGCTCGTTATACAGTCAAACAAGGCGATACCTTATGGGGCATTTCAGGACGCTATCTGAGCAATCCTTGGCAATGGCCTAAGCTGTGGAATGCCAACCGTACCCAATTGCGCAGCCCCCACCTGATTTATCCAGGTCAAACTTTGGTCTTAAGTTATGTCAATGGGCAACCTGTTCTAGGCTTAGAAGACAGCACTAAAATCCCAGTCATCAAAATTCACCCCGGTGTACGCACAGTCAGTGACGGTTATGGTATTAACACCATCAACATGAATTTGGCGCAAACTTTCATGCAGTCGCCACAAATTATCAGTACCGAAGAAATGAAGAATGCACCTCATTTGATTCAAGGTCCTGACAGCCGCTTGATTTATTCACCCGGTGACCGTGTTTATTCTTATGGCTTAAAAGAACCAGGTACATATTATAGCTACCGTGTAAATAAAGACATTACCGACCCTGATACCAAAAAATTCTTAGGTCGTGAAATCATCATCACCGGTAAATTAGAAACAATTAATTTTAATCCAAGCGCATGGAGTGAGCGTGACACAGTCGCCGACAACAGTCGTTTAAATGATGATGAGTATTACACTTTAAAACACCCTTTATTAAAAATCCCAACCACAACCGCACAACCGATGATGATTCGTGAAATTGGTTCGGAAATTTTAAAAGGTGACTATTTGATGCGTGAGCCTGATTTTATCAAAACAGGCTTTCAATTCATGCCACACGAGCCTTCTGTGCCTGTGAATGCCAAAGTTTTGTCTATTCTGGATGGCGTTAGTGAAGCAGCACAATTTCAAACCATAGCCATCAATCAAGGTTTAAGCCAAGGTATTGATCCTGGTACAGTCATCAGCATCTATCGCAAAATCAACACCACCAAGGTCGAGCGTCGTGGCAATGACGATGGTCCACGCTATGGTCATATTTCCATTCCATCTGAAGAGCTGGCTTTGGCAATGGTCTATCAAGCCAATGAAAATATTTCGTATGCTTTAATTTTAAGCAGCTTAACCAACGTCAGCGTAGGCGATACGGTCCGTGAACCAGGTCGTGATTTAGATGATTTCAGCAATCACAGCACGCATGTTCCAAACGAGCCACAAGAACCCCATTACTATGAGCATGGTAATTACAATCGTGGGGATTACATCAAATATTGATGGTATCTATCAACGCACCTTCGGGTGCGTTTTTGATTTCTAGGATATTGAGTCATGAACGATGCCCACCGCTTGGCTTATCTTGAATTGGCCCTCACGCCTTATGTCGGTCCCATGACCCTATTAAAAATATTACAATATTTGGATTATCCTGCTGACATTTGGCAAACACCAATCTCTGCACTTTCCAACTTAGCCAAACCCAAAGCCATTCAAGCCATACAACAACGTCAAGGCAAACAAGCTTTACAGGACGCTTTAATATGGGAAAGCGAACATGCAAACAACCATTTATTGTCTTTACTAGACGATGATTATCCATTAAATTTAGCACAAATTGACTCGCCACCACCGTTATTGTTCGCCAAAGGCGATTTATCCTTATTACATCAACCTAGCATAGCGATTATCGGTAGCCGCCACGCGACAGCCCAAGGCTTACAAAATGCTCACAGATTTGCGGCAGATTTAAGCCAACACAATATGGCGATTGTTTCTGGATTTGCCGCAGGCATCGACACCGCAGCCCATCAAGGCTGTATTCAAGTAAATGGTGCCACTATCGCTGTTTTGGGAACAGGCATAGACCGCGTTTATCCTGCGGCCAATCGCCAATTGGCACATCAAATTTGTGAAAAAGGCTTATTGCTGTCAGAATTCGCCCTTGGAACACCACCTGTTGCGCAAAACTTCCCAAGACGCAACCGCATCATTGCAGCTTTGTCGCAAGCGATTTTGGTGGTTGAAGCGGCTGTGGAATCAGGATCTTTAATTACAGCCCGCTTAGGATTGGAAATGAACAAAGAAGTGATGGCCATACCCGGCTCAATTCACAATCCTCATAGCAAAGGCTGTCATGCGTTGATCAAACAAGGCGCCAAGCTCATTGAATCCACTCAAGATATTTTGGAAGAATGTATCCTTTTGCCGCAGCTGCACAAAAATACCCATTTTGAGCCAAAAGCCAATACAGACAACCATCCAAATCCATCACCGCTCTTGCAAGCCATGGGTTTTGACCCCATACATCCTGACCAATTGGTCGATAAACTTGGCAGCAGCCTTACAGATGTGTATGCTGAATTATTGGAATTAGAGCTACAAGGTCAAATTGCAGCACTCACAGGTGGTCGTTACCAACGAATTCATTAACCCAACTGGATAGATTATGTTCGATGTCATTGCTTTTTTAATTGAAAACTTCCAAGACTGGGAAACCTGTCCAAAGCAAGATGCTTTAGGCACATTATTAGCCGAAGCAGGCTTTGATGGCGAAGAGATTCGCGATGCTTTAGAATGCTTAGAGCATTTAACCAACAGTTTAAGCATGGATCAAGCCATTCTAGATGATTGTGAATATATCCGTGTTTTCAATCAGTATGAACTCGATGTTCTACCTGAAGAAGTGATTCATTTATTGAGTTTTTTACAAGCGGAAAGCGGTATTAACTCAACCCAACGTGAACTCATCATTCACATGCTCACCCAATTGCCTGATGAAGATATTACCGTTGACCACACCAAATTATTGGCATTAATGGTCTTGTGGTTGCACCAAAGTGAATTGCCAATTTTAATCGGCGATGAATTATTGGTTGCTTTACACGGTCATACCATGATGCAATAAATAAGGCAGAACGTTCTTGCGCCTGACCAAACGCAGCCTAAACGCTGCGTTTTGTACACTTTGCACCCAAATAATCAAACAATACGAATACTCCTAAAATGGCCAAAAATTTATTAATCGTGGAATCACCTTCCAAAGCCAAAACACTGAAAAAATACTTAGGCGCTGAATTTGAAGTTTTAGCGTCTTATGGTCATGTGCGCGACTTGGTTCCCAAAAGCGGCGCAGTGGATCCTGAAAATGACTTTGCGATGAAATACCAATTGGTCAGTCGCAACAGCAAACACGTTGATGCCATTGTTCAAGCCGCGCGTGAAGTTGAACATGTGTATTTGGCAACCGACCCGGACCGCGAAGGTGAAGCCATTTCTTGGCATTTACAACAAATTTTAGATGGCAAACGCGGCCTGAAAACTTTACCCAAAGAGCGCGTGGTCTTTCATGAGGTCACCAAAAAAGCCGTTTTAGAGGCCATTGAAAATCCACGCCCGATTTCACAAGAATTGGTCGATGCCCAACAAGCGCGACGTGCTTTGGATTATTTGGTTGGTTTTAATTTATCACCATTGTTATGGAAAAAAATCCGTCGTGGTTTGTCAGCAGGTCGTGTACAAAGCCCTGCTTTACGCTTAATTTGCGAGCGCGAAAACGAAATCAAAGCATTCACGGAACAAGAATATTGGTCTGTTCATTTGGACAGCCACAAAGGTCGCAGCAAATTTTCAGCCCGCTTAACCCATTATCAAAATGAAAAATTAGACCAATTCGCTTTGCCCGATGAAGCATCTCAAGCCCAAGTCATTGCCAGCTTGACAGGTAACGAAGCCAAAATTGCCAAGATTGAAAAGAAAAAACGCAGCCGCAACCCAGCCGCACCGTTTACCACTTCAACTTTGCAACAAGAAGCCGTACGCAAATTGGGTATGACCACTGACCGTACCATGCGCACTGCACAACAATTGTACGAAGGCATCGATGTCGGTCAAGGCGCGATTGGTTTGATTTCATACATGCGTACTGACTCAGTCAGTTTGTCTGAAGATGCTTTGGTTGAAATTCGCCATTACATTGAAAACAAAATCGACAAACAATTTTTGCCGAGCAAAGCCAATACCTACAAAACCAAATCGAAAAATGCCCAAGAAGCGCATGAATCTATCCGTCCTACTTCGGTTTACAGGACGCCTGAAGAAGTGAAACCGTTTTTGAGCAGCGACCAATTCCGTTTGTACCAAATGATTTGGAAACGCACAGTCGCATGTCAAATGACACCTGCGAAATTCGATTTGACTTCGGTTGACATTGAAATGGGTGAAGGCATCTTCCGCACCACAGGTCAAGTGCAAACCTTCGCTGGCTTTTTGAGCGTGTACGAAGAAGACACTGATGACGATGACGATGGCGAAGAAGGCAGCAAAAAATTGCCGGAAATGAACGAAGGCGACGTTTTGCCCGTCGATGCTTTGCGTGGCGAACAACACTTTACTCAACCACCACCACGTTACACGGAAGCGTCTTTGGTGAAAGCTTTGGAAGAATTTGGCATCGGCCGTCCATCGACTTACGCCAGTATCATTTCTACACTCAAAGACCGTGAATATGTCACCCTAGACCAAAAGCGTTTTACGCCAACGGACACAGGCGACATTGTGAACAAGTTTTTAACCGAGCATTTTGGTCAATACGTCGATTACAATTTCACCGCTAAACTGGAAGACCAACTCGACGATATTGCCAATGGCAAACGCGCTTGGCAACCGGTGATGAAATCATTTTGGAAAGACTTTGACAAACAAGTCAAAGAAAAAGAAGACATTCCGCGCGCACAAATCACCTCAGAAGATTTGGAAGAAGATTGTCCAAAATGTGGTCAACACAAATTGATGATTAAATTTGGCAAACGCGGCCGCTTCATCGCTTGCCACGGTTATCCTGAATGCGATTACACCCGCAACGTCAACGAAACCGCGGAAGAAGCCGCCAAAGCTGCCGAAGAGCCGACCGAAGTAGAAGGCCGCTTTTGTCCCAAATGCAATGGTCAATTGATTTACAAAAAAGGTCGTTTCGGTAAATTCATCGGTTGCAGCAA
Organism: Vitreoscilla sp. C1; assembly: GCF_002951955.2. Lineage (NCBI taxonomy): Bacteria > Pseudomonadati > Pseudomonadota > Betaproteobacteria > Neisseriales > Neisseriaceae > Vitreoscilla > Vitreoscilla sp. C1. Next base: position 2,543,838 of record NZ_CP019644.2, on the reverse strand, counting down.
TTACAAAAGCAAGCCTAAATGTACTTACATCGAGCCTTTAGAGAAAAAAGACTCGGGCGTCGCTTGCCCGAAATGTGGCAAAGGTCATTTGATTGAGCGCAAGAGCCGTTTTGGCAAATTGTTTTACAGCTGTGAAACCTATCCAGATTGCGATTACGCCGTTTGGAACCCACCAATCAACGAAGCTTGTCCAAAATGTAATTGGCCATTATTGACCATCAAAGTGACCAAGCGTCGTGGCACTGAAAAAGTGTGTCCACAAAAAGAGTGTGGTCATGCTGAGCAAATCGAAGCACCAGAGGCTAAAAAAGAAACCAACGCCGAATAAGCAATTCCAAACCTGATTAAATCAAACTCAGCGTCCTGTAAACATTTACAGGACGCTTTTTGATATCTAATGCCTCATAAATATAGAAATGAATATGAACATTTATTGCAAAATTTAAATGCCATAGTTATAAAAACCCCATTAATTGAATTAATTAAGCAAATTTACACTCAAAGAATCCATTAATTTGATAATATTACACCTTTTTCCAAACCAAACCACGAACAGGTGAAGATGATGGTCATCAAAATAATCATACATCATCAACACTTTAAGGCTCTCAACGCATGAAAAAACATGGCATCTTAAACCGCGAATTGGCGGGTATTTTTGCAAAATTGGGACATACCGACACCATTGTCATTGCAGACTGTGGCTTACCCGTTCCTGCGGGTGTGACATGCATCGATTTGGCATACGCTTTGCACAAGCCCAGTTTTGAAGATGTGCTCAATGCTGTATTAGCAGATTTGGTCGTAGAGAAAAGTGTGTGCGCCAGTGAAATCACGGCACACAACCAAAGCCTCGACCAACACATTCAAAATTTGAACTTGCACACAGAATATGTTTCCCATGAAGCATTCAAGCAACAATGTGCCCAAGCCAAAGTCATCATCCGCACAGGTGAGGCCACGCCTTACGCCAATATCATCTTGCAAAGCGGCGTGATTTTTTAAGGAGGCTCCATGATACACATGACAGGCATTTGCAAAGCCTTCAGCAGCAACCAAGTCTTAAATGGCGTAGAGTTCGAGCTAAAAAATGGTGAAATCCATGCTTTGATGGGCGAAAACGGTGCTGGCAAATCTACTTTGATGAAAATCCTAAGCGGTATTCATCAAAAAGACAGTGGCAGCATCACCGTTAACGGTCAAGAAAAAATTTTCAAAAGTGTGCGTGACTCTGAAGCCTGCGGCATTCACGTCATTCACCAAGAGTTAAATATTCTGCCAGACTTGTCGGTGGCAGAAAATCTGTTTTTAGGTAAAGAGTTGACCTATGGTTTTGGCATTTTAAAAAACAAAGAAATGCAGCGCCAAACCTATGAATTGCTGTGTAAATTGGGCTTGGACATTGATCCAAAAACCCGCGCAGGTGATTTGTCTGTGGGCAAGCAACAGCTGGTTGAAATCGCCAAAGCCATCGCCTCTGACGCCAAATACATTGTAATGGATGAGCCCACTGCGGCTTTGACTGACCGTGAAATTCAAACTTTGTTTGAAACCGTGCGTGAATTGAAAAACAAAGGTATTTCTTTTGTTTATATTTCTCACCGCATGGAAGAGATTTTTGCCATTTGCGACCGCATTACCATTTTACGAGATGGTCAGTATGCAGGTGTGCGCAACATTCCAGAAACCAATTTCGACGAAATTGTGGCGATGATGGTAGGTCGTGAACTGGGTGAGCGTTTTCCTGAACGCAATGCCAATATTGGCGAAGTGAAATTATCGGTACGCAATTTGTCAGCGTCCAAAGCATTCGACAATGTGTCATTTGATTTGCGCAAAGGCGAAGTCTTGGTTTTGGCGGGTTTGATGGGTTCAGGCCGCACAGAGGTTGCGCAAACCCTCTTTGGTCACCGCAAAGCCCAACAAGGGCAAATCCACATCGATGGTCAAAGCGTCAGCATCAAAAATCCGATTCAAGCCATGCGCCACAAAATCGCATTTGTCACCGAAGACCGCAAAACCGAAGGTTTGGTTTTGGACTTTTCGATTCGTGACAACATCATGTTGCCCAATTTTGACAAAACTTGTCGCGCAGGCATTACTCAAATTCAAGCCGAACGCGAATTTGTACAAAACTTCATCGAGCAACTCGCTATCCGCACCACCAATGCCGAATTGGCTGCCAAATCATTGTCAGGCGGCAATCAGCAAAAAGTGGTTTTAGCCAAATGGTTGGGTACAGAGCCCGATATTTTGATTTTGGACGAACCTACTCGTGGCGTGGATATTGGCGCTAAAAAAGAAATTTACAACATCATCAATCAGCTTGCAGAAGCAGGAGTCGCAATTCTCATGATTTCCTCAGAATTACCCGAGGTCATCGGTATGGCTGACCGCGTTTTGGTCATGCATGAAGGCCGCATTACAGGCGAAGTCACCCAAAAAAATATGACCCAAGAACACATCATGCATTTTGCCACAGGAGGTGAAAAACATGTCCTCCACTAATCCAACCAAAGCTTTACTGTCCCGTTTGGGCCCATTTTTCGGTTTGATTTTATTGGTTGTTGTCATCAGCGCCATGAATCCAAACTTCTTAACTGCCAACAATTTACTCAATGTTTTGCGCCAAGTCTCTATCAGCGCATTGATTGCGTTTGGCATGACTTTTGTGATTTTGACTCGTGGCATTGATTTATCAGTAGGCTCCACTTTGGCTTTAACTGGCGCGGTTGCAGCCTCCATGCTCGCTGGTGGTTATGACCCTATTTTAGCCATGATGATAGCCATGTTATTAGGTCTAGGCTTAGGTTTAATCAATGGCTTAATCATCACCAAAGGCAAAGTCGCTCCGTTCATTGCTACGCTGGCAACCATGACCATTTACCGCGGTTTGACTTTGGCTTATACCGATGGTCGTCCTGTATCAGGCTTGGGCGATTCGGTGGCCTTCCAAATGATGGGCAAAGGTTACATGTTAGGCTTACCGATGCCTGTGGTGACCATGATCATCGCTTTCGCTGTGTTGTATTTCATCTTGCACCACACGACTTTTGGTCGCCGTGTATATGCAGTGGGCGGCAATGAAGAGGCCTCTAAATTATCAGGTATCAACATCGACCGCATCAAAATCGGCGTGTATGCATTGACTGGCTTGCTAGCCTCTATTTCAGCTTTGATTCTGACTTCGCGCTTGAACTCCGCCCAACCAACCGCAGGCACTTCCTATGAATTAGACGCGATTGCCGCCGTGGTTTTGGGCGGCACATCTTTAAATGGTGGCCGTGGTTGGATTTTTGGCACTTTGGTTGGTGCTTTGATTATCGGTGTTTTGAACAACGGCATGAACTTGATTGGTGTTTCATCTTTCTACCAATTGGTAGTTAAAGGCGTCGTTATTTTATTAGCGGTTTTATTAGACCGTAAAAAAGAAGCTTAAACAAAAGGAATTTCTCATGAAAAAGTATTTCACCCTGATGATGGCAACATTTGCCTTATTTTGGTTAGCCGCTTGTTCTCTGGAATCAGGTTCCAGCAGCACCACACCTGCGGCATCTAGCCAAACTGCTCAAAGTAGCGACAAAACCATTGGCATGTCTATTTCTACGTTAAACAACCCGTTCTTTGTCACATTGGGTGATTCAGCGAAAACCAAAGCAGCCGCATTGGGTGCCAGCTTAACCGTCGTAGATGCTCAAAACGATGCGTCTAAGCAAGCAGCCGACGTGGAAGATTTGATTCAACAAGGCGTGAAATTAATTATCATCAATCCTGTTGATTCTGCAGCTGTGGTTTCAGTAATTGAATCTGCAAACAAAGCGGGCATTCCTGTCATTACCGTTGACCGCTCTGCTAACGGCGGCAATGTCTTCTCACACATTGCTTCTGACAACGTTGCAGGTGGTAAATTGGCGGGTGAATACTTATTGACATTGGTGCCTGAAGGCTCTGAAGTGGCGATGTTAGAAGGTGTAGCAGGTTCGTCTGCTGCCATCGAACGTGGCGAAGGCTTTACCAAAGCGGTAACAGGCAAATTGAATATTGTGACCAGCCAAACTGCTGATTTTGATCGCTCAAAAGGTTTGACTGTAATGGAAAACATCTTACAAGCTCAGCCTAATGTGAAAGCAGTTTTCGCACAAAATGACGAAATGGCTTTGGGTGCTTTGGAAGCCGTTGCTGCTGCGAAAAAAGACGTCGTAGTCATTGGTTTTGATGCCACTGAAGATGCCGTAGCCAAAGTCAAAGCAGGCAAATTGGCTGCCACTGTGGAACAACAACCTGCTTTGATTGGCGAAGAAGCCATCAATGCAGCGGTGAAACATTTCAATGGTGAAAATGTTGAAAAAGCGATTCCTGTACAATTGAAATTGGTTACCAAATAATCAATTGCCAATTCGTTTTCAAAGCGTCCTGTAAAGTTTACAGGACGCTTTTTTATGGCGCTTTTGTCTGATGGTAACGATCATTCACATAGATAAGCGTCCTGTAAACACACCAGCCAATCGGCTTGGCTTTCAGTGTCTGCACAAATGAATTATCATAACGGTCTTGTTGTTGTGAGCCCAAAATACCATGAAATCCATCAGTGAAGCACATACTCTCGTCATCAAAGTCGGCTCTAGTTTGGTTACTGCCGAAGGCAAAGGCGTAGACTTAGAAGCCCTAGCCAAATGGGCAGCCCAAATCGCTCAACTCAAAGCCCAAGGCAAACAAGTCGTGTTTGTGTCCAGCGGTGCCATTGCCGAGGGCATCAAGCGCTTGGGTTGGAAATCACGCCCCAAAGCCTTGAATGAATTACAGGCCGCCGCTGCTATTGGTCAAATGGGGTTAGCGCAGGCTTACGAAGAGGTGTTTGCAGAACATGGGATTCAAACTGCCCAAATCCTGCTCACCCACGACGATTTGAGCAATCGTACCCGCTATTTGAATGCGCGTTCGACTTTGCGTACTTTGCTCGATTGGAATGTCGTTCCCATCATCAATGAAAACGATACGGTCACCACCAGCGAAATCAAACTGGGTGACAACGATACGTTGGGCGCTTTGGTCACCAATTTGATTGAAGCCGATGCCTTATTGATTTTGACCGATCAAAGCGGCCTGTATGACAGCGACCCTCGCAAAAATCCCAATGCCAAATTCATACATGAAATCGAAGCCAATCATCCTGATTTAGAATCGATGGCAGGTGGCGCAGGTTCTGCTGTGGGCACAGGCGGCATGTATACCAAAGTCATCGCGGCCAAACGGGCGGCTTTAAGTGGCGCGGCGACTTTGATTGCATCAGGTCATGAACCTGATTTGCTCTTGCGTTTGTGTCAAGGTGAACGTATTGGTACTTGGTTGACTCCAAACCGTTCACGCTTGTCTGCACGCCAACAATGGATTATGGGTCATTTGCAATTTTCAGGCAAAGTCACCATCGATGCTGGTGCTGCCATTGCCCTAAGCCAAAAACACTCCAGCTTATTGCCTATCGGCTGTATTGGCGTACAAGGACAGTTTTTACGTGGTGCGGTCATTTCTGTGGTCAATCCTGATGGCGAAGAAGTGGCTCGTGGTTTGACCAATTACAGCAGTGATGAAATCGAGAAAATTTTGCGCCAACCATCGCATCAAATTGAAGCGATTTTGGATTATGTGGCTGAAGAAGAAGTATTGCATCGTGACAACTTGGTCATACGTTCTGCATTTAAAACAGCTTCATAAAACGATTTGTCACACAAATGATGACACTGTCACAATAACGTCATACCAGCACTTTATGCTCTTGCTTTAAACAAGCTGGTTTCAACGTCACCAGTTGTGGCAGTGTGGAAGAGGCAAGGCCACATTTGCTCGAAAAGCTGCCCGATGTGGTTTTGCTCGATTGGATGTTGCCGGGAACATCTGGCATACAATTGACCAAGCAATTGCGCCAAGATGCCCGTACCAAAGATTTACCCATCATTTTATTGACTGCCCGAAGCGATGATGTGGATAAAGAAATGGGCTTGAATTTGGGTTCTGACGATTACTTGACTAAGCCTTTTTCACCACGAGAATTGGTCGCTCGCGTCAATGCTTTGTTGCGTCGCCGTGCACCACAAAAAACCAGTGAAGTGATTGCTTTGGCAGGTTTAGAGCTAGATCCTAACGAACACACTGTCCGCGGCAATGGTCAATCGATTCATTTTGGTCCAACCGAATTCAAATTATTACATTTTTTCATGACCCATGCTGACCGTGTCTATACCCGCCGTCAATTGCTGGATTTGGTATGGGGCGACCACGTATTTGTAGAAGAACGTACCGTCGATGTTCACATTCGTCGCTTGCGTCGGGCTTTAAGCACTGCACAATTGGAACATTTACTACAAACCGTTCGCGGTGCAGGTTATCGTTTCTCGCAAAAAGAAAGCCAATAAATGAGCCGATTTGCGCTGCACTGCATTCGTGTGATTTTATCTTTCGCTGTCTGTGGTGCGATTGTCGGCATGATTTGGAAACAAAGCTACGGCTTTATCACGTTTTTAAGCTTGCTCTCCATTTGGCTGTTCACACACTTATGGCAAATCAGCCAATTGATTACATGGTTAGAGCGACCTAAGCCTTCCAATGCACCCAGCGGCATTGGTATTTGGCAACAAATTTTTGCGACTTTGACCCGACAAGCCAAAAGCCGTAAACGTCGCAAACAAAAAATCGTGCAATCTTTGCAACGCTTGTACAAAGCATTTGAAGTGATGCCTGATGGCGTGTTGATTTTAAATCAAGATGGCAGAATTGAATGGATGAACTCGGTGGCACGAGAACATTTTTTATTGAAAACGGAAGACACTGGCGGTATTTTGGCCAACTTGGTGCGTCAACCCAGTTTTCATCAATTCATGGACAACAAAGACACAGACGAAATCAAACTGACTTTACCAACCAACAAAGGCTTAAGCCGCCATGTTATGCTCAAATGTACTGATTTTGATAAAAATCTACAACTCTTGGTCAGCCAAGATATCACTCGCATCGAGCAAATCAATCAAACCCGTACCGATTTTGTCGCCAATGTCTCACATGAATTGCGCACGCCTTTGACTGTCATCAACGGCTTTGTCGAAACCATGCAAGATTATCCACAATTGCCTACTGAACAACGCATACAATTTCTAGATTTAATGAAAAAAGACAGTGATCGTATGTTGGCCTTATTGGATGATTTATTGACTCTGTCGCGCTTGGAAGCCACCAAAGACAGCGACCAATTGCAACCCATTCATTTATCCGCCATGGTAGGGCAATTGATACAAGAAGGTATCATTCTGTCTGCGGACAAACAAACGTTTGATACGGAAATCAGTGCCAATATTTGGGTCAAAGGCATACAACTAGACTTATACAATGCTTTGAGCAACTTGGTTTTCAATGCGGTACGCTACAACCATGAAGGTGGTCACATTCAAATCAGCTTGGAAGCCCATGATGACCACACCGTCACCTTCAGCGTCACCGACAACGGTCCTGGTATTGCCTCAGAGCATATTCCCCGCTTAACCGAACGCTTTTACCGTGTCGATACAGGCCGCTCACGTGCCAGCGGTGGTACAGGTCTGGGTTTGGCCATTACCAAACATGCATTGGCCGAACATGGTAGCCAATTGTTGGTTGAAAGCCAGTTGGGTATCGGTAGCACATTCAGCGCCCAGTTTGACACCATTCAAGAACCACAACGGGTATCTTTATTGGGCAATATTGAAACCGAAACAACACAATCTTAAAGTCATCTCCCATCTAAAAAGCGTCCTGTAAATTTACAGGACGCTTTGTCTATTTGTTTTACAAACTTATAACAATGCCGCAAAATGCTCATTCGGTGCTTCAGGCACAGCCACTTCACCCAAGCATAACAATTCGTGTTCTATGCTGATAGCAGGCGCAATAATGGTCGAATTGCCTGTGACCACCACTTTGCCATCTTGATTGACCACTTCGCACGCCAAAGTGACAATTTTTTTGTCGTCACGTTTGTCAGCAACAGTCAAAGTCACAGTCAAAGTATCACCAATATTTACAGGACGCTTAAATTGCAAATCTTGACCCAAATAAATCGTACCAGGGCCAGGAAAGCGTGTACCCAATACCGCTGAAATCAAACCAGCGCTATACATGCCGTGTGCAATCACGCCTTTGAACATGGTTTGTTCGGCATATTCAGGATCCAAATGTGCAGGATTGGTATCTCCCGTTACAGCCGCAAACAACAACACATCTTTGGCCGTCACTGTTTTTTCCAAACCCCCGCTTTGCCCTACTGACAACTCATCGTAAGTAAAATTTTTCATCTCAACTCCATTGGATTGTAATCACGACTCATTAGGTCGATTTTTAGAAGTTAGATAATACACTAATGATGAATTTATCATAATTAATTTGTCACTCATCTCAAATGATTGATTTTATGCCTCACATAATGAGATATTCAATCAAATGGATGCAAAAGTGCGCTCACTCAAGCAATGCTACTTACCCACTAAGGAGAAGGGGTTTCCATCATTGCTTGCATCAACGCATTCAAATCTTCAGCAATTTTTCGTGGGTCTTGTTGATTCCAAGCCGCTTCTACCAATTGCTGTGGGCTTAATGTACTATTTTCAGCTGTGTCTAAACCATGGATAAGTGTCTTTGTTTGCTCTACCAGTTTGCTCATTATTTGAAAATGTCCTCTCAGTCATCATAAAAAATTACTCATACTTAATCATATAGATATTTTACTTTAAGTATCCATAAAATAAGAAAAACCTTATCTAAAATCAAATACCAAAATCATAAGAATAATTATTTTTTAACAAAAAATACCAAAATTTCAATTTCTAATTAACATTTAATTTCATGAAATAAGACTGTAAAGCAATCATTTTCATATTTATTTTCACAAAAAAAAATATTGCCATTATTTTATGTTTTTTTAATATTTATCTTCGAAAATCATCAATATGTGAATTAAAAACAACAATTAAAAAAGCCAAGCTAATGCTTGGCTTTTTTAATTAACTTCATATCAAATCATAAAATTTCGAATCGAGGTCTCAATTCCAACAACATCTAAACCCAGACCTTGTAAAATCAATTTAGGATCACCGTGTTCAGTCACCACATCTGCAATACCAAGGTTCAAAACAGGCTTACACAATTTGTTTTTAGCCATGAATTCCAATACCGCAGAACCTGCACCACCTTGAACCGCATTTTCTTCCACAGTGACAATAAAATCATGATTGTTTGCCAACTCAATAATCAATGCTTCATCCAAAGGCTTCACAAAACGCATGTCGGCGACCGTAGCATTCAAATTGTCAGCGGCCTGTAATGCAGGCTGCACCATGCTACCAAAAGCCAATATAGCCACTTTTTCACCTTGGCGACGAATCAAACCTTTACCGACTTCCACCGTCTGCAATTCACGTCCTGCATCCACGCCCGTACCACTACCACGAGGATAACGCACAGCTGTTGGTTGATTTAATTGGTAACATGTTGACAATAACAAACGACATTCATATTCATCCGATGGCGCTGCAATCACCATATTAGGAATACAGCGCATAAAGCTCAAGTCATAAGCACCTGCATGAGTAGGACCATCCGCACCAACAATACCAGCACGGTCAATGGCAAACATCACTGGCAAATTTTGAATCGCCACATCGTGTACCAATTGGTCATATGCTCGCTGTAAGAAAGTCGAGTAAATTGCCACCACTGGCTTAATACCATCACAAGCCAAACCACCTGCAAACGTCACAGCATGTTGTTCCGCAATGCCCACATCAAAATAACGATTTGGATATTGTTTTTCAAACGCCACCAAACCCGAGCCTTCACGCATGGCAGGTGTCACACCAACCAAACGATTGTCTACGGCAGCTTGGTCACACAACCATTGACCAAATACTTGTGTGTATGTCACTGCAGCTGGCGTACTGGATTTAACAGGACCTACGGCAGGATCCATTTTACCAATGGCATGAAATCCGACAGGGTCGTTTTCAGCCAATTTATAACCATTGCCTTTTTTAGTGATAATGTGCAAAAACTGCGGGCCGCTTTTACTGCGCAAGGTTTTTAAAGTTTCAGTCAAACCCAATACATCATGACCATCAACAGGGCCTGTGTATTCAAAGCCAAACTTCTCAAACAATGAAACATGCATGTCTAATGGTGAGCCATCCACCGCTTCTTTGAGTTTATTCTCAAAACGCTTGGCCACATCCAACACACCGGGCAATTTGTTCAATACTTTTTCGGATTTGTTTTTAGCAGACTTCACCAAATCTTTCACATCTCGCATCACAGACGATGCCAAATATTTTGGTAAAGCGCCAACATTAGGAGAAATCGACATTTCATTGTCATTCAAAATGACTAATAAATTGGTATCTTTCATATCCCCTGCGTTGTTCAAAGCTTCAAATGCTTGACCAGCAGTCATCGCGCCATCACCAATAATCGCGACATGACGGTTAGGACGACCTTGTAATTGATCGGCCACTTGCATACCCAAAGCTGCACCAATAGATGTAGAAGAATGACCGACACCAAACGCATCGTAAGGTGATTCGCAGCGCTTAGGGAAGCCTGCCAAACCATCTTTTTGACGCATGGTGCCCATACGATGTTTTCGACCTGTCAAAATTTTGTGTGGATAACTTTGATGCCCCACATCCCACACCAAATGATCATTCGGCGTGTTATAAACATAATGCAAAGCAACGGTTAACTCGACAGTACCCAAATTGCTGGCAAAGTGACCACCAGTTGCACAAACCGTTTGCAATAGAAACTCGCGCAACTCATCGGCAACTTGTGGCAAATCAGATTCAGGCAGTTGGCGCAAATCTGAAGGTAATTCAATTTGATTTAATAATGATTTTGTCATAGTTGTAATATTCTGAGGTGCTTGATGTTTTGACTATTGTAGCTGAAAACATTCTAACATTTGTTATCATGGAATAAATGATTGCTGCAATGCAAGATGCAACCACTTATTCACGGTGGTAAGGATGGTTGTTTAAGATGGATACAGCGCGATAAAGCTGCTCGGTCAACAAAACACGTACCATGCCGTGTGGCAAAGTTAAACTGGAAATACGCATCAACAAACGGGCTTTTTGTTTAATTTTATCGGTCATGCCATCGGCGCCACCAATAATAAAACACACATCTTGACCATCTTGCAACCAACGTCCCATGTGTTCTGCCAATTGAACCGAAGTAGGCGCTTGGCCACGTTCATCTAAAACCACTAAAAAACAGCCTGCTGGAATCGCTGCTAACAAGCGCGCTTCTTCAGCCAACATGCCTTGCTCTGCATTCACGCCTGCACCACGCTTTTCAGGCTTAATCTCTTTGATTTGGTAATTGATTTCGCGTCCAAAACGCTTGGCATATTCTTCGGTAGCTTCAGCCACCCAACGTGGCATTTTGTTTCCAACTGCCAATAAAGTGATGTTCATGCACACTCACATCTGTTACAGGACGCTAAATTATAACGGATTGTGGCAAACTGCGGTCAGCCCAAATCGCCACCACTGAGATTTACCACAATCGTACATGTAAAATACGGGTAATTTATTTGTTTTTAGGCACTTGACCTAAAGCACTGGCAAGCAACAAACCACTGACAATAATACCGCCACCAACCCAATGGTAGTGCTGCAAACTTTCACCTAATAATACATAGCTTAAAATCGATGAAAATACTGGCATGGTATACAAAGCCAATGAAGCCTTAGCAGGACCCACTTGCCCCACGCCATAATTCCATGCCACATAAGACACAATGGATGCCATAATGCCGATATAAGCCAAAATACCCAAATTGGTTGCATTCCAACTCGGCAAACCCAATTGTGCCACTTCCCAGCCAGCCAATGGCAACATCAATATCACCGCCAAACACATCATCACATTGAGCATCGCCAAAGGCGGCAAACCCAATTTTCCAGCCCAAATTTTTAACAATACCGTATAAACAGACCACGCCACCACAGCGACCAACATCCATAAATCACCTTGGTTAAACTGCAATTGCACTAAGGCTTCGATATTGCCTCGGCTAATCAAATACAACAATCCTGACGCTGCAATGCTCAAGCCTAACCAAGAAGCAGCTTTAGGCCATTGTCCCATCAATATGCCAGCTGCCATAAATGTCGCCAACGGAATACAGGTATTGAGCAAAGCAATATTGATGGCAGTGGTGTGATGTGCTGAAGCGTAAAGCAAGCTGTTGTAAATCACCATCCCCAAAATAGCCAAAGACAGCAGCTTTTTAAAGACATCCCATTTCAACCAAATGCCTCGGTGTTGGTAAATGGTTTTAACGCAAAACGGCAACAACACCAATGCCCCAATACTCCAACGCAAAAAATTCATCGTAATCGGCTGCAAATCACCACTACTGGCATATCTGGCTAGCAATGCATTGCCCGCCCAAATCATATTGGCCAACAACAAACATCCCACTGCAGTTGCAAGCTGCTTGGTCATGTCTCACTCTCCTTTGATAATATGATTGTTACTCCAAAAAACAAGCGTCCTGTAATTTACAGGACGCTTGTATAAAACCATGATTTGGTTTGATTAGTCTGCGCTGCTCCAAGGCTTGGCATGACCTGAATGAAAAGATGGTTTTTCGCCACCCCACAATGCTTCAATATCGTAAAAATCACGTACCGCTGGCAACATCACGTGAACCACCACATCGCCTGCATCGACCAAAGCCCATTCGCCACTTTCCGTGCCTTCGGTGCTCAAAACTTCAAAGCCTTGCGCTTTCAAGTCAACCGCAACATTGTTCACCAATGCTTTCACTTGGCGGTTGCTATCGCCACTGGCAATGATCATGCGTTGGAACAACGATGTTTTGGCAGCAACATCCAATACCACAATGTCTTTACCCTTAACATCTTCCAAAGCATTCACGGCCACATCGACCATTTTTTGTAAATCTACTGTATCTGTCATCTTATTTAAAACTCTTAATCTGACGCTTAACGGTATAAACCATGTGTGCGTATATAGTTTTGCACCGGTTGACCGACCCAAGCGTCTATGGCTTGATGATGCCCAATGGCATCGCGTATCTGGGTGGAGCTAACGTCCTCAGCCTGCCATTGTAACAAACGTAGCTGTCCTGCGCTCGAACTTCTTGGTGCACTTAAAGCATCGCCCAATAATTGGTGCATTTTTGGCGCAACTTGTTGGATTTTTTCACCATTACGAGCAGCAACCGCAATATTCGTCAGCTTAAAAATGTCTGCATAACGATGCCAAGTATGCATTTGCAATAGCGAATCCATTCCCATTAACCACCACAATTCGTCTTGCGGAAAATATTGTCTGAGAATTTGCAAAGTATCCACCGTATAAGTCGCACCTTTGCGCACCATGTCCACATCACTCACCGCAAAACGCTCATCGGCAGCAATCGCTATTTCTACCATATTCAAACGATGTTCAGCGGAAGTAGGCTGGCTCGTCTTGTGATACGATTCACCAGTCGGAATGAAGACCACTTGTTGCAATTGCAATTCATCGGCAAAAGCCTTGGCCATACTCACATGACCTTGATGAATGGGATCAAACGTGCCGCCAAACAAACCTATGCGCATGGTAAATTGTCCGCAACATTGCTATAACCATCTACTACCAAATTCAATTTACCCGTTGTCGGATGTATCACCAAACCATGAATCGGAATCGATTTAGGCATCAATGGATGATTGCGTATCATGTCTACTGAATGACGAACACTTTGTTCGACATTATCAAAACCCGTTAACCAACCATCCAAATCAATGGCAGCATGGCGCAAAGTATCAATGCATTGCGTACTGATGCCTGCTTCTTCGGCTTTTTCCAACACGTGTTTTGAATTCAAGCCGCGCATACCACAGTCATAATGTGCCACAACCATGATTTCTTTACAACGCAATTCAAACACAGCCACTAACAGCGAGCGCATCACCGACCCCCAAGGATGGGTCACCAATGCACCAGCATTTTTAATCATTTTGGCATCGCCATTTTTCAAACCCAATGCTTGGTTCAGCAACTCAATAATGCGTGCATCCATGCACGACAAAATGGCCAAGCCACGATTTGGGTATTTGTCACTAAAAAATTGGACGTATTCACCCGCATCTACAAAAGCTTTGTTGTGATCCAATACTTCGGTCAATAAACTCATGATTCAAGCATCCTACTCATTTTTTTCAGACCACTATGCTACCACAAGCATGCAATCTACTCCCTGTAATGCTTGTCTAAAAAATGAAAAACCCATCAGATTTAACTTAGTTTGACACTCTAAAAACCTTTTGATTTTTGAGATATCAATTTGAATCTTCAATTCAAAATAGCATTGGCCGTATTGTCCATAGACTCTGGTGGCAATAACCAATATTTGCGCAAGTTTTGTACCGATCGGGTCCAAACCACATATTTGCCCGCATCTTTCCAATCCATATCAGCCAAGTCCATGCCCTCAGGCACATACAATGCCCTCATTTCAGACAAAATATCATCTAATTTTTGATTCCAAACAGTGATTTCATCTTGCACATTTTCTTCACGCAAAACACGGTTTTGGTCTATCAAAGCTTTAACCAATCGCAATGGAATGGTTTCAGTCAAATAAGCCAAATCATCCGTCACAAACGTATGTCGTTTCAGGCCGCCTGCGAGATTGACAAACAACTCAAAACCGTCATTTTTACGTACCAAGTGTCCTGAAATTTTCGCCAATAACAATTGCTGTCGCACCAAATCCAAATTGCGCTGCCCAAATTGCAAGCTAATATGACGCAGTTTTGCAGCCAATCCATCAATGTGTATCCATTCCAATACATCATCATGCTGAACATGTTGCTGATACACACTTTGATATTGGTATAAACCCATCCACTCTTGCAAATAACCTGTATGCATCATGACCATTTGAATTTGCTGTTCAACCTCAGTAGGCACCACCGCGACATTTGGATTCACTCTTTTGGCAATTTCTTTCATCCACAAGACCACTGTTTGGGCTTCTGGATTTTGCAAATCCAAAGAACATAAAATTGCTGCCGAAGATCTAGATTGATAATGCTCACTTAAGACTTTACCCAATGGCTCCCATTGGGTTTTATAGCCACGAGTCATACTGTCAATAATGTGCTTACTCAATTGCTGTACTTGCAATTGCGTTAAATCGGTTAAGCGTTGCTCAAACATCAAACTCAATGGACTCACACCTGATTGCGGCGTTTGCATAGACAAACGGTAACTGATTTGAGCAGCAATTCGTTCCACCAATGTCAACCATTGTCCTTGCTTCATCCATGCGAAAAGCTGTGTAAAATCTCCTTGTTCACCCACTCGGCGTGTCCAAGTTGACTGCATTTCAGGCACCCAATCATTCAAATCAACTATAAATTCGCGTAATAAGTGCTGTGCTGTACTAGAGGTAGGTTGTAGCAAATATTGATGCACACCATTTTTATAATTCTTAGTGACCCACACATTCTGAGAATCTATTTCCAGCTGTGACAAAACTTCACTTTGTGTTTGTTCTTGTTTAAGCCACAATTTTTTAATGCCATCCACCGAATTCAAAATATTTTGGTAGCATGGCATCAAGGTATCAATCAACTTAATGGCAAATGAAAATGCCTTATAATGAGATTGCAAAACATATTGTGTTTTTAACAATTCACCCAGTTCTAACATGGGTATTTGTTCCATGCGCCCACGTTCACGACGGCTACTGTTTTGCCAAGCATCCATCTTTTCTTGCCACAAAGACTGCTGTATCAAATACTCTTCACGCATCCGTCTTTGTTGCAATTCAAATTTTTCTTGTAACAATATGTAATATGACAATGCTTCGGGAATTTGCATCGCAAGCTGATTTAAGTCATATTCACCATGGAAACATTGACTCCAGATTTTAGACTCAATCACTTTGCCTTGCGCTTCTAGTAATCGCTCTAAGCGCGACTGCGACAAAGAGTAATATTGTTCTACACCCGCTTCCCTAAAATATTTGTCATAAGCTTTTTGAAATAAAACATACAACTCATCGGCTTTCTCTTTCCATGATAATTTTTTCATGTCTTGTACTTGTTGCACAAAAAAATCACCACGGACTTGCCACTCTTTTTCAATGCTTTCATGCTTGGCACTAGAACCTGCATCTAAAGAAGCATTGAGCAGCAAACTTTTCTCATCCAATATCCAACCGGCCTGTAACCACCCGTCATTGGTTTGTAAAACACTTTTTTTAACTCGACTAGGCTGTAACAACAAACCCAATAACTGCACTTGTATGGTTTGCGTCATCATTTTTTGTGCAGCAGTCATGTCCATTTGCAATGAAGCTTTCAACAAACTAATGACCCGTGGCAACATGACTTTTTTATTAATGTCACTCAGTTTAGGAAAGTCCTCTTTCAACAAATGCTCAAAGGTATCCATACCGAGTTTTTGTTGCGGCAGACTCACAACTTGTTCAATCAACGGCGCATAGTCAAAAGCCACATCACTTTTGTGTGGCAATTCATGTAGAAAACTGGCTTCCCACAAAGGTATATTTTCAACTGCGTAAGGCGTTTGACTGTCTAAGTTGCAGGGAAGCCATGCTTTTTGTCCAATACCATTG
Organism: Vitreoscilla sp. C1; assembly: GCF_002951955.2. NCBI lineage: Bacteria > Pseudomonadati > Pseudomonadota > Betaproteobacteria > Neisseriales > Neisseriaceae > Vitreoscilla > Vitreoscilla sp. C1. The sequence goes on along the minus strand of NZ_CP019644.2, from coordinate 2,527,157 downwards.
TATTCAGATAATAAAGCTGCAACGTTCAATTTTTCAAACTCATTCAGGCTTTGCGGATTTTGAGAAACGAGAAAAACCAAATAACAACGAATATGAGGATAATGCAGACGAATTTGACACAAAACATCCCAACAAATACTGCTGGCCAACATATTCGTGGTATCAACCAATAACACCACACTCACTGCATGTTGATCAGAATACGGCGCCAGTTCAGCATCAAAACTTGACCAAAATAATGCTTGATGTTGCCAAAAATGCTTTCTTAACAAGCGACGAGCCGCACCGCGCATTTTTAATTGTTTGCTATCAAATATCGTATCTGCTACAGATATTTTAGGTATATCAATGATTTTCAGGTCGCTTACTTGGCTGATAATAGGTGGCTGATAACGTACCTCATCAGTAATCAAAATCGCCTTACAAGCATGCGCATTGATCATCGATATTGGATTGTCTGCCACTTGTAAATTTTGAGCCGCCGAAACAGACAAGCCACCTAAACTAACAACCAATTTGAGCGTTTGCATACTGAATACTCTCTCACTGCCAAATAACGATTTAAATGATTAAACTTCAAAAGTGTGTCACACCATCCATGACCCTGCTTAAAAGGTATCAACTAACGAAGATATGATAAGAATCCACCTCAAAATCAATACCAGATTTGTAGCGAATATATATATTTAAAAAAAATGAACTTTCAGATTACTAAAGCAAACTAAAATCCCACCTAATTTTAATGATTTTTCCATCCATCAAATACCATCTCAGACACACTCAACCCATCTAAAAGATAGCTTTCAATCGATTGTAGTGGATTTTGTACACTACAAATACTGACCCTAACAAATAGTCTTTGACAATCACAGTACCTGTGCATAACAGCCATTAACCATTCTATTCAAATAAATTCTTTATGAAAACAAATATTTCTTAACTATATTTCACCTAAATCAACGAATTTAGTCTGAAATAGGTTTCAAGATGGCGTGTTATTGTTTATCATTCCAAACAACTGAATGTCATAGCATTATTTTAAAATGGGTTCATCTTTAAAATACAAAGGTCTCATTTTTTTAATAAAAACGGCTACTCAGGCAATACTAAGCATATAGTTATGAAAATATAATTAATTAAAGCATAAAATTGCTACATATTTTCACAAAAAACCAAACGCCTTATCATCACTATCACTCATAGCCGTCTGACGCAAAAGAGTGTTATTTTAAGATTTTAAATTACACTAGCATTACGCAATATCATTTTGATTTGAGTTTAAACACCCAGTTAGCTCTTTATAATCGCTCCAGCAATATATTATTTGGTCATTGATTTAAATATCCGATTTTGAGCTCTTCAAGGTGTTTTTTAGCCAGCAATAAGGACAAGCGAGGTTACCCCATTTATGGCCAAGCAATTAGAACTTAAAAACTCCACGTTCTCCCGTTACCGTGGCCTGATCCAATCCATTGTATTGTTCTTGGTATTGGTAATTGCCGTATTGACGTTCAACATTTACACCATCTTTTTGGTTGAACGCAATAGCACGCAAGTAGCAGCCGCTCAACAATTGCGAGGTCTGACTCAAACCATATCTCGTGACTTGTATGACTTAAAACTGAGTCAATCGGAAGATATCCGAAGCCCACATATTCAATATACCTTGAGTCAGTTAACACTTAATAAAGACCGATTCAATAAAATTGTCAGTGCTTTTGACCAAGGTGGCGTGATTGAAGACAGTCTTGGCGCTCAAGTCAGTATTAATGCCTTGGAAGACAACCAAAAAGTCTCTTTGGAACAAATCAAATTACAATGGCATTCATTAAATACCAAATTAGATGGCTACTTAAAAGTAGCCAATGACATCAACACACCAGCTTTGATTCTAGATCAAGTAGTCGACTCAACGCAGGGTTCAAGTGTCAGTATCTACAACCACACTAACAGTATTTTGAATGAATTGAGCCAAGCCTCTTTGCAACAAGCAACGTATTTGCGCTACTTACAAATTACCGCAATTAGTTTGGCCGTTATTTACTTTGTCGTATTTATGTTCTACTTCGTACGCCGATTGACCACTTCCGATGCCGAGGCCAATGAAGCACGTCGAGAAACAACCGAGATTTTAGATACGGTAAAAACAGGTTTGTTCTTGTTGGATAATGACTTAAACATCGGTCAACAATATTCTAAAGAGTTGGAACAGATTATTGGTCACCGCGATATTGGTGGTAAAAACTTCTCTGAAATTTTGACTACCATGATTTCAGACGATGACATGGATACCACACAAGGCTTTATTAAACAGCTGTACAATCCAAAAGTAAAAGAACGTTTGATTGCCGACTTGAATCCTTTGGCACGTATTGAAACAACAGTAGATGACTTATCTGGTTATCAACGTACTCGCTTTTTGGACTTCAAGTTCTCTCGAGTTTACAGTGGCAAAGACATTATTCGCGTATTGGTCAACGTATCTGACATTACCGATACCGTGAAATTGGAGCAACGTCTATTACAAGAACGTGAACACAACGATTTGCAAATCGACATGTTGACGACCATCTTAAATACCGATGCAGCTTTGATTACCGACTTTATTAGTGCGGTTCACAAACACACAGATACCATCAATGAGATTTTGAAAGGCAGTGGTACGTCACAAAGCGAATTGCAACAAAAATTGCAAAAAATCTTCCGTGAAGCCCACAACTTAAAAGGTATTTCTAGTAGCTTGGGTCTGTATGCATTTGCCAATGCCAGCAATGCTTTTGAAGACAAAGTAACCAGCTTGCAAAAAGAACCATCTTTGTCAGGTGACGATTTCTTACCATTGGCAGTCTCTTTGGATGAGTTGATCAAATTGACTCAAATTATTGACCAATTGAACAAACGCATTAGCAGCAGCCAAGCCGACGGTACGGTTCAAGTGAATGTTCCAGAAAACATCAACAAAACCACAGCACCATTATTTGCCTTTACTCAAAACTTGCAGCAATTTGCTCAAGATTTGGCCAAACGCCAATTCAAACAAGTGAAATTGACCACACAAAGTTTAGAAGATGCAACGCCTAAAACCAGTTTGGACGAAGCGATTCGTGACATTGCCATTCAAGTGTTACGCAATGCCGTTGTGCATGGTATTGAAAGTCCAAGCATACGCTTGACCCGTCAAAAAAATCAAACAGGTCACGTACAAATCAAATTGCATGTGGATTCAAACCAAGTTCAATTAACCATTGAAGACGATGGCCAAGGCATCAACTATGACGCCATCAAAGCCAAAGCCATCAGCAGCGGCCTGTACTCTGAAAAAGAAATGGAATCTTGGGAAAATCGCAAACTATTGGGACTGTTATTCACTCCTGGCTTCTCGACGTACAACCAAGCTGACGATGATGCAGGTCGTGGCGTAGGCTTAGATGTGGTGAAAGATCGTGTACAAAAATTAGGTGGCAAAATTGGCATCCATTCGCAGCCGGGTCAATTTACACGCTTTAGTTTCACCTTCCCATTATAAATTCGAAGAAAAAGGTTCATAAATATGGCATATAAACTCATGGTCGTGGATGATTCCAACATCATTCGCAATCGCATCAAAAGGGGATTCAATGCTTCACAATTTGACTTGGTAGCAACCGCTAGCAACGGCTTAGAAGCATTAGAAGAATTTAAGAAACACCTTCCAGAAGTGATTACCATGGACTTAACCATGCCTGAAATGGATGGTTTAGAGTGCATACGCAACATTATTAATTTAGCACCGGACACATTGATTTTGGTTATTTCAGCCTTATCAGACAAAGCTACCGGTATCAAGGCATTGGAATTAGGGGCTTGCGGTTTCATTTGCAAACCGTTTACAGAAGACGAGCTGATGGAAGCTCTGAATGAATTGGTTCAGGATTAAAATATGAAAGAAGACAAATTAAAAGTATTCATCGCAGGCGCTCAGCATTATTTCAGCCAAATCGATAAAGAAGAAATCATCATCGGTACGCCTTATTTGGTTGAAAACAAAATGCCGGCTGCGCATGACTACACAGGCATCATTGCCATTTCAGGCAATAACACGGGTATTGTGTATTTCACAGCACCACGCATCTTGCTGGCTCATATTTTAGAAAGCATTCAAGAACCAGATTTGTCTGAAGAAAACATGACAGATTTAGTCGGCGAAGTGGCCAATACCATTGCGGGCAACTCGCGCAGTGAGTTTGGTGAAGAGTTCAATATTTCAGTGCCAATTGTCATTTGTGGCGCACCTGATGAAATTTTGTTACCACGCAAAGATCGCTCATTTGTCATTCCATTGGAATGGCGCAAACACCATGCGGCCATCGTTATTTGTTTGCGTAAATAATGAACTGCTCCACTGAATCCGCATATTGTTAGGAGAAAATCATGCTTGTTCGTCGACCTGTACGGGCATTTCTTGGTTTGGCTGTTTCTGTCATGCTCTTAAGCGCATGCCAACAACCCACAAAAGCTGGTGACGCAACCGCTGAAGCGGTAGAAATCCAAGAAATTCCAAAGCCATCTGAATACATGGACACCAATTTGCCAGAAAATGCGCCAACGTATTTGGTCGGCACCATGGGTTCTTATGCACCAATGGAGTTTCGCGATGAATATGGTCAATCTATTGGCTTTGACATGGACATTATTTATGCCATTGCTGCGCGCCAAAAATTCCATATCAATGTTTTGACCCATCCTTGGGATGGCATCTTACATACTTTGAATACAGGCGAGCGAGACATCATCATCTCATCAGTCAACTTGACGCCAGAGCGTGAAGAGGTTTATCAATTCTCACAACCTTATTTCGCACTGCAAGACGTATTATTGGTTAAAACCACCAATGATAAAATCCACAGTTTTGAGGATTTAGTGGCCAATAAAAGTAAGGTTTCTACCTTAAAAGGTTCTGCTCAACAAACCAATATCATGCAATTAGGTGTCACCGAAAACAATGTGATTCCATCAGATAGCCAATTTATTGCCCTAAAAGCCATGTTTGCCGATTCTTCTGAAGCAGTCATTGGAGATGGACCAGTCATGGATTATTATGCTTTAAGCTATCCTGAGGTGCCAACCAAGCGTTTGACTTTACCTGATGCGCCGACCCAATATTTTGGTATTGCTGTGAAAAAAGGCAATTACGAGCTCAGAGACAAGCTCAATGCTGGCTTAAAGCAAATTCACGAAGAAGGCATTTACGATCGTATTTACTTTAAATGGTTTCACAAACCTGTTCCTAAAGACTTTTTACCTTGGGCTAACGGTTAATGGTAGACTACCACCTTACTATTTTCCGAATATCCATGAACGCAAAGCAGGATGTACAGGTGGCAGACCATGTTTGAGCACAAAATCATTTTTACCGGCCCTGTAGGATCAGGGAAAACGACGCTAATTAAAGCATTCAGTGATCATGATCCTGTGTTAACAGAAGTCCGTCCATCTGACGATGTCGCAAGCATGAAAAACCAAACCACTGTAGCCATGGATTATGGCTCAGTGGTTTTGGATGAAGAAACCAAAGTTCACATGTATGGCACACCTGGCCAACACCGTTTTGACTTCATGTGGGAAATTCTCAGTCGTGGCAGCATGGGCTTGGCTATTTTAGTCAATGCGCGTGCGCCTGATCCTTTAGGCGATTTGCGTTTTTATATGGAAGCTTTTAAAAAGCTGATTGTAGAAGACCGCACACCCTTGGTCATTGGTGTTAACCACATCGACAAAACCAATCCACATATTGCTGCAGCAGATTTCAAACAAGTCACGGACGAATTTCGTCCTAATATTCCGGTATTATTGGTTGATGTGCGTGAAGGCAAAGATGTACGCCGTTTGATTATGTCTTTGTTGTTTGCTATCTAAGATGACATCTATCAAAACAGTGTATCACTACACTGTTTTGACGGACGTTATTGAATATTAGCGCTTCAGTTTAGCAAAAGCTGCGGCCATAGCACCATCAGAAACCACTTCTTTTTCAGGACGCTTTTGTTGGCGATTTGGCTGATTCATGTTGCGATTGGAACGCTCAGATACCGCACCACCCACCTCATCCTCCAAACGCATCGTCAACGCAATACGCTTGCGCGCCACATCCACACTCAATACTTTGACTTTTACTACCTGCCCTGCCTTCACCACCGTATGAGGGTCAGAGACATATTGATTGGCCAAAGCTGAGATATGAACCAAACCATCTTGATGTACGCCAATGTCAACAAATGCACCAAATGCCGCCACATTCGTCACCACGCCTTCCATGATACTGCCGACAACCAAATGCTTGATGTCGTCCACGCCTTCGGCAAATATAGCGGTTTTGAATTCACCACGCGGATCTCGACCCGGTTTTTCCAATTCACTCAAAATATCCAACACAGTTGGCAAGCCAAATTGTGCATCCGTGTAACGAGTGGCCTGTAAATTTTTCAGGACGCTTATATTGCCAATTAAATTCTTAGCATCGGTTTTGGCATCCAACAACATTTTCGCCACAATCGGATAAGCTTCAGGATGCACAGACGAGGCATCCAAAGGCTCAGTTCCACCTTGAATACGCAAAAATCCTGCCGCTTGCTCAAATGTTTTGTCGCCTAAACGCGGTACTTTTTTCAATTGTTTGCGATTTTTAAATGCGCCATTTTCATCACGATAAGCGACAATATTTTGCGCCAAAGTCTGATTCAAACCCGATACCCGCGCGAGCAAGGGCGCAGAAGCCATATTCACATCCACACCCACTGCATTCACACAATCTTCCACCACCGCATCCAAACTGCGCGCCAATTGCACTTGATTGACATCATGCTGATATTGCCCCACGCCTATGGATTTAGGGTCGATTTTCACCAACTCTGCCAATGGGTCTTGCAAACGGCGCGCAATCGATACCGCTCCACGCAAAGACACGTCCAAATCAGGAAATTCTTTTGCTGCCAATTCAGATGCCGAATACACTGAAGCGCCCGCTTCCGATACCACCAATTTGTGCACACTCGCATCGCCCAAGGCTTTAATCAACTCTGCCGCCAATTGGTCAGTTTCACGGCTGGCCGTACCATTGCCAATGGCAATCAATTTGACTTGGTATTGTTTGATCAAACGTGCCAAAGTCGCCAAAGCACCGTTTTTGTCATTGCGCGGCTGAAACGGATACACCGTATCGGTTGCCAACAATTTGCCGGTGTCATCCACCACAGCGACTTTCACGCCTGTACGAATGCCCGGATCCAAACCCAAAGTCACCAAGCGCCCTGCCGGAGCTGCGAGCAACAAATCTTTCAAATTGCGTGCAAACACAGTAATCGCCGCCACATCGCCTTCGGTTTTGATACGATGAATGGCTTCTAACTCCAAAGACAAAAACAATTTCGCCCGCCAAGTCAAACGCACCGTGTCTTTGAGCCATTTGTCTGCCGCACGCTGCTGGTCTGCAATCCCATAATATGCAGCGATTTGGTTTTCAAATTCACTGGCTTCGGTAATTGGCGTGTCATCGGCTTGGTACACAATTTTGACATTCAGGATGCCTTCATTGCGGCCGCGCAACAAAGCCAAACTGCGGTGCGATGGCAAACTGCGCAAAGGTTCTTGATGCTGGAAATAGTCTTGAAACTTTTCACCTTTTTGTTCTTGTCCAGCCATCACCTCACTGCGTATCTCGCCCACTTGCCACAAACGTTCACGCAAACGTCCTAGTAATACCGCATCTTCAGCAAACTGCTCCATCAAAATCGCGCGCGCACCATCCAAAGCCACTTTGACATCTTGAATATGATGTTCGGCATTGAAATATTTTGCCGCTTCCGTATCCAAATCGGTTTCAGGACGCTGCCACAAAGTCTGCGCCAAAGCCTCTAAACCTGCCTCGCGCGCGATTTGCGCCTTGGTGCGACGCTTGGGCTTGTAAGGCAAATACACATCTTCCAATTCGGTTTTGTTGTCTATCGTCTCAATCTGCGCTTGCAATGCATCCGTCAATTTGCCTTGCTCGTTGATGCTTTTGAGTATCGTCGCCTTTCGCTCTAGCAATTCACGCAAATATTGCAAACGCTCAGCAAGCAAACGCAATTGCGTGTCATCCAAACCGCCTGTCACTTCTTTGCGATAACGCGCAATAAATGGCACTGTCGCGCCTTCATCCAACAAGCCCACAGCCGCGTCGACTTGATGTGCTTTTGCTGCCAACTCAGTGGCCAAAATTTGGGTAATATTCATGGTTTACCAATGTCTCCAAACAGATGCTTGAGCTTAAATAAGTTTGATGGTTTTGTCATTACACAAGCTGTATGATTGACAACAAAGCGTCCTGTAAACGTTTTACAGGACGCCTCAAAACCATGCCAATCATTTTATCTTGTCATCAAACCTCATATTTATTTGACCAAGGAAACCCATTTTCATGCGAACCTTATTGATTGCTTGTTTGGGCTTGTGCAGCTTAAACGCATATGCCAACGACTTAAGCTCTGAACAAAAAATAGCGGTACAACAATTCATCCAACATTTCAAAAACAATGATGTCAATGCCATCGTAAAACTGGTGGATTATCCTCTCGAACGTGAATTGCCGTTACCTGCCATTCAAAATGCTCAAGAAATGAAGCAGCGTTTTAACCAAGTCTTTGATGCCAAACTGACACAAAACATTGCCAATTCCCACATCAACGATTGGGATCAATACGGCTGGCGTGGTATTTCGTTGAGCAATAACCAAACACAAAATGATGTGTGGCTGCGGGATGATGACAATGACAGCACAGGAAAAAATTTGAAAATCATTGCCGTCAATCACAGCAGTGCCGCTGAAAAAAAATGGCGTCAACAACTCTTGCAGCAACAAAAAAACAAATTACACGCATCATTAAAAACATTCCAAGAGCCTATTTATTTGTTCCAAACGCCAAACTATTTGGTACGCATAGACCAATTAGATGCCCAAACCTACCGTTATGCTTCATGGAAAAAAAGCCAAAACCAATCGAGCAAACCCGATTTGCTGCTAAAAAGCACCGATTTTGAAGTAGAAGGTACTGCTCGCAATGAAATCGTGCGCTTTGAAAGCGGCCCTTATATGTATGAAGTATATCGCAACAGAATGGGTGAATCTTCCGCCGACATCTTGTTGACGGTATTTAAAAATGAAGTGGAAGTTTTACATGAAGAAGGCATGTTAATACCCCATTGATATCTACGGCACAAACAAGCCACAAAAAACCACGCCTCAGCGTGGTTTTACATGTATTCATCTATTACTTTTTTTCAATCACAGGCTTAAGATGGTGCGGTTTGCCATCATGATGCTTGCCTTTATGACCTTTTTTACCATTCATGTGTTGCATAGGCACTGGTTTTTTAGCTTGTTCTAAATACGTTTGTTGCTGTTTTTTGTCCAAAACTTGGAAAATAGCATGTTCTTTTTGCAATTGTTTGATTTGGTGGCGTGCCATTTCTTGTTCACGCAAACTGCCCAATTGTTGACGCACTTCTTGCTGCTCTTGGATTAATTTTTGTGCTTGTTCGGTGTTGAAATTTTTGTTTTGCAACACGCTAGAACGCTGCTCACGCAATTGACCCAAACGATTTTGCAAAGCGTCTTTTTTCAAATCACGTGTTTGTGGCACGTTTTTCATGTCTTCACGGTATTGCTTTTCAATCGCTTCGATTTTACCAATTTGTGCTTGGCTCAATTTCAAATTGGCATAACGGCGTTCAATGTGTTTTTTGGTCATTTCCGCTTTTTGCGCATCCGTCAAAGCCGCGCGTTTGGCTTGGTGTTGTTCATTAGCGTGGTGCATCGGCGCTGCCACAACCATACTTGAAACACCCAAAACAGCAGCCGCAGTCAAACCCAATAAAGAGGTTTTCATCATTTTCATTGGTCAATCCTTATATCTAAATGGTGTCTGACAGACCTGCGTATCTTAACCGCTTTCATTGTTAATGACATTAGAATTAAAGTTAAAAAACTTAAAATATCGATGCCATAACAAAACAAGCGTCCTGTAAAACTTTACAGGACGCTTGTTTGAGACAATACAGACCATCAATGCAATTGCGCTACCATCACAGGCAAACCACGAATGGTCGCAATCTTCTCTTCTGCCGAATTCACACGACCTTTAAACGCAGCCAATTCAGAATTGCTCAACGTCCGCACAGGCAAGGCTACCGTCGATGGATCGACCATCTGACCATTAATACGCACTTCATAATGCAAATGCGGCCCTGTCGAGCGACCTGTCGTACCCACATAACCAATCACTTGACCTGCTTTCACGCTTTTACCATTGCTAATGCCCGGCTCAAACTTACTCATGTGCGCATACAAAGTTTCCATGCCTTTGCGATGACTGAGCATCACAGTTTGACCATAACCACCTTTGGTACCAACAAATGACACCACGCCATCAGAAGGTGCCACAATTGGCGTACCCGTTGGCACAGCATAATCCATACCTGTGTGCATGCGATACGTCTTCAAAATCGGGTGAAAACGCATCCCAAAAGCAGAACTCACACGCGCAGCAGTTTGAATCGGTTTGTTCTCAAAACCTTTGGTAATGGATTTACCACGATGGTCGTAATACGCACCGGTGTTATCGCCATGGTCAAAATAATAAGCTTGGAACAAGCGACCATCTTTGCCCACTTCGACTGCCAAAATATTGCCCGCTGAAATTTCTTGACCACGGAAATAATGGCTTTCGTACAATACTCGTACCGTATCGCCTTCTTTCAAATCATCCAAGACAAATTTATCGCCAAACATTTCACTGATGGCTTCGCGAATTTCCACAGGCACTTTTGCCTGTGCCAAAGCACCACGCGCGGAAGTCACCACATTGACAGCACGCAAAGTCGGCATCGTCACCGTATCCACTTCAGTAGCAGAAGCTTGCCACTGATTATCGACTTTTTCCAAAGCCAATAAGGTTTTTTCACCGTCTTCATCATCACTGAAAAACTGAATGGCATTCAAGCCGCCATCATTGTCACCTTGTATGCTCACCATTTGATGCGCACGCAAACGCACAAGCTCTGGACTAAAGCTTTTTTGTGCCAATAAATTTTGCACTTCCTTATTGCTCACACCCAAACGATTTAAGAAGGTCGTGAAATTCTCGCCTTCATTCACTTGTTCTTCGCGCCAATAAACTTCTTTAATGGGTGCATGCTGTAAAACAGGTTTACTCAAACGCTCAATCACTCGCGTCATGTCAGGACGCTGTGCTTCTTGCGCATCACCGACAGCAAATGCTGTTACTGAACCCAATAAAGCCACGACCATAGGAATGAGCATCCATCGTTTGGTTCTTTTAGCTGAATTCAAATTGATTCCTTATTTCACTTATTGCTTTCAATCAAAAAATACAATTGCGCCAAACAAATCAAGTGGATTCGTGGCGCAAATTTAGATTGATTCATTAATATCGATACGGATTATAAGTGCGACCCATATACAACACCTAATAACTTTCCATCACTTTACAATTATGCAGCGAAAATTAATCTTTTACAATCAATATACTTATAGTTAAATTTAAAGAGTCTATGCTCCAAATCAACATTGGGCAGAACACCAAGCCACCATATCGTCTATGCCCACGATAGGTTAAAATATATTTTTTACTCATTAAGATGACTGCGCCATGCATTTGACCTTGTGTCTACCTGGATTGATTTGGCCACACGCTGCCGCCACTGGACAAGTCCCAAAAAACTTGCCTACACAAGCCATAGATGAGTGGTTGCGTTTTGGCAACATACAGCCGTGTCAACGTGAACGCAGTGATTTGTACCGCCAAATACAAAGCTATACCAGTTTACTCCAACATTGCCAACAGCAAGCAGGTTTGGCAGATGCACCTCATGTCTTTTTTGCCAGCCCAGTATTACAACGGGTAGACATGCACAGCATGAGCGTGAGCGATGGTAGCAATCTCAATCTCACGATGTCTGAAGCGCAAGCCATGTGCCAAGACATCAACGCTTTTATGGACGATGACCTGTTTCACTTTGTTCCCCAGCGTGAATATCTATGGTTGGTTACCAGCAGCGCAGCCATCGAATGGCATTTGCCGCCAGTATGTGACATCGAAGGTCAGCTAAAATTCATGCCGCGCCCACAAAGTGATAATCGCAAAGCCAGTGCCAAATTACAAACCTTGCAAGCTGAACTGCAAATGTTTTTAAGCCAACATCCTGTCAACCAGCAACGCCGTTCCAATAAGCAAGCAGAAATCAACGGCATTTGGTTTTGGCGTGACTTGGCCAGCGATACACCTTTGGATGCCAATATTCCTTTATTGACCGATGCACCTTTATTACAACAATCTGCCAACACTCAAACCGATGCGCCTTATGATTGGTCAGCTGCCGCAGCTTGGCTACAAGAACAAGGTCGCCCTGAACAAGCCATTTTGTGGCTCAATCCATTGGAAGCACCGAGCATGTTTGGCGACATTTGGGGCTATCAAGATGCATTTCAAGCTTTGAATGAACGCTTTTTACAGCCCATTCAGCAAGCATTAAAACGCGGTGAACTACAATCTTTGACCATTAAAACCGATGGTGAAACAGGCTTTGATTTGCATTTCCAAACCAAACAACGTTGGGCATTTTGGAAACGTGGTCACCATTTCAACCATTATTTGCAAGCGTCTGATACCGAATGAAACCACATATCTTGGCTCGAGAGCCCGACAGCGCCATACAACAACAATTGCAAAATGCAGGAATCAATCCATTATTAGCCAAACTCTACGCCTCACGCGGCCTGAAAGATTTGAGCGAAACGGACAATGCTTTAAGCCATTTATTGCATTTTCGAGATTTGAAATCCATCCACCAAGCCGCAGCACAATTGGCGCAATACATTGATGAAGGCAAACGTTTGCTCATCATTGCCGATTATGATGCCGATGGTGCGACCGCTTGTGCCGTGGGTATGAAAGGTTTGCACTGGTTTGGCGCTAAAATCGATTTTTTGGTACCCAATCGTTTTGAACATGGTTATGGACTCACGCCACTGTTGGTCGATTTGGCACATGCCGCAGGCGCACAAGTGATTATTACGGTCGACAATGGCATCGCTAGCAGCGCAGGTGTCGCCCATGCCAAAAATTTAGGCATAGAAGTTTTGGTCACCGACCACCATTTGCCTGGTGATGAGTTACCCGATTGCACTATTGTCAATCCAAACCAGCCTGAATGTGGCTTTAGCAGCAAAAGCTTGGCTGGCTGTGGCGTGATGTTTTATGTCTTGTTGGCTTTGCGTGCACATTACAAACAATTGGGTCGTTATGACACACAAACGCCACCGAATTTAGCGCTATTGCTGGATTACGTCGCGCTTGGCACTGTCGCCGATGTGGTCAAACTCGATCACAATAATCGCATTTTGGTCGCGCAAGGCTTAAAACGCATTCGTGGCGGCAAAGCTGCTTTAGGCATACAAGCTTTGTTTGAAGTGGCCAAACGTGATATCCATAAAGCAGAACCTTTTGATTTGGGCTTTGCCATAGGTCCTCGCATCAACGCGGCAGGACGCTTGGGCGACATGAGCGTGGGCATACGTTGTTTGCTGGCCGAATCTATGCAAGAGGCACAAAACTTGGCGGCAGAATTGGATTCTTTAAACCGTGAACGCCGCAACATCGAACAATCCATGCTCAAAGAAGCTTTGAATCTGCCTGAGTTTCAAGTACAAGACACTCAAATGACAGTCACCGCTTTCCGTGATGATTGGCATCAAGGCGTGGTTGGGATTGTGGCAAGTCGGTTGCGTGAACGCTATCACCGCCCTACTTTTGTCTTTGCACCGGGCGACAATGGACAATTGCGTGGTTCAGGGCGCTCGATTCCTGCTTTGCATTTGCGGGATACGCTGGATTTCATTTCCAAACGCCACCCCAATTTAATTGCTCAATTTGGTGGTCATGCGATGGCAGCAGGATTAAGCTTGCCCGCTGAAAATCTCGCTGCCTTTCAGGACGCTTTTGAAGCAGCGGTGCGTGAACTCATCACATTGGCAGACTTGACCCAAACTTTTTTGACCGATGGGGTTTTAAACCGCCACCAATTGAATTTGCAATCGGCACAAGACTTGAACCAAGTCATTTGGGGACAAGGTTTTGCAGCACCGATTTTTGAAGGTATTTTCAGTGTTCAATCACAAAGAGCGATTGGTGTGGGACATAAAAAAGCTGAACTGAAAAGCCAAGATGGGCAAGTGGTCGAAACCATGTTTTTCCGCTGCGAAGAAGACTTGCCCGCTACCATTCATTTGGTCTATCGTTTGGTAGACAATCAATGGCGTGGGCAACACATCTTGCAATTGCACAGTGAATATTGGGAAGCGGCCTGAAAACCTTTACAGGACGCTTAAAACATCGTGTTGAAGCTGTCCCACAATAAACTCACCGCAATCAATACAAACACCACCCCGCAACTGCGATTCAACCACAACAAACGGCGGCCTTGCTGCAACCAACTGGACAAAGCTTGGCCGCTGATGCTGTATAACAATTGCCATACAATTTCGATGACAAAAAAAGTGGCAATCAAAATGCCATATTGCGGAATTTGCGGGGCATCGCTTTGGATGAATTTCGGAAAAAATGCCGCAAAAAACAAAATCGCTTTAGGATTGGACAAAGACACGCCCAAACTGGTCCGAAACAATTGCCATGCTGACGGTGTGATTTTTTCTCCTGCTTCTACATTCAAATTGCCGCCATCACTGTGCCATGAACGGTAACCCAAATACGCCAAATACAGCGCACCCAAACATTTGAAAATTTCAAATGCCAAAGGCGATTGTTGGCTCAACAAGGCCACGCCCGCCAACGAAAACCCCAAAACCAATATCAAACCCGCACTCAAGCCCAATAAAGCCCACATGGTTTTTTTCAAACCATGGTTTAAGCCTGATTGAAATGCCCACAACATATTGGGTCCGGGTGTTGCTGAAATCAACAAAGTACTGCTCACAAACAACAACCACTGCGTTAAATGCACGATGTCACCCGCTTGTTTAGACGAAGAGACAACATCATAACAAAGCCACATCCTTATGGATAATATTGTCATATATATAACAAGTAACTGCTTGTTCTATTAACATCTGTTGCGTGCTGAAAAAATTTTACGTCAATCTCACACAAAATACTGTTAATAGTAACCATTCTCAGTTAGAATCATGCCCTATGAAAAAGAACACGCAATTTGCCTTAACCATATTCGCCGTGAGCTTGCTACACGCAGCAGGGATTGCTGCTTTGTCTTCGTTTGAAGACAAGCCAGCGGAGTTAATCACCACTCAAGAAGAGTTGACTTTCGTCGAAATCGGCAGCGCCCCACCACCTGCAGCCGCACCTTTGGTCGCACCTGTGACGCCTGTGGTTAAAAAACCAAAACCGCAGCCTGACATCAAACGCACCATTGTCAAAAAGCCTGAAGTCGAGCGTGTAATCGAGCGCAAGCCTGAGCCTAAGCCTGAGAAAAAAATCGAACCTAAAATCGAAAAACCTCAGCCTGAAAAAATCGTTGCCAAACCCAAACCTGCTGAACCAACAGCGCCTGCCAATACAGCGCCCACTCAAACAGCCAGTGCAGGTACCCATCAAGCTGCTGGTTCTCAAGGTAGCGGCAAAGGTACAGCTATTGGCAAAGAGGGTGAAGGCAAAGGTGGCGGCTCTGGTTCTGGTGAAGGTAATAGCAAAGGTGGTGGCTCTGGTCCAACCAGCGGACCTAAAATTGCAGGTTCTGCCAGTTGCTTAAGCCCCGTGTACCCACAAGAATCGATAGATCGTGGCGAAGCAGGATCGGTTAAAGTACGTTGGACGGTGGGTGCTGATGGCAGCGTCCTGAACGTAGAAGTCACAGGCTCTAGTGGTCACGCTCGTTTGGACAATGCAGCATTGCGCCAAGCTAAAAAATGCCGTTTTAGCCCCGCTTTAAAAGGTGGCGTGCCGGTACAAAACAATTACACTCGCCCATACAACTTCAAAATCAGTTGATGGCGCAAACGAACACTGAGTCAGTTGATTTCCAATCAGCTGACTACAAAACAAATAAATACATGAAGGATAATGGGTTATGAATTTGGGTTTGGTATTTGAACAAGGCGATGCCGTTCTGATTTTTGTCTTTTTATCATTGGTAGTCATGAGCATTGCCACATGGTCTATCATCATTTGGCGCACATTCCGTTTGCTCAAAGCTAAAAAAGCCAATCGCGTTGAATTGGAAAAATTCTGGAATGCTTCATCTATTGCAGAAGCCCACAAAAATGTCGATGCACAATATTCACCATTGGCACAGATGATCAATGAATCTATCGAATTAAAAAACACCTACCAACAACGCCAACAACCAGGTAATTTAGCGATTCAAGTGCCATTTGACACCTATATGACTCGCCACATTCGCAATGCTATGACCAAAGCTTTGCGCCCATTTGAAAGTGGCTTGACCACTTTGGCCTCTATTGGCGCAACCGCACCATTCATTGGCTTGTTCGGTACAGTTTGGGGTATTTACCATGCCTTAATCAACATCAGCGCTGCAGGTCAAATGAGTATTGCTGCGGTAGCAGGTCCTATTGGTGAGGCTTTGGTGGCCACTGCCGCAGGCTTGTTTGTGGCCATTCCTGCCGTATTGGCTTACAACGCATTGGTTCGTGGTAACAAAACTTTGTCACACGAATTGGACAGCTTTGCACACGACTTGCATGCACAATTGGCTGTTGAAAAGAAAACTCAGGAGTAAATCATGTCTTTTGGTTCAATGAATGACGGTGGCAACGACAGCCCAATGGCGGAAATCAACGTCACCCCTTTGGTCGATGTGATGTTGGTATTGCTGATTGTATTTATGGTAACCATGCCTGTTTTGACCCATCAAATCCCTTTGAATTTGCCCACCGCTTCGGAAAATGCCAAAGAGCAACCTGTCAAAGAGCAAAAAGAACCGTTTCGTATGGATATTCGTGTAGATGGTACTTATCATGTGGATGGCAAAGAAATCACAGCCGATAAATTGGTACAAGAGTTGAAAGTCCAATTGGAAAAAGACCCTGATACCGTCTTGGCCATTGCCGCAGACAAAGCCTCAGAGCACGAAGCATTAACCACTTTACTGGCCGCTGCACAAGAAGTGGGTTTGACCAAAGTCGGTTTTGTAACGGAAACACCTGCTGTTTTGACCGCTCAATAAATCATTTAAAATGCATTAAAAGCCTACCTTTAAAAGAATGGTAGGCTTTTTTATATGCTTTAACTATTCTTAACATGTTAGGCAATGACAAAATGCTACCTTTCAGGTCAAAATGAAACCTAGATATTAAAATCTACAATATCATTTGATAAAGGAATCATCACTATGAAAATCATTGCACAATTAGCAGTTATCGGCTTGGTAAGCGCTTCTTTGGTTGGCTGTGCCAATATGAACACTCAACAACGCAATACCGCTGCAGGTGTAGCCGTAGGTGGCGTGGCTGGTCATCTCATTGGTGGCAATACAGGTGCAACTTTAGGTGGTGCAGCTTTGGGTGGTGTGATTGGTAGCCAAGTACGCTAAGACAACCTCTGCTTTGGGTTAAAACCCATTATTCCAATAACAAGCGTCCTGTAATCGTTTACAGGACGCTTGTTTTTAAATGGACACAGTGTTATTACAATCTTATCTTATTTATATTTAGAAAGTGCTCTGGTTATGCGTGCCGTCGTTCAACGTGTTGCTCATGCTCAAGTCGATGTACTCACCACCAACAGTCGCCATACGGCAGGTCAAATACAACAAGGTTTAATGGTTTTATTAGGTGTTGCAGAAGAAGATACCGAAACCGATGCGCGTTATATCGCGGATAAAATCACCCACTTGCGCATTTTCACTGATGAACAAGACAAAATGAATTGGTCTGTTACCGACATCGGCGGCAGCGTGTTACTGGTATCGCAGTTTACTTTATACGGTGATGCTCGCAATGGTCGTCGCCCTTCCTATACCCAAGCAGCACGTCCTGAAAAAGCAGTATCATTATACGAATTCGTTGCAAAATTATTACAAAATAATGGCTTAAATGTTGCCACAGGTGAATTTCAAACCCACATGCAAGTGTCTTTATGTAATGATGGTCCTGTTACCTTGTTATTAGACAGCCACAAACAATTTTAATAGGTCATATGTCCCATCCTCGCCCTCCTCGTTATGGCATGAGCCATTTGCATCAAGCGGATGTCAATCATGCCGCCTATCGAGGTTTGGGATATTTGATGGCATTTATCGGCGGTGCCATCAACGCAGGTGGTTTTTTTGCTGTTCACCATTACACCTCGCACATGTCAGGCGAATTGGCACGCATTGCCGACCATATTTTTTTACAACAATGGTCTATCGCGCTTTCATCTGCCCTGATGGTATTGAGTTTTATATTGGGTGCTTGTCACGCTGCTTTTTCCATTGTGTGGGGCAAGCATATTCGCTTACACAGCCCATATGCCATCACTTTTTGGATTGAAGCAGTTTACATGTTGCTGTTTGGCATCATGGCCTCTGGCCTCACCCATTATCAAACCTTAGTACCCATTACCGTTTTATTGATGTGTTTCATCATGGGCATGCACAATACGGTCATGACCATGTTATCAGGTGGCGTGATACGCTCTACCCACATGACAGGTTTTATCACTGACATCGGCATCGAGCTAGCCAAATTCCTGTTTTATTCCATGAAAAAACGCCGTCCCACATTACAAGGGGTACAACTGGCCAAGCTCAAATTGTATTTAGGTTTGGTAACAGGTTTTGTGCTCGGTGGCGTGTTCGGAGCTTGGGGATTTCACCAAGTCCATTTCAAATTTGTGCTGTCTTTATCTGCCGTATTGCTCATTATTGGCTTTAGCCCGATTGCTTACGAAGTCAAAATTCGCAAAAAAGCATGGCAAAGACGCAAGCATCAACAAAATAAACCTAAGTAAAAAAATGTCTATGCACTTTTCCTATTTAATAGGGTCAGTATAATAGACACATTTTGGAGCTCCAGCATGACTATGCCAGACCGCGCAAAAACCCAAGAGATTTTAGATACCGCAGAAGTATTGTTCACCGCAGCCGAATGTGATGCTGCTTTAGAGCGCATGGCCGCAGAAATTACTGCCGATTTAGGCGATGCATACCCATTGTTATTGCCTGTTATGGGCGGCGCAGTGGTATTCACTGGCAAATTATTGCCTTTATTGCGTTTCCCATTGGATTTTGACTACGTTCATGTTTCTCGCTATGGCGATAAATTGGAAGGTGGCAATTTCAGTTGGACGCGCGCGCCACAATTGCAAAAAGTAGAAGGTCGTGATGTTTTGATTTTGGACGACATCTTAGACGAAGGTCAAACCATGCGCGTCATCACCGAACAAGTGATGGCAATGGGTGCCAAATCATGCAAATGTGCCGTTTTCGCCAATAAATTATTGAACAAAGAAAAACCCATCACCGCAGATTATGTCGGCTTAGATGTACCAAACCGTTATGTCTTTGGTTATGGCATGGATGTCAGCGGCGCGTGGCGCAATTTGGGCGAAATCTATGCTTTAAAAGACCATTGATTTTTGAGCTTTCCCTATATAAAAAGCGTCCTGTAAAATTTACAGGACGCTTTTTTAATGCCAATTCAATTACCACAAACGGGTAAAATCTTCATCCGATTTGGTGTTTAACTGACTGCTCCAATCCACAGGCTGATGCGGCTGAATGAAATATTCACTTTCTTCGCTGTCTGGGGTGCTAATCGGCTCCGAAGCAGGAATCTTCTCTAATGCAGGCGGTATAACCGTCTGTGCAGGTTTAGAGACAGGTGCTGCTGCCACAGTTTGCTTCACAGGCTGCAAAGTACCTTGCACTTTTTTCGCACCTTGACCGCATGTCACACAATTGAGTTGACCAGAACGATTGGCCAATACTTGCGTCAACAATTTATCGTTGACTGTTTTACCGTGTTTTTTAGCCGCTTCATTGGCTTGGGCTTTCACTGCCGCAGGGTCCAATTTTTTCAAATTGTAGGGGTCTGTATAAGCTGCCACCCAAACATTGTTATTGCCATCAACATTGACCATGCCTTGCTGATACAGCACAGACACACGCGAACCACTATCAATGAACTTGGCAAACTCAATTGCATTTGGATTTTTCAAACGCACGCAACCATAACTGGCAAAACTCGGTACGCTAGAAGGCTTACTCGTACCATGAATGCCCAAACCCAATTTAGGATCACCAAAACGCACAAATACAGGACCTAACGGATTACTCGGTCCCAGTGGGACACTTTTTAGCTCAGGCAAACCTTTTTTCGCACGATCACGGCGAATAGAAGGTGGTACCGTCCAAGTAGGATTGAATGCTTTGGCACCAATTTTATACTCGCCCGGAGGCGTTTGCGTGCGACCCTTGCCCACTGCAATCGGATAACTTTTAGCCAAACGGCCATTTTCATATACAAACAAACGCAATTGTGGAATATTAATCACCACATGCTTACCTACTGAATCGATTTCTGTATTCGGCTGCATAAAATTAGCATGGGCACCATAACTGATTGTGGACAAAGCCAACGCCATCATCATTGTTTTTTTCACCGAGATTTCCTCAAGCATTAAATATTGTTGCAATGACTGCCATTGTAACGAAACCTTCTAACATCACTGTATTTTTTGTTCACATTCATTTGAAACTGCAAACCAAAAACACTTTTTTCAGACAAAGATTAACAGCAATTAAGACGTCATTGCTACAATCTCTGTTTGGCAGTGTTTATAAAATGGCAATCACATGATTAATTTGTATCAAATTCTCAATATTGAACCGAATGCATCCATCAAATCCATACAAGCTGGCATTGCCATTTACAGCTTGCGCGATGATGCCCATCCGAAAGTCATTGCCGCAGCACGCACACATTTGCTCAATCCACAACACCGACAAACATACGACCAACATTTATTCGCTTCTTTGGGCATGGATGCCAACACTGTTCATCACCATACCACACCTATCAAGCCCACAGCGACACACCAAATTGACAAGAAACTGATTCCGACCAATCAAATCCACGAATTTGAACATTTGTATCAGTTTTTAGGCATTGATACCCAAGCCAGTTATGCCAACATTGCCGATGCGATAGATGATGCGGTTTTGGAAGGACTCAATGGCAAATATATTCAGGACGCTCGAGAACAGCTTTTAAACCCAGATGCCCGTGCCGATTATGATGCCCAACACCACATTGTATCGGCAGCAGCCATCATTCAGTCCGAATCATCGTCATCCATACAAAAACAACGTGGTTTTTCTGTAAAAAATTGGCTCAAGCGAGGCAAAAACAATCCACGCCCGCCTCATCAAACTCAAGCAAACACACAAGCCCATTCAAGCAACACCGAAACAGACAAATATTCTCCAACTCAAGCAGCAGCCAATCCAACACCGACATTCAAACGTGACAATTGGTATCAGTTTTTAGGCATACGCGGCGATGCAACTTACCAAGAAATCAAAGTGGCCATTCGTACCGCTAAGCTCAAAGGACGAGACAAAGAACTCATTAAACAAGCACAAAATATGTTGCTTCGTCCAGCCAACCGCCGTTTATACGACAAGCAAAATAACATTTTGGTTTTTATTGCTGCACAAAATGGCGATATTCACAGCAAAGTCAAAGCCACCGATTATCGCCCAGCATCACAATGGGCCAATCGCAGCATCCAAAAAATCTGTTTAGCAGCGTGCGCGCTCATGGGCTTAAGCAGTGGCTTTACATTGTGGCTACCTGACACAATCGGATGGCGGTTGATGTCAGCTGGCCCTGTTTTTCTAACGTGCTTCATGACTTTGGTTTGTCTATTTTTTGGTCACAAACAAGACCCTTTATACCACAAAACCCATATTTTACTGAGCCTTAGCTTCATCCCTGCGGCATGGTCTTTGTCTTGGCTCAATTGGCAATCATCTCAAACAGGCATGTATTGGGGCTGCGCTGCTGCTTTGGGTATTTTCATCGTACCCTTATTGTGGCGAGGGCAAAGCCGCAATGTATCTTTTCAAGCCAACACCCAACAATCGCTGGCATTTATAGTCTTGCTTGCCAATATCGTTTGGGTCACCATTGCTTGGTATCTAACATCATAATACCAATATTCAATTGATTTACAGGACGCTTAAAGCGTCCTGTAATAAATCTTATTCTTCGTCTTCACCTGCCAATATCGCAGCGATGGTAGCGTCCCAATTACTCAATTCTTCTTGCGCCTCAGTATCACCTTGCGCTGCTGCAATGGCAAACCAACCACGCGCACGCTCAAAGTCTTGCTCGACACCTTCACCATCACGCAACAAGACGCCGACATTGAATTGTGACTTGCTTAAGCCCAATTTCGCCGCACGCTCATACCAAGTAAATGCTTGGCTCATGTCTTCAGCCACACCTTCACCGCTGTCATACATCCAGCCAATGGCATGAATGGCGCAAGCATCATTTTGCTTCACAGCCAAATCGTACCATTTTTTAGCTGCCTGATTGTCTTCGGCAATAGGCTCATCCAAATTATTCAAGCCATAAAAATAGGCTTCGCCCAACCAATATTGTGCATCGGCATTGCCTGCTTTGGCCTTTTGTAACACCTCTGCATAGCTTTCAAAATCGGGGTCACAATCTTGATCCCACGCCATCGCTGTACAAGGCAATAAACCCAATGCCACAATCCACCCACACCGCTTCCACCACTGCATGATTCATCCTTCAAATGCCGCACTCTACTTGTTGCAGTATAACGACATCCATCGTCTCTAAGCAGCAAATTTACGACAGTAACAAATAAGATTTACAATGTTTGTAACATTTAAATCACAAGTTGATTGATTCAAAATAACAGCCAACAAAATCCCCATCTCGTTTCACTGAAAATCATTCTAACATCAAGACATTTACAAGCATCCAAACGCTTTTTAATCTTTGCCTCGATTGGAAAATTATTAATATGTAATAAAAATCAAAAGCGAATTTTGATTTCTATGACTCAGATGATTATTTTCATCCATCCTGCTTTTGTTAACACCATAACTTCAATATGATGTTTGAATGGACTCTTGCAACACCCTTTCAATACATGAAGAAAGAGAAGCTTATGTCACGCTACTTGAAAATTGCAGTTACCGCAGCCCTCATCAGTGCCAGCAGTTTAAGTCTTGCTCAAGGCAAACAAGCGGCTTATGCCATGCCCGATGCTTACAGTGCCAAAGTGGTAGAAAATATTTTTGCCCAAGGAGGCAATGCCGTTGATGCGGCCGTAGCATCGGCTTTTGCCTTAGCAGTTACTTTTCCTGAGGCAGGCAATATTGGTGGCGGTGGTTTCATGACCGTTTATATGGATGGTAAACCTTATTTCTTAGATTACCGTGAAGTGGCACCATTGGCAGCCACCAAAAACATGTATTTGAATGAAAAAGGTGAAGTCATTGAGAACATGAGCGTGGTCGGCGCCAAAGCCGCAGGCGTACCAGGTACGGTGATGGGCATGTGGGAAGCGCATCAAAAATTTGGCAAACTCCAATGGTCACAATTGCTGCAACCCGCCATCGATTATGCTCACCAAGGCTTCATTGTCGCAGGCACGCAATCTTTGTATAAAACCGATGCTGAAAAAACATTCGGTGGCAAAACCAATTTTTCCAAATATTTTGGCAATTTGAAAGAAGGCGTCAATTTCAAGCAACCTGAATTGGCCAAAACCTTAGAACGCATCTCTCAAAATGGTGCCAATGAATTTTATCAAGGTAAAACTGCCCAATTGTTGGTTGCACAAATGCAACGTGATGATGGCTTAATCAGCATGGACGATTTGCACAAATACAAAGCCAAATGGCGCGAGCCTTTGAGCTTTAAATGGCGTGACCATGTCATCCACACCGCGCCTTTGCCAAGTTCCGGCGGCATTGCTTTGCGCCAATTGTTGGGCATGAAAGAAGCTCGTGCGGCGGATTTCAAAGGCGTGGCATTGAATTCCAGCCAATACATACATTTGATAGCTGAAATTGAAAAACGCGTGTTTGCCGATCGTGGTCAATACTTGGGCGACCCTGATTTTTCTAAGATTCCTGTTGCAAAATTAATCAGCAGCGACTATTTGGCGCAACGAGCCAAAGAAGTGAATCCGAAAAAAATCTCAGCAACAGAAAACATCAAACCAGGCTTAGAATCGGCACACACAACCCATTTCTCTATTTTAGACAAAGACGGTAATGCCGTTGCCAATACTTACACTTTGAACTGGGATTATGGTAATGGCGTGGTGGTGGAAGGCGCAGGCTTCTTGCTCAACGATGAAATGGATGATTTCAGCGCCAAAGCAGGCGTGGCGAACATGTTTGGCGTGATTGGTGCAGATGCCAATGCCATTGAACCGGGCAAACGGATGTTGTCATCGATGACACCGACCATCATGACCACCAACGACCAAGTAAGCTTGGTCATTGGCACTCCGGGCGGCTCGCGCATTTTCACTTCAATTTTCCAAGTCATCAACAATTTGTATGACTACAATTTGCCATTAAAGCAAGCCGTTGATGCACAACGCTTCCATCACCAATTGTTCCCGAAAGATGTGATTTACTACGATGATTTTGCACCGATTACGGGTGCCGTTGCTGCTAACTTGACCAAAATGGGCTATAAAGTCGAAGATCAAGGCTGGCGTTTGGGCGATATTCAAGCCATTCATGTACAAGATGGCAAAGTCACTGCCGCTTCAGACATGCGTGGTCGTGGTCAAAATTCCGTCATCACAACTGTAAAACCTTAAAGTCATATCGTTTCAAGCGTCCTGTAAGCTGTTACAGGACGCTTGTTATTGCTGATTGTCATACATCAATACAGAACCAATTCAAACACTACCCTATCTTAATAACGCAATCTGCGCTTGCCGCTTTACAATCTCGCTTCCACTTATTTGTTCACATTGAGATGATTCATGTTCCGTATTTCTCGTTTATGGCGCGCCATCGGCTTATTTTGTCTGAGTCTTATCATGTTACTTTTGAGCGCATGGTTGGCGATGGCTTGGCACACACAACAAGCTTTTGGCTCAGCCAACAACATGCTTATCGGCATTTGGCTGATATTCAGTCTGTTTGCCATTTTCAAACTGTGGCAACCACAGCGAAAACTGCATGCTGTTTATACACATGGCTTGATAGTGCTCATGGGCGTGGTGTGGTTTTTGAATATTCCTGCTCAACAAGAGCGTTTGTGGCAAGCCGATGTCGCCAAAATCATGCATTATGAAAAAAATGGGAGCATCATCACCTTACACAATGTGCGCAATTTTAACTGGCGCAGCCAAACAGATTTCGATGCTCGCTGGGAAACCCGTCAATACGATTTGAACCACATCACAGGCATCAACGTCATCGCCTCATATTGGATGGGTCCACAAATTGCCCATACTTTGGTCAGCTTTGATTTCAAAGACCAAACACCTTTAGTGTTTTCGATTGAAATTCGCAAAGAAAAAACCGAGGAGTTTTCTGCCATCGGTGGCTTTTTTCGTCAATTTGAATTGAGTTTGATTGCCGCAGACGAAAAAGACATTGTTTATACCCGCAGCAATGTGCGTGGTGAACAAGTGTATTTTTTTCCGATTCAAGGCATCAGCCAACATGAAATGCAAGCTTTGTTCTTAGCATATCTTGCCAAATCCGATTCGTTGCGAGCGACGCCGCAATGGTATAACACCTTGTTGTCAAACTGCACCACTTTGATTTACAGCATGGCACAAAAAGCCACGCACAACGAGCTGCCTTTGGATTACCGCATTTTGGCTTCGGGTTATTTGCCCAATTATTTGCACGATGTCCACGCTTTAAATCCCAATTGGGACATGAAAACGTGGTATCAAAAAGCACATGTTAATCCACGAGTCATAGGCAAAGAATCCAACAGCCAAGAATATTCCGATTTAATCAGACAAGGTTTACCACAACCGAATTGAAAGTCTTTTTAAGTCACTATTCAAAATAAAAGCGTCCTGTAAACCTTACAGGACGCTTGTTTTATCCCAACTTAAATCTCGCCAAAGTTGCTGTGCTTTCAATTGCCTTGCCATTCTACCTGCATTGGTTTGCGGCTCGGCAATCGCTTCATGTGCAGACAATTCACGCAAATGAAGCAGATGGTTTGGGCTACCAAACAATTGGCTGAGCAAATCTTGCTGCCATTCAACGGTAAGGAAGCCTCCGTGGCTGAACCAAACTTGTTTCTCACCATTTTGGTGCAAAGACACGCTCACACAATCTGCTGTCAACAGAATGCTGGCATAAGTCGTGATTTTAAAATGGGCAACCACATCGCACATGCGCTGTTCAAACAGCACCATGTCATCGCTACGAGGACAGCCGAGCCACAACAAACGTTTGTGACTGATACCATCATCAAAAATCCATTGCGACCATGCACACGGCAAACGCCAAGCCAACGTGGCAATATCCACGGTATGCGCTTTCAAAACGGTGGCATCGGGAGGCTCTAGCAATAAAAACATGCCATATATCGAACGAACAATATGTTGACCGATATGAATAGGCTGGGTCTTGCTGTTATGCTGGCTCAAAAGCTATTTCCACTGAATGCTGCTGATGGTCACTTCAATGTCATCGCCATGGCGGCGTTTGATGGCAGCGATGATTTCAGATTCGCTTTGGTCTTTGACGGTTAAAATAGAATGCACTTGCGTGCTGCGAGATTGACGAATCGTGCTTGAGTAAGAATAGCGGATGTTCGCTCTATAAGTGCTCATGTTTCTTCCTTTCTGTTTGGACAATGCTGTTTTGGCATAAGAGGAGTATTCATATTGCATCTTCATTAAAATGCAATATGACCAAACTGTCAACAAAAAAGCATAAAAAAGCGTCCTGTAAATTTACAGGACGCTTTATATCAACTCAGAGCATTAATCCAATAGATTACAATAGATTAATCTTCGTACACATCCATTGGTGGACAAGAGCACACCAAATTGCGGTCGCCGTACACATCGTCGATGCGGTTCACGGTAGGCCAGAATTTGTTGTCACGCACGTAATCCAACGGATACACTGCTTCGTCACGGCTGTATGGATGATTCCATTCGCCATCAATCACGTTGTAAGCCGTGTGCGGTGCGTTGCACAATGGGTTGTTGTCTTTAGGCCAAGCACCGTTTTGAACTTTCAAAGCTTCTTGCTTGATGTTTTTCATCGCAGCAATGAAGCGATCCAATTCCGCTTTGCTTTCAGATTCGGTTGGCTCAATCATCAACGTGCCCGCTACTGGGAACGACATGGTTGGTGCATGGAAACCGTAGTCCATCAAACGCTTAGCAATGTCCACTTCGGTGATGCCACTGTCGGCTTTTAAAGGACGCAAGTCAACGATACATTCGTGCGCCACACGGCCGTTTTTGCCGCTGTACAAAATTGGGTAGTCTTCAGCCAATTTCGTTGCCAAGTAGTTCGCGTTCAACAAAGCCGCTTCGGTTGCTTGCTTGATGTCTTTGCCCATCATGGTGATGTACATCCATGTGATTGGCAAAATGCTTGCAGAACCGTAAGGTGCTGCAGAAACCGCGCCTTGACCATCAACCGCATTGAACACGCCTGATACGGCATGGCTGGCTTTGAATGGAGCCAAATGTGATTTCAAACCAATAGGACCCATGCCTGGACCGCCACCACCGTGAGGGATACAGAAGGTTTTGTGCAAGTTCATGTGCAAGACGTCTGCGCCCACTTCCGCAGGCTGCATCAAGCCCACTTGTGCATTCAAGTTTGCGCCATCCATGTACACTTGACCGCCATTGGCGTGAATCACATCACAAATTTCACGAATGCCTTCTTCAAACACACCGTGAGTCGACGGATAAGTGATCATCAACGCAGACAAATTGTCTTTGTGTTGCTCGGCTTTGGCTTTCAAATCGGCTACGTCTACGTTACCGTATTCGTCGGTTTCCACCACAACCACTTTCAAACCAACCATGTGCGCAGTCGCAGGATTGGTACCGTGAGCAGAACGTGGAATCAAGCAAATGTCACGATGCGCTTCGCCTTGAGCTTCTTGGTAACGGCGAATCGACACGATACCTGCATACTCACCTTGCGCACCTGAGTTAGGTTGCATAGAAATGTCATCAAAACCTGTGATGGCTTTCAAATAGTCTTGCAAGCTTTCAATCATTTGCAAGTAACCACCCACTTGATCCAAAGGTGCAAACGGATGTACTTGACCGAATTCAGGCCAAGTGATTGGAATCATCTCGGCTGTGGCATTCAATTTCATCGTGCAGCTGCCCAATGAAATCATGCTGCGGTTCATCGCCAAGTCTTTGTCTTCCAATTTTTTCAAGTAGCGCAACATTTCGTGTTCGGTATGGTGGCTGTTGAAAACTGGGTGTGACAAAATCGCATCGGTACGCAAAACGGCTGCATTCAATGAAGATTTCGCTTCAGCAGGCAAAGCAGCAGCTGTACCTGTGAACGCTTCAGTCAATTGAGCAAAATCTTGTGCATTAGACAATTCGTGGAATGCCACTGCCAAAGCGGTTTCGCCCACTTGACGCACGTTGATGCCTTGCGCCAACAATGCTTCATAAATAGATGCTGCTTTGTCGCCCGCTTCTACCAATACGGTGTCGAAGAATTGCGCATGTACCACGCTCACACCTTCAGCAGCATTGATCACATCAGCAAAAGCCGTTGCCAATGCGTGAATGCGATTGGCAATGCGTTTCACGCCTTCAGGACCGTGGTAAACCGCGTACATACCAGCCAAGTTCGCCAACAATACTTGTGACGTACAAATGTTAGAGTTGGCTTTTTCACGGCGAATGTGTTGTTCACGCGTTTGCAAAGCCATGCGAAGTGCACGTTTGCCTTTGGCATCCACAGAAACGCCAATAATGCGACCCGCAGCAGAACGCTTAGCAGCATCGGTAAACGCAAAGAATGCTGCGTGAGGACCACCAAAACCCATAGGCACACCAAAGCGCTGGGTGTTACCCAAAGCCACGTCCGCGCCCATTTCGCCAGGGGATTTCAACAATACCAAGCTCATCGCGTCCGCAGCAACCGCCACGTTTGCGCCTTTGGCTTTCAAGCCAGCGATGATATCGGTCAAATCAACCACATCACCGTCTTTGCCCACGTATTGCAACAAAGCACCGAAGTATTCGCCTTCTTGCGCTTGTTCAAAATCGCCCACAACCAATTCAAAACCAAAGTATTTGGCACGAGTTTGCATCACATCCAAAGTTTGTGGATACACACGTGCGTCAACGAAGTAACGGTCGGTTTTCACTTTGCTCATGCGTTTTGCCAAAGACATCGCTTCAGCCGCAGCAGTGGCTTCATCCAACAATGAAGCGCCCGCCAATTCCAAACCAGACAAGTCAATACACACTTGTTGGAAGTTCAATAATGCTTCCAAACGACCTTGCGCAATTTCAGCTTGGTAAGGCGTGTAAGCGGTATACCAACCTGGGTTTTCCAAGACATTGCGTTGAATTACATATGGCAAGCGAGTTGGGTAATAACCCAAACCGATGTAGCTGTTGTTCACTTTGATGTTATCAGCCAAACCACGCAACTGTTGCAAAGCGTCGGTTTCAGTCACGCTGTCAGGCAAATTCAATTCACCTGGCATGCGTACTGAATCAGGTACGGTTTGGCTCAAAAATGCATCGATACTGTCAGCGCCCACAGCTTGCAACATTTGTTGCGTGCTGTCGGCATTGATACCGATGTGACGACCGATGAATTCACCGGCATTGAATAACTCATTGAAACTCATAACTGAATCCTCTGTTACAAAACCATTGTTTCAGGGCGCTTTGCGTGAAACCATCACGACCGACGCCACCAATAAAGCAAACACTTGCACCAACAACAAAACCCCAACCGTCAGATTCCATTCGCCGCGCGCATAAGCCCATCCACACACCGCCGCACCAATGGTGCCACCTGTGTAATAACCCATATAATACAAACCTGAAGCCAAAGAACGATTTTGCGTCACGTTCTTGGCGATGTAACTGATGGTCGCCGATTGCGTAATGAATACGCCTGAGCTCATCACGCCCAAAGCCACCACAATCTCCCAAAGCGGTGCTACCAAAGTGCCGACCACACCCACCATCGACATCAGCACAGCCAATATGGCGGTTTTTTTAGCACCCAAACGGGTCAAAATCCGTGTTGATAAAGGCGTGATAATCATGCCGATTAAGTACACCATGAAAATATTGGCCAATTGCGCGCTGCTCAAATGGTAAGGCGCAGCCGCCAAATGCAAATTGACGAACGTAAAACAACCCACCAACGAGAACAACACACATGCGCCCAATAACATGGCACTCAAAACATAACGATTGTGCAAATGCGACCACAATCCTTGCAGCACAGGCTTTAATTGGCGATTGGGCACAAAACTTTTAGAAGCAGGCAATTGTGTGATGGCCAATACCACACCTGCCAACATCGTTGCTGCCATCACCCAAAACGCTTGTTGCCATGTCAAATATTCGGTCAAATGACCCAAAATAAAGCGGCCTGAAAACCCACCGAACACCGTACCTGATACATACAAAGACATGATTTTGGTCATATTGCGACCTATAAATTCTTCGCCAATGTAAGCAATCAACACCACCGTAATGCCCGGTACTGCCAAGCCTTGCAAAAACCGCCACACATTCATTTGCGCCAAACTATCGGCAAAACCCATCATGGCGGTGGGAAAGCCCAAAAACAACAAAGACGCCACAATCACACTTTTGCGTCCCACCGCATCCGACAACATGCCCATAAAAGGCGACATCAACGCCACCGCCAACACTGTTGCACCAACGGTAAAACCAATTTCGTCAGGCGTAGCAGAAAATGCTTGCATCAATAATGGCAAAATCGCTTGCACGGCATACACTTGCACAAAAGCAAACATACCAATGACAAATACGGCAATCAGCAAACCCAAAGGCAAGGCTTCTTGCTTTGCCACCTCAGCAGCAGAACTCATACCACCTCTTTAAGGCTACTAATACCGGTGTGCACGCCCATCGCACCCAATATCACCGCACTGCTTTTGCTCAATCTTTGTGCATATTCAGGACGCTGCTGCAATTTTTTACTAATAAATCCTGCCAATACC
The DNA here is from genome assembly GCF_002951955.2 of Vitreoscilla sp. C1. NCBI lineage: Bacteria > Pseudomonadati > Pseudomonadota > Betaproteobacteria > Neisseriales > Neisseriaceae > Vitreoscilla > Vitreoscilla sp. C1. The sequence continues at coordinate 2,495,887 of NZ_CP019644.2, read as the reverse complement.
ACCAACAACAAACACCACAGCGTTCCCGTAACCATAAATGTGGCGGTCAACAATAAAAACGGTACGGCCGAATCCGCACCATGACTGACAAATTGCGGTAAGAATGCCAAAAAAAACAAACCAATTTTAGGATTGAGCAAATTGGTCACCACACCTTGTTGGTAGGTTTTCAGGACGCTCATACCTTTAGAAGCGTCCTGTAAACTGGAGGCATCCAAATCATTGCTGCGCCACATTTGCACTGCAATCCAAACAATGTAAGCCGCACCCAACAGTTTAATAGCCAGCATCAACATCGGCGCTTGTGCCAAAACAGCCGCCAATCCCAACGATACCAACAAGCCCCACACCAAAATGCCGCTAGAAATACCCAAAACCGATGCAATACCCGCTTTCGCACCTTGCGACAAAGTCCTGCTCAAAATGTAAATCGTGTCCGAGCCCGGTGTAATATTCAACACCAATGCCGCCACCACAAAACCCCAATAATTCTCAATTCCCCACATCAAGCCCTATCCTTATTGTGATGTGCCTCGGAGATATGGTGGTTGGCTACCCTCTACAAGCATCAAAATAGGGCAGTCTGCATCATGCGCACCGGGCAAATAACCTGTACTCATTAAAAACTCGCTAACAATCTCACCGCCAACAAACTTAAATTGCTGTTTAAATACTTTCACCCATTCACTTTTTGCCAATGGATGGTGATGCTCTAACCATGCTTTGAATGAACCATATTCTTGCTGCAACAACACAATCTGCTGCGCATTGTAAATAGCCGCATGCACTTTCAAACGGTTGCGTACAATCGATGCGTCCTGTAACAAACGCGCCACGTCTTGCGCATCAAAAGCAGCGACTTTGCTGATTTCAAAATCATGGTAGGCTTGATAAAAACCATCCCATTTGTTTAAAATCGTGCTCCAACTCAAACCTGCTTGGTTGATTTCCAACACCAAACGCGCAAAAAGTTCATCGTCAGACGCCACCGAATAACCATACAGATGGTCATGGTACTGTTTGTGTGGATTGCGGTCATCGCCATCCAATGTTTGCACAAATTGACAATAAGACATCAGCGCGTTTACAACGTCCAAAAATAAACCGGCTGTGGTTGAAAACCACTACCGGTATTTGTTAAAGCCATTGTTACGTATGTGTTTGTGAATGCTTACTCGTCATCGTTTTTGCTCAAGCGCTGTAAAAACGATTCACGGGATTTTTCTGGCTCGCCAGTTTCACGGCGATTTTGTAAGATGTCGCGCACATTCTTTTGCACCGTAATGGAAGCAAACAGGCTCATTAAAAAACTGATGCCATAAAAGCCTTTTTCGGTACTAGGCAATTGTGCGTTCCACAAACCCACAGCCAACATCACAATCGAACTTAACAACCCAAACCAACAAATACCCAAATAAATATCGGTCACTGGTATGTGTTCTAAGCGGTCACGCACTGCCTTTTGCAAAGACACCGCTGCGAACAAACCGAACAACAGCAAAACCAAGTAATAACCTTTTTCGCTCAGTGCCATTGGCGCACTCCAAAGGCCAAAGAGATAAGCCATCATGCCCACCCCCAATGCTACCCATGAAGCACCCACAAATGCTTTACTCGGTTCTTGCAATGCCATCACGCTCTCCCTTGATTTATTGATTGCCAATTGCGGCATTATGCAATAGACCAAATTTGAGATGAGATGTTTCTACTTAAGTAGCATATGCTGCTATGCTTAAATGCAGCATTTGCTACTTATTTCATGCTTTCAATGCACTCACCAATCAGTTGATTTCTGCTTCGTAAGCTGCGGCATCCAACAAACCATCTAAATCAGCAGCGTTTGCAGGCTGAATGCGGAAGAACCAAGCCGCACCGTAAGGATCGGTGTTAGCAGTTTCTGGTGCATCTACCAACTCTTGGTTGATTTCCAAAATTTCACCTGCGATAGGCGCGTAAATGTCAGAAGCGGCTTTCACAGATTCAACCACGCCAGCTTGCTCTTCAGCAGCCAAATTTGCGCCCACTTCAGGCAATTCAACGAATACGATGTCGCCCAATAATTCTTGTGCATGGTCGGTAATGCCAACGGTGACGCTGCCGTCAGCTTCCAAACGCAACCACTCGTGGCTAGAAACATATTTTAATTCTGCTGGAACATTGCTCATGAGATTTACTCCACATTAAATTTTACAAATTGGCGTCCTGAAACCATTTCAGGACGCCCAAACCAAATCAATCAAATTGTTTTTGACCATTGCGTACAAATGGCAATTTGATAACACGTACGTCAGTGAATGTGCCACGAATGTCCACTTGTGCGGTATCGGTGGTGGCTTTAGGCACACGCGCAATGGCAATAGATTGTTTCAAAGTCGGTGAGAATGTACCTGAAGTAATAATGCCAGTACCGATACCAGGAACGGTCACTTGCATGCCTTCACGCAATACGCCACGCGTTTCCATTACCAAGCCAACTTGTTTTTCAGGCACGCCAGTTTCTTTGGCTTTGAGCAAAGCGGCTTTACCGATAAAGTCACGTTCATCACTCCAAGCAATCGTCCAACCCATTCCCGCTTGCAAAGGATTGATTTCTTCGCCCATGTCATGACCGTACAAGTTCATGCCCGCTTCCATACGCAAAGTATCACGCGCGCCCAAACCACAAGGATTCACGCCCACAGCGCGCAACTCATTGAAGAAAGTTTCCGCCGCCGCCGCAGGTAAAATCACTTCCACACCGTCTTCACCAGTATAACCTGTTTTGGCTACAAACCAATCGCCACCCAAATCCACGCCTACAAACGCTTTCAATGCGTTAACTTGTTCAGCCCATTCAGGTTTTGCGACCAACAATTTTTCAATCGCTTTAGGACCTTGCACTGCCAACATCGCCAATTCAGGACGCTCTTTGATAGTGACACCAAATGGTGCTGCGGTTTTGGTGAATTGCGCCAAGTCTTTGTCACGAGTGGCTGCATTCGATACGATGCGGTATTCAGTTTCTGCTTCATTAGAAAGGTAAACAATCAAGTCATCGATAACACCGGCTTGCTCGTTTAACATTGGGGAATACAAGGCTTTACCAACAAATTTTAATTTGTCTACATCATTGGCCAAAAGATATTGCAACCATGCTTTGACTTGCTCGCCAGAAACATCAGTCACGACCATATGAGACACGTCAAACATACCAGCATCGGTACGCACGAATTCATGTTCTTTGATTTGGGAGCCGTAATGGATGGGTAAATCCCAACCTGAGAAATCGACCATTTTACCTTCAGCGGCAACGTGGGCATTGTAAAACGGGGTTTTTTGAGGTTCACTCATGTCCATCACTCCATAGAATTAAGAATGCTTTTTGCTTTAGCAACAAGCGATTCCCTATCTGTCCTGTGACCTGAGATTTTCGAATGAAAGACTTCATTCTTTCCCCCTTCGGTGGGCTTTTTTGCCGCTCTCCAGATTTGCCTTATCTGCATGAAACACATAAGGGTTTTACAGTCCTTCCACCTGAGCGATTAAAGGGTCTATGCGCCTTCGGTAGCCGAGCCAATCTATTTCTCGGACTTCTCCTGCAAAACGCCGCTATTATGACTGTCTATTACGCTTTTTGGCAAGTAACATCGGTGATGCAGCGCAACTTAATTTATTTTAATTTCATATTAATAATATTAAGCATAGATATCAAAAAAACAGGCAAATTTTCATTAAAACACTTCCAATCCACCATAGGCTCACTCTCAATTTACGACAACAATCCTCTATTTTTTGACGACTTCCTAATTTTTTATAAAAAAAAACTTCTTTTGAGGTAGAATATTGTCACATTATGTTGAGAATCTATGATTTAACTCATCAAAAAAATTGCGCAATAATCTAAAAATTTTCGTCTACTTTGTACACACACTGTATTTTACGGGAGAGCCACACTCATGCAGAGCATCGTCTTAGATAAAATTGATTTAAAAATTTTACAAGTTTTACAAGAAAACGGCCGTTTGACCAACGTAGAATTGTCTGAACGTGTGGCTTTGTCACCTTCTCCTTGCTTGCGTCGTTTGAAACAATTGGAAGATGCTGGCGTGATTCAACGTTATGCTGCTTTGTTAAGCCCTGCGGCGATTGAATTGGGCTTGCAAGCTTTCATTCGTGTGACAGTTAACAAAGCAGGCGGCGGTCGTGAAAAATTCGATGAAACAGTACAACAATGGCCTGAAATTTTGAGCTGTTTTGCGTTAACTGGTGAAACCGATTATATGTTGCATGCTTTCTTTGTCGATATGGAACATTTCTCGCATTTTGTATTGGAAATTTTATTGAACCAATCAGGTGTACAGGACGCTCGCTCTAGCTTTGTATTGCGTGAAGTGAAAAAAACCACCGCTTTACCATTGAACCATTTGCACAATGACTGATTTGAATCACCAAGACCTCATCCAAACCACCCGCACATGGCTAGAAACTGCCGTGATTGGGTTAAATTTATGCCCATTTGCCAAAGCCACTTACAATAAAGATTTGATTCGCTTTAGTGTTAGCCAAGCTAGGCATTTGGATGTATTTTTAGAGCGTTTGGATGAAGAATTGCTCTTGCTCAAGCAAACGCCTGCCAACGAGCTAGAAACCACTTTGCTGATTGAACCGAATTTATTCAACGATTTTGATTTGTTCAATCAAATTTTAGATGTTGCCGATCAAGCCTTGGTCGATCATGGTTTGGAAGGCGTGATTCAAATTGCACCGTTTCATCCGCAATTTCAGTTTGACGGTACTGAGCCTGACGACATCAGCAATTATACCAATCGCTCACCTTATCCCATTTTGCATTTGATTCGCGAAGACAGCATTGCCAAAGCCATGCAAGCATTCCCTAATGCAGACACCATTTTTGAGCGCAACATTGCTTTGCTTGAAAAAATGGGACATGAAGGTTGGGATGCTTTGTGGCAGAAAAAGGACTGATATGATGGTGCGCTATGCCTTGTTGGCCGCAGGTTGGTTGGCTTTGGCATTGGGTACCATTGGCATTTTCCTGCCTTTGCTGCCCACCACGCCATTTGTATTGTTGGCGGCAGTGTGTTTTGCCAAAGCTTCACCACGCTTTCATCATTGGCTATTACAACACAAAACATTTGGTCCGATTGTGTACAATTGGCAAGAACATCGCGCAGTGCCTTTGCCTGCTAAAATGCTGTCTAGCTCCATGATGGCTTTGTCTACTTATATGGTGTATTACCGTTTTCCTGAAATGGTATGGGTTTGGAGCATGTGTGGCATCACTTGTTTGTGCGTCGCCATTTGGATTTGGCGTTTGCCTCATCGCTGATACAGCACCCTGTAAACATTCAAAAAGCGTCCTGTAAATATTTACAGGACGCTTTTTTCAAATCAGATGATGTTTTATTCAAACACCACAGTTTTATGACCAAATACAATGACACGGTCTTCTAAATGCCAAGTGATGGCACGTGCCAAAACCTGTCTTTCCACATCCGCACCCAATTCTCGCAACTCTTGCACAGTGTAACGGTGATCGACCCGCTTCACATCTTGCTCGATAATCGGACCTTGGTCTAAATCTGCCGTCACATAATGCGCTGTTGCACCAATCAACTTCACACCTTTATCATATGCTTGACCATAAGGATCGGCACCGACAAAAGCAGGCAAAAATGAATGATGAATGTTAATAATTTTTTGTGCCCACTTGGCAGTAAAATCTTCACTCAAAATCTGCATATAACGCGCCAATACCAATAAGTCACAATCAGCCACCCATTCGTTGATTTGTGCTTCGGCTTGTACTTTGGTTTCTGGTGTCACTTTAACCACCTTGTACTCAATACCAAAATTTTCCACCGCCTCACGCAAATCTTCGTGATTGCTGATGACACAAGCAATGTCACACGGCAACTGTCCACGCGCATGGCGCCACAACAATTCCATCAAAGCATGATCATGTTTAGAGACAAATAAAGCCACTTTTTTGCGCTCTTTGACCAAAGCCAAACGCCAATTCATCGCATACATATTGGCAACATTGCGCTGAAAGTTTTCAATTAAAATATCGTGCTGCTTTTCCAATTGCGGCAACAAAAACTCCACTCGCATAAAATAATCACCACCACTGGCCTCAGTCGTGTATTGATCCAAAGCGGTAATATTGGCGCCTACATGGTATAAAAGACCCGATACAGCTTGCACAATGCCTGATTGATCCTGACAATGAATTAAAAGTCTTGCTGTGTGTTCACTACTCATGCTTTTTTCGCTCATATGGGAAAAGGAATTTTTTATTATAATCTTTCACATCTAAATGTATAGCTTTTTGATTCATCCTTCTTTTCATTACCCAGAAAGACATCCATGATTTTCATTTTCGGCGTACAGCCCAAAAAAATCAGCGAAACAGAGGGCTTATTCAATTGCCCCATTTGCCAAACTCAAACCACTTACCGCCTGAGCAGCAGCCGTTCACACCTTTCCATTTTTTTCTTGCCTTTATTCCCCATCGGCAAGCCAAATACCACTTTTGTTTGCTTACAATGCGGTACGTCTTTGCCTGAAAAATTCATTCCATCAAAAAGCTGAATCTTCAGACAAACCAAACCTTTGGTCAATTCTGCGCCAACAGCGGTTAAATCCCTGCTGTTAGCGTAATATATGCTAAAAATTTCGTTTTTTTTTGAATTTTTCACAGTAAAAGCATGGTCATGACTGTCATAAAACCCTATACTTAATTCACGTCTTAAAACCATGCTTTGGCATGTATTTGTATGCTTCATTGAAATATCAATCATGCAGCCCCCAACGAGTGTCCTAACGACAAAACTCAAGTATGGTTTAAGTTATTTTCTTCCTAGCTGATTGTAAATAAAATGAACCGTACACCATTAAGCTTTGAGTTTTTTCCTGCACGCACAGAAGAAGGTCGTGCCAAAGTTGCCGTTACACGCCAACAATTACGCCAATTCAATCCTGAATTTTTCTCTTGTACCTTTGGCGCAGGCGGTACAACCCGTGATGGTACTTTACAAACAGTCTTAGACATCATGTCTGAAGGTACCGCTGCCGCACCTCATTTGGCCTGCATCGGCTCAGAAGAATCAGAAGTTCGCCATATTTTGAATACCTATCGTGAACATGGCATCAAACACATTGTGGCTTTGCGTGGTGACATCCCTTCAGGCATGGGCGTTATGGCATCAGATGGCTTTCGCTATGCCAATGAATTGGTTTCATTCATTCGCCAAGAACATGGCGATTGGTTTCACATTGAAGTAGGTGCATATCCTGAATTTCACCCGCAAGCTAAAAATGCACAAAGCGACATTGATTACTTTGTACAAAAATGCCAAGCAGGTGCCAATTCAGCCATTACCCAATATTTCTATAATATTGATTCTTACTTTGCATTTGTAGATGCCGTGCAAGCCCAAGGCGTGAATATTCCGATTGTGCCGGGCATCATGCCAATTGCCAATTTTTCAAGCTTAAGTCGTTTTTCTGATACTTGTGGTGCAGAAATTCCACGTTGGTTGCGCCTAAAATTACAAGCATACGGCGACGATACCGCTTCCATCAAAGCCATGGGCTTGGATGTGGTCACTGATTTATGTGACCGCTTATTAAGCCAAGGTGCACCGAGCTTGCATTTTTACACTTTGAACCAAGCTGGCTTGGTTTCGACTGTTTGCCAACGCTTGGGCTATTGATTTTTCCATTACCACCCCCATCAGGAGTGACTGCATGATTGGATTGTTGATTGTTACACATGAATCACTTGGCCATGCTTACAATGCGTTGGTCAGCCATTTTTTTGACATGTGTCCTGATAACGTACGCTTGCTCAATGTCGCTAAAGACACACCTCCTGAGTTAATTTTAGAACAAGCCACCCATTTGATTGAGCAAGTGAACCAAGGTCAAGGGGTATTGCTCTTAACTGATATTTTTGGTGCCACGCCCTGTAATGTGGCGCGCAAACTGATTACATCCATCGATGTGGTGATGCTCACGGGCTTAAATGCGCCCATGATGGTCAAAGCCATCCAATATGCACCACTGCGAGACAACGTTCATTTATTGGCACAAGAAGTCAAAACAGCTGCCATCAACGGCATCATGGCCTTAACCTATACACAAGAAGAAGCGACATAAATCATGATTACTGCAGACGTTACCATAGAAAATAAATTAGGCTTACACGCCCGTGCATCCAGCAAATTTACCCAAACCGCCGCCCGCTTCCAATCAGAAATTTGGGTGTCACGCAAAGAACGTCGCGTGAATGGCAAAAGCATTATGGGTTTGATGATGTTGGCAGCAGCACAAGGCTCTGTCATCACATTAGAAGTCGATGGTTCAGATGAAGAAGAAGCCATGGCAGCGTTGAAAAAACTCATTGCCGAATATTTCGGCGAGGAAGAATAGCGAAGGATAAAAAGTCATGAGCATCATGTTACATGGCGTTGCCATTGGAGGGGGTATTGCAATTGGGCGAGCGCGCTTATTGCAACAAGGTTTGGATGATGTGCCGCATTATCCCATTGAAGCGCACGAAATCAGCGTTGAATGCCAACGCTTTCAAAATGCGGTCAAACAAACCAGACGCCAATTAGAGCACTTACGCAGCAGTATTCCTGAGAATGCTCCAACCGAATTGGGCGCATTTATCTCGCTGCATTTGATGCTTTTGACTGATGTCACATTGTCTCGTGAGCCCATAGATATTATTGAGGCCAAAGAAATCAATGCCGAATGGGCTTTACAAGTTCAATTAGAACGCTTGTCACAACAATTTGACATCATAGAAGATCAATATTTACGCGAACGTAAGCAAGATATGTTACAGGTCGCTGAACGCATTTTTAAAAATTTGCGTGGTCAAGAAGTAGAATTGCATGTCGACAATGATTTGTTTGATGACATGATTTTGATTGCACATGATATTTCTCCTGCCGATACGATTTATTTCAAAGACAGTCGCATTTCCGCATTTGTCACCGATATCGGTGGTCCTACCAGTCACACCGCTATTTTAGGGCGCAGCTTAGATATTCCGTCAGTGATTGCACTGCACAATGCGCGCAATATCATCCAAGAAGACGAATGGGTCATTGTCGATGGTATTGATGGTGTCGTCATTGTTGACCCCAGTGATACGGTTTTATCAGAATACCGCAAACGTGCCAAACTCTACCGCAGTCAAAAACGCCAACTCAATAAATTAAAAAATACAGCAGCTACCACTGCCGACGAAGTCAATATTCAAATTTTAGCCAATATTGAATCCCCTGCCGATATCAATGCAGCGCATAAATTGTCTATTGATGGTGTCGGCCTGTTTCGCAGTGAGTTCTTATTTTTAAACCGCGATACTTTGCCTTCTGAAGAAGAACAGTACGAAATTTATTTAGATGCCATCAAAAAAATGAAGGGTAAACCACTGACCATACGCACAGTGGATTTAGGCGTGGACAAAAACCCTCGCTGGCTCAATCACAATGACACTTTAAATCCTGCATTAGGTTTGACTGGTATACGCTTATGCCTAGCAGAGCCTGTGATGTTTCGCACCCAAATGCGCGCCATTTTGCGTGCTGCAGTGCATGGCCCCATTCGCATTTTATGGCCAATGATTAGCTCATTGACTGAATTGCGACAATGTCACAGCCATTTAGAGTTGGTCAAACAGCAACTGACTGAACGCAGTCAAGAGTTTGAAAGCAATGTGGCGGTGGGTTGTATGATTGAAGTACCATCTGCGGCCTTAATGGTGGTGAGCTTGCTGAAATTGGTAGATTTTTTATCCATCGGTACCAATGATTTAATTCAATATACTTTGGCAGTAGATCGCTCAGATGACACCGTCAGCCACTTGTATCAACCTGCTCATCCAGCCGTCCTGAAACTGCTCACACATGTGATACGCAGTGCCATAAAAGCCAACAAACCAATTTCCGTATGTGGTGAAATGGCAGGTGATGACCGTTATACGCGTTTATTACTCGGCTTGGGATTGCGCCAATTTTCCATGCATCCGTCCAATATTTTACGGGTTAAAAACATGATTGTGCACAGCAATACCGATGAAATTGAAAAACAGATTTGGCGAATTCTGCGCAATGATGATCCGAATAAAGTAGATGATTTGTTGAAAAAACTCAACCACATTGAACCACAAAAAACCGCTGTTTAAAAACAGCGGTTTTTTTACTACTATCCATCAAAACAAATTGTCCATTTGTGCATTGGCTTCTTTATGTTGTACTGATTTCTCTACTTTAGGTGGCTTAACAACTTCCACTTTAGCGATATGATGCTCAGATGGCTTGGCAGCGTGTTCTGTTTTCTTCTCAACAACAACAGGTTTCACCGCTTCAACCAATTTGGTACCAGCAATTTTTTCATCATTCAACTTGGCTTGCGCCTCACCCTCGGTATCAGATTTGACAGCATTTTCATCACTGCCCAATGGATTTACAGGCACCAAATTACTATCGACCATACGGCTGTTACCTGCTAAATCAAGAATTTCCACGCCTGGATCAACTGGTTTTTCTACCGATTTTTCAACATAAGTATGCTCATTCAAAGCCACAACAGCCATGCCAATCAAACCAGCAGCAGCCAATGCCAATAAACCAATCAGACCCCAAAATGACTTCATAAAAACAGAAGAACGAGGCTTATTTTTTTGTGCGGCACTTGGCTCAACACTTGTCTCAGAATTATTCATAAAAATAAAAATTCATTTAAAATGATACGCTTATTTTAATACAAACCACGAAACCATATCTCCTAATCTAGAAAAATAGTCAAAATTTGCACCTTAAGGTTTTACTTAAGTAGTAGAAATCACTACTTACTGGGTTTGCACAGTCGGTACAAAAGTCTCATACAAAGTGACCAGTTTTTGTACACCCAACGTGGTGCTAATTTGCTGATTAATAGCAGCTTGCTCTTCAGGGGTTAACACACCTTGTGCATAGGTCACGCCATTGAATGTCGTGACTTTCACATGATTTGGGTTATAACCTTTTGGATTAAGTAACATGGTACGTATTTTAGAAGTCATCCACACATCTTGTGCCACATTCATTGAACGCTCTTCACCAATGGTAATATGGTTATACACGCGATTGACTGCCAATTGTGAACGGGCAATGCGCTCAGCAGTATCTTTTGCCGCTTGATCTGCCACAACGCCAACGAGCAATACCGCACGATTGTAACTGATGACTTTGACATTGTTATAAACATTAACAGGATATTGATTGTGCAAATAAGTGGTAATATTATTCACCACTTGCAATTCAATGACTTGGTCATCTGCTTGAGCACCTGTTGCGCGGCGGTCTAAAATGGACAAACCGCCCACTGCCAAACCACCTACTGCCAAAGCGGCACATCCACTCAACGCTTGAGTCAAGCTCACACCAATCAATACTGCTGCCAACGTTTTTTTCATGTAATCATCCTTACAGGTCGCTTAAACATTTCCCATTAATAATTGATCAATACCATCACACATCGCATGAATCAACAAAATATGCACTTCTTGAATGCGTGCGGTACGTTGATGTGACACATTCAACAAAATATCTTCTTCTTTTAATAAGTGCGCAATTTTGCCGCCATCTTTACCCGTCATCGCCACCACTCGCATATCACGCTCGTGCGCCGCTTCAATTGCTGCAATCACATTGGCAGAATTGCCAGAAGTTGAAATCGCCAACAACACATCACCGCTGCGACCCAAAGCTTCTACTTGTTTGGAGAAAATACGATTAAAATCATAATCATTGGCAATCGCTGTTAAGGCTGATGTGTCTGTGGTCAAAGCAATGCCTGCCAAACCCATGCGTTCAATTTCAAATCGACCCACCAATTCAGCTGCAAAATGTTGTGCATCGGCAGCCGAACCGCCATTGCCACAAGATAAAATTTTGCCATCGTTCACCAAGGCCGCAAACATCAATTCTGTTGCAGCAGCTGTCGCTTCAGCCAATAATTCTTGATTGTCTTGTTTGACTTTAATGCTTTCAGCAAAGTGTTCAAAAACGCGGTCAGTTAAATTCATGAGCATTCCAATATGTTTTTCAGCCACTGAATGTGGCCATTTCCGTCTATCAATACCGCATCAAAACGGCAAGCTGGTTCAGGCTGAGCCCGTGTGTGCAAATACCATTGTGCACTTAAAATCAATTTTCGTTGTTTGGTAGTTGTAATCGATGCCATAGCACCACCATAAGCTTGTGAAGTGCGCATTTTCACCTCTACAAACACACAGACCGAACCATCCCAAACAATCAAATCAATTTCACCACGGCGACAATGCCAATTGCGCTCAATGATTTGGCAACCTTGTGCCACAAGAAATTCCGCCGCCAAGTCTTCTGCTGCGCGACCGCTTGGATGTTGCAAACGCATAGCACCCTCCGCATATGATAGTATCACACCATCAACTGATTACAACGAGACACAAGTGTTACAACCCTTATTAGAACGTGCTCAAGCACATATAGAACCACAGACATTATATGTGGTGGCCACACCTATTGGCAATTTATCCGACATCACTTTGCATGCCTTAGCCGTCTTGTCTCGTGCTGATTTGGTTTGTGCCGAAGACACACGCATGACGGGTCAATTGCTCGCCGCTTATGGCATCAAAGCCAAAATGGTGAGTGTGCGTGAACAAAACGAACAATCCATGGCCAGCAAAATCATTGCTGCTTTAGAAGACGGTCAAGTGGTCGCTCAAGTGTCTGATGCAGGTACTCCTGCCGTGTGTGATCCAGGTGCACGTTTGGTTGAACAAGTACGCCAAGCTGGCTTTCATGTGCGGCCTGTAGTGGGCGCCAGTGCTGTAATCGCTGCTTTATCGGTTGCAGGTATTGTGGCACCTGATTTTGAGTTTGCAGGTTTCATTCCATCCAAACCCAATGAGCGCCGCCAATTATTAGCACAATGGCAAAGCAAACCACATACCATCATCGGTTACGAAACCCCGCACCGCATCGAAGCCACTTTGGCCGACATGGCAGCTTTGTTTCCTGAACGCCGTTTGATGCTCGCACGAGAAATCACCAAAACGTTTGAAACATTTTTAGTCGGCAGCGTGACCGAGTTACAGGACGCTTTAAAACAAGACAGCAATCAAAGCCGTGGCGAAATGGTTTTGGTGTTACATCCGCTCGAAAAAAGCACTGATGAGGCTGGTATTTCAAACGAAGGCGAAAAATTATTACAATTATTAATGGATGACATGCCATTGAAAAAAGCGTGTGACATTGTTCACCGCACTTTTGGTGACAATAAAAAAGACTTATATGACTTGGGCTTAACATTAAAATCAAAATAATTTTGCTTTTTTTATCCAAAAATACTTGACGCATTTTTTGAATCCCTTATAATGCACCTTCTAAACCAAATCCACTGCCCAGGTGGCGAAATTGGTAGACGCAGGGGACTCAAAATCCCCCGCCGCAAGGTGTGTCGGTTCGAGTCCGACCCTGGGCACCACAGATTTAGGAAAATAAACCGCGCTAGCGGTTATTTTTTTGCCCGCTATTTTCATACCCAAACTTCTTATGAATGATTCAATCATTCTTTCATCTCACTTGGTACTTGAATTGGTAACATGCTTATCAACGTAAAAGCAATCTGCTCATCATATTGTTTCCCAATCCATTCCTTCCTATTTTTAATATTATTCTTATAAAATTGATTTACAAATCACCGAGTCTTACCTATAATCCTACTTCTAAACCAAATCCACTGCCCAGGTGGCGAAATTGGTAGACGCAGGGGACTCAAAATCCCTTGGTCGTGGGTTCGATTCCCACCGGGCCCACCAAAGAAAACCTTGTGTTTAAAAGCTTTAAGCACAAAAAAAAGACCAGCCACCCATTATAGGTGGCTTTTCTTTTTGATTTTATAGACGGTTCTATAGACGGTTTAAATTGCGCAATTTTAATCAATTTGGTAATGCGGACCGTCACGTAACGTCTTCCAATCCCCACCCCAAGTCATTTTAACGCCCAATTCTTGGGCTGCTTGCTTAAAATATTTAGACAATTGTTCGTAATATTTCCACTCCCAAGTCAGCACACCATCAATCAACACAGCTACATCAACCGCATGACCGGTCAAATGCCGGCTATTCATCGTTTGACTGCGCCCTGCTTTGACATATTTCGCTTGTTGCTCACGAGTACGCAAACCTTCAGTAATCATGAAATCAATATCAGTCAATTCCATTGCACGTTCAATAATTTCCACCATCTTCGGATGAATGCCCTTTAATCGCTCACGGCTGCGCTCAGACAGTTGAAACTTGCCTGATGTGGTTTTGCTTGTCGCAACATAAGAAACGCTGCCTACGGCTTCCAAAGCCGCCTTTGTTTGCGGTCCAATGATGCCATCTTGTGCCAAACCACTGTCACGCTGAAAAGCACGAACATGCTGTTCTGTAATTTTGCCAAAAATGCCATCGGTTTTCACACCTAAGATTTTTTGATACTTCGCAATTTCATGCGATTTCATACCCAATTTCATCAAAGTCATTTTGACTGTCCTTTATCCAAATATTTTTGCCACTTTGCAACGACTACGTTTTTTGTATGCAATGTAATCAGCGATCAGATGCAACAAGACTGCACCTTCTAACGCCATCAATTGCCCATTGAATTCACTACCTGACTTGAGCAGCGCCGAACCTGAGTACATTCCAAAACCCAAAAAGCAAATGTGGCTCAACCAAATCGGATTGAGCCATCCTTCAAAACGTGTTTTTGACAGCACGCAAGCACTGTGCACAAAAATGGCGCCCAAAATGAGCGCCTGAATAATCGTTAAAAATAAAAGCATCATGGTTTTTTACTCCCTGATAATCGGCTTTTAAGCATAGGTCCTAGCTCCAAAACAACCCAAGGCCACGCCGCTGCAATCGCTACCGCACAAAACACATCCAAATCTTGCTCAAAGCCAAACATCTTTGGCAAATATGGTGCCAGAGATGCTGCCAAAACCGCCGACAATAAAATGGTCGCAATGCCATTTAATCGAGTTGTCTCTCGATGCCGCCCAAGCATAGCACCGCCCACCACGCCACCAATTAACAACAACTCAACTGGCAATCCCAAAATTTTACCTGTGATGCCAATCGCACCGAGCGCCCAATATGCTGCTCCTGTTTCTGCACTCATAAATTCCCTTTTTAAAAGACCCATTAATGCTGGTCATCACCACGGCTCAAAACCTGCGGGCAAATATTTCAAGTCTAAAATTTGCAAATCAATCACATTAGCAGACGCAATACGATAACCCGCAAGCGCGATTCCTAGTGTTGGCGTCCCTGCAATCAACAACTCAGGTTTGCCAACATATGCCGCATCCATGCCGTTTATGTAGAATTTAATGAGCGTGTTACTGCCGCTCTTTTCAACAGAGCAGCCAACAGTGTCCCCGCCATTCCATTTATAAACAGTGTTTGCAACCAATGTTGCATCTGTATAACGATGCCAATTTGCTGCTGTACTCGTGCCGTGCGGCTCTGTACCCTCAGCCACAGCCCCGCGCGGCATGAATAGATGGTATTGAGAACCGTCAAAAACCCCAAAACGAGGACCATTTGAATTCCCGACAATTACTTGATTGACTCGAATTTCAAAGTAATACTTGCCCCCGCTTGCAACACTTCTTGTTTTTGAAGACGGCAAAATCGGAAGCCAAGCGGCTAATGCGCCACTATTCAATTTTGCAATTGTATTTGATGCTGATAATACCCAATCAGCAGACGCCGTGAACCGCCAAAGCTGCTGCGGGCGTCCTGTGTTAACCGTCTTCATTAGTCCCATCAATTGCCTGGCCAAAAAACTCATGGCTCCACCTCCCACCAGCAAATCAAGCTTGATCCACGCTTGCTCAATGTAAGTGTATGCCACTTATTTTCAAACCAAGTCAGAACACTGCCACGCCAAGATATTGAAGGGAGTGTTACATTAAACGTGGCCGGATTGATTTCAAGCACCATGTCTTCCCCGTCTTGTAAATCAATAGTCAAAGCCATGGCAGATGCAGCTTGTAAATATTGCTTTTGCCCGTTTACAGACGATACTGCCGAGCCTGTAACTTGGAACCACATTTGCTTTTTGATTCGAGCGATACCATCTCGAATTTCAATCAACTGCGATTTCGTCTGAGCTGCAACCACTATTGCACCCACCTCCCATGCCTGAGCCGTTGTGCCTTCTTGCGCTCGCTGAATTGTGAGCGTCAATCCTGAAATCTCTGTTACTTTGACGATTTCATACAGGCTTGCAGCGTCATTTTGCAGCGTCAAAAACGCTGTTTCATTTACGCCCAAAACCAAATCACCCATACTTGCAACAGTCATGCTTGTTGCAGACGCAGTGATGCCTGCCGACAGTGTTGTCAGCATATTGTTTGCCCATGTGTGCATATTTAATCTCTAAAAATTCTGTCTAATTGAGTTTCTGATAAGACTTTGACTGATGCGACTTTGCCGTCTTTAATTGTCGCTGTTTGACCGTGCTTCTCTTGTGTAACATCCATCGTGCCGTCTACATTGATTTTGACATGCACTTTGTTGCCATCCTTATCGCACAAAATCATTTCGTCTTGACAGCTTTTGTATTTCGCAGACACATGCGGATTCAAGTCAGGACATAGCGCCTCGATGCAGCCTTTTTCTGTGTTGTAGTTAAGATGATTTCTGTCATTTTCAGGCCATACGGCAATTGGAGGAGGTAAGTCGCAAATAGGGTTTGGATTTGCGCTGCATAATCGTCTACTAATAGCAAACCCAACAGAATCACAACCTGTTTGATGACACATGTTGAATCCGCCGCCGAACGTACCATCCATGCTCGACTCGATTGCATTTGTAAGCGACTCAGGCACAAATGGGATAGATGCAAGACCAGCATCGACTGCTTTTTGCCGTGTTTGAGCGGCAAAATTTACCAAGATTGGCGTTTTAGGATATCCTAACTTACCAACATCCGTGCTTACTGTCCAATACACCCCGGAAACATATCCGCTATCAACTGTCGGCGGTACGCAGTCTTCAAAACCAACAGGGGGCACTGCTTTCGTGCCATTGCCGCCAATTCCGTCTAGCGTTACAGGCTCACCCGTTTCGCAGTCTTTGAGCTCGAACTTCTCAGGCTCATCACCGACTCGCAACTCTTCCCTAAGCGTGTGGTCAACAGGTCGATTATCTTCTGAACCCGTGGGAGCATCATCTCCCGTATATGCTTGGTCGCCCAAGCCGCTACCACCTGCATTGCCAATGCTTTTATCAATAGGCTTACCACGCTGTTTCGCAGAAGCAGTTTTGGGTTGACGTTGTGGACCAATCCATTTGGCAAGGTCATTCGCTGTTTGTCTGTCACTCATGCAATCAACTCCTGCTCGTCATTTGGAATACCAACGCCAATGGTGCGCGTCACTTCCACCTCCATTGTTTCGGTTGTTTCTTCTTCAATCTCATCTGCTACTACTTGGAAGTCTTTACTCTGGCGAATCTCGACACCATTGTTGTTGTCAGTGGTTTCTGTAATCCATCCGTGAAGCTTGTAGTAATAAACCGTTTGGCCAATACTGACTGTTTTGATTGCAGGGTGAGAGGAAGTATTTTCTGATTCCCAATCCTCATATTCGCCTTCTTCATAAAATACGCGCGCACCTTGGTGAATGTTGAAAACACCCAATTGGCTTTGGTATTGCGGCTTTGCAAAATGATTCAAAGCCGCGCGTGGCGGCTCAATCGCTTGGTGTACATAACTGCCATTTTCAGCATTTGAAAAAATGACATACGTCACTTCGGTATAAGACTTTTGAGTCGATTGCAAATCAAAAACATGCGTGATTTGGTCAACTTTGAAGCGTCCTGAAACTTGTCCTGCATCGACTTCATGCGTTTGAGTGATGTCCAATTGCGGTGCAATTTGATCAGTTCTACACACAAATTTGTGACTGCGATGTGACTTCAAAATATTGGTTTCTGCAATGCGCACAGCCACATCCAACGCTTGCTGCAATGCGCCTTTTTTGATGTTGTCTGCTTGAATAATCCAATAGCCATTGGCTTGTTTGATGGCACCTTGTTTGGCAGGGTTTTTGTAAGTGCTTTGGTTTTCCCAATTCTTGATTTTGCGGTCAGTAGCGTCTTCTCGCACTTGAGTCACCGTCACATTTTGCGTTTGCTTACGCTCACCATAGCGGCGTACTGATGCTGCATTTTGCACCGTCATCAAAATTGACTCTTCAACAGGTTGCACAAATTGCTTGCTGAGCATGAGCGAACAACGCTGTGCATACAAATCGGTATAGTTGTACACCACACGACTACTACGTCCACTTTCGTTCACAGGCTCAAACGTACCGCCGCGAGGTGACCAAATCATTTCAGCAGGAAATCCGCCACGCCACGAGCAACGATAAATGCCGCCATCGTGCAGGCCGCTTGATTCATAATGGCTCAATACCCAACCGGTATTTTGAGCAGCCGCTTTGACCGTGTCATTCAAAGGTGGTAAGCCATAGTTGGCGTAATTACACACTGTGTAGCGTGAATCAAACCAATATTTTCGCTCAGCATATCGGCACAAATCCCATTGATGCTGCAATTTGACAACGACGGTGTTCACAATGCTATCTTGCGAATTGACGCTGTGTGACCGGTGCGCCTCTTCAATCTCACAAGGTCCAAGCACATAATCAGGTATGATTTTGGCAAACCAAGAATTCACAAACGGCTGCCCATCGATGAAATCAAGATTGGCAGGAATGGTAGACATGCGATCTTCTAATTGTGTTGCCATATCATCGTAATCATCGCGCTTTTTGAACACATCTTCTTGAAAATAGCCGATTTGGTCCACTTGTGCTTGAGTCAATTGATTGAGCATGCGTTTTCTTGGTGTCAGCGCACTCCACTCGATGAAAAAGCCACCCACTTGCCAAATGCTGGCATCAAATTCACCGTCAAATAACACAAATGCCGGTTTATCAGGACGCACTAACTCAATGCGCATCTTACGATTCAAGTATTGGTATAAATCAATGCGCTCACCCACATCTTGCAAAAAAGACAGTTTTGCAGTTGAGGCCTCACCTGATGCCTGGGTGATTTCGATGCGGTCAAACAATTGGCACACATCGAGGCTACCTAAATCTGTTTCAACATTCAGATTGAATGGACCAAAATCTTGGAATGAGTCTTCAAAAACGTATTGCAATGGTTTTGGCTGCATCGTTTGCGGCAATTGCAGTGCAACGCCTTCGTACACAACGCCCATTTCTTGCGGCAATTGCAATGCGATGCCTTGATACACCACTTCATGCACAATCGCTTGCGGTAACAACAAAGCGACGCCTTCGTACGCAATTTCACCGACAGATTGCGGCAACAACAAAGCCACGCCTTCATACACAATATCAACAGCCGCACCTGTGGCAACGTGAACAGCAAGAGGGCTTGTGGCAAGAGGACGGATGGCTAACATTTAGATATTCTCTCGTTCGATCACTTTGTTCCAAGCCAAATGCATGATGGGTGCATTGTTATCATTTTGGCTTGAGGTATTTGGATTGACAGCACGTAACCAAAGCGGCACTGCAAATTCAGCACCACCATCCAAAACAGGTCCCAAGTTGGCGACTTTGGCAGTCGATGTGGTGGCAAATTCTTCTGATTGTGACAAAAACATATTGGAAATATCCCATGCCACTCCTGCACACACATAGCGAACCGTACCATCGGCAACACCTTGCCCATGTACCGTTGGCCAAACAGGTTGAGTACTTCCAGAAATACCAGAACTGATGCAGCGATACATAAAACCATTGCCTGGTTGCACCATACTTCCTGCCGTCACTGCCACATTTGCTTGCCACGCCTGCGCAGCTTCAGCCAACATCAATTTAATGTTGGTGTCAGGATTGCTGCTATCTACGGCCAATTCTCGTGACATATCGCGGCAACCGACATAAAACTTATAAATCACAGTTTCGGCATCTTTGTAAGCAATCGGCAAAGTAGGAAAGCCATTGCGCCATTGCACTTCTTGTGCAAGTTCTTCGTCAACATAGAATTTAAACTTCAATGGGTAACTCATGTTTTGTTCCAATAAAAAAGCGTCCTGATTTTTTCAGGACGCTGGTTATGGTTTTATGAAGTGATGCATTTTCACTTCATGGTTTTTTTATTGTAATTCAATCAAGCAAGTGCCAATTGATTCCAAAACTTACTGCGGGTATGCCAATCAGATTCCCAAGGCATACCTGCCAAATCTTGTATTCTCACAGTATCAATATCTAAATCTCGGCAAACTTCAGAAATCAATTCATGAGTATTGATAAAGCTATCATGTACTGATACTGCCATTTTGCGATTCAATGAAAACATGCCTTCTTGATAATGACGCCACCAAGCTGCCAATAAGGTTGCATGAATACTGGTTAAATAAATACGACGTTTTTGTTCTGGACTCAATACAGGCTGCACCACGGCTTCAGCAGTATCCAATAACAAACGATGCAAATATTCTGTCGCTTGTCCGACTTGCTCTAAAGTCAATTCGTCGATGTGTTCAACATTAAAGCGTTGGTGTACCAATTTGTAAGCGTCGGGATACAACATGCCTTTTTTGCTGACTACGGCATTGACGGCATCACGTAAGCCTGTGCGTTCATCTGTGGTAGTTGAGCGTCCTGTAAACTTCTGTGCTTCGGTTTCGATTAAATCCAACACCCATTTGCGGAATTGTTTGGCGACTTCGGTTTTGGCAAAAAAGGCGATTGCATAGCAGCCACGTAAACTAAAGATGCGTACTGATTTGTGCTGTAAGCCATTGATTTTACCGCTGACACTCAAATTGAGGGTCTGGGACATACTACTTGAAAACTCATCTTCATTACGATTAAAAATCTGTGTAACTGCATCGGCTTTTTTATAACCCAATGCGTGAGCTAATTCAGTAGCGGTAATCCAAATTTGGCTGTCAGTATGTGTAACAGGATTCAAAGAAACTTGATTGAAAGACAGTGCGTTCATGATGAACACTCCTTGTGTTTTTACGAAATTTTAAAAACCCAATTGGGCGGTCAAGAGGTTCGTAAGCCTTACACAAGGACGGCTGGAGTTATTCCCCTTACGGGTATTGTATTCCTCACCCTCTCGACCATAACTTTGACGCACTACTGCCTAAGCAATAGATACACGAATTCTATGGACGAAAAAATATCACTCAATGACGGCAGTGATGACCGCTTGTGTTTCAAGGCTACGACACCTTGAGCACATCATAAAACAAAAAAACCACCTGTGCAAGGTGGACTCAATTGGGCGGTCAAGAGGTTCGCAAGCCTGCATAAGACGGCTGGAGTTATTCCCCTTACGGGTATTGTATTCCTCACCCTCTCGACCATAACTTTGACGCACTACTGCATAAACAATAGATACACGAATTCTATGGACGAAAAAATATCACTCAATGACGGCAGTGATGACCGCTTATACAAAGGCTGCGACACCTTGAGCGCATCATAAAACAAAAAAGCCCTACCTGCAATAGGTGGGGCTTCAATCTTAAGAATGCTCTTATCGACTAGGCCTACTCCGCATATGTGGTTCCACATAAGTACCATCTTTGCGATAATACCCTTCAACATAAACCGTTTTTTCTCTTGATGGAGATGATGAAGAACTGTAATTACCGCTAGGTGGCGCATAATAACTACTAGAACCAGAGTTACCTTTTGAAAGCAGTCCTTGTATTTGTGTATCATTTTCACGCCATTGTCGTTTTAACTCTTGATTGTAAGCCTTCCTCTCTGCAATCAGTTGCGCATCGGTTTTTTCTTCTACTTTTATTGACTCAGATTCACCAAGATACGGTATCGGCTTAAACTCATCACCAGCCTCATCACTGCTTTCTTCGCTTTTGGTTGGTGCTGGTAAGGCAGGCTTCGCTTTTTGAACAGCAGGTGCTACGGCCTTGACAGTATTCACTGTATCGTTCTTCTTATCGCTAGAGCCTGAAAAAATGAAATTCATCAATACCGATAAACCAATTACAACCAATATCAAGGGGAGGCAGCCAGTTTTTGATTGTCCTTGCTGCCCATTGGGTTGATTTCTATTACCACCGCCAATTCTAGTGCGATACGATAAACCTGAACCAGGTATGCCCACATTGGCATGTGTACCACGTTTACCAACATTAATGCTAGCACCACGCCTGCCCACGGATACACTAGAAATACCTTTTTTGCCAATATTCACACGCACGCCAGGCAAAATCTTAATCGACTTTCTAAAACGCCATCCCATATGCTCACCCCAACAAAAAAAAGCCCGACCTGCAATAGGTGGATTCAGTCATGATTAAGTGATTAAAACTTTATCACTTACTTTTAACAAATATCTTAGGTGTCAATAGCTCTTTAGATTTGCTATCAATAAGTCCATTAAGCTCTTCTCTTAAAGGCTCAGACTGCTCAGAAAATTCGGCTTGGGTTAATTCATTATTTTTATATTGTTGTATCAAATCTTCAATTTTCTTACCTACTTTATCAACATTTTTATCTAAGTTTTCCAAATCTATAAAGTGTTTTGTATAATCATCACCTAAACAGGCAACTTGCCAAGACCTAAAAAACATTTTATTTGCATAATCGTCATCTTCATCATTGGGCTCATAAAAAATATCTTTGTTATCTACAGAATAGATAAATCCTGTAAAGCCTGTATAAGCTCCCATTCGGTTTTTACCATTCACATATCCACAAACAAAACCTCTTTTATCCTCACGAATAATAGCGGAATGATATTCTATGTCACGAAATAAATGGCTTGTTGGGTCAATCAAGCGTTGCTCAGCCGCAATTTTAGCTGAACGTATTGCCCAATATTGCGGTACATAATAAATAGCCAACCCTAGCAACATCACTACAAATATTGCCACACCAATTGCTATCTTCTTCTGTAAAACACGAATAGCTTGTTCATTGGCATTTTGTTCTGACAATTCATCATCAATTAACTGCTCTTCCGATGATTCTTACTGATTGTTAGTAATGATGGTTTTAATTGATTTAGGTTTAGGACTAAAATCAAGAGTCACGCCAGTCGCCGCCAAATACTTTTTCAATGACTCATTGTATTGTTTGCGTCTTTGAGCATCACACAACAGATTTTTACTCGCCAAAATCAGTTTAGGATTTTTCCCATTCGCTTCGGCTTTGGCAATGGCTGCCAACACTTCTTCCAATGATGCACTGGGTTCAATTTCCAAAAACTCATACAAATTAACAATCATGGCACACCCTTGTTAGAATATGCCATGATTATAACCAAAATCAAAACATCAAGTTATGAAGATTTTGCAGCACCATCACGAGCCATGTCTTTAAAACCTGCTTGGGCAATTTGCTTGATGATTTTGGCATTTTCAGGTGTGACCAATACTCTTGCCATATCAGCTTGGCTATCTTGCGATGCCAAATACAGGACGCCTAAGCTGTTTAACTCATTACTCATTTTGCTTACCTGTTCAGTAAACTGTTTAGGTAGCGCAGTGTTGGGATATGTCGAAGGTGTGGTTTTTTTGCCTGTTTCATCGGTTTGCGGTGAATACCAAGCGCTCGGACCATAATACGTCATTTGGTTTTTGGATTGTTCCTCTGCTCGTATTTGCGCCCATTGCTGTTTGTTGCGCTCATATCTGCTTAGTTTTTCCAAATCCGCCTGATTTTTCACCGACTGATCAAACGTCCTGACTGCATCCGTAAACGAAGTGACAGCTTTACCATCTGCCTTCACTGCTGCTTCATTGAGTTTTTGCGCCTCTTTGAATTGCTCAGCATATTCCAATTGCTGCTTATACAAAGCCAACTGTTCGGCTGTTGCACCTTTGTCTTTGAGGTCCATCAACTTAACTTCGGTATCAGATTTACCCAAGCGCGCAATTTCTTTGTTCATGTCCTCCAAAGTTTGCATAGCATTGCGCTGACGTTCATATTCACTGATGAGGCGATCCATTGCCATTGCTTTGCGCTGTTCTGCCTCTGTTGCGCCTTTTGCTGCCAACGACATTGCAGTCAATTGCTCGGTTGTTTTGCCCAATTGCCAAATTTGTTGCTCACGCTTACCAAGCTCATCAGCCACAAACTTATGATTTTGCTCAAGAAGCCTTGCTTCGGCTTCACGCAATTCATTGAGTTGCTTTTTGGTTTGCATCTCAATGTAATGTCGGTCCATCAATTGGGCATTTAACTCTGCCGCCCGCATGGTTTCAGCACTGGCACCTTTGGCTGCCAAGTTTGCCAAATTCTGCTGCACTGCTGCCAATTTCAGCTCTTCATTGCTCAAGCCAAGATTGGCATGCATTAAGGCAAATTCATCCGATACTTTTTTAATGGCATCAAAATCCAATGCCTGTGCAGAGGTTAACGAGGCTTTTTTGTCATCAGTATTGGTTTTGAGGTCAACAGTAGCAGTTACTTTTTTACCATCAAGTAACTTCATTTGCTCATTTAAATCTTTAGCATTTTTCTGAGCAGGCTCAAACATTGAAGCGTAAGCTTTATTCAAAAAAATCATTTGATTTTCATTAAGCTCCCCCGTTTTTTGCAAGCTCAACAACTCTTCTTCGACAGAGGATATGCCTGCTTTGATACGGTCATACGACTTTTCAACTAACGTTCCTTGGTCATATGTAAAAGCATCTGATGGATTTAAACCGACATCTTCCCAACTCAAATAACTCAAATGCTTTAGATTTTTTATTCTGCTTTCAAAATCATCTAATTCTTCATTAGCAGCATTCAATTTGCTTTGAATTTCCAAACGCAAGCGCAATTTGCCTTCTTCATTCAAGCCTTTTAATTTTTCAGTCAGTTCCTCAATGGGCGCAACTTGTCCCTGCAATGTAGAAGTGGCTGTACTTGCATCGCTACTTAAAACCGCATACATGCCTGCAACTGCTACGCCTGCAACCACGATACCCGCAGGACCACCCATGGCACCTATTAACATGGTTTTAGCAGCAGCCAATCGACTGGTTGCTACTGCAGCAGCATTACTAGCAATCGTCTCAGCAACAGTGGCAGCTGTGGCACGAGCAGTAGCAGCCGCCAAGTTAGCAGATGCGAGGGTTTGAGCGTTCGTACCCACTGCATGTGCCATTGCGGCTTGCGCTGCGTTTAATTCTGCCATTGCACGCAAGCGTTCAGTGTGAGTCGCTTGGACGGCAGCAGCAGTCGATGCAATGGTCGCTTGGCGTTCTGCCAGCAATGTCGCAATTTTGGCTTTTGACGCGGCAATCGCCAACCATGTCGCTTTACCAAGATAAGCAAGGCCTGAAGCAAAAGCCATTACCGCCACGGTGTCTAGATTTTCACCCAACAAACCCACTACTGAGGTGAATGCCTTCATTGCACCGGTGTTTTTGCCAGTTTCTCCTATGAATTCAGTCCAACGAGTGCTCAAGTTTTGCAATGCTTGAGTACCTGTTTGCTGCATTTTACCGAAATCTTTGTCAACACTAGCAGCAGCGTCCTGCAAAGCTTTGGCAACGACATCTGCAGTCAAAATTCCATCTGCTGCCATAAAACGCAATTGGCCAATGTTCACACCCAAGCTTTTGGCTATCGCTTGCAAAAGAGCAGGCTGCTGCTCAGCAATCGAGTTGAACTCTTCGCCACGCAGCACCCCAGACGCTAATGCCTGACCAAATTGCACCAAGGCAGCATTAACAGAGTCCATTGAGCCGCCTGAAATCATCGCTGTTTTGGCAACCGTACTGGTCAAATCAGCCGTTTCTTTCATCGTCAAACCCAACTTTTCGCCGTTTTGAGCAAAACGTTGATAAATACTGGCAACACTTTCCCATTGCATTGAGGTTTGCAATGCAATGTTTTTGGTGTCTTGCATTGCTTGGTTCAATTCAAGCTGAGAGGATGTCACCAATCGTAAGCGGTTTTCCAAACCCTGATACGCATCAGCAGCGCGCATCAAACTGGCTGCGCCTTGCAACGATACATAACCGAGTGCCATGGCTTTCAATGAACCAATCACCGATTGATAAGTACCATTGAGATTGCCAGCCGCTTGATTGGCTTGTAACAATGATTGTTGTTGTTTTCTATCAGCTTCAACCGCTTTTAAGGACGCTTCGGCGCGTGCTAATTGTTTTTGCGTCGCACCTTGCAAACGCAGCTCATGCAAACGCAATTCGATACTGGTTTTGCCAATTGCTTGGCGCTCTCGCTCAATACTCGACAATGATTTATTGAGCGAATCGGTTCTTTGTTGCTGTACCAACAATGCTTGTTTTTGTGCTTGCGTGGCTGCAATTTGAGCTGCTTTGGCATCTTGCAATGCTTTGAGTTTGCGATTCAAATTCGAAGCATGTACCAACTCAGCAGCACTCGCACCATTCAATTGCATTTCATAGACACGAATTTCGCTTGATGACATGCCAAATGTTTTGACCTCACGATCAAGCGCGCTGATAGAGTTAGCAACCGAACTGGCTCTTTGCTGTTGTACCAACAAGGCCTGTTTTTGTGCTTGCGCTTGTTCTGCTGCTGCAGCTTGTGCTTTTTTCTCAGCATCAATCAATTGCAGTATCGATTCAATTTGATTGCGCTGCTCAAGTGTAGCACCTCGACTTGAGGCTCGAAGACGGTCAAACTCGTCGGTGGTTCCTTTAAGCTGGTTAAACTGCCGCTTTAAACTGTCAATTTGACGTTCAACAGCATTAGACATTGAAGTAGTCTGGTTCTTTACCAATGCCACGCCATTGATGAAATCATCAGCATTCAGCCCAAAACGTAAATTTACTGATGCCATAGCTATTACCTTTTTTTATTTGCAGCACTGAAATTTTTGAACGGATCTGCACCACTAGCCGCTCGCTTAGGCTTCTTCGCCTTTTTGGCACTACTTTTTTTGTTTTCAGCTTGTTTGAATAAAATAAAGTCTTCGACACTGCCTTTGTATGAGCCCATGGTTGCAGCAACCAGGTACGACACCTGCGCCAAATACACTTCTTGGCGCTGAGACGGCATCATGTAACGCAAGCTGTGCGTCCAATACCCAAAAAAATCGCGCAACGGCATTTCTGCAATTGCGCTGATGGGCATTTTCAATTCAAACGACAACTCAAAAGCAAACTGTGTCAGTCGCTCTCGGTTGTTAATAAGGTCTTTGGGATGTCAAAACCACCATTGACTGTACCGATGGCAGATGATAATTTTTGGCGTGCTGCAAATGGCATGTCTTTTAAAAACTGCATTTGCTCTTCATCATCCAAATCAAAATAGTACGCACCCGTTTCATCGAACAACTCTAATGCTAAAGAGCGTTCATCCAACAATGCAGCACCATGTTTGTCTTTCAATGCACGCAATTGATCAAGTTTTTGGTAATAGCCATTCAACGTTGTTGATTTAACATAGATTTCCAAGTCACCCAAGTTAGGCACCAAGGTCAATTCGGCCAGTGGCGCCATGTAGGCTTTAAAACCTGCCATTTGCTCGGCTTTGGTCAGTTTTTTTGCCACTTTAGGAGCGACTTCAGTGGATTCAACATTCGGTTTTTCAGCGTCAGAAGTGTTTTCAGGATTGCTGATTACAGGTTTTTGATTTTTTGCAGCCATGTTTTAATGCCTATTCTTGATTAATTTGAATAAAAAAAGCGGGGGAATGAACCCCGCTTGGATTTCAGGACACTTATTCGCTGATTTCAACGTCTTGAGAGAATGACAACAATTCAGTGTCCATGCTGCCTTCCCAATCGCCATCGGCTTCGCCCGTTTCATTGAAGTTGGTCACTTGTGCCAAGTAACCACGCAATTGATTTGAACCTTCTCGCTGAAATTGCATGATGATTGGCTTCAATTTTTTGCCGCTCTCACGCAAGTGTTTTTGCAATGCATCAGCGTCATCAGAAACAAAATCTAATGAAATGCCACCCATTTCTACAGTGAAAGTTTTGGCCTTACGGCAAACTGTGTTTTTAGTTTCACTGCTGACTTCAAATTCATTGAAGTCAAAACCAGTGACATCACAAAATTGCATCATGGTCACGGTTTTGAACGAGCCTGGAATCAAGATTGCTTGAGATTTGGACAAGTCGAAACCTGCCAAAATGAACGAATTTTCATCGACAACAGCAATCGTGTGCATGCGGTTCAAATCTTTGTAACTTGAGCCACTAATCTCAATCACATCACCATCTTTGAGGCTATGTGCTGAGGCAGTGACCACAGGATTTTCAACTGTGGTGATTGCTGTCATGGATTTTGCGGTTGTACCTCGACCATCGGTCGAAAAACGAACCATCGTACCAAAAACGGGTTGTGTCATATTGATTGCCTTCCAAAATAAAAAAACCACCAATGAAGGTGGTGTAAGGTCTAACGCTGTTTGAATAAAATTAAAAAGCGGTCACTTGATAAGTGAGCATCGCCCAATATGTTTTGGTGTTTTCGTCATAATCCAATTCAGGGTGGTCAAATGTTTGCAAACGTGGCATGGCATTGTTTTGTAAATTGGTGGTGATGGCCGCATCAATGGCCTGCAAGATTTCATCACGTTCGACTGCATTTTTGCCATGAACGTCAATTTGGATCAAAGGCACTTCACCACGTCTTGCTGATGTGGTTTTACAATTAGTATTACGAATGCGCCCACCAATTTGTCGAAATTTTAAATACGGTGCCTGTGTGCCATTGGGTACCACATCAGCGTAAGCTTTACCGTTCACCAAAGGACTCAAAAACGCATTCAAGGTGACATAAACGCTACTCATCAAAAAACCCTCCCTTTTCGTCTGACATCTTCAATCAAGGATTTAATGGCTATTTTTTGAGCTTTTGGTCCATCGGCTTGCGCTGTCGGTCTGATAAATGGGTGACGAGCCTCATAAATATTGGAAATTTTGCCAATATTCGCTGCCGCATCATTTTTCTGACGCACCGTCACAACATGCATTGCTGTGGCACCATAACCCTTTGATTCGGATTTGGTCATACGCTTCACAATCAATTGGTCACCCAAAGAGCCAGGCGTCAATGTCACTAAGCGGCCTTGGTAATACACTTTATAAGGTGCTTGTGCGACATAAGCGCGTGATTTGGCTTTGTCACGCAAAAACACTCCCGCCTTCGCAGTAGCTTTAACCGCTGACAACCCCACTTCTGACTTACTGCCCAATTGTTCCAAGGCTTTGAGAGCTGCGCGCAATCCTTTCAATTTCACACTAGCTTTCATGCTCAATCCATTTCTTGCATGCCAAATCCATATAAGCTTTACCTTGGGCATCTGGCAAAACAGCAATGATCTGGTAAATCTCGCCATCGAATTTCACACGCATCAAGTGGTCAATGCCTTTGCGTTGGCGGATGCGAAACGACACTGTCAATTCAGCCAATTGGATGCCTTGCTTGGCAAACTCACGCCCATTTATGAAACGAACATGACAATAAGGTCGGCAAACTTGCGTCCATTGAAAACTAACCCCACCAAACACATCTTTGACTTCGGCTGAGCTTTCAATGGTAATGATTTGGTTCAATTTACCCGCTTGCATGTCACACTCCAGGACGCTTACGATGTTGCCGCAATAATGAAGTAGCGGCCAAAGGCAAATTTGTATTGCCTTCACGGTTTTCATATAAAAAAGCCGCTGTAATCAACATAGCCATGCGAATATCATGGGTTACCACCATTGCAGATTGATCCAATTCAGGATTGGCTGAAATTGCCGCCAATAAATCTGCTTCACTCTCAAATACAGGACGATTCAGATAAGCCAAACAAGCAGAAATTGCAGCATTCACCAACAAAGGCAAATACCCATCTTCGTCATCAAAATCAATTCGGCATTGTGACTTTACTTGTTCGGCAGTAATCATTACTCGTTATCCTTCAGTTCTTGTGTTGAATCGCCAGACTTGTCATCTTGCGCTGCGCGCTCAGCCTCGGCTTCCATCCAAGCGGTTTTGTCTTTGGCTGAAATGGCTCCCAATTCAATCGCTGCTGCCATCAGCTCGTCAGGACACTCATCGCCTTTTTGGTACTCAATTGGATAAACTTCGCCATTGGGTACGCCATAAAATTTTTTAGTCAGTTTTGCCATGATTTTTTTATTCCCAATAAAAAGCGTCCTGCAAGGTTTTACAGGACGCTTTAATTGCATTGAAGGTTATGCGGTAACCGCACATTTTAACAAACGCATCGCTTCTGGATTGTCCACACCACCACCCAAACGCTTAGTGGTATAGAACTGAACGTAAGGTTTGTTGGTGTATGGATCACGCAAAATAACGACACCTTTGCGATCCACAATCAAATAGCCGCGCTTGAAGTCGCCAAAAGCAATTGGTAGGGCATTGGCTGCGACATCGGGCATTTCAGCCACTTCATACACAGGATAGCCCAAAATCGTTGAAGGCTGACCAGCTTGGAATGATTTTTCCCACAAGTAATTACCATCACCATCTTTCATCTTACGAACTTTGCGCAAGGTTTTGCGGTTCATGATAAATGAGGCTCCACTACTAAAAGAAGCTGGCAAATCATAAACCACATCAATAATAGCATCGGCAGTAATGTCTGCAGCCGATTCGGAATTAATAGTCAAAATCGCACCAAATGGATGCTTGGTGGCATTGGCAGCACCTGTGGCATACGTCAATAAACCAAATGGCTTACCTTTGGCACCATCACCAGCAATAAATGCCGCATTTTCGGTAGTTGAAAAAGTTTCTTGAACTTCTTCTGCCAACCATGCTTCCAAATCGGTCTCAGCGTCATCCAACATCTGCTGAGTGGCAGCAGGATTGGCATACATTTCGCCTGTGGCAAATTCTAAACTACCAAATGTTGCAGTATTTGTTTTACCACGAGTATCTTCCTCACCCACCCAACCAGCGCCAGTACCTTTTAAATTGTACAAACGTGAAAAAGTTGCCTTGGAAGTTGGAACAACGCGAAAAATCTGACGCAATGGTGAGATTTCATGCAATTTGTCGGTAATGGTACGATCCCATTCGGTTGGTACCAAATAACCACCATTGCTATCTGGTGATTTCTTCAAATCAGCACGAATTTCTTCTGTGCGCATGAATGCCACCATCGCTTCTGCATTGGCCTTCGCTTCTGGGCTACGACCGCCGCCATTCATTTGACCTGCCGCCAATTGCAGCACCAAATCATCAACAGTGGTTTGTAAAGCATTCACCAAATCTGCCGATTCTTTTTTGGCTGCTACAATGTCTGCAGGCGTAGCAGCTGATTTTTCCAACTCATGAATTCGCTTGTCTTGGTCTTCTTTGAAAGCTTTAAAACTGTCTTTCATGTCTTTCAAAACAGCAGCTACGTCACTGTCAGCACGAGGCGCAGTGACCATGCCACGTTTCATCACATGAGTTCCCGCCGCCATGGCCAATGCCATACCCTTCACAGAACGCGTCACTGGCGCGCTCAAAATCATTGCTTTTTGCATAATTCAATACCCTTTAAATAAATTGTTTAACTCTTGAATCTGATTAACCACATCAGCATCACCAGCGCTGGGCTTGGCGGTTGGATTGGCAGCGCTGGGCATGCCTGAAAATAAACTTTGAAATACTTCACGACGCTGAGAGCGTGTTAATCCTTGCTGCGCCATCGCAGCATCAACCAATGCTTTGGATTTCTTACGCTCAGAGTCTTCGCTACCTTCAATAATGGAAGACTCCAAGCTGCCTGTTGCAAAACCGTTGTTTAAAGCTAATTCACGCCCTAACCAGCTTTCACGGTCCATCATGCCTTCGATTTCAGCCTTGCTTAAACCACTGCGCTTGGCATATAAATCAGCCATTGTGTCGTCAATTTGCCCAAGTACATCTGCACTGCTGCGTAAGTCATGACGATTGCCAATCGACATTGACCATGCGTTATGAATCATGAAAAAGGCGCCATCACCCATCAGGATTTCATCACCTGCCATAGCAATGACTGAGGCGGCAGATGCGGCTAGTCCCACAATTTGAACGGTAACTTTGGCTCGGTGTTGTGCCAATAAGTTATAAATGCTGATACCTTCAAAATAATCACCACCTGGTGAATTGATGTTGACCACCACATCTTGCTCGCCAATGGAGCGCAAAGCTGCAGCGATGCGGTTGGCGGTTACGCCTTCGCTGTACCAACTTTCGCCAATGTCGTCATAAATGGTGATGGTATTGCTGTCATTATCAGACTTGGCTTTAACTTCTGGTTGCCATTTTTGAACAGCATCAGGACGCTTATCAAAGGCAACTGGCTTGGGAAGATTGCCGAATGTATTGATTTGCGGAAGTGGCATAAGACTCATGTTGGTTTTACCTCTTGATTTTTACTTGTCATTGGATTGCGAAGACTGTTTGCATCTGAGTCGCTTGATTGCGGCAAATCTGAAATGTCGCGCACTTCGTTCTGCGTCATCCAAGGCTGCGTACCACCTGCGCCCAACGCTTTGCTGAAAAATTCGGCCTGATCTTTTAAAGAGCCACGCAATAAGGCACCTGGATTGAACTTGAACATCAATTGGTCACGTTCATGGTCTAATAAAAAGGTGCGCTCGATTGCCTGCTCCCACAGCGTAAACCAAGGCAACAAGCCGTATTTCACAAAGAAAATACCAAGTTCACTAATGCCAGAACCCCAAGATGTGTCATCCATCATCAAAAGTGGTCTCGGGACACCAAACAGTCGCGCAATCTCTTCAATTTGATGGTTTCGATTTTCAAGAAGCTGAGCGTCTACTGCAGTGTTTGCCCATTTTTCTGCCTTCAATCCTTCTTCTAAAATCAGAAATTTGCCTGCGTTTTTAGCACCTGAATGCTTATCCAAAAGAGACTCACTCAATCGATTATAAGCAGCATCACTTAAAGGACCCGGAGCTGATAATGCACCACCAGCCATCACACCATCTTTAAAAATACGGTTGGCAGCCTCTTCACTGTCAAAAGCAATATTCAGTGCCTTTTTAGCCAATCTGACTCGCGACACGCCAATCAATCCATCATTACTAAAATCCCGAAGATGAAAGACTTCACTAGCAGCCAGCTCAATGATTGAGCCATCCTTTCTGGTGTATTTGTAAATCAGCGACCAATCATCTTGCTGCACTGGCTCAACTGAAGAAGGATGCATTGGAATCAACTGCAAGACTCTTTTGCCTGAGCGAATGATTCGTGCGTAAGCATTCCCCTCTTGCAAAACCCATGACTGCAACAAAGTTTTGAATTCAAATGCTGTTTGCCAAGAGTTGGGATTTTTTTTCAATAGTTTGTGAATGTTGTGAGTAGACTGCACTTGGCGCGCATCATCATTACTGATTAAATTTAGCGGCAACATGCCAATACATTGTGAAATCAAAGTCACACAACGAAACAAAGCCATATTTGCCATCGCTTTATTGCCATTTACTGTTGTAAATCCACTGACTCCATTTCGAATAAATTCAAGCAGCTTGGGATCATCAAACCCGTTAAATGACAAACCGCCCGAATCCATTTGAACTCGGGCGGTTTTATTGCTTTTCTTTGGTTTTTTCTTGGCCATGTTATTTATCCGATGGTACGAATACCTCTTGTTTCATAAACTGATTGAACTACTTCAGGCACATCAAGCATCAATCCCACCGCGTTGAAAGTTGCCATCAATGGGTCAATTTTAGCGGTGCCAGCAACTTGTTTTTCAATCAGATTGACTCTGCCTTTTTTAACTAATTTGGCATTGCTCACACACCAAGTCATCAATACCTGGGCGGAATGTATAACTGTGCCTTCACTCAAGCGACGTTCAAGAGCCTCAATGTAAGTCATCAAACTCATGCCTTGAGAAATACCGACCAACAATTCCTCAGGTAAACCGCCAGCAATGATGCCTTCTTTCAAATTACCCAATTTCAATGGATCAAGGCCAACCAAATTCAATTTACCGCTATCGTGAATTTTCTTGCAAATGCGCCCAAACTCAGCGGTATCAGGACCCAATTGCGGCACAATCACCAATTCGCCTGCTCGTTCCATTTCAAGAAGCTTTGGTGCAATGCTTTTGCGAGCGTTCAAAGCGCCTTGTGTACACCAAGCACGGTTCCAAATCAGCCATTTGCGTGTTTGCGCATGTCGACCAACAACAGCCATCCCCAGTAAGTCATCAGAACCACCGCCATCCCCACCAATGGTGATGACATCGCTTTGTTCAATCAACACATCCAAAGTCAACTCAGAAGAGCCATAATTGAGCCAAACGTCAGCACCAGGCCAGCGGTTTGACCTTAGGTTCAAACCCACTTCGACATTCAGAAACTTGGCTAAAAACTCTTGTTTTTCGGTTTCGCCTTTGAGCAGTGCTTTTTGGTATTGACTGACCAAATATTGTTCATCGACCGAATAGCCCAAGCTTGGGTTGGTGACGTAAAAGTTTTTGCTTTGCAGATGCTCTTCATCGTCAAGCATGTGTTGTGGAAACTCATAGAGAACAGGCAAATAATGTTTGTCAGCAACCTTGCCGTCACGTACATCCCGCGCATAATCCAATTCGGTTTTGAACACACCTGTGGGCGGCTGGGTCGATTGTGTGGTCAATTTGATGCAAAAGCCATCGGTTTTGGACATCAAACCGCCTGTGGCTTCGGTAATAATCGACTCTGCAGAACCCATCGCACCAAACAAGTGCAACTCATCAATCAACACATAAGCGGCCTTGGCTCCACCTGCTGCTTTGTCATCTGCCGCCAATACTTTAAGCGTTGACTTTGATGCAATGTGCGTAATCGTGCGCGTATGCGCAGACACCGTGTATTTGAGTTTCATCTCATCATCAAACTCAATCATGCCCATCGCAGGCTTAAAAGCGTTGTCTGCCACCTCTTTGGTCGGCGCTAAAATCACAGCCTCGGCCATATCCCGTTCGTTTAATTCCAAAGCGGTCAACATGATGCCTGCAGCAATGGTGGATTTACCGTTTTTCTTGCTGATAAGCAGCAAAAAATCTTTGATTAAACGCCTGTTGGTTTCAAAATCCAATGCGCCAAAAATGGCAGCAACGTAATCCATCACCCAAGGCGGCATGACATCACGCATCCTTGGGCGACCCACCATATCTGGCACAATCAAATTGCCAAATACTTCCAATGCTACCTCAGCAACATCAGGAAACAAAGGCGGTGGAATCAAGGACTCGCCCGCCACAATTCTTTTCTCCCAATCAGGGCAAGCAGTGGTCCATTCCATAATTGATGCCATAAAAAAAGACGCTTAAGCGTCTATTTGATTTGTTTGAGTGCCTTCATGCGCTCTGATAAGCCGCCTTGCCTTGAAATTTGCTTGGCCAATTCTTCTTTGCCTTCTTTCTTACCTTGTGCGCCAAGTTTGGCATGCTTATAAGGCAAAGCAGCTTTGGCAGCATCAACCCGCATACCTTCATCCAAGCCTTTACACAACATCACGCCAAGTAACCAATCAAGTGGATCAGTTGCGTTGATGTCATCCAATGGCGATGAGCCACTCACACCCCCCTCATCGTCAAATCTTTGTTGAACTGCATCAATATCGTGCCCTGTTGGTGGCGGCAAAATTTTAGATGGTGACTGTGCGACAACTTTCTGCTGTTGGTAATGCTCAATCAGTGCTTTGATTTCTGCGTGTAATGCTAAACGTGAACCTTGTTGGCGTGCGCTACTTTCTGTATAGCCTGCCGCAAGTGCCGCATCTTTACTAGAAGCCCCGCCAGCTTTAGCTTTGGCAAAGATATGGTGTTTTTCATTGATTTCCATATCCCTTCCTTATTTCATTAATATATGAATTTAAATTGTCAACATGAAATGTCAACATGAGACTAAAAAACAGAATTTTTTTTGCAAATGGGTAAACTGTGCGGTCTAGAAAAATCAGGCATTTAGACTTTTGACCACCCCCCACCCATTTGGAAGTAATCCAAGGCCTAAATGCCCATCAAAATATATTAATTAAATGTTAGAGTCATCGCTGATGCGACTCTTCACGTTGCTTAATGCCGCTATGGCATGAAGAACATAACGACTGCCAATTGCTTTCATCCCAAAACAAGTCTTGGTCACCACGATGTGGCTTGATGTGATCCACTACAGTAGCCACCACAGTCAATCCCAAGCGGGCACAATACACACAACAAACATTTTCAGGACGCTGCAAAAATTGTTTGCGTCGTTGCTGCCACTTGTATCCATAACCGCGTTTTGTTGATGACTCAGTACCACGTCGCCATGACTGTTTTGAATCTGATTTAACACTGGCTTTGGGCGTGATGGCCTTTACTGTTGTTGGTTGATGCATAGGAATGACAGGTTTATGCATTTTCATGAGTATCATCCCATTTGCCAAGCGGACAGTGTTGACTTGCAACCGAGGCTTTCAGCTTTACTCTACAGCCACATTCCAAACATTTGTCACCACCAATAATGGCAACACCATCAGGCATGCCTGAGTAGTAGCGCTTCAATCTTTCGCAATGACTGCAAGCGGTCAAGCGTTGGCTTAAAACAACTTGAGATGCTTTTATAGGCTTGCCACCAATGGCATCTTTAACTACATTGACAACGGCAGTGCCAAAGCTTTCAGTTTTAGTTTGATTGCAATTGCACATAAAGCACCCACAAAAAAACCCGTCAAAACTGACGGGGTAATGTTTAAATTTCGTGCTTTTTTGTACACGTTTGATTGGTATGTATACGCTGTAAACAAATCATTCAAAGTGCAGAAGATCGAAGTGGGAAATTCACACTTCGATTTAGAATTAATTTATTCAATTAAAAAAGCCCATCATTTGATGGGCTATATTTTTAAGACGCACTTCTGCTACTTGGGTTTACAGAAGCGGACTCATTCTTGAGTGCAATTATAATCATTCTATTTAAAAATACAAGGTTATAAGATATCAAATTCTTTAATGTTTTGAAGATTAACCACCAAACCAAACATCAAATTTATCACCGGCATGGTGCTTCAATTGCGACCACAACACGCTCATTGCACGATTGACTTCTAATGTCCAAAGCGTTGGGTTGTAGCGACTACCACGACGACGCATCAATTGCTGTGGTGATGGCTTCTTTTTGAAAAAGCCACGAAAACCATATTCAGAATGCAAAACCTCAGTAATACGAGCATTCATGCTACGCAAAGCCAAGCGCAATACAACCAACGCATCATTTGGTAAAGGTGCTGGTACATCAATCCACACTTCTTGATTTTGCGCTTGTCGCCATTTCGCTTGTTGCTCAGCCTCACTCAATTCACGGTTTTGGTTGTATAAGCGCTCAACGCCACCACAGGTGGCGTGTGGCACATGATCACTGTCATGGTATGCATAAGACTTCAAAACTTTGTCTAACAATCGAAACTGTTCATCACTCAATAACTGCACGTTTTCCCCTTACTTATGACGATTCAAAATCAACATGGCTGCATCTCGTGCATGCTCATTAGTTTTCTTTGCCCATTTGGTCAACATCTGAAAACGCTCATTTGGCAGTTTGGTGGCACCGGCACGAGGCGGCACCATCTCAAACGGTATTTGGTGGTCCTTGAGAAAATCTTTCCAGATGGTGGCGTCACGCTTCACACTGCCTGCACCTTGGGCTTTGGCTGCAATCTTGGCTTGGCTCTGATTGCCAAACCATTTACGCTGGCGTGCATCTTCCACATATACTTTGAAATCAATGCCTGCTTCTTGAGCGGCCTCTTGCCATTCCAAAACCAAGAACATGGCTTGGTGTATTTTCATACAACCCACATCTTGATATGCGTCATTACGTTTGACTGCCACGCCAGTGTTCACACCTGTATCAATTCCAATTACTATTGCCATCATTCACCACCTTTTTGTCTCTCAGCCCAAACCTCAATTGCCGCACTACACGCCACCACCACAATCATGGCTACTACATATAAAAACCAATCAACCATTTCCACCCCGCATAAAATTTAAAGCTGGCATTACAACTTCATCCAACATAAATTCAAGGCGTTCAATTGAATAATGGTTGAACACTGAGAAAAACCATTGTGGCTTGCCTTCAAACAAATCAAATTCACCCAAGCAACTGGTATTGCGTAATTCACCCACAGTACAACGGCGGTAGTTTTCCACACTTAAAGTGAGCTCCAATGGCTCGTGGTTTTTAATTTCGCCAGTTGAAGTGATTAGTTTCGGGAATGAAGCCTGCAGTAAAGTATTAGCCAAAACTTCTGATGGATGCTCAGCCACAGCAACAACACCAGGGCGATTAACCACAATGAGTACATCACACACCGCCGCTTCATCTACAAAGCGCACATCAGGCAACAACGCCACCTCAAACTTGCTGGCTTGGATTTCGGTGGCGTTAACCCACACATTTGAATCAATGGCACGAAACAAGTCAGTGCCCACATATTGTTGAAAAATGCGTGGTGATATTTCATCTTTCACAAGCAAGCGGTTGAGCAAGGTTTCAAACTTGGTACGCCAATGACATTTCAAATGCTGCAACAATCGAGCACCTGCATCCCACAAGACACCTTCTGCCAAAAACTTCATGTCATGGGTAAAAGGTACCAACTCTTCTTTCACGTCACGATTATCAAACTCAGGACCAAACACCTCACGGGCAATAGCCTTGATGGGTTCGGCAAAACGACAAACCTCTGCTTGCACACCCATTTGGTTGAAGCGCTGCTGAATGATGGAAGCCACAGTATCTTTGCCACTACCTGCTACGCCAATAATGCCTATTTTCATTTGCTATCCTTTGCCACAATTTCTCTTAACTCACGCAAAAAGGCATCTACACCTTCGCGTGAATTGGTAGCCAACTCATTGCGAATGGCTTTGTCTTCAACCAACACGCTGCCAGACTCAACTTCAAGTACGCTGCAGTATTGGCCATAGAAGTAATCATCAACATCGTGTCCTTGTGATTCAGCCCATTCGACCATGCCATTGACCGCCACAATCATGGCACCTGCAGCTTGTGCTTTGGTATTGAACACACCACGGATTTCATGCCCACCATCACAAGAGTTTTGGGTGACGGCCACATACACTTTTGTATTTTTGGAAGCGTCCTGAGAAGCCGAAACCTGAAAAATCAAACCCAATGCTTTGCACACCACATCAGAAGTCAACAAACCTCGGTTTGCCATCTGGCGCAATTGACCGACACTAACGCCAATCAGTGCGGCAATTGAATACAGTAAATCAGGCGATTGTTCAGCAAGTGTATTGAACTCTTCACCACGCAAGTATCCTGCTGCCAAAGCTTGATTAAGTTGCACCAGTACGGCCTGCATAGAAGCCACGTCATTTTCCACATTTTCCATTGAATTCATTATTGCCCATCCATTCTTTCAGTTACTCGCCAAACACAAAAGGTCAAAGCCAAAACAGCCTTACATACCACCACATCAATCATTTTCAACAGCCACTTTCATCGCAACAGGAACACCACCACAAGCAGCATGAATTTCTTCATCAGTACCAATACGATCATTCCAACTGTCAAAATAAACTGCAGTTGCATTGCGCCCTGTCAGACCGTACTTAAGCAAACTTTTATAAGTCAGCACTTGGCGACCACTGAACTTAATGCCATGTATTTTGGCCAATGCATGAACCTGCTTTTCATGGTCCATATTCAGCACCACCACTACGCCACCTGATTGAGATGCAGCAGTGATAATGTCCAGCATATTGAGTGCGGCAGAAGCAACGTTAGCAACCATCACTTATCCATCCTTTTGGTAATCACCCATACACACCAAACCAACACCAAAATTAAGCCAATAACCAAAGACAAACCATCCCACATCAAATGCCATTGGTTATGGTGCCAAAGAAGCGGCAAAGCAGGTGCCACCACATCAATCGTTTTCATCAAACTGTGAAAACAGACCATTGCCATCACCAAAGCCAAAGAGTCCAACCACTCACGCCAATTCATCATTTCCCTGCCTTTCATATCGAATTTACATCTCGGTAAAACTTACGAAGCCTTTGATTCAACTCTTCGGGATTGCCAAGCCTAGTTAGCAATTTCACAAGCAAGAAAAACTCACGGCTCTTGTTGGCGTCATGTTTAAATTCTTCTAATTGGCTGCGGTAACTCATGAAGTTTTTGGCAACTTTGGCAGGACCATGCACAACGTTGATATGCCCACGACCATTCACCTCAACCAATCCCCACTGTGGTGGCAACTCATCAATTTGGATTAATCCTGTAGGTGCCATGTAATACCGCCAATCACCGACGCCACCTTCAATGCGATGCGCTTTCTTTTTGTCCGCAAGGAAATCTGAGCGGCTTGTTTTCACCTCAACCAATACACTGCCTGCACAATCCCATTCACTTGCACGAAAGCCAATTGCATCAGGTATTTCACCTGCATAGCCTGTGGCAACCTCAGACACAGCAAAGCAGCATCCGTGTCCATTTCTTGAGTTTGGGCGTTGCAACCATCGCACAGCCAAATCACAAAGGTTTTTGTGGGTCAGTTCCATATCACTTGCCTGCCGTTACACGCTTGGTCAAAGCCAACAGTTCTTTAGCGCGACTTTTGCCATTTTCGAAGCGTTCACGCTTGGTTTCAGCCGGTACGGGCTGCTCAGGTTCAAATGGTTTGTATGCCACGCCTTGCGGTGCTTGTTGTTTGTCTTGAGCTTTCACAATCCAAGCCGCTTCAAAGCCACACCAGCTTTTCTTCAAGCAAACATCCACCACAGCATTCAAATCCATGTCTAAGCCTAGCAACTTGCCTTGGCGTTTCAATTCGTCTAAAAATGCTTGCGTCAACATGCCTATGTTCCTAGATGCACGAAATGTCACCCACTGTGCC
The DNA here is from genome assembly GCF_002951955.2 of Vitreoscilla sp. C1. Classification (NCBI taxonomy): domain Bacteria; kingdom Pseudomonadati; phylum Pseudomonadota; class Betaproteobacteria; order Neisseriales; family Neisseriaceae; genus Vitreoscilla; species Vitreoscilla sp. C1. Next base: position 2,454,953 of record NZ_CP019644.2, on the reverse strand, counting down.
GCCAAATCAGCAGCCACACCTTCAGCAACCAACAAATCAATGTCAGCAGCAGTGGTGTCGCGGCGTTTGCGCTCAGGACGCTTGGTTTCGGTGGCGTTTGCTGTGGCAGGTACTGGCAGTGCTTGGCTGTCTTTGATGCGAGCGGCCACTGTGGTTTTGAGTGTTTTGCAGAAGTAATCCCAATTGGCAGCACCATGCGCTTGCATTTTTGACAACGCACAAGACAAATCCTCCTGCAACACGCCCAACTCAACAGACGCCACCAAGCTTGGGTGGTGGGCATAGGTGTCTTGCTTCCAACCAATGGCAGTCATCAGCCCAATCACTTGCTCAGCCGTCAGGTTTGTGTCTGCAGAAATGATGGCAGGTGGCGTGTTTGGGTTTTGGTTTTCAGACGAAGAAAATACAGGTGCGCCTATATCTATATCTTTGACGGTTCTATTGGGGGTTCCACTTATATAGGAAGAGGAAAAATTTTCCGCTTCAACTGTCGAAATTTTCCGCTTCGCTTTTTGCTTAGAGGAAAAATTTTCCGCTTCGCTTTGGGTGTTTTGGGTAGTCAATGGAGACAAGTCAATCACATAAAAATCAGACAAACGACGACCACCTTTTTGGCGGCGGCTTTGATCCAACACACCCAATTCTTTGAACCAAGCAAGGTGATTGCGAACCGCTCGTTCAGTACAGCTACAGCGGTCTGCCAATTTGTACTGACTTGGGTAGCATTCACCATCATCGTTGGCGTAATCACACAAAGCCAACAAAATCAATTTTTGGCCTTGATTCAGGGTTTCACGCGGCAAATCCCAAACTTGGGACATCAGTTTGATGGACATGGCTCATTCCCCCGAAAACAAGGAATATTGAGCAACAGTTTTGCCGCCAACTTTGATTTTGCGAGTGTGCACTGGATAACCCAATGCTTTGATGTCAGCAATGCGAGCCGCCAAACGCAAGCAGCCAAACAATCTCAACGCATCCAAAGAGGTCAATGCATGACCTTGTTGCATGTATGCCAAGATGGCTTTGGTGTGGCTTGTTGATGCTTGATTGCTATTGCTATTCATACAGACTTGTTCCATAATGATTACTCCAATTGGGTCTCAAACTTTTTTGGAAACCTGAGAAGCCACTGTTACCGCAGTGGTTTTTCTTTTGGTATTTTTACTACTGCTATCAAAATCTTTACTGACTTAATTCATCTAATCAGCCTAGTTCATACGGGACTAATTAATGGATTTCTGGCCATATCTCGGCATAGTCAAATGGTCGTAATTGCTGCCTTGTAATCTCACCATTTGTCTTTTGCTCAATTAAAACGCACTTTTTTTCTGAGACAGGACGACTGCCTGTTTTCCAACTGTTTACGGTTGGAGGTGTTACACCAACTGCTCTTGCTAAAGCAGTTGCACTCCCAAAAAAATGAATTGCCTTATTAATCACCAAAATGGTTTTGTCTTTATTGGAATTGTTTTTCATATATTAGGCATTGCCTTTTTTTGTAACGACTAAATGATAAGGTATTGTCTAAGTATATGCAAGGCATTGCTTAATTGATATTGAAACTGATATTTTTAGACAATGCTTAATGTTGAATGGATTAGAGATGCTTAAAGGTGAAGAGCTGGGTCGCGCAATTGACGAGGCAATAAAGTTAAAAGGTGTGACCAAAGTTAAAGTTGCCGAGCACTTTGGTATTAAACCTCCATCGGTTAACAGTTGGATTAAAACTGGGCGCATTGGCAAAGAACACATAGAAAAATTGGTTGATTACTTTTCAGATGTCGTATCGCCTGAGCACTTTGGGCTAGAGCGGCTATATAACAAAATCACTGAAAGTAATGTTGAACCTACTAATGATATTCAAGCACCTATTCCGATTATTTGTTGGGTAGCTGCTGGTTGTTTTGCAGGGATAACGGAGGAAATATTGCCAAGTGTTCAAGATAGGGATGCTTGGGCTCATACAACAAGAAAGCACAGCGCCAATGCTTTTGGCCTAAGAGTGCGTGGTCAAAGTATGTGTGACCCAACAGGGAGAGTGTCATTTCAAGAGGGTGAAACCATTTTAGTTGATCCTGAAATGGAGCCGAGAAATGGTGATTACGTCATTGTCCGATTGGATGATGCAAATGAAGCCACATTTAAAAAATTGGTGATTGAAGGTGAGAAAAAATATCTAATTGCACTCAATCCCGATTGGCCTGATCGCATCATTGAAGTCAATGAGAATGCGACAATTGTTGGTGTGGTTTTTGAGAAAACATGGCGGCTTAGATAAGAAAATAATAATACTAGTCACTAACTGTTAAAAATTTTTTAAGGCAAGGGGAATAGATTGGAAATTACTGACTATGAGATTATTTTAAGGTACGATGGACTAGATGCAGAAAGTCATGAAATAGAATTAAACTCCTTAGGCATATCAATACAAGGGTTTGCAAGAATTATATCTACTGCTGCGCACTTCGCCATTACTCAGCAATATTCTAAAAAGACCACCTCCCAAGTTGTAAAAGTATGTGCTACGGAAACAAAAGCTAACTGCTTTACTATTTTAGGAGCACTAACATGGGTACAACAAAACCAAATATTATCAGGGTCTTTTGGGGCATTACTAGCGGCTTTAATACCCTATATACTTACTAAAAATGCTAATAAAAAGCAGGAAATGAAATACTTAAAAGAGTCTCTAGATAAAGCCATCGAAGCATTAGGGAATAAAGATAGACAAACTATTGATGGCTTATTAAAAGTTATCGAAAAGATGGCTGACGACTTGCGTCCAGCAAGTAGACAAGCTGTTGAACCAATAGGTAATACATGTAGCACTATCACTGTCAGCACTGGGAAAAGGTGTGAATCAAAAACTCCTACAATCATCAACGAAGAAGATAAAGCTGAAATCAACGCTCTTACACCTGATGAAATTACAGGAATGCGTGAATTTACCATCTTTATTACAAGTCTTGATAAACTCAAGAAAACCGCAAAGATTTATTTTTTAGATGATGAGCCAACCGATAGGACTACAGCAGTTATTCACGACCCTCTACTTGAAGATGTAAATAATCCTTATATAAATGCTTTTGACAAAAACACGCCCATCACAATCATTGGCAAAGCTGGCGTCAAAGGTGGTGATATTGTCAAAATACATGTTTTTGATGTTGTTACAGATTAAATTATTATCTTTTAAATAATTATTTAATTTTCAAACCGCCCTTCGTGGCGGTTTTTTTGTTGTCTATTAACTACTCGTTTAAATTTAAATTCACGTATGTCTAATAAAATATTATGCGATGCCTATTTTTAAAAAATATAAATTCATAAAAAAATCAACAAATTATTAAGTAATACTTAAAAATATTAAGCAATGCCTATTTACATATTGTTAGGCATTGCTTAATATTCACACATCGAATCACGAAGCACAGATACGGCGACATCTGATTGCAGTTGGGTCAGGTGAGTATTGGGAACCACAACAAATGTTCAATAGCATTTTTGCCCATGTAAGCTGGTACACCCAAGAGCAGGGATGCAAAGACTGGGGGCGATGTTCGCCTTAAACGATAAAAGACGATGGTGAGTGAAGTGTTCTTTGGTGTGGACGACCCACACTCGGCGAAGCTGGCTAGAAATTAAGCAAGTAGAAGTACATAGAACTTTTTAGATTTTTATTTGATGAGCACGCAGAGCAAGACATGACGGCAAGCGGTCATTGAGCAGGGAGCGAGGAGCGTGCGGGTGTTCATCATCTTACTTAGCCGCACAAGACTTGGGCGTGGAACCCCTTAACGCATAAATTACCATTTGATGACCTGAAGCGATGTATTGCCACAAAGCCAAGGCGCCTTGTTTGGACGAACACAAACATGACAGCTCGGAAAGACGAGCACCGAATTCAAAAATGCGTTTACCCATATTGACAAAATGGGCAGGTTGGTGAGAGGCCGACACTAATTACTAATTTTTATTTTTTATATTTAATTGTCATGGTGGATTTAACTATGGATATTCTCGATAATAAGACTTTATCTAAAATGGAAGGACGAGCCATGAATATTAGTGAATTTATTGGTAACTATAAAATACATCCAATATTATTTATTGGTTCAGGCTTTAGTCAGCGCTATTTATCTAATTCTTTCACTTGGAGTGGATTACTTGAACATCTTGCAGAAGTAGCATATGGAGATAAGAAAAAATATTTAGATTTAATGTATAAATATCCATCTAATTTTGAAATAATTGGACAGATTATTGAAGAACATTTTGATAATAATGCCGAAGATATTCAATATGATGTAGCTGATATAGTAAATGATTTATTTTATCAGAATTTAAAAATTAAAAATCCAACAAGCCGATTAAAACTTTATATTGCTCATAGACTTGGTGAGTTACAGTACAGGCAATCTGATTTAATAAAGCAAGAAATAGCTGTACTAAAACAAGCGAGAAAAAATATTAGTTCTATTATTACAACTAATTACGATACGCTGGTAGAGGAAGTTTTCCAATTTGATGCTTTGGTTGGAAACCATATTTTATTAAGTAATCCTTACGGCTCAGTTTATAAAATACATGGCTGTGTAAAATCACCAGAGAATATCATTTTAACCACGAATGATTACAGTCAATTTCATCAAAGATACGAATTAATTAAAGCTCAATTACTATCATTATTTATTCATAATCCCATTATTTTTATTGGATATAGCATTTCAGATGAAAATATTAAATTATTATTAAAAACAATTTTTACATACGTTCAACCTAATTCCGAACAGGCTGAAAAAATAAGGAAAAATTTTTTATTAATAGAATGGGCTGAAAACTCTGATTCAGATATGGTTTTTGAATATGATTTAAATCTCGATTCTAAAATAATTAGTATTAATAAAATTAAAACTGATAACTACATTAGAATTTATGAGGCAATTGCAAAGTTGAATCTTCCTGTATCTGCTCTAGATATTCGAAAAGTACAGAATGTCTTTAAAGATATCGTTAGTGGCGGCTCTATAAAAGTTTTAATTACAGAAAATATAGATGATTTAAGTAATAAAGACAAAGTTTTAGCTATTGGTTCAAATAAAACAATTCGATATGAATTCAAAACAATATCTGAATTAATTTCATCTTACTTTTCCGTTATGGAAGAAGGAAATCACCAACTAATTAAATTAATAGATAATCAAAGTACAAATAAAGACCAATTTATCCCTATATTTGGCTTTTCTAAAATTTGTCCTAATTTAGATAAGGCACAAAGTTTTAAAATATCTGTATATCAAAAACTCTGTGTTTGTAGTGATAAGACTCCTGAAAGAAATAATAGTATAAAACAATATAAGCATATTTCTGAAATATTAAATTCTAATGAAATAGCACGAACTTATAAATTAGATTATATTTTTAGGGGAGTTTGGCATGACATACTTGATTTAGAAGAAGTAAAAAATTACCTAATTAACTATTCTGATGATAGGAATGATTCAAATTATAAACGTATCTTATGTGCATACGATTATAAAGTATATGGTAATGAATCTAATAATAATACAGATACCAATTCTCTAAATCTAAGTATAGCATCAATTTAAATATAGTAATCTTAACTATCAACCGCCCCCAAGTGGGCGGTATTTTTTTGCATGTTTGTGGAAGGTGGTTGGTTTTGCCGCTTCACCCCTCGTCAGTTTGAAGCTGGCATATGGGCTAGCCACTTTCCATAAATGTGCAAGTGCAAGATGGCATCATTGTGTCAGTCATGAGTGACAATGATGGGCTTTGAACTCAGCCAAAAAACCATGACGCAGTGTGGTCGAGTTGACTCCTTATCGACGCGACACTGACAACCAACACTTTATTTTAATGACTTGAAAGGCTTTACAGATGAACATTGATGTACAAATCCAAACCATTTACGAAGAATCAAAAGCTTTCGGTGTGCCATTTGAACAGTATGCTCGTGGTTACATCCAAGCCGAAGAAATGGGCTTTAAAGACCAATAAAGGCAACAAAACTCTGGCCATTGCAAATGCAGTGGCTTTTGTTTTGCTGTTTTTCAACGCAACCAAGGAGAGCAAGATGGATTTGAAGTTTCTGCATTATATGCAACAAGCTGGTGCCACACGTTCAGATTTCATTGTGTTGGCAAAACTCATCGAAGAAGGTGAACGCAATGGCCAAGCGTGATTTGATTCATCCACATGAGGCTCGATTACGCCAAAGTTGGGAAATTCACCAAACAAAGCTTTTCAAAGGCTTGGATAGCGAACGCAAAACCACTGCCAAAGACAAAGCTTTTCACGCTAACCGCATCAAATATTCAACAGGCATCTACTACAAAGAAGACATTGCCGATTGACCAACACCACCGCCAAGGTGGCTTTTTTAATGGGAAAACCAACATGAAATACGCCATTCGAAGTGTATTGGTAGCAGTTGCCATCATGGCAATGTTTACTGTTGCCAATACTTCAGACCGTCACGACAACCACTTGCAAGAAATTGCTGCTCAAAAAGCATTCCAAGATGTGTTGGCAAAGCAAGACGCTGAGCACACTGCCTACGCAGAAGCCGCTCACAATGCCATGATGGCACGCAATGCATCAGGTGATTACGGTGAGGTATATGAATATGAGTAACTTTGTCACCTTGGTTTACGATGACGAGCATCCTGATTTTGAAAAACTTTCCACTGTTTCTTTTGAAAAAGGTTTGGTGGGTGCTTCATTCAACAATGCTTTTGAAGAAATAAACAAGCTTGAAAATACCATTGCTCAACTTGAAGAAAAGTTGGCGCAATATGAATAAGCGACCATCTATTTGGGTATGTTTATTAGGTCTGACATGGGCAGTCATCACGCTGCCTGTTTTTTATCTCAAACACAAAGCCAAATCAAAAAAAGGTGGATGCTCATGAAAAGCTTCAAGCCCGATGGTTTTGTCACTACTTCTTCAGGACGCTTGGGCACTGTTTTGGAAGCCTCACACAGTCACAATTGCGGTTGGATTGCCAAAGTGTACTTTTCAGACAATGAAAGCGTCCTGTACTACCAATTCTCAAAACTCAACCACGCCACCAAAGAGCAAATATGGCACCACAAACACCAATTGCACTTGAATTTCAGTGCTTAAAAACATTCAGCATCACACCAAGACATCCGTTGGCCACAATCGCTTTGGTCATCGTCAAAGAAATGATGGCAGCTCAGTACCGCCACGCCCCCATATCAGGGGTGGTGCTGAACAATGGCATGCCAATTGTCCAATGCGTTTTGCCTGCCAAGCGTGGTGATGTGGATGCGGTTGATTTACAGCAATGGCTACTGGATTATCAAAACCAAGAACCGACCAAACAAAAAGGAAACAACATGATACAAGATTTGCAACTTTTGACCCTCGCTTTGTTGGCGTGTGGCTTGACCGAAGAACAAGCCAAAACATTTAATGGTGATATTGATGCTTTGTTAGATTACAAATTTGGCATGGCTTTTGAAGACTTCGCCATGATGGCCCGTGCCAGCCAACCGTTTTGGAGCCTGTTTCCGTACCAAGAGCCTGTTTGTGAACAATGCAATGGCACCAAAATGATGTTTGGGGAAAGTTATCGTGATGAAGTATCAGGCTTTCATTCTTTCCAAAGCCATGAATGTGTCTTTTGCTGCGAGTGAGCCATCATGACCCAAAAAAGCCAATCTGAACAAATCATGGCATTTTTAAATGACCATCCAAACGAGTTTCTAAGCTGTGCTGAAATAAGCCACTTCTTCTCTAACATGGCAACCAAATCTGTCAGCGCTGTTTTATCCAAGCTCTTCACCCAAGGCATCATTAAACGAAATGGCAATGCCTATGGTATTGGTCAAGGCGGTTGGTTTTACGGCCATGAGCCGACACCCACCAAAAAATGCGCTGTTTGCGACACCGTCAAGAAGCTTTACAGCTTTCCAAAAGATTCATCATGTAAAGATGGTCGTACTGATATTTGCAGACTGTGCACCAATCAATTGCCAAAAAATCCAACTCAAGATTTATTGGTTGATTTATTGGCGGCCATGCCAGCTACTTTACCTCACCGCAAAGCCAATAGTATCTAAAGCAGACACAATTTCAGTAAGCACTCTAAAAAAATTGCTTAATGCTTTAAAACTCAATAACATCTATTCAAAATCAAAAGATATCTGTTTTTATCCATCTGTTTTTATCCAAAGGAATGAAGATGAAAATACACATGATTGTTGCTGCAGTTGTAGCTACTCTGTCCGTACAAGCATGGGCAGTGTCTCAACAAGATGTTGAATTTGCCAACCGCCAATGCGCCCAACGTGGTGAACCTGCCAAATGCCGTATCGCTCGTGATTTGTCCCGCGCTTACAACCAACAGCAACGTGATCAATTGGAATACGATGCTGCAGTACGTTCAGGTCGTCCAATGAATGGTAGTGTGAATGTCTACATCGATGCACCATCTTATCCTGGTGAACTTGGTGAGTACCGTTGGAATCACCAACGTGGGCAGTATTGCTATCACAACCGAAGCGGCAGTGTGAATCGCTGCGTTAAATAACCCACGCCACCTACCAAATAAGCCGCCTAATAAGCGGCTTAATTTTTTACAGGACGCTTGTTTCATGCTTACTTTATCAGAACGCCTTGCTGCACAGCGAGAAGCCAAAAAGCAATTGGAGGCTGAACGTAAATCCAAACAAAAAGCGGCACAAGATAAAAAGGGACGTACTCGCCCATTCAAAACATATTCAGGTACCAACGCCAATTTTGCTGAAATACATCGTGAAAAAATGACTTGGACGGGCCCGCACGTTACCCATCGCTTGAGCGATGAGCAACAACTGAACACAGCCTTGAAATACCACCTTGCCTTATCACAAGTCATCCAAAGCAACAGCGTTTGGGGACGCTTCCAATTAGACATCTTGATTGAAATGAACCACTTTTTGGCACGTCTTTACCAAGAGACTGATTTGGCAGAGTTGTGCAATCAAGCATTCGATGAGCTGAAACAAATCACTGAAATCAATTCCAAGAATGCACGCAAAATGAAATGCAAAGCTTTGACCAAATTGATTGATTGGTTCAGTGCTGATTTGCAAATCACGCCTGAGTTGGTATTGACCGTCGCTGAAAGCCACGCCGATTGTTATTTGACTTCGTACTACGGTCGCCAAGTCATGAACTTGCCTGTCTTGCCATATTTCATTGAGTTTTTAGATGGCTTGGGTTTAACGCGATTGAGTAAGCGAGTCGGTCAAACTGAAAACGCCACCAAATTGGAAGTCATCAGCATTGCAGTGGCACTCAATCGCATGCACCACAAAGAAGTCGATTGGGTTCTGGATGAAAACGCCACCTTTGGCGACATCCGAAAGCACAAACTGGCATTGGCCAAAGCAGCCAAAGCCATTTACGCATGCTGCCAAAATTGCGAACAAGTCGTGATTCAAAATGCGGCAATGTACGGTTTCCCATCATTTATTGACAACCCTCTGCCTGCAGTGGCTTAAGGAACATTCCAATGAAAAAAGTTTGGGTAAACAGATTCAATCATGATGGTTCAATGAAACCAATGCGTGAATGGGAATTATGGCGATGTGGTAAATCACAGACGCACACATACACATGCGGTTTTGGTCGTAGTCGAGATTTCGATAGAGATGGGCTGCCTCTGCGAAATTGCTTTATAGATGAACAAGGCAGGGTGTCGGATGCAGGCTGTTACTTTTACGAATACATCGGCGACCAACGCGGCGATGGCTGGTTTTATGTTGCCGATGGGGATTTGCCGCCATCTCAGCTGGATGATTCATTGATAGTGAATGTGTTATTTGAGAAAGAAGGGGTATTGCAGTCAATTCCAGCCTTGTCAGTTCATAAGCATTCAAAACGAATTATCTGCTGGCAACCAATCACGCCGCCTAAATTTTTATGATGTTTTGAAGCTCACACCGCATAAGCCGCTTTATGGTCATGTGTCAGGAAAGCGAAGCGATACGCACTGGATTGTGTTTATGAAATAACCCACCTTGATTGGTGGGTATTTTTTTGGAGTAAATCAGTGGCATTTTTCACAATTGGCAAGGCCTCTAGCGGGGCTGTTTTTTTTAAGCGCGATGTAGTTGGCGCTGATTTGTGGGCTTTGGTAACTGCAGCTTTAGGCATCGTGCACAAGCGTATTGAGCATGCTGATGAGCAAATCTTGTTGGCCTTGGATGTCGCAGAACACTTTATTCAACAAAGAGCAGACTGCAGGTTATCAACCACCAATCCCGCAAGATTTATCACTGTTTTCGAAGATGGAAAATCCATTTCAGCAAATTGGCATTGTGATAACCAAGAGTTGTTACACATCATCACCGCATTGTTTTATCAGCTCATTCAAGACAGAGCAATCAAAGAACAATTAGATGATGAAAGTTGGCGAGAAAAAATCATTAAAAGCGTACACATTGAAATTCAGGCCGCAATCATCGCTGCTAAGGTCATTCACAAACTCGTTACATCAAAAACATAATTGGAAAAATCATGATTAAAATTGAACCTGTTTTGATCAAACAAAAAACGGCGATGGAGATTGCCGATATTAAGAGTGTGAACACACTTAAAAAACGAATTGCAGCAGGCGAATTTCCTGAGCCTATTTATAAAGAAGGACGACGTTGGTATTCTTATGCTGCCGTGAAGGCAGCACTTGAAGCAGAAGTAATACGCCTAAGCAGTTAAAAATCGCTCTAATTTCAACAAAGCATCTCGCTTTTCATCCAGAAAATCATAAGCGTTATAATGCTTATCTTGCACGCCACCAATGCCATGGCTTTGCAAATATCCACGAATCTCCCCACTGATTTTGAGGCTTGCCAGCAAGGTTTCTACTCCTGACCTGGTGCGCTTCAAAGTAAAGTTCTCAATTTCATCCCCTACCGCAAATTTTGCCCAATGGCTTAATGTCGTTGGTTCCAAATGATTGACTTCATCTGTAGATAAAACCCACTGATCTGAATCACCTTGTAATATATCCAGCTGCTCACGAATTAAATCGGTAATAGGCAAATAATATGGTCTTGGTGCCCGACTTTTGCCTTTTAGATCCTGCAAAATCAAATATTCTTCACGAACATCCTTATGATTTAAGCGTACCAATTGAATGATTCGAGGTGCACCCAAAAGCAAATGCAGCTTCAATGCAGCTTGTTTACGCGGGTGGGCCACATGATTAAGCAATTGCCAATATTGCTTCATTTCACCACCATCAAGCGGATTTTTATCTGCACGATTGGCATCACTGTTTTGACCTACAATAGACACTGGGTTAATGGTCAATTCAAACGCAATCAACTGCTGTGGCAAACTTGGATTGTATTTGGCCTCGAGCGCAATTTGGAATGCTGCATGCAAATAAGAGCGGATTTTGTTGGCTGTACGACCTTTACCATCCAAATGAATGGGTCTGATGATATTGGCAATATCGTCAGATGAAATATCTTTGGCAAATTTCGCAATCAATTCTGGATGTGCATCGATGATATGTTTGCGTATGGCCATGCATACGGATTGAGCACTTGCACGACCATTTGCCGTCAAATAATCAATATAAGCGTCCATCAATCCATTGAGCGTGCCACCATTAATTTTGAATCTTTCAGTTTCCAATTGCTCAGCAATTCGGATAGCTTCTTTTTCAATGCTGACTTCTTTCAAGTAGGCTGCATAACCTCCTTTTTCCAAATACTCTTGGTGCTTGTCAGCCATAGCTGCCGCTGCCCTTGCAGCGCCCTCAATACTGTAACCTTTGCGAGATGGTGCAATAGCATTGCGTGGCAATTGCTCATCAAAACTGCCCACTGCAAATCGGTTGGTTTTTCCACCAACATAAGCCCTGAAATAAAATACGATGCCCTTGGCACCTCGTTTTGATTCAAGTGTGCCACATGGGAATATCTTGCGTACAGATACCCATTTTTGCAGCTCACCTGCTAAAATACGTTCACGCTCGTTCATTTTAATGACCGTCTATAGTTTTAAAAGATGTGGTAGTTTTTCAGAATTATAGACGGTCTGAGCGTGATTGAAAAATGATAGATAATGACAGGTAATGATAAGCAATGTAATGCCAATGCTTGATTTATAAATGTTTTAACCTGTCATTATCTATCATTATTAAAAAATAAAAATGACTCATAATCCCCCGCCGCAAGGTGTGTCGGTTCGAGTCCGACCCTGGGCACCACAGATTTAGGAAAATAAACCGCATTAGCGGTTATTTTTTTGCCTATGATTTATGTATTGCATATTCATACCTACTCAAAAAAAATAGGCTGAAGCCATCAGCTTCAACCCATTTGTATCAACCTCGTCTGACTTTAATCCACATCCGATGCAGCCATCAACGTGGCAACCACTTGTTCTAAATAATCCGCATCCACTTGATCAAACGTTGCAATGACATCACTGTCCACATCCAACACACCCACGCAGCGACCATCTTTCATCATCGGCACCACGATTTCAGATTGCGACAAGCTGCTACATGCAATATGTCCTGCAAATTGATTCACATCCTCAACCACAATGGTTCGTTCTTGCGCCCATGCAGTGCCGCAAACACCTTTGTTTTTGGCAATGCGTGTACAAGCAATCGGACCTTGAAACGGACCCAAAACCAATTGCGCATCTTTGACCAAATAAAAACCCACCCACAACCAGTCAAACTGTGTTTTCAATACCGCTGCAATATTCGCCATATTGGCAACAAAATCACGTTCATCACTGATTAAAGCGACAATTTGTGGCAACAAGCCGTCGTATTGAGCGGGTTTGTCACCATCGATTTGATGCAATGTTTCTGCCATCTTCATCATTCCATAAAAAGAAACATCATAGCATTTTCTAAGGTGAAGTCTAATAAGCGTCCTGTAAGCTTTGTTACCAACGTACCAAACATTCAGAATGTATCTCTTTGATCTGTGCACATCCCATTTGCGCCAGAGCCAACTCCAACTCCATACGCAACAAATGCAATATATGCGCCACGCCCAACATACCAGCCACAGCCAAAGCATGCATTTGCGGACGACCAATCATGACTGCATCAGCGCCCAAAGCCAAAGCTTTGACAATGTCAGTACCATGTCGGATACCACCATCTAATAAAATCGGCACAGCTGCGCCAGTGGCAGCTTTGATTTCAGGCAAAACATGCAAAGACGCTGCCATGCCATCCAAAACCCGTCCACCATGATTGGAAACCACCAAACCATCGATGCCGTACTCAAGCGCCATCTTGGCATCCTCAGGATGGCTCACGCCTTTAAGCCACAAAGGCAAATGCGTTTGTTCACGCAACCACGCCAAATCGTCCCACGTTGGCGCATGTTCGGTAAACCAAGAACCAAAGACCAATTGCTCATCCAACAAATGGCTGGTGTGCTTGTACTGCGCATCAGCATCAATATTGACCGCACTCACGCCCTCAGGCAAAGCCAAAGACGAGCGTTTGTAATGTGCATCTACCGTCCACATAACCGCACTAAATTGTGCATCTAAAGCGTCCTGTAACACTTGCTGCGTCTGTTGTTGACTCGCTTGACTGTACAATTGCAACCAAAGGGGCGGTACAGGCCGCTTCAATTCTTGCGCCGCCGCCTCTGCTGCCAAACGTATGTCTTGAAAACGGCAACTGGACAAAGTGCTGACCACCATCGGTGTTTGCATCGCCACGGCTGCACGCACCGTTGCCAACTCTGCTTCAGGATGCACCAAACCATGATAAGCCACAGGTGCCAATGCTATCGGCACTTGCCATGTTTCATTCAAAATCTGCACAGCCACGCCACCATGATGTACATCTCGCAAAATACGTGGGCGCAAACCATAATCATCGAACGCACGGCGATTGGCTGCCACACTGATATTTTGATCACTGCCTTGCTGAATGTATTGCCAAATATCTGAACGCACAAAATCTTGAGCCGTGATTTCATAATCACGCAAACATTGCAGCGTTATGGGAATTTGATTCAAAGCGGCCTGTAAAATATGAGAATGGCTCATGTTTGCGACCACATACGCAATAAATTATGATAAACACCGCTCAAGCTACGCGCGGCTTCACTGTGTGCATCTGTGGCTAAAACCTTTTGTATCGAACCATCCAAATCATACAAAATTTGTCGCTGCTCACTGGAAGCGACCAAGCTTTGCGTCCAAAAAAATGCCCCCAAACGCACGCCTTGCGTCACAGGCTCCACCCGATGCAAACTGTTGGCAGGATACACAATCGCATCACCTGCTGCCAATTTGACACGGTTTTCGCCATATGCCGTACTGATGACCAATTCACCACCTTCGTACTCATCAGGTTCGCTCAAAAACACCGTCGTCGACACATCGCTGCGCACTTTCATATCAGCATTGGGCATGGTGAAAATGGCATTGTCGATGTGATTGCCATACGCGGTGCCGTTTTCATAGCGATTAAACAGCGGCGGCAAGACTTTCAGCGGCAAAGCAGCAGCCATAAACATAGAACTGCGCCCGAGCTTGTCTAAAATCAACTGTCCGATTTGTTGCGCAATCATATTATCCCGTGGCAACTGATGGTTGGTTTTCACTTGGGCGGCAATGTGTCCTGCCGTCAAGTGCCCATCTTGCCAAGGTTGTTGCAATAATAACTCACGGCAAACACTGACTTCTTCAGCATTCAGCAATTCGGGAATACGTAATAACATAAGTATGCTCCAGACAAAAAGCCCCATCATCATAACCGAAGATGGGGCTGTTTCAATGCATCTTAATCAAGATTTAGAATGCTAATTTCAAGCTCGCAACCGCAGAGCGACCTGCACCGATGGAAGCGTAATGGGTTGAATAAGTTGAGCTGTAATATTCTTTGTCAGTCAAGTTATACACATTCAACTGGGCTTTGGCCATTTTATTGATTTGGTAAGACACCATCGCATCATAACGCGTGTAGCCTGGAATGCCTTTGATCAAGACCGCATCACCATTTTGTGTGTAACTGCCCACTGCGCTGCTTTGTGCATACAAACCGACACCTGCTGTCAATTTAGGTGTGAATGCATAACTGGTCCACAAGCTACCACTGTGACGAGGCGTATTGAAGAAGTCTTTGCCTTGAGCCACGTTATCAGAACCATTGGCATTTTTCGCCAATTTTTTCTGTTCGCTAGACATGAAAGTATAACCGCCATACACATTCCATTGGTCGGTGATTTGACCATTGAAACCCAATTCAAAACCATCAACCACTTTCTCACCCGCCATGCGAGCAACGCCGTTTTCAACAATACGAGCATTGGTGATTTCATTGCGGAACACCGCACCAGTCAAAGACAAGCGATCGTTCAACAAATCCCATTTGGTACCCACTTCATACGAGCGGGTTTTTTCTGGTGACAATTCATTGGCATTGGCAACAGGTGAGCGGCCTGAAGTCGGATCGATACCTTGGTCTTCCATGCCTTGACCCAAGAATGAGTTACCTGGTGTTGAGGCTGTGGCAAAGTTGGCATAAATGCTACCATTTGGCATCGGTTTGTATACCAAGCCCAATTGGTAATTCCACAAATTGTCGGTACGACTAAAACGCTCTTTACCAGGTGCTTGCACGCTCGAATCATAATGGTCAAAACGCACACCTGCATTCAACAACCATTGTGGGTTGAATTCAATGGTATCAAACGCATACACAGAAGTGGTTTTAGTGCGGTAATTGGTTGCATCACCCACAGTATAAGTACCATTCCATGGATCGTTTGGATTTGGGTTGTTCAAGCTGGTACACATATAACCACTTGCCGCACCCACACCATTTTTACATACGCTACCACTACCATGAGCAGGATTTAAAGCAATGCTGCTGACAGCAGCTTTTTCATGTGACAATTCCAAGCCCACATTAAAGCTGTGTTTCAATGCACCCGTTTCAAATTTGCCCGTTAAATCGGTCACATTTTGGTAAGTGTTGACATCGCTATCACGGGTATTAGAACGTCGCCATACCAAACCATTGGCCACATTGCCTTGGCTGTCATCTGGCTGTGTCCACACATATTGTTGGCTGGATTTTGCAGCACGGAATACGTTGCGAATTTTCAAATCATCATTGAAATCATGTTCAAATGTAATGCTACCTTGGTCGGTTTTTTCCTTGCGGAAATCACGGTCTACCAAACCATACCAATTATCACGATTGCCGCCAGTGGTTGGATGGTAAGTATGTGTACCTGAAGTTGGACGGTCTTTGGCTGCTGGCCAGTAAAATGGTGCACCACTTTCAGGAATATCATCTGTTTGATAATGGTAGTAAGACAAAATCAAACGGGTATCTGTATCCAAACCAAATGCCAACGATGGTGCAAAACCCCAATGTTTGTTTTCAGGACCATTGCGACCTGGTAAGTCATTTTTTTGACCCATTGCATTCAAACGCAATGCCACACCTTGGTCAGTTGCCCAGTTGCTGTCTACTGTGGCACGCACATATTTGTCTGTGCCTGCTGACAAATCAAGGTGGGTAAAGTCATTGGTTTGAGGTTGTTTAGTTTCTACTGAAATCGAGCCACCCGCACCGCCACGACCATTGAATGCAGAATCCGCACCCTTAATCACTTCCACTTGTTCTACATTGAATGTTTCGCGCGAACCTGCCGCAATATCACGCAAACCATCTACTGAAATACTTTGTTGTGAATCGATACCACGAATGAATGGGCGATCGCCAATCGGATTACCACCTTCACCAGCACCAAAAGTAATACCCGGTGTTGAACGCAAAGCCTCTTCCAAACTAGCCACACCACGCTGGTCTAAAACTTCACGTGTAATCACTTGTACAGTTTTAGGCGTATCACGCAAAGGTGCAGTAAATTTATTAGAATTTGACTCAGTCGCTTTCATAGGATTGGCTTTTTGTACCGAAACCTCTACTGCGCCTAACTCAGTATCTGCATCAACATCTGCAGCCCAAGCACTGGTAGCAAAAGGCATGGTCAATAAAAAAGCCGCCATCGTAGGAGCGACATATTGGCTGGCATCGTTTTTCTTAGATGCGGGTTTGTTTTTTTTCATCTACTCAAGGCTTCCACAAAAGGTCAACGACACATTGAAAATCGTCTTTTCAAAACATATCGCTTACCCGTATTGATTAATTTGTGATTTAAGTAATATATAAATACGAATCATTACTTATTAGGAGCCGAAGCATACTCCTTCAAAAAACGATTTAAAAGCACATTTAAAACTCAAAAAAACCATTTATTAGATTTTTAAAATCAAAATAAAATCAAAGTTGTCATATTTTTGTCACAATTAAGCTCTTTTAAGCACAATTAAGTACCAATCAATACCATAAAAAAATTCAGGCCGCTGCTAACAAGCGTCCTGAATTTTTTTATAACTGTGTTAAAAACCACACTACCAATATGAATTAGGGTTAACAGCCTTGCCATTTTGACGCACTTCAAAATGTAATTTCACGCCATCTGTTCCCGTCGAACCCATAGTCGCAATTTGCTGACCTTGTTTGACTTGATCGCCTTCTTTTACTGAAACACGGTCATTGTGTGCATAAACCGTCAATAAAGTTGGTGTGTGTTGCACCATCACCAAATTACCATAACCACGCAAACCATCACCTGCATATACTACTTTACCTGCGGCCGCGGCCTTCACGGCATCGCCACGATTGCCACCAAAATCCACACCTTTGTTACTGCCACCATTAAAGTTAGACAAAACCGAGCCCGTTACAGGACGCGCTAAACGAACGTTCGTGGTATTGGCTGCGGTAGCAGGCGCGCTCCAACTAACAGCAGGTTTGCTGGCGGTGTTATTCGTTTGGCGGGTATTGGTCGCTGTATTTGTGGTATTGCGACGAGGCGTTGAACTAACGTTATTGCTCACACGCAATAATTGACCCACTTCAATTTGACCGGGGTTACTCAATTGATTCCAACGACTCAAGGTAGAAACCGTTTGGTTATAACGCAAACCAATGCGGTACAAGTTTTCTCCTCTTTGTACCCGATGGTATCCCGCAGGCACAGAAGCATTATCTGGTACAGCAGTTCTTAAACCACCATGACCCGATTGAATCGGTGCTGCACTTTGACAAGCACTCAAACCCAGAACCAATAAGCCTACACAAGGCCACAAAGCAATTTTTTTCATGGGTTGAATCATACCTGTGCAAAGAAATGCCAAGCAAGTCAAAAGACCACCTTAAACGGTGGTCTTACCAAATTTTGCATTGAACAATTAGTTTACACGCTGCCAAATTTGCGTACGCCCTAAAATAGACGTGCCCACATAACCACGCAAGTGCAAAGTATTGGCATTATTGGTCAATTCAGCATTGGCTTTATATGTTTTGCCGTCCTTAGGATTGGTGATACGCCCACTATCATACTTATTAGGACCGACATCTTTCAAACCTGTCAAAATCGTGCTGCCCGCCAAAGGCTTACCTTTAAAGCTACTGGTACAATCCTCACACGTTGGGCTCACACCAGCTTCGACACTGAGTATCCTACCAACATACGCATCACCGACTTTACTGACTTGAACAATAGACTTAGGTTGCTTGGTTTTATCGTCAAATGTGCGCCATTTACCTGTGATATCTTGCGCCATCAGCAAACTTGCAGAACTCAAGATACCCAATAAAACAATTTTTTTCATCATTTCTTCCTACTCCTATTTCAGATTGTCACCACCTAATTGGTTTGTTATATGATGGCTCTGTTTGATTGAAACACGTTTTTTCAAACAAGTGTTTGAAATTTTAAAATTCCATACTGAATCTTAAATATTAAGCACATTTAGCACTCTTCAGTGTCGTAACAAGGATACAAAATGCTTATCAGAATCGCTCAAGAAGCTGATCTCAAAGAAATTATTAACATATATAACAGCACCATCGCCAGCCGAAAAGTGACTGCTGATTTAAAACCAGTCACAGTAGAAGAACGATTGGATGAGCTATAGTCATTTCTGGTGTATGACGAACAAATGAAGAAGGCGTATCCTGTTGATTGATTTCCGACCAAAGATTTCAACCAACAAAAGGAATACGCCATGACTGATTCTAACCCAAATGCATTCGTACAACCACAGCAAACATTCAATGACCCATTGACCGATTTGCTGCGTCAGGGAGCCAGGGAGTTGATTGCCAAAGCAGTTGAAACCGAATTGCAGATTTTGCTGGAGCAACACTCACCCAAGAAACTTCCCGATGGTCGCCAAGCATTGGTCAGAAATGGTTATTTGCCGGAACGAACAGTGCAGACTGGCATTGGTGATGTACAGGTGAAAGTGCCGAAGGTACGAGATCGCAGTGGTGACGGTGTGTGTTTCAACAGTCAATTGTTGCCGCCTTATTTGAAACGTACCAAAAGCATCGAAGAATTGCTGCCATGGCTGTATTTGAAAGGCATTTCCACAGGTGACCACCAACAAGCTTTGGCGGCTGTATTGGGAGAGCAGGCCAAAGGCTTGTCAGCCAATACCATCAGTCGTTTGAAGCAACATTGGACGGACGAACATCGGCAATGGAGCCAGCGGGATTTAAAGGGCAAACGCTATGTGTATTGGTGGGCCGATGGCATTTACAGCAATGTGCGATTGGACGATAGACTGTGTTTGCTGGTCATCATTGGTGTGACTGATCAAGGACATAAAGAGTTGGTGGCGGTTGAAGATGGTTATCGGGAATCTGAAGTCAGTTGGTCAGAAGTGTTGATAGGCTTGCGTTTGAGGGGTTTGGAAACCAGTCCAAAATTGGCGGTCGGCGATGGTGCGTTGGGCTTTTGGAATGCCATGGCCAAGTCTTATCCAGACACCAAACATCAGCGCTGTTGGGTGCACAAAACGGCCAATGTGTTGGCAGCCGTACCCAAATCGGTACAAGGCAAATTGCGAGAGGCTTTGAAAGAAATTTGGATGGCCGAAACCAAAGAAAGTGCAGAACAAGCCTTCAAACAAACAGTGGCTCGCTTTGGTGACAAATACCCCAAAGCCATTAACAAACTGGTGAAGGATGAAGAAGAGTTATTGGCATTCTATGACTTTCCAAATGTGCATTGGACGCACATCCGCACCACCAACCCGATTGAATCCACGTTTGCTACCGTACGATTGCGTAGTAAGCGGGCTAAAAACTGCGGTTCCAGAGAAACCACTTTGGCGATGGTGTACAAATTATTGGAAACGGCCCAAAAGCGTTGGCGCCGGATTCAAGGATTCAACTTATTGACCTTGGTGGTCAACAACGTCATCTTCAAAGATGGCAAGCAGGAAGACGAGCAATCAACAGAGAAAGCGGCCTGAATGCCATACACCAGATTTGACAATAACTCCGATTGGATTGGTTCCAAGCCCATCAAAAACCACATCGTCCTATGCTTGTATGTTGCAATACAGACAATCAAATTTTGGCGTGGGGGACGTTTAGCGATTATTACGCTCGCGCCGCTTACGACATCACGGCTGAAATCAGTATTTATGTGTCTGAAACCCAACGCGGTCAAAAACTCGGACAAACCATGTTGCAATACATGTTAGACATTGCGCCATCATTGAACATCAAAAATGTGGTGGCAGTGATTTTTGGACACAACACACCAAGCTTGGCATTGTTTAAAAAATTTGGATTTGCCCAATGGGGCTTGTTGCCACGGGTATGCGAACTCGATGACATCGAAGCAGACATTGTCTTATTGGGCAAACGATTGATGGTTTGAATCTAAAAAAGCGTCCTGTAAACATTTACAGGACGCTTTTAAACACCATTGTTTTTACCAAATCACATTGACCGCTTCATGACCCAATAATTGACTTAATTGTTGTAATAATTCACTGTTCAAACCAATTTGCCATTGTGAGCTGGTTTTCAACTCTGCGCTCACCAACGGATGCTGATAAGCCAAACGCAAACCCACATAGCCTTGACCTCGCTGGCTTTGTAGCAATGCTTGTAAACGATGCGTATCGGTTTGTGGCGTGGTGATTAATGACAAATTACGAGCAAATGCACTGCGAGCACCATCAAAATCATAAATCCCATCCGAATTCAGACGCAAACCACCGCCGCCATTGTATTCATCTCGTGCCACTTTGCATTCAAACAACAATACTTGGTCAGCTTTGAGCAAATGTTGGAAACGCTCATAACTGTTACCAGCAATCACCACTTCCAATTTAGCCGTTTCATCTTCGACTGTCGCAATCGCCATTTTGCCACGGCGACCCATAATAATGCGAATGCCTGTGACAAAACCCGCTACCCATTGCTTATGATCGGCAGGTTTTAATTCTGCCAAATCTTTTTTCGCAAAACCACGAATCACATCACGATAAGGCTTGAATGGGTGACCTGATAGGTAAAAACCAATGGCCTGTTTCTCTTCAGCCAATTGTTCAGAATCATTCCAAGGCGCAGCATATACCATTTCAACCTCAGGCATCGCCGCATCGTCCATCATGTCAAACAAACCACCTTGATTGGCATTGACGGCTTTTTGCTCAGCATAATCCATCGCCAAGCCCACATTCGCTAGCAACATCGCACGATTGGGTTCAATTTCATCAAACGCACCGCCTCGAATCAACGCTTCTACTGTGCGCTTATTCAAATGCTGTTTGCCGACACGTTCACAAAAATCAAACAAACTGGTAAATAAGCCATTTTGGCGCGCGGCAACGATGGCGTTTACAGCCGCCTCGCCCGTTCCCTTAATCGCACCCAAAGCATAACGAATTTGGCGATGAGGCAAAGGCTGAAAACGGTAAAACGAATGATTCACCGAAGGTGCTAAAAAAGTAATGCCGTTGCTTTTACTGATAGCATCGTCGTAAAACACTTTTAATTGGTCAGTATTATCCAATTCCGATGACATGGTTGCTGCCATAAATTCAGCAGGATAATGGTATTTGAGCCATGCGGTTTGGTAAGACACCAAGGCGTAAGCTGCGGCATGAGATTTGTTGAAACCGTAGCCTGCAAATTTTTCCATATAGTCAAAAATTTCATTGGCTTTCTTCTCATCAATCCCATTTTTAGAAGCACCTTCGACAAAAATCGAACGGTGTTGCACCATTTCTTCGACTTTTTTCTTACCCATCGCTCGGCGCAACAAATCTGCACCGCCCAATGTATAACCACCACAAACCTGAGCGGCCTGCATCACTTGTTCTTGGTAAACCATAATGCCGTAGGTTGGTTCCAAAACATTGGCAAGCAAAGGATCTAAGTATTCGAATTTTTCACCATGCATACGGCGGATAAAATCGGGAATCAAATCCATTGGACCTGGGCGATACAACGCGACAAAGGCGATAATCTCCTCAAATTTACTCGGCATCGCCTCCATTAACATGCGGCGCATGCCTGCCGACTCGAATTGAAATACTGCTGTGGTATTGCCTTCCGCAAAAATATGCTTGTAAGTCGGTGCATCGTCTAATGGAATGTGATTCACATCCACGATATCGCCCACACCATCTTTGATGAAATTTTGTGCCATCTCGATGATGGTCAAGTTGCGCAGACCCAAAAAGTCAAATTTGACCAAACCTGCTTGCTCTACATCGTCTTTATCAAACATCGACACAGGCGACGTATCATCGCCTTGCGCTTGGTAGACAGGGCAAAAATCGGTGATTTTACCCGGTGCAATCAATACACCACCTGCATGCATGCCCGTACCGCGAGTCAAATCTTCCAGCTTTTGTGCCAAAACCATCAACTCTTCGGCTTCTTCCGCTTCAATCAGCTCACCAATTTGCGGTTCGGCTTCCATCGCTTTTTTCAAGCCCAAAGGTTTGTTCTGTTCCACTGGAATCAATTTGGACAAGCGGTCACACAAACCAAACGGCAAATCCAATACCCGACCCACATCTCGAATCACTGCTTTGGATGACAGAGTGCCAAAAGTGACAATTTGACTCACCGCCTCATGTCCATAATGGTCACGCACATAATGAATCACACGACCACGGTTGGCTTGACAAAAGTCAATGTCAAAGTCAGGCATAGACACACGTTCAGGATTTAAGAAACGTTCAAACAGCAAAGCATATTTCAATGGATCCAAATCGGTAATTTTCAGCGCATACGCCACCAACGAACCCGCACCCGAACCACGACCAGGACCTACAGGACAACCATTTTGTTTCGCCCAATTGATGAAATCTTGAACAATCAAAAAATAACCCGGGAAACCCATATTAATGATGGTTTTAAGCTCAAAATCCAAACGTGCTTGATATTCAGGATAACGTGCTTCTCGATCGGTTTCATTCGGATACAAAACTGCCATCCGCTCTTGCAAACCCTCATTCGACAAATGTGCCAAATAATCATCCAAGCTCATGCTATCGGGCGTTGGAAACTGGGGCAAAAAGTTTTTACCCAATACAATTTCCACATTGCAACGCTTGGCAATTGCTACCGAGTTTTGCAAAGCCTCAGGCAAATCAGCAAAACGTGCTTCAAATTCATCCGCTGCGACAAAATACTGTGAAGGCTGAAAATTCTTAGGACGGCGCGTGTCTGCCAACACATAACCCGAAGAAATACACACTCGCGCTTCGTGGGCTTGAAAATCATCTTTGTTCAAAAATTGGGCAGGATGGGTCGCCACAATCGGCAAATCCAAATCCTGTGCCAATTGCAAACTGCCTGTCACTGCCACTTCCCATTCGGGCTTTTCAGGCAAACGTTGCAATTCCAAATAAAAACGATTCGGAAACAAAGCAGCCAAAGCTTGTGCTTGTGCTTTAGCCTCTTCCAAGCGGCCTGTAAGCAAACTTTGACCAATATTGCCCAAATGTGCGCCTGACAAACAAATCAAACCCGTATTGTCACCATCAGCCAACCACGATGCTTGGATACGGTAATCCATACGATTGCGCTCTTCATCAACATAAGCACGCGTGATCAATTCGCTCAAACGACGAAAACCATCGGCATCGCGAGCAATCAACAACAAACGGTAATCTTTGCTCTCACCGACATCATCTTCCACCCATACATCCACGCCAATAATCGGCTTAATGCCATTGCTACGGCAAGCTTTGTAAAACTTGACCATACCAAACAAATTCATCAAATCAGACACACCTAAAGCCGCAAAACCTTGCGCAGCAGCATGTTTGACCACTTCTTTGATGCGTATCATTCCATCTTCAATGGAAAACTCTGTGTGCATACGAAGTGGGATATAACGGGGGAATGTCATGAGAGATACCTAATAAAGGCGACCTGAAGTCGCCTAGTTTGATTAATCTTTGTTGCTAGCGAGATTTTCGCCCATTTGGCTTAAAGATGCAAAAAACAGTTTTTGCTGTTCCAGCACTGCCAATTGCGATTGCACCATTTGCAAGTTGAAACTCAACCAAAGCTCCACGCTTTGTAACTCACTGATTTTCTTTTGCACATCTTCTGCCGACATCGGCGGCAAAAACGGGGTCATTTGAGGGTTGGCATTTTGCCAAAATTGCTGCCATAAAGTAAACGGATTTTGATCACTGGTATTCATAACGCTCCTTTATTGTCCAACATGGTTAATCAATCTATTGTAAACCGAGTGATTCAATAAAAGCGTCCTGAAACGTAAAAAAACCAGCTATTTAAGCTGGTTTTTCATATTTGGTTGCGGGGGCAGGATTTGAACCTACGACCTTCGGGTTATGAGCCCGACGAGCTACCATGCTGCTCCACCCCGCGTCAGAAATGTAACTATAGCGCGTCTAGGCTGTTGCGTCAAGTCATTTGTTAACTTATTTCTAATTCCCCATTCAGACCGCTTCTAACCGATACTGTTTTAGCATTTCTAAAATGAAATAAAATATTGCCTTCATCTTTCAAAAATTCAGCCCATACTCCAATCATCAACCAAATGATTCTGCCATTTTTAAAGCTTACTGAATCTTTTTAAGCGACCTGAAATGCAAAAAAACCAGCTATTAAGCTGGTTTTTCGTATTTGGTTGCGGGGGCAGGATTTGAACCTACGACCTTCGGGTTATGAGCCCGACGAGCTACCATGCTGCTCCACCCCGCGTCAGAGGTGTAACTATAACCGTTTTCATACCCCTACGCCAAGTACTTTATTCAATTATTTTCAATCTTCCGTAGATTCTTCTGGCTTCACAAAACGCACACCTGCCAATTGTGAATGGAAAATCGCTGTTTTGATGGTTTCAAGCGCTTTTTGGCGCACAAAATGACGGCGCGCTGCCAACATTACTCGGCGCTCTGGCGCTGGATATTTGAAAGGAATGATGCTGAACAACATGTGATCATTTTCAGTCAAAGAAGTCGCTGGCAACACACTGATACCCAAACCCGATGCCACCATATGGCGAACGGTATTGATGGAGCTGCCTTGCAAAGTATTGGTCAAACCTTTAATACGCTGACGGCTCGCCAACTCCACGCAACTGTCCAAGACTTGGTCACGCATGCAATTGCCTTCAGTCAATAACAATACTTGCTCATCTGCCAACTCATTGGTCGTGATTTCATCCATTTCTTCAAATGCATGGCCTTTGGGCGTGATGACAAAAAACGGCTCATCATATAAAGGTACAGTGACCACGCCCGCTTCTTGATAAGGGTCAGCCACCACAATGGCATCTAGCTCACCTTTTTTCAACATATCGGTCAAAGCACCCGTATGATTTTCTTCTAGCATCAATGGCATTTTCGGTGCCAAATCACGCAAAGACACAATCAATTTAGGTAACAAATAAGGTGCAACCGTGAAAATCAGACCCAATTTAAATGAGCCTTCCAATTCATTTTGCTCTTCTTTGGCCAATTGCTTAATCATATCGGCTTCTTCCAACACGCGCTGGGCTTGATCCAAAATACGCAAGCCTGCATCTGTTGGTCGAATTTCATTGCTACTGCGGTCAAACAGGGCTACGCCTAATTCCTCTTCCAACTTTTTAATGGCGATAGATAAAGTCGGCTGGCTCACAAAACAACGCTGCGCAGCACGACCAAAATGGTGCTCTTGCGCAACAGCCACGATATAGCGTAACTCAGTTAACGTCATGAAGAAACTTTCTTAGATTCGGGTAAAGTAATGTTCAATTCCAACATTTCCATATCCCCTTGTTGCTCTTGTGAAATACGAATGTCCTCAGGAGAGATATTGACGTATTTTGCCAATACTTCCAACAACTCTTTTTTCAACATCGGTAAATAATCAGGCGCCTGAGATTGTACACGCTCCTGAGCAATGATGATTTGTAACCGATCCTTGGCAGTTTCTGCCGTCTTTTTTTTGCGACCGAGCAATAAATCGATTAGTGACATTGCCTTATCCTCCGAACAAGCGCTTTAACAAGCCCTTTTTCTCTTCTTGTAAAAAACGCATCGGACGACTTTCACCCAATAAGCGTGCCACCACATCTTTATAGGCTTCAGATACATCGGTTTGGTTCAAATGAATGGCAGGAGAACCTGAATTTGAAGCTTGCAATACGGCACCAGACTCAGGAATCACACCAACCAATGGAATACGCAAAATATCGGTAATGTCTTCTACAGATAACATATCCCCTGCTGCCACGCGTGCAGGCACATAACGGGTAATCAACAAATGTTCTCTAACTGGTTCTTCACTCATTTCAGCGCGACGGCTGCGGCTAGATAAAATACCCAAAATACGGTCAGAGTCTCGCACGCTCGATACTTCTGGATTGGTGGTGACGATTGCCTCATCTGCATAATACAAAGCCATCAATGCGCCTTGCTCAATACCCGCAGGAGAATCGCAAACCACATACTCAAAACCCATTTTCTCAGTCAATTCTTTAAGCACACGACCGACGCCATCACGGTTCAAAGCATCTTTGTCACGGGTTTGAGAAGCAGGCAAAATAAACAAGTTATCACAATGTTTGTCTTTGATTAAGGCTTGGTTTAAGGTCGCTTCTTCTTGAATCACATTGATTAAATCGTAAACCACACGACGCTCACAACCCATAATCAAATCCAAATTACGCAAACCAACGTCAAAGTCAATGACTGCTGTTTTATGACCTTTCAATGCTAAGCCACTGGCAATGCTTGCGCTTGTTGTGGTTTTACCCACGCCACCCTTACCTGAAGTTACGACAATAATTTTTGCCACAGTCATCTATCCTTACTGAGTTTCAATTGAATTAATTTGTTGTTTTATTGTGCGTTCAATGCGCCCACGACCAATTTGTCGTCTTCCAAATACACTTGTATCGCTTTGTTACTTAAATCGGTTGGCAAATCACGTTCAAATGTTCGGTATACGCCAGCGACTGAAACCAATTCAGCTTGCATGTTTTGAATGAAAATGCGGGCTTTTTTATTGCCTGTTGCTCCTGCTAAAGCACGACCACGCATCGGTGCATACACATGAATATTCCCATCGGCAATAATCTCTGCACCCACACTCACCATCGCCAATACAATCAAATCGGCGTTTTCTGCATACACTTGCTGACCTGTACGTATCGGTTGACGAATAACCAAAGTCGGTTTCGCCTCATTATCAGACATAGGCTCAGCCAAACTAGGCTTATCATAAAAACTGGTGATATTGGCCTCTTTGGCCAAGCGATCACTGAGCAATTCCAATTCACCCTCTTGTTTTAAAGGTGCATTGATTACAACAGACTCTACAGTTTCTACAACGGCGGCAGCTTCAGGTGCCAAAGCGGCTGCCATTTGCTCTACGCCTTGCGCCACTTTTTGTTCTACTTGCGGTGCATTCAAAATACTGAATGACAAACCATGTTTGGCAGCCAATTGTGCCGTATTTTCATCAAAGTGACGCAAGCCTACTAACTCAAGACCTTGACGACGAAACAGCCGAATAAATTGATCGACAGGCAATTGACTCAGATCATCTAATTGTTCCAAGTCCAATACAAAAGGCATTGAAGCAAAATCACCCAATTGCTTCAAGCGTTGTTCTAAAGCGGCTTCTAATTGCACAAAGTCATTGCTTTTCAATTGCAAAGACAATACGTCTAAGCGCGCGGATTTCACATCAAATAATGGATTCATGCTGATTCTATTTACAATGTCATGTTTGGCGTCGAAGCGACGATTTTTTAAGTGTTTAGAGTTTACCGTGATAGTGACAAGGATTCAATCAAGGCAGTGATTTTTAAGCAGGCGTCATCACATCCACTATCGATTAACCACGATTTAACCCTTTTACTTGTGCAGCAATTCGCTGAGCCATACCATCGCTAGCACCTTGATGGTGGCGTATAAACTGTTGAGCTTGTTGTTGCATCTCCAGCCGATTGCTATCGTCCTGTAACAAATGGGTGACCACGTCCAACCATTGTGATGCAGTTTGTACTTGTATCGCAACACCAGCTTCCAAAGCAGCGCTGCACGCTTGTGTAAAATTATAAGTAGAAAAACCAAATACAGTCGGCTTGCCACAAGCAATCGGTTCAATCACATTTTGGCAGCCTGTATCGACCAAACTACCGCCCACAAACACCACATCCGCACATTGGTAATAAGCAAACAATTCACCCATGCTGTCACCAATCCAAACTTGGGTTTCAGGACGCACAATGTGTCCATCGCTGCGTTTTTGAGCTTTCAATCCCAATGCTTTGGCAGCTTCAAATACCGCCTCAAAACGCTCAGGATGGCGCGGCACAATAACCAATAAAGCATCGGTTGGCTGTTGCGCCCATGCTTGCAATAACAATTGCGCCTCATCCACGCCTTGCTTGTCCACACGCGTACTGCCACACACCAAAACCAAACGCGAACCGATTTTTTGCTTGAATTCAACACCCAAGTCAATCGCAGCTTGTGGCGGCTCAATATCATATTTGCTGTTACCACACACTTCCACCGTCGATGCACCCAAGCTTTTTAAACGCTCGGCATCGACTTGAGTTTGCGCAAAAATGGCCGTCAACTGAGATACAGCAGGTTGAAACAAAGAAGCGGCTTTCAAATAGCCTTGCAACGACTTTTCCGACAAACGCGCATTGGCCAAAAACAAAGGTATCTGAGAGTGATGGCACGCATGCATCAAATTCGGCCACAATTCCGTTTCCATCAAAATGCCCATGATGGGCTGATGCTCTTGTAAAAACTGCGCCACATAATCTTTGCGGTCATAAGGCAAATAGCGACATTGGGCATGTGGATACAATTGTTCTGCTGTTTCACGTCCTGTCGGCGTCATTTGCGTAAGCAACAACGGCGCATCAGGAAAATATTGTTGTAAAGCGGCAATCAATGGTGCAGCGGCACGGGTTTCACCAACCGAGACGGCATGAATCCAAATCGGTTGACGTACAGGATTGGGCAAAGGTTTGCCAAAACGCTCGTCCCAATGCGCCAAATACGCAGGCGCCATACGAGCACGTTTGCGCAAATAACGTTGAATGATTTTGGGCGCCATACGCCACAACACTTGATACACCGACAATAACATGGCGTGCCCTTTTAATCTTGAAAGCGTCCTGTAAAACATTTACAGGACGCTTATAAAACAAATCCATCCAAATCCATCACTGTTTTTCAACAGGACGAGTATGCGCTTTCTCATATGCTTCACGTGTGGCCTGAGTTTGCTGACTGAAGCCATCAAAACGCTTGCTATAACGCAATTCACCACCGCTGGAATAGCTGCCCACACGACCAATCATTTGCAAAGAGCGGCTAATATAATAAATCAATTTTACCGATGATTCTGCACTGCTTAAACCATATTCATAGCCCAAGCTCAACTGATTGGTCAAACGCTTGCTGACATTGATGACTTGCTCAGCTGCATTCATTTCACCCGTTTCGGTATTGCGAGTGCGGCGGGTTTCCAAACCAATATTGTCCACCACCCCAATTTTATTATTAATGCCACCTGCCAACCATGCACCCGCCGCTGCCGCAATCGCAGCATCATCGCTTTCGCTGTTAGATGGGCGACCTAAAATTAACCAAGACAGTTTGTCTTTGTCGCTCATAGGCTCATCTGCCACCAACACCGTATTAGGGCGCGACAAACTGCCAGTGACTTCCACGCCTGCACCCACAGGCGAAGCTCTGCGCTCTGCTCGTACATTCAATGTCGGATTGGAAAGCTCATCGACAAAAGTAATGTAACCGCGTTGTATCACCAAATCTTGTCCATAAGATTTGTAACGGCCACGCACCACTTGAATCTGTCCATTGGCAGTCACATCTTGTCGCGGCTGCGCCAACAAACGCACTTGACCGCCCAGCAACACATCCAAACCTTGACCATTAAAACGGAAAGCATTGTTCAAATCCAACAACAAATTCAAATGAATCGGTGTGCTGGCATTTTTTTCTTTTACAGGACGCCCCAATACCACCACATCATCACTCAAAGAAGGTGCACTGGATTTTGGAAAATCAAAACGTGCCCTGTCCACTTTCACGCCACCAACCAAACTCAAACCTTTTGCGGGCAAATACGTTAAATCTGCTTCACCACTCACGGTTAATTGCTGTGTCGGTTTCGATAAGGCTTCAAAACGACTCAAAATCAATTTCAAATTCACATCAGGATCAGAACCCAATAAATTAACTTGACCCTTCACTGTCGCAGTACCCGCACCCTCGCGGAAAGTCAAAGCATCAATCATCCAAGATTGTCCTGAAAAATGTGATTGCAATGAACCATTTTTCAAATACACACCACTCGAACGATCTAAAAAGCTTAAATTGGTCCCGCTAAACGGACCAGACAATTGCGGTTTACCTATCGAGCCACTTAATTTCACATTCGCTTCAGCGCGGCCTGTAACCTCCATGCCCACAGGTAAGAAATTGCGCACCGTCGCCAAATTATCAGCCACCACATTCACCGTACCACTCAAAGGCGCATTAGCAAAAACATTGCCATAAGCTTGACCAATGTTGATTTGACCATTGGCACGCGCATATTGGGTCACCAAATCAATTTTGGTATTGATGCTGCCATTTTGAAAACGCGTATCGGTTTGCAAACGACTCAAACCTAATTTTTGATTGCGCTGCGGCAAAGTCACGTCGCCAGATTGACGCTGCAAGCGCAAAAAGCCATTCATATTTTGGCCATAAGACATGTCCCAATCACCGCCAATAATGACATTTTGCTCAATTGGGATTTGTACCAAATTGTTAATTTCACGAATATCCAAGCCCGAAGCCGAACCTTTGGTTTGCAGACCTTTGCCAGCTTCCCAAATAAAATGATTCAAATTCAAACTGCCGCCCATTAAACCCCAAGAAGCGCTGCTCAACGCCACTTTCTGTGCCCCTGCTTCTAAAGCCATGCGGTTGTTCAAACGGGCATTGAATGCACCGCCAATATCCAAAGTGGCAACCGTTCCTTTCCACTGCATCTCATCATTCAGGCCGCCTTGTGCCGCCAAATTCAAACGATAAGGCTGCTTATCTAAGCTCAGGCTGCCATCGGCTTTGATATTGTGATTGTTACCTGTTCCCGCCACATTGACATTGATTTGGTCAACCAAAGTCGTACCAAACTTCAAAGCATTGCCATTGACACTGATATTCAAAGGCGCGCTCATGGTGGGCGATGCTTTCACATCGAAACGTGCTTGTTGCACTGCCACAGCATCTTTAAAACGCAGATTTTGTGCTTGACCTGCCAATTGAATGTCCAGTTTTTTAGGGTCGCCTGCCAAATGACCTTTGGCAGTCAATAAGCCACTTAAACCGAAACCAAATTGATCCAAACGCGGTGCATGAATATCCACATTCAATTTGTCGCCCGCTTTGCCTATGCTGCCATCGGTTTTAATGCGATTGCCATCAAGCAACACACTCAAATTGGCACGACTTAAATGTTGATTGCTGACAACCACATCACCTGTGCCACTGAGTTTGGCTCCCGACAAACTGCTGTTACCCAAATCCAATAAAGCCTTAACCACAGGTTCACCTGCCAAAGTTCCCAACGCACGCACATCCAAATTCACATTGCCTTGCGGATAATCTTTGGACAATGAAGCAGGATTAAAACGATGACTGACAGCCGCAATTTTAAAAGCTTGGTCTTTGTACAAATTCATTTGTCCTGCAAGACCAATACTACCGCCATCAGGCGTGGCAATATGTGCTTTAGAAATCTGCAAGCTTTGTTGACCATTTTGACGATCAACCAACATATTAAAGCGGCCTGAAGAACGCAAGCGTTCGGTCTTCAAACGCCAATCTGCTTGCGGGCTATCGAATTGACCTGTGACTTCAATGTCGCCTGCCAACGTGCCTTTCATCGGATTGTTCACAATATCAGCCAGCGTGAGTTGACTGACATTCACATCCAAATCCAATACAGACTGCGCCGCATCCACCACGCCTTTCACCGCAACTTGACCTTGATGCAGTGTCCGTATATTCGATGAGGATAAAATTACTTTCCCTTCTCGATCTAATTTAAATTGCGTATCAATGGATTGAACAGGAATACCATTTGCATCAATATGCATCGGCTTACTGTTCAACACTTTCAGGACGCCTTGCATTTCATTGGTGCCAGCAATAGGTTCAATACCCACTTCCAGTTCAATTTGCGCCTCGGGCAAGCTTGGAATGATGGTTTTAGGGTTTAAGCCTTTGCCATTGACATTCAAAAAAGAAAATTGTTGGTTTAATGTTTTGGCAAATGGATGCAACGCACCATCTACATTCAATATCACACCTTCACCACTGAATTTGCCATTGACCGTCAGATTGTCCAAATCACCACCCACAGCAGCATTGCCTTTGACCGTGATGCCATCTCGACTACCCATCACATTCAACTTGGCATCGGTTGCAAAAGGTTTATTTTCGTTAAGAGAAACATAGCCATCAGCCAAACCAAACGTGCTGTCCAAGCTGTGAATATTCAAGCGATGTGGCTGACCTTGCTCATAGTGATAGCTTAATTGTGCTTGATTTAAAATAACACTGTGTTCTTTACCAAAAGTAATGGCATGAATATTCACTTCATCCAAATGCACATTCACTGGCAAACGCAATTTTTCTGGAAATTTGGCCTCTTGTTTGGGTCTAGGCTCCGTTTCAAATACTTCAATGTGCATTTCACCGATATCCAAACGGCGCACATGTATGGTCTTAGAAAACAAAGCATTGCTCGCCCAATCTAACTCCAAATGATTCAAATGAATGTTGGCGCTTTCCGTTTTCACTACCCAGTTATTACCATTGAATCCATTCCAAACGGTACCTGATACCTTGTCCGCTTCAATTTCTACACCAAACCAAGCAGGAATACGGAATAAAGTAAAACGCAAACCCGACTCTGTACGCGTCAGCCAAAATAAAGTCGACACAACCAAAACCACGACCAATAAAATAGCCACCAAAAAACGCAACCACCAACGACGGGGCTTTTTAGGTGGTTTAGAAGGCGTTTCAGGCAATGCGACAGCAGCGTCTGTCTCATTATGGGAATGCATACACAATACTCGCAGTTAATAAAACAAGATTCAGGTCAGATAAGTACATCGCGGATTAAAACGATGTTCCCAAGCCGATATACCAACGAATTTTTTGGTCTTCATGACCATAAGCCAAGTCAAAAGCAATCGGTGCGAAAGGACTAAACCAACGGGCACCTATGCCTGTACCGTGTTGAATTTTAAATTCATCAAATCGATTGGCCACATCGCCCATATCATGAAACAGTGCCAATGCATAATTGTCTTTAATTGGGTATTGGTATTCCAAGCTTGCAACACCCATCACTTTGCCACCAATCACTGCATCTTGATAACCTGTAATACCAATGCTTTCATGCTCATAACCACGTACAGAAGTAGCACCACCTGTACGGAATAACAAACTTTGTGGTGCATTTAATTCATCCGACACGTTCACCACACCGGCTCGACCTTTGACAATGAAAGTACCATATTTTTTTTGCTCAGGCGTGTAATAATAAGCCGTATCAGCACGAACCATTTGCATCGAAGCACTCGATAAAACCGATCCCAAAGTAGCGCCAATTTTGCCATAAACATAATAACCATTTTGTGGTCGAATCGATGTTTGTACTCGGTTATATCGCCATGATGCAGTCAACATCGTGGCATAATTTACGCCAAAATCTGGGCCATTTTCTACATGACTGTCATCACGGTAAAATTCTAAACCTAGTCGACGCTCACTGTTATCAAATTCTTTCACATTCCAAAGCCCTGCATTCCAAGACTCAGTCTTCACACGCTGTACAGTACCGTTCTTATAATTCAACGATGCCATATTGTACGAACTGCCAAACTCACGCGGATGGCTTAAACCAATACCAAAGCTTTGCTCATATTTGTTATAAGACACAAAACTACTGCCAACATAACCTCGATTCAAAACGTTGTAATGCTCATAACCCAAACGAATACCATGGCCATCTTCTGAATCGAAATTCAAGCCTGCATCAAATTTTTGACGTGGCACCTCTTGTACTGTCACCAATACAGGCACTTGATCGTCTTGTAGGCGATTGAATTGTGGTGTCACCATCACACTACTGTAATGACTGTCTTGCTCTAAAGCATTTTGAAAATCGACCACCTTATCACTGTCATACACATCACTTTGCTGAAATGGTGCCAGATTTCTCACAATATTTTCAGGATAACGAGGCTTTTGATTGGTTTTCTCGCCATTCGGTAACGATATTTCATTGATACTGACATCCAATGCACCAAAAAAAATAGGCTTTTTGCTGTCAATCGTCGCAGTCATGACAGCTGTTGCTGCCGCAGGGTCAATCAATGCTTGCGATTGCGTCATTTGTGCCAAAGGATATTGTTTGCGACGCATACCACTCACGGCGGCACTTTTACTACCACTCCAAGTACTTTGTAAAAAAGGCTCACCTTCTTTAGCCGTCCAACCCGACATGACATTCGCGAAATATTCACCCAGTTTTTCATCATCTAAAACAGGGCCATCTAAATTAACTTGAGCAGACGTAATAAAAACCCGCTTTCCTAAATCCACCTGAACCACATAAGGCAATGAATCCGTTTTCACACGCACGACAGCATTAAAATACCCTAAGGTATCCAACATGTCTTTGGCATCTTGAGGTGTATCATCGACCAAAAATTGAATTTGCTCAGCATCGATATCCGAATTCATTTGTTGTTGCACAATCAGTGGCAAATGTTCTTCTAGCATATCTTTTGCTTCAGAATTATCCACTTCCACAACAACAGCATACTGTAATTCTGATGGATTCGGCGGTGTGACATCTTTTACATTCTTGCCTCGCTCCTTGGCTTGCTCATTCAAGTATTCTTGCTCGGCGATAGAAAAAGGGCGTACGCTGACGGTCACTTCAGACCAATTAGACTGTAAAGCATCAGACAAAGCATTGTCTGATGCAATTTGAGATGCCAATACCGAACTGGGAAGCAACGCCATAGGACATAAAATCAGAGGCATCCAAGCCACAGCTCGAAAACTTAACAAAAAGGTCACACGCTTCATAGCTTATCCAAACCGCACAATAGTAATGATTCTAACATAGGAATTTACGCAACTTAGAAGCAAGGTTACCCTCTAAACAAAAACACTAGCAGCTCTTAACTTAGCTTTGCATGCATAAAACTATAAAAACCAAAAAAACACATATAATTCAAAGGTTTCATTAAAAAGATATCCGTACATGTTTATACCTAACCTACGCCGCCATACATCAATAGTACTACTACCTTTGCTACTCATTGGTTCTTTGACCAATGCCCACGCCTCTTCACTTGCGAAATTACCATGTGCAGTTTGGACTAGCCATCAGACATCTGTTTGTATGCGCTCACAAGCCTCAGTGATTACGGCAACTAACACACCTCATTACAATTTGGCAATCGACCAAGCTTTGGGTTCCTTACGCAATGACATTTTAATAGTCTCAAAACCAATTACGCCAATACCTAATACGCAGGTTTCATTACGCAATCAAGCCCCAGCACCCATTACCAGCAAGGTAAAAAATACCCATCAGCGTACAGCAGCACCAAGCAAAGCAGTTTATAAGCCAAAATTGTCACGCTCTGACATTGTGAAGCAAGAATTACAACGTGAAAAAGCCGCACTGCGTGCGGCTGAGAATCAATTAAGCCAAGCAAAGAAAAATGGCAAAAACATTCCTAAATGGGAAAGGCAAGTTGCGGATAGACGCGCCAATATTTCTGCCATGCAAGCCGAATTGGCTCGCTTATAAGCTAAGCTTGAGCCTGAATAAACACACTCACAGCTTCTGCGGTAGGCATCGCTGTTTGTGCACCCAATTGCTGCACAGCTAACGCTGCTGCAGCTTGGGCACGCTCTACAGCCACATCCAATCCTTGTGACCAATAGACTGCTAAGCCTGCATTAAACGTGTCACCGGCACCTGTGGTATCAACCGCTTCTACCTTAAATGCATTCCAATGACGTTTACCATCAATACCATAATGACTGGCGCCATTGGCACCTTCAGTCATCACCAATTGCATGTGTACAGGCAATATTTGAGCAATTTCCTCATCGCTAGCTGTATCATCTAATGCAAATGCCAATTTCAATTCAGTATGATTAGGCGTCATCACATCAACCAAAGACAATAATTCTGCGGATAATTTTTGTGCTGGTGCTGGATTCAAGACAAATGTCGCCTGATGTTTTTTAGCCAATTTTGCCGCATGTAATACGCAATCCATTGGAATTTCCAACTGACACAAAACCACATCAGCCTGTTCAAACAAAGCTGTATGAGCATCAATGTCCTCAATACTCAAAGCAAAATTCGCACCTGGCACAACAATAATATGATTGTCACTTTCGGCAACGGTAATACTGGCAATACCCGAACTCATACTTTGCTTAACACTAATCCCACTGATGTCTATGCCTTCTTGCTTTAAAATATTCAAAGCCGAAGTACCATTGGCATCATCACCCACCGCACCAATCATCGCCACATCAGCGCCCAAACGAGCAGCTGCAACGGCTTGATTGGCACCTTTGCCACCTAAAGCTGTCGTAAATGTCTGACCTAACAAAGTTTCACCCACTTTTGGAAAACGATCCAAAACTGTGATTAAATCCATATTGATACTACCGACAACCAAAATATTACTCATCATTCATTTTCCTTCTTACAAGGCGTAAGCATACCAAACTTTTGAAGAAACAGGAAAAAGCATCCTAAAAAGTTTACAATGGCAAAAGATTGCATCTGCCACATCTGACCCCATTTATTCCAACAATATCCCACTCAAACAGCAACCCAAACTCAAACAGCAACCCAAAAAAGGATTTTCCGTGGAACAGATTCAAACCGCGATTGAAGCCATTGTCTTGCCCAATAGCAACCGTACCATTGCATCAGAAAAAGCCCTTACCAAACTCACACAACAAGACGGTAACATTCATGTGACATTGCGCTTTGCCTACCCTGTTGCACACTTACAGGACGCTTTCATTCAAGCCATTGCTCAAGCAACAGATACTCCTGCCTCCAATATTCATCTGACGCTAGAAAACAAAATTGTCACACACAAAGTGCAGCAAGGCGTGAATACCATTAAAGGCGTCAAAAACATCATTGCCATTGCTTCAGGCAAAGGCGGTGTAGGCAAATCCACGACCACTACCAACTTAGCCATC
The DNA here is from genome assembly GCF_002951955.2 of Vitreoscilla sp. C1. NCBI lineage: Bacteria > Pseudomonadati > Pseudomonadota > Betaproteobacteria > Neisseriales > Neisseriaceae > Vitreoscilla > Vitreoscilla sp. C1. The sequence goes on along the minus strand of NZ_CP019644.2, from coordinate 2,417,236 downwards.
GCTTTAAGCAAAATGGGTGCGCGTGTTGGTGTCTTGGATGCTGATATTTATGGTCCAAGCCAACCAACCATGTTAGGCGTCTCTGATTTACAACCTGAACAAAAAGATGGCAAATTCATTCCTGTAACCAATGCAGCTGGCATTCAAACCATGTCGATTGGCTTCTTGGTCAATACCGATCAAGCGGTTGTGTGGCGCGGCCCCATGGTTAGCCAAGCTTTGCAACAATTATTATTCCAAAGCCAATGGGATGATGTGGATTATTTGTTCATAGACTTGCCTCCAGGCACAGGTGATGTCCAATTGACGCTATCCCAAAAAATTCCAGTGACCGCCTCTGTCATCGTCACCACGCCGCAAGACATTGCATTACTGGATGCTAGAAAAGCAGTCGACATGTTTGCCAAAGTCAATATTCCTATTTTGGGTATCATCGAAAATATGGCAACCCATATTTGTTCTCAGTGCGGTCATGCCGAAGCCATTTTTGGCTCAGATGGTGGCAAAATGTTGTCTGAAAACTTGAATGTCCCATTATTGGCTCAATTACCACTCAGCTTGCCAATTCGCCAAGCCATGGACCAAGGTCAAGGCGTAGAGTTACAGCAAACTGAAACGGCCATTGCCAATTTGTACCAACAAGCAACATGGCAAATCATCTTAAAAATCTCAGACATGGGCAAAGATTTCAGCAATGCTTTTCCAAAAATTGTGATTGAATAATCCAGCGTTGATGATTAAAAGCGTCCTGTAAAGTTTACAGGACGCTTGTTTATATGAATGTGTATTATATTTAAAACTATCTTTAAGAATGAATAAAGCCCTGATGCGTTTGCATCAGGGCTTTAGAATGGGGCGTTTGACGATGACCTACTTTCACATGGGTAATCCACACTATCATCGGCGCTAAGTCGTTTCACGGTCCTGTTCGGGATGGGAAGGCGTGGGACCAACTCGCTATGGTCGTCAAACATAAACTTTAAAATCAGAAAGCCGTCTGTATTACAGAGCTTTGAAATAGGGCTGTATTATACTGTCTATTTCAATCTTAATCAACTGGGTAATAATTGTATGCTTTATGTAGTAAGCATTATCATTGAAGTTCTTCAAATGATAGAGTCAAGCCTCACGAGCAATTAGTATGGGTTAGCTTCAAGCGTTACCGCTCTTCCACACCCCACCTATCAACGTCCTGGTCTCGAACGACTCTTTAGTGTGGTTAAACCACAAGGGAAATCTCATCTTCAGGCGAGTTTCACGCTTAGATGCTTTCAGCGTTTATCTCTTCCGAACTTAGCTACCCGGCTATGCCACTGGCGTGACAACCGGTACACCAGAGGTTCGTCCACTCCGGTCCTCTCGTACTAGGAGCAGCCCCCGTCAAATTTCCAACGCCCACTGCAGATAGGGACCAAACTGTCTCACGACGTTTTAAACCCAGCTCACGTACCACTTTAAATGGCGAACAGCCATACCCTTGGGACCGACTACAGCCCCAGGATGTGATGAGCCGACATCGAGGTGCCAAACTCCGCCGTCGATATGAACTCTTGGGCGGAATCAGCCTGTTATCCCCGGAGTACCTTTTATCCGTTGAGCGATGGCCCTTCCATACAGAACCACCGGATCACTATGTCCTGCTTTCGCACCTGCTCGACTTGTTGGTCTCGCAGTTAAGCTACCTTTTGCCATTGCACTATCAGTCCGATTTCCGACCGGACCTAGGTAACCTTCGAACTCCTCCGTTACTCTTTGGGAGGAGACCGCCCCAGTCAAACTGCCTACCATGCACGGTCCCCGATCCGGATAACGGACCTGGGTTAGAACCTCAAAGTCACCAGGGTGGTATTTCAAGGACGGCTCCACACAGACTAGCGTCTGTGCTTCAAAGCCTCCCACCTATCCTACACAAGTGACTTCAAAGTCCAATGCAAAGCTACAGTAAAGGTTCACGGGGTCTTTCCGTCTAGCAGCGGGTAGATTGCATCTTCACAACCATTTCAACTTCGCTGAGTCTCGGGAGGAGACAGTGTGGCCATCGTTACGCCATTCGTGCGGGTCGGAACTTACCCGACAAGGAATTTCGCTACCTTAGGACCGTTATAGTTACGGCCGCCGTTTACTGGGGCTTCGATCCGATGCTTGCACATCTTCAATTAACCTTCCAGCACCGGGCAGGCGTCACACCCTATACGTCCACTTTCGTGTTAGCAGAGTGCTGTGTTTTTAATAAACAGTCGCAGCCACCGATTCTCTGCGGCCTGGCGTTGCTTACGGAGTAAATCCTTCACAATACCAGGCATACCTTCTCCCGAAGTTACGGTATCAATTTGCCGAGTTCCTTCTCCCGAGTTCTCTCAAGCGCCTTAGAATTTTCATCCCACCCACCTGTGTCGGTTTGCGGTACGGTTCGATTTAAGCTGAAGCTTAGTGGCTTTTCCTGGAAGCGTGGTATCGGTCACTTCGGTTCCGTAGAACCTCGTTATCACTTCTCGGTGTTGAATGAATTCCCGGATTTGCCTAAGAATTCCACCTACTGGCTTGAACAAACTATTCCAACAGTTTGCTGACCTAACCTTCTCCGTCCCCACATCGCACTTAAATCAAGTACAGGAATATTAACCTGTTTCCCATCGACTACGCATCTCTGCCTCGCCTTAGGGGCCGACTCACCCTACGCCGATGAACGTTGCGTAGGAAACCTTGGGTTTTCGGCGAGGGGGCTTTTCACCCCCTTTATCGCTACTCATGTCAACATTCGCACTTCTGATACCTCCAGCAGACTTCACAATCCACCTTCGCAGGCCTACAGAACGCTCCCCTACCACATGCACTAAGTGCACATCCGCAGCTTCGGTTATAGATTTGAGCCCCGTTACATCTTCCGCGCAAGACGACTCGACTAGTGAGCTATTACGCTTTCTTTAAATGGTGGCTGCTTCTAAGCCAACATCCTAGCTGTCTGGGCCTTCTCACTTCGTTTACCACTTAATCTATCATTTGGGACCTTAGCTGGCGGTCTGGGTTGTTTCCCTCTTGACACCGGACGTTAGCACCCGATGTCTGTCTCCCGAGGAATCACTTCATGGTATTCTTAGTTTGCCATGGGTTGGTAAGTTGCAATAACCCCCTAGCCATAACAGTGCTTTACCCCCATGAGTGTACCTCGAGGCACTACCTAAATAGTTTTCGGGGAGAACCAGCTATCTCCAAGTTTGTTTAGCCTTTCACCCCTATCCACAGCTCATCCCCTAATTTTGCAACATTAGTGGGTTCGGACCTCCATTACCTGTTACGGCAACTTCATCCTGGCCATGGATAGATCACTTGGTTTCGGGTCTACGCCCAGCAACTAATCGCCCTATTAAGACTCGATTTCTCTACGGCTCCCCTATTCGGTTAACCTTGCTACTGAACGTAAGTCGTTGACCCATTATACAAAAGGTACGCAGTCACGGAACAAGTCCGCTCCCACTGTTTGTATGCATCAGGTTTCAGGTTCTATTTCACTCCCCTTCCGGGGTTCTTTTCGCCTTTCCCTCACGGTACTGGTTCACTATCGGTCGATGATGAGTATTTAGCCTTGGAGGATGGTCCCCCCATATTCAGACAGGATTTCTCGTGTCCCGCCCTACTTGTCGTTAGCTTAGTACCGCAGTTGAGATTTCGAATACGCGACTATCACGCACTATGGTCATACTTTCCAGAATGTTCTTCTATCTCGACTACTATCACTAACAGGCTTTTCCGCGTTCGCTCGCCACTACTTGCGGAATCTCGGTTGATTTCTTTTCCTCCGGGTACTTAGATGGTTCAGTTCTCCGGGTTTGCTCCAGTGACCTATGTATTCAGTCAAAGGTACCTAATAAATTAGGTGGGTTTCCCCATTCGGACATCGCGGGATCAAAGCTTTATTGCCAGCTCCCCCACGCTTTTCGCAGGCTTACACGTCCTTCGTCGCCTATCATCGCCAAGGCATCCACCTGATGCACTTATTCACTTGACTCTATCATTTCAAGAACCTCTGACTTTGCAGAATTAGACAGTTGACGTGTCTTCCTTCTGCTTGATTCTCTTCATGTTAAAGCTTACTACTTGGTTGTTACAATCAACGCCTTTTGAATTCGTTGATTGCAGATACAATCATCACCCAAATTTACTGTGTTATTTAAGCGGCCTGTAAAGGCTGTCTAAACAACAACATTGTCTTTTGTTTGTTGATTTCGGCTTTCTAATTTTTTAAAGATCGATGCGTCGCTTTTGTGTGTTTCGCTTTGTACTGCTTGTCCGCTAACACGCTTCGCAAATCAAAGAAGACTGAGAGTATATCATCTCTTTATTAAGAGTGAAATAAAAAACAGCGTCAGCTGTCAATCGTCTTTGATTTGCAAAGTATTTTAGTTCATTGGTGGAGGCAAACGGGATCGAACCGATGACCCCCTGCTTGCAAAGCAGGTGCTCTACCAACTGAGCTATGCCCCCAATGTTCCACAACCTTACTTGTTACCAAGTTTGATGGTGGGTCTGGGAGGACTTGAACCTCCGACCCCACGCTTATCAAGCGTGTGCTCTAACCAGCTGAGCTACAAACCCAGGTCGTTGCTACTTGCATCTTTATTTACAGTTTACCGATAAGTGTGAATGCGTTAAGCCTCTTCTATCTCTAGAAAGGAGGTGATCCAGCCGCAGGTTCCCCTACGGCTACCTTGTTACGACTTCACCCCAGTCATGAAGCATACCGTGGTAAGCGGACTCCTTACGGTTATCCTACCTACTTCTGGTATCCCCCACTCCCATGGTGTGACGGGCGGTGTGTACAAGACCCGGGAACGTATTCACCGCAGTATGCTGACCTGCGATTACTAGCGATTCCGACTTCACGCACTCGAGTTGCAGAGTGCGATCCGGACTACGATCGGCTTTATGAGATTGGCTCCACCTCGCGGCTTGGCTACCCTCTGTACCGACCATTGTATGACGTGTGAAGCCCTGGTCATAAGGGCCATGAGGACTTGACGTCATCCCCACCTTCCTCCGGTTTGTCACCGGCAGTCTCATTAGAGTGCTCAACTGAATGGTAGCAACTAATGACAAGGGTTGCGCTCGTTGCGGGACTTAACCCAACATCTCACGACACGAGCTGACGACAGCCATGCAGCACCTGTGTTACGGCTCCCGAAGGCACTCCTCCGTCTCTGGAGGATTCCGTACATGTCAAGACCAGGTAAGGTTCTTCGCGTTGCATCGAATTAATCCACATCATCCACCGCTTGTGCGGGTCCCCGTCAATTCCTTTGAGTTTTAATCTTGCGACCGTACTCCCCAGGCGGACAATTTCACGCGTTAGCTACGCTACCAAGAGCTTTTAATCTCCCAACAGCTAATTGTCATCGTTTAGGGCGTGGACTACCAGGGTATCTAATCCTGTTTGCTACCCACGCTTTCGAGCATGAGCGTCAGTGTTATCCCAGGGGGCTGCCTTCGCCATCGGTATTCCTCCACATCTCTACGCATTTCACTGCTACACGTGGAATTCTACCCCCCTCTGACACACTCTAGTTATCCAGTTTCAAATGCACGTCCCAAGTTGAGCTCGGGGCTTTCACACCTGACTTAAATAACCGCCTGCGCTCGCTTTACGCCCAGTAATTCCGATTAACGCTTGCACCCTACGTATTACCGCGGCTGCTGGCACGTAGTTAGCCGGTGCTTATTCTTTAGGTACCGTCATCACTCTTGGATATTAGCCAAAAGCTTTTCTTCCCTAACAAAAGTACTTTACAACCCGAAGGCCTTCTTCATACACGCGGCATTGCTGGATCAGGCTTGCGCCCATTGTCCAAAATTCCCCACTGCTGCCTCCCGTAGGAGTCTGGGCCGTGTCTCAGTCCCAGTGTGGCGGATCATCCTCTCAGACCCGCTACTGATCGTCGCCTTGGTAGGCTTTTACCCCACCAACTAGCTAATCAGACGTCGGCCGCTCAAATAACGCAAGGTCCGAAGATCCCCTGCTTTCCCCCGTAGGGCGTATGCGGTATTAGCCACTCTTTCGAGTAGTTATCCCCCATTACTTGGTACGTTCCGACGCATTACTCACCCGTTCGCCACTCGTCAGCAAGAAAGCAAGCTTTCTCCTGCTACCGTTCGACTTGCATGTGTAAAGCATGCCGCCAGCGTTCAATCTGAGCCAGGATCAAACTCTTATGTTTAATCTCTAAGCTTACTATTTAATTTCTGGTCTGCTTCTCAAAGAAAAAGAGCGAGAAATGATTAAAAATCATATCTTGTCTTTACTTCTTTAGCAGTGTGAGGCTCTTCGCACTCACACTTATCGGTAATCTGTTTTTTTAAAGAGCTGTGCTGTGAAACTTGTGAAGCTGACCGTTTGGTCTGTTTCGTTTCTGTCTCAGCAGCGAAGAAACCGAATATTACAGAAACACCGAAAACCCGTCAACACCTAATTGTAAAAATATGGCTATAAAAACACAAGCACACTGAATTTAAAGGAAATCTTATTACAAATTATTTTAACAACCTTCAAAAAACCACAAACATCACATCAAAATATTTTTTAAAATAACCGAAATATCACTAAACAAAGCAATCCAAGCGTCCTGCAACTCCTTTACAGGACGCTTGGATTGCTTTTTTATTGCTTCAATCACACTAATAAGTATGTTTTAAAGACTTGAGTGCATCGATATACATTTTTTTGATTGGGTATATACTGCCCAAAAAACTTTCAGAATGCCCACACATGCCAACATCTCTTCAGCCTTCTCGATTATTGTCTTTGCCTGAACATCATTACAGCGCAATAGATGTGCAACCCTTACACCAAGCTTCTTTGCTTGCCTACAATACAGAGTTGGCAACGAGTTTGAATTTACCAGCTACGGTTCAACATTTAGAGAATTGGATTGCGCTTTTTTCAGGCAGCTTATTAACGCCACCACAACAGCCTATTGCCACTGTATACAGCGGTCATCAATTTGGTATTTGGGCTGGACAATTGGGTGATGGTCGAGCAATGTTGCTAGGGGAAGTGGTTTCGTCCCAACATGAACACTGGGAAATCCAATTAAAAGGTGGCGGTCAAACACCTTATTCACGCCGTGCTGATGGCCGAGCGGTATTGCGTTCGTCCATACGCGAATATTTGTGTTCAGAATACATGCATGCTTTGGGCATTCCAACGACACGAGCCTTGGCTTTAACAGCATCTAATGATGTGGTTTACCGCGAACAAGCCGAAACGGCAGCAGTGGTCACTCGAGTTTCGCCTTCATTTTTACGCTTTGGTCATTTTGAACATTGGTATCACAAAGGTTTGAATCACGATGTACAGGTTTTAGCCGATTGGGTTTTGGATCATTTGTATCCAGAATGTTTACAGGCTGACAATCCTTATTTGCAATTGTTTGCAACCATTAGCCAACGCACAGCCGATTTGGTCGCTTCGTGGCAAGCAGTGGGCTTTTGTCATGGCGTCCTGAATACAGACAATCTGTCTATATTAGGCTTAACCATAGATTATGGTCCGTTTGGTTTTATGGATGGTTTTGATCCACACTATATATGTAATCATTCTGACCATCATGGACGTTATTCTTACCAAGCACAGCCAGCCATTGTGCAATGGAATTTGTCATGTTTGGCGTCTTGCTTTTTGCCTTTGGCGACTGAAGAAGAATTGGTTGCCGTTTTGAATGGTTTTGTAGCGCAATACAAGGACGCTTATTTGCAAAAAATGCGTGCGAAACTCGGCCTGTATATAGAAGATGAACACGATCAAGAATTGATAGATGACTTATTAAAAGCCATGGCAGCGCAACGAGTCGATTTTAGTTTGGGCTTTCGTTATCTAAGCCAAGTCCAACGCAATGACAATACCATTCCTCAAAAATTACGCCATATTTGGCCTTTGCCCGACGTTGGTTTAACAGATTGGTTGCAACGCTACCGCCATCGTTTACAACAAGAAGTGCTCAACGATGAAGAACGGGCAGTGCGAATGAATGCCGTCAATCCAAAATATGTCTTGCGCCAATATTTATTACAACAAGCAATTGAGCAAGCTCAACAAGGCAATGTCGACAGCATGAACGAGCTATACCAAGTCATGTCCAAACCGTATGATGAGCAACCTGAATACGAACAATATGCCGCATTGCCACCTGATTGGGCGGCTGGTATTTGCGTATCATGTTCTAGTTAAACGCACTCAACCTTCAAACTGACTTCAAAAAGGCTATTCATGAGTACCATTTGTTTGAATATGATTGTGAAAAATGAGGCTGCCATCATTGCCGATACGTTGGCCAATGTGGTGGAGCATATTCACATTGATTACTGGGTGATTGCTGATACAGGTTCTAGCGATGCGACCATGGACATTATCCGCACTTTTTTTCAAGAGCGTGGTATTGCAGGCGAATTGTTGCAACACGAATGGAAAGACTTTGGTCACAATCGCCAATTGGTTTTAGAAGCCGCGCAAGACAAAACCGATTATGTGTTCTTTTTTGATGCCGATGATCGGTTTGAAGGTCGACTCACGCTGCCTGAAAATTTAACCACCACTTTTTACAATTTATTCCTCACCAATGCTCAAAGATCCACACGCTATCCACGGCGTTTATTGGCTAAAAATGATGGGTCGGTTTATTGGAAAGGTGTATTGCATGAAGTGATTTTACCTAAGACGGATCACGCCAACCAAGAACAACATATTGAAGGTCCTTATCATGTGATTTCAGGACGCTTTGGCGCACGCAACCAAGACCCAAACAAATACTTAAAAGATGCACAAGTTTTGGCTGCTGCCTTTGAAACCGAAACCAATATCATTTTTAAACGCCGCTATTCTTATTATTGTGGTCAATCTTATCGCGACTGTAATCGTCCTGATTTGGCAGTCACATGGTTTGAGCGCAATATTCAATTGTGCGAACCTCATGGCGAAGAAGTTCGCTTTAGTTATATTGCGCTGGGCACAGAATACAATCGCATGAATCAGCATGCCAAAACAGCGGAAGCTTGGTGGAACGCTTATAACGCAATGCCAAAACATGCCGAAGCGCTAGCCCTCTTGGCACAACTGTATAACAACACCCAACAATATCAACTGGCCTTTGATGTGGCTAAAAAAGCCTCCACACTGCCACCGCCAGACCCACAAAAAACCTTATTTGTGAACGAACCCATACACCGCTATATGATTTGGTATGAAGTCGCACGCAATGCCATTAAACTGCATTTAGCCGAAGAAGCTTATTGTGCTTGTCGTCACCTGCTCCATCAAGCTGAGTATGGCGAAACTTTAAACGACTTTATTCTTGATGTTCTGTATGTTCATAGAAATCAAATTGAACAAGATACATTGTCCAATGCCAAAAAAATCTATCTACGCTTAGGTCAATTGACATTGGTATCTGAAAAATCACAGCCAACCTATACCCAACTGCTGCAATGGTTTCACAATCAATTTACCAGTAGCAGTCATCCAAACATTTAAATTTGCCTGTTTCACTTATCTTCTCATGAGTATGAGAATGGAACAAATGAAGCGTCAACATCGATTTGCGTACCAACTTCCATATAATATGAGTCATATTTGGTCATTGCATCTCTAAAAAAATGGTATTTTGCTGATGAGATAAAGTCAGAACACATTCTCATTAAACAATAAAAAAGCGTCCTGTAAATATTTACAGGACGATTTTAATATTCAAATCAGATTACAAAGCGGTGAGCATATTCTTCTTCAAAGATTCCGCTTTTTCTTTGTTGCTAAATGGACCGATGCGAACAACATATTGGTCGTTTTGACGCACCATAATCACTTTTTGTTCATGGCTACCTTGTTTCACCAAATCGCTCACGCGCTTCAAATAAGCTTGCGCATCGCTGACTTGGTCAAAAGTATGCAAATTCACATAAGTATTTTTAGACGCTTCCGCTTGTGCTAATTGACCAGGTACCAATTGCTCAACACGCACTTTGGCCGTACCAGAATTGACCATGCCTAATTTTTGCGCAGCACCATAAGAAACGTCGATGATGCGATTGCCATGAAATGGACCACGGTCATTAATACGCACAATCACGCTTTTACCATTGCTCACATTGGTGACTTTGGCATAACTTGGAATCGGCAAAGTTTTGTGAGCGGCAGTCATCTCATGCATGTCATAGCGTTCACCTGAAGAGGTTTTACGACCATGAAATTGCTTGCCATACCAAGAAGCACCACCTTCTTGAGAAAATTGCGATACTTTATTGAGAGGCTGATAACGCTGGCCTTTGACTTGATAGCTTCGATTGGCGCTAGGATGTAATTTTTCTGCTTTCACCACAGAGTCAGGCACCAGTTTGTGCGTACGACCTGCATGATTGGCGACTTTTAATTGGGTCGCCATTGCTTTTTGAGTCGACATTGCAATCGGTTCTTTAGCCACAGGTGCACGCGCTGTATCAGCTTGAGCCTGAGTCATTAAGGTGCTACTGATTGCAATAGCGGCTATGGTACAGAAGAAAACATTTTTGCTAGACAAACCGGGGCTACTTTCTTGAGTTTATAAGGGGCAATACCAATACAGGACTTTCGCATCGAACAAATTTCAACCTATTGTTGAGCCATCACATCAGCTTGGTACTTTTGGTGTCTCACGCATTGAATATGCGCAAAGGCAATCGTTCTAAAGTCCGTTTTTAAACCTTATCTAACCTCGCCAAAGCCACCATTTTTTATGACATAAAAATGTAAAAAATAGTTAAATTTTTACATAAAATATTAAAATCAACTACTTAACAATCGCTACTATGCAGCAAGCCGCAAACACGGTCAAATTTTTTGCAATTACGCTTTCGCAAGAACCCAACAAGAAACACTCGCAGCCCCCGCCCCTTTTAGCTTTCGAGCCAATTCATTTAATGTTGCACAAGTGGTCACAACATCGTCAATTAACAGCAAATGACGTTCATTAACATCGTTCTGAATCGAAAATACACCATCTACATTTTCATAACGTTGTTGCAGTGGTAATGAACTTTGAGGCGGCCTGTAAAGACGCCTAATTTTGACTTTTGAATGTTGAGAAGATATTAATGATGATGTACTAAGAAACTGAAATAACCATTCAGACTGGTTATAACCACGCTCAAACAAACGTCCTCGGCTCAAAGGCATGGCAATCACACCATCCAAAGCCAAATCAGACAGCCATTTGGGCGGATTTTCCTGCATCCAAGCTGCCAAAATCGGTGCATACGACCATTGCTTGTGAAACTTATATTCGGTAATGATTTGATGTAGTGGAAATGCCAAGTGATAACTCGCCCACAAACGATCAAAATAAGGCATGTTTTGCTGACACTCCCCACAAATAGCACCACCGACACTTAAATGCGCACACCAAGGACACACTTGTTCAGACATGATAAGCTGCTGTAACAAAGGCAAACAGTCGGCACACAAATGCAAACGCTCGATGGAATCGTGGCATAATAAACAGCCTTGAGATGGATTAAGCCATGAATCACAAGATTTCAGAAAAGATTGCCACATGTATTTAACCTCGCCTGTGCTGCTACTACATGGTTGGGCTGCCAACCACCACGTTTACGACGATTTCCGTCAATATTTACCCACAGATTCCATTTGGGCGCCCGACTTACCAGGTCATGGCGACCATCACGAGACCGAATTTGATGCTGCCGTATTTGCCGACCAATTGGCGGCGCAAATGGACGAAGCACATCACATTGTGGCTTGGTCTTTGGGCGGACAAGTGGCGCTGCAATTGGCAGCTCGCCATCCTGATAAAGTCAAAACCTTGTGCCTGTGCGCCACATTTGCCAAATTGTTACAAACTGAGGGTTATGATGCAGGTTTGGTTCAATCCAAACTGCTGGGCATGATTCCTGTGTTTCAGGCCGACTATGGCAAAACCATGACGCAATTTTTGCAATTGCAAATTTTGTACACGCCAGAGCGCAAAGCGGCGGTTGAAGCCATATTGCCCGCCACCATCGCTTGTGGTGTGCCTGCGGGTTTACACAGTGCGCAGCAATATGCCAGCGCTGCCGATGCGCGCAGCTTGTTGGCTCACATCACCACGCCTACTTTGTGTGTTTTTGGCGACAAAGACACCATTACCCCTGTGCGCTTGGGCGAATATTTGGCCGCTCACTTGCCCAATGCACAATTATTGACCATTCCCAAAGCCGTACACGCCCCATTTATTTCCCATCCTGATGTGATGGCGAACGCATTGATAGAATTTTGGAACACTCATGAAGCTTGATTGGCAAGAAAACGATTGGTTTGTACACCAGCGTTTGGTAACACAAATGGACGAACGCTTGGACGTCTTGAAAAACACACCCAAAGACATTGCCATTTTTGGTGCAGATTTTGATTTAAGCCATGCCGCTTTGTCGCAACGCTATCCACAAGCAAGCCTGCAAGAATTTGATGCTCGCAGCGATTATTTGGAACTGAGCGCCGAGCAACGTGCTTCCAAGCGCAATATGTGGCAAAAATTGATGGGCAAAAAAACCATCCAAACCCAAGGCGTCTTAACCGACATTGGCGCCACTGCCAGTTTTGATGTGTTGTGGAGCAATTTGGCATTTGTTGCCGAGAGCGAACCGACAAAATTGTTTGAACATTGGTCAGATGTATTGCGCAAAGATGGCTTGCTGTATTTCACGCATTTTGGTCCCGATACTTTGCAAGAAATCATCATGTTATTGCAAATCCATGGCATCCAAGTGGCCAAAAACCGTTTTTGGGACATGCATGACTTGGGCGATATGTTGTTCCATCATGGTTTTTACGACCCGGTGATGGATGTCGATCGCATCCATTTAAGCTATCAAAATCCACAACGCTTTTGGCGTGATATGGAAGTATTGCAAGTGTGGCAGGCTTTGGGCATTGCAGACGATGATCAAGAAAATGCACAAAAAATCATCAGCCAATCTTTGCAAAATGGCGAATTGAAAAACATCACATTAGAAGTGATTTTTGGTCATGCAGTGAAAAAACTGGTTTTGCCTGAAAACGAATCTTTGGTGAATTTTTACCCATCCAAACCCAAAGCTTAAGGACGCTTATGTTAGCCAACCGTTATTGGATATTGGGCAGCCTCGCTGTATTATTAAGTGCTTGCGGCAGCACAGACAAACCCCAAACCAAACCAACATCTGTGACACACTCCAAACCCAAAGCCGTCATTGGCTTGGCTTTAGGCGGCGGGGCAAGCAAAGGTTTCGCCCATATTGGCGTGATTAAAGTTTTGCGTGAAAACCATATTCCCATTCATGTGGTCACAGGTACCAGTGCAGGTTCTGTGGTCGGTAGTCTTTACGCTTCAGGCATGAGTCCTGATCGCTTAGAATTGGAAGCCCAAATCATGGATTCGACCAATTTGGTCGATTTGACTTTGTCCACCAGTGGTTTTATCAAAGGGCAAAAGCTGCAAGACTTCATCAATGGCAAAGTCAAAAACAAGCCAATACAACAGTTTCCCATTAAATTTGGCGCAGTTGCGACCGAGTTTGGCAGCGGTAAAATGGTCACATTCACCCATGGCAATGTGGGTCAAGCCGTGCGTGCATCGGTCAGCATTCCCAATGTATTCCAACCGACCATCATTGGCGGCAAACAATATGTTGATGGTGGTTTGGTCGCACCGGTACCTGTGAAATCTGCAAAAAGTTTAGGTGCCAATTTTGTCATTGCAGTCGACATTTCACAAAAACCTGCCAAAAGCGCCACAGGCTTTTTAGCCCAATTGGATCAAAGCTTGAACATCATGAGCGTTTCCGCTTTGAATGGCGAACTCAAACAAGCCAACATCGTCATCCGTCCACAAGTGCAGCAATTGGGTGCCATTGGCGGCTTCAACCAACGTGACCATGCCATCAAATTGGGCGAAGATGCCACACGAAAAGCATTGCCGCAAATCAAAGCCCAATTGGCAAAATACCGTTATTAACCATTTAATATCATCCACCAAGCCAACAAGCGTCCTGTAAACCTTTACAGGACGCTTGTCATCATTTCATGAGCTGATTCAATATCAAATTTGAAAGCGTTTCCACAGCCATTGATGAGCTTGTTTTTAAAAAATATTGTCTTAGTTGCGTCAACATTTCCATCAACCAACACCTTCATATTGTGGCCATCAATTCATCACTACCTTCTTTAAAACCAAAACTCCAAACTCAGCACCGACAAACCACACTTTTGAGTCACCAACAATTTGGGCTACAATCTTCGCCATGAACACTCCTACCCGAATTTTAGGCATCGATCCTGGCAGTCGCATTACGGGCTTTGGTGTGATTGATTTGGTTGGTCGCCAACATGTTTATGTGGCTTCAGGCTGCATCAAAACGCCACCCAAAGCCACTTTAGCCGAACGCATTGATGTGTTGTTTCGCCACATTGTCGAAGTAATCGACACTTATCAACCGACTGTTAGCGCCATCGAACAAGTCTTTGTCAACGTCAATCCCGCAGCGACATTGATGCTAGGTCAGGCGCGCGGTGCGTGCATTGCTGCATTGGTACACCAATCTTTACCTGTGCATGAATACACCGCTTTGCAAGTCAAACAAGCGGTGGTCGGACAAGGCAAAGCCGCCAAAGAACAAGTGCAACACATGGTGGTACAAATGTTGGCATTAAATGGCACACCTTCCGCCGATGCGGCAGATGCGTTGGCAGTTTGTCTGACCCACGCGTTGCGCAACCACAATTTGGCAGCACAAATTCAACAAGGTTTGAGCATCAAAGGCGGTCGTTTTACCGCACGTTAAGCCTGTATTTTTAAGCGTCCTGTATTTTTTTAGAAAGCCTGTATGATCAGTCAATTGACCGGCAATATCATCGACAAACAACCGCCCATCATCATTATGGATGTCAATGGTGTCGGTTATGAAGTGCATGTTTCGATGCAAACTTTTTACACTTTGCCTGCTGTGGGTGAAAAACTGCGTTTGTACACACAATTGATTGTGCGTGAAGATGCACATTTGCTGTTTGGCTTTGCCAATACTGCCGAGCGTGAAACCTTTCGCTTGCTCATCAAAGTTTCTGGCATCGGTGCCAAAACCGCTTTGGGCATCTTATCGGTTTTGTCTAGCGACGATTTGGCTCGGGCGATTGCCGATGAAGACATCAAAGTGTTGAGTTCTGTACCAGGCATTGGCAAAAAAACCGCCGAACGCTTGGCTTTAGAATTGCGTGGCAAATTGCACATTGGTGGTGCGGTTGATATGCCTGAAGGTTTATTCACCCCCAAAACCGATACCAAAGACGACATCATCAGCACTTTATTGGCATTGGGCTATAACGAGCGTGAAGCCAATGCAGCGACCAAAACCTTGCCTGCCGATTGCGATGTCAGCGAAGGCGTGCGTTTGGCTTTGAAAAACATGCTCAAATAAAACAATGTATCAAAAAAACCGCAGCCCATCGCTGCGGTTTTTTGTTGATGCGCTTTCAATCTTTGTTGCTGTCAAACCAATCATTGACTTCTTTTTCAGCCTCTTCTTTGGTTTTACCGTATTTCTCTTGCACTTTACCCGCCAAATATTGGGCATTGCCTTTGGCCTCTAACAATTCATCATCGGTCAAGTCGCCCCATTTTTCTTTGGCTTTACCTTTAAGCTGTTCCCATTTGCCTGCCATTGTATCTTTGTTCATCCAAATCTCCTTGTCATTCAATCAATCGTTGCTTTATGCAGACATGCTTCTTTTCAATAAAGTTTGGCAAAATACATTTCTTTAACAATATTAACCCAATCAAAACACCGTCAATCCATACAAAAAGCGTCCTGTAAATCATTACAGGACGCTTGTAATTTGAAGATTTAGGCTTCGCGTGCCACTGCCAATGGTGCAAATGCTTGCGCCACAGGCATGATTTCAATGCTGTTCACATTCATATGCTTCGGTTGCTCTAACGCCCACACAATGGCATTGGCAATGTCTTCACCGGTTAAAGCTTGCACATTGTCATACACACTGGCAGCTTTTTCATCATCGCCTTTGAAGCGCACATTGGAAAACTCCGTTCCACCGCACAAACCGGGCTCAATATTGGTCACACGCACAGGCGTTCCCACCAAATCCGCACGCAAATTCAAGCTAAACTGCTTCACATAAGCCTTGGTTGCACCATATACATTGCCACCTGGATACGGATACGTGCCTGCAATCGAACCCAAATTGACAATATGACCTTGCCCACGTGCGACCATGCTCGGTAATACTTGGCGAGTCAGATAAGTCAATCCAATGATATTGGTATGAATCATTGTGAGCCAATCGGCAAAATCAGCTTGAGGCGCTTTTTCCAAACCCAAAGCCAAACCTGCGTTGTTCACCAAAACATCAATGTTTTGCCAATCCTGCGGCAAAGCTGCCAACGCCGCATCTACTTGCTCCAATTGTGTGACATCCAATTGCAACGGCAAAAATGCGTCACCCAATTCTTGCTTCAAACCATCCAAACGCGCCATGCGACGTGCCGCACCAATGACGCGATGCCCTTTAGCGACCAACAAACGACAAGTCGCTTCACCAAAACCTGCCGATGCTCCTGTAACCAATACCAACATGTGTCTTCCTTTATGTGAATATGCATTCGTCAATCAAACAGCTGTGCCAAAATTGTAGGCGATAGCAAGGCATTTGCAAAAGAATTAAAACTTCCTAGTTAAGAAGCAAACGCTGTTCGGACTAGGCTTGCGGATATTTAACCCGCTCGTGCTGAATTTTTTCGGCTAAAAAATCAATAAACGTGCGCACTTTGGCGCTTAAGAATTGGCGATTAATATAAGCTGCATACAATGTCACAGGCGTGTAATGCTCATGGCTCAAAACCCGTTCCAAGCGCCCTGCCGCCAAATCTTCCAACAAAATCGGCTCAGGCAAATACGCAATGCCCATGCCTGCCAAAGCCAAACGATAATTCATCAAAGTATCGCTGGTTAAAATAGAAGCAGGAATGTCAAAAACAGGCGCAGATTTATCAGCATTGATGACAATTTGCGATAAATTGGTATAAGTGGGCATCACGCCTTTGTGCTGCGACAAATCAGCAATGCTTTCAGGACGCCCATAACGCTGCAAATACTCAGGCGCAGCCACCAAATAAAATTGAATGGTGTCAATCGGTTTGACAATCAAAGATGGTGATGGGTCGTGCGACACTCGCAAAGCCAAATCATAGCCTTCGGTCACCAAATCCACACGGCGATTTTCCAAGCTCAAATGTACCAATACCTCAGGATATAAGCGATGGTATTGAGCCAGCCAATCGGCAAATTGTGGAATCGCCATCCAACCCGGTGCCGTCACTTTCAGGATGCCTTTGGGCTGTTTGACACCAGCGCTGGCATTGGTGCTGGCTTGTTGCAAGATGTCCAAAGCCTGCCCTGATTCATCAAAATACAATTGCCCAGCTTCAGTCAAATGCAAACGGCGACTGGTGCGCATTAACAAACGGGCTTGTACTTGTTGTTCCAAATTGGTGACATGCTTGCTTGCCATCGCTGTCGAAATATTCAAATCTTCCGCAGCTTTGGTAAAGCTGCCACGCATCACCACTTGGCGAAAAACTTTGATACTGGTCAGTAAATCCATGGTTTCTATCTTTAACGATTGATAAACAATTCTATAACAAAATGCATATCGATTTCTAAATAAGACATGATTACAATGCTCATCTGCATCAAAACCAACAACATATTTGAAAATCAATCACATACAAAGAGCCATCATGTCAAATCCTACCAAAATCCAAATGTTAGAACCCATTACTTTGGGATTATTGCGCATCGTCAGCGCATATTTGTTTATTTTTCACGGCACGACCAAATTGTTCCAATTTCCTTATATTGAAAAATTTGCCAACGTTCCTATGGCATCAATTTTTGGCGTGGCGGGCATTTTGGAAGTCATCGGTGGCATGTTATTGTTATTAGGCTTGTTCACCCGTCCTACTGCTTTTGTTTTGTCAGGCTTCATGGCGGTGGCTTATATCATGGGTCATGTGATGAATGCAGGCAATTTCTTGATGCCTATTTTAAATGGCGGTGAGTTGGCGATTGTATGGTCGTTCGTCTTCTTATACATCAGCGTAAAAGGCGCAGGCGCATTTGCTTTGGACAATATGCGTCAAAAAGCCTAAGCCCAATTAAGCACTATATGAAACAGGTCAGTTTATACTGGCCTGTTTTGTGTTTCAGGAACCACCATCAGAGCTATAGTCATTTCTGGTGTATGACGAACAAATGAAGAAGGCGTATCCTGTTGATTGATTTCCGACCAAAGATTTCAACCAACAAAAGGAATACGCCATGACTGATTCTAACCCAAATGCATTCGTACAACCACAGCAAACATTCAATGACCCATTGACCGATTTGCTGCGTCAGGGAGCCAGGGAGTTGATTGCCAAAGCAGTTGAAACCGAATTGCAGATTTTGCTGGAGCAACACTCACCCAAGAAACTTCCCGATGGTCGCCAAGCATTGGTCAGAAATGGTTATTTGCCGGAACGAACAGTGCAGACTGGCATTGGTGATGTACAGGTGAAAGTGCCGAAGGTACGAGATCGCAGTGGTGACGGTGTGTGTTTCAACAGTCAATTGTTGCCGCCTTATTTGAAACGTACCAAAAGCATCGAAGAATTGCTGCCATGGCTGTATTTGAAAGGCATTTCCACAGGTGACCACCAACAAGCTTTGGCGGCTGTATTGGGAGAGCAGGCCAAAGGCTTGTCAGCCAATACCATCAGTCGTTTGAAGCAACATTGGACGGACGAACATCGGCAATGGAGCCAGCGGGATTTAAAGGGCAAACGCTATGTGTATTGGTGGGCCGATGGCATTTACAGCAATGTGCGATTGGACGATAGACTGTGTTTGCTGGTCATCATTGGTGTGACTGATCAAGGACATAAAGAGTTGGTGGCGGTTGAAGATGGTTATCGGGAATCTGAAGTCAGTTGGTCAGAAGTGTTGATAGGCTTGCGTTTGAGGGGTTTGGAAACCAGTCCAAAATTGGCGGTCGGCGATGGTGCGTTGGGCTTTTGGAATGCCATGGCCAAGTCTTATCCAGACACCAAACATCAGCGCTGTTGGGTGCACAAAACGGCCAATGTGTTGGCAGCCGTACCCAAATCGGTACAAGGCAAATTGCGAGAGGCTTTGAAAGAAATTTGGATGGCCGAAACCAAAGAAAGTGCAGAACAAGCCTTCAAACAAACAGTGGCTCGCTTTGGTGACAAATACCCCAAAGCCATTAACAAACTGGTGAAGGATGAAGAAGAGTTATTGGCATTCTATGACTTTCCAAATGTGCATTGGACGCACATCCGCACCACCAACCCGATTGAATCCACGTTTGCTACCGTACGATTGCGTAGTAAGCGGGCTAAAAACTGCGGTTCCAGAGAAACCACTTTGGCGATGGTGTACAAATTATTGGAAACGGCCCAAAAGCGTTGGCGCCGGATTCAAGGATTCAACTTATTGACCTTGGTGGTCAACAACGTCATCTTCAAAGATGGCAAGCAGGAAGACGAGCAATCAACAGAGAAAGCGGCCTGAATGCCATACACCAGATTTGACAATAACTCACCATCATTATAATAAGCTCATTTATCACAAAACTGTTTGTGGTCATATTTTAGAAGAAAGCTGTCTTTATGAAAAAATGGTTTCGATGGTTTGAAACTCGATTGCCGCTTTACCCTGAGTCCCTACCACCACTATCCCAAGACAATATGTGGCAATTTGTGCGGGCTTGCTTAAAAGGTTGCGGCTTTTGGATAGGCATCATGATGGTCTTTTCCGCAGGTGTCGGCATGTTTGAAGCCTATTTGTTTCAAATGATGGGCAGCTTGGTCGATGCGATGAACACGCTCACACCTGCGCAATTTTGGGCAGAGAAAAAAGCGTGGTTGCTTGGCATGGCAGTCATCTTGATACTCAGTCCATTTTGGGTGTTAACGGGCTCATCTGTGCATTTGCAAACCTTACAAGGCGTGTTGCCCATGCGTTTGCGCTGGCAGTTTCACCGCCTGATGCTCAATCAATCGATGAAATTTTACCAAGATGAATTTGCAGGACGCTTGTCGGCAAAAGTGATGCAAACGGCTTTAGCCATTCGTGACTTGACCATGACCGCAGCAGAAATGGCCGTCTATTTGCTGATTTACTTCCTGTCTATTGGCGTGATTTTGGCGCAATTTGACTGGCGTTTGTTATTGCCATTTGTATTGTGGATTGTCACCTTCACTTGCATGTTGGCATTTTTTATTCCCAAAATGGCCAAAGCCGCTCGCAACCAAGCCGATGCACGCTCATTGATGACAGGTCGCATCACCGATGCTTATTCCAATATTTTGACGGTCAAATTGTTCTCACACAATGAACGTGAATTGGATTATTCCAAAGAAGCCATGGATGAATTCATGCTCACGGTGCACAAGCAAATGCGCATCGGCACCCAACTGGATGCCATCAATCACGCTGGCAATGTGTTGCTGATTTTACTCACAGGCATTTTGTGCGTGTTGCTGTGGCAAAACGGTATGATTACCGTGGGTGCTGTGGCTGCGGCAACTGCGATGGCTTTGCGCTTGAATGGTTTGTCACAATGGATGATGTGGCAATCGGCGATGGTTTTTGAAAACTTGGGTACCATCCAAGATGGCATGAACACCTTAGCCAAAGAACACCATGTCACCGACCATGACCATGCCCCTGCACTACAAGTGACACAAGCGAACATCCGTTTTCAAGATGTTGATTTCAGTTATGGGCAAAAGAATTTATTAGAACAATTCAATTTGCACATACAAGGCGGCGAAAAAATTGGTTTGGTTGGCAGATCTGGTGCTGGTAAATCCACCTTGGTCAATTTGCTGTTGCGCTTGTATGACATCGATAGCGGCAGCATTCAAATCGATGGTCAGAATATCGCTGCGGTACAGCAAATTTCATTGCGCAAACACATCGGCATGGTCAGCCAAGATACGGCTTTGTTACATCGCTCGGTGCGGGACAATATTTTGTATGGTTTTCCCGAAGCGAGCGAAGCGCAGTTACAGGCCGCTTTGAAGCAAGCACAAGTCTTGGAATTTCTCGACAATCTGGTCGATGCCAAAGGTCGACGTGGCTTGGATGCGCATGTGGGCGAGCGTGGTGTGAAGCTCTCGGGCGGTCAACGCCAACGCATTGCCATCGCTCGGGTGATTTTGAAAAATGCGCCGATTTTGTTATTGGATGAAGCCACCAGTGCGCTCGATTCTGAAGTAGAAGCGGCGATTCAGGAAAATCTTTACCAATTGATGCACAACAAAACTGTGATTGCCATCGCGCATCGCTTGTCTACCATTGTACAAATGGACAGATTGATTGTTTTGGACGGTGGTCAAATTGTCGAAAGTGGCAGCCATGAACAGCTTCTTGCCAAAGGTGGCGTGTATGCCCGTTTGTGGCAACGTCAAAGTGGTGGTTTTTTAGGTGATGACATCGATTAATCTCACCACTATTTCGATGCATTGCCATTTACAGGACGCTTTTAAGCGTCCTGTAACATTTTTTAACAAAAAAAACCCGACTGTTCAACCAGTCGGGTTCAAATCACATCATCATGAAGAAAGTTCATACACACATCGTGCGTGAATCAAACTGTGCGTCAAACGGTTGGCGGCTTTGATTTGTTTTGCTCCCACAAACAATACAAATCCTCGCTAGCAACCATCTGTGATGAACATCAAGCACTGTTTGCCTCACCACGGGTGTCAATATAATGTTTACTTCATCATGACTCTTTGCGCTAACGCAAACAATCTAATCTCAATTAGACTAAATCGGTCTGAGGATTGATATAAAACAAATTATTTTTAGCCTCACCATACACATCATGCATCCATCCTCCAATCCTCAACACCATACCAACTGTTTTCTACGGCTTATTTGTTCTGATATTATTTTTTTAAAATGTTTCTCCATCACCAACAACAGTTTGGAATATTCACTGTTCATTGCTGACAAAACACCACTCTTATAGATAGCCATTTCGTAAATCCCTGATAAAACGCCGATTGCGTTACAATCACCTTTTTGCTGCAAAGATAGAGTGACATCATGTCTGAAACCGTTACCATTGCCGCCATTGCCACTGCCCCAGGTCGAGGCGGTGTGGGCGTGATTCGCTTGTCGGGTCAAAATCTAATGCCACTGGCACAAAAAATCACTGGCGGTAAAACGCCCAAACCTCGCATGGCTTTGTACAGCGACTTTTTGTCTGAAGATGGTCAAGCTTTGGACAACGGCTTGTTATTGTATTTTGCTGCGCCCGCAAGTTTCACAGGTGAAGATGTGATTGAATTGCAAGGTCACGGTGGTCCTGTGGTGATGCAAATGTTGCTCGCACGTTGTTTGGAATTGGGCGCACGTCTTGCTGAACCGGGCGAATTTACTAAACGCGCTTTTTTGAACAATAAACTCGATTTGGCTCAAGCCGAAAGCGTTGCCGATTTGATTGATGCATCCAGCCAATCTGCCGCACGCATGGCGTTGCGTTCGCTCAAAGGCGCTTTTTCCAATCACATTCACGCTTTGGTTGACGATGTGATTACTTTGCGCATGTTGGTCGAAGCGACTTTGGATTTTCCTGAAGAAGACATTGACTTCTTAGAAGCGGCAGATGCCAAAGGCAAATTACGCAAAATCCGTGAGCAATTAGACGGCGTTTTGGCACAAGCACAACAAGGCGCCATTTTGCGTGAGGGTATGCAAGTGGTATTGGTTGGTGCACCCAATGTCGGCAAATCCAGTTTGCTCAATGCATTGGCAGGCGATGATGTGGCGATTGTGACCGACATTGCTGGTACCACACGCGACACCGTGCGTGAAATGATTACTGTAGATGGCGTACCGATGCACATCATCGATACCGCAGGTTTGCGGGATACCGACGACGTGGTCGAAAAAATCGGCATCGAACGCAGTCACAAAGCCGTACAAGAAGCCGATGTGGCATTGATTTTGATAGATCCACGCGAAGGTGTGAATGCTCGCACACAAGAAATTGTCGCCAGTTTGCCTGAAAACTTACCTTGTTTGGAAATTCACAACAAAAGCGATTTGATGGGTAGCGAAGTTTTGCAAACCCAACAATACATTGCCCGTGCCAACGATGTGATGACCATTTCAGCCAAAAAAGGCGCAGGTTTACAAGCTTTGAAACAAGCATTGCTCCAACAAGTTGGCTGGCAAGGTGAAGCCGAAGGTTTGTTTTTGGCACGAAGCCGCCATTTGCATGCTTTGGAACAAGCCAAGCAAGAGTTGGCATTTGCTGCCGATTGCGGTGAAATGATTGATTTGTTTGCCGAACATTTGCGCTTGGCACAAATCAGCTTGAATGACATTACAGGAGAATTTACCGCCGATGATTTATTGGGCGTGATTTTCAGCCGTTTTTGTATCGGTAAATAAAAAAACAGGCGTCCTGCACCCTTTCAGGACGCCTTTAAATAAGACATCATCAATTGAATTAAAGAAGATAATTCTGCCAAATTCTGTGCTCACGAGAAGTTAACAAAGCGCATCATAAAGCCATCCATAGCATTTTCACAAAGAATATAATCTTTGCCGCTTAGTGCTAAAAATTATGTGATACAAACAATCTGATTGGAGATTCAAACAAACCGCATCTATCCAACACTGACAAGGCTTGTATTAGAAAATTTGCTCACCAATAAAATCTTGAAACGGTTATTTTTTTAGAAATATGCCTCTGGTTATTGATTTAACAATCACATCTAAAGCCATTTTCAAATCCATTCATTTAGATATGAATTAAAAATATTCAGAACCGATAAGCAACACCTATATTAAAGTAATTAACCCTCTTGCCATCATCTCCTTGGGTTTGAAACTGCGTGTTTTGATATTGCATATCCACCACCCATTGTTCACTCGGGCTCATGCTCAGACCCATTCCATACATTCTAGAATCTTTATCCAAACTCAAAGCTTGCAAAGAAGCAGAATCCTGACGATGGCTATCCGAAGTGGTTGCAGAACCGACCAAGCCATAAGCACGCAATTGAGGGCTCAAATCAAGACTAGGACCAAAACCAAAAGAGGAATATTGGCTTTGCAAGGTAGAATCCGCACTCACCTCTTTAATCGCCTCCCAGCTGGGACGGTCAATATAAGCCGTAATCAGACCAATTTTATCTTCTGCCTCTAGTTTCATCACATAATCGGCATAAATAGAGGTTGGAATGTCATCTGCCCAACAAAATGAATGCACCCACAAACAGCAACCAGCAAAGCAAATATTCAATCTGTTCATCCAACATACTCCCGATCACAATCAAGACTAATATTTTCTAGAAAACTTCTATTGAATCAACATACAAACACGACCATAACACCAATCATGCTCGATGAGAAAGTCTGAGCATAAAAAAGCGTCCTGTAAACTTTTACAGGACGCTTAAAATCATGCTTCAACCCATTATGCTGTTGCGTATTGTTTGACCACTTCCAAAACAAAGGCTTGGCAAGCACGACCGCTGTCAGGATTGTATTGACCATTGTTGGTAATATTGTTTGAAACCACACGAATGGCCAGCATCGGCACACCGTATTGAATCGCCACTTGCGCCACCGAAGCCGCTTCCATTTCTTCAACGCTCGTTCCGTATTGCTGACGCAAAAATGCAATGCGGTCGAGTTCATTGTTCCAGCAATCTGCCGAACCAATCACGCCTTCAACCACTTTGCCTTCAGTGTATTGTGCTGCCACAACTTGCGCAGCCTGCATCAAGCCTGCATCGGCTGCATAAAAGCGTTGGCGAATCGGCTCAGGATCGCTTTCGTCTTCTGGCAACATGTCAAACGCTTCTACCCATGTCAAAGCATTGCTGCCCTCGCCCACAGCCGCCACAGGCGTTTTGACTGTATTGATATTGGCGACTTTTTCACCCAAAACAATGTCAAACACATTCAATTGCGGATCATGGCCGCCACTGGTGCCTTGATTGATGATGGCTTTGGGCTGGAAACATTCAATGGCAATGGCCGTAGCCGCTGCTGCATTGGTCATGCCCATGCGTGTTTTAGACACAATGATGTCGATACCTGCATATGTACCATGCCAAAAAACCCAACCGCCTCGTGTTTCACGTGAAACATTGTGTAACTGTTTCACCAATTCATCACATTCCAACGGCAAAGCTGCCTGTATCACGATTGCTTGTTTGCTCATTTTGATGTTTTCCTTATGGCTTAAACCGATTGCGTTTGAATAAAACGCTGAATCCGCGCCACCGCTTCTTGCAAGCGTGGCAAACTGTCAGTGTACGCAAAACGCACATGCTCGTCACAACGGAATGTGCCAAAATCCTCACCCGGTGTCACGGCCACGCCTTCTTGCTCTAGCAATTGCAAACACCAATTGCGACTGTCTTGGGTGAACGCTGACACATCGGCATACACATAAAATGCCCCTGCTGGCACATTTGGAATAATCAAACCCAAATCCCGTAAAGCTTGCACCAAATAGTCTCGACGCTGCGCAAATTCGGCTCGACGTGCTTCATGAATGGCGACCGCTTCTGGCGAAAATGCGGCCAAAGCGGCATATTGCGAAATCGTCTGTACGGAAATATAAAGGTTTTGCGCCAATTTTTCGATTTCAGGAATCAAAGCTTCAGGTGCGACCAACCAACCAATGCGCCAACCGGTCATGCCAAAATATTTGGAAAAGCTGTTCAGCACCAACACATCGTCCGCCACTTCCAATACCGACACCGCATCTTCGCCATACACCATGCCATGGTAAATTTCATCGACCAATAACACGCCACCCAATTCACGACACACCTGAGCCAATGCTTGCAATTGTTCACGGCTGAGCAATTCGCCTGTCGGATTGCTTGGTGAGGCGACCAGTACGCCTTTGGTATGTTCATTCCAATGCTCACGCACCATCGCAGGCGTGAGTTGATAACGGCTAGCGGCAGTGGTTTCAATCAAGCGGGCTTTGCCTTCAACCAAACGCAAAAAATGACGGTTACACGGATAACTGGGGTCTGACATTAATAATTCATCATTTGGATTCATCAACAAAGCCGACAACAGCAACAATGCGCCCGACCCTCCCGGTGTCACCACAATGCGGCTGGCAGGTACATCTATGCCATATTGTTTTTGATACCAAGCCGAAATGGCGGTGCGCAACTCAGGAATACCCAACGCTTGGGTATACGTGGTTTTGCCTTGTGCCAAAGCCTCTTGCGCGGCTGCGATAATCGGCTCGGCAGTAGTAAAATCAGGCTCACCAATTTCCATATGGATAATGTCCCGCCCCTCAGCTTGCAATTGCTTGGCACGAGCGAGCAAAGCCATGACACGAAATGGTTCAATCGCTTGCATGCGTTCAGCAAGCGCAATGGTACGACTAACAGGCAAATCAGACATCACACGCACATCCATTTAAATTAAAAATAAGTATCCATCATACCTTTGTTTGCAAAATCACAGGCAGCAGATTGTTTTTACCATTATCAAGATGCATACTATGCTTAGTCTTTGCCAAGCCAATTGACAATTAAAAAGCGTCCTGTAAACATTTACAGGACGCTTCTCACTGTGCCACACAGGTTCAATACTATGACCCAATACCCATCATTTGCAATGCAGGCATGCAATGTTTTTTAAACAATGACTGCAATTTTGCATTCCATTTAGGGTTTTGAATTTCAAATTCAGTCGGCTCAAAAAGATGAGGATGGTATAACCAATTGTAACTGTGAACAGGTTTTAAAAACCAACCACCTTCATCCAATTGAATCACCAAACCACCTTCTTCAAACATGACCGCATTTTTAGCAGTCAGCGAAAAAACCAAACGCTCTACTTTGGTTTGCATGTCTTCCTCACGCTGAGGCTCAAATGACATTGCCTTAAATAAGGAAACAGGTGCTGAAGCATTAAAAGGAATAATCTTCATAATCAGGCTTTTCAAATCAAGTTAAATGGTTTTCAATTACAATGTAACCAATATACTGTTTTATCTGTTTTTGAAATTAGATTTAAATCAAAATATAGATAAAAATTCATATAATTCAAAAAGATATAAAAATACTCAATCAGTATATAATTATATATAAATAATACAAATCGGCTTTATTGGATGTTGCTTAAAATTAGATTCATTTCATCTTAAATAAATTCCATTTTGCGTATTCAAACTGGATTTCGCTTGCGTTAAAACAAACAAGCTTCATTTCTTGGAAAAAATCTTCAATTTGTTTTTATTTCAATGTCTTATATTAAATTAATATATTTCAATACCATATCTATTTTAAAAACATTAAATTTAAGCAAAT
Source organism: Vitreoscilla sp. C1 (assembly GCF_002951955.2). Classification (NCBI taxonomy): domain Bacteria; kingdom Pseudomonadati; phylum Pseudomonadota; class Betaproteobacteria; order Neisseriales; family Neisseriaceae; genus Vitreoscilla; species Vitreoscilla sp. C1. The sequence goes on along the minus strand of NZ_CP019644.2, from coordinate 2,389,793 downwards.
ATCATTATTCAATACCATTGCATCAAGGAACTTTCATCCAAACCAGCTGATAAACACCTTGCACTGCTATACTCAAAATAGCTAAAGTAAAATTTCAAATCTTTCAGGACGAAAATATGCCGACAGCCTTACAAAACATTAACCATTGGATTTTTGATATGGACGGTACCTTAACCGTTGCTTGCCATGATTTCCCTTATATGCGCCAACAATTGGGCATGGCTGATGGCGATACCGATATTTTGGCTTATGTTTCACGTCAAGATGCAGCTACGGCGGTCAAAATGGTGAGATGGTTGCAAGATTATGGTTTGGATTTGGCTCAAAATGCCGAAGCGGCACAAGGTGCGGTGGCTTTGCTCACGCATTTACATCAACAAGAGCACAAATTGGCGATTTTGACCCGCAACGAAAGAAGCTTGGCGATGGTGACGCTGGAAGCCATAGGCGTATTGGATTATTTTGATGAAGATTGCATTTTAGGGCGAGAAAGCTGCCAACCCAAACCCAAACCCGATGGCATTTTGCATGTTTTGAACAAATGGCAAGCCGATAAAGCCAATGCCATTATGGTAGGTGACTACCATTTTGATTTGAACGCAGGACGCAATGCAGGCGTGAACACCATGCTTTTGCATCCTGAATTCAATGAATGGCCTCACTTGAGTGATTATTATTTTGCCGATTGCGCCGCAGTATTGACCCAATTGCAATATTCAGCCGCTTAAAACCCATTGATACAGAGCCAGCCATGATTTTATACCGCAGCCACACGCAAACCTTTGACATCGAAACCTTATCGTTAAATCTGCAAGACGATGTGATGGCAGAGGTATATTTGTTCCAACCCGAATTCATCATGGCGGAAGCCGAGCTGGAAAATACAGCGGTATTACAGGCCGCTTTAAACACTTGGGCAGGCTTTGGTCTGATTGAACCCGATATAGCACAATTGGGCTGGGCTGCTTTTCAAAACCAACAATCCAAAGTGTTATTGCTCAAGCCTGATAATGCCTATAGCCCGTTATTGTCCCAATATGGCTTGGTGGTGCACGATATGACCCATTATCAAGCGGCTTGTATCGAGGCTTTGAACAATATATTGACTTAAATATCGCACTCCCAAGCGGCAATATTCAAGCGTCCTGTAAACGGTTTTACAGGACGCTTCATCTATAAAAACATTAAAACGCCATCATACCCGCATTCAATATCACACCAGCCAATGCCGTATTGTCTTGACTCACCGTCACACGCATATCTTGATACGGCTCATCATCAGCATTTTGCCAAAACGCCACGCCATGAGTGGTATATTGGTTTGGCAAGGTATAACTGAACAAAACTTTGTTGTTTTGCGCACGCACCAATTGGATACTTGGGTTGGGACGGTTAGGCTCGTAATCATCAGCCTGAGCCAATTTAAATGCTTGTGGGAAAAATGGTGCCGCAGCTGTCAACGCACAACCAACACACGCGCCACTGTGGTAATAACTCACATATTCACGCCCATCTGCACTTTTCATCAACAACGCCTGCGAACCATTCACGCCCACATCCGCTTCGATATTGCGCCACGTTTTCGGTGCCAATATCCAACCCATGCCCGCCACACGCACCGCCATCAAACGATACAACTGTTCGGTTCTGACATTGGCAGACACAGGCAAAACACAAGCCTTGGGATGACAGGCATCGTCTTCAGATATCCAACCTTCTTCGATAGGGTCACTCACAGACACGGCATAAGCAGGCAAACGTTGTCCTGCGACCATCGCCGTGCCGATGTTTTGCCACGGATTGTTTTTCGCTCTTTGGTTGCCATTAGTTTCATTAAAAGTCGGCACTTGCGGTTGGTATGTTTTTGCCTGTACTTGCGTTACCATCAAAACGCCCAACAATGCCAATATGATTTTATTTTGCATCCCGCTTCCCCCTTTTTAAACTGATGAAAACAAAGATTTGGATTTAGATGGGCAATGTAACCTATCAAAAAGCGACCTGTAAATGTTTACAGGCCGCTTTTCATTTTTCAAAACCACCACAGATTAAGATACTGAATATTCATTCAACAACGTTTCCGCTTGCTGCAAAAACAATACAATATTTTCAATATCGCTTGCCCACGATGTCACCAAACGCACTGCGCTGCGCTCTGCATCCATCGCTTGCCATGTATAAAATGCAAATTGCTCTTGCAAAGCCGCCATCACTGAATTGGGGAAAATCGGGAAGATTTGATTCGATTGCGGTGGCGTTAAAAATTCACAACCCAAAGCGCGCAAACCTTCTGCCAAATACATTGCATTGGCATGCGCGTTTTGTGCAGATTCAAAAAAGATTTTGTCTTCAAACAAGCCCAAAAACTGAATGCCCAACAAACGACCTTTGGCCAACAAAGCGCCGTGTTGTTTCATTACAAAACGGAAAGCGTCCTGTAAATCAGAATTCACAATGACGATTGCTTCACCAATCAATGCACCATTTTTAGTGCCGCCAATGTAAAACACGTCGGCAATTTGTGCGATCAATGCCAAACTCAAAGCTTTATTGGCCGCCAAAGCCGCACCCAAACGCGCGCCATCAATGTGCAAATACAAGCCCAACGCATCACAACAAGCCCGAATCGCAGTCAATTCATCAACCGTATAAACACTGCCATTTTCAGTGGTTTGCGAAATATATACCAATTTGGGTTTGACCATGTGTTCATCGGTATGGCTGTGACAAATGTCTGCAATTGACTCAGGCGTCAATTTGCCATCGGCACCGCTAGGCGCCACAATGACTTTGTGACCTGTCGCTTCAATCGCACCTGTTTCATGTACCGCAATGTGACCACTTTGTGCGGCAATCACCGCCTCGTGTGGGCGCAAAATGGATTTGATGATGACCGTATTGGCTTGTGTGCCACCACTGACCAAATGAATCTGTGCGTGCTCATTGTGCAAATGCTGCTGAATCAACGCTTTTGCCTGCTCGCTATACACATCTTCACCATAGCCTGCACATTGCGCCAAATTGTGTTCGGTCAACAATGCCAAAATGCGCGGATGTGCGCCTTCGCTATAATCGTTTAACAATGAAATCATGGTCTGCCAATTCATTAACAATGAAGCGAATCAGTATACACCTGCCTTTTTAAAAAAACAGTCTAACAAGCGTCCTGTAAGCGTTTACAGGCCGCTTATCGGGCATAGTTTGATTTGATTAGTTTGTATGCAAAGAAAGCTTTATACTGTCACATCATTTGTCTTTATCAGTCTGCGTCAATGCTCACCGACCTCGAAAAAAACGCCATCTCCGACCATTACAAAAACATTGCTCGCAATTTGCCCAATTTCCGCCCGCGCGCGGCACAACGCAAAATGCTGGCAGAAATCGCCAATGCGTTCAGCCGCACCCAAATACGCACCTCTGAAGACGAAATCATCGAGCGTCAAGGCGAAAGCATTGTGGTGGTCGAAGGACCCACAGGCGTGGGCAAGAGTTTGGCGTATTTGCTCGCAGGCGGCATCATGGCGCAAACGCGCGACAAAAAATTGATTGTTTCCAGCGCCACCATCGCCTTACAAGAACAATTGGTCCATCGTGATTTGCCATTTGTGATTGAAAAAAGTGGCTTACAAATGAGTTTCGCGCTCGCCAAAGGTCGTGGGCGTTATTTGTGTCCAAAACGCTTATACGATTTGACGCAAACGCATGCCCAAACGGCTTTGGGTTTTGAAGAATTGCAGCCAAATACCACGCTTTGGGACAAAAAGCCCAAACAAGAAGAACTCGATACGCTGCGTGAATTGGCAGACGCTTTTACCGAACGTCGCTTTAATGGCGATCGCGACACTTGGCCTGAAAATATTGACGATGGATTGTGGCACCGTGTCACCAATGACCGCCATGGCTGTTTGAAACAAGCCTGCCCCAACCGTCCTGAATGCCCTTTTTTCTTGGCGCGCGAGGTTTTGGAGCAAGTCGATGTCGTGGTCGCCAACCACGATTTGTTATTGGCAGACATTTCTATGGGCGGTGGCGTGATTTTGCCCGACCCTGAACGCTCGTTTTATTGCATCGATGAAGCGCATCATTTGTCCAAAAAAGCCGTCAACCAATTTGCAGCCGAACACAGCTTGAGCCAAGCGCAAAGCTTTTTAGAAAAATTGCCAGTGACCACCAGTAAAATTGCCGCTCATTGCGACAAAGCAGAAGTGGCGAATTTGGCAGATGAAGCGGCTACTGCATTATTAGAAGCATTTGGCGATTGGATGTACCAAGTGCAGCAAGCCGATGAGTTGGCGCCTACCTCTAGCGGTGCAGACCCTTTGTGGCTGTGGGAACGTGGTCAAATTCCTGAAGGTTTGGACACGTTGGTCGAAAATACCGCTATCAGTGCACGCATGTTGCTCAAACATTTGTACAACCTCAATGACGCCATTTCATTGGCTCGCCGCCAAAACGATGACAATGCAACTTTATTAGATGGCTTGAATTTAGAAGCAGGTTTGGCCATTGCCCATGCCGAAAAAATCAATGCTGTGTGGGATTTGATGGTCACTGTTCCACGTGAAACCGAACCACCTTTGGCCAAATGGATGGTTGCCAAACGCCAAAGCAGCATCGATTTTCTGTTTTGTGCGTCCCCCGTATCCAGTGCCTCAATGTTGAACAATCAATTGTGGCGCCGTGCCGCAGGCGCAGTTTTGACATCGGCAACCTTGCAAAGCTTGGGCAGTTTTGATTTGCTGTTGCGCCAAACTGGTTTGCAATGGTTGCCTGAAACCACCACTGTGGCATTAGAATCACCGTTTGATTTTCCTCAGCAAGGCGAATTGTATTTGCCATTTTTGCCAGTTAGTCCCAAAGACAGCAACGGTCACACATTGATGATTGCCGAATGGTTGCCCAAATTGATTGATTTGCGCCAAGGCGTCGGTACTTTGGTCTTGTTCTCATCTCGCAAACAAATGCAAGAAGTGGCGATGCGCTTGCCTGATGCATACCAAGAGATGTTATTGATACAAGGTGACAAACCCAAAGCGATTTTATTAGAACAACATTTGGCAGCAGTGAATCAAAATCGTGCCAGCATATTGTTCGGCTTAGACAGTTTTGCCGAAGGTTTGGATTTGCCGGGTTTTGCATGCGTACATGTCATCATTGCCAAATTGCCGTTTTCAATGCCTGACAATCCCATCGACAAAACTTTGAGCGATTGGGTCTCAGACCAAGGCGGCAATCCATTTATGGAAATTACGGTACCTGAAGCGAGCATCAAATTGATTCAGGCCGTTGGTCGTTTGATTCGTACCGAAACTGATACAGGTCGCGTGACCATCTTAGACAATCGTTTGACCACTGCCCATTATGGCAAAAAAATGTTGGCAGCCTTACCGCCATTCAAACGCATTTGAATCTGATTCCATCATGCGGATGATCAAGTATGTAATCCGCATGTCATGATGAATACAAAGCATGTATTTCACCACAATCCGACCAACTTACCACTTCTTAAGACGGTTTTGGATACTCTGTACATACAGGCTACTGTATAATCATGCCCATTCTAATCACCGCGCATCAAGCGTCCCAAAAGAGCGAATCTTATGCAAGTATGTAATCCGTATGAAATTCTGATTCAAGGCATGACGACCAAAGGCAAACGTTTCCGTCCAAGCGACTGGTCAGAACGCCTGTCTGGTATTTTGTCTTCATTCAATACAGGACGCCTGTCTTACCATCAGTATGTTCGTCCGTTGCTGGTCGACAATGTGAGCTGTGTGGCAGTGGATAAAAAATTGGCAGAACTGCATCCTGAAATGTTCCAGTTTTTGATGGATTTTGCCCAAGACAATGATTTGCGTTTAATTGACTGCAAAGAAATGTCAGAATCTGAAGCCATCGCCGCCTCTACCCCAACCATCACACCTGAAAAAGCCGTGATTGCCGCAGCACAAAACACCATCGAACAAGCAGAAAAAACGATGGAGCCTGCCATTGCAACCACTCCTGAGTCGATCACAGTCAAAGAGATTTTGCCACCAGACACCGCCTTGGCTTATCACGCCATGAAAGAGTTGCGTGTGAGCTTGGTTTCAACGCAATCTTTTGCCAATCAAGTAGACAATATCCAACGTGGCGCAGGCTACCGTTTGTTTGCGGTGTTTGTACCTGAGCAAAAAGAAGCCGTCGCAGTCTGTGGTTTCCGTTTGACCCACAATTTGGTATGGGGTCGTTTCATTCATATTGATGATTTGGTCACCCAACAAGCCTACCGCCGCCAAGGTCATGCACAAACTTTATTGGATGCAGTCACCATCGAAGCGCGCAAACTCGGTTGCACTGAAATTCATTTGAATGCTTATGTATCCCCAGAACGCGCGCCGATGCATCGTTTGTGTTTTGACAATGAGTTTTTCATTGCCAGCCATCATTTCCGTCGCAGCCTGTAACACCCAATACCAACAGCCCTGATTTTAAAATATCAGGGCTTTTTTTATTGCTCTTTTTTGATGTTTTGACCTATCAAATTGTCAAAATATGGATATTTTCTTCATTTAATATGATAAAACAATTATAATTCGTCATGATATGGCTTAGCATTTTATTGCGTTTATTTGATTAATCGAAACATTAAAAACAATGTTTAATTGACATCAATATGACTATAAATCAAACAACAACACCCATTTAATCCTATTGCAATTCCTGACGCAAAGATGCCTTAAAATACAAAATTGCGACACAATCTTGCGTCAAATCAGCCATCCTCTTGACGAAAACCCATAAAAAAAGCAACAATTCTTAACACATTTTCATACTTAGCATGGAAACCATTCAAGCTAAGTATGATTGCGATGGTCGTAAACGTGCATGGCAATTGATTCGGCATCAACAATACCAAAAAAGAATCCATACCTTGGCACACGACATCACTTTATCGATTCAAAGGTTAGGAAGAGACATGTTGACTTTAAGTAAAGTAAGTTTCGCTGTTGCCGCGGCTTTGTTGTTGGCAGCTTGTGGTGGCAAACCAGCAGAAACCGCACCTACCGCAGCACAGCCTGCTGCCAGCGGCGCAAGCGCCTCAGCACCTGCAACCACAGGTGGTGAAATTGTGGTGAAATTGGGTACAGCCAACCCATTGACAGGCGCATTTGCTGAATGGGGTAAAGATGCAGCCAATGGTGTGAAATTGGCTGTCGATGAAGCCAATGCCAAACAACTTACTTGGAACGGTCAAGTAGTTAAATTTGAATTGCTTTCAGAAGACGACATGGCAGACCCAAAAACTGCGGCTCAAGTGGCTGACCGTTTTGTAGATGCCAAAGTCAATGCGGTGATTGGTCACTTGGTAACAGGTGCGACTTTGCCAGCTTCTATCGTGTACAACGACCACAATATTCCATTGGTAGCCTACTCTGTAACAGGTCCTGAGTTATTGTCAAATCTGGTGTATGGCATTCAGGCCGCTTTCTCTGTTGATTGCTCGTCTTCCTGCTTGCCATCTTTGAAGATGACGTTGTTGACCACCAAGGTCAATAAGTTGAATCCTTGAATCCGGCGCCAACGCTTTTGGGCCGTTTCCAATAATTTGTACACCATCGCCAAAGTGGTTTCTCTGGAACCGCAGTTTTTAGCCCGCTTACTACGCAATCGTACGGTAGCAAACGTGGATTCAATCGGGTTGGTGGTGCGGATGTGCGTCCAATGCACATTTGGAAAGTCATAGAATGCCAATAACTCTTCTTCATCCTTCACCAGTTTGTTAATGGCTTTGGGGTATTTGTCACCAAAGCGAGCCACTGTTTGTTTGAAGGCTTGTTCTGCACTTTCTTTGGTTTCGGCCATCCAAATTTCTTTCAAAGCCTCTCGCAATTTGCCTTGTACCGATTTGGGTACGGCTGCCAACACATTGGCCGTTTTGTGCACCCAACAGCGCTGATGTTTGGTGTCTGGATAAGACTTGGCCATGGCATTCCAAAAGCCCAACGCACCATCGCCGACCGCCAATTTTGGACTGGTTTCCAAACCCCTCAAACGCAAGCCTATCAACACTTCTGACCAACTGACTTCAGATTCCCGATAACCATCTTCAACCGCCACCAACTCTTTATGTCCTTGATCAGTCACACCAATGATGACCAGCAAACACAGTCTATCGTCCAATCGCACATTGCTGTAAATGCCATCGGCCCACCAATACACATAGCGTTTGCCCTTTAAATCCCGCTGGCTCCATTGCCGATGTTCGTCCGTCCAATGTTGCTTCAAACGACTGATGGTATTGGCTGACAAGCCTTTGGCCTGCTCTCCCAATACAGCCGCCAAAGCTTGTTGGTGGTCACCTGTGGAAATGCCTTTCAAATACAGCCATGGCAGCAATTCTTCGATGCTTTTGGTACGTTTCAAATAAGGCGGCAACAATTGACTGTTGAAACACACACCGTCACCACTGCGATCTCGTACCTTCGGCACTTTCACCTGTACATCACCAATGCCAGTCTGCACTGTTCGTTCCGGCAAATAACCATTTCTGACCAATGCTTGGCGACCATCGGGAAGTTTCTTGGGTGAGTGTTGCTCCAGCAAAATCTGCAATTCGGTTTCAACTGCTTTGGCAATCAACTCCCTGGCTCCCTGACGCAGCAAATCGGTCAATGGGTCATTGAATGTTTGCTGTGGTTGTACGAATGCATTTGGGTTAGAATCAGTCATGGCGTATTCCTTTTGTTGGTTGAAATCTTTGGTCGGAAATCAATCAACAGGATACGCCTTCTTCATTTGTTCGTCATACACCAGAAATGACTATAGCTCACAGGTCCTAAACTGACCCAACAAGGCTTCAAAGGCACGTTCCGTGTGATTTCGAACGACAAGCAACAAGGTGATGCCCTGGGCGCTTATGCAGTTAGCAAATTGGGTGCAAAAACCTTTGCTGTGATTCATGACAAAACGGCTTACGGTGAAGGTTTGGCCAATGACTTCGCTACTGCTGCCGAAGCCGCTGGCGCGAAGAAAATTGCAACCGAATTCACCAGCACCAGTGCTACCGATTTTGGTGCGATTGTAACCGCGATGAAAGCTGCCAAACCTGATTTGATTTTCTACGGTGGCATGGACCCACAAGGTGCACCATTGTTGAAAGAATTGCGTAAGCAAGGTGTTGAAGCCAAATACATGGGTGCTGATGGCTTGAAAACCAGCAATTTCCCAACTTTAGCAGGCGATGCTGCGAATGGCGCATTCGCTTCTACCGCCTCAGTAGCTGACGACAAGATGCCAGGTCGCGCGGCCTTTGCTGAGAAATACAAAACCGCATTTGGTGGCGAAGTTGTGGCTTACTCTCCATATGCTTACGATGCGACCAATGTGGTGATTAACGCCATGAATGAAGCACAATCTGCAGATGCAGCGCAATATGTGCCAAAATTGGCCGCTTCTCAATTTGAAGGCATTACAGGCAAAATCTCATTCACAGAAAGCGGCGACTTGAAAGATGGCGTGGTAACCATTTACACCATCAAAGACGGTCAATGGGTTGTGGCTGAGTAATTTTTAAGCCGTCTCAAATCAATTAAAAAGCGTCCTGTAATATTACAGGACGCTTGTTGGAATACCCAATGATTAATCCAATGGACGCCAAGCCATAGGCACACGATATGTACTGCCTGAGCGTGCCGCATTCGCACCCAACAAACAGAATATCACGTGCGCGATACTCAACAAGACTTGCAATGGTCCACCGATGAAAATCAGCATCAAAATCGTACACGCCACACTGCCCAACAAGAAGGTAGAAGTCCAATTCAAAGCTTCACGCGCTTGTTGTTTCAAATAATCGGATGCATTGCCATTGAGCAAGACAATCATGGCAGGAATCATCAAAAACACCAAACTGCCCAACCACATGACCAATGCCAAACCACGCTCATCTTTAGACACATTGGCATTTAAAGATTGATTAGCGGTATAAGTTTGGTATTTTTCAGAAGATGCAGCTGGCTGATCCGTGTTTGCTTCTGTTTGCGCTGCCGCTGTATTGTCTGATGCTTTTTCCAACACAACTTCTTCAGCCTCATTGACTGCTACAGCTTCTGACGCTGCCAATTTAGGCTCAACCAGTTCGCTCACACCTTGTGTCACATGGTTAGAAGTATGCGCTGCCTCAGCCATAGATGCTTGTTTCACGTCATCTTGCAAGCTGTCTGCGGTTTGTACCATTAAATCTTTGGCATAACGAATTGGAAACACGGTCGCTTGGCTATCAGCGGCCACTGTGTTTTCAGTATGTCCCGCAGCAATATCACTCATGGCACGAATGGCTTGCTGTTTGCGGTTAAAATAAGCAGATTGGTAAGACATGACATTCCCTCTTGGTTTCAATAGGTATTGCTTGTTTACAGGACGCTCAAGCAGAACCATCTGCCTGAGCCTAGCTTCAAATCTTACAAAATATAACGAGCCAAGTCTTCTTGCTCTGCCACATTTTGCAAACGCTCATTCACATAAGCCGCATCAATGACTACTTCACCTTTAGGGCTAGAGAATGACACTTCTTCCAACAATTTTTCCAACACTGTATGCAATCGACGTGCGCCAATGTTTTCAGTTTTTTCGTTCACTTGGAATGCAATTTGCGCCAAACGCTCCACGCCTTCATCGGTAAAGACCAATTCTACTTCATCGGTCGCCAACAACGCTTGGTATTGCTTGGTCAAACAAGCATCCGTACCAGTCAAAATTTGTTTGAAATCGTCTACCGACAAATTATCCAACTCAACACGAATCGGGAAACGACCTTGCAATTCAGGAATCAAATCTGAAGGCTTGCTCAAATGGAATGCACCAGAAGCCACAAACAAAATGTGATCGGTCTTAATCATACCGTATTTGGTTTGTACCGTAGTACCTTCCACCAATGGCAACAAATCACGTTGTACGCCTTGACGAGAAACGTCTGCGCCCGCACGATCACTGCCTGCAATTTTGTCGATTTCATCCAAAAACACGATGCCATGGTTTTCGACCGCAGCCACCGCTTTTTCACGCATATCGTCTTCGTTGATTAATTTTGCCGCTTCTTCATCTAGCAACAATTTCATCGCCGCATCAACACGCATTTTTTGCTTTTTGGTTTTGCCTTGACCCATATTGGCAAACATACCTTGCAATTGCTGGGTAAAGTCTTCCATTCCCGGAGGACCCATAATCGACATCGCTGCAGCGCCTTGTGCCACATCAATTTCGATTTCTTTGTCGTCCAAACTGCCTTCACGCAACATTTTGCGGAATTTTTGACGGGTATTGGTTTCAGGTGAAGCTTCTGGTTTTTCACCTTCAAAACCGACTTGACGTGGTGGTGGCAACAAAGCATCTAAAACACGATTTTCTGCTGCATCTTGCGCACGGTCGCGGTTTTTTTTGATTTCAATTTCACGCACATTTTTAATCGCATTTTCAATCAAATCACGAATGATTGAATCCACATCACGACCCACATAGCCGACTTCCGTGAACTTGGTCGCTTCAATTTTGATGAAAGGCGCATTTGCCAAGCGAGCCAAACGGCGTGCAATCTCGGTTTTACCTACGCCAGTTGGACCTATCATCAAAATGTTTTTTGGCACAATTTCAGTGCGCAAAGGTTCAGCGACTTGGCTGCGGCGATAACGGTTACGCAAAGCGACCGCAACTGATTTTTTAGCGTTGTGTTGACCAATAATGTGTTTGTCTAATTCTGACACAATTTCTTGTGGTGTCATTACGGCTGCTGACATAAATAGATCCTGTTCTTCATGCTCACGCGGAGCATCAAAATGTTTTTATTCTTGACGTTGCAAAATCATTTGCACCGGTGGCTTAGATTGTAAGGCTACCATCATATAGCTGGTATAGCCTTTCTGAGCCTTGCTGTCAAAACGGCAAAATGCTTGTACTTGATTTTGAATACAGCCAATATCATCGGCTTTTTTCATTTGCGCCAATTGTGGGAAAATCGCTTGTAGTTGGCTGCCTGTAGAGGCTTTAAAATCACAATTACTGGTTGAACAAATATTTTGCCATTGGTTTTTAGCAGCACCTTTTAAAGTACCGTCTTTACCATCCATAGCCCAACGGCCATTTTGATGAGTCAAACGCATTTGAATGCCTGACAAACCTGCAGGTTGGTTGTTTTTCAACGTCACCAATTCATATACACCAGCATCTTGTGCACCAAAACCAGCAGCCATGACTGCACTCGTACTTAATACCGCCATCAAACCCAAAGTCAGTTTTTTCAACATATTTGTTTTCCCTGTATAAGCCACTATACGCTTACTGCTTGCTGCAATAAGTTTATGCGCCCAAAATTTCAATCGTATGATTTTGATTGGTGTAAATACAAATGCTGCCTGCAATTTCCAGCGACTTTTTAACCACTACCTCAGGCGCTAAATCCGTATTTTCCATCAAAGCACGCGCTGCAGATTGTGCAAATGCACCACCCGAACCAATCGCCGCAATGCTGTCTTCAGGCTCTAACACATCACCATTGCCTGTAATCACCAAAGTATAGTGTTTGTCCGCAACAATCAACATCGCTTCTAAGCGACGCAATGCACGGTCTGTACGCCATTCTTTTGCCAACTCAATCGCTGCCACCATCAATTTGCCTTGGTGTTTTTGCAATTTGCTTTCAAACAACTCAATTAAAGTAAACGCATCTGCTGTACCGCCTGCAAAACCTGCCAACACTTGATTGTTATACAATTTACGCACTTTGCGTGCGGTGGCTTTGATAATGGTATTGCCCAAAGTGACTTGACCGTCACCACCGATGGCCACATGTTCACCACGTCGCACCGACACAATCGTCGTGCCGTCAAATTGCTGCATATAAACTCCTTAATTATGGATATTTCACCTTGATTGACTTATTTAAGATGAGGGCAAACTGTTCGGACATCAAGCCAAACTGACATAAAAAATGTCATTCGCCTCTCAAAGCGTGGCATGAGAACGACAGCTAATCATCCATATCACACCAAACTTGTCTTCAACCAAACCATATTTAGGTGTCCAAAATGTATAATCCAAAGCCTTGCGAACCATACCAGCTTCGCTCAAAGCTTCAAAAATACGCTCCACATCTTCTTCCGTATCGCCTTGCCACGACACCAACATGCCTTGTTGTGGCTGATACATGTTTTCAGACGTATCACAGCCTAATAATTCTTGCCCGCCCAAATCCAACTGCGCAAACATGATTTTTGGGCTCAAAGCAGCACTGGCTTGCTCCAACAAAGGTGCATCGCTATAACGCAACAATCGCACATTGCCACCAAAAACACTCTGATAAAACACAAATGCCGCTTCACAATCACCATCAAACATCACAAATGGGCTAAAACTCATGGTCATACTCCTGTTTTAATCAGTATCGCAGCCAAGAGACTCCCATTGGATTTATGCTTGAGGCAGCAATGCTTGCAATTGGTAAATCACATCCAAAGCAGCTTTAGGGGTGAGCTCATCGGCTTGCAATTGTTGTAAGGCTTCGATACAAGCTAAATATTCATTAGGAATACAAGTTGTATCAACATGCTCATCGACTGTGATTTGAGCATCAGGTTCCCACTCTTGGAACAAGCCCAATTGTGCCTGTTGTTCACGCTGTTGTTGCTCTAATTGTTGTAAATATTGCTGTGCAGAATGTAAAGCTTTATTCGGCAAACCTGCCAATTTTGCCACCGCCACGCCATAACTTTTGCTGGCAGGTCCTGCTTGAACTTGGTGCAAGAACACAATGTCTTGTCCTTGTTCCAAAGCATTCAAATGCATGTTAAAAGCGTCCTGAAAGCGTTCAGGCAGCTTGGTTAATTCAAAATAATGTGTGGCAAACAAAGTCAGCGATTTGTTTTTTTGTAGCAAATATTCGGCAATCGATTGCGCCAACGCCAAGCCATCAAATGTGGATGTACCTCTCCCCACTTCGTCCATCAATACCAACGATTTTTCCGTGGCATGATTCAAAATATAAGCCGACTCCGACATTTCCACCATGAAAGTCGAGCGATTGCCCGCCAAATCATCGGATGCGCCAATACGGGTAAAAATTTGGTCGACCATACCAATGCGAGCAGACTGCGCAGGCACCAAAGAACCGACATGAGCAAGCAATACCAACAAAGCCGTTTGACGCATGAACGTCGATTTACCACCCATATTGGGACCTGTTAACAACATCAAACGGCGTTTGCTATCGAGTTGCGCATCATTGGCGATAAATTGTGTCACTTGTGCCGCCACCACAGGATGACGACCTTGCTGAATGTCGATACACGGAAAATCTAATAATTGTGGTACAACCCATCCGTCTTGCGCCGCCACAGCCGCCAAACTTGCCAACACGTCCAAAGTTGCCGTTGCCTTCGCCAATTGCTGCAATAAACTCAAAGCGTCCTGTAACTCTAGCACCAACGCATCAAACAGTTTTTTCTCTAACGCCAAAGCTTGATCTTGCGCAGTCAACACTTTGTCTTCAAACGATTTTAATTCAGGTGTGATATAGCGTTCAACATTTTTCAAAGTTTGACGACGCTGGTAATCGCTTGGTGCAGACTCAGCTTGCGCCTTGCTCAATTCAATGTAAAAACCATGTACCCGATTGAATTCCACTTTCAGCGTCGATAAACCCGTGCGCTCACGTTCTCGTGCTTCCAATGCTTGTAAAAATTCATCACCATGATTTTGTACATGGCGCAAATCATCCAAATGAGCATCAAAACCATCATTGATGACACCACCATCACGCAACCACACAGCAGGCTCAGGCAAGATAGCGGCCTGTAAACGGGCTGCGATAGCCAAGCCTTGTGGCAATACCGTTTGCAAATTGGTGAGTAATTCGCTGGTGCATTTTTCAGGCCAAGCCAAATGTGCCAACACCGATAAACTGTCACGCAATCCTGCCAAATCTCGTGGACGCGCACTGCCAACGGCAATGCGTGCTGTGATACGCTCGATGTCTGCAATGGGTTTAAAAGCGTCCTGTAACCATGTGTAATGTGCCAACAAAGCCACCACAGCTTGTTGACGCAATACAATCTCCGCTTTGTGCGTTAACGGCTGATGCAACCACTGATGCAATAAACGGCTGCCCATGTGTGTGGCACACACATCCATACGCGACAATAAAGTCGGGGCAGCTTTGCCGCTCAAGGTTTGGCTGATTTCTAAATTGCGACGGCTGGCAGCATCAATTTGAATGTATTGACTGTATTGTTCACATTGCAACGCTTCCAAGTGCTGCGGCATTTGTGGTTGGGTCATTTGAATGTAATGGAGCAAAGCGCCCGCAGCAGCAACTGCGGGCAAATAAGCTTCACCCTCTAAGCCCAAACCATGCAAATCTTGGATTTGGTAATAACGCAAAATCTGCTGACGACCTGCATCGGCTTCTACTTGCCAAGCATGCAAACGGGTCGTGATTTTGGCAAAAACACCCAAATCCAAACCATGACCATCCGCAATCAAAATCTCAGCAGGCTCCAAGCGTCCCAACACATGCACAATATGGTCAGCTGCACACAATTGGCAACGAAATTCACCACTTTGCAACGAAGCCCATGCCACTGCCCAAGCTTTTTTGTGTTTAGCTATGGCGACAATGCGATTGCTGTCTTTGTCGTCCAACAAAGCACTGTCGGTCAAAGTACCTGGTGTCACCACACGCACCACTTTGCGCTCAACAGGTCCTTTACTTGCACCCACTTCCCCCACTTGTTCCACAATCGCAACAGATTCGCCCAGCTTCACCAATTTGGCCAAATACTGCTCTGCGGCATGAAACGGCACACCCGCCATTTTAATCGGCTCACCTTCATATTGACCACGACTGGTCAACGTGATGTCTAACAATTGGGCTGCTTTGGATGCATCATCAAAAAACAATTCATAAAAATCACCCATGCGATAAAACATCAATTTATCGGGATGATGTTGTTTCAAAGACAAATATTGAAGCATCATTGGCGAAACAGTGGGCTTGGCACTCATAAATATCTAAACTATATAGTGTAAAAACAAACCATATTGTACCGAAGCTGCTTTAGTCTTGTGACATCGTACTGTTATAATCCAAACAATATTCTACTATCATGATTGTCCTAAGGAATTCTATGCAACACTGGTTACGCACACTATTGGCAAGTTCACTGGCTTTGGTAGGAGCGCAAGCTTTGGCCAACGGCATGGTTTTACCTGATGAACAATTACAACAAGATTTGTCTTGGTTAAGCAACCGTGGTGTGATTAACCTCAGCTTGTCTACATGGCCGATGAGCGGCGAAGAGGTTCAAATTGCATTAAGCGACGCCAAACCACAAACCACTCAAGACCAATTGATGATTGACCAAGTACGCAATCGATTGGCAGCATTAAAATCCAGCTTTGTCGTCGAAGCACAATCTGCCACTGGTTTCAATCCTTTGGGTCAAGGTTTGGGCGACACCACCACCGACCAACACCAACTGTCTGCAATTGGTCAATATCAAAATCAATATGTTGATGTGCGCTTACAAGGCAATGCTGTTGGTGGTGAGGGTGTAGATCGCTCAAGTCATGGCAATTTGAATGGCTCTTATGGAGCAGTCAAATTGGGCAATCAGTGGCTGTCTTTTGGCCAACAACAACGTTGGTGGGGTCCGGGCAAAGAAGGCAGTTTGATTATGGGTCATACTGCCCGTCCTGTAACTGGTTTTGCCTTGCAACGTGCCGAGCAAACACCGTTTGAATCTCCTTGGTTATCATGGTTAGGTCGCTGGCAATACCAACTGACTGCGGGTCAATTGGCACATTATGATGCCGTACCTGATGCCAAATTGATTGGTATGCGCGTGAACATCCAACCTACTGATTACTTGGAACTGGGCGCTTCTCGTGCCATGCAATGGGGTGGTGAAGGTCGTCCTCAATCTGCAAAATCTTTTTGGAATGGCCTGATTGGCAAAGGTGACAATACTTATACCGCTGCTGAAAAAAGCCAAGAACCAGGCAATCAATTAGGTGGTTTTGAAGCCAAATTAAAACTACAACCTTTAATTGGCTTACCTGTGAGTATTTATGGTCAAGCCATTGGTGAAGACGAAGCAGGTGGTTTACCTTCTAAAAATACTTATTTGCTTGGCGTAGAAGGCAGCCATGCTATGGGTAACAATGCTGTCAATTGGTATGTAGAAGGCGCAGACACCACCACTTCATTGGGCAGCAAAGAAGGCATTACCTACAATCACCATATTTATCGCAATGGCTATTACCAACAAGGTGCACCTTTAGGCTATGCCTTAGGTGGTGATGCAAAAACCGTGACCACCAAAGTCACTTTCTCAACGCCTGACCAACAACGCCTCAGCGGTAAAGTCACTTATGCAGAAGTCAATCCAACCGATCATGCCAACAATCGTATTTTATCTTATGCAGATAAAATGGCGATGTTAGAAGTCGGCTATGGTAAGACATTTAAAAATGGTTTGAATGTCGATTCAACTGTATGGTACAACCATGCTGCTGACGTATCGACATACGATGGTGCTGGTGTAGGCGTGAAACTTTCAATGCCTTTTAAGTAACCAACCCACTTTAATTCCACAGGCAGCTTGGCTGCCTGTTCGACTTTAGAAGCCATGAAAAAACACCAATTACTTCATTCCAATAAATTTCGTTTAATCGCCATCTGCTCAACAGCAGCCTTATTAACCGCTTGCCCATCCACCACAACACCACCTCCGAGCAGCGGCAATGCAAATACCCCTATTCAAGGTCCTATTTCTGCGATTCCTGCTACGCCTGCAGGGCAAACCTTTGCCACACCTGGTCAAAACGTCCGCTATACCTCAGCCACATTCCAAGACATCCCTGAATGGCAAGGCCAAGCGTTTCAACAATCTTTATTGTCTTTCCAACGTGGTTGCACCAAACTGACCAACAAAGTGCAATGGCAAGCGGTGTGCCAACAGGCTAAAATCACACCGATGAACAATCAAGCGGCAAAAGTGTTTTTTGAGAATTTGTTCACACCTTGGAAAATCACCGATAACGGCAATCACTCAGGTACCGTAACGGGTTATTACGAACCCGTCTTGCTTGGCGATACCCGCCAAACATCACAAGCACGCTTCCCGATTTATGGCATTCCGAATGATTTTATCAGCGTGCCTTTGCCTGACGCCAATCGCTTAAGTAAAGGCAATGTGCACATCAATGTGACAGGTGCCAATCAAGGTCGCATCGCTGCAGGTGGTAACCTCAGCGCCAATTTGAACAATTTCCCTATTAACGAACGCAGCCGCAATCTCAAAGGTCGGGTGGTTGGCAATCAATTTGTGCCGTATTACACCCGTGCTGAAATCAATGCAGGCGCCCTGAATGGCAAAGCACCTGTTTTGGCCTATGCCAATGACCCTGTCGAATTGTTCTTCTTGCACATTCAAGGTTCAGGACGCTTGCAAACGCCAAGCGGTCAATTTGTGCGCTTGGGTTTTGCTGATAAAAATGAACATCCTTACAAATCCGTTGCCACTTATATGGCCAATAAAGGCTATTTGCCCTTAGCGCAAACTTCTATGCAAGGCATCAAAGCATGGATGCAACAAAATCCTCAACGATTGTCTGAAGTGTTGGGACAAAATCCAAGCTATATTTTCTTCCGCACCAACCCAGCCAGCGCCAATGAAGGTCCTATCGGTGCTTTAGGTGCACCGTTGACAGATGAATATTCAGCCGCAGTAGACCGCCATCATGTGGAATTGGGTTCACCTATTTTTGTGGCGACCACGCATCCACTCCATAATCAACCCCACAACCGTTTAATCATGGCACAAGATACAGGCACCGCTATCAAAGGCGGCATACGTGTGGATTATTTCTGGGGTTATGGTGATGCCGCAGGCAATGTGGCAGGCAAAATGAAACACCAAGGGCAAGTTTGGATGTTGTTGCCAAATGGTTATACACCTCGTTACCAACCCTAAAGCATTCATACATGCCTTAGGGTGTGCATGAATGCGGCCTCATACTCATTGCAATAAAGAGTGCCTAAATCAAAGAAGCGTCCTGTAAATGTTTACAGGACGCTTCTTTGATTATTTGGCAAACAATTTATCTGAAAACAAAATACGCTTGACCAATTTATTCATGTCTTTGCGCTTGCGTATGTCTACCGCCAACACATCGGCATCACTACCAAAGTCAATAGCAGCTTGTTGCAGTTTTTCAATAAAATCAGATTCTCTTTGTTCCATACTGATTTTATTGACACCAATCACCAAAGGCACACGATCCAAAACATCGGCAAAAGCATGCAAATAAAAACGCAAATCTTGCAAGGGATTGCGTGCGCTGGCATTCAATACAATGATGACCCCACGGCTGCCTTTGCTTAAGATTTCCCACATGAAATCAAAACGCTCTTGACCTGGTGTGCCATACAAATGCACTTTGGTTTCCGCATCCAAAACAATCGTACCGTAATCCATCGCAACAGTGGTTGCCTCTTTCATGGTTTGTGTTTGGTCTGAAGCCAAGATGTCAGTTTCAACCACCTGAGACGTACTGTAAGTACGAATGGCGGTGCTTTTACCGGCGCCTACAGGTCCGGTAACAATGATTTTGTGATCAAACATTGCGGTATGTTCCCGTTTTAAATATGTGTGTGTAGTCTCATATAAGCCACTTAAGGCTTACTAGGCGCAATGCCCGTGTGCATCATAGCAATAAAAAACCCAGCATGACGCTGGGTTAGATTAAAGTTTCTGCGATTAAATCACTCAAATCAATAAACACCTTGAGCAATCATGGCATCAGCAACTTTGACAAAACCAGCTATGTTAGCGCCATTAACATAGTTAATGAAACCATCTTTTTGCTTACCATAGCGAACGCAGTTGCCATGAATGTCTTTCATAATAGCATGCAAACGTTCATCTACTTCACCATGAGTCCAGTTAAAGCGCAAGCTGTTTTGTGACATTTCCAAACCAGAAGTCGCTACACCACCTGCGTTTGATGCTTTACCTGGTGCATACAAAATTTTCGCATCTACAAATGCGTCTACTGCATCCAATGTTGATGGCATATTAGCACCTTCAGCCACACATTTCACGCCATTTTGAATCAACAATGCTGCATCAGCACCATTCAATTCATTTTGGGTTGCGCATGGCATAGCAATATCCACAGGCACAGCCCAAGGGCGTTGACCTGCAATATATTCAATGCCAGCAACATTGGCTAAGTCAGACAAACGACCACGCTGAACGTTCTTCAAGTCCATAATTTCAGCTAGCATGTCTTCAGAAATGCCATCTTTCACATAAATCATGCCACTTGAATCACTCAAAGTCACCACTTTGGCACCCAATTCAGTGGCTTTTTGCGCTGCATATTGCGCCACATTGCCCGAGCCTGAAACAGAAATAATTTGACCATCCAAATTCATACCACGAGTGCGCAACATTTCTTCAGCAAAATACACATTGCCATAACCTGTTGCTTCAGGACGCACCAAGCTGCCACCGTAAGCCATGCCTTTGCCTGTGAACACACAGCTGGCATCATTGCTCAATTTTTTCATCATACCAGCCATGAAGCCGACTTCACGCGCACCCACGCCAATATCACCTGCAGGAACGTCAGTATTTGAGCCTAAATGACGGTACAATTCCACCATCAAAGCTTGGCAAAAACGCATCACTTCGCCATCACTCTTGCCTTTAGGGTCGAAGTCAGAGCCGCCTTTACCGCCGCCCATAGGCAAAGTGGTCAAAGCATTTTTGAAAGTTTGTTCGAAGCCGAGGAATTTAAGAATCGAGAGATTGACAGATGGGTGAAAGCGCATGCCACCTTTGAAAGGACCGATGGCTGAATTGAATTGAACACGGAAAGCGCGGTTAACTTGAACTTGGTTGTTATCATCGACCCATGCCACTCGGAATTGAATCACACGTTCAGGTTCCACTAAGCGCTCTAATAAACCATGTTCGCCATATTGTGGATTTTTTTCAATGAATGGCCATAAACTGGTCATCACTTCTTTAACGGCTTGCAAAAACTCTGGCTGATTTGAAT
The DNA here is from genome assembly GCF_002951955.2 of Vitreoscilla sp. C1. Classification (NCBI taxonomy): domain Bacteria; kingdom Pseudomonadati; phylum Pseudomonadota; class Betaproteobacteria; order Neisseriales; family Neisseriaceae; genus Vitreoscilla; species Vitreoscilla sp. C1. The sequence continues at coordinate 2,368,691 of NZ_CP019644.2, read as the reverse complement.
CTCGAACGGCAACCTGATTCAGGAACTCGTTCACATTGCTATATTTCAAAATGACATCCTTAAAGTGTAACAAGAAAAAAATTCATACAGACTATATCAATGACATCATGATGACAGCTAAACCATGAATACCGACGTATAGGCTCAATTTGAACCTAATTCTAGCACAATCCAGAAAGCAAACAGGTAATTTTTACTGAGTTTTGGCTACTTTAAAGCAAAGAAAAATTTATTTTGAAATAAAGTACCAATACTAAAATATATCTATAAAAAAATGCCAATACTTTTTACAGCCTTGGCATCTGGTACCTATTTTACTATATTGTCATTAAATTCCAAAATAATCTTCAACTCTTGCAATGGTTTCATTAATGAGTTCATCATTGTGCGCCGCAGACATGAAAGAGGCTTCAAACGCAGATGGAGCCAATGCCACGCCTCGATCTAACATGCCATGGAAAAAGCGTTTAAACGCCTCTTGATCGCTGGCTGAAACATCGGAAAAAGTTTGTGGAATGCGATCATTAAAATAAAAACCAAACATGCCGCCAACATATTGACCGCTAAACGGCACGCCTGCTTTATTAGCAGCAGCACGCAAGCCATTGACCAAACGCTCACTGTTGCGATTCAAATGCTCATAAAAGCCGTCACGCTGAATGATTTCCAAAGTTTTTAAGCCTGCGGTGACCGCCAAAGGATTGCCCGATAAAGTGCCTGCTTGATACACACCACCCAAAGGCGAAATACATGCCATGATGTCTTTGCGACCACCAAATGCCGCTAAAGGCATGCCGCCACCAATCACTTTGCCCATTGTCGTTAAATCAGGTGTGATGCCGTGCAACGATTGTGCACCACCCAAAGCCACACGGAAACCCGTCATCACTTCATCGTAAATCAATACCGAACCGTGTTGCTCAGTCAAACCACGCAAGGCTTTTAAGAAATCAGGTGTTGGTTGCACCATGTTCATATTGCCAGCAATCGGCTCCAAAATCACACACGCAATTTCATCACCGATTTTGTCAAATGTGTTTTGCAATTGCTCGATATCGTTGTAAGACAAAACAATAGTATGCTGAGTAAAGTCTTGCGGCACACCTGCTGAACTTGGATTGCCAAATGTCAACAAACCACTGCCCGCTTTCACCAGCAAACTGTCTGAATGACCGTGGTAACAACCTTCAAATTTGATGATTTTATCGCGTCCTGTAAAACCACGCGCCAAGCGAATCGCTGTCATCGTTGCTTCGGTTCCTGAGCTGACCAAACGCACTTGTTCCACGCTAGGCAAAATCTTGATGATTTCTTCTGCAATGCGCACTTCGCCTTCCGTTGGCGCACCAAACGACAAACCATCCAAAGCCACTTCACGCACGGCTTCAATCACTTCAGGATGGGCATGACCGACAATCGCCGGACCCCAAGAGCCCACATAATCGATGTATTGCACATCGGCTTCGTCCCAAACATAAGCGCCTTGTGCTTTTTTAATAAAGCGTGGCACGCCACCGACGCTACCAAACGCACGCACAGGTGAATTCACACCACCAGGAATAACGGCTTTGGCTTGTTCAAATAATTGTTCATTGCGATTCATTGTTTTGATTCCTACTGTGTTTACAGGACGCTTACCACGCACTGTAAGGATGTTGACTCAAATAAGCATTGGTAAAACGACCGTCGTGGGTAATTTCCTCACCCAGCCATTCAGGACGCTCAAACTCAGTGTCTTCCGATGGCAATTCAATTTCTGCCACCACCAAAGGTGCATTGTCGCCAAAATACTCATCTACTTCAAATGTGTGTCCACCAAAATCAATGCAATAACGGTGTTTTTTCATCTTGAACGGACACATATTATCAATGATGCTCAAAGCGTCCTGTAATGGAATGGGGTATTCAAACTCATGGCGTGACACATCAGAAATATACCCTTTTAAAGTCAACCACGCCTCGTCCCCCACCACACGCACACGCATGGTGCGCTCTTTTTCGACGCTCAAATATGCTTGATACAATAATTTAGGCTCAACTTGTCCACGCCAAGCATCGTTTTTCACCAAAAAACGGCGTTCAATTTCAACTGCCATACACATCCTCAAAATGGTTTAAACACCACCAAATACAAAGCCACCGCCAATATTACGGTTGGAATTTCACCATATATACGAAACCAATGTGGCGAATAAATATTTCGCTCTGCACGAAAATCTTGCAACAAACGCCAACAATAAAAATGATAGCCAAGCAAAATCACACCCAATGTGATTTTAGAATGCGACCATCCTTGCCATAAGCTGCCACTCATCAAACTGAATAAACCAAACACCACTGCCAATATCGCCCAAGGTGTCATGAACCGCCATAACTTCTCTGCCATAGCCAACAAACGTTGATACTCACGTTGGGTTTCCGTGGTATGAGGCAGCATGTGTGCCAAATTGACAAACAATCGAGGCAGAGACAACAAACCTGCGAACCAAGAAATCACAAAAAACACATGCAATAGTTTGAACCACAAATACATGTCGCCCCCTTAGCATCAAGCAAAGACTATTCATTAAGTACGTATGTGATCGCGAGCTTGTGGAAACAAACGCCCAGCTTGGTATAACACCAATAAAAAACTTTCCTCTAACCACAATCGCAATTGTTTGCTCTGCGCACTGTCGTTATAACGCGATGTTGGTGTCGGAGCAGTTTGCACATCCATACCCAAATCATCCGCAATAAAATGAGCGCGCGCCAAATGATGTGGATCACTGATGACAATCAAACGCTTCATCTCGCTGCCAAACAACAATTCCCGCGTGTTATACAAATTTTCATATGTGTCGCGCGACTGGCTTTCTAAAATCATGTCAGCTTGTTTGATGCCTTGCTTGCCTGCATAACGCGCCGCCACTGCCGCCTCAGTCGGATAACCTTCCACAGGCGTTCCACCTGTAAAAATCAATTTATCCACCATGCCATCGCGGTAAAGTTTTAAACCATAATTGATGCGCTCTTTGAACACAGGTGATGGATTTTTACCCCAAGCAGCAGCACCAAGCACCACGGCAGCATCCGCCTGTTGCAAAGTTTGCGGCTGCGCATAATGCCACACTTGGTACAAAGCCCAAGTTTGCAATACCAATACCGCCAACACACTCAAATACACACCACGGCGCAGGTAATACCAAAAAGATTTATGCTTGTTCATGACCTTGTTCAGCCAACCAACTCAAAGCCAAAGACGGTGGTCGGCAAATCACCGCATCCTCACCGCATACCAAAATGGGACGCTGTAACAAATGCCGATGCTCAGCCAAAACATTGGCCCAAGCCACATCATCAGCGTCCTGTAAATGTGGCCACGACTCATGTTCATCTTGACTGGCACGCACCAAGGCTGAAACAGGTTGTCCCAAAGCTTTTGCCAAAGACAAAACCGTCTCTGGCGTCAAAACCTGTTCTAAATACAAAATGATTTGCACATCCACCCCTGCTTCTTGCAACAAAGCCAAAGCTTCGCGCGATTTAGAGCATTGAGGATTGTGATAATACTGTTTCATGTTCGCTCTCTTAAGGTTTGGCGGCACTCCACGCGCTGTCCAAACGACTTCCAAAACTTTGTAACTGTTGCTCCGCACTGGTTTGAGCGGCCTGTAAACGGCTAACCTCTGCTTCCAATTGGCTCACACTGCTTTTAGCCGCCTCAAGACGCTGTTGGGCAATCACCAACTGGCTTTGTTTTTCAAGCAATTGGGTTTTGCTCAATTGTATGCTGCTTAAAGCCGTTTGATACGACTTTTGTGCTGACAACAATTCCATTTCAATAGGTGTTTGCGCCACAGCCCAAGTTGTCGCCAACGAGCATACTGCTGCCATCCAATAATGCTTCATTTTCTACCCCTTTGTGTCATTTACTGTGGACACACCAAATCATATTGTTTTTTTGCCGCCGAGCCTGTCGTTACCAAGTTATAACCGACTTGATGACCGAAAGTTTGCTGATTAATCATCACGCCTTTTTGGTTATACAATTCAGTGTCCAAAATACGATAGCTGCGTTCACGACATTGCATTTGATAAGTGCTGACCGCCGTTTTGAACACTGGCACATTCGGCAAAGACTCCAAACGGATATCATCGACCACTGTGCGAGTGCGATACGTCACCACATTGCCATTTTTTTGTATGCTTTGAGTGTCAATTTCATGTTTCACATTTTTATTGGCAGAGTCGCCCAAAGCTTTCCAAGAACCTACTGGACCCACTTGAGAAGTGGTTTGGCAAGCAGACAACATCAAGATTGCCACCACGCCCAATATGCCTAACCAAGGTTTTGATTGTGTCACCATTTATCATCCATCAAAGCATCTATTTAAGGCAATCAGTGTAGCAGCTATTAACTGTCATTAGCAGCTTAAAGCGACTAAAATGATGTTTTCGTCACGGTTGCGCATCACATGAACACCCACGCCTTACAGATTTTACACGACACCTTTGGCTACCAAAATTTCCGTGGTCAACAAGCCGACATTGTCGAATGTGTGGCAACAGGAAACCATGCCATCGTGTTAATGCCAACAGGTGGCGGCAAATCTTTGTGCTACCAAATCCCTGCTTTAATGCGTGCAGGTGTCACCATTGTGGTGTCGCCATTGATTGCGTTAATGGATGACCAAGTCGCCAATTTACAGGCCGCAGGCGTTGCTGCGGCAGCGGTTCACAGTGGCATTCCCTCTGAAAAACTGCATGCCATCGCTCACGACATCCGACAAGGCGTCCTGAAACTGTTATACGTTGCGCCTGAACGTTTGGTGAGCGAGCGTTTTGTGCGTTTTATGCATTCTATCGATATCGGTTTGTTTGCCATTGATGAAGCGCATTGTGTCAGCCAATGGGGGCACGATTTTCGACCTGAATACCAACAATTGGGCTTTTTAGCCCACGAATTCCCACACATTCCTCGCATGGCGTTAACGGCTACCGCAGACGAAGAAACCCGTGCCGACATTCGCCATTATTTACAATTACAGGACGCTCAAACTTTTGTGTCCAGTTTTGACCGTCCCAATATTTTTTACCAAGTCATCGAAAAGAACAATGGTAAAAAACAATTGTTACAATTTATCAAAAGCCAAGGGCATCAAGTCAGCGGCATTGTGTATTGCCTGTCACGCAAACGGGTGGAAGAAGTGGCTTTGCTATTGCAAGAAAATGGTTTCAATGCCATTCCCTACCACGCAGGTTTGGACATGGCTGTTCGTACGCGCCATCAAAAACAATTCAGCCAAGAAGACAATGTGATTGTCGTGGCGACGGTGGCGTTTGGTATGGGCATAGACAAACCCGATGTGCGTTTTGTCGCACATTTGGACATGCCAAAATCCATCGAACATTTTTATCAAGAATCAGGACGGGCAGGACGTGATGGGCTGCCAGCGATTTCTTGGTTGTGTTATGGCTTAAACGATTGGGTATTGCTACGCCAACGCATACAAGACGGCGAAGCCAGCTCAATGCAAAAACAAATCGAATTACAAAAAGTCGATGCGGTCTTGTCTTTGTGCGAAACCGCTACTTGTCGCCGCCAATTGTTATTGGCCCAATTTGACGAAGTTTCAGAGCCTTGTGGCCATTGTGACAATTGTTTGGAAACGCCTGTGCGTTTTGATGCGACCGAATTGGTACAAAAATTATTGTCATGCGTTTATCGCCTCAAACAAAATTGTGCCACTTCCTACGTCATCGATGTTTTACGAGGCAAAGACAGCGATTGGGTGCGCCGCTTAGGTCATGACAAACTGTCTACTTTCAATATTGGTGCGGACTTAAGCGACAAAGAATGGCGTTCGGTTGTGCGCCAATGCGTGGCAGGCGGATTGCTCAGCGTCAATCTCAGCCACAACCAAGCTTTGCAATTGACCGAAGCATCCAAAGCCGTCCTGAAAGGCGAACAACAATTGTGGTTGCGCCCACTCAAACGGGATAAAAAAGCGGTATTGTCTGCGCCTAAAACCACTGTTTTGCGCACCGAACGTCAAGAACGTTTGTGGCAAGCCTTGCGCACTTGGCGCAAAGCGCGTGCGCTGGCGGACAGCGTGCCTGCTTATGTGGTTTTTGCCGACCGTACTTTGGACAGTTTGGTGGAACATGCACCACAAAATTTGGCGCAATTGGATGGCATTTATGGTTTGGGTAGCAGCAAACAAGCCAAATATGGTCAAGAAATTGTCGATTTGTGCGTCAACATTTTACAAAATGATGTCGAACCTAATACCGATATTTTGGCTTGATAATCTGTTGAAAAACAGGGATTATTTGCACATATCATAAAAACACAGCAGACAAAGGGGCGGCATGAAACCATTTTATTGGGCATTAATCACGGCAACATTGACTGTGAGCAGCTGCGCTTCCATGTCGCCAGAAGAATGCATGGTGGCAGATTGGCGCCAAATTGGTTTACAAGATGGCAACGCAGGTTACAACAACCAACAATTGGCACGCCACCAAAAAGCCTGCACCAAGGCCAATATCACACCTGATTTCAACCAATATCGCCTCGGTTATCAAGAAGGTTTGAAAAATTATTGCCAACCGCAAAATGTGTTCAGCCTTGCCATGCAAGGACGCGGCGATATCAACGTGTGCCCTAGCCAACAACAAACCTTGCTTGCGCCTTTTTACCATGTTCCACATGATTATGTAGAGGCCAAAAAAGAGGTTGAGAACCAAATTGAAAACTTAGAACGCATCGACAGACGCTTGCGTGACAAATTGTCTGACGATGAGCGACGCCATTATCATAGTGAAAGACGCAGCGCACATCTGCGTTTGCGCCAAGCCGAGGCCGAATACGACCACCAAGCTTATCGTTTGCGCGATTTCCAACGCATGCACAACGTCTATTAAAACTGAAAACAATAATCAAAAAGCGTCCTGTAATCGTTTACAGGACGCTTTTTCATATCACCGTATCTTAAAAAATACCGGCGACCAATGCTGCTATCAATTGTGAAAATTTCATAATCATGGTCACAACAGGACCCATAATCACCCACAGCAAACCCGTAATCATCAAACCAATTAAAATCCAAGTGCCATAAGGTTCAATCTTTTGAAAGCTTTGTGAGGCTTTGGCAGGCAAAAACGAATCGACAAAACGACCACCATCCAATGGCAAAATCGGCAACATATTCAAAGTAAACAACACCGCATTAATCATAATGCCAATGCTTGCCATCTTCGCCAAACCTTCTTGAAAAGTCATCGGCACCACATAACTGAGTCCCAATATCACTGCCCAAACCAAAGCCATCATCAAATTAGATGCAGGTCCTGCAATCGCCACCATACGCATGCCGACACGCATATTGCGCAAATTGCGAGTTTGTACTGGTACTGGCTTTGCCCAGCCGAAAATAAATGGTGTGAACATGAATGTCAGCAACGGAATGATAATGGTGCCGACCAAATCAATGTGCGCCAATGGATTCAAAGTCAAACGACCCAATTGTTCGGCAGTGCGGTCACCATAATGACGCGCCATATAGCCATGTGAAGCCTCGTGTACGGTTAAAGCCAACAAGACAGGCACAATCGCCAGTAAAAAAATCCCCAAATCAAACGACTGAAACATGTTTTTCCTTCAATTTAAAAACCAAACAAAGACACATCACCTTTGCCTGCACGCAGTAATTGAGTACCTTCACTCATGTCTATGACTGTAGTCGGCTCAGTCCCGCACCAACCACCATCAATAATCAAATCCACATGATGATCCAAACGCTCACGAATGTCATAAGCATCGGTCAAAGGCTCATCGTCTTCAGGCAGCATCAAAGTACAACTGAGCAAAGGCTCACCCAACTGAGCCACAATCGCACTGACAATGGCATGCTCAGGCACACGCAAACCAATGGTTTTGCGCTTAGGATGCATGGTACGCGCAGGTACTTCTTTGGTTGCGGTTAAAATAAATGTGTAACTACCTGGTGTGGCAGCTTTGAGCAAGCGAAATTGGGCATTGTCCACACGAGCATACGCCCCCAATTCACTCAAATCATGACACAGCAACGTAAAATGATGGTGTTTGTCCAGACGACGTATGGCTTGAATGCGCTCCATCGATTTTTTGTTACCCAAAGCACACACCAAAGCATAACAAGAATCGGTCGGCACCACCGCTACCGCACCGCCACGAATCAACTCCGCCGCTTGATGCACCAAACGCTCTTGCGGATTATCAGGATGGATGGTCAAAAATTGTGCCATAAGATGTCTTCCTTTTTGATGATGGTGTGTCTAATTGGCAAATCAAGCTTTCAATTCAAAATCACAAACCAATAGCAGCATCACACCGAAAAACCAACTGGTTGCTGTAAGCCAGCGTTTTTTTCGAACAGTTACAGGCATTTGCTCTGCACCCAATAGCCCCGAATCAAACGCCTCGGCTTTGCCGCTAAGGATGATCAACCATCCCTTGATTTTTATAGGACGCTATGAACAAAACCAGTGCGGTCAATCATGGGATTAAAAATACCAAGCCCAATTTATCCCAACCAGATTATTGCCCATCAAACACATAAAATAACGCCAACAAAATGGTGAAAATCTTGTACCCATATTGCCATGCGCATCTGCTCATCGTGTCATTTCCATGACCGCAAAATGATTATGCTGCTTTGTCAAACAACTCCCAAATGGGCTTGCAAATCGGTGGCAATGGTGGCGGCACACCCAATTGTCCGCCTTCGTTGACGCCATGGTAATCGCTGCCAACGCTTGCGTACAATTCAAATCGTTCAGCCAACAAAGCGTAATTCAAACGCTCGCTCAAACTGTGTGAGCTCGATGCAACTTCAATACCGATGCCACCCGCTTCTTTAAATTCGCCTATCATTTCGCGCATTTTGGTGGCGCTCATGTCGTAACGTGCAGGATGTGCAATCACGGCCACCCCGCCTGCATCGACAATCCATTTTACAGCGTCCTGTAAACTGGCCCATTCGTGTTTGACATAAGCTGGCTTGCCATCGCCCAAGTATTTTTTGAATGCCTGCTGCATGTTTTTAACGTGCCCCGCTTGCACCAAAAACCGTGCCAAATGCGCTCGTCCAACGCTGTCGGGGCTACCAGCCAAAGCCAAAGCGCCTTCATATGCGCCTGCAATACCTTTTTTGTCCAACTTTTCCGCCATCAATTGCAAACGACTGATGCGTCCACTGCGCAAAGTATCCAAAGCGGCCTGAAATTCAGGCACATCGTCACGCATGTTCAAACCCACAATGTGAATGACTTTGTTATTCCAAGTCACAGACACTTCCACACCATTGATAAATGGCAAACCCAAACGCGCAGCTTCCGCCCGAGCCACAGGCAAACCCGTTAAGGTATCGTGGTCGGTCAAAGCCAACATTTTGGCACCATTTTGATGCGCCAAGCGCACCACCTCCACAGGCGGCAAAGAACCATCCGACACATTGGAATGACAATGTAAATCAATGTTCATCAGCAATGTCCTTTTCATTTGCCACTTGGTTTTTCAATTGCAATTGCTGCGCATCATAAGCGGCTTTGTCACGGTAATACATATTCCAGACACATACATCACCACAATCGCTGCCACAACATTCCCAATCTTCAGGCATGACAGGTTCGGGCAATAACTCGCTCATGCCATTGCACTTTTAGTGACCACAATCGTGACATTAAATTCAGGCATGGTAATGGTTTCGCCATCTTTAATTTTAGCGGTTTTACGGATTTCGACCTGACCATTGCGCAAAACCAATCCATCGCTAATCAAAGCTTTCGCTTGACCACCACTTTCGGCTGCGCCTGTAATTTTCAATAAATCACACAAAGCAATGTGCTGTTGTTCTAATAAATCAAAGGTTTCGTTCATTTTTTATTCTTTCATTTCGTATCAAGCTATTTTACGCCAAAAAACCCCTTCATGCGCTTGTCGTCAATTATTGACCGATTAATTCACACAACTTGTTCTGCTCAAGCAATGCTGACATCATTTCCAACTTCACTCAAACGCCGTACCTTGAATCCATCATTATCTTATGCATCAAGTCTATTACAACCGCTCTATGCTCTTGACTGCCTTGTTGCCCATGTTATTGATTATGGTCAGCAGTGTGTATTTGATTTTAGATGGCGCAGATGTGGCGCGTGAACGGTTTTTGTTTGGCGTTTTACAATCTCCTTATTTTTTTTATCCCATCATTGGCATCATTGCCATCACCTTTGCCCAATATTCTTCCAAACCCTTATACAAATTGCTGCGTAAAAAACCTGCTTTGCGCTGGGGGAAAGCTGGCATTACCTTGGCAAATGGCAGCCGTGTGGCATGGATGGCGATTCAATGCATACACATGCAACAACACAAAAACCAAACCTATATTTTGATTTTTTTAGATGCGCCCTTGGCGTTTATAGACATGCAATACAAATACCGCCAAGTAGACGCTCGCCAACACTGGAAACGTTTCCAAACACCTGTTGCCATCTGTTGCAATGAATTGGATATAGACGCTCAAGTATTGTTAAAAACGTTACAATCGCTGCATCAAAAAAACCATTCGTAATCCTCTTATGCTCAAAACTTTGGCTTTGTTTTTTCTCACTGCGCTCATGGAAATTTTAGGCTGTTTTTTGCCTTATATTTGGCTCAGACAAAATGGTTCTGTGTGGTTATTGGTGTTAGGCGCGGCGGCTTTGTGTGCGTTTGTGTATTTATTGAGTTTGCATCCGACGGCTTCAGGACGCGTGTATGCCGCTTATGGTGGCGTGTACGTCATCAGTGCGTTGTTGTGGTTGCAATGGGTAGACAAAGTAACATTACAATGGAGTGATTGGTTGGGAGCTGGTGTGATTTTAACCGGCGTTTTGTTAATTATTGCGCCGTGGCAAAGTTAAAAATAAGCGTCCTGTAAACCTTACAGGACGCTTCAAAACCTTTTACATCATTTGAATTTTTTCAATCCAAGCTTGTTTGGTCGATTCAGGCAAAAACGATGCTATAAATGAATTGACACACAATTGTTTGATTTCAGCCGCAGTCAAATCCAGAGCCTCAGCAATGGCGATGAAATTGTCATTCACATAACCGCCAAAATAAGACGGATCATCCGAATTGACCGTCACCATCACACCTTGCGCCAGCAAGCGACGAATATTGTGTTCACGCATGTCTGACACCACGCACAATTTCAAATTGCTCAACGGACAAACGGTCAACGGCATTTTGTCGTCAATCAAACGTTGCATCAATTTGGAATCTTCTTCTGAACGCACACCATGATCAACACGATTGACTTGCAACACATCCAAAGCTTGCCACACATATTCAGGCGGTCCTTCTTCGCCTGCATGCGCCACAATCAAAAAGCCCTCAGCACGCGCTTTGGCAAACACACGCGCAAACTTTTCAGGTGGATGACCCACTTCGCTAGAATCCAAACCCACGCCAATAATATCGTCTTTGAATGGCAAAGCTTGTTCTAAAGTGGCCAATGCCGCCTCTTCGCTCAAATGGCGCAAGAAGCACATAATCAAATGCGAGCTGATATTGAGTTTTTCTTGTGCATCATCACAAGCACGTTTTAAACCTTTCAGGACGGTTTCAAACGCGATGCCACGATCGGTATGAGTTTGTGGGTCGAAAAAGATTTCAGTATGCACCACATGGTCTTGCGCACATTTTTCAAAATACGCCCACGCCAAATCGTAAAAATCTTGCTCGTGTACCAACACTTTAGCACCCGCATAATAAATGTTTAAAAAAGACTGCAAATTGTGAAAATCATACGCTTGGCGCACTTCTTCAACATTTTGATAAGGAATTTCAATGCCGTTGCGCTGAGCAATGGCAAACATCAATTCAGGCTCAAACGTGCCTTCAATGTGAACGTGTAATTCTGTTTTGGGCAAGGTTTGAATCAAAGAATGGGTGCTCATAAGGCGATACTCCAAATAAAAAAAACGCAAAAACACCGTTTTGCGTCCCCTTGTTATTCAATAATGCTTGTCGGTTATTGTAAATAGGCTTCATCCATTTGGTAATATTCAGACCGCTCCCACACCACCAAGACGGCAACCTCGTCACCAACAGCGACAACAGGTTTTTTAACCAATGGATTGCTGACAAACACATGTAGTTTACCACTGTTTGGATGCAGCCAATGAGCGGTGACTTCATATTGTGTTTTATAGTTGCCATCACCTTCTTTGCGCTGCCATTGTCGTATGCTTTGCACTTGCGCCATCACTGTCACACCTTTTTCAAGTGCTTGTTTTTGTGCTTGGTATTTGGGTAACAATATCAACCCGATTAACAAACCCAACACCAAAGCCATCAACCAAGTGATGGGATGCGGTACAATAAGCACCAATAACACGCAGCCGAACAATAACAATACGGCAATTATCAAGACCACTAACACGGCCATTCCTTCATGAAGAGGCGGCCTGAAAGACCACAAATACATGAGTTTACTGGACGATTTACGGTGGCGCTATGCCGCCAAGCATTTAAACGGCAACACTGTCCCACAGCAAGATGTTGATGATATTGTTGAAGCCGCACGCCTTGCGCCTTCTTCTTCAGGTTTACAACCGTATCACGTGTTTGTGATTCGCAATCCTGAATTACTCGCTCAATTGTCACAATGCGTTTATGGCAACCAACAAGTGAAAAACTGTTCGCCTTTATTGGTGTTTGCCGCTTGGAATACGTATACCGAAGCGCGCATCAACGAAGTCTTTGAACTGCAAAACCGTGTTCGCAACGTGCCCGACAGTTTGACCGATGCATACCGCACCCGTTTGATTGCCCAAGTAGCCAAACAAGATTTAAGCGAACACCGCCATCATGCCGACAAACAAGCGTTTTTAGCAGCGATGTGTGCGATGAATGCCGCTGCCGAACGCCGCATTGATTGCACGCCGATGGAGGGTTTTGAAGCAGACAAAGTTGATGCGATTTTGGGATTGGCTGAGTTGGATTTGCACGCCGCTTTGCTATTGCCGCTAGGTTATCGTGATGAAGAGGTGGATTGGTTATTAAAACTGCCCAAATACCGCCGCAACAGTGCAGATTTCATCACCCATTTAGATTGATTTTTGCCATGATGAAGCGTCCTGTAAATGTTACAGGACGCTTTTTTCATGTTTACAAATATTGCAATAACTGTGACAAAGCCGAAATTTGATAAGTCGGCTCTATATCCACATGCAAATGGTTTTGCTTAGGGTTATACCAACACATGTCCATGCCACTGTTCAAAGCACCAACCATGTCCGCTTCAACACTGTCACCAACAAACAAAACCTCATCCGCCGCCAAACCGCTGCGCTGCAAACAAGTTTCAAAAAAACGCGCATCGGGTTTTTCATAACCGATGTCACTGGAAATATACAAATCGGTAAAATATGGCAACAATTGCGCTTGATTCAAACGCTTGGTTTGCAAAGCCAACATGCTGTTAGACGCGGCATAAATCGGGCGTGTCGCACTCACTTGCTGCACCAACTCCAAAGCACCATGTTCCAATACACTTTGTTGAGACAAATTATTTTGATGACTGAGCGTCACCGCTGTCGCATCCAAATCTTGCCAATTCATCGCCTCAAAAAACAGACCAAAACGGCTGTTAATGACTTCATGTACTTTCATTAAGCCTTGTTTTTGCTTGGCCCACAAACCATCGTTCAATTCGGTGAACACCGTTTGCGCTTGCTCATCCCATAACAATTCATAATCGGCAAAAGTTTGCTGCAAAGCACGTTTGCCGCTTTGCCCAAAATTGAGCAAGGTATCGTCTATATCAAAAAAGACCGCTTGGTAAGCCATGTTTTGCATCCTTTTTACTGCATCAAAAAAAGCGTCCTGTAATTTACAGGACGCTTATTATCACGCTTCGGTCACCAATTTGCGCGCATACGTCTTTTCGCAATAATGACAACGAAGTTTCACATCGCCGTCTTTGCTTTTGACTTTGAAACGGCTCAAAACAGGCTCTTTGTGTGAGGCACAATTGGCGTTTGGACAACGAAACAAGCCTTGGATTTGCTCAGGCAACTGCAAATTCAATTTTTCTGCCACTTCGTAATTGCGAATGACGTTGACGGTGGCGTTTGGTGCAAAAAAGGCCAAGCGGTTGGCTTGTTCGGCGTTGAAATGCACGTTTTCCACTTTGATGATGTCTTTGTGGCCCATGTCTTGGCTGGTCAAATTAAAACCCACCGTCACCCGTTCGCCCAAATCATTCAAACCAAACTGCTTCAAAATCACCAAGCCTTGTCCGGCTGGAATGTGGTCGATGACGGTGCCATCACAAATGGCTTCGACATTGCGTTGGTGGATGGTCATGCTGGCAACTCCTCATTCAAAACCGCAGACAACAAAGCTTGGCGCGCAAACACGCCATTTTTCGCTTGTTCAAAATAATACGCATGAACGGTTTCGTCCACATCAGGATGAATTTCGTCCACGCGTGGCAACGGGTGCATGATGCGCATATTGGCTCTCACATGCGCCAGCATGGCCGCTTTCAACACATACAAACCTTGGATTTTCAAAAATTCTTGCTCATCAAAACGCTCACGTTGCACCCGCGTCATGTAAACGATGTCGGCCAAATTCAAAGCTTCTTCAAAGCTTTCAATCACATGGTAAGCGCAGCCTTTTTCGTCCAACTCTTCGGTAATGTAATCGGGCATTGCCAATTGTGGCGGCGCAACGAAATAAAACGTATTGTTCCAATTGCTCAGAGCTTGTGCCAAAGAATGCACAGTGCGGCCGTATTTCAAATCACCGACCAACACAATGTTCAAACCTTCCAAACGACCTTGGGTTTCAAAAATCGTCATCAAATCGAGTAAAGTTTGCGAAGGATGTTGGTTGGTGCCATCGCCTGCATTGATCACTGGCACAGAAGAAAATTCACTCATCACACGAGCAGCACCATCTTGATTGTGCCGCACTACCATTGCATCGGCATAACCTGCAATAATGCGCGCTGTGTCTGCCAGAGTCTCGCCTTTTTTGGCGCTCGTATTGGCGCCATCAGCAAAACCAATCACATCCGCACCCAAACGATGTGCCGCAGTTTCAAACGACAAGCGTGTGCGAGTAGAAGGCTCAAAAAAACAAGTTGCGACCAACTTGTTGTCCAATAAATGTGGTTGTGGATGTTGCTTCAGATGCAAAGCGGTTTTGACCAATTGCGTCAAGGTATCGGTAGACAAATCAGCCACCGAAATGACGTGTTGGCGATAGAGCGGGTTAGACATGGCGTTCCTCTAAGGCAATGTGACAGCGACCCAATCGCTGCGCAAACGGCGGTAATGATACGCTCAATCGGCTTGGCTTAAAAGGCTCAAATTCTATCAGAGGCACTGTGAAACACATGCTTTCAACATCTGATTGCCGTCGTACAAAAGCAAGTCAACCAACACCATGCCCAACGATATCGGTCTTTTAAACTGAAATGAATCCATACCCCATCCACACAATCCCAAAAGCTGACAATGGTTGCTTCCCTATTTTTACATTAAAATCCATACTGAATGATTCATTTGGCTTGTTGAAATTCCAATAAAAATCAACCAACAACCTATGCATTTTTCTTAAGCTCGCAATATCTTAAATTCATATATTTACAAAAGGGAAAACATGTCCACTCAACAAAAATTAGCGGTTTTGATTGATGCAGAAAATGTTTCTGCACAAATTATCGAGCCCTTATTCAAAGAAATCAATAAATTGGGTACGGCGAGTGTCAAACGGATTTATGGAGATTGGACGAGCAATCAATTGGCGCAATGGAAACCAATTTTATTGCCACATGCCATTGAACCTAAACAACAGTTTTCATATACCAAAGGCAAAAATGCTTCTGATATTGCCATGGTTATTGATGCGATGGATTTGTTACACAGCCATAAATTTGATGCAGTGTGTTTGATTTCCAGCGACAGCGATTTCACGCCGTTGGTGATTCGCATCCAACAAGAAGGCATCAATGTCTTTGGCTTCGGACAAAAGAAATCGCCTGAACCTTTCGTCAATGCTTGCCACCAGTTCATTTACCTCGAAGACATCGTCAACAACCAAGTACAAGCACCCAAAGTCGCCAATAAAAAAATCGATGCTTCATCACGCGCGCTGTTAAAAGCTGCGATTGCCGAATACGAAGATGCGGAAGGTTGGGCCAATGTGGGACATGTTGGCAAATTCTTAAGAGCCCAAATCAAAGACTTTAATGTTGCAGATTATGGCTGCAAAAATCTCAGTAATTGGATTCGTGCTTGCGGTGGGCAATTTGAATTGCGGGTTGAAAACAGCATTGCTACGGTCAGACTACGAGCCAATAAAAACAAACCCAAGTCCGTTACTTCTGCGACAGCAACAACCGCAAATACAAATACAAATACAAATACAACCACCATCATCAATCCAACACCTCCACAGCAAGAACCATGGAACCAAGAGCGTTTAAACAGCGATATTGAGTTGAAGAAAAAACTGCGTCAAACCATTTGCCCATTACAAAATGAACAAGGCTGGGCAACGATTGAACAAATAGAACAAGCTTTACAAGAATACGATTGGCAACAATACGGTCATGCCGATCTGAAAACTTTACTGAACCAAATGAATTACATTCAGCAGCAAAATGACTTTTTCAGCGTTTCAATTACCGCCAAACAAGTACAATTGTATTTAGACAGCATTATTCCTTCTTTGGCGGATGAAGATGGCTGGGTTAGCAGTCTGTTATTGGCAGAACGCTTGTCACAAATCGCTTTATTCAATGCACCAATCTTGGGTTATAACGATGCTTTGGATTTGATTTTAAAATTGGATCGTGAAAACTATGCTTTTATGACTTTGTATGGTCAAAGAATGTTGAAGCCCAAAACCGATTCTGTGTAATGTTTTGAAGGTTTAAAGCGTCCTGTAAACCCTTTACAGGACGCTTTTTGCAAACCTTTATCACACAATGCATTTGCACCATTGCCAATTTGCATTACATTAGAGTTTCATCCAAATCAACTGTTTGATTGAAAGCAGCCTATGTCATCACTATTTGATTTTCCCACCACGCAAAAATGGCCACCACAACATCCTGAACGTCTACAACTGTATTCTGCGCCCACGCCCAATGGTGTGAAAGTGTCGATTATGTTGGAAGAAATTGGTTTGCCGTATGAAGCGCATTTGATTCATCCCAATGGCAACGACCATCACTCACCGGAATACATTACCTTAAATCCCAATGAAAAAATGCCCGCCATCATTGACCCAAACGGTTTGGATGGCAACGTGCAGCCTTTGTTTGAATCGAATGCTATTTTGTATTATTTGGCACAAAAAACAGGCAAGCTTTTGCCCCAAGACAGCGTGCGCCAATACCAATGTTTGCAATGGTTGTTTTTCCAAGGTGCAGGCATGGGTCCGATGTTGGGACAAGTGGGATTTTTCTACAAATACGCTGGCAAAGACATCGAAGACAAACGTCCCTTACAACGCTATTTGAACGAAAGCAAACGGGTTTTTGGCGTGTTAAACCAACATTTAGAAGGCAAACAGTGGATGATGGGCGATGAATATACCATTGCGGACATCGCTGTTTTCCCGTGGATACGCTCATTCAATGTGTATTATGAAGCGGGACATTTGGTGGATTATGACTCATTCACCAACATCCATCGTGTTTTAGAAGCCTTTTTAGCCAGACCTGCGGTGCAACGAGGTTTGCTCATTCCAGAGGTCCCTGAAGCATAATATTTGAAGCGTCCTGTAAGCCTTTACAGGACGCTTGATTGTCACAAAAAATCATCAAAATACCGCAATTTATTCTCAAAAAAACCTCATTAAGTTGTCAAATTTAATTCTATTAAATCAAAAGATTAAGCAACAACTTCAGCTGAATAAATCAAAATTGAACATTCACATGCCACACAAGTCGGACAGGGGGTTATTTTTGCGTTACCATGCGTGTAATGACCCACTAAATTTCTGCTCAGGTATTATTCCATCTAGGAGATACTAAAATGAGTAGCCAAATGAGTGATGAAAACAAACGTTGGAGTGCCAAACGCAAGAGTGCATTGGTATTGGAAATCATCCAAGGTAAGACCACGGTAGCCGAAGCTTCTCGGCAATTTGATTTAACGCCATCTGAATTGGAAAGCTGGGTTGATCAAGCTAAAGAAGGTATGGAAAACGCTTTGCGAGCCAAACCTCGTGATGTGCGTCAGCAATACGAAAAGCAAATTCACCAATTACAGGCCGCTTATGGTGAAGCGATGTTGGAGCTGCGTGCGCGAAAAAAGTTGGAGGAATGGTTGGAGCGGGACGAGAACTGATTTGGCGTTTGCATGAACAGTTTGCATCTGATGGTGTTCACGTCAGCATCAGCCGCTTGTGTGCTTGGTTTGGTGTGGCTCGTCGTTCAGTGTATTACCGACCACATCGCAAACAGCCAGTGGTAAAAGAATGCTATTCAGAACCGATTAAACAATTGATTGAAGAACAACCATCATTTGGTTACAGGACGGTTGCTGCTTTGCTGAGTATGAATAAAAACACTGTCCAACGTGTGTTTCAGCTCAAAGGTTGGCAAGTACGTAAACGCTCAGTCGGTCGCAGACCTCGGATTCAAGCGGTGCCATCCAAAGCACAGGAGCCAAATCAACGTTGGTCTACAGATTTGTGTCGGGTTTGGGGTGGTAAAGATGGTTGGCTCAGTCTGGCTTTGGTAATGGATTGCCATACCCGTGAATTATTGGGCTGGCAACTTTCCAAAACTGGTAAAGCCAGTACGGCTGTGAGTGCATTGGAACACGCTTTGATCAGCCGCTTTCGCTGTTTGGGCAAGGTGCCTGAACGTTTCTTATTGCGTTCAGACAATGGTTTGGTGTTTACCAGTCGCAAATATACTGCGTTGGTGAGCAGTTATGGTTTGCAGCAAGAATTCATCACACCGCATTGCCCACAGCAAAACGGCATGGTGGAAAGATTGATTCGCACCATTAAAGAGCAATGCGTTCATCGCTACCGCTTTGAGAGTTTGCAACATGCCAATCGTGTATTGAGCGATTGGATACAGTTTTACAATGAACGAAGACCTCATCAGGCATTGGGTATGAAAACTCCTACTGAAGTCTATCGATTAAGCTTGTGACTTGTGCAGAAAGTGCTAGGTCATTACATGCGCGGCTAAGTAACGCGTAAGCTAAAGGAAAATAACATGTCTTGGAGTTGGGAAATTGAAGATGCCGCCAGCGTCTACGGTATCAACCACTGGGGTGATGGTTATTTTGGCATCAATGCCAAAGGTCATGTGTCGGTCACGCCTCGCGGCGACAGCGAACACAGTGTTGATGTGTATGAATTGGTTGAGCGTGTAAATCAACGTGGTCAAGATTTGCCGATGCTGTTTCGCTTTCCTGACATCTTACAAGATCGTGTTAAGCGTTTGTGCGCTGCTTTTGACAAAGCCATCGACAAATACGAGTACCAAGGTCAATACACTGCGATTTACCCCATTAAAGTCAATCAGCAAGAATCTGTGGTTAAAAACATCATCGCCACGCACGAACAAGGCGCATCGATTGGCTTGGAAGCAGGCTCAAAACCTGAATTGATGATAGTCTTGGCATTCGCACCCAAAGGCGGCACGATTGTTTGCAACGGCTATAAAGACCGCGATTTCATCCGCATGGCATTGATTGGTCAAAAACTCGGTCACAATGTTTACATCGTGATTGAAAAAGAATCCGAAGTGGATTTGATTATTGAAGAATCAAAACACTTAGGCGTGTGTGCCAATTTGGGTTTGCGTGTGCGTTTGTCGTCTTTGGCTTCCAGCAAATGGGCGGATACAGGCGGCGACAAAGGCAAATTTGGTTTGTCGGCAGCGCAATTGATGTCGGCACAAAAGAAATTACAGGCCGCAGGTTTGGCAGAATATGTGCGCTTGATGCATTTTCACATGGGCTCACAAATCGCCAATATTGCCGATTATCGCCTGGGTTTCCGTGAAGCTTTGCGCTATTTTGCCGAATTGCGTGCTTTGGGCTTGCCGATTGACACCATTGATGTGGGCGGCGGTTTGGGTGTCGATTACGATGGCACCCGTTCACGCAACGACAGCTCTATCAATTATTCCATGAGCGAATACGCGCATGTAATTGTGAACAATTTGCAAGAATTTTGCCAAGAAAATGGTTTGCAAGAACCGAATATTTTCTCAGAATCGGGTCGCGCGATGACGGCACACCATGCCGTTTTGGTGATGAATGTGACCGATGTTGAGCGTTTGCCATCGAAATGGGATCACATCGAAGACATGGATTCTTTGTCTTTTCCTGTGCGCAAATTGCTTGACTATACCAAAGTCAATGACGCAGACATGGTGACCGAAACCTACCATCGCATCACGGTTTATTTCAATGAACTGACAACTTTGTATGCCGAAGGCAAAATTGGTTTGGCCGAAAAAGCCTTGGGCGAGCAATTGTATTCGGTGTTGTGCCAACGCTTGCACAAACAATTATTATTGCTTGCCAACCAGCGTTCACAACGCCAAGTTTTTGACCTTTTGAATGACAAATTGGCCGACAAATATTTCTGCAATTTCTCGGTATTCCAAAGCCTGCCCGACACTTGGGCGATTAATCAAGTGTTGCCCATCATGCCGCTGCATCGCTTGGATGAACAACCGACTCGTCGCGCAGTATTGCAAGATTTGACTTGTGATTCTGATGGCAAAGTGAGCCAATACATCGACCAACAATCGATTGAAAGCAACATGCCTGTGCATGATTTGAACGACCAGCCTTATTTGTTGGGCGTGTTTTTGGTCGGCGCTTACCAAGAGATTTTGGGCGATATGCACAATTTGTTTGGCGACACCGATTCCATCAATGTCTATGTCAACGATG
Source organism: Vitreoscilla sp. C1 (assembly GCF_002951955.2). Taxonomy (NCBI): domain Bacteria; kingdom Pseudomonadati; phylum Pseudomonadota; class Betaproteobacteria; order Neisseriales; family Neisseriaceae; genus Vitreoscilla; species Vitreoscilla sp. C1. The sequence goes on along the minus strand of NZ_CP019644.2, from coordinate 2,347,727 downwards.
ACGGCTCGGTGCGTTTGGACGGCATCGAAGAACACGACACCATCGAAGACATGTTGGCGTATGTGCATTTGTCATCGAAAGAAATCTTGAACCGCTACGAAGAAAAAATCCGCGTGGCCGATTTGAGCGCCAACGACAAAAAAGCCTATTTCGCCGTCTTCTGTCATGGCCTGAAACAATCGTCTTATTTGAGTGTTTGAGATTGATTTAGACAAGTCATTGTTGGTATTCAAGCGTCCTGTAAATGTTTACAGGACGCTTTTTTAAATTACTTCTTCCAAATTTTCATAAACGCATTTGCTAAATCATGGGTTCTGTTTTTAATATTTACTTCTTCCCAAGTTGAGTTTTCAGCAATAAGGATATTTTGTGGAATCACACTTTCTCTGTATTTAGTTTTTTTAATTTCAAAATCATTGTTTTTAGCAGCTGTATTCAGTTTATTGTGTAAAACAGTTAAATTACCAATCGTTCGAGTCAACTTGATTCGATCCTCTTGGTTTGGAAAATCAAGTAACCACTTGCTATTCTCGTTAGGTTTAACAGGTAAAATATGTTCTAAATTTACGTCTATTGAATTTGTATTAATACTGATCTCTAACTGATCATGGTCATAAATTTCTTTTAAAATAAATCTAATAATTGATTCATCTTTTTTTGAGGTGATTTGTTTTTCAAGAAATTTATTATATACACTTGAATCATCTTTCATAATTGATTTGATTGAATCAATTATTTCATCTATGCTTTTTATTTGTCTGCTGTAAATCGACTTTGCCAATGTTGGATAAAATTTTTCAACCGAATTACTACGCTCTTCAGAAATAAAAATATTTCTCAACTGCAAAGAGATGATTTCTTTCAATACCAAATTAATTTCTTTGGTACCATAATCCTGCAATCCCATTGCAATAATGACAGGCTTATATTGATTGGCACTAAGATTTTTTAATGTCCTGATATTTTTAAGATACAAACTTGTTTCTTTAACATCAGATTCAATACGCTGTTCAGGACTGTCTATTTTCATAAACACATCTGATGCTTTTTTCAACTCATTTAAAAAATTCAAAGCAAATTTAGGATCATGCAATTTTTTTAAATCAAATATTTTTTGATATAAATTGTCTGAATTTTCTTTACCATTAATAGCATTCAGATAAGAATGTAAAAATTTTCCTTTATTAATTCTGTCTGTATTAATTTCAATAGCACTCCACAAAGGAGGAACAGTATCTTCTCCAAGAGTTTGTATTAAAGTATTTTTTAATACATAAAAATCTTCAATTTGTAATCCTGTACTATTTAGAGTCTCAAACATATCCTCAGCAATATTTTCATAAGATGTTTCAATAATAATAATTAAAACTCGATCCAAAATAGTTGCAATAAAATTACTTAAATTTTCTCGATTAGCATTTTTACCAATTGAAGATTCATCGATTAATTTATTAATAAAATTAAAATTATCATAAATAGACTTATCATAATCAGTTAATTCATAATTATCTTCAAGCTCTTGACCCTTAAAAACATACTCATGTAGCATTTGATTTGCGGCATCTGAGTTAAAAACAATTTTATATTTGGTTTCTTTAACATCTTTCCAATTTTGATTATATAAATATAGTTGTTTCAACTGATTTGCAGAATCAACCGCATCGCTATCATCAACTTGTCTAAGCTTTCTTATCAAGGCTGCTAAAATCAATAGAGAAGTGACAGTACGCTGTTGACCATCATATATATATTTTTTGTCAGTATCTTCATCATCAATTCGAATGGTTATAAAATTTAAAATATGGTTTCGAGATGAATCATCACTAATAAAAACAGAATAAAAATCGTTAAATAATCTACGTACTTGTTCTTCTTTCCATTCATATGGGCGTTGACTATAAGGTATAGATAAAACTCCGCTAGACAAATTTAAAAGATACTCAAGAGTTTTTGTTTGTGCTTCCAGTACTTTCATAGTCTTTACCTTTATTAATCTATAAAATTCATATTGAATAATTAATCTTATCACTAAATATAAAATAAAAAAGCGTCCTGTAAACCTTACAGGACGCTTTTCATTTCAAGCCAACAAATTCAAACCAAACGCTTAATAACCCAACACAGGTGCCAAATCACGTTCGGCTTGTTCCAAGCTCACGCCACGACGTTTGGCGTAGTCTTCGATTTGGTCTTGTGCTAATTTGCCCGTACCAAAATAACGTGCTTCAGGATGCGCGATGTAAAAACCGCTCACCGCTGCCGTTGGCCACATCGCATACGATTCGGTCAAGGTGATGCCGACGTCTTCGGGCTGCAACAACTTCCACAAATCGGCTTTGGTGGTGTGATCAGGACAGGCAGGATAGCCTGGAGCTGGACGAATGCCTTGGTATTTCTCGGCAATCAAATCCTCATTGCTCAAGCTTTCCGCCGCCGCATAACCCCAATACTCTTTGCGCACCAACTCATGCATGCGCTCGGCCAAAGCTTCGGCGAAGCGGTCCGCCAAAGCTTTGAGCAAAATGGCTGAATAATCATCGCCCGCTGCTTCAAAACGCGCCACATGTTCGTCAATGCCTATGCCTGCGGTCACTGCAAACGCGCCGATGTAATCGGTTTTGCCACTGTCGTTTGGTGCAATGTAGTCTGCCAAGCACGAATTGTACGCGCCACGGGTTTTTGGCAATTGTTGGCGCAAAGTGTGCCAACGCATTGCTTCACCTTCGCCGCTAGGATTGCCAAAGACGATATCGTCATTGTCCAAGCTATTAGCAGGGTAAAAACCAATCACCGCACGAGCGGTTAACCATTTTTCAGCAATGATTTGTTTGAGCATGTCTTGCGCATTGTTATACAAATCGGTTGCCGCTTCGCCCACCACTTCATCGGTCAAAATCGCAGGGAAGCGACCTGCCAATTCCCAGCTTTGGAAGAATACCGTCCAGTCAAAACGCTCTACCAGTTCAGCCAAATCAATATTATCAAACACTTTGCGACCCAAGAAACTTGGCTTCACAGGCTCATAAGCTGCCCAATCAATCGGCGTTTTGTTCGCGCGCGCTTGTTCAATCGACACCAATTTTGCTTGCTTATTATTGTACTTCTCACGCACTTGCACATACTCATCGCGCACGCCTTGCTTGAACGCTTCCACTGCTGTTTGGTCGTCCTGTAACAATTGCGACACCACGCCCACCAAGCGCGATGCATCCAACGAATGCATGGCAATGTTGTTTTGGTAATGCGGCTCGATTTTCACCGCAGTATGCGCTTTAGAGGTGGTGGCACCACCAACAAGCAACGGCACATCAAAACCTTGTCGCTGCATTTCTTTGGCAATGTGGCTCATCTCTTCCAAGCTTGGCGTAATCAAACCCGAACAAGCGACAATATCGGCTTTGTGTTCACGTGCCGTGTCCAAAATGGTTTGACTCGGCACCATCACGCCCAAATCAATCACGTTGTAATTGTTACAACGCAGCACCACCGCACAAATATTCTTACCAATGTCGTGCACGTCGCCTTTAACAGTAGCGAACACAATCGTACCGTTCGCTGGTTGGTCTTCTAAGCCAAGTAAGCGTTTTTCTTCTTCGATGTAAGGCTGCAAATATGCCACCGCTTGCTTCATCACGCGTGCCGATTTCACCACTTGCGGCAAGAACATTTTGCCTGCACCAAACAAGTCACCCACCACGTTCATGCCGACCATCAACGGGCCTTCAATCACTTCAATCGGACGTTTCGCCGCTTGGCGCGCTTCTTCGGTATCTTGCTCAATATAAGTCGAAATGCCTTTGACCAAAGCATGGGTGATGCGCTCTTGCACGCCTTTTTCACGCCAAGCCAAGTCTTCTTGTTTCGCACCACCAACGGCTTCGCCTTTGAAGCGTTCTGCCAACTCAATCAAACGCTCGGTCACATCACCGCCATCTTGGGCCTCACGCATCAATACCACGTCTTCAATGCGTTCACGCAATTCAGGCTCGACTTCTTCGTACACTTCCAGCGCGCCTGCATTGACAATGCCCATCGTCAAACCATTTTTAATCGCGTGGTACAAAAACACCGCATGAATCGCTTCGCGCACTTTGTTGTTACCACGGAACGAGAATGACACGTTCGATACGCCGCCTGAAGTTTTGGCATGTGGCAAGTTTTTCTGAATCCAACCCACCGCTTCAATAAAATCTAAACCGTAGCGTGCATGTTCTTCAATGCCTGTTGCCACTGCAAAAATGTTCGGGTCAAAAATGATATCGCTTGGGTCAAAACCCACAACATCAACCAAAATGTCATAACTGCGTTTGCAAATATCAATTTTCTTTTGGTAAGTATCGGCTTGACCTGTTTCATCAAACGCCATCACCACCGTCGCCGCACCATAACGCTTGATTTCTTTGGCATGGGCAATAAACTCAGCTTCACCTTCTTTCAAAGAAATCGAGTTCACAATCGCTTTGCCTTGCACACATTTCAAGCCTTTTTCAATCACATTCCAACGCGAGCTGTCAATCATGATAGGGACGCGTGAAATATCAGGCTCGGCAGCAACCAAATTCAAGAAGCGCACCATCGCCATCTCGGCATCCAACATGCCTTCGTCCATGTTAATGTCGATGATTTGGGCACCGTTTTCCACTTGGGTTTTGGCTACGTCCAAAGCTTCATCGTACAGGCCGTTCAAAATCAAACGTGCAAACGCTTTTGAACCTGTGACGTTGGTACGCTCACCCACATTCACAAACAAGCTGTCCGCATCCACGTTGAATGGTTCCAAACCCGACAAGCGCAACGCCGGTTTGAGTTCTGGCAAAGCGCGCGGCGCAACACCTTCGACCGCTTCACACATCGCGCGAATGTGCTCTGGCGTGGTGCCACAGCAACCGCCGACAATATTAATCAAGCCAGATTCAGCCCACTCTTTGATGTTCACCGCCATCATTTCAGGCGTCAAATCATAGCCGCCAAATGCATTTGGCAAACCTGCATTGGCATGCACCGACACGAAGGTTTCTGAAATACGGCTCATTTCTTCCACGTATGGGCGCAACAAATCAGGGCCCAACGCACAGTTCAAACCAAACGAAATCGGTTTGGCGTGGCGCAAACTGTTATAGAATGCTTCAGTAGTTTGACCTGTTAAAGTGCGGCCTGATTGGTCAGTAATCGTACCTGAAACCATCACAGGCAAACGCAAACCATTGTCATCAAAATATTTTTCAATCGCGTAAACCGCGGCTTTGGCGTTCAAGGTATCGAAAATGGTTTCAACCATCAACAAATCCACACCGCCATTGACCAAGCCATCAATCGCTTCCAAATACGCTTCGACCAACTCATCAAATTTCACATTGCGAAAGCCCGGATCATTCACATCAGGTGAAATCGATGCTGTGCGGTTGGTGGGTCCCAAAACGCCTGCCACAAAACGCGGTTTGTTTGGCGTCAATTGGGTAAATTCGTCCGCCAAACCACGCGCAATTTGTGCCGCTGCAAAGTTGATGTCATACACCAAACCTTCCATGCCATAATCGGCTTGAGCGATGCTGGTTGCGTTAAACGTATTGGTTTCCACAATGTCCGCACCCGCTGCAAAATACTCACGCTCAATACCCGCAATCACTTGCGGTTGGGTCAACACCAAAATGTCGTTGTTGCCTTTGATGTCTTGCGGCCAATCTTTGAAACGCTCACCGCGAAAATCGGCTTCGCTCAAATTGTGGCGTTGAATCATCGTGCCCATGCCGCCATCAAGGAGCAAAATGCGTTGTTTCAAGAGTGTGTACAACAATTCGGTACGGTTGCTGGTCATAAACGTGGTTCCAAAATCATTAAAAAACAGAGGATTTGCCCATAGCAAAGAGGCAGATTATAGCAAATCTTACCTTATTAAAGCGTCCTGTAAACGCTGATATCCAAATCAAAACCAACAAAATGGCAGATAATGCTGCTTTTAATCATTTAGAATGCGCTATACAAGGCTTACAGGACGCTTCATATTCCATACAAGTTCATTCCAATACTCAAAAGACACACAAAACATGGTCAAAAAGCTAAAATAAGCATCATTTTAAGGAATTGGCATGAATCATTTACATCGACTTTCATGGGTTTGCGCCGCTGTCATTTTTAGCGCTTGCACACCCACAGACACCAACAACACACCCGCCAAACCGCGTCTATCAGAAGTGGCTCAAAATGGTTTTAGCGAAACTTTTGAACAAGAATACATAGACCAATGTTTAAAAGAGCAAACATCGGTGAATGTGGATACCAAAGTATATTGCTTTTGCATGGGCAGTTTTGTCGTGCGTGACAACCAAGCAGACGAATTCATGCCTTTGTGGCAAGCACATTTGGCAGATACCAAAACAGCTGAACAGACGGCTGTATGGGCGGCTTTGGCCGATACTGCAAAAAAACAACGTGGTTGTAAAATTGAAAAATTCTGACGTTTCACGTGAAACAACACTTTAAGGAACATCTATGTATACCGTTTTTGGCGATACCCAATCAGGTAATTGCTATAAAATCCAATTGTTAATGCAACATTTAGACATCGCTCATCAATGGGTGAACATCGATATTTTGGCGGGTGACACACAAACCGATGCTTTTTTAAGCAAAAATCCTCATGGCAAAATTCCCGTTTTACAATTGCCCAGCGGTAAATATTTGCATGAATCCAATGCCATTTTGAATTATTTGGCATATCAAACCACTCATTTACCAACCGACCGCTTGCAACATGCTCAAGTGTTGGCATGGCAATTTTTTGAGCAATACAGCCATGAGCCCTACATTGCTGTGGCGCGATTTATTGCCAAATATTTAGGGCTGCCTGAAGCGCGACGCCACGAATACGAATCCAAACAAATCGGCGGCCACAAAGCTTTGGCAATGATGGAAAATACCTTAAGCCAACAAGCGTATTTGGTCGGTGAGACGATGAGCATTGCCGACATCAGTTTGTATGCTTACACCCATGTGGCCGATGAAGGTGGTTTTGATTTAAGCATGTATCCTGCGCTACGAGCTTGGTTGTCACGCATCGCAGCCCATCCCAAGCACATTGCTATGGCTTAATCCATTCAAGCACCGATTTATTATGGGTTCAGACATCCCAAGCAGGGGAGAAATCTGGATGGATGGTGCGAATGTTTTTTGGCAATGCATTAATCAAAGCCACATCGTGTGCATCCAATTGCAATTGAGCGGCCTGTAAATTATTATGCAAATGCTCACGTGAGCTGGCTTTGGGAATGACTGCCACCTGGTCTTGTTGCAACAACCACGCCAACGCCACTTGATGAGCCGTCACACCATATTTGTCTGCAATCGTTTGCAACACAGGAAATTGCGACAAATCCCCGCGCGCCAATGGGCAATACGCAGTCAGCATCATATTGTGTGATTGCGTAAAACCCAAAACCGCTTTTTGCTGCAAACTGATATGGTATTCCACTTGATTGACAGCCAGTTGTTCTCCGACTATGCCCCAAGCTTGTTGCAACAACGGTACGGTAAAATTGGCCACACCAATGTGTTTTGCCCAACCTTGTTGTTGGATTTTGACCAAGGCTTCTAAACTGGCTGCCATATTCCAATTAGAATCTGTGCTTGGCCAATGAATCAGCAACAAATCCACATAATCCATTTGTAAATTTTCAAGACTGGTCGCAGCGGAACGTTCCATTGCAACAGGACTTAATTGATCGTGCCAAATTTTGGTGGTTAAAAACAGCTCTGAGCGTTTAACGCCACTTTGAATGATACCCGCTCCAACCGCAGCTTCATTGTCATAGCGCGGTGCAGTATCAATATGACGATAACCCAGCTCAATCGCTTGTGTGACCACATCCGTAGCTTGCTCACCCAATAAACACCACGTACCCAAGCCAATACGAGGCATATGCATTGTTACTGTCATTGCAACCCTTCCCAAATAGCCAAAGACGTTATTAATGCTCTCGCATCTGTTTGCGCAGCGTGGCCAATTGGCGACGGCTCACAGGCAAGATTTCTTCCAAATCTATAATTTTGGCACCCCAGTTAGCAGCATCATCCGTATGCTTACCAGGCAAGCGCACCAAAGAATCCAAACCATGTTTCATTACAATGGCGTTTCTGTGAATGCGAACCACCTTATCACCGAGCAACTCCTCCCAATAAATCAAAGTTTTGGGCAAATCATAAGTCGAACCATCGGCAGTCACCAAGATGACACTTTTTTCTTCTGCAATCAAATAACGGCTCTTTTGCCATGGAATTTCAATCATACGCTCACGGCTCATGACTTTAAAACAATCAAATTCATCACTAGGCTTATCATGCGAAATGCGTTGCAAAGCGGCCTGTAAGCGACTGATTTTAATGGGCTTCAATAAATAATCTACCGCCGCCAAATCATACGCTTTCAAAGCATGTTCTTCATATGCCGTCGTAAAAACAATTTTTGGAGGATTGCCTGAGGAACGGTTGATGCGCTCCACCAGCGTTAATCCATCCATTTCAGGCAAACCTATATCGACAAAGGCAACATCCACTTGGTGTTGAGTAAGCCAATCTAAAGCAGCTTGCGGGTGCTCAAAATGCTGTAATAAAATAACTTGGCAATCTTTCAGCAACACACGCAAACGTTCTGCAGCCAATACTTCATCTTCCACAATGATGGCACTGAGCATTGTATTTCCTCCTAAATTAACCAAACTCCCCCGAATTATTTTAAATGTATGGTGGGTTTGTTTGGTTCATCTACATCAAAAAAGCCACAACCTTCCCTCGGCTGTGGCTTTTTACATCTCACAAACCTAATATTAATCAGCAAATTGCTTTTTAACTTGCTCACGACGCTCTTGCGCCTCTACTGACAAGTTGGCAGTTGGACGCGCCAATAAGCGTTTTAGACCAATCGGTTCATCAGTATCTTTACAATAGCCATAAGAACCATCTTCAATTTGACGCAAAGCCGATTGAATCTTGGTCAACAATTTACGCTCACGGTCACGTGTACGCAATTCCAATGCATATTCTTCTTCCAAAGTCGCACGGTCAGCAGGATCTGGTGTCACCACTTGTTCTTGCAAATGATTGGTTGTCGCATTGGCATTGCTTAACAACTCTTCTTGCAATGAATTTAACAATTCTTTGAAGAAAGCCAAGTGGTCTTCATTCATGTAATCTTCTTCTGGACCAGCCCAGCTGATGATGTCTTTCTCGGTTAATTTAGCCATAGTAAAGCCCCTCCACTTAGCGTTACCATTGATTTTGATAACGTCGGTTAAATCGGTTTGATTTTTATTAAAAAACGCGCGGCATATTAACACATTTACCGCTACCGATTTCAATACCCATCAATTACATAGCAAAGCTTAAGCTGAAAAACTAAGACTTCTGACATTCTAATAGGTTTCTTTGCGTGCTTGGATTCAGGTTACAGCAGAGAATCATTGCAAATACCAAGCGTTCAAGCTTTGTTGCAAATATGGTAATACTGCTGACAACCACCACCATAAAAACAAAACCAAAATCGCAGCTGAAAAATCAAATTGGCGATAACGCATCCATGCAAAAGGCTTGGTCAACGGACGGTAAATGCGTTGCATGACTGTCAATAAATGAGTGGGTTGTTGCTGCCAACTTAAGATGGTTTGAATCAACAAACCCATGAGCAAAGAATAAGTCGCTGCTTTTAAGGCCGTTAAAACCGTAGACAAAACACTACCTGCCAAAAACACCACATTGCCCAAAACAGTCACATCACGAAACAACCACAACGCCACCACCAAATGCATCACATAAATGAATATCAATGCCGAAGCCACCGAGGCCATGTCAAACCAACCTAAAGGCGGCAATATACGGCGCAAGGGTTTTACCATCCATTGCGTGGTACGCATCGTAAATTGCGCCAATGGATGATCAATGTGCAAACGACCGTATTGCAACAACATACGGCTAAAACACAAAATCCCAAAAATCAACGCCAACATATGCATGATTTCAACCATCATCGCCGTAACCTTTATGCTTGTGACAATTGCTGTTGCATCTCTTCAGAACGTGCCACGCAAGCCGCCACACCTTGTTCTATGCCTTGTGCCACTTGTGCTGCTTCCAATGCGCTAATGGCTGCAAATGTGGTGCCACCTTTAGAAGTCACATTTTGCTGCAATTGTGCAAATGGCAAACCCGATTGTTCTGCCAAAGTCACCGCACCTTTGAAGGTGGCCAAACTCAATTCACGGGCTGTTTCAACATCAAAACCTTGTTGCTGTGCCGCTTGTGCCAAAGCTTCTAACAAATAAAATACATAAGCAGGACCACTACCTGACACACCTGTAATGGCATGCATTTGCGTTTCAACGTCCAACCAATGCACCGCTCCCACGCTTTGCATGATTTGTGTGGCAATGTCTTTATCACTTTGAGCAATGTGTGCAGGTGCATACAGCCCAGCCACGCCCAAGCCCACTTGCGCAGGCGTATTAGGCATAATGCGAATCACACGCTCATTACCCGCCATCGCTGCCAAAGTTTGCGTATCTAAACCCGCTGCAATCGACAAAATCAACGCGCCATTGCTGCGAACATCGGATAAAGCTTGCGCCATGTCTTGTGGCTTCACTGCCAATAGCAACACATCTTCAGCATGTAATGAAGGCAAACTTTCTGCCACTGCCACGCCATAAGCGTCCTGTAAATATTGACGCTTGTCAGCATGGCTTTCAATCACCGTAATATCAAAACGCGGTGTTTTGATTAAACCCGAAACAATGGCTTGGCACATATTGCCACCGCCTAAAAAATACAATTTTTGCATGTGTGTCTTTCAGGACGCTTGTATGCGTCTGTTCATCATCATAATTGGAAATTCAAAACTGGCTGGTAGATTTAAGCAGGATAATGACGATGGCCAAAAATAGCCGAGCCTATACGCACATGGGTCGAACCAGCAGCAATCGCCGCTTCCATATCCGCACTCATACCCATAGACAACACATCCACAGCCAAACCTGCCGCTTGCAATTGCTGCAACAAGGTTTGCATCAACGCAAGTTCCTGCTCTAATTTTACAACATCATCCATGTGGCTGGGCACACACATCAAGCCGCGCAAACGCAATTGCGGCAAAGTGACAATGGTTTGTGCCAATGCCAATACATCGCTTGGATTCACGCCATGCTTGGCATCGCTGCCTGAAGTATTTACCTCAATACAAACATTCAATGGCGGCAAGTTTACAGGACGCTGCTCACTCAAACGTTTGGCAATTTTTTCACGGTCTACCGTATGTACCCAAGCAGCTTTTTCGGCCACGATACGGCTTTTATTGGATTGGATTTGCCCAATGATGTGCCATTCAATGTCCAAATCCGCCAATTCAATGGTTTTTTGCGTCCATTCTTGAATATAATTTTCGCCAAAATGTCGTTGTCCTTGCTCATAAAGCGTGCGAATATCCGCACTTGGAAACGTCTTGCTAACGGCAATCAAGTTGACCGCACTGTCACTTTGGCGATGCTGTTGTGACAATTGTTTGACTTTATTGATAACCGATTGATAGTTTTGTATTAAACTGTTTTGGTTCATGACCACCGCTCCGAATTTTGAACAATCGGCATATTTTTCGCAGCCGAAACAACATGAAACCATATCATAAATCAAAGCTCGCAAGGCAGTGTCAGGCTACAATCCGCCATCATAATAACCACTCATTGAATACATACATTAAGGGATGACCATGCAAATTACCGATTTATTGGCATTTAGTGTCAAAAATAAGGCTTCAGACTTACACATCAGTACCGGTTTGCCACCAATGATTCGTGTGAACGGTGACGTGCGCCGCATCAATTTGCCAGCCGCTTCGCAAGAAGAGGTTTTTGACATGATTACCGATGTGATGAATGACAATCAGCGTAAAATTTTCCAACAAAACTTGGAAACGGACTTTTCGTTTGAGTTGCCCAATATTGCCCGTTTTCGTGTGAATGCATTCATGGGTAATCGTGGTCCTGCTGCCGTTTTTCGTACCATTCCCAGTACGGTTTTAACGCTAGAACAATTGAATGCGCCTAAGATTTTTGAAAAAATTTCCGATACGCCGCGTGGTTTGGTCTTGGTGACAGGTCCGACGGGTTCTGGTAAGTCTACCACTTTGGCAGCGATGATTAACTATATCAACGAAAACCATCCTGCGCATATCTTGACGATTGAAGACCCAATCGAGTTTGTACACCAACCGAAAAAATCTTTGGTCAACCAACGTGAATTGCACCAACACACCCACAGTTTTGCCAATGCCTTGAAGTCTGCCTTGCGTGAAGACCCAGACGTGATTTTGGTCGGTGAGATGCGTGATCCTGAAACGATTGGTTTGGCTTTGACTGCTGCGGAAACGGGTCACTTAGTGTTTGGTACCTTGCATACTACAGGCGCAGCCAAAACCGTCGACCGTATTGTAGACGTGTTTCCAGCAGGTGAAAAAGAGATGGTACGTTCGATGTTGTCTGAAAGCTTGCGTGCGGTAATTTCACAAACCTTGCTCAAGACCAAAGATGGTTCAGGCCGCGTTGCAGCACATGAGATTATGATCAGTACGCCTGCGGTACGTAACTTGATTCGTGAAAACAAAATTGCGCAAATTGGCTCTGTGATGCAAACAGGTCAACAGTTTGGCATGCAAACTTTGGATCAATGCTTACAAAACTTGGTACGCCGTGGTCAAATTTCTTTGGATGTGGCACGCGGCAAGGCTTCCAATCCTGATTTAATTAATAGCTAATTTGGAGCTTCATCATGTCTAATGATACTAATGAACTGTTATCCATGCTCAATGATGTGGCCAGCCAAAAAACATCTGAGCTTGAAGTACAGTCACCAGCTAACAGCCAAACAACCACAACCACACAACCCATACATTCATCACAAACCTTGCAGCAAGCGTATTTGAATTTACAAAAAATCATGATTTACGCTGCCGAAAAAAATGCTTCGGATATTTTCATTGCGCCAGAATTCCCACCTGCGGTGAAAATCAACGGCAAAATTACACCATTGTCTTCCAAGCCTTTTACCGCTGAAAACACACGTGAAACCGTGTTGTCTACGATGACACCTAAGCAAATCAAACAATTTCACGAAGAGTTGGAAATCAACTACGCCATCAAAGCCAATGCCGATGTGCGTTTCCGTGTGAATGCTTATCACGAGCAAGGCCGCATGGGTATGGTGATGCGTAAAATCAACACCGAAATTGCCACTTTAGATGAATTGAAATTACCTGATATTTTGCGTGATTTGGTGTTAGAGCGCCGTGGTTTGATTATTGTGGTCGGTGCCACAGGTTCTGGTAAATCCACCACCATGGCAGCCATGTTAGACCATCGCAATAAATTGCAAGCAGGTCACATTGTCACGATTGAAGACCCTGTCGAGTATGTACACCGCCATCAAAAAAGCATCGTCACCCAACGTGAAGTGGGAATGGATACTTTGAGTTGGCATGCTGCATTGAAAAGTGCCATGCGTGAAGCACCTGATGTTGTCGTGATTGGTGAGGTTCGTGACGAAGAAAGTATGAGCCGAGCTTTGGAATTGGCACAAACGGGTCACTTGTGTTTATGTACTTTGCATGCCACCAATGCCAACCAAGCTGTTGAGCGTGTGATTAACTTTTATGAAGAAGCGCGTCACGCTCAAGTGTATATGGACTTGGCTTTGAACTTAAAAGCGATTATTTCACAACGTTTGGTGGTTAAAAAAGACGGTACAGGCCGCGCAGTTGCCATGGATATTTTGCTGAACAATCCTGCTGTACAAGATTTGGTTTTCAAAGGCGATATTGGCGGTATCAAAGAAATCATGAACCGCGCGCAAGACGAAGGCATGCAAACTTTCGACCAACATTTATTGCGTTTGTACATCGATGGTACGATTGATTATGAAGAGGCTTTACGTAATGCCGACTCTATCAATGATTTGCGCTTGAGCATCAAACTTTGGGAAGAGGGTCAAAGCAAGAAAACCGTATTTGATCGTGTGAACAATTTGAATTTGATGTAAACATTTAAAAGCGTTACATTGATAAGCCACCTATTAAGGTGGCTTTGTTCATTCAGGAAGACTTATGTCCAACATTCACTATCCCGAGAAGAAGCTCGGGCTGATTTATGCCATCAGCTGTTACATGATTTGGGGTTTGTTTGCCCTGTATTGGTATCCGCTGACTCAAACCGATATGCCTGCAAGCCAAATTTTGGCACAACGGGTCATTTGGTCTACCGTATTTGCTTTAATTTTAATGGTCGCCTTGCGCCAAACCAAAATCGTCGTAGATGCGATTAAAACGCCTAAAGTATTGGGTGTGTTTGTTCTGTCTGCGGCTTTATTGGGTGCCAACTGGCTAATTTACATTGGTGCGATTACTTCCAATCATGTGTTAGATGCCAGCTTAGGTTATTTTATTTCACCTTTATTCAGCATTTTATTAGGACGATTGTTCTTCAACGAACGTTTGTCTTATTTACAGGTCGCTGCTGTGGGCGTCGCATCTTTGGGCGTTATTTGGTTGATTGTGTTGTATGGTAACGTTCCTTGGATTGCCTTGGGTTTGACCATCAGTTTTGGTTTTTACAGCCTAGTACGCAAACTCGCTCCTTTGCCTGCTTTACCCGGTTTAATGCTGGAAACTTTGTGCATGTTGCCCATTGCTTTGTTGTATTTGGCATTTCAACAACAACAAAACACTTTGTATTTGGATTTATCGTCTTTTAATTGGGCGATTTTGGTCGGCTCAGGCATCATCACCACCGTACCCTTATTGTTGTTTGCCGCAGGTGCCAAACGCATCAGCATGACAGAAATGGGCATCATCCAATACATTTCACCAACTTTGCAATTGATTACAGGCTTAATCTTGTTTCACGAAACCTTTAATCAAGACCGTTTCATCGGTTATGCTTTGGTGTGGGCTGCGGTGATTTTGTATTTGCTGTCTTCGTGGCAAAAACGCCGCAAAGCGTAATCATCATCGTGACCATATAAAAGCGTCCTGTAAAACATTTACAGGACGCTTTATTCATGACTGATAAAACTCAATATTATTGAGCAAAGTATTTGGCAGAAATTTTGGCATATTCACCATTGGCTTGGATTTTTTTCAAGCCTGAATTGATTTTATCCAATAACTCTTGGTTGTTTTGTGCCACAGCAATACCGTAGTTTTCCACATCAAAGTCTTTGACTTCAACCATCGTAAAACCTTTGTCGCCGTGTTGTTTCACATAATGTGCCACCACTGCGCTGTCAGAAATCACCGCATCCACGCCACCACTTTCCACTTCTTTCAAAGTCAAAGGCAAGTTTTCCAAACGGATGATTTTTTCACTGGTCGCACCCAAGATTTTTTGAGCCGCATGGTCACCTGTGGTACCCAAGCTCACACCCACTTTATCCAAGCTCTTCAAATCTTCGACCGATTTTACATTTTTGCCTTGTGGCACCAAAATCACTTGAGTGATTTTATAATAAGGGTCAGAGAACAACATTTCTTGTTGACGCTCAGGCGTGATGGTAATGCCTGAAATCAAAATATCATGGTCGCCCGTTTTCAAACTGGCAAAAATGCCATCCCAAGGTTGTTGGTGATAAGACACTTGGAAGCCTTCTTCTTTGGCAATGGCATCCAACAAGTCCACATCAAAACCTTCGATTTTGCCATTTGAATCCATAGATTCAAACGGTGGATATTGCGCATTCATACCTACTTTATAAACCTTACCTGCTGCAGCTGGTGTAGAAGCAGCTGCTTCAGTTGGTTTGGATGCCGCAGGTGCTGCACTATTAGATTGACCGCCACACGCCGCCAAAACAGCTGCGGCCATGAATGCCAAACCCAAGTTGCGTACTTGATTCAATGCCATGTTTCACTCCCTAATACCTTACCGATTAAAAAATAAGGCAGCTTATTGAAGAGCTGCCCTAATATGTGTTTTATTTTGCGAAATACTGATCCAAAATCTTCTGATATTCACCATTTTCTTTGATGGTTTTCAAAGAAGTATTCAGCAAATTAACCAATTCAGGATTGTTTTTCGCCACAGCCACGCCATAATACTCTTCAGCAAAATCTGGCACTCGTACCATGGTAAAGCCTTTGTCACTGTTCAACTTCACATAGTTGGCCACCACAGCACTGTCCGAAATCACCGCATCCACGCCACCGCTTTCCACTTCTTTGGCTGCCAATGGGAACGCTTCTAAGCGAACGATTTTATCACTGGTCGCACCCAAGATTTTTTGTGCAACCAAGTCGCCGGTATGACCTGTCATCACAGCCACTTTACCCAACTTCTTCAAATCTTCAACAGAAGTCACATTTTTACCATTTGGCACCAATACCACTTGAGAAATCGTGTAGTAAGGGTCGCTGAAATCCATGGTTTGCTTACGGTCTTCAGTGATTGTGACAGCAGAAATAATCATGTCTGCATCGCCATTTTGAATAGTAGCAAACAAACCTTCCCAAGGTTGGTGTTTGTATTCCACTTTAAAACCACCCGCTTTGGCCAAAGCATCCATCATATCAACGTCAAAACCTTCTACTTTGCCATCGGTCGTCATAGATTCAAATGGCGCAAATTCTGCATTCAATGCCACTTGATAGGTTTTACCGCTGGCTGTTTCAGCAGGTGCTGATGCATCATTTTTTGCAGGTGCAGACTCTTGTCCACCACATGCACTTAAACCCAAACTCAATGCTAAAACCGCCACTGTGCTACGTAAAGCCGAAGAAAACAACATATTTAACCACTCCAAAATAAAAAACAAGCCCTAAGGCTTGATGAATAACTACATTATATTCCAATATTAATTCATTTTGTGACAAAAATATAAGCATCATCTTGATTAAGCAAGTTATTTAATAATCAATTTGGATAAAATTAGCATATTATTTCAATAAAATAAAAGCCGCATAAAAATGCGGCTTTAACACCCACTGACTTAACGATGAACGACTTCTAAAATGGCAAATTGAGTACTGAGGTTTTTCAGACCATTGGCACCAAAATTAATGCTCAAAGTGGCATGTTCTCCCTTGTGTTTAGCATCCATAATGACACCCATACCAAATTTTTCATGACGCACATTTTGTCCAATCACAAAACCATCGAAAGTTTCTTTGGCACGTTTGGCATGGATGAAAGGTTCTTGGCGTATTTTCAATGTTTCTTGTCTTTTTTTGCGATGGCTCGATAAAAATTGCAACACATCATCAGGCAACTCATCCATAAAACGTGAAGACATAGAATAATTCGTGCGCCCATGTAGCAAGCGTTGTTGTGCCGCACTCAAATACAAACGCTCACGGGCACGTGTAATGGCAACATACATCAAACGGCGTTCTTCTTCTAAACCGCCGCGCTCTTGCAAAGAATACTCACTTGGAAATAAACCTTCTTCCAAACCAGTTAAAAACACCGTATCAAATTCCAAACCTTTGGCAGCATGTATCGTCATCAATTGCAAAGCTGCCTCGCCCTCTCCAGCTTGACGCTCACCCGCTTCTAACGATGCATTACTCAAAAATGCCACCAATGGCCACAAACCATCATCGGTTTTCACCCATTCCTCTGTTTGTACATCGGCACTGTTAAACACCATCGCTGCACTGACCAACTCTTGTAAATTATCGATACGGTCTTGATGGTCGCCTTTTTGGGTTTTGTAATACTCAAGCAAACCACTCAAATCCAAAGCAGCAGTAATGGTTTCCGTCAATTCCAAACCTTTGGCTTGTGCTTGCAATTGTTCAATCAAGTCTACAAAAGCTTTGAGCTTGCGATTGGCAGGCTCGGTAATCAAAAATTGTAATGCTTCCCACAAACTCGATTGTCTGTCATGCGCAACGGCCTGAACTGCCTCAATCGTGCGCGCCCCAATGCCTCGTGGCGGCATATTAATCACACGCAACACCGACTGATCGTCTTGTGGCTGCACCGCCAAACGCAAATACGCCAAAGCGTGTTTGATTTCTTGGCGCTCATAAAAACGCAAACCACCATAAATTTTATACGGCACGCTCGCCGCAAACAAAGCTTGTTCCAAAACACGCGATTGTGCATTGCTGCGATACAACACCGCCATATTGTCCAAAGCCACGCCTTCTTTCATGCGTTCTTTGGTTTCACTCACCACAAAATCTGCTTCTATAAAATCACTGTCTGCCACATACAAACGCAGCTTCTGACCTTGTTCGCCTTGCTTGCTTTCAGGCAAGCGCAAATTTTTACCCAAACGACCGCTGTTATTGGCAATCAAAGTATTGGCAGCAGTCAAAATATGACCCACCGAACGGTAATTGACTTCCAACTTCAATGGCTCACGAATGCCAAAATCTTGCATCAAAGTTTGCATATTGCCCACATTCGCACCACGAAATGCATAAATGCTTTGGTCATCATCGCCGACGGCAAACACCGCTGCCGAATCGCCTGCCAACAATTTCAACCATTTGTATTGCAAATTATTGGTATCTTGAAACTCATCCACCAAAATATGATTAAAACGTTGTTGGTAATGAGTTCGAATGGCGGCGTTGTGAAGCAAGACTTCATAGCTGCGCAACATCAATTCTGCAAAATCCACCATACCTTCTTGTTGGCACAATGCATCATAAGCTTGATAACATTCAATCAATTGGCGTGTGGTTTTGTCATGAGCATTCAGGTCGCTTGCTCGCAAACCTGCTTCTTTATTGCTGTTAATGAAATATTGCAAAGTCTTGGGAGCCAAGCTTTCTTCCGCAATATTCAAACTCTTCAATAAACGTTTGATGACAGAAGCTTGATCACCGCTGTCCAAAATTTGAAACGTACTTGGCAAGCGCGCATCTTGATAATGCGTGCGTAAAAATCGGTGGCACAAACCGTGAAACGTGCCTAACCACATCGCAGCAATGGCATTTTCTACCATAGAACTGAGACGGCTTCGCATTTCTTTAGCCGCTTTATTCGTAAACGTCACCGCCATAATACTGTGAACACTCGCTTGTTCGGTATCGAGTAACCATGCAATGCGCGTAGTCAAGACGCGGGTTTTACCACTGCCCGCACCAGCGAGCACCAAAGCAGCAGCAGGCGGCCACGTTACCGCAGCCAATTGTTCGGCATTCAAGCCATTGAGTAATGAAGTATCCATGCATCAATTGTAACGGTTTCAAACACTTCTGTTCAGATTATTCCCAGCTGTGCATCTGACTTTACAGGACGCTTTGTGTGGCAGCGCAAAAACAACATTTTTATGTTAAGGTTAGCCACCAAACATTCTGGGAAACATGCCACATGAATACCATCGATTGGCTCAGCCGCTTGATTGCATTTGACACCACCAGCCGCCACTCCAATTTACAACTGATTGAAGCACTCGCTGATGATTTACACACACATGGTTTGTCACCTTGGCTCAGTCACAATGCAGACCAAAGTAAAGCCAATTTGTTTGTCACCATTCCTACCCATGATGGACAAACCCATGGTGGCTTGGTGTTGTCAGGTCATACGGATGTGGTGCCTGTGGATGGACAGGTTTGGGACAGCGACCCATTTCAAGCGCATATTGCCGATGGCAAATTGTATGGTCGTGGTGCTTGTGATATGAAAGGTTTTATTGCCGCTTGCATGAATCTGGTACCAAGCGCCCTGCAAAGCAAGCTGACTCAGCCTTTGCATTTGGCTTTTAGTTATGACGAAGAAGTAGGTTGTTTGGGCGCACCTGTAATGTTAAATGAATTAAAAGCGCGCGGCTTGTCACCAACACAATGCATAGTCGGAGAACCCACCAGCATGCAAATGGTTACCGCGCACAAAGGCATACAAGTTTATTCATGCAAAATACATGGACATTCGGCACATTCTTCATTGACGCCATCTGGTGTAAATGCCATTGATTACGCTGCTCGCATCATCGTTTTTTTGCAGCAATTGGCACAAAAAATACAAAATGAGCACGCTCAAGATGCTGCGTTCGATGTGCCATTTAGCACCATCAATGTCGGACGCATTCGTGGCGGAACTGCCGTCAATATTGTGCCTAACGAATGTGAGGTACAATTTGATTTCCGCAATTTACCCACTTTATCAGCCGCTGTCTTGGAAACACCGCTCAAAGCATTTTTGGCACAACTGGTATCGGAAATGCAAGCGGTGCAAATCCACACAGACATCGTCTTAACACAACTGGCACAAGTACCAGCGATGCAAGATACTCACAATCACGCCTTGCTCGAGTTAATTGCCAATTTGGTGGATGAGCAAAAACAAAGCAAAGTCGCTTACGCGACCGAAGGCGGACATTTTCAATTGGCGAACATGCAAACCTTGATTTGCGGCCCGGGCAGCATCAATCAAGCGCACAAACCGAACGAATACATTGAACTGGCGCAACTGGCACGTTGCGACCGTTTTTTACAACAATTGCTGCATACTCTCAGCCAATAATTAGGATGGATACATGGATTACCAATCAGTTTACGATGCCATTACAGGCCGCCACTCTGTGCGTGCGTTCACCCCACAAACTGTCGAAAAAGATTTGATTTTAGAATTGCTCAATGTGGCTGCTCGTGCACCATCAGGCACCAATTGCCAACCGTGGCAAGTATATGTGGTGACAGGCGACAAACGTGACCAAATCGTGGCTGAAGTGTGCGCTTTGCACGATGCGGCTCGCTTGGATGCCAGCATCAACGAACAACACACCGAATCGTATCCTTATTATCCTGAAAAATGGATTTCACCTTACATCGATCGCCGCCGTGAAAATGGTTGGGGTTTGTATGGCTTATTGGGCATTCAAAAAGGCGAAAAAGACAAAATGCACGAGCAGCATCAACGCAATTTCCGCTTATTTGATGCACCTGTGGCTTTGTTTTTTACTGTTAACAAAGCCATGGGCATCGGCTCGAAAATGGACATCGCCATGATGATGCAAAATGTGATGATCGCAGCGCAAGCGCGCGGTTTGGCCACTTGCCCACAAGCTGCGTGGAACCATTATCACAAAGTGATTTTACCGATAATCGGTGCAGGTGAAGACGAAGAATTGGTGTGCGGCATGGCTGTGGGTTATGCCGACACAAGCGCAACTGTCAACACATTCATCACACCACGAGTAGATGCGAGCGAATTCACCCATTTTGTAGAATAAGCGTCCTGTAAACTTAAAAAAGCGTCCTGTAAACCCTTACAGGACGCTTTTTAATGGATTTTCACAACCAGTGTTCAAACACACAAATCCAAATTGCTTTTAACCTTCATGCTACAAACCCTAACTGAACATATTCGGTCTTAATAACAACGTGTGTTCCATTAAACAAATGTGAACATACACTTGTTTTTGATTACAGGAATTTGACATCATGAAACACAAAATACTGTTCACCACTGCCATGACTTTGTTACTGAGCGCATCGTTGGCACAAGCACAATACACAGGTGCCAATAAAAATGGTCCTATGGTCAATCCATATGCGGCATCCAACTTAAACGTAATGGGTCACCCTTTACAATTAGCAGACCGAACCAGCCCCCATACCAACCCTAAAGAAGTCAATCCATGGTTTGAATACGTCGGTTACGACAGTAGCGTGACCATTCCATCTTCTATCCAAACACCGTCAAGACGCTTGCCTTAATTGTGTTTAAATATTAAAAAAGCGTCCTGTAAACATATTACAGGACGCTTTTTTAATCTGTTTTTTTAACTGAACAATGCCATCAAGGGTTGGTATAAAGTGACCAAACCTAACACAACAAACAACACACACGCAGCCACACGGATAATATTCAAAGGCAATTTTTTCAACAACCAATCACCCAAAAACACCATCGGCACATTGGCAATCATCAAGCCCAAAGTCGAACCCACAACCACCCAAAAAACATCTTGGTATTTTGCTGCTAAAAACACGGTTGCCAATTGGGTTTTGTCGCCAATTTCGGCCAAGAAAAACAATACTGCCGTTGCCACAAACGCACTACCAGTCAGCCATTTTTCACTCACTTCTTCGTCTTTGTCTGGTACCAATAACCAAAAACCCACTGCAATAAAACTGATGCCTATCACCCACGCCATGATATTGGCGTTAAATGACTGTCCTACCCATGCACCGATCCAACCTGAAACCAAATGGTTTAGAATTGTTGCCACCAAAATGCCCATAATAATAGGCATAGGCTTGCGATAACGCGCCGCTAAAAACAAAGTCAATAATTGGGTTTTGTCACCGATTTCGGCAAGAGCTACCGCAGCGGTAGAAGATAAGAAAGCGTCCATGTACAAGGTTCCGTTTTGTGGGCTGAATTATGTACAAAAGACCAAATAAACGCCGCCCACATAGGTCGTTTATTCAGTCTTAAGTCTCATCAGCCGATTACGTCACCGCAACAGACACTCAGACCATGCTTGAATCAAGCAAATATGTTGACCTGAGTTTCAAAACGCTAGAAGCGTCCTGTAATGATTACTCCCTCAAGAAGTGGCGCTATTATAAAAGCACATTCATATTCATGTAAATCATTTCAAGCAAATAGCTATTTTTTATTACATTTAAATGAAAATGCCGTCATATAAACCTCATTTTTGATCCCGACGCAAATCACGAAACCATTTAGGCTCCCAAGTGCGCAAAGCCAAAACCATAGCCATACCTTGCTTGCGATCTTGTGGCACATTCAAAGATTGGCGGTGTGACTGTGCCATTTGTTGTTGGCATTTTTTCAACGTGCTGCGCATGGTTAAAATCGCATCGGCACTGAGCATGCCATGATCAAACAACAACTCTTCATAACCTGCGACATCGTTTTCAAAATCAAAAAAATCTGCCATGCCTTGTTCTTGAATATAACGCTGAATTGGTCCATTAGGCTGCCAAGAAAACTGTTGGCTCACCCGCAAACGTACCCGATTATTAGGCAATAATTGCAACATGCCCATTTTATCGAGCTGTGCCAATTTCAAAACACATTCGTGCATTTCAATTTGATAATGGGCAATCACAGCTTCAATCGGCCAATGATTCATCATGCAAACTGCCATCAAAATCAATTTCGGATCGCTCATCAATTGTTTTTCTTGCACCAAAGTCAATTGATCCAATACAGGACGCTGCTCATCCACCAAACGCGCCAATTCCACAAAACTCAATTGCAAATATTCACAAATTTCCAATAAACGTTCTAGCGAAGTGCTTTTTTTGGCAAACAAGCGCTTGATACTGGATTCTGAAACCTCTAAATATTCGGCCAAATCAGCATAACTTTTCCCCTGACCATGCAATTGTTGTTTCAACACCCTGAAAATTTGCTGTTGCTCCATAGTTTGCACCTTTTTATTATTTAAGTATCAATTACTGCTACTTTAAAGTGAAAACTCTTTCAAAGCAAACCAACGCAAAGCGTCCTGAAAAACCTGTATTGGTTTTTCAGGCAAAGATACATGGTGAAAAATCAACGCAAGCGGCGACCGCTGAGCAAATCAAAAATTTGACTTGGCTGTTTATTGCGACCAATCCGCCCATCCACCACTATCACTTGACGACCAAATTGCCGTTTGACTTCACGGGTATTGGTACAAAAACGCTTACCACTGCGATTGCAAGAAGTGGAAACCAACGGAGATGCCACCAACTTACTCAGCAAACGGGCATCATTATGCGCAGGAACACGCACCGCCAATTTATCGCGCCCATTGCCACGCAATAAGGCAGACACTTTATCTGAACATGGAATGATAAACGTCTTGGCAGCAGGCCAAGCTTGATTCACCAATTCGGTTTGGGAAGGTGTTAAAGGTTTTAACAAAGGTTGCAAGCGGTTCAGACTGTCACCAATGACAATCAAACCTTTGCTTTGAGGACGTTGCTTAATGGTCATGATTTGGCGCAAACCACGTTGATTATTGGGCAAACAACCCAAACCAAAACAAGCTTCACAAGCATAAGCAATCACGCCACCACGGCGCAAATGTTGTTTGAGACGGCGCAAATCAAAGGCGCCCATGATTCTGTGTGTGTACATAACAGACATTATAAAAGCGTCCTGTAAAGATTTACAGGACGCTGACTCAGTTTAACTCAAAGATTAACGCAATGCTTTGTCGGCAATGTCAGTACGGTATTGCATGCCATCAAACGAAACATGGCTCAAAGCTTGGTAAGCTTGGTCTTTGGCCGCTTGCACACCATCACCCAAACCCACTACGCACAACACACGACCACCATTGGTGACCAATTCACCTTGCTCATTCAAAGCACTGCCCGCATGGAACACTTTGCCAATTTGATTGGCAGCATCCAAACCTGAAATCACATCACCTTTGCGTGGCGTTTCTGGGTAGTTTTGTGCCGCCAAAACCACACCAACCGCAGTTTTATCGCTCCACGTTGCTTCGACTTCATTCAAACGACCATCAATGGCCGCTTCCACCAAGTCCGCAAAATCAGATTCTAAACGGCTCATAATCGGCTGTGTTTCAGGGTCGCCAAAGCGGCAATTGAATTCAATCGTAAACGGTGCACCGTTTGCATCAATCATCAAACCTGCATACAAAAAGCCTGTGAATGGATGGCCTTCGGCTTTCATGCCTTGTACGGTTGGATGAATGATTTCATCCATCACACGTTGGTAAACCGCATCGGTCACCACAGGCGCAGGACTGTAAGCACCCATGCCGCCTGTATTCGGTCCCAAATCATCGTTTAACAAACGCTTGTGGTCTTGGCTCGTTGCCATAGGCAACACATTTTCACCATCGACCATCACAATGAAACTGGCTTCTTCGCCCTGTAAAAAGTCCTCAATCACCACACGCGCGCCCGCATCACCCATTTTATTACCAAGCAACATGTCGTCAATCGCCGCATGCGCTTCGTCCAATGTCAACGCCACAATCACGCCTTTGCCTGCCGCCAAGCCATCGGCTTTGATGACAATCGGAGCACCTTTACCGTTCACATATTCATGCGCCAAAGCAGCATCGCTGAATGTTTGGTAGCCCGAAGTTGGGATGTGGTATTTCGCCATGAATGCTTTGGCAAAATCTTTTGAGCTTTCCAATTGTGCAGCATATTGCGTTGGGCCAAAAATTTTCAAACCTGCAGCACGCAAATCATTTACCACACCCGCAGCCAATGGCGCTTCAGGACCCACAACGGTGAATGCCACATCGTTGGCTTTGACAAACTCAATCAAATCTTGATGTGCTGAAACAGCAATATTGGTCAATTTTGGCTCAACAGCCGTACCTGCATTACCAGGCGCCACAAAAACCTCATCCACACGCGCAGATTGCGCCAAACGCCATGCCAATGCGTGCTCACGCCCGCCTGAACCGATTACCAATACTTTCATCATCCATCCGCATCAAAGGAAATAACAAAGGCGTATTTTAAAGCGGTGTCGCATCCTTGCCTAGTTAAATGCCAAACTAAGCAAAAATTAATCTGCTTTGGTTTGAATTTGGGGATAATATTGGTTTTAATTAACCAAATTATATGGGACGCACTGCATGAAAAAAATCGCTTTATCACTGCTTGTTTTGGGATTGTTCACTGCCTGCCAACCGCAAACACCAGAAGCAACACCGACTATTGCATGTGACAGCGACGTGGTCAAAACCACTTTTGATTTGGGCACCAAACAACAAATCATGGCCAAACTCAAATATTTGGCACAAGCACAACCTGAGGTTTATGGCAGTTTGAATTTCAGCCAAATTGAGCAAGACTTGAAGCAAATCCAATTCAATTTAGACGGCATCAATACCGCATCTGCTGCCACTGACAGCCCTCAAATTTGTCAAGCAGATGTACAAGTTTTGATTCCCAATGATTTAATCATCTCTGCTCAGTTAAAAGCCAATGAATTGAATCAAACCTTTAATTTAGCTGCCGAAGCATTCCAAGCGCAATTAGGTCAATCTCCTAATGGTTTTTACCAAGTGCCAGTGCAATACCAAGCCAGCGGTGCAGCAGATACCAAAAGCCCAATGGTGCAATCCAATGCCGATACCAAACTGACGCAGTTTTTATTGCGCTTGCTCACTATTGGTCAACTCAAAACCAATACGCCTGCCTCAGTGTCAGATGTTTTGGAGGCACCCATTGATTTAACCCCAGCCAAACCTGCGGCGGCTTCAGAAGCAAAAGATGCCATCAGTGATTTGATTGATCAAGTGCAACAAAATCAAAACACCCAAACCAATACCAATCCTAACGATTTGACGCATAACCAAGCACAACGCAATCGCTCTGAAGCGCAAGTCGAACAAATTTGGTCTGAATTGCCAAGCGACGTGCAACAAACTTTGGAAAACGAGCAAAATCAATGGCGCAACAAACGCCAACAAACTTGTCAACAAGCCGCTGCCAATGCCAGCAGCGATGCAGAACGCAAAAATGTTTTGGCGCATTGCGAAGTACAATCCAATCAAAAACGCTTGGAAGAGTTAAAACAATACCACGTGCCAAACTGATTTTGGTTCACGGCAATGGGAAGTTCAGCCAAAGGCTAAGCTTCCCATTGTAACCAATGCCAGTCTTGTACTTGTTGCATGAAAGCCTCTTCATGTGATTTTGGCACCGCCACACTCAAACTGACTTCCATTTCCATTTCCTGATGGAGCATTTGCGCTTCGGTGCGCTTGATCAAACGCATCACTTCACTCATTTTTTCATATGAAAAACGCAAAGAAACCGTTTTTAAAATCGGTTTTTCCACACGAATAGCGTCCTGTAAAGCCAAAACTGTCGCTTGTTTGTAAGCTTGAATCAAACCTGGCACACCTAGCAAAGTCCCGCCAAAATAACGCACCACAATCACGACCACATCCGACAAGCCCGCCGAATCAATTTGGCGCAAAATCGGCATGCCCGCGCTGCCTGAAGGCTCGCCATCGTCATTGGCACGAAATTGCATGCCATCACTGCCCAAACGATAGGCATAACACCAATGCACCGCTTTGGGGTGTTCGTCATACAATTTTTGCAACAAAGGCTTCAAATCATCTGCTTGCGACAAAGGATAAGCATAGCCCAAAAAACGGCTGCCTTTGGCTTTGTGTTCAGAAAGGGTAGGGGAAGCAATTGAAGTGATGTGTGTCGGTTCCATGCAAACATTATAAACATCCACATCAAAATGCTTCAAACAAATCTTTCCCTTAAGCCATCACAAAAACTTTGGCTTATAATTTGACTATTGCCAAGCTGTTCGATTGAGAACAACTGTTTTACGCTGAAAGATAAACATGCCTTTACACATTGCTTTGTACCAACCTGAAATTCCTGCCAATACAGGCAACATCGCCCGCACCTGCGCTGGCACTCACACCAGCTTGCATTTGATTCGCCCGTTGGGTTTTTCTACCGATGACAAAATGCTCAAACGAGCAGGTTTGGATTATTGGGCACATGTCGACATTCATTACCACGATGATTTAGACGCTTTCATCGCCCACACCGAAAGCCAAAATGCCAAAGTGTATTTGATTGAAACTTACAGCGATGTACCGTTCAGTGAACATGATTTTAGCCACCAAGAACAAGATATTTATTTTTTATTTGGACGCGAAACCACCGGTTTGCCACAAGAATTTGCCCAAGCGCGCGCTCAAGACTGTTTGCGTATTCCACAATCGGAACACATTCGCTCGTTAAACCTGTCTAACAGCGCTGCCATCGTGATTTACGAGGCTTTAAGACAACAAGGCTACCCGAACCTTGCTTAAGGCGTAAAACACGCTGTACAGCGATAATAAAGCGTCCTGTAAACGTTTACAGGACGCTTTATTGATTTTTTGGCTCAAATCATCACAATTTTAGCCATGTTTATTACAATGCAGCCACCAATTCAGGTACCAAGGTAAACGCATCGCCCACAATACCGTAATCAGCCACATTGAAAATCGGCGCATCAGGATCTTTGTTGATGGCCACAATCACTTTACTGTCTTGCATACCAGCCAAATGTTGAATCGCACCAGAAATGCCCACAGCGATGTACAAGCTAGGCGCCACCACTTTGCCTGTTTGACCCACTTGGTAATCATTAGGTGCATAACCTGCATCCACAGCCGCACGAGACGCGCCAATGGCCGCACCCAATTTGTCTGCCAATGGCGTCAACAATTCGTTGAATTTTTCAGCACTGCCCATTGCACGACCACCAGAAACGATGATTTTCGCTTGGGTCAATTCAGGACGATCAGACTTGGTCAATTCACGACCGACAAAGCGGCTTAAGCCTTGTGGTGCAGAAGCTGCAACTGTTTCAACTGCCGCGTTGCCACCTTCGTTTGCTGCCGCATCAAAAGCGGTTGCACGAATGGTCAAAACCAATTTGGCATCAGATGCTTTCACTGTTTCAAACGCATTGCCCGCATAAATCGGGTGTGTGAAAGTTTGTGCATCGATGACTTCGGTCACATCAGACACTTGAGAAACATCTAACAAAGCAGCTACGCGTGGCAACAAGTTTTTACCAAACGCCGTTGCAGTTGCAACAACATGGCTGTAATCACCTGCCAAAGACACCACCAAAGGTGCTACTTCTTCTGGCAAGCTGTTTTCATAATGCGCTGCATCAGCTAACAATACTTTTTCCACACCAGCAACTTGTTTGGCTGCATCAGCAACCGATTGAGCACCGCTACCTGCCACTAAAACGTGTACTGCACCCAATTTTTGAGCAGCAGTGACCGCATTCAAAGTCGCCAAATTCAATTCGCTGTTATTGTGTTCAGCAATGATTAAAACTGTCATGTTGTTTCCCCTTAAATCACTTTGGCTTCGTTTTTCAATTTACCAACCAAATCCGCTACGGTTTCTACTTTCACACCAGCACTGCGGCCTTTAGGCTCAGCAACTTTCACAACGCTAAAGCGAGGGGTTACATCCACACCAAAATCAGCAAGCGTGTGTTTGGCCAACGGTTTTTTCTTCGCTTGCATAATATTAGGCAATTTCACATAGCGAGGCTCGTTCAAACGCAAATCCGTGGTAATCACCGCTGGCAATTTGATTGCCACAGTTTCCAAACCACCGTCAATTTCACGTGTCACTTCCACTTCACCACCATTGACTGCTACTTTGCTCGCAAACGTCGCTTGTGGCGCATTTAACAAAGCCGCCAACATTTGACCTGTTTGATTGGCATCGTCATCAATCGCTTGTTTACCGAGCAACACGATATCAGCATTTTCTTGTGCCTGAACCGCTTGCAATAATTTGGCCACTGCCAAAGGCTCCAATTTGCCATCGGTTTCAACATGAATGGCGCGGTCTGCACCCATTGCCAAAGCTGTACGCAAAGTTTCTTCGCACTGCTTCACACCAATTGAAACGGCAACGACTTCAGAAATTTGACCTGCCTCTTTCAAACGAACTGCTTCTTCTACTGCAATTTCATCAAATGGGTTCATCGACATTTTTACGTTGCCAATATCCACATCTGAGCCATCGGCTTTGACGCGCACTTTAATGTTGTAATCAACAACACGCTTCACTGCTACTAATGCTTTCATTCTCTATCCTCATTTGTACGACTCATTAACATGAAAAATGCCTTTGTTAGGCCATCACCCTGCCAAAATATATGCTGTTTTTCACGCTAATTTACGGTAATTATTTCAGTTATATTTTTGCTGCAGAGCAATATTGCCAAGCATTGAAAACCATGTCAACCGTTGGACAAACACCAACATCCCCTACATTGGTAGAAATTGGCGTAATTTGAACACCAGTTAACATAGGATTAGAATGTAAATAAATTCCAACTGTAGGTTTGTTGAGCGCATTGGCCAAATGTAACAAGCCAGTATCCACACCAATCACAGATTGTGCATCTGCTAATAATTTCGCTGCTTGCTGTAAATTCATTTTTGGCGCCAATTTTACATAATTAAATTGAGCAGCCCATTTGATAGCTCGATTTTTTTCAATATCGTTTCCCCAAGGTAAATAGATATCAAAACCAGTTTGTTGATGCAAGCGTTCAAATAATTCAAACCACAATGTTTCAGGCCACAGTTTTTCATCTTGGCTAGTTGCATGTAATGCAACAATATAAGGCGTCATGTTATCCACAATGTTATTCACCGTTGTGGGTACTTTGGCACCAAACACCACTTTATCCACATCAAACTCATAACCAAATGCCAAAGCAAACAATTGGCGATTGCGCCAAATTGCATCAGCATACTTATCCACAGCATATTTTTTTTGATAAAACATACTGGCTAATGGCTCTCGAATACTGTGTTGGTCATACCCAACAATAGGAGTGTGGGCGAATTTTCCGAACAAAGCACTTTTGATTAAACCTTGGCTGTCTAATGCAAATTGGTAATCTTTGCCGATTAATTGATTACGCAATTGCATCATTGCAGAGCGTGTTTGCGATTGCCACAATTGTTTGCGCCATTGTCGCCAATGCATTGGTATGACATTTTGTACAAATGGATGTAAAGCAGCAATATCTGCAAACGATGCTTCACACATCCAATCTAACTTTACATCTGGTCTGTGTGTGGATAAGTCTTCAATGGCTGGCAACGTGTGTATTAAATCGCCCATGCTAGATAAACGCAGCAACAAAATGTTCATGGGTGCTTTCAGGTAACATAATGGGGTTTATTTTACTGGAAAAAGTCATTATGGGTTTATCGTTTCAAATTGAAGCCATTGGTATGGTGCAAGCGCAATTCAAACAAAAGTTTGGTATTCCAAGACAGCCTGGTCTGGTACCTGAAGCTAAAATCAGCATTGTTTTAAATCAAGAATTTTCGCCAGATGTTGTGCGTGGTTTAGAAGATTTTGAATATATTTGGGTGCATTTTGTGTTTCATGATGCAATAGGGGAGGGTTGGTCTGAATTGGTTAGACCTCCAAGACTGGGTGGTAAAACCAAAAAAGGTATTTTTGCTACTCGTACACCGCATCGTCCTAATCATTTGGGTTTGTCTTTATTAAAATTAGACAAAGTCATTACCAGTAAACCTATTACATTGATTTGTAGTGGTGCTGATTTATTAGATGGTACGCCTATTATTGATATTAAGCCTTATATTGCTTTTGTAGAAGCCAAGCCTAATGCTCAAAGTGGTTTTGTAGATGGTATACCGCCACAATTACAAGTAATTTGGTCTTTAGAAGTTCAAGAACAATTGCATTTCAATCAAGTCAATCAAAAATTAATTGAACAAACCTTAGCGCAAGATCCTAGACCTGCTTATCAAAATATTCCTGAACGCATTTATTTTATGCAAGTAGATGGTTTTGAGGTCAGATTTAAAATTATAGAGAATGTTGTTCAAATTGTAGATTTAATTAAATTGTCAGAATTTTAAAGAAGCTGTTTTTTATTATTATATTATTATATATAAAAAGATGATGATGCTGAAGGCAGTGAAAATCTGTGGATAAGTCTATTTTTATTGTTAAATAAATGGTTTATGAAAATATAAGTCTGTGTATAAATGGTCTTGTACTCAGGGGATAGTTTGTGGACAGTTTTTTGGCATGTTAATAAGCTGTGTATGGGTGTGGATAGATTGTGGATAAAAACAGGCATTTTGTGGATAAAATGTGGATAAATTTTAACTATATTCTAGTACAGAAATTTAAGTCACTTTGTGTTGTAAACTCCGTTACAATTTCAGCAATGCAATCATTATTATTGGTAAAACGATTATGTTACAAAGAACTTTAGCCAAATCAGTACATGTGACAGGCGTTGGCTTGCATTCTGGAGAACGTGTGTCTTTGACCATGCATCCTGCGGTTGTGGACAGCGGTATTCGCTTTCGTCGTACAGATTTAAGTGGTGAGCAAGGTGAAATTATTGCTTTAACTCCTTGGTTAATCAACGATACACGTCTGTCTTCCACTGTTGTAACTGAAAATGGCGCTAAAGTCGGTACGATAGAACACATCATGTCTGCTTTATCTGCGATGGGTGTGGATAATGTTTTGATTGAATTGAATGCGCCTGAAATTCCGATTATGGACGGTTCTAGTTTGCCGTTTATTTATGTGTTACAGGACGCTGGTATTGTCGATCAAGATGCCCAGAAGAAATTCATTCGCATCAAACGCCCGATTGTGGTGGAAGAGCCGGGTAAAAAAGTGTCTTTTGAGCCTTATGATGGCTTTAAAGTGACTTTGACCATTGAGTTTGACCATCCTGTTTTCAATCGCTCGAATCAAACTTACAGTATTGATTTTGCAGGTGCTTCTTATTTGGAAGAAATTGCTCGTGCGCGTACATTTGGTTTTATGCAAGAAGTAGAATTGATGCGCAGCCACAATTTAGGTCTAGGTGGCAATTTGACCAATGCCATTGTGATTGATGATTTTGATGTTTTGAATCCTGAAGGTTTGCGTTATCCCGATGAGTTTGTGCGCCATAAAATTTTGGATGCCATTGGTGACTTATACATTGCAGGTCATCCGATTATTGGTGCATTTACAGGTTATAAATCCGGTCATGCGGTGAACAATGCGTTGTTACGTAAGATGTTTTCTGAGCCAGATAGCTTTGAATGGGTTACTTTTCCAAGTGACAAAGACTTGCCAACGGCATTCCATCCTGTGAATGAATCTGTATAAGTCTGTGGATAAGTTGTGAATAAAGTGGATAAGTAATTATTCTGCTGATAAAAAGCGGCCTGTAATGTGACAGGCCGCTTTGATTTTGTTGATTGATTTTGGGTGATTTATTGGTTTTTGCGTATCCAATTGAGCCAAGCTGTGAATAACTCAGGTTGTAAAGCCGCAATGGCAGAGCGACTGAATACATGTTCTCCATTCCAAAAATCATCTCCTTCTAATGTGGCAAGTTGTCCACCAGCTTCTTCAAAAATCAAAGCACCTGCGGCGTAATCCCACAATTTTTGACCGCCGTGTACATAAACATCGTAGCGGCCTGAAGCCAAATAACACCAATCCAAAGTGGAGCTGCCCATGCTGCGTTGGCTGCCACAAGGAGCGAGAGTTTGCATGCGGCTGGCCAGTTTTCCTGAGCGTAAATATTTGACTTCAACGCCTGCAATGGCCTCACTTAAAGGATTTAAGGTTTTTTTTAATGGTAAAGGAATACCGTTCATATGTGCCCCTTTACCTCGTTCTGCGGCATACATTTCATTGGTATAAGGATTGAAAATGACGCCCAATTGACTCACACCATTTTTGACCAAAGCCACAGACAAAGCAAAATGAGGCAGCCCGTTGATAAAATTGGTTGTCCCATCAATCGGATCGACCACCCACAAACCTTGTGGATTGTTTTGCCACAACTGCATTTGTTCATGGCGTGACATTTCCTCACCCAACATGGGATATGTGGATAAGTTTTTTAAGCCTTCTGCAAATGCATTTTGAGCCGCTAAATCGGCTTCTGTGAACAAAGAACCATCTTGTTTGCGTGTGCTACCGACACGTAAAAATCGAGGCATCACCTCGTTTTGTGCCACATCTCTTACCAATTGAATCAAAGCATTGAGCACGATACATCAACCTTTTAGCAAATTATTGCCTAATTATTTTCAAATTGATTATTAGGCGATGATGGAGAGAAGTCAATCCATTACGTTGATGAAGCTTATTGTACAATGAGTGTTCATTAATATTTTTATATAAAGTGATGTCTTATGCCACGTTTTTATTGTCCTGTTGAATTGGTCGTGGGTCAAAATTTGGAATTGCCCGAGCGTGTAATGCGTCATGTACAAGTTTTGCGCTTGCAAGAACAAGATGAGATTGTGTTATTTAATGGTGATGGCAATGATGTGACAGCTCATATTGTAGAAATGACCAGAAAGTTCGTAAGCGTTTGTTTGAAAGAGGTTAAAGCATGTCAGACTGAATCCAAATTACATTTAAGTTTGGTACAGTCTTTGTCCAGTGGTGAGCGCATGGAATTCACTTTGCAAAAATGTGTCGAGTTGGGCGTGAGTCAGTTTCAACCGATTATCAGTGAGCGTTGTGTGTTGCGTTTACAGGGCGAGCGTGCAGACAAGCGTTTGCAGCGTTGGCAAGAAATTGTGATTTCAGCTTGTGAGCAAAGTGGTCGTTCGGTTGTGCCAGAAGTATTGCCTGTGATTAAGTTATCCGAATACTTATCCACAGCCCCTGTTGATAAGCTGTGTATTTTACTTAGTGTGGTGAATAAGCAAGGTTTGAATACATTGCCTGAGTCTGTGAATCAAGCGGTGTTGATGGCAGGTCCTGAAGGTGGTTTCAGCGAAGCAGAGGAAGCGGCGATTTTAGACAGTGGTTTTGTACCTTTGAGTTTAGGACCGCGTGTTTTGCGCACTGAAACGGCTGCCATGACGGCCACTGCTTGTTTACAAGCGCGCTGGGGTGATTTTGATTAAAAATTGAGGGAAAAATCCATGTATTATGGTGAGCGGTTCAATGCATACAGTCATTTGTCTGGTGTCATATTGGCGGTCGCTGCGACGGTTTTATTGGTTTTAAAATCCATAGGTCAAGGTGAATTGGCTATTTGGGCAGCGAGTGTTTATGGTGGCACGTTGATTTTTTTGTATTTGATTTCAACTTTGTACCACAGCATCAAGCCTGAGTTGGCCAAAACCGTGTTACAAAAATTTGATCACTGCGCCATTTATCTGCTGATTGCGGGCAGTTATACACCGTTCACTTTGATTACTTTGAATGGTCCTTGGGGCTGGTCTTTGTTTGGTGTGTCGTGGGGATTGGCATTGTTTGGCATCATCCAAGAATTGACCATCGGTTTGCGCTCTCCTACTCGTTGGCTGTCCATGTTGATTTATGTGTTGATGGGTTGGCTGGTTGTGGTGGCCATTATGCCTTTGCTGCGCGGTTTGGAAAGTTGGGGCTTATTTTGGCTGGTTGCAGGAGGTGTGGCTTATAGCGGTGGTATTTATTGGTTTATCCAAGACACTAAAATTAAACACGGTCATGGTATTTGGCACATGTTTGTGTTGATGGGCAGTTTGTTCCAATTCTTTTGTATTTATTTTTATGTTTTGTAATGAGCTGTGGATAAGTCCAAAATGATTCACAAGCGTCCTGTAAGTTTACAGGACGCTTTTTTAATATTTATTTTGAGCATTGTTGTGGATAACACTTACAAAACGAAACACTTAAGGTAAGCTTGTGCACATCTTTTTGTACGAAAGCAAACAACCATGCAAACCATCACTTTGTTGCCTTTAGAAGGTATTGAAATAGAAGGCATAGGCTTATTAAAACTGGGTACCAGCAAAGAAGCGGTGCACAAGTTTTTGGGTCTGCCATCAGAACACGATGACCATTCTTGGTTTTATAAAAAACATGAGTTCCGTTTGGATTTTGATGAAGAAGGCAATATTGAATTCATTGAATTTGTCTTTGGCCCCAATCCTGAGCGCACGGTGTTGTCGGTGTATGAACAAAATCCGTTTGAATTGGATGCGGCAGATTTGGTGGCTTTGTTGACCAAATGCAATCGTGGCAGTGCTATTGATGACAGCGATGCGCCTTATTGTTATACCTTTTCACATTTGGCCATGGGCATTTGGCGACAATTTACCGATGCAGATGTGCAACAAAGCATGGATGAAACCCCCGCAGAAGACCGTGATTCAGATGAAGACGAATGGTTGGCGCGTGATTTGGAAATGGGCAAACATTTCTGGACTATTGGTTTGGGTGTGGCGGGATATTACGGCTAAATATGAAGGGGCATGAAGTAGCGAGAGAGGGCATTACAGTTTGT
Organism: Vitreoscilla sp. C1; assembly: GCF_002951955.2. Lineage (NCBI taxonomy): Bacteria > Pseudomonadati > Pseudomonadota > Betaproteobacteria > Neisseriales > Neisseriaceae > Vitreoscilla > Vitreoscilla sp. C1. The sequence goes on along the minus strand of NZ_CP019644.2, from coordinate 2,311,926 downwards.
CGATAAGCCGGGTTTTGTCGTTGGACAGTCATTCATCTAGCAGCATGATTGCTCATGCCGTCAAGCAACCTACCCGAACCCAATGCGAGCCACATTAGCGGGTTCTGTTTGGTCTTGCTCCCAATGGGGTTTAGCCTGCGACATCTTGTTGCCAAGTGCCCGGTGCGCTCTTACCGCACCTTTTCACCCTTACCTGTGCCCGAAGGCCATCGGCGGTTTTGCTTTCTGTTCCACTTTCCGTCGCCTTTCGACGCCCAGCCGTTAGCTGGCATTGTGCTCTATGGAGCCCGGACTTTCCTCCCCGTGTTGCCACGCGGCGACTGTCTGGCAAACTGTAATGCGGCGCGTATTGTAACACAATTTGCTGTGGCATTGATTGCTCGAACGATTTAGACTCATTTTGACTTTGAAATAATTCCTAAAACAGCGACTTATCCACGTTATACACAACTTATCCACAGGTTTTTGACAATAAATTGCCATATTTGCCATTTATTCACTCTTTAAAGGATAGAAATGGATGGAAAGTAAATGTGGATATCTTAAATCAGAGATAGAAATATCAAACCATATGCTTGTGGATAAGTTGGTTGGAATAAAAATGAAGCGTCCTGTAAGTTTACAGGACGCTTGTCTTAATCTTTTGATTTTTGACAAAATTTAAGCGTTTTTCACTTTCATCGTCCATTCAAAATTCATGGTTGTGACTACATCTCCTGCTTCGTCTGTTCCCACGCTTTGTAACCACAAAGTCACGCCTTCACGCGTGCGCAAGGTTTCTTCGATAGCGGCATTGATGAAATGACCTTGGGTACAGGTAAAGGTGATGGTGCCACGGGCTTTTTTGCTGAAATGGGCATTTTGGTTCAACACCAACATGGAAATGACTTCAGGCGCATTTTCTACGGCACGAATCACCATAGCACCTGTGGATAACTCTGCTGCCATCGCCAAGGCGGCAAAATAAATCGAGCCAAAAGGATTTTGGTTGGCATGTTGGTGTGTCATTGTGACATCGCACACCTTCTCATCCAGATTTTTGACGCGCACATCGCAAAAATGTGCAGCAGGCAATTCGGTTTTAACCACTTGATTGAAATATTCGACTGAGTGTTTTTGCATATGGGTTTCCTTTGTGATGGGGTCGATGAATCGGATTTTGTCAAACTGTGAACAGTGTAAACCGAGCGGCATTTTAAATGCTAGTTGAATGAATTAAATCATGATAAACCACTTAAAAAAGCGTCCTGTAACTTTTACAGGACGCTTTAAATGATGAAATGATTTATTGTTTTAGGCTTTGTCCGACTGTCACCACGTTCAAATCTTCGACTTTCAAACGTCGCTGCCATGCATCGCGAATTTGTTCGGTGGTCAAAGCTTGGACTTTCTGTGGATAAGTGTCTAAATAATCCAATGGCAATTGGTAAAAACCGATGGTGCTGAGCCAGCCCAATAATTTGTTGTTGGTATCAAAACGCATCGGAAAGCCGCCTATGATATTGTTTTTGGCTTGTTGCAATTGCGCTTCAGTAGGACCTTGCGCGATGTAGTCGGCCAATACTTGCTTGGTGACTTTCAAAGCTTCAGGGGCATTGGCCGCTTGCGTGCTCAAGCCTATGGAAAATGTGCCTTTTTGCGCCATCGGATTGAAATGACTGTAAGCGCCATAAGTAAAACCGCGATTGTCGCGCAATTCTTTCATCAATAAGCTGTCAAAACCGCCCGCACCCAAAGTGTAATTGCCAATCAATAGCGCAAAATAATCCACATCATCGCGGCTGATAACAGGCAAGCTCAAATCCAAATGGGTTTGGCTGGCAGGATGATGGATGTGTGTGGTTTGACCTTTGTGCAAAGGCACAGCTGCGATGTTTGGCAGTTTGAGTTTTTGTTGTGGCAAGTCTGCCAATAGTTCGGTGGCGATTTTTTGCGCTTGGGAGCGGTTTATATCGCCGACAATCGAAACCACAGCGGTGCTAGGGCGGAAATAGCGGTGGTGAAAATCAATTAAATCTTGGCGTTTGATGGCGCGAATGCTGGCTTCGTTTTCTTGTGCCCAATAACCGTAAGGATGTTGTGGATAATTCAAACGGGTCATGGCTTGTGAAGATAAAAATTGAGGATCGGTTTGGTTTTGTTTCCATCCCAATACGGCACGATCTTGTTCACGTGTTAAAACAGTCTGTGGATAAGTCGGTCGGCTTAAAATGGTTTGTCCAAGTTTTAAAGCGTCCTGTAAAGTTTGCGGCTGACTGAGGCTGCGAATGCGGATGCCCGCTTGTTCGGTGTCGCTGAAGCTGCTCACAGTGACTGCCCAATCGCTGCTCAAGCGGCGTATGTCTTCTTCATTCCATTTGCCTGCACCCATGTCCATCAAGCTGCCTGCAAAATTGGCGACACCTATTTTTTGTGCATCATCGCGGCGGCTGCCAGCATCAAAAGCCACGTTGATGTCTACAATCGGTAGCGCGTGTCGTTCGACTAGCAATACTTTGGCACCATTTTTTAAATGCCAGCTTTGAATATGCAGTTGATGTGGGTTGGTTTGAGCTATGGTAGATGGCGTGGTGGTGGTTTGTGCCAAAGCCGATTGGCTAAGCCAAGCCAAACTTAAAATGCTGATGGTGGCGATGGTTTTCATTGCGCCGCTCCTTTGCTTGACAAGGATTCAGGCTGCAAAATCACTTGGGTCAATTTGTCATCGGTTAAATATTGCGCTGCTTGTTGTACTTCTTGGGCAGTAACGCTGTTGAGCTTTTGGCGGATGGCATCTTCGTCTTGGTACGAAAAACCTTTGCTTTCTAAGTTGCCCAATAAAGACGCTTGGGCTGTAATGGCATCTTTGGCGTAAATTTCAGAAGCTTCACGCTGTGTGCGGATGCGGGTTAATTCTGCTTCGTCCACGCCATCGGTCGCAATTTTCTTGATTTCTTGCTTTAAGGCATTGATTAAGGTGGTGACATCGATGTTTTGTGCAGGTGCGCCCGATAAAATAAACAACTCATCCGAACGGCTTAACAAAGAATAATTGGCACCGACCGACAATGCAATCGGTTGACCGCGCACCAAATTTTTTTCTAAGCGACTGGCAGCATTGCCATCCAAAACGTTGGCTAAGGTATCCAAAGCATAAGGCAAGCGCTCGTCTAATGTTTTTAAGTGTGGTACTTGATAAGCCAAAGCGACCATAGGCACTTCAGATGGCGCTGAGGTTTGCGCATGGCGTGTTTGGGTTTGAATCGGCTCTTGTGGCAAAGTAGGTGGCGTAAATGTATTGGCGTGAATGTCACCAAAAGTTTGTTGGACATTTTGAATGGTTTTTTTCGCATCCACATCGCCAACAATGACCAAAGTGGCATGGTTGGGTGCATACCATTTTCGATACCATGCTTTGGCATCATCGCCTGTCATTTTGCCTAAATCAGACATCGAGCCAATGATGGGTGAACGGTTGCCACTGGTGACAAAAGCCGTTTCATACAAGGTTTCAAACAAGCGTCCTGAAGGGCTGTCGTCGGTGCGCAAGCGACGTTCTTCTTTGACAACCTCCAATTCATTGACATAATCGGCATTGCTAAAGCTTAAATTCACCATGCGATCGGCTTCCATTTTCAAGACTTCAGGCAAATGTTGGCTGGCAATGGTTTGGTAATAAACCGTTTCATCGCGGTTGGTGTAAGCATTGAGTGAGCCGCCTAAGGCGCTGATGCGTTTGGCGTATTCACCTGATGGTATGTTTGGTGTGCCTTTGAACATCATGTGTTCCAAAACATGGCTTAAACCTGTTTTGCCTGTTTCTTCATCCACGCTGCCGACTTTGTACCAAAGTTGTGTGACGACAACGGGTGCACGTTGGTCTTCTCGCACGATGATTTTCAAACCATTGTCCAAGGTGTGGCTGAGGGTTTGAGCCCAAGCACTGCTATACGATGCAGCGAGTAATAAAGCACTGCTCCAAACTTTTAGATACATGATTTATCCTTGATTTTTACGCTACAATAGCCCTTACTTAGGCATATTGTGATTGAAAGACTAAATGTTCTCCAAATTTTTCAAACGATTTAGAAAATCTGAACCGGAACAAAACGTACCGGAAACCCAGCCAGAGCACATTCAAGAGCAACTTCCTGCTGAACCACTGATAGATTCTAGCAAGGAAGCTGTGGTTCAGGAAGTTGTGGCTGAGGCGACATTGCCTGTTGAAAATATTGCTATTGAGCCTAAAGAGGCGCCCATAGTCATCCATGACGTTGAAGTGGCAGAACCGATTGTTGAGCCTGTTGTGGCGCCAGAGGTTTCTGACACTGTGTCGCCTAGCGTTACGGCATTGAGTTTTGATACGTTGGACAATCAGCCTCAGTCTGTTGTGGTAACAGAACCTGTTGTGATGGCGCAAGTGACACCAGAATCGGTTGCATTGATAGCCCAAGAGCCTGCGCAAAAAGCTGTTGAGACTGTGACCGCACCAGAAGCAGCAGTATTGCCACAGTCTGAAGTGTTGACGGAGTCGGGATTAGAAGCACCTGTACCTTTGGTAAGTGCGGCTGTTGAAATTGCAACAATACCTGAAGAAGTGGTTATGGTGGTGCCTGCGGAGGAGACTATCTCGGCTGACGAAGCAGAAAAACCAGCAGCTTTAGTGGAGGACGCCCAGCCAGCCGTACAAGGTTGGGCAAGAGGTATTGTGCCGACTAAGGTTGAAAACGTTGCGGCAACAGTTGAGCCGATAGCCTTGGCAGAGGTGCAGGATATTGCCGTGACGACTCAAGAAGCGGTGGCAGTTGTTGTAGAAGAAACAGTACCAGTATCTTCAGAATCTTCGTTCTTTACGGGCAATTGGGCAACCAATGTTGTTGAAGTAGAAGAAGCCATTATTGAAACGATTGCGCCAACGACGGCACCTGTTGTGAAGCCGGTGCATAGCAATCCTGTTAGCAATTTTGAACCCAATGAATCTGTGAGCAGTTGGACAGCACGTTTGAAGCAAGGCTTGAGCAAATCGCGTGACAAATTGGGCAAGTCTTTGGCGGGCGTTTTTGGTGGTGCGCAAATCGATGAAGATTTGTACGAAGAGTTGGAAGATGTGTTGTTGACCAGTGATATGGGTGTGGCCGCAACTGAGCATTTGTTAAAAGAAGTGCGCGAGCGTGTGAGTTTGAAAGGTTTGAAAGACCCACAAGAGCTGCGTGAGGCCTTGAAAGATGCGTTGGTTGAGTTGATTGAGCCCTTGCAACAACCATTGGAAATTCCTGCGGATGCCAAACCTTTTGTGATTATGATGACAGGTGTGAATGGTGCGGGCAAAACCACTTCAATAGGTAAATTGGCGACGCATTACCAACGACAAGACAAATCAGTGTTGTTGGCGGCAGGGGATACTTTCCGTGCGGCAGCACGTGAGCAATTGATTGAGTGGGGCGCACGCAATAATGTGACCGTGATTTCTCAAGCGACAGGCGATTCTGCAGCGGTGTGTTTTGATGCGATGCATGCAGCGCAAGCGCGTGGTACCGATATTGTCTTGGCAGACACTGCAGGCCGCTTGCCGACACAATTGCATTTGATGGAAGAAATCAAAAAAGTCAAACGTGTGATGCAAAAGTCTATGGACACTGCACCACATGAAATTATCTTGGTTTTGGATGCCAATATTGGTCAAAATGCCATCAATCAAGTGATTGCGTTTGACGATGCTTTGGGTTTGACAGGTTTGATTTTGACCAAACTCGATGGCACTGCCAAAGGTGGCGTGATTGCTGCTTTGGCAAAAACCCGTCCGATTCCAATTCGTTTCATTGGCGTGGGTGAAGGCATCGAAGATTTGCGCCCATTCAATGCGCGCGATTATGCCGAAGCTTTGTTAGGTGATTGATTAACTTTTTGAAAGCCACATCATGACCCGAAGCCGCGCGCTGTGGAACATGCATTTTGCAACGATTTTCTTTGGTTTATCTGGAGTGTTTGCTGCTTTGGTGCCCACTACTGCGGCAGCCATGGTTTGGGGGCGCTGTGCATTTGCAGTAGTGGTTTTGGGTTTGGTGTGCGCCCTGAAAAAACGTTTGCCGTGGCAAGATGTGGCAGCGAAAGAAATTGCCCAATTGCTGTTCATTGGTTGCTTATTGGGTTTGCATTGGTGGGCATTTTTTTATGCCATTCAACTTGGTGGCGTGGCGATAGGTACTTTGGGGTTTTCCTGTTTTCCTGCCGCGATTGCCATCATTGAAGCGCTCATATTCAAAGACAAAATCAGCCGTTTGGAAATGGTGTTGATTGTTCTCATCAGCATCGGTTTAATCTTAGTGGTACCCAGTTTTGATATGGGCAATTCTGGCACAGTGGGTTTGTTGTGGGGCATTTTTTCAGGCTTGGTGTATGCCGTGATTGCCGCACTGAACCGAGCAGGTGCTGCGCAACGCCAAGCCGATTCGATGCAATCTTGTTGGTGGCAATTTGCGGCGATTAGTGTGGTCAGCGCGTTTGCGATACCGCAATTGGGCAGTTTGGACATAGCAGGCTGGTTTTGGTTGGCTTGCTTGGGTGTGTTGTGTACGGGTTTGGCATATTGGTTGTTCATTGACAGCTTAACAGTCATCAGCGCACGCACTGCTGCGATGGTGATTGCTTTAGAGCCTGTATACGCCATTGCCATTGCTTGGATTTTTTTGCACGATGTGCCCACGCTGCGCATGATGTTAGGGGGCAGTTTGATCATCATGGCTGTTGTGGTGTCTGCACGTTTTAAAGCGTCCTGAAAACAATCAAAGAGGCTGACATGATACGATTTGAACAAGTCACCAAGGTATATCCTGGTGGCCATGAAGCATTGAAAAATCTGAGTTTCAAAATAGACAAAGGGGAAATGATTTTTTTGGCGGGACATTCTGGCGCTGGAAAATCCACGATTTTGAAACTCATTGCTGGCATTACCAAGCCATCAGATGGTGCGGTATGGCTCAATCAGCACAATATGGGCGATTTGAGTGACAACCATTTGGGTTTTTTACGTCAACACATTGGTATTGTGTTTCAAGATCACAAACTTTTGTTTGATCGCAATGTATTGGCCAATGTGTTATTGCCTTTGCAAATTTCGGGTAAATACAGTCATAAAGATGCGCTTAAGCGTGCCCATATGGCGATTGAGAAAGTCGGTTTGGCTGGCAAGGAAAAAGCTTTGCCTGTGACGATGTCAGGTGGCGAACAACAGCGTTTGTGCATCGCACGAGCGGTGGTTAATCAACCGACTTTGTTGATTGCCGATGAGCCGTCTGCCAATTTAGACCGTGCTTATGCTTTGGATATCATGGAATTGTTCCGTTCTTTTCACCAAGCGGGCACCACTGTGGTTATTTCCGCTCATGATGAATCTTTGATGGCAGACTACGGCCATCGCATTTTGCGTTTACAACAAGGCAGGTTAATCTAAATGAAGCATGCCATTTCCATGCACACGCAAGCGGCGTTGCGTGCGTTGAAGACATTTTTGCGCCAACCTTTTGGAACATTGTTGATTTTGGTGATGTTGGGCATTGCTTTGACTTTGCCATTGGCATTTTATTTGTTGGTGAAAAGCAATGAGCAAATATTAGGGCAATTGACCACAGAGCCGCAAATGACGGTGTTTGTGGATTTGACTGCAGATGACAGTGCTGTGCAGACTTTGCAAAACACTTTGTCGCAGCGTCCTGAATTGGCGCAGATAGAATATGTGCCCAAGCAGCAAGCTTTGGAAGCTTTGCAAGACAGTATGGGCGAGCAAGATTTGGTGTCGATTTTAGAAGAAAATCCCTTGCCCGATGCGTTTGTATTGACCTTAAAGCCTGAATACAGCCCAGCGCAAATGCAAAGTTTACAGGACGCTTTGAGTATTTTACCCAATGTAGATTTGGTGCAAATGGATGCTCAATGGATACGTACTTTGTATCAATTGAATCATTTGATTCAACAATTGGTGTGGTTTTTGGCAGTGACTTTGTGTGTGGCGTTTGTGTTGGTGGCACACAATACCATTCGTTTGCAGATTTTGAGTCAAAAAGAAGAAATCGAAATCACCAAACTTTTGGGCGCACCGTCGTCATTTGTGCGCCGTCCATTTTTATACCAAGCTTGGTGGCAAGGTTTATTGGCTTTAGGGTTGAGTTTGGGTTTGTGTGCGGTTTTGGTGCAACAAACGACACCGATGCTTAGCAGCGTGTTGGCACCTTATGGTATCAATATGGCATGGCGGTTTTTCACGCCGACTGAATTGGCAGTGTTGTTTGGTTTGATGAGCGTGTTGGCGATCGTTGGCGCGACTTTGGCAACCAGTCAACATTTGCGTCACTTTAGAGCCAAACAACATTAATAAGGCGTCCTGTAACGCCGCTCAATTGTTACAGGACGCTTGAATGAAACAATAATAAATACAAGCGTTCAGAGCTCACTGAGCGCTTTTTTAGTTGGACTTGGTATGAAAAAAACACCCATTCCCATTGTGCCTTGGCGTGCGCCAAAGCTATGGTCTTTGCGCCCCTACTCTTTGTGGGTGAGCGTGTTGTCTTTGTTTGGTTTTGGCATCGGTGACGGCTTGTTATTGCAATCACAACTGGGCAATTCACCGTGGACGATTTTTGCCGAAGGTGTGTCTTTACACACGCCTTTGTCGGTTGGTGGTGCCAGCGTACTGATCAGCGCCGTGATTTTATTATTGTGGTTACCATTGCGGATTAAGCCGGGTTTGAACACGATTTTAAATGCATTGTTGATTGCTGCTGCCATCGATTTGACCCGTTATATTGTGCCGACACCTGAATTGTTGTGGCAGCAAGTGGTTTTGGGCGTATTTGGAATTGTGTTGGCAGGCGTTTGCGGTGCGTTTTATTTGAGTGCCAATATGGGTGCAGGTCCGCGTGATGGTGTGATGGTGGTATTGAGTGCACGTTATCATTGGCAAGTCAGTCACGTGCGTACGGGAATTGAAATTTTTGCCTGTTTAAGTGGTTGGATGATGGGTGGTAATTTGGGTTTGGGTACGGTGTTGTTTGCTTTGTTGATTGGTCCTGTTTTGGGTCAAACTTTGAATTGGTTTTCCAAGCGTTATCCACAAAACCATGAATGAATTATCAGCGTCCTGTAAAAAAACCTCCCTTTTGGGGAGGTTTTTAAGTTGAGGTTATGACATTTCAGAGCGTTTAAAGTGGCGAGGTCTGAAGCCTAGTAAACCTAAAACCAAGAAATACACGAAGATGCCAAGACCCACTAAGCCAAACAATTGCACACAACGTATCCAGCCTGAGGCATACCAATCGAAGTAATAAAAGGTTTGAGCGTATAGCAAAGCCCACAATACGCCACCCATGGCTGAGACTGCGACGATGACTTTTAGCAAAAAGGATTTCCAACCTGCTTTGGGTTGGTAAAAACCTGTGCGGCGCAACAATACATACAATAAACCTGCATTCAAACAAGCACCTAAACCAATGGCCAAAGCCAAGCCTGCATGTTTATAACCTTCAGCAAACAGATTCACAAAGATTAAGTTCATGATTTGGGTCATAACCAATGTAAAAATGGCGATTTTGACAGGAGTTTTGATGTTTTGGCGTGAGTAAAAACCAGGTGCCAAGACTTTTACCATAATCAAACCCACCAAGCCCACGCAATACGCTATCAAGGCCCATTGCGTATTGACTGCATCCAAGGCGCTAAACTGGTTGTACATGAACAAAGTGGCCACCAGTGGGAATGCTAAGACAGCCAATCCTACCGCAGCTGGTAAAGTCAATAATAGGCACAAGCGCAATCCCCAATCGAGCAAGGCAGAAAAATTCTGTGTGTCTTGATTGGCGGCATGTTTCGATAGCATTGGCAATAAAATTGTCCCCAATGCTACACCCAAAACGCCTGTGGGTAACTCCATTAAGCGGTCAGCGTAATACATCCACGACACCGAACCTGCGACCAAGAAGGATGCAAAAATGGTGTTAATCACCAAAGAAATTTGTGATACCGATACGCCCAAAATGGCTGGGCCCATATTGATTAAAACCCGTTTAACCGCTTGGTCTTTGAAATTGATTTTCGGCATTTTCAAAAAGCCCAATCTTGCCAAAGCAGGCAATTGAAAGCCCAATTGCAAAATACCACCTACAAATACCGCCCATGCCAATGCCAAAGCAGGGGGATCAAAATAAGGTGTGAAAAACAAAGCGAAGACGATGAATGAAATATTTAAAAAAGTGGGCGTGAACGCGGGAATGGAAAATTGGTGGTAAGTATTTAAAATACTGCCAACCAAGCTCGACAGTGAAATCAGCAAAATATATGGAAAAGTGATTTGCAACATGGTTGTGGCCAAGGCAAATTTGTCTCCGTCAGTGCCAAATCCGGGTGCCGTCACATAAATAATCCAAGGTGCTGCCAAAATACCGATGGCTGTGACAATGACCAGCACGAAACTGAGCAAACCTGTGATGTGTTGTACAAATGCTTTGGTCGCTTCTGGTGAACGAGTTTGACGATACTCCGCCAAGATGGGCACAAAAGCTTGTGCAAAAGCGCCTTCGGCAAAAATACGGCGCAATAAGTTGGGCAATTTGAAGGCTACAAAAAAAGCATCTGTTGCCATGCCTGCACCAAACATACGCGCAATAATGGCATCACGAACAAACCCTAATATCCGTGAAACCATCGTCATACTGCTGACTTTAGCTAATGTTTTTAATAAATTCATTGTGATACACAGTACAAGTTAAAGAAGAAATGAAAAACGAGAGTGTACACTTTAAGTTAAAAAATGGGTGTATTGAATTGACTTAGTGAACTATTATGAATTTAGAATAGTCTGCTTGAATATTTTTTGACTTGTTTGTTTGGACGTAATGCGTTGCTAAAAATAAACAATATTGACACTTAAGATAAAGGAGTCATGATGAGCTGGTCTGACGGATATCATGTAGAAGCGGAATATACTTCTGGCTATTACAAAGAATTAAGCCCAACAATGCAACGTTTTTCTGCGTTGCTTAATGGTTATGATTTGCCTCCAGTGGGTCCCAATGATGCACATATGGAGTTGGGTTTTGGTCAAGGGGTGAGTATCAATATTCATGCTGCGGTGCAGCCTGGATTTTTTATTGGTAACGACTTCAATCCTACTCATGCTGCACATGCGCAGCAACTGGCATTGGCTTCAGGGGCGCATACTCAATTCAGCGATGAGAGTTTTGCCCAATTGGATGCCAGAAGTGATTTGCCTATGTGTAGCAGTATCAGTTTTCATGGTATTTGGAGTTGGATTAATGATGAAAACCGCCAACACATGTTGAATCTGATTCAACGTTGTTTGAAACCCGGTGGAGTGGTTTACAACAGCTATAACATTCTTGCAGGTCATGCGGCATTTATTCCGTGGCGCAATATGATGGTGAATCATTTCAACAGCCAATCAGGTCCTGCATTACAGCGAATTGAAGCGACGTTGGCATATATTGCTGGAATTTTTGAAAAAAACCCGCAATTGTTAGAGCAAAATCCAAGTTTGAAAAACTCTTGGGGTCGTGTGGTCAATGCCAATCGCAATTATTTGTTGCATGAATATTTTAATGCAAACTGGGATTGTTTCACTTTACACCAAGTGGCGGACTTGATGTCTGAAGTGAAATGTCAGTTTATTGGCGGCATTAATAACAATCAATACATGAATCATATTCATCTGAATCCTGCTGCATTAGAGCAAGTTTCAAACCAGCCTAATATTTTAGAAGCGGAATCTTGGCGTGATGTTTTGGTGGGCAATACTTTCCGTCGTGATTTGTATGTCAAAGGTGGTCGTCGTTTGTCACAAAGTGAGATTGTGGCACGTTTGAAAAACTATCGTTTTGTGATGGCTGTGAATGTGGATAAGTTTGGCAGCAAGCTGTATTCAGAAAGCGATGGACGTGAATTCAGTCAAGATTTGTTTGAGCCGATTCGAAATCTTTTGGCTCAACAAGATTATCGACCTAAATCGTTTCAAGAGTTGTTGGATGTCACAGACTTGAACAAATATAACTGGTCAAACATCTTACAAATTCTTTTGTTCAAGATAGACAGTTCACAATTGCATGTGTGCGCAACGCATGAAGTCAGCAATGAGCTGGTGACACAAGCACGAAATTTAAATACGGCTTTGTTAAAAGAACTGGATTACAACATTGCCAATGTTTATCTTGCTTGTCCAACGACAGGTTCTGGCTTGGTATTGGATTTTGCTTATGCTTGGGCTTTGCGAGTATGGATAGAAGATATCAATGCCAATGACCAAGTGATTTGCCAAAGAATCTGGCAATGTTTACAAGCCAATAATCGCTTTTTGATTGATAAAAATGGCAATCAATTGAATGATGAAAAAGCGACTTATGCATTTTTAAAAGAAATCATTCAAGACGCACATCAATTATTGCCAATTTGGAAACAATTGGGTGTGATTTAAACAATACTTTGTGATGTTATAAGTTAAGGGACGAGTGATGAATTGGTCTGATGGTTATAATATTGACGTTGAATATACATTTAAATATTTCGCTTATCTCAGTCCAGTTTATCAAAGGTTTGCCGCGTTGCTGAATGGTTATGACTTACCGCCAGCTTCGGAAGATGCTGTGCATATGGAGTTGGCGGTAGGACAAGGATTGAGTATTAATTTTCATGCGGCCTGTAATCTAGGTTCTTTTATTGGCAATGATTTTCATCCTAGTCATGCTTTACATGCACAGCAATTGGCGGCAAGAAGTGGTTTAAAAATTGATTTGACCGATGACAGCTTTGAACAGATGCTGAATCGTCCAGATTTACCTATGTGTAATAGCATTAGCATTCATGGTGTTTGGAGTTGGATTTCTGATCAAAATCGCCTGCATATATTGAATATTATCAAGCGTTGTCTTAAGCCCGGAGGTGTGGTTTATAACAGCTACAATATCAATGCAGGGTCTATGATTTGGAAGCCGTGGCGAGACATGATGAAGCGTTTTTATGATTGTCAAAAAGGCAGTGAAATCGATCGTTTTGAGGCAACCATTCAATATTTTAAAGAGATATTTGATAAAAATCCTCATATCATGCAAGACAATCTGGCTTTACAAAATAAGTGGAATCATATGACGAGCGTTAGTCAAGACCCGCATTATTTGTTACAAGAGTATTTTAATGAGTATTGGGATAGTTGTGATACATCTGAAATGGCAGCCTATTTTGAAGAAGCGAAATTAACACTCATAGGTCCTGCAAATTGTGGGCATGTTTGGAAATTTTTGGAGTTTTCAGGTGATACATTACAGTTCATGCTCAATCAGACCAGTCCTTTATTGTATAGCTCTTGGCGTGATTTGTTGTTACGTACTTCATTTCGAAGTGATTTGTATGTCAAAGGTGGTCAATTTTTATCCGAGCAGGCTATTTTTGCAAAGTTGAATTGTTATCGCTTTGTGCTGACGGTACCTGCTAAGGAGCTTAAAAATAATATATTTCAATCTGATTATGAATATGATGAAGAGGTATTCAAGGCTTTGCAAGAGACTTTTTCAGCTCAAGATTATGAGCCTAAAACATTTTTACAATTGTATGAATCGGTCAAAGCATTGGGCAGCAGTCAGACGGATTTATTGATATTTTTAGTATCTAAAATGCAGGTAGGTCAAGTGCAAGTTTGCGCATCAAAAGTGAATCAGACATTGTTTGTGCAATCACAAGCATTAAATAAAGTTTTATTAGAATCAGATGATTATCAATTTAAAACAGATACTTTAGTCTCCCCAGTCACAGGACAAGGTGTTTTGGTTGATTGGAGTCATAGAGTGGTATTGCAGCTTTGGTTAGAAGACATTCATATGGCTGATGACGTTGTTTTGACTCGGTTCATAGCGCAATTACGCCGAAATAAAAAGCAATTTTTCAATCTTGATAAAACCATATTGTCACGAGAAGATGAGAAAACTTTTTTCTTGGAACATATTTTACCTTACGCTAAATCGTATGTGCCCATTTGGCGACAATTGGGTTTGCTGTAAAGTGTGCTGGTTTAAAAAACAAAAACCTCCTTATCGGGAGGTTTTTTTTGCTCAAATATCGCGTTTATGCCCAATTTGTTTATTAATGCAATATGATTGATAATCAAGATGTTAACCTATTCCTTCATGGCGATTATGCTGCTTGATGATAGGTTTTCCACAGACTTATCCACAGATTTTGATGGCATGCACATCACAATAAGTGTCCTGTAAATGTATTAAGAGGCATTGCGTGTTTGTGGATAAGTTTGTGGATAATATTTGTCAGCCACATTTTTATGTGAGCGCAAGCGGCTTTTGAAAGAGTTGGCACCCAATTGTTGTAGCATCGGATTATTCGGGTCAGCCTCAGGTCCAAGAGCCAATTGCTTTAACTCTGTGGATAAGTTGAGTAAAGTCACATGGCTGTTCAGATTTGGTGCCAAGAAGTAAGCAATGGAATAACGGTCTTGCTGTCCTTGTGGCGTGATTACGCGATGTACATTTGCACGCAAATAGCCATTGGTTGCCAATTCTAAAATCTCACCAATATTAATCACAAAAGCGTCCTGTAAAGGTGGAACATCTATCCAACCTTCATCGGTTTGCACTTGTAAGCCACCGACTTCATCTTGTAGCAACAAGGTTAAAATATCAGTATCTTTGTGCGCCCCAACGCCTTGCGCATCGGCTTGTGCAGCAGAAGCAGGGTAACGCACCAATTTCAATAAATGCACAGCAGGATCGGCAATCAAATCATCCAAAGCGTTTTCAGGCTGCCCCAACGCCACCAAAAATGCCCGTAGCAACTTGATGGCTACTTGGCGCAAAGTGTGTTGATAATCCAAAACCGTTGATTTGAATTCAGGCAAAGCGGTTGCATCTGGCCACAAATTGGGTCCTTGTAAATGTAACCATGGTTTGTCTTCTGGAATATGTTCCAAAACTGGCAATTCTGCCCCTAAATCAATTTGTTCGCGATGATCGGGTTGATTGCGGGTGATTTCTTCTTTGCTGCCGGTATAACCTCGAAATTGCGGTGAATGTACCATGTTCAAGCGATTTTTTTGTGCTTGTGGCAAGTCGAAAAAAGCCCGAGCTTGTTGTTCCATTTGACGGATTTGGGCAAGATTAACACCATGACCGACCAAATAAAAAAAGCCGATATTTCTGGCAGTTTGGCGCAATTCGGTATAAAAAGCCGCACGTTCTTCAGGATGATCCACTTTACTTAAATCTATAACAGGTAGTGTATTTTTCATGGTGACAGTCTTCATCAATTCAGGTAAGTTTCAAGTGTGTTTTAGTATAGCTTTACTTTGAGCAAGGCGACAAAGAACCCATGTTCATATGAAAATAACCACATCTTTTGTGATTGATTAGAAGGAAGAGAAATGACCACTCAAGCATACGCAGATATCAACCAACAATATATCAATGGCCAATGGCGTGATGGTGCATCTGCAAGCCGTGCCGATAACACCAATCCGTACACACAAGAAGTGATTAACACCATTCAATTGGCGAACCAAGAGGATGTGAATGATGCTTACCAAGCGGCCAAAAATGCTCAAAAAGCTTGGGAACAAACCTTGCACAATGAACGCACCGCTTTGGTGAATCGCGTGGGTCAAATTTTGCAAGAACGTGCTGGCGAAATCATCGATTGGATTATTCGTGAATCGGGCAGTACTCGTTTGAAAGCGATGATTGAATTGGGTGCGGCGCAAGGCATTACAGCGGAAGCAGCGACCTTTCCTACTCGTATGGTGGGTGAATTGTTACCTTCTAATATTCCCAATCAAGACAGTCGTTATTACCGCCAAGCTTTGGGTGTGGTCGCTGTGATTAGCCCATGGAATTTCCCATTTCATTTGAGCATGCGCTCGGTGATTACAGCGATTGCTTGTGGCAACAGCGTGGTATTGAAGCCTGCGAGCGACACACCAGTGACAGGTGGTTTGTTGCTTGCGAAAATTTTTGAAGAAGCGGGTTTGCCGGCAGGCGTTTTGAACGTGGTGGTGGGTTCAGGTCGTGAAATTGGCGATTATTTTGTAGAGCACAAAACACCAAGCATGGTTTCGTTCACCGGCTCGACCGATGTGGGTAAACGTGTGGGCGCGTTGGCAGTAGGTGGTCGCTATATCAAGCGTGTGGCTTTGGAATTGGGTGGTAATGCGCCGTTGGTGGTGTTGGATGATGCCGATATCAAGCAAGCGGTAGACATCGCAGTGATGGGTCGCTTCTTACACCAAGGTCAAATTTGCATGAGCACCAACCGTGTGATTGTGGACGAAAAAATCCACGATGAATTTGTGGCAGCATTGATTGAAAAAGTGAAAACCATTCGTTATGGTAATCCTGACAGCATGGAAACGTTTGTTGGTCCTATCATCAACCAATCACAATTGGACAGCTTGAAAAACATCATCGCCAAAGCACATGCGCAAGGTGCGCAATTGGTGGTCGGTGGTGAGATTGAAAACAATGTGTTGCCGCCACACGTATTCATCAATGTGGATCCTCAATCGGATTTGGCCAAAGAAGAAAGCTTCGGTCCTGTTTTACCTGTCATCAAAGCGCGTGACGAAGCGCATGCTTTGGAATTGGCGAATGACACCGAATACGGTTTGTCCAGTGCGGTTGTGACCAGCAATCACGAACGCGGTGTACAGTTTGCTTTGGGCATCGAAGCGGGTATGACGCATGTGAATGATATTTCTGTCGATGACCAAGCACATGCACCATTCGGTGGTGAGAAAAACTCAGGTTTGGGGCGCTTTAACGGTCATTGGATTTTGGATGAATTCACTCGCACGCATTGGGTGACTGTTCAAACCCAACCACGTCCTTACCCAATTTAAGCGTTTTATTTTTCATTTATTAGAGATGAAATGATGTTTCAAGCGGCCTGTAAAGTTTACAGGACGCTTTTTTAATGACTGCCATTGTCATAATATGATTGTTTGCCATGGCTATGAAATGGAATTCATGAAAAATCATGCACAAAATTTGTCGTTTTGGATGCAATCTTTGCCTGCAAACATGTTGGAATTTCCGCAGCCAATTTTGCAAAGTGAATATGATGTGGCGATTGTGGGCGCAGGTTTTTCGGGCTTGTGGTTGGCTTATTATTTGAAGCAAGCACAGCCTGAATGGAAGATTGCCATTTTTGAGGCCAAGCACATTGGTTATGGTGCTTCAGGCCGCAATGGTGGTTGGTTATCGACCAATATTCCGATTGTGATTGGCAATTTGCTTAAAAATCCCCGTTGGGCAAAGCAAGATGTGGTGCATTTGCAGCGACAGATTATTGATACCATTGCCGAAGTGGCCAATGTGTGTGAGCGTGAGCAAATAGATTGCGATTTGCATCAAGGCGGTTTGATGTTCATTGCCACCAGCGATGCGCAAGCATCACGTTTGCAAGACTATCATGCTGAAGAATTGGCACATGGATTTTTGCCGCATGAAATCCAATGGCTCGGTGCTGATGCAGCCAAGCAACATATCAATATAGACATCATGCAAGCGGCAACGCATTACCAATATGGCGCACGCATTCATCCTGCCAAATTGGTGTTGGGTTTGGCGCGCAAAGTCATCGCTTTGGGTGTAGATATTTTTGAAAACACGCCTGTGCAAAACTTGAGCACTCATACTGTGTATTTGTCGCATCAAGCTGTCAAAGCCCAACATATCATTGCTTGTACCGAAGGCTATACCGATCAATTGTTACAGGACGGTAAAGTCATTCCGGTGAATTCTTCTATCATCATGACACAAGTGTTGCCTGCATCGTTTTGGGAACGAGTGGGTTGGCAGAACAATGAATTGTTGGGTGATATGGCGCACGTGTATATGTATGCACAAAAAACGGCTGACTATCGGATTTTATTCGGTGGGCGTGGTGCGCCATATCAATATGGCAGCCGTGATGCGGGCGATGGTGAACTTGATCATGTCACCACGGCACAATTGTTACAGCGTTTGCGAGAATTGTTTCCACGACAAGATTTTCAAGTCGATACAGCATGGAAAGGCTCGCTTGGTGTGACGCGCGATTGGAATGCATCGGTGACTTTCGATGATAAAACAGGCTTGGGATTCATTTATGGTTTTGGTGGCAATGGCGTGGCGCCGACCCATTTGGCCGCTCGTACCATGACAGACCGAATCTTAGGCAAGCACACTGCGCTAACGACATTGCCATGGAACGATTATGTGTGTCCGACTTGGGAGGGCGAGCCGTGGCGTTGGTTGGGAATACAATCGATGTACCAATTATTGGGTTTGGCTGACCAAGTGGAAAACCGTTTACAGCTGAAAAAATCGGTGTTTTTTGCCAATACGGCATATCAAATTTGTGGTTTAGAATGAAATTTGGAGAAACAATCATGCAATTGCGTTTGATAGAACAACAAGACAATGCGGCTATGGCTGCAGTGATTCGAACGGTATCAGCTGAATATGGTTTGGGTGCGGACAAGGGTTTTGCAGTTGGTGACAGTGTGTTGGATGATTTGCATGCGGTGTATTCGCAAGCGCAAGCGGCGTATTGGGTTGTGGTCGATGATAATCAACAAATCGTTGGAGGTGGTGGCGTGGCACCGCTTCGAGGCGATGATTCGATTTTGGAAATTCAAAAAATGTATTTTCTGCCGCAAACACGTGGACAAGGTTTGGCAAAACAGATTGTGCAGCACTGTTTTGAGTTGGGTCGTGCTATTGGCAAAACGCAGTTTTATTTAGAAACCACCGCCAATTTACAGGCCGCTATTGCCTTGTACGAATGTATGGGATTTGAATATGTGAATGAGCCTTTGGGCAATACGGGACACAGTGCAGCTTGTGAAATTTATATGCTTAAGACGTTGTAAATATGCTTGATTAATGAAAAGCCAGCGTCCTGTAAACATAAACAGGACGCTGGTTTTTTGTTTCACGTGAAACATTTATTTTGGTAAAACTTGGTTTTGCGGTACGCCTTTGGTATGGGCATTGATGTTGTCTATCAACATGTTAAACAAGCGCGTCATCGCTTCTTGGCTGCCCCAAGCCATGTGTGGCGTGACAATCAAATTGGGTAAACGCGTATTGACCAAAGGATTGCCATCGACAGGCGGCTCATTGGTAATCACATCAAAACCTGCACCGCCCAAACCACCATATTTCAACGCGGCAATCAACGCTTTTTCATCGACCAAACCGCCACGTCCGACATTGATGATGACACAACCCATTTTCAATTGTTTCAACTCTTCTTCGCCCAATAAATGGTAAGTTTGCGCATTCAATGGACAATGCAAAGAAATCACATCTGCTTGTTTTAAAGCGTCCTGAAACGGTACATAACCTTCACGGCAAATGTTCGCGTGTTTGTGTTCGCCATAAATCACCTTCATGCCAAATGCTTCGGCACGTTGTGCCAATGCCGAACCGATGCCGCCTTTGCCAAAAATCAACAAAGTTTTGCCATTGATATCATGAATCGGTGCACCAAAATGACAAAAATACGGTGAATTTTGCCACAAACCTGCTGCCACATCACGTTGGTAAGCGGGCAATTGGCGCATCAAAGCCATCATCAACATGAAAGCATGTTCGGCAACCGTATCATTGCCATAAGCACGAATGTTGGAAACGGTGATGCCACGTTCTGATGCGGCCTGAATGTCCACATGTTCATAGCCTGTGGCGGCAATGGCAATCATTTCCAAGTGGTTGGCAGCAGCGATGGTGTCGCGGCTGACTTTGACTTTGTTGGTGATGACAATGTGGGCATCACGGCAACGTTCTAGCGCTTGTTCATCGGTGCTGCTGTCGTATTCGGTGAGGGTGTGTTCAAAATCAAATTGCCATGGCAAAGGCATTAAAGTACCACGGTCTAAAACCACAATGTGACGACTGCTCATATCGCTCCTTGTATCTTTATAGTTAAAATTAATCGAATTTTGAAAATTAATATTAGTCAAATCTAAGTGATATGAATTATCATTTAACTACTTCCTTAACCGACAATTCTAGGAAAAACAAATGACTAAAACCCTTACCTTTGCCATTTTGCATTTTACTGTCGCGTTCAGCGTGGCTTATCTGTTGACTGGCAGCATCGCCATTTCAAGTACCGTAGCATTGGTAGAGCCTATTGTGAATACAGTGGCATTCTTTTTCCATGAAAAAGCATGGCAGCGTTTTGAAAGCAAGCGCCGTTTGAAACAAGATATGGCGCAACAACACACAGACCATCAAACAGCGGCCACTTGTTGTGTTCATCATCAATTGTTTGTAGGAGCACAAGAAGCGGGTGAGGCGGTGAAAAATAATACTCCCAACCCCATGCCTGCAAAAATTGTGTGATACAGTAAACTCTTTTGAGTTTGGGAGTGAACACATGGGTTTGCAAATCGAAGATGTGTTGATAGGCGAAGGTACGGAAGCTGTTGCAGGTAAAGAAATTACTGTGCATTACACAGGTTATTTGACTGATGGTAGCAAATTCGATTCTAGCGTAGACAGAAAACAACCTTTAAGCATAGTTTTGGGTGTCGGCCAAGTCATTAAGGGTTGGGATCAAGGCATCGTGGGTATGAAAGTTGGCGGCAAGCGCACTCTGACCATTCCACCTGAATTAGGCTATGGTAGTCGTGCAGTGGGTGGTGTTATTCCTGCCAATGCCACTTTGGTATTTGAAGTGGAATTATTGAAAGTATATTAGGACGTGTCCTCATTCTGAGGCGCATTCAATGAACATACGTGCTAAACGCAATATCGTTTTGTAGTGGTATGTTTAGTCAATCTGGTTGTAATGCCTTTGAAATGTTTGAAGCAAGCAAAGGCATTCTCAACTTCATGCGGCAATTGAAATGCATCATTGTCACATTCCATTTTTTTCTTTGTTGTTGTTCATCTTCTAAAAGTCATGAAAGCCGCGTAACCGCTTCTAACTGTTCTCCTGATTGTATCTAAATGACAGTCTTTTTATTGTCAAATTCCTCCCACCTTCAATTTTTGTATCTTATTTGGATGGAGTCAGTACCCATCATGATAAGACATGCCATGATGCATCAGGATGAAATGAATCTATCATCAATTTGATATATGATTGATTGCATATATGATAAGTTAATTAAATATTTATGATGACAGTAGTATATATATTGACTTATGATGCATGCAAAAAGCACCATTTTTTGTGAAATTTTTTTACTTTAAATCAAGCAACTTAAATTTATTCAGACTTAAATATAGCCTTTGTGCTATATATTGGGTTCCACACTAAATATAAATGGGAAGTGTCACATCATGGCAGTAGTTTTATACGATGACGGTTCGCACAAGTGCGTCGCATTTTCAGATTTGGTATCAGGTGAAGGCGTACAATCAAATCAGTTTGCTATCGTTAATAATGGTGATGGCATGTTGCTTGATCCCGGTGGCAATTTAACTTATAAACATTTGTTGGCAGAAATTTCGGATTATTTTTTGCCATCACATACCCGTTACGTGTTTGCTTCCCACGCAGACCCAGATATCATTGCGTCGATTAATGGCTGGTTGTTGATTACCGATGCCAATGTGTTGATTGCAAAAGAATGGGAACGCTTCATTCCGCATTTTTGCTTGAAGGGTGCGACGGTTGGTCGTTTGACCAGCATTCCTGCAGAAGGCATGATTGTAGACTTGAATGGTGTGGCATTGCAGGTTTTACCTGCGCACTTTTTGCATCCAGTAGGCAATTTCCACATTTATGACCCTGTCAGCAAAATTTTGTTCTCAGGTGACGTGGGTGCTTCGTTGGTCGATGCGGAAACTGCGGGCAAACCGATTGAAGACTTCGACTACCATTTGGAACACAATGGCATGTTGGGTTTCCACAAGCGTTATATGAGTGGCAATCGCGCTTGTCGTTATTGGGTCAACATGATACGCCAATTGGATGTGGAATGGATTGTGCCGCAGCATGGTGCTTCGTTCAAAGGCAAGGAAATGGTCAACCGTTTCTTGGATTGGTTTGAAGAATTAGAGTGTGGCGTGGATTTGATTACCCAAGATGATTTCAAACCGCTGATTTAATCTGAACTCAGACAAAACAAATACAGGACGCTTATTATGAAGCGTCCTGTATTTTTTTGTGGCATTGAAAAAACTATATAGATGTTGTCGCCATGATTTGGCGTGCTTGTTCCAAACGTTCTATCGTACCCACGTCTAACCACAAGCCTTGATGCACGTTGCCTGTGATGTGTTGCTCGTTCATGGCAGCTCTTAATAAAGGCGCTAATTTTGCTGCTTGCTGCATAGGTGTATGAGCAAACAAAGCAGGATGATAAATGCCACAACCGCTGAAAGTATATTGTTTGGTGGCTTGGCTCACCACATAAGCGTCCTGTAAACCAAAATCGCCATTCGGATTGTGGTCGGGATTGTGCACCAACCAAAGATGCGCCAACGTTTGCTTGCCATCGATTTGTGCCATTTTATTTTTGGCAATGGCAAAATCAATGTCGGTCAACACATCGCCATTGATGACCAAAAACGGTTCATCGCCCAATAAAGGCAAAGCCGTTGCGATACCGCCAGCAGTTTCCAAGCCTTGCGTGCCTTCGGCTGAATATTGAATGTTCAAGCCATATTGGCTGCCATCTTGTAGCACATCTTCAATTTGTTGCCCCAACCATGCGTGGTTGATCACAATATCGCTGAAGCCAGCTTGTTTGAGGCGGCGCAAATGCCAACCAATCAAAGGTTCTGCACCAACTTGCAATAATGGTTTGGGCGTGGAGTCGGTCAAAGGGCGCATGCGTTCGCCGCGTCCTGCTGCCAAAATCATGGCTTTCATAAGTGGTTTCATCAACTTGAAAAAAGAGAGTGAAAGTGTAATCCAAATTGCTGAAAATCAACACTATGGCTCAAGCGTCCTGTAATCGAATTTACGTGCTTATCATGCCATTTCTATGAAGAAGTTTTCATTTTTTGGAAATAAATTTATAAAAAAATGGTTTTTTGAATCATTTAATTTTAATTAAATAGATAAAATAAGCCAATATTGAAATTATATTTCAATAATCTTGTAAAACAATGCTTGATTTTTAAGTTTAAAGGCGTTAGCCTAACTCTATCACTAAGAGTTTTTTAAAAACAGGGTTTGGGCATGAATAGCAATATGAAAAATACTGATGACATTAAAATTAAAGAAATTAAAGAATTGTTGCCACCAATTGCACATTTGTATGAACTGCCATTGACTGAACCTGCTAGCACGTTGGTACATGATACCCGCGTGGAAATCTCGAATTTGATTCATGGTGAAGATCAGCGTTTGTTGGTGGTAGTGGGTCCTTGCTCGATTCATGACACCAAAGCGGCTTTAGAATACGCTGAGCGTTTGTTGCCATTGAAAGAAAAATACAAAAACGAATTGGTGATTGTAATGCGTGTGTATTTTGAAAAACCACGCACCACAATCGGTTGGAAAGGTTTGATTAACGATCCGCATTTGGATGGTTCTTTCGACATCAATTATGGTTTGCGCCAAGCGCGTCAGTTGTTGTTGCAGTTGAACAATATGGGCATGCCTGCTTCTACCGAATTCTTAGACATGATTACGCCACAATATTATGCTGATTTGATTAGCTGGGGCGCGATTGGCGCACGTACGACAGAAAGCCAAGTGCATCGTGAATTGGCGTCTGGTTTGTCTTGTCCTGTGGGCTTCAAAAACGGCACAGACGGCAATTTGAAAATTGCGATTGATGCCATTGGTGCAGCAAGCAATCCGCATCACTTTTTGTCTGTCACCAAAAGCGGCCATTCGGCGATTGTGCGCACGGCTGGCAATCCTGATTGTCACGTCATTTTACGCGGTGGCAGCAAAAATACCAATTACGATGTCGAATCGATTGCCAATGCCGTTGCTGATTTGAACAAATCAGGTGTGACGCCTAAATTGATGGTCGATTGTTCTCACGCTAACAGCCGCAAAAAATACGAATTGCAAATGGAAGTCGGTCGTGATGTAGCGACGCAAATCAAAGCAGGCGAAAACAATATTATGGGTGTGATGATTGAAAGCCATTTGATTGCAGGTCGTCAAGATTTGGTCGAAGGCCAAGAGTTGTGCTACGGTCAAAGCATTACCGATGCATGTATTGGTTGGAATGACACCGAAATCATTTTGGAAGAATTGGCTGCTGCTATTAAAGAGCGCAATACCGCCAAACAAGCTTAAAGGCTTTTCATCTTTATAGTATGGCGCATGATGACAAGCGTCCTGTAAGCGTTTACAGGACGCTTTATTTGTTAATGATGGCAATGACAGGAAAATAGATGATGGAGCAAAACAAGCTGCGAGTTTCAACCGATTGGCAAGAGTTTGATTGGCAGTTGATGCACGAAGTATTAAGTAACACTTATTGGGCAAAAAATATTCCATTTGCAGTGATGCAAAAAGCGGTACAACATTCTTTGTCATTTGCGTTGTTTTATGAAACACAACAAGTCGGCTTTGCACGTGTCATCACCGATCAAGCCACATTTGCATATTTGGCAGATGTGTTTATCGTCGAGTCGATGCAAGGACAGGGTCTGGCGCAGTTTTTGTTAAATGAGATTGTGCGCCATCCTCAGTTACAAGGTTTACGCCGTTTTTTATTGGCGACCAAAGATGCACATAGCTTATATAGCAAATTTGAATTTAAGCCGTTGCAAGCACCTGAAGTGTTCATGGAAATCAATGTAGCCAATATTTATGAGCGTTGAATTGAGTTTAGATGAGTGAAGTGGAGTGAAATACCACATCATTGTTAATATTAAAGCGTCCTGTAAAACCTTACAGGACGCTTTAATATTGTAATTTGCTTGTTTTTCAAATCAATTTGAAATTTATTAATATATAATTTTCTTTCAATTCAATAGCATTGTGTTTTTGTAGCCATATTTTTACAATTAGGTGTTGACGGGTTTTCGGTGTTTCTGTAATATTCGATTTCTTCGCTGCTGAGACAGAAACGAAACAGACCAAACGGTCAGCTTCACAAGTTTCACAGCACAGCTCTTTAAAAAACAGATTACCGATAAGTGTGAGTGCGAAGAGCCTCACACTGCTAAAGAAGTAAAGACAAGATATGATTTTTAATCATTTCTCGCTCTTTTTCTTTGAGAAGCAGACCAGAAATTAAATAGTAAGCTTAGAGATTAAACATAAGAGTTTGATCCTGGCTCAGATTGAACGCTGGCGGCATGCTTTACACATGCAAGTCGAACGGTAGCAGGAGAAAGCTTGCTTTCTTGCTGACGAGTGGCGAACGGGTGAGTAATGCGTCGGAACGTACCAAGTAATGGGGGATAACTACTCGAAAGAGTGGCTAATACCGCATACGCCCTACGGGGGAAAGCAGGGGATCTTCGGACCTTGCGTTATTTGAGCGGCCGACGTCTGATTAGCTAGTTGGTGGGGTAAAAGCCTACCAAGGCGACGATCAGTAGCGGGTCTGAGAGGATGATCCGCCACACTGGGACTGAGACACGGCCCAGACTCCTACGGGAGGCAGCAGTGGGGAATTTTGGACAATGGGCGCAAGCCTGATCCAGCAATGCCGCGTGTATGAAGAAGGCCTTCGGGTTGTAAAGTACTTTTGTTAGGGAAGAAAAGCTTTTGGCTAATATCCAAGAGTGATGACGGTACCTAAAGAATAAGCACCGGCTAACTACGTGCCAGCAGCCGCGGTAATACGTAGGGTGCAAGCGTTAATCGGAATTACTGGGCGTAAAGCGAGCGCAGGCGGTTATTTAAGTCAGGTGTGAAAGCCCCGAGCTCAACTTGGGACGTGCATTTGAAACTGGATAACTAGAGTGTGTCAGAGGGGGGTAGAATTCCACGTGTAGCAGTGAAATGCGTAGAGATGTGGAGGAATACCGATGGCGAAGGCAGCCCCCTGGGATAACACTGACGCTCATGCTCGAAAGCGTGGGTAGCAAACAGGATTAGATACCCTGGTAGTCCACGCCCTAAACGATGACAATTAGCTGTTGGGAGATTAAAAGCTCTTGGTAGCGTAGCTAACGCGTGAAATTGTCCGCCTGGGGAGTACGGTCGCAAGATTAAAACTCAAAGGAATTGACGGGGACCCGCACAAGCGGTGGATGATGTGGATTAATTCGATGCAACGCGAAGAACCTTACCTGGTCTTGACATGTACGGAATCCTCCAGAGACGGAGGAGTGCCTTCGGGAGCCGTAACACAGGTGCTGCATGGCTGTCGTCAGCTCGTGTCGTGAGATGTTGGGTTAAGTCCCGCAACGAGCGCAACCCTTGTCATTAGTTGCTACCATTCAGTTGAGCACTCTAATGAGACTGCCGGTGACAAACCGGAGGAAGGTGGGGATGACGTCAAGTCCTCATGGCCCTTATGACCAGGGCTTCACACGTCATACAATGGTCGGTACAGAGGGTAGCCAAGCCGCGAGGTGGAGCCAATCTCATAAAGCCGATCGTAGTCCGGATCGCACTCTGCAACTCGAGTGCGTGAAGTCGGAATCGCTAGTAATCGCAGGTCAGCATACTGCGGTGAATACGTTCCCGGGTCTTGTACACACCGCCCGTCACACCATGGGAGTGGGGGATACCAGAAGTAGGTAGGATAACCGTAAGGAGTCCGCTTACCACGGTATGCTTCATGACTGGGGTGAAGTCGTAACAAGGTAGCCGTAGGGGAACCTGCGGCTGGATCACCTCCTTTCTAGAGATAGAAGAGGCTTAACGCATTCACACTTATCGGTAAACTGTAAATAAAGATGCAAGTAGCAACGACCTGGGTTTGTAGCTCAGCTGGTTAGAGCACACGCTTGATAAGCGTGGGGTCGGAGGTTCAAGTCCTCCCAGACCCACCATCAAACTTGGTAACAAGTAAGGTTGTGGAACATTGGGGGCATAGCTCAGTTGGTAGAGCACCTGCTTTGCAAGCAGGGGGTCATCGGTTCGATCCCGTTTGCCTCCACCAATGAACTAAAATACTTTGCAAATCAAAGACGATTGACAGCTGACGCTGTTTTTTATTTCACTCTTAATAAAGAGATGATATACTCTCAGTCTTCTTTGATTTGCGAAGCGTGTTAGCGGACAAGCAGTACAAAGCGAAACACACAAAAGCGACGCATCGATCTTTAAAAAATTAGAAAGCCGAAATCAACAAACAAAAGACAATGTTGTTGTTTAGACAGCCTTTACAGGCCGCTTAAATAACACAGTAAATTTGGGTGATGATTGTATCTGCAATCAACGAATTCAAAAGGCGTTGATTGTAACAACCAAGTAGTAAGCTTTAACATGAAGAGAATCAAGCAGAAGGAAGACACGTCAACTGTCTAATTCTGCAAAGTCAGAGGTTCTTGAAATGATAGAGTCAAGTGAATAAGTGCATCAGGTGGATGCCTTGGCGATGATAGGCGACGAAGGACGTGTAAGCCTGCGAAAAGCGTGGGGGAGCTGGCAATAAAGCTTTGATCCCGCGATGTCCGAATGGGGAAACCCACCTAATTTATTAGGTACCTTTGACTGAATACATAGGTCACTGGAGCAAACCCGGAGAACTGAACCATCTAAGTACCCGGAGGAAAAGAAATCAACCGAGATTCCGCAAGTAGTGGCGAGCGAACGCGGAAAAGCCTGTTAGTGATAGTAGTCGAGATAGAAGAACATTCTGGAAAGTATGACCATAGTGCGTGATAGTCGCGTATTCGAAATCTCAACTGCGGTACTAAGCTAACGACAAGTAGGGCGGGACACGAGAAATCCTGTCTGAATATGGGGGGACCATCCTCCAAGGCTAAATACTCATCATCGACCGATAGTGAACCAGTACCGTGAGGGAAAGGCGAAAAGAACCCCGGAAGGGGAGTGAAATAGAACCTGAAACCTGATGCATACAAACAGTGGGAGCGGACTTGTTCCGTGACTGCGTACCTTTTGTATAATGGGTCAACGACTTACGTTCAGTAGCAAGGTTAACCGAATAGGGGAGCCGTAGAGAAATCGAGTCTTAATAGGGCGATTAGTTGCTGGGCGTAGACCCGAAACCAAGTGATCTATCCATGGCCAGGATGAAGTTGCCGTAACAGGTAATGGAGGTCCGAACCCACTAATGTTGCAAAATTAGGGGATGAGCTGTGGATAGGGGTGAAAGGCTAAACAAACTTGGAGATAGCTGGTTCTCCCCGAAAACTATTTAGGTAGTGCCTCGAGGTACACTCATGGGGGTAAAGCACTGTTATGGCTAGGGGGTTATTGCAACTTACCAACCCATGGCAAACTAAGAATACCATGAAGTGATTCCTCGGGAGACAGACATCGGGTGCTAACGTCCGGTGTCAAGAGGGAAACAACCCAGACCGCCAGCTAAGGTCCCAAATGATAGATTAAGTGGTAAACGAAGTGAGAAGGCCCAGACAGCTAGGATGTTGGCTTAGAAGCAGCCACCATTTAAAGAAAGCGTAATAGCTCACTAGTCGAGTCGTCTTGCGCGGAAGATGTAACGGGGCTCAAATCTATAACCGAAGCTGCGGATGTGCACTTAGTGCATGTGGTAGGGGAGCGTTCTGTAGGCCTGCGAAGGTGGATTGTGAAGTCTGCTGGAGGTATCAGAAGTGCGAATGTTGACATGAGTAGCGATAAAGGGGGTGAAAAGCCCCCTCGCCGAAAACCCAAGGTTTCCTACGCAACGTTCATCGGCGTAGGGTGAGTCGGCCCCTAAGGCGAGGCAGAGATGCGTAGTCGATGGGAAACAGGTTAATATTCCTGTACTTGATTTAAGTGCGATGTGGGGACGGAGAAGGTTAGGTCAGCAAACTGTTGGAATAGTTTGTTCAAGCCAGTAGGTGGAATTCTTAGGCAAATCCGGGAATTCATTCAACACCGAGAAGTGATAACGAGGTTCTACGGAACCGAAGTGACCGATACCACGCTTCCAGGAAAAGCCACTAAGCTTCAGCTTAAATCGAACCGTACCGCAAACCGACACAGGTGGGTGGGATGAAAATTCTAAGGCGCTTGAGAGAACTCGGGAGAAGGAACTCGGCAAATTGATACCGTAACTTCGGGAGAAGGTATGCCTGGTATTGTGAAGGATTTACTCCGTAAGCAACGCCAGGCCGCAGAGAATCGGTGGCTGCGACTGTTTATTAAAAACACAGCACTCTGCTAACACGAAAGTGGACGTATAGGGTGTGACGCCTGCCCGGTGCTGGAAGGTTAATTGAAGATGTGCAAGCATCGGATCGAAGCCCCAGTAAACGGCGGCCGTAACTATAACGGTCCTAAGGTAGCGAAATTCCTTGTCGGGTAAGTTCCGACCCGCACGAATGGCGTAACGATGGCCACACTGTCTCCTCCCGAGACTCAGCGAAGTTGAAATGGTTGTGAAGATGCAATCTACCCGCTGCTAGACGGAAAGACCCCGTGAACCTTTACTGTAGCTTTGCATTGGACTTTGAAGTCACTTGTGTAGGATAGGTGGGAGGCTTTGAAGCACAGACGCTAGTCTGTGTGGAGCCGTCCTTGAAATACCACCCTGGTGACTTTGAGGTTCTAACCCAGGTCCGTTATCCGGATCGGGGACCGTGCATGGTAGGCAGTTTGACTGGGGCGGTCTCCTCCCAAAGAGTAACGGAGGAGTTCGAAGGTTACCTAGGTCCGGTCGGAAATCGGACTGATAGTGCAATGGCAAAAGGTAGCTTAACTGCGAGACCAACAAGTCGAGCAGGTGCGAAAGCAGGACATAGTGATCCGGTGGTTCTGTATGGAAGGGCCATCGCTCAACGGATAAAAGGTACTCCGGGGATAACAGGCTGATTCCGCCCAAGAGTTCATATCGACGGCGGAGTTTGGCACCTCGATGTCGGCTCATCACATCCTGGGGCTGTAGTCGGTCCCAAGGGTATGGCTGTTCGCCATTTAAAGTGGTACGTGAGCTGGGTTTAAAACGTCGTGAGACAGTTTGGTCCCTATCTGCAGTGGGCGTTGGAAATTTGACGGGGGCTGCTCCTAGTACGAGAGGACCGGAGTGGACGAACCTCTGGTGTACCGGTTGTCACGCCAGTGGCATAGCCGGGTAGCTAAGTTCGGAAGAGATAAACGCTGAAAGCATCTAAGCGTGAAACTCGCCTGAAGATGAGATTTCCCTTGTGGTTTAACCACACTAAAGAGTCGTTCGAGACCAGGACGTTGATAGGTGGGGTGTGGAAGAGCGGTAACGCTTGAAGCTAACCCATACTAATTGCTCGTGAGGCTTGACTCTATCATTTGAAGAACTTCAATGATAATGCTTACTACATAAAGCATACAATTATTACCCAGTTGATTAAGATTGAAATAGACAGTATAATACAGCCCTATTTCAAAGCTCTGTAATACAGACGGCTTTCTGATTTTAAAGTTTATGTTTGACGACCATAGCGAGTTGGTCCCACGCCTTCCCATCCCGAACAGGACCGTGAAACGACTTAGCGCCGATGATAGTGTGGATTACCCATGTGAAAGTAGGTCATCGTCAAACGCCCCATTCTAAAGCCCTGATGCAAACGCATCAGGGCTTTATTCATTCTTAAAGATAGCTTTAAATATAATACACATTCACATAAACAAGCGTCCTGTAAACTTTACAGGACGCTTGTTGGTTTTAGATGCTCAGTATCTGATTAAACAGGTTGGACTTCATCCTCGGGACTGTGAATGAATTTATTGAAATTCAAGCTGATATGTTGTTGTGGTAATTGAATACCAGTGATATTTAACCATGCTCGTGAACGTGGCATACAAACAGGAATGCCGATTGCACGACCCATCAATGGTAAACCTTCGATGCGTACCAAATCTTCTTTTAAAACGGTGGCTTTTAAATGGCGAATGTCTTGTTGCTGGATGTATACCAAGCTCCAATAACTTTCCATTTTGCGCTGAAAATCTGCATAAGCACCGTAAGTGGTATCAAAATCGCGCATCAAAGCAAACACATCGCTCGATTGCATCGCAAAACGAGCTGTAAATTGTTCGGGTAAAATAATACTGAGCAATTGGCGTTGGTTAAAATAATCTGTGGCACGACGCAATGGCGAGGTACACCATGCATAATGCTCAACACCCATGCCGATATGGCTTTCAGATTGTGTGCTAAAACGCACTTTACCTGCAGGTTGTACGCGGAAAATGCCCGCATATTCGTTTTCGTGCAACATTTTTGCCCAAGTACTGTTGGCCAAAATCATCATTTCAGACACCAAAGTGTCAATAGGAGAACCACGTTCGCGCGTAGAAATGGCAACGGTATCATCATCGTTTAATACAATGCTGTAATCGTATTGTTTCGCGCGGGTTGGATCGTATTTATTGCGTTGTTTTTGCAATTCAATCGCCAATTGCAACAAATACACCATGTCATGGTGGTGTGCGAAAGCTTCTTGGTCGTCGTGGGTTAAATCGGTGCCTTGTTCATGGTTGAATAAAGGTTCGATGTTTTGAATACGCAAATTGGTTTGAATATCTACTTGTTCCAAAACGGTTTCTTGGCTAGTTACTTGCCATGCTTCATCAACATCAAAATAAATGCTCAAAGCTGGGACTGTTTTGCCTTCGTCTAGGCTAAAAGCTTGTACCCAATTTTCAGGCAGCATGGTGATTTTGTTGCCAGGAAAATAAACTGTCGAGAGGCGTTGGAAAATATTTTTTTCCATGGCATCGTCCGCTTGAATGGCAATGCTTGGGGCGGCAATATGAATACCGATGCGGGTATGACCATTTTCCAAATGTTGTACTGACAAAGCATCATCCACTTCGGTGGTTTCTGCATCATCAATGGAAAACGCTTTGATGGTGGTGTTAATAGGCAAGTTGAGAGGATTGGCAGGCACGGGCATGTCTGGAAAACCTGTGCCTTTTTTGAAGTATTCAAATTCAAAACCATCTTGCAAATATTGTGGTATCGATGTGACCGCACCAATATGTTGCGCCAATTGCAAAGGATTTTTTTTGCTTTGCTCACAAGCGTGTTGGAAAGCTTTGTAAGTTAGGGTTTGTTTGTCAGGCGCGTATAAAATGGTTTTGATATCCGCAGCAATGGCTTCTGGCAATTGACCGGCCTGTAAGCTTTCCGACCATGCTGCCATTTGTGCTTCTTGTTGTTTCTTACGTTCAATGGCAGCCAAAGCTTGTTTTAAAGTTTCTTCAGGTGCAGCTTTGAAAATGCCTTTGGCTTTTTTGTAGAAATAAGCGGGTGCGGCATACAAAGCCAAATAAGTACCTGCCAATTGTGATTTGCTGGGTTTGCCGCCAAAATAATCGATTGCAATGTCTTCTGCACTTAATTCGGCATCGCCACAAACTTCCCATAATAAGTCGGTATCAATGTCATCTCGATGGGCTTCGGCTTGTTGCATGAATTGCGCCATATCGCCATCAAATTCTAAAAACACATTGTTGGTCTTGATCTTGGTACGTTTGCCAAACTGAGTATCCACTTGATAAGTGGTATCGTTTTTTTGGACGATGTGAGCAAGTTTGAATTGGCCAGACTCTTCGTAAAAAATATTCATGTTTGTGCGATGTGCTTATTAAGCTGTAAAAAGTAACCAAACATTCTACATGAAAAGGCGTTGTAGCCGTATTGATGTGGTGTGGAAACCGAAGAGTTTTTAATCAAATCTGGATGCAAAGTCTTGATACTGTTTATTTGGCAAGGCGAGCATAGTGGATGGCCAAATTAAGATTGGTATGAAATTGACTCAAATCGCCAATATAGTCGCTGGATGCTTCTTTGGCACGCTGCTCTATGCTTTGAGGACTACAAAGACCTGTTTTGACCAACAATTGTATATCTTCGATATCGATTAAAGAAAGGCGGGCGATTTTACTGACACAAACATCAACAGGGCTTAAAGCATACACTTGCATGTGTTTCAGATGCGTAAAAGGAATAATTTGAGCGTCCTGTAAATAGTTTTGGTGAAGCAAATTAAAGCGACTGTTGTCATTTTTATTGAAGCGAATTTGTTTTTCTTGACCTGTGTGATGGGTGTAGAGCCAATTTAAACCATCTGGAATATAGACTTTTTGATTGAATTCGCCTTCAATATAGTAAGAGCGCTCTAAACCTGTGTACAAATATACCAACATGCCACCAAACAAAAACAGTTTTACATTTTTGTTGGGCGGTAAGGTTTGATCAATCTTGCTGAGAAAATTTTTGAGTGCCACAAACAAAGCATCGGATTGATGAATCTTGTCAAGAATTTGAATCATGATGATAGTCGGTCGATATGATGCAAATGAATGGAAGACATGCAAAAATCTGATTAATTCCCACGTTGATGTATTAAAAATGTATTTTATGTCGTTCAGACCATAGCCAACACATCAAGCATCCTGTAAGGTTTACAGGACGCTTGAGATGATATTGGCAATCTTTATGAGCCAAACTCTTCAGCATGTAAAAATTGGGTATGGTGTGGTGCACGTTTGGTTGCATCCCATTCATCCAACATTTCTTGCTTCATTTGCTCGGTAATTTGGGCAATTTTTGCGGCTGCTTTTTCATCGTCATACGTCAATTCTAAGCGATGACCATTGGGATCAAAGAAATAAATCGAATGAAAAATACCATGATTGGTGATGCCCAACACTTCAATACCATGGCTTTCTAAATGGTCTTTGGCGGCGATTAAAGCATTGCGGTCTGCCACTTTCAAAGCCAAATGTTGTACCCATTTGGGGCTGTTTTCATCTCGTCCCATTTCTGGTTGATGCGGCAATTCAAAAAAAGCCAAAACATTGCCATTGCCTGCATCTAAGAAAATGTGCATATATGGATCAAATGCTTTGGTCGATGGCACGTGGTCTTCGGCAAATGCCAAGATAAAATCCATGCCCAACATTTCTTTATACCAAGCCGCAGTTTGTTTGGCATTTTTACAGCGATATGCGACATGGTGGATTTTTTCAATTTGAAAATTCATGTTGTGACTCCTTTGTAGAGATTGTTTTTTTATCGTTTTTGAGGCTGAATTTAGAGAGTTTTGGCAGGCAAAACACAGCCACGCACGTCGCCAAAACCAACACGGATGCCGTCTTTTTGCGCCACGCCACGCATGATGACCGT
Source organism: Vitreoscilla sp. C1 (assembly GCF_002951955.2). Taxonomy (NCBI): domain Bacteria; kingdom Pseudomonadati; phylum Pseudomonadota; class Betaproteobacteria; order Neisseriales; family Neisseriaceae; genus Vitreoscilla; species Vitreoscilla sp. C1. The sequence continues at coordinate 2,277,773 of NZ_CP019644.2, read as the reverse complement.
GTCGCCATCTTCTAAAAAGCCACGATTTAAGCCATTGTTTAATAAGAATGGTTCAGTATTGTTCCATGTCAATTCCAACATGCTGCCACGCTCGTATTTTTCTGCGCCTGAAATCGTTCCTGAACCCATCAAATCGCCAATTTCAACATTGCAACCACCTGAAGTATGGTGGGTTAATTGTTGCGCCATGCTCCAATACAAATATTTGAAATTGGTATTGGCCAAGATGGTTTCGTCATTGTCTATGCTTAAGGCGACCTGTAAATCAATGTCAAATGTGTATTGTTCGCAAGTGGATAAATAATCCAATGGTTTCGGTTCTTGAATGGGCGTTGCCTGTTTGAATGGTTCTAAAGCTGCCATGGTCACGACCCAAGGGCTGATGGATGTGGCAAATGTTTTGGCATTGAAAGGACCTAATGGCACGTATTCCCATTGTTGGATGTCACGCGCAGACCAATCATTGAGTAAGACCATGCCAAAAATGTGGGATGGTGCGTCCTGTAAAGCGATGGCATCACCCAAAGCGGTGGCTTTGCCAACGATAAAACCTGTTTCCAATTCAAAATCTAATTTGCGACAAGCACTGAAAATCGGGCGTTCTGTATTGGGCAGTTTGATTTGCCCATTAGGACGAACGATGTCGGTGCCGCTGACCACGACTGAACTGGCGCGGCCGTTATAACCGACAGGCAATTCGCTCCAATTGGGCAATAATGCATTGGCAGGATCACGAAACATGCAGCCGACGTTGTAAGCGTGTTCTTTGGATGAATAAAAATCGGTATAGCCACCAATCTTCACAGGCAATAACATGGTGACGTCGCTTTGTAGACGCAAAGCGTGTTTGCGCAAAGTGGCGTTGTCGCGCAAATCAGGGCAATCGTGGGATAAAATTTCTTGTAAGCGGTCCCGTAAATCTTGCCATGCACCTGCGCCCAATTCAATGAAGGCATTCAAACTGTCTTGTTTGAAAACAGGTGGTTGAGTGTGGATAGGTAACAAGCCTGCGGTTTCTAAAACCGACAAATCCAATACATATTCCCCAATGGCGACACCAACACGTGCAGATTGTTGTGGTGGGCAAAAAACACCATAAGGCAAATTGTGCATAGAAAAATCGCTGTCGGGTGCAATGTCTAAAAAAGAACGCAAATTCAAATTCATAATGGCTTTATCCTGTGGCAACAAATGGGTGTGATTGGTTTTATTTCTACGGATTATCATATAGTCACTGGAAAAATTACGCAAATTGTTATTTAATTATGCATAGTGTAATTTTAAAGATGGAAGAGATATGGAAGATAAAAACAAAAACAGCCATGGCGTACAGTCGTTAGAAGTTGGTTTGAGTGTTTTGAATGTTTTGGTAGAGGCTGCCATGCCGTTGATGTTGAAAGAGGTGGCACAACAAGCGCATATGCCGCCTGCAAAAGCACACCGCTACTTGGTCAGTTTGGTGCGTTATGATTATGCCAAGCAAACTGAAAAAGGTTTGTATGTGTTGGGTGATAAGGCTTTGTCTTTGGGTTTGGCAGCCACACGGCGAACGGATGCTTTGCAATTGTTACAACCACAATTACAAAGTTTGAAAAACAGTGTCAGCGGTTATTTGCAAGTGACACGTTGGACGGCTTTAGGACCTTTGGTTGTGCAATTTTGGGACGATGAATTTGGCGTGCCTATTGGTGCGAAAGTAGGGTCTTTGATGCCTTTGTTTCGTTCGGCTACAGGACGCGTGTTTGCCACTTATTTGGACAAATCACATTGGCGGCAACTGGCGGAGCAAGAAGGTTTTTGTTCGCTAGAAGAATTTGAACCGCATAAAAAAGCGATTTTGGCATCTGGTGTCAGTGTGGTGGAAGGGGAAATGATGGCGGGCATCAATGCCATTGCCGCACCTGTTTTTGATGCCAATGGGGATTTATTGTATGTGGTGACTTGTTTGGGTCGTCCGCAACAAATTGCGGTTCAATTAGACAGCGATCCGATGCAGCAATTGAAAAAATCGACTCAAGCAATGAGCCGTTATTTGATTGGTTAGCGGGGCATTCAAAGTCAAATAAGCGTCCTGTAAACTTTACAGGACGCTTATGGATGCTAGCTGTGCTTATTTGTGGATGCGCAAAATAGGCTTGATGACCGAACCATTGGCAGAGGCTTCAAAGGCTTCATTGATTTGGTCAAATTCAAAAAATTGTACCAATTGATCAAATGGGAACAGACCTTTTTTGTAATAATCCACCAAATTGGGAATGAAGGTTTTGGCAATGGCATCGCCTTCAATCACTCCTATCATGGATTTGCCTTCTGCCATAATATCGGTGAACACATCGATTTCCATTTTGGGCGTGATGCCGACAATCGCACAAGTACCCAATGGACGTAACGCTTGCAAAGCTTGAGTTACAACAGGTGGTACGCCTGTGGTTTCAACGGCGTAATGGCTGCCGCCGCCTGTGATTTCTTTGATTTTTGCGACCACATCGGCTTCGGTTTTGCCATTGATTACTGCTGTTGCACCCAATTTTTGCGCCATTTCCAAGCGGTTATCATGGATATCGACAGCAATAATGTGTTTGCAATTCATGATTTTAGCAGCCATCAAAGCACTCAAACCCACCGCACCTGCGCCATAAATCACAATCGAAGAACCAAATTCAGGTTTTAGGCGGTTTAATACGGTGCCTGCGCCTGTTTGGATGCCACAGCCCAAAGGACCTAATAATGCCAAATCCACATCTTTATCGACTTTGACTGCATTGCGTTGGTGGGCAATGGCGTAAGTGCCAAAAGAAGATTGACCAAAGAAGGTGGATAAAGGCTTACCGTGTTGGTGAATGCGGTGAGTGTGGTCGTGGTTGCAACCACCAAAATTTAAAGGATTGAATTCCAAACAAGAAGTCGGGTGACCTGACAAGCACATTTCACATTCACCACAATGGGCAAATGACAATACCACATGATCGCCAACTTCTAGGCCACGAACATTGCTGCCTATGGCTTCAATAACACCTGAACCTTCATGACCTAATACCGCAGGTAACGGTGCAATGGCCAAATCACGAGCAACGGCATCGGTATGACATACACCAGAGGCAACAACACGAATCAAAACTTCATCAGCACTGGGTTCGCCTAATTGTACCGTTTGTAATTCAAATTCTGCGCCTTGGGCGGCAGTGACTGCAGCAGTAATATCCATTGGTAAAATCTCTCTATGAATGTTTTATCGTGATGGCTACGTTGATGAAGTCTCAACATAGCAAGGTGAATCATACGAGAATTGACGTGATAGGTCAGTGCTTTTATGCTGTGAAAATGGTATTGAGCATGCAAAAAAGCCGTCCTGTAAGCAGAACGGCTTTTTTTAATAAGGTGGCGAGCCCGACCCTCGGCACTGGCGACTTCAAAGTGGGCTGCTGGCTTCCGCCCCTGACCCGTTGCTTCAAAAAACCATGCGAGGAGACCCGCCATAGAAGCCGTGACTATACCATTAAATAGAACAAAACCCAAGTATTTATTTGCATGAATGAAGATGGTGGCGTCATTTCTGTTGCATTGCAGCGTGAGTATTGTCTATATCATGCGTAGGCTTAAGGGCAAGGCAGCGGATGGTATTTTTGAGACATTGAGGCAAAGGGCAGCATTATGAAAAAAGTATGGATGGTGACAGGAGCCAGTCGAGGTTTGGGTTTAAGTTTGTGCAAATTTTTATTGAATGCAGGTCGCTCTGTGGTGGCAACGGCCAGAAATACGGATGCGTTGCACAAAAAATTGAGCCAACATGGCGAGAACTTTTTAATTGTGCCTATGGATGTGAGTGATGAACAGCAAGTTCAAGCAGGCATCACCATCGCACAAGCGCATTTTGGGCGCATTGATGTATTGGTGAATAATGCAGGGTATGGGCAAATGGGCTGGTTTGAAAACATCAGCCCGGAACAAATTGAGCAACAATTTGCCACCAATGTTTTTGGCAGTATGCATGCGACTCGTGCGGTATTGCCGATTATGCGTGCGCAAAAAAGTGGACAAATTTTTACCATATCGGGTTTGGCTGGCGTGAAATCTCAAGCAGGTTATAGTGTGTATAGTGCGTCTAAATTTGCTTTAGAGGGGTGGATGGAAGGCTTGGCCGAGGAGATTGCACCTTTGGGATTGAATGCAACTTTGGTTGAGCCGGGTTCATTTCGAACCGATTTTTTAGATGAAACCTCGTTAACCTATGGTGAATGGCATGTGCCTGATTATATGGAATATGAATTGGATTTTAAGCAAAAACAGCAGGCGTTGAACCATCAGCAAATGGGAGACCCTGTGCGATTGGCAGCAATTTTGATGCAATTGGCAGAAGAAGTTTCGCCGCCTGTGCGTTTTGCAGCAGGCAGTGATGCTGTGGAGGCGGTGTTGCACAAAGCCCATGACATGAATCGTTTGGCGCAAGAATGGTTAAATGTTTCTAAGATGACCGATAGGCAAGAGCAGTAATATGAACTTTTAAGCGTCCTGTAAAGTTTACAGGACGCTTTGAATGTGCGTATTGTGAAGTTTGAAATATTTGCATCCATTCGAGCGCAACATGATTGAAAAACACCCCATATTGATTTTTTTGCGCTAATAAAAATGTTTTTATTATCATAAAAATATCGGAATAATCATACTGATTAACACCAAAAACATACCCAAGATCGTTAAACTGAATGCAATGAGTTGGTTAAAATGGGTTCGATTGGCAGATACATATGACACATTTATTATGCCACCTGTAATACCACCTAACAGTGAAAAAATATAGTGAATCCATAGCATAGATTCGGGATAAGTCAACGAGTAAAGCCACAAACTAAAAATGACTAAAAAGGCGGCATGAGCCAACACAATGCCTTTGATAACTTGCTCATTGACTTTAAACAGCCATAAAAGCATGGGAAAAGCGGTCACTGTTATCATATCAAACAAAATATTTTGGATAATATGAGAATATCCAGAACCCTTTAATGCCATTAAGGAAAATGAAAGAATGGCCGCAATCAGTCCAATCATCAAACAATAGCGCATGATTTGATAATTATATTGAATATGTTTCATAGCCATTGATCCCTGTACTGAATGAGTACTTAAATTTCATTTGTGATTGAATTTAGTCCATATACATGAAATACGTATTATAAAAAAGCGTCCTGTAAGGCTTACAGGACGCTTTTTTAACATCCATGTATCTGAGAGATACGTGGCCAAGCAACTTATTTTTTACTGAATAAAACGTAACGCTCATTATCTTGATTGGTGAATAAATACAATGCTTTGTTAGGCGTTAGTTGGATGAAATATTCACTATAACCTGAACAATATTGAATGTGCATACCTGAATAAGTGTTTTTGGTATCTATATATTGTAATAAGGCTCGCACTTGTCCCGTTTGCGCTGTGTTGTCTTGTAGATTTTTCGACGTGCTTTGGTATTTGAGAATATCAACATATTGAGAGGTCAAATGGAATAAATGACGGCTCAAGGCTTGTTTTAAGGCAGCACCTGTAAAAGTCGTGGTTTGTATGCTGAGTGCGGCGTTTTGATGGCGACAAGTGTCCTCCTCAGTGCTTAAATGTCCGCTGTCAAAACCCATGGCTGAAACATGGATGTTGTTGGGAATGGCGGCATTTTGTTTGCCAAACTGCATCTGCCAATGACCGTAAGTATGATGATTGGGATTGATTTGTGTTGTATTTGCATAAGTGAGCACAGAAATTGCGCCAAATAAGCAAGATAATGCGTATTTTTTCCACATAATATTTTCTTTAATTGTTTTTAAATAGTGTGTTTATCAGGCAGCAGAAGTAAGCAGATGAAGAGTGATGGATGGATACATGAACTTTTTTCAACCTGTGTTTAAATAAGTAAGCAATTGTTTCATTTAATATTATAATTTATTGATGGCTACGCTCATTTGAGATAGCGCAGGTAGAAGACACTTTGATGAAATAAGAGGTATTTATTAAAAGTGATATCTAAAAGCCATAATTTATAATTTTTATAATGTTGTTATTGTTTTTTCAATACATTGTAATAATTTTATGCAAATTAATTTATAAAGTCACAATAAATTATTATATAAATAATGGTTAGTATTTGGTTTTTATTCCAATTCAAAATGTATTTTAAATATACTAATATCATATATTTTTATGTTTATATATTCATAATTTTCAAATCAAAACAAAATAAATCGACTATTTTTATTTTTTGTTATTTCTAGAATTAAATCTTAAATTGAGATTAATTTATTGCAATTTGTATTTTTAAAATCAGTCATGTATATTTCAATAATGTTTATTTTATTAGCATAAAAATAAATGACAAAATCATTTTTATGTGTAATTTTATACGGATTTTTTTCAAAATGGCGATCTGAAATGATTTAAGGTCGCTTTTTAATGCTAGTCAAAATAAAATTATTCTTTTGGAATAAATAAGGCGATTGGAGGCATAGTGGTTTTTTAGTTGAAGGCGTGTCTTAAGCGCATGGCTGATTAAGTGATTTTTGTGAACCGCTAAGGCTATATGAGTTTTTTCGCTTTATGGGCATTTTATGGTGTGATTTTGGAGTGCCAAAGATTTTTTAAAGGTGTGTGGTTTGGAGCGCAGTAAATCAATTGGGGTATGACATGTAGAAAAAGGTCGGCTGTGTGAAAGTGAGACCTTGGATTTGGATGCTTAAAGTTCAATATAACAATCGTGTGATACCTGTTTTCGTAAGTTGTTTTATTTTTATGATACAGAAAGTTTTACAATGAAATTGACGTATTTAGCACTTATTATGGGGACAGTCGCGACACTGGCAGCATGTGGCGGCAAGGCATCATCTACGGGAGCAGAATCACAAACACCTGCACCACCTTCTAAAAACATCAGTGGTGAAGTTTATTCTGGTCCTGAAAGATCGGCCAGTGGAGAGCGTTACTTAACAGTTGCTTCTTGGGGCGGCGCTTATCAAGACACACAGCGTAAAATTTTCTTTACCCCGTTTGGCGAACAATTGGGTACGCCAGTGGTGGACAAATCTTATGATGGTGGTTATGACATTTTAAAATCCAAGGTGGAAACGGGCAATCCTGATTGGGATTTGGTACAAGTGGAAGCCGAAGAATTGGCTTTGGGTTGTGAAAATGGCTTGTTCGAAAAAATGGACTGGAGCCCATTGGGAGACCCTGCTAAATATATTGATGGGGCAATTCATGAATGTGGCGTCGGTAATATTGTTTGGTCTACCATTTTGACGTATGACGCAGACAAAATGGCGCAAGCACCTAAATCTTGGGCAGATTTTTGGAATGTGAGTCAATTTCCAGGCAAGCGTTCTTTGCGCAAAGGTCCTAAATATACTTTAGAGTTTGCTTTGTTATCAGATGGTGTGCCACCGCATGAGGTTTATAAAACCTTGTCTACGCCTGAAGGCGTGAATCGTGCTTTCAAGCGTTTGGATACATTGAAACCACATATTATTTGGTGGGAAAAAGGTTCTCAGCCTTTGGAATATTTGGCTGAAGGTAAAGTGGTTATGGCATCGGCTTATAGTGGTCGTATTCCTGCTTTGAATCAAGCAGATAAGCGCAATTTCAAAGTAGTATGGCCTGAAAGTATTTATGCCATTGACAGCTGGGTGATTTTGAAAAATGCAGCCAACAAAGAAGCTGCTATGAATTTGATTCAATTCACCAGTGATGCAGAGCGACAATCTCAATTGGCTGCCAATCAAATTGCTTATGGTTTACCCAATAAAGAAGCTGGCGCGAAAGTACCGTTAGAGTTTGCGAAAAACTTGCCAACCACACCAGCAAATATGCCAGGTGCGATTCCATTGGATGTGAATTTCTGGGTACAAAATTCTGAGACTTTGAACAAGCGCTTTAATGCTTGGCTAGGTAGTTAAGATAGCTGTTTTATTGATGAGAAATATCTAAAACGACTTGAATGATTTTCAAGTCGTTTTTTTATGGTCGTTGAAAATGAAATTAGGTTTTAGCTAGGGTGATTTTTACCTTATTGATGTCAGTTTATATGGCGCTTAAACAGTTTTTTGGTGGTATTTTCTGTGTTGTATAAGTGTATTTTTAAAATTTTTATATAGAAGTTAATTTCTTTTTTGCTGAATTGTCTATGATTTTAATGATTATTCTTGAATTATTTATGATAATTAAATAAATTGTAAGTGTGGGTAGAATTAGAATGTTAGTAAAGATTGATTGAGGTGTGATGTTGTATGAAATGTAATCAATCAAGAGGGGTATAACATGTAGAGAAGGTCGGTGTTTTGGGGGAGGAGACCTTGAATTGAGATGGTTTAAATTCAATGAAAAAATCGTGTGATACCTGTTTTTATCAGTAGTTTGTTTAAGATACAGGAAGTCTGATAATGAAATTGACAAATTTGGCACTCGTAATCGGCACGTTGATTGTCACAGCAGCTTGTGGTGGCGAAGCATCGTTAACAGGACTAGACTCTGATGCACCGGTACCCGCTTCTAAAAATATTACAGGTGAGGCTTACTCTGGTTCTGAAAGATCGGCAAGTGGAGAGCGTTACTTGACGGTGGCATCTTGGGGTGGGGCATATCAAGATGTACAACGTAAAATTTTCTTTCAGCCTTTTGCGCAAAAATTGGGCACGCCTGTGGTCGATAAATCGTATGATGGCGGCTATGATATTTTGAAAAATCAAGTGGCTAAAGGCAATCCAGATTGGGATTTGGTGCAAGTTGAGGCTGAAGAATTGGCTTTGGGATGCAATGAAGGTTTGTTTGAAAAACTGGATTGGTCTAAATTGGGCAGCCCTGCTAAGTTTGTCGATGGCGCGAGCAGTGAGTGTGGGGTGGGCAGTATTGTTTGGTCAACGGTTTTGACATATGACGGTGACAAAATGGCGCATGGACCTAAGTCGTGGGCTGATTTTTGGGATGTGAAAAAATTCCCAGGCAAGCGTGCTTTGCGCAAGGGTGCCAAATACAATTTGGAATTTGCGCTGCTCTCAGAAGGCGTACCGCTGAATAAGGTTTATCCAACTTTGTCGACACCAGAAGGGGTGAATCGAGCCTTTAAGCGTTTGGAGGTTTTAAAACCCCATATTATTTGGTGGGAAAAAGGGTCTCAACCTTTGGAATATTTGGCTGAAAGTCGCGTGGTGATGGCATCCGCTTACAGTGGTCGCATTCCTGCTTTGAATGCCGCGGAAAAACGCAATTTTAAAATGGTGTGGCCTGAAAGTATTTATGCGATTGATAGCTGGGTGATTTTGAAAAATGCATCGAATAAAGAAGCTGCGATGGATTTGATTGCCTTTACCAGTGAGGCCGATAATCAATCGAAATTGGCCGCTAATAATATTGCGTATGGTTTGCCAAACAAAGAAGCGGCAGCGAAAGTGCCGTTGGAGTTTGCCAAATTGTTGCCAACCACACACGCCAATATGCGTGGCACCATGCCGTTGGATGTGGATTTTTGGATTAAAAATGCTGAGGTTTTGAACAAGCGTTTTAATGCTTGGGCTGCAAATTAATCATGGATGTTACAGATGGAATAAAAAGCGTCCTGTAACTCTTTACAGGACGCTTGGTGTGGCTAGGAATCAGTGATTGCGTTGAATGACATAGTCTGCCAAACCCAGCAGCGCATCGGCAGCTTCGCCATAAGATGCGACTGCGGCTTTGGCTTCTTGCGCCAAGGCAATCGCTTGCGCACGAGCTGGCTCCAAACCCAACAACTTCACATAAGTGGGTTTGTTGGCTTCTTCGTCTTTGCCTGCGGTTTTGCCTAAAGTGGCGCTGTCTTGTTCACAATCCAATACATCGTCAATCACTTGAAATGCCAAGCCGAGCTTGTCGGCATACACATCCAAAGCGTTTAACAAAGTTTCAGACACATCGGCACAAGACAAACCGCCCAAAGCCACTGCTGCACGAATCAACGCACCTGTTTTCAAACTGTGCATGTGTTGCAATTGTTCAAGCGTCAAATCTTTGCCGACATTGGCCAAATCAATGCCTTGACCACCCGCCATGCCTAAGCTGCCTGAAGCACGCGCCAACACTTGCACACGTTTTAATTGTTGCATTGCAGGCAAGTTTACAGGACGGCTTAAAACATCAAATGCCAAAGTCTGTAACGCATCACCCACGAGCAAAGCCGTAGATTGGTCGTATTGAATATGACAAGTCGGTTTGCCTCGACGCATGCTGTCATTGTCCATTTCTGGCATGTCGTCATGCACCAAAGAATACACATGCACATATTCAATCGCTGCCATCGCTGCACTCAAAGCATCGGCATCTGCCGCACCCAAACGGGCAGCCGCAGCCGCCAGCAAAGGACGAAAACGCTTGCCACCGCCCACGCTCACATAGCTCATGGCTTCATGTAAGGTTTCTTGACCTGTGGATTCGGTGGGCAAATAACGCTCAACAGCAGCTTCAGCTTGCGCTTGAGTGGCTTGTAGCCATGCTGGAAAATCAATCGTCATTGAGATGCAACTCCTTCAATTCGTCGCCATCCAAAACTTGCAATTGCTGCTCCACGTCGGCCAATTTTTGTTGGCAAAACTGCACCAACTCATTGCCTTCTTTGTAAGCAGCCAAAGCATCTTCCAAGCTCAACTCGTTGCCTTGCATCGCTTGGGTAATGGCTTCCAAACGTGCCACAGCTTCTTCAAAGCTTTTGGCAGTTACGGCTTTTTTCATGCAAAATCCTTAGATGCGGTTGGCCAATTCAACGGCTTTACCGATGTAGGTTTCAGGACGCAAAGCCAACAATTTTTCTTTTTCGGCTTGTGGAATATCCAATTTTTCAATGAAAATTTTCAATGTTTCAGGTGTGATACCACCTTTACCACGGGTCAAATCTTTCAATTGCTCGTAAGGATTTGGCACGGCAAAGCGACGCATCACTGTTTGAATCGGCTCAGCCAACAATTCCCAAGTTGCATCCAAATCCGCTAACAAAGCTGCTGGATTGGTTTCCAATTTGTTCAAGCCACGCAAATGAGCAGACCAGCCTAAAATGGTGTAACCCAAGCCTACGCCCATGTTGCGTAGCACCGTTGAGTCGGTTAAGTCACGCTGCCAGCGAGATACAGGCAATTTTTCAGCCATGAAGCTCAACACAGCGTTGGCCATGCCCAAATTGCCTTCTGAGTTTTCAAAGTCAATTGGATTGACTTTGTGCGGCATGGTTGAAGAACCGACTTCGCCAGCTTTGACTTTTTGTTTGAAGTAACCCAAAGAAATATAGCCCCAAACGTCACGGTTAAAGTCCACCAAAATGGTGTTTACGCGCGTCAAGGTTTGGAAGAATTCAGCGATGTAATCGTGTGGTTCGATTTGAATGGTGTATGGGTTGAAAGTGATGCCCAAAGATTTCACGAATGTGCTGCAATGTTTTTCCCAATCCACTTCTGGGTAAGCGACCATATGTGCATTGTAATTGCCCACTGCGCCATTGATTTTGCCCAAGAATTCTTGCGCTTTTAAGCCTTCTACTTGGCGTTGCAGGCGGAACACCACGTTGGCCAATTCTTTGCCCAAAGTCGTTGGCGTTGCAGGTTGACCATGGGTGCGTGCCATCATAGGCATCGCTGAAAATTCGTGTGACATTTCGGTCAATTTGGCGATGATGTCTTGCAAAGCTGGCAAGACCACTTCGTCACGTGCAGCTTTCAACATCAAGGCGTGGCTTAAGTTGTTGATGTCTTCACTGGTACAAGCAAAATGGATGAATTCGCTCACAGCCAATACTTCAGGCACGCCGCTGAAACGTTCTTTTAACCAATATTCAATCGCTTTGACGTCGTGATTGGTGGTCGCTTCAATGCTTTTAACCACTGCAGCGTCTGCCAAAGAGAAGTTTGCCATCACATCGTTGATTTCTTTGATGGTCAAATCTGAAAAAGCAGGCACTTCGGCAATTTTTTCTTCTGCTGCTAAGGCTTTGAGCCAAGACAATTCCACTTGTACACGGAATTTCATCAAACCATATTCAGAGAAAATAGGGCGCAAAGCCTCTACTGATTTCGCGTAACGACCATCAAGTGGGCTAAGAGCGTAAATACTGTCCATTTTTGCGTTTCTTTCGTTGTACTAAAGTAAAGCTTAAAGCTGAAGTATCCTGTCAGCATCAGCAGGAAAATAGTTTGTTTATTGAGGCGCTGTTTCCACTTGTAATGGAATTTTGCCTTTGGGTTGAACGCTCAACCAAGTTTGTAAGTTTTGTAGCCGTGAAACAATATTGTCAGTCACATTTTGAGCTGCATCATGATCGGCTTGCGTAATGTGGTTTTGAGATTGGGCAAATAAAACCGTATCCAAAAGCCGATAAGCATGCATGTTGGGGCGACAATAATGCAACACTGTAATGTCATTCAAACCCACATTGTCAAATGCCACACCCATTTGGGTGACTTGTAATACCGCCAATCCCAGCGCAACATCTTCACCACCTAAGCGGCGAAACAATTGGTCTTGCGGGAAACCACCACAAGCGAGTAAAAATGCACGCCTGAAAATCATATTGCCGCCAACCGTCATTTCTACATGTCGCCAACCATAGGAAAAATTAGGATGTTGGGCATATTTTTCATCCAAATCCACGGGTTTTAAGCCCAAGCGCAACATAGGAATTTCAGGTCGAAACTGCATCACCGCACTCGCAAAACCCAAAACATGGCGCTCGTATGCATCATCGGCATCTAAAAAAGCAACGACGTCGGCTTGACTAACCAACATACCCCAATTGCGTGCCCGAGCCACACCGCTATTTTGAGGCAGTTTTTCAATCACGATGTGTTGTGGAAAACGAGCTTGATAAGATTGTGCGATAGCGACGCTGGCATCGCTAGAAGCATCATCCACAATAATGATGCGCCCCAAATAATCTTGTACCAATACACTTTCTAAAGCACGCGCCAAAGTAGCAGCAGCATTATAACAGGGAATGATGACATCGATTTTGTTGGTTTGGCTCATAATAGATAGGGTCAGAGGATGACAGATGGTAAATTGGAATCAAATAAACCGTTATTTTAACGCATATTTGATTCCAAGATGAGATTGAATTGGTGAGTTTGCTTGGCCGATGGTCAGACTAATCAATTTTTGTTCCAGCTTTAAAAATGGCCATCAAGAGTGTCTGTACAGTTTGAAAACAAAATGAAAGAAACGATGGCAATGGATGTAAATAAGCGTCCTGTAAATTACAGGACGCTTGATGACATTTTATTGATGAATCAATTTAAATCCGACCGAATTTACCGCTGTTAAAATCATGGATAGCAGCGCGAATTTCGTCTTCAGTATTCATCACAAACGGACCATAAGCGGCAATCGGCTCATCAATCGGCACACCAGACAACACCAAAACTTTGGCATCTTCATCGCCTTGCGCTGCCAAATTCACAGCACCAGTACCATCGTGAAAGCCCACCAATTGACCTGCTTTGGCAACGTCTTTGCCGTTAAACAATACTTCGCCACGCAAAACGACCATGCTCAAAGTGTGGTTATCAGGCACGTTGATATCGGTTTGTTTGCCTGCATGCAACACCATGTCCCACACATTCATTTCTGTAAATGTATCGGCAGCACCATCCACGTTTGCATAATCGCCTGCAATCAAACGCACATGACCCGCTTCATCGGCAAATTCCACCACAGGAATGTCTTTTTTAGCCAAATGTTGGTAACGCGCTGGTGTGGCTTTGTCTTTGGCTGGCAAATTTACCCACAATTGCACCATCTCAAACATGCCGCCTGCTTGGGCAAATGTTTCAGAATGAAACTCTTCGTGAATAATGCCGTTGCCTGCAGTCATCCATTGCACATCGCCTTCTTGAATCACGCCACCGCCACCAGTGGAATCACGGTGAGCCACTTCGCCTTGGTAAGCAATGGTCACAGTTTCAAAACCTTTGTGAGGGTGAGCGCCCACACCCCGTTTGGCACCTGCTTTAGGTGGGAAATTGTAAGGTGCGGCATAATCCAACATCAAAAATGGATTGGTATTTTTATCCAAGCTCGTGTGAGAAAACAAAGGTTCTACCCAAAAACCATCACCCACCCAGTGACGCGGATTTTTAGCATAAACTTGACGAACTTCACGCATGATTTTTCTCTTTTCTTCAATGATTGATTCTGTGCGCTTTTGGCAAACGCTTTCAGGACGCTTGTCAAAGCTTGGTTAATTCACTTGCATCGTGCCTGCCCATTGGTGTGCACGCAATTTCAATGGCGTTACATCAGTACCTTCTGGGTCTAATACGGTCACATTGGCTAAAGTATTGGTCATTTGACCACGCACTTGGCGCAAATAAGTTTGGCGCAATGCGTCACGTTCTGCCAATTCTGCTGCGCTCAAACCCTCTGCACGTGCTTTGCGAGCCAAAGTGTTGATGCGATCCAATTCGATAATACGCATGAGAGTTTCCTTTCGAGTGAAGCAGAACCAACATTGGTTCTGTGCGTGGTTAAATTTCATTGGTTTGTTTGTTTCGATGGGTGTATTATAGCCCATACATTTTTTTTAGATAGTACGCACATTTTTTATACTGTTAAATGAATATGAACACAATAAATTTAAACTATGAATTAGAGGCACAGGCGGCAACTTGTCCTGTGCATGTGACATTGGATGTGATAGGTGGCAAATGGAAGGTCTTGATTTTATACCATTTGTGCCAAGGAACGCAGCGTTTCAATGAATTGCGCCGTTTGTTGCCTGACATTACGCAACGCATGTTGACCTTGCAGTTGCGTGAGTTAGAACAAGCGGGTATTGTCCATCGAGAAGTGTATCCGCAAGTGCCGCCAAAAGTAGAATACTCTTTGACTGAGTTTGGCAAAACTTTGATGCCTGTGATTCAAGTCATGCACGATTGGGGTATGCAATACCAATGTGAGTGCCAACATTACAAACAATTGGCGAAAGAACACAGTTAAACCTTTCGTCCAAACACATGGAGCCATGCATGCGTACTTTGGGTTTGATTGGTGGGATGTCGTGGGAATCGACGGCTTTGTATTATCAGCAAATCAATCGAGGCGTACAGGACGCTTTGGGTGGTTTGCATTCGGCACAATTGATTTTAATCAGTGTGGATTTTGCAAAAATTGCCTATTTGCAACAACAAGGACGTTGGGAAGAAGCGGGCGTGATGCTGGCCAATGCCGCTCAGTCTTTGCAAAAAGCAGGCGCAGAAGCGATAGTGTTGTGTACCAATACCATGCACAAAGTCGCTGAGGCGATAGAGCAAGCCATTACCGTACCTTTATTGCACATTGCCGATGCGACTGCTGACCAAATTGTGGCGCAAGACATCCAAAAAGTGGCTTTATTGGGTACGGCATTCACGATGGAACAAGATTTTTACCGTGAGCGTTTGCATGTACAAGGTTTGGAAGTGTTGTTGCCCAATGAAGCAGAACGTGCCGAGATTCATCGCATTATTTATGCAGAGTTGTGTTTGGGTCAAGTCTTGCCCGAAAGTCGCCAAATATATACTGATATCATGCAGCGTTTGGTGGCCGAAGGTGCGCAAGGCATCATTTTGGGCTGTACCGAAATTGTGATGTTGGTCGGTGATGTGGATGTGGGCGTACCGCTTTTTGATACGACTGCGTTGCATGCTCAAAAAGCAGTGGCATTTTCGTTGAATTAAAATCAGCGTCCTGTAAACTTTTTTACAGGACGCTGATGATACAGTTGATTTGTTTTAAAACCACTGACAAAACGCTTGTTGGACAGGCGATACAGGGTTTAAAAAAACATACAATTGGTTTTAATGTTGCGTACCTTTAATCAATTCATCCAACATGAATTCGGTATTGCTCAAGCCCGGACCCACCAAATACCAAGCATTGGCATCTACCAAAATGATTTTGGCTTTTGATTGATTCAAAATCGGATTTTTTTTCCATTCTTCCAAAGCGGTGTATTCATTGGTATTGACCGCACCACGATCCAAAACAATCACATAATCAGGCTGGGCTGCCACAGCGGCCTGTAAACGTGCATCGGCTTTGGCTTTGGCTGCCAAAGCTTCTGGAGAACCTGCTTCAGGACGAGGTGTGGCAGGGGCGTTAGGGTCTTTTGGTGGCACCACAGGCAATACTGATTTCAGGCCGCTAAATTCATACACATAACCAAAACGCTCGCCTTCAGCGTGTGGCATGAAATTGCCTTTGTTAGTAAACAACATCAAAGCGGTTTTGCCTTTGGTTTGCGCTTTGAGTTTGGCTTGTTTGGTGTCGATGATTTGCAAACGCTTGGCAGCTTGTGCTTGTTTGCCAAACAAATCGGCAAATAGTTCGGTGCGCGCTTTCAAATCAGGCATCAAATTATCGGTATCTGGGCTTAAATTTAAAACAGGTGCAATGCCTTGAAGTGTATCGGCTTTGGCTTGTGAGCGGCCGCCCAAAACAATCAAATCGGGTTTTTGTGCGCTTAAGACGGTCACATCAGGTTCAAACAAAGTGCCTGCTTTGGTGGCAATATTGCCATTGTAAACATTCAATTGATTTGGAAAACTGGTGTCAGGAATAACTTGTGCTTGGATGCCCAATGCATTTAAAGTGTCCAAAGCGGACAACTCATATACTGCCAATTTTTGAGGCGTTTGTTTAAGTTGAATGGTTTGCTCTTTCCAAACCATATTTTGAGCGGTTGCAGTTTGAGCGAACAACAAAGTGGCACTGATTAATGCACTGGCAATCACAGTCTTTTGTTTCATATTAGTTTAATGTCATTTTAGAAAAGTGCGCACAGTATATATCTAAATAATAATGATTATCAATTTAATAAGATGAAAAATTTAGAGTACAGACTGTTATTTAAAAACAGCGTCCTGTAAATGTTTACAGGACGCTGTTCGGAGAATTGGGTTCAATGATTGGCTTGTAAATAATCTTCCAAGCTTTGTTGGCGATATTGGTATTCTTCGCTGATGCAAGCCACGCGTGAGCCGCATTGATTGCGATTTCGTAACCATTGCAATTGCTCGCCACGAATATAAGGGCTTTGGTCGCTCAAACGCATTACAATTTCATAGGTATTGGCGAGTTTGACATCGGCTTTGCTCAAACGGGCATTGGCGCAAATGGTTTCTTCGGTGGCGTTACCAGCTTTGTTACAATTGAAACTGGCCGCTTGTGTCGTAGGCAAAAGCATCAAACCGCTGGCTGCAATCAGACTCAATATAATGACTTTATTCATGGTTTTCTCCTTAGTTATCAAACCAATATTGGTATGCTTGATTGATGATAAAACAATTATTTGCCGTTGCAAATGTGGCGATGGTAAAGCTGTTGAAATGCTGCTTGCAGTAGCAAATTGTGGGCAAACAAAAAGCCACCGCAATGGTGGCTTGGCGCATGTGTGAGCGTGATACCAATTGATTATTCAGGTTGGCGCGCATCGCGAAAAGCATCGATAATCGGCTGGATTTCGCCAAACTTCAATTTCAAAGCAGCTTTGTTGACGACCAAGCGGCTAGAAATGTCGCTGATGTGTTCGACGGCTTGCAAATCATTGGCTTTTAACGTGCTGCCTGTAGAAACCAAATCGACGATGGCATCTGATAAACCCACCAACGGACCCAACTCCATAGAACCATACAATTTGATGATGTCTACGTGCATGCCTTTTTTGGCAAAGTGTTCCATCGCAATATTAGGGTATTTGGTGGCGACTTTTAAACGGCTGCCAGCGCGTGAAGCCGCGGCATAATCAAAATCTTTGTGTACCGCGACCATCATGCGGCATTTGGCAATGCGCAAATCCAATGGTTGGTATAAGCCATCGCCACCGTGTTCGGTCAAAACGTCACGACCTGCAATACCCAAATCCGCAGCGCCATATTGCACATAGGTTGGTACGTCTGTGGCACGCACAATCACCAAGCGAATGTTGGGATGGTTGGTATCAATGATCAGTTTGCGAGATTTTTCAGGATCTTCCGCAGGCACGATGCCCGCAGCTGCCAACAAAGGCAAGGTTTCATCAAAAATACGCCCTTTAGACAAGGCGATGGTCAAATTTTGGGATGCAGTCATGTTCTTAATTCAGTCAAAAAAGTGGCGGGTGGGACGTGCCCAAGCGCAAATAATCGTTCTGCCGTAGCAGGAGAAGCTCATGCTTGGTGTGATTAGAACACAAAAAACAGTGTTTTTCCCAAGCCAATGGATAGGCCCATTACACCAAACTGACCAAGCTTTGTCTATGTTACAGGACGCTGGCCGCTTATGAAGCTTGTTGTATCAAGCTTCCCACAAACCGACCCAACACACACATCTTGGTACACCATGCAACATTTTAACAAACTTGCTTTGTTTGATGGTGACTGCTTGATGACACGATGGTTTTAATGCAAATTTTCACGCATTGCTTGCAGACCGCCTGTATGAATAAATAATATGCGTTGCTGTTGAGACAAGCGTCCTGTAAGCAAATCATCACGCAAACGGTATAAGGCTTTGGCAGTGTAAATCGGCTCTAAAGGCAGATTTTGTTGTTGCATGTCATGAATGAAATCCAATAACACCGCATTGAATTTACCATAACCACCAAACACATTTTCCGATAAAATTTCCCAATTGTTTTGCGTCACCCATGGCGTGATGGTGTGTGACAAATGTTCGCTTTTTAAGGCCGCAAAACCCACAATCCGTTGTGTTGGCTCACTGGCGTTGATGATGCCCGCCACCGTTCCGCCCGTTCCGACTGCACACACAATCACATCAAAATTTTGTCGGTCGTATGCCGATAAAATCGCTTCACAGCCGACCACTGCCGCCAAATTGCTGCCGCCTTCAGGAATGATGTAAGCCTGCGGATAACGCTGTTGCAAGGCGTTTAAAAATTCTGGCGTGTGTTTTTGGCGGTATTGTTCACGGCTGACAAATTGCAATTGCATGCCCAAATTACAAGCGTCCTGTAAGGTGGGATTGAGCGGTTTGTCTGCCAATTCTTGCCCACGAATGATGCCAAGACTGTCTAAGCCGCATTCATGTGCCGCGTGCGCCAAAGCGTGAATGTGGTTGGAATACGCACCACCAAAACTGATGAGCAAGGTTTTGCCTTGCGCTTGAGCGGCCTGTAAATTGTATTGGAGTTTGAAAAATTTGTTGCCTGAAATGTGTGGATGTACCAAATCCAAGCGTTTGACAGTGACACACACATTATCAGTCAAAGCCACATTTTGATAAGGTATTGGACGTGCAACCAACATGGTTTTATCGCAACAAAGCTTGGATGTCTTGGGCAATGGCTTCGGCTTTGCTGCCATAAGGCAAGTATACTGCCGCTTTGCCCTGTGGATTAACCAAATACAAACCTGCGCTGTGGTCTACGGTGTAATGCCCGTCACTGACCGGTACTTTGGTTGCAGCGACTTTCCATGCTTTCAAAATAGGTGCCATCGCGGCGTCGTCTGGTGCCGTTAAGCCAATGAAGCGCTCGTCAAACAATGGCACATATTCTTTCAAAACCGTAGGCGTATCGCGGCTTGGGTCGACTGACACAAACAATACTTGTACTTTTGCCGCATTTTCGCCCAATAATTTCATCGTTTTGGCCAAATCCAATAAATTGGTTGGGCACACATCAGGACAATGGGTATAGCCAAACGAGACTGCCACCACTTTGCCTTGAAAATCTTGTAATGAGGCAGGGTTACCATTGGAATCAATTAAGCGCAAATCGTCGCCCAAAGATTCTTCGATGGCACTGCCATGGAGTTTCACATTGACGGCTGCATTTTGAGTCGCTGGGGTTTTGTTGGAAGTGGATTCAGCACTGCAAGCGATTAAGCCCAGTGCCATGAGTGCGGCACAAAGATAAGTTTTCATACACGACTTTCCAAAATCAAGCGTCCTGTAAGTTTACAGGACGCTTATTTAGAAGAGATTATTCGCTAATGCGGGCAATATTGGCACCGACGCCACCGAGTTTGGCTTCGATGTGTTCGTAACCACGGTCTAGATGGTAAATGCGTTCGACTGTGGTTTCGCCTGTGGCCACCAAACCTGCAATGACCAAGCTTGCTGACGCACGCAAATCGGTTGCCATTACGCTTGCGCCTGACAAGGTGTCGACGCCTTGCACCAAAGCGGTATTGCCTTCGGTAGTGATGTTGGCACCCATGCGATTGAGTTCTGGCACGTGCATGAAGCGGTTTTCAAAAATCGTTTCGGTCACTTTTGAAGCACCGCTGGCAATGGCGTTCATGGTCATGAATTGCGCTTGCATGTCGGTTGGGAACGCAGGATGTGGCAAAGTGCGGATGTTGACAGGGCGAGGGCGTTCTTGCATGTCGATCAAAATCCAATCATCGCCCGCTTCAATGTGTGCGCCTGCTTCGACCAATTTGTCTAAAACAGCCGTCATGGTTTTAGGCGCTGCGTTGCGCAAAACCACTTTGCCACCTGTCATCGCCACTGCACACAAGAACGTACCCGCTTCGATGCGGTCAGCCACCACAGCATGTTCTGCACCATGTAAGCTTTCAACGCCTTCGATGGTGATGGTTTGGGTGCCCAAGCCGTAAATTTTGGCGCCCATTTTGATCAAACATTCGCCCAAATCCACCACTTCAGGTTCAACGGCTGAGTTTTCCAAAACCGTGGTGCCTTCAGCCAAACACGCTGCCATCATCAAGTTTTCAGTGCCACCAACGGTTACCATGTCCATGACGATGCGCGTGCCTTGCAAGCGTTTGGCTTTGCATTTGGCTTTGACGTAACCATTTTCAATCACGATGTCCGCGCCCATCGCTTCCAAGCCTTTTAAGTGCTGGTCAACAGGACGTGAGCCGATGGCGCAACCACCAGGCAAACTCACTTCAGCCTCACCAAAATGTGCCAAAGTCGGACCCAAAACCAAAATCGACGCGCGCATGGTGCGTACCAAATCGTATGGTGCGCAAACATTGTTCAAGGTGCCGCAAGTGATGTCAAAAGTATCAACATCATTGGTCGATACGGTCACGCCCATGCCTTCGAGCAATTTGTGCGTGGTTTTCACATCGCGCAACATCGGCACGTTGGTCAAACGCAAAGTGTCTTTGGTTAACAAAGCCGCGCACATCAAAGGCAAAGCGGCATTTTTAGCACCTGAAACAGTGATTTCACCGTTCAATGGGCCATTGGCACGGATGACTAATTTATCCATGTGAATCTTTCAAAAATGGGCGTCCTATAACAGTTTACAGGGCGGTTAAGTAATTGTGATTGAATATTAACGGGCTTTGCTTGCCCATTCGGTTGGAGTGGCTGCTGCGGCAATCGACAACGCATGCAACTCATTGCTGGCGATTTTGTCAGCCAAGCCATCTTTAATCAAGCGGTGGCGTGCCAAACGGGCTTTGCCTTCAAACTGGCTAGACACGATGTGAGCATAAAAGTGATGACCATCGCCTTCGACTTCGATGTGTTCGCATGGCAAAACATTGCCTATCATTTGTTTGACTTGTTCAGGAGTTAGCATGGGAGTGTCCTTTTCATATTCTAATGTCTCAATTTATAACCTGATTTTAACAGCATTAAGATGCCGATAGAGGTGGCGAGCCAAGAAATCGTCACCACGCTCAGCGATAGCCAAGGCGACACATCGCTGTGACCGAAAAAGCCGTAGCGAAAGCCATCTATCATGTAAAAAATCGGGTTGAAATGGCTCAATGTGCGCCAAAATTCAGGCAAACTGTTGATGGAGTAAAACACGCCTGACAAAAATGTTAAAGGCATAATAATGAAATTTTGGAACAAGGCCATTTGGTCAAATTTCTCTGCCACAATGCCAGCGAGCAAACCCAAAGAGCCCATAATGGCACAGCCCATCACCGCAAACATCAGCGCCCACAATGGTGATACTGGCATGGTCAAACCGAAGAAAGCGCAGACCGCCAAGACCCCGACCCCAACAAATAAGCCACGGGCAATTGCCGCACAGACATAAGCCAAGTAAAACGAGAAAGTAGAAATCGGCGGCAGCAAAATGAAAATCAAATTGCCGCTTAAGCGCGATTGAATCAACGAGCTGGAGGCATTGGCAAACGCATTTTGCGTCATCGACATGATGGCCAGACCTGGAATCAAGAATGCCGCATAAGACACGCCCGGTAAAATATCAGGTTGACCTTTCATCACATGACTGAAAATCAATTGGTAGAGCAAAGCTGTCATTACAGGCGCAAAAATCGTTTGAAAACCGACTTTCCAAAAACGCAAAATTTCTTTTTTTAAGAGGGTAGGAAAGCCTGTTAACATGTGACAACTCCTTTGGTGTTGTCTTGCATCAATCGTAAAAACACTTGTTCCAAGTCGTTTTCTAAAATGTTCAAAGTTTTCACAGCCACATATTCGTATTGTAAAGTCGATAACACATACGCCAATTGGGCATATTCGCTCAATTGCAAAATGATTTCTGTTCCAGTGCTTGGAATTTGCCATTTGCGCAACGCTTCAGGCAGTGCAGCAGATAAAGTCATGGCAATGCGCACACCATTACTAGAGCGCAATAAATTGGCGGTGCTGTCTAATGCCACCAATTCGCCTTTTTTCATCATGGCAATGCGATTGCACAAACTTTGCGCTTCTTCTAAGTAATGCGTGGTCAAGATAATGGTGTGACCTTGTCCATGCAATTCTTTGATGAAAGCCCACAAACTTTGGCGCAATTCTACGTCTACGCCCGCAGTCGGCTCATCCAATACAATCACAGGCGGACGGTGTACCAAGGCTTGACCGACCATCAAACGGCGTTTCATGCCGCCTGAAAGATTGCGCGTGTTGGTATTGGCTTTGTCGGACAGATGCAATTTGTGCAGCAATTCGTCTATCCAAGCATCGTTTTTGCGTATGCCAAAATAACCTGATTGAAATTGCAAGGTTTCACGCACGGTGAAAAATGGGTCAAATACCAATTCTTGTGGCACCACACCCAAACTCATGCGCGCTTGGTTGGGCTGCTTGCGCGTATCAAAGCCCATGATATTGATATGACCTTGACTTAAATGTGCCAAACCTGCCATGGCGGAAATGAGCGTGGTTTTGCCTGCGCCATTGGGACCGAGCAAACCAAAAAACTCGCCTTGTTTCACGTCAAAGCTCACCCCTTTTAAGGCTGTAAAACCATTGCGATAGGTTTTTTGGGCGTTTGCGATGACCAAAGCACTGTCAGATTGTGTATTCATGTGCTGGTATTCTTTAGAAAAATCAAAAATAGGGCTCAAAAGCAGAGGCGCATCATAACACAATCGGCATTCTTGCTCGCATGCGCTTGAATGTATGCCAATGAAAACAAAATTTTACAGGACGCTGAGTCAGAATAAGGCTGGTTTGCAGTGCAATATGGATTGTAGGGATGAATAAAGCGTTATTTTGAGAATAAATTAATGATGAGATGGGAGTCGAATGAATGCTTAATAAAGCAATGCTTTACAAAAAACCTGTCGCTTGAATGAGACAAATATCATTCATAATCGTTTGATTTTTACAACAAGCCGCGCAAACAATCACTTGATAACAGAGCTAGTAACGCAACAATGGTTAATTTTAGCCATATACGTGGGCAAATATTCGGGCGATTTCGAACAAAGCGCATTATAATTCGTTTTGTTTACACTTTTTAACCGCATTTGCATTGTTGTATTTTAAGGATAATCCATGAGCCAAACGCCCCCTTCAGGCGGCTTTCTTGAGCGCTATTTTAAATTGAGTCAAAACGGCACCACGGTCAAAACCGAAGCCCTTGCCGCACTCACTACTTTTTTAACCATGTGTTACATCGTGATTGTGAACCCGATGATTTTGTCTGAGTCGGGCATGGATCATGGTGCCGTCTTCGTTGCCACATGCGTGACTGCTGCCATCGGTTGTTTTGTGATGGGCGTGGTTGCTAATTATCCGATTGCTTTGGCACCGGGTATGGGTTTGAACGCTTATTTCACTTATGCGGTGTGTTTGGGCATGGGTGTGCCGTGGCAAACAGCTTTGGGCGCGGTCTTTGTATCTGGCTTGTTGTTTTTCGCATTGAGTTTCTCCAACATTCGTGAGGCCTTGATTAATGCGATTCCGATGTCGTTGAAGTTGGCGATTGGTGCAGGCATTGGCTTGTTCTTGGCTTTAATCGGCCTGAAAAATGCGGGCATTGTTGTGGACAGTCCAGCCACTTTGGTGGCGATGGGCAGCTTGAAAGAGCCTGCGGCATTGTTGGCATTTTTAGGTTTGTTGTTGATTGCGGTGATGAGCCATTTCAAAGTTCGTGGTGCTATTATTGCCAGCATTTTGGTAGTGACTGTTATCGCAACGGCGATGGGTATCAATACCATTCATGGCATCGTGGGTCCGATTCCATCTATGGCACCGACTTTCATGCAAATGAATTTCTCTGATTTGTTCACGCCTGCTATGGTTGGTGTGATTTTCGTATTTTTCTTGGTTGATTTGTTTGATTCGACAGGTACGTTGGTTGGTGTATCTAGCCGTGCAGGCTTGTTGAAAGATGGCAAATTGCCACGTTTGAAACGTGCTTTATTGGCAGATTCTACTGCGATTACAGCAGGTGCGGTATTGGGTACGTCTTCAAGTACGCCTTATATTGAATCGGCTTCAGGTGTGGCTGCGGGTGGTCGTACTGGTTTGACCGCGGTGATTGTGGGCTTGTTGTTGTTGGCGTGTTTGTTTTTTGAACCGTTGGCACGCAGCGTCCCTGCATTTGCCACTGCACCTGCATTGATTTATGTGGGCGTCTTGATGATGCACAGCATTAAAAACATTGATTGGGAAGACATTACCGAGGCTTTGCCTGCGTTCTTGACCATTGCTTTCATGCCGTTTACTTATTCAATTGCAGATGGTATTGCAATGGGTTTCATCAGTTATGCTTTGGTAAAATTGTTCACAGGTAAAGCCAAAACCGTACCGTATATGGTGTGGATTGTGGCGGTTTTGTGGGCGTTGAAGTTTACATTCTTTGGCGGTTAGTTCATCCGTTAAATAACAAGCGTCCTGTAAATATTTACAGGACGCTTTTTTAATGGATATCGATTGGGTTAGAAACTGTAACCCGTTTGCAATTCATCGTCGCCCACCAATTCTACAATCAAAGCATACAAAGGTTGTAATTCGGTGTAACGGCGCGTAGTGCGGCGCAAATAGTTCAAGAAGCGTGGGATTTCAGGACGGTATTTGTCTTTGTCATCGCGATGGTATAAGCGGGCAAAAATCCCTGCGACTTTCAAATGGCGTTGCACGCCCATGTATTCAAATTGGCGATAGAAGTCGTCAAACTGCTCGGCAACTGGCAAGCCTGCAGCACGGGCTTTTTCCCAATAACGAATTGCCAAATCCAAGACAAAATCTTCTTCCCACTCAATGAAAGCATCACGCAGCAAAGACACCAAATCATAAGTAATCGGACCATACACAGCGTCCTGAAAATCCAATACGCCAGGACGCTCTCGTGTTAACATCAAGTTGCGTACGATGAAATCGCGATGTACATAGACTTTGGATTGCTCCAAAATCACAGGCATCAACGCTTGCATGCTTTGATCCCACCATTGACGTTGTTTGAAATTCATTTTTTTGTTCAATTCTTTGGCCATAAACCATTCAGGGAACAAATTGACTTCACATGTCAAAGTGGCTTCGTCGTATTCAGGCAATTGGTCTGGCAAGCTGGCTTTTTGCAAGATAATCAATTGATCGATGGCCTCTAGCAACAACAAACGTTGCACTTCAGGACGCTCATCGTGTTGTAAAGCTGCCAAATAAGGGACGTTGCCTAAATCTTCCAATGCCATAAAGCCGTTTTCGATGCTGTAATGCAACACTTGTGGCACTTTGACCATTTGAAACAATTGTTGCACTTTCAAATATGGCTCAATCGACATTTTTTCAGGTGGCGCATCCATGGCAATCATCGTGCTGCCATCGCTGAAAGTGGCGCGAAAATAGCGACGATAGTCCGCATCGGCTGCAGCAAAAGTCAATTCAAATGCTTGTGCTGGATATTGGCTTTCGAGCCAAGTTTGTAAGGCTTGTTGTCGTTGCATGGTGTTTTCACGTTAAAATAAGCACCATTTTATCCTAGTTTGCTGTAATCAGCGTCGTCAATCAGGCGGTGTCGATGGTAAGCTGTTCACAGTTTGACGAAACGGGTCGTTTTTTTAAGGTCATCATGGCTATTTCCAAGTTTACCCATACCTCTTTATATGCCGCTTTGTTAGTCGGTTTGGCATCTTATGCGCAAGCAGAGAGCGCAAAGCCGCCAACGTTAGCGTTGGGGGACAAAAATCCTCATTGTGTCGCACCGAATGCCACCATGGTGACACCTGCTAAAACCAGTGGCGAAGCTGCATTGCCTCAGGACTATACCCGTTTGACTGCTGATTTAGCAGCAGGTCAAACCAACAATCGTGCCAAAGCCGAAGGCGATGTGATTTTGGAGCGTAACGGCCAAGTCATTAATGCACAGTGGGTAGATGTGGATTTGGTGAACAATGTGGCTCGTGCTGGTAATGAATTTACCTTGAGCGATGCGGTGAATAACAGTCATATTAGTGGTGAGCAATTGGTATTTAATTTAGATACCAAACAAGGTGAAGCCAGTGGTGCGCGTTTTGAAACGCAACAAGATGGCCGCCGCTTACAAGGTGTGAGTGGCAGCATGCAAATGTTGGGCGACAATCGTTATCGCTTGGAGCAAACCAAAGTCAATACTTGTGACCCTGGTGATGAAAGTTGGTATATCAAAGCCGACTCAGTGACTGCTGACTACAATCAAAATGTGGGTGTGGCGAAAAATGCGGCATTAATTTTTAAAGGTGTGCCATTGCTTTATAGTCCGTGGATGGATTTTCCGTTACATGGTGAGCGTAAGAGTGGTTTGTTATTGCCTATGGTAAAAACCGGCTCTAATGGTTTTGAACTGAGCACACCTTATTATATGAATTTGGGATCGAATTACGATGCTACGGTGACGCCTCATTGGATGAGTGATCGTGGTATGGCCATTGGTGGTGAATTTCGTTATTTGCAGCCTGAATATTATGGGCGTGTTGCGGGAGAGTGGTTACCAGACGACCGTAAAAATGATGAAAAAAATCGCTATGAAATATCTTGGCAACATGAACAACAATTTACGCCCAAGTTAAATGGTGGCGTCAATTTTAACCAAGTTTCAGATGATGATTATCGTGAAGATTTTGGTGGACGCTCTGATGTGATGGATGGTCGCCATTTGCGTCGTGAAGCTTGGTTGGATTTCAACGATCAATGGCTAGGTGGCGATTTTGATTCACGCTTGCAAGTGCAAAAATTCCAGACTTTGCAAAATGATGCTCGAACCATTGATGAGCCATATCAGTTGATGCCACGCCTGAGTGCGACATGGTCGCGTGATTTTGACCAAAACGTGACTACCAGTGTATTTGGTCAATTTACCAATTTTGAGCACGATAAAAAAGCATCTGGTCAGCGTGCCGTGTTGTATCCGCAAGTGGCTTGGGATGTCACGCGACCTTGGGGTTATTTCCGTCCGAAGTTTGGCATGCACATGACCCAATATGCTTTGGAAAAAGATTCTCAACAAATCGATAGCAGTAAAAGCCGAACATTGCCGATATTGAGTGTGGATACAGGTTTGATATTTGACCGTCCTTATCAATTTCAAAATGTAGATTATGTACAGACCTTAGAGCCACGCTTGTTTTACACTTATATTCCGGGTAAAGATCAAAGCCATTTCCCGAATTTTGATACCAGTGAAGACAGCCAAACGTATGACTCGTTATTTCGTGAAAATCGTTTCTCAGGGCAAGACCGTATCAATGCTGCCAATCAAGTTACAACGGCATTGATGACCAAGTTTTTGGAAATGAATACAGGTAAAGAACGTTTCAAAGCGGCGGTGGGACAACGTATTTATTTTAAAGACGATGATGTGGACTTAAGTGGCAGACAATACCAGCGCGAACAAGGTAAGTCGGATGTGTTTGTGTTTGGTGGTGGTCAAGTGCATGAAAAAATTTATGCAGAGAGTGAATGGCATTACAGTCAAGAAGTGGCAGAAACCGAAAGCTTTAGTGTTGGCGCGCGTTATGAACATGCACCAGGGCGCAATGTGAGTGCGCGTTACCGTTATGAGCGCAATGATGAAATTTATTCCAACCATTATGGTGAAAATAAGCAAATAGACATTGGTGCGCAATGGGCATTGAATAACAATTATTCTGTGGTAGCAAGACAGTATTATTCTTTGTCTGAAAGCAAGCCTTTAGACCAAATTGTTGGGGTGGAATATAAGAGTGATTGTGGTTGTTGGAATGCCAGTATGGTCGCACAGCGCTATGTTAGCGATTTGGATAAAAGCAAAAATGCGATATTTTTCCAATTACAATTGCGTAATTTGAGTAATTTGGGTAACAATCCTACGCAAGTTTTGCACGATAGCATCCCAAGTTATCAACCTTTAACCGATGAAAAGGCAAACAAATGAATGTAAAACCATTGGCAGTGGCCGCATTGTTGGCACTCAGTACCAGTGTGTGGGCAGCACCCATTCAAAGTGTAGATCGAGTGTTGGCCGTAGTGGATCAACAAGTGGTTACCGTGAGTGAATTGGCAGTGCAAAGCAAGAAAATTCGTGCAAGCTTGCCTAAAGGTAGCAATGTCACTGAACAGCAAATTCAAAGCCAAGCTTTGAGCGATTTGGTCGATCAATCTTTAATGGTGCAATTGGCACAGCGTACGGGCATTCAAGTGAGCAATGCAGAGATTCAGCAAAATTTGAATGCTGTGGCTCGCCAAGAAGGTCAAACAGAGGCGCAATGGCATCAAAGCATTCGCAATGCGCTTTTGATTGAGAAAGTGAAGCAGCGTGATTTGCACAGTCGTGTGCGTGTGAGCGATGCTGAAATCATGCAAGCCATTGATCAATTGCCTGCATCGGCTAAAAAAGGTCATTCGAATAATATGATTACGGCTTACATGCCGCAACATATCTTGGTAGCAGTCAATGCGCAAACAACCGATGCACAAGCTTTGGAAAAAGTTCGTCAATTGCGTGCGCAATTGAATCAAGGCGAGTCTTTTGAAGCTTTGGCGCGTGCTCATTCGCAAGATCCAGGCAGTGCTGCCAATGGTGGTGTGTTGGGCTGGGCCATTGATGGTATGTTCATGCCTGAATTTGAAAAAGCCATGAAATCTTTGCCTCAAGGTGCTTTGAGTGAGCCTGTGCGTACGACTTATGGTTACCATTTAATCAAAGTATTACAGACCCGCCAACAAGATGCGGGTGATGCACAATTGCGTGCGCAAGTGCGTCAGAATATCACCGAAGCCAAATCACAAGAATTGTATGGCGATTGGATTAATCAATTGCGCAAACAAGCTTATGTGTCTGTACGCTAAATGATATTTTTCGTGAAATAGAAGCAGCTGCCTGATGGCGGCTGTTATTTTTTAAAGGCAATCAAAATGAAACACCTTGTTTTGGCCATTACCAGTGGAGAACCTGCTGGCATTGGTCCAGATATTTGTTTGGATATTCCAACATTTGATTTGGATGTGCGTTGTGTGGTGTTGGCAGACATCAACATGATGCGTGAGCGTGCGCAAATGTTGGGCAAAGAGGTTGAAGTCATTGAATACGACGCATCCAATCAGCGTCCTGTAAACCATGCAATTGAGGTTTTGCATGTGCCATTGCCTGAGGCTTGTGTGGCAGGCACTTTGAATGTGAACAATGCTGAATATGTGATTGCATTATTAGACCGTGCTTATCAAGGTATTGAAGCGGGTGAATTTGCAGCGATGGTGACCGCACCTTTGCATAAAGGCATTATCAATGATGCAGGCCGCTTTTTCAGTGGCCATACTGAATATTTGGCAGACATTAGTGCTACCGAGCAAGTGGTGATGATGTTGGCAGGAGGCGGCCTGAAAGTGGCATTGGTGACGACACATTTACCCTTAAAAGATGTCGCCGCACAAATTACACCTGAATTATTGAGTTCAGTTGTACGAATTTTGAACCATGATTTACAAACCAAATTCCATTTACCCAAGCCACGTATTTTGGTGACAGGCTTAAACCCTCATGCAGGCGAAGGCGGACATTTGGGTATGGAAGAGTTGGATGTGATTATTCCGACTTTAGAGGCTTTGCGCACAGAAGGTTTGGATGTCAAAGGGCCGTATCCTGCCGACACAGTATTTGAACCTTTTATTTTAAAACATGGTGATGCGGTTTTGGCGATGTACCATGACCAAGGTTTGCCTGTGTTGAAATTTGCCAGTTTTGGTAATGGTGTCAATATCACTTTGGGTCTGCCTTTTGTTCGTACTTCGGTAGACCATGGAACGGCTTTAGATTTGGCTGGTACAGGTCAGGCTTTGTCAGGTAGCCTGAAAGCAGCCATTGAAAGTGCGTTATTAATGAGCAATATAAGCGATTAATTTTTATTTACGGCAATTTACGGCTAAAAGCATTGTTTTATCTGCTTTATTTCATTAACATAATGCACTGATTATTACTGCCTATTATTTTATGACAAAACCATTTGTTGAGTTCGATGCGGTTAGTTTTGCTTATGCAGAACGTCCAATTTTGCATCGAGTGAGTTTTTGTATTGAGCAAGGTCATTTTACGGCCATTATGGGTGGTTCTGGCAGCGGTAAAACCACTTTATTGCGTTTGATGACAGGACAATTGCAACCTGACAGTGGTCGAGTCTTGGTTGGCGGTAAAGATTTGCGTGAATTCAGTCGCCAAGAGCTGCATGAATATCGCCGTCAAATGGGTGTGTTGTTCCAGTTTGGCGCTTTGTTCACCGATTTGTCGGTGTTTGATAATGTGGCTTTTCCACTACGAGAGCATACTCAATTATCAGAAGCCATGATTCAAGATTTGGTAGCTTTGAAATTGAATGCAGTGGGTTTGCGTGGCATTGAGGCTTTGATGCCATCTGAATTGTCAGGCGGCATGGCTAGGCGCGTGGCTTTGGCGCGCACCATTGCGCTAGACCCGCAATTGATGTTGTTTGATGAGCCTTTTACGGGCTTGGATCCGATTTCATTGAGTGTGATTGCGTTACTTGTTTCTCGTATCAACAAAGCTTTACAGGCCACTAGTGTGATGGTGACGCACGATATTCATCAATCATTACAAATTGTGGACCAAGTGATTTTTTTGGCAGGTGGCGAGGTGATTTTTAGTGGTACGCCTGAAGAAATTCGCCAAACCGATTCGCCATGGGTGCATCAGTTTGTGCATGGTGAACCTGACGGACCGGTACAGTTTCGCTATCCAACCACGCAAAGTTTAGAACAACAACTTATGACGGCAAAACCATGAATTTTTTCCAGAACATTGGTCGCCATACCCTGAATTTGATTCAGCAGCTAGGCAGCATCAGTTTGTTTTTTTTCGCAGTATTGAGGGCTTCGGGCTCTAGTTTTACCCGTCCGCGTTTGACGGTGCGTCAAATGTATTTTGCAGGCGTGATGTCGATTTTAATTATTGCGGTTTCAGGTTTGTTTGTGGGCATGGTTTTGGGTTTGCAAGGTTATACGCAATTGAACAAATTTAAGGCCGCAGATGCGTTGGGTTTTGCCGTTGCAGCAGGTTTATTGCGTGAACTAGGACCTGTGTTGGCAGCATTGTTGTTTGCCAGCAGTGCAGGTGGTGCGATGACCAGTGAAATTGGATTGATGAAAACCACAGAGCAACTAGAGGCGATGAGTGTCATGGCGGTTGATCCTGTTTCGAGAGTGGTTGCACCTCGTTTTTGGGCGGGTGTGGTGGCAATGCCTTTGCTGGCTTCGATTTTCAATGTTTGTGGTATTTTGGGTGCTTATTTTATTGGTGTGCATCATTTGGGCTTGGATGGTGGTATTTTTTGGTCGCAAATGCAAAGCAATATTGATTGGTCGTATGACATTCTTAATGGCTTGATTAAATCCATAGTCTTTGGTGTGGCAGTGACTTTGATTGCGGTGTACAACGGTTTTTCCAGTCGAGCGACGCCAGAAGGTATTTTGCGCGCAACCACACAAACAGTTGTGGCCAGTGCTTTGACAATTTTGGCTTTGGATTTTGTTTTAACTGCATTTATGTTTACTGAGTGATGATTATGAAACGCAATGTATTGGAGTTATGGGTAGGTGTGTTTGTGGCTTTGGGCGTTGCCGCATTGTTGTTTTTGTCATTTAAAGTGGCAAGCGGTACGGAACAAACTGGCGGTTCAGCAACATACACCGTCACAGCCTCATTCAATGATATTGGCGGCCTGAAAGTGAAAGCGCCTGTGAAATCTGCAGGCGTGGTGGTGGGGCGTGTGGGCAGTATTGTTCTGAATCCTGAAGATTA
The DNA here is from genome assembly GCF_002951955.2 of Vitreoscilla sp. C1. NCBI lineage: Bacteria > Pseudomonadati > Pseudomonadota > Betaproteobacteria > Neisseriales > Neisseriaceae > Vitreoscilla > Vitreoscilla sp. C1. The sequence goes on along the minus strand of NZ_CP019644.2, from coordinate 2,245,366 downwards.
CCGCGCCAAAGTGACAATGCATTTGCAACAGCCATACCAATTCAGTCGTGATGCTTCGGCACAAATTTTGACTTCGGGTATTTTGGGCGAACAATACATTGGTTTGATGCAAGGTGCGGAAGAGGCTACATTGGCCAATGGTGATAACATTGATTTGACCAGTGATGCATTGGTATTAGAGCAGCTGATTGGCAAGTTTATGACCAGTTTTGCTGAGAAAAATGCAGGCGAATAATAACAAATTATCAGATGTTGGGAAAACATCTCGGTATTGAATTAAAAGAACACAATTGAAGGAAGTATCATGAAAAAAATGGCAATTTTAAATGCCTTGGCGGTAGGTGTATTGAGCATCGGCATGGCAATGGCAACACCACAACAAGCAGTGACGCAATTGCGTGGTAATGCTGATAAAGTTTTGAATATTTTGGACAAAGCCAATGGCAATAACAATGCTCAAGTGCGTCGTGAAGCAGAAAACTATGCCATTCCTTATTTTGACTTTGATCGTATGACCGCCTTGGCGGTAGGCGCTCCTTGGCGTACTGCTTCTGCAGCGCAGAAAAAAGCATTGAGCAATGAGTTCAAAACTTTATTGATTCGTACTTACAGTGGCACGATGTTGAAATTCAAAGGTGCTCAAATTCAAGTCAATGGCAATCCAGTGGTGAACAATGGCGGCAAAGAAGTGGTTGTTAAAACCAGCGTGACAGCCAGTTCTCAAGGCAAACCTGTGAAAATGGACTACACCATGTACCAAAGCGGTAATCAATACCGTGTGTACAATGTGTCTGTGGAAGGCGCGAGTTTGGTAACCGTGTATCGCAATCAATTTAATGAAACCATCCGCAAATCGGGTATAGATGGTTTGATTGCTGAATTGAAAAAGAAAAATGGATAAATCATGCAGCTGATGCAAAAAGATGGCATATTGTTTTTGCAAGGTGTGGTGACTGTTTCTACAGTAACGCAATTGTCTCAAAAATCATTGTTGCAAGCTTGTGCAAAGCCGATTGAAGTCGTGGATTTATCTGAGGTTACGCAAGCTGATTCTGCTTGCGTGGCTGTGTTGTTGTTGATTAAACGACAACTGGAGCAAGGAAGTTGGCAATTGCGTGCCGTACCTGAGGCGGTAACGGCGTTACTAGGATTGTATGAATTAGAATGGTTAGCATGAGTATAAAAACCAAACAAACTGTTGTATTGATGACCATGTTGCTAAGTGTTTCGGTTTCGGCATGGGCCGAAAATCATGATCCTTATGAGCCTTATAACCGCTTTATGTATGGGGTGAATGATGGCATTGATCGCACAGTATTGGTACCTGTAGCACGTGGTTATCAAAAAATCACACCTAAGCCTGTGCAAGCAGGTGTGACAAATGTGTTTGACAATTTGCGTGATGTGGTCAGCTTTGGCAGCAATGTATTGCGTTTAGACGTTGAAAAAGCCAGTACTGATTTGGTACGAGTGGGTATTAATACGACGTTTGGCTTGGGTGGTTTGATTAATATTGCCGATGCCGCGCAAATGCCTAATAACAAAAACTCTTTGGGTGATACTTTTGCTTCTTGGGGTTGGAAAAACAGCAATTATTTGGTGTATCCCTTGTTAGGTCCTTCAACTGTGCGTGATGCCGTAGCCGATACGGTTGTGCGGGTTTATTCGGTCGAAGGTGCGCTCATTGATTCCGAAGGTTGGGGTTATGCGGCTACTGCGCTTAAAGGCGTGGATCAGCGCGCTAAAATGTTGGTATACACCGATGGTTTGGATATGGCGGCAGTGGATCGCTATGCTTATATGCGCGATGTGTTTATGAGCGTGCGTGCTAAGCAAGTGAATGGTGTTTACAGTGGTGCGGTTTCTGAAGACATCAATATTGACGATTTGGTCCCTGCTGATAGCCATGAGCAAGACTCATCACACTTACAGCCCGAGGGTATGGAACTAGAAGTGTTTCCAATGGGAATGGAACAAACACAGTTACATGCCGTCCATGATGTGTTTATAGAGCCTATTGATCAGACCGTCTCGCCAAGCTTAGTGGGCGAATTGGAATTGAATGTGGCAGATGTTGCCATTTAAAGCGTCAAGCTTAGATTTATTTAAAGGAGCATCCCATGTACGAAGTCAATCGCAGTTTGGTGGTATTGGTACCACAAGCGCCATTTTGGTATTGGTTGTCTAATTTGCCAGAAATTGAATTAGATGGTTTGGAATTGGAAGATTTACAGGCCGATCCTAATTCTTATTTAATCGATCCTATTGAAGAATTAGACGAAGCTTGGGATTTGGCGGCTGCGCAAGTGCAAACGTTATTCAGCGCTGAATTGGCTGATTGGTGTGAAGACAGCACGGTATGGCCTGATTTGCATGCGGATATTTTCTTTGAATGGTTTGATTTGCGTGTTTCTAGCATTGTGTCCGATTTGAGCGCACAGCCTTTAGAGCGTGAAGCATTTGAAGCGATCGATTGGGAAAATAAGGGCGCATCAGCATGATACACAGCACGACAATCACTGTGCGCGGCTATCATTTGGATTTGTATCGCCACGTGAATAACGCGCGTTATTTGGAGTTTTTAGAAGAAGCGCGCTGGGGTTTTATGGAACAATCGAACATGATGCATGTGTTCGATGGCAGCAAATTGGGTTTGGCGGTGGTGAACATCAACATCAATTACCGCCGCGGTGCTTACAATAATGAAGTGTTGGACATCCGCAGCTGTTTTAAAAAAATTGGTGGCCGCAGTGCGGTAATGGAGCAAGTGATTTATTTAAAAGACACTGATACCGTTGTTGCCGATGCGTTAATCACTTTCGTGGTGATAGACATCAAAACCAGTAAAGCAGTGACGTTGGAAGGCGAAGTATTGGATGTGTTAAACGGCTTACTGGAGCCTATTGCATAATGAAAAGATGGGTTGTACCGATGTTTGTGGTGGCGTTAATGGGCTTGGTGGTTTTTGCCTTGTCGCACAATCAAACTCGGCCAACACCATCTTTTTTATTGACGGACTTAAACGGTCAAACTGTTTCTGAACAAAGCCTACAAGGTAAAGTGACGCTGATTAATTTTTGGTATCCCTCTTGTGTAGGTTGCGTGGTAGAAATGCCCAAGCTCATTGAAACACAAGCCAAATTTGCAGACAGTGCCTATCAAACCCTTGCTATCTCCTTGCCTTACAATACCGAAGCCGAAGTGCGAGCTTATGTGGCGCAATACCGTTTGCCTTTTATCGTTGCGATAGACAAAAGTGGTGAAGTGGGCAAGACATACCAAGTCCAAGTGGCACCCAATTCTTTTTTGGTCAATCAGCAAGGGCAAATCATTCAAACTTATATTGGTGAGCTTGATTGGCAAGCCTTACATGCCTTGATTGAAAAACAATTGCATCCTTAATCATTCATTTTATCCGCGTCTTGTTACATGGTTTACAGGACGCTGCTTGGTCTTTCAGTTTTGAATTTAAATATTGATAGATGAATATTTAAGCGTCCTGTAAGCATTTGGTTTGCCTTGTATAAGACAACTGAGCAAACAATTGATGTCTGTTATAATCCAAGCATCTATTTTTATTCAAAACAATCAATCATGACCACAAAACGCAAAATGCTGGTAACCAGCGCCCTTCCTTATGCCAACGGTAACATTCACTTGGGTCACATGGTGGAACACATCCAAACCGACGTTTGGGTACGTTTCCAAAAAATGCGTGGTCATGAATGTCATTATGTTTGCGCTGACGACACACATGGTACGCCTGTGATGCTGGCAGCTCAGAAAAAAGGCATCAGCCCTGAAGACATGATTGCACAAGTGCGTGAAGAGCATTTGGCGGACTTTTTGGGTTTTGGCATCGGTTACGACAATTATTACACGACCCATTCTGAAGAAAACCGCGAGTTGTCGAGCCAAATTTACTTGGCTTTGAAAGACAATGGCAAAATCGTGTCTCGCACGATTGAACAATTGTTTGACCCTGAAAAAAACATGTTCTTGCCGGACCGTTTTGTCAAAGGCGAATGCCCAAGCTGCCACGCTAAAGACCAATATGGCGACAACTGCGAAGTGTGCGGTGCAACTTACAATCCAACCGAATTGATTAACCCATTTTCAGCGATTTCAGGTGCAACCCCTGTTTTGCGTGAATCGGAACACTTTTTCTTCCGTTTGGGCGAATGTGAAGACTATTTGAAAGAATGGACGCAAGGCTCAACCGAATTGGCAGACGGCCGTGTGCAACCGCATTTGCAAGCGGAAGCTTTGAACAAAATGAACGAATGGATTGAAGGCGGCTTGCAAGATTGGGATATTTCCCGCGATGCGCCTTACTTTGGTTTTGAAATTCCGGGTGCGAAAGACAAGTATTTCTATGTATGGCTCGATGCACCGATTGGCTATTTGGCGGCATTCAAAAACTTGTGTGCGCGCACAGGCGTGGATTTTGACAGCTTCTTAAAACCTGATACCGACACCGAAATGTACCATTTCATTGGTAAAGACATTTTGTATTTCCACGCTTTGTTCTGGCCTGCAACCTTGAAATTCTCAGGTTTGCGCGCACCAACAGGCGTGTTTGCTCACGGTTTCTTAACCGTTGACGGTCAAAAAATGTCTAAATCTCGCGGCACATTCATCACCGCCAAATCGTATTTGGACGAAGGTTTGAATCCTGAGTGGATGCGTTATTACATCGCTGCAAAATTGAATAGCCGCATCGAAGACATCGACTTGAATTTGCAAGACTTCATCGCGCGCGTGAACAGTGATTTGGTTGGCAAATACATCAATATCGCTTCTCGTGCCGCAGGTTTTGTACACAAGCGTTTTGAAGGCAAATTGTCAGACGTATCTTCTAGCGAATTGATTCAAAAGTTACAGGCCACATCAGAAACATTGGCAAACAGCTACGAAGAGCGCGAATACGCCAAGGCCTTGCGTGAAGTGATGGCGTTGACCGATGTGGTGAACGAATATGTGGATGCGAACAAACCTTGGGAATTGGCGAAACAAGAAGGTCAAGAAGCGCGCTTGCAACAAGTGTGTTCTGAATTAATCAATGCCTTCCGCATTTTGACCGTTTATTTGTCGCCTGTGTTGCCAAAATTGGCAGCGAGCGTGGCGGAGTTCTTGAATACCGCAGCATTTACTTGGGCGGATTCGACCAACACCTTGTTAGCCGATCATACGATTAACAAATACAACCATTTGATGCAGCGCATTGAGCCTGAGCAAGTGGACAAATTGATTGAAAACAACAAGCAAGCGTCTGAAGCAGCGGAAGCCAAAGCGGCCAATGCAGCGGATTATGAGCCTGTGGCGGAAAACTGCACGTTTGATGACTTCATGAAAGTCGATTTGCGCGTGGCGAAAGTCTTGAACTGTGAAAAAGTCGAAGGCAGCAGCAAATTGCTCAAATTCCAATTGGATTTGGGCTTTGAAGAGCGCACGATTTTTTCAGGCATCGCGGCAAGCTATCCTGAACCTGAAAAATTGATTGGTCGCATGGTGGTAGTGGTAGCAAACTTTGCCGCACGCAAAATGGCGAAATTTGGTATGTCTGAAGGCATGATTACCTCTGCTGCCAACAAAGACCACAGCCAATTGTTCTTGTTGGATGTGGATTCAGGTGCGCAACCGGGTATGAAAATTGGTTGATTTTAAAGACAGTTAAAATGGCTTAACAAGGCGTCCTGTAAATATTATAGGACGCCTTGTTTTTATTTAAATTCATTTGCTTACGATTAATTTTTATTATATCGTCATATAATATTCAGTTTGAGGAGTAAGAAATGTCTTTAAAACTTTCAGAAATCATAATTACAAATTTTAAATCTTGCCGTGACATTACTTTATCTCTTTCTAATTTCACGCCTTTGATTGGATATAACAATGCAGGTAAATCCAATTGCTTAACTGCCATTCAATGGTTGTTGCGCAGGTTCGTTTTACAGCATAAAGATTTCAATGATGAAAATCAACCAATTGAAATATTTGGAACAATTGAAGGTATTGAAGAAAAGCATTTATGTGTTTTAGAAGAAAAACACAGAAAATCAATTGAAAAATATTTACAAGGCCACGTCTTAAAAATAAAAAGAGTTCAACAAAAACCAAGTTGTAAACTTGCTGAGATTAAATTTTTTGTTTGGGATTGGGCGAATTCCAAGTGGGTTCCAAATCCAGGAGGCATTGACAACGCGATTGATGATTTGTTTCCTGAGCCAATTCGAGTGGGTGCTATGGAAAACGCTGCCGAAGATGCCAGTAAAGCGAAAACTTCCACAACATTAGGTAAGTTACTAGAATTGTTAACAAAAAATTTTCAGCAGCAACACGCACAACAAATTTCTACTCATTTGGACAGCGTTAATGATTATTTGTCTGCCAATGGTACAAATAGATTGGCAGCTTTAACTCAAATAGATAATGATGTGAATACCAATATTCAAGATTTTTTTCCTGATATTGGAATTAAGCTTCATTTTGAAAGCCCCTCTTTTCAAGAACTGTTCAAATCAGGAACAATTAAAGTGGTAGAAAATGGGTTAAATGAACGGGATGTTACCAGCTATGGTCACGGGGCTCAGCGTTCAATACAGATGGGCTTAATTCGATATTTGGCTGCATCTTCCCAAACTATCGATGAGACTAAAAAAACGCTATTGCTGATTGATGAACCTGAATTGTATTTGCATCCATTTGCGATTGAGCAATTGCGAGAGGCTTTATTGAAACTTTCAAATGGGGCATATCAAGTGATCATTTCCACCCATTCTGCTCAAATGGTTACTGAAAGTTTGGCTCAAGATGCATTACTGATTTATAAAAATCAAACTAAAGGCACTTGCGTTAGAAATCGTCTGAGTGATGCCGTTAAAAAAGTGGTGCAAGACTATAAGTCTCAAGCTGCTTTACTGTTTTCATTAACAAACTCTTCACAAATTCTATTTTCTGAACAGGTTTTATTAACCGAAGGAAAAACGGAAAAGCGTTTACTACCCGAGATCTTTTACCAATATTTTGGGAAAACCTTGGCTCAAAAAAATTACAGTCTTGTAGCCAAAGGTGGTGTTGATAATACGGCAAAAACAATAGCTGTTTTACAGGATATGGGAATTCCTTTTAAAGCCATTTGTGATTTGGATTATGTTTTTAAAGGGGCGATTGAACACAAAATTATTTCCCTTGCTGATGTGGCGCTAAAGGATTGTATTGATGCTATAAAAAGTAAACAAGATACATATAATATTGTAGTTGATAATTCAAAAGGAGCGGTTACTTTCAAAGACATTGGAAGTTCTAAACGAGAACGATACCAAATCATTGAAGAGTTAGCATGCGATGAAGAAATTAAACCGCACATTCAAAACTTACATGAGTATTTTAAACAAAAAAACATTTGGATTTGGACTCAAGGTGCTATTGAAAAGCCTTTGAATCTGATTGGCAAGAAAGAAGAGGTTTGGGCTGAATTTAATCATAAATTGAAAAATGAAGGTTTGGAACAAAGTTGCGCAGATTATCAGGAAATTAAAAAACTGATGGAGTGGATTGTACCTGTAGTGCCATTAAAAAATTTACAAGAAAACAATAATGGTCAAGTTAACAATCAAAATTTAAGTGATGTTTTTGAAAATGAAGTGCTGAGTGAATAGTTATATTTATGTTTAAGTTTAAGCGTCCTGTAAACATTTACAGGACGCTTGTTTGTTGCACATGCTTAAATCAAGCCTTGCTTGCAGGCAATTGAATCACGTGCTTTTTGACATCGGGAACGGCTTTGATGATGCCTTTTTCATGGTACCAATGGGCCAATTTGACAATGTCTTCGACGTCGGCATCGCTCAAGCTGCGAAGTGGCACGGTGTTGACTTTGCCCAAGTTCGAAGCGATGTTGGCGTTGTCTTTGTAACCCAAACGGTTCGCCCAAACTTTGCCGGCTTTTTCTTGGTTGGCTTTGGCCCAATCGTTTTCTTGTTTCAAGCCTTCAAACACCGCCTGAATCACTTCGGGATTTTGTTTGGCGTAATTTGAATCAGCAAAATAACCAACCGCGTTGGACGATTTTAAATCGCCGCCGCCAACCAAAATCTTGGCGTTGTACAAGTCTTGCGCCACCGACAAATAAGGGTCCCAAGTCGCCCACGCATCGACGTGTTTGCCTGAGAATGCGGTGCCTGTGTCAGACGGCAACATGTAGGATTTTTCGACTTTGTCTTCTGGAATATTGTTGTTTTTCAGTGCAATCGATAACAAATACTCGCCCGTGCCGCCTTTGTTGACCGCGACTTTTTTGCCAACCAAGTCGTGCACGCTGTTGATGTTGCTGTCTTTGGCCACGACAATGCCTTCGCCAAATGCTGGCATCGGTTGGTAAGCGAAAATGTCGATTTGCGCGCCATTGGCAATCACGTTGGCAAACGCCGAGCTGCTGCCGACGGTAATGTCGATGGCTTTGGCGTTGATGGCTTCGTAAGCTGGCGCTGCCGAATTGAACGGGCCTTCCCATTTGACTTCGATGTTTTTCGAGGCCAAATATTGTTCCAATGTGCCGCGGTCGCGACCCAAAACCACGTCAGATGTGCCGTTCAACGTGGCAATGCGCACGACTTTTTTTGCATTTTGGCTGTCGGTATTTTCAGAAGCGGCTTTGTTGTTGTCGCCAGAACAAGCCACCAAGCCTGCCAACAAAAGTGGCAAGGCGCTCCAAACTAATTTACGCATGATTCTTCATTCTTTTTAATGTGTGTAAGACGTTTAGGCGATGAAGCCTGCTTGTTTCAAATCCAAGCTTTGTTGGTTTTGTTCTGCCAAAACGGTGTCGTTTGCCGCTTCAATGCCCCATTGGCGTTGTGAAATGGTTGTGAGCCAATGTTCGCGTGATAAATTGTTCGGCAAATGTTCTTGCAATAAGGCTGCGGCTTGTTCGGGGTTTTGCGCAATCCACAAATCGTTTTCTGCCAATTGCTGCACGAACCACGCTTCAAATGTGGCATTTTCGTTTGACCAAGCTTGGTGTGACCAAAAAATCGAGCGGTTGGGAATGTGGGTTCCCACTTGTGCCAAAACGTGCACGCTATCCAAAGCCAAGCCCGGTTGCAACCACGGATCGACCGCCAACCACGCGTCAATCGTGCCGTTTTGCAAGGCCAACAACGGCGCTTCGCCGCGCAAATCGACGAGCTTCACATCGGACTTTTTCCAACCGTGCTCATTGAGCAAAGTTGCCAAAAAATGGTCGGTGAACGAGCCGACCATCGCGGCAATGGTTTTGCCGCGCAAATCGGTAAATTGGTTGTGCTGTAAACTTAATAATGCGCTGTTGGCAGGGCGAGGCAAAGAAGCAGCAACGTAATGAATCGCCACGCCTTGTGCTGAAGCGACCACGGGCGGCGTGCAACCTGTGCCAACCACGTCGGCGATGCCGTCTGCCAACAAATCCGCGCTGATGCCGCCATTGGCGTAATCGTACCATTTGATGGCGTAGCCCAAATCGTTTGCCAGCGCTTCAAGTACGCCGCGGTGGCGCAGCACGAACAAGGACAAGTTGTTTGGGTGGCTGCCCAAAGTCACGGTTTTCATGCGTTTTGCTCCAAAGAGGCTTCTTGTGCGCTGTGGTCAATCGGGCGGTCCCAAATATTGCCCCAAGTGTAATTTTGTTTGCTTTCAGGTGCGGCAGCAGGGTTGTCGTGGTCCAGTTGCAAGCGTGGCAACACCAATTCGCTAAAACGGTACGCTTCTTCAAGCAATGGAAAGCCCGACAAAATGAACACGTCCACGCCAATGGCTTGGTATTCTTTCAGGACGCGTTCGACTGTTTCTGGGCTGCCGACAATCGCAGTGCCAGGACCTGGACGCACCAAACCGATGCCTGCCCACAAGCCTGGGTAAATTTCCAAATCGCGTGGGTTTTCAGGTTTGACGTTGTTGTGCAGCTCGCTCATGCGCTTTTGACCAACCGAATCCGAGTCTTTGGCAAAATTTTTGCGCGCGTTGATGGCTTCCTCGTCCATCGATTCGTATAACTCGTCCACTGCTTGCCACGCTTTTTCATCGGTTTCGCGTACAATCACGTACAAGCGAATGCCAAACTTCAATTTTCGACCGTGAGAGGCAGCCAAATCGCGCACTTCGGCTATTTTTTCAGCTGCTTGCGGCGGCGTTTCGCCCCAGCTCAAATACGTATCAACATGTTTGGCAGCGACTTGGTGCGCTGCTGGTGACGAGCCGCCAAACCACAAAGCAGGTGGCGCGTAACCACCGTTGTCGACTGCCAATTTGGCATTTTCAATGTGCACGTGCTTGCCTTTGACCGTCACGCCTTCTTCGTTCAAAAGTGGGCGCAACGCTTGCAAATACTCGTCGCTCAACACATAACGTTCGTCGTGTTCCAAATGGATGCCATACGCGCCCAAGGTGTTTTTGTCGCCGCCAACCACGTTCAACAGCAAGCGGCCTTTGGAAAACTGGTTGAACGTCACCGCCATTTTGGCCAGCAACGTCGGTGAAATCATGCCCGGTTGAATGGCAATCAAAAACTTCATGCGTTCGGTTTCATTGATTAAGGCCGAGCCCAAAGTCCAAGCGTCGTGCGCACCCGTGGCCAGCAATGCACCTGTGAAGCCCAAATGGTCTACCGCTTGGGCGACTTGTTTTAAGTATGGAAAATTCACTGTGCGGTTGCCATCTTTAGACCAAGGGCGGGCGCCATCGGGCGCGGTTAAATACCAATAGATTTGCATTTTTTGATTCCATATACCCAAATAAAATATGCTAAAACTATAATGACACTTCTTTATAATGTGAAATAATATATTTTGATATTTTAATTCTATTTAGGAATATAAAAATTTTATCTGAGTCGTGACATGTGAATGAACAAGCGTGCTCAATGTCTTTTTAAATTAAAATTTGCAGATTTGTCAGAGCGATAAAAAGCGTCCTGTAAACTGTTACAGGACGCTGAATTTGGCTTTCAATCACAATATAATAATTACCAAACGCTTGATTGGTCTTCATATTTAGGGAAATTGCCCAAATGATTTCTGCTGCCAATAAAGACCATAGTCAATGATGGTTGTTGGAGGTGGTGTCGGTGTGCAAGCTGATATGAAAATTGGTTGATGTGACGGTATTAAAATGAAACTCTTCAATCATCCTGTAATCATTACAGGACGCTTTTTTGATTGCGATGCAGCAAGTGAGCGTTTCGACTGGAGCAAAGACTGTTTGGAGTATTCAAATGAAAAAATGGCTACAGTTGGCATTGAAATATTTATTTCGCTTGATATTGGTGATTTTTGTCATCATTGGAGTGTCTATGTTGGGTTGCTCATTGCCATCATTACAAGGGCGCAGCGTTTCCAAATCGCTGAGCGTTGAAGAAATCAATCTAACTTACTTGGGTCAATCTGTTGGCTCAGAACAAAAACGCCATCCTGATTTGGCAGGGATTTATCTATTGCCCGACCCCCGTTTGGCATTTGCAGCACGCACGATTTTGGCTCAAGATGCTGAAAAAACTTTGGATATTCAATACTATATTTGGAAAAAAGACACCACAGGCATGTTGCTTTTGCATGCTTTGTATGAGGCTGCCGACCGAGGTGTCAAAGTTCGATTGTTGTTGGATGACAATGGTACCAATGGTTTGGATACAGAATTGATGGCGCTCAATGCACATCCAAATATTGAAGTGCGTTTATTTAACCCATTTTTGTTTCGTCCATTCAAACAGGTGGGTTTTTTGACGGACTTCATGCGCTCTAACCGCCGCATGCACAACAAAAGTTTCATTGCCGACAACAGCATCAGTGTTTTGGGTGGGCGCAATGTGGGCGATGAGTATTTTGGCGCAACAGACGGCGTGTTGTTTGCCGATTTGGACAATTTGGTCAGTGGCGATTTGGTGCAAATGGTTTCCAAATCATTTGATGAGTATTGGGACAGCCAATCTGCTTATCCGATTGATTTGATTGTCGAGCCGATTACGCAAGCGGAACATGATTTGGTCTTAGTCAGTTTGTTACAAGCGCAGGCATCTCCTGAAGCGGTGCGTTACATTCAAGCCAAAGAAGAGCTGGGTGATTTGGATGAAATTTTGAAAAATCAAACTTTGTGGCATTGGGTGCCGACGCAATTTGTGGTTGACCCTGCGAGCAAGGGTTTGGGTATTTATGACAAAGAAGAGCTGATTTTACACAGCATCGCCAAGACTTTAGGTGAGCCTGAACATTCGCTAGACATCGTCTCACCTTATTTTGTACCGACCAATTCGGGTACCGATTATTTTGTCAATTTGGCCAGACAAGGCAAACAAGTGCGCATTTTGACCAATTCGATGGTGGCAACCGATGTGTTGGCGGTGCATTCAGGTTATGCCAAACATCGCAAACGCTTGGTTGAAAATGGTGTGTTGTTGTATGAAATGAAGCCTGAAATTGGCAGTAAAAACATCAACAATGTTGGCTTTTTGGGCAGCTCAGGTTCCAGTTTACACGCCAAAACTTTCAGTGCAGATATGAATCGCGTGTTTATTGGCTCGTTCAATTTTGATCCGCGCTCCGCCAAATTGAATACCGAAATGGGCATTGTTTCAGATGATGCGCAGTTGGCGCGCGATTTGGATGACATTTTTAAAGCCGAGGTGCCCCAAAGTGCTTGGTTAGTGGTCAAAAATCCTGATGCGGACAAATTAGAATGGCACGATGGCAAAACAGGAGAAATACTCCACCAAGAGCCTTTATCCAAATGGTATCAACGCTGGGTGGTGACGGTTTTGGGATGGTTGCCCATTGATTGGTTGTTGTAAAGATGATTGAATCAAAACAAGCGGCCTGTAAGGTTTACAGGCCGCTTGTTGGTTATTATGGCTATTGAAATCACAAGTCCAATACCAACAAATCCGATTTGGCGCGTGAGCAACAAGGGGTGAGAATTTTGTTGGAGGCTTTTTCTTCCTCGGTTAAAAATTGGTCACAATGCTCGATTTCGCCTTCAATCACATGGGTGATGCATGTGCCGCAGACGCCTTGCTCGCATGAAACAGGAATAAAGTAGCCGTTTTCTTCCAGTGTTTGGGTGATGCTTTGCGTGGCGGGAATATCAAAAACATCGCCGCTGCTGGCAATTTGGATTTGAAAATGTCGGTGTGTTTGGGTGTTTAAATCGGCTTTGAACGATTCTTGATGCAATTGTGCATCTTGCCAACCGATTGATTTGGCTTGTGCAAAAACAGTTTGCATAAAACCATTGGGGCCACAGGTGTATAAATGATGGTGTTCATGGGCTGATGGTAAAAAGGCTTGTAGCAATTCGGGATGACTTATCAAATCATCATGTACAAACACGACTTTGTCACGCAAATCAGGCTGCGACAAGCGTCCTGTAAACGCAATGTGTTCAGGACTTTTACAGCAATAAACCAATTGAAAATCAACCTGATTCACCAGAAATTGTTCTGCCATTGCCAAAAGTGGCGTGATACCAATACCACCTGCCAACAAAACCGCTTTGCTGTGGGTTTGGGCAAGTGCAAACACATTGCGTGGGGCGCTGATTTGCAGCGTTTGTCCTGCTTGGATGTGTTGGTGCACGTATTGTGAACCACCGCGAGATTGGGCATCTTCCAGCACTGCAATGTGATAACGGTGTTGTTCAGACGGCGAATTGCACAAAGAGTATTGGCGCATCAAACTGTTGCCCAAATGCACATCAATGTGTGCACCTGCTTCAAATGTGGGCAAGTTTTGACCTTCAGGATGAATCAATTGCAACAGTTTGATGCCGTTGCACAAAGTTTCTGTACGTTCTACCAAAACAGTCATCGTCATGCTTTAACCCTCTGCTTGTACGGTTTGCTCGGCTTGGATTTTGCGCTCAATCAGCTTGCGTGCTTGTACGCCACCTGCATCAATATTCAACATCAACAATTTGCGATCAGGGTATTTGAGCAAGTTTTGTTGTTGTTGCTCGAGCATGTCCAAATCTTCACCAAAAATCTTACCTTGTCCTTCGCGAATCACGTCGGTTAAGTTGGCATCGTCCACACCAAAGCGGCGTGCCATACCCCAAAAATACCAATGTGATGTGTCGGTTTCGGGTGTGATGAAATCCACGACAATGCTGGCGGCTTTTTTATCGTCAGGCGCGTGGTAGCCACCATTGCCAGCCAATGCCACGCCCACTTCAATGTGCACATTGCTTGGTAAATGAAAATGGCAGCGTTGCCAACGGTCAACCAATTGTTCGCTGTCTAAATGGTTCAAGTGCATGCATTTTTGCCAAAATGGTGGCGCATAAATGTTTTCCATGTGACGCTCTAAGGTGACCACTTCATTTTTGATGGTGGTTTTGGAAGTGGTTTCGTCGATTTCTTTTTGACCGATACTTGATGCATGCACATAGGTTTCGTGGGTCAAGTCCATCAAATTGTCAATCATCAAGCGGTAATCGGCATTGATGTGGTAAATGCCGCCACCATAAGCCCATTCGTCACTTTCTGCCCATTCTAAGTGTGGCAACAAACTTTCATCTGCATCGTCTTTGTCACCTGCCCAAAACCATACAAAACCGTATTTTTCGACCACGGCATACGCTTTGATGCATGGAAAGCCTTGCACGCGTTGCAAAGGCATCGCTTGTGGTTTGCCGTTGCAACCCATTTCCAAGCCATGGTAGCCGCATACCAAGCGCCCATCTTGTACAAAGCCTAATGACAGTGGCGCACCGCGATGCGGGCAAAAATCTTCGACGGCGGCAATGCCATCGAGACTTCGAAACAAGACGATTTTTTCATTGCAAATGGTGCGACCCAAAGGTTTGTCTGTGATTTCGCCGCTTTGGGCTGCCACATACCATGCGTTGCGGATGAAAGTAGAGCTGGTCATGAAGGATTCCTTTGTAGCATTAGATTGCTTTATTGGTATGGTTCGGTCGATGCCGATTTATGTGTTTTTAAATGTAAATAAAAATGTTGGTTTGGTCAATAATTGGATTCAATTTTCATCATTTTTGTGACCAGTTAGTTTTATGCAAATAACAAGTATTTGATTTTAAATCATTTAAAAAAATAAAAATAAAAACAATCAAACATTGTTTTTATAATTGAATCCAAAAATGCTATTTTAAGCACATTGCACCTCAGAGTGCAGATGACAAAACACCTAAAAACAAAGGAAAAATCATGGAGATAAAAGCAATTAAGGAACACATCGATCAAAGCCAGATGCGGCGTTATCAATGGATGATTGTCGGAATCTGTATTTGTTTGAACATCATTGACGGTTTTGATGTGTTGGTGATGGCGTTTACCGCCTCTGCGGTGGCGAAAGATTGGGGCTTAACCGGCTCGCAAATTGGCTTGTTATTGAGTTCAGGCTTGTTTGGTATGGGCGCTGGCTCATTGTTGATTGCACCTTGGGCAGACAAAATCGGACGCAAACCGATTATTTTGATGTCTTTGATTGTCACATCCATAGGCATGATTTTGAGTGCGTTTGCACCATCGCCTTTGGTGTTGGGCATTTTGCGCTTCATTACGGGTTTGGGCATTGGCGGCATTTTGGCGTGTAGCAATGTGTTGACCAGTGAGTATTCATCGGCAAAATGGCGCAGTTTGGCCATCAGTTTGCAATCGACAGGTTATGCCATAGGTGCTGCAGGCGGCGGTTTGATTGCGATGTATTTGATCAAAGACCATGGCTGGCAATCGGTATTTTTGTTCGGTGGTGTGGTGTCGGCTGTGTTCATTGTGGTGGTGGCTTTATTGTTGCCTGAGTCTTTGGATTATTTGTTGGTCAAACAGCCGCAAAACGCTTTGCCCAAAGTACAAAAATTGGCACAAAAATTGTCTTTGCCACATTTACAATCCTTGCCTGCCAAACCTGCACAACAAGCGGCCAGTAAAAGCAGTTTCAAAAGTTTGTTTGCCGATGGCAAAGCCGAATCAACACTGTGTATTTGGATTGCGTTTTTCTGTGTGATGTTTGGCTTTTATTGCATTTTGTCATGGACGCCAAAATTGCTGACAGGTGCAGGTATGACGCCTGACCAAGGCATCACAACAGGTGTGTGGATGAATTTTGGTTCTATGTTTGGTGCGGCTCTGATTGGTTTTTTAGGCACGAAATTCAACATCAAATCGGTGCATGCAGTGTTCTTGTTTTTAACTGCCATCTTGACCATCACGTTTGCCCAATCCATCACTTATTTATCGTTGGCGATGGTCGTGGCATTTTTCTTAGGCACTTTGGCCAATGGTACGGTTGCAGGTTTGTACGCCATCACGCCCACTTTGTATGACACGAACAACCGTGCCAGTGGTGTGGGCACAGCCATCAGCGTCGGTCGCTTGGGCAGTATTGTGTCGCCATTGATTGCGGGCGTGTTGTTAGATGCCAATTGGGCGCCTGTGAGTTTGTTTTATTTGAATTCGGTGGTGTTCATTGTGGCGATTTTTGCGGTGTTGAAATTGCGCAAATTGCAATTTGCTCGTCAAAGCCAACAATTACAAAAAGTTTGATTCACATTTTTTACAGGACGCTTCCAATGTATTTTAAGCGTCCTGTAACAGGAAAAACCAAATGAAAACCAAATTGTATTTATTGTGTGGATTGTTGTGTGATGCCACGGTTTGGCAGCGTCAAGTGCCTGTGTTGCAAGAGTATTACGATGTGCAGGTGTTTGATTTTTTAGGCTTGGATGATTTGACTGTAATGGCGCAACATGTGTTGGCACAAGACGATGCGCCATTTGTATTGGTGGCGCATTCTATGGGGGCGCGCGTGGCTTTGGAAGTGGTGCGCATGGCGCCTGAACGGGTGTTGAAGTTGGCTTTGCTGGATACGGGTGTGCATGGTGTGAAAGAGGGCGAAGCGCAAAAGCGTTACCATTTGCTTGAGCAGGCGCAAACACATGGCATGGCGTTTTTGGTAGAACATTGGTTGATGCCAATGTTGGCACCGAAAAACCAACAAGACGACAGCATCGTTGAGCCTTTGCGTCAGATGGTTTTAAAATCCACGCCAGAAGATTTTGGCAAACATGTACATGCTTTGCTCAACCGTCCTGATGCTGAGGCAAGTTTGAAGCAAGTATCTTGTCCTGTGCTTTTGGGCGTTGGTGCGCAAGACACTTGGAGTACGGTGGCGCAACACCAAGCGATACAAGCATTGATGCCACAAGCGCCATTGGTGGTGTTTGATGATGGTGGTCATATGGCACCACTGGAAGATGCTGGTCGGGTCAACCAAGCTTTATTACAATGGCTGGCTGTCGATGCGGTTTCTGTACAACAGGAACTTAAAATTCATTAGAAAAAGGATGCTTATGCAACACGGACATCAAGTCTTGGTGCGTTTACGTGAAATGATTGCTTCGGGCCAATTGCAGCCGGGGGAGCGTATCATTGAAATCCCTACTGCGGAGCTTTTGGGTGTGTCACGTTTGCCAGTGCGCTTGGCGTTGCGAATTTTAGAGCAAGAAGGCTTGCTGGAAAAATTGCCACGTCGTGGTTTTGCTGTTCGCAAAATCACCACACAAGACTTTTTGGGTGCATTGGATGTCCGTGGTGTATTGGAAGGCTTGGCGGCACGGCAAGCTGCGGAAAAAGGCTTGAGTGCTGAGAATGTTCAAGCATTAGAGCAGGCTTTGGCGCAGATAGATGCGATGTTTGAAGACGATGCGTTTGAAGTGAC
The DNA here is from genome assembly GCF_002951955.2 of Vitreoscilla sp. C1. Lineage (NCBI taxonomy): Bacteria > Pseudomonadati > Pseudomonadota > Betaproteobacteria > Neisseriales > Neisseriaceae > Vitreoscilla > Vitreoscilla sp. C1. Next base: position 2,227,664 of record NZ_CP019644.2, on the reverse strand, counting down.
GCACATTGAGCATTATCACCGTGTCAACATGTTGTTTCATGAAACCATTTTAGAAGCCTCTGGCAATGCCGCTATCAAACTGGCATTGACGAAAGTAGAGAGTTTGCCTTTTGCATCGGTGCAATCGTTGGTGGTCGACACGCGCAATATGGTCGCAGAGCGCAAACGTTTGCTCTACGCACATTTGCAACACCATGCCATTTTGGGTGCCATCAAAGCAGGGCAAGGCGCGCGCGCAGAAGCATTGATGAAAGAGCATGCCAATTCACCGATTTTGTTCAATGATTTGCTCAAAGGTTTTAGTGAAAATGCCGAAGGCGTGCAGGTGATACAAACGCCATCCTTACCCCATGAAGACACACAATCATCATAAAAATAAGCGTCCTGTAAACTTTACAGGACGCTTATTCATCACCTCATGATACTAACAATACCTTACCAAATGTCAGATTTGATTTTGTTTTTGTATTTAGGGTGGTTTTTCAATTTGAACTCAGGCTCTTCCACACCGCGTTTCAATTGCGATGTATAGTCTTTGAGCAACATCATCAAGTATGGCGTCAACAACAAAATAGCGAACAAGTTGATGGTTGCCATCACGCCCATGAATAAATCGGCCGCGTTCCAAACCAAAGGAATGCTGGTCACAGCGCCCATATACACCATCACACACACCAACACACGGAACACATTCATCACCGTTGGGTTGTTGTTGATAAATTGCATGTTGCCTTCGGCGTAAGCGTAATTGCCGATTACAGACGAATAACAGAACATGAACAAAATGATGGCCAAGAAGTCATCGCCCCAGCTGCCAATTTGTGCTTCTAACGCCACTTGCGTCAATTGCACGCCGCTGTAGCTGGCGTCGGTGTAAAAATTCGATGACAAAATAATCACTGCCGTACAGGTACACACGATGAAAGTGTCCACAAACACGCCCAACATTTGTACCAAACCTTGGTTCACTGGGTGTTTCACATCAGAAGCGGCCGCAGCGTTCGGTGCCGAACCCATACCTGCTTCGTTTGAGAACAAACCGCGTTTGATGCCTGCCATCATGGCAGCAGAAACCATAGAACCAAAGAAACCACCTGCGGCAGCTTCAAACTGGAATGCTTCACGGAAAATCATGGCAAACATGTCTGGCAAAATTGGCAAATTGATTGCAGCGATGTACATCGCAACAGCCAAATACAACAGCGCCATCACAGGCACAAAGCTTTCAGCAACCGTTGCGATGCGTTTGATACCGCCAAAAATGATGGCAGCAGTCAAAATCACCAAAGCGATGCCGACCAATGAAATTTCAGTGCCAAACAACATAGGATTGGCTTGGTTCCAACCCCAAGCATGGTCGGTTGCGCTGACAATGGAATTGGATTGAACGGCATTGAAGACAAAGCCATAAGTCAAAATCAAGGCAATGGCAAACACCACGCCCAACCATTTTTGTTTCAAGCCTTGGGTGATGTAATACGCAGGGCCACCACGAAATTGCTTGCTGCGTGGGTCACGGATTTTGAACAACTGGGCCAAAGAAGATTCTACGAATGCCGAGCTCATGCCCAAAAATGCCGTTGCCCACATCCAAAATACAGCACCTGGACCGCCTAAAGCGATGGCAATCGCCACACCTGCGACGTTACCCACGCCGACGCGGCTGGCCAAACCTGTCACAAAAGCTTGAAATGGGGTAATGCCGTGGTCGTCATTGCCAATTTTACGGCTGTTTTTCATGATTTTGATGCTGTGCAAAAATAAACGCAATTGCACTGCACCCGTAATGATGGTGTAAAACAAGCCAATGGCAACTAAAAATATGACTAAGAAATCCCATAAGGGACCGTTGAGCTTATCGACTATCGCCATCAGCGTGTCGTTCAGTTGTTCATTCATATCGTTATCTTCTTTGTAAAAATAATCAAAAGAGTTGGTTTTCTGCGCAAACCTAAATGGCTGATGAATCAGACTCGGAATAGGTGGGAATTGCTCAGTGACGGTGTCTTTTATCTTAAAAAAGATGACATTATGTAGTAATTTTTAGTTAATTTTTAGTTAATTTTTCTTATAAGAGTGCGTATATATTTTATTTATTGAAATAACTATCTAATTTTTATATAAGTATGAAATTTAAATACTAATCAATGTTTTGAAACAAGTGGCTGATTTTGTGGGTTTTTTGAAGATGTTTGATTTAAATTTTGGGATTGAACAGGGGTTGATTTAAAAAATATGCCAAAATCAATCCAAATTGATGATGTTTAAGAAAGTTTTGGATTCTGAGGCTAATGAGCCAAGCATGCTGGTCATGAAAGTAGCTATGATGATGGATTTTATTTTGATGTGTATGAATTTTGAGCTGAGGAAAAAATAGTGATGAATAAATGGGCAGCGGTACTGGCAATATGTTGTGTGAGTTCAGCTTGGGCAGATGGTTTGTATATTCATCAACAGGCGAGTGATGCTGAGCAATGTTATTTAACCAATCAGCAAGGTCAACGTTTGTTTGAAGGGCATTATCAAACAGATTGTTATGCCATTCGTCCACATTTGGATATGAATGAGGCTCAAAAATACAGTCAAAACCATGCAGTATTGAATATGTTTGAATTTCGGGGGCAACAAAAAGTAGCCATCAATGCGCAAGGGCGAGTGGTTTATCATCTTTATTGGTATGACAACGGTCCTGATTATGTGGAAGATGGTTTGGTGCGTATTCGCAATGCACAAGGTTTGATTGGGTATGCTGATGCTCAAACAGGTCAAATAGTGATTGCGCCGCAATATTTTTGTGCGCAGCCATTTGAAAATGGCAAGGCGTTGGTAGGCGTTACAGGACGCTTGGAACAAGAAGATGGTTGGGATGGTGAAATCTGTGTGCCTGAACCTGCTTTGATTATTGATAAAACAGGTCGCTTGGTGCGTTGAATACTGCTAATGGGATATTTTGGCAATTTAAAGTACAATATCTGCCTTTATATTGAAACCGTTACGCGAAAGAACCGAACATGGAAGCGGAAATTATCAATCAATTGAACAACACTCTCGATGACTTGGCCAAACGCAACCAAGACATCAGGGGGTATCTTTGACTACGACGGCAAAAAAGACCGTTTAGAAGAAGTGGTTGGTTTGTCTGAAGATCCTGAGCTTTGGAACGACCTAAAAAAAGCCCAAGAAATTGGCAAAGAACGCAAATTGCTCGAAGGTATTGTGGTCAATTTGGATGAAATCAGTACAGGTATTGAAGACAGCCGTATGTTGTTGGAAATGGCTGTGGAAGAAGAAGACGCGGATGGATTTGCTGGCGTACAGGACGATATCGCTACGTTAGAACAGCGTATGGCAGATTTGGAATTCAAACGCATGTTCAACCAAGAAGCCGATGCCAATAACTGCTTTATTGATATTGTGGCAGGCGCAGGCGGTACGGAAGCAGAAGATTGGGCGGGCATGTTGTATCGCATGTATGTGCGCTATGCTGAACGCAAAGGCTTTAAAGTCGAAGTATTGGAAGAAGATTCAGGTGAAATTGCAGGCGTTAATCGTGCCACTATCAAATTAGAGGGTGAATACGCTTATGGCTTGTTGCGCACCGAAACAGGCATTCACCGCTTGGTACGTTACTCGCCATTTGACTCGAACAACAAACGCCATACTTCTTTTGCTTCTGTGTTCGTGTATCCAGAAGTGGACGATTCGTTTGAAATTGAAATCAATCCTTCTGACTTGCGTGTCGATACTTACCGTGCTTCGGGTGCAGGTGGTCAGCACATTAACAAAACCGATTCGGCAGTGCGTTTGACGCATGAACCGACAGGTATTGTGGTGCAATGTCAAAACGACCGTTCACAACACCGTAACAAAGACGAAGCCATGAACATGTTGCGTGCCAAATTGTTTGAATTGGAAATGCGCAAACGCAACGAAGCCAAGCAAGATTTGGAAAACAGCAAATCCGATGTGGGTTGGGGTCATCAAATCCGTTCATACGTGTTCGACCAATCACGCATCAAAGATTTGCGCACAGGTTATGAAGTCGGCAACATCAAAGCAGTAATGGATGGTGATTTGGATGATTTCATTCAAGCGAGTTTGAAAAAAGGCGTGTAACAGCGTTTTGTCACACATCATTTGAATTGAGAAGCGGCCTGTAAACTTTACAGGCCGCTTTTGTTTCATGAGTGGCATGTGTTGCTATTTAAGGTATCACTCATAAAGAATGGTGGATTCTAATTGGTAAAAACCGCTATATACATAAGCAAGAGGCGTTTCTCTTGAGCTGATGTTCAAATGCTGCCCTTTTTTAACACGAGCGTAAAACGAGGGTGTGACTTGTAAGGGCATAGAGGTTTCACCAGGTACAGAAACCACGATGTAATGTATGAGATAGTCAGGGCTGCCGCGAAAACCGTTCTTTTTGTCTATGTGTTTGGAGAATATTGGCGCGGTAACGACGGTGCTGGGCCACCAATAAGAAGAGGCAATGATGATGACTTTGCTGCCTTGGTGAGCAAATAAATTCACAAAAATAAAGAACAGCAGGTGGACGAGATAATACGCATCCACTTCGCGCTTTGTCATTGAGGGTTCAATTTTGTACAAATACCAAAATAGCGCCCACGCAACGCCTGCCAATACATACAGTACCAATATCAATATGAAACCTTTTTCTTTCAATGCATATGCAGGAGAAGAAAGCAGTCCAACGATGATGACCCGCTCGGAATGGCGATGACAATGACAGTGACAGAACGTAAGAATTTCTGCATCGTTGACATGGGTATCCTGTTCGGGATGGGTGATAGCTGCAAATGGAAACGTTTTGATATTTGTGATGTTCATCATCACATACTCAATATGATTGTATTATGGATGTATATAGAGTAAATGTGATCAATAAGTGTCCTGTAAAGTTTTACAGGACGCTTGCTTCAGTCTTTAAAGTGATTTTTCAGTGAAGGGTGTTTGTACACCGTTTTCCCACATTGCCACGACGATATCTTGTTTTGCACCTCACGACGATATCTTGTTTTGCACCTAAAGGGCGGCTGAACACGCGACCTGTATAAGCAAAGCCTTCACCCAAATAGCGGTATTGTCCATTTCCCAACCATTCAAACAGTGGCTTGTCGGCAGCACCTTTATTGGTGCGGTTGTAGCAATAGTCTGATGGAATCACGCTGCTTGGATTGGTGCCGTATTTGTTATGGACGGCATGGATGATGTCTTGGCGCGACAATAATTCGTTTTGTGAGCCATGGCAACAATTGACAATTTGAGCGTAAATAGACAATTCCATATATCTTCCTTTGTATTGATATAGTGATTTTGATAAACCAGCATCATATAAGAATCAAAAACAAAATTGGTATTGTTATATGGCTTGTGTAAGCGTCCTGTAACCGTTTACAGGACGCTTTTATCATTGAATTTGACCTATTTTGTTTGTTTTGGAGGTGTTTGGAAATAAGTTTGTTATGGTATTCATGGTTTTTTTGAAGGTTGTTAAAATAATTTGCAATAAGATTTCCTTTAAATTCAGCGTGCTTGTGTTTTTATAGCCATATTTTTACAATTAGGTGTTGACGGGTTTTCGGTGTTTCTGTAATATTCGGTTTCTTCGCTGCTGAGACAGAAACGAAACAGACCAAACGGTCAGCTTCGCAAGTTTCACAGCACAGCTCTTTAAAAAACAGATTACCGATAAGTGTGAGTGCGAAGAGCCTCACACTGCTAAAGAAGTAAAGACAAGATATGATTTTTAATCATTTCTCGCTCTTTTTCTTTGAGAAGCAGACCAGAAATTAAATAGTAAGCTTAGAGATTAAACATAAGAGTTTGATCCTGGCTCAGATTGAACGCTGGCGGCATGCTTTACACATGCAAGTCGAACGGTAGCAGGAGAAAGCTTGCTTTCTTGCTGACGAGTGGCGAACGGGTGAGTAATGCGTCGGAACGTACCAAGTAATGGGGGATAACTACTCGAAAGAGTGGCTAATACCGCATACGCCCTACGGGGGAAAGCAGGGGATCTTCGGACCTTGCGTTATTTGAGCGGCCGACGTCTGATTAGCTAGTTGGTGGGGTAAAAGCCTACCAAGGCGACGATCAGTAGCGGGTCTGAGAGGATGATCCGCCACACTGGGACTGAGACACGGCCCAGACTCCTACGGGAGGCAGCAGTGGGGAATTTTGGACAATGGGCGCAAGCCTGATCCAGCAATGCCGCGTGTATGAAGAAGGCCTTCGGGTTGTAAAGTACTTTTGTTAGGGAAGAAAAGCTTTTGGCTAATATCCAAGAGTGATGACGGTACCTAAAGAATAAGCACCGGCTAACTACGTGCCAGCAGCCGCGGTAATACGTAGGGTGCAAGCGTTAATCGGAATTACTGGGCGTAAAGCGAGCGCAGGCGGTTATTTAAGTCAGGTGTGAAAGCCCCGAGCTCAACTTGGGACGTGCATTTGAAACTGGATAACTAGAGTGTGTCAGAGGGGGGTAGAATTCCACGTGTAGCAGTGAAATGCGTAGAGATGTGGAGGAATACCGATGGCGAAGGCAGCCCCCTGGGATAACACTGACGCTCATGCTCGAAAGCGTGGGTAGCAAACAGGATTAGATACCCTGGTAGTCCACGCCCTAAACGATGACAATTAGCTGTTGGGAGATTAAAAGCTCTTGGTAGCGTAGCTAACGCGTGAAATTGTCCGCCTGGGGAGTACGGTCGCAAGATTAAAACTCAAAGGAATTGACGGGGACCCGCACAAGCGGTGGATGATGTGGATTAATTCGATGCAACGCGAAGAACCTTACCTGGTCTTGACATGTACGGAATCCTCCAGAGACGGAGGAGTGCCTTCGGGAGCCGTAACACAGGTGCTGCATGGCTGTCGTCAGCTCGTGTCGTGAGATGTTGGGTTAAGTCCCGCAACGAGCGCAACCCTTGTCATTAGTTGCTACCATTCAGTTGAGCACTCTAATGAGACTGCCGGTGACAAACCGGAGGAAGGTGGGGATGACGTCAAGTCCTCATGGCCCTTATGACCAGGGCTTCACACGTCATACAATGGTCGGTACAGAGGGTAGCCAAGCCGCGAGGTGGAGCCAATCTCATAAAGCCGATCGTAGTCCGGATCGCACTCTGCAACTCGAGTGCGTGAAGTCGGAATCGCTAGTAATCGCAGGTCAGCATACTGCGGTGAATACGTTCCCGGGTCTTGTACACACCGCCCGTCACACCATGGGAGTGGGGGATACCAGAAGTAGGTAGGATAACCGTAAGGAGTCCGCTTACCACGGTATGCTTCATGACTGGGGTGAAGTCGTAACAAGGTAGCCGTAGGGGAACCTGCGGCTGGATCACCTCCTTTCTAGAGATAGAAGAGGCTTAACGCATTCACACTTATCGGTAAACTGTAAATAAAGATGCAAGTAGCAACGACCTGGGTTTGTAGCTCAGCTGGTTAGAGCACACGCTTGATAAGCGTGGGGTCGGAGGTTCAAGTCCTCCCAGACCCACCATCAAACTTGGTAACAAGTAAGGTTGTGGAACATTGGGGGCATAGCTCAGTTGGTAGAGCACCTGCTTTGCAAGCAGGGGGTCATCGGTTCGATCCCGTTTGCCTCCACCAATGAACTAAAATACTTTGCAAATCAAAGACGATTGACAGCTGACGCTGTTTTTTATTTCACTCTTAATAAAGAGATGATATACTCTCAGTCTTCTTTGATTTGCGAAGCGTGTTAGCGGACAAGCAGTACAAAGCGAAACACACAAAAGCGACGCATCGATCTTTAAAAAATTAGAAAGCCGAAATCAACAAACAAAAGACAATGTTGTTGTTTAGACAGCCTTTACAGGCCGCTTAAATAACACAGTAAATTTGGGTGATGATTGTATCTGCAATCAACGAATTCAAAAGGCGTTGATTGTAACAACCAAGTAGTAAGCTTTAACATGAAGAGAATCAAGCAGAAGGAAGACACGTCAACTGTCTAATTCTGCAAAGTCAGAGGTTCTTGAAATGATAGAGTCAAGTGAATAAGTGCATCAGGTGGATGCCTTGGCGATGATAGGCGACGAAGGACGTGTAAGCCTGCGAAAAGCGTGGGGGAGCTGGCAATAAAGCTTTGATCCCGCGATGTCCGAATGGGGAAACCCACCTAATTTATTAGGTACCTTTGACTGAATACATAGGTCACTGGAGCAAACCCGGAGAACTGAACCATCTAAGTACCCGGAGGAAAAGAAATCAACCGAGATTCCGCAAGTAGTGGCGAGCGAACGCGGAAAAGCCTGTTAGTGATAGTAGTCGAGATAGAAGAACATTCTGGAAAGTATGACCATAGTGCGTGATAGTCGCGTATTCGAAATCTCAACTGCGGTACTAAGCTAACGACAAGTAGGGCGGGACACGAGAAATCCTGTCTGAATATGGGGGGACCATCCTCCAAGGCTAAATACTCATCATCGACCGATAGTGAACCAGTACCGTGAGGGAAAGGCGAAAAGAACCCCGGAAGGGGAGTGAAATAGAACCTGAAACCTGATGCATACAAACAGTGGGAGCGGACTTGTTCCGTGACTGCGTACCTTTTGTATAATGGGTCAACGACTTACGTTCAGTAGCAAGGTTAACCGAATAGGGGAGCCGTAGAGAAATCGAGTCTTAATAGGGCGATTAGTTGCTGGGCGTAGACCCGAAACCAAGTGATCTATCCATGGCCAGGATGAAGTTGCCGTAACAGGTAATGGAGGTCCGAACCCACTAATGTTGCAAAATTAGGGGATGAGCTGTGGATAGGGGTGAAAGGCTAAACAAACTTGGAGATAGCTGGTTCTCCCCGAAAACTATTTAGGTAGTGCCTCGAGGTACACTCATGGGGGTAAAGCACTGTTATGGCTAGGGGGTTATTGCAACTTACCAACCCATGGCAAACTAAGAATACCATGAAGTGATTCCTCGGGAGACAGACATCGGGTGCTAACGTCCGGTGTCAAGAGGGAAACAACCCAGACCGCCAGCTAAGGTCCCAAATGATAGATTAAGTGGTAAACGAAGTGAGAAGGCCCAGACAGCTAGGATGTTGGCTTAGAAGCAGCCACCATTTAAAGAAAGCGTAATAGCTCACTAGTCGAGTCGTCTTGCGCGGAAGATGTAACGGGGCTCAAATCTATAACCGAAGCTGCGGATGTGCACTTAGTGCATGTGGTAGGGGAGCGTTCTGTAGGCCTGCGAAGGTGGATTGTGAAGTCTGCTGGAGGTATCAGAAGTGCGAATGTTGACATGAGTAGCGATAAAGGGGGTGAAAAGCCCCCTCGCCGAAAACCCAAGGTTTCCTACGCAACGTTCATCGGCGTAGGGTGAGTCGGCCCCTAAGGCGAGGCAGAGATGCGTAGTCGATGGGAAACAGGTTAATATTCCTGTACTTGATTTAAGTGCGATGTGGGGACGGAGAAGGTTAGGTCAGCAAACTGTTGGAATAGTTTGTTCAAGCCAGTAGGTGGAATTCTTAGGCAAATCCGGGAATTCATTCAACACCGAGAAGTGATAACGAGGTTCTACGGAACCGAAGTGACCGATACCACGCTTCCAGGAAAAGCCACTAAGCTTCAGCTTAAATCGAACCGTACCGCAAACCGACACAGGTGGGTGGGATGAAAATTCTAAGGCGCTTGAGAGAACTCGGGAGAAGGAACTCGGCAAATTGATACCGTAACTTCGGGAGAAGGTATGCCTGGTATTGTGAAGGATTTACTCCGTAAGCAACGCCAGGCCGCAGAGAATCGGTGGCTGCGACTGTTTATTAAAAACACAGCACTCTGCTAACACGAAAGTGGACGTATAGGGTGTGACGCCTGCCCGGTGCTGGAAGGTTAATTGAAGATGTGCAAGCATCGGATCGAAGCCCCAGTAAACGGCGGCCGTAACTATAACGGTCCTAAGGTAGCGAAATTCCTTGTCGGGTAAGTTCCGACCCGCACGAATGGCGTAACGATGGCCACACTGTCTCCTCCCGAGACTCAGCGAAGTTGAAATGGTTGTGAAGATGCAATCTACCCGCTGCTAGACGGAAAGACCCCGTGAACCTTTACTGTAGCTTTGCATTGGACTTTGAAGTCACTTGTGTAGGATAGGTGGGAGGCTTTGAAGCACAGACGCTAGTCTGTGTGGAGCCGTCCTTGAAATACCACCCTGGTGACTTTGAGGTTCTAACCCAGGTCCGTTATCCGGATCGGGGACCGTGCATGGTAGGCAGTTTGACTGGGGCGGTCTCCTCCCAAAGAGTAACGGAGGAGTTCGAAGGTTACCTAGGTCCGGTCGGAAATCGGACTGATAGTGCAATGGCAAAAGGTAGCTTAACTGCGAGACCAACAAGTCGAGCAGGTGCGAAAGCAGGACATAGTGATCCGGTGGTTCTGTATGGAAGGGCCATCGCTCAACGGATAAAAGGTACTCCGGGGATAACAGGCTGATTCCGCCCAAGAGTTCATATCGACGGCGGAGTTTGGCACCTCGATGTCGGCTCATCACATCCTGGGGCTGTAGTCGGTCCCAAGGGTATGGCTGTTCGCCATTTAAAGTGGTACGTGAGCTGGGTTTAAAACGTCGTGAGACAGTTTGGTCCCTATCTGCAGTGGGCGTTGGAAATTTGACGGGGGCTGCTCCTAGTACGAGAGGACCGGAGTGGACGAACCTCTGGTGTACCGGTTGTCACGCCAGTGGCATAGCCGGGTAGCTAAGTTCGGAAGAGATAAACGCTGAAAGCATCTAAGCGTGAAACTCGCCTGAAGATGAGATTTCCCTTGTGGTTTAACCACACTAAAGAGTCGTTCGAGACCAGGACGTTGATAGGTGGGGTGTGGAAGAGCGGTAACGCTTGAAGCTAACCCATACTAATTGCTCGTGAGGCTTGACTCTATCATTTGAAGAACTTCAATGATAATGCTTACTACATAAAGCATACAATTATTACCCAGTTGATTAAGATTGAAATAGACAGTATAATACAGCCCTATTTCAAAGCTCTGTAATACAGACAGCTTTCTGATTTTAAAGTTTATGTTTGACGACCATAGCGAGTTGGTCCCACGCCTTCCCATCCCGAACAGGACCGTGAAACGACTTAGCGCCGATGATAGTGTGGATTACCCATGTGAAAGTAGGTCATCGTCAAACGCCCCATTCTAAAGCCCTGATGCAAACGCATCAGGGCTTTATTCATTCTTAAAGATAGCTTTAAATATAATACACATTCATATAAACAAGCGTCCTGTAAACTTTACAGGACGCTTGTTGGTTTATCGAATGCTTCCAAGCAATTTTAAACAGGGTGTTATTACAGATTAAAACGGATTCAGATATTCAAATTAAGCTGCTGATAATAAATCTACCATGGCTTCTTCGCCTAAGGTATTCACTGCAATAATAAAAATATTTAGATATTTCAAACGGTATTCAGGCTCTAAGGACATGATAGATTCTAAACATTCTGCTTTATTTTTGGTTGTGAAATTGGCGATTAAAATTTCGATACGTTGTTCGATTAATCCAGCCTTTTGAGAAGCATGCAGTTTCATGATGTTAGTCCTTAGAATCAAATTGTTTGGAAGTTATTTGATATAGAGCAAACTTCATGCCAATTTTATCGATAGCATCACATAATAAATTTTTGATAAAAAAGCGTCCTGTAAATATTTACAGGACGCTTTCAATGACAATATATTGATTAATTTTGCAAAATGGCTACTGCTGGCAATTCTTTACCTTCTAAAAATTCTAAGAATGCACCGCCGCCAGTTGAAATATAACTGATTTGGTCGGTGACGCCAAATTTGGCAATCGCTGCCAAAGTGTCACCGCCACCTGCGATAGAAAAAGCATCGCTTTGAGCAATGGCTTGTGCCAAAGATTGGCTGCCTGAGGCAAATTGGTCAAATTCAAAGACGCCAACTGGACCATTCCAAACCACAGTACCCGCTTGAGCAATGATGTTTGCCAAAACTTTTTGTGAGTTGGGACCAATATCCAAAATCATGTCGTCGTCTTCTACGTCATTGATGTCCTTAGTGATGGCTTCGGCATCGGTGCTGAAAGATTTTGCTACAATCACATCGCTAGGCAATGGTACTGAACCGCCTTTGGCTTCAATCGCTGCGATAATTTTTTTTGCTTCTTCTACCAAATCGGTTTCTACTAAAGATTTACCAATATTGTGACCTTGAGCCAATAAGAAAGTATTGGCAATACCGCCACCGACGATCAATTGGTCTACTTTTTGGCTTAAGCTTTCCAAAATAGTCAATTTGGTGGATACTTTGCTGCCACCGACAATCGCTACCACAGGTGCTTTCGGGCTTTCAATGGCTTGGCTTAATGCATCCAATTCTGCCGATAACAACAAGCCTGCACAAGCAATCGGTGCAAATTGAGAAACGGCATGAGTAGAGGCTTGGGCGCGGTGAGCAGCACTAAAAGCATCGAACACAAACACATCACACAAAGCCGCATACGCTTTGCCCAATTCTGGGTCGTTGGCTTTTTCACCGACATTGACACGGACGTTTTGCAGCATGATGACTTGACCTGATTTTGGTTCAGGTTTGGCATCGCGCCAGTTTTCAGCAATTTGAATGTCTTGATTGAGTAATTTGCTTAGGCGTTTGGCAATAGGCAAAACATTGTCTTCGGGCTTCAAAATACCTTCTTTTGGGCGACCCAAATGCACCATTAAAATCACACCTGCACCACGCTCTAAGCAGTATTCAATGCTTGGTAAAGATGCACGAATGCGAGTGTCATCAGTGATGACACCATCGTTCAATGGGACATTCATGTCCACACGAATCAAAACAGTTTTATTGGTTACATCAATATTCTTTAAGCTAGCGTAATTCATGGACTTTGTAGTTTATGGTTGTGTATAAAGGCGGAATTATCCTATATCAAACAGGGTTTAGCCAAGTTGTTACATCAAATCCAGCCCATTAATTCATTTGAAATCATAGAGCAAAGTGTCTCTATCCATGCCGATTCGGTATTCAAACAGGGTACGTAAGTATATTCAGTGCCGCCAGCAGCTTCAAACTGTGCTTTACCTGCAATGGCAATTTCTTCCAAAGTTTCTAAACAATCGGCGCTGAAACCTGGACAAAAAACGGCAATTTTTTTAACGCCTTGCTTGGGTAAAGTATCAAGCAAATTTTGCGTGGATGGTTCTACCCATTTGGCACGTCCAAAACGACTTTGAAATGCTGTTATACAATGTTCATTGTCTAAGCCCAGATGCTGAGCGAGCAATTGAGATGTTTGTAAACACTCTGCTTGATAAGGGTCGCCTGCATCAATGTGATTTTGTGGCACGCCATGGTAACTGAATACAATGCGGTCATAAGTGTGCAATTGAGGCAAATGTTGGCGCAAATGTTGCGACATCGCACTGATATAACCTGCATGTTCACCATAGCTGCGTAGCGTGCGTATCGATGGCATATTGCGCTGTTTCATCAAGTCTGCATACAGTTTGTCTAAAGCTGCACCTGTGGCGGAGCCTGAGTATTGCGGATACAAAGGCAAGATGAAAATTCGTCCTATGCCTTGTTGTTTAAAATGCTCGATTTGTGTGGCAATGCTGGGTTGACCATATGTCATTGCATAGTCAACGGTGACATCTAATTTTTTGGCTTGAAAATAAGTTTGTATAGCGGCAGTTTGTGCTTGCAAAATCACAGCCAACGGAGAGCCTTGTTCTGTCCACACTTTTTGATAGTTTTCTGCACTGGCTTTCGGGCGTCTGGTTAAAATAGCACCACGCAAAATAGGTTGCCACACAGCAGCAGGCAATTCAACCACGCGTGTATCAGATAAAAATTCTTTTAAAAATGGTTTGACGGACGCAGCTTCAGGACGCTCAGGTGTGCCCAAATTCATCAGCAAAACCCCTACTTTTTGAGTGAGGGTACGCTGAGGTTCTTTTTTGAATAAAGCCATATTCACTCCAACGTTCGTTTGGCTAAAATTTGGCGGCTGCCACCCAGTTCTGGAGCAGACACAATACCAGCACGCTCCAATTCTTCCATCAAATTGGCGGCGCGATTGTAGCCGATGCGCAAATGGCGTTGTAAAGATGAAATCGAGGTTTTACGAGTATTCAAAATGAATTCAACTGCTTGATCAAACAGTTCATCGTGTTTCTCCGCGCCGCCTGCGCTGCCGCTGCCTGCTTCCAGTGCCAAGCCTGCTTCACCGCTGAGCAAGCCTTCTACATATTGGGCAGGGGCTTGTGATTTCAGGAAATTGACCACTTGATGCACATCTTCATCACGCACAAAACCGGCATGCAAGCGGGTTGGCTCGGCAGTGCCCGGTGGCAAGAACAACATGTCGCCTTTGCCAAGCAAATTTTCTGCACCGCCTTGATCTAAAATGGTGCGAGAATCAATTTTGCTAGACACTTGAAAGGCAATGCGTGTTGGAATATTGGCTTTGATTAAACCTGTAATCACATCGACCGATGGACGTTGGGTCGCCAAAATCAAATGAATGCCTGCAGCACGGGCTTTTTGTGCCAAACGGGCAATTTGTTGCTCAACTTTTTTGCCTTCCACCATCATTAAGTCTGCCAATTCATCGATGATGACGACAATATGCGGCAGCGCTTCCAAAGGTTCAGGCTCATCAGGTGTGAGGCTAAATGGGTTAAACAACGGTTTTTGATTGGCAATAGCGGCCTGAATTTTCTCGTTATAGCTGCTCAATTGACGCACACCGATATGAGCCAGCAAACGATAACGGCGTTCCATCTCTGCCACACACCAATTTAAAGCATTGCTTGCATGTTTCATATCGGTGACCACAGGTGCCAATAGATGTGGAATGTCTTCATAAACCGACAACTCCAACATTTTTGGGTCCACCATAATAAAACGCACTTCGGCAGGTGTGGCTTTGTAGAGCATGGACAAAATCATCGTATTGATTGCCACAGATTTGCCTGAGCCAGTTGTCCCTGCGACCAAAACATGCGGCATTTTCGCCAAATCAGCGACCACAGGCACACCTGCAATGTCTTTGCCCATGGCCAAAGTCAGTTTGGATGGCGCTTGGTCAAAAACCGCAGCATTGAGCAACTCTCGAAATGAAACATCTTGGCGGAAGCTGTTGGGCAATTCTATGCCCATGGTTTTTTTACCCGCGATGGTTTCGACCACACGCACGCTTTGTAAGGCTAAAGCGCGCGCCAAATCTTTGGCCAAATTGACGATTTGGCTGCCTTTGATACCTGAGGCAGGTTCAATTTCATAACGGGTAATGACGGGTCCTGTGGTGGCGCTCACCACTTGTACACTCACGCCAAATTCTGCCAATTTGGTTTCAATCAATTGTGCTGTGGCTTGTAATTGTTCAGGATTGAGCGCAGCTGTGGGAGTAGAAGCGGCCTGTAACAGATCCAATGAGGGCAAATCGGTACGCAAATGGGCTGCTTGTTGTTTGCCCTTGGTATTATTGTTTTCAAACAAAGAAGTTTGTACGGGAATGGCTGTTTTAGGGCTGTTTTGAGCATGAGCCTCATTTGTTGAAGTCGATTCTGAGGCTGTTTTATTGGTTGTGGAGGTATTTTTTTTGCGATTGCTGTTAGCACCTGTTGGTGCCTCCACAGGAATGGCGGTGATGTCTTCTACCGCTTCGACTGTTTGGCGCATGGTTTTGGGTTGAGGCAATTCACGGATAAGTTTGCTAGGGCGTTTGACCAAATGAAACCACAACCATTGGCTATTGGTTTTGATTTTGTCACCCATTTCTTGCCATGTCATTTGCAACATCAATGACAAACCAAGCAACATTAATAAGACACTAATGGCGATACCACTAGAACGACCAATACCATAGTCTAGCATTGGCGTGATGGTTTGCCCCCATAGGCCGCCTGTACCAATCGGTAATGAGCTGTTCCAAGTGATAGGCAATAGCCAATGTTCTAATAAGCTGCTACCTGCAATCATGATGCTGGTACCCAGAATACTTAAACCTAAATGATGGTGGTCATCGATTTTTTTGGCGACCAATAACGGTTTAAAGGCGCGAAACAATAAAATACATGCTTCAATAATCACCCACCAAATGGACAAACCAAATAAATAATAGGCAATATCGGCAATATAAGCACCCACCACGCCGCCAATATTTTGAATATTATCGCTATCGGCACTGCGGCTAAAGGCAGGGTCGCTCATGTCAAAGCTGAACAAAGCGGCGCCTAAAAATAAGGTCGCTAACAAAGCTACCAACCAAATGGCATCATTAAAGGCTGTGAAAATTTGAAAGCCCAAATCTTTTTGTTGCGCCAATTGTTTGTTACTGACCACGCCACGCTTGGGCGGGTTGAGTGAGGATTTACGTGAGGTGGTTTTTTTTCTCATACACAACATCTATATTTTTTAAAATCAAGCCAAATAAACCGCGCCCAAACAGCGAGGTCCTTTTGCTCCTGTGACGGTAGCGGCATTGCTTGGTAAACCTAGAAGACGACGAGCCGCCAACCAAGCAAATGCTGCAGCTTCCATCCATTGTGGATGTAAATTCAAAGCTTCGGTACTATGCCATGAAGCTTGGGGTAATAATGCTCGTAAGCGTTGCATTAGCAAAGGATTGTAAACACCACCGCCGCAGACATATACTTCATGCGGATTGAATAGTGCAATGTCTTGACTCAAGCTGACCGCTGTCAGTTCAAGCAAAGTGCGCAAAACATTTACAGGACGCTCATTGCCGCTTAAATAAGTTTCTAACCATGCCAAATCGAATAAATCACGTCCTGTTGATTTGGGATAAGGCGTGTGAAAATAAGGATGCGCTAACCAAGTTTGTAACAATTCAGGCAAAACCTCACCTTGTTGGGCATGGTTGCTGTTGTCATCGTAAGCGATGCCAAAATGGCGTTGCACCCAAGCATCCATTAACATGTTTCCCGGACCTGTATCAAAACCCAGTGGTGCTTGTTCAGGACGCAACACGCTGATGTTGGCAATGCCACCGATATTGGCCAATACACGCGTGTGTGGCGTGTTGCCAAACAAAGCAGCATGAAAAGCGGGCACCAATGGAGCTCCTTGACCGCCTGCGGCCAAATCACGGCTGCGAAAATCACCGACCACATCAATGCCTGTCAATTCAGCGAGCAAAGACCAATCGGCAATTTGCAAACTGTAAGCTTGTTCAGGCACATGGCGTATGGTTTGACCGTGACAACCAATAGCGGCAATGTCACCCGCGTTTAAATGTTCTGCTTGTAATAATTGAGCGACCGCTTGTGCATACAATTTGCTTAATTGTTGCGCCAAAATGGCGGTTTGATGCAATTCGTTAGCGCCTTGTTGTTGCAAAGCCAAAACTTGGGTTTTGATAGATTCAGGATAAGGCACATAACTGTGTGCCAACGCACCTTGCCATGTTGCGCCTTGCATGCCAATTAAAACCGCATCAACGCCATCCAAGCTGGTGCCAGACATCAAACCAATATAATAAGTCATGGATTCTTCTTTACAAGCTCAATCAAAAATATGTTACAAAAGCCTGTTTATCATACTACAAAATGCTCTGATTGCGCCGATTGATGCGGTGTTGCTGCCATATTGCCTGACTTGTATCAGGCTTTTTTCGCCGTCAACTATTGAAATGCCAAACTGATGTTGGGCAAGGGGAGAAAATCAAGAATTTTTGAAGATTAAGCGTCCTGAAAACTTTGCTAAAAGCCAAAATTTCAGGTAGGATAAGCCTCCTTTTTATGCACCCATAGCTCAGTTGGAAGAGCGTCAGTTTCCGAAGCTGGAGGCCACAGGTTCGATCCCTGTTGGGTGCGCCAATGAATGTTCAAGCATTGCTTTGAAGCGATGCCAATTTTGGCATTTGATTTGCCACAAATGATGGAAAACTAAAAAAGACAAGTGCGGATTCAACCGGTCAGCGCAACACCTGTTTGAAAGACCTCAAGAGGTGTTTTAAAGCCCAAGATTTTTCTCGGCCTAGTATTAAGTTGCAAAGCAATTTTATCTAATTGTTCTTGTGAATAAAGACCAAGATTTTTACCTTTGGGTAAATATTGTCTTAAAAGCCCATTTGTATTTTCATTTGTGCCTTTTTGCCAAGGACTGCTAGCATCACAGAAATAAACAGACATATTGCATTGAGCAGTTAAAAGATGGTGTTTAGACATTTCATGACCTCTATCCCAAGTCAGTGTTTGCCTGATGGATGAAGGTAATCCAGCTAATTGGTCAATGACAGCCTTTATAACAGATATGGATTTTTTATCAGCCGTTTTACCTAGCAATGTATAACGAGATTTGCGTTCTACCAAAGTCACTATTGCTGAAGCTAATGTGCCAATAATCATATCTCCTTCCCAATGACCAACATACTGTCTGTCTTTAATCTCTTTAGGGCGGTCCCAAATTGACTTTAAATTTGGAATCTGCTGCTTACCAGAGTTGTGATGATTGCGGGCGTGGCGAAACATTCTTTTTCTGCGAAGATGTCTTTTTAGCTTTGGAGGCAGAATGTTTTTTTTTCAGCAGATACAGTGATTTGTATATGGTTTCATAAGAAACATGCATCGATGGATTATGAGGAAACTGTATGAATTTCAGCCAGCCTGCTATTTGTTCGGGAGACCAACAACATGACAGTTTATCAATAACCATCTGTTTTAATAATGAATTGCTTTATAAAATAAAAGATTTTGGCCTTTTTGCTTTCTTTAAAGCCAATTGCTCTGCTAAATAAGCCCTGTATTTATGAGCACCTCCATTACGTGAAACCTCACGCGAAATGGTCGATGGCGATCGATTTAATTGGCGACTTATGGCTCTTAAACTCAGTCCTGCTACCAATGCTCGAGAAATGCATTCGCGCTCTTGCAAGGTTAAATCGGTCGCTTTTCGGCGTCGAATATCAGGTTCAATACCACCATGGTATTCTAGAAATGAGTAAACGGTCGCAGGTGGTTTCATAATGTCTTTGGCAATGAAGGCCATAGGCTTTCCCTGCTTCCATAGAAACCAGATTCGTTTCTTACGTTCATCAGTCATTGCTCCATGTATGGAAACCATAACAATCCTTTTAACATAAAAAGTAGGATTGGTGTTGCGCTGACCGGTTGAATCCGCAAGCGCCAATCCTTTGACAAGGTCGGCGCTTTTTTTGTGAGAGCAACATTTTCAGGCGATGACCAAATTGGCTGGCAAATGGTCCAAAGTATGGGTTTTGTGCCATTTTAATTGATGCAAACCTTGCAGTACTATGTGGTGATTTTGTTGTGTGTCTGAATTAGGGTACTCTTTTAGTCGGTGCAAACCACGCGTTTCCAAGCGTTGTGAAGCGGCTAAAAAGACCATGTGAGCATCCAAAAGCAAAACCGCACTTTCACGCGCGCTGACCCATTCAGATGCGTTGCGTCCACCCAAATAACCACCTTGCTCTTGCCACAAGGCATCCAATTGTTGCTGTGATGTGTTCACTTGAGCTGTGGTGCGAAACACATTGCGTTCAATCGGTAAAATATGTTTTTGTACTTCAGCAATCACTTCCTGTCCTGAAACGCTGATAGCATGTTCTGGTCGCAAACCTGTTTTACCCAATCCTTCAATATTGTCATGGTGCTCAGGCGTGTGGGTTTGGGCCCAAGTGGCGGCATGTTTGCCTGCTTTTTTGGCCGAAACCAAACACCATGCAATGGCAGGACCTGCGCCACTCATGGCGGCGCCTGTCATTTTGGAGCGTTCCGTGACATCGCCAACGGCATACAAACCGGGTATGCCTGTTTGAGCGTGCTCATCCACGACAATACCACCGACTGACCTTACCAAGCCTTCGTAACGCAATTCAATGGGAAATTTTTCGGTGTATGGGTCAATGCCCAAGTTTTGGAAATGGTGGTAAATGCTGGGGACATTTTTGGCATAAATTTTCAAACCTTCATTGGCTTTGTTCATCGATGCAAACGCACCGCCAGTGTCCAAAATGGCTTGGCCTATGGTGTGGACTGATTCCCAGCCATTGCCTTGCAATTCTTGTCCATTGGCATCGTAAAATGAAGCACTTGAAAGCCAAAAGCCTTTGGTGGTGGCGCTGCCTAATGGTGAAATGCCATAGTGACCGCTGAATTCCATGCCTGAAAATTGCGCCCCAGCTTCCGCTGCAAACAAATGGCCATCACCTGTGGTGTCGTGTGTGCCCATGGCTCCTGAGCGAAAGGCATTGCCGCCCGTTGCCAAAATCACTGCGCCTGCTAAAACCGACCATGTTTTTTCAGTTGTTTTGTGCACGCCATTGGCACCGACAATGTTGCCGTCTTGGTGCCGCAACAATTCCAAAGCTGGACTTTCATCCAAAATGGTCACGCCAGCACTCAACAATAGTTGGCGAAAAAAACCAAGCGCTTCGTGCTCATCAAATGCCAATAAGTTACTGCGTACACCATTGATGTCAGGCCGATTGACGGGGGAGACAAAACCCAATTTTTGTAGTTCCAGTGCAATTTTGTAGCTTTCACCAAAAACGTATCGGACAAAATCCAAGTTGTCCATGCCTTCGGCAGCGAGGTGGCGTGAGTGAACCAACTTTTCATTGTATTCATCCGCCCCTGGAATCAAATAAGCTGCGCTGCCACTGGCTTGCGCCACCACACCTGCAACACCGACTCGTGATTTGTCACACACCACCACACGCTCAGCGCCATTTTGTCTGGCCACCATTGCTGCCCAACAGCCTGCAATGCTGCCACCAATAACCAAAACATCGGCTTGAATGCGATGATCGACTTTTTGTTCTCTTGCTTTTATTGCTTGGAAGGCAAATGCCATTTTGGTCCCCTTGATTGGAATTTATATATTCTATTTTGTATAAAATATACTTTTCAAATAATTTTTTAGAATATAAATAGAAGCAAAATATCTTTTTGTTTTTAAATTTTTATTTTTAATATGTATTGGTTATATAAGATGATGGAAAAATAAAATGAGGCAATGGCAAAACAAACAAAAATGGCAGCAATGGCTGGGTTTGGTAATGGGTGTGTTGGCTTTGGCAGCGTGCCAACCACAAAAAGCGGCTGTGGATGCCAAGCAAAGCCAAGCCATTGCCAATGAAGAGTTGCGCATCGGTTACATCGGTCCTAGTAAAACCGCAGGTGGTGCTGTTGGTTGGGCATTGCACCAAGGGTCTTTGCAAAAAGCGGTGGCACCGATTGGTTTTGGTAGTGTGAAAGAGTATGTGTTTGCCAATGGACCAGATTTGAGTGAGGCTTTGTTGAGCAATAAATTGGATGTGGGCATTTTTGGTGACACGCCTGCTTTGACCGCCCAAGCCAATCGTGGTGGCAGTACCTTGATTGGTTTCAATGCAGTAGGGCACGATGTGTGGCTGATGGGACGCGAAGGCATTGAAACCTTGGCGGATTTGGAAGGTAAAAATGTCGGTGTGCCTAATGGTTCTTACATGCACCGCTACGTCAGTGGTTTGATTTCACAAGGCTTGCTTAAAAATGTGACGCTCAACTATTTGTTGCCCCGCGATGCACAATCGGCGTTAAGTCGCGGTGACATCGATGCTTTTGCCGCGCCAATTCAATTGGGACCGCAATTGCAAGCGTTGAATTACAACACCGTTGATTTGGCGAGCAAACATGGTTTAGAGGACAACAGTGTGATTGTGGTGACGGATGAATTTTTAAGCAGAAATCCACAATTTTTCAAAACCTTCGATTCAGTGCGTCGCCAAGCGGTCAAAGAGTTGCAAGCGCAACCGGATGCGTATTATCAATATTATTTGAAATACACCGATTACAAAGAACCCATCATTCGGGCATCTTTTCCGATGAGCACTTATTTGGAAGACACTTTCCCTGAAAAAGGCATGGCTTTGCTAGCAGGCACCAAAAGCTTTTTGTTGCAGCAAAAAATTGTCCAAAAAGATGTGAATGTGGACAAATGGTTGATCAATACCAATTGAGTTTTGGTATGTTGTATTCAAGCGTCCTGTAAGGTTACAGGACGCTTGAATTGAGATATTTTGAAAATGTTGGGGGTGGTCAAATGCAATCACGCAAACGGTAATACATTTTGCCCAAAGCTTCTAAAGGTGCGGCAAAACGGTCATTGCCAATGAAATTGGGATTGTGCAATTCTTGGTAGCGTTGGAGGCGAGTGGTATTGCCTAAAATCGCTTCCGAAACCGCGCGAGCCGCCGCTAGCGTGGGCAAAATACCGTGTCCTGAAAAGCCTTGTAGCCAATAGACATCGTTGTGTTGACCCACATCAGGCGTACGCCGCACCGTACAATCCAAATGTCCGCCCCATGCATAATCTATTTTAACGTGTTTCAATTGTGGAAAAACCCGTGTCATCATCGGTTGCATGAATGCGGCAATGTCTTTAGGCAAGCCACCCATATACGTACAACCACCGCCAAACAACAAACGTTTGTCTGCGCTCAAGCGAAAATAATCCAAAATAAATTGGTTGTCGGTAACGCAAACATTGGTTGGCAATAAAGATTGCCACAAAGCTTCATCCAAAACTTCAGTCGCCACTTGCAAACAGCCGACAGGCAAAATGCGTTTTTTCAAGGTCGCATCCAAATCATCAATATACGCATTGCATGCTAAAACCAAACGTTGGCAACGAATTTGACCTTGGGGCGTATTGACCAAAAAACCGTTTTTTTGGCGTTGGTAATTCAAAGCAGGTGTTTGTTCAAAAATCGGAACATGATGGCGTTGCAAAGTATCGGCTATGCCATAACACAATTTCATTGGGTGTAAGTGCCCACCGTTGTTATCTAGCAAACCCGCTTGATAGCGATTGGACGCAATGTATTGGGGCAAATCTTGTTTGGCAATGAATTGCAAACCTTCATAATGCCATTTGTTGGCTGCGTCTTCTTGCCACTTTTTCAAACTATCCACACGTGAAGGTTTGACTGCACACCACAAATGTCCCACTTGATAATCCACTTCAAAACCATGTCGCAATGGCAAATCTCGAATTTCTTGTCCCGCCCATTCCATGTCTTGCCACAACGCCAAAGCATCGCCATAGCCCAAATCATGTTCCAGCGGTTCCATATCGCAAGACCAGCCTAAAATCGCTTGTCCACCATTGCGTCCTGAAGCTGCCCAAGCAATGCGGCTCGCTTCAATGATGGCCACATCGGTGTGCCCGTTTTCTATTAGTTTTAATGCCGTATGCAAACCACTGAAGCCTGCGCCCACAATCAAAACATCACATTCTAAAGCGTCCTGTAATGGTGGAAAAGTAGTCCAATTTTGGCTCTGAGCATAATAAGAATTGATGTGTTGCTGTGCAGATTGAAACATGACATATCCTTAAATTGGCTGTTTGATTCCAATATCAGTGTAGCGATAAGGCTTGTTTATGCACAACAAATATTGATTTGAAATTTAAAAATGACTAAAACATAAATTTATTTGATGTTAATATTTAGATGATTGGCATCAAAATAAAATCAAGCCAAATCAAATCCATACTACAAAGGAAGAAAATGACAGCTTATTATCAATTGATTCATCGTGAACACCATGACCATGGTCAAGTCGTTGCCCAATACCAACCTTTACAGGCCGCTCAAGGTGCTTGGAACGAGCATGAGCAACACATGGCGGCGGCTACAGGGATTATTTGTGCCGAGTTGGAGCAGTTTCAGCCACGCAGCGATGTGCGCATTGGAAAAGTCAATTTGGATATTTGGGGCATGATTCCGCTGAAGCCATTTAGCATTACCACTCAAGTGATTCGGGCAGGGCGCACAATTGAATTGTTGGAAGCGACCATGGCTGTTGGTGGCAGAGCGTGCATCGTGGCGCGTGCGTGGCGAATGCAAACGAGTGATACGAGTGCGATTGCGGGTACAGAAGACCGTGGTATAGTGAATTTTGATGCCTTGCCTGATTGGGATGGCATGAATGTTTGGGGCGGTGGTTTTATTCAGAGTTTGCGTTTTAAAGCCGATAGTGAACGCCGTGCTGGGGCAGGTATTGTATGGCTGAGCAATGATTTGGATATGATTGAAGGACAAACCACGCCTGATTGGGTGCGTTTGATGGGCATGGTCGATACCGCCAATGGCATCGTCACTCGCGCCCAACCGCATGAATGGGCATTTCCGAATTTGGATTTGAACATTGATTTGCTGCGTCTGCCACAAGGCAAATGGCTGGGTTTGGATACGGTACAGCAATATGGCAGCGATGGTATTGGCTTAACGAGCTCGGTTTTGCACGATGAGTTAGGTGTCTTCGGCCGCAGCGAACAGATTCTGACTTTGCGCCAAATGTGATTGGAAGATATCAATAAAAGGCGTCCTGTAAAACTTACAGGACGCCTTTTAGAATATTTATATTGAATTGATAATTTAATTATTTGGAATAAATATATCTTTCATTCATAATATGCCTCGTTTTATTTTAAATAAATGATTGCAGAGTGTGGTATGTCTTATCATCTAGTGGCTATTGTGGTAATTACCCTGGTCAGTCTTATATTTGTCATCTTGACTTTCAAGACTCAAAAAATTTTCAAAGAAGCACCAAGCTTTTTAATTACTTTAGGGATTGCGTTCACATTTTATGGCATTGCCAGTGGTTTGAAGGATTTTGATATTAATGATCCTAGCACCAGTTTAAGTACGTTGATTGATGGTATTAAAACAGTGTTTTGGGGTTCATTTGCGGGCGTTGTTGCAGCATTGCTAATGAGAATTAGCAATGCTGTATTCAAGCAATATCTACCTAAAAAAATGACTAAAGAAGATGAAGCCACGCAAAGATATTTGTTAGAGCATTCTGCTAGTGCCAAATTACAAAAACAAAATCATGATTTATTCATAGTGATGAATAAGACTTTGGAGCAAAATAACCAGCATTTGGTTGATGGATTAGGTCAGTTGGGTGCGAGTTTTTCTGCAAATGCCAAAAATAATTTACAAGATACACTTGGACAAATTTTACCGATTTTGCAGCGTTTAGAGGATTCACAAAACAAATCCCATACAGCTTTGGTAGTGGAAGAATTGCGTATTCTAAAGCAACACATGCAAGGACAGATATTACCAACTTTAGAGCGTTTGGAAGTTTCTCAAAACCAATCACATACCACATTCTTGAATCAGGAAATGGCAAAGTTGCGTTTGTCGTTTGATGAGTTTGCCAAACAGCAAGCTGAGCAAAATGCACAATTGTTTATTCAAGCTTTGGAGCAAGCCATCAAAGATTTCAATGAGCAATTGGCAACTCAATTGGGTGAGAATTTCCGAGAGTTGAATCAGGCAGTCTTTAAGTTGACCAATTGGCAAGAAAATTATGCCCAGCATGTTGAGCATCAAACTGAGGCTTATGAACAAATGGTCGGCTATGTGGAAACCACTAAAGATCAATTTAATCATTTTGCGCATCGAGCACAGAGCTTTTCCAAAGTGGCAGATGCTTTGGATGGTGCATTGGGTACATTGGCACAACGCCAAGAGGCGATTGAGCGGCACTTGAACACGTTCTATCAAGAAATGCAGACTAAAGCATACGATGTGGAACAGTTGCGTCAGCATTTACAAGACTCATTTGATAATATCAAATCTATGCACCAAGAACATCAGCAGCAAATATTAGATTTGACTAACAGTAGCGTACAATATTTCACGCAAATGACGCAAAAACAAGGTGATTTTGCGCAGCGCACCAGTAGAGAAGTGGAGCAATTACAGCAAAAAATTAACCAAGAATTCAGCAGTGCCCAAACCCATTTGCTGGAGCAAATGAGCATGATGCAAAAACAACATGAAAATGCGCTCAATACCTCTTTGCAAGGCTTGGCACGCCAATTGGCATCGTTGTCAGCACAATTTACCAATGATTACGGTCCGATTACGAATAATTTGAAAGAAATTGTCAGAATGAATGTGAGAGCGTGATATGTTGATGCTCAAGCATAACCAAAATCAAGATAGCGCAGATG
Source organism: Vitreoscilla sp. C1 (assembly GCF_002951955.2). Classification (NCBI taxonomy): domain Bacteria; kingdom Pseudomonadati; phylum Pseudomonadota; class Betaproteobacteria; order Neisseriales; family Neisseriaceae; genus Vitreoscilla; species Vitreoscilla sp. C1. The sequence goes on along the minus strand of NZ_CP019644.2, from coordinate 2,201,637 downwards.
CAGAACACTGGATCAGTTTGAGCGATTTGATGACAGCGCTGATGATGTTATTTTTACTCATTAGTGTGGTGTATATGATTAAAGTGCAGGATTCAGTTGATATTCCTCGTATTTTTAAAGCCGACCAACAGCAAATGCATGCGCAAATGCATGAGCAATTTAAAGATAAGTTGAATAAATGGGGAGCGGTGTTAAACCCTGATTTGACGGTGCGATTCAATCATCAAGATATTCAATTTGCTACTGGCTCACAGCAGTTACGTCCTGAATTTCAGCGTGCATTGGATGAGTTTTTTCCGCAATATTTGCATATTTTAATGCAAGAAGAGTATCGAGATAAAATCAAAGAGATTCGTATTGAGGGACATACTTCGTCTTTGTGGGTAGAGGGAATGTCAGAAGATGAGGCATACATTAAAAATATGAATTTGTCTCAAGGACGAGCGCAAGAAACTTTGATTTATCTGCTCACACATCCTAGTTTGAATCTAGAAGAACGGCAATGGCTCAAACAAAAATTCCGCGCTATTGGTTTTTCTTCTTCGCAATTACTCAATTCAAAAGGCTTAGATTTACAGGTAAATGAACAAGAAGACACCAAGCAATCGCAACGGGTCGAATTTCGTGTAGTGACCAATACCGAAGACAAAATTCGTGAAATGGTTGGGGATAAATAGCGTTTATGCATATTTTTGATTTTTTACAGGACGATGAATTCAATCAATTGCGTGAGCAAATGAATGCACCGTTGTTGGAAACGACCAATGCTTTTGTGAACGTGGCGGGATTGACACAGCAAGAATGGGTGGCATTGCGTAATGGCGGTTTGGAAATTGACTCCAAACTCATCAAACAAGGCAAAGACGGTACTTTGTCTTACAAAGACGTGCGTGTGACTTTGAACATTCGTGACATCAATGCCAATACTTCACGTGAATTGTCTTTGCCAAAAATTCACATTGGCTATTGTAAAACTTTGGATGAAATGCAAAGAAATGCACGTTTTGAGCGCTACATTGTGTCGATGGAAAAACATATGAATCGGCAAATCAATGTGGTCAAAGACAATCAAACCGTCAATTCAGATGAGCATGAATTGGATGTGTGTCGCAATTGCTTGGGGCTTTTGAGCTGGAAAAGATATCATGGAGGTATGACGTTGGCAGCGAAAAATCAAATTGTGGCAGAATTCAGTTTGGTGGAATTTTTTGAAAAATACCCACAAACCTTGAAATTAGAAGAGTATGAGCAACTGCATACTGAGCAATCGCAACCGAGTAATGTGTATCATAAAAACTGGGCAGAGATTTCGTTGAAAGTGCGTGAGCGCATGAATTGGCAATGTGAAGAGTGTGATGGTGATTTTCGGCACAACAAGCGCCAATTGCACGTTCATCATGTCAATGGTTTGAAGTATGACAATTCTTCAAAAAATTTGCGTGCGTTGTGCCATGATTGCCATGCAAAACAACCTTATCATGGTCATATGTTGGCAAAATCTTAATAGGTATGTCGATTTAAAAAAGCGGCCTGTAAACTTTACAGGACGCTTTAAACATATAAAATCCAAAACTTTACGCTTCGGTTTCCATGCGCATTTCGGCAGCGCGAGCATGCGCGGTTAAGCCTTCGCCGTGTGCCAAGATGCTGGCGATGCTGCCCAATTTTTGTGCGCCTGCTTGAGACACTTGAATGAGGCTAGAGCGTTTTTGGAAGTCGTACACGCCCAAAGGAGAGGCAAAGCGGGCAGTGCGGCTCGTTGGCAAAACGTGGTTGGGGCCTGCGCAATAGTCGCCCAAGCTTTCGCTGGTATACGCACCCATGAAAATCGCGCCTGCGTGGCGGATTTTCGGTGCCCATTGTTCGGCATTTTCAACCGACAATTCCAAATGTTCAGGTGCCAAATAATTTGCCACTTCGCACGCTTCGTCCAAATCTTTCACGAGTACAATTGCGCCGCGGTTGTTTAAGGACGCTTCGATGATGTCACGACGCGGCATGGTTTCAATCAAGCGGCTCATCGCTTCTTGTACTTGTGCTGCATATGTTGCCGAAGTGGAAATCAAAATCGATTGAGCGATTTCGTCGTGTTCGGCTTGGCTGAACAAGTCCATCGCCACCCAGTCAGCTGGCGTTGAACCGTCGGCAATCACTAAAATTTCGCTCGGACCTGCGACCATGTCGATGCCGACAATACCGAATACACGGCGTTTGGCAGCGGCGACAAAAGCGTTACCTGGGCCTGTGATTTTGTCGACTTGTGGAATGGTTTCAGTGCCGTAAGCCAAAGCTGCTACCGCTTGAGCGCCGCCTACAGTGAAAATTTGCGTCACGCCTGCGACATAAGCGGCAGCCAACACGATGTCATTGCGCTCGCCTTTGGGTGTTGGCACAACCATGATGATTTCTTTGACGCCAGCAACGTGAGCAGGCATGGCATTCATCATCACCGAGCTTGGATAAGAAGCTTTGCCACCAGGGACATAAATGCCGACGCGGTCTAAGGCGGTGATTTGCTGACCCAAGACCGTGCCATCTTCATCGGTATATTGCCAAGAAGCTTGTTTTTGATGTTGGTGGTAAGACTCGATGCGTTTGGCAGCAGTGGTCAAGGCGTTTTGCACGTCGCTTGAGCAGCGCTCAAAAGCGGCCTGTAAATCGGCTTGGCTCAAGGTCAAATCCGCCATAGATTGCGCATTCATACCATCAAAACGGTTGGTGTATTCAATCACCGCCGCATCGCCACGGGTTTGTACATCATGACAAATGTCCGCCACGATTTGGTCGACTTTAGGGTCTTGTGCCGTTTCAAAAGCTTGTAAATCTTTGAGTTGTTGCCAAAAATCAGCAGAAGCAGAATTCAGTTGTTTCATGGTGTGTCCAAAATGATGAGAGTCCAATCATGCGCCACAATGTACAGCGGTTTTAGCGGCATAAACATTGTATTTTGTTTGATTATACCGTTAATTTTGCCATGATGATTTTGAAAACTTGTCGTTGGACTGATAGAAATGAACAATCATTGCGGATATTGGTTTGGATGAGGATGAATATTTGGCAGAAGATTGAGGATGGCTTAGAGATGATTGAAGATATCTAAGATGTTGATAGCCGCTGTAAGTCGGAGCATTTTATAAGGTGTTTTTGTTGCAGTGCAACTTTTTTTTCAAAGTGATACTTAATGTTAAAACTATGCATTTTTTTGATACCACATCTAGTGTTAGCTAAGATTGAACTCATATTCATTCATAAGTTATAAAAATAATTATTGTAAATTTTAATCAAACATCATTATTTGTTTTGTATAATTTTTAAACTTTATAGGCAATTAGCTATGAGTAAAGTATAAGATTTCATTGTAAATATTGATTTATCAAGCTGATTCGATGGTTTAAAATATGCGATTGTGGAGAGAAAAATGACAATACCAGAATTAGATAATGTGCCATTAGAATACGCTAATCAGATGTTTGAGGCGGTACGCAATGGTAATGCTGATGGCGTATTAAAATGCATTCAGCAAGTAGATTTAATAAATTTGATTCATACCGATGGCCAGAGCTTGTTGACGCTGGCGTGTGAGCTTGCTCATGAAGATGTGGTGCGTGTGTTATTGGAAAAAGGGGCTGATGTCCAAGCTGCCAATGGTTTGGGTCAAACCCCATTAATGATTGCAGCGGCAAACGGTCAGGCAACAATGGCTAAATTATTATTAGACCATGGCGCAGCGGTTGATGTACAAGATGCATCTGGTCGTACGCCATTCATCTTGGCGGCAATGTCTAATCATACCGATGTGATGGAAGTTTTGCTTAGCGATGGTGCCAATATTCATCATGCCGATGCTGAAGGCCGCAATGCGATGGACGCTGCGAAAATTTTGAATGCAGAGGAATCTTTGGCGTGGTTGGAATTGTATTTGGCTGGCGAGAAAAACATTTGACGCAAGTCGATGGATGATTAAATTTTGACAAAAAAGCACTCTAAATCAATGTGGAGTGCTTTTTTATTACCAATATTGGCTATAAGATGGTGGGTGTGTTGTTGGTAATGTGACTGGAAATATTGGGCGTTTATCTTTTGGGATTTCAATAAGATGGGAAATCAAATGGAACAAGAAGCAATCAAGGTTTTTGTAGGGTGTGATCCGAATAATTGTGATTTAGAGCAAATGATGGTGCTCGATTACAGTATTCGCAAGCATACAAAACACGATGTTGAGATTGTGTGGATGCAGTTGAGCCATGATGAAAACAGTGCTTGGTTTTCCAATCCCAAACAGCAACAAGGTTGGCATACTGAAAAGTGGGCAACGCCATTTTCTGGATTTCGTTGGGCAATTCCTGAGTATTGCGGTTTTAAAGGTCGTGCCATTTATATGGATGCAGATGTATTGGTCTTGTGTGATTTGGCTGAGCTTTGGAATCATCCAATGGCAGCAGGCACGATGGTGGTGGGTAAAGGCGGCGGACAAGTAGCGCGTTTGTGTACTTGTGTGTGGGATTGCCAAGAGGCGAAAAATCATTTGCCGCCATTGGCGCAGATGAAGCAAGACCCTGATGCGCATCAAAAAATGATGCAAGTTTTGCAAAAAAATCCGCAATGGGTTCATTACTATCAAGATACATACAATTGTGTGGATGGCGAAGGTTTGGATATTAAGCAAATCAAAATCTTGCATTATTCGGATATGGGTACGCAATTTAGCCATGCGTATTCTTTGCCACGACTGCGTGATGCTGGTATGTCACATTGGTTTGATGGTGATATTTTGCCTCATCCTCGCCAAGATTTGAGCGCGTTGTTTGATGAATATTACCAAGCAGCTGTGGATGCGGGTTATCGTCCTGAAAACTATGCAGTGCGTCCATTTGGCGTATTTCCTAAGGCTTCGCAAGTGGGTTATACGGGTAATGGGGTGACGCGGCAACAGCAAGAAGAAGGCTCTTCAAAATCTTGGCTATCTCGCAGTTGGAAAAAAATGAAAAGCGGCCTGAAAGGTTCGAAAGATGATTTTTCATTAGATCGTTAAAGATGGAGGTGACTCCGTGATGATTTTGCTCAAATCATCTGATTGGTGAGCGCGCCGCTTTGAAAAACCATTCTGTGTAGGAGTGATTTTGGGGCGGTTAAAATCGAATGTTGGTGAAGTTTGCCAACACTGATGGACCATAGGAAACATTTTGTGGTGAGTCATGCCAATAAGGACTGTATGATGGTTTGGAGTCATTGTTTTAAAAGAGATTGGACCTCATGAATCACGCTTCCCCGTTTCGCTCTTTGATTAAGCAAGTTTACCGTTATAGTCGTGCTCGTACTTACCGCCATAGTGAAAAAATTTGGCCGTATGTCAAAATCAAACGCCATGAAAATGGCAGTTTGCAAGAAGTTTCGATTCATGGAAAACCGTTGCCGATTGCTCATATCGATCGTTTTAAAAATCCTGTGTGCAAAGATTTATTGATTTTGGCCAGCGGACCATCTATCAATCAAACGAATTTGAGTGAATTGAATGAAGTACATTGGTGTGCAGTCAATGGGGCGGTGAATGCCTTGCCTAGATATGCAGATAAGTCATTGAATTATTATGTGGTGGTTGATCAAGGCTTTGTGCTCAATCGCATTGAAATGGTGGCAGAGGTTTTAAAAAATCCTGATGTGGTGGTATTTACCAATGTCTTTTGCATGCATTTGATAGTGGGCTTATTGGCATTGGAAAATATTAAAGCACAATTGGTCTTGCTAGAAGACAGGCAATTGCCTGTATATGGTTGCAAAATGTCAGCCGCGCAAATGAGGTTGCAGAGCCAGCAAGTTGATGCCGCATTGCATTGGCATGAAACACTAGACGTGGGTTTTAGTTTGGATTTGAAGCGTGGTTATATTAGTGGTGGGACGGTGGTGTATATCGCTTTGCAAATTGCCTGTTATTTGGGCTATCAAAAAGTGTATTTGGCTGGCGTAGACATGAAAAATTTCCAGCAGCCACGTTTTTACGAAACCGCCGCCACTCGGCTTGATACCAAATTGGATTTGGAGTTTGAAACATTCGTTTATCCTTCTTTTGCATTGGCTGCGGATATTTACCGTCAAAACAATATAGAAGGTTATAATTTGTGTTTGGACAGCGGTTTGGATGATGCTATTTTTCCACGTACTGTTTGTCATCACATTCCTTCTTTGTGAGTTTAATCCCGTTTTATGACCTCTTCTTCAAATCCATTGCATTTGGTACACATTGTTGATTTGCGTGTGATTGGTGGCGTGGAGCGTATGACTGAGGCTTTTGTCTTGTCTTTGCCGCAATACCAACACAGTTTGATTGTTTTTGATCGTGTGTTACATCCCACTTTGCAAGCTTCTTTGCAACATCTACCCAATGTCCGTATTTACAGCAGCAAACACTGGGGCAGTTTACGTCTACCTAAATCTTGGCGCACATGGCGACGCAATCAAATTGTGGCGCAATTACAGCCCGATGCTGTCATTAATTGGAGCCAAATCGTTGATGTTGGCGGTATCAAGCAGCCTGTCGTGTTTTATGAACATGGTAGTGCTTGGGAAGTCTTTTCGCAGGCACAATTAAGTGCTTGTTATGATTCTGTCCATCATTGTGTGGCGGTGTCTCATGCGGCTAAGCGCATGTTGCAATTGCATCATGGCGTGACCAAGCCGATTACCATTGTGACCAATACTGCTTTAGAACAACCTGCGGTTCAAACTGAGGCTCGTGCTTTTCCTGCTCAGCGTCGTTTGATTTTGGGTGCGGCAGGACGTTTGGTATCACGCAAAAATTTGATGGTGTTGATTGCAGCTGTGGCTGCTTTGAAGCAGCAAGGTATCGAAGTGGGTTTGGATATTGCTGGCAATGGTCCACAAAAAGAAGTGTTACAGCAATTAATTGAACAATGGGGCGTACAAGAACAAGTACGCTTATTGGATTATGTGCAAGACATGAAGCGGTTTTATGCGCAAATAGATTTGTTTGTTTGTCCATCGATTTGGGAAAGCTATGGCTTGGTGGCGATTGAAGCATTTGCCCATGGTTTGCCTGTGATTGGTGCGGCAAGTGACGGTTTGGTGGAGGTGGTGACACATGGTGTGAATGGTTTGGTGATTGAACCGACTTGGGATGAGCAAACTTATGCACAATATATGCACAAACCTGTTTCTTTTGATGCCACTGTTTCTTATCGACCTGCGCAAGACCAAATCGATGCCGCCAAATCAGTCAGCGTCGATGGATTGGTGCAAGCAATTAAGTTGCTGCAACAAGATGCCGTATTGTATGAAAGCATGAGCCAAGCGGCCTTAAAAACAGCTTGGGACATCAAGCCATTTGCTACTTTGGTGGCGCAAGTGATGGACAGCGTGAAAGAGGCAATCCATGATTAAGCAGCGTTTTGTTTTTATTGCCAAAAGTTTAAGCGGTGGCGGTGCTGAAAAGGTTTTGCTGGAAACAGCGTCTTTGTTGCAGCGTCGTGGTCATGCGGTATTGGTTTTGACTTTAAGTGGAACGGTAGAGCATTTATTGCCTGACAATGTGACGGTTCAAAATCTGAATGTGTTGGGTAAAGTTGCCAAAGCTTTGGGACGCAATACATGGGTCAATCGTTGGCAAGCCAAACAAGTCAATGCGGTGATTGATGTTTTTCAGGCCGATGTGGTGATTTCTTGTAATGCAGAATATGTGAGCCGATTTGTCCCACATCCTAATTTATACCATTGGGTTCATGGTGTGATTACAGGCAGCAAGCCGCGCGTGTTACAAGATTTGTGTCGGCTGTATGAAAATGCACGTTTAATTTGTGTGGCACAAGCGATTGCAGACGATATTAAGGCGCTGGGCATTCGACCTTTGCGTTGTGAGGTGATTTACAACCCATTTGATACGCAAAAAATCCAGCATTTGGCACAAGCTTATCAGCCTCAAATTCCACCACCATTTTTATTACACGTTGGCAGTTTCAATCCGCGTAAACGTCATGACCGTTTGTTGCGAGCTTATCAACAAAGTGGTGTGAATATGCCTTTGGTTTTGATGGGACAAGGTGCGCATCAAGCAGAAATTGAGCAGCAAATCAAACAATTGGGTTTAAGCAATCAAGTGATTTTGCATCCATTTGAAGCCAATCCCTATCCTTATATTCAGGCCGCTTGTGCTTTGTTACTCAGTTCCGATCAAGAGGGTTTACCAACCGTTTTGATTGAAGCTTTGATTTGTCACACACCGATTGTGAGTGTGGATTGTCCTTCGGGACCAGCTGAGATTTTGACAGGCGATTTACAAGAATTTTTGGTTCCTGTTCAAGATGAATCGGCTTTGGCGCAAGCCATTGTCAAGGTGGTCAATACCAAACCCATGATTGAGTTAAAACACTATGAGCGTTTTGCCGTAGAAAGTGTTTTGCCTAAGTTTGAAACATTGGCTTAATTGAAAAAAGCTTCAAATTGTAACTGGCATAAGCTGATATAATTACGCCAAACTTTGCTTTTTTCACTTTAGTTTCTGTCTAGGAGATACATATGGCACTGGTGTCAATGCGCCAATTACTCGACCACGCGGCCGAGAACAGTTATGGTTTACCTGCTTTTAATGTCAATAATTTGGAACAAATGCGCGCCATTATGGAAGCGGCAGACCAAGTGAATGCTCCTGTGATTGTGCAAGCCAGTGCAGGTGCGCGCAAATATGCAGGTGCGCCATTCTTGCGTCATTTGATTTTGGCAGCGATTGAAGAGTTTCCACACATTCCAGTGGTCATGCACCAAGACCATGGTACGAGTCCCGCTGTGTGTCAACGCTCAATCCAATTGGGTTTTAGCTCAGTGATGATGGACGGTTCTTTGGGTGAAGATGGCAAAACCCCAACGTCTTATGAATACAACGTGGACGTGACGCGTCGCGTGGTGGAAATGGCGCATGCTTGTGGCGTTTCAGTAGAAGGCGAAATCGGTTGCTTGGGCAATTTGGAAACAGGTTTGGCAGGTGAAGAAGACGGTATTGGAGCGGAAGGCGTTTTGGACCACAGCCAATTGTTAACGAGCGTAGACGAAGCGGTTTCTTTTGTCAAAGACACCGATGTGGATGCTTTGGCCATTGCTATTGGTACCAGCCACGGCGCATACAAATTCAGCCGCAAACCTGATGGCGATGTATTGCGCATTGATCGCATCAAAGAAATTCACGAACGTTTGCCAAACACGCATTTGGTGATGCATGGCTCAAGCTCTGTGCCACAAGAATGGTTGCAAATCATCAACCAATACGGTGGTGAAATTGGCGAAACTTACGGTGTGCCAGTAGAAGAAATTGTTGAAGGCATCAAAAATGGTGTGCGCAAAGTGAATATCGACACCGATTTGCGTTTGGCCTCTACTGGTGCGATTCGCCGTTATTTGGCTGAAAATCCATCAGAGTTTGACCCACGTAAATACTTCAAAGCGTCAGTTGATGCGATGAAACAAATCGTGATTGACCGTTACTTGGCATTCGGTTGCGAAGGTCAAGCGAGCAAAATCAAGCCAATTTCTTTGGAAAAAATGGCTGAAGCCTATGCCAAAGGTCAATTGACGCAAATCGTGCGTTAATTGAAACAAGCTTAAAACAAAGCGTCCTGTAAATGTTTTACAGGACGCTTTTAAAATTTATTACGAAGCATTTGCTTCGTGTGCTTGTTTTGGGTCGTGAATTTGCGTTAACAAAGTCAGTAGTTCATTCAATTCTTGCATTTTTTCGGTAGTCATCAATTCTTCAATGACATCGTATTGCTCATCAATTTTGCGGCGTACATCGGTGTACAATTGTTCGCCTTCTTTGGTGAGTTTCAAAAACACGCGACGTTGATCATTGGTTGGTTTGAGGCGAACCACGTAATCAATTTTTTCTAAGCGAGTTAAAATACCAGTCAAGCTTGGACGCAAGATACAGGCTTTATTGGCCAAATCTTGAAAGTCCAAAGTACCATTTTCAGCCAATAAACGAACAATACGCCATTGCTGCTCGGTAATGTTGTGTTGGTTAAAAATGGGACGGAAGAAAGCCATCATAGATTCACGAGCTTGAATTAAGGCGATATTGATGGAATTGTGTCGTTTGGTCGTCATCATTTTTTTCCTGTGATTTGAGTTGCGTTTACCCAAGTACATATCTTGTTAAATACTATCAGCATACAATTGCTTTCGCAATGTTTAAGTATGAACAAAAAGACTTTGTCATAAATTGAAATGGCGACAGTTAAAGTTTCATTCAGTGAAATAAATTTCTTTGTATGATTTATCTATTTGCATCATCACATTCTGTATTGAGTTCGTCAATATGACCACAATCATATCAGACAAATAGAATTTTATAGTATTTACTCGTTTCATTTAAATGACAATTGAATATTATGATTTATGTATTTTAAATAATATGTTAATTGTAATTATCGCTTATATAATAAAATCTTCGATTTGATTATTATTGTTATATTAATGAGATAGCGAGGCTTTGCAGTTATAAGTCTTAAATTATTAATAAATATAACCAAACAGATAATAATTTTGAATGTCGATTGTAAATAAATATTAATGAGAAGAAACTGGATTTAAAGAAAAGCGATGATGGAAAAAGACTTAAAGTTAATTTTGCTATGCAGCAAAAAACTTGAAATGCTTTATGATAATGTAATTTATTGAGCCATTTCCCCAATGTGATATTTTTTGTATGGGCGGAATGGCTCAATGTTTATTGGATTTAAGATAATGAAAATATTAAGAGAATTATTTTCAATATTGCGGTGAATTTACAACATTAGTGCACTTTTATTTGATTTTATCAAAAACAATGGCTTTAAAAGCAGCTTATATTTTTAATGTTAATGTCATTTAATCAATTTCTAAATTAGCAATACTGTTGGTATAACCATAAACTTAAAGGGTGTTTTGAATCAATTAAGCCTTTGTTTAATAAGCCATTTATGGTAATTAAGGCCGCATCATGCATAAAACGTTGGTCTAAAATGGCTTGCACAACCTCGTCTATGCCCATTAATTGAAAGGCGGCAACTTCGCCATCTTGGTTTTCAGGTTGAATGTGCGCGGGAACATCCAAATCGTAGCAAAATAAATGTTCACGATGTAAGCCACGCTCAACCAGACGTTGGCTTAAAATACGCTTGGGCGCGGCTAAGGTTTGCATGATGTTGCTGCCTAAACCAGCTTCTTCAAAACCTTCACGCAGGCAAGCTTCGGTAAGGCATTCACCACTGCCGACACCACCACCAACCAAATTGTCTAATTTGTCAGGATCGACTGCTTTGAAAGGACTGCGTGTGCCTATCCACATTAAGGTTTCGCCATCGCGCTCGGTAAAGCCATTGATATGTACGGCTTTGCTGAGCAAGCCCAATGGGCGAAATAAAGAGCGTTCGAGAGCAAACAAAACTTCCTCGCCATCCATAACATCGAAAGCTTCGTTGCGCCATCCTTCAAATAAGCCTAAGTCATACCAATCTCGCCCAAGGTTTTGCAATACGTCAGCACAATGCAACCAATCACGGCATTCTAAATGAAAGCCTTGTTCCGTGATTTGCAGCAAAGTGGGCAAATCTGATTGCAATTGTTGTTGCCAGCGAGGATTGAGTGAGCCCAATAAACGACCGTTGAGCGACAAGTTTTGCCAGCTTGTAAAGTTGACGGCAAAGGCATTGGTCAAATAATCCAATAAATCATTGTGTTGTTGCGCAGAAACCATGGCGGTCAATTGAGTCACAGTGTTTCCTTAGAAAAAGCGTCCTGTAATTTTTGTGGGATATAAGCATCAAAACGGGTCGATTTGCCGCTGTATTGGTAATCAGGATTTTGGGCGGCTAAAAATTCGCCTAAGCGTGGGCGTTTGACCACCACACGTTTTTCAGCCAAGCGTGCTGCTTGTTGCATCAAGCCCAAATCATCATCGCTTTCGCCGACCAAATCATGAAAATAAGCCATTTCTTTTTTAACTGCTGCAGATTTTTGGCGTTGTGGATACATAGGGTCTAAATACACCACTTGCACTTTGTCATCTAAAGCGGCCTGTAAAAAAGACATGGGCATCAATGTCATGCGCGCGGCGATGTCGTGGGTTTCTGTGTGATTTAACGCGCGTTGCAAACCATCAGCAAGCAAAGCGGCGACTGTCGGGTGACGTTCAAACATGCGCACATGGCAGCCTTGAGAAGCCAAAATGAATGAGTCACGTCCCAAGCCTGCGGTCGCATCAATAATCGATTGGTGGGCTTTGGTATTGACGGCTTTAGCAATCAATTCGCCACCGCCTTTTTGACGGCGATAATCCAAGCGTCCTGAAACAAAATCCACGCAAACCGAGCCTTTGCTGCCTGCTTGAAACAAGCTTAAGCGTTGCTCAGCGTCAAATTGCAAGTACAAACCTTGTTCGGGGATAGTGTGGACAATGCTCAATTGAAACTGTTGTTGGTAAGCATCCAACACAGCGGTGTCCAAACCATGAGAAGAGGGGAGGTATAAAGAGGTGTTACCAACTGCCATGGCGTTTTAATTCTAAATATTGGTTGATCAAAGCCGTGCTCATTTGCTGCGGCGTGACGTTTAAGTGTAACACACGTTGTGCTGAGAGCTGTTTTAACAATTGTTGCTCTTGCATGTCATAAATTTGTGCACCCAAATAAGTATGAGCGTCCTGTAAATTTTGCAATGGCTCTTGGGCAATATGGCTGCGTTCGGTTTGTTTTAAGCTGGCAATCAAGACGGCGCAACGTTTTTTCAGGCGTTGTAATTGGGCCAATAAATGCTCATTGTTTTCTTGGTCTAGCTGGGTTAGCACGATGACCAAAGCCCGCCTTTGCTGGCGTTGCAGCAATTGGTTGATGGCAGTTTCATAGTCTGCTGCCATTTTGGTCGGCTCTACATCGTAAACGCAGTTAATCAAACGTTGTAAATGATTGGTGCCTTTGCGTGGCGGCATGTAACGCATTTGTGGATGGTTGAATGTCATCAAACCCACAGCATCACCGTGTTTCAAAGCGGTATAACTGAGCAATAACATCGCATTCAATGCATGGTCAAAATGACTCAAATCGCCACTCATGCTGCGCATATTGCGTCCGCAATCGAGCAAAAAAATCAGCTGTTGGTCGCGCTCTTCTTGGTAAGTGCGGATGATGGGCTTTTGCATTTTGGAAGTGGCTTTCCAGTCCATATTGCGCACATCATCGCCTTCTGCATAATCTCGCAATTGATGGAAATCCTGTCCTTGTCCATGACGACGGATGCGTTTGGCACCCATCAATTGCAACCATTTTTGCATGCCCAATAAATTGGCACCTAAGATTTTGGAAAAGTCAGGCAGAACTTTGACGGAGGTTGTAGCTTGAATGCGGCGATGGTTTTCCCACAACCCCAGCGGACTGAAAGTACAGTATTGAATGTGGCTAAATAAGGCATCGCCACGTTGTAAGGGTGTGGCTTGGTATGAGATTTGCAGGCTGCGTTGTGGCAACACATCGACATTCAAAGCCGTCTGATTGACTTGCCAATGAGGCGGATAACAATCGTGCAACACCGCTTTAATGGGTTTTTTGGCTTTTTGGGGCGGCACAATGTTTAAGACAATAGAATGGGCTTTGCCAACTGAGAAATGTTCAGGTAAGTGACGCTCTATGCTTAAAACTGGTGTTTTTTTTACCAAAATCGCATCAATGAGCACAAGCAAGGTCAGTGCTGCCATAGCGGTTGCAATGAAAAAATCCACACTGTCTTTAAAGTTATCATCTTGTCCAGCAAGCAGTCGCAACGCCAAAATCAAAATGGCGCTGCCAAGCAGCACAATCAGCAAGCGGGCGCTCGGTCTCATAAGCGTGGCGCATCGGTATGGTTGGCAATGTCTTTTAATACATCGTCTACGGATTGGCCTTCCATTTCCATTTCAGTAGACAAACGCACACGGTGGCGCAAAACGGGCAACCACAATTGGCGTATGTGGTCAGGCGTTACAAACCCATTGCCTTGTAATAAAGCTTGAGCGCGAGCGCTGCTAATCAAAGCGATGCTGGCACGAGGACCCGCACCGACTGACAATCCGTGCCATTGGCGAGTGCTATTAACCAAGCGCACGGCATAATCAATGATTTGTGGATCAACCGTGATTTGTTGGGTCACTTTTTGCAAACTGATGATTTGTTGGCTGCTTAACAATGGGCTGTTTTGATTTTGATTTTGCAGCAAATCATTGTTAGGGCTGCTCGTTACCGCTTGGACCATGCGTTTTTCGTCTTGAATGTTGGGGTATTGCATCATGATTTTGAACATAAAGCGGTCCAACTGTGCTTCAGGCAATGGATAAGTGCCTTCTTGTTCAATCGGGTTTTGTGTCGCTAATACCATGAATGGTGCATTCAATGTATGGGTTTTGCCATCTAAAGTGACGGCTTGTTCTTGCATTACTTCTAATAATGCCGCTTGAGTTTTGGCTGGTGCCCGGTTGATTTCGTCTGCAAGCAATAAATTGGTGAACACAGGTCCTTCACGCAAAACAAATTGTTTGTTGTGGTCAAACATATAATGTCCTGTGACATCGCTAGGCATCAAATCAGGGGTAAATTGTAAGCGTTTGAAATGGCCTCCAAAAGTTTGTGCCAATGTGCGTACCAATAGGGTTTTACCAACGCCGGGTACACCTTCTAACAAAACATGACCGCCTGCCAATAATGCAGTAATGACTTGGTCTATGACGTCTTCTTGTCCAATCACCACAGAGCGCAAACGTTGCTGTAAATATTGCACAGCTTTGGCTGCTTGTTGAATGGCAGGATTTTGGCTGGTGTGGACGGGAATGTTTAAATCAAATTCGCTCATAAGGCATTCCTAATATTTTGATGCGCTTGTAAATAATGTCGCCATTGTTGTGCGGTCAATTGTGTGGGAATCGGATGCAACCACAACATCAAATCAGTCTGCTCGACAGGATAAATGCGACTTAAAGCTTGTAATTGGGCATTTTTGTCCATCAAACTTAAGCCTGGTATACGTCGCTGCCATTGTTGCCATAATTGTTGCTGCAATGGGCTTAAAGCGTGTTGGTGTTGTTTGCGTTGCCATAAAAACTCACCTTGCGCGCGGAAAAAATGGCTTAATTGACGCTGTTGATGGGTGTTAGGTATTTGAATGCTGCCCAAACGGTAAGCATGTCGCCAAACAAACAGGCTGAAAATACTGATAATCAATAGGCTTAATAAGGGTGAAAACTGCCATGCTTTTTGCCATAGTGGCGTGTTTTCGGTTTGATGTTTATAGGTACTGTTTTGGATAAACCAAACATGGCTTTTGCCTTGTGCCAAATAAGTGGCCAAATAAGCATGGTCAAGACGGTTTAAGTCACTACTGAAACTGCGAGGGTCTGTCGGAGTGCTAAAAGCACTCATGGAAGTGGTTACTGTCAAGCTGCCTTTGCCATGGGCAAAGTGGGCAATATGGCTGCCATTGATACCTTTGCCTTGCCACAACAAGTTTTTATTTGGTTTGATGACAAAACCACGGTCTACATCGCGCCAACCACTGTTGGTATCGGACCAATAAGTGAGGCTCTTGCCTTCGGGCAAAGCAATGTCATTGATGTTTTGATGGCATTTGGCCAACATTTTCTGTGAGTATTCTGCTGGTATCTTATATTGGGCATCTAAACTGACAGAAGCGTCCTGTATGTTTTGAATGAGACGTTGGCAGGCTGTGTTGGATGGGGTTGTTCGTTGGTCTAAATTTTTTTGAGGTATGAAACTGATGCCCGCCCATTGCGCAATGTTTGCTGCTTGAAAAGAAGACTCTGCATCGTTGTCAAAATCATGGTTTTGATGGATGGCCGATGGTTCGGTTTGAGAGGGCGAAACCGTCATCACAAGATGATTGCCTTTGGCTGTCCACGTTAACAATTTTTCAAACTGAGATTGGTCTAGCGCCGTGTTTTGCAAAAATAATAAATGTTGGGTTTGGTTGCCCAATTTTGGTTCTATATCGGTTAAATGACGCCATGCTTGTTGCTCCATAGATGGAAATTGTTTTTGATAAAACTGATGTAAAGCGTATAGGTCGCCATAAGCACTGAAACGCCATTGTGAGTCTTGTTGCTTCCATGCCGATTTGCTTTCGCTGGTCATGCCCAAAGCCAAAATCACCGCAATGGCAATAACGATGCTCAATACTACCCATAAGGTTTTTTTGGGTTTGTGATGGGTGCGTTGAATCGGTTTCATGACGATTTTCCCACCTCAAAATGTTGCGCATATTGCTGACATAGATTGTGTATATCTTGTGTACTTGCATTATGATGGCCATAAGCGGTATACAGCCATGCTTGTGTTAGGGCTTGGAAAAAAGCATTGAGCAGTGGCAATCGCTGTTTGACCAGTTGTAAAACTTGGCTTTCTGTGTAGTGTTCTTGGATGGGTAAATTTTGTTTTAACAGCTGTGCGAGGCTGGCGCGATAAAGCACACTCAAAGCTGCACGCGGGTCGGTGGCGGCTAAACTCAATACATGTTGCGACACATTTTTAGGCAAGGTTTCTTGGCGCAAATCCAAACCAAACAAGTGGCTTGGCGTATCCATCTCATTGCGAGCGCGTGCATTGGCCAGAAGATTGAGTCGCCATTGGTGCAGACCCCATACTGCTGCTGCAATCAAAGCCAATAATAAAGCGTATCCTAAAAACTGGATCAAGGTGCCGCCGCTCGTTGTGGCACTGGGCATCACAGCGGGTGAGTTTTGCGCTACGGAGTCGTCATCACAACTGAGCCAACACCATTTTTTTTCTTCTTGTATGTGAAAATAAGGCGAATTTTCTAAAACTTCTTGGCGGTTTTGTTCCACTTGCGCTGCGTCTGGCAAAGATTGTGCATAAGCGATGTCTGTGGGATGGAGTGTTAAAAACAAAGCCAATACCCATGCAAAATGCCATCTCACGCCACCACGCAAGCGTTCACGCAATTGTTGCCAAATCAGGCGAATGTCCCATGCTTCGGTTTGCACCCGTGCATTCAAATATAAGGTAAAACCACTGGCAACATAAAATGGTCCCCAAAATGACAAAGTTACAAAATAAGCCAAAGCCGTATAATTCAAAAAATCATTGGCTTTGCCATCATGCCAACTGCTGAATATTTGGATGAATAAATGCTGCAATTGATCCATTTGGCTCGGTTGTACCAAACCTTGTTCAATGAAATTGCCATATAAAAACCAATACGCCAAAATCATAATGGCATACATCCATGTGTTTTCTAAGGCATTACCAAAAATGGTTAAGGTCGAGGCGGTGGTATTGCCGTAGCGGCCTAATTCACGTTGGCGCTGGCGGTATTCTTTGCCTGATAATTGTTCCAATTGTTGAATAGGAAGATGAAAACTGCGTGTTAAGCGCCAACGTCGCCAAGTCAAATCACCTATGATTTGGCGTTTGAACATCAAAGCAAAACCATTTTTTAAAGCGGTTTTCCAAGGTGGCAATGTGTCAAAAGCATGAATGGACAAAACCGACAAAATGCCGTATTCCGCCAAAGGTTTTAACCACCACAACCACACAGACAGCCAAAATAAATCACCCCAAAACAGTAATACACCTATGAGTAATATCGGCAATGTCAGTGCAGCGTACAAGCCAGTGTAATAACCCAAGTGTTCGTTGATGAGACGTCGACCCAAATCAGCCGCTTCCCAAGGTGTGCGTTGTCTGAATTTTAAACGAGATTGAGATAAATTCATTCAGGCCGCCTTTGGATAGATTGGGCAGCTTGGTACCAAAATAAATAGGCATACACACCCAACCACAATATCAATGCCACACTGTATTTGAGCCACAAAGGCAAAACGGTGATGGGTGACCAAAAGCCTTCGATGAGGGCGGCGATAAACAAAAACAAAAATGCGCCACAAATCAATGTTGCTGCAGGTTTTCCTTCTATGCTGAGCGCATCACGACGAGAATAATTGCCTGGATGGATTAAGGTGTAACCTATTTTCAGGCCGCCTGCTACAGACAACACAATGCCTGTTAATTCAAATGAACCATGTGCGCCGACAAACGAGAAAAATACAGGACCAGCAGGGTGGCTGCTCATATAGCCAAACGCAGCGCCAATGACAGCACCATTGAATACCGCCACATAAATGGCGCCCAAACCCAATACCAAACCACCAACAAAGCTTTGAAAACCAATGCTGATATTATTCATGATGTAAAAGCCAAACATCATCCAGTTTTGTCCCCAAGGACGACTTTTTTGAGCGGCCTGTAATGCTGCCATCTCGCTGTAAGCATCGCCTATTTGAGCGCCTGCATTCGGTCCTGCCAGTTGATCAAAAAAATCAGGGTTGCCCAATGTTAAGAGATAGCACAATAAAAATGGCACGTAAAACAGCAAATGCCCCCACAACATCACTGTTTTTTGTTGGCGAACGGTTTGAGGCAGTGTGGTTTGAATGAATTCTAAAAATTGATTCCAAAAAGAAACTTTGCTTTGATACAGTTGTTTGTGGGCTCTATCGACCAGTTTTTGTAATTTTTGACATAAGCCCGCTGAATAATTGCGACTGTTGGCCAAAGCCAGATGATGGCAAATGGTGCGATAATGTTGACCAAATTGTTGATTGGCATTTTGAGGTAGATTTTTTTTGCGTTCTAATAAAGTCAGCATGGCATCAAAGCGTTGCCAAAAATCTTGATGGGCAGACTCAAACAGATGTTGTCTCATAAGTCCTCTTTTTTCTGCCCAAGATAATATTTACCCATGCCCAATACGGTTTGAATCGGTTGCTCGGATACCAAGCCCAAGTCATAACACAATTGCTCAGCCAATTCTTGTTGGCGGGCGCGAGAAATATGCAAATGACGCTCGGTAAAGGACACAATCGAATATTGCTCTTCACGGGTCAAAGCCACAGGTGGCGTGATGACTTCAATGTTTTTCAAGCCAGTGAGCCAGTCTTTTTGTCGACGTTCTACTTGTTCATCGACCACGATGCTGGATGAAAACAAATCGCCAAAGCGTTGTCCTTTGTCTGTCAGCAATATGGAAACAATGCCAATTGCGTAGCCAAATGGCAGACTGTCAAACGCACGCAATAAATTGCGTATCATTGAAGCAGACCAACCAATAGGACTGCCATCGTCATGTAAAACCCGAATATGGGCGACCATTTTGCCGGGTGTGCGCCCTTTATTGAATACTTCAAACAAGACAAAATACAGCCAAGTGGTGACAAATAAATTAATCAGCATCAAGCCTACAATCACCGACCAGAAATTATTATCGTCAGCAATGATAGACAGACTGTCGGCAAGCATGATGAGGGCAATGGTGCTCAATACAAACCAAACAGTACGAATGAGTAAGTCTAGGCTAAAAGCAGTGATGCGCTGATACAAGCTCGCTGGACGCAATTGAATGTCAATGGCTTCGGGCGTTTCCACTTGAATCAAAGTGTCTAGTTTAGAGGTGCTCACATGCAATCTTTCAGGACGCTTGAATGGTTTGTTGGCTGAAATAAAACCGCAGTGCAAATATTATCACAGCTGTCAGAAGGCATAAATTAAAGGCATCTATTATTTGATAATAGATGCCAAAAGTATATTGCTTGTTGTCATCAATTCATTTCTAAACGTTCTAGACGGTGGCGCAGAGAACGGAAACTGATGCCTAATAATTTGGCCGCTTGAGTACGATTTTGATGGGTTGCACACAAAGCCTGCATCAAAATAGTGCGTTCAACATTGTCTAGATAATCTTGTAACATGGTTTGGTTAAACGTAAATTGATGGGTCAAAGCTTCTATTGCCAAAGGATTGATGGGCTCGAAAGCAGCATCTGCATCATCGTCTTCTTCATATTGTAATTCAGAAGCGTTGATTTGTAAGTCTTCAGGCTCAATTACATTGTCGTTTGCTAGGGCGATAGCGCGTTCTAAAATGTTTTCTAATTCGCGAAAATTGCCCGGGTAGTTGTAATGTAACAATTGTTTTTGTGCAGCTGGTGACAAAGACATGCCTGCACTCATTGGGTTTTTGGTCAATAAAAGCTCTATCAACATAGGCAAATCATCTCGCAATTCACGCAAAGATGGCATGGTGATGGAAACCACATTTAAGCGGTAATACAAGTCTTGGCGGAAACGACCTGCTTCGACTTCTTTGACCAAATCTTTGTGTGTGGCGCTGACAATGCGAATATCGACAGGTGTTTCTTTGCTTTCGCCAATGCGACGAACAGCGCGCTCTTGAATGGCACGCAATAATTTCACTTGCATCGCCAAAGGCAAGTCGGCCACTTCATCTAGGAAAATGGTGCCGCCATGAGCGCTCTGAAAAAAGCCGACACGGTCTGAATCAGCACCTGTAAACGAGCCTTTTTTATAACCAAAAAATTCGCTTTCCATGAGGTTTTCAGGAATGGCACCACAGTTTACGGCAACAAAAGCACCATCACGCCGAGGTGATAACTCGTGTATCGAGCGTGCAGCTTGCTCTTTACCTGTACCTGATTCACCTGTGATGTGTACGGGCACCATGCCTTTTGCCAATTTGGCAATCATGCGTTTAACATCTTGTAGCTGTATCGCATTGCCACTTAGACGCGGAAATGAAGGTAAAGAGGCTGAAGTGGTAGGGTTATTATCGGCAATGGTTTCAGTGTTAGGGCTTGGTGTACTGGAATGTGTATTGGTAGTCGGAGTATCAGTATTTTCATGGACTTTTAAAGCCGATTTCACTAAGCTGCGCAATTGTGCCAAAGTGACTGGCTTTTGAATGTAGTCAAATGCGCCAGCTTTCAATGCCATTACCGCTTGATCAGCATTGCCATAAGCGGTGATGATGGCAATCGGAATATCCAAATTTTTCTCTTGTAAATATTCCACGACTTCCAAACCAGAGCCATCAGGCATACGCATATCGGTTAAAACCAGTGCATAGTTTTGCTGATTTAATTTTTTTTTGGCCGCAATGACGCCATCCGCAGTTTCGACTGTTAAGCCCATTTTACTGAGGGTCATTTCAATCAAATCACGCAAATCTTCTTCATCGTCAACGACGAGTACAGGGGCATTAAGAGGTGTATTCATGATGATTTTGTATCGGTAAGGTGAGTTCAAAAGCTTTGGTTGTGGTGGTGTAGTTCAAATCACCACGATTGGCTTGGGCTAAGGTGCGAGCGACATACAAACCGAGACCTGTGCCGCGGGCTTCGGTGGTGAAAAACGGTTCAAAAATTTTATCGGTATTTTCTGCGGCAATCCCACTGCCATTGTCTAAAACTTGTAAGGACAATAAACCTTCGCGCACATGTGGTTTTAGGCTGATTTGTATGGCCATATCATTTTTTAAACTGTGTCGCCATGCATTGCTCATCAAATTCCACAAAATTTGCTGCAAATGGGTGGCATCAAAAATCACAATAGTTTGTCGCTTGTGGCTGTGTACTTGGACACATCCTTTGGCTTCGGGATGAATTTGTAAAAAATCTTGCATGAATTCATCAATAAAAACATTTAAATTTAAGCGTTCAGGCCGCAAGTGGTCGCGCTGATTTAAAGTCAAAACTTCTTCTACCATTTGATCAATGCGTTGTACATTGGACTCAATCATTGAGCCTAGCTTTTGCATCGGTCGGGTTTCGTAACTTTCGCTCAGTAATTCATTGGCATGGCGAATGGCAGACAAAGGATTGCGAATTTCGTGGGCAATATTGGCTGTGAGTTGACCTAATGATGCCAATTTATTGGATTGCGCCTCGGCAGCAATTTCTTGCTGCGGTCGCATGAATAAAATCAATAAGTGTGGCGTTTGGTTTAACAAAGGCTTGGCGCGAATTTGTAAGTCTTCATCTAATAATGTGTATTCGACATCAAAAGCTTGTTGTGGTGCTGCTTGCCAAATATTGATGAGCGGCGCAAATAAATTACCATCGTTGGTGATGGCCAAATTGGGGAAATACAAACTGGCTTGACTGTTGTATAACCAAACGGTGTTTTTTGTATCCACCACCACCACAGCTTCTTGTAAACGGTTTAAAACCAAATCGCTTAAATGGTTTAAACGCACAATTTCTTCGGCATGAGTATGGACGCTTGGATGGATGCGTTTGATATTGATGCTAATAAAAGAGGTCAGGGCGGCCACTAAAAAACAGCAAATAGACAATAGACCTGCGGAAAACAAATCATGCTTGGCAGTACTGTCTGTAAACCAGTGATTAAAATCAACAGATTGTAAAGAAATGGTGCTGATAAAAGTCAAGATGCTGGCGAAGCTGGCATATAAAACAGCATGTCTGCCCTCGCTGAGTAAACATGCCGTGGCAACAAAAGGCAGTAATAAAATGCCAAAACCATTGTTCACACCATCGGTTAAATGCATTAAGCAGACTATCATGAAAATATCAAATAAATCTGATGCAGCGGGATAGCGTGTGGATGACATACCCCAGCGTGGTGAAAACAATGAAAAGACAATGGCCGAGCCATAGACGATGGCCCAGACAATAAATGGCACTCGTGCCAAATTAATTAAGCCATGTTCTGTTTCTCGAAACATGAAAAAAATGGTGAGCAACGAAATCAGAATGGCCAAACGAGTGGCGTTGACCATCAGCGGAATGCGGCTGATGGCTTGGTCAAATTCTGAGGTAGAAATCGCCGCTTGCATATTAATCGCTGTCTATTGAGAGGATGGTTAATTGGTTGTCAGCAAAAAGCTTGCCTTTATGTCCACGTCTGTAAGAAATCATGCTCACTGCAATATTGTCTTGGTGCATGCCGCCGCGTTTGCCTTGTGAGCACAGTGATATTTTATCGGCATTGCTTAAATGGCAATGCTGCAAAGCATCTCCTGCTTCTAAGGCAATCAATTGTAAACCACGTCCTTTGGACATTACTTTGATGTCGTTGCTTGGGAAAGCCAATAAACGGCTATTTTCGGTAGCCAAAACCAAAGTATTTTGTTGTTGGTATAACAGTGCTGGCAATGGTTTTTCATCGTCATGTAAGCTCAAGCAGGCTTTGCCACCACGTCCACGGCTGGTTAAATCTTTCAGGACGCTTATAAAACCATAGCCGCCGCTATGAGCCATTAAATATTGGCTGTCAGGCGTGTTACTCAAAATACAAATTGCTGTGGCACCATTTTGTAAGTCAACCAATGAACCTAATGGCACGCCATCGCCCCGTCCGCTAGGCAATTCGGCCGAGTCAATGGTATACACCCGACCTTGATTGTCTAGCAGTAAAATCGGCCAAATGGTGCGGGTTTCAATGATTTGCGCCAAGGCATCGCCTTCTTTGAATGAGGTTTGCGTCAAATCCAAATGATGACCACTACGGGCTCGTATCCAGCCTTTTTCAGACACAATCAAAGTGATGGCTTCATCCGCAACAGTTTGAGTCAAAGCCGCGCGAGAGGCGGCCTGAATCATGGTGCGGCGCTCATCACCAAATGTTTTTGCATCGGCTTGCATCTCTTTGATAATGAGTTTGCGCTTAGCGGTTTCATTGTCCAATAAGTGTTGGAATTCTTCTTGTTCTTGTTGTAATTTGGCCAGTTCTTGTTCTAATTTAATGCCTTCCAAGCGAGCCAATTGACGCAAGCGAATTTCTAATATGTCATCTGCTTGAATGTCAGTCAGCTGAAATTTAGACATTAATTCCGTTTTTGGTTCATCTGATTCACGAATCACTGCAATGACGGCATCTATGTTTAAAAAGACCACCAAACGACCATCTAAAATATGAATGCGCTTTTGGACTTGATTTAAACGGTGGCTGAGGCGACGAGTCACGGTTTGGGTGCGAAATTGCAGCCATTCACTCAAAATATCGAGCAAGTTCTTTTGTGCAGGCCGCCCATCCATGCCCATCATCACCAAATTGATTGGTACGTTGATTTCTAAGCTGGTTTGCGCAAGCAATGTATTCATCAAATCTTCGCTGTCGATGCGGCTGGATTTGGGTTCGAATACCAAACGTACAGGGGCATCGCCATCAGATTCGTCGCGTACAAATTCCAATTTTTCCAACAACAATTCTTTTTGATTGACTTGGTCTTGAGTCAATTTTTTCTTGCCTGCTTTGATTTTAGGATTGGTTTGCTCTTCAATTTCAGACAAGATTTTTTGCGCGCCGACTCCTGGCGGCAATTGTGACACAATGGCACGCCACTGACCGCGCGCTAATTTCTCAATCTCATAACGAGCACGCACACGCACACTGCCTTTGCCTGTGGTGTAAATATTTTCAATTTCTTCAGTGCTAGAAATAATGTGTGCACCACCAGCAAAATCAGGGCCTTGGATGTATTGCATTAAATCTTTGATGCCCAGTGAAGGTTGTTTGAGCAAGGCGATGGCTGCTTGTGTGACTTCGTTCAAATTGTGTGATGGAATTTCTGTGGCCATGCCAACAGCAATGCCTGATGCACCATTGAGTAAAACCATAGGCAAACGTGCGGGTAAGTGAGTCGGCTCATCAAATGCACCATCGTAATTGGGAATAAAATCAGCAGTGCCTTGGTTTAGTTCTGACAATAATAAGCTTGCCAATGGTGTTAAGCGAGCCTCGGTATAACGCATGGCTGCCGCGCCATCGCCATCGCGTGAACCAAAATTGCCAATGCCATCGATTAACGGATAGCGTAAAGTAAAATCTTGTGCCATGCGCACCATGGCTTCGTAGGCAGAAGAGTCACCATGTGGATGGTATTTACCAAGAATTTCACCAACCACGCGTGCGGATTTAACTGGTTTGGCGCCAGCAACCAAGCCCATATCATGCATGGCAAACAAAATGCGGCGTTGGACAGGCTTTTGGCCGTCGGAAACTTCGGGCAGAGCGCGACCTTTGACCACACTCATAGCGTATTCTAAATAAGCTTTTTCAGCGTATTGTCCTAAATTTAAACTGTCGTCATCATAGCTGTGGGTGGGGGTCAAAGACATGGGCAGTACACTATCTATCAATCATTGCAATGAGACCATTGTAATGTATCTATTGAAAATTGTGTCAGTTGTGGCCATTCAAATAAAAACCCACTGCATGGCAGTGGGCTGAGTGAACATTATTCGTGTGATTTAGGCGGTACTCGCAAAGACACCAAAATCGAGGCAATGATGGCACTGAATACGATGGCCAATGACAAGGCAATTGGAATATGCACATCGAAGAACAACAACAACATTTTGATACCAATAAAGCACAACACACCTGCTAAACCATATTGCAAATAGGTAAAGCGGTCAGCCATGTCTGCTAATAAGAAATACATGGCACGCAAGCCCAAAATGGCAAAGATGTTAGATGTTAATACGATGAATGGGTCGGTAGTCACAGCAAAAATGGCTGGGATACTGTCAACGGCAAAAATCACATCCGCCAATTCAATCACGATGACAACCAATAACAAAGGCGTGGCAATGCGTTTGCCATTTTCAATGGTAAAAAATTTCTCGCCATCGAAGTTTTGGCTGACTTTGATGTGTTTGGTTAGCCATTTAAACCAAGCGCTATGGGTAATGTCATCGTCTTCGCCTTCTTTTTCAGGCAGCATCATTTTGATACCTGTGAACAACAAGAATGCGCCGAACACATACAAAATCCATTCAAAGCGAGAGACCAAAGCGGCGCCAATTACAATCATGATGGTGCGCAAAATAATGGCACCAAATACACCGTATAACAGCACGCGATGTTGGTATTGTGGCTCTACTTTGAAAGCGGCAAAAATCATTAAGAAGACAAAAATATTGTCGACTGCCAATGATTTTTCCAAAATATAACCTGTGAAAAATTCCATGGTTTTTTCAACTGCAATGGCATGACCATATTCTGGATGGGTATTTAAATACCAATACAGCCATCCTGCAAAAGCACATGAAACCATCACCCAAATGATGGACCAAGTTAAGGCTTCTTTGATGCTGACTTTATGAGCACCATTTTTTTTCAATGCCAATAAGTCTATCGTAATCATGATGGCGACGACGATGGCAAACACACCGTAAAACAGTGGCGTGCCTATGGCTGGGTATTGATCAGGATTCACTGAAGTTCCTATCCGTTTAAATGTTAAAAACACAATGACCGCTGATAGACATCAAGACTCCATAGCGGTGGCTTTCAAGCTTAGCAGAAGAATATGTCAATATTATGAAGTTATGTAGTAAAAATACAAAATACAGTTGTTGTGAAAAATGTTTTGAATAAAAAAGCGTCCTGAAAGTTTCAGGACGCTTGAGGGTGTTACAGGACGCTTACAATGCCAAAGCTGCCGCTGGGTAATCCAACACACTGTCCGCACTGCGAATCACTTGTTGATGTAAGCCCAACACTTGCGGCAAGA
The DNA here is from genome assembly GCF_002951955.2 of Vitreoscilla sp. C1. Taxonomy (NCBI): domain Bacteria; kingdom Pseudomonadati; phylum Pseudomonadota; class Betaproteobacteria; order Neisseriales; family Neisseriaceae; genus Vitreoscilla; species Vitreoscilla sp. C1. Next base: position 2,175,265 of record NZ_CP019644.2, on the reverse strand, counting down.
CCAAGTCAAAATAAGCACGAACCGTATGTTGTTTGTGGCGGTAGAAGTCTTCGCCTAAAACTTGTTCGCTTTCGTTTTCTAAGGCTTGGCCTGCTGCCAAATAAGCACGTGCCATTTCGATAGCGCCCAAAGTGAAGCCAAATTGCATCAAATAAGCCAAGCTGCCTGCTGCTGCATTGTTAGGTGTATTGGCTGCAAATTGTGCCAATACGTATTGCACCGATTCAGCTGCCAAATCCAAAGCTTGGTTCAATTGTGTGACCAAAGGCGAATCGCTAGGCAATTTCGCTGCCAAAGCACGACCTTCGTCTAATAAGTATTGCGCCACTGCACCGCCATTGGCTGCGGTTTTACGACCAATGAAGTCCAAAGCTTGAATGCCATTGGTGCCTTCATAAATGGCAGTAATGCGTACATCACGCACATATTGCGCTGCGCCTGTTTCTTCGATAAAGCCCATGCCACCGAATACTTGCATGCCCAAATTGGTCAAAGTGGTGCCGTTTTCAGTGCTCCAACCTTTGACAATCGGGATTAAGAAATCTAATAAGGCTTGTGCCTGTTTTTGTACATCAGGGACAGGATGACTTTCAGCCACATCCAAAGCCGCAGCGGCTTTCAAGTAAACTGCACGCTGTGCTTCTAAAGTTGCTTTTTGTTGCAACAACATGCGACACACATCAGGATGCTCGATGATGGCAACAGGTGCAATGCTGTCGCTTTGAATGGCACGGCTTTGCACGCGTTCATGTGCGTAAGCCAAAGCGTGTTGGTAAGCACGTTCTGCTACGGCATGACCTTCAATACCCACACCCAAACGTGCATGGTTCATCATTGTGAACATACAATTCAAACCGCGACCCGCTTCACCGACCAAATAGCCACGTGATTCTTCAAACGACATCACGCAAGTAGGGCTGGCGTGGATGCCCAATTTGTGTTCCAAAGACACCGCTTGTGCGTGGTTGAATGCGCCTAAGCTGCCATCTTCTTCTACCCAGTATTTTGGTACGGCAAACAACGAAATGCCTTTCACGCCCGCTGGCGCGTCTGGCAAACGTGCCAATACCAAATGCACGATGTTGTCGACCAATTCATGATCGCCCCAAGTGATGAAGATTTTCTGACCTGTGATGGCGTAAGTGTCGTTGCCCAAAGGTTTGGCTTTGGCGGCCACTTGTGCCAAATCAGAACCTGCTTGTGGCTCGGTCAAGTTCATTGTGCCTGACCATTCACCGTTGGCCATTTTAGCCATGAATTTTTGCTGTACTGCTTCGCTGGCATGGTGATGCAAAGCTTCGAATGCGCCCAAAGTCAACATCGGTAACAAAGAAAATGCTAAGTTGGCAGAACACCACATCTCTTCACACGCTGCCGCCACAGTCATTGGCAAACCTTGACCGTCAAAATCAGGCGAAGCGCGCAAGCCTACCCAGCCTGCATCACGAAATTCATTAAATGCATTGGCAATCACTGGATCACAAACGACTTTGCCATTGACCAATTTAGCGCCGTTTAAATCACCTTGGCGGTTGGTTTCAGCCAATAAGGTTTCGGCGAATTTAGCTGCCTCGTCTAAGATGGCATTGACAGTTTCATCGTCTAAGCCTGCAGATTTTGGCAAAGCCAAAATTTGTGGCAATTGCGCATGGGTGTGTAAGGCAAAACGTAAATCATTTAATGGTGCTTTGTACGTCATGGTTTCTCCTTCTTGGAATCTACTTTGTTTTTGTGAGGTATTACGGTATGTCAGTCTATCGTTTACATCGTTATAACCGAACTATATTGTCATAAAAATGGGTTATTTTGCAAGATTAAGAAGCCATACAAGAATAAAGCTCTAAACACATATTTGTCACTGAATTTGTTAGAATGAAACCTCGATTTTTATGTAGAGATAAGAAATGCTTTGGAAGCAAGGTTGGTATGAGCAAGCTGTGCCGTGTCCATCACCTAATTTTGGTGTGCGAACGCGTACACCTGATTTGATTGTCATCCACAATATTTCTTTACCGCCATTTGAATATGGTTCACACAGCGCGCAAACTTTGTTTCAAAATCAAATTGATCGCAACGCCCATCCTTTTTTCAGTGTGATTGAGCATTTGCGAGTGTCCAGCCATTTTGTGATTGAGCGCGATGGTTGTGTGTATCAATGCGTCAGTTGTGACGATGCCGCTTACCATGCGGGCGTGTCTTCTTTTCACAATGAGGCGGCCTGTAATGGTTTTTCTATTGGGATAGAACTAGAAGGTTGTGATTTTGAGCCATTTGAATGGGCGCAATACGACAGCTTGCTAAAGTTAATTGTGCAATTGCAGCAACAGTATCCTATTCGAGCGGTCACAGGGCATCAGCATATTGCACCAAGTCGGAAAACCGATCCGGGACACTTTTTTGATTGGAAGCGCTTGCAAGAGGTCGGGATTGAAGTGGATTTTAATGAAACAGTCATCATACATGGCTGAAAAATACCGCTATTTGGGCTATACTTCTGAGCGCAAAAGCCGATTCATTAGGCTGGTTTTGATTACTTAAGGATGATTCATCATTTATGAGCGACACCATTTTTTATTATATTGTTGGCGGTTTAGCAGTCATCTTGGCGGTCTTGTTGTTTAATGCTTATAAAGAAAAGCGTTATCGAGATGAAGTCAGACGTCAATTTGGCCATGCAGACCAAGACGCATTGTTGGACACGGCTCGCCATGAAGTGCGTGACGGACAAGGTGTTTTGAACTCAGGTGTGATGAATCATGCGTTGCATCCGACAGGTGCAGCCAAAGTCGCTGCCACTGATATGGCGCAAAAAGAATTATTGGCAACTGCTGATACAGGTAGCCATACCGCAGCGGCACCCATATTCCAAATTGTAGACGAGGAACCTGTGGTGACCGCCGCACCTCGAAGCATCAAAGATTTGGACATACCCAATGTGAAATCAGCGTTGAATCCGGTTAAACCTGAAGACAGTTTGTTATTGGATTTGCAAGATTTGACGCAAATGGAATTGCCATGGTTTGACAGTCGCATTGATTATATGGCGTATGTGTCATTGCGTGAACCTACAGAATTGCAAGCGATTCCACGTTTGAGCAATCGACATCAAGTGCGTGTGGCAGGTTGTACTTTGGATGGTTGTTTTCAATTGGCAGAGCCGATTCCTAGTGTGTATTACCAAGGTTTTGTGATTGGTTTGCAGTGTATCAGCCGTCAAGGTTTGGCGCAGCGTGAAGAATTGGTACAGTTTGCTGAGCAAGTGCGTTTGTTTGCGTCACAAATGGGTGGTGGCGTAGCGGTAGCGAATGTGGATGCTTTTATGCAAGTGGCCGAGCCTATGGACGAATTGTGCATGCGCGTAGACCAAACCATTGCCATTCATTTGGTATCGCGTGAAACGATTAGCGGCCGTGAAATCAAAGCAGCTTTGGAAAGCTTGCATTTTGAGTTAGATGCAGGCGTATTTTGGTTTAGCGATGAACATGGTAAAAATCTGTTCAATGCGGTGAATTTGGACAGTACGCCATTTATCAGTACTGCTTTAGAAAGCCATGCTTATCGTGGTTTTAGCATGTTGTACGATTTGACCAAAGTGCCTGTGGGTGAAAAGACTTTCAACCAATTTATGGATTTGGTGGTGAAATTGTCTAGTACGCTGGGCTTGGATTTGGTGGACGATCAATTGAATGAATTGTCTACTCAATGGCTCAAAGACATTCGCACTTATGTGGTCAGCCGCCAAGAAGAAATGCTCAGTGTGGAAATTGAGCCGGGCAGTGAATTGGCGGAACGATTGTTTTCTTGATGTAAAGGTGTATTGATGAATCATGAATCAATTCAACAGCAAATGGATGAGTTGATTCATTTGCTAGAGCGTTATAACCGCGAGTATTACGAGCAAGACAATCCCAGTGTCAGTGATGCCGAGTACGATGCGGTGTTTTTGCAATTACAAGCTTTAGAAGTGGCGCATCCTGAATTGATGCGTCCTGAAAGCCCCACGCAACGTGTGGGCGGTCAAGCTTTGAGTCAATTTGACAGTGTGGTGCATCAAGTGCCGATGTTGAGCTTGAACAATGCTTTTTCTCCCATAGACAGCCAAGGCGTGTATGACCACAGTCAGATGCAAGCATTTGATGAGCGGGTCAAAAGCGGCCTGAATATGGATGTTTCTCCTGAGTATTTTATCGAGCCTAAATTCGATGGCTTGGCGCTGAGCCTGATTTACGAAAATGGCATTTTGGTACAAGCTGCCACGCGTGGCGATGGTTTGAGTGGTGAAAACGTCACTCAAAATGTCAAAACCATACGCAGTATTCCTTTAAAACTCACGACGGATACGCCGCCTAGATTGTTGGAAGTGCGTGGCGAAGTATTGATGTTCAAAGCCGATTTCGATGCTTTGAATGAGCGTCAAGCGGCTGAAGGTGGCAAATTGTTTGCCAATCCACGCAATGCGGCTGCAGGCAGTTTGCGGCAATTGGATGCGAAAATTGCCGCACAACGACCGTTGGATTTTTTTGCTTACAGCATTGCTCAGTTAGACGAGGCAATACAGCCTTTAGGTCACCAGCAAGAATTGATGTTTTTAGAGCGTTTGGGTATTCCGACGCCACCATCAGATTGCTGTTTGCTCAGCGATAATATGGCTGAAATCAATGCGTTTTATGCCCAAATGGCACTCAAGCGTCCTGAATTGCCTTTTGATATTGATGGTATGGTCATTAAAGTCAATGATTTGGCTTTACAGCAGCGTTTGGGTTTTGTTTCTCGTGCGCCTCGTTTTGCCATTGCCCACAAATTCCCCGCAGAAGAAGCGCCGACTTTGGTCGAAGCCATTGATGTGCAAATTGGTCGCACAGGTGCGGTCACGCCTGTGGCGCGCTTGGTACCTGTGCGTGTGGGTGGTGTGACGGTGACCAATGCCACGCTACACAATGAAGGTGAAGCGCAGCGCAAAGATGTGCGCGTGGGTGACACAATCATGGTGCGCCGTGCAGGGGATGTGATTCCTGAAGTGGTGCGGGTGGTGTTTGAAAAACGCCCAATGCAAGATGTGCCTAGCCAAAGTGATTTGTTTGCTACTGAGTCTTTGCCACAATTTTCACGTTATCAGTTGCCAACAGCTTGTCCTGTGTGTGGCAGTGATATCGTCAAAGAAGGTGATGAAGCCATCGCACGTTGTACGGGTGGTATGTTGTGCCAAGCGCAGCGTGCGCAAGCGTTGATTCATTTTGCTTCACGCACAGCGATGGACATCGAAGGTTTGGGTTCACGTCAAATTGAGCAATTGGTGGATTTGGATTTGGTGCATGAATTTGCCGATTTGTACCGTTTGGACATTCCGACTTTGCAGCGTTTAAAACAAGTTGATGATGAAACTGAAAACAACAAACGTGAAACGCCGATTAAATGGGCGCAGAATATTTTGGCAGGTTTAGAAGCCAGTCGTGCGCCATTATTGTCCCGCTTTATTTTTGCCTTAGGCATACGCCATGTGGGTGAACGTACTGCCAAGACTTTGGCGCAATATTTTGGTCAATTGGCTTTGATACGCCAAATGCCTGCGCCTTTGTTGGCGTGTTTGCCTGATATTGGTGAAGTGGTTGCAAAGAGCATTGCGCAATATTTTGCTAATACCAAAAATCAGCAACAGTTAGATGATTTGTTAAATGTAGGCGTGGCGCCACAAGAAAATATGCCGCATGCGCAATTGTGGCAAGTTTTGAGCATGTCCGAATGGTTGCTGCATTTGCCTGATTTGCGCATGAGTGCCAAAAAAGTGGCGCAATTGTTGTCAGAAGCGGCGACATTTGATGCTTTGCGTGAGCAAGAAGTCAGCGATACAGCATGGATGACATGGCGCTCTAACACCGCCAATTTGCAATTGTTACAACACATAGAGCTTGCTTTACAAGCTTGTCAGGCACAAACAGACAAATTGTTACAGGACGCTTCTATCAACGAAACCGCATTGCCTGTTAATGAAGCGGTGTCCGGCAAGACTTTTGTCTTAACAGGTACTTTGCAACACAAGCGTGATGAAGTGCAAGCATGGTTAGAGGCTGCGGGTGCGAAAGTCAGTGGCAGCGTGTCTAAGAAAACCGATTTTGTCGTGGCAGGTGATGCTGCGGGCAGTAAATTAGATAAGGCAAACGCTTTGGGCGTGGCCGTTTTGAATGAACAACAATTGTTAATTTTATTAGGTAAAAGTGATGAGAAAAATTAAAAAAGCCATCTTCCCTGTGGCTGGCATGGGTACCCGTTTTTTACCTGCTACCAAAGCAAGCCCTAAAGAGATGTTGCCGATTGTCGATAAGCCTTTGATTCAATATGCAGTCGAAGAGGCTATTGCGGCAGGTTGTACGGATATTGTTTTCATTACAGGCCGCAATAAACGCAGCATTGAAGACCATTTTGATAAAGCATATGAATTAGAAGCTGAATTAGAACGCAAACAAAAAGAAGCATTGTTGAAAGTGACGCAAAATATTTTGCCTGAAGGCGTGAACTTAATGTACATCCGTCAGACCGAAGCTTTAGGTTTAGGACATGCGGTTTTGTGTGCACATCCTGCAGTGGGTGATGAGCCATTTGCGGTGATTTTGGCAGATGATTTGATTGATGCACCTAAAGGCGCTTTGGCGCAAATGCTGGATGTTTACAATGCCACAGGCAGCAGTGTCTTGGGCGTGGAGGTGGTTGATCCTAGCCAAACAGGTTCATACGGTATTGTAGAAACTGATGGCAGTGAAGCATCGCCACGAGTGACCAGCATCGTAGAAAAACCAAAACCTGAAGATGCACCATCGAACTTGGCTGTGGTGGGACGTTATATTTTGACGCCTGCTATTTTTCAATTGTTGCGTGAAACTCAAGCTGGTGCAGGTGGCGAAATTCAGTTGACCGATGCCATTGCTAAGCTATTGGATAAAGAAGTGGTTTTAGCGCATGCATTTGAAGGTCAGCGTTATGATTGCGGTAGCAAATTGGGTTATTTACAGGCCACTTTGGCTTATGGTTGTAAGCATCCTGAAGTCGGCGAGGCATTTACGGAAATGGTGGCACAATTTCAAATCAATGCAGCACAATAATCAGAAAATAGGAGCGTAATGGGACTATTAAACAAGTTATGGCAGCAATGGCATCATGCGAAAAATGATGAAGTCAATGAGCCATTGATAGTGAATGGGCAGTCATTTAATTATGCCCCTCATTTTATCAATGGTGAGCGATTGGTGATTGATGCCAAGCGTCATTTGGATGTCAAAAATCCTTGCACTGGACAGTTGGAGCGACGCATCAGCGTGGCTGAAGATACCACTGTGGCCAATGCGGTGAGGATTGCCAAAGACAGCTTGTTTTTATGGTCAGGTACGCCTTATATAGAGCGTTTGCGTGTGATTGAGCATTTTAAAAATGCGTTCGCTTTACAAAGACAGGCTTTGAGTGAGGTTTTGCAGCAAGAAAGTGGCTTGAGTGAGGCGGAAGTCAAAGTTGAAATGGAAGTGACCAATGAAGCCATCATTTATGCTCTGACTGCCTCGCAATTTAAAAGCAATGCCAATTCCAATTGGGGCGATGCCGATGCTTGGATTCAGCACTCGATAGGTCCTGTGGGCGTGGTGACGGTGGTCTGTGATGAGCGCCAAACCATGAAATCCTTGGTCAGCGAGGTGGTGGTGGCGTTGTTGTGTGGCAACACCTTATTGATTAAATCGCATCCGTGTCAGCCTTTATTGCCGGTGTTGTTGGGTGATTGGTTGGCGCAATCTGGTTTGCCTAACGGGGCTTATAATGTGCTGCAAGGTGATGACGCAGTCACGCATATTTTGCACCATCATCCCGATGTGGATGCCATCAGTTATGTCTTTATTGAGCCTGTGACCAAACAAGCACATTTGCGTCAGCGTCAAACAGTATTGGCGCAAAACTTCATTGTATTAGACAACAATGTCGATATGGACAAAGTTTGGAGCCAATTTGTGGCAGGTCCTAGTGTGCGTTTGAACATGCCTATTTGGATGGTGGTCGGTGATGAGGCAGATGTATTGCTTGAAAAATGGCAACATTATTTGCAACATCAAAAAGCGGTGGTTTTGTCTGGTGAAGATGGCTTGAAATGTTGTAGCAGCTTGTTACAGCAAGCTGCCGAAGTTGGTGCGGATATTGTGATTGATGGCAGCCAAATGCCTTTGCCTGAACAAGGTTGGTATATGGGCAAAAGCTTGATTGGCAACATTACGCCTGAGATGGGTTTGCATCAAGTGGCATCCAATCGTTTGGCGGTGATGGTGATGCGTGTACCGGATTTGAATGCGGCGATAGATGTCATCAACCAAACCCATAATGTGGGTGGTGTGAGTTTGTTTTCGAGCAATATCACATCTATGTGGCATTTCAAGCAAAGTCTGCGCCAAGCAGAAGTGATTAGTTTTAATCGGATGGAATTGGTGCCGAGTTTGAATTTACCACGGGGCGACATTACCCATGTTTTGGCGGTCGGTGGGCAACATGCAGCCAGATGGCAGTTTTATGCACGCCATCAATTGATTGTGGGCAGCATACATTAAATGACATCATCCAAATAAAAGCGTCCTGTAAATTTTACAGGACGCTTTTTAATACAGCATTCATATACTTAATAACGCGGTACGCTGGCATCAATTTGGGTAGACCAAGCTTCGATGCCGCCATTTAAATTGTACAAGTCTTCAAATCCCGCATGCTCTAAGAACATGGCCACTTGCATGCTGCGCATACCGTGATGGCAATACACTACAATGGGCAAATCATCAGGCAATTCATTGTGGCGCAAAGTGACCAAATTCATTGGAATGTGTATATGACCTTGAATATGGGCATAAGCCACTTCATTGTCTTCACGCACATCCAATAATACCAATGCTTTACCAGACTCTCGCCAAGCTTGTAAGTCTTGTACAGATAAGCTTTTAACGCCCATGATTAAAATTCAAACACAGGTTTAGCAGCTTGCGCCACGGTTAATGCAGGCGTTGCTGTTTCAAACAAAGCCACTTGTTGGAATGAATTGCCTTGGCGTGTGACTAAAGTGGCAAACATCAAAGAACCAGTGCCCACTACGGCAACCAAGCGACCTTTGTCATTCAATGCATTGAACAATTCAGCAGGAATGCTTTCGATAGAACCGCCCACATAAATGATGTCAAACTGACCCAAATTGCTGATGTCGGTCAAACCATCACGCATGTCCAATTGTACATTTTGTACTTGGGCTTTTAACAAAGCATCACGAGCAAATTCCAATTGTTTGATATCGGTATCCAAGCTTAAAACCGAATCTGCCAAGCCTGCCAAGATTGCAGCGGCGTAACCTGAACCAGTGCCAATGTCCAATACGCGTTCGGTTTTTTGGATGTCCAAAGCTTGTACCATTTTGGCAATGATGCGTGGCTCGGGCATGAATTGACCGTTGATTAATGGCAAAGATTCGTCAACATACGCCAATGCTTGGTGTTCAGGCAGCACAAAATATTCACGTGGAATTTCAGACAAAACATCCAATAATTCAAAATTCAAGATGTCCCAAGGACGAATTTGTTGTTCCACCATATTGTATCTGGCGTGCGCGAAATCCATAGCTACTCCGTAAAATAAGCCGTCATTGCGGCAAGTTTAAACAATGCTTGCGATTATCCCATAAAAGGCAAGTACTTGCATAAATGGATAACAATAAAAAAGCGTCCTGTAAGTTACAGGACGCTTTTGAAGTATCAAATTGGCTTAACCCCAACGATAACCAATACCAGCACCCACACCAAACTTCTCTTGTGAGTTGGCAGTACCTGCGGCACGTACCACCCATTTGCCACCCTCAGAGACGCTTGAGTAGCCAATGGCATAGCCTTGTTCACCGTCAAAATCAGCTGCTGCAACGCCTAACATGCTTGAACCTGAGTCGAAAGCTTGTGGCAACATGGCTGTAGCCATGGCAGAAGCTGCACCTGCATTGGCTCGATCACCGACTTCACCAATTTTGCCTTCTACTTCTTTCAATTGTGAAACGTTGACCGCATCCGTGCCGTTTTTACCTGCTGCGACATTGGTCAAAGTCACAGGTTTGTCTGCATCTTTACCCACAAGCGTTGCTGTATTGGTTGGTGTGCCGCCATTCGGTGTGGTTGGTTTGCTAGGATCTGCGTATTGCACCACGCCTGCACCACCATTAGAAATTTTCTCGAGGGCTTGGTTGGTGGCATACAATTGACTACCATTGACCGCATCGGTACTGCTAGCATTTAACTGACCTGCGGCGACATTGGTAATCGTACGTTCATTGTCTTTAGAACCTACGCTGACAGTGCCGACAGGCTTCGCACCCGCAAAATTATATGTGTCACCGCGAATGGTTGTGCTGGCTGTACCAATTGGCGTATCTGCTACTGAACCATTGCCCAAAGCCAAAGAGTTTTTCGCATTGATGGCATAATCTTTACCCAAACCAATACCATCGGTCACACCTGCAGCAATCGTGCCTTGACCGACTTGCAAATTACCACCTGCGCTGGTGATTTTGGTCTCTCCAACAGTAATGGAATCTACGCCAATATCTTTAGCCTTTAGCCAAACCAACTTTAATACCATTGCCTGAGTCAGCTTTGCTGATGGTGATATTGTCGTAATCTTGACCATTGATGCTTGACTTATCAGAGGCAAAGTCAAAATTTGAGTCTGCTTTAACTTGACCACCACTGTTCGCTTTGCCATCAACCGTATACATCCAACCTGCAGAAGCTGATGTTGTCTTATTATTTAGGGATTGAATAGCATCGTGAATGGTTGTTTCACCAGTGCCACCAATACCACCATAAGTATCGCCATCTGACTTAATATCATTCCATGCAATATCACCGTCTTTGGTGATATAAGTACCACCACCAATGATGTCACCAATAGATGAACCAACAGAATACAATTGGCTACCATTAATAGCATCTTTGCTGGTTGGGTTAACTTGACCCTTGTCAACATTGGTTAATTTGACCGCAGCATCTGTTTTGCCATCTTTGTCCATTAAAGACACAATATTGTCTGTTGGTGCAAATTGGTCAGCTGCCACTGCGCCTTTGCTATCCACATATTGCAATGGTGAAGATGTGGAAATATTCAAGGTATCGGTACCGCTTGCATCTTTGCTAATTTCAACTTTGGTTGATGCATTGCCACCCTTGATGGCCAATGGAGTGTCTTTGTTAATTGTGGTAGTGGTAGATGCGCCAGCTGTATTGTTAGCAATCAAGTCCCAAGAGCCGCCACCTGTGCCAATTAGGTCATATATTTGGCCACCATTCACAGCATCTTTGCTATCTTTAGCGATTGTACCATTTGCTACATTGGTGATTTTTTTACCACCACTGTTAAGACCATTTTCACTGATAATAATAGGACCATTGCCATTAATAGCAATAGGGCCATTGCCGATTTGTACTGATTTAAATGTTACATTATCAGCAGTTGCAATCGTTAATGCGTTGGCATTTGCTGGGTCTTGAGTGACTTTGATATTTTGTCCCTCTCTGAAGTTGACTGTGTTATCAGCCGCCACAGAGGTTGCGTTGCCATCATTGACTTGGATTTTCCAAGTTTGGCTTTCCAAATTGGTCACTCTGTTTTTGGTTGTGTTGACAATTGTATTGGTAGCATACAATTGAGAGCCATTCACCGCATCTTTGCTGATATCGCTCAACGTAGCTTCTGCAACATTGGTTAATTTCACCGCAGCATCTGTTTTACCACCTTTGTCCATTAAAGACACAATATTGTCAGTTGGCGCAAATTGGTCAGCTGCTGCTGCACCTTTGCTATCCACATATTGTAATGGTGAAGATGTTGAAATGTTCAAAGTATTGTTACCGTCTGTATCTTGGCTGATTTCAACTTTGGTTGATGCATTGCCAGCTTTGATAGCCAGTGGTGTATCTTTGTCAATTGTGGTGGTAGTGGATGTGCCAGTGGTATTGTTAGCAATTAAGTCCCAAGAAGAGTCCCCTGTACCAATCAAATCATATATTTGACTACCATTCACAGCATCTTGGCTATCTTTGGTAATTGCACCATTTGCTACATTGGTAATTTTTTGGTTACCAGCATTGATGCCTTTAGAGTTAATGACAACAGAACCTACGCCAACGCTATTAAACAAAACATCGGCAGCAGTAGCAATGGTTAAAGTATTTGGGTTATTTGAATCTTGAGTGACTTTGATGTTTTGTCCCTCTCTGAAGTTGACTGTATTATCAGCCGCGACAGAGGTTGCTTTACCATCGTTGACTTGGATTTTCCAAGTTTGGCTTTCCAAATTAGTCACTCTGTTTTTGGTTGTGTTGACAATTGTATTGGTAGCATACAATTGAGAGCCATTCACCGCATCTTTGCTGATATCGCTCAATGTAGCTTCCGTTACATTGGTAATTTTTTTGTTACCAGCATTGATACCTTTAGAGTCAATGACAACAGAACCTACACCAACGCTGTTAAAGACAACATCGTCAGCAGTGGCAATGGTTAAAGCATTTGGGTTATTTGGGTCTTGAGTGACTTTGATATTTTGTCCCTCTCTGAAGTTGACTGTGTTATCAGCCGCGACAGGAGTTGCTTTACCATCATTGACTTGAATGTTCCAAGTTTGCTCAGATAAACCACCGATAGCTTCATACGCAGCATACAATTGAGAGCCATTGATGGCTTGCGTGCTAGAAGAGGTGACTTGACCTGCGCCCACATGCGTAATTACGCGCTCATTTTTTTCGCTACCAATGCTTAATGTATTGTGAATATTGGCAGCAGCAAAATCGTAATTTTTATCGTTTAAAGTAACACCAACACCTGATAGTTGATTGTTATTTAAATCGATAGCATTGCTATTGTTGCCAAGAGCAATATTGTTGGCTGTGGCAGAAGTGTTGTGACCTAATGCAAAAGCATTATCACCGATAGCTCTTGCAGAGTTGCCTAGAGAAATGGCATTGGCGCTAGCCATGCTAGAGTGACCGATGGCAAAAGCATTACCGCTATCTGGATTAGAGGCATTAAATCCAGCGCTAGCGTTTTTGCCGATAGCAATCGACTCTTTACCTGCTGATGCCATATTCGCGCCAGTACCAGTACCCATTGCAATACCATCATTGCCGCTGGTTTGTCCTGTTTGTAGTGCAGAGCCCGCACCACCAGTAGCAAGCAATGCACCTGGTGCAGAAGCACCACCATTGGTGGCACTTACCCAAGATGCGTAAGTAATGGTAGTTGCCCCCAAGCCAATAGCTGATGCTACTAGAACTTTTGTGGCTTTAGATGCTTTTTTCCCTTTGGCAGGTGTGTCTTCTGCTACAGCGGTATAAGTTTGTGTCGTTTCATTGAAGATAACGCGGTAACGCTTATTCATGATAAATCCCCTCACCAGATTGTGATGTCTGTTGCATGCTGAGATGTTGGTTTGAAAGAGAATTTTAGCCAAATGTAAAGTAATGCGAAGGCCGAAATTCTATGAATCTCAAAACAGAACATACTTCAGCAAGCAAATATTTTTCTAACTCGTTAGTTCAGTGTACTTTAATTTCGATTTAGGTATTCAAATTGGTTTACATTTTGCCCATTAAATCAAATAAAAATGAAACTTTGATGCGCATCATTATAAGCATAGAATTTTTTTTTAACTTTGATTTGCCCATGCTACGACCTTATTTACTTGATTTTTTGCTATGAATACAACAAAAAAAAAGAATAACGTCATAATGTGGCTATTTTACATCAGTTTTTCGATTTAGGTATTTGATTGCAATAAAAAATAATGGCTTAGAATAGAGTACGAATGAGGAAAAACAACGCACCAGCCAACGACATTGCAACTGGAAAGGTAAATAACCATGCCAATAAAATATTGCGAATGGTTGACCATTGTAAGCCTGATTTATTGGCAACAGCAGTACCTGCGACAGCACTAGACAAAATCTGTGTTGTAGAGACCGGTAAGCCTAATAGGTTAGCACCTGCAATACCTAAGGCAGCAGTCAGTTGCGCACAAACGCCTTGGGCATAAGTCATGTGTGATTTACCAATACCTTCACCCACAGTGGTTACTACGCGTTTCCAACCAACCATTGTGCCAACACCCAATGACAAAGCCACAGCGACAATGACCCATAATGGTGCATATTCAACTGGTAAAGAAAAGTCATTGCGAATTTGTTGTAAGTATTGTTTGTCTTCAGCAGACAAATTAGGTAGGGTTGCCAATTGTTTGGCGGTGTTTTCTAAACACAATAAATTAGTACGTAAAGCCCAACGTTGATCGGTCGTAAATTGACTGATTTGGTGGCTACCTGACATCAATTGACGTACGTTTTGACCATAAGTCAGTGCGTCAGCAGGTTGGCAATGTACTTTGCCGGCTTCCACTGCTTTTGTTTCAGCAGGGAAATGTGCTTGAATGGCTGCTTGATTTTGTTCTACAAAAACTTCTAAGCGCTGCACTGATGCCAATGAGCGTTCTAAATCGTATTGGCTGATGTTGGAGTTCACCACAAAATGAGTTGGCAAAATACAAATCAAGGTCAACATGGCCAAGCCAATGCCTTTTTGCCCATCATTTGAGCCATGCGCAAAACTAACACCCATAGCCGACATAATCAATAAAAAACGTGTCCAAAATGGAGGATGTTTTTTACCGCGTACGCCATTGCGTAAATAAGGTGTTTGGTGAATTTTGCCAATAGGTACGACTTTGCGCAATACCGATAACATGATGAAAGCTAATAAGAAACCAGCCAATGGTGAGAATAACAATGAAGCGCCCACATCCATGGCTTTGCTCCAATTGACACCATCTGCAATCGATTGGCCGTCCATCAAAGCATTGGCAACGCCTACGCCCAAAATAGCACCGATTAATGTGTGTGAACTAGAAGCGGGTAAACCAAAATACCAAGTACCCAAATTCCATAAAATAGCGGCAATCAACAAAGAGAAAACCATAGCCAACAATACTTCGGTATTGCCTGAGGCTAATAAGTCAATGGGTAGTAAGTTTACAATTGCATAAGCAACAGCCAAACCACCTAAAACCACACCTAAGAAGTTGAAAATACCTGATGCGATTACCGCATGTACAGGCTTCATAGATTGTGTATAAATGACAGTAGCAACTGCATTGGCAGTGTCGTGGAAGCCGTTGATGAATTCAAAAAAGAAAACCAAACCAAGGGCTAAAAGTAATAATGCCACCATGGTAGGTGACAAGGTAGAAAAAATTTCTAACATAATAAAATTGGATGGACAGAATAATAAGATTGTCGGTCTTTTGTAGTATGACAGTCAAGGAGAAAATTGTAACATAACATATTAATTAAATTATTTTTATTAACGAAAACAAGCGACCTATGACTTCAGGCCGCTTGTAATATAAATTATTGGTTAATACTGTATCAATTAACCAAATTTGCCGGTAATGTAGTCTTCAGTTGCTTTTTCTTTTGGTTTGGTAAAAATCACTTTGGTATCGTCAAACTCGACCATTTCGCCCAAATACATATAAGCGGTGAAATCAGACACGCGAGCTGCTTGTTGCATGTTGTGTGTGACGATGGCAATGGTGTAATCGTTTTTCAATTCGGTGACCAATTCCTCGACCTTGGCTGTTGAAATCGGATCAAGGGCAGAAGTTGGCTCATCCAGTAGCAATACTTCAGGCTTGGTTGCAACGGCACGAGCGATACACAAACGTTGTTGCTGACCACCTGATAAAGAGTTACCAGATTGCTTTAACTTGTCTTTGACTTCTGTCCATAAAGCCGCTTTTTTCAGTGCCCATTCCACACGATCATCCAAATCGCTACGGCTGAGTTTTTCATACAATTTCACACCAAAAGTTACATTGTCATAAATTGACATCGGAAATGGGGTTGGTTTTTGGAATACCATGCCGACTTTGGCACGCAATAAATTCAAATCGACATCTTTACCTAAAATCGATTTGCCTTCTAAAGTCAAACCACCTTCAGCGCGGAGTTATTGTCAAATCTGGTGTATGGCATTCAGGCCGCTTTCTCTGTTGATTGCTCGTCTTCCTGCTTGCCATCTTTGAAGATGACGTTGTTGACCACCAAGGTCAATAAGTTGAATCCTTGAATCCGGCGCCAACGCTTTTGGGCCGTTTCCAATAATTTGTACACCATCGCCAAAGTGGTTTCTCTGGAACCGCAGTTTTTAGCCCGCTTACTACGCAATCGTACGGTAGCAAACGTGGATTCAATCGGGTTGGTGGTGCGGATGTGCGTCCAATGCACATTTGGAAAGTCATAGAATGCCAATAACTCTTCTTCATCCTTCACCAGTTTGTTAATGGCTTTGGGGTATTTGTCACCAAAGCGAGCCACTGTTTGTTTGAAGGCTTGTTCTGCACTTTCTTTGGTTTCGGCCATCCAAATTTCTTTCAAAGCCTCTCGCAATTTGCCTTGTACCGATTTGGGTACGGCTGCCAACACATTGGCCGTTTTGTGCACCCAACAGCGCTGATGTTTGGTGTCTGGATAAGACTTGGCCATGGCATTCCAAAAGCCCAACGCACCATCGCCGACCGCCAATTTTGGACTGGTTTCCAAACCCCTCAAACGCAAGCCTATCAACACTTCTGACCAACTGACTTCAGATTCCCGATAACCATCTTCAACCGCCACCAACTCTTTATGTCCTTGATCAGTCACACCAATGATGACCAGCAAACACAGTCTATCGTCCAATCGCACATTGCTGTAAATGCCATCGGCCCACCAATACACATAGCGTTTGCCCTTTAAATCCCGCTGGCTCCATTGCCGATGTTCGTCCGTCCAATGTTGCTTCAAACGACTGATGGTATTGGCTGACAAGCCTTTGGCCTGCTCTCCCAATACAGCCGCCAAAGCTTGTTGGTGGTCACCTGTGGAAATGCCTTTCAAATACAGCCATGGCAGCAATTCTTCGATGCTTTTGGTACGTTTCAAATAAGGCGGCAACAATTGACTGTTGAAACACACACCGTCACCACTGCGATCTCGTACCTTCGGCACTTTCACCTGTACATCACCAATGCCAGTCTGCACTGTTCGTTCCGGCAAATAACCATTTCTGACCAATGCTTGGCGACCATCGGGAAGTTTCTTGGGTGAGTGTTGCTCCAGCAAAATCTGCAATTCGGTTTCAACTGCTTTGGCAATCAACTCCCTGGCTCCCTGACGCAGCAAATCGGTCAATGGGTCATTGAATGTTTGCTGTGGTTGTACGAATGCATTTGGGTTAGAATCAGTCATGGCGTATTCCTTTTGTTGGTTGAAATCTTTGGTCGGAAATCAATCAACAGGATACGCCTTCTTCATTTGTTCGTCATACACCAGAAATGACTATAGCTCTCAGCGCGCATGCCGGGATATAAGTCGTACATACGGTTGAATGTGCGCAATAAAGTCGATTTGCCGCAACCAGATGGGCCAATGAAGGCGGTGACTTTTTTCTCTGCAATATCCAAATTGATGTTTTTTAGAGCGTGAAAATCACCGTAGTAAAAGTTAAAGTCTTTTGCAGAAATCTTAGCAGTCATGAAATCAATTCCTAAATCTTAATGTTTGTTCGCACTTTGGCGGCTCAAAAAGCGCGCAGCGATGTTGGCAATCAAAACGGTCAAAGTAATCAACAAAGCTGCCGCCCAAGCCAAACGTTGCCAATCTTGGTAAGGACTCATGGCAAATTGGAAAATAGTGTTAGGCAAATTGGCAATCGGTGCATTCATGTCGGTACTGAAAAATTGGTTGTTCAATGCGGTGTAAAGCAATGGTGCGGTTTCGCCTGAAACCCGTGCAAAAGCCAATAACACACCAGTCAACACGCCTGCTTTGGCTGCACGCAAAGTCACCATTGTGACCAATTTCCATTTTGGCGTA
The DNA here is from genome assembly GCF_002951955.2 of Vitreoscilla sp. C1. NCBI lineage: Bacteria > Pseudomonadati > Pseudomonadota > Betaproteobacteria > Neisseriales > Neisseriaceae > Vitreoscilla > Vitreoscilla sp. C1. The sequence continues at coordinate 2,157,314 of NZ_CP019644.2, read as the reverse complement.
CCCAAAGCGTAAGCTGCTTCACGCAAGCTATTTGGTACCAAGCGCAACATGTTTTCGGTGGTGCGAATCACAACTGGAATCACCAGTAAAGACAAAGCCAAAGAACCTGCCCAGCCTGAAAAGTGACCCATAGGTACGACCATCAGACCGTAGATGAACAAACAAATCACGATAGAGGGTGCTGACAATAAAATGTCGTTCATAAAACGGGTAGCAGATGCCAACCATGATTTGCCACCGAACTCGGCCAAATAAATACCGGCCAAGATGCCAATTGGGGTGCCGATGAGCAAACCAAATAAAGTGACCAATAAGCTGCCGACAATGGCATTGCGTAAGCCGCCTTCCATGCCAGCAGGAGGCGTATTCATGGTGTAGGTGTTGATGTCCAATAAGCCATCTAAACCATTACCGAATAAGGTAATCAAAATCCAAGCCAACCAAAACAAGCCAAAAGCCATGGTGCCCCACGCCATTGCAAGGTTGAATTTGTTGATGAACAGGCGGCGTTTGTATAAGGCGTTATTCATTGGTAATCTCCTAATTAACGACCTTCATGACGCTGCATGCGCAACAACATGACTTTAGAAATGCACAACACAACAAAGGTAATCAAGAACAAAATCAAGCCCAAAAATAACAATGAAGAAACATGTGCTTCATCGACGGCTTCGCCAAATTCATTGGCCAAAGCGGAGGTAATGGATACACCTGAGCTGAATAAGCTGCCTGTAATATTAAAAGTGTTACCGATGACAAAAGTGACGGCCATGGTTTCACCCAAAGCCCGACCCAGACCTAAAATAATGCCGCCAACCACACCCGCTTTGGTATAAGGCAAAACCACATGTCGCATCACTTCCCAAGTCGTGGAACCCAAGCCATAAGCAGATTCTTTTAAGAGGGTAGGGGTGACTTCAAACACATCACGCATCACCGATGCAATGAAAGGGATAATCATGATGGCTAAAATCAAAGCAGCGGTGAATAAGCCAATGCCCATTGGCGCACCTTGGAATAAAGTGCCAATCACTGGTACATCACCTAAATATTGAATCATGTGTGGTTGGACGTGTTCACCAAACCAAGGTGCGAAGACAAATAAACCCCACATGCCATAAATGATAGAAGGTACACCTGCCAATAATTCTACCGCTACGCCTAATGGGCGTTTTAACCAAGAAGGACTTAATTCGGTTAAAAAAATGGCAATACCAAAACTCACAGGAACGGCAACCAATAAAGCAATCACAGATGTGACAAGTGTGCCAAATACGGGTGCTAAAGCACCATAATCAGCGGCAACTGGATCCCAATTTTTGCTGGTTAAAAAGCCCCAGCCAAATTTTTCCATACTTGGCATCGCACCTACAATCAATGTGATCATGATGCCAACCAAGCTTGCCAAGACCAAGAAGGCAAACAGTTTGGTCACATTAACAAAGAGCCAATCCAATTTACGCTGTGTTGCCAGCTTTTGCTGTAAATTACTCATAATGTTTTCGTTCTTTATGAATCAATCATGTTTGTTGCTAAAAAACACAGCCCTTCCTTCAGTTTTTTTGAAGAAAGGGTGTGGTTTTCATGAAGTTTGATTACAAGACAGGTTTGCCATTGGCATCCACAACTTGTTTCCAGCTTTCACGAATCAATGCCTTGGTTTCAGCTGGCAAAGGTACATAGTCCAACTTCACAGAAGCATCATCGCCAGTGTTGTAAGCCCAATCAAAGAAACTCAACGCTGCTTTGGTTTTTTCAGCATCAGCTGGCTTGGTGTGCACCAAGATAAAAGTCGCTGCTGCGATAGGCCATGCATTGGCATCGGCTTGGTCAGTCAAAATCAAACCAAAGCCAGGAACTGAGTTCCAATCCGCTTTGGCCGCAGCTGAGAATGTTTCCAAAGAAGGTTGTACGAAGTTGCCTGCTTTGTTTTTCAAAGACACATGTGACATGTTGTTTTGTTTGGCGTAAGCAAACTCAACATAACCAATCGAGTTTTTCACAGTACGAACAAAATTCGCTACACCTTCATTACCTTTGCCTGCTGTACCCGAATTGCTAGAAGCCGTTGGCCATTTCACGGCATTGGCTGCGCCCACAGTGGTCTTCCACTCAGCTGAGACAGCACTTAAATAATTGGTAAAGTTAAAGCTGGTGCCTGAACCATCAGAACGGAATACTGTGGTGATAGTAGCGTCTGGCAAGTTGATATCAGGATTCAAAGCTTTGATTGCGGCATCGTTCCAATTGGTAATTTGACCCAAATAGATTTTTGCCAAAGTATTGCCATCTAATTTCAATTGACCAGGTTGTATGCCTTCGATGTTCACAATAGGCACAACGCCGCCAATCACAGTTGGAAATTGAATCAAACCATTGTGATCCAAATCTTCTTTGGATAAAGGTGCATCGGTGGCGCCAAAATCGACAGTTTTAGAGTTGATTTGTTTGACACCGCCACTAGAGCCAATAGATTGGTAATTGACTTTGACGCCTGTGGCTGCGTTATAGTCTTGCGCCCATTGCGCGTAAATAGGCTGAGGGAATGAAGCACCCGCGCCTGTGATTGTCACATTGCTGGTAGTGCTAGGAGGTGTTGCACCGCCTGCTGATTTCGGTGTCACCGGACCTGAAGATTCCCCGCCGCAAGCTGCCAAGCTCAAAGCACCCAATACAACTGCAGTAGATAACATCAAACGCATGGTTTACCCCGTATTTAATCAATAAATGAATGAAGAAAAATTTTGGTGATTCGCATCAGCTATATTTCAGAATGCTCGCAGTTTACAAAGCAAATGTTTCAGCAGTGTGACAATCGATATAAATGAATAAAAAAGTTACAGGCCGCTTGTAACAAGACGTTTTTGATACATAAGTTGTTTTGGGTCATTTTTCATCATGATTGTGCTAGACGGGCTAGAAGCCACTTGCGTACAATGCGGTCGAAATCTTTTGTGGGGGCAGGATATGACAATTCAAAAATGGGTTTTGGGTAACTGGAAAATGAATGGCCGCTTGGCAACAAATGAAGCATTGTTGTCACAATTGGGTCAAATTGACACGGATGAAAAAGTGGCAGTGGGCGTAGCAGTGCCATCTGTTTATTTGTTACCAAGTTTACAGGCCGCTCAAAATGTTTTAGTAGGCGCAGAAGATGTCAGCCGTTTTGCGGCAGATGGTGCTTATACTGGTGAAGTATCGGCTGCGATATTGGCGGATATTGGTGCACAATTTACCTTGATTGGTCATTCTGAGCGTCGTCAATACTTTGCAGAAGATGAAGCCGTTTTGGCGCAAAAATATGCCAATGCGGTGGCAGCTGGAGTATTGCCCGTGTTGTGTGTGGGTGAAACCTTAGAACAGCGTGAAGCCAATCAAGCTCAAGCGGTTGTTGCTGAGCAATTGTCTTGGTTAAAAGATGCTGTTTTGTTGAATCAAACGGTTTTGGTGGCGTATGAACCTGTGTGGGCAATTGGTACTGGTGTGGTTGCAAGCATCGAACAAATTGCACAAATGCATGCTTTTATTCAAGAGCATGTCTTGTCACTGGTTGGCAATGCTGCTAATATTCGCCTCCTTTACGGCGGTAGTGTGAATGCAGACAATTGTGCCGCCATTTTTGCTGTTGCGCATGTAGACGGAGCCTTAGTAGGTGGTGCGTCTTTGAAAGCCGACAGTTTTGCGAACATTATTACAGCGGCCATTAGTGCTGCGAATTGATGCCATGGAAGCCTTTAAAACCATTATCTTTTTGGTGAACATTTTTTCAGCCTTGGCTGTGATTGTATTGGTATTATTACAACACGGTAAGGGCGCGGATGCTGGTGCTGCGTTTGGTTCTGGCAGTGCACAAGGTGTATTCGGTGCAGCTGGCTCAGCCAACTTTTTAAGTCGTGGTACAGCATTGGCAGCAGTTTTATTTTTTGCTTCTTGCTTGGGTTTAGGCTATTTTTCTGCCAACCAAAGCAGCGGCTTGAATTTTGACCAGCCAGCGCCAACAACGCAAAGCGTGCCAGCGCCTGCTGCGGCACCTGCGACTGGTCAAGTCGTACCAGATTAAACAATTATTGCCGACGTGGTGGAATTGGTAGACACGCCATCTTGAGGGGGTGGTGACCGTAAGGTTGTATGAGTTCGAGTCTCATCGTCGGCACCAAAAATAAAAAAAGACAGCTTTTGAGCTGTCTTTTTTTTATTTTTAATTTATGTTTATCTAAATGAAGTGATCTTCAATGAAGTGTGGTTTCCTGTGTATATTACAGGACGCTTTTTAAAAAAATCTAAAAAAATCATAATAGTAATTCAAATAATAATCATTATCAACAACTTATTAACAATATGAATTTATTTGAATTTTTTTAAACCGTTATGGGTTGCTTTTCTGCGATTGCTTAAAATTTAAGCAATAAATGTTAGCATAGGTAAATACCATCAAAATACAAGACTTTAAATCACTGATTTAATTAGATACAATAGATAGGATTATCTTGATTTTCGTTTAGGTCGTACAGCCATGCTAGCGAATTACTTTCCAGTATTACTGTTTATAGTCATCGGCCTTGTTGCTGGTGGCGCGTTCATTACTTTGGGTTCTTTATTGGCCCCAAGTCGTCCATATGAAGAAAAACTCTCTCCTTATGAGTGTGGTTTTGAGGCGTTCGAGAACGCCCGTATGCGATTTGATGTGCGTTATTACCTTGTTGCCATCCTGTTTATTTTGTTCGATTTGGAAGTGGCATTCATGTTCCCTTGGGCTGTTGTGTTCAAGGAATTGGGTGCATTTGGCTTTTGGTCAATGTTGGTCTTCCTTGTCATCCTAACAGTTGGCTTTGTTTATGAGTGGAAAAAAGGCGCTTTGGAATGGGAATAGATGGCGTTTTAGAAAAAGGTTTCATCACCACCAGTGCTGATACCGTTTTGAATTACATGCGTACTGGCTCTATGTGGCCAGTTACTTTTGGTTTGGCTTGTTGTGCCGTTGAAATGATGCATGCCGGTATGGCACGTTATGACTTGGACCGTTTCGGTATTATTTTCCGTCCAAGTCCTCGTCAAGCTGACTTGATGATTGTTGCAGGTACTTTGTGCAACAAAATGGCCCCAGCATTGCGCAAAGTATACGACCAAATGACCGAGCCTCGTTGGGTGGTGTCTATGGGTTCTTGCGCCAATGGTGGTGGTTACTACCATTATTCATACTCTGTGGTGCGCGGTTGTGATCGAGTGGTACCTGTGGACGTTTATGTACCAGGTTGCCCTCCGACATCAGAAGCGTTGATTTATGGTTTATTGCAATTGCAAAACAAAATCAAACGTACGCAAACCATTGCGCGTAACTAAGAGGCAGACGTATGACGAAATTAGAAACTTTACAGGCCGCCTTAAAAGAAGCGTTGGGCGAAAAAATCAGCCACATGAAGGCTGATTTGGGTCGTGTGACGATTGAATGTCGTGCTGCTGATTATTTGGATGTGATGCAAATTTTGCGTGACCATCCAAAATTGCAATTTGAGCAATTGATTGATTTGTGCGGTATGGATTACAGCCAATACCGTGAAGAAGCTTGGGATGGTTTCCGCTTTGCAGCGGTGTCTCAATTATTGTCTGTGGCTTTGAATCAGCGTTTGTGCGTGAAAGTCTTTGCTGAAGACGATGATTTGCCTATCGTGGATTCGGTGACTGCCATTTACAACTCAGCAGATTGGTATGAACGTGAAGCCTTCGATTTGTATGGCATTTTGTTCAACAACCATCCTGACTTGCGTCGCATTTTGACCGATTATGGTTTTGTGGGTCATCCATTCCGCAAAGATTTCCCTATCTCAGGTTACGTAGAAGTGATTTACGATCAAGAACAAGAACGTGTGGTTTACCAACCTGTAACCATTGAGCCGCGTGAGATTACCCCACGCATCGTTCGAGAGGAGCAGTACGGTGGCTAAACTTAGAAATTACACCATTAACTTCGGCCCACAACACCCGTCTGCGCACGGTGTGTTGCGTTTGATTTTGGAACTAGAAGGTGAAACGATCGTTCGTGCGGATCCGCACATCGGTTTGTTACACCGTGGTACTGAAAAATTAGCCGAAACCCGCACTTTCATTCAAAACTTACCATACATGGACCGCTTGGACTATGTATCGATGATGTGTAATGAACAAGCTTATTGCTTGGCGATTGAAAAAATGGCTGGCATTGAAGTGCCAATTCGTGCGCAATACATCCGTGTGATGTTTGCTGAAATCACCCGTATCTTGAACCATTTGATGAATATTGGTGCACAAGGTTTGGACGTGGGCGCGATGACGGTGATTTTGTATTGCTTCCGTGAACGCGAAGATTTGATGGACATGTACGAGGCTGTTTCTGGCGCACGTTTACATGCCGCTTATTTCCGTCCAGGTGGTGTGTACCGTGATTTGCCTGATTTCATGCCTAAGTATGAAAGCAACAAATTCCACAGTGCCAAGCAATTGAAACAAATGAACCAAGCGCGTGAAGGCTCTTTGTTAGATTTCATCGAAGACTTTACCAACCGTTTCCCAGCGTGTGTGGACGAGTATGAAAACTTGTTGACCGACAACCGTATTTGGAAGCAGCGTTTGGTGAATATTGGTGTGGTAACGCCTGAACGTGCTTTGAACAAAGGTTTCACGGGCGTGATGTTGCGTGGTTCTGGCATTGAATGGGATGTGCGTAAAACGCAACCTTACGATGTTTATGCCAATATGGATTTCGACATTCCTGTAGGTGTTAATGGTGATTGTTACGACCGTTACTTGTGCCGTATCCAAGAAATGCGCGAATCTAACAAAATCATCAAACAGTGTATCCAATGGTTGCGTGCAAACCCAGGTCCTGTGATTACCCAAGACCATAAATTTGCGCCGCCTAGCCGTGTTTCGATGAAAGAAAACATGGAAGAGTTGATTCACCACTTTAAATTCTTTACCGAAGGCATGCACATTCCTGAAGGCGAGATTTATGTGGGTACTGAACATCCTAAAGGTGAGTTTGGTGTGTATGTGGTGTCTGATGGCGCTAACAAACCATACCGTTTAAAAATCCGTGCACCTGGTTTTGCACACTTGCAAGGTATTGATGAGATGTCACGCGGTCACATGATTTCTGACGTGGTGGCGATTATCGGTACCCAAGACATCGTATTTGGGGAGGTTGACCGATAATGTTGTCAGCTGAATCGTTAAAACAAATTGACTTTGAATTGGCCAAATACCCGAAAGAACGCAATCGTTCTGCCATTATGGGTGCATTGCGCATTGCGCAAGTAGAATTGGGCTATTTGTCTGTTGAAACCATCGACTACGTGGCTGAATATGTAGGCATTCCTGCAGCTCAGGCTTTGGAAGTGGCGACTTTCTACAATATGTACGACCTGAAACCTGTTGGCGCACAAAAAATTACTGTGTGTACCAATTTGCCGTGCGCTTTGCGTGGCGGTATGGCTGCTGGTGAGTATTTGAAAGAGAAATTGGGCATTGGCTATGGTGAAACCTCAGCTGATGGCAAATTCACTTTGGTAGAAGGCGAATGCATGGGTGCTTGCGGTGATGCGCCAGTGTTGATTGTAAACAATCACAAAATGTGCAGCTTCATGACCAAAGACGCAATTGATGCAAAATTGGCAGAGTGGGGTGTGAAGTAATGGCTATTTTTAAATCTGGTGTGATTTTCAATGGCGTTGATACTCAAGATCCTAACTGTTGGACTTTGGAATCATATGTTGCTCGCGGTGGTTATGAGGGCTTGAAAAAATTGTTGAGTACCGGCATGACTCAAGACGACGTGATTTCTGAAGTGAAAGCTTCAGGTTTACGTGGTCGTGGTGGTGCAGGTTTCCCAACCGGCCTGAAATGGAGTTTCATGCCGCGTTCGTTCCCTGGTGAAAAATACGTCGTTTGTAATACAGACGAAGGTGAGCCAGGTACGTTCAAAGACCGTGATATCATGAAATACAACCCACATGCCTTGATTGAAGGCATGATCATTGCCGGTTTTGCAATGGGTGCGGTTGCAGGTTACAACTATGTTCACGGTGAAATCTTTGAAGACTATGAGCGCTTTGAAGAAGCCTTGGAGCAAGCACGCGTTGCGGGTTTCTTAGGCAAAAACATTTTGGGTTCAGAGTTCAGCTTTGAATTGTATGCTCACCATGGTTATGGCGCTTACATTTGTGGTGAAGAAACGGCATTGTTGGAATCTTTAGAAGGTAAAAAAGGCCAACCACGTTTCAAACCACCATTCCCTGCTTCATTTGGTTTGTATGGCAAACCAACCACCATCAACAATACCGAAACATTTGCTTCTGTACCATTCATCGTTCGTGATGGTTCAGGCAGCTTCAATCAATTTGGTTTGGAAAACAACTTCGGTACCAAATTGTTCTCGGTTTCAGGCCACGTTGAGCGTCCAGGCAACTATGAAGTGCCATTGGGTACACCATTTTCTGTGTTGTTAGAGATGTGTGGTGGCATGAAAGATGGTCGCAAATTGAAAGCTGTGATTCCGGGCGGTTCATCTTCTCCTGTGATTCCAGGTGATGTGATGATGCAAACCAATATGGATTACGATTCGATTGCCAAAGCAGGCTCGATGTTGGGTTCTGGTGCCGTGATTGTGATGGGTGAAGACGTTTGCATGGTGAAGGCTTTGGAACGTTTGTCTTATTTTTATTTTGAAGAATCTTGTGGTCAATGTACCCCTTGCCGTGAAGGCACAGGTTGGTTGTATCGCATTGTTCATCGAATTGAAAATGGTGAAGGCCGTCCTGAAGATTTGGCTTTGTTGGATTCAGTGGGTAATCAAATGGCGGGTAAAACCATTTGTGCTTTGGCGGATGCTGCTGTGATGCCAGTTCAAGGCATGATGAAGCATTTCCGTGATGAGTTTGAATACCACATTGAACACAAAAAGTGTAAATGCAACCACGAATGGTGCTAAGGCCCGTGTGAAATAGGATTACCTAATATATGTTACAGATTGAAATTGATGGTAAGGAATTATCGGTAGAGCAGGGCAGCACAGTTATTGAAGCTGCTTTGAAATCCGGTACCTATATTCCGCATTTTTGCTACCACAAAAAATTATCAGTTGCTGCCAACTGCCGCATGTGCTTGGTAGAAGTTGAAAAACAACGCAAACCGTTGCCAGCTTGTGCAACGCCAGTGACCGATGGCATGAAAGTATTCACGCAATCGAAAGTGGCGAAAGATGCGCAAAAAGGCGTGATGGAATTTTTGTTGATTAACCACCCATTGGATTGCCCAATTTGCGACCAAGGTGGTGAGTGTCAATTACAAGACTTGTCTGTAGGCTATGGTAAAACCAGCAGTCGCTACGAAGAAGACAAACGTTCTGTTGTTGGCAAAGACATGGGTCCATTGGTGTCTGCTGCTGAGATGTCACGTTGTATTCACTGTACCCGTTGTGTGCGCTTTACTGATGAAGTGGCAGGCTGGCAAGAATTGGCAATGACCAATCGCGGTGAGTTCTCAACGATTGAGCCGATGCGTGGCGCGACTTTGGAAACAGAGTTGTCAGGCAACGTCATTGATTTGTGCCCAGTAGGCGCTTTGACCAGCAAACCATTCCGTTATGACGCTCGTTCTTGGGAATTGTCACGTCGTAAATCGATTTCGGCACATGACGCTTTGGGTTCTAACTTGATTGTTCAAGTGAAATCTCATGTGGTACGTCGTGTCTTGCCTTTGGAAAATGAAGCTGTGAACGAATGCTGGTTGTCAGACCGTGACCGCTTTGCTTACGAAGGCTTGAATCATGCTGATCGTTTGGGTGTTCCAATGATTAAACATGGTGGTGAATGGCATGAAACCGATTGGTCAACTGCGTTGGAATACGTTGCCAAAGGTTTGCGTGGCGTTTCTGCCGATCATGGTGCTGATGCAATATCGATTTTCGCCAATGCCAATAGCACAGTAGAAGATTTGTATTTGGCCAAACAATTGGCGCAAGGCTTAGGTGTGAACAGTATTGACACACGCATGCGTCAACAAGACTTCAATTTAGATGCTGCCCAACAAGGCGCATTGTGGTTGGGTCAAAGCTTGGTTGATTTTGCAGCCAGCGATGCCGTATTGGTAGTCGGTGCAGATTTGCGTCAAGAGCAACCTTTATTGACAGCTCGCATTCGTGCAGCGGTTAAAGAAGGTATGAGCTTGAGCGTGTTGGGTTCGGCAGAGCAAGTATTGCGCATGCCAGCTGCTCAACAAGTATCGCATCCTTACGCTTGGGTGGATGTTTTGGCTCAATTGGCGGCACCAGCTGCAGATGCTTCAGAATTCATTTTGAGTACAGCCAAACAATTGTTGGATGGTGAAAAAGTCAGCATCGTTTTGGGTGCTGAAGCCATGAACCATCCACAGTTTGCGCAAATCTATGCCGCAGCTCAAAGCTTGGCACAAGCAACAGGTGCTACTTTGGGTTTATTGCCACAAGCTGCAAACAGCGTGGGTGCTGACTTGTTAGGCTTTAAAGCCAAAGCAGGTGCAGTGAATCCTGTTAGTGCTTTGAATGGCAGCCAAAAAGCGGTGATGTTGCTCAACATCGAACCTGATATGGATTGGGCTGGTAGTGAGGCGACTCGCCAAGCATTGTTAAAAGCACAAACTGTGATTGCTTTGACACCTTATCAAAGTGAAGCTTTGCGTGAAGTGGCTGATGTGATGTTACCTGTGGCGCCATCAACAGAAACTTCAGGCAGCTTTGTTAGCATGGAAGGTCGTTTGCAAAGTTTCCATGGTGTGGTGAAAGCTTACGCACAATCTCGTCCAACTTGGAAAGTCTTGCGTGTATTGGGCAATCAGTTGGGTTTAAAAGGTTTTGATTACACCTCTAGCGAAGAAGTTTTGGTACGTTCTGGTTTGAACAGCGATACTATCGCCAGTCAATTGAACAACCAAGTGAAACAAGTGAATCCTGTACAAACTTTACAGGCCGCTTCTTTGGTTCGTGTGGGTGGTGTGGGCATTTACCAAACTGATTCTGTGGTACGTCGCTCATTGCCATTGCAAGCAACAGTGCACGCACAAGTGCCAACGGCTTTGGTTCATCCAAATACTTTGGCGGCATTGCAATTGAGTGATGCTGCACAAGCTGTGGTGAAATCGGCTCAAGCACAAGTGATTGTGGCATTGCAAGCAGATGCAAGCGTGGCTGAAAATGTGGTGTCTTTGACATTACATCCACAAAACAAAGCGTTGGGTGCCATGATGAACACAATTGAATTGGTTAGAGGATAATCATGGAAGCTTGGTTTATTGGTTTATTAGGTCCAACTTGGGGCTTTGTGGTTTCATCGTTGGCTAAAATCGTCATCATTTTGGCACCGCTGATTTTGTGCGTTGCCTATATGACGTATTTTGAACGTAAAGTCATTGGTTTCATGCAATTGCGCGTGGGTCCAAATGTGACTGGTCCGTTTGGTTTGATTCAGCCTTTTGCCGACGTGGTGAAATTGTTGATGAAAGAAATCATTCGCCCAACTTTGGCTAATAAAGGTTTGTTCTTGTTGGCGCCAGTGTTGTCATTGATGCCAGCATTTGCCGCTTGGGCAGTGATTCCATTTTCACCAGATTGGTTTTTGACCAATGTAGATGCAGGTTTGCTTTATATCATGGCTATCACCTCTTTCGGTGTCTATGGTGTGATTATCGCAGGTTGGGCATCTAACTCTAAATACGGTTTCTTGGGTGCAATGCGTTCTTCTGCGCAAATCATCTCTTATGAAATCGCAATGGGTTTTGCATTGGTTGGTGTGGTGATGGTTACAGGCAGCTTGAACTTTGTGGAGATTGTGAACCAACAAGGTCAAGGCATTGCAGGTGGTTCAGTATTGTCTTGGAACTGGTTGTCTTTATTCCCATTGTTTGTGGTGTATTTGATTTCAGGTGTCGCCGAGACCAACCGTGCACCATTTGACGTGGCCGAAGGTGAGTCTGAGATTGTGGCAGGTTTCCACGTTGAATACTCAGGCATGGCATTTGCCTTGTTCTTCTTGGCTGAATACATCAACATGATTTTGATTGCAGCTTTAACTGCTTTGTTGTTCTTAGGCGGTTGGTTGTCTCCATTCCCAGCAAGTTGGGGCATTATTGGTGCTGCCAGTCCTGTATGGATGTTCATCAAAATGGCGATGGTTTTGTACAGCTTCTTATGGTTCCGTGCAACCTTCCCGCGTTACCGTTACGACCAAATCATGCGTTTGGGTTGGAAAGTATTCATTCCTGTAACTTTAGTGGCGGTCATTTTGTTGGGCGCATGGATGATTTCTCCATGGTCACTGTGGTAAGGAATAAGAGAGTAGAGCAATGGCTAATTTAGTTAAATCATTTTTATTGACAGAGCTTCTCAAGGGTATGTCGATTACGTTGAAAAACTTCTTTTCACCGAAATTGACTTTGATGTTCCCTGAAGAAACCACGCCACAGTCAGTTCGTTTCCGTGGTTTGCATGCACAACGTCGTTATCCAAATGGTGAGGAACGTTGTATTGCATGTAAATTGTGTGAGGCGGTTTGTCCTGCCATGGCCATTTCGATTGAGTCAGAAAAACGTGAAGATGGTACACGCCGTACCACTCAATACGACATCGACTTGACCAAATGTATTTTCTGCGGTTTCTGTGAAGAAGCTTGTCCAGTGGATGCAATTGTTGAGACGCACATCCTTCAATACCATGGTGAAAAACGCGGTGATTTGTATTACACCAAACCGATGTTGTTAGCAGTAGGTGATCGCTATGAAGAAGAGATTGCCCAACGCAAAGCAGCTGACGCGCCATATCGTTAAGGGAAGATCATGTTTCAAACAGTCTTATTTTATATTTTTGCAGCTGTGGTTTTGTTCGGTGCGGTGCAAACTGTCACTACCAAAAGTCCAGTTCATGCAACCTTGTACTTGGTATTGACCTTCTGTACCAGTGCGTTGTTGTGGATGCTAATGCAGGCCGAATTCTTGGGCATTGTATTGGTATTGGTTTATGTCGGTGCGGTGATGGTGTTGTTCCTCTTTGTGGTGATGATGCTGAACATCGACGTCGAAGAAATGCGAGCGGGTTTTTGGAAAAACTTGCCAGTATCAGGTACGGTAGGTGCTTTATTGGCCATCGTGTTGATTTTGGCATTGATTGATCCTAAAACCAATTTGGCTGCATTTGGTGCGATGGAAACCATTCCTGCTGATTACAGCAATGTTCGTGAATTAGGCCGTGAAATGTACACCACTTACTTGTTGCCATTTGAATTGGCGGCGGTATTGTTGGTATTGGGTATGGTTGCTGCGATTGCATTGACCCATCGTCCAAACAAAAATCCACGTTATATTGATCCAGCTGATCAAGTTAAAGTACAAGCCAAAGATCGTATGCGTTTGGTTAAAATGAAGCCACAAGTCGAAGATGCGGCAGAAGCAGACGCAGACAACACAGAGGTGAAATCATGATTTCGATTACTCATTATCTAGTTTTAGGTGCCTTGTTGTTTGGCGTCAGCGCCATGGGTATTTTCATGAACCGTAAAAACGTCTTGGTCATCTTGATGTCGATTGAGTTGATGTTGTTGGCGGTGAATTTTAACTTTGTGGCTTTTTCACAGTATCTCGGCGACATTGCAGGTCAAGTGTTCGTATTTTTCATCTTGACTGTGGCTGCGGCAGAAGCTGCAATTGGTTTGGCTATTTTGGTATTGATTTACCGTAATCGTCAAAGCATTAACGTACGAGATTTGGACAGCCTGAAGGGCTAACATTCACCCAAGAAGAAATCAATCATTATGGATAAAATGAGTTTATATTTAGTGATTGCCCTTGCCCCGCTGGTAGGTTCGATACTGGCGGGTATCTTTGGCAAGGCAATCGGCCGCAAAGGTGCCCATATCGTGACGATTTTGGGCGTGGCCATTTCATTTGTGCTGTCTTGTGGCGTCTTGTACGACTTCTGGACAGGCAAAGGTCAAGTCTTTGACCAAAACCTCTACACATGGTTGACCATGGGTGGTATTGATTTTGGCATTGGCTTTTTAGTAGACAGTTTGACTGCGTTGATGTTGGTGGTGGTAACGAGCGTATCTTTGATGGTACACATTTATACCATTGGCTACATGAGCGAAGATGATGGCTACCAACGCTTTTTCTCTTACATTTCATTGTTTACATTCTCAATGTTGATGTTGGTGATGAGTAACAACTTTGTACAGTTGTTCTTCGGTTGGGAAGCTGTAGGTTTGGTGTCTTATTTGTTGATTGGTTTTTACTTCAATCGTGATACGGCAATTTTCGCCAACTTGAAAGCATTCTTGGTTAACCGTGTTGGTGACTTTGGCTTTGTTTTGGGTATTGCTTTGGTATTGGCTTACTTCGGTGGCAGCTTGCACTACGGTGATGTGTTTGCCGCAGCGCCTGCATTGAAAGATGCAACTATTCAATTGATTCCAGGTGTGGAATGGTCTTTGATGACTGTGACTTGCTTGTTGTTATTTGTTGGTGCGATGGGTAAATCTGCACAGTTTCCATTGCATGTTTGGTTGCCAGACTCAATGGAAGGCCCAACGCCAATTTCGGCATTGATTCACGCGGCAACGATGGTAACGGCAGGCATCTTCATGGTGTCACGTATGTCACCATTGTATGAAATGTCGACTGTGGCATTGAATACCATCATTGTGATTGGTTCGATTACTGCGTTGTTCATGGGTTTCTTAGGTTTGATTCAAACCGATATCAAACGTGTAGTGGCTTACTCTACATTGTCACAATTGGGTTACATGACGGTTGCTTTGGGCGTTTCTGCTTATTCAATCGCAATGTTCCACGTGATGACGCATGCATTCTTTAAAGCATTATTGTTCTTAGCGGCAGGTTCTGTGATCATTGGTATGCACCACGATCAAGACATGCGTAACATGGGTGGCTTGCGTAAATACATGCCAATTACCCACATTACCATGTTGCTAGGTTCATTGGCTTTGATTGGTACACCGTTTTTCTCAGGTTTCTATTCAAAAGATTCGATTATTGAAGCGGTGCATGCATCGACTTTGCCAGCAGCAGGTTTTGCTTATGTTGCGTTGATCATTTCTGTGTTTGTGACTGCTTTGTACTGTTTCCGTCAATATTTCATGGTTTTCTGGGGCAAAGAGCGTTGGCGCGAACACAAAGCTGACCACCATGATCATCATGATGACCACGGTCACCATCATGGTTTGACACCAGATCAAAACCCACACGAAAGCCCATGGGTTGTGACATTGCCATTGGTATTGTTAGCGATTCCATCTGTGTTGGCAGGTTACTTGATTGACCATTTTGTGTATGGCGATTTCTTTAAAGGTGTGATTTACAACAACTTGGAAGCACATCCTGCAATGGGTGTGATGGCAGAGCATTTCCACGGTTGGTGGGCAATGACTTTGCATGGTTTGTTGGCATTACCCGTGATTTTGTCAGCTTTGGGTGTTTTGACAGCTTGGTTCTTGTATATCAAAGCGCCACACATTCCTGCCAAAATTGTTAGCAATATTCAGCCAATTTACAAATTGTTGGAAAACAAATATTTCTTGGACGATATCTATTTTGCAGTGTTTGCCAAAGGTTCACGTGCTTTGGGTACTTTGTTCTGGAAAGTAGGCGACAGCTTCTTGATTGACAACTGCATCGTAAATGGCAGTGCCAAATTAGTGGGCTTGATTGCCAGCGGTGTACGTCGTTTCCAAACCGGTTTTGTTTATACCTACGCAACAGCCATGGTATTCGGTGTGTTGGTATTGGCTGTGTACTGGTTGAAACCATTGATTTTGGGTTAATCAATTTGAATTGGGTTATTTAGGCTAATAATATGTTAGATCATTTACTAAGTTTGGCAATTTGGGTTCCCATCATCGCTGGTATCATCGTGGCGTTGGTTGGCTCAAATGGCGCGCGCGCCAATATTGCGCGCTGGGTAGCCTTGGTGGGAGCCATTGCTGGTTTCTTGGTGACCTTGCCTCTATTCAGCGGTTTCGACCGTTTGAATGGTGGCATGCAGTTTGTCGAGTTTGCCAGCTGGATTCCAGCATTGGGTTTGAACTACCATTTGGGTGTTGATGGTATTTCTGTTTTGTTTGTGATTTTGAATGCGTTTACAACCATTTTGGTTGTAATGGCTGGCTGGCAGGTGATTCAAAAACAACCTGCACAGTATTTTGCTGCGTTCTTAATCATGTCTGGTTTGATTAACGGTGCGTTTGCAGCGTTGGATGCCATTTTATTCTATGTGTTCTTTGAGGGCATGTTGATTCCGATGTACTTAATCATCGGTGTATGGGGTGGTGCTCGTCGTGTTTACGCTTCGATCAAATTCTTCTTGTACACTTTGTTGGGTTCGTTGTTGATGTTGGTGGCTTTGGTTTACTTGTCACGCATGGCAGGCAGTTTCGCCATCTTGGACATGCAAGCCATTCCACAAATTGCACAAACCACGCAAATTTTGATTTTCATCGCATTCTTCATGTCGTTTGCAGTAAAAGTACCAATGTGGCCTGTACACACTTGGTTGCCTGATGCTCACGTGGAAGCACCTACTGGTGGTTCTATGGTATTGGCTGCAATCACATTGAAAATCGGTGCGTATGGTTTCTTGCGTTTTATATTGCCTATCGTTCCTGATGCTGCACGTTTCTTTGCTCCTGTCATCATTGTGTTGTCTTTGATTGCTGTGGTGTATGTGGGTATGGTGGCTTTGGTACAAACCGATATGAAAAAATTGGTGGCTTATTCTTCGATTAGCCACATGGGTTTTGTAACTTTGGGTATGTTCTTGTTTGTGAACGGTTACTTGAATGATTGGGGCTTGAAAGGCGCCATCATGCAAATGATTTCTCACGGCTTCGTATCTGCTGCAATGTTTATGTGTATCGGTGTGATGTATGACCGCATGCACACACGTAATATTGCCGATTACGGTGGTGTTGTGAACACCATGCCTAAATTTGCTGCGTTCATGATGTTGTTTGCCATGGCCAATGCAGGCTTGCCTGCTACGTCTGGTTTCATCGGTGAATTCATGGTCATCATGGGTGCGACCGAGTACAACTTCTGGGTAGGTATGTTGGCTGCCACCACTTTGATTTTCGGTGCTGCTTATACTTTGTGGATGTACAAACGTGTGATTTTTGGTGCGATTGCCAACGAAGAAGTGCGTCAGTTAAAAGACGTCAATGGTCGTGAATTGCTGATCTTATCGATTTTGGCTGCGGCTGTATTGGGAATGGGTATTTATCCTGAGCCGTTTATTGCGGTAGTGCATCAAGCGGCCAATACCTTAATTGAACAAGTCGCACAAAGCAAAATTTAAGGACGTATTGAATGAATTGGGCAGAATTAAATTTAACTCCCGCTATACCTGAAATCACACTCTTGTGTGCTTTGGGTGTAGTGTTGCTGGTTGACTTGTTTTTGACAGACCGCCAACGTGGCATCACTTACGCTTTGAGCTTGGTGAGTGTGGCTTTGGTTGCAGCGGTTCAGTTGGCAATATGGCAAGGTCAACCTGCTGAAGCGTTTAACAACTTGTTTGTGAACGACGGCATTTCTCAAGTTGCCAAATTGATGATGTATTTGGGCGTGTTTTTAGTGTTCATTTACAGCCGCAATTACTTGGCCAACCGTGACATCTTCAAAGGTGAGTTTTACACCTTGACCTTGTTCGCCTTGTTGGGCATGAACATCATGGTGTCAGCGAACCACTTCTTGACCTTGTATGTGGGTTTGGAATTGTTGTCGTTGGCGATGTATGCGATGGTGGCTTTGCGTCGTGACAACTTGCAAGCGACTGAAGCGGCCTTAAAATACTTTGTATTGGGTGCTTTGGCTTCTGGTTTGTTGTTATACGGTATTTCGTTTGTATATGGCGCAACGGGTCATTTGCAATTGAATGCGGTATTGGGCGCATTGCAAGGTAGCGATGTTAACCCTTGGTTGATGACTTTGGGCTTAATCTTCATCGTGGTAGGCGTGGCGTTCAAATTGGGCGTGGTACCATTCCACATGTGGGTACCAGACGTTTACGAAGGTGCACCAACTGCAGTGACTGCTTTTATCGGTTCTGCACCTAAAATTGCAGCAACAGTGTTTGCGTTCCGCATCGTCGGTACTGCTTTGCCAACATTGGCTGAAGATTGGAGCGGCATGTTCGCTTTGTTGGCGGTGGCTTCATTGTTCGTCGGTAACTTGGCAGCCATCATGCAAACCAATATGAAACGTATGTTGGCTTACTCAACCGTTTCTCACATGGGTTTTGTGATGTTGGCCTTCTTGGGCGGCTTCCAAAACGGTGGTTATGCAGCGGCTTTGTATTACAGCATTGTTTACATGTTGACTGGTTTGGTAGCATTTGGCGTGTTGATGGCTTTGTCTAACAAAGAACATGAATGCGAAAAAATCAGCGATTTGGCTGGTTTGAACCAAAAAAGCCCATTCTTGGCATTGATGATGTTGTTGGCGATGTTCTCTATGGCAGGTATCCCACCATTAATGGGTTTCTACGCCAAATTAAGCGTGTTGCAAGCTTTGGTTGCTACTGGCGGCGCTTACTTGTGGGTGGCTGTATTTGCAGTAGTGATGTCATTGATTGGCGCATTCTATTACTTGCGCGTGGTTAAAGTGATGTATTTTGACGAACCAGAAAATGACATCAAAGGCGATATGCGTGCTGATGCCATCGTATTCTTGGGCTTGAACGGTTTGGCCTTGTTGGTGTTGGGCATCTTGCCAACATCAGTGGTTGAGTGGTGTGTACGCGCTTTGCAAATGACTTTATAATTCTCAGCTTCGCATTGAACAAAACGGCAGCCTTTAAGGTTGCCGTTTTTGTATGAGGAATAAATATGACAGTTGCCATGTGGGTTTTGCTGTTGATTGCCATAGTGTGTGCCAATAGTCCATTTTTAACTACTAAATGGTTTGGCATTAAAACCGTTGCACGTAAACATTTTGGTCATCATGTGTTGGAATGGATGACAGGTTTGGTATTGGTCGCTGCTTTGGCTTATGTTTTTGAGGCGCAAACAGGACCTGTACATCAGCAAGGCTGGGAGTTTTTCGTGATTGCCATTACTTTATATGCGGTATTGGCATTTCCTGCTTTGGTGTGGCGTTATTTTTGGAATGTTAAAAGCCCTGATTGAGTGTGTCCTGTAAACGGTGTGAGCTTATATGGTTTGTTGAAATCCATTATAAAAGCGTCCTGTAACCTTACAGGACGCTTTTTAAAGCTTCATACCATCTTGGATTAATACCAATGGGCTTCGCCTTCAGGGCGGGTTTTAAAGCGTTTGTGCAGCCAAAAATATTGTGCAGGCTGTTCGCGCACGCGCGCTTCAATAAAATCGTTCATCCGCTGTGTATCAGCCACCACATCTTCGGATGGAAAATGTTCCCAAGCAGGATAAAAACGCAATTCAAACGTACCATCATTTAAACGCGTCGGAATGGCAGGGATAACTTTGGCGCCTGTCATTTGTGCAATGCGTGACAAACCTGTGATGGTGGCGGTTTGTTGACCAAAAAAGTCTACAAAAATGGAGTCTTTGGCACCAAAATCTTGGTCAGGCAAATACAAAAATGGTGCATCAGGACGCTTGCGCATCATGCGGATTAAACCACGCAAACCTTCTTGGCGTGCCACCAAAAACACATTGTCAAAGCGGTGGCGACCGACACGGATTTGTTCGTCTAAGGCTTGGTTTTTTTGATGCCCATACATGCTGACCAAAGGTACATCTTGGTTAAGTTTGTATACTGCCATTTCAAAAGCGGTGAAATGTGGGTATAGCAAAATCACTTTTTCGCCGCGCTCTAACACCTCATCCAAATGGTGTTTGTCCACATAGCGCACCAATTGTTGCAGGCGCTCAGCTTTGCCATACCAACACACGCCATATTCCAAAATCAAACATGCCATGTGATAAAAATGGTCTTTTAAAATACGATCACGCTCGGTTTGTGACAGTTCAGGATAGCATTTAGCCAAATTGATTTGACCCACTTTGTGGCGAGGTTTGACCAAGTAATAACACAAACGTCCCACCACACGAGCCAACAAATGAATGGCTTGGATAGGAAGCAGTTGTAATACATATAAAAATGCAAAAGCAGCACGCATAATTAATCTTTCAGGACGCTTGAAGGTTTGGGTTCTGCACCCGCAGGGGTTTTAAAACGGTTGTAACTGAATAAATATTGTTGTGGAAATATGCGAATTAATTTTTCGACATTGTCATTAATTATTTGAACATTTTCCAATTTATCCCGTCCTATCTTGCCTTCTAGAGGATAAACATGCAAATCAAAGCCTTGGCCGTTGGGTAAACGCTCACCGACAAAGAACAAAGTGGCGACATCTGACATTTGCGCTAGGCGAGCCGCAAGCGTCATAGAATAAGCGTCTTGACCAAAAAACTTAGCCCAAACACCATCACCGCCTGTGGGCACTTGGTCGGGTAAGACTATGGTGGCTTCTTTATTTTTTAAGGCTTTTAAAATGATTTTGACCCCTTGAGCATTGGCAGGAGCGGTGCGACCTTGGTCGCGTTCACGCCCTGATTGCATGATGGGTTCTAGCCATGACAATTTGGGTGGTCGGTACATGGCGGTCAATGGGAATGGCAAACGTTCAGAAATGAAACGTCCTGCCAAATCATAGCTGCCAATATGCGGTGTGATGAATAACAAGCCTTGTTCTTGGGCAATTGCAGCTTCAACATGCTCCCAGCCATGAACATTGCGAAACAATTTCACCACATCTTGAGAATCACGACACCATGCAATCGGCAATTCTAAACCCGATTTAGCCGTTTCTTGTAGTGTGGATTTGACTAGGGAGTTAATACTTTGATAGTCTTCACTGATTTGACTGATGCGGATATTCTCTTGAGTGCGGGCGCGGGTTTTCGTGCTGACATAAAAAGTCAACGAACCGAGTAATGTTCCAAGAAAATGCAATATGGGCAGTGGTAAAGCTGCAAAAAATTGAAAAATCAGCCGAAGCAAAATTTGCATGGATGTTGATCACTTGTAAAAGCAAAGTGGTTATTTTAACACAGGCAAGCTAACAGTTTTTGAATACGAAAGAAGCACAATGGGCGAATATTTATTTACTTCGGAGTCAGTCTCTGAGGGCCATCCAGATAAGGTGGCAGACCAAATTTCCGATGCGATTTTGGATGCTATTTTAGAGCAAGATCCGACGGCACGTGTGGCAGCGGAAACCTTGGTGAACACAGGTTTGGCCGTTTTAGCTGGCGAAGTGACCACCACAGCAGTGGTCGACTATATCAAGGTGGCACGTCAGACCATTACTGAAATTGGTTACAACAGCTCTGAATTGGGTTTTGATGCCAATGGTTGTGCGGTTTTGGTGGGTTACGATCAGCAATCTCCCGATATCGCTCAAGGTGTGAACGAAGGTGAAGGCATTGATTTGGACCAAGGCGCGGGTGACCAAGGTTTGATGTTTGGTTATGCGTGTGATGAAACCGATACTTTGATGCCATTTGCTATTTATTATTCTCATCGCTTGATGCAACGCCAAAGCGAAGTGCGTAAAAATGGCATATTGCCTTGGTTGCGTCCTGATGCCAAAGCCCAATTAACCGTGGTGT
Source organism: Vitreoscilla sp. C1 (assembly GCF_002951955.2). NCBI lineage: Bacteria > Pseudomonadati > Pseudomonadota > Betaproteobacteria > Neisseriales > Neisseriaceae > Vitreoscilla > Vitreoscilla sp. C1. Next base: position 2,135,643 of record NZ_CP019644.2, on the reverse strand, counting down.
ATGACCAAAAAACAGGTCAAGTCAAACGCATCGACACCGTGGTTTTGTCAACGCAACACAATCCTGAAATCGATTACGATACATTGAAACAAGCAGTGATTGAACACATCATCAAGCCTGTATTGCCAGCTGATATGTTGACGGACGAAACCAAATACTTGATTAATCCTACAGGCCGCTTTGTGATTGGTGGTCCTCAAGGCGATTGTGGTTTAACAGGTCGTAAAATTATTGTGGATACATACGGTGGTGCGGCACCTCACGGTGGTGGCGCATTCTCAGGTAAAGATCCTACCAAAGTAGACCGTTCAGCCGCTTACGCAGGTCGTTATGTGGCGAAAAACATTGTTGCGGCAGGCTTGGCAAAACAATGTCAAATTCAAGTTTCATATGCCATCGGTGTGGCTGAGCCAACTTCTATCAGTGTGGACACATTTGGTACTGGTGTGATTTCTGAAGCACGTTTGATTGAATTGGTGCGTGAGCATTTTGATTTGCGTCCTAAAGGCATTGTGAAAATGTTGGATTTGTTGCGTCCGATTTACCGTAAAACCGCAGCTTATGGTCACTTCGGTCGTGAAGAACCTGAATTCACTTGGGAAAAAACCGACAAAGCAGCGGCATTGCGCGCGGCAGCTGGTTTGTAATCTGTAGTTTGTTTGAGTATAAAAGCCACACGGTTTGAGTGTGGCTTTTTGCATATGAAGCGTCCTGTAAAGGACTGTGATGCGGTATTAAATGGTTAGATTGTTAATTATGGTTAATTTTAAACAGATTCTTACCATCAAAACCCAAGTTTTTTTTAATCTTGGGCAGATTGTTTACAATTAATTATTCATTTTGAAATGAATTACCTTTCTTGTGAATGAATATTGCGAAAGTGTGGATTTATTGCATTTAAATTGGCATGATATTGCTGATAATAAATACCATGTAGCAGAAAGAGAAGTTTTCATGTCAGCATCTACCACACAATCACAAGAGGCGCAGCCTCAAAACTCCAAAGCTCGGGTTTTGATGGCGAGCTTGATTGGTACCACCATTGAGTTTTACGATTTTTACATCTATGCCACTGCGGCAGTATTGGTTTTCCCAAAATTATTTTTCCAACAAGGTGATCCAACTTCGGCATTATTGCAATCGTTTGCCACATTTGCGATTGCCTTTTTTGCTCGTCCAATTGGCTCGGCAATTTTTGGTCACTTTGGTGACCGTGTGGGTCGTAAAGCGACATTGGTAGCGGCTTTGTTGACCATGGGTATTTCAACCGTGGTCATTGGTTTATTACCAACGTATGCACAAGTGGGCATTTTGGCACCGTTGTTATTGGCTTTGTGTCGCATGGGCCAAGGCTTGGGCTTGGGTGGTGAGTGGAGTGGTGCGGTATTGATGGCGACAGAAAATGCGCCTGAAGGCAAACGTGCTTGGTATGGTATGTACCCACAATTGGGTGCGCCTATTGGTTTTATTTTGTCAGCCAGCTCATTTTTATTGTTGGGTCATTTTTTGACTGATGAACAGTTTTTTGCTTGGGGCTGGCGTGTGCCGTTCATTGCTTCGGCATTGTTGGTATTCATGGGTTTGTACATTCGTTTGAAATTGCATGAAACGCCAGCATTCCAAAAAGTTTTGGACAGCAAAAAAGACGTGAAAGTCCCATTCACAGAAGTGTTTAAAAATCATTTCCGTACTTTGGTATTGGGTACGATTGCGGGTATTTGTACATTCGTATTGTTTTACTTAATGACGGTTTATGCTTTGACTTGGGGTACTTCGCCTGATGGTGGCAATTATCCGCGCGCAGTGTTCTTAGAGTGGCAATTGTGGGCGATTTTGTGTTTTGCTTTGTTCATTCCTGTGTCTGCCATCATGGCTGAAAAAATGGGTCGCAAAGCCACATCCATGCTGGTATGTGCCATTTGTATCGTATTTGGTTTCTTCTTCCAACCGTTGTTGGCTTCAGGCAATCCTGTGGCAGTGATTGCATTTTTGTGCATTGGTTTGGGTTTGATGGGTTTGACTTACGGTCCAATTGGTACGGTGTTGTCTGAAATTTTTCCAACTTCAGTACGCTACACTGGTTCTGCTTTGACATTTAATTTGGCCAGTATTTTAGGTGCATCGTTTGCACCATTTATCGCAGCGAAATTGAATGCCACATATGGCTTGGAATATGTTGGTTATTATTTGTCGATTGCATCGTTCATTTCTTTGGTGGCATTTTTCTTGTTGAAAGAAACCAAAACAGAAGATGTGAACAATCAAATGTAATCATCATATGATTTAAGAAAGCGACCATCAGGTCGCTTTTTTTATGCTCGCTTAATACAAAATAGATGTGCAAATGTAGACATTTATAGATTATAATCATTCTCGTTTGTATTTAATAACCTATTCACAATTTTGATGCGGAAGGTAAATTATGAGTTTCTTAGCAAAAAGTGCAGTGGCAGCAACTTTGACATTGGTAAGCGGTGCGGTATTGGCATCTTCTTATGCAAATGAAAGCAAGTTTTCAATCAATGGCAAAGACATGCAAGTAACAGAAACTTCAATGCGTTTCTTGTCTACGCCAGACAATACTGCACCTTTGTTGGTAGAAGACATTACCGATGGCTTGGGCAAGAAAACCCCGGGCTTTAAAGTAATGTTGATGACGCGCGCGATTTCAACTGCTTACAATGCACGTCAAAAAGACGATGGCACCGTGGAAGCTTTGAAAACCGTACACCGTGGCGGCAAAGTATTGTTCGGTATTCCAGTGAAAAATGGTCAAATGCAATTGAACGAAGCCAAAGTATTGAGCTTGGGTTTGATTAGCGACGATGGCAAAACTTTCACCATCAATAACAAAGATACCCGTCCATCTGGTGAGCAAAAATTCAACAATGACAGCAAAGTGTTACAATTGTCTTACAAATTGAACAGCTTGAGCTTCCCTAATTTGGTGGCAGGTGAGCGTGTGGGTGGTGGTGTGAATTACCAATTGAGCGTGGTCGTTGATGGTGTCAAATACGATGTGTCTGCCAACACCGTATTCCCAGTGGTAGAACCTAAAGGTCAGCCAAAACATTTGAAAGCGTTCCCTGCTAAAGAAAACGTATTCAAAGCAAATTAATGGTATTTAAAGCGTCCTGTAAGCATTTACAGGACGCTATTTGATATGGAAAACAGTATATGAAAAAATCAGTATTGGCCAGCATTTTAGGCTTGAGCTTGGGTTTGGCATCTTTGAATGCTATGGCATTTTATGACACGGTTTCTTTGACGTATGACAATCAACCATTGGTGATTCAAGAGGTTTCAGGTCGTGTTTTGGGTGATGAAAAAGCCACTCAAGCGGTGTTGGTAGATGATATTTTGGCAGGTCAAGGCAAAAAAGCAGTGCCTGGTTACCGTGTGATGTTCATGAGCCGCACGGCTTCTGTGTTGGTAGAATCTAAAAAGAACAAAGAAGGTCAATTTGCGGATGACCGCATGATTCATCGTGGTGTGAAAGCTGCATTTGGCATTCCTGTTGTGGATGGCAAAATGGATTTGAACAATGTCAAAGTTTTGAACGTGGCATTGATTTCTGATTTGAATAGAGAATTCAAAGAAGAAGACAAAATTCGTCCACGTGGCGAGCAATTGATTAAAAAAGATGCCAAAATCAAAAATGTACAGTTGAAAGTGACTGAGTTGAAAATGCCTCAACCTAAAGAAACTTCTGGCGGTGGCATCACTTATCAATTGAGTTTTGATGTGGATGGCAAAAAAGTGGTTTCTGAGGGCAATTCAACCTTCCGCGATTGGAATATTGCGCCTGCAGCGATGGGCGATCGTTTGTTCAAAGTGGACGAACGCGTCATCAAAGCACAAAAATAATATTTGAATTTAAACAAGCGTCCTGTAACTGTTTACAGGACGCTTTTTTTGATGCTGGGTTATTTCAAGCAGTTTAAGCTTAATGTGCTTGCCATATTTATCGCCTCAATCATTTTAAAATCAAGCGAACGGCTATTCAAACCAACGATAAAGTGGTTTTTATAGCCATTTTGCCTCGTGAAACTTTAATGGTTTGGTTTTATTGCACATTTGAAATGTTGAAATGAGCACCTGTTTTAACCATGTTCTTCAGAAATACCTGTGCGAATGGGGCTGAGTTTTTTGGTTTCTTCTTCGGTAAACAAGCGTGAGCGAATGATAAAACGTACGCCTTCAGGAATTTCCAAAGAAAAACTTGCGCCCCGACCTTCTACCACATCCAAAGTCAAATGCGTGTGTTGCCAATATTCAAATTGCGCCACGCTCATGTAAAACGGCACCTCGCCCACATCACCTAGCCACACATCTGCCGCGCCCACTTTGAATTCCCCCAAAGGAAAACACATTGGTGCGCTGCCATCACAACAGCCACCCGATTGATGAAACATTAATGGGCCATGTTGGGCAGTCAGTTTGGCTATCCAATCCAAGGCAGCAGGTGTTGCGGCAATGCGGGCATGGCTCATGATCAGGTTTCCTTTGCAGTATCAATTATAGAGGCTGGCGTCTTTGAACATATCAGAATCTTTACCAATGACCAAAATGGTCGCACCTAAAGTTTGACGACCATCGCCATGATCTTGAGTGATATCGATGTGGTAATCATTGCAGCGATAGACATAACTTTGACCGTGTTTTTTCCAACCGTGTTTTGGCAATTGAAATGTTTGTAACAAGCGGCGGTGAAAGTGTTCTAAAGGCGTGTCCAAAGTGGCAAACTTGCCATCGGTGAAATTCAATCCATAGGATTCAATCCGCTCGTTACGAGGATTGAGCGCAATGTGCATGGCGGAAGTGACACCTTGGCGTTCTAAAGCAGCATCGGTATTCGAATTTGTAAACTCAATGCGCAAATCATTCTTGCCAAAACTTTGTTTTTTGGCGCTAGGATGTTGGCGTTGGAATTGGGCAAAAGAGCCGTTCAAAGCCACGCCTGCTACATTGATTTGTGACATGGGAATTTCACAAGCTTGGCTCCAAACCAATGGGCTGCTGGTCAAAAGTAAGGCTGTTAAGGCTAAAGTTTTCATTTTCATTGGTTTTCAATAAGACGATTCATGATGAAAAATTATAGCAAAATATTGATTTTGTATGTGTTTTGATATGTTGTTTGGATGAATAAGCGTCCTGTAATCTTTACAGGACGCTTATTTTTATTTAGAAAAAGCCTAAGGCTTTGCCAGAATAACTCACCAATAAGCATTTGGTTTGTTGGTAATGGTCGAGCATCATTTTGTGGTTTTCACGTCCAATGCCCGATTGTTTGTAGCCGCCAAAGGCTGCGTGAGCAGGGTAGGCGTGGTAGCAGTTGGTCCACACGCGTCCTGCTTGAATCCCACGACCCATGCGATAAGCCAACGTGCCATTGCGTGTCCACACGCCTGCGCCCAAGCCATACAAAGTATTGTTGGCGATTTCCAAAGCTTCGTCGGCATCTTTGAACGTGGTGACTGCTACCACAGGGCCGAAAATTTCCTCTTGGAAGATGCGCATATTGTTGGTGCCTTTGAACACCGTCGGTTCTACATAAAAACCGTCTGCCAAATCACCTTCCAATTTGCGCTGATGGCCGCCAGCCAACACTTCTGCGCCTTCTTGTTTGCCGATATCCAAATACGACAAGATTTTTTCCAATTGGTCGGCACTCGCTTGCGCACCAATCATGGTATCGGTGTCGAGTGGGTCGCCGCCTTTAATCGCAGCCACCCGCTTAAGTGCTTTTTCGATGAATTGGTCGTAAATCGATTCTTGAATCAACACGCGCGATGGACATGTACACACTTCGCCTTGATTCAAGGCAAACATCACAAAGCCTTCGATGGCTTTGTCCAAATAATCGTCGTCTTCATCCATCACATCGGCAAAGAAAATGTTCGGCGATTTGCCACCCAATTCCAGTGTCACAGGAATGATGTTTTCGGTGGCGTATTGCATAATCAAGCGGCCTGTGGTGGTTTCGCCTGTGAATGCAATTTTAGAGATGCGTTTGTTGCTGGCCAAGGGTTTGCCCGCTTCCACACCAAAGCCATTGACCACATTCAAAACTCCCGCAGGCAACAAATCGCCAATCAATTCCATCAAGTATAAAATCGAAATCGGTGTTTGTTCGGCAGGCTTTAAGACCACGCAATTACCCGCCGCCAAAGCAGGCGCGAGTTTCCATACTGCCATCAATAAGGGGAAATTCCACGGAATGATTTGCCCAACCACGCCCAAAGGTTCGTGAAAATGGTAAGCAACGGTATCATGGTCGATTTCAGAAATACCGCCTTCTTGGGCGCGCACCGCCCCTGCAAAATAACGGAAATGGTCAATCGCCAAAGGAATGTCAGCATTCAAAGTTTCGCGTACAGGTTTGCCATTTTCCCATGTTTCAACGACGGCAATGTTTTCCAAATTCTCTTGCATGCGGTCGGCGATTTTGAGCAAAATATTGCTGCGCTCGGTGCTTGAGGTTTTGCCCCAAGCATCTTTGGCAGCGTGAGCCGCATCCAATGCCAATTCGATGTCTTCGCTGGTGGAGCGGGCGACTTTAGCAAAGGCTTTGCCTGTAATCGGGCAAATGTCGTCAAAATATTGACCTTTGACGGGAGCGACCCATTGACCGCCAATGTAATTTTCATATTGGGCTTTGAATTGAATGGGGCTGTCAGGACTGTTCGGTACGGGATACTTCATGGTGTGCATCTCCTTCATCGAAAAACAGAAAACTTACAAGACTGAATGACATTCAGGACGCAATTAACATAGCATATTGAAAATACAAAAGCTTTTTGCAGTGCAACAGTAAATCATTGATTTGAAGCAAATAGACATCTGTGAAAACAATATATCGAATTTTTAGAGTTATTGTCAAATCTGGTGTATGGCATTCAGGCCGCTTTCTCTGTTGATTGCTCGTCTTCCTGCTTGCCATCTTTGAAGATGACGTTGTTGACCACCAAGGTCAATAAGTTGAATCCTTGAATCCGGCGCCAACGCTTTTGGGCCGTTTCCAATAATTTGTACACCATCGCCAAAGTGGTTTCTCTGGAACCGCAGTTTTTAGCCCGCTTACTACGCAATCGTACGGTAGCAAACGTGGATTCAATCGGGTTGGTGGTGCGGATGTGCGTCCAATGCACATTTGGAAAGTCATAGAATGCCAATAACTCTTCTTCATCCTTCACCAGTTTGTTAATGGCTTTGGGGTATTTGTCACCAAAGCGAGCCACTGTTTGTTTGAAGGCTTGTTCTGCACTTTCTTTGGTTTCGGCCATCCAAATTTCTTTCAAAGCCTCTCGCAATTTGCCTTGTACCGATTTGGGTACGGCTGCCAACACATTGGCCGTTTTGTGCACCCAACAGCGCTGATGTTTGGTGTCTGGATAAGACTTGGCCATGGCATTCCAAAAGCCCAACGCACCATCGCCGACCGCCAATTTTGGACTGGTTTCCAAACCCCTCAAACGCAAGCCTATCAACACTTCTGACCAACTGACTTCAGATTCCCGATAACCATCTTCAACCGCCACCAACTCTTTATGTCCTTGATCAGTCACACCAATGATGACCAGCAAACACAGTCTATCGTCCAATCGCACATTGCTGTAAATGCCATCGGCCCACCAATACACATAGCGTTTGCCCTTTAAATCCCGCTGGCTCCATTGCCGATGTTCGTCCGTCCAATGTTGCTTCAAACGACTGATGGTATTGGCTGACAAGCCTTTGGCCTGCTCTCCCAATACAGCCGCCAAAGCTTGTTGGTGGTCACCTGTGGAAATGCCTTTCAAATACAGCCATGGCAGCAATTCTTCGATGCTTTTGGTACGTTTCAAATAAGGCGGCAACAATTGACTGTTGAAACACACACCGTCACCACTGCGATCTCGTACCTTCGGCACTTTCACCTGTACATCACCAATGCCAGTCTGCACTGTTCGTTCCGGCAAATAACCATTTCTGACCAATGCTTGGCGACCATCGGGAAGTTTCTTGGGTGAGTGTTGCTCCAGCAAAATCTGCAATTCGGTTTCAACTGCTTTGGCAATCAACTCCCTGGCTCCCTGACGCAGCAAATCGGTCAATGGGTCATTGAATGTTTGCTGTGGTTGTACGAATGCATTTGGGTTAGAATCAGTCATGGCGTATTCCTTTTGTTGGTTGAAATCTTTGGTCGGAAATCAATCAACAGGATACGCCTTCTTCATTTGTTCGTCATACACCAGAAATGACTATAGCTCAATTTTTAAAGCTTGTGGTGGATGGTTCTAAAAGGTTTTCGATAAAGCCAACATTGAATTTTATCCATTTTTTTCAAATACATTGGGTCAATCAATATTATGATTTCATGATTTTTAAATCAGATGATTGACTTAATTTAACCTGTTTTTTGTCGCACAAATGAAAAAAGCGTCCTGTAAAGTTTACAGGACGCTTTGGATTGGGTTTTAAAATAGGTTAATGGGCTTCATCCCAATTGGCACCAATGCCGACTTCTGCCACCAACGGCACCCGCAATTTGCCTACATTTGCCATCAATTCAGGCAATTTGGTTTTGACCAAATCCATTTCTTCATCAGCCACTTCCAATACCAATTCGTCATGTACTTGCATGATTAAACGGCTGCGCAAATCTGTTTGTTGGAGCCAAGCGGCCACATCTATCATTGCCAATTTAATCAAATCTGAAGCGGTGCCTTGCATGGGTGCGTTGATGGCGGCACGTTCTGCGCCTGCGCGAATGTTGCCGTTTTTATGGTTGATGTCAGGCAAATATAAGCGGCGACCAAATTCGGTTTCTACAAAACCTTGTTCATGCGCACGGTCTTTTGCCGTTTGCATATATTGCGCCACAGCAGGGTAGCGGGCGAAATAGCGGTTGATGAATTCTTTGGCTTCAAATGGCGTAATTTCCAAATTGTTTGCCAAGCCGTATTCGCCCATGCCATAAATCAAACCAAAATTAATCGTTTTGGCATAACGGCGTTGTTCGCTGGTGACCTCGTTTGGCGCCACATGAAACACTTCGGCAGCAGTGCGACGATGCACGTCTTGCCCTTGTTCAAACGCATCAATCAAGGTTTCATCGCCTGACAAATGCGCCATGATTCGGAGTTCCACTTGCGAATAGTCGGCCGACATGATTTGAAAGCCTTCTGGTGCAATAAATGCTTGGCGCACGCGGCGACCTTCAGCGGTGCGAATCGGAATGTTTTGCAAATTCGGATTGTTGCTCGCTAAGCGTCCTGTAATGGCAACGGCTTGGGCATAATTGGTATGCACACGTCCTGTATCGACACGAATCAATTGCGGCAATTTATCGGTATAAGTGGATTTGAGCTTGGTTAAGCTGCGGTTTTGCAAAATCAATTTTGGCAATGGATAATCAGGTGCCAATTTTTCCAACACCGCTTCATTGGTCGATACGCCGCCCGAAGCGGTTTTTTTCAAACCGCTGGTGGAAATGCCCAATTTATCAAACAAAATTTCTTGCAATTGTTTGGGTGAATTCAAATTGAATGGTTGACCTGCCAATTCGTAGGCTTGTTGCTCGAGCGCCCAAAGCTGGCTGCCTAGTTCATGGCTTTGTGCATCCAATTCTTTTTTATCAATCAAGACGCCTGTGCGCTCCATTTGCCACAAAACTTGCGAGACAGGCAATTCAATTGCTTCGTACAAATGGCGTTGTTTTTCGTCCAATTGCGGCAACATCACCGCATTCAAACGCCAAGTGATGTCAGCGTCTTCTGCGGCATAGCGCACCGCATCGTCCAAAGCCACATCCGCAAACGAAATTTGCTTGGCACCTTTGCCACACAAACTTTCGTAAGTCACCGTTTCCATACCCAAATGGCGCATCGCCAATTCGTCCATGCCGTGACCCATGTGGCTTTCGAGTACGTACGACAACAACATGGTGTCCGCCACCACGCCTTGCAACAAAATGCCGTAATTGGCCAAAATGTGTTGGTCGTATTTGATGTTTTGACCGATTTTGCCCAAATCAGGATTTTCTAAAAACGGTTTCAGGACGCTTAAAGTGTCATCCATTGGCAATTGTTCCGGCGCAGCGGTCATGCTGTGTCCCAGAGGAATATAAACCGCATCGCCTGCGCCAAAAGCGATGGAAATGCCAACCAATTGCGCATCCATGGCGTTCAAACTGGTGGTTTCTGTGTCCAAGGCAATCGCTTGTTTGTGTTGTAAAGCATCCTGTAAACGCATTAACAAGCTGGCCAAATCGGCTTGGCTCAAAATGGCTTGGTAATGGGTTTCGATGTGGTTGCCCAAATCGGGAATGTCGATTTTGGGTGTGATGGTTGTGTTGCTTGAATGGCTTTGGTCGCCAAACAAATCATTTTGTGCGTCATGGTTTGGAGCAGTTCGATTGGCTTTTTTCTGTGCTTCGGCCAGCCATCGTTTGAAGCCTAGCTCAGCAAAACGCAGCACCAATTTGTCCCAATCAGGTTCTTGGCGCAATAAATCGTCGATTTTATTGGGCAAATGCTCGCTAAAGTCCATATCGGTTTTGATGGTAATTAAGGCTTTGGACAAAGGCAAATGGCTTAAAGCGGCCTGTAAATGCTCGCCCACTTTGCCTTTGAATTCGGTAGCGTGCGCGATGATATTGTCTAAAGTGTCATATTGCGCCAACCATTTGGCAGCGGTTTTGGGACCGACTTTGTCCACACCGGGCACGTTGTCGACTTTGTCGCCTACGAGGGTCAAATAATCGATGATTTGGTCGGCACGCACGCCAAATTTTTGCACCACGCCCGCTTCATCCAGTACATCGCCATTCATGGTGTTGATGCAAGTGATGTTGGGCGTCACTAATTGCGCCATGTCTTTGTCACCGGTGGAAATGATGACTTTGCAGCCATGCGCTTCGGCTTTGACCGCCAAAGAGCCAATCACATCGTCCGCTTCCACGCCTGCAATGCTTAAAACAGGCCAACCCATGTCCGCCACCAATTCTTGGATGCGCTCGATTTGTGGGCGCAAATCGTCAGGCATAGGCGGGCGAGTGGCTTTGTAATCGGGATACATATCGTTGCGAAATGTGGGACCTTTGGCATCGAAAACACAAGTGGCGTAATCGTGTGGGTAGTCGATGTGTAGGTTTTTAAGCATGTTCAACACGCCAAACAAAGCACCTGTTGGCTCGCCTGTTGGCGAAGTCAGTGGTGCCATGGCGTGAAATGCGCGGTAAATGTAAGACGTGCCGTCTATCAAAAGCAAGGTTTTCATGGCTGGGTTTCTAAAATCTGTCATGCTAGATTGTAGCCGAAAAACCCTTTTCACGATGTCGGTTTTGAAAACGGATGTCCATATCAAAGTACCAATGTTGTGGTGGATAGGCTTTGAAAACGCCTTCAAAAATAGGCACAGAGGCGATTGTGTGTGCTGGTGTCTTGATGGATAAAATACTCAGATAAGTCATGCGATGTGGTTGCAGCATTTGAAATAGATATCAGTTTACGCTGACTTTAAATCATGGCGTTGCGTGGGGTTTAAGCAGTCAGTGAAAGTGCTCGTTTTTTAAGCATCCTAATGGTTTGGTGTTGGTTTGGGTACAACCGAAAAGAAAGAATTTAGAGGGTTTCCAACCCAATTGCCAAATGCTTCATTCAATTGGTTCAAATCTTTGTTATCCATCCCATCATCCCATTCAATCGTTTTTTGCTGCGGCATGAAAATAGCGGTTGCTGTATGAAGTCTTGGATTGAAGAGAGATTTAACTTCACCAAAAAATTCTGTGCTGAAAAAAGGTTCACAATAGTTAGCCAGATGAATCATGAACATATTGAATATTTCAAACTATTGCGTTAAGTCAAGCATTTAATCCATATTAAGTGATTTAAAAAATATATCTGTTAGAACAATTATGAGGTTTATAGATGCTTCGTTTTTTTGAATAATTTGTCTGCATTTCCGATACGCAGAAGCTTGCGTGCGGATGAAAAATTACAAAATTTCAAATAACTTAAAAGACTATTTTAAGGACATAAAGAAGATGAAAACTCAAGTAGCCATCATTGGTGCAGGTCCATCAGGTTTGTTGTTAGGTCAAATTTTGGCGAAAAGCGGCATCGACAATGTGATTTTAGAGCGTCAAACAGGTGAGTATGTTTTAGGTCGTATTCGAGCTGGCGTGTTGGAAAGCGTGACTGTTGACGGTTTGACCCGTGCAGGTGTGACTAAAAATTTGAAAGAGCAAGGCTTGCCGCACGATGGTTGTAAATTGGTTTTCAACGGTCAAGAATACCGTGTGGATTTCAAAGCACAAGTCGGTCGCAATGTGACTGTTTACGGTCAAACAGAAGTGACACGCGATTTAATGGAAGCGCGTGAAGAAATCGGTGCAACCACTGTTTACGAAGCCAAAAATGTGGCTTTGCATGATGTAGATGGTGAATCTCCATATGTCACTTATGAAAAAGATGGTGAAACCCACCGTTTGGATTGTGATTTCATTGCAGGTTGTGATGGTTACCATGGTGTTTCTCGTCCAACCATTCCTGCCGATGTATTGAAAACTTACGAACGCGTGTATCCATTTGGCTGGTTGGGCTTGCTCGCTGACGTGCCACCTTGCGACCACGAATTGATTTACGGTAAGAGCGACAAAGGTTTTTATTTGTGCAGCCAACGTTCTGAAACCCGCAGCCGTTACTACTTGCAAGTGCCTTTGACTGAAAATGTAGAAGACTGGTCTGATGAGCGTTTCTGGGACGAATTGAAATCTCGCATGTTGCCTGAAGATGCGGCTAAAGTGACCACTGGTCCTAGCTTGGAAAAATCGATTGCGCCACTTCGCAGCTTTGTGTCTGAGCCGATGCGTTACAAAAAATTGTTCTTGGCAGGCGATGCTGCGCACATCGTACCACCGACAGGTGCCAAAGGTTTGAATTTGGCGGCAAGTGACGTTTTGTATTTGGCGGATGCGTTTGAAGATTTCTACCAAAATAACAGCGAAGCAGGCATTGATGGTTATTCTGCACGTTGTTTGGCTCGTATTTGGGGCGCAGAACGTTTCTCTTGGTATATGACGAAAATGTTGCACACCTTCCCAGAAAACGATGCTTGGGACAACAAAATGCAAGAAGCTGAATTCAATCAATTGATCAATTCAGAAAATGGTGCCAAATTGTTGGCTGAAAACTACGCAGGTTTGCCATACTAATTGCAATACAATAAATAAACACACACATTGAAAACCGCTGCTGAGGCAGCGGTTTTTTGTGGGCGCAGGCTTTACAGGACGCTTGAGAATGACTGCGCTACAATGTTTGATTTTGCGGCATAAGAAGCGATTGAGGCAAATGATGGAACAAGATTGGAAGAGTTTGGGCTTGGATGCCCGTTTGGCTTGGGTGGCATCACAAGTGCGCTCTGATGTGTGTGTCATTGATGTGGGTACCGATCACGCACGTTTGCCGATTGCTTTGGTGCAAAGCGGCAAAACTCAGCAAGCGATTGCCGCAGATGTTGCAAAACAGCCATTGCAACAAGCCCAAATACATATTGCCGCTGCCAATTTGTCTGCGCAAATCAGTACCATTTTGAGCGATGGTTTGGCGCAAATTAAGCTGCCTGAACAAGCCGATATTACCATTTGTGGGATGGGTGGCGACACGATTGTGCGCATGATGCAAGCGCAAGCGTCCTTAAAGCAAGCAGGCGTGCGCCTGATTTTGCAGCCACAGACCGAAATCGCTGCATTGCGTCAATATTTGGTGCAACAAGGCTTTGAAGTTGAGGCTGAAACCATTTTGGCAGCCGAGGGACGTATTTACCAAGCGTTGGTGGTGCAATTTACAGGCCGCCCTTATTCACTCAGTTTGATGGAAGCGGAATTAGGATCAATCAATTTGGCGCAGCGCAGCGAAGTGTTGTTGCAATACGTTCGCAAACGTCAAGCAGTGGTGAAAAAATGGCAGCAAGCCAAGTTCAAAGCGGGTCAAGATGCGGCTTGGGAAACCGAATTTATCTTGTTATACCAACAGATTTTGCAATCTTCATAAAAACATGTATTGTAAATATTGTTTTTATGGTTGGATAACGTGTATCGTTAAGATGGTTGATTTAAAATCCAATAGATATTTTGCATAAGTTTATGATATTGATTTAAATTTCTTTTATGGGTTGGGGGCGTGAATGAACCATCTTAATCTTTTAAAAGGCACGTGGCCTGAAGCTTATAAGCATGGACATCACGCTTTGCAAGCGGCGAAAACCCAGCGCAATGATGTGGCTTTATTGTGTTTGCGAGCTTATTTGAGCGCCATTGTAGAGCGGGTCTATGAGGTTTTGTATTTGAAAAAGCCTGTGGAAAATACGCTGTTTGCACATTTGAGCAGTCACAGTTTTACCCAATTATTCGATGAAAAAATCATTGCCAGCATGCATCAAATCCGTTTGCATGGCAACAAAGCGGCTCATGCACAAGACATAGGCGACAGTGATATTCAATCATTGTTACAAGAAGCCGACAAATTGGCTTTGTGGTTTGCACAAATTATGTCTAGGCAATTGCCTGTCACTTTGCCCAAATTAGGCTTGCCCAATCAACCCCTTCAAACCGAAACCATGTCTGCAAGTTTGCAGCGTGTATCTGATTTAATGCAAGAAGACGATGAGTTACATGACGCTTCTATTGCCGTACTTAAACCGCCTGTTTCTGAAACCACTGTAACGACATTATTGACACAAACTCAGCAAAATGCCGCAATGCAATACGAATTGTCACAACAATATTGGCAAGACAATCAGTTTTTAAAAGGATTGATTTGGTTGAAAAAAGCAGCTGAAAACCAACATGCTCAAGCCCAATATGATTTGGCAATGCAATATGCCGATGGTCAAAAAATCAAAGCCAATCGTGATTTGTATTTGCATTGGATTGAGCGCAGTGCTGACAGCGGTTATGCCGTGGCGCAATTGGAATTGGGGCGGGTGTATTTAGAATTGGATGCTGTGGCGGATCATTTTGAAGTGGCTTTGTTGTGGTTTCATGAAGCGGCAGAGCAAGATTGCATTGAGGCGCAATTGGAGTTGGCACAAATGTATGCCAAAGGATATGGCATCAATCAAGACTTACAACAGGCGTTTGCCATTTTAAAACAAGCGGCCTTAAGCCAAAACCCCGAAGCTTTATACCAATTGGCTATGATGTATGCCAATGGTGTTGGCGTCAAACAAGATGCTTATGCGGCCTTGGAAACATTGGCGCAAGCAGCTGAGCAAGGCTCGGATAAGGCGATGTATCAATTGGCAAATTGGTATGGGCATGGGCATGTGGTGTTGGAGAGTGTGGACGAGGCTTTGGTGTGGTATCGGCAAGCGGCAGAAAAAGGCCATATCGGCGCACAATATTATTTAGGCTATGCTTATGATGAAGGCGAGGGTGTGGCCGCGGACAGCACAGAGGCGGTGAAATGGTATCTTTTGGCGGCACAACAAGGTCATGCCGATGCCCAATACCGTTTGGCATGTGCATATGATTTTGGTGATGGCGTGCTCACCGATAAAAGAAAATCGGTGTATTGGTATCGATTGGCTGCCGAACAAGGTCATATGGATGCGCAAAACAATTTGGCTTGTGCTTATAACTGGGGCGAGGGGGTAGTAAAAAACCAGCAAGAAGCGGCCAAATGGTACCGCTTGGCGGCCATGCAAGACGATGTAGATGCGCAGTTTGATTTGGGCTGTTTGTATGAGTTGGGCGAAGGCGTGGCACAAGATTTTGCAGAAGCGGTGAAATGGTATCGTTTGGCAGCGGAACAAGATCATGCGGGTGCTCAATACCGTTTAGGGCGTGCATATGATTTTGGGTTGGGTGTGAATGAACATGCCCAACGAGCCGTAGAATGGTATTTGTTGGCAGCAGCTAAAAATCATATGGATGCCCAATTTGATTTGGGTCGCTCGTATAGTTTTGGTGAGGGCGTGGGGCAAAATGCCCAAGAGGCATTGAAATGGTACCGTTTGGCGGCAGAGCAAGGTCATGCCGATGCCCAATATTATTTGGCTTACGCTTATGATACGGGTGAGGGCGTGTTGACCGATGCCAAAGAAGCGATGAAATGGTATCGCTTGGCAGCAGCGCAAGGGCATGAAGATGCTCAATACAATTTGGCATATGCATATGAGTTTGGTGAAGGGGTGAAAGTCAATCGCAAACAAGCACTCAAATGGTATCGTTTGGCTGACAAAATGGGCTCTTGAAATTACACGAATATGGGCATTTAAACAGCAGCGTCCTGTAACTTACAGGACGCTGATTTTTTATCCATTGTTTTAAAAATGCATGAATTGAGGATTTTTATATGCTTATTTTATGATTTTTGTATATTTAAATTGGCGCTTTGTTATGATGCTTATCCAATTGCATACTCATTTTACAGGACGCTTAGCATGAAAATTTTAAACCGCACACAAGCTAAAAAATGGGGACTTGTGGCGATGGTGGCGGTGTTGTTAAGCCAAACAGTGGCGGGCGTCACGTGTTATCAACAAGACATGTTGACTTTGCTCAGCAGCATCGGATTTTTTATTTTGCCACCTTTGCTACCCGCTATTGTGGCTTGGCTTTTTTTGAATCCTTTGCGCGCTGTTGTCGGTTGTGTATTTTTCGTGCCGTGGTTATTGCTGGCATATTACATCGATTGCATCGCCCCGTATGAGGGCGGAGGGGCATCGATGGTATTTGTGGTGGTGTTGTTTGGCGGGTTTGTGACGAGTTTGTTGGGCGTGTTGTTGGGTGCTTGGGTCATGAGAAAATTTGGAATTGTCGTGACCATGAATTAATTGAGTGTTTAAAAGCGTCCTGTAAAGATTACAGGACGCTTATTACATATTGGAAAGCGATTAAAATTCTTCTGTGTCAATTTCTAATTGCGTTGCCGCAGGATAGCGTGTACCTGTCACGGTTTGTTGGTTGATCAGTTTGCCCGCTTGGGTCAAAATGTCAGCTGCAATATTCAATTCAGATACAGCAATATTGTCTGCCAAATGTTGCAATTGGGTGGTGCCCGGAATGGCGACGATGTTGTCTGCTTGTGCCAAAACCCAATACAAAGCCAATTGCGCAGGCGTGCAGCCAGCTTCTTGTGCCAACGCGACGTAAGCAGGCAACAAATTCAAATTGGCAGCAAAATTTTCGCCTTTGAAGCGTGGCATACCCAAGCGAATGTCATTGCTAGGCAAAGTGGCTGTGTCGTGCAACACATTGCCTAAAAAACCGCGTGCGACAGGGCTAAATGCCACCAGCGTTGCGCCTATGTCTTTACAGGCCGCTATCGTGCCCAATTCTGGATTGCGTGTCCACAATGAGTATTCGTTTTGCACGGCGGCAATGGCGTGTTCTTGGTGCGCTTTGTACAAAGTTTCGGCAGAGACTTCCGACAAGCCTAAAAAGCGTACTTTGCCCGCTTCGACCATGCGACCCATTTCGCCAACGCTCTCTTCAATTGGCACGCTTTTGTCAAAGCGGTGCAAGTAATACAAATCAATCACGTCGGTTTGCAAGCGTTTTAATGAT
The DNA here is from genome assembly GCF_002951955.2 of Vitreoscilla sp. C1. Taxonomy (NCBI): domain Bacteria; kingdom Pseudomonadati; phylum Pseudomonadota; class Betaproteobacteria; order Neisseriales; family Neisseriaceae; genus Vitreoscilla; species Vitreoscilla sp. C1. The sequence continues at coordinate 2,118,086 of NZ_CP019644.2, read as the reverse complement.
TCGTCGATTTGGCGGCGCAAGGTTTCAGGACGCCCATCAATCACACGTTTGCCATCGACGCCGCCCATGCCGCATTTGCTGGCCAAGAAAAATTGTTGGCGTTGGCTTTTTAAAGTGTTGCCAATTAAGGTTTCGTTTTTGCCAAAACCGTAAAGTGTGGCGGTGTCTAAATGGTTGTAACCCAAATCCAAAGCCTTGAAGAGCAAGGTTTGCGCTTCGGATTGTGTCGGTGGGACGCCATAAGCGTGGCTCAAATTCATGCAGCCCAAACCAATAGGGTTAACCTGAGTGTCGGCCAAAGTGCGTGGTGCAAACATGCCAAATCCTTTTGAATGTATGAAGATAAAAAACACCCATTAGGCGACCTGTACGCAACCTAATGGGTGTTTGTTTACACGCTTAAATAAGATTTAAGCCTGTAATTGTTGCTCTAAAGCATGCAAAGTGCGGTAGCAATCCATCACCGATTGAACCGATGAATTTGGCTCACGACCTTCGATAATGGCTGCCACAAATTCGCGGTCTTGCAATTCGATACCGTTGTTGGATACAGTCACGCCTGTCAAATCAATTGGCTCTTCTTTGCCAGTGACCAAATCGTCGTAACGGGCGATGTAAGTGCCGTTGTCGCCGATGTAGCGGAAGAATGTGCCTAAAGGGCCGTCGTTGTTGAACGACAAAGACAAGGTGCAAATCGCGCCGTTTTCAGCTTGCAATTGAATCGACATGTCCAACGCAATGCCCAATTCAGGGTGAATCGGACCTTGTACCGCGTTGGCTTTTACAATGGGAGAGCCTGCTTGGTAGCGGAACAAGTCAACGGTGTGCGCGGCATGGTGCCACAACAAATGGTCGGTCCAAGAGCGTGGTTCGCCTTTGGCATTGATGTTTTTACGGCGGAAGAAGTAAGTTTGCACGTCCATTTGTTGGATGTTCAATTCGCCTGCCGTGATTTTGTTGTGCACGTATTGGTGTGATGGGTTAAAGCGGCGAGTGTGGCCAACCATCGCTACCAATTTGGTTTCTTGTTGCAACGCCAACACTTCTTCAGCACCAGCCAAAGTGTCTGCCAATGGAATTTCCACTTGCACGTGTTTGCCCGCTTTCAAGCAAGCCACAGATTGTGCTGCGTGCATTTGTGTAGGCGTACACAAAATCACCGCGTCCACTTGGTCTGAAGCCAAAGCTTCGTCCAAGCTGCCTGAAGCGTTAGGAATACCGTATTGATCGGCAACCACTTGTGCTTTTTCTTTGGAAGAGCCAACGACAAAAGTCACTTCTGCGTTGTCGATGTTTTTCAAGCCATCTAAGTGTTTGATACCGAATGCACCGGTACCGACTAAGGCGATACGTACTTTTTGAGTCATGTCGTCTTTCCTAAATTATTGGTTTTCTAAAATCAAGTGACCCACTGCGGTGTTGGACGCTGGCACATGGTAAAAACGGTGCGTCACTTTTGGCGCTTTGTCTTCGTCCATGGCACCGCGAGCGATCAACCACATCACCAATTCCACGCCTTCAGAACCTGCTTCACGCAAATATTCCACGTAGTTTTTCTCAGCCAACTCAGCAGGCGTGTTGATCAAATCGTCCAAGAATTGGTTGTCCCATTCTGGATTGATCAAACCTGCGCGAGGGCCTTGCAATTGGTGGCTCATACCGCCTGTGCCCCAAATGTGTACGTTCAAATCTTCGTCGTAAGATTCAACCGCGCGGCGAATGGCTTTGCCCAATTCGTAGCAACGGCGGCCTGAAGGAATCGGGTATTGCACCACGTTCACGTGCAAAGGAATCACTTTCACTGGCCATTGTTCAACATCGCCAAACATCAAGCTCATTGGCACGGTCAAACCGTGGTCCAATTTCATTTTGTTGCACAAAGTCAAATCGAAGTCTTGCGTGATCACAGAATGCGCAATGTGTGCCGCCAAATCAGGTGCACCTTCAATATCAGGTACAGGACGCGGGCCCCAACCTTCGTCGCAGGTTTCAAAATTGGCAGCGGTACCCAACGCGAATGTTGGAATCAATTCCAAGCTGAAATTGTTGGCGTGGTCGTTGTAAACCAAGAATACCACGTCAGGCTTGTTGTCTTTGTGCCATTGTTTGGAAAACTCATAACCATCGAACACTTTTTTCCAATAGGGTTCTTCGTGTTTTTTCAAGTCCCAAGCCGCGCCGATTGCTGGCACGTGTGAGGTGTACACGCTTGCAGTGATTTTAGCCATTATTTGTCTTCCTTTGCTTTGTCTTCCCATTCATGGATGTAACGGTTGCCGTCAATTTTGCGACCGCCACCGAGCATCATGTCGCGGTATGCTTCTTCGCTCATACCGGTCATAGAGCCTGCCATTTGTTGGAAAGAATGACCATCGGTTGCACCGATTTTGGCCAAAAAGTAAATGTTGCCACCCAAGTCCATGCAGCGGTTCAAATCGCGCGCCAAAACCGCTTGTTTTTGGTCTTCGCTCATTGGCCATTCGTCCAAATACGCACGCTCATCGGCTTTGAAGCGCGCACGGTTCTCTGCACTCATCAACGACATGCAAAATTGGTTCAAATGGTAACCTTTGCGTGATTGCTCAGAGTCAAACACGATGGTACCTGGAATGTCTTTATACGGTTTTTCAATTGCCATGGTATCTCTCTTCTATATAAAACATAGTGTTTTAAGCGACTTCTTCAGGCCAGTACAAACGCATCGGATTGTCGACCAACAATTGTTGGCGTTCAGTCTCGGTTGGTGCAATTTGTGCAATGTATTCCACCAACAAACCGTCGTCTGGCATGTGGTCTTTTAAGTTAGGATGCGGCCAATCTGTGCCCCACAACACGCGCTCTGGGAACAATTCCATCAAGCGACGGGCAAATGGTGCCACATCTGTGTAAGGACGGGTTTCACTATCCAAAGCTTTAGGACCGGTCACGCTCAAGCGTTCTGGGCAAGACAATTTCGACCAAATGTTGCTGTGCTCGCGCATCAACTTCACGAACAATTCAAATTCTTCGCCGTTCACATCTTTGCTCACGTCAGGGCGACCCATGTGGTCTACCACGACTGTTGTTGGCAAGTTGGTGAAGAAGTCCCACAGTTCAGGCAAAGAGCTATAGTCATTTCTGGTGTATGACGAACAAATGAAGAAGGCGTATCCTGTTGATTGATTTCCGACCAAAGATTTCAACCAACAAAAGGAATACGCCATGACTGATTCTAACCCAAATGCATTCGTACAACCACAGCAAACATTCAATGACCCATTGACCGATTTGCTGCGTCAGGGAGCCAGGGAGTTGATTGCCAAAGCAGTTGAAACCGAATTGCAGATTTTGCTGGAGCAACACTCACCCAAGAAACTTCCCGATGGTCGCCAAGCATTGGTCAGAAATGGTTATTTGCCGGAACGAACAGTGCAGACTGGCATTGGTGATGTACAGGTGAAAGTGCCGAAGGTACGAGATCGCAGTGGTGACGGTGTGTGTTTCAACAGTCAATTGTTGCCGCCTTATTTGAAACGTACCAAAAGCATCGAAGAATTGCTGCCATGGCTGTATTTGAAAGGCATTTCCACAGGTGACCACCAACAAGCTTTGGCGGCTGTATTGGGAGAGCAGGCCAAAGGCTTGTCAGCCAATACCATCAGTCGTTTGAAGCAACATTGGACGGACGAACATCGGCAATGGAGCCAGCGGGATTTAAAGGGCAAACGCTATGTGTATTGGTGGGCCGATGGCATTTACAGCAATGTGCGATTGGACGATAGACTGTGTTTGCTGGTCATCATTGGTGTGACTGATCAAGGACATAAAGAGTTGGTGGCGGTTGAAGATGGTTATCGGGAATCTGAAGTCAGTTGGTCAGAAGTGTTGATAGGCTTGCGTTTGAGGGGTTTGGAAACCAGTCCAAAATTGGCGGTCGGCGATGGTGCGTTGGGCTTTTGGAATGCCATGGCCAAGTCTTATCCAGACACCAAACATCAGCGCTGTTGGGTGCACAAAACGGCCAATGTGTTGGCAGCCGTACCCAAATCGGTACAAGGCAAATTGCGAGAGGCTTTGAAAGAAATTTGGATGGCCGAAACCAAAGAAAGTGCAGAACAAGCCTTCAAACAAACAGTGGCTCGCTTTGGTGACAAATACCCCAAAGCCATTAACAAACTGGTGAAGGATGAAGAAGAGTTATTGGCATTCTATGACTTTCCAAATGTGCATTGGACGCACATCCGCACCACCAACCCGATTGAATCCACGTTTGCTACCGTACGATTGCGTAGTAAGCGGGCTAAAAACTGCGGTTCCAGAGAAACCACTTTGGCGATGGTGTACAAATTATTGGAAACGGCCCAAAAGCGTTGGCGCCGGATTCAAGGATTCAACTTATTGACCTTGGTGGTCAACAACGTCATCTTCAAAGATGGCAAGCAGGAAGACGAGCAATCAACAGAGAAAGCGGCCTGAATGCCATACACCAGATTTGACAATAACTCTCAGGCAAATCTGGGGCTTCAAAGTAAATCACAATATGCCAGCCGAACGGTGCAATTTTAGCAGCAATCGCTTCCAAATCCGCTTTGGGCATGAAATCTACCAAGCGTTTGACGAAGTTAAAACGCACACCACGCACGCCAGCGTCATGTAAGGCTTGGATTTCTTCGGTGGTGATGTTCACACCAACGGTGGCCACGCCACGCGCTTTGCCGTTGGATGCAATCAGTGCGTCTACCAAAGCGCGGTTGTCTTTGCCGTGGCAGGTTGCTTGCACAATCACGTTGCGCGCAAAACCCAAATGGTCGCGCAAAGCAAACAATTGGTCTTTGGAGGCATCGCAAGGCGTGTATTTGCGTTCAGGTGCGTAAGGGAATTCGTCGCCTGGGCCAAACACGTGACAATGTGCATCTACTGCGCCTACTGGCAATGTCAAAGAGGGTTTGGTTGGACCTTGGTACCAGTCTAACCAACCGGGAGTTTTTTCAAATGTTGTGCTCATGATGTGTCCTTTGCTTAGTCGATGTATTTCAAGCCAGCTTTTTCCAAAGGCTCACGCATTTTGTACATGTCCAAGCCCAATTCGCCTGCTTCAAAACGTGCGCGTTTTTCGCCTTCGAACGATTCGCGTTTTTCAGCCGCGTCAGCGACTTCTTGCGCGCGTTCACGCGGCACCACGACCACGCCGTCTACGTCAGCAACCACCACGTCGCCTGGATTGACCAACATGCCTGCACAAACAACTGGCACGTTTACCGAACCCAAAGTGGCTTTGATCGTGCCCTTAGCATGAATGGCTTTGGCAAACACAGGGAAACCCATTTGCTCCAAATCCGCCACGTCGCGCACGCCACCGTCAATGATCAAGCCCTTCGCGCCGCGCGCTTTGAAAGAGGTCGCCAACAAGTCGCCAAAAAAGCCATCGGCGTTGTCAGTAGTACAAGCAGCCACAGCCACGTCGCCCGGTTGCAATTGTTCAGCGGCAACGTGCATCATCCAGTTGTCACCTGGTTGCAACAATACCGTTACCGCCGTGCCACAAATTTTCGCGCCGTTGTATACAGGACGCATGTAAGGTTTCATCAAGCCAATGCGGCCCATCGCTTCGTGGATGGTTGCCACGCCAAAGCGTGATAATTTTTCAACTGCAGCAGCATCCGCACGTTCAATATTGCGTTTAACCACGCCCAATTGGTTTAAAGTCATTTCCATGATTACAATCCTTTCGCTTTCAATTGCGCATCCAAACGTGGGAACACACGACGGGTGTTGGCTTCGTAAATATTGTGTTTTTCTTCAGCGGTGATTTTGGCTTTTTCGATGTATTGTTTGGTGTCATCGAAGTAATGACCTGTGCGTGGGTCAATGTCGCGCACCGCACCAATCATTTCGGATGCAAACAACACGTTTTTGTTTGGAACGACATCGAGCAACAAATCAATGCCAGGCTGATGGTAAACGCAAGTATCGAAGAAGATGTTGTTCATCAAATGTTCTTCGATTTCTGGTTTTTTCATAATCATCGCCAAGCCGCGGAAACGACCCCAGTGGTAAGGCACTGCGCCACCGCCATGAGGAATTAAGAAACGCAAGGTTGGGAAGTCGCTGAACAAATCACCTGTCAAACATTGCATGAAGGCCGTGGTGTCTGCTGCCAAGTAATGCGCGCCTGTGGTGTGGAAGGCTGGGTTGCAGCTGGTGCTCACGTGTACCATCGCAGGGATGTCGTGCTCGACCATTTTTTCGTAAATGGGATACCAGTATTTGTCGGTCAACGGCGGCGATGTCCAATGACCGCCTGATGGGTCTGGATTCAAGTTCAAGCCCACATTACCGTATTCGTTCACACAACGGTCTAATTCAGCGATACACGTCTCAATCGGTACGCCAGGAGACTGTGGCAACATCGCAGCTGGCACAAAACGGTCTGGGTACAATTGAGAGACGCGGTAGCACAATTCATTACAAATGGCCGCCCAAGTGGCAGACACTTGATAGTCACCAATGTGGTGTGCCATGAAGCTTGCGCGTGGTGAGAAAATCGTCAAGTCCGAGCCACGCTCGTTCATGAATTTTAATTGGTTGGATTCTAAAGTTTCGCGGATTTCATCGTCACTGATTTTCAAATCAGCCACTTTAGGCATTTGACTTGGGCTGTTAACCGCAGCGATTTGTTTTTCACGCCAGTCAGCCAAAGCTTTAGGAGCGGTCGTGTAGTGACCGTGACAGTCAATGATTAAACTCATGTTCTCTTCAACCTTTTATTGTGAATGTGTGCTCGTTGTGTGGACAACGGGCAAACTGAAAGAAGCGTTATCTTGCTGATTTTTATTTGGAAAATAACCGACTAAGTGTCTGTTGTAATAGAAAAATCGAGCATGAACGAAGCTAGCTGATATTAGCCGCAAACAAAGCTTAGAAAAAAGAAGACGATGCGACTACTAGATATGCTGAAATGACATAGAACCGTTTGCATAATTCATGCAAACGGTTCCATTTTTTGAGATAACTTTTACAGGACGCTTTATGCCAGTCGGTTTGGAATCATCACTTCGCCACGCATAATCAAGCGGGCAGTGCGAAGCAAGGCTGCACTCAAAACATTGGTGGAATCGTTGGCATCAGTGGTCAATTCCACGCTGAATTCGCCGCTTGGGTGTTCAATTGACATCAAGCTGCTGTTACCAGAAACTTGTCCTGCCACGGCCAAACCATCGGCAACCGAGTTAGGCAACACGCAAGCGGTTGCCACAGTCACTGCCGCCAACACGCCAATGGCATCGTGGCACACATGCGGAATATAGCAACGGGTGTGAATCGCGCCGCCGTTAATAGGATGGTTGAGCAAACACATTTTCGGATAATTTTTGCCTGACACATCGCCCAAACCCATTTTCAAAGCGGCCTGTAAACGCAATTGTTCGATTTTGGCTTTCAAATCGGCATCTTGGTTTAAATCTGCCACGCTTTCATACGCAGTGCGTTTAACATCAGCTGCGCGTACCAAAACCATTGGCATGCCGTTGTCGATACAGGTCGCTTCCAATGCGCCAATGCCGTCAATGTCAAATGTGTCGATGACATTGCCCGTTGGCAACAATGAACCTGCTACCGAGCCTGCGGTGTCCAAGAAATTGATTTTGATTGGTGCATTGGTGCCCGGTGCGCCATCAATACGTGCATCGCCTTCGTAAGCAATTTCGCCATTAGGCGTTTGTACGGTGATTTCAGCGACCATGCCAGTGTTGACGGTCAAAACTTTCACCGTGGTGGTGTCGCCTTGCGCCTGAATCAAGCCTTTTTCTAACGCAAATGGCACGACTGCTGCAAGCATATTGCCGCAGTTAGGCGTGGTGTCTACTGTGTCTTTTTCAGGTTGTAATTGGGCAAACAAAAAGCTCAAATCCGCGTCCGAGCCGTCATGTAAATCCACAATGCCGACTTTGCTGGTCAACGAATGCGCGCCGCCCAAACCATCAATTTGGCGTTTGTCAGGCGAGCCGACCGCAGCCAATAAAACCGCATCGCGTTTGGCAATGTCGCTAGGCAAGTCTTTGGCGTAGAAAAAAGGACCTTTTGAGGTGCCGCCACGCATGAACAGGCAAGGCACAGCAGTTTGATTGGCCATCTTCGATTGCTCCAATGTAAGTTTATTGCATCAATATCATTTATAATGTTGCAACGATGCCGTTTTGTAAGGCGGAACATGCAGTCGCAACGATTCTATCTTGTATTATCAAAGGTGGCTGCTTGGCAAAACAGCACAGTGACAATCTATTTGTTATGTATTTTTGTTATAGAAAGTGGTGGTGAGCGGTGGAGCTGAAGCAACTTAAGTATTTCATGCACGTGGCAGAATTGGGGAGTTACACTCGTGCGGCAGAGGTGATTGATGTGGCGCAGCCTGTGTTGAGCCGCCAAATTCGCCAATTGGAAATCGAGTTGCGTCAAAATCTGCTCATTCGTCATGGTCGTGGTGTGGTGTTGACCGATGCAGGACGCACTTTGTTGCAACACGTCAATGTCATTATGGATCAAATCGACCAAGCGTATGAAGACTTGAGTTTGTCTGATGGCAAATTGTCAGGACACATCACCATCGGCTTGCCGCCAACAGTCGCCAAGCTCATTGCCATTGATTTGGTGCGTTTGTTCAAACAGCGTTTGCCTTTGGCGAGCTTGACCATCGAAGAAGGTTTGACGGTGCACATTGAGGAAAATTTGGGTTTGGGGCGCATGGATATTGGTTTGCTCAACAATCCGACTTTCTCTCCCCATATCGATACCAGATTGATTGTCGAAGAAGAGCTGTATTTGATTGCTCAAAAAGGTGCTTTCCCACAAGAACAAGAAGTGATTGATTTGAAAGATTTGGCCAATATTTCGTTGATTATGCCGACATTGCCCAATCCATTTCGAGTATTGGTGCAAGCGCAATTGGCAGAAATCGGCTTAAAGCCAAAAATCGATTGGGAAATTAACAGCGTCGGCACCATCGTCAAATTGGTGAATGAAGGTGTCGGTTGTGCGGTGTTGTCGAAATATTGTTTGGCCTTGGTGAAAAATGGCGACGATATGATGGCGGTGCGCATTCAAAATCCTAGCTTGGTGAATCGTTTGTACGTTGGCTATTCTGCCAAACGTTCGACCACACGTTTGCAAAAAGAAACGCTCAAAATATTAGAAGAAATTTGTCAGAAGTATTTTTAATTCAACATATTTGTCATCTGGTTTACAGGACGCTTAAAGCGTCCTGTAATTTTTTTGGTGGGTGAATGTGCTTGTTGTGTGATGGTGGTGCCTTTTTTGACTACGATGTCATGGATAAAGAGAGTAACATCTTTGTTATGATTCATTTATCCTGATGGATTTCAATATGCCTTGGCAGTCTTTGTGGGAAGCCACGCAATTTTCTTTGTCGGTGACTTTGCCCAATTTGATTTTATTGAGTTTGGGCTTGTGGTTGCGTTATCGCCAACAAGTTGACCATCACTTTTGTGCCCAAGCATCGAATTTGGTCTTCAATTGGTCGTTGCCATTGTTGATGTTTTTCAGCATTGTCGGTTCGGATGCCGATTACCGCTCTCAAGTGGATATGGTCATTGCGGGTGTGATTTGTGCGTTGATTTTGTTTTTTGCATGTGAATGGTTGGCGAAAAAAATCATTCCCGAAGTGCGAGACCGTGGAGTGTTTGTGCAAGGCGTGTATCGAGGCAATACGGGCATTGTGGGTTTGGCATTTTGTGCCAATGCTTATGGTGCAGAAGGGATTGCTATCGGTGCGGTGATGACTGGAGCCATGACTTTTTTGTACAATATTTTGGCGGTCATTACCTTAACCCGTTCGCTAAACCCCGGTAAAAAAGTGCAATGGGGACACATGTTGCTGCAAATGGTGAAAAATCCGCTGATTTTATCGATTTTGATAGCGATTGTTTGGAAATATTTTGCCGTTCCTGTGCCAATGGTATTGAATCAAACAGGACATTTTTTGGCATCGATGGCATTGCCTTTGGCCTTGCTTTGCGCAGGAGCGGCATTTGATGTCAAATCGGTGCTGAAAGTCAGTGGCGTGTCACAAGGGTCTAGCGTGGGGCGTTTGGTCGCAGCGCCTGTGTTGGCGGTAATGGTTGGCAAAGCGATGGGCTTGGAAGGCGTGCAGTTTGGCGTGTTGTTCATGATGAGCGCCACACCTGTGGCGGCAGCCAGTTATGTGATGGTCAAAGCGATGGGCGGCAACGATGTGGCCGCTGCCAATATTGTCGGTATCACCACGTTTGGTGCGATGTTCAGCGCAGCCATTGGTTTGGGCTTGATGCGACCTTTGGGTTGGTTGTAAAAAATGGTTATCCAATTAAAACAAGCGTCCTGTAAACCGTTTACAGGACGCTTGTTTGTAAATATCCAACAAGGTTTAAGCTTGGAACGACCACGCTAAAATGTGCGTGTGTTTTTGTCCTTGTGACATTTCCAAAACTTGAATGTGCGGCACTTTGCGCTTTTTCAATTCTTTTTTCAATGGCGGCACATGGTTGAGGTTAGACACGATCGAGGTGAACCAGCCGACTTGTTTGGCATAATGCACGCTTTCGTCAATCATGCTGCGCAAAAAGGCCAATTCGCCACCTTCGCACCACAATTCTTGTTGTTGACCACCAAAATTGCGCACGCTAGAAGATTTTGCGCCTTTCAGATTGCGCCATTTGCGCGCTGCTTGGGCGTTGGCTTCATCTTGCGACCTGAAAAATGGCGGGTTACACAGCGTGATATCAAAATATTCGCCTGTTTGAATGATGCTATTGAAAATGTGTTCAGGCCGCTTTTGTTGGCGCAATTGTATGTTTTGCAATAATGGATGCGCATCAATCAATTTTTGAGCGTGTTTGAGTGCGCTTGGGCTGACTTCGCTGCCAACCATTTCCCAATTTAAAGCTCGATGGGCGATGATGGGATAAATCAAATTGGCGCCTGTGCCAATATCCAAAGCCTTAATTGGCAAGGCTTGGCGGTTTACAGGACGCTGTTGTAATAAATCAGCGATGTGGTGAATGTAATCGGCACGTCCCGGAATCGGTGGGCACAAAAATCCTTGTGGCAGCGTCCATTGGTCGATGCCATAAAAATGTTTGAGCAAGGCTTTGTTCAAACACACCACCGCTTTGGCATTGGCAAAAGCTATACTGGCTTCGCCTTTGGGTGTTTGGATGATGAAGCCTTTTAATTCAGGCAAGGTTTTGACCAACGCAGCCAAATCATAACGTCCGTGATGCGGATTGTTAGGGTGCAATGTATTGGTTTTGGCTTGAGGTGGCGTGTTGTGCGCAGAGGTTTGAGCAGGTTTCATGGTCAGTTTGCAAATCGATTAAGGCTTTATTTTAGCATGGATGCGTGTTGGCTTCGTTGACTTACTGCGAGGCGAGCGCTTTGGCATTGGGTTTGCATGTATGGCTTGGTTGAGATGGATGTGATTGAAAGTATACAAAAATGCAGTGGTTTTGGATGGAATTGATTGCCGTGAGTGTGACAGCATTGCAAGGCTATGTGTTGCAACAATATGCACAATCATTAGAGCCAGAAACATCGACTCAAAACACGAATGGTAAGCCGTGGTTGGGTGTGGGTATTTCGGTTGTGTTGTTGTCGGGCTTGGTGTGGCTGTTACAGCAAGGTTGGTTGGAATGATGGTGTTGGGATTTGTTTAGCCCATGAAAAACAGCGTCCTGTAACTTACAGGACGCTGTTTGATGTGATTTGATTTTATTCTGATGCAGATGGTGTGTCGGTATCGATGACATCATCGTTGTCGGACACAACAGGCAAAGCATTAAACCAGCTTTGTACGGTTTGTTCCACTTCTTCGATGCCTTGTTTTTTCAGGCTAGAGAACAATTGCACCGTCACTTGTTGGCGTTCCATATAAGGTTTCAACGCTTTTTTGACCACGCCCAAAGCTTTGATTTGTTCGTTTTTAGATAATTTGTCGGCTTTAGAAAGCAAAATGTGGACAGGTTGACCCGTTTCGGCAAAGAAATCCAACATTTTTTTGTCCAATTCTTTCAATGGATGGCGCACATCCATAATCAAAATCAGACCAATCAAACTTTCGCGTGTTTGCAAGTATTGACCGAGTAAACGCACCCAATGCGCACGCACATCTTCAGGCACTTGCGCATAACCGTAGCCGGGCAAATCCGCTAAAAAATAACCATTGCGCAACTCAAAAAAGTTGATGTGTTGCGTGCGTCCCGGTGTTTTGGACACGTAAGCCAAACGCACATGGTTGGTCAAAGTGTTGATAGCACTGGATTTGCCAGCATTCGAGCGACCCACAAAGGCAATTTCTGCCTTGGTGTAAGGCAAATCTTTTAAGTGGTTCACTGTGGTAAAAAATTGGGCGTTTTGGAATAAAGACATAGTGAGGTATATACCAATCAAACAAGGCATACAGTTTAGCACGTTTTAACCCTGTGATAATTTTGACTTTATTGTAAGTGTGCTGGCAAAAGGCGGCGTGGTCGCGGTTTTGAAGGGCAATAATGGTAAACTGCCGCCGATTGTGATGAAAAACATATTGTTGCTATGGCTTGAGTTAGGATGAAAACAGGCAGCAAACGCTGCTCAAACAGACTGAATGTGATGAAGAAAAAAATACCTTTGAGGCACCGTCCATGGTTTGAATTTTTAAGTTCCATGCGTTTTGCGGTGGTTTTGCTAACTTTGTTGGCGATAGCGTCCATGATAGGCACTGTGTTGCAACAAAATCAGCCTATGACAGATTATGTGGTCAAATTTGGTCCATTTTGGTTTCCCATCTTCAAAACTTTGGGCTTGTTTGATGTGTATGCTGCGCCTTGGTTTGTGGTTATTTTGTTGTTTTTGGTGGTGTCTATCAGTTTGTGCGTGTGGCGGCACACGCCTGCATTTTTGCGTCAAATGCGCTCTTTTCGTTTGAATGCCAGTGCCAAATCCTTGGCAGCCATGAAACACACCGTTTTGTTAGAAGGTGAATTGCCTGTGGCGGTATTGCAGCGTTATTGGCAAGTGCAAGGATTTCAAGTCAAAACCCAAGCCCATGCAGATGGCAGCGTGATGGTGGCAGCGAAAAAAGGCAGCGCCAGCAAACTCGGTTATATATTTGCACACGTTGCGATTGTGGTGATTTGTATTGGCGGCTTGATAGACAGCAATATGGATTTGAATTGGGGGCGTTTGCTTGGGAATATTGTGCCTGACAATCAAACCATCCTAGCCAAAGATTTCGCGCCTGAAGCTCGTTTGGATGCAAAAACTTTGTCGTTTCGTGGCAATGTCACCATAGCGGAAGGGCAAGCCACCGATGTGGTGTTTTTGAATGCGGGCGATGGTTTGGTGGTGCAGGATTTGCCATTTGTCGTCCAATTGGAACGGTTTCATGTGGATTTTTATGAAACAGGCATGCCTAAAAACTTTGCCAGCGATTTGTTGATTACCGATAAACAAAGCGGTCAAACCGAACAGGCAACAATCAAAGTCAATCAACCGTTTATTCAAGATGGCGTGGCGATTTTTCAATCCAGTTTTGGCGATGGCGGTTCAGATTTGGTTTTGCAAGCTTGGGATGTGCGCAGACCTTGGGCAAACTCGGCAAGCGTCCAAGCCAAATCATTGCAAAACTTGCCTTTGGTTTTGGACAATCAAGATTATCAAATTGAATTGGAACAATTGCGGGTTTTGAATGTAGAGGATGCCAATGACACGCCAGCAAGCGTCCTGAAACCTGTCATGCACGATGTGCGCAATGTCAATTCAGCGCAAACGCTGCACAATGTGGGTCCCACTATCACATATAAGGTGCGAAATACCACAGGAGTGGCGCATGAATATTTGTCTTATATGTTGCCGCTTACGCGTGAGGGTGAGCGATATTTTGTGATTGGTGAACGGGCATCGGTGGCAGAGGATTACCGTTGGGTGAAATTGCCAGCCGACCAAGAGGGTGAATTGAAAACGGTAATGTGGTTGCGCCAAGGCTTTGCCAATCCAGCGGTGCGAGACAAAGCGGTGGCGGCGGCATTACAAGACATGGACACAGCGACAGCGGCAAGATTGAAACCTGTGGTCGAACAGGTGTTGCATTTGTTTTCGCAAGGCGGTTATGTGGCGTTGAATGGTTTTGTTGCGACGAATTTTACTGCAACAGAACAGCCGCACATGCAAAAATTATTCACCGACATTTTGCAAATCAGCAGTGTGGTGGTGTTGAATGAAGTGTTGCAAGCCAATGGTGAGGCAGCTTGGCAAGATACGCCTGAACGGGCGCATTTCATGGCGATGGCTTTGGAAGGATTGACCGATTTTAGTCAAATGCAAGCACCGATTTATTTGCAATTGACTGATTTCAAGCAAGTTCAAGCATCTGGTTTGCAAATGGCCAAATCTCCAGGACGCTATTGGGTATATTTGGGCTCGCTGTTGTTGATTTTGGGAACGGTTTGTATGTTTTATGTGCGTGAAAAACGGGTTTGGGTATGGATTGCAAAGGGATCGATGCGGGTGGCGATGAGCGCGAATAAAGACAGCGGTACAGAAATTCAATTGGCTGAGCATGTGCAGCGTTTGCAAAAATTACAGCAGGATTTGTCATCATGAAGCCTGATTTGATGCTTGAACACGAGTATTTACAACAAAAACGTTGGTGGCAGCGTTTGCAAGTGCAAGATGTGGTGTTTGCGTGTGCGGTATTGTTGGTGGCAGTGTGGGTGCAATGCTTTGCAGGCAATGTTCACATGGATGTTTATGACGCAGGCGTGTTGTGGTTGTCAGTTATTTCAGGCATTGCTTTGGCATGGTTTTTCAGGCCGCTACAAGCTTTTGCGCTAGCGTGCACATTGTTATTTGGCTTGGCTTGGTATGCGTATGGCGGGGATTTTGAACGCTCACAAACGGCGTTTGTATTGCAATATTTTGTAGCCAGTCAATCGGCGATGATGTGGTTGTGTGTGTGCAATGTGTTGGCGTTTGTGTGTTATGTGTTGGCTTTGTTGCAAGCTGCGTGGCGGCCTGTAAACCAAAATACGTTGTCTTTGAGTTTGGCGATTGCTTTGTCATGGGCTGGAGCAGTTTTTGGGATGGTGGGCTTATTGGTGCGTTGGCATGAAAGTTATTTGCTGCGTCCTGAAGCTGGTCACATGCCTGTTTCAAATTTGTACGAAGTGTTTATTTTGTTCATGGTGATGATGGCGTTGATGTTTTTGTATTACGCTCGTCGTCATCAGGCTGAGAAATTGGGCGCATTTGTGTATGCTTTGATGGTGGTTTTGGTGGCGTTTGTGTTGTGGTATAGCGCAGTGCGTGGCGCACATCAAATTCAGCCTTTGATTCCTGCCTTACAATCTTGGTGGATGAAAATCCATGTGCCCGCCAATTTTGTCGGTTATGGTGCTTTTTGTATTGCGGCGGTTTTGGGTGTGGCGCAATTGTGGGTTTTGAAGCGTCCTGAACAAACCATCTTGCCTGATGCCAACGTGATTGATGAAATCATGTACCGCGCCATTGCAGTGGGATTTTTGTTTTTCACGATTGCCACTGTTTTGGGTGCTTTGTGGGCGGCCGAGGCGTGGGGGCGTTATTGGTCTTGGGATCCCAAAGAAACTTGGGCTTTGATTGTGTGGCTTAATTATGCAGTATGGCTGCATTTGCGTTTGGTGTCAGGTTGGCGTGGGCGCTTATTGGCTTGGTGGGCGATTGTTGGTTTTTTTATCACTGCGTTTGCTTTTTTGGGTGTGAATATGCTTTTAAGTGGCTTGCATTCTTATGGTAGTTTGTAAAGTTATCCCAAAACTTGCTTAAATTGAAAACAAGCTGTTACACTTCTAAACATGATTATTACATGGGAGGTGACAGCAATATGAACGAAGATGGTTCGAGTCGACAGACGATACGAGCAGTTTTCTTTTATTTTTTTGTTGTTGCGCCCTAACTATTTGCAGGCAACCTAATCTATGTGATTAGGTTGCCTGTTTTTGTTTATTTTTATTTGGAATAAATACACATGGATTTAAGTTGGGTATTGGAACCTGCGACACTGGCAGGCTTCTTCACCTTATTGATTTTAGAAGTGGTGCTGGGCATTGATAACTTGGTGTTCGTGGCGATTTTGGCGAACAAAGTCAAACCCCAACACCGAGACAAAGCCCGTTTGATTGGTTTGGGCTTGGCCGTCGTAATGCGCGTCATCATGTTGGGTTTGATGGCGTATGTGATGACTTGGCAAGAGCCTCTATTTACAGTGTTGGGCAATGAAATTTCTGGCAAAGACCTCATCATGCTTGGTGGTGGTTTGTTCTTATTGTACAAAGCGACAACCGAGTTACATGAGCGTTTAGAAGGCCATGCTGAATACGCAGATGTGAAACAAAAGAAAGGTCATGCTTCTTTCGGTTCTGTAGTGGCACAAATTGTCATCTTGGATTTGGTGTTTTCTGTCGATGCGGTGATTACCGCTGCGGCGATGGTAGAGCACATTACCATTGCGATGGCAGCTGTGATTGTGGCGATGGGCATCATGATTTGGGCATCTAAACCATTGACCGATTTTGTCAACAAACACCCAACTGTCGTGATGTTGTGTTTGGGCTTCTTGTTGATGATTGGTTTCAGTTTGATTGCCGAAGGTTTGGGCTTCAAGATTCCTAAAGGTTATTTGTATGCGGCGATTGGTTTCTCTATTTTGATTGAAATCTTCAATCAAGTATCGACTAAAAACCGTAAGAAAAATGATTTTTCGGTTAAAACTTGGCGCTCTCGTGCTGCTGACAATGTTTTGGGTATGATGGGCATTCGTGAAACTTTACTGGCCAAAGACGGTGCGGTTAATGGTGATAGCAGCCGTTTTGAAGATAATGAAAAATGGATGATTAAGAGCGTGTTGACCTTGGCTGAGCGTCCGATTTTGGGCGTGATGACACCGCGTCCTGAAATCGAGCGTTTGGACATTTCTCAAAGCCAAGAGCAACAAAATACCCAATTGCAAAGAACTCCGTTCTCTCGTTTGATGGTGGTGGGTAAGGCTGGTATTGATGAACCTTTGGGTTATATCAATAAAAAAGATTTGTTGGCACAAGTGTTGAGCGATGGCGCTTTCAGTGTGCACAAAGCTTTGCGTCAACCCTTAATTTTGACCGAAAACGCAACCGTCCTGAATGCCATGGAATTGTTCCGAGCGCAAAGTGCTGATTTGGCTTTGGTGGTCGATGAGTTTGGTGCGATTTTGGGTATGGTGACGATGAAAGATTTGATGGAAACCATCGCAGGTGATTTTCCGGAAGAATACGAGCGTGAAGATTCACCGAGCTTGGAAGAGCATGAAGACCACAGCTTCACCGTTGACGGTAGTTTGGAATACACCACCTTGGCACAGCAAATTCAATTGCCGCCTTTGGATGATTCTGTCGATTACCACACGGTCGCAGGCTTGATGATGGATGAATTGCAAGCGATTGCCAATGTGGGCGACAAAGTCGATTACCACCAATACCGTTTTACTGTGTTGGAAAAAGTCGGTCAACGCATTGAGCGCATCAAAGTGGAACGCATTTCTGACGAAGAGTGGTTTCAAAACAACGAATGATGCAGATGTAGAACATTGGCATCTATCTATAACAGGCGGCTGAGGCTGCCTGTTTTTTTGTGAGAACTACAGATGTCTGAAAACACAGAGTGGATAGTGAAAAAATGGTGTGTTTATTTGATTGAATGTGCCAATGGTGCTTATTATTGTGGCATTACGACCGATGTAAAGCGTCGTTGGCAGCAACATTTGGCTGGCAAAGGTGCCAAATACACCCGAGCCCATCGACCTGTGGCTATGAAAATGTTACAGGACGCTTTGAGCCACACAGACGCTTTGCGACAAGAATACCGTATCAAGCAATTGCCACGTGCGCGCAAACAGATATTGTGGAATGCTGCGGTATGGTGTTTTCAATCCATTCTTAATAGGAAGAATTTTATGTACCAAGTCCATCAAGTGAACCAAAGTGGTTTGCTAGCGGTATCCGACACCCATCAAATGTATTGGGAAGATTGTGGCAATCCCAACGGTAAACCGGTGATTTTTTTGCATGGTGGCCCCGGTGGTGGTTCGTCACCTGCTACTCGTGGTTTTTTCAATCCTGAGGTATACCGCATCATTCAAATTGACCAACGTGGTTGTGGTCAATCTTTGCCGCATGCATGTGTAGAGGACAACGATACTTGGAAGATTGTGGCTGATATTGAGGCTTTGCGTGAGCATTTGGGCATTGATAAATGGATGGTGTTTGGCGGCTCTTGGGGTTCCACTTTGTCGTTGGTATATGCTCAAGCGCATCCTGAGCGGGTAACCGAATTGGTGTTGCGTGGTATTTTCTTGTTCCGTGATTTTGAAAGCGATTGGTTGTACAAGCGTGGCGGGGCTTCACAAATTTTCCCTGAAGCATGGGAAGCATTTGAACAATTCATTGCGCCTGAACATCGTGGTGATTTGATCAAAGCGTATCACGATATTTTGTTTGGTGAGGGTGTGTCAGCGAGTTTGAAAATACAGGCCGCTCGTCAATGGTGCGAGTGGGAAGAGCACATTGTGTTTTTGAATCCTCGTGAGCCTGATTCTGATGATGCGCATGTATTGGCCATTTCGAGCATGGAAAACCACTATTTTTATCATCAAGGTTTTATTGGTGAGGACAAAATCATTTTGAACCACATCGATAAAATTCGTCACATTCCGACCATTATTGTGCAAGGTCGTTACGACATTTGTACGCCTATACGCTCGGCTTATGATTTGAAGCAAGCGTTTCCTGAAGCCAGTTTGCGCGTGGTCATTGGTGGGCATTCTAGCTTTGATACTGAGGTGAACAAGGCATTGGTAGCGGCTACCGATGAGTTTGCGCAACATATTTAAATTCAATATGGTTTAACCATTTTAAAGCGTCCTGTAAATTTTTACAGGACGCTTTTTGTATGTAAATAAAGATTTTATAAATGAATGGTAAATTTGACGCAATCGGTTTGTTGCGCCAATTCATTGTACAAATCAAGGTTGGCTGGGCGGTGTTTGGATGATGCGTGCCAATACACCAAGCAGCAATTGCGTTCTTGTGCCAACAGCCTTGTTGCCGTAATCAACGCTTTTTCCAATGGCAAAGCGTCGCTGTCACTGGCTGCATGAACATGTAAATCTTCTACATAACAACAATCTCGTGCATCCCAAGTATTGTGATGAAACACCAAGTGGGCGAAACCTTGTAGCTTGTTATTGGCATACACACCCAAGCCAATTAAATTGGTTTCATTGGCGCTTAAAATGTATTTCCAAGTATTTAATGTGGTGTCATGAGACAGATTGGCTTGGTGAGTTTGTAGATATTGTTGCCAAAGTGTTAGCCAGTCGTTGTAGTCGTGTAGTTGTAAGGCTTGCGTTTGTATCATGATGGCGGCTCTTTTTTGAAATGGGTTGGTGTTTCTTTAAGGCGCAAACCATCTGCCAAAAGTTCCAAGGTTGGACGGCAATATGAAGCGTATAGGGATAGAAATGGCGTTTGGAAAAATTTGAATTTGAGGCAGTTAAATGGAATTTTTAAACAGAAATTTTTTGGCGGTTTGGTGTCAATTAAATAATTGATTTTATTATTCAATTCAATCTTAATGAGCTGAATGTATCAACCATATACCATATGACATATTTTTATATATGTCGAGCTGATAATACAAATGAACTTAATCATAAAAATCAATCAAAAATATGACTTGTGAGTTTGATTTTTAAGTCATATATTTTTAGTATGAGTTCCATCAAACAAAATTGTTTTAATTGTTTTTATTGGTAAAAAACCTTTCTGTAGGTCAGATAATCAGGTTATCTTGATGAGTCCAAAAGGTTGTTTTATTGGTAGTGAACACATTTCCTCATAATTCACGGAGTTTTAGAGATGACTGATCATTCAAAAGCCAACGGTTGCCCATTCCAAAATGGTGCCCAAACGACTCAAGCCGCTCCAGACAATGCATTTTGGTGGCCTAATGCCTTAAATTTGGATATTTTGTCGCAACATGACAAAAAAACCAATCCACTAGATCCAGATTTCAACTATGCACAAGCGTTCCAATCTTTGGATTTGGAAGCCATTAAAAATGACCTTCGTGAGTTGATTAACAGCAGCCAAGATTGGTGGCCATCTGATTATGGCAGCTATATCGGTATGTTCGTGCGTACTGCGTGGCATTTGGCAGGCTCTTACCGCAAGCAAGACGGTCGTGGTGGCGCTAATACGGGTAATCAACGTTTTGCACCACTGAACAGTTGGCCTGACAATGTGAACACTGATAAGGGTCGTCGCTTGTTGTGGCCTATCAAGAAAAAATATGGCAACAAGATTTCTTGGGGCGATTTGATTGTGTTGGCGGGTACGGTCGCTTATGAAGAAGCAGGTTTGAAAACCTATGGTTTTGCGGGCGGTCGTGAAGACATTTGGCATCCTGAAAAAGACATTTACTGGGGTACTGAGCGCAAATGGTTGGATGAAACCAAAAACCGTTATGACGATGTAGACAATCGTGACACTTTGGAAAATCCTTTGGCTGCGGTGCAAATGGGTTTGATTTATGTGAATCCAGAAGGTGTGGATGGTGTACAAGACCCATTGCGTACGGCACAAGACATGCGTGTGACCTTCGATCGCATGGGTATGGATGATGAAGAAACTGTGGCCTTGACCGCAGGTGGTCATACGGTTGGTAAGTGTCATGGCAATGGTAAGGCTGAAAACTTGGGCGCAGACGTTGAAGGTGCCGATGTTGAGTTTCAAGGTTTGGGTTGGCACAATCCTGAAGGCTCAGGCAATGGTTCAAATACCATGGTCAGCGGCTTGGAAGGCGCTTGGACGACGCATCCAACCAAATGGGACAATGGTTTCTTCCATTTGTTATTGAGTTATGAGTGGGAAAAAACCTTGAGCCCAGCCGGCGCCAAGCAGTGGGAACCTGTGAACATCAAAGAAGAAGACAAACCTGTTGATGCTCACAATCCAGACATCCGTCGCAACCCAATGATGACGGATGCGGATATGGCGTTAAAAATTGACCCTGAATACCGCAAAATTTCTGAGCGTTTCCATCAAGACCCAGCTTACTTCTCTGAAGTGTTTGCACGTGCTTGGTTCAAATTGACTCACCGTGATATGGGTCCTAAATCTCGCTACTTGGGCGCAGATGTACCTGCTGAAGATTTGATTTGGCAAGACCCGATTCCTGCGGTGGATTACACTTTGTCAGACAGCGACGTGGCAGAATTGAAAGCCACTTTGTTAAATAGTGGTTTGAGCACGGCTGAATTGGTGGCGACGGCTTGGGACAGCGCGCGTACCTTCCGTGGTTCGGATTTCCGTGGTGGTGCCAACGGTGCGCGCATTCGTTTGGAGCCACAACGCCAATGGCAAGGCAACGAGCCTGAGCGTTTGAACAAAGTATTGGCGAAATTGGAAGAAATCCAAGCGAGCTTGCCTAAAAAAGTCAGCATTGCCGATTTGATTGTTTTGGGTGGTACGGCTGCGGTTGAAAAAGCCGCCAAAGCTGCGGGCGTTGACATTGTAGTGCCATTCACCGCAGGTCGTGGTGATGCGACACAAGAGCAAACCGATGTGTATTCGTTTGAAGATTTGGAACCTAAAGCAGACGGTTTCCGTAACTTCATCAAAGCCGATTACGTGGTGCAGCCTGAAGAAATGTTGTTAGACCGTGCGCAATTGCAAGGTTTGACTGCGCCTGAAATGACAGTGTTGGTAGGTGGTTTGCGTGTATTGGGTGCCAATTATGGCGATTGCAAACATGGTGTGTTCACTGACAACGTCGGCGTTTTGAGCAATGACTTCTTTGCAGTGTTGACCGACATGGCTTATAACTGGAAACCAACGGGCAAAAACTCTTACAACATTGTTGACCGTGCTTCAGGCGCAACCAAATACACCGCTTCTCGTGTGGATTTGGTGTTTGGTTCTAACTCAATTTTGCGCTCTTACGCTGAAGTGTATGCACAAGACGACAACAAAGCGAAATTTGTGAAAGACTTTGTTGCCGCTTGGGTCAAAGTAATGGATGCAGACCGTTTTGATGTATAAGTCAACATAGCACAATCCATCAACCGTCCTGTAAAGGGCGGTTTTTTTTGGATTGGAATACCATAAAAATGGTTTACAGGCCGCTTGATAGCGTTTTGGGTATCTACTTGACGCGCATCTTGATAACAGATGTTATAAGTTGATTTTGTATTGGATGAAGTTGGTTTGAGTGGCCAATTGGTCATACACAATTTGTGCATGGTGATTGTCTTTGGCGGTGACCCAATACAGGCGACAACAATTTTGTTCGATGGCAATTTGTTGCGCGGCTTTAATTAAGGTTTTCCCTAAGCCTTGGGAGCGATGGTCAGGGCTGACAAATAAATCTTCTAAATAGCAACAAGGTTGGGTGCTCCAAGTATTCGGATGCAACACCAAATGCGTAAAACCTTGTAACACGCCATCGACAAATACGCCCAAGCCTAACATGGCTGTATTTGAATTTTCTGTCAGACGCTGCCAAGTATGTAGCGTCACTTCTTCTGGCAATGACGTTTCGTAAAATACCAAATATTGTTGCCACAAATTGTTCCACATTGCAAAATCATTGGCTTGTAAAACTCGGATGGTGACCATATTCAAAGCGTCCTGTAAAAAGATTTTGGGATAAAAAAAGCGTCCTGTAAAGGTTTACAGGACGCTTTTTTAGGCTTAAACCATCCATTGCCAAATCATTAAAATGGCGGCTACGGCAAAGCAATAATAAGAAAAATACAGCAATTTGCCTTTTTGCATGATGCCCATGAACCATTGCAAAGCATAATAAGTGGTGATGGTGGTGACGACAAAAGTGACTGCGTAATAAAACATTTGCTCACCGCTCACGCTCATGTCGAGCAATTTTTTAGCGCCTAAAACCAAGCCACCAATGCTGACAGGAATGTACAACATGAACGAATATTTTAAAGCAGCCGCAGGATTGAGTTGACGCGCCAAACCTGCAACCACCGTCGCACCAGAACGGCTGATGCCGGGAGTTAAAGCCACTGCTTGAGCCAAACCAATGATGATTGCATCTTTAATAGTCATGGAGTCCGTTTGGCGTTGACCACGTTGGCGGCTGATAATCAATAAGGCAATGCCTGTGATGGTTAAAGTCACGGCAATGACGCTCAGGGTGATGTCGGTTTCCAATGCATCTTTGAATAAAATGCCCAGCACGCCCGCAGGAATGGTGCCGATGATGACCCACAACACAAAGCGAAAGCTATGACGGTCTTCAGGACGCTTGTGGCTGATATAGCGTGCGCTTTCTTGGGTGATGGTCAATAAATCTTTGCGGTAAAAAAACAAAATCGCCACCAAAGAAGCGGTATTGGTTAACAAAGCAAAGAAAAAGCTGCTGTCGGCAAAGCCTAAAATATGGCTGGCAATCATCACATGACCGCTAGATGAAACGGGAATTGGCTCGGTCAGACCTTGTACCAAACCAATGATGATGTATTTCAAACTCTCTAACAAAATATCCAAAACTGCTCCTTCATACAGTCAATGCGTGTTTGACCAATGGGTTTTGGTCAAACAAAGCAGGTTGGTTTCTAGTTGAAACAGTGGCTGTATGGTGTTTGTTTTAAAAGTGCAAGTATCAGTCTTGCTGTTTTCGTGGATGACAAAGCTTTTGGTGTGAGGCACAACTGGCTCTATGCCAAGAGGAATTTGTCGATGGGTCGATATTGTAGCGGCAGGGTTGGTGAATTGAAAATATTTTGCACAGAAATAACATGACATGTGCTGAAAAATGTTTTGGGAAATGCTGCATAAAAGAGTGTATTTCCATGAAAAACCAAGCGTCCTGTAAAGATGGATTGTATTTTTTGTTTCTGGTATTGGCTATGATGAAGTATTAAATGAGCACTTAAGCAATTGATAAAAGATATTAAACATGAGTTTTGATACAGATTAACTCTGACAGAAACTTAAGTTTGGCGTAAAATAAAGCCCATTTTATTTGCGAAATTTGGGTCCATGATTTACCCCACAGTTTATGATGTGATCGTCGTTGGTGGCGGTCATGCAGGTACAGAAGCGGCTTTGGCGGCTGCTCGTATGGGTGCCAAAACCTTATTGTTAAGCCATAATATTGAAACTTTAGGTGCCATGTCGTGCAATCCGTCTATTGGCGGGATAGGCAAAGGACATTTGGTGCGTGAAGTGGATGCTTTAGGCGGCGCGATGGCCTTAGCAACCGACAAAAGCGGCATTCAATTTCGCCGCTTAAATGCATCCAAAGGTCCTGCGGTACGAGCCACTCGTGCACAAGCGGACCGAGTGCTTTATAAAGCTGCGATACGCTATATGTTGGAAAACCAAGAAAACTTGGATTTGTTTCAACAGCAAGTGGAAGATGTGACGCTAGATGGCGACCGTATTGATGGCGTGATCACGTCTATGGGCGTGATTTTCAAAGCGCGTTCAGTGGTGTTGACTGCGGGCACATTCTTGTCAGGTAAAATTCACATTGGTTTGGAAAACTACCAAGGTGGTCGTGCAGGGGATCCTGCTGCAATGGGTTTGGGCAGCCGTTTGCGTGAATTGCAATTGCCACAAGGCCGCCTGAAAACAGGTACGCCACCTCGCATTGATGGTCGCACGATTGATTTTTCACAATTGACCGAACAACCGGGTGACACGCCAACGCCGATTTTCTCGGTGCGTGGTTCACGTGCGATGCATCCGCGCCAAGTGTCTTGTTGGATTACACACACCAATTTGCAAACGCACGACATCATTCGCAGTGGTTTTGACCGCAGTCCAATGTTCACCGGCAAAATTGAAGGTGTGGGTCCGCGTTATTGCCCGTCGATTGAAGACAAAATCAACCGTTTTGCCGACAAAGAATCGCATCAAATTTTCTTAGAGCCAGAAGGTTTGGATACGCATGAATATTATCCAAATGGTATTTCTACTTCTTTGCCATTTGACATTCAAATTGCATTGGTGCGTTCAATGACAGGTTTGGAAAATGCGCACATTTTGCGTCCAGGCTACGCGATTGAGTATGATTATTTCGATCCACGCAATTTGAAAGCCAGTTTGGAAACCAAAACGATTGCAGGCTTATTTTTTGCAGGTCAAATCAACGGTACGACAGGTTACGAAGAAGCGGCGGCGCAAGGCTTGTTAGCAGGTGCCAATGCGGTGCGCTTTGTGCGTGATTTGGAGCCATTGGTATTGCACCGTGAAGAAGCATATTTAGGCGTGTTGGTCGATGATTTGATTACCAAAGGGGTGAATGAACCATATCGCATGTTCACCAGCCGTGCCGAATACCGTTTGCAATTGCGTGAAGACAATGCTGACATGCGTTTGACGGCAATTGGTCATGAGGCAGGTTTGATTGGTGAGGCGCAATGGCGTTCGTTTAACGAAAAACGTGAAGCCGTTGAACAAGAAGTACAGCGTTTGCGTTCGACTTGGTTTACACCGAAAACCTTACCGGAAGCGGATCAAGTTCGTGTCTTGGGTCAAACCATTACGCATGAATACAATTTGTATGAATTGTTGCGTCGTCCAAACGTAGATTATGCAAGTTTAATGAGTTTACCAAATGCCGATACTGAAACTGAGTTTTCAGAAGAGGTAATGGATCAAGTTGAAATTCAGGTGAAATACCAAGGTTATATCGACAGACAGAACGAAGAAATTGTGCGCCGCAAAGAATTGGAAGATTTGTGTTTGCCAAATGACATCGATTATGCCAAAGTCAAGGGATTGTCAGCTGAAGTACAGCAAAAATTGAATTTACATCGACCTGAAACCGTGGGGCAAGCGTCGCGCATTTCAGGCATCACGCCAGCAGCAGTGGCTTTGCTGATGGTTCATATCAAACGGGGTTTTCAGGAAGCGCGTTCATCATGAGTTTAGCATTACCGTATTTGCAAATGGGCTTGCAGCAAATGCAAGTTGAATTGTCATCAGAACAACAACAAAAATTATTGGATTACGTAGCTTTATTGTTGAAGTGGAACAGCACTTACAATTTGACTGCTTTGCGTCAAGAAGACCAAATGTTGACCCATCATGTTTTGGACAGTTTGACTTTGTTGCCATATTTGGATGGCATCAATACTTTGATTGATGTTGGTTCAGGTGGTGGCATGCCTGGCATTCCAACAGCGATTTGCCGTCCTGAAATTCAAATTACTTTATTGGATGCCAACAGCAAAAAAACTTCGTTTTTAAGCCAAGCGGTGATTGAATTGGGTTTGAAGAACGTCAAAGTTATTACAGGACGCGTTGAAGCTTTGGAAGGTGTGCAGTTTGATGCTGTGACCAGTCGTGCATTTGCAGAGTTGAAAGACTTTGTGAATTTGACAGGTCAATTATTGCGTCCTGAAGGTTCATGGTTGGCGATGAAGGGCGTGTATCCATACGAAGAAATTGCCCAATTGCCTGAAGGTGTGCATGTGGAAAAAGTGGAAAAAATGATGGTGCCATCTTTGGAAGCAGAACGTCACATGGTCATTGTTAAACAAGGCGCAGCTGTATGACGGCCCAAGTTTGGGCGGTAGCCAATCAAAAGGGTGGGGTGGGTAAAACCACCACCGTGGTGAATGTGGCTGCCTCCCTAGTGCACTTGGGTAAGAAAGTGTTGATTGTGGATCTCGATCCACAAGGCAACGCCACGACAGGCAGTGGCGTTAATAAAACCAGCATCAAACACGGTGTTTATGGTGTGTTGTTGTGTGAGGCTGAGGTTCACGAAGCTGTGAGCCACAGCAAAACAGGTGCTTACGATGTTTTGGGTGCCAACCGAGCTTTGGCAGGTGCGGAAGTGGAGTTGGTGCAAGAAATTGCTCGTGAAATGCGCTTGAAAAATGCTTTGGCGCAAGTTGCCGATCAATACGACTATATATTGATTGATTGCCCACCGACTTTGACGTTATTAACATTGAATGGCTTGGTCGCTGCTGACAAAGTGTTGGTGCCGATGGTGTGCGAATACTATTCGCTAGAAGGCATTTCGGATTTGGTGGCGACTGTGCGCAAGATACGCATGGCGATTAATCCTAAATTAGCGATTGGTGGTGTGGTGCGGACGATGTTTGATAAGCGTAGTTTGTTGGCGCAAGAAGTGTCTGAGCAATTGACTGAGCATTTTGGCAAAGAATTGTTTGAGACGGTGATTCCACGCAACGTGCGTTTGGCAGAAGCACCTAGCCATGGTATGCCTGCTTTGATGTATGACCCGAAAGCGCGTGGTACTTTGGCATATTTGGATTTGGCACAAGAATTATTGGCTCGAGCAGAGGCGTAAATGGCAAAATTAAAAGGGTTGGGTCGGGGTTTGGAGTCGTTGCTTGCCAGTGGCGATGCTGGTGCGGATGATAAATTGACCAGTTTGAATGTGGCACAAATTCGCCCAGGTCGTTATCAACCTCGTTTGGTGATGGATGATGATGAATTGGCAGATTTGGCTGAATCCATTCGAGCGCAAGGTTTGATTCAACCTGTGATTGTGCGTGAATTGGGTTTGTCTGATTATGAGTTGATTGCAGGCGAACGTCGTTGGCGTGCATGTCAATTGGCGGGCTTAACCGAAATCCCTGCGGTGATTAAGGCTGTCAATGATGAAGCGGCGTTGGCGATGGGCATCATCGAAAATATTCAGCGTGCCGATTTAAATCCGATTGAAGAAGCGATGGGTTTTAAGCGTTTGATTGATGAGTTTGGTTTGACGCACGAAGCTTTGGCGCATGCAGTCGGACGTAGTCGCAGTGGCGTGAGCAACAGTTTGCGTTTGTTGTCGTTACCCAATCAAATACAAGACATGGTGGCAGCCAATCAATTGGAAATGGGTCATGCACGCGTACTGGTTGCATTGCCGATTTTAGGACAGTTGGAATTGGCAGCTAAGGCAGTAGAGCAAGGCTGGAGCGTGCGTGAAATAGAGCAACAGGCCGCTTCTTGGAGTCAATCGACTGCGGCTTACAAAACACCAAAAATGCCTAATCAGGATTTGTTGCGTCTGCAAGAAATGTTAGCAGAACAGTTGGGTTTGAAAGTCAGTATTCAGGCCAATCAGAAACAAAAAGGCAAACTTGTTTTACATTTTAATAATATCGATGAATTTCAGCATTTATTGTCCGTGTTAAAGTTAGAGGAAATGTCCTAATTTTTGAAGCAAAGGTGTCGTTTTGTTGCAACTGCAAACCATGCCTTTGTAAGCCTATAAATCATTCAATTTCTTGTTTTTTTCGGCATCGGGTTCACAAAAATTTACTGATTATCTTGACTAGGCAAAGTGCTTTCATTATAGTACGGGGGCTTTGAAAGGCCTACCAAGACATGAAGAAAGTAATTTCATATCAACTTGTTGTTATTGCTTGTTATGCTTTAGGCCTTTACTTGGTCTGGGGACAGGTGGCAGCAGTCTCTGGATTAGCAGGTGCATTAAGTTACGCTATTCCCAATATGGTCGCGGTGTTAATTTTAAGTCTTTTTTCCATCAATCCTGTGATGTCATATGCCGCATTTATGGTGGCAGAAGGCTTAAAAATAACACTGGCAGCAGTGATGATGCTCTTAATTATGTATTTTTTCCACACGCAAATCATGTGGCTACCATTCATAATTGGACTCATCATCTCCAGTCATATCGTTTTTATTGTTTTTTGGAAATTAAATCATGGCGAGTGAA
Source organism: Vitreoscilla sp. C1 (assembly GCF_002951955.2). Taxonomy (NCBI): domain Bacteria; kingdom Pseudomonadati; phylum Pseudomonadota; class Betaproteobacteria; order Neisseriales; family Neisseriaceae; genus Vitreoscilla; species Vitreoscilla sp. C1. Next base: position 2,089,328 of record NZ_CP019644.2, on the reverse strand, counting down.
AGCAGCGGCAACTGGGCCGCGGATTACATCAATCACCACTTGGTGAACTACACGAATCAGCCAGAAGCACAAAAAAGCATCGTTGATTTCTCTTATTGGAATATCGACAGTATTGTTGTTTCCATTGTATTGGGTGCGATTTCTTTATTTGTATTGTGGCGTGGTGCGAAAGCAGCAACTTCTGGTGTGCCAGGACGTTTTCAGGCCGCTTGTGAATTGATGGTTGAATTTGTTGATGATATGTGTAAATCGGTTATCGACAACGCAGAATCACGCAAAGCCATTGGCCCATTGGGTTTGACTTTGTTTGTATGGATCATCGCGATGAATACCATGGACTTGTTGCCATTGGACTTGTTGCCAGTGACTTGGCAAATGATTCAAGGCGATCATCATGCTTACTTGCGTGTGGTACCGACTGCTGACTTGAACGTGCCATTGGCATTGGCAATTGGCGTATTGTTGATTTGCTTCTACTACAACATCAAGATCAAAGGCTTTGGCGGTTGGATGCATGAATTGTTCTCTGCACCATTCGGTCCTGCGGTTGGTCCGATTAACTTTTTAATGCAAATTATTGAATTTATTTCAAAAACCGTTTCTCACGGTATGCGATTGTTCGGTAATATGTATGCTGGTGAATTGATTTTCATGTTGATCGCTTTGTTGGGTGGTTCTTGGGCAGTGGGTGGTTCTATCGGTATTTTGGATCCGTTCTTGTTCTTGGTACACATCTTGGCAGGTTCTGCTTGGGCAATCTTCCACATTTTGGTTATTGTTTTGCAAGCGTTCATTTTCATGGTTTTGACTTTTGTTTACATTGGCCAAGCCCACGACCATCACTAAGCTTGAAGCTGGTGACGAGTTGAATAGAATTTTTGTATAGAATTTCATTAGTTGAAATATTTTGTAGTTTTTTTTGATCCCTTTCTTTATCTAGGAGTTTTAAAATGGGTTTGATCGCTATCGCTTGTGGTTTGATCGTTGCTTTTGGTGCTATGGGCGCTGCTATTGGTATCGCTATGGTTGGTTCTAAATACTTGGAATCTTCTGCACGTCAACCTGAATTGATGGGTCCATTGCAAACTAAATTGTTCTTGATCGCTGGTTTGATCGATGCTGCGTTCTTGATCGGTGTTGCTATCGCATTGTTATTCGCATTCGTTAACCCATTTGCAGGCTAATTCAAATAAGTGTTTCTAAAAACGCTATTTTGATTAACACTACCAAAAGGTTAAGACCGTGAATATTAATGCAACCTTATTCGCTCAGATAATCGTCTTCTTTGTATTGGTGTGGTTTACGATGAAATTCGTATGGCCTCCAATCGTGCAGGCGTTGGACGAGCGTGCCAACAAGATCGCTGAAGGTTTGGCTGCGGCTGAACGTGGTAAAAGCGATGCTGAAGCGGCAGAAAAACGTGTTGCAGAAACTTTAGCCGAAGGTCGTCAGCAAGTTGCCGAATTGGTAACCAACGCTGACAAACGTGCAGCTCAAATTGTCGAAGAAGCTCGTACACAAGCTCAGGAAGAAGCGGCTCGCATCGTGGCTCAAGCCCGTGCAGAAGTGGAAACTGAAACCAACCGTGCACGTGAAGTATTGCGTGAACAAGTAGGTTTATTGGCTGTGAAAGGCGCAGAGAAAATCTTGCGTCGCGAAGTTGACGCGGCAAAACATGCTGACATTTTGAGCACCTTGAAACAGGAGCTGTGACCTTATGGCTGAGTTGGCAACCGTAGCCAGACCGTACGCGAAAGCGTTGTACAGTTTGGCAATAGAACACAATAAGACCAGTGATTGGGTCACTGTCTTAGAAAATCTGGCTCAAGCCGTTGCGGTGCCAAAAGTAGCCGCTGCCATTGATCGACCTGAACAAAGTGCTGATGCGAAAGCGGAAGTTTTGTTGGGTTTATTGCCTGAAGGTGCTTCAGATGAACGCTTTAAAGCGTTCTTGAGCACCGTGGCTGAAAATGATCGTTTGAATGCTTTGCCAGAAATTTTCACTCAATTTCAAGCCCTGTATCTGTCTGCCAGTAACATTCAACAAGCTGTTATTTACAGTGCTTTCCCGTTAACGGAAGCACAATTTTCTCAATTGGTATTGGATTTACAAGCCAAATTGGGCAGCAAATTGAATGCAAAAGTAGAGGTAGACCCAGAATTAATCGGCGGCGTAAAAGTTGAAGTGGGTGACCAAGTGCTGGATCTGTCCGTACAAGCTGAATTACAAAAGCTGTACGCGGCAATGACTAATTAGGAGACGTTTCATGCAGCTTAATCCTGCTGAAATCAGCGATTTGATTAAAGCCAAAATCGAAAGCTTGTCTGTTGCAGAAGAAATCCGTACCCGTGGTACTGTGATTTCTGTGACTGACGGTATCGTTCGTGTACATGGCTTGTCAGACGTAATGCAAGGTGAGATGCTTGCATTCCCAGGTAATACCTTCGGTTTGGCGATGAACTTAGAGCGCGATTCTGTTGGTGTGGTAATCTTGGGTGAATACGAGCACATCAAAGAAGGTGACGAAGTAACCTGTACAGGCCGCATTCTGGAAGTTCCAGTAGGTCCTGAATTGGTTGGTCGTGTTGTCAATGCATTGGGTCAGCCTATCGATGGTAAAGGTCCAATCAATGCAACCGCTTCTTCACCAATCGAAAAAATTGCCCCTGGCGTGATTGCACGTCAATCTGTTGACGAACCAATGCAAACTGGTTTGAAAGCCATTGACTCTATGGTTCCAGTTGGCCGTGGTCAACGTGAGTTGATCATTGGTGACCGTCAAACAGGTAAAACGGCAGTGGCTTTGGATGCGATTGTGAACCAAAAAGGTACAGGCGTTATTTGTATCTATGTTGCAATCGGTCAAAAAGCTTCTTCTATCGCCAACGTTGTGCGCCAATTGGAGCAAAACGGTGCGTTAGGCCATACCATTATTGTTGCAGCGACTGCTTCTGAAGCAGCTGCATTACAATACATTGCACCTTACTCTGGTTGTGCAATGGGTGAATATTTCCGTGACCGCGGTGAAGATGCTTTGATTGTATACGATGACTTGTCTAAACAAGCCGTTGCTTACCGTCAAATTTCTTTGTTGTTGCGTCGCCCACCGGGTCGTGAAGCTTATCCTGGTGACGTATTCTACTTGCATTCTCGTTTGTTAGAACGTGCTTCTCGCATCAACCCAGTTGAAGTAGAGAAATTGACCAATGGTGAAGTAAAAGGCAAAACTGGTTCTTTGACTGCGTTGCCAATTATTGAAACCCAAGCAGGTGACGTTTCTGCATTCGTACCTACCAATGTGATTTCGATTACTGACGGTCAGATTTTCTTGGAAACTGACTTGTTCAACTCTGGTATTCGTCCAGCAATCAACGCAGGTATTTCGGTATCTCGTGTAGGTGGTGCAGCGCAAACCAAAGTCATCAAAAAATTGGGCGGTGGTATTCGTTTGGCATTGGCTCAATACCGTGAATTGGCAGCGTTCTCTCAGTTTGCTTCTGATTTGGACGAAGCGACTCGCAAACAATTGCGTCATGGTGAAATCGTGACTGAATTGATGAAACAAAAACAATTCAACGTTTTGTCTACGGGCGAAATGGCATTGACTTTGTGGGCGATTAACAATGGCTCTTACGATGGCGTTCCTGTGAGCAAAGCTTTGGCATTTGAAGCTGAGTTCTTGTCAAATGTTAAGACTCAATTGCCTAATGTAATCAAAGACATGGATGCTTCTGGCAAAATGTCTGACGCTGATGAAGAAGCTTTGAAAAAAGCGGTCGCATCTTTCCGTGCGTCAACTGATTACGTTCAAGCGTAATAAGCTAAAAGGAGTCTTAAGATGGCAGTAGGAAAGGAAATTCTCACCCAGATTCGCAGTGTTCAAAATACCCAAAAGATCACTAAAGCGATGCAAATGGTGTCTACTTCCAAAATGCGTAAGACTCAAGAGCGGATGCGCCAAGCGCGTCCGTACGCAGACAAAGTTCGCAGCGTCATGGCTCACTTGGCTGATTCCAACAATGAAATTACGGTTCCATTGTTGGAAAAACATACAGGTTCAGGCCGTGTTGGTTTTATTTTAATCACCACTGACAAAGGTTTGTGTGGTGGTTTGAATGCCAACTCACTCAAACGTTTTTTCGCAAAAGTCAGCGAATTTGACGAGCAAGGCATCCAAAGTGATGTCGTGTGTTTGGGTAGCAAAGGTTTGGCTGCATGCCAGCGTGCGCAAGTGAACGTGGTTGCCAGTGAAGTGGCTTTGGGTGATACGCCTCGTATGGAGCCTTTGTTGGGCGCCATTGGTGTGTTGTTCGAGCGTTATAAAAAAGGTGAGTTGGATTCAATTCACTTGGTGTATTCAAAATTTGTGAACACCATGCGCCAAGAGCCTCGTGTAGAACAGTTGTTGCCTTTGTCTGACGATGTGTTGGAAGAGGGCGATACAGCTTCTCACAACTGGGACTATAACTACGAACCTGACCCTTTGTCTGTACTTGAATTCTTAGTACGTCGATATGTAGAGTCTGTGGTGTATCAATCTGTAAGTGAAAACATGGCATCTGAACAAGCTGCGCGTATGGTTGCGATGAAAGCTGCAACCGACAACGCAGGCAATGCCATCAAATCTTTGCGTTTGGTATACAACAAGTCGCGTCAAGCGGCTATTACCACAGAGTTGTCAGAAATTGTGGCGGGTGCAGCTGCTGTATAAGCGGCCTGTAAACGCATTAAATTAGGATACGATAATGAGCCAAGGCAAAATCGTTCAGATCATTGGTCCTGTAGTTGACGTGGAATTTCCACGCGACTCAATTCCAAATGTATTTGACGCCCTGAAATTGGTTGAAACTGATCTGACCCTTGAAGTCCAACAGTTGTTGGGTGACGGCGTGGTACGTACCATTGCCATGGGTAGTTCAGATGGTTTGAAACGTGGTTTGACAGTAACCAATACCGGTAACCCAATCAGCGTACCTGTAGGTGTAAAAACCTTGGGTCGTATTATGGACGTATTGGGTAACCCAATTGATGAGGCTGGCCCTATTGGTGCTGAGGCTGATTGGGCTATTCACCGTTCTGCGCCAAAATTCGATGAGTTGTCTAGCGCATCTGAATTGTTGGAAACTGGTATTAAAGTGATTGACTTGCTTTGCCCATTTGCAAAAGGCGGTAAAGTAGGCTTGTTCGGTGGTGCCGGTGTAGGCAAAACCGTAAACATGATGGAATTGATTAACAACATCGCTAAAGCTCACAGTGGTTTGTCTGTGTTCGCTGGTGTAGGTGAGCGTACTCGTGAGGGTAACGACTTCTACCACGAGATGAAAGACTCTAACGTCTTGGACAAAGTGGCGATGGTTTACGGTCAGATGAACGAACCTCCTGGTAACCGCTTGCGCGTTGCTTTGACTGGTTTGACCATGGCTGAATACTTCCGTGATCAAAAAGATGCTGAAGGTAAAGGCCGTGACGTATTGTTGTTCATCGACAACATTTACCGTTACACATTGGCTGGTACTGAAGTATCTGCATTGTTGGGTCGTATGCCTTCTGCAGTGGGTTACCAACCGACTTTGGCCGAAGAAATGGGTCGTTTGCAAGAGCGTATTGCTTCTACACAAACAGGTTCTATTACTTCGATTCAAGCCGTTTACGTACCTGCCGATGACTTGACTGACCCGTCTCCAGCTACTACGTTTGCTCACTTGGATGCAACTGTCGTATTGAGCCGTGACATCGCTTCTTTGGGTATTTACCCAGCAGTGGATCCATTGGACTCAACTTCACGTCAATTGGACCCAGCAATTTTGGGTGACGAACACTATGCAGTGGCTCGTGGCGTACAAGCTACGTTGCAAAAATACAAAGAATTGCGTGATATTATCGCGATTTTGGGTATGGACGAGTTGTCTGAAGAAGACAAATTGACTGTGATGCGTGCTCGTAAGATCCAACGTTTCTTGTCTCAACCTTTCCACGTTGCAGAAGTGTTTACTGGTTCTCCAGGCAAATATGTATCATTGCGTGACACCATCAAAGGCTTTAAAGCTATTTTGTCTGGTGAATACGACCATTTGCCAGAACAAGCATTCTACATGGTAGGTGGCATTGAAGAGGCTGCAGCTAAAGCTGAAACCTTAAACTAAGGAGGCAAGCATGAAAACCATGCAAGTTGAAGTGGTGAGTAACGAAGCCACCATTTATTCGGGTGAAGCCAGCTTTGTGGTGGTTCCAACCGAAAACGGTGAGTTAGGTATTTATCCACAACACGTGCCGATTTTGAGTATGGTTCGTCCAGGTGTTTTGCGCATGCAAGTGCCTGGTCAAGCTGGAGAAACGACAGTAGCGATTGCTGGCGGTTTGTTAGAAGTTCAACCTTCTAAATTGACTGTTTTGGCAGACGTGGCTGTGCGCAGTGAAAACTTAGATGCCGAACGTGCGAAGAAAGCTTTGGACATCGCTCAGCAACAATTGAAAGCCGCAACAGATGACAAGTCAACTGCTGCAGCGCGTGCCGCTTTGGCCGCAGCAATCGCTGAGTTGAAAACCTTGGAATACTTGCGCAATCGTCGTTAAGACTGTGTTGCTTGAAAAAACCGCCTTCGGGCGGTTTTTTGCTATGTGTCACACCATCAAAATTGGAGTAATCCCATGTCAGAACAAGATTTACACGACCATATTATGGAATTGGAAATCCGCTTGGCTTTACAAGACGACACCATTGATGTCTTGAGTAAGCAAGTGAGTGAGTTATACCAACAATTGGAATCACAGCAACTGCAATTGCAATTGTTGTATCGAAAAATGAGCGAAGCCTCAGAAAACAATATGTCTACCAGTGGTCATGAACCACCACCGCATTATTAAAAAGGGCAAGACATGGTACAAACAAGCAGTTGGAAGGAAGCGTTTCGATTAAGCATGCCTGTGGCTATGGGCTACATTCCCGCAGGCATGGCTTTTGGTGTGTTGAGCAGCGCGGCTGGTTTGCCTTGGTGGTGGTCGGTTTTGCTGAGCGTGTGTTTGTATGCAGGTGCCGCGCAATATGCCGCCATTCCGATGTTGGCAGCTGGTGCGCCGACGGTGTCATTGAGCGTCAATACCTTGGTGATTAATTTGCGTCATATTTTTTATGCATTGCCTTTGCTAGAGGCTTTGCCTAAAAACAGTTTGCGTCGTTGGTATGCTTTGTTTGCGCTGACCGATGAAAGTTTTTCGGTTTTAACCACGATTTTGCCCGAGCAAGCCAAACGTTTGTTTGTGAAAATCGTTTTGCTCAATCAATCGTATTGGATTTTAGGAACGGTAGTGGGCATCGGTTTGGGTGCAGGACTCAATCAATTGATTCCTCATTTGGATTTTGCATTGCCATGCTTGTTTGTGGTGTTGGCATACGAGCAATATCAAGCTAAAAAAGTGTGGTGGCCTTGCGTGATTGCGGCAGCGGCATTTGTGTTTGTCAGCTTGTTGACGGTGAATTATTTGCTGCTTTTGGCGGTGGCAGGATGTGCGGCCTGTATTTTGCTGTGGGAAGCTTCAGGACGCTTAAAAACCTCTGATAAAGGTGGAGTGGCATGAACGATACCACGTTTTTAATCGCTTTATTGTGTATGAGTGCGTTGACGTTTTTTTTGCGTGCCGCACCAACTTTATTGCCTAGAAAAATTCTCGAATCACGTTGGTTAAGTGCGTTGAATTTTGCCCTGCCTTTGAGCGTGATGGTGGTGTTGATTTTGGCTTCTTTGTCATTTAATAACGCCATTAAGACTCAAGAATGGACTTTTTTAATCTCACAAATCATGGCTTTGGTATTGGTTTTGTTGATTTATATGCGCAGCCGCAATGTTTTGGTCGCGATGGTTGTGGGCGTGGCTTCTTTGAATGGCTTGCTATATTTATTAACTTAGATTGATGAAATAAGAGACAAGCGTCCTGAAGGCTTCCGGACGCTTTTTTTGCGAAATTTAAACCATTTTATTAATGAAAATTGCATAAATTGACTTTTTTTTACTTAAAAATCCCATTTTTTCTCAATATGAGAAAAGTTTTATTTTTGAGTTATTTTTATATTAATAAAAATTTTATGAAAATTTCGCTGTGCGGAAATAGGACAAATAGACTGAAAAATATTGTTCAATGAAATCAATCTCGTTTCGCTTTGCGAAATGATATTTTGTATTTCGGAATATATTAATAAGGGATTTTTCATATCATATTGATATTGCGTGTTTTTTTATTGGTACGTATATTGGCTTCTCAAATTTGAGACAGTAAATGGCACTACCAGTTGGTTTTGAAATAGATTTTTTAAGAAATATGTATTTTAAGCAAGGCTTCAGACACACGTTTTAGGAGTTTCGGTATGAGCGGTTCTAGTCAATTACAAGGCGGATTGAAATCTCGCCATTTAACCATGTTGTCGATTGCAGGCGTAATCGGTGCAGGTTTGTTTGTTGGTTCTGGCAAGGTGATTGCCAATGCAGGCCCTGCTGCTATTTTGGCTTATTTGGGTGGTGGTATTTTGGTGGTATTGGTGATGCGCATGCTGGGCGAGATGGCTGTCGCGCAACCTGATAGTGGTTCGTTTTCAACGTATGCCGACCGTGCGATTGGTCGTTGGGCTGGTTTTACCATCGGTTGGTTGTATTGGAGCTTTTGGTCTTTGCTCATGGGCTGGGAGGCATATGTTGCAGGCGCAATTTTGAATCAGTGGTTCCCGATTATCCCGCTTTGGGGTTATATGACCATCGTTACTGTGGCTTTGATGTGTGTGAATTTCTTACCTGTTAAAAGCTATGGTGAGTTTGAATTTTGGTTTGCATTGGTCAAAGTGGTGGCGATTGTCGCTTTCATCATCATCGGTTCTTTGGCGATTGTGAATTTGTGGCCTTTGGGCGATGCAGTTGGTGGTTTTACCCATTTGACCAGCCAAGGCTTTATGCCTAATGGTTTTGATGCTGTCGTCGTCGCTTTGCTCGGTGCGATGTTTGCGTTTATTGGCGCTGAGATTGTGACTGTGGCTGCTGCAGAATCTCAAAATCCAAGCAAAGAAATCATTCGTACCACCCGTTCAGTGGTATGGCGCATTTCTTTGTTTTATGTAGGCTCGATTTTCATCGTGGTATGTTTGATTCCTTACACCGATCCTGGTTTGAAATTGTCGACTGAAGGTACATATGCGGTGACCTTGAAAGCTTTGGGCATTCCATATGCCAATACGATTGTAAATTTTGTGGTATTGACTTCGGTTTGCAGTTGCTTTAATTCAGCTTTGTATACTTCTAGTCGTATGTTGTTTTCTTTGTCTCGCCGAGGAGACGCACCAAAAGCTTTCCAAATCTTGGGTCAAAGTTCAAAAGCACCGTATATTGGCGTATTGGCATCAACCGTTTTGGCATTCATCACCATCGTATTGACTGCAACCGACCGTATGGATGTATTCGATGTATTGATGGCGGCTACGGGTTCTATCGCTTTGTTGGTTTATTTGTGCATTGCCGTATCGCAATTGAACATGCGCCGCAAATTGGATGCTTCTGGCAAAGAGGTGGTTTTGAAAATGTGGTTGTTCCCATGGTTAACTTATGCGGTGATTTTTGTCATCATTGCATCTTTGATTACGATGGTGGTAGAGGGCACGTACCGCACTGAAGTGGTTTACACCAGTATTTTTGGCGGCATCTTGATTGTGATTGGTGCGTTGGCACAAAAATACGGCTGGGGTCGTGAGCAACGTGAGAAATTAGAACACGAGCAAGCGCAAGTTCGTTTACAGGCCGCTAAACAAGAGTCTTAATCGAATACCATCCAAACCAAAGCCCGCTTGAAGCGGGCTTTTTTAATGTTTATCGATGTTCAAATGTGTTCGCCAAACCAAGCCAATTGTTCATGCAAAGACACCACTTCACCAATCACAATCAAAGCAGGTGATGGCGCGTTGCTTGTCAATTGCGGCAAATCTTTCAGGACGCCTTTGTTGGTGCTTTGATTTTCGCGCGTGCCATTGCTAATCACTGCGACAGGTGTATCGCTGCTGCGTCCGTGTTGTTGTAATTGTTCGGCAATAGTCGCTGCATTAATCGTGCCCATGTATACGACCAAAGTGTGGCGGCTCAAAGCCAAACTTTGCCAATCGATATCCGAACCATCGGCTTGGCAGTGACCTGTGATGAAGGTTGCAGTTTGTGCCAATTTTCGATGTGTTAATGGAATGCCTGCGTAAGCCGTCGCACCCAAGCCTGCGGTGATGCCCGGAATGACGCGGTAAGCGATGCCTGCTTGCTGCAATACTTGCAATTCTTCGCCACCACGACCAAATACAAATGGGTCGCCGCCTTTAAGACGCACCACGCGTTTGCCTTCAAGGGCGTACTGCACCAACAATTCGTTGGTTTTTTCTTGCATCACGCTGTGATTGCCTGCACGTTTGCCCACGCTGATGCGCTGCGCATCTTTGCGTATTAAATTCAAAATGTCATCGCTGACCAAAGCGTCATACAAAACAATGTCAGCGTCCTGTAAAGCTTGTAAGCCTTTGAGCGTCATCAAACCCACATCACCCGGACCTGCGCCCACCAACACCACTTGACCATTTTGTTGCGGTGGATTTTGCAATTGCGTTTCGATTTCGTTTTCCGCTTCAGTGAGTTTGCCTTGTGCCGTCAAGGTATCAAAACGGCTGTGAAACAAGCGTTCCCAAAATTGGCGGCGTGCGCTCATTGAATGAATGCGCTCTTTGACTTTGCCACGCCAACGACCTGCAATATTGGCTGCATCAGACAAATGTTCAGGCAATAAAGCTTCGATTTTTTGACGCCAAATGCGTGCCAAAACAGGCGCTTTGCCACCTGTTGAAATCGCGATTTGCAATGCGCCTCGGTCAATCAACGCAGGGACAATAAAATTGCAGTTTTGTAAATCATCCACCACATTGCACAAAGTATGCGCCGCTTCCGCTGCTGCGAAAATCTGTTGGTTTAATGCTGCATCATTGGTTGCCGCAACGACCAAAAACACGTTTTGAATGTGTTCTGGTGCAAATTCGGTTGCAATGTGTTCAATGCGTCCTGCATCTAGCCATTGTTGCAACACCGCATTGAGTTCAGGCGCAACGAGGCGTACGATGGCACCGCTTTGTAGTAAACTGTCGACCTTGCGTTCAGCGACTTGACCTGCGCCCACTACCAAAACAGGGCGTTGTTGTAAACGAGCAAACAATGGGTAGTAATCCATAAATCATCCTTTAGAGCATGACGGGCATTGTAAGTGATGCACCTTGAGAAATGGAAAGAAGCAATATTTGTGAACTTAGTCAGAATGGTTATAAAGCCTGTGAAATCACTTCCTGTTTCTCGGGCGTTTAAAACAATGGTTTGGTGTTTGGTGAGCGGTTTGGTGTTGAGTGCTTGCGCCGACAGCAGTGAAGTGACGGCTCAAGCGCCTTCCCATAGCAGCCAAGTGACAGCGTCAGCATCAACGCCTTTGTCACAAGTGTCAGAACCGAACGCTACACAAGTTTCTGCTGAGATTTTGTCCAGCAGTGCTGTTGCCAATATACAGACGGAAGAGTCGCGCAATGTGAGCGTGCGTGAATTCAATCCTGCTGATTTTCCCGATGCGTGTAACGACTATATTGATGAAGTGTTGCAATGTATTAAGGTGATGGATCAAGCGGGCATGGAAGGCACGGCGAGCATGCAAATGCAATTGTCAGAAATGCAAGCGTCTTGGCTCAATACATCTGATAGCAATGCATTGAACCAAACCTGCAAATTGGCTTTGCTAGACGTAGAGCCTGTCTTGCAGGATTTGGGCTGTTAAGCGTCCTGTAAACAAGGACAGCGAAAAAGTAAGGAAAACAAATGATGAAATCAATCAGCTGGGTGTGTGTGAGCTTGATGTTGGCAGCTTGTAGCGGTGCCGATGAAGCAGCGAAAACCAATGCCAAGCAAGCTGCTTCTGGTGTGGCAGCATCGACACCTGTTGCGGTGGCCAGCGCGCCTGTGGTGGCGTTGCCTGCATCGTGCCAACAAATGATCGCCAATATTGAAAAATGTGTGGTCAAATACGAGAAAGAAAATCCTGCCGAAGGTTTGGCTTTGCGCACTGAGTTGGAACAATTGCGTGGGCAAATCAGCAGCGGTACCGATGCCCAAGCTTTGGATCAAGCTTGTAGCGAAAGCAATCGCCAAAGCGCACAAATTCCCGAAACCCAATGTTAAGCGTCCTGTAATATTCTGTGTCGCTTAGATAAATTGGCTATAAAGACATAAGCAGATATTCTTTCGTAATTTCTGAGCACATTGTTACACTGAGCCCCATCTGTACATATGGGGCTTTGTCATGTCTTTTTTTCAAGGTTGGGTCATTCCACAAGTGGATGATGCTACACGCCAAAATGTGTTGTCTAAAACGGCTGTTTTAGAACAACGTCTACAAGACATTGCCCAACGTTTTGATGAGGCACGTTTTGCCTCTAGCTTGGCAGTAGAAGATATGGTCATTACCGATGTCATTGCCCGCTTGCAATTGCCCATTCAAATTTTCACTTTACAAACAGGCCGCTTGAATGTGGAAACTTCAGCCTTGATTCCACAAACCGAACAGCGTTATGGCATTGCATTAAAAGTGATGGAACCTGTGGCTGAGGCGGTGAGTGAATATGAGCACACACACGGTCGTGATGCGTTTTATGAAAGCGTAGATTTGCGCCGTGAATGTTGTCGCATTCGCAAAATTGAGCCTTTGAATCGTGCCATCGTCGGCGCTGATGCGTGGCTCACCGGTCAACGTCGTGAGCAATCTGCCACGCGTGAAGAATTGCCATTGGAACAACACGATGCCAACCACAATATTGCCAAATTCAACCCGATTTTTGATTGGACGGAATTAGACGTATGGGCGTATGTGGCCGCTTATGATGTGCCTGTCAATGATTTATACCATCAACATTATCCAAGCATAGGCTGCGAGCCATGCACCAAACCTGTGCGTTTGGGCGAAGACATTCGTGCAGGACGTTGGTGGTGGGAAAACAAAGACACCAAAGAATGTGGTTTGCATAAATAAAACCATTTTAAGCGTCCTGTAAGCTTTACAGGACGCGCTTCACAACCGATTTAACTTGAATAAAGAAGCAAACATGAGTGATGCAATCAGTAACAAACATTTGGATTGGCTCGAAGCGGAGTCCATTTATATCATCCGTGAGGTGATTGCCGAATCGAAAAATCCTGCCTTGTTGTTTTCAGGCGGCAAAGATTCGGTGGTGTTGCTCGCATTGGCATGCAAAGCGTTCACATATGGTGAGCGTGCGTTGCAATTGCCATTCAAATTATTGCATGTGGACACAGGTCACAATTACCAAGAAGTGATTGATTTTCGTGATCAAACCGTGGCACGTTTGGGTGTGGAATTGGTGGTCGGACATGTGGAAGATTCGATTGCCAAGGGTACGGTGGTGTTGCGCAGTGAATTGGATTCACGCAATGCAGCGCAAGCGGTGACTTTGCTTGAAGCAATCGAAGAACATGAATTTGACGCTTTGATGGGCGGCGCACGTCGTGACGAAGAAAAAGCACGTGCCAAAGAGCGTATTTTTTCGTTCCGTGATGAGTTTGGTCAGTGGGATCCCAAAGCTCAGCGTCCTGAATTGTGGAGTTTGTACAACACGCGTTTATTCAAAGGCGAAAACATGCGTGTGTTCCCGATTTCCAATTGGACGGAAATGGACATTTGGCAATACATCGAGCGTGAAGGTTTGGCTTTGCCACCGATTTACTTTGCGCATGAACGTGAAGTGGTGGAAAAAAATGGTTTGCTCGTGCCTGTGACACGTTTGACACCGAAAAAAGACGGTGACGTGAGCGAGATTCGTTCGGTGCGTTTCCGTACTGTGGGCGATATTTCGTGTACTTGTCCTGTGGCATCGACTGCGGCAAATCCTGTCGACATTATCGCCGAAACCGCCCAAACCACGATTTCAGAACGCAGCGCCACGCGCATGGACGACCAAGTGTCTGAGTCTGCGATGGAAGAGCGCAAAAAAGCCGGTTATTTCTGATTATTGCACTGAATATGAATGTTTTTCAGGACGCTTCTATCCATCATTAAGCGCCCTGAACAAAGGATGACACAGCATGACAACCCCTGTTTCTGTATTGCGTTTTATCACCGCAGGTAGCGTGGACGATGGCAAATCGACTTTGATCGGTCGCTTGCTTTACGACAGCCAAGCCTTACTTGCCGACCAAGTGGCACAATTGAACAAACGCAGCGCTGGTGGCACGTTGGATTTGGCCAGCCTCACCGATGGCTTGGAAGCCGAGCGTGAGCAAGGCATTACCATTGATGTGGCGTATCGTTATTTCAGCACGCCAAAACGCAAATTCATCATTGCCGACACACCCGGACACGAACAATACACGCGCAACATGGTTACAGGTGCATCGACTGCGGACGCTGCGATTGTATTGGTCGATGCCACCCGTTTGGATTTTGAGCAATCGCCATTGCAATTGTTGTCACAAACCAAACGCCATTCTACTTTGCTTAAGCAAATCGGTTGCCGCCATATTATTGTCGCGGTGAACAAATTGGATTTGCTTGATTACAGCCAAGAAAAATTCAAACAAATTGTCACAGCTTACCGTCAATTGGCTGATACTATTGGTTTAAAAGATGTGTATTACGTGCCCATCTCGGCTTTGAATGGTGACAATATTGTCAATTCATCTGAGCACATGCCTTGGTTTGAAGGTGCGCCTTTGTTGACTTTGCTCGAAGGCTTGCCTGCGGCAGCGGATGAACAAATTAGCGATATGCCTGAAGAAGCTTATTTGCCTGTGCAACGTGTGGCACGCCAAGATGGCAGCGCAGCAGATGATTTCCGTGGTTATCAAGGTCGCATTGAGGCGGGCGTGTTCAGTGTGGGTCAAGCGGTGCGAGTGGAACCTAGCGCACGCACCTCAACCATCAGTGCCATTTATGGTGTGCAAGGTGAAGTCGCACGAGCCAGTCGTGGCGATGTGGTGACCATCACTTTAACCGATGACGTAGACATTTCTCGTGGTGATGTGTTGGTAGCATCGGACAGTATCGTTGTGCCAACCAAATTCTTATCCGCTACATTGAGCTGGTTGGATGAGCGTCCACTCAATACTGCGCGCAAATATTGGCTTAAACATGGTACGCAAACGGTTTATGCCAAAGTCAAAGCGATTGATTATGTTTGGGACATGCAAACTTTGGGTCAAACGACTGAAGCGAATGATTTGAAAATGAATGACATCGGTCATGTGCGTTTGAGTTTGATGAAACCGATTGCCGCTTTAGAATATGCCAACAATCGTGCGGCAGGTGCTTTCATTTTGATTGATGATGCTACCAATCACACCGTGGCTGCGGGCATGATTGTGGCGACACAAGACCAAGATGATTGGGCGATTTGATTGCTTGATGAACCAAGAGCGTCCTGTAAATGTTTACAGGACGCTTCAAAATAAAAAAGTTTGAATTAAGGAACGCACGATGCAAACTGTATTACCGTTGACACCTGAGTGGCAGCAACAACTCGAGCAATTTTCGCCAACGCAATTGGCATGGTTGTCAGGTTATTGCTGGGCAAAAAGCCAAGACAGCAATGCCGTAGCCGCTGCCACAGGCGTAGCGCCAAACGCCATTGCGACTGCTGTGGAAGCTACTGCGGCTGCACCTGCTCGCAAAATCACTGTTTTGTCTGTGTCGCAAACAGGCAATGCGCGCCGTGTGGCAGAACAATTATTGGTGCAATTGCAAGAAGCGCAGTTGGATGCACAAATCATTGCTGCGGGCGACTACAAAGCCAAAAACATTGCCTCTGAAGACATTGTTTTGATGGTGACGTCGACTCAAGGCGAAGGCGAAGCGCCTGAAGAAGGCGTGAGCTTGCACAAATTCTTGCATGGCAAAAAAGCGCCACAATTGAATGGTGTGTCGTTTGCAGTGTTGGGCTTGGGTGACAGCTCGTATCCGAATTTTTGCCAAGCAGGCAAAGATTTTGATGCTGTGCTAGAGAAATTGGGCGCAACCCGTTTGGCGCCTCGTGTAGATTGTGATTTGGATTTTCAAGCTGCCGCAGATGCATGGCGCAACGATGTGGCGCAAACCGTGGTCGCTTTGGCGCAGCAAACATCGGTTTCAGCCGCAGTTGCCAGCAGTGCCGCGGTCGCTGTAGCCGTCACTGAGCAGCATTACACCAAAGAAAATCCATTCACAGCGACTTTGTCTGTGAGCCAAAAAATCACGGCCAATGAAGCGAACAAAGATGTGCGCCACATTGAAATTGATTTGGGCGATTCTGGTATTCAATACACCGCAGGCGATGCTTTGGGTGTGTGGTTTGGCAATGATGAGGCTTTGGTCGATGAAGTATTGCGTTTGTCGGTGTTAGAAGGCAGCGAAAACGTGGTGTTGAGCAATGGTGAAAGTGTCAGCATTCGTGAAGCTTTGCTTCATCAAGATGAATTGACACAAAACACGCCACAATTTATCAAAGGTTTTGCACAAATCAGCCAAAATGCCGATTTATTGGCTTTGATTGAAGACAATAAAGCTTTACAGGCCGCTGTCGATTGCACACCGATTGTGGGCATTTTGAATGATTATCCACATCCATTGACTGCCGAACAATTGCACGGCTTGCTCCGTCCATTGACACCACGCATGTATTCGATTGCATCTGCTCAAGCTGAAGTCGATGGCGAAGTGCATTTGACGGTCGGGCGTGTGGCGTATGAGCACCATGGCAATGCGTACACAGGTGGTGCATCGGGCTTTTTGTCTGACCGCTTGCAAGAGGGCGGTGATGTCAAAGTATTTGTTGAACCGAATAAAAACTTCCGTTTGCCTGAAAATGGTGACACGCCGATTATCATGATTGGTGCAGGCACAGGTGTGGCACCGTTTCGCGCCTTCATGCAACAGCGTGATAACAATGGTGATACCGGTGCCAACTGGTTGGTGTTTGGCAATCAAAAATTCACCGACGACTTTTTGTACCAAGCCGAATGGTTGCAATACCGCAAGAGTGGTTTGTTGACGGCTGTATCGACTGCTTGGAGCCGTCAAGGTTCTGAGAAAGTGTATGTGCAACACAAATTGCGTGAAAATGCGGCAGCGGTATGGCAATGGTTGCAGCAAGGCGCGCATGTGTATGTGTGTGGTGATGCTTTGCGCATGGCAAAAGACGTGGAACAAGCATTGCTCGACATCATCAGTGAGCAAGGTCAAATGAGTTTGGACGACGCGGACGAATATTTGAGCCAATTGCGTGAAGACAAGCGTTACCAACGTGATGTTTATTAAATTTGAATAAAAAATGAAGATTTTACAGGACGCTTGTAATGTCAGCGTCCTGTAAACACAAGGAACACAAAATGAGCACAAAAGACCCTCGCGCCAAATTGCCCGATGCACCGTTGTCTGACAATGAACGTTTGAAAAGTCAAAGCCATTTGTTGCGTGGCACCATCAAAGAAGATTTGGGCGATGAATTGACAGGCGGCTTTAATGGCGACAATTTCCAATTGATTCGTTTTCATGGCATGTACGAACAAGATGACCGTGACATTCGTGCCGAGCGTGTTGAGCAAAAATTAGAGCCGTTGAAAAACGTGATGTTGCGTTGCCGTTTGCCCGGCGGCATCATTCAGCCACAACAATGGTTGGGCATTGATGCGTTTGCTACCGAACACACGATGTATGGTTCGATTCGTTTGACCAACCGTCAAACATTTCAATTTCATGGCGTCCTGAAACAAGACATCAAACCAATGCACCAATGGCTTAACCAATTGGGCTTGGATTCGATTGCTACCGCAGGCGATGTGAATCGCAATGTGTTGTGTACATCCAATCCTGTGGAATCGTCTTTGCACCAAGAGGCGTATGAATGGGCGAAGAAAATTTCGGAACATTTGCTGCCTCGCACGCATGCGTATGCGGAAATTTGGCTCGATGGCGAAAAATTTGCGTCCAGCGAAGACGGTGTGGAGCGTGAGCCGATTTTGGGCGAAACCTATTTGCCACGCAAATTCAAAACCACCGTGGTGGTACCACCGACCAATGACATTGATGTACACGCCAACGATTTGAACTTTGTGGCGATTGCTGAAAATGGCAAATTGATCGGCTTCAATGTGTTGGTCGGCGGCGGTTTGTCGATGGAACATGGCAATACCAAAACGTACCCTAACACCGCGCGCGATTTGGGTTATGTGCCTTTGGAATACACTTTGAAGGCCGCTGAAGGCGTGGTGTCGGTACAGCGTGATTGGGGCAATCGCTCTGACCGTAAAAATGCCAAAACCCGCTATACTTTAGAACGTGTGGGTGTGGATGTATTCCGTGAGGAAGTGGAAAACCGCATGGGCGTGAAATTTGAGCCAACACGCCCATACGAATTCACGCATCGTGGCGATCGCATAGGTTGGGTTGAAGGCGAAGACAAAAAATGGCATTTGACTTTGTTCATTGAAAACGGTCGTTTGCTCGATTATCCAAACAAACCATTGAAAACAGGCATGCGTGAAATCGCCAAAATTCACACAGGCGATTTCCGTTTGACTGCCAACCAAAATTTAATCGTGGCGGGCGTGGCGAAAAAAGACAAAGCCAAAATCGAAAAATTGGCGCGTGAACACGGCTTGATGGCGGACAACATCAGCCGCCAGCGTGAAGCGTCGATGGCGTGTGTGTCTTATCCGACTTGCCCATTGGCGATGGCCGAAGCGGAGCGTTTCTTGCCTGACTTTACCACAGCGATTGAGCAATTATTGAGCAAACACGGTGTGGCGGACGAAGCGATTATTTTGCGCATCACCGGTTGCCCAAATGGTTGTGGTCGAGCCATGCTCGCGGAAGTGGGTTTGGTTGGCAAAGCGCAAGGTCGTTACAATTTGCATGTGGGCGGCAACACAGCGGGTACACGCATTCCACGTTTGTACAAAGAAAACATCACGCCTGATGAAATTTTGTTGATTTTGGATGCGTGGATTGGCGCGTGGGCAAAAGAGCGTTTAGATGGTGAATGTTTTGGTGATTTTGCCATTCGCAGTGGCATTGTGAAACCTGTGGTGAATGCACCCGTAGATTTTTGGGATGTCAGCCAAGTGACGGTGTAAGCCATTTGATGATGTGTCACAAGCGTCCTGTAAGTATTTACAGGACGCTTGTTTTTTTAGCGTTGCGCTGTGGTGACATGAAACAAACGTGTGGCAACGCTTTGGTCTTTGCGTGTGACTTCGTCGTGAAAGCTTTTGGTGGTGATATTTTGAAAGCCTGTTTGCGTAAGCAATGCTTCTAATTTGTTGGGTGCATAAGGCTTAAATTGATGACCGACAAATGGCAAGGTTTGCAAAAATTCAGGATCCATATACACCAAAGCCAAGCGACCTAAAGCGCTCAATTGTTGTTTGAGCTGGAGCAGCAAAAATTGGGGTTGATCCCAAAAATAAATGGTATTGACGCTCAAAATGCCATCGAATGCTTGTATGAACGAAGGAATATATTGACCATCGTAATGCCAAAACGTGGCGCGGTAATGGTTGACCATTTCTTGATTGAGCAGATGCGCTTGTTCGCACATCAATTCGGAAATTTCCAAGCCTGTGTAATGGATGTCGCTGCGTTTTTTTAATAAAGGCGTGACATGGGCAGCATTGCCATGTCCGAGTTCTAAGACACGCCCATTGGGCGCCAAACGCATGCATTGCCAACCATTTAAGGTCATATTGATGTTGGTGGCGTGCATCATGTCGGCGATGTCTAAACCTTGTTCGCCTTGAGGGCAGGCTAATTGTTGTTCGATGGCTTGTAATTGTGGGGTGGTGGCCATAATGATGTATTCTAAAAAATGATGATAGTGGGCATGATGCGGTGGTTGGGTTATTGTTATGATAACAGAATGAAGGCGGAGGTTTGGATGAAAGCAAGCTTATTGGTGGTGTATTTGTTCCACAATGAGGTAAAAGTTTTGGCTTCAGACCAAAAAGCTTGGAATTTGGCATTGGCGTTTGCCCATCCACGCAGTTTGGTAGGGAATGTTCCTATTTTAGAACAAGGTTTGCGTTTGTTGTTGCAAGATTATTGGCATGAGCAGACTTATTTACAGCGTTATGTTGGTGTACAGAAAATAGTGTGGGTGTTACCGCCACAAATAGGTGGTTTGAGCTTTTTGGAACTGCGCGTATTAAAAGAATTGTCGCATGTTTTGTTGGGTGGGCGAATGTATGCTTATGTAATTGAGTCTGAGCCATTGAATTATGCGTATTGGCAGGCGAAAATACCCACTTTAAAACGGCTTTGAACTAGGGAAGAAGGTAAGGGGCATGAAGCAAATATTGGCAGCAGGTGTGTTGATGGTGGCAACGGCGTTTGCCCAAGCACAAAACTATAACAATGGCGAAGATTTATCGCGTTTTGTCACCAGTGAAGCGTTTGGAAAAATGTCGGCAGCTGAATTGAAACCGATACAAAAAAAAGTACAAGCGCATTTGGACAAATGTGTAGCGGCAACGGTCAAGCATTTACAGCAAGATTCTAAAAGCCATGGCGTGACGGCAGCGATGGTGCAAAAACACTATCAAGTGTGGGTGCCATATTACAAAACTGGGTGTGAAATTTATGCTGCTGAGCATGAAGAAGAGGCACAAAGCCGTGCTAATTTGCAAATGCGCTGCGAAGTGTTTAGCCAATCGTCTTTTTACAGCAATTTATTGGCTTATCAACACAAACCATTGGAATCTTGCCAATAATAGCGTCCTGTAAAGATGAAAAAAGATGCCGATCAAGCATCTTTTTTATTTCGATGAGGTTCATAGTATAGATTAACGCAGGAATACAGACAAAATCACATTGCTTAAGGTGTTAATCAAAATATAATTTTGATCTACTTTGACCCAGCGTTGGTTTTTACCTGCTTTGGGTAAATGACGTTGTTCTTTGCTATCTGCCCAATATGCTTTGCCACGGTATTTTTTGTTTAATACCTGCCCACGCTTCCAAGTTTGGTGTGCTTGTGTTTTTTTGGGTACAATTTTTTGTTGGTCTTGATATTGATTGTTGTTTTTGTGTGAGTATGATGGGTGGGGTTTTGTATGTGACGAATGAGATTGGCTGTGTTGTGGCGCGGCCATGGCAGGTATGGCAACCATGCTCATTAGACTGGCAATGATAGCGGTGGTGATCAATTTCTTCATGAGTAACTCCTTAGGTTCTATCTGCTGTGGATGGAAACCATCTTAAGCGGTGAAACTTAGAGTTCACTTAGAGAAATATAAAACTAGGTTAATCAATGCTGCATAAAATTTACATATTGTGCAGATGATTTTTTTGGCTCATGGGTGGGTCAATTTATTGTTTTACTTAAAGCGTAAATTTCAATATTAAATTTATCTAAAATAGGATATATTGAAAAAACATAATAATATCATGCGCAAATGACAGATTGAGATGAAATGAATAATAAGCTTTATCGTAAGCAAGTGCCTTCAACGCATGCGATGCGTTGCTTTGAAGCTGCTGCGCGACATTTGAGTTTTACCTTGGCAGCAGAAGAATTGAATATGACGCAAAGTGCGGTTAGCAAACAAGTTGCCATGCTCGAGTACACCTTGAAAATTCAATTGTTTATCCGAGTACGTCAACGTTTGCAACTGGCGCCACCTGGACAATTGTATTTTCAAGAGGTCACCCGTATCTTGGCTTTGATTGAAGAAGCTTCTTTGGAAATGTTGTCTTATGATGATCGTGCTGACAGCATTCGCATCGCGACCCATCCTAGTTTTGGTACCAATTGGCTGATTCCAGCCTTGCAAGGCTTTCGAGAGCGACATCAGTATATTGAATTGACTTTTCAGGATTATGTGGATCCAAGCGACTTGGGCGCCGCAGACATTGATGTGGCATTCATTCATGGTGAAGGACATTGGGAAAATCTGAAGACCATCAAATTGTTTGATGAAGTGATGGTGCCGGTGTGTTCGCCTGATATGTTAGAGCGATATGGCTCAGATGGCATAGAGCAATTGTATTTAGAACAGCCTTTATTGCAATGTCGTACTCGAGTGGATGCTTGGTCAGAGTTTTTTGATTGTATGGATTTGGAGCATCCTAATGGTTATCGTGGCCCACGTTTTGAAACTTGGTCATCGTTGATGGCTGCGGCAGAGCATGATTTTGGCGTGGGGTTGGTGCCAGAATTTTTATTGCAAAAATATTTGAAGACGGGGCGTTTGGTGAAAATGTCGGCGCACAAATTAGAAAGTGCTGGTGCTTATTACATGGCGTATCCAGAACATTTTGCGGCAGAACCGAAAATCATGGCGATTGCCGATTGGATTCAAGAACACTTGTATGAAAAAAGCGCATGAACCAAGCACTAAAATTCGTTTGAAGACTGTTACAGGACGCTTGATACTCTTTGTTCACACATGATTAAAACAAACGGACTCAAAATGAATATCGTGGTAGTTGGAGCGGGAATTGCAGGCGTGTGTACGGCTTGGTATTTGACCAAAGCAGGGCATCAAGTGACGGTGGTAGAGGCTTTGTCAGAAGTGGCACAAGAAACCAGTTTTGCCAATGCAGGTATGTTAACGCAAGGTTATGCAGCCCCTTGGGCAGCTCCCAATGTGGTTAAGCAATCATGGAAAATGTTGCGTGAGCCGAGCAAGCCTTTGTGTATCAAGCCTGATGGCAGCTTGGAGCAAGTCAAATGGTTGTGGAAAATGTATGGTTATTGCAATGCCGAAGACTTTTCTCGCAACCGTCAACACATGTATCAATTGGGCAAACGCAATTTGCAATTGTTGCATCAATTGAAAAATGAATTGGCATTGGATTATGCAGGTCGTGCGCAAGGGACGTTGGAGGTTTTTCGTGCCAGCGGCGATTATCAAGCTTGTGTTGATGACACTGATTTTTTAAACCAACAAGGCATTGCCCATGTATTGCTAGAGCCGCAAAATTGCAATGAGTTTGAGCCTGCCATCGCCACTGACCAATTCAGTGGCGCTTTGCGTTTGAATGAGGATGAAACGGGCGATTGTCATTTGTTTGCGCAACAATTGAAACAATATTGTGAGCAGTTTGGCGTCAAATTTTTGTTTGAACATGCCGTCAGTGCCATTTTAAATGATGGTCAAAGTGTCACAGGCGTGGTTGCAGCTGGCAAAACCTTATTGGCAGACCATGTGGTCTTAACCACAGGTTGTCAAACCAAGCGTTTGTTACAAAGCATCGGTTTGGATGCAATGATTTATCCTGTGAAAGGTTATTCGATTACGGTGCCGATTAAAGATGAAAGTCGCGCGCCACAATCTACTATTTTAGACTATCAATACAAAGTGGCAATTACACGCATGGGTGACCATATTCGGGTCGGTGGCATTGCAGAAATTTCTGGTTGGGACAAAATCAAAATCAGTCACAATGAAGAGACTTTGAAAATGGTGTTGAACGATTTGTTTCCCGGCTCGGCAGATTTGGAAGAAACCCAATTTTGGATGGGCATGCGTCCGATGACACCTGATGGTCCGCCTTTGATTGGTCGAATGCCATTGGCAGGTTTGTCGGTGAATGCAGGTCATGGTACGTTTGGTTGGACGTTTGGCTTGGCGGCAGCAAAATTATTGCAAGAATCTTTGTCGGTGGATTATACCGTACAAAAGCAAAGCCCGTTTTATCCTAGTCGTTATCAAGCGTGATGGTCTGAGTTGGTAAGGTTTACAGGACGCTCTAAGCGTCCTGTAATGTTTTAAATAAGCGTATTAGATTTTTTACAGGACGCTTTAAGCGTCCTGTAAATTGAATCTTAATTGACCAAATTCAAACATTGACCCAAATGGTATGCGCTGAAGCTGGTTTCATAAAACAAAGATTTCAAATTGCTGTTTTTGCATTCGCATTCGCTCACGCCTTTGAATGGCAATGGCAAAATATCTGGATTGCCTTCGATGACGTATTCTGCCATCAAGCGACCCATTAATGTGCCTGTGGTGACGCCACGACCGTTATAGCCTGTGGCTGCAACCACGCCTAATTCAGGTTCAAACAAGCGTGGAATATGGTCGTCGGTAAAGCCAATGCGCCCACTCCAAACATATTCCCATTCAACATTTTTACCCAGTTGTGGGTAGTAAAATTGTTGTACGCGATCGGCCCATTTCTTTAAGAACCATTCAGGTTTGTTGTCGCCACGACCCAAGCTGCCCAAAATCAAACGGCCGTCTTTATCACGACGAATGCTGGATAAAACGGTGCGTGTGTCCCAAGAGCCTTGTTTGTGCGGCAAAATACTGTCGGCAGCTGCGCCTGTTAATGGTTTGGACGCAACTTGATAATAATAGCCTGGATACAAAGCCGAGGTGATATTGGTCCAATCGCCTTCGGTGTAAGCATTGCTGGCAATGATGATTTTGTCGGCTAAAACGCTGTGGCCATTGGAAGTTTGTACCAACCATTGAGAACCTTGGCGTTCAATTTTAACCACTTTGGTGTGTTCGTGTAGGTGTGCACCCAATTTGTGGGCAGCTTCAGACAAAGATTTGGCATAAGCAAATGGATTGACCGTACCACAACGCAAATCCAATAAGGCACTTGGAATTTTATCTGTGCCACAATATTCTTGGCACTCAGCACCTGTGAGCAAGCGCATGTTTGCACCACGACGCGTCCATTGATGATAGCGGTCTGCAATGTCGGCAGAGCCTTTGGCATTGTGCGCCATGTGCAAGGTGCCTGTGTGGGTGTGTTGCGCATCAAGTTGGTATTTTTCAATCATTTCAAATACCAAATACGGCACTTCGCCAAAGGCTTTATTGAATTTTTGACCTGCTTTTTCACCTAAGATTTTTTCAAATTCGTCAGGTTTAATCCAAGAGCCTGCATTGACCAAGCCGACATTGCGTCCTGAACCACCATAAGCCAAATGGGTGGCCTCCAAAACGCGAACATCTTTGCCCAATTCACGCAAGCGAATGGCAGCGTTCAAGCCTGTAAATCCTGCACCAATCACGCAAACATCGGTGCGTACGTCTTCTTTGAGTGCTGCATAAGTAGGAATGTGGTCTACCAAATCCGGCCACAAACATTTGTGTTTCAAGTCCATTGAGTGTTCCTTCTACTGCATAGATTGCGGTGTGTCAGTTGGCAAGTGTCAGTAAATTTTGTAAATCGGCATACAAATTGTCATCCAATTCAATATAGCCTTGTTGTTGGTTTTGGGCGCGTGCTTTGAAGCGGCGTTGTGAAGGCAAGCGTGCACCTGAGGCATTGAATTGGTTTAAGAAGTCTTCGCTACGCTGTTGGTGGGCAGTCCAGTCATCGCCTAACAATATTTTAGGATCAATGGCGATGATGATTTCACCACCATAAGGCAATGTTGGCGTGCCATCGGCAAAAGCCATCGATTCTTGACTGGTCATGTCGCCAATGGCAATGCCTGCGAGCAATTCCACCATGGTCGAAATGGCCGAGCCTTTGTGACCACCAAAAGTCAGCATCGCCCCTTGCATCGCAGCAGCAGGGTCAGTAGTGGGATTGCCTTGGGCATCAATGGCCAAACCTTCAGGCATTTGGGTGCCATGGCGGTGGTGCAATTGAATTTCGCCGCGCGCGGTGGCACTGGTGGCAAAATCAAATACATAAGGCTCTTGTGGATTGATGCGTGGAAAGCCAAAACCCAATGGGTTGGTGCCTAATAAGGGTTTGGTACTGCCAGCAGGGGCGACCCACGCATGGCTAGGTGTGGAATTGATGGCAATCAAACCTGCTTGGGTCAATTGCTCAATTTCTACCCATAATGCTGAAAAGTGGACGCAATGGTTAATGGCCAATAAAGCGATGCCATTTTGTTGGGCTTTTTCGATCAGACGTGGCAAACCCACAGAAAATGCTGTGGTAGCTGAACCCATGTGTGCATCGATTTTGACAATCGAGCCGACATCTTGTGTGATGGTTGGGGTGGCGGTAGCGGAAATTTTGCCATGTTTTAACGTGTCAATCAGACCTAATAAACGCCAAGCGCCATGTGAATGGCATTGATCTTGTTGGGCAGTGACCAAAGTATGGGTAATGCTTTTTTGGTGCTCTGGTGTGAAGCCGTAAGCCGCCAGAATATCGTGACTTAATTGTGTTAATTGCGTTGGGGTGATGTGCATATTATTGTCCTTAGTGTTACAAAACCTTCCCAAACGTAGTTTGGGAAGGTTGCTTCATCAGCTGATTAAAGACTCTGCGTGACGAGCTGTTTGCAGTTGCTCTTTGGAAACAGGCTCCGTACGTGGTACAAACCAACCAGTTAATGCATATAAAATACCGAATAAAGGCGACAACCAACAGAAAATAGCGAATGGTGCGTACACAATGGTTGGAACACCTAAGGTGGCAGTCACAAAACCACCGCCCATATTCCAAGGAATCAATGGAGATACCAAGGTGCCACAATCTTCTAAGGTTCGAGACAAGGTTGTGCGGTCATAACCCAGCTCTTTGTATTTTCCTTGCAACAAGCGACCTGGCAATACCAAGGAAGTATAAACCTCACCCAAAATCAAGCTCACAGCCAAGCCACTACCATAAGTGGCTGACAACAAGCTCATGCGAGATTTGATGATGTTTTCCAATTTACCCAAAATCGCATCAAACGTGCCATAAGTTTCCAAAGCACCAACAAATGCCAATGAGAACATGGTCAAAGTCACGGTCCATGTCATCGACATGACACCACCTTTAGACAGCAAACTGTCAACGGTGCTGATGCCTGTTTGCGCTTTGTAACCATTTTGTAAAATATTAAAGATATCCTTAACTGGAACATCTTGAACAAATATTGCAATCAATGCACCCAAAGCCACACCCAAACAAATGGTACCCATGGCTGAGTATTTGCGGTAACCCATGTAAATCACTACCGCAGCAGGAATCAAAGTTAACCAACCCAATTGGAAATTGGCATTCATGGCGTTTTTGATGGTGTCAGTCGTGGTTATGGCAGCATTGGCTTCACTGTAACCTTGACCAATATAAGCATAAATCAATACTGAAATCACCAAAGCTGGAACGGTACATGGCAACATACCACGAATGTGATCCCACAGATTCACATCGGCCACAGCAGGCGTTAAATTGGTTGTGTCAGACAAAGGTGACATTTTGTCACCAAAAAAGCTGCCTGAAACCACCGCACCAGCTGTCCAATATAAAGGGATGCCCATTGCATCCCCAATACCCATCATCGCCAAGCCAACAGTACCGACTGTACCCCAAGATGTACCTGTTGCTAAGGATACCAAACATGCCAAGATACAGGTCGCAGGCAAGAAAATACTTGGTGACAACACTGCTAAACCAGCATTGACGATGGTTGGTACAGTGCCAGCAGCAATCCAAACCGAAATCAACATACCCACACACATCAAAATCAATACCGCAGGCAAACCCACCTTCATCACGGTGAACATTTGTTTTTCCATATGGCTCCAAGTTTGACCTTTTAGAGCCATGAATAAGCCAGTAATGCAAATACCAATAATCAAAGGAATATGGGGAGTGAAATCTTTAAAGATGAAAAATTGCACTGCCATGATGGCAGTGGTGATGAGTAAAGGTGCCAAATCAAACCAAAAAGGGTAACGCTCTAAATTGCGATATTTCTTAATCATGCTGCAATCCTTTAAAAAAGGGCAATACCATCCCTAGGCTGCTGTTTTGAAAACAGCAGCCTAAGCTTGTTTAAGAGAAATGGAGTATTACAGGCCGACTAGATATGCAATTTAGTCAAATTTGATACCCTGTGCCAAAGGCAACTCACGTGAGTAATTGATGGTGTTGGTTTGGCGACGCATATAACCTTTCCATGCATCAGAACCTGATTCACGACCGCCGCCAGTTTCTTTTTCACCACCAAATGCACCACCGATTTCAGCACCGCTGGTACCGATATTGACGTTGGCAATGCCACAATCGCTGCCAACTGCGCTTTGGAAGATTTCTGCTTCACGAACATCGGTGGTAAATACACAAGAAGACAAGCCTTGAGGTACTTCGTTGTTCAAACGCAAAGCTTCTTCGAAGTTTTCGTATTCCAACACATACAAAATTGGGGCAAAGGTTTCGTGTTTCACCACGTCGGTTTGCGCTGGCATTTCTGCAATGGCAGGTGCCACATAGTATGCATCTGGATACACATCCGCCAATTGACGCTCACCACCGAATACTTCACCACCTTGTTCTTTGGCTTGAGCCAAAGCGTCCTGCATGGCGTTGAAGCTGGCCTCATCTACCAATGGACCGACCAAATTGTTTTCAGTTGGATTGCCAATGGATACGGTTTGGTAAGATTTTTTCAATTTTTCCAATACTTGGGCTTTAACGTCTTTGTGAACAATCAAGCGACGCAAAGTGGTACAACGTTGACCCGCTGTGCCGACTGCACTGAATAAAATCGCGCGGGTGGCCAATTCTAAATCGGCACTTGGCGTTAAAATCATGGCGTTGTTGCCGCCCAATTCCAAAATCGAACGACCAAAGCGAGCAGCTACTGCTTTGCCCACTTCACGCCCCATGCGCGTGCTGCCTGTGGCGCTGATCAATGGCACACGTTCATCATTCACCAAAGCTTCGCCTGCATCACGATCACCTACAATCAGCGTAGACAAATTGGCAGGCGCATCACTGCCAAAACGAGCAACTGCTTTTTCAAACAAGGCTTGGCAAGCGATGGCTGTCAATGGGGTTTTTTCAGATGGTTTCCAAACAATAGAGTTGCCTGCAATCAAAGCCAAGGCTGCATTCCAAGACCAAACGGCAACAGGGAAATTGAATGCACTGATGATGCCGACGGGGCCGACTGGATGCCAAGTTTCACGCATGTGGTGACCTGGACGTTCTGATGCGATGGTCAGACCATACAATTGACGCGACAAACCGACTGCGAAATCACAAATATCAATCATTTCTTGCACTTCACCCAAAGCTTCTTGAGTGATTTTGCCTGCTTCTAGTGTGACTACTTGTGCCAAATCTTCTTTGTGCTCACGCAGAACCTCACCCAATATGCGTACCAATTCACCACGGCGTGGAGCCGGGATTTTACGCCATTGTTCAAATGCCGCTTGTGACTGGTCGATCACAGCGGCCACATCAACTGCAGGTAAATAGTTAACCAAGCCGATGGTGCTGCCATCAATAGGACTGCGTACGATTTGATCACCGCCTTGGTAAATGTTTTTATCTACGTTTAATGCACTGAAAAGGGTGATATCGACAGTATTTAATGTGGTTTGCGTCATGTGTGTCTCCGTGATGTGAGTCAAATTAAATTTGGTCTTTGAAGCATGTATGAATTGGCTTGAAGCCATCATGGTTTGATGGACATCAAATTTTCTGCCTAAGCAGAGTATTACAGCCGTATTTATTTTCGCAAACGAAGTATTAGACTGTACTCATTCTTTTTTGGAATGGCGATAGGATATTTTCTATTGGCAGTCGGTACTTTTTCTACTTTGTGTATTACAACATTTTTTGAGTATTTATCATGCCATTAAATTTATTTTTCATCAGCATGAAATGTAGGTTTATTTAAATTATTTGGATGGTACGGTCTTATTTTGTGTATTGGCTTTAAAAATGATGAGATTGTTTCAATATTAAAAACATAAAAAGCAATATCGAAATATGTTTTTAGAATTTTATATAAAGGTTTTGTTCGATTTTAATATTCATTTTGAGTTTTATAAAAATTAGAAATAGGAAAAAATAGAATGAAGTGAGGTTTTATTTTCGTTTGTCATCTGATGGGTAATTTTGGTTTGATAACAGTCCACACAAGAGATTGACCCAGATAACAGACCGTATCCACGCCATCGGTCAAACCCATCAAGGAATTTTTATGCAAACAGCAATTTGTTCGGCTTTGTCTATTGTTCATCCTATTGAATTGATTAAAGGTCAAAATGCCCATGTTTGGGATGTATCGGGTAAGCAATACATTGATTTTGTCGGTGGTATTGGCGTATTGAATTTAGGACATTGTCACCCACGCATTGTCGCTGCGATTCAAAATCAAGCCTCACAATTGATTCATTCTGCTTTTAATGCTGTCCCACATCAGCCTTATATGCAACTCGCACAAGCATTGAGCAATTTCATTCCAAGCAAGACACCGTTTGATGTGTTGTTGGCCAATAGTGGCGCTGAAGCCACCGAAAATGCCTTGAAAATTGCTCGTTTGAAAACTGGGCGTACAGGCGTGATTGCATTTGATGGTGGTTTTCATGGCCGTACTTTGGCTGCGGTGAATTTGAATGGCAAAGTTGCGGCTTACAAAACCAAATTGGGATCTTTGCCGGGTCCTGTTTACCACATTCCATATCCAAGTGAAGACAACGGTATCACAGCCGCGCAAGCAAAAATCGCTTTAGAGCGTGTTTTGAGTGTGGAAGTAGACATCAATAATATTGCTGCCATCATCGTAGAACCAATTATTGGTGAAGGTGGTTTTCAATTGTTAAATCCAGAATTTGCGGTCTATTTGCGCCGTTTTTGTGATGAAAATGGCATTGCGCTGATTTTTGATGAGGTGCAATCAGGCTTTGGTCGCAGCGGCAAACGCTTTGCGTTTGAACATTTGAATGTGGCGCCAGATTTATTATTGATGGGTAAAAGTATTGCAGGTGGCGTGCCTTTGGGTGCTGTGGCAGGTGATGTTAAATGGATGGGCGATTTGCCTAAAGGCAGTTTGGGCGGCACATATTCAGGCAATCCTTTGGCGTGTGCGGCGGCATTGGCAACAATAGACATCATGTCGCAAGAGGATTTTTTTGCACAAGTGGCACACAACTATTCTGAAGTAGTGAGTGCTTACCATCAAAAATGGCAAGAGCAAGGTTTGCCTGTGGGACGTTTGACCGGTGTCGGCTCGATGCGTGGCATTGAATTGGTGGATGCTGAGGGTCAGCCCGATACAGATTTGTTGGCGAAAATTTTGCCAGCAGCGCGTGAGCAAGGTTTGTTGTTGATGCCATCTGGTAAATACCGCAACGTGATTCGCTTGTTGCCGCCTTTGACGATTGAAACCGATGTGTTGGTTGAAGGTTTGGAATTGCTGGGTCGCTTGTTGGCAGAGCAAACTGTCGCAACGCTTGCATAAGGTAGCACTGCGATGATTCCGATTCATGTGGCAGCAAAACCATTGACCGAACAGTTTTTAAGCGTCCTGAAACAACAAGGATTTGATGGCGACATTGAAACCAGCGATGCACAACGGACGGTTTATGCAACCGACAATTCGGTGTATGAGCGTACGCCACAAGCAATTGTGTTGCCCAAAACCACGCAAGACTTGCAGGCAATCACACGTTTGTTGGCACAGCCACATTTTCAAAGTGTGACCATCA
The DNA here is from genome assembly GCF_002951955.2 of Vitreoscilla sp. C1. NCBI lineage: Bacteria > Pseudomonadati > Pseudomonadota > Betaproteobacteria > Neisseriales > Neisseriaceae > Vitreoscilla > Vitreoscilla sp. C1. The sequence goes on along the minus strand of NZ_CP019644.2, from coordinate 2,057,894 downwards.
CAGCTCGTGGTGGTGGTACGGGGACGAATGGTCAGTCTTTGACCGATGGCATTGTCGTGGATGTGTCGCGTCACATGAATCAGATTTTAAACATTGATGTGGCCAAGCGTCAGGTTACAGTACAAGCAGGTGTGGTCAAAGACCAATTGAATGCGGCCTTAAAACCATATGGCTTGTTTTTTGCGCCCGAATTGTCCACCTCCAACCGCGCCACCGTCGGTGGCATGATCAATACCGATGCCAGCGGTCAAGGCAGTTGCACATATGGCAAAACGCGTGACCATGTTTTGGGTTTAAAAACCGTATTGCTTGGCGGCGAAGTTTTGGAATCCAAAGCTTTGTCGGTTTCATCTTGGCAACAAGACATTGTGCAGTTGCCTGAGTCATTACAAAACAAATTCAAATCCTTATATGAATTGGTCCATCAAAATCAGCAAGCGATACAAGACGCTTTTCCTGAGCTCAATCGCTGTTTGACGGGCTACGATTTGCCGCATGTGTTGGAGCGCGATCAATTCAATATCAACAGTGTGTTGTGTGGCGCAGAAGGATCACTTGGCTTGATCGCCGAAGCCACGCTCAACGTGTTGCCCATTCCAACTCAGCGCATATTGGTCAATATCAGTTATGCCAACTTTCAGGACGCTTTGAACGATGCCAATGCATTAATGGCCAAGCAGCCGTTGTCGATTGAAACAGTAGATTCCAAAGTATTGGGTTTGGCTAAAGCCGATATTGTTTGGAACCAAGTAGCGGAATTTTTCCCTGAACAAGCAGGCAAAGCGGCGGTGATGGGCATCAATTTGGTTGAGTTTGCAGGCGATGATGCGCCGCAATTGCAGCAAACTGTGCAGAAATTTTTACAGCATTTACAGGACGATTCAAGCGTTGAACGTTTGAATGTGACGCAAGCGCAAGGTGCGGTAGCGATTGAGCGGGTATACAGCATGCGCAAGCGTTCGGTGGGTTTGCTTGGCAATGTGCAAGGCGAGCGTCGTCCGCAGCCATTTGTGGAAGACACCGCTGTACCACCACAAAATTTGGCCGCTTACATTGCCGAATTTCGCCAAGTTTTGGATGAGATGCAAGTGGAATATGGCATGTTTGGGCATGTGGATGCAGGCGTGTTGCATGTGCGTCCTGCATTGGACATGAAAAATTCAAGCGATGCGGCCAAAATCAAACCGATTACCGATGCGGTGGTGGCTTTGGTGCACAAACACGGTGGCGTGTTGTGGGGCGAGCATGGCAAAGGTTTGCGTTCTGAATATGCGCCGACGTTTTTTGGTGCGGTGTATCCGTTGATTCAACAAGTTAAAGCTTTGTTTGATCCACACAACCAATTTAATCCGGGAAAAATCGCCACGCCTACCACGCAACCACACGCGCGTTTGACGGCAGTGGATGAAGTGACGTTTCGAGGTGAATTAGACCAAAAAATTGCCACGCCTGTGTGGAACAGTTTTCACAATGCGGTGCATTGCAATGGCAATGGTGCGTGCTACAACTACGACACCCATGATGCGATGTGTCCATCTTGGAAAGCTTTGCGTGATCGTGTGCATTCGCCCAAAGGGCGTGCAAGTTTGATGAAAACGTGGTTGCGTGAGCAAGGCGATGTGTTGGCGCAAGAAAACCACATTCAAAACCAATCGACTTTTCAATCTGTCATGCATCAAATCGCTTTGCGCTTTCAGGACGCTTCTAAACGCAGCGATGATTTTTCACATGAAGTATATGACGCGATGAAAGGCTGTTTGTCGTGTAAGTCTTGCGCAGGACAATGTCCTGTCAAAGTGAATGTACCAGACTTCAAAGCGCGTTTTTTACAGCTTTATCATCATCAAAATCCCCGTCCATTGCGTGACTTTGCCATCGGACAATTGGAAACAGGTTTGCCGATTCTGACGCGTTTTCCAAAAGCTTACAACATGGTGATGGACAACACTTGGGTGCAACGTTTGCAAGAAAAAGTGTTGAAATTGGTCGATGCACCACGCATGAGTGATGAAGCGGTGCTCGATTGGGCACATTTCAATGTGACGGTTTTGGATGAAAAATCTTTGGCACAGTTTGATGCGCACCGTTTTAATTCTAGCAACAGCGTGTTGTTATTACAGGACGCTTTCACACGTTATTTTGATACGCCTGTATGGATGGCGTGGTTGCGTTTGTTGCAACGCTTGAGCATTAAAGTGTTTGTGTTGCCGTTTGCTGCCAATGGCAAGCCCTTGCAAGTGCATGGTTTTTTGGGCCAGTTTGAGCGTTTGGTGCGCAAAAATACCGCATTTTTAGAACGTGCGGCACAAACAGGTTTGCCGCTAGTGGGTTTGGACCCTGCGATGACTTTGGTGTATCGCCAAGAATATCCCAAAGCTTTGAACATGCGTGAATTGCCATTTGAAGTGTTGTTGCCGCAAGAATGGTTGGCGACGCGTTTGGATGAATTGACTTTGCGCTCGCCACATCCGAATGAAGTCTTCACATTGGCAGGGCATTGCACCGAAAAAACCAATGCACCGAACGCCACACGCCAATGGCAGCAAATTTTCACCCATTTTGGTCTGACCTTAAATACTGTCACCACAGGTTGTTGTGGCATGTCAGGCACTTATGGTCACGAAGCCGAACACCAAGACACTTCCAAAAAAATTTACAGCCAATCTTGGCAGCCAATGTTGGCACAAGCATTGGATACCAAACGGGTTTTGGCAACAGGCTATTCTTGCCGCAGCCAAGTCAAACGATTGAGCCACACCCGTTTGCAACATCCCGTAGAAGCTTTATTGAAACACCTTTCGTAAACCATAACGACATTGATTTTTCAGGAGCCACCCATGACACAATTGACCGCTCAACGCAGCGATACCATTAGCCCAGACCAAATCCGTGCGCGTTTTTCGCAAGCGATGTCGGACATGTACCAACAAGAAGTGCCTTTGTATGGCGATTTGATTCAGTTGGTTGCGGATGTGAATGCCGATTATTTGACCAAAAATCCGCAAGAAGAATTGATTTTGGCCAATAGCCAAGAGTTGTCACGCTTAAATTTAGAGCGTCATGGCGCCATTCGTGTGGGCAAGCCTGAAGAATTGTTCAATATTCGCCGTGTGTTTGCGGTGATGGGTATGTATCCTGTGGCGTATTACGATTTGGCTTCAGCGGGCGTGCCTGTGCATTCAACGGCTTTTCGTGCGGTAACGGCTGAAGCCATGACTGAAAGTCCATTTCGTGTATTTTGTTCGTTGTTGCGTTTGGAATTGATTGATGACGAAGATTTGCGTGAACGTGCGCAAGCGATTTTGGACAAACGCAATATCTTTACTGAAGAAGCTTTGCGCTTGGTCGATGTGGCGGAACAAAATGGTGGTTTGACAGAAGAAGAAGCGAATGTGTTTGTCAATGAAGCTTTGGAGACATTCCGTTGGCATTCAGATGCCACCGTTACCGCAGATGAATACGATGCGTTGAGCAGCCAGCACCGTTTGATTGCGGATGTGGTGGCATTCAAAGGACCGCATATTAATCATTTGACCCCGCGCACGTTGGACATTGACGAAGTGCAGCGTTTAATGCCTGAGCGTGGCATTGATGCTAAATTGTCAGTAGAAGGCCCACCACGTCGTCACTGCCCGATTTTATTGCGCCAAACCAGTTTCAAAGCGTTGAACGAAGACATCCGCTTTACCGATCAAGCTGAAGGTGAAATGGGCAAACATTCGGCTCGTTTTGGTGAAATTGAGCAGCGTGGCGTGGCTTTGACCGCTAAAGGTCGTGCGATGTACGACCAATTGCTCGAAGAAGTGCGTGTGAAAATCGGTGGGGCGCCAACGGCAGCGAATTTGGATACGTATTACACCGAATTGGCTCAAATTTTCAGCGTGTTGCCTGATACGCATGCACAATTGCATGATGAGGGTTTGGCTTTTTACCATTATCGTGCCAGTGCAAAAGGCATCGAATTGGCAGGTCAATTGGATGCGTCTTTGAGCACGGCACAATTGTTGGAACAAGGTTATTTGAGTATTGAACCGATGACTTATGAAGACTTTTTACCAGTGTCTGCGGCAGGCATTTTCCAGTCGAATTTGGGCGATGCGGCACGTGGTTCGGCTTATGGTTCTATGTCTAACCAAGATTTGTTTGAGCGTGATTTGGGGCAAAAAGTATTGAGCGAAATGGATTTGTACGCACAAGACAGTGCACAATCTTTACAGGACGCTTTGAAAGTTTTGGGTTTGTAAGACTGAATGGATTTTTTTGCTTGGGTCCCTTAGTCATTTAAGGGTTGATAGCACAACAGTGGATGACATCACGCTGTTGTGCTTTTTTATCTGTTGTGCTTATTTAAAATGAATCAAGCGTCCTGTAAACATTACAGGACGCTTGATCATGTGCTTAATAAAAATTGGATGCTGTTTTATTTGTTACAGGATGCTGCACTGTGACAAGCGGATTTTGGTCGCCATTTGCGCCAAACGGTATCGCCAAATTGAATACATGCTACGCCAATTAATAAAATCAAAATACCGATGCTTTGCATCAAATTGATGGTTTCGCCTGCAAACATATAGCCTATCACCAGAGCGACCACAGGCGGCAAGTAAGTCGAAGTCGATGCCAAGACTGCACCCATGGTTTCAATCAAATAATAATAAGCCAAATAAGCGATGCCTGTGCCCATCACGCCCAAGCCTAAAATTAAGGCGATGGTGGCGTGGGTGGATTGGAACACATTGCCCAAATTGGCAGTGGGTGTGGTGAATAATAAGCTGAGAAAAGCAAAAACCATTTGATAAGCTGACAAAGCGATGGGCTTGATTTTCAAAGGTGCCAAATATTTGCGTGCGTATACAAACGACAAGCCAATGAGCAAAGAGCCACTTAATATCGCTGCCACGCCTAATATATTGATACCACCTTCGGCCTTCCAAGGTTCTGCAATGAAAACGATGCCCGCACTTGCCCAAGCCATTCCCAACATGGCCGCACGACTCACACTTTCTTGGCGCAAGAAAATCATACTGCTGATAAAAGTAAACAAAGGAATTGATGCGCTCAAAACACCTGCAATGCCTGAAGGCATGAGTTTGGTGCCATAAGCATATAAGATGTAATACAACGAAGTTGCCAGTAAAGACATGATAAAAAAGTGATGCGCATAGCGCAAATGTTGCCAAGACATGGCTTTGCTGATGATGGCAATGATTAACAGTGGCACCATGCCACACAAAATTCGCCACCAAACCAATTCGATGGGACTCAAATATGGCAGTGCCATTTGTGTGAAATAGGGATTGCATCCCCATACAAGACCTAAAATGACAAAAATAGTCCAAGTCTGTGTTTTCATGAAAAACTTATCCTGTGAAAATAGTCAGATACAGTTAAAAAATACATGCTCACAGGATAAAGGTTTTTGGTTTAGTTTTAATGCGAGTTTTGTTTAGTTTTGCTGTTTAAACCACGCAATCAATTCTTCAGGTAATGGCTTGTGTTTGTCATGAATCAAATAAAAAGCATCTTGTTGAAAATCTGGAAAACTGTCTAAGATTTTCAAGCGTCCTGTTTCTAAGTGTTCTCGGATAAAAAATCTATCTATCAAGCACATACCTAATTTATTTAAGCATGTGTGCATAGATAATGCTGCGGTACTCATGCGAATAGAGCGCATGTTTTGAATCTTCATAGACAAATCGGGAATGTGGGTTTCAAAGTGGTGGCTGTCACCGATAAAAGTTAAGTTTAAATATTTTTCCTCAGCGATATTTTGGTGGTAGACATCGTATAAATCAGCATGACATACCAAAACCCAATCACGATGGTATAAAAGATAAGAGGAGTGCGCCACACTAAACGGAGGATTGTCTTGGCGAATGGCGATGTCTACGCCATCTTCAATAAAATTGGCACGTTGTGGTGAGGCGATAATGCGGATAGGACCTTGTAAGAGCTGTTGTAAAGATGACAAACGTGGAATCAACCAACATTCGGCAAAAGTGGGCGTACAGCTGATAATCCATTCGCGTTGGTTGATTGTCAGACGTTGGGTAGATTGATCAATCAAGTCGAAAGCACGCCGCAAATCGGCTAAATAAAATCGACCTTGTTCGGTGAGGGACAATTCTTTGCCATGACGTTCAAAAAGCTTCACGTCTAATGTTTGTTCTAATTTATGTAAGTGCTGGGAAACGGCACCTTTGCTAATGCCTAACTCATTGGCAGCACGAGTGATATTGTGAAAGCGACCGACTGAGGTAAATACTCGCAGTGCGGTTAAGGAGGGATGTTGGGATTCATAATTGCTCACATATACCCTTAAGGTTAAGGCACCTTAAAATCAGGTTTAAGGTGCCTAAAGTGCTGAGATGAAGTCTGTTAAAATTGCATCTTTATGGTAAATGCATTATTACATAGCCACTTCCCATTTGTCGCCTTTGGCGATGTAAACGGTTTGAGCGCTGTCTTTTAAATCACCTTTTTCATCAAATGCAATCGCACCAGTGATGCCTTGCATTTGGGTTTTGCGAATCAATGGCGCGTATTTGGCAGGGTCGGCACTTTTGGCTTGATCCATAGCTGCAATGATGACATGGGTAGCATCGTAAGAGTAAGGTGCAAATGTGGCAATCGGTTGGTTGTAAGCGGCTTGATAGCGTGTAGCAAACTCGCTGTAACCAGGCATTTTGTCCGTGGTCGCACCTGCTGTTGAGGCGTATACACCATCAATTGGACCAATCATCTTCAACATTTCTTCGCTTTTAATGCCATCAGAACCCATAAATTGAGCAGTCACACCTTGTTTGCGCAATTCTTTTGCCAAAGGACCAGCTTGTGCATCCATGCCACCGTATAAGACAAAATCAGGTTGTTTGGTTTTAATCGCAGTTGCAACCGAGCTGAATTCAGCCGAGGTTGTGGTGGTGAATTCGGTTGACAACATTTTGGCGCCTAATTTTTCAGCTTCTTTACCAAAGTCAGTTGCCAAACCTTCGCCATAAGCACCTTTGTCATGTACCAAGCTGAAGGTTTTGATGCCTAATTTTTCAACCGCAAATTTAGCCATGCCAACAGCTTGTTGCGCATCACTGGCAATCACACGATAAACATGTTCAAAACCTTGTTGGGTGTATTTGGCACCAGTGACAGAATAAGTGATGTGTGGAATTTTGGCAGTATCATAAGTCATACTCGCAGGAATGGCAGTACTGGAAGTAAAGTGACCTACCACCGCACTGACTTTTTTGTCGACCAAACGATCTGCCATTTGCGTGGCAACACGAGGATCTGCCATATCGTCTTCTGAAATCAATTCAAATGTGACAGGTTTACCATCCCAAACCAATTTTTTGTTGTTGGCATCTTCAATCGCCAATTTAATACCATTGGCAGAATCTACGCCCCAGTGAGTCAATGGGCCTGTTAATGGATTCACCGTACCAATCAAAACTGTAATGCCTTCTCCTGAAGTGGCACTAGCAGGCTTAGCATCTGCTGACGCAGCAGCTTTTTCTGTGTTTTGACCACAGGCAGCTAAAGCCAGAGCCATGATACTTAAACTACCCAAATACAATCCTGATTTGATGATGTGCATAGCCTGTCTTCCTATTACATTGAGGGTTGTTGTTTGGATTCAGGCTAATATTCTAAACAATTCAATTCAAACGAAAAAATAGACAATACTCATTCCAATTAGGAATCATAAGACATGCATATGTATTTATTCATTTTGAAATAAATTGACTAAGGATTGATTTGTATGGTGAAGGCATTTATTCATAGATTATTAAGATTTTTTTAAAAATAGATATCTGCTAAAAAAAAAGTCAAAATGAATGTTATTTTTTGTTAAAAAAATCAAAATTAGTCGTACATAACGTGATGTTTGGCGAGGTATATTTGAGGTAGATGGTATGGTGAATGTCGAGTATTGGAAGACAGCTTGTCTTGAGCTGTGTTATTTGGGTTGAATTTTCCAATTGTTTCATCTGTTGCAATCGATAGCAAGCCGCCTGATTGTCAGTCACATCGGAGCTGTCAACAGATTGATTCATGTACCCATTTTGGGGTGTATTGCTGCTCATTGACCATAGCAACAATGGCTGTTCATTGTATCGGATGTTCAATCATTGCGCTGTTTGGGATCAATACGAGCCACTCGCTGTAATATTTCAAATGAGTAAGTATGATTCATTTGAATATGTTCTCAGAAAACGAGGTTTCTGAGAACATAGGGATGGTCATTCTGTAAACACCAAATAAGCTCTTTCAATGTCTTTCAGGACGCTTGTAAATACTGATTCAACATGTCTTTGATGTCTTGTTGCAAGCTGCGTGGGCTGATAATGGTGATATGTGGCAACCAGTATTTCACCATAGGCAATACCTCTACAGGATTGATGTCTCGACATTGAATAATCAAATCACCATTGGGCAAGGTTTCGAGTATATCTTGATTGGGAAACTGTGCTTGGCGGCGAAAATACGGTGCAATATTGTGATTGACCTGTAAAGTGATTTGTTGAATTTGATTACCATGATACAAACTGTCACTGTGACGCAGTTTTTCTTTCAAATTTTGGTCACATTCAAAAGTTGTCGACAAAATTTCAACATTGGATATTTGTTTGAAATTGTAGGTTTTTTCTTTGCCTTGATCAAGACCGATGACATACCAAATGCCGTTTTTATTCACCAAGCCATATGGGGCGATGGTATAAGGTTTGGCTTGTTTTTCATTGATTTTGCAATAATCAAAATACACCATATGATACGAATCAATGGCTTGTTCTAATTGTAAAAACTGTTGTTTTAAACCTTGAATATTTTCATATTTTAGACCTTTGACCAAGATGTGGTCTTTCAGCAAATTGTCTAAGAATGCTTGGTCTATGGGTGGAAACAATTCTTTAATTGCAGCAAACCGACAAAAACGGGTTAAGGTTTCCAAATTGGTATGCTGCATTTTTTGGGTGTCGAGGCGATAAAATTGCGGACCTGTTTCCAACCATGGCAGATTATCGAGTCGCTGACCCAAATCGCGCTTGATGGTTTTGAGGGACACTCCATATTTTTCTGCCAAACCGTGGGCAGATAAGCGCTGGCCAGAGTGCAAATCCACCAAGATGGCACTCAATCGCTCCGCTAGTTTTTTGGTATTGGCTGACATAGATTTAAAGTTTTGATATGTATTGTTCAAACAGCTGATCTAATATGTGAACAGGCTGGCGTTCTAATGGTGTGTTATCACAATTGAAGCATTCTAAAGGTCCAGTGATGGTCTCTGATTTTTGAATGGGACCACGCAATTGACATTTTGGGCAAGTTAATTGAAATGAGTGAGCGCCGAATGACATGTTATTTACTCCCAATGGTAGTGAAACAAATAAAATGAACCAATTACTTTAAATATTAGCTCATTATTCAGCATAATACTTTCTTGTAAAGAATTTTTTATGACAAACAGGAAAATTTGTCATAAAAATTTAGCTTTTATGTCGCTTAAGCAGGTTATTTAACATAGAAATGTTTTATTCAATATTTTTAGGATTGGAGCCGAATTGGTTGTCATCTGGTGTGCCATCGGTACACATTAAAATAATGAACCAAATACCGCCTACCAATGGTATTAAACCAATCAATATCCACCAACCTGATTTGTTGATGTCATGTAATCTGCGTACGCTGACCGCAAGTTGAGGTAAAAAAACTGCCACACAAAATAACCAATAAGGTAAAGATAAGACACTTGCAGTTTCTTCGGAAATGGTTGACCCGACCAGAACCAAGAGCTATAGTCATTTCTGGTGTATGACGAACAAATGAAGAAGGCGTATCCTGTTGATTGATTTCCGACCAAAGATTTCAACCAACAAAAGGAATACGCCATGACTGATTCTAACCCAAATGCATTCGTACAACCACAGCAAACATTCAATGACCCATTGACCGATTTGCTGCGTCAGGGAGCCAGGGAGTTGATTGCCAAAGCAGTTGAAACCGAATTGCAGATTTTGCTGGAGCAACACTCACCCAAGAAACTTCCCGATGGTCGCCAAGCATTGGTCAGAAATGGTTATTTGCCGGAACGAACAGTGCAGACTGGCATTGGTGATGTACAGGTGAAAGTGCCGAAGGTACGAGATCGCAGTGGTGACGGTGTGTGTTTCAACAGTCAATTGTTGCCGCCTTATTTGAAACGTACCAAAAGCATCGAAGAATTGCTGCCATGGCTGTATTTGAAAGGCATTTCCACAGGTGACCACCAACAAGCTTTGGCGGCTGTATTGGGAGAGCAGGCCAAAGGCTTGTCAGCCAATACCATCAGTCGTTTGAAGCAACATTGGACGGACGAACATCGGCAATGGAGCCAGCGGGATTTAAAGGGCAAACGCTATGTGTATTGGTGGGCCGATGGCATTTACAGCAATGTGCGATTGGACGATAGACTGTGTTTGCTGGTCATCATTGGTGTGACTGATCAAGGACATAAAGAGTTGGTGGCGGTTGAAGATGGTTATCGGGAATCTGAAGTCAGTTGGTCAGAAGTGTTGATAGGCTTGCGTTTGAGGGGTTTGGAAACCAGTCCAAAATTGGCGGTCGGCGATGGTGCGTTGGGCTTTTGGAATGCCATGGCCAAGTCTTATCCAGACACCAAACATCAGCGCTGTTGGGTGCACAAAACGGCCAATGTGTTGGCAGCCGTACCCAAATCGGTACAAGGCAAATTGCGAGAGGCTTTGAAAGAAATTTGGATGGCCGAAACCAAAGAAAGTGCAGAACAAGCCTTCAAACAAACAGTGGCTCGCTTTGGTGACAAATACCCCAAAGCCATTAACAAACTGGTGAAGGATGAAGAAGAGTTATTGGCATTCTATGACTTTCCAAATGTGCATTGGACGCACATCCGCACCACCAACCCGATTGAATCCACGTTTGCTACCGTACGATTGCGTAGTAAGCGGGCTAAAAACTGCGGTTCCAGAGAAACCACTTTGGCGATGGTGTACAAATTATTGGAAACGGCCCAAAAGCGTTGGCGCCGGATTCAAGGATTCAACTTATTGACCTTGGTGGTCAACAACGTCATCTTCAAAGATGGCAAGCAGGAAGACGAGCAATCAACAGAGAAAGCGGCCTGAATGCCATACACCAGATTTGACAATAACTCCAGAACCAAATACAACAACCCTAAAGAAATCAGATTGAAAAATAAGAAAAATCCCCAGTATTCACGGCGACGTGAACGTCCTGTAAATTGGGTGTATTTGTCTTTGACGGCGGTCACTGCATGTTGCCATAGGCTGATGGCATCGGGTGTGGTTGTGGCTGTGCGAGTCGCTGTGTGTGCAAATTGAATTTTTTGAGTTGGCTCAGGTGAAGGTTTTTTTATGGTCAGAATAGGGTGTACTTGAATGGCAAATTTTTCATCCGCTGCCACAAACTCAACCACCTGCCCCGCGGATGGATCATTGGTATGCTGCCATTCAGAGGCACGAAACAAATAGCGTTTGCCATCTTCGGCTTGAATCAAACCGCCACCTTTTTGTAGTGAAAAATCTAAAATTTGACCTTTCATAGAATATCCTTTTGTGTTGTTAAAATGCATATGGCGTTTTTATAGATGGCGTGTTGATATGGCGGTAGCAATGCCGTATGAAAAAAGTATTTTAATGGTTCGTCTTTTGAGAAGCGATTGAAAGGCAGTGTAAGAGCAACGTTGGACAAGATGTGTCCATGGTGATGACATGAATGTTAAAGGCATGAAAAAAGCGTCCTGTAAGTTTACAGGACGCTTTTAGTAATATTGGCAGAGAGGAAGGGATTCGAACCCTCGATACGCTATAAACGTATACACGCTTTCCAGGCGTGCGACTTCAACCACTCATCCACCTCTCTAGATAAGAAGCGCATTATACCGTTAATTTAGAATTATGCAAAATTTGGGTAAATATGGTTAATACATAATTTTTAAGCTCTTGTAATGGTTTTATGAAATTAATTATGAGGATTTATTTTCTAAACATAGCTATTGTGAAATATGGTTATTAGTGCCAATATATTAAAAGCATACGATAATTCAAGGAGTCTAGAATGAAAGCATGGAAAAAATTCAGTTTGATGGCGACGGTTGCAGCAGTGGCTTTGAGTGCTTGTGCAACCGATCCTATGACAGGTCAAGTGGATCGCAACAATACGGTTTTGGGTGCTTTGGGTGGTGCGGCGACTTGCGGTATTGTGGGTGCATTGACTCATGGTAGTAAAGGTGCGCGTAATTCGGCTTTGGCATGTGGCGCCATTGGCGCAGGTGTAGGCGCTTATATGGATCATCAAGAGCGTCAATTGCGTCAAAGTTTGGCGAATACCCAAGTGGAAGTAAACCGTGTGGGTGATGAAATTCGTTTGGTGATGCCAGAAAGTATCACTTTTGCGACAGGTAGTTATCAACTAAACAGTTCAGCTTCTTCTAGCTTGAACTCAGTCAGCAGCGTGTTGGCTCAATATACTGATACTACTATCAATATTGTAGGTCATACCGATAGTACTGGTAGCGATGCGATTAATGAACCTTTGTCACGCAATCGTGCTTCTGCTGTTGCCAATTATTTGGTGAGCCGCAATGTTGCATCTAATCGCATTACGACTGCTGGTGCAGGCTCTCGCCAACCTGTTGCAAGTAACAATACTGTGGCAGGTCGTGCAGAAAATCGCCGTGTAGAAATCACTGTGAATCCTATTCAACGTTGATTGTGTTTTGATTTTGACAAATGCCCAGAAATCTCTGGGCATTTTTTTTATACTATCGTGGTTGGGACTTTGGAGTGCTTCATAAAGTCAGCCAATGACATATTCAATGTTTCCATACTCGGTTGCATGAAATTTTGTACCATTTGCCCGATTTGGTCTTGTTGGTTGTCATGCGGCCTGTAAACAAACAATTCAAAAATAGCCCGTAAATCGATGTTTTGTGGATTGGTTTTGAGTAACCAACCATCATTGTCGCGAGCAACATAATCATAGTGTTGCAATTGTTCTAACATGTCGGTTAATTCGTCATAACCCATATTGATATGGTTTCGAAATGAACGCGTGGGTAAAATTTTGCCTTCATCATGGGCTTGGGCAAGTAAAATCAATATTTTTAAAATATCATCAAAGCGCCCATGTTGCCCTGTATGTCTGTGGAAAGCGTCGCCTTTCCAATAGGATAAAGCATTGGTTAAGATGGCGCCTGACAACAAAATCGCCCACAAAACATTGATCCAAACTAAAAACAAAGGTACGGCCGCAAATGCGCCATAAATGACTTGATAATTGCCGACGTGTCCGAAATAAGAACTGAATATGCGCTTGGCAATTTCTAAAATCACCGCACTCCACAAAGCACCTACCAATGCATGTTTGGCTGGAACATAGCGTGAGGGTACGACACGATACATCAGCCATAACAAAATCATATTGACTAAAATAGAGATGCTAACTTGTAGTAACAATGCCCAAGTTGGGTAATGTAAAGCAAAAATAGATTGTTTGGTTAAGCGTCCTAGTTGAGAAATGGTTAAACCTAGAATGACTGGTCCTAGGGTTAACAATGCCCAATAGACCAATAAACGTGTATGCCAAGGACGCAGTTTGGTGGTGCCCCAGATTTGATTGAAGGCCGTTTCAATGGTGTTAATCAATAAAATGGCTGAAGCCACCAACATGATGATACCGATGGTGGTGAGTTTTGAAGCGTTGTCTAAGAAGCCGAACACATATTCATTGATAATGGTATAACTGGCTTGCGGGACCAAATTGTCGGTGATGAAATCTTGAAATTGACGGGTAATGCCTTCGAACATGGGAAAGGCGGAAATCACCGTCAATGCAATGGTGAAAAATGGCACCAAAGCGAGCAAAGTGGTGAAAGTGAGGCTGGATGAAACTTGAAATAAATGCAGTTGTTGGCAGCGCTTCAAGATGAATATCGCAAACTGCCACAAGCGTTGCTCAGTCAGACATTGCCAAGATTGGGCGATGAAGGATTTCAACATAAAGCGTCCTGAAATACACATAAGTCTGCATTGTAGCGTATTATCTGTATCGCATTGAAATAGATGAAGAAGGTAGACTCATGTTGAAAATATTGGTTTTGTATTACAGCCAAAATGGCAGTGTTTTGAATTTGGCACGAGAAATGGCCAAAGGTATTGAAAGTGTAGAAGGCTGTGAAGCGGTATTGCGCACTGTGCCGAAAATTTCTACGGTATGTGAGCAAGTGCAAGCCGATATTCCTAGCAGTGGTGCACCGTATGCCACGATGGATGATTTGCGTGAATGTGCGGCATTGGCTTTGGGTAGCCCGACCCGTTTTGGTAATATGGCTGCGGCGATGAAGTATTTTTTGGATGGTAGCAGTGGTGTGTGGTTATCAGGGGATTTGATTGGTAAGCCGGCTGTGGTTTTTACCAGTACTTCTACCATGCATGGCGGTCAAGAGTCGACTTTGTTGACGATGATGTTGCCTTTATTACATCAAGGCATGATGGTTTTGGGTGTGCCATTTAGCCAATCGGATATGAGTCACACTCAAACAGGCGGCACACCATATGGTGCATCGCATGTGGCAGGTGCTAATGGCAATCCTGTTTTGAGTGTTGAAGAGAAAAAAGTGGCGTTTTCTCAAGGCGTGCGTTTGGCGCAAACTGCCCGTCAATTGGAAATGGGCAAACAGCATTAATTCACCTATTAATATGGTATGAGTATATGAATTTGAACAGTCAGGCAACTTTAACCACCCAATTGCATCATCGTTCCATTAGAGCATTTACCGAACAAGCTGTGACAGCAGAAATTTGTGATGCATTGTTAGCGGCAGCGTCTTCTGGAGCGACTTCTAATTTTTTACAATCCACTCACATTATTCGCATTACTGATAAACATAAGCGGCAGCAACTGCGTGAGGTGTGTGCCAATCAAGCTTATGTCGAATCAGCACCTGAATTTTGGGTATTTGTGTTGGATGTAGCAAGACATAGCATGTTGGTTGAAAACATACAAACCGATTGGGCAGAAGTGGGCATTATGGGTGCGATTGATGCAGGCATCATGGCGCAAAATGTGTTATTAGCGGCAGAGTCTTTGGGTTTGGGTGGTGTGTATATTGGTGCTTTGCGCAATGATATGGTGAAGGCGGCTGAAATTTTGGCTTTGCCTGAAAAAACCGTTCCTTTGTTTGGTATGTGTTTGGGCTATCCTGCACAAAATCCCAACATGAAGCCAAAACTGCCAACGGCATTGTTTGTCAGTGAAAATACTTATCAAGTACAAGATTTAAATGCTGTTGCTGCTTATGAAGCACAGGTAAAAGCATATTATGTGGAGCGAGGCGCAGAGCCCGCCACATGGCAAGATGCGATTGCCAAGACTTTGTGTAAACCTGTGCGCCCGCATATGTTGCCATTTTTACAGCAGCAAGGCTTGTTTAAGCGTTAAAGTGAAAATAAAGAATCACATCATGGAGCCGTGACTTAAGTCACGGTTTTTTTATGCGATGCGTGAATGATGAATTAATAGACTTACGGTTATTTTTATTGTTTTGGCATGTTTTTTGCATCCATATCTCAAAAGATTGAAGTCATTGCATTTGTTTATGATTTTTTGTGAAATTCCATTCATCTCATGAAGGTATTGAATGTTAAATAAATTTCTCATGCTGAGCATGTTGCTGATGGCTGTTTTTGCCATAGGTTTGGGTGTGCGGCAGGGCTGGGTAGCCCATGGTGTGAGTTTGAATGGAAGATTGGGTTCATCCCAACCCTCGGAATCTGCTTCAGTGGCCCATCAATGGCAATGGTGTTTGGCAGTGGTTGTGCCATTGGTCGTTTTTTTATTTTTAATTTGATGGTTGTTTAATATATCCAATAGCAATTTCGATAGCATGATTCAATCCTTTTAATGGGGCTCATCCCTGTTATCATCAAGCGGTATTTTGTTTTGAAAGCTGCTTTTATGAAATCCCGTTTGTTTATTGTTCATGGTTATCAAGCCCATCCACAAAATCATTGGTTTGAATGGTTGTGTCAGCAATTTCCTGCCATTAACAGCCATATTGTTGCTTTGCCAAGCTCACATATGCCCAGTTTGCTTGAGTGGCAACAGGCTTTGCAGCAAGCCATTGGTGATGTGGATGAACAGACTTATATTGTGGCGCACAGCTTGGGCTGTGTGGCGACTTTGCATTTTTTGTCACAACAAGCTTCCAGCGCACGCTTGGGTGGTTTGTTGTTGGTTGCAGGATTTGCAGAAAAATTAGCTTTATTGCCTGAGTTGGATGAATTCAATCAATATGATTTGCCTTGGGCATTTTTACAGAATATTTCGTTACAAACAACGGTATTGCTTTCAGAAGATGATACCGATGTTTTGCCCGCAGCTACTGCACGTTTGAGCCAACATTTACAGGCCGCTTTAATCCGTTTGCAAGGCTATGGGCATTTTACGCAGCAAGATGGGTGTGTGGTGTTGCCTGAAGCCAAACAGTGGTTGGCGCAAACTTTACAAGCAAACACATAGTCAATACATGACGATGATGGACACATTGGTTATGATGTAGTGGCATTGGAAATCAAGGGTTGAACAATGAAAACATGGATGTTAGTAGTGGCGGTGGCAATGGGCTTGGCTGCGTGTAGCAGCACAAGCAGTATGCACAATGATGCGTATCGACAAATTGCAGTGAAACAAGAGGAAGTGGTGGCACATTTTAATTTGGATGGCAGTGTTACCAATCAAAAAGTAGCCAATGGTTATTATCGCAAATTACTGGGTACGACCACTGATAATCATTTTATCGTGCAAGACTTTTACAGTCGCAATGATCAAAAACAAAGTGATCCTTTGAAAGTGACCAATAAAGAGGCTTTGCAGGTCTTTGACAACCAGCATACAGACAGTGAAGTGACTTTGTATTATGCCAATGGTGCACGTTTGGAAAACAGTTTGTATGACAAAGGAAAATTGGTTGGTAGCAGTACTGCTTATTATCCAAACGGTACGGTATTTCATGTCAATCAATTTGACCAAGGCATGTTGCATGGTCGCAGCCAATATTTTTATTCAGATGGCAAACTTGCTGCGAATTTAGAATATGTCAGCAATCGTTTGGTCAATGTGGAAGGTTGGAGTGAGGCTCAGCAGCCTATTGTAGTGGCTGATATGCCAAAATTTTTGCAAGTATTGCAAAAATTAGACCAACAAAATCAATTGGAAATCATGCGTTTGGCACAATGATGGCATATTTTTATCAAGCGTCCTGTAAAGTTACAGGACGTTTGATGGATTTATAGCAAAGGCTCAATCGGTAAAATGGACAGAAATCTGATCCAAAATCGTTTCATCCATGTGGTTTGAGGCTCTTTTTGATACACCATCGCAGCATAATCGCCATGTTCTAACCACACCAAACGTCCGTTGCTGTCTAATTGTACTTCATAGGCATTGCTAGGCACGTTATTGAGTAAGGTTTCTTTGAAATGGCTGGTCAGTTGTGGATTGTGAATGACAACACCATTTTCAGTATTCACATTGGCAGAGCGTGGGTCCATATTGAAAGAACCAATGAACATTGAACGGTTGTCGATGGCAATGGTTTTGGCATGTAAGCTGGAACCAGAACTGCCAGTCAAACCACGGTCTTTGAAAATCATGGGTTTGATGATGCTGGGCTTGAGTTCATAAAGATTAATGCCTGCTTTGAGCAAAGGTTTGCGGTATTTGGCATAGCCTGCATGCACAGGTGCCACATCGGTTGCGGCTAAGGAGTTGGTCAAAATGGTGATGTGAACGCCATTTTTTGCCAGTTGAACCAGCTCTTTGGTCCCATTTTTAGTTGGCACAAAATAAGGCGATACGATTAATAATTGTTCTTTGGGGTCACCTAGTTCGCGTGACAAATCATTGACGATATTGTGTGTTGGCGTGGCGCCTAAACTTTGTAAGGCTTTGGCTGGGTCATCAGAGACCAATGCAACATCTGACCATTGCAATGGCAAGCGTTGCTCACGCAAGGCATTGGCATAATCAGATTGTGCGACTTGGTTTAAATAATTGCGTTTTTGATTTTGTTGTTCTTGTTGTTGGTGTGGGCTTAATGCCACTGGTGGCGGTGCAACAGAACGGTGTTGTAATACTTGCTCTAAAGAGTAACTGGATTCACTGCGCCAATAGCGTTCAAAATCTTGATTGATGTCATCAACGACTTTGCCTACTGCCAAAACATCCAAATCCATGAACATCGTGCCATCGCCCGCACCAAAATATTCATCTCCAATATTGCGTCCGCCTAAAATAGCCGCTTGTTGGTCAACAATAAACGCTTTGTTGTGCATGCGATGATTCAAGCGTTCAAATTGCGTGATATAGCCCATCCAGCGCATCTTGCGATGGTGAAAAGGGTTGAATAAGCGCACTTGTATGTTCGGATGTGCATCCAAATCACTTAAAAAATAATCCAAACCATCGGTATTGTTGTCGTCCAATAACAAACGCACTTTCACGCCTCGATTGGCGGCACGTTGTAAAGCCTGCGCTAATAAGCGGCCTGAAGTGTCGTTATGCCAAATATAATATTGTAAATCTAAAGTGAATTCTGCCGAATGAATCAAATTGGCTCGTGCCGCAAACGAATCATGGCTGTCTGATAACGGATAAATCCCTGTGAGATTTTGGCGGTCTTGGCGCAATGAGTGAATGACTTGTGCCAGTTGACTGTTGGTAGTGGTGATGTGTTGAACCGGTTCGGTAACCGCAATGGCTGGCGGTAAGCTTGCACAAGCACTTAATAAATGCAGCGTTAAAATCAGCCACAATGAACGAACAATACTCAGACAATGGCGTGGGTGGGTATTTAGAAAATGAAATCGTGCGGGCATATAGGAATCAATCCATTCTTTACATTAAAGTGTAAATTGAATGGGTTGTTCAAAATCAGCGCTGTCTTGACCTTGTGGTAAGGGCTTAAAACGGGTTTTTTGGACTTGTTTTAAAGCTGCTTGGTCTAAATCGGCATGACCTGAGCTGGTTTTGATGTGTGCTTGAGTGACTTTGCCTTGCGCATTCACTTGTCCCAAAATCACCACCAAGCCTTCTTGTTTGGCCAATCTTGCGGCATTGGGATAAAACAATTTGGGTGTGTAAACCACGCTTAAATCGCTGTTATTGGCGCTATGAGCCATAGGTGACCATAATAATGGTAAAGCTAGGGCGGTTACTAAAATACGATATTTAATGTTCATATTGGTGTTCCGTACAATGAATAAATACAGCGTCCTGTAAACTTACAGGACGCTGCTATCATAAAGTCAATTCCTGACTTACACGACAATATTTACCAAGCGACCTGGTACGACAATCACTTTTTTAGGTGTTTTGCCTTCCATGAATTTCACTGCGCCTTCGTTTGCCAAAGCGGCAGCTTCCAAAGCCTCTTTGCTGGCATCGGCCGCAACGGTGATTTTGCCACGCAATTTGCCATTGACTTGAACCATCACTTCAATTTCCGATTTGACCAAAGCCGCCTCGTCTACTGTCGGCCAAGCGGCATCCCATAAGTTGGTTTCAGGACGCAAAATTTGCCACAAAGCTTGGCAAGCGTGCGGCACAATCGGCCACAACAAACGCATGATGTTTTCCAACACTTCTTGCGCCACTGCGCGACCTTGTTCGCTTGATGTATCGGTTTTGTCCAATGTGTTCATCAATTCCATCACTGCGGCAATGGCAGTATTGAATTGTTGGCGGCGACCATAATCATCGCTGACTTTGGCAATGGTGGTGTGCAATTTGTAGCGCAAATCTTTCAGACCTGCATCCAAAGCGTCTTGGTTACCAGCAAAAGCCGTGACCAAACCACCTTTTTGGAATTCAAACACTGTGCGCCACAAACGACGCAAGAAGTTGTAAGCGCCTTTTACACCGTTATCTGACCATTCCAAAGATTGTTCAGGAGGCGCTGCAAACATCATGAACAAACGTGCTGTATCTGCACCATATTCATCAATCAACGCTTGCGGGTCAACGCCATTATTTTTAGATTTGGACATTTTTTCAATGCCGCCAATTTCAACTGGCAAACCATCGGCAATCAGCGTGGCTGAAATCGGTTGACCTTTGTCATTGCGCACCAATTCAACGTCTTGTGGCGCAATCCATTCTTTGGAGTCATTGGCGCCTGTGCGGTAGTAAGTTTCGCACACCACCATGCCTTGGGTTAACAAGCGGGTGAACGGCTCATCCACATTCAACAAACCTTCGTCACGCATGAGTTTGGTGAAGAAACGTGCATACAATAAATGCAAAATCGCATGCTCAATACCACCAACATATTGATCTACCGCCATCCAATATTTGCCAGCCGCAGGATCGACCATGGCAGTATCGCATTTAGGCGAAGCGTAGCGCGCGAAATACCAGCTTGATTCCATGAAGGTGTCCATGGTGTCGGTTTCACGACGGGCATCACCACCACATTTAGGACAAGTGGTTTCGTAGAATTCAGGCATTTTGTTCAATGGCGAACCCGCGCCATCAGGCACCACATCTTCAGGCAAAATCACTGGCAATTGGTCTTCAGGCACAGGCACATCGCCACAGCAAGGGCAATGAATGATAGGAATTGGGCAACCCCAATAGCGTTGACGGCTGATACCCCAATCACGCAAGCGGAATTGGGTTTTCGGTGCGCCAGCGTTCAAGCTTTCGAGTTTGGCTGCCATCGCATCAAACGCGGCAGCAAAATCCAAACCATCGAATTCACCGCTGTTAATCAACACGCCATGCTCGGTATAAGCGGCCTGTAAAGGTTCTGCCAACGCTTCCTCTTCGCTTGGGCGAATTACGGTTTTAATCGGCAAATCGTATTTTTTGGCAAACTCAAAATCACGTTCGTCGTGTGCAGGTACTGCCATCACCGCACCGTCGCCGTAGCTGAACAATACATAATTGGCTACAAATACAGGTAACACGTCGCCATTCAATGGATTCACGACAAAGCGGCCTGTAGGCAAGCCTTTTTTCTCCATGGTTGCCATGTCTGCTTCGGCAACTGAACCTGCTTTGCATTCAGCGATGAACGCTTGCAGTTCTGTATTGCCTTCGGCAGCAGCCGTTGCCAATGGGTGCTCTGCGGCTACTGCGACATAAGTTGCGCCCATCAACGTGTCAGGACGGGTGGTGTACACTTGCAAATATTCGTTCCAACCTTCAGGCAAACCAGTTTTGCTGTCGTTTGCAATGCCAAAACGAACTTGCATGCCGCGAGATTTGCCAATCCAATTGCGTTGCATGGTTTTGACTTGTTCAGGCCAGTGTTCTAACTTGTCCAAGTCTTGTAACAACTCTTCGGCATAATCGGTGATTTTGAAGTAATACATTGGGATTTCGCGTTTTTCAATCAACGCACCCGAACGCCAGCCACGACCGTTTTCCACTTGCTCATTGGCCAACACAGTTTGGTCAACCGGATCCCAGTTCACCACGCCATTTTTCTTGTAAACCACGCCTTTTTCGAACAACTTGGTGAACAACCATTGTTCCCATTTGTAATATTCAGGCGTACAAGTGGCAATCTCACGTTCCCAATCCAAGGCAAAACCCAAAGATTGCAATTGCTTTTTCATGTAATCAATATTGGAATACGTCCAAGCCGCAGGGGCTACTTGGTGTTTCATCGCTGCATTTTCAGCAGGCAAACCAAAAGCATCCCAACCCATAGGTTGCATCACGTTAAAACCATTCAACAATTTGTAACGTGATAAAACGTCGGTGATGGTGTAATTGCGCACATGACCCATGTGTAACTTGCCAGATGGGTAAGGAAACATCGATAAACTGTAGTATTTAGGCTTAGATTCGTCGATTTCGACATTGAACAAGCGGGCATCATCCCACAATTTTTGTGCAGCCGATTCAATGGCTGAAGCTTGGTAATTTTCTTGCATGGTGATTGGGTTCACTAGATAGTCGGACTAAAGCAAGAAGTATAACAGTTTCAGCAAGCTAGGTGGATTGCAAAACAAAAACACAAAAAAAACCACCTAAAGCCAAGGGAGAAAGCCATTAGGTGGTCAATTCATTGCGGGGAAAACGTCTTACTCACTTCAATCGCCAACCTCGGAGCAGAGAGGCGATGGAATTTATAATACGCTTATGAGTATTAATTGCTGTTAAGGATAGTAAGATTTTTTTATTTTCAATGATTTGCGATGATTTTGTTCGTTATTTTTATGCTGTAGGCTTTATATTTAATTTGAAAAATGGGCATAAAAAAGAAGCCATTTAATCCAAGGGGGGAGGATTAAATGGCAAAGGCATTACAGGAAAACGTCTGATTACAATCCACATTACCTAGACCAAGATTAATGTGTATAGCATAGACGTAACAGATTGAAGTCGGTTCAAAAAATAATTGTTAATTTTTGTAATCTGATTTTTTTTGCAAAGTTGGCAAATTCATTTTGGCTACAATTGCCCACAAGCGTAAAATCAAGCCTAAGCTGGCAATGAAATACAAGGTCCAAGCATTCAAATAGGCCACGGTGTCGAGCATAAACATAAACAAGCCAATCAATACTGCTACGGTGCCATAAATGCCTTCGGTTAAGATTTCAGGCACTTCGTTGACCAAAGTATCTCGTACCATGCCACCGCCAACGGCAGTCACAAAAGCCAAACTCACTACGCCAAACAAATTTAATTCATATAACAAGCCAATTTGTGCACCTGTAATACTGAAGGCGACCAAGCCAATGGCGTCAGCGATGTAAAACGACCACGATAAAATGCGTTGCTCGCGCTTGGCTAGGTGAAAGACCATTGCCAAAATCAAAGTGATGGCAATCATGATTAAAGAGGTATTGCTGGTGAAAACCGCAGGCAGGCGACCAATCAACATGTCACGAATGATACCGCCACCAATAGCGGTTAACAGCGAGACAATGATCACGCCCAATAAATCAAGGCCTTTGCGGTAGCCAACGAGGTAGCCTGAGATGGTAAAGGCGGCTGTGCCCATCAAACCAATTAAATCTGTTGCATTCATGAAAAGACTTACTGCGAAAATGTGCTAAAACTTAGTATAATAAACGTTTTTTCGAAAAATAGATGCAGATGACAACGAAAAAACTGCCACCGCGCACTTTGTCTGTGGCGCCCATGCTGGATTGGACCGATCGCCATTACCGTCACATGGCCAGACAAATTACCCACCATGCGTGGTTGTATACGGAAATGGTGACCACCGGTGCGTTGATTCATGGTAACCGTGAGCGTTTTTTAGCGTTCAATGAATGCGAACATCCCGTGGCTTTGCAATTGGGTGGCTCAGATGCGGCGGATTTGGCGCAATGTGCCAAAATTGCTGAAGAATATGGTTATGATGAAGTGAACCTTAATTGCGGTTGCCCAAGCGAGCGCGTGCAAAAAGGCGCATTTGGCGCGTGTTTGATGAATGAAGTGGGTTTGGTTGCTGATGGTGTCAAAGCGATGCAAGATGTGGTCGACATTGATGTCACGGTCAAGCACCGTATCGGTGTGGATCAGCAAGAAGATTACAGTGTGGTGCGTGATTTTGTTGGGCATTTGGCAGAGCAAGCGTCCTGTAAAACATTCATTGTCCATGCGCGCAATGCATGGCTTAAGGGTTTGTCCCCTAAAGAAAATCGCGAAATCCCGCCATTAAAATACGATTATGTTTACCAATTGAAGCGTGATTTTCCTGATTTGGAAATTTTGATTAATGGTGGCGTGACCGATAATGAACAAATTGCCGAGCATTTAAAACATGTTGATGGCGTGATGGTTGGGCGAGCGGCTTACCATCAACCTTTGACAATGATGGCACAATGGGATGCGCTATTTTATGATGATCATCATGAAATCATGAGCTTGGAAAATCTGATTCCTGTGTTACATGATTATGCCAATATGCATATTCAAGCCAATAAAGGTACCTTATTGCGCCATATGGCACGTCATTATTTGGGTTTGAGTCATGGTATGAATGGCGCGCGACAATGGCGTCGAATGTTATCAGATGCATCTTTATTGGGACAAAACAACGCAGATTTATTGCAACAAGCTGGTATGGCTGTGGGTGTTCTCCAAGCTTAAATTTTTGACAATATTGGGTTTTGAACCATTTCAATATATTGAAAATAAAAAAGATATTTAAAAAAGCGTCCTGTAATTTTACAGGACGCTTTTTGGGTTTTTATGAGCATGAAAGTTTAATAAAGATAATAATTTAGTATATTTCATCAATATTTTTTAAAAAAATAATCACAAATTAAATTGATATTCATAATTACTATCATTTATAATTCGTAATGTTTGGTTAATCCATTATTTTTGATCCATATTTTTTTTATCCAAAATTGAGAATGTCTGTCATGCACCAACGTTTTTTACACACTACTTTGTATACGACCTTACTGGCCGCTTTTGCAACCAGTGCTTTTGCCAACGAACCTGCAGTAGCAACCAAAGAAGCCGATACTGAATTGGGCGAAATTGTGGTGACTGCCAGCGGTTCTGGCGTGAACATTAAAAATGCGCCTGCGAGCATTTCGGTGATTTCAGAAACCGAAATCAAACGCCAGCCTGTGACGTCTATTGGTGAATTGATTGGTAAAGAGCCGGGTGTCAGCGGTGGTACAGGTTTGAATGCTGAAGGCAGCAAAATCAAATTGCGTGGTTTGCCATCTGAATATTCTTTGATTTTGATTGATGGTCGCCGCATTGGCAATTCTTCGCGAGTGTCTTATCGTCCTGACTTGGCACGCCAAGATTTGGATTGGATTAGCCCTGAAGCGATTCAACGCATTGAAGTAGTGAAAGGCCCAATGTCGTCTTTGTATGGTTCGGATGCGATGGGTGGCGTGGTGAATATCATCACTAAAAAAATTCCACAAGAATGGTCAGGCTCTGCAACAGTCAATTACAAAGCACCATCTGACAGCACCGCAGGCGATACAGTGCAAACCGCTGTGACAGTAGCTGGTCCGATTTTGGAAAACTTGGGTGCACGTTTGACTGTGGCACAAACCCAGCGTGATGCGGACAGTGGTTTACAGGGCGATGATTTCGCTGATTCAACCACAGGCATTAAAAACCAAAACATCGATGGTAAATTGTCTTGGGAAATCGTAGAAGGTCACACTTTGGATGTGTTTGGTACTTATGGTAAACAAATCAGCACCAATCCAACATATGCAGAAGGCGCCGATACCAGTGAATTTTGGTTGGGTGGCGAAGGTGAAAAAGACACCACTGTGACACGTCGTTATGGTGCTGCTTGGGAAGGCGAATACGCATGGGGCAGCAGTGCTTTGAGTGTGTACCGCAATGAGTTTGAAAAGCCTAATGAAATGGTTGAAATCGGTGGCGTGTTGTCACCAACTGACCAAGAAAACTCACAAACAGTAATTGACGGTAAAATCAATACCCAATTTCAATTCGGCGTTGAGCACAATTTGACTGTGGGTGGTCAATGGAAAAAAGAACAACTGACCAACACGCGTACTTTGGGCATCAATTCTAATGGTGCGCCATCTGTTGATGGTCAAGACCACACAGGCAATACCAATGTTGAAGGCAAATCTTGGGCATTGTTTGTAGAAGACACGATGAAATTGACTGACAAATTCAATTTGACTTTGGGTGGTCGTTTGGATGATGACAGCCGTTTCGGTACACAATTCTCACCTCGTGGTTATGCAGTTTATAATTTGACCGACAATTGGACGTTAAAAGGCGGTATTTCACGCGGCTTCCGTGCGCCTGATTTGGTGCAAACGGCAGCAGGTTTTGCAACAGGCTCTCGCGGCAGTGGTTGTAACACCCAATTTGGTCGCTACGATGCACAAACCAATCCTAATGGCTTCCGCAGCTCTAACAGTTTGACTGGTTTTGTTAACTGTTACTCAACGGGTAACCCGAGTGCCAAAGCAGAAGAATCAACCAACTATGAGTTTGGTTTCAATTTCCAAAATGAAAAATTGAATGCAGGCTTGACGTATTTCCATACTAATTTTGAAAATAAATTAATTACCAAACCTGTGAAACACACACCAAGCAGCGATATCAATCCTGCATTCCAAAGCCGTTATCCATATGGTATTTGGTATACCGCAGTGGACAATGCTGATGAAGCGGTGATTCGTGGTTTGGAAGGTTCTTTGACTTGGTATATTAACGATCAATGGTCTTGGAAACACAATGCTACTTACTTCATTGAAACCAAAAATGAAGAAACCGATCAGCCTTTGATTGATACGCCTAAGTTTGCTTATAACACCGATTTGTTGTGGTCGCCGAATGACAAATTGAATTTGGGTGCGAACGCGCGTTACACAGGTTCTCAATACAAAACCGAAGTGTCTACGCCTGATGTTTTGGAAGCGTATTGGACGTTTGGTTTGAATGCCAATTACAACGTATCAGACAATTTCACTGTGCGCGGTGGTGTGAGCAATATGTTTAATAAGCAGCCTGAAAAAGACGAATCGGCTTCAGCAGACTACCATTCTATCGAAGGTCGTACGTTCTTCGTGGGTGTGACTGCTCGTTTCTAACGATACATTTCAATCAACATATCAAGCGTCCTGTAAACCTTACAGGAGGCTTTTTTTAATGAAATTAGAGTAATAACTGTTGGTAAAAGGGGATCATTATTAGAATAAATAGCAGTTAAGTTTGATATTAATAATGACTATCATTTATACTTCACAACGAAATTTAACGTGTTGGGTCTAATATTTAACCTTTAGGGGGAAAGTCTGTCATGCGTCAGCATTTTTTACATTCAAAATTATCTGTGTTGGTTTTAGCGGCATTGTCAGTGCCTGCTTTTGCCAATGATGCAGTGGGCAATGAAGCCGATACCGATTTGGGCGAAGTGGTGGTGACTGCTACGGGTACGGCTCAACGCATCAAAGAAGCCCCTGCTAGCATCACTGTGTTGACTGCACAAGAATTACAAGAAAAAAGCCATAGCAATTTGGCTGAAGCTTTGGCTGGTATTCCGGGTGTAGACATTCGCAATGGTGTGAATAAAACAGGTGGTTTGAATGTGCAATTGCGTGGCATGCCTGCGGATTACACTTTGGTATTGATTGATGGTCGCCGTCAAAATACTTCTGGTTCTATCACACCTAATGGTGTGGGTGATACTGCCATTGGTTCTATGCCGCCTGTATCACAAATTCAGCGCATTGAAGTGATTCGTGGCCCTATGTCTACTTTGTACGGTTCGGATGCGATGGGGGGCGTGATTAATATCATTACCAAACCAATATCTTCAGGCGAATGGGGCGGCAATATTGCTGCTGAAACCATTTTGCACCAACATGAAGGTGGCAATACCCGCCAAATTGGTTTTTCTACCAGCGGTCCGATTGTGCAAGACAAAATCGGCATTCAATTGCGTGGTAAATATTTTGACCGTGGTGATGCTGAGCGCATGATGACAGAAGGTACAGGTCGTGACCCGCGTCCGGGTGAGTCTGAAAACTACGATATTGGTACCAAATTAAGTTTCAATTTGAATGAAAACCATGAATTGTGGTTGGATTTGAATCGTTCGCGCCAACGTTATAGCAATGAAGACAATCGCATGGGCACGTTGGACAAACCAAATTTGCCTCCAGCTCGTCCAGGTTTGCCATCTGGTTTGCGTGCCAGTGGCTATAAAGATGCGATTATTTCGATTAAAGAGCAATACGCTTTGGGTCATACCTCTGAGTTTGAAGCAGGCACTTGGAAGAGCTACGTGATGCAATCGGAAGCCGAAACGCGTGGTCGTACCATGCCTTACGGTTGGACGACCAAAGACGATTCTTACCGTTTTAATGGCGAAGACCGTACTTTGACCAACAAAGATTTGACCATCAATACGCAATTCCAAACCGAATTGGGCAATCACAATTTGGTGGTGGGTGCTGAATATTCAGACAATGAAACGGTGGATTTGGCGGCAGGTAAAGATGTGAAATTCACCCAAGATTCTTGGGCGATGTTCGTTGAAGACCAATGGAAAATCTTGCCAACTTTGGGTTTAACTGTTGGTGGGCGTTATCAAGATCACAGCAGTTTTGGTGGTCATTTTACGCCACGCGCGTATTTGGTTTGGAACACAACTGACAATTTGACTTTAAAAGGCGGTGTGAGTACAGGTTACAAAGTGCCAACCAGCAATTCTTTGCATGCAGGCATCAATGGTTGGAGTGGTCAAGGTCGAACTGTGACTGTGGGTTCACCACATTTGAAACCTGAAAAATCCACCAATTTTGAATTGAGCGCCAATTATGCAACCGAGCGTTTCGATGTGACGGGTACGGCATTTTTGAACAAATTCAAAGACAAAATTGAAAGCACCACGGTTGATAATTGTGCTGTTAACAATACGTCAAACTGTTATCTATTGGCTGATTTCCCAGCTCAAGCAACCATTGGTCAAAGCTACAATGTGGGCGAGGCAGAAACCAAAGGTTTTGAATTGTCTAGTCGTGTGAATTTGACCCAAGATTGGTATGTGAAAGGTGCTTATACTTGGATGAAAACCGAAATTACTTCAGGCGAAAATAGAGGTCAAGAATTGGTGAGCGCGCCACGTCATGCCTTGAATTTGCATACTGCTTACAATGTGAACGAGCGTTGGAAAATTTGGTTTGAAGGTGAATACAAAGCCGACCGCAATCGTTTCCAAGGCGATAAAAAAGACCAATCTGCTGCCAACCAAGCGATGTGGGATGCTACGGGTAACAAATTAAAAGGCTATACAGTATTCAATTTGGGTAGTAGCTATCGCTTTACTGACAATTTGAAAGTGTCAGCTTCGATTAATAACTTGTTTGACCGCAAGTTTGATGAAACTGCCAAATACACTTTCAACGGTCAGCCTGAAGAAGTTTATATGTATTCTAATACGGCACAAAGCATTGCGGGCACATTCATTGAGCGTCGCAATTTGTGGTTGTCGGTGTCTTACGATTTTTAATGGTTTGAATACAAATAGGTTGGAATCAAGCGTCCTGTAAATGTTTACAGGACGCTTTTTTATGGGTTTTAAAACACGTTGAATAGATTGATTTTTCATATTGAAACAAATATTTAGATTTAATCTATATGAAACAGATGTTTTGCTTAGTTTATTTGCATATAATTAAATGACATTAAATTTTAATAATGACAGGTGCGAGGCTTGACGATCGATTTTAAGCAAATCAATTTCTATATTCTATTGGGAATTCCTGCACAAACCCATTCTGAGCAAGTTGCCAATGTGATTGGGCAACATGCTCAAGCGAAATTATTGCCTGCGCCTATTTTAGAAGCCGCCAAGCATTATTTGCTCAGCGATATGGCAAGACGACAATATGATTTTTTCTTACATCATCATCCTTTAGCGCCTGAAAAAATCAACATTGCTCGATGGGATGCTTATGCTAAATTGAATTTATCGGCTGCAGCTTCGCGCCAAGACATTGCCCAAGCATTGCAAGCCAAATGGGGCGAATTGTCTTTGCAAGAATGGTTGCTGGTGCGCAAATGGTTGCTCAATCCAAGATTGCGTGGACATTATGATGTGCATTGGCAGCAACATTTTTCACCAGAGTCAAAAATTGTAGTGCTGTCTGATACAGGACGTTTACCAATTCAAAATGCCGTCATTAACGATGTTTGGCAAGACAAACCATTTTTTCCAAATCGGTGGCTGTGGTTTGGCTTGTCGACTGCGGTGATTGCAGCGACTTTGTATATGCAACCTTGGCAGCCGCAAATACCGCCTATTGTCCTCAAACATGATTTTCTACCGCCATTTTCTTCTAGCAGCTTCCATGTTGTGGAGAAAACCCAGATTACGATTACGGCTGTGGGCGATATGACTTTGGGCAGTCATTTGGGGCAAGACAATACTGCTTTGTTGCCACATTATTGGCAGCAATATGGCTCTAGTTATTTCCTAGAAAATGTGGCTGATGTGTTGGCGCACGATGACTTGAGCATTGCCAATTTAGAAGGGCCGTTAACCGAAGCGAATGTGCCGACGCCAAAGCAATTTGCTTTCAAAGGCAAACCTGCATTGGTTCAAATTTTGGAACACGGTTCAATTGAAGCGGTGAATGTGGCGAACAATCACAGCCATGATTATGGGCAACAAGGTTTGGATGATACTTTAGCGACCTTAAAACACAGCGGCATTCAAGCATTTGGTTATGAGCATTACCAAATATATGAAATTAAAGGCAAGCGCATTGCAATGGCTGGGGCTAAAGGTTGGGATGTGCAGGAAGGTAAAAAATCGGTAGACAGAGCTTTGGCTTTCTTTAAGCAAGAAAAAATTGATTATTACATCATGTCGTTTCATTGGGGCAATGAGCGAGAATACCAACAAAATGCCACGCAGCAAGCCTTAGGGCGTTATGCCATAGACCAAGGCTTTCATGCCGTTTTGGGGCATCATCCGCACGTCGTACAAGGTGTAGAGCAGTATAAGCAAGGCGTGATTGTGTATTCGTTGGCCAATTTTGTGTTTGGCGGCAACCGCAATCCATCTGATAAAGACAGCTTAATGGTGCAATTGCAATTGGAGTTTAATGGCAATCAATTGGTCGCCACGGAAGTATTGCCTTTGCCATTGGCAGTGTCTGATACGAACAAGACGCACAATTACCAACCGGTTTGGGCCGATGATGTCACGCAAAAACGCATCGTGGCGAAAATGCAGCCTTATAGCAATATCGATATTGATTTAGGTCAGCGTTTGGAACATGTACACCAGTCTAAAGCAGAAATCCCACAAATGGCACAAGGGCAATATTGGTGTGATGACAGTTTATCGGTTCGGGCGGCGCTGTTCGGACACAGCCATGAACGCTTTGCCAAATGTCAGCCAAGGCAAACACCAGCGCATTGGGGATGATGGAGGTTGATGGACATCGTCATGATGAGCGTCTGATGTCATGTTATGAGAATGGTTTTGAGTGGTAGATGAATGAGAAAAACGGTTTTTTAAGGTACTCATATAAAAACAAATGTTGTGAAAGATGATGCTATTTTATTCAAAAAAATCTATTAAATCAAGGTTGTGAATTTTAGGCTATATGTATTCATTATAAAATGGCAAAAATGCTTAGTGATTGAGTAGATTGCTTGTTGGGTTTGAGTATGAATTTGAAAATGTATCAATATGAATCATGACGGTTTGTGAGGCGGTATGTCACAGTAACTATTCGGTGTGTTTGGCTGCGGTATGCAGAAAATCTAAATGTGAATCTGAAGCGGCTATTCACATCTTGTTATAATGCGGTGTTTAGTTTTTTTGTAGGAATAACGATGTCAGTTGCTGAAATATTGGCCAAAAAGAAAGCGGCTCAAGCTTTGAAAAACTTAGAAGAAGGTCAAGCTTTTTTGGCTGAAAATGCCCAAAAAGAAGGCGTGAACGTCTTACCTTCGGGTCTGCAATACCTTGTTTTGATTGAGGGTACTGGTTCAAAACCGACTCTGGCAGATAAAGTAGTGTGTCATTATCATGGTCAAAATTTAAAAGGTGAAGTATTTGACAGCTCGGTGAATCGTGGTCAGCCAGCAACTTTTGCAGTGAATAAGTTGATTCAAGGTTATCAAGAAGCATTGCCATTAATGCCTGTTGGCAGCAAGTGGGTCTTGTATATTCCATCGGAATTAGCGTATAAAGATGAACATAAATCGAAAGAAATCAGTGCTAATTCAACGTTAATCTTTGAATTAGAGTTACTTGAGATTGTATCGTCATAATGACAAACTTATAATAGCGATCTATTTACGGGTCGCTTTTTTTGATGCATGCCGTTTGATTTAAATCGATATTAAGAGAATGATATTCCGTTAAGATAGCCGCCATACAACACCCGTCTCATGAAAAAGGACGCTTATGACTACCACACACACACAGCCAGCTCCAAGCAACAATTACAACCCACAGCAATTGTTGGCATTTAGAGATGAGTTGACCCGCGTATTGAGCCACCAAATCAGTCTATTGCACGAAATGACTGCCTTGGGTTTGGTGCCGTTTCACAAAGAAAACCATGACTTGATGATTGACGACAAGCATTTGCCTGAGATGGTGAAGCTGTTGGAAGGTGAAAAACACAAGTTACAAAATTTTGATGTGATTTTGGCGATTGTTGGTACGATGAAGGCAGGTAAGTCGACCACCATCAATGCCATTGTTGGCAAAGAAATCATGCCCAATCGCAATCGTCCGATGACGGCGATTCCGACTTTGATTTGTCATAAAAAAGGTCAAACCGAGCCTAGAATTACCTTCAATAACCATCCTATTAACGATTTTCTTGAACAAGTTCACAAATATTTAAAACTCAATACCAAGTCGATTGATAACTTGCAGCCTGAGTTACAAAAATTGTGTATGGGTGTTTTAAAAGGCGTGCGTTTTGAGAACAACAGCACTGGTGCTAAGCGTGTTTTCAATGTGTTGTCGCATTTCAATGATTTGGTGCGTTTGTCTGAAGCTTTGGAAATGGGCGTCGAGTTTCCGTTTTCTAGTTACCGTGACATTCACCAATTGCCGATTATTGAAGTTGAATTTGATTATCTGAAAAATGCAGGACCGAGTTCAGGCCGCTTGATGTTGCTTGATACGCCAGGGCCGAATGAAGCGAAACAGCCGCAATTGAAAGTGATGCTCGAAGAGCAATTGCGTCGCAGCTCGGCAGTGGTTTTGGTTTTGGATTACACGCAATTGAAGTCTGAAGCTGAGGCTGAAGTTCGTGATCAATTAAGCAAGATTCCAAAAATTGACCAAAGTCGTTTGTACACATTTGTGAACAAATTTGACCAAAAAAATGCCAATGCTGACGATGCGCGCATGACCAAAGTATTGGTGGCATCGGATTTGTTGGCAGGGCGTATTCAAATTGATCGTGTGTATCCGATTTCTGCGCAAGACGCGTATTTGGCCAATCGTTTGTCCAATTACATGCGTGTATATCGTGAAAAACCTGTTTATGTAGAATCCAGTTGGGTTGCCGACTTTGCCAAAAAAGCGTTTGGTGAGATTGACGAAGAAGAATGGGCAGAATACAGCGAGAAGACCATTTACCGCCGTATTGAGCGTTTGCTTGAGCGTTCGAATATCAAAGAGCCTGTGGAGCAAGTGATCGTCAGCGCCAACGACAATGCGCCTTATTTGGCAATTTGTTCGGCTTTGGTTGATGTGGACAAAGTGTTTAACGACATTAAAAACGTGTTCAGTATCAATGGTTATTTCAGCCGCCAAGTTGAGCTCAATGAGCAGGATTTGGAGCGCATTAAAGCCGCCATCGTGCAAATGCAGCAAGATCAGAAGAAAGTGAATGAATTGTCTAAGAAGCTCACCCACGAGTTCAAAGACAGCTTGGCGAAACTGAAAAAAGATTTGAACCGCAGCGCGCAACGGATTATTTTTGACGTAGAAAGCCAAACCCAACGTGCGATTGCCAAATTGAGTTCAGAGATGGACAAAAATTTGTTGGATGCACAGCAAAAATACCGTGAAGCTTCGGGTTTGCCTAAGATTTTGCGCATGTTCAAAGGCAATAAAGGCGAGGGCGAAGAGGGCGAAGTGTCTTCTTCTAAAGACAAGCGCCGTGAAGCTGCTGCGCAATTGGCAGCCAGCGAGGACAGCCGCGAGAATCAATTGACCTCTAAAATCTTGACCGTGTCGGCACAAGACAAAGATGCGTTCTTTGAAATGATGAACGATGTGACATTGAGCTTATCGGTGATGGCAAACGACCATGCAACTCAAGCGGTGCAAACGCATTTGGGCATCATGCAGCAAGGCTTGGAAGAGATTCAAGAAGAATATCGCCAATCGTTTGACAGCATTAAACGCAAATTCTCGAATGAAGGCATTGATCTAAAAGTGACGTTGCCTAGCCATTTTGCGATGACACCGCGTTCGGTGAATAAAATTGAATTCAAGCAAACGTCTGTGAAAAGCGAAATGCGTACCAAAGTCATCGAGCAATCGGGCGCTTGGGGTTGGGTCAAACGTGCTGCGGCAACGCCTTTTTCTGCTGATTGGGGTACGGATGATGTGGAATATGAATTGTATCAAGTTGATTTGGTGAAGATTTCAGGTCAAATTGCCGAAGCCATTTATACTCGCGTCATTAAGCCTATTATCAGTGAAGCAGAGTTTGACGTGGGTGTGAAATCGGGCAGCATTGATGAATACGCAGTGAGCATTCAAGCGCAAGTAGACAGCTTGCTCAATGAGTTGCAACAAGCGATTGAAAACGAAAAATTGCCGTACGAAGAAAAAGCCCGTCGCAAAGACAAGCTCAATCAAATTGCCAAGCAGAACTTCAAGGTCGAAGGTCGCATTCAATTTATTAAAGAAGCTTTTAATATTTAAGCTTGGTATCGTGCTGCAAGCGTCCTGTAAAAAGATTACAGGACGCTTTTTTATAGGTAATATCATCTGTATTGGATGAATGCGAAAGGATGAAACATGAGTTTGTTTAGTGGCTTGATGGGCAATGCCAGTGAGGCGAAAAGCGAAAAATGGCAAGAGGCTTTGGCGCAAATTTTGGCAGATGGCGAAATGGTCGACAGTGCGTATCAAGTGTTGCGTGATACTTTGGTGTTGACCAACAAACGTGTCATCTTCATCGACAAACAAGGTGTGACGGGCAAAAAAACCGAATATTTGAGCATTCCTTATAAAAACATTGTCACGTTTTCGATTGAATCGGCAGGCACGTTTGATTTGGAATCGGAATTGAAATTGTGGGTTTCAGGACGCGTCGACCCAATCGAAACCAAATTTGGTCGTGGCGGCGACATTTTGAAAGCGCAAAAAGCTTTGGCTAAATATGTGTTGGGTTTGTGATTTTTTGTGATTTGATGTAGATAGAATGTGTGTTTGAAAGCGTCCTGTAAGGTTTTACAGGGCGTTTATTTTTAAAAAAATATGTATTATTAATAATTTTTAATTTCAAATAGTTTAGATAGGGAGTGGTAATGACTGATTTAAATCTAGGAAATGCTTTATTTGAAGGGTTTAATGATAAAGAAGGTTTAATGATTTGTGGTTATGATTATGGTGAAGAAGATAGTAAAAATGGAGGTGAAGAGATTGTCCCTGATATGTCAAAAGATTGTACATTTTCTAATAAGTCATTGCGTTACGGTGAGATAGCACATACTTGGGTGAGATATGATAAAAAAATCAGAACATGGTTTTCAATTTGGGGACATCCTCTAAATGAAAATGGTTTAGGAGATGATTTTGACAAATGTATTATTCAAACTAATTGGGCATTAGGATCAAGTCCTAAAAGTAAAAAAATTAGCTACTACTTAAAAGATGAAAATATTGCCAATTTCATTGAGCATGTCACAATATTACAACCCAAAGTTATTTTGTTTATGGGTAATCAATTACTAACAAAAGTTCTTCGATCACAGAAAGTATGGGATCAATTTACACCGATTATGGGTGATCAAATTGAACCATTACGAGCGATTAGAATGGAGGGATATGAAGGCAAACCATTGGCGTATATTAATAAGTTTACACAATGTACTGTTGTTGGATTGCCTCATCCATCAGGAAGTCATGGTTTAACAAGTGAATACATCGACTTTTGCAAAGCTGAGTTAGAACCGATTATTACGCAATTTAAAAAAGAAAAAAATATTCTTTAAGGAGCTAAGAGTGAGCATTCATGAAACAAAAGACTCTTTGTTCAGTAGATCTTGATAAATAAGCGGCCTGTAAAGTTTACAGGCCGCTCTTCATATAATCAGTTCAAACCCAATCTAAGATTAAGCTTCAACCGCTTCTTCTTGTGCTACCAAAACCAATTTCGCATTCACATCACGCAAAGCGGTACGAACGCCTTCTTCGATGACTGGATGGTAGAAAGGCATGTCTAACATAGCAGGAACAGTCATTTGTTGTTGGTGAGCCCAAGCCAACAAGTGAGCGATGTGTTCAGCCGCAGGGCCGACCATTTCAGCACCCAAGAACAAGCCTGTGCCTTGTTCAGCGTAAACACGCATCATGCCACGGTTCACACCCATCACACGCGAGCGACCTTGGTTGTGGAACGACACTTCACCGACAACAAATTCGCCTTCAGCGTATTGAGCCGCCACTTGTGCGTATTTCAAGCCGATGCTCATGATTTGTGGGTCAGAGAACACCACGCCAATGGCGCTGCGGCGCAAGCCTTCGGTAATCACAGGGAATGCGCCTGCATTCGTGCCTGCAATCACGCCTTGGTCAGAGGCTTCGTGCAATAATGGCAATTGGTTAGAGGCATCGCCCGCGATGAAGATATGCGGTACGTTGGTTTGCATGGTCAAACGGTTGGCAACAGGTACGCCACGCGTATCCAATTCCAAACCAGCCACGTTTTCCAAACCGATGTTGTCGGTGTTTGGTTTGCGACCGATAGAAGCCAACAAATATTCGGCTTCAAATTCGCCTGTTTCGCCATCTTGTTCGTAAGACACCACCACATTGCCTGCTGCGTTCAAAGCAACCGTGGTTTTGGCATTCAAATGCATGGTCAATTCTTGGTGGAAGATTTCCAAGGTTTTGTCAGCCACTTTAGGGTCAGACACGCCGCCAATCAAATTGCCCAAACCAAACACATGAACGTCTACGCCTAAACGTGCCAAAGCTTGACCCAATTCCAAGCCAATCACGCCAGAGCCGAATACAGCTACTGATTTAGGCAAGGTTTCCCAAGAGAACACATCGTCATTGATGATCAAACGATCACCCAATGCTTCCCATTGTGGCAAGACGATAGGGCGTGAACCTGTGGCAATCACGACACGTTTGGCAGTGATTTGGGTTTCTTCGCCTTCGTTGTTGATCACAACAACAGTGTTGGCATCGGTAAAACGGGCTTTGCCCAAAATGCGTTTGTCTTCTGGCCACTCGTTCACGTCTTCTACTACAAAGCCTACGAAACGGTCACGCTCAGAGCGTACACGATCCATCACCGCTTTGCCATCGACACGAATGTCACCTTCCACATGAACACCAAATTGAGCAGTGTGTTTCGGATGGTGGGCAGCTTCGGCAGCCGCAATCAACAATTTAGATGGCATGCAGCCAACGCGGGCGCAAGTGGTACCAAATTTGTAATCTTCAACGATGTAAACGTTGTCGGTTGATTTGCGAGCTGAGCGGAACGCACCCATGCCAGCCGAACCGCCGCCGAGGATGACGACATCTGCTTGAATTTGTTTCATGTGAGTTGTCCTTATTAAAGTTCAATCAATGGCTTGATAAAGCCGTCGAGTTGATGATTCTGCTGTCAAAATCATCAACTGAACAGCCTTGAAAAGGTGTTCAGAAAAGCCATCTTGCGATGGCTTTTTTTATGCATTCAATTTTAGAAACAATCTAAAATTAAGCTTCAGCAGTCGCGAAGTAAGCTTCCAACTCTTCAGAGCCACCGATGTATTGACCACCGATGAATACTTGAGGTGCAGAAGTTTTACCAGTAATCGCACGTACAGATACGGTAGAAGCATCAGTACCCAAAACGATTTCTTCGTAAGCCAAGCCTTGTTCGTTCAACAATTCTTTTGCTTTCGCGCAGTATTGGCAACCAGGTTTAGTGAAGATGCTGATAGAAGCTTGTTCAGTGAAATCTGGGTTGATGTAACGGATCATGGTGTCAGCATCAGATACTTCAAATGGGTCGCCGTCTTTTTCAGGTTCGATGAACATTTTTGCAACCACGCCATCTTTAACCAACATAGAATAGCGCCATGAACGGTCACCGAAGCCCAAGGCAGTTTTAGCAACCAACATGCCCATACCGCGAGTGAATTCGCAGTTGCCATCAGGAATCACAGAAACGTTTTCAGCTTCTTGTTGTTTTTTCCATTCGTTCATTACGAACGTGTCGTTCACAGATACACAAACGATTTCGTCAACGCCGTATTCTTTGAACTTAGCTGCCAATTCGTTGTAACGTGGCAAGTGAGTAGAAGAACAAGTTGGTGTGAAAGCACCTGGCAAAGAGAATACAACAACGGTTTTGCCGTTGAAAATCTCGTCAGTGGTCAAAGTAGCCCAAGAGTCGCCTACGCGAACTGGGAAAGAACAATTAGGTACGCGTTGACCTTCTTTGTTTTCAAATGCCATGGTAAAACTCCTAATAGAGGTTTTTTGGGGTTAGTAAGGTAAAAACTACAACAGGTTTGTTTCAATTTGATTGAAACCATTATGCTGCAATGCAAATATAAAATGTATTTATCATTATTTATTGGGTGATAGATATTATAAATAATTCCATTCAGATAAACGCGTTAGGTCGCGGTCATCTAAAACCAAGTCAGCCACTTGTTGTTGTGCTTGTTGCTTGAGCTTAAAACGGGTGACAGGCTCTTGCACGTCTGAAGTGCTGCTGGACAAGGTGTGTGTGAAGTCGATGCGGATAACGGTTTCTTCTTCGCTTAAAACCATCCACAAAGATTTGGGTAAGCTCACACCATCTATAAAAGCGGCGTGGCTGGAGCGTTTGCCATCGGCATTGAAATAACGCAAGGCAATGGGTAACACGGTGCTGTTGCTATCGATAGCGGCCTGAAACAATGCACCTTTGAATGAGCGCAAACCTTTACCATCGGAGGTGCGTGATTCTGGGAAAAAGGCAACGGTTTGACCTTGTTTTAATTGTTCGCTGACGACGCTATTGATTTTAGCGGTGTCTTTGCGTTGGGAGCGATTGATGAACACCGTTCCCACGCCAGCAACCACTTTGCCCAATAAAGGCCATGATTGAATTTCTTGTTTGGCAATGAATTGCATCGGTTGTACCGACACCATGGCTAAAATATCAAGCCATGAAACATGATTGGCGACGATCAATAAACCGTTTAAATCCTCAGGAATTTTGCCATGTAACTCGACCCGAACATTCAAAATATTCAGCAAGTCGCGAGATGCTTTTTGCATGAATTGTTCGGTTTTGAGCGAGTGTGGCATCAAATTGGCTTTGCGTGAAGCTTTGAGCAAGTTGATTAACCAACACAATGAACGCCAAAGGCGTTTATAGCGTTGTAACAAGGCAATCGGGCGAGCAGGAGGATTAACAATCATGTTTTGGCATTGTTCATTGTTGGCAAAGAGGACAGTAAAAACTAGAGCGCTGACCGATGACTATTTTGTGTATCAGTCCTGCGCAGCGATGACATGTTTCATTGTCACGCCCATAGACGAAGTATTGTTGCTGAAAATAGCCACTTTTGCCATCACTGTTTACAAAGTCGCGCAAAGTGCTACCGCCAGCGGCAATGGCTTGGGTAAGCACTTGTTTGATTTCAATCACCAATTTTTCGATTTCGTCTATATTGACTTGGTTTGCAGGACGTGTGGGTAAGATGCCGCAACGAAATAATGCTTCATTGGCATAAATATTGCCCACACCAACGACCACATGATTGTCCATCAACGCCAATTTGATTGCTCGCTTTTGTGTTTTTAAAGCGTCCTGTAAATAAATGCGGTTAAATTCAGGCAATAAAGGTTCAGGACCCAGTTTGTTTAACAATGGGTGGTGTTCCAAAGCACCGCTATACCACAGCCATGCACCAAAACGACGCGGATCGTGGTAACGCAGCACGGTACCATTGCGCAAGACCATGTCTACATGGTCGTGTTTGCCGACTTCGGGTATTTGTCCCGCTTCAAACACACGCAAGCTGCCAGACATGCCTAAATGCACCAACACCACACCATGAGCAAAATGAATCAACAAATATTTGGCGCGGCGTTCCACTTTTTCAATTTGACAGCCACCAATGTGTTCATTCAAATCCGTTGGAATAGGCCAGCGTAATTTAGATTGGCGAATGATGACATGGTCTACGATTTGAGCATTCAAAAATGGCGCCACGCCTCGGCGGGTAGTTTCAACTTCTGGTAATTCAGGCATGGTATGGCTTTCATCAAGTATAGGTGGAAGTAGATAAGGTTAAAAAGCTTTGATTCAAGAGCCAAGTTTGCCATACCCAAACTAACATTGTGCTGTGTTAAAGTATGAATACTGAAATCTGAAATGACATAAGGATGGGCGTTTATGGCAAGTTGGCAACAACGGTTATTACCGATGGCACTTGGTTTAACCTTACTCTCGACAGGCACGACATGGGCGCAAACAGTGGTTGAAGCCAGTCAGGCAGATACCAATACTGTGCAATTGGATGAGACTATCTCACCAAAGACGTTGTCACCTGAGGCTAAAAAAGCACGTGCTGCGGCAGAAGAAAAATTGCGTTTGCAGCAAGTCACACAAGATGCCAATGCGTTTTCGGGCATGATTGCCAGTGAATTGGCTTTATTAGAAGGCAATACTCGTGGGGCATTGGGTGCTTATGCGGTATTGTTTGAGCGTACAGGCCGCCCTGAAATGGCAGAGCGCGCCATTCAGATTTCAATTGGACAAGGCGCTTATGCTGAAGCGCAGATATTGTTAGACCGTTGGCGTAAAATTGAACCTGTGCCAACCGTATTACAGCGTCAAGTGGCGTGGGAATTGAGTGCCGCTCGTGGTGATGCGAAGACGGCTTTGGCAAACTTGAATGATGTATTGCCATATGTGGATGACATCAAAATCAAACGCATGTTTTTATTGTTGGCACAATTGAGTTTGAGTGGTGGCGAAGTGGCCCATCAAGGCTATGACACGGTGCGCAATGCGGTGAAAAATCATGCCAATTTGCCCGAAGCAGCAGTGGCAGAGGCGATGTTTGCAGCTTTGTCTAACCATGATAAAGAAGCGATTGCGGCGTTGAATCGTTTGGCCAAATTAGATGCAGATATTAGCCCAGCAACGCAAGTGGTTATTGGGATTTTGGCGCAGCGCAAACCTGAATTAGTCAGCCAATTTTTTGCTCAAGCTGATTCTCGATATTTATCGGATGTGTGGCGAGAATTGCAAATTGATGCTTTGGTCAAAAGTGAGCAATTTGAGCAAGCATATCAATTGATACAACAAGAATTAAGTCAAAATCCACGTACTGAGTTACAGATTCAGGCCGGTATTTTGGCGATGAAGAAAAATGATTATGCCGCTGCGGAAGCTTGGTTACAGCGCGCTTATCAAAATGGTAATGTAGAAGAACGCAATCGTGTTGCGACTTTGTTGGCGGTGTTGTCGTTTGGACAAAAGAAAAACGAAGCGGCGATGCAATGGACCGATAAAATTGATGCGCCTGCTTTCCAATTTGATAAAAGTGTGATTTTGGCAACGGCAGCAGCAGAGCGCAAAGATTGGGATGCGATGCGCAAGGCTTTGGATCTTGCCAAAGACCATAAACCCACAGGCAATCATTTGTATGATGAACAGCAATGGCGTCATTTGGAATTGATGTGGATTAGCAAGCAAGCGCCCAATGAAGCGTATGCGCAATACACTCAATTGATTGAGGCGCAATTGAAAAGCGCGTCGCCAAATCGAGAGGTTTTGGCAGATTTGTATGCGGAGCGGGGTATTTTGTTGGCGGACAAATTCAACCGTCCTGAAGAGGCGATGCAAGACTTGGGCAAGCAATTGCAATTGCGTCCTGACAGTGCCGATGCCATGAATGCTTTGGGCTATACGATGCTCAGCAATGCAGCTTCGCGTGAGCAAGGTTTTGTGTTGCTAGAACGTGCGTTTAAATTGTCACCACAAGCACCACACATCAATGACAGTTTGGGTTGGGCGTATTTTTTAAAAGGGCAGCCTGAAAAAGCGTTGGCATATTTGAAATTTGCGTATGAAAAATACCCTGATGCAGAAGTAGCCGCGCACTTGGTTGAGACTTACCATGCTTTGGGCGATGAAAAAAATGCGCGGGCTTTGGCCAAGCAAGGTTGGAAACTCAATCCCGAACATCCTGTATTGCTCGACACTTTAAAACGGTTGAATTTGTTGCCAAATAAAGAGGTACAGCCATGAATTGGCGCTTCGGTGGCGTGGTTTTAGCTAGTGTTTTGTTGGCAGCGTGTCAAACAGTGCCTGTGGCCAAAGATTGGCATGAGCGTCCTGAAAATAAAACATCATTCGATGCTTCAGGACGCTTGGCGGTCAAACAAAATGACAAAGG
Organism: Vitreoscilla sp. C1; assembly: GCF_002951955.2. NCBI lineage: Bacteria > Pseudomonadati > Pseudomonadota > Betaproteobacteria > Neisseriales > Neisseriaceae > Vitreoscilla > Vitreoscilla sp. C1. The sequence continues at coordinate 2,015,741 of NZ_CP019644.2, read as the reverse complement.
CTCTTATGCCAATTTCGATTGGAGCAGCAGCGGTAAGATGCAACAATTGGATGTGAACACGCCTTTGGGCAATACTGTGGGGCAGTTGTGCCAAGATGCACAAGGCGTGGTTGCAGTTGCCAGCGATGGCTCACGTTTTGAAGCGGCAACAGCGAGTGAATTGAGCGAGCGTTTGATGGGCTTTGCCATTCCTGTGGAGGCTTTGGATGTGTGGGCGCATGGGCATTGGCATGAGCGCAGCCCACATACAGTGCTTGAAGATGGGCGCTTGTTGCAAGACGGTTGGGTAATTGAACGACAAGTGAATGAAGAGGGTCAACCGCGTTTGTTATTGCTAGAAAGTGAACAATTGAGCATTCGATTGTTGTTCAGCCAATACCAAAGTCCTAGCACTTTACCAGACACAGAGGTGTGCGAGCGCAGCGCTTGAGTATGAAGAATATGGAAAATATGAAATGGCTTTGATGAATGTGCCTGCCGATGCGCAGGCTTTTTTGGCACCTGCCAAATTGAATTTGATGTTACACATTGTCGGTCGCCGTGAGGATGGTTACCACTTGTTGGAAACGGTATTTCGTTTTATTGGTTTGTATGACACTGTGCATGTGCGAGTGCGTGATGATGGCGAAATTGTTTTGCATACCTTGATAGACGGCGTGGCACCTGAGCAAGATTTGAGTGTACGTGCTGCGGTTGCACTTAAAACACACACGGGCAGTGTGTTGGGTGCAGATTTGTGGGTAGAAAAAAACATTCCTATGGGTGGTGGCTTGGGCGGTGGCTCGTCTGATGCTGCAACCGTTTTGTTGGCTTTAAATCAGTTATGGCAAACGGGTTTGTCACGCCAAGAGTTGATGGATTTAGGCGTGCGTTTGGGTGCAGATGTACCTGTTTTTATTTTTGGGCGCAATGCTTTTGCTTCGGGTATTGGTGAAATTTTGAGCGAAGTTGTGCTAAAAAATCAATGGTATGTGGTGATTAAGCCCAATGTGCATGTTCAAACCGCAAAAATATTTAATCACGAACGCTTGACACGCGATTCTAAGCCTAGCATAATGCGAATCCTCGAATCGACGCAGCAGCATAGAAATGATATGCAGCAAGTCGTTCTGGAAGAGTATGCAGAAGTCAAAGAAGCTTTGGATGTATTAAAACAATACGGCGATGCTTTAATGACGGGTTCTGGGGCATGTGTATTTTTACCGATGCCGAATGAATCAGCTGCTAAAAAAGTGTATACAGCGGTTGCATCACATTTCGAAGCATATTGTGTTGTAGGGCTAGATAAACATCCTCTTGCAGAAATAGATTGAGTTTTTTGGGGTGTCGCCAAGTGGTAAGGCACTGGATTTTGATTCCAGCATTCGTAGGTTCGATCCCTACCACCCCAGCCAAAAATCTTTCTATATCGCCCAGTTTATTGGGGTGTCGCCAAGTGGTAAGGCACTGGATTTTGATTCCAGCATTCGTAGGTTCGATCCCTACCACCCCAGCCAAATAGAAAAAGCGCATTGGTTAAGCCGATGCGCTTTTTTGCATTTTGAATTTGTTGGTTAATAGTTGATTTTTATTGATAATTTGGTATTGGCAGTGGAAATTATCCTATGGGATGGTGTATCATTACGCGCTTGACCGTGCGGCGGTCACCGTTACATTGGGAACGCAGCATTATGAACACACAATTTCATCATTTGAAACAAGGCGCAGAAGACGACATGGCAGCATACGACAGCTTGATGGTATTTACGGGTAATGCCAACCCGAAATTGGCAGAAAACGTAGTGAAACACTTGGATATTTCGTTAGGCCGTGCGTCTGTAACCCAGTTTTCTGATGGTGAAGTAGCCATTGAATTATTGGAAAACGTGCGTGGTCGCGATGTGTTTATCGTACAACCTACTTGTGCACCGACCAACGACAATTTGATGGAAGTTTTGGCGATGGCAGACGCTTTGAAGCGCGCTTCTGCAGGTCGTATTACGGCAGCGATTCCTTATTTTGGTTACGCTCGTCAAGACCGTCGTCCTCGTTCTGCACGTGTGCCGATTTCTGCGAAATTGGTTGCCAACATGTTGTATTCAGCAGGTATCGACCGTGTATTGACGGTGGATTTGCATGCTGACCAAATTCAAGGTTTCTTTGATATTCCTGTAGACAATATTTATGCTACTCCGATTTTGATTCACGACATTTTACAACGTCGTTTTGAAGACTTAATCGTGGTGAGTCCTGACATTGGTGGTGTGGTGCGTGCGCGTGCTGCTGCGAAAATGTTGAATGTTGATTTGGCTATTATTGACAAGCGTCGTCCTAAAGCCAACGTCGCTGAAGTGATGAACATCATTGGTGATATCAACGGCAAAACTTGTTTGATTATCGACGACATGATCGATACTGCCAATACTTTGTGCAAAGCAGCGACTGCGTTGAAAGAACGTGGTGCTAAGCGTGTGGTGGCTTATGCTTCTCATGCGGTATTCTCAGGCGAAGCAGTGGCGCGCATTGAGTCTTCAGACATCGACTTGGTCGTTGTAACCGACACCATTCCATTGAGCGCACAAGCGGAAGCATCTGAACGCATTCACCAAGTGACCATTTCTGGTTTGTTGGCTGAAACTGTTCGTCGTATCAGCAATGAAGAATCTGTATCGTACCTCTTCAATGAGGACGTTACCGCGCCGGGAGCGCGTTTTCTCCCATAACCTATGATAGAGCCGTCTTAAGTTGGTCGCGACCGATGGCGGCGTTATTATCTAATCTGGAGTTTTATTATGTCTCAATCTATTCAAGCTATCGTTCGTGACGTACAGGGCACTGGTGCGAGCCGCCGCCTGCGTCGCGCTGGTCAAGTTCCTGCAGTTGTTTATGGTGAAAACCAAGAAGCAACTATGGTTGCTATTGACGGTACTGCGATTTTTTACGCATTGCAAAAAGAATCTTTCCATTCTTCTTTGTTGAAATTGTCTTTGGATGGTAAAGAAGTTGACGTGATCGTGCGTGATTTCCAAATGCACCCATTCAAACCAGCCGTTTTGCACGTAGATTTCCAAGCTGTTGATGCTGCTAAAGTCATCAAAGTTAAAGTACCTGTACATTACATCAACGCTGAACAATCTCCTGCAGTTAAATTGCAAGGTGGCCGTGTAAGCCGTTTGATCCAAGCGATCGAAGTTTACGCACCTGCTGCTAACATCCCTGCACAATTGACTGTTGATTTGAAAGCGGCAACTGCTGGCCAAATCGTTCACATTTCTGACATCGTATTCCCAGAAGGCGTTGAAAGCGTATCTTTGAAACGTGATGAAAACTTGGCGATTGCTGCAATCACTGGTAAAAAACGTTAATTTGAAGATTTTAATATCTTTGAGTTGAATCAAAAGCGTCCTGTAAATTTTACAGGACGCTTTTTTTATGTTTAAGATACATTATGCTGATTGCAAATTTTGATGATTAGGATGCGCCGGCATATGGTATTCAATCAATTTTCTCGTGCTTTAACCACGCCTATTTGGCTGTTGGTGCTGGTGAGTATGGTGCCTTGGTATATCAGTTTTTTAGCCCAGTACAGCGATATGCTTGCTAGGTATTGGTATGCTTTGGGCAATCGCTTTGCGCCTTGGGAATGGGTGGCGCCTTGGGAATGGGTGGCTTTGGTGTGTGCCATGTGGGCGATGTTGGTGTTGGCTTTGATATCTAGTGTGGCCAAATACCAAAAATTGTGGCACACCTTGGGTGTGGTTTTATTTGGGTTTTTTGCGCAAAAGGCTTACATTGAGGGCTTAGACAATGATGGGACGCGTAAATTACTGGGTATGGTTTGCATCGCTATTTATTATTTTGCCGGCTATTATTTGATTCATTTGATGTACAGCATCGAATACAAAATATTGCGATATCGACGTTTGGGTAAAAATACCTTTCCCACACTGAAAATCAACATCCACCATGATTTCACTTATCGCATTGCTGAAAAAAATATTTTTCTATTAATGTTTATTAATATGGCTTGGCTGGGATTGTATTATATGGATTTCAGTCAGCTTGGTTGGCGCACAGCAAGCTGCGTGGTCATCGGTGTGCTGGGTGTGGTGATATTGGGATTGCAGCGTTTGAAGTTGATACAGGCTTGGCAGTTGACAATCAATCGTGAAATGGGTTGGTTTCGTTTGGATGAAGCAGGGATGCATTGGTGTTTTGATGTGATTGAATGGTCATCTTTTTATCGTTTGGGAACAAAATACCCACCTGTTTGCCATCATCATGAAAACTTCATTGCCTGGCAAGATGTTGAGACCATCGGTTTTCTTGAAACCCCCAAGCATCCAAAACAGAAAAAAGTTCTCGATTATCCTGAATTCATCCTCATTTGCTCACGTGTTTTGCCGCCATCTGATCATCAAGTGCAAGTGTTGTTGCCTTATATCCGAACTGAATATTTTTTCATGAGTTGTTGGAAATTTGCCAAAAGACCACGGCCGTGGGTAAGACATATCGCCCTGTCAAAACCTCGTAATGGGATGTTGAAGCTTTAGGGTAACCAACCAATTTGTTCTAATTTTTTGACCAAGGTAGTATGGAATTTGGCATAGCCTGCATCGTTGGCATGGACTGTGTCTGCGCGCAAATCTTCATCGCCCAAAACATCGCTCCAAGCGTCCTGTAACAAATACACTTGGTGTTCTTTGGCCAATTGTTCGTACATATCGTGGTCGCTAGGATGCCCTATTGCGGCAGCAAGACTCAAATAAGGTACGGCAACTAACAATACTTTGGCACCGTTTTGTTGGCTTAATTGTATGCTTTGGCTGATATTGGCGCGGGTTTCTGTATTGGGTTTTTGTTGTAAAAAATCATTGCCACCTATGCTGATAATGACCAGTTCTGGTTGGTATTCGCTGAGTAAATCGGGCAAGCGTTCTAAAGCTTGGGCAGAGGTGTTACCCGAAACACCGCCATTGATGACATTCCAACCACTAGATTGCGCCAATAAGCTTGGATAAGCCATAGTTTTGCTGCTAGCGCCCACACCTTGTGTTAAGGAGTCTCCCAAAATCAAGACGGTACTGTTTTGGGACAAAGCCTGTTCATGACTTGCGCCACAGGCATTGACGAATAGGCCAATCAAAGCAATACAAGCGGCCTGTAAAACATATTTGTATGACATTTTAATTCCTTTGCGCCCATTCACGCGGCATCTGGCATCAAGCAATGTACCCGTCCCACGGCAATTGGACGCTTGGCATCGCTTTGCCAGACGGTGACGGTTAAGTGGGCGATACGGCTGCCTTGACGGGTAAGGCTACAGGACGCATACATGGCTTCGGACAAGCCTGAACGCAAATAATCAATTGAAAAGTCGATGACTTTGGCAAATTCATCCAAACCGCTGTGGTGTTTTAAAAACAGTGTTGCCACACTTTCAATAAAACCACCTATCATGCCGCCATGCAAAGCAGGTAAAAAAGTGTTGCCGATATTGTCAGATTTGAATGGAACATGAAATAAAGGCACACCTTCAGCATTGAGCCATATTTGCAAGCCAATTAAATGGGTATAAGGCATGTGAGTGTGGGCTTTTTCAGTTAAAACAGGGTGCAATTGATAGCCGCTCATAATGCCAACTCCTTGTGTATGTAAGCTTTTAAATGTGCAGGAATCGGCGTGCGCATGAATGTTGCCATACCCAAAGCGATAGGATGGTCGATTTGATTGTCGTGATAACAAGTGGTGTGCACGAAAGCGACTTGTCCGCTCAAGCGATAACAATCTGATGTGGCATAAATACGCTGCTTGGGAGTGGCGGCATGTAAGTAATCAATGCGCATGTCCAACGTGGCCAAAGTTTCAAACTCAGGCAAATGAGCCGCCACAGCCGTGGCAGAGGCCACATCAACCAAAGTGGTAATCACGCCGCCATGTATGACTTGATTGCTGCTGTTGCCCATTAAATCTTCTCGCCACCCCACGCTCAAAGTAGGGCTGCGATGTATTGTGTGCTCAAATTGCAAATTCAATATTTTGCAATGTGGCAAATGCACGTAATGATTTTTCAGTGCTTCATAAACCACAAGATTGACCGGCTCTGTCATGGTGTGCTTTCTGATAATGGGGTTGGGTTCAAAAAAATATCAATGTCGGCAAAAGCATGGTTTTGCTCCGCGTAAATCAAGCCTTCTTTGATTAACTCTAACATGGCGATGAAATTGACCACCAACATGGTAACGCTGCTGGATGCGGCAAACAATTGATTAAAGCGACAAGAGCCGTGTTTTTTTAACAAACGCAATACATGTGACATTTGTGCTCGCACCGAGACGGCATCTTGTATCACTTGATGCCCTGCATGGTTTTTTGCCCGCGATAAAATCGCCAACCAAGCTTGCTTTAAATCCGCAATATCCACTTGTGGTAAAGCTTTGGGAATGTGGACATCGACATGTAGCACTGCCCATGCAAAATCGCGTCCTGCTTGTGGCAACTCATCCAAGCCTATTGCAGCCAAACGCATTTGTTCGTATTTTAATAAGCGCAGCGCCAATTCTTGGCGTGGATCGATTTCTTCGGCATCGTCCATAGTGATGGTTTTAGGCAATAACAAGCGTGATTTGATTTCTACCAACATCGCCGCCATTAACAAATATTCTGCTGCCAAATCAAATTGCTGGTGTTTTAGCTGTTGAATATAGCTTAAATATTGTTCGGTAATTTGGGTGATGGGAATGTCTAAAATATCGAGATTTTGTTTGCGTATCAGATACAGCAACAAATCCAATGGCCCTTCGAAATTTTGCAAAACCACTTGCAATGCATCGGGTGGAATGAACAAATCTTTGGGTATGTCGGCCACAGGTTGACCAAACACCCAAGCAATTGCAGGCTCGGGCTGTAAGGTCAGTACTTCCGTCACTGTCATTGAGATGCGCTCACAATGTGTTCAATTGCCGCATGTGCGCATTGCAAGCCAACGCTTGCTGTCACCAACATGCTGGCGCCATAACCTGCACAAGACAAACCTTGTGAACCATTCAAATCGCAAGCACCATCGTTTTGTGGCGGCATCACGGTTTCCAATGAATACACACATGGCACTTTCATTTTTTTGTCTGTATCACGGCTAAAACCATGGCGTTTGCGTAAAGTGTAACGCAAATTAGAAAGCAATTTGTCATTCTTGACGGCACTCAAATCTGCCACACGAATGTGTTCAGGATGGCGTTGACCACCTGCTGCACCTGATACGATAAACGCTTGTTTGTGGCGCACAAACCATGCTGCCATCGCAGCTTTAACCCGCACTTGGTCTATGGCATCCACGACAAAGTCCACGTTTTGAGCGAACAAAGTAGAGATATTGTCTTCATCCACAAAGTCTTCAATGATATGGACTTGGCATTCAGTATTGATGTCAAATACCCGTTGTTTGAGTGCTTCCACTTTAGGCATGCCAAACAAAGGTGTCACAGCAGGCAATTGGCGATTGGTATTGGATTCGGCAACATTGTCCAAGTCAATCAAAGTCAATTGACCCACGCCTGAGCGTGCCAATGCTTCAACGACCCACGAGCCGACACCGCCTACGCCAACAATGGTCACGTGTGCTTGTTGCAGTTTTTGCCAAGAGGCTGTGCCGTAAAGTCTTTCGATGCCGCCGAAGCGGCGATTAGGGTTTGTTTGTGTATCCATGCTGTTGTATTATTTAAGCCAAGTCAATAAATCGTCATTTAGGTAAGGCCACTCAGTGTCTTACAGGGCGCTTGTGATTATACTGTATGTGAGATAGCACTTAACTCATCACCATGAAAAATGATCCGTAAGGAGCGGTAAATATGTACAAGAATTTGGTTGTAGCCATTGATGGCAGTAATACTTCTTTGAAAGCTTTGCGTCACGCAGCTCAAATTGCGATTGCAGGTCAAGGTAAAATCACTTTGGTGAATATTGCCAATCCAACGGAATACATGGCTTTGGCACCAGAATTTTTGCAAGAAGACGGTTATGAAGCCACAGCTTTGGCACAGGCTGAGCGTGTGTTGGACGATGCACAAGAATTGGCAAAATCATTGGGTTTGAGCGAAGTGCAACGTCACATTGCGATTTCTATCAAAGGCGTGCGTGATATGGCGCAATTGTTGGTTGATTACTCAGTAGACAGTGGTGCGGATTTGTTGGTATTGGGCACTCACGGCCGTACTGGCTTGATGCATTTGTTGATGGGCAGTTTTGCTGAAACTGTGATGCGTCAAACAGATTTGCCATTGTTGGTCATTCGTGGCAGTGATGAAGATGTTGCGACAGATGACGAATAAGTTGCCATTGTTCTAAGATAATGAAAAGCGTCCTGTAAATGTTTACAGGACGCTTTTTTAATGGTGCTTACAAGCGATTGACGCTGAATACACCTTTGATTTCACTCAAATTGCTGATAACGCGCGGCAAATCTTCGACTTGTTTGATTTCTACTGTAAAACGCATCGTGGCCAAAGAGTCTTTGGTCAAGGTATTGACGCCAATGACGTTCAATTTATTGCGTGAGAATGCTTCGGAGACATCACGCAACAAACCATTGCGATCGCGTGCCATGATTTCCACATCAATTGGAAAAACTTGATCGATTTTCGAGGCACTCCATTGCGTGGAGACAATTTTGTCTGGATGCATTTGGGCTAGGTTTTTGTAAGCGGCACAATTTTGGCGATGCACTGAAATACCACGACCTTTTGTGACAAAACCTGCAATTTCATCAGGCGGCGCGGGTTTGCAACATTTGGCTAAAAATGACAATAAGCCATCTTCACCATCAACCAAAATACCACTTTTGTCTGTTTGCGCACGGCTTTTGCGAATGAGGCTATCGGGCGTAATGGTCGTTTGCTCGACAATAGGATGTAATAATTGGCGCGCAGCGATGTTGATGCTGCGCGGGGTCATTTCACCATGACCGACAGCCAAATACAAATCATCCACTTTGCTGAAATTCAAGGCTTCTGCCAGTTGTTGCAAATTAGGCTTTTGCGGCAATTTGTTTAATTGTTTGTCCAACTGCGCTCGACCATCTTCACGCACGGCTTCAGAATTTTGCGCTCGTACGAAAGCCCGAATTTTACTGATGGCTTTGGACGATTTGACCCAGTCTTCAATCAGCCAGTTGACCGATGGATTGCCTTCTTTGGCGGTGATGATGTCCACACGTTGACCATTTTCCAATGGTGTAGACAAGGGCACAATATGCCCATTGACTTTCGCACCACGGCAGCGATGACCCAAATCGGTATGAACAGCATAGGCAAAATCGATTGGTGTTGCGCCAACGGGTAAAGACAAAACTTTGCCGTGAGGCGTTAACACATAAATCGTGTCATTGAACAGTTCGGTTTGAAATGCTTCGGCCAACTCATTGGCTTTGTCATCTTCCGCCACATTTTCACGCCAATCCAATAATTGACGCAACCATGAAATTTTTTGCTCGTAAGCCTTGTCGCCTTCGCCACCTTCTTTGTAGCGCCAGTGTGCGGCAACGCCAAATTCAGCATATTGGTGCATGTCAAACGTGCGAATTTGAATTTCCACACCTTTGTCTTTGGGGCCGATGACCACAGTATGCAAGCTGCGATAATCATTGGATTTGGGGTGGGCGATGTAATCGTCAAATTCACCTGGAATCGGTTGCCACATGCTGTGGATGATGCCCAAAGTTGTGTAACACTGTGGCACAGTATCAACCAAAACCCGTACGGCACGAATGTCGTACAAGCCCGAAAAATCGAGCTTTTTCTTGGTCATTTTTTTGTAAATGGAATAAATGTGTTTGGGGCGGCCTGCAACTTCGCAATGAATGCTGAGGCGACTTAATTCACGCTCAATCGTAGCCACAACATCATTGATATAGTCGATGCGCTCAATGCGTTTTTCATCGAGCAAGCGGGCAATTTGGACGTATTCTTCGGGTTTTTGGTAGCGAAACCCCAAATCTTCTAAAATCCATTTTAATTGCCATACGCCCAAGCGATTGGCTAAAGGGGCAAAAATGTCCAAAGTTTCTTTGGCTAATTCGCGCTTTTCTTCGCTGTCAGGAATGCGCGCCATATAATGCATCGTGCGGGCGCGCATTGCCAGCTTAATCAATACCACACGAATATCAGATACCATCGCAATCAACATTTTGCGCATGGATTCGGCTTGTTGTTGGTTTTCTTGCGGCGTGCTGATTTTCTCGACTTTGGAGAATTTGGTCAGTTTTTGAATCTGATCGATGCCTTCGACCAATCTCATTACGCTGTCATTGCATTGTGTGGCAACACGTTCTTTCCAATCTGCGCAATAAACAGGCAAAGCAGACAAAAGCGTGGCGGCAATGGCATCGCTGAAAATATTCAATTCATGGACAAAATACGTGGCGCTTAATACATGCGACAACATGGGTTCGCCCATTTGTGTGACTGCATCAGCAGGATAGAACTCTTGTGCCAGTTTCAAAGCGTTTTCGAGTAAACAGACTTCTTCTTCTGGCAGCTGTGTGGAAAAACGGCTAAGCCATTGTTCTGGAGTCAGGGTTTCTTCTGGAGCATTAACCGTAGTCAGAGAGACCATTGCGTGCGACATCCTTTACGAGCATGGAAGTTTTGAAACGAAACAAGGATTATAGCCTAATTAGCGTGGGTTTTTAGGATGATTTGGTCACATCGATATGTCTACAAACGCTAATGCGATTTTGTAATCCAATCCAAATGCATAAAGGTCGACAAGTGTTGCTGTAAAGGTTTAGGTAAACCGAGCTTTAAAGCGTCCTGTAAACTATAAAACTGGCCATCTATATGCATTTGCTGTATGCGTTCTGAGTTTGTGTGCAAAATATATGGGGTAATGCGCATATGGCGGTGGGTCAGCTTGTGTGTGATGGGCGCCAACGCTGTCATGGCGGTTTCATGTAAAGAATGTTTTTGCAGATATGGCAGCCATGCACTTTCATCAATCGACGGCACGCAATACAATTGACTCCAAATACCGCTTTCAGGCCGCTTGTGTAGCCAGATTTCTTGTTTTTGGTTAATCAAACATAGCCATTTTAAGGGTAGTTCTTGAATTTTGACGGGAGTTTTGCGCTGCGGCAAAACATCAGTTAGGTTTTTGGCATAAGCTTCACAGCCTTTTTGCATCGGGCATTGTGTACATTTTGGTTTGCTGCGAGTGCAAACGGTGGCACCTAAATCCATCAAGCCTTGTGTGTAAGCAGGCATGTCTTGAGGATGTTGTGGGATGAGGCTTTCTGCCAATGTCCATAATTGGTTTTCAAAAGCTTTGTCTTGAGGGTTGCCAAATTGTGCAAAAATGCGGCATAAAACCCGTTTGACATTGCCATCTAAGATGGTCTCGCGCTGATGGAAAGCAAAAGCGCTGATGGCGGCAGCCGTACTGCGACCCACGCCTTTGAGTTGCTGTAATGACTCGCGCTCGCTAGGGAATTGGCCATTGAAGTCTTGCACCACTTGTTTGGCGGCATGGTGTAAATTGCGGGCTCGACTGTAATAGCCTAAGCCTGCCCACAAGGCTGTGACATCATCGCTGTGTGCTTGCGCTAAGGTGTGTACATCGGGAAAGCGCGCGGTAAAGCGAGGATAATAGTCTAATACGGTTTTGACTTGGGTTTGTTGCAACATGATTTCTGACACCCAAACCAAATAAGGATTGCGTTGTTGCCACGGCAAGTCGTTTCGTCCGTGTTGGCGTTGCCATTTTAGTAATGTGGTTGAAAAGACAGCTTTGTTTAAATTAAATGAAAATGATTCCGAAGACATGGGACGATTCAGTTACAATAAAACGCTATTTTGTCACAAAGTGAAGTTATGACCGCACTGAAAATTTTTATCACTTGTCCACGTGGTTTGGAAAGTGTCTTGGTAGATGAGCTGAATGCTTTGTCATTGCAATACATTCATACGGTTGATGGCGGTGTGGATTGTACAGGCTCATGGAAACAAGTCTATCAAATCAATTTACATTCTCGAGTTGCTTCTCGTGTTTTGGTGGAGTTGGTGCGTGGCGCTTGCCCACGCGAGGATGCGGCCTACCAGTTGGCGCTTAAGGTGAATTGGGCTGATTGGTTTGATGTTAATGATTTAATCAAAGTCAATGTGACGGGTAAAAAAACACCTTTTAACCGCATTGATATTTTGGGTTTGAAAGTCAAAGATGCTGTGTGTGATGTTTTCCGTGAAAAAACCGGTAAACGTCCAAGCGTAGACAAGACTTTCCCTGATGTGCGCATTCATATGTTTGTAGAAGGTACACAAGCGCGCTTGATGCTCGATACCAGTGGTGAGGCGTTGTTTAAACGTGGCTATCGTGATGATACGGGCGAAGCGCCATTGCGTGAAAATTTGGCGGCAGGTTTGTTGTTATTGGCAGGTTATGATGGCTCCCAAGCATTTTATGATCCGATGTGTGGCAGTGGCACCATTGCGATTGAGGCGGCCTTAATTGCTAAAAATCAAGCACCAGGCTTGTATCGTCATTATGGTTTTGAAAAATTAAAAGGTTTTGATAAAGCTTTGTGGGCGACTATCAAACAAAACGCTTTACAAGCAGTCACAGATGTTGTGTCACCTTTAAAAGCATCTGATGTGGACAGACGTGTTTTGAAAACAGCATTGAACAATGCACATCAAGCAGGTGTGGATGATTTGATTGTGTTTAATGTACAAGATATGGCACAAGCAACAGCACCTGCTGCTGAAGGTATTGTGGTGTCTAATCCGCCATATGGTATTCGTTTGGAAGATGAACACTTTTTGCGTGGGTTTTACCCACAACTGGGCAGTGTCTTGAAGCAACAGTTCTCAGGTTGGAAAGTCGCTTTGATTACGGCCGACCGCACATTGCCTACTGGCGTGAGATTGAAGCCTGCACGCAAGATTCCGCTGTTCAATGGTAAATTGGATTGCCGTTTGTTTGTATTTGATATGGTTAAAGGTTCCAATAGGGGAGATTGACAAGAATGAATTTGCGTACAATTTTCAATGTAATGTTTTTAGGAGGATTGGTGTATGCCATTTTTTGTGGCTACCAATACATACAGTTACGCAGCGCTATTTTGACAGAGTTACAAGATAAAACTGTCATTAGTAAAGCGATTGGTGATTTGAGTTCTGTTAAAGTCAATATGAGCCAATATAGCTCAGTATCATGTCGTGATAAAATACAAACTGGTTGGTGGGGTTTGATTTTGAAACATCGTAGCGAAGGCTGTTATCGTTTGAACTTGGGTTTACAAAGCGAATCATTGCGAGCGATGGAGATGTCTGTTGATTATGATACGACAAAACTGATTGGTTCGAGAATATCGAATGTGATGTTATGCAATAGCGAAGGTGCGGTTTTGGCGAAAGACAATGGTTTGCCGCGCGAATTTCAAAATTGTAAATAAGCTTTGACCAATAAAAAAGCCGCTGAATTTCAGCGGCTTTTTTTACAGGACGCTTGATTATGGCAACAAGTGAGCCACGCCAGCTTTTTCCTCTTCCAATTCAGCCAAAGTGATGTTGATGCGTTCTTGACTGAATGCATCGATTTCCAAACCTTGAACGATTTCGTATTGACCGTTAGCGCAAGTCACAGGGAAACCGAACATAGTGCCTTCAGGAATACCGTAAGAACCATCAGAAGGAATACCCATGGTTACCCAAGCGCCATCAGTACCCAACCACCAGTCGTGGATGTGGTCGATAGCTGCGTTTGCAGCAGAAGCAGCAGAAGACAAGCCACGCGCTTCAATGATGGCTGCGCCACGTTTGCCAACGGTAGGCAAGAACACTTCAGCGTTCCATACTTGGTCGTTGATCAAATCTTTAACGTTTTCACCATTGATGGTTGCAAAGCGGTAGTCAGCATACATGGTTGGGCTGTGGTTGCCCCAAACACACAATTTTTCAATATCGCCAACAGCTTTACCAGTTTTTTCAGCTACTTGGCTCAACGCACGGTTGTGGTCTAAGCGCAACATCGCAGTGAAATTGTTTGGATTTAAATCAGGTGCTGATTTCATTGCAATGTAAGCGTTGGTGTTAGCTGGGTTGCCTACAACCAATACTTTTACATCACGGTCAGCCACTTTGTTCAATGCAGCGCCTTGAACAGTAAAGATTTCAGCATTTGCAGCCAATAAATCAGCGCGTTCCATGCCTTTAGAACGTGGACGAGCACCTACCAAGATCGCAACTTGTGCGTCTTTGAATGCAACTTCTGGATTATCAGTGGCAACCATACCAGCCAACAATGGGAATGCACAGTCTTGCAATTCCATCATCACGCCTTTAACAGCGTTTTGAGCTTGTGGTAAATCCAATAATTGTAAAATAACAGGTTGGTCTTTGCCCAACATTTCACCGCTAGCAATGCGGAACAACAAAGCATAGCCAATTTGGCCAGCTGCGCCGGTTACGGCAACACGTACAGGTGCTTTCATATTTTTTCTCCACGTATAAACGAGTTACGACAATTCAAAGTATCGATACCGTCTGTTACAGACATATAAATTACATGGCATGGCGGTTCGAGCCGACCTGAATCATAGCAAAACTTTTCTGTTTGCGTAAAAAGATTTTATTAATATGTTTAAATAAATCTCTTATATCTTATATAAGACATAATTTCACTTTTCCATATCAAGCGTTACAATGTCCACTATGTCAAAGCCGACTTCTAAAAATCCTTTGTATGTGCAAGTAGCCGCTTTTGTGCGGCAGCAGATTGCAGCAGGGATATACAAACCACATCAAGCCATTCCAACAGAATTCCAATTGGCAAAAAAATTGGATGTTAGTCAGGGAACGGTGAGAAAAGGTTTGGAAGAATTGGTGGCTAAAAAAGTGCTGTACCGTCAACAAGGCGTGGGCACTTTTGTAGCCGATCAATATGGTGATTGGGGACGATGTGGCTTGGTCAATGTATTTGATAAAGAGTCGCATGTAATTTTCCCCAAGCATGAGATTTTGAGCGTGGCAGCTGTTCATGTTGGAGCAGACATCAACCAGCTCTTTAATGTCAGAATGGGTAATCCATTGATGTGGCGCGTTTTGATTGTTTGGCGACATCAAATTCATGTGGTGGCTTTAGAAGAGGTTTATTTGCCATATGAAAGATTGCCTGATTTTAATCGTCGTCAATTGAGCACTCGTTTGAGCGTCGGTGACTTACTGCTGAAAGAGTATTCGGTTGCTGTCGTCGAGCAAGCTTGTGTGATTGGTGTAGGTGGTTTGAACACTGAGCAGGCCAGCATTTTGAAAGTTTCGGCTGAAGAGCCTGTTTTATTCATGCAAATGAAAAGTGCTGATAGCAAGAGTGAGATGGTAATGGTGCAAAAACGTTATATACTCACGCGCCATTATCAATTGAACTTGTCTGCAATGCCATTGTTTAAAATATGATAATAAAGGCTTTTCACCGAAATTAAAAAAGAGTAAATTGCGCTGGGCGTAAATTAATGTATTAGTGACATTATATTTAAACAGTTGTTTTACCTTATTTAACTTACGCAATTTTTAAGGAACCATCAATGCATAAACAAAGACCTGTCTACATAGACCTCGCAAAGACGCGTCTGCCTATCCCTGGTATTGTGTCAATTTTACACAGGGTCAGTGGCGTCGGCTTATTCATTTGCTTACCATTACTACTGTGCTTATTTGCAGGTACGTTGAGCACTGAAGATGCTTTTAATCAATATCAAGCTTTGGTTGGCAATCCAATTGTTAAATTGTTATTGTTAGGCTTGTTGTGGGCTTATTTACACCATTTCTTGGCTGGTATCCGCTTCTTATTGTTGGATATGCACAAAGGTTTAGAATTGGAAACTGCCCGTAATACCGCTAAGTTGGTATTTGCTGCGGCATTGGCGTTGACTGTCGTTTTGGGAGCGTTGTTATGGTAAATCGTAATTTGACCGGCGCGCATTATGGCTTGCGCGATTGGATCATGCAGCGTGTGACTGCTGTCATCATGGCCATTTATACCGTCGCTATGATTGTCTTATTGTTCACTATCCCAAGTGACTATGCTGCATGGCGTGAATTTTTTGGCCAAACTTGGGTACGTTTGTTCACCCAAATCACATTCATTGCCGTAGCGTTGCACGCATGGGTAGGTATTCGTGACTTGTGGATGGACTATTTGAGCAAATCTGCTGGTTTGCGTTTGTTCTTACACGTTGGCACCATTGTTTGGTTGCTAGGTTGTGTGATTTATTCATTTAAAGTTATTTGGGGGTTAGCATGACTTATCCTGTTCGTCGTTTTGATGCCGTTATCGTTGGTGGCGGTGGTGCGGGCTTGCGTGCTGCCTTACAAACTTCAAAAGCTGGTTTGAATACAGCCGTTTTATCTAAAGTGTTCCCAACCCGTTCTCATACTGTGGCGGCTCAAGGTGGTATTTCTGCTTCTTTGGGCAATGTACAAGAAGACCGTTGGGATTGGCATATGTACGATACCGTTAAGGGTTCGGACTGGTTGGGTGACCAAGATGCCATCGAATTCATGACGCGTGCTGCGCCTGATGCTGTCATTGAATTGGAACACATGGGTATGCCTTTTGACCGTGTTGAAAGCGGCAAAATTTACCAACGTCCATTCGGTGGCCATACTGCTGAACACGGTAAGCGTGCTGTAGAGCGTGCTTGTGCTGTGGCTGACCGTACAGGTCATGCGATGTTGCATACCTTGTACCAACAAAACGTGCGTGCCAATACTCAATTTTTCGTTGAGTGGATGGCTTTGGACTTGGTTCGCAATGAAGCTGGTGATGTGATTGGCGTGACTGCGTTGGAAATGGAAACTGGTGAAGTATTCATTTTGCATGCTAAAGCAGTATTGTTTGCCACTGGCGGTGGCGGTCGTATTTACGCATCTTCTACCAATGCATTTATGAACACAGGCGATGGCTTGGGCATGGCTGCTCGTGCAGGCATTCCTTTGGAAGACATGGAGTTCTGGCAATTCCACCCAACAGGTGTGGCGGGTGCTGGCGTATTGATTACCGAAGGTGTGCGTGGCGAAGGCGGTATTTTGCTCAACTGCAATGGTGAGCGTTTCATGGAACGTTATGCACCAACCGTAAAAGATTTGGCTTCTCGTGACGTGGTTTCTCGCGCCATGGCAATGGAAATTTTTGAAGGTCGCGGCTGCGGTAAAAACAAAGACCACGTGTTGTTAAAAGTGGATCATTTGGGCGCAGACAAAATTATTGAAAAATTGCCTGGTATTCGTGAAATTGCGATTAATTTTGCTGGCGTTGACCCAATCAAAGATCCAATTCCAGTAGTACCAACAACGCACTACATGATGGGTGGTATTCCGACCAATTACCGTGGTCAAGTGGTTGTGCCTCAAGGTGACAATCCTGAAGCGGTTGTGAATGGTTTTTATGCAGCGGGTGAGTGTGCTTGTGCTTCTGTACATGGCGCGAACCGTTTGGGTACGAACTCATTGCTTGACTTGGTGGTGTTTGGTAAAGCCGCAGGCGATACCATGATTTCTTACATTCAAACTCAAGAAACTTGGAAAGAATTGCCAGCAGATGCGGGTGAATTTACACGCCAACGTTTGGCTCGTTTGGAAAACCAAACTGGTGGTGAAGATGTAGACGCGTTGCGTACTGAATTGCAACGCATGGTACAAAGTCATGCAGGTGTATTCCGTACTGATGCCATTTTAAAAGATGGCGTACAAAAAGTATTGGCTTTGGCTGAGCGTGTGAAAAAAACCGAGATCAAAGACAAATCTAAAGTATGGAATACTGCTCGTTCTGAGGCTTTGGAATTGGACAACTTGATTGAAGTGGCGAAAGCAACTTTGACTTCTGCTGAAGCGCGTAAAGAATCTCGTGGTGCACATGCTTCTGATGACCATCCAGATCGTGATGATGAAGTTTGGATGAAACACACTTTGTGGCATGCGGCAGACAACTCTTTGACTTACAAAGAAGTTCACACCAAGCCTCTGACTGTTGATTACATCAAGCCTGCGAAGCGCGTTTACTAATAAGAATTTAGGGATACCTCTCATGGAAAAGTTTAAATTTCAAGTATTGCGTTTCAATCCAGATAAAGATGAAAAGTGGTATTTACAAGATTATGAAGTTGAATTAGAACCAACGGATGTGAAGTTGTTGGATGCTTTGGTGAAATTAAAAGCACAAGACGACAGCTTGTCTTTCCGTCGCTCTTGCCGTGAAGGCATTTGTGGTTCTGATGGCATGAATATCAATGGTAAAAATGGCTTGGCATGTTTGACCAACGTGCGCGATTTGAAGCAGCCGATTCAATTGCGCCCATTGCCAGGTTTGCCGATTATTCGTGACTTGATTGTGGACATGACTCAGTTCTTCAATCAATACCATTCTATCAAGCCTTATGTCATCAATGACACACCAGCTCCGACCCGCGAACGCTTGCAAACGCAAGAAGAGCGCAAAGAGTTGGACGGTTTGTACGAATGTATTTTGTGCGCATGTTGTTCGACTGCATGTCCATCATTCTGGTGGAATCCTGATAAATTTGTCGGTCCATCTGGCCTGTTAAATGCTTACCGTTTCATTGCAGATACTCGTGACACGCGCACCAGTGAGCGTTTGGATGATTTGAATGATCCATACCGTTTGTTCCGTTGCCATACCATCATGAACTGTGTGGACGTATGTCCTAAACACTTAAATCCTACCCGTGCTATTGGTAAGATTAAAGAATTGATGTTGAAACGAGCCATCTGATGATGACCGATGCCGAGAAAAAACGCCTGCGCTATTTGACCAGACGTGGATTGTTAGAGCTGGACATTGTTTTAACCCGCTTTATGAAAACGCATTTTGATGCTTTGAGTGAGGGTGAGTTGGAGGTGTTCCGTGACATTCTGGATTGGCAAGACCAAGACTTTTTAGCCATCGTCAATGGCTATCAAGAAGTGCCTGAAGAACGTTTTGAGGCACTGATAACGCTGATTCGTTCGGCTTAATCCTTTACAGGACGCTTGTAATACCAGCGTCCTGAAAAAACCAAAACACTAAGGAGATAAAATGACCAAGCAAGCATCATTGAAAGTAGAAGATAAAGAAGTAAGCTTCCCGATTTTGGAAGGTACTTTGGGCCCTGATGTGATCGATATCCGTAGCTTGTTGAAAGAAACAGGCGCATTCACATTCGATCCTGGCTTTACTTCTACTGCAAGCTGCGAGTCAAAAATCACGTTCATCGATGGTGATGAAGGTCAGTTGTACTACCGTGGTTACCCAATTGAGCAATTGGCTGAAGACAGTGATTATTTAGAAACTTGTTATTTGTTGTTATACGGTGAATTGCCAACCAAACAACAAAGTGAAGAGTTTGTAAATACCATCACAAAACACACTATGGTTCACGAACAATTGACTTGGTTCTTCCGTGGTTTCCGTCGTGATGCTCACCCTATGGCGATGATGACTGGTGTGGTTGGCGCATTGGCTGCGTTCTACCAAGACAGCTTGGACATCAACAATCAAGATCACCGTCGTGTGGCTGAATACCTCATGATTTCTAAGATCCCTACGATTGCTGCAATGTGCTACCGTTACTCAACTGGCGCACCTTTCGTGTACCCACGTAACGACTTGTCTTACACTGCCAACTTCATGCACATGATGTTCTCTACACCATGTGAAGAATACACACCAAACCCAGTATTGGTGAAAGCTTCGGATCGCATCTTCATCTTGCATGCAGATCACGAACAAAATGCTTCTACTTCTACTGTACGTTTGGCTGGTTCTTCTGGCACTAACCCGTTTGCAGCCATTGCAGCTGGTATCGCTTGCTTGTGGGGTCCTGCTCACGGTGGCGCGAACGAAGCTGTGTTGAAAATGTTGGACGAAATCGGTTCGGTTGAAAACGTTCCTGCATTCATGCAAGGCGTTAAAGACCGTACACACCGTTTGATGGGCTTCGGTCACCGTGTTTACAAAAACATGGACCCACGCGCTAAAATCATGAAACAAACGTGTGATGAAGTGTTGAAAGAATTGGGCTTGGAAAACGATCCTAAATTCAAGTTGGCTATGGAATTGGAACAAATTGCATTGAACGATCCTTACTTCGTTGAGCGCAAATTGTACCCTAACGTAGACTTCTACTCTGGTATCGTATTGTCTGCTTTGGGCATCCCAGTTTCTATGTTCACTGTGATTTTTGCTTTGGCTCGTACTGTAGGTTGGATCAGCCATTGGCACGAAATGATTGCTGACCCGTTGTACAAAATTGGTCGTCCACGTCAGTTGTATACTGGTTCTCCACGTCGCGACTACATCCCTGAAGATAAACGCTAATAGCGTCGTTGACAGCACCGACTTGACAGCCGGTGCTGTCTTATACATTTAAAGTTTGCTTAGGCAGACAGTATTAAAGGTCTTTTGCCATGATGAATGAAGAATTCGGCTTATCGTATTTATATGGTTCCAATGCACCATATATTGAAGAGCTGTACGAGATGTACTTGAAAGATCCTAGCTCGGTCGACAGTCATTGGAAACAATATTTTGATGAAATCGTTACCTTACCGGGAGCGGCTGCACGAGATGTAGCACATGCGCCGATTCAACAATCATTTGTCGAAATGGCCAAGCGTCCTGTAACACAACATGCAGCCAGCGCGTCGTTGGATGCCAATGCCATGAAAAAACAAGTGGCTGTATTGCGCTTGATTTCAGCTTACCGTGTTTTGGGTTCTCGCCATGCGAACATCGACCCATTGCAACGCATGAGCTCACAATATTATTCAGAATTGGATCCAGCATCTTACGGCTTGACAGCCGAAGATATGGCGGTTCAGTTCAATGCGTCTAGTAATTTTTCTAGCAGCGACCGTTTGCAGTTGTCTGAAATTATTAACAAATTGCAACAAACTTACTGCGGTACGGTGGGTGTGGAATACATGCACATCACTCGTTCGGAAGAAAAACATTGGGTGCAAGACCGTTTTGAAAACGATTTGTCTACCCCTCGTTTTAACACCGAAACCAAAAAACGCATTTTGGGTAAAATTACTGCTGCCGAAACCTTAGAGCGTTACTTGCACACCAAATATGTGGGTCAAAAACGTTTCTCTTTGGAAGGTGGCGAAGCGGCGATTCCTGCGTTGGATTATTTGATTCAAAATTCAACCAAAGAAGGCGTGGAAGAAGTCATTATTGGTATGGCTCACCGTGGTCGTTTGAACGTGTTGGTGAATATCTTGGGCAAATCGCCTAAAGATTTGTTCAGCGAATTTGAAGGCAAGTACACTGTACAATTGCCTAGCGGTGACGTGAAATACCACAATGGTTTTAGCTCAGACATTCCTACTGCAAACGGTCCGATGCACATTTCTTTGGCATTTAACCCATCGCATTTGGAAATCGTGAACCCAGTGGTAGAAGGTTCTGTGCGCGCTCGTCAACGCCGTCGCGGTGACGAAGGTCAAAAACAAGTGATGCCTGTATTGATTCATGGTGACTCTGCGTTCATTGGTTTGGGTGTTAACCAAGGTACGTTCAACTTGTCACAAACCCGTGGTTATACCACTGGTGGTACTGTGCATATCGTTATCAACAACCAAATTGGTTTTACCACTTCAGACACACGCGATACCCGTTCAACTGTGTACTGTACTGACATTGCCAAAATGGTGGATGCACCGATTTTCCACGTGAACGGTGATGATCCAGAAGCAGTTTGCTATGTGATGCAGGCGGCCATTGATTACCGCATGAAGTTCAAAAAAGACGTGGTTGTGGATTTGGTTTGTTACCGCAAACTGGGTCATAACGAGGGCGATGATCCTTATTTGACTCAACCAATGATGTACAAAAAAATTGCACAACATCCAGGTTCACGCGCCATTTACGCTGAAAAATTAGCCAAAGAAGGCGTGGTTTCAGCAGAAGACAGCGACAACTTGATTAAGGCTTACCGTGCCGCTTTGGACAAAGGCGAACACGTTGAGCAAACCAAGTTGACCGATTACCAACGCAAGCATGCTTTGGATTGGTCGCAATATATGGGTACGCATTGGGCGCATCCGACTGAAACAGCTTTGCCTGCAGCTGACATCCAACGCTTGTCTGAAAAATTGACTCAAGTGCCAGCTGACTTCCAATTGCACAACACTGTTAAAAAATTGTTAGACAGTCGTAAGAAAATGGGCGTTGGTGAAATGCCTATTGATTGGGGTATGGCAGAAAACTTGGCTTATGCAAGTTTGGTGACCAATGGCAATGGCGTGCGCATTTCTGGTGAAGATTCAGGTCGCGGTACGTTCTCACACCGTCATGCAGTATTCCATGACCAAAGTCGTGAAAAATGGGATGCCGGTGCTTACATTCCATTGCGCAATATGTCTGAAAACCAAGCCAACTTTATGGTCATCGATTCTATTTTGAATGAAGAAGCGGTATTGGCATATGAGTATGGTTTTGCGTGTTCGGCTCCTGAGCAATTGGTGATTTGGGAAGCGCAATTTGGTGACTTTGCCAATGGTGCACAAGTGGCGATTGACCAATTTATCGCATCGGGTGAAACCAAATGGGGTCGCTTGTGTGGTTTGACCGTATTGATGCCACATGGTTACGATGGTCAAGGTCCTGAGCACTCTTCAGCCCGCTTAGAGCGTTGGTTGCAATTGTGTTCTGAGCACAATATGCAAGTGGTGATGATGTCTGAAGCATCGCAAATGTTCCACGTGTTGCGTCGTCAAGTATTGCGTCCATATCGCAAGCCTTTGATTATTTTCATGTCTAAACGTTTGTTGCGTTTCAAAGACTCTATGAGCGATTTGAGCCAATTCACTGAAGGTTCGGGTTTTCGTACGGTGATTGGTGATGCGCATGAACGTGATGATGCCAATGTGAAACGCGTGGTATTGTGTGCAGGTCAGGTTTACTATGATTTGGTAGCAGGTCGTAAAGAACGTGGCTCGGAAGAAGAAATCGCTATCGTGCGTGTGGAACAATTGTATCCATTCCCGTACGAAGTGTTGGCTGCGGAATTAAGCCGTTACACCAATGCAACAGAAATTATGTGGGCACAAGAAGAACCGAAAAACCAAGGTGCATGGTACCAAATCCGTCACCGCATCGAGTCTGTGTCAACTGACAAACAAAAAGTGACTTTTGCAGGCCGCCCAACCAGCGCGTCTCCTGCTGTAGGTTATATGAGCAAACATGCGGCACAATTGAAAGCATTGGTTGAAACTGCTTGCAATTTAGACGCGTAATAATGAGTCGCTAAGATTTGGTCGCCATATACATTGGGCGACCAACCCCTGATTTAGGAGAATGTAATGTCTATTATTGAAGTTACTGTACCAGTATTGCCTGAGAGCGTATCTGAAGCCACATTGATGACTTGGAACAAAAAAGTGGGCGATGAGGTTGAACGTGATGAAAACATCATTGATTTGGAAACCGATAAAGTTGTGTTGGAATTGCCAGCACCTCAAGCAGGTGTATTGGTTGAAATCATCGAACAAGATGGTGCGACTGTGGTTTCTGGTCAATTGATCGCTCGCATCGACACTGCTGCTAAAGCAGGTGACGTTGCTGCTGCACCTGCTGCGGCTGCGCCAGCTGCTGTTGAAGCGGCTCCACAAAGCAATGCACAAGCGGGTGTTGCGATGCCTGCTGCTGCAAAATTAGCGGCTGAAAAAGGCATTGACGTGTCTACCGTTCAAGGTTCAGGCCGTGATGGTCGCGTGTTGAAAGAAGACGTTGCTGCTGCTCAAGCACCTGTTGCAGCTCCTGCTGCTGCGCCTGCTGTTAGCCCAACACCTGCGGTACAAATTGCAGGTGACCGTCCTGAACAACGCGTACCAATGTCTCGTTTGCGTCAACGTATTGCTGAGCGCTTGTTGCAATCACAGTCTGAAAATGCCATCTTGACCACGTTCAATGAATTGAACATGAAACCTGTGATGGAATTGCGCGCGAAATACAAAGAAAAATTTGAAAAAGAGCACGGCGTTAAATTGGGCTTCATGTCTTTCTTTGTTAAAGCTGCAGTGGCTGCATTGAAAAAATTCCCAGTAGTGAATGCTTCTATCGATGGCAAAGACGTGGTTTACCATGGTTACTTTGACATTGGTGTGGCTATCGGTAGCCCACGTGGTTTGGTAGTGCCTATTTTGCGCAATGCTGACCAAATGTCTTTGGCTGACATCGAAAAACAAATTGCTGAATTTGCGGTAAAAGCACGAGATGGCAAATTGGCGTTGGAAGATTTGACTGGCGGTACTTTCAGTATTACCAATGGCGGTACTTTTGGTTCTATGATGTCTACCCCTATCATCAACCCACCACAAGCTGCGATTTTGGGCATGCATGCTACTAAAGAGCGTGCAATGATTGTGAATGGTCAAGTGGTTGCATTGCCAATGATGTACTTGGCATTGTCTTACGACCACCGTTTGATTGATGGTCGTGAAGCGGTATTGACTTTGGTAGCCATCAAAGACGCTTTGGAAGATCCTGCACGTTTGTTGTTGGATATTTAATGGCATGTGGGCCATCGCTTGCGGTGGCCTGACTGACCATAATATAAAGAGGGTTTTGTGATGAAACGATTTATTTTATGTGCCAGTGTGTTGGGTTTGTTGGCCGCTTGCCAAACTGGCTCTCATGTGACGCAGCATTATTCGGCTGAAGCCATGAATGCCAAGGGTCAAATAGTCAGCAAAAAGACCAATTTTTCTTTTAATAAAGAAGGTCAAGATTTGGCAGTACAAACGATTTGCCAGTCTCAACGCAATACACATTCGGTAGTGGTGAAAAACCGCTTAGGCATCCCTGTTGAGGGCAGCCCATTTAAATGTCGTTAAATTTCAAACAATGAAAGCTTACAGGACGCTTAAAGCGTCCTGTAAAAAGGATGAATAAATGTCTACTCAATATGATGTAGTAGTGATTGGTGCGGGTCCTGGCGGTTATATCGCAGCCATCCGTGCCGCACAATTAGGTTTTAAAACAGCTTGTATCGATGCAGGTCGCAATAAAGCAGGTGACGCGCCAGCTTTGGGCGGTACTTGCTTGAACGTGGGTTGCATCCCATCTAAAGCTTTGTTGCAATCTTCTGAAAACTTCCATCAAGCTTCTGAAGAATTTGCAGCTCATGGTATCGATGTGACTGTTAACAGCTTCAACGCTGAAACCATGATTGCTCGCAAAGACGAAATCGTGACCAAATTGACTGGTGGTATCGGCTTCTTGTTCAAAAAGAACAAAGTTGAGTCTATCCATGGTTTGGGTTCTTTAAAAGCGCAAAACGGTGATTTGTGGCAAGTAGAAGTGGACAACCAAGGCGAAAAATCTGTGGTTGAAGCCAAGCATGTGATTATCGCTACCGGTTCTACCCCACGTCCATTGCCTATCGCTCCTGTTGACAACAAAATCATCTTGGACAACGAAGGCGCGTTGAACGTGACTGCGGTTCCTGCGAAATTGGGCTTGATTGGTTCGGGCGTGATTGGTTTGGAAATGGGTTCTGTTTGGAATCGTTTGGGTTCAGAAGTGACTGTTTTGGAAGCGATGCCAACATTTATGGCCAATGCTGACCAACAAATCGCTAAAGAAGCCTTCAAGATTTTGACCAAAGAACAAGGTATGAAAATCGAGTTGGGCGTGCAAATCAATGAAGTGGTGAACAATGGCGATAATGTCACTGTTAACTACGAAGTCAAAGGTGAAGCGAAATCTGAAACTTTCGACAAATTGATTGTAGCCATTGGCCGCGTTCCTAACACCAACGGTTTGAATGCTGAAGCAGTGGGCTTGGCTAAAGACGAACGTGGTTTCATTACTGTGGATGGCGATTGCCGTACTAACTTGCCTAATGTATGGGCAATTGGTGATGTGGTTCGTGGCCCGATGTTGGCACACAAAGCCAGCGACGAAGGTGTGGCTGTGGCTGAACGTATCGCGGGTCAAAAACCACATCTAGACTTCAACACCATTCCATTCGTGGTATACACCCATCCAGAAATGGCTTGGGTTGGTAAAACTGAAGAACAATTGAAAGCCGAAGGCGTGAAATATGCCAAAGGTACTTCAGGTTTTGCTGCCAATGGTCGTGCGTTGGGCTTAGGTTCTGCGCAAGGTACAGTTAAAATCTTGAAAGATGTTGAAAGCGATCGTGTATTAGGCGTTCACATCATTGGCCCTAACGCTTCAGAATTGATTGCTGAAGGCGTGATGGCCATGGAGTTCAAGGCATCTGCTGAAGACATCGGTCGCATCGTTCATGCGCACCCGAGTTTGTC
The DNA here is from genome assembly GCF_002951955.2 of Vitreoscilla sp. C1. Classification (NCBI taxonomy): domain Bacteria; kingdom Pseudomonadati; phylum Pseudomonadota; class Betaproteobacteria; order Neisseriales; family Neisseriaceae; genus Vitreoscilla; species Vitreoscilla sp. C1. Next base: position 1,989,444 of record NZ_CP019644.2, on the reverse strand, counting down.
GGAAGTATTACATGAGGCCGCATTGGCGACGGACAAGCGTGCATTGCACGGCTAAATAAACAAACGCACCTTCGGGTGCGTTTTTATTTATATGTAAATAAATTTTCAATTGGATGTTTGCAACCACATTGTCATGACAGTAAGTTTGGTTCAGGTATATCAGCAGGTATCTGCATCTTTGAGTGGTTTACAGGCCGCCTTCAAATAAAAAACGTCTGATATAAGATGTAAATACTTGCTTAATGACGTATGGTTTGTTAAAAAGTGATGCATCGAGCATAGTAATTTGTACTGATGGCTTTGATTAATTGGGTACAGACGGCTTTGAATGATGAATTTTGAGTGTATTAACTGATGATTGCGTAAGCAATTCGTTTAACTTAGATAGAGGAAACTCTGATGAATTTACATGAATATCAAGCAAAAGCCTTGTTAGCAAATTACGGTTTGCCAGTACAAGGTGGTATCTTGGCCACCAATGGTGACGAAGCTGCGGCTGCGTTTGACGAATTGGGTGGTAAATTTGCGGTCGTTAAAGCACAAGTCCATGCTGGTGGTCGTGGTAAGGCTGGCGGTGTTAAAGTGGTTAAAACCCGTGAAGAAGCCAAAGAAGTGGCTGAGAGCTTGATTGGTACCAATTTGGTGACTTACCAAACAGATGCTGCGGGTCAGCCAGTTAACAGCGTGTTGATTTGTGAAGACATGTATCCAGTAGCGCGTGAGTTGTACTTGGGTGCAGTGGTAGATCGTTCTAGCCGTCGTATCACTTTCATGGCATCAACTGAAGGTGGCGTGGAAATTGAAAAAGTAGCAGAAGAAACACCTGAAAAAATCATCAAAGTGACTGTGGATCCATTGGTAGGCTTGTTGCCTAACCAAGCGCGTGAAACGGCGTTTGCTTTGGGTTTGGAAGGCAAGCAAATCAATCAATTCGTCAAATTGATGACAGGTTCTTACCAAGCTTTTGTTGAAAACGATTTTGCTTTGTTTGAAATCAACCCATTGTCTGTGCGTGAAAATGGCGAATTGGCTTGTGTGGATGCAAAAATCGGCATCGATTCTAATGCTTTGTACCGTTTGCCAGAAGTGGCTGCTCAACGTGACAAATCTCAAGAGAACGAGCGTGAATTGAAAGCTTCTGAGTTTGATTTGAACTATGTGGCTTTGGAAGGCAACATCGGCTGTATGGTGAACGGTGCTGGTTTGGCAATGGCAACCATGGACATCATCAAATTGTACGGTGGCCAACCTGCAAACTTCTTGGATGTTGGTGGTGGCGCGACCAAAGAACGCGTGGTTGAAGCGTTCAAATTGATTTTGGCTGATCCTTCTGTGCAAGGCGTATTGGTTAATATCTTCGGTGGTATTGTACGTTGCGACATGATTGCTGAAGCGATTATTGCTGCGGTCAAAGAAGTGAACGTAACCGTACCAGTGGTTGTGCGCTTGGAAGGCAACAATGCAGAATTGGGCGCGCAAATTTTGCGTGATTCTGGTTTGCAGTTGATCCCTGCTGACGGCTTGTCTGACGCAGCTCAAAAAATCGTTGAAGCTGTTAAATAAGGAGTGAATGAATGAGCGTTTTAGTCAATAAAAATACCAAAGTATTGGTACAAGGTTTTACCGGTAAAAACGGTACTTTTCACTCTGAGCAAGCTTTGGCTTATGGTACTCAAGTAGTCGGTGGTGTGACTCCTGGTAAAGGTGGTCAATCTCACTTGAACTTGCCAGTATTCAACACCATGCGTGAAGCGGTTACTGAAACAGGTGCAGATGCTTCTGTAATTTACGTTCCAGCACCTTTTGTTTTGGATTCTATTGTTGAAGCCGTGGATTCAGGCGTAGGCTTGATTGTGGTGATTACTGAAGGTGTGCCAACGATTGATATGTTGAAAGCCAAGCGTTACTTGGAAACCAACGGTAATGGTACACGTTTGGTAGGTCCTAACTGCCCAGGCGTGATCACTCCAGGCGAATGTAAAATTGGTATTATGCCAGGTCACATTCATACACCAGGTCGCATCGGTATCATTTCTCGTTCTGGTACTTTGACTTACGAAGCTGTGGCGCAAACCACCAAATTGGGCTTGGGTCAGTCTACTTGTATCGGTATCGGTGGTGACCCGATTCCTGGTATGAACCAAATTGATGCTTTGGAATTGTTCCAAAACGATCCAGATACTGACGCAATCATCATGATTGGTGAAATCGGTGGTACTGCGGAAGAAGAAGCAGCCGAATACATCCAATCTAACGTGACCAAACCTGTTGTTGGTTACATCGCGGGTGTGACTGCGCCTAAAGGCAAACGCATGGGTCATGCTGGTGCGATTATTTCTGGCGGTAAAGGTACTGCTGATGAGAAATTCGCAGCTTTTGAACGCGCAGGCATGGCTTACACTCGTAGCCCTGCTGAGTTGGGTTCGACCATGTTGGAAGTGTTAAAAGCACGTGGCATGGTTAAGTAATGGCTTGATAAAAATCAACATAAATGAAATGTTTGTGTAGATTTGAAAATAAAAGCGTCCTGTAAACTTACAGGACGCTTTTTGTTGTATGCTTAAGATATAGCGAGTGCAATAAATGTGTAGTTATTGATTGCCATCGCAGATTGATTGTTTACTTCTGGAGGAATGAAAGATGTCACAAGAATTTGAAAATCGCAAAAATGAATTGTTGAACGATGTGCGCGAAGTTTTGAAAGAGGCTGAAACATTGTACAAATCGGCAGTAGATGATGGATCTGCCGAAGCGCAAGAATTAAAGTCTAAATTGAAAGATCAATTGGACAATGCCAAGGTCAAATACGCTTCGTTAGAAGCGACTGTGGCAGACAAAGCCAAAGAAACGGCCAAGCAGGCCGATGTATTGGTGCATGAAAAACCTTATCAAGCATTGGGCATTGCGGCAGCTGCGGGTTTGTTATTGGGTGTGTTGTTGACACGCAAGTGAAATAATCTCAATAGTCTGCCTCAGGATGAGCATCATTCTGAGGCAGTTTGTATCTGATGTGAAAGGAGAAGCTTGTGAGTAAAGACCATCCAAGTCAATTTTCACTGTTAAAAGATTTGCTCGGCGACGGTTTAGATTTGCTGTTGATACGCGCCAAAATGGCTCGGGTAGATTTGTTGGGTTTCAAAGATGCGTTGTTAAAAATCATCTTGTGTGCCATTGCTGCGGTAGTGGTCGCATTTCTAGGTATTATTTGTTTGTTGTTTGCTTTGAATGCTGTATTGAGCCCAGTGGCAAAAATTTGGGTGTTTTTTGGATTGGTTGGCTTGGCTCTGATTGTCGTTGCCTCTTTGACAGCCATGATTTTGAATGCTTTGCAAAGTCAACAAGCATTTTTAAAAACCACACTGGATGATTTACAGGACGACTTAGCCTATATTCGCGGGCAAAAAAATTACGGTGACATTCATATTGAGGAGTTGGAAAAATGACACCTGATGAAGAAAAAGAATTATTGGAGTTAGAAGCACAAATCATTCGCTTGCGTATGTTGAATAATCAATATGCCCGCCATTTGCGTAAGAAAACATCCCATTCTTTGTTGGGCAATGTATCGGTAGTGAGGCAATTGGGTGAGGTCAATCCAGAGACTTGGCGCGCTTTTATAACACCGAACACTGTGCACAATAAAATTTTAATGCTGGTCATCACTGCGCTACTGGCATTTTTTAAGAAAAAGCGCTCTTAAACCCAACGCCTGAATATCAGGCGTTTTTCTTTGGTTTTCAATGGATTTATGGTGCGTATTGGTCAATGAGGGCATTGATTCAGGCGAATTGGCTTTTTTATGAATAATTGTAAGAAATTTACAACAATTATATTAGATGTGCGTTTGGTTAAAGATACACAGTGTTTGAGAGGAAAACTGTTTTATTTATAAGGTGTTTATGATGTGGTGATAGAGTATTGCCCATTGGTTGGTTGGATTTGGCAAAAACAGCAACGTTTAAATTGATTAATTTGAGTACGATTATAGTATCTGAATACCATCTGAAAATAATTCTTATAGATGACTGGAAATAACATTTTGGTGATATTGGGTGAGCATGGTGGTTAACAGCGTTAAAGCTAAGAGTGGCTTCGGTGTACCGTATTTGATACTCACGGAAAAAAAGTTAGATTGAGATTAATGTCTCATCCAGATAGGAATGATGTATGTTAAATAGATTATTTCTTTGGTTTTTACCAGTGTGAATCGCAGTATTGTTGCTTTATGTTAAAGAAAAAATCAGCTTAAATTTTTTGTTGTGCGTTGCAAAAAAATCGGTTAAGGTACGCCTACTACAGAGCAAAAATGAAACTAAATTTCGTAGAAGGAAACTGATAAAATGCGTTTACAAGATAAAGTTGCAATCATTACGGGTGGTGCAAGTGGTATTGGCTTGGCAACTGCCATCAAATTTGCACAAGAAGGTGCGTTTGTAGCCATTGGTGATTTGAATCAAGAAGCCATTGATGCAGCCATCAAAGAAGTTGAGGCTGTTGGCGGTCAAGCGGTCGGTTACATTTTGGATGTGACCAAAACAGACCAAATTGCGGCGATGCGCGATGCGTTGTTAGCTGATAAAGGTCGCATTGATATTTTGGTTAATAATGCTGGCATCGTATTGGATGCGCAATTGATTAAAATGACTGAAGACCAATTTGATAAAGTCATCGATATCAATTTGAAAGGCTCTTACAACATGGCGCGCGCTTTGGTAGACACTATGGTGGCACAAGGCTCTGGCGTGATTTTGAATGCCAGCTCAGTTGTGGGCGTGTACGGCAACTTTGGCCAAACCAATTACGCTGCTACGAAGTTCGGTGTCATTGGTATGGTGAAAACATGGGCGCGCGAATTGGGTAAAAAAGGCATTCGTGCCAATGCAGTTTGTCCAGGTTTTGTAGGTACGCCAATTTTGAAAGCCATGCCAGAAAAAGTATTGCAAAGTATGGCGGATAACATTCCGATGAAACGTTTGGCTGAGCCAAGTGAAATCGCGAATGTATATGCATTCTTGGCGTCAGATGAAGCCAGCTATATTAATGGTGCAGCCATTGAAGTCACTGGTGGCTTAACTTTGTAATTGAATTGAATGAAAGCGTCCTGTAATTTTACAGGGCGCTTTTTTTATGAGATGTTGGGAATTTGGCTTAGTAATGGTGCTTAATTGATATCTAACAGTTACATTGATGGCAATTTCGGTTAGAATCTAAATAAATATATCTATCTATAATATTGGCATTGCTGTGAGTGTTATATATAAGCCATAGTGAAACGTTTGTTTGATCCACTAAGAATTAATGCAAATCAATATATACTATGAGTTATTGTCAAATCTGGTGTATGGCATTCAGGCCGCTTTCTCTGTTGATTGCTCGTCTTCCTGCTTGCCATCTTTGAAGATGACGTTGTTGACCACCAAGGTCAATAAGTTGAATCCTTGAATCCGGCGCCAACGCTTTTGGGCCGTTTCCAATAATTTGTACACCATCGCCAAAGTGGTTTCTCTGGAACCGCAGTTTTTAGCCCGCTTACTACGCAATCGTACGGTAGCAAACGTGGATTCAATCGGGTTGGTGGTGCGGATGTGCGTCCAATGCACATTTGGAAAGTCATAGAATGCCAATAACTCTTCTTCATCCTTCACCAGTTTGTTAATGGCTTTGGGGTATTTGTCACCAAAGCGAGCCACTGTTTGTTTGAAGGCTTGTTCTGCACTTTCTTTGGTTTCGGCCATCCAAATTTCTTTCAAAGCCTCTCGCAATTTGCCTTGTACCGATTTGGGTACGGCTGCCAACACATTGGCCGTTTTGTGCACCCAACAGCGCTGATGTTTGGTGTCTGGATAAGACTTGGCCATGGCATTCCAAAAGCCCAACGCACCATCGCCGACCGCCAATTTTGGACTGGTTTCCAAACCCCTCAAACGCAAGCCTATCAACACTTCTGACCAACTGACTTCAGATTCCCGATAACCATCTTCAACCGCCACCAACTCTTTATGTCCTTGATCAGTCACACCAATGATGACCAGCAAACACAGTCTATCGTCCAATCGCACATTGCTGTAAATGCCATCGGCCCACCAATACACATAGCGTTTGCCCTTTAAATCCCGCTGGCTCCATTGCCGATGTTCGTCCGTCCAATGTTGCTTCAAACGACTGATGGTATTGGCTGACAAGCCTTTGGCCTGCTCTCCCAATACAGCCGCCAAAGCTTGTTGGTGGTCACCTGTGGAAATGCCTTTCAAATACAGCCATGGCAGCAATTCTTCGATGCTTTTGGTACGTTTCAAATAAGGCGGCAACAATTGACTGTTGAAACACACACCGTCACCACTGCGATCTCGTACCTTCGGCACTTTCACCTGTACATCACCAATGCCAGTCTGCACTGTTCGTTCCGGCAAATAACCATTTCTGACCAATGCTTGGCGACCATCGGGAAGTTTCTTGGGTGAGTGTTGCTCCAGCAAAATCTGCAATTCGGTTTCAACTGCTTTGGCAATCAACTCCCTGGCTCCCTGACGCAGCAAATCGGTCAATGGGTCATTGAATGTTTGCTGTGGTTGTACGAATGCATTTGGGTTAGAATCAGTCATGGCGTATTCCTTTTGTTGGTTGAAATCTTTGGTCGGAAATCAATCAACAGGATACGCCTTCTTCATTTGTTCGTCATACACCAGAAATGACTATAGCTCATATACTATATATTTGGTATGGTGATGTTGGTAGAGTGGGTTGATGTCGATTGAATGTTAATTTTAAAATTTTGGGTACACGCACAGTGAAATCAGTAAAGAATATTGTTTTAATTAGTTCCATGGTAGCCAGCTTAGCTGCTTGTACGGTTCCGGGTTCTGCACTCAAAATTAATAATAAAAATGTTGTAGCACAATCAGATCAACACGTCAGTATTGATGAGTTGGTAGATATTTATCCTATTACACCTTTATTGGTTCAGCGTTTGCAAAAACCTGCGTTGCATTCAAAAGAAAATATTGCATTATTGCAAGCCAAGCAAAAATACCAATATCGTGTACAAGCTGGCGATGTATTGAGAGTGACTGTTTGGGATCATCCTCAGTTGATGGCTCCAGTTGGGGTTGTACCTGTGTCATCTTCTAGAGATATGCCAACAACTGCTGGTCAAGTTATACATGAAGATGGTCGGATTTATTATCCTTATGTGGGCGCTATTTCTGTTGCAGGTAAAACCACGACTGAAATTCGTCGTATCGTCACTCAGCGTTTGGCGGGCTATATTAAAAATCCTAAAGTTGAAGTTGATGTGGTTCAATACCGTTCGCAACGAGTGTATGTTTCTGGTGCAGTGAGGGCATCTAATCAATTGCCTATTACGAATGTTCCTTTAACTTTGTTAGATGCCATTAATAATGTGGGCGGTTACAATGAAAATGCGGACATCCAAAATATTAAAATCACTCGTGATGGTCGAGATCTTGCAGTTTCTTTGTATGATTTGATGCAACACGGTGATTTAAGCCAAAACTTATTGTTGAAAGATGGCGATGTGGTTTATGTACCTAATAATGAGCGTATGAAAGTGCACATTTTAGGAGAAGTACAGGCGCAAAAAACGTTGCGTATGGAACCCGCTGGCATGACATTAACGGCTGCTTTAGGTGCAGCCAATGGCTTGAATAATAATATTGCTAATGCCAAAGGTGTTTTTGTGATTAGAGCTGAAAGTGGTATGTCAAATAATAAAATAGGTAAAATTTACCAACTGGACTTATCTGATGCCAGTGCTCATGTCTTGGGAGCGCAGTTTCAACTAGAGCCTAATGATGTGGTTTATGTAACTGCGGCTCCTGTGGCACGTTGGAATCGCGTTTTATCTAATATTTTCCCTTCAGTATCAAGTTTATTGGCGGTAAGTAATTCGGTTGGTAGCTTTTAATTCTAAAAAAGATAAGTAGCATGGTGATGGTAGTATGTTTAATAAAATACTTGTAGTATGCGTAGGGAATATCTGTAGATCGCCTATTGGTGAGGCATTGTTGAAAAAATATGTGACTCGTTGTCAAATTGATTCAGCAGGGGTCAAGGCTTTGGTTGGGAGTCAGGCTGATGCACAAGCTCAAGCTATTGCAGCAGAACATCATATTGATTTATCTAAGCATGAGGCCAAGCAGTTGACTCAAAAAATGTGTCAAGAGGCGGATTTGATTTTAGTCATGGAAGCTGGGCACGCTAATGTGATTGATGGTATTTGTCCTATGTCTCGAGGCAAGGTTATGCTATTTGGCCAGTGGCTTGGTGGCGATAAAGATATTGCCGATCCTTATCAAAAAAGTGATGAAATGTTTGCATTGGTTTATCAAAAAGTTGATGACGCAGCGAAATATTGGGCACAAAAATTAGGTTAAATTTGGAAGATTATTGTTGATGGCTAATGCAGAAAATACACGTAATAACAATTCTCGAAATGATGAAATTGATTTACATCAATTATGGGATGTAATTAATTTTAATAAGTATAAAATTATTGCAGCAGGAGGGGCAGGATTGTTGTTAGCAGTGGTGTATTTGATGTTGGCGTCTCCTGTTTACAAAGCTTCTGCATTGATTCAAGTTAGTTCAAATCAAAATAATTCGATTCTTGGAGGAGGCGGTGCTGCAAGTTTGTTAGGTGGTGGTGGTGGTAATAAATCAGATATTGAAATCAACTTAGCTAGATCCCGTATGGTTTTAGGCAAGACTGTGGATGATTTGGGTATAGATCTGCAAATTCAATATGATGAATTACCTTTGATAGGCCAATTATCACGTGACAATATAGCTGCCAATAAAGCTTTAGGGGTTAAAGTATTTAATATATCCGATCAACTTAGAAACCGAGAGTTTATTTTAGAAAATATTGATGGTAAAAGTTATCGTCTTTATATACCTGAAGATATTGATGGTAAGGCCGCTGATTCTAATCCGATAGAGGGTAAAGTAGGTAGTTCTTTGAAAGCTTCGGGAATTGAACTCTTTGTGAGTCAGATTGACGCCAAAGAGGGTCAGAAGTTTCTATTAACAAAACAGTCTCGCCTGGCAGCTATTGAAGCGATGCGTAATAATTTAACAGTTAATGACGTTGGGCGTGATACCGGTATTTTAGCTTTCTCTTATGTGGGTACGGATAAAGCCCTGATTAAAAATATTTTGAATCAGGTAGTGTCAAATTATGTGGTACAAGATCAAGAGTTTGGTATTTCTTCTGCAGGAAAAAGCTTAGATTTTATTAATAAGCAGCTGCCTGTAACCAAAGAGTCTTTGCAAATTGCTGAAGATGAATATAATGCTTTCCGTGAAAAAAATGCGACAATTGATCTGACGGTAGAGGCCGCCTCGATTTTACAGAACCTCACGAAAATAGAGGCGGACTTGACTATGTTGGCGACTAAAGAAGCCGAGTTGGCTGAATTGTTTACCAAAGATCATCCAAACTACCAAGCCTTGTTGGAACAACGAAAAATTTTAATGAGTAATAAAGATAGTTTGACGCAGCGTGTATCCACTATGCCACAGCTACAACAAGATATTATTCGTTTGCGTCGTGAAGTAGAAATACAGCAGGCAGTGTATATGCAGTTGTTGAATAAGCGCCAAGAGTTCTCAATTTTACAGGCAAGTAGTTCTGGTAAAGTGCGCGTAGTAGATGAGGGAGTTACCTTAGAAGAGCCGATTAAACCGAAAAAATCATTGATATTGTTCTTGTTAACAATCGGTTTCGCTGGTTTGGCTTCTGTCTATTTTGTATTAAAATCTTTATTTAATCGTACGATTACGGAAGCGCAGAGTTTAAATAAATTGGGTGTGGATGTGTTAGCCAGCATTCCATTATCGACAGTGCAAAAAAACAAAGATACATTATTTAAAAGTAAAAACAACAGTAAAGCAACTCGTACAGATTACTTGTTAGCTAAAGAAATGCCAACTGATGCAACGGTAGAGGCTATTAGAGCATTGCGTACCAGTGTTTACTTTATGGTGATGGAAGCTAAAAATAATATTTTGATGGTGTCTGGCGCTACTTCAGGTTTGGGTAAAAGCTTTGTCAGTGTGAACTTGGCTGTTGTGATGGCGCAATCGTCTAAAAAAGTTTTAATTGTTGATGCAGATATGAGAAATGGCTATTTACATGCCATGCTTAAACAGCCATTAGACTTTGGTTTTAGTGATGTGCTATCTGGTAAATGTACCGTAAATGATGCTATTCGCAAAACTGAAATAGATGGTTTGGATATTATCACGAGGGGCGAATTACCAAATAATCCTGCTGAATTGTTGATGAGCTCAGATTTAACTCATGTACTCAAAGAAGCAATGAGTCAATACGATTATATTATTTTGGATGTACCTCCTATTATGGCAGTTACTGACGCGGCAATCATGGGTCAGCAAGCAGGTAGTACTGTGATTGTGGCACGTTATGGCGTGACAACCGAACAAGATATTGAAAATACTATTTCACGATTTAACAGTAGTAATGTTGTGGTTAAAGGTGCTGTTTTGAATGGCGTAGAAAAATCTGCAAATAACCAATATGCGTATGAGGCATATAATAATTATCAACATCGATCTTAAATATTTGATAACTTTTAAAAAGTTAAAAATACCAAATTGATATTTGATTAAGGTGATTCAATTGGAAACAATGCACATTATTTTAATTGTTGCTTTGATTGGTTTGTTAGTGGTCTTTAAGATTGTGAAGGAAAAGCAATCTAAGGCCGCTGGCAGTCAAGCATCTGAAAAAGCAGGGCTGAAGAAAAAAAATAAAAACGAAGCTCAAAAATCAGATAAGTCTAGGCAAGCTAAAGGTGAGCATGCCAATTCTGAAACCGAGGAAAGTGACTCAGCTTCTAAAAACATTGAAGATCAGCTAACTCAAATTAATTTGAGCCAACCTGTTAAGGTATCTGTAGAGGAGGTCGATCCTTTAACAGAATACAAAGTTTATAAAGAATTCGGTTATTTGGATAAAGCAGCTGAGTCCTTACATGCTTATATTCAATCTCACCAAGTTAAAAATGTAGATATTTTATTAGAATTGTCTTCATTATATTTAAGCTTAGAAAACTACGAGGCGTTGAGTGATTTTGTAAGAACCAGCAAAAATGAATTCACTAATGAGCAAGTGGGTGAAATCATTCGTGTTGGTTTGGAGCAAGATGCTAATAACCTAGAATTACGTGTATTAGCGGATGAAGTGTTGAGTTGGGATGTTGAAACCATTAATACGCAGGTTTTGCATACTGAACAGCATGAGAATCAAGTTGTTGCAGAAAAATCTCAGGCTATGCCAGCTGAGAGTATGGCAAGTCATGATTCTAATATTCAGATGGTTGCTCGTGCTGCTACTGGCATCGAAGAAGGTAAATTGGTGGTCGGACATGGTTCCTTACAGCCGGTAACACATGAAGAGTTGCAAGTGATTTCTGCGATGTTACCTAATGATCACGCAGTAAAATTGATGAGAACCTTTGCCGATTACACTACTTTTACACATAAATTTGACCGTTCATTGTCTAAATTGAAAAATCCAGCAGCTGCATTGGTGGACGCATTGGGCTTGGATTACCAAAATAAAAATATCGATGCATTCGCCCATCATTTATGGGAGTTGTATAATATTTTGGGCAAGAATGGTCAAAATATTAAAGATAAAATGTTAGGCTGGGGCTATAGTTTAGGCAATCATGAAGTATTAAATCGTTTGGCTATGGTTAGCAATGAGCAAGAAGTACGTGATATTGGTCGTGAGTTTGGTTATCGAATGCAGCCTAAAAGTGCCAGCATGAGTTTACCATTGGTAAGTGATGATACAGGTTCTAGCTTGGCGAAAAGCTTGGGTCGAGATGTAAATAGTATTTTGCAAGAGGCCGATGCTTATTTGATGTATGGCCAATTAGATGAGGCGATGCAAGCGCTTGAACAAGGTATTAAGTTGCATAAAAATGAACCTCAATTGTATGTCAATTTGTTTGAATTGTATGAGCGTGCTGAAAGTTGGGAGCGCCTAGAAGAATTCTCTAAACGTTTGCGTACCGATGTGCATGACTTACCAGAGGAAGTTATCTTGGTGATGGCGAAGCTAGTACAAAAATTCAAAAATAATAATATTGGAATGGTGGCCTAATCATGAACTCAGTGTCTAATATGCCTTCAGTGAAGGTAATGTTATTAGGGGTAGATGCTCGAAAATCTGCAATTTTCAGCATGGCATTCAAAATGCACTCAGCGACCAACTATCAATTGGCAGAAAGTAATACTCAGGCCGATGTTTTGGTAGTTGATGTTGATGGTATGGGAGGAGAAGAATTATGGGAAAAAGCTTGTGCTCAATACGCAGGTATTCCTAAAGTCTACTCATCTATTATGGAGCCTAAATTTGATGTTGCTTATTTGCCTAAACCCATCAAAATAGAAACTTTATTTCCTGTATTAAGAGCTGCTTTGTCGGGGTTGGTGACATTTAAGGCGACAGAAGGCGGTGAACAAGGTTCTGGTCGTGACCGATTGTCATTTAACAAGCCAAAGATTACAAAAATACGCTATCTGATGAGCCTGTGGCAACTATGGCACCGCGTGATGTGCGTTTCCCTGTTGAGCAGCTGCAATTATTTGATGCACATCAAGGTTTATTGGGAACGTTGCGTCAAGCGGCCAAACAGGCTGAAAATGTGGCTTTGATTGTAGAAAACAAACCTATTTTGATGTATTTTGCTGATATTGAACGAGTATTGTTGGCCGTGGCTCCAAGTCGTTTAGAGCAAATTTGTCAAGATGCTAATATTGTGATTCAGGTTAAAAAAATTGGTGATCATCCAGAATGGAAACAACATGCTAAGGCACAAATGGATTCGTGTTTGTGGCAGTTTGCTATCTGGACTTCACAGGGTCGATTGCCTAATGATTTGAATGTTAATCAGCCGATTTCATTACACAGTTGGCCAAATATTACTCGACTGGCATATATACCAGATGCGATGCGCTTATCTGCTTTTTTAACCAAATCGCCAGTTAGTTTACCTATGACGTATAAAATGATTCGGGTTGAATTAACAGATTTGCTAAATTTCATCTCTGCATGCCATGTCACAAACTTGATTCGAATGACATCTGCTACATCAGCTGGAGTTACAGCATCAGCTACAGTTGGATTAGGCTCGCAAGGTCAGCAACAAACTGTACATACTACTGCTAATCATTCTGCATCGCAGCAAGTGTCAGAAAATGAGAATCAGGTTACACAAGCGGCTCCTGTTGCGTCGCCAGCACGTCCTAAGCAGCAACCAAGCTCAATGTTGCAGCGTTTGTTGAAAAAATTAACAGGTAAATAAAATTTAAGGTAGGATTCGATGATTGAAAGTAAAATTATTTTTACAGGGCCTGTTGGAGTTGGTAAAACTACTGCCATTGCTGCAATCAGTGATGAACCGCCCATTCAAACAGATGCTCGTGCATCTGATATGACCTTATCACGTAAAGCCAATACGACTGTGGCGATGGACTATGGTGTGATTCGTCTGGATGAGTCAACAAAGGTGCATTTATATGGTACTCCGGGTCAAGAGCGTTTTGACTTTATGTGGGAAATTTTAAGCCAAGGTAGTATCGGTTTGATTTTGATGTTAGACAATACGCGTTCTAATCCGTTAAAAGACCTAACATTTTTTATGGAAGCCTTTGCAGATTTGATTGAGGTTGCTCCGATGGTGATTGGTGTGACAAAAATGGATTTGCAACCTAAACCAAATTTGGATGTCTATCGTAATTATTTACATGAGAACAAAATCAATGCGCCAGTATTTGAAATTGATGCTCGTGAGGAGAACGACGTTAAAAATTTGGTGATGGCTTTATTATTTTCGATTGACCCTGGTTTAGAGGCTTAATCGTATGCAAGCACAATTCTCATTACAGTCAGAGCTTTATCCTAAGCTAACACCAGCTGGTGCTTATTTTGCGGTTTCGGGTAATGCAGAAAATCCTAGTCGCACCTTCTTATGTAATGTTTTAGGAGAGCGTAAGCCCATCAATGCGACCGCTGAAAAAGTGCAAGCATGGGGGCAAACAGACAATTTAGAGTCTGCCGTCAATATCTTGTATCGTTTACAGAAGCTAGAGTTTATTACAGGCACTTTAGAGCCTGAATTGGTTTCTGCGAATAATATGGAAGCGACGTTGCCAGACTTATTGAAACAATTATCGGATACGGGTCGCGCACTATTGGCCAATGATACAGGTCTCTATATTGCTGAGTCAGGATTTCATCATGAGTCTGCTGAGGAAATCTCGGCACTGGCTGGTGAAGTAATACGTTTATCAGAGCAACATGCATTATTGATTCGTAACAATTTGAACATCAACCAAAGTGCATGGGGTATTTGTGATCCATCGGGACAAAGTCATTTGGCTTTTTACCCATTGTATTTTGGTGAATACAAATTTGTATTGGTGATTGCAGGCACTCCCCAGTTACAATCAGATGCATTTGTAAAAATGGTCGAGATCTTATATCAACGTTACGGTTTTTAATTTTTATTTTAGAAGTTGGAGAATTTAAATGCGTGAACAAATGCTCAAGTCTATTCTGAGTGATTTAAATGGCTCATCAGCAGATATCGAAGCATCTGCTATTATCTCTGCCGATGGTTTGACCATGGCAGCTTTGTTACCTCAAGATGTAGACGAAGATCGTGTTGGTGCAATGGCAGCTGCGATGTTGGCCTTGGGTGAACGTACTGCACGTGAATTGAATCGTGGTGATCTTGACCAAGTGATGGTTAAAGGTAGCAATGGTTATATTTTGATGAGTTATGCAGGTCACGATGCTGTATTGACGGTGATTGCCAAAGAAGGTGCTAAGTTAGGTTTGATTTTCTTAGATGCCAAGCGTGCTGCTAAAAACATCGTTGATATCTTGTAAGATTATTTTTAAGAAGGTTAGGCAAAATATTTGCCTAACTCTGTAATCACGCTACTTCTAAAGTAATTGTTACATGAATGCTCGGTCTTTTTGAGACCGGGCTTTTTCATCTGATTGAATATTTTGTCATACATAGGTAATAGCGCAGTCTTAATATTTTTTTATCATATGATGGTGTAATTAGGTTAAATTTTGATGACTGTGGTTGTTTTCATAGGTATATGATTGGTTTGATTGAGTGGCGTGTCAACTGTGGTTTCAAATACCAATAAAAAGAGCGTCCTGTAAATATTACAGGACGCTCTTTTTATTGATGTTATGATATATTCTTATTTCATCTGGCGAAACAAAGTCAGCATTTTTTAGATGAGGCCTGATTCAATTGAAGCCATTGTATAGTAAAGATTGATTGAGGGTGTATGCCATGTCATGGATATTCAATGCACATGATATTTTGAATGCTTATTTCAATGATGGCATATCTTATATGAGATATAAAAATTGAAATTTTATTTTGATTGAGTGTTGGCGTGTCATGTTTATCAGCAGATTTATTTTTATCAAAAATGTTGTAATCTAACCAGACTATATTCACATGATATTTTTAAAAAAATATATTAGAAATTTATTTTGGATTTTGTAAAGCTATGCAATAAGTTTCATGCTGTTATTATAGTAAACGACAAAATGATTCAATGGCAGTAAAATGCAGCCATTCATTGATTGACCTTTAATTTGGAGCTGTTCCAATGCAGACTGTTCATTATCTTAAAGACTATAAGCGTCCTGAATTTACCGTGACGCAATTAGACTTGCACTTTGATATTCAAGAAACCCATACTCAAGTGAAGGCACGCATGCTCGTATTGCCTAAACAAGAGCAGTCTTCGATTTTAGTATTGGATGGTTCGGCACAGTTGGTGAGTGTGGTTTTAGATGGTGAGGTTTTAGGCAGCGATGTATACCAAGTACAAGATGAATGCTTGCGTATTCCCAATGTGCCTGTTGAAAGCTTTGTGCTGGAAATCACGACCAAGGTTTATCCTGAGCAAAACAAAAGCTTGATGGGTTTGTATGCATCCAATGGCAATTTGTATACCCAATGTGAGCCAGAAGGCTTTCGTAAAATCACTTATTATTTAGACCGTCCTGATGTGATGACCAAATTCAGTACGACGATTGTGGCGGATAAAAAACGTTATCCCGTTTTGCTATCGAATGGCAATCAAGTGGCAGCAGGTGACATTGATAAAAAACGTCATTATGTGAAATGGATTGATCCATTTCGCAAGCCAAGTTATTTGTTTGCTTTGGTGGCGGGCGATTTTGCATGTAGCAAAGACGAATTCATGACTCAATCAGGTCGTAAGGTCGCCATTCATTTTTACACTTCCGAGCAAGACAAACACAAAGTGCCTTATGCCATTGATGCCTTAAAACGCTCAATGCGTTGGGATGAAGAACGCTTTGGGCTGGAATATGATTTAGACATCTTTATGGTGGTGGCCGTTGGCGACTTTAATATGGGTGCGATGGAAAACAAAGGTTTGAATATTTTCAATACCAAATATGTGTTTGCCGATGCCCAAACCGCCACAGACAAAGATTTCGAACACATTGAAGCGGTCATTGGTCATGAATATTTCCATAATTGGACGGGCAACCGTGTCACTTGTCGTGATTGGTTCCAATTGTCATTGAAAGAAGGTTTGACGGTTTTCCGTGACCAAGAATTTTCAGGTGACATGGCCAATCGTGATGTGCGTCGTATTGAAAATGTGATGGTTTTGCGTGGCCACCAATTCCCTGAAGATGCAGGTCCTACCGCACATCCGATTCGTCCTGCATCGTATACTGAAATGAACAATTTCTATACTTTGACCATATACGAAAAAGGTTCTGAAGTGGTGCGTATGTTGCACACTTTGTTGGGTGAAGAAGGTTTTCAAAAAGGCATGAAGTTGTATTTCCAACGTCATGATGGACAAGCCGTTACATGTGATGATTTTCGTTTGGCGATGGCCGATGCCAATGCGTATGATTTGAGCCAATTTGCTTTGTGGTACAGCCAAGCGGGTACACCGCAAGTGAAGCTGCGCAGTGAATACGATGCTCAAAACCAAGTTTTGCGCATCCATGCACAACAGACATTGCCAGCAACGCCTGATACCACTTTGCCAAAACAAGCCATGATGATTCCGATGACAGTAGGCATGTTGACGCAAGATGGACAAGCACAAACTTTTGTCATCGATGGCAAGCAAGCAGATGAAACGGTATTGGTATTGACTGCATTTGAGCAAACTTGGGAATTTCAGCAAGTGGCATCTGTACCTATTTTGTCATTATTGCGTGGATTCAGTGCGCCTATTTATTTGGAATATGCGTATTCTGAAGCAGATTTGATGACTTTGATGCTGAATGATGTCGATGCATTTGCACGTTGGGAAGCAGGTCAAACTTTGTTCCGCCGCGTGATGAAACAAGCCGTGTGTGCTTTGCGTGCTGAGCAAGAGATGCCTAATATCGATGGCTTGATTCAGGCTTTATCGCAATTGATGCAGCAAGAAATAGACCCTGCCTTGTTGGCTTTGATGTTGACCATTCCAAGTGAGCAAGAGATTTGGGATCAAGATTTCGAACATTTGAATCCTGTATTGTTGTGGCAAGCGCGTGAATGGTTGGTGTTGAGCATTGCCAAAACCTGTTTGAAAGAAATCAGTGATTTGCGTTTGAAAGCGCGTGAAGCCGAGCAAAAAAGTGGTATTGCCAATATTCGTGATTACCATCCTGAATTGGCCAAATTGCGTAGCCTGATCAGTACCACACGTTCGTATGCTGCGCGTGCACAGCCTGAAGTTTTGGTGTATTTGAATCAACAATACGAAAACCTCACATTCAATATGACGCACGAGTGGGGTATTTTACAAGCCATCAATCATGAAACAAGCCCATTGCGTGACCAAATGTTACAGCAATTTGCTCAAAAATTTGACCATGATGCTTTGGTGATGGATAAATATTTTACTTTGGTGGCCAGCAGCAGTCGAGAAGATGCTTTTGAACGTGTACAGGACGCTTTGAAGCATCCGCGTTTTAGTATGGAAAACCCGAATAAAGTGCGTTCTTTGATTGGCACGTTCACACGCAATACTCGTCATTTTCACCATGAATCGGGTATAGGTTATGCGTTTGTAACCGATAAAATCATTGAATTGGATGCTTATAATCCACAAGTGGCGGCACGTTTGGTACAAGCATTCAATGTCTTGAATCGTGTGGATGTGCAGCGTCAAAATTTGATGTTGGCACAGTTGCAACGTATTCAAGCGCAAGCGAGCTTGTCTAAAGACACAGGTGAAATTGTGGGTAAAATTTTGTCACAATTTCAAGTTGCATAATGTAAATAAGGAATGACCATGAAGCTTTATACCTTACCTCATGCAGGTTCGATTGTGGCTCAAGTTGCATTGACTTGGGCTAAGGCTGAGCATGAAGTGGTGAAATTGGATTTTGCAGGGACGAAAACGCCTGAGTATTTGAGTTTGAACCCACAAGGTGTCGTACCATTATTGGATGACAATGGTTTTTTAATCACACAAAACATGGCAATTTTGAATTATTTGAATCAGATTTATCCTGAAGCCAAATTGTTTGGTGGTGGTGATATCAAAGCGCAAACGCAAGTACAGCAATGGTTTGCGTTCACCAATTCAGACATTCATTCCAAAATAAGTGTGTTGTTTAAGGCCGCTCAATGGGTTGAAACCGATGCAGCGCAAGCGTCCTTAAAAGCCAATGTCAAAGCACAATTGCATCAATTGTATGCTTTATGGGATCAGCATTTACAGGCACAAGCACAGAAAGCTTTGACGATTGCCGATGTGTATGTGGCGGTCACCATGAATTGGGCCAAAATGCATGCACTGGATTTGAGCGATTTGGTGGCTTTGAATGCTTTGTATGAGCGTGTGATGTCAGACCCAGCTGTACAAACGGTATTGGCCGCGCAATGATTTTTTAATGTGATGATGGAACAAGCGTCCTGTAATGAGTTTACAGGACGCTTTTTGATGGATGTTATGTCCAGTAATAACGCAAAATATGAAAGAAAATTGGAGCTGCAAAGCAAATGGAATCTACTCTGTCCATCATGCCGCCATGACCTTTGATCATTTGTCCCCAGTCTTTCACGCCAAAATCACGCTTCACTGCCGACATCACCAAACCGCCAGCAAAACCCATTAAGCAAATTAAAAAGCCGATCATCGCCGCTTGCCAAGGTGAAAAAGGCGTAATCCACCACAAAGCGGCTGCCAAAGCCGTGGCAGACAATACGCCACCGACAAAACCTTCGACGGTTTTAGAAGGGGATAAGGTTGGGGCGATTTTGTGTTTACCCAATAATTTGCCCCACACATATTGCAACACATCACTGGCTTGAACCACTGCCAATAAGAAAATGACCAATAGAATATTTTGGTCGAAATTTTTCAACTCCAAATTCAAAATGAAAGGGACGTGGGAAATACAAAATACGCTGACCATCAAAGCCCATTGAATTTTGGCAGTGCGGTCTAAAAAACGGGTAGCATCGCCTGATAAGCCTGCCAAAATCGGCAACAATAAAAAAGCATACACAGGGATGAAAATGGCAAACATGCCATACCAATTGGTTAAAACAAAATAGTATTGCACGGGCAAGATGATGTAAAAGCAAGCCACCAACACCGCATAATCACCTCGTCGACTGTATATCAGGCTTAAACATTCTCGTAAGGCTGCAAATGAAATGAGAAAAAATAAAATGGTAGAGCCAATATGTCCAGTGAGAAATGCCACAACGATGACCAATGTCATGACCCACCACGCATTGATGCGAGCATTCAAATTGCTGATGGTGGCGTTTTGATAACCATATCGGCGCGCTAAAACATAGCCTATACTGCTGGCAATAACGAGTATCAATAAAATGGCACCAAACAGCCACCACAATGAAAATGGTAAAGTCATTTTGGCTCCTTCGGTGACAAATCTAATAAAGCTTGGCGTGTACGTTCTAAAAAGGCTTGTTTGCTTTCATCGGGCAATTTGGTTAACGCAGAGCCGATGCGCACATCACACAATAATGGAATCGGCAAAATCTTACCTTTGGGTAAAACTCGGTTGATGTTGTTAATCCAAACGGGGACAAATTCGATATGCTCATTGGTTTGAGCCAAATGATACAGGCCGCTTTTAAATGGCAATAAGATTTGGTCGTCGGTGGTATTGCGTGTGCCTTCAGGAAATAAAATCAACGATCGCCCTTGTTCTAAAGCCGCACTCATGTCTGCAATGGCTTGTTTGGGCGCGTGTTGACGGTCGATGAGCAAGACTTGAAAGACTTGTTCGGCAATAAATGTTTTCAGTTTGCTGCTAAGCCAATAATCAGAGCCTGCAACAGGTTGGGTGAGCATGCGCCATTTTTTGGGTAATGAAATCCATACCAATATAAAATCGCCATGACTGGAGTGATTGGCATAATAGATTTTATTCTTAGGACCAAATGTCAAATCACTGGCGGATTTGGAGGTGACACCTGTTAAAAAAGAGGTGAAAAAACACAATAGGGTGTCTAAGAATCGAGCAAGTAGACGAGCGTTCGGTGTGGACATGGCAACCTTTTTGTCATTGAATGGCAGTGAAAAAGAGGATGAAACGGATACATCATACACAATCTACATATCAGAGTGCCGTTGTCAGTGTGCATAAACCCTATAAATGCTCTGATTGGCTTATTTTTTACGTGCTAGCGATACCGTAAAAATACCGTCTTCATCAATCAATTGGCGTATTTTTTCAAAGCCTGCCGCAGCAACCAATTGATCCATTTCGGCTTGGCTGCGACGGCGCATCACCCAAGCTTCACCTTGTTTGTGGCTGGTCAAGCAGCGAGCAATCATTTCCAATTGTGGATGCCAAGGTTGGTTGGTGTAAATCAGATAGTGGCCGCTGGCAATGGCATCGCCGAAGCCTTGTAAAGATTGCATGACCAAATCATTGTCAGGAAACAATTCATACAAACCCGATACAATCCCCAAGCTCGGTGGCGTGGGCAGATTTTGATAAGCATGTCTGTCATAAGCATTGGCAGTTTCAAATTGAGCCATGTGTTGTAATTGACGGGAGGCGATTAAGGTTTGACCCGCTTGCACATTCACATCGCTGTAATCACGCAAACGTATCGAGTCAGGCAAAATATCGCCATTTAATGCATCCAATACATAACGACCATGACCTGCAGCCACATCTAAGACATGTATGGCTTGATTTTCTTGGTGCAAACGTTGGCAAGCGTCCTGAATCAAGATTTGCAAATGTATTTTGCGTTGACGTATGCCACGCCAACCAATGGCATTCAAATAATTTTGATCAATCAATACACCCATTTTATTGCGGCCTGTAGGCGTGTTGCGATAGACATAATCTAAGGTTGAACCTGAATCAAAACCTGTTTGTTGTCCCAGTTTTAACCCTTCAGACCAACGTGCGCCCAAGGCAATGCCTGCGCGCTGACTTTGCCAATACCATCGACGTGGCGAAAAAAGAGACAAAGGTGTGGCTAAGGTGTCAGATTCTTGGCGGCTGGCACTGTGTAAATGGGCTGAACGCAGATTGACCGTTTGAGGCGGTTGTTGGTACAGGCGTTGAATGAAACCTCGCATGGCATCTATCGCCAAATGGCGGTCCTTTTCGCCTAAAGTATCGTGGTAAAAACCCTCAAAGACATGGCGTTCTTTGATATAGGAACCCAGTTGATTGTAAAAGCGGTGTTGTGGTTCATGATGTACCACCCAATCACTACCTGAAATCAATAATTGTATGGGCGTAGTAATGGCGGCAGCATCATTGACAGCACGGTTAGCAGCTTCATACAAACCCAATAAAATACGCACAGAAATAGCACGGGTAATCAATGGGTCGGTGTCGTAGCTTTGGATGCGCTCTTCGTCATGGCTCAGATAATGGGCTTTGACGTAGCTTTGAACAAAAAAATTGCCTCGAACAGTTTGCATCAGCTTCAAACCATGTTTGGCCAATGGCACATACAATTTGACTTTGAAAGCAGGAGATGCCAAAACCGCGCCACGAATATGAGGAGCATAATCGTGTAACCAAGTGGCAACCACAACCGCACCCACACTTTGGGCAATCACGACCATATTTTCTATAGCAATATGGTGTTGCTGGTGTATATGTTGAATAAAGGCTTCTACATCTGCGACCAGAGAACCAAAGCTGGGTGCATCTCCTCTGTCTCCCGGGCTGTGACCATGGCCACGCGCATCCCAAGCAAAAATATCACAATCATCCAAAGCCAATTCGCTTGCCACATGCATCATGCGTCCTGAATGTTCGTGGCCACGGTGAAACAAAATCAAAGCTTTAGACTCGTTATGCGAGGCTGTGGCAGCAATATGTCGGTAAAACAATGAAACACCATCATGGCTGCTAAAAAAAGATTCAGAGGCTTGAGTCATGTCGATTCCTGTGTTTGAGGCAAACCATTGTGAATGCGGCGATAAATGGTATAAGCCAAAGCAAGATTAATCAGAATGAAGGCAATGTTTTGATAAGCCAAAGTATGAGGGAAAGAGAAACCCACAATGGCCAATAGACCAATGGTGAAAGCGCGATCACTTTTTCCCATAGGACCATCATAACGGCGACTGTTGCCATGAACTTGTCCTAAAACGCCTGCAAACTCAGTTAAAGCGGCCTGAAACACCAGCAAATACACCAGCCAAGCATGAGTATGCGGTAATAATATCAAAGGCAAATACAGGGCGCTGTCTGAAATCACATCGGTCAATTCATTTAAATAGCCACCTAAAGCAGATTGTTGTTGGTGTTCTCGTGCGAGCATTCCATCTACCGCATTCATCGCCATACGAATGAATAAAAACAAAGGCAGTAGCAACAATCCTAACCATGCTTGCTGGCTGATGCATACGGCAAGAATGAGACCCACTATTATAGAGGCAGCGCAAGCCAATAAAGTTATTTGGTTGGCAGTGATGTTTTTAGCAGCCAATGTTTGAACAATTGGGCGCAATAAGGCTTGGAATTTAGGTTTTAATAGATAAATACTCATGCAAGTTTCATCGTTGATTGGGAAGTAGATGGTTAATCATTATGATTAATATTGTATTTTGTCAATGAATTTGACTTTGTTTTGATGTTGGTGGCATTTTTTAATACTTACTAGGAATAAAAAAGGCAACCCGAAGGTTGCCCAAAACGACACACATAGATTTGAAGGAGCGACTTAGTGGAACTGTTCTTCTTCAGTAGAACCAGTCAAAGCGGTTACGCTAGACTTGCCGCCTTGAATCACAGTAGTCACATCGTCAAAGTAGCCAGTGCCCACTTCTTGTTGGTGAGACACAAATGTGTAGCCACGGTCACGGGCTGCAAATTCTGGTTCTTGTACTTTTTCAACATAAGCTGACATGCCGCGTTGTGCATAGTCTTGAGCCAAGTCGAACATGTTGTACCACATGCTGTGAATGCCTGCCAAAGTGATGAATTGGTATTTGTAACCCATTGCACCCAATTCGCGTTGGAATTTGGCGATGGTGGCATCGTCCAAGTTTTTCTTCCAGTTGAATGATGGAGAGCAGTTGTAAGCCAACAATTTACCCGGGAACTGAGCGTGAATCGCTTCAGCAAATTTGCGAGCTTCTTCCAAATCTGGCGTCGCAGTTTCACACCACAACAAATCAGCGTAAGGTGCATAAGCCAAACCACGTGCAATTGCTTGGTCGATGCCAGCATTCACTTTGTAAAAACCTTCAGCCGTGCGTTCGCCAGTCACAAATGGACGGTCATATTCATCACAATCGCTGGTCAACAAGTCAGCAGCATTGGCATCAGTACGCGCCAATAATACGGTTGGAACGCCCAAAACGTCCGCAGCCAAACGTGCAGAAACCAATTTTTGTACGGCTTCTTGAGTCGGTACCAATACTTTACCGCCCATGTGACCGCATTTTTTCACCGAAGCCAATTGGTCTTCAAAATGCACACCTGCAGCGCCTGCTTTGATCATGGATTTCATCAATTCAAACGCATTTAATACACCACCAAAACCTGCTTCAGCATCGGCAACAATCGGAGCGAAGTAATCTGTGTAGCCTTCGTCACCTTTTTCAACGCCTTTAGAATGCTGGATTTCATCGGCACGGGTGAAGGTGTTGTTGATGCGCTCAACCACTGAAGGAACAGAGTTTACAGGGTACAAAGATTGGTCTGGGTACATGCTCATGTAGCTGTTGTTGTCAGCTGCCACTTGCCAACCTGACAAGTAAATGGCTTTGATGCCAGCTTTCACTTGTTGCATGGCTTGACCGCCAGTCAAAGCACCCAAGCAATTGATGAAATCTTCGTTGTTCACCAAATTCCATAATTTTTCAGAGCCGTTGCGTGCCAAAGTGTGTTCTACTTGAACAGAGCCACGTAAACGTTCTACGTCTGCTGCGGTATAGTCGCGTTTGATGCCGTTCCAGCGAGGATTTTCTGCCCAGTCTTTTTCAATGGCTGCAATGCGTTCTGCACGTGTTGTCATCTTACTATTCCTTTGTTCTGATCGGTTTTTGGAAACGCACTTGTTTGGTGGTGCGATGCAGCAAATTTACCTGTGTTTTATGAAAAAGCAAAGCAATTTTTGAAAAAAGTTTTTAAATTTCATAATGTTGCGAATATGAACATTGTTTTCGAAAAATGACTATATATGTTATATATTGGTGATAATTGTTATGTTCTATCAACATAATTTAAAGTTTGTGCGATTGTGAGCGATTGTTTTCAGGTGTATTGGTTCGTATTTTTTCACTCTCACAAGGTGGCAATAAGCATAAAAAACTAGGCCTAGTGTAAAAAAGTCGAAAAAAAAGTTTTTTGCGTTGCAAAATTGTGACAAAAATTTGGATGTCTTTTTTTGAACATGGTTTGATGCAAAAAAAGGGGATTATGGTTCGGTTGGAGTGAGTGGACATTAAACTGGCATAAAAAAGACGCTTATACAAAGCGTCTCAAGCAGGGTTGCTAAAAAATGATGTCCCATTTTTATATCCTTGATAAATGATGATGGTGAGAGTGTTGATAGAGCATGTTTTGTGATGGCATTCAATGCAGATCAATGGCCATTTTTATGCCTCTTTTAAAAAAGCATTATTTTTGCAATTCTAAAAAAGCATACCAGCCGTCTTTGGATTGATTGGGTGACATGGTGTGTAAAAATTCTACATAAGTAGAGGGTAAATCCAAGTCGGCTAGAAAATATGTTTGCAAAGATGAAAACAAAATAGCAATTTGCTCATGCTCTAATAAAATGGTGTCTATACACAATAAAGCGTTGGCATCGTGAGTGATGACCAAAGCAAAAGTTTGCTGTTGCTCATTTTGAATCATTTGACCGAATACATAAGCGTGTTGGTTGTGATAAATCGGATGATTCAACACTTGAAAATGCCAATGTTCAGTAGGTGATACAGATGGCTTTTGGTAATGTGTCTTGAGCATTTGCATGATGTTGGTCAGTGTGGTTTCGAGGTGAGCAAACGGGGTTTGCCAATCAAAATAAGACAATATATTGTGCCAGACCGGTTTCAGGTCGCTTGAATGGGTGCTCGATAAGGCAAATATGCTGGATGGTGTTGCCAATTGTTCTGTTAATGAGTGGGTTTTACTGAAGGTAAAAGGATTGTCAAAGTAATGGCATTTTAAAATTTCAGTTGTGACCGAGCTGAAATATGCTTTGGCCCATTCAGATTGAGAATGTAGTTGTAATAAATTGCAGTATTCGGCTTTGGCTTGCTGCCAAACTTCATCGGATAAAGCATTGGCACCGATTTCTTGGCGCAGCTTGGTGGCTATTTGAATAACTTTGTCTTTGTATGCTTGGACTCGAATGGTTTGATTTTGCTTGATGCCTTCCCAATTTGCTGCTTCAAACATGGGTTTAATATATTCGTCGGTGTTGATAAATAAGGCGGCATGTTGGTTAAAGTGTTCCAAAACCATGGTGGCAATGGCTTTGGCTTGAGTGTTGGTCAATCTAGATTTCACAACTTTCTCCCTTGGTATTCAGTCTGATGGTTTTGTTATTTTATTGATTGAAATGGAAGATTAATCTACTTATCTTATTTTTTGCAATGCAACGTAAGCAAAATGGCAGTTCTCAGATAGAAGTCAGTATTTGGCTTGAATTACACAGATATGCCCAAATTTAGGCAATTATCGTTCAATAGCGAACATGGATTGTGTATCCATACCCAATTATTTGAGAAAGGAAGTCAAATGACGGATAACGAAAACAAAGCAAATGTTGAAGAAAATGGCCATATGGATGTCAATGCAACAGATGCACAACCAGAAGCTGAGGCGGTAGAGAAAACTGTGGCGGATTGGGAAGCGGAAGTGGCTGAGTTGCAAGGTCAGTTACAAGACGAGCGTTTGCGTTCTGCTGCTGCTGTGCAAAATTTGACTCGCCGCCATCAAGATGAAATTCAAGCCGCACATAAATTTGCCAGCCAAAAATTTGCCACTGAATTGTTAACGGTCAAAGATTATTTGGAAATGGCTTTGCTCGATCAAAGCCAAAATTTTGATGCCTTGAAAATGGGTGTGAGTATGACTTTGGCTGAATTGGTGAAAGCTTTTGAAAAAGCTCAAATCGAAGAAATCAATCCTGCCGTAGGTGAAAAATTGGATTCGCATAAACACCAAGCGATGCAAGCGGTAGAAAGCGAACAAGAAACCAATACTGTCGTGTCTGTGATGAAAAAAGGTTATAGCTTATCAGGTCGCTTGTTGCGTCCTGCGATGGTTGTCGTGGCTAAAGCTGCTGAATAGTTTTTCAGCATATTTAAAGCGTCCTGTAATGGTTTACAGGACGCTTTTTTATGGTGCAATCGCCGCAAATAAAGCATTTTGAATGTTTATGCTATCTGATTAATGTATAATTAATTACTTGTGAAACTTTATTAAGAGACAGTAATGAATCGCGTTCAAACAATGATTCTTGCGGCGGTAATGGCTGGTACTGCAACTTTGGCGATGGCTGAAGCGCAGTGGCAAAAAATTAGTTTTAATAACAAAAGTGTAACATTGTATATGGACGCTAACAGTATTCAGCCAAAAGTGGATGAATACAAAAATCGTTATTTGCAAACGACAATTAACCGTACCTATGTTGAACCAAAAAAATTGAAGAGCGGTAAATACTATAACCAGCTCAATGAAACTATTGCAGTGGATTGTTTGCATGGCGCGTATGCTGCCACCAATCCTAGATGGTTTATCAATAGAGAATTGGTGCATAAAGAAAACACTAAAAATGAAGATTGGAATAAATACGACAGCGATGACAGCGGCTCATATGCCACTACCGCGCGTGCGATTTGCAAGCATTACAAATCATTTTTAGGAGGTTAAGTGATGTTGAAACAAAGTTTGATGGTGGCGTTATTATTGGTAGCGGCGCAAGCCCAAGCGGCTACTTGGGATCGAATGATGAAACAAGGCAATGTAACGTTTTATCAAGAAAGTGGCTCTGGCAGCATTGCGCGTGAAGTGAACAATACCATTCGCGCCCATTATCGTTTGGATTATGACAAGCCTGTCAAAACCACATCGGGTAAGTATTACACTCGTGAAACGGTTTGGTTCAGTGCCGATTGCAATGCCAAAGAATTTATAGCGAATTCTTCGGTGTTTTACATCAATGGCAACCAACAAATTGGTAGCAATAATGGTCGCAACAGAGAATGGACCAAATACAGTGCCAGCAATTCTGGGGTATACCACAAGTTGTGGCGTGAAATGTGTTTGCAATCATAATTCAAACAAAATAGGTTGAAGTGCGATGATGAAAAAAATGATATTGAGCGTGGTTTTACTGGGTATGGGCGCGATGGCATCGGCTGAGATTATCAACAACGCTGGTATGAAGCGTTTGGAGCAAGATGCCGTGACTTTGTTGTCACAAGCGAACATCACACCAGAACGCAGCATGGCGTTTTTGAAAAACAACCGTTTTGATTTGGATGATGTCAATTGGAAACAACCTGCACAAGTGATTCATGGTCCTTACCATATGATTGATGGCGATGAAGAGGCGGACAATACACCTTATTTGTTTGCTTATAATCAAGGTGAAAACATTGTCGGTGTGGGTGGTTTCTTGCAACCTGCGTTGCTGAAAAAATTGCAAGCTTTGCCACAAGTGACTTGCCAAAACACGCAGTCATATCCTGAATTATGGGCGTGTGCTCATTCATCGGCACCAGTTGAGAATACCAAACAATTTTTGCGTGATTTGCAATGGTTAATGGAAAATTCGAATTAATCTTGATATGGGTATGATTGGCAGTTCCCATCAAGCGTCCTGTAACTTTACAGGGCGCTTTTTATATGACTTTAGAGCATGGTTTGGAAAAATATTGCTTAAGGCTCTTGAAATTCAGATTTTGTTTCCCATTTAGTCTTTCAAGAAGGAAATAGGCAGTGTGGGTGTTACAAACAAAATGGTTTTGAACACTTGAAATATGACACAGATGCCCCATTTTCCTAGCATAGATTAATTCATATTTATTTTGATTTTGTGATGGTTTGACCATCGTATTGGAGATAACGAAACATGGCTAAAGTAATTGGTATTGACTTAGGTACAACCAACTCTTGTTTGGCGATTTCAGAAAATGGCCAAACCAAAGTAATCGAAAACGCAGAAGGCGCACGCACCACACCTTCAGTGGTGGCATACGTTGATGGCGGCGAAATTTTGGTGGGTGCGCCTGCCAAACGCCAAGCCGTGACCAATCCTAAAAACACTATTTATGCAGTAAAACGTTTGATTGGTCGCCGTTTTGAAGATGCTGAAGTACAAAAAGACATCGACAAATTGCCATTTGAAATCGTAAAAGCATCTAATGGCGATGCTTGGGTGAAAGTACAAGACAAAGAATTGTCGCCACCACAAGTATCAGCTGAAATCTTGCGCAAAATGAAGCAAGCGGCTGAAGCCCATTTGGGCGAAACCGTTTCTGAAGCAGTGATTACTGTTCCTGCTTACTTCAATGACAGCCAACGCCAAGCCACTAAAGACGCTGGCCGTATCGCTGGTTTGGAAGTGAAACGCATCATCAATGAACCAACTGCTGCGGCTTTGGCGTTCGGTATGGACAAAGCAGCTTCAGGCGACCGTAAAATTGCGGTTTACGACTTGGGCGGTGGTACTTTTGACATTTCAATCATTGAAATTGCCGATGTTGATGGCGACAAACAATTTGAAGTGTTGGCAACCAACGGTGACACATTCTTGGGCGGTGAAGACTTTGACCAACGCTTGATTAACTACATCATTGACGAGTTCAAAAAAGAACAAGGCATTGATTTGACCAAAGACGTCATGGCTTTGCAACGCTTGAAAGAAGCAGCTGAAAAAGCCAAAATCGAATTGTCTAGTGGCCAACAAACCGACATCAACTTGCCATACATCACCATGGATGCCACAGGTCCTAAACACTTGGCATTGAAAGTGACGCGTGCGAAATTTGAAAGCTTGGTAGAAGATTTAATCGTGCGTTCGATTGAGCCTTGCCGTACTGCGATTAAAGACGCTGGCTTGAGCGTGAACGACATCGACGATGTGATTTTGGTAGGCGGTCAAACCCGTATGCCTAAAGTACAGGACGCTGTCAAAGACTTCTTCGGTAAAGAACCTCGCAAAGACGTGAACCCTGATGAAGCGGTGGCTGTGGGCGCGGCGATTCAAGGTGAAGTGTTGAGCGGTGGTCGTAATGACGTGTTGTTGTTGGATGTAACCCCATTGTCTTTGGGTATTGAGACCATGGGCGGTGTGATGACCAAATTGATCACCAAAAACACCACCATTCCAACCAAAGCGAACCAAACGTTCTCAACTGCTGAAGACAACCAAAATGCTGTGACCATCCATGTGTTGCAAGGTGAGCGTGACCGTGCATCTGCTAACAAATCTTTGGGCCAGTTCAACTTGGGCGACATTGCTCCTGCTCCTCGTGGCATGCCACAAATTGAAGTGACGTTTGATATTGATGCCAATGGTATCTTACACGTGTCTGCTTTGGACAAAGGTACAGGCAAAAAAGCCAACATCACCATTCAAGCTTCTAGCGGTTTGAGCGAAGAAGAAATCGAGCGCATGGTGAAAGATGCTGAAGCGAATGCCGAAGAAGACAAAAAATTGACCGAATTGGTGGCTTCACGCAATCAAGCGGAAGGTTTGGTTCATTCAGTGAAAAAATCTTTGACTGAGTACGGTGACAAATTGGACGCTGCTGAAAAAGAAAAAATTGAAGTAGCCATCAAAGAAACCGAAGAAGTTTTGCAAGGTGAAGACAAAGAAGCGATTGATGCCAAAGCAGAAGCTTTGGGTACTGTGAGCCAAAAATTGGGCGAAATGATGTACGCTCAAGCACAGGCTGAAGCAGGTCAAGCGCCTGATGCTGAACCTAAAAAAGCAGCTGCCGATGATGTGGTTGATGCTGATTTTGAAGAAGTGAAAGACAAAAAAGAAGACAAATAATCTTCGTTTTGAGTCGAGTGAAAGACACCTTGTAAAAGGTGTCTTTTTTTGCGTCTGGAAAACAGACATCTGCTGATGAAAATCAAAAATTGTAGACAATATTAAAAATAAATATTGTTTAAATTGGATTTAATGTGTAAATTAGCGTCATTAAAATAAAAATTGTCAACAATATGACGAAAAGCACAGAAATGAACGCCACACGCGCAGAACAAGTATTTTTACAGTTACAGGCCGCTATCATTCGTGGCGAACTTGAGCCGGGAAGTAAGGTATCGGAGCAAGAATTGGCAGATACCTATGGCATCAGTCGAGGTCCATTGCGGGAAGCATTGAACCGTTTGGAAGGACAAAAATTATTGGTGCGCATGCCGCATGTGGGCGCGCGAGTGGTGTCTTTGAGTTTGCGTGAATTGGAAGAGTTGTATGATGTGCGCGCTCAATTAGAAGGCATGGCTTGTCGTTTGGCGGCAGAAAATATGACGCAAGCAGATATTGATGGCTTGTATGCGGTGTTGAAAGTACACGAACAAGATCCACAGTTTCAAGCGGGAAAATCCTATTATGAACAAGATGGCGATTATGATTTTCACCACCGCATCATTGTCGCCAGTGGTAACCAAACTTTGAAAACCATGTTGTGTGATGAGTTATACCAATTGGTACGCATGTATCGCATTCGATTTTCGAGCGCGCCTAAGCGTCCTGTACAAGCTTTGCAAGAGCATTATCGGATTGTGGACGCATTGGCGGCCAAGGATGGCGAATTGGCAGAATTGTTGATGCGCCGCCACATTCAAGCTTCAAAACAAAACATGGCCAGTCATTTTAAAAATGAAGCATCTATTGAGGAGCAAGTATGAGTCACATTACCCCAGGTCAACGTTTCCGCAATGCTGTGCAAGAAGAGCAACCTTTGCAAGTGGTCGGTACTTTGACCGCATATACCGCACGCATGGCTGAAGCTGTGGGTTACAAAGCTTTGTATGTTTCAGGTGGTGCGGTGTCTGCCAATTCTTTGGGCTTGCCGGACTTGGGCATTTCGACGATGGAGGATGTGTTGATTGATGCCAATCGCATTACCAATGCAACGGACTTGCCTGTGTTAGTAGACATTGATACCGGTTGGGGTGGGGCGTTTAACATTGCTCGCACGGTTAAATCGTTTATCAAAGCAGGTGTGGCGGCAGTTCATATGGAGGACCAAACAGGTACCAAACGTTGTGGTCATCGTCCGAACAAAGCGGTGGTGTCTAAAGAAGAAATGGTTGACCGCATTAAGGCCGCAGTCGATGCACGCACAGACGAGAGTTTTGTGATTATGGCGCGTTCGGATGCGTATGCTTCAGAAGGTTTGGAAAAAATGATAGAGCGTTGTCAGGCGTATGTCGAAGCGGGGGCGGACATGATTTTTCCTGAAGCGATTAATACTTTGGCGATGTATAAAAAAGTGCGTGAGGCGGTGGGTGTGCCGATTTTGGCGAACATCACTGAGTTTGGTCAAACGCCTTTGTTCACGCGGGATGAATTGGCGTCTGCTGATGTGGACATCATTTTGTATTGTTGCGGTGCGTACCGTGCGATGAATGCGGCGGCTTTGAAAGTTTATCAAGAAATTCGCGAGCAAGGCACACAACAAGGTGTGATTGATATCATGCAATCGCGTGCCGATTTATACCATTATTTGAATTACCATTCGTATGAAAACAAACTAGATGAGCTGTATGCTGCAGCCAAAGCCAAATAACAATTTTAAGCGTCCTGTAAAGGTTTACAGGCCGCCCGTAGCAAGTCATTAATACCAAAATCAACAACAAAACGACACATATTTAGACAGTCTCAGAAGTATCTTTTGAATCAAAAAACAAGTTACAAAGGAGAAATAGATGGCAGAAGCAAAAGTCTTATCAGGTGCAGGTTTGCGTGGACAAGTGGCAGGCAAAACCGCTTTGTGTACAGTGGGTAAAGAAGGTGCGGGCTTGACGTATCGTGGTTACGATGTGCGTGAATTGGCAGAGCATTGTTCGTTTGAAGAGGTGGCGTATTTGCTGCTCAAAGGCGAGTTGCCAACCCAATCACAATTGAATCATTACCAAGAACAATTGCGTTTGCAACGAGAATTGCCACGTGCTTTGCGTTTGGCTTTGGAGCAATTGCCAGCGAGTGCGCATCCGATGGACGTTTTGCGTACGGGTGTTTCCGTTTTGGGCACTTTGGAGCCTGAGCATTCTTTCACCCAACAACAAGACATTGCGGTGCGTTTGGTGGCGATTTTGCCAGCGATTTTATGTTATTGGTATCAATACAGCCATTTTGGCAAACGCATCAATACGCAAACCGATGAAAAAACATTAGCAGGTCATTTTCTGCGTTTGATGTTGGATAAAAAACCATCTGAATTGCATACCAAAGTGATGAATGTGTCGTTGATTTTGTATGCAGAACATGAATTTAATGCTTCTACCTTTACCGCTCGTGTTTGTGCATCGACTTTGTCTGATTTGTATTCTTGTGTGACTGCTGCAATCGGCTCTTTGCGTGGTCCTTTGCATGGTGGTGCGAACGAAGCGGCGATGGCGATGATCAGCAAATTCAAAGACCCTCAAGACGCGGTAGATGGCACTTTGAAAATGTTGGCCAATAAAGATTTGATCATGGGTTTTGGTCATGCCATTTACAAAGAATTCGATCCTCGCAATGAAGTCATCAAAGCTTGGTCACGACGTTTGTCTGAGGATACTGGTGATGAAACCTTGTTCCCGATTTCAGAAGCGATTGCGCAAGTGATGTGGGATGAGAAAAAACTGTTTCCAAATGCAGACTTTTTCCATGCCAGCGCATACAACTTCATGAATATTCCTACCCCATTGTTTACCCCGATTTTTGTTTGCTCACGAGTGACAGGTTGGATGGCGCATGTGTTTGAACAACGTGCTGACAATCGCATCATTCGTCCTAGTGCCGAATATACCGGCCCTGAACAACGTACTGTTACCCCAATTGCCCAACGTGAAGGAGTTGCAAGTGTCAAATAATGCTGATTTGTTGTCGCACAATGTCGATGTCAATAACCGTCCTGATTACGATAGCGTGATTCAAACCATCGTGGATTATGTTTTGGCAGAGCCGAATTTCTCTGAAGAAGCATTCAATACAGCACGCTTGTGCTTGATGGACACTTTGGGCTGTGGCTTGCTTGCTTTGCGCTTTCCTGAATGTACCAAACATTTGGGCCCAATTATTCCGGGTACGTTTGTGCCAAATGGTGCACGTGTGCCAGGTACGCCATATTGCTTGGATCCTGTTCAGGCCGCTTGGAATATTGGTTGCATCGTGCGCTGGTTGGATTACAACGATACTTGGTTGGCAGCGGAATGGGGTCATCCATCGGACAATTTGGGTGCGATTTTGGCAGTGGCAGACTACTTGTCACAACAACGCATTGCTCAAGGCGAAGCGCCATTGACGATGAAAGATGTGTTGATTGGCATGATTCAAGCCCACGAAATTCAAGGTGTGTTGGCTTTGGAAAACTCGTTCAATCGTGTGGGCTTGGACCATGTTTTGTTGGTGAAGGTCGCTTCTACTGCGGTGTCTGCCAAAATG
Source organism: Vitreoscilla sp. C1 (assembly GCF_002951955.2). Classification (NCBI taxonomy): domain Bacteria; kingdom Pseudomonadati; phylum Pseudomonadota; class Betaproteobacteria; order Neisseriales; family Neisseriaceae; genus Vitreoscilla; species Vitreoscilla sp. C1. Next base: position 1,955,278 of record NZ_CP019644.2, on the reverse strand, counting down.
TTGGGCGCCACTCGTGAGCAATTGTTGTCGGCGGTATCGCATGCCTTTGTCGATGGTCAGGCTTTGCGCACTTACCGTCATGCACCGAATGCTGGCTCACGCAAATCTTGGGCAGCAGGCGATGCTACCAGTCGTGGCGTGTTCTTAGCGTTGGTGGCTTTGCGTGGTGAAATGGGTATTCCGGGCGTATTGACTGCGCCACAATGGGGTTTTTATGACATTTTGTTCAGCCACACCAACAAAGATTTGGCTTTGAAATCTGAATCTGAGCGTCAATTTTCATTGCCACAAGCTTTCGATTCGTATGTGATGGAAAATATTTTGTTCAAGATTTCGTTCCCAGCGGAATTCCATTCGCAAACGGCTTGCGAAGCAGCGGTTCGTTTGCATCCACAAGTCAAAGACCGCATTGCCGACATTGAAAAAATTGTCATTACCACGCACGAATCTGCCATTCGCATCATTTCTAAAGTGGGTGATTTGGCCAATCCAGCTGACCGTGACCATTGCTTGCAATACATGACGGCTGTGCCATTGATTTTTGGTGATTTGGTGGCTGAGCATTACGAAGATGGTTTCCATGCGGCGAATCCATTGATTGATGAGTTGCGCGAGAAAATGGAAATTGTCGAAGACGAGCGTTACAGCCGCGAGTATTTGGAAAGTGACAAGCGTTCGATTGCCAATGCTTTGCAAGTGTTCTTTAAAGATGGTACTTCGACAGAACAAGTGGAAATTGAATATCCAGTTGGACATCGCCGCCGCCGTGAAGAAGGCATTCCATTGCTCGAGGCAAAATTCAAAGCCAATTTGGCAACGCGTTTTGTGCCGCAACGCTCAAATGCTATTTTTGATTTGTGTGCCGATGCTCAAACTTTGAATCAAACTGCAGTCCATCGTTTTGTAGAAGCTTTTGTCTTATAAAAGTTTTTACAGGACGCCACATCAAGCCTGATTAAATAAGGTTAAAAAAAGTCGCGCCAAGTCGACTCAAAGGAGAAAAAGGCCGTTGTGCATGAGGCAATGGCCTTTTCAAGTATTGATATGAAGTAAGCACAAATACAAAAAGTCGCGTCAAGTCGACACTGAGGAGAAATGTAGATGGCTGATTTTGATACTGGATTGGGTCGGCAGGCAGCGAATTTTGCTGCCTTAACGCCGATTGATTTTTTATTGCGCGCACAAGAAGTGTATCCCAACCGCGTGGCGGTGATACATGGCCATTTGCGCCAAACTTGGCATGAAACGGCGCAGCGTTGCAAACAATTGGCAGCCGCTTTGCGCGTGCATGGCATCAGTTGTAACAGTACTGTGGCCGCTTTATTGCCCAACACGCCTGCGATGTTAGAAGCGCATTTTGGGGTGCCGATGGCAGGTGGTGTACTCAATGCTTTGAATGTGCGTTTGGATGTGGAAACCTTGATTTATATCTTGGAACATGGCGAAGCGGAAGTATTGCTTGCTGACAGTGAGTTTGCAGAAGAAGTGGCGCAAATCAAAGCCGTATTGCCTGATTTGTATGTGGTGCAAGTGAATGATATTTTGGGTCCACAAACCGAATTATTCGGCGAAGTGGATTATGAAACCTTTTTACAGGACGCTTTGAATCAGTCAGACAATTGGGTATTGCCTAATGATGAATGGGATGCCATTGCACTGAATTACACTTCAGGCACAACAGGCAAACCTAAAGGTGTGGTGTATTCGCATCGTGGTGCGGTATTGAGTTCTTTGTCGATGTTACTCGATTGGAACGTGTCTTTGCATCCTGTGTATTTGGCAACGCTGCCGATGTTCCATTGTAATGCGTGGTGTTACCCGTGGAGCATTACTGCCAAAGTTGGCACTTTTGTATGTTTGCGCCGTTTTGAGCCTAACTTGTGTTTGCAATTGATTCGTGAGCACAAGGTGACGCATTATGCAGCAGCACCGATTGTACATGCAGGTTTGGCGAATGCTTCTGCGGAGGCGAAAGCAGGCATTAACCATGTGGTGCATGGAACGATTGCAGGTGCGGCGCCGCCTGCGGCTTTATTGGAATCGATGGAGCAAATGGGTTTTGAAATCACGCATATTTATGGTTTAACCGAAGTGTATGGTCCTGCTACGATTTGCGAGCGGCATGACGCTTGGCAAGACTTAGACATTGAAGCACGTGCCGCTTTGAATGCGCGCCAAGGCGTGCGCTCGAATTTGGTGGAAGGCTTTACGGTGATGGATCCAGAAACCATGACCGAAGTGCCTGCGGATGGTGAAACCATGGGTGAATTGATGATACGTGGCAATCACACCATGAAAGGTTATTTGAAAAACCCACAAGCGACAATGGAAGCTTTTGAAGGTGGCTGGTTCCACAGTGGCGATTTGGGTGTCAAATACCCTGATGGTTATATTCAAATCAAAGACCGCAGTAAAGACATCATCATTTCAGGCGGTGAGAATATTTCCAGCATTGAATTGGAAGATGTTTTGTACAAACACCCTGCGGTATTGACGTGTGCGGTAGTAGCGGTGACCGATGAAAAGTGGGGTGAGGTGCCAATGGCGTTTGTAGAGTTGCGAGCGGGACAGACAGCAACACCTGAGCAATTGACAGAATATTGTTTGAGTAAATTAGCCAGATTCAAAGTGCCGAAGCATTTTGTGTTTGAAGAGTTGCCTAAAACAGCAACGGGCAAGATACAAAAATTTGTGCTGCGCCAACGAGCCAAAACGATTTTGGCGGTGCCATAAAATTGATTTTTTTGCTGCAATGAGCGTGTGGTTTTAGGGCATCTTTGGATGCCCTTTTTTTGTGATGAGAATGAAACCAGCATCCTGTAAACATGCTATAAGTTTTACAGGACGCTTGAATGAAAAAAACCACATCTGCAGATGTGGTTTTTAAAATTTGGTGGCGAATCAGGGATTCGAACCCCGGACACAAGGATTATGATTCCTCTGCTCTAACCGACTGAGCTAATTCGCCGTTTCCTGAGGGGTTGAATATTATAGAAGCTCAGTTTTTTTGTCAATATGTTTGTACGCAGATTGTGTGAGGCAAAAATATGTTTGCTATTGGTCAGATTCTGGCTTTACAGGACGCTTGAATGAAAAAAACCACATCCGAAGATGTGGTTTCTAAAATTTGGTGGCGAATCAGGGATTCGAACCCCGGACACAAGGATTATGATTCCTCTGCTCTAACCGACTGAGCTAATTCGCCGTTTCCTGAGATTTCGAATAATACAGATATGTTTTTTTTTAGTCAACTTATTTATAGTATTTTTGACATTTTAAAATCCATATTGTTGTTTTTAAGGTGATTAAAGTTTGTGACACCAATCGCCATGTGCAAAGCCTTGCCAATCGACATCGATATTTTTGCCCATGGCAATCACTTTGAATAACTCACCCATTTCATGTGGGGCAATCAATTGCTGCAAGTGAGCAGCGTCCTGTAAGTATTCTTTGTGGTTAATATCGCTGTGGCGGCTCATTAAAACATCGGTAATGCCCAAGTTAAACAAAAAATGCGCTTGGCTGGTATAGCCAATCAAATCTAAATCGTTGTCGACTGCCGCTTGCGCGATTGCGGTGAAATTTACATGGCTGGTCAAATCCATTAAGCCCGGCCAGAAAAACGGATCATCTACAATATGATGGCGATAATGACCAATCAATGTGCCCATGCTGCGTTGAGGGTGGTAAAACTGCGCTTCATCAAAACCATAATCAATCATGATGATGGCACCGCGTTTGAGGTGTTGTGCCAAAGTGGCGATGAAAGAGATTTGATTGAGATGCAATTCACTGGTAAAAGGCGTTGCCGCTGGCGTTAAACGGCTTGCCGCTTCAAAGACAGCGCCTTCGGTAATGGCTTTGGCTTGCCATTGGAATTGATTGTGTTCAAGCGCCACACCCATTTCAAAGATTTGACCGTCTTGCCAACGCGTGATATGGCAAGGCATGGCATCCAAAACCTCATTGCCAATGATGATGCCGTCAAATTCGTCGGGCAATTGTTCTAAGAAAACGACTTTGTGTACGTGTTCGGGCAATTTTTCTGCAATCAATGACCATTGCCTTTGTTTTAATTCAGGTGAGACATCGACTATATAATAGTTTTGTAAAGATGTTGGCTCGATTCCTGCTAACAAACTGACCGCCAATTCACCCGTACCTGCACCAAACTCATATATATTGCCTGCTGTTTGTGGCAGTAAGGCTTCCATTTGTTTGGCGATGGTTAATCCAAACAAAGGCGTTAAACTCGGTGCGGTGACAAAGTCGCCTGCGCTACCAATTTTATGGCTACCACCTGTGTAATAACCTAAATTGGGGGCAAACAAGGCCATATTCATGTAATCGTGAAAGGAAAGCCAGCCATTTTGGGTGATGATGTTTTGGGCAATGAGTTGTTGTAGATGCAAACTTGCTTGTTCTGCATCGGGGTGTGGCAAAGGTAAATTTTTGTTCATGTTACACTAATCAAGTATGGATTAATCTTAGTCATGGCATTTTAATTCACAATCAAATATAAGTGCGTTTTTTTATGCTGTTTATGGAACTAAAATGCAAGTATCAGTTGTTAAAGTAAAAGTATAATGTCATTCGTTTGTCTGTGTGTTGTTTTGAGCTTTGAGATGTTGAAGTGAATACAGTTTTGAAGCTTAAGCCATTTATATGACACAGTTTTTTATTGGCTTGCGCTTGATGTCGCACATTGACCAGACATATTTTTTTTCTTATAGTGTGGTATGAAGTGGAATAAAGTGGGAATTGGAAGCTTTATTTGGCTGGGAATTTGAACGAATTGTTGATTTTGATACACCAAATGGGTGATGTGCATGTTAAATGGGATACAAGAGTTGACCATCGATGCCAAAGGACGGTTGGTGATTCCCAGTAAGTTTCGAGATGCTTTATTGAGACACGATAGCAATGAGTTGATGGTGACTTTGGAGCGGCGCAATCATTTGTTGTTGTATCCAAAGCAAGAATGGAAAGCAGTAGAAGTGCAATTGTTGGCGTTGCCCGTTCAGAGTAATTTGGTGTTGCGGCGCTTCCAGCAATTGGTTTTAAGCCATGCGGAAAGCGTGACGATGGATGCTATGGGTCGTGTGTTGCTGCCTCAAAATTTGCGTAAATTGGTGAATTTTGAGTCTGAAGTGACTTTGGTTGGGCGTGGCAATCGTATGGAATTGTGGTCTAGAGCGGCTTGGGATGAGCAAATACAGGCCGCCTTGGATATTGATGAAAATATATTAGCAGAAGAATTGGGTAAAACCACATTGCGTTTATGAGTACGACAGAATTTACCCACTTAACCGTGTTGCTGAATGAAGCTGTAGAAGCTTTGAATATTCAGGCAAACGGCATTTATGTAGACGGTACGTTTGGCCGAGGTGGTCACAGCCGTAAAATTTTAAGCCAATTGGGCGACCAAGGTCGTTTGGTGGTATTTGATAAAGACCCACAGGCCATTGCGGTGGCTACAGCTTTAGCGGCGCAAGACGCTCGCGTATCCGTGGTGCACCAAGGTTTTTCCAATTTAGACAGTGCTTTGGATGAATTGGGCATTGAAAAAGTAGATGGATTGCTATTGGATTTGGGCATTTCATCGCCACAAATCGATGATGGCAGTCGTGGTTTTAGTTTCCGTTTTGATGCGCCTTTGGACATGCGTATGGATACCAGCCGTGGCTTGACTGCTGCGCAGTGGTTGGCACAGGCGGAAGAACAAGACATTGCAGAGGTGATTAAGACTTATGGTGAAGAGCGGTTTAATCGCCAAATTGCGCGTGCCATTGTGGCGCGGCGAGATGAAGACCCCATTACAACGACCGGTCAGTTGGCAGCCCTTACGGCACAAGTCGTCCGTACTCGCGAACGTGGACAAGACCCCGCGACGAGGACGTTCCAAGCCATTCGGATTTTCATCAACCGTGAGCTTGAAGAAGTAAAGCAGATTTTGCCCCAAGCGATTGCACGTTTGAATCCGCGAGGACGCTTGGCTGTGATTGCGTTTCATTCTTTGGAAGACCGAATTGTGAAACAATATTTTAAAAGCTTGGTGGAAAAGCCAAAATTGCCTCGTTGGGTGATGGTTAAAGATGAGGATTTGCCTCAGCCGCCAATTGAGTTGATGGGCAAAGCCATTAAACCATCGGAGCAAGAGGTGAAGGCTAATCCTCGCTCACGTTCGGCTATTATGCGGGTTGCACAGCGCACAGAAACAGTTTGAATACAAAATGAATAAATTGAATGTGTTGTTGTTGGTATTGGTGGTCGCATCAGCATTTGCATTGGTCACTTTGCATTATGAAAATCGAGTGGTATTTATTGCATTGATTCAGGCGCAGCAAGACGGTCATCGCTTGGAGGAGGAGCATGCAGTTTTGATTTTGGAGCAAGCTAAATTTGGCAATCACCATGTGATTCAAGCGGCTGCTACCAAACAAAAATTGCATGTCCCAAGCTTGGCTGAAACCAAAATGATAGAAAAAGAATAAATCATGCTAATTAAGAACGAATTCAAGCCTAAGATGGTGGCCAATAAGTCCAAAAAGCCTAAAAAAGTGCAAGCCAGTAATGGACGCTTGTTTGTGGTTTTAGGATTGCTGTCGGTGGCTTTTGTGGCTGCGTGTGCTAAGGGTATTTACATGCAGACGCAGCAGCAATCGTTTTTACAAGAACAGAGCAATCAGCGTGTGATACGCAGTCTGCCTTTACCAGCCAGCCGAGGCACGATTACCGATCGCAATGGTTCTGTTTTGGCTTTGAGTGTTCCTGCGCGCTATGTGACAGCTGATCCATCTAAACTAGCGACTTTGCCAACTGCAGAGCAATTGATGCAATTGTCTGCTATTTTGGGTGTAAGCAGTGAAGAGTTATTGGAAAAGCTCAGTGATAAAAAACGCCAATTTGTGTATTTGAAGCGCCAATTGCCTTTGGATAAAGCCAAAGAAGTCGAGGCTTTGGGTATCAAAGGCATTCATTTGGAGCAAGATTCTAAACGCCATTATCCGATGGGTGAGGCGTTTTCGCCTGTTTTGGGTTTTGTTAACATTGATAGCGAAGGTCAAGAAGGTTTAGAGCGTAGTTTGAATCAATCGCTTTCGGGTGAAAATGGCGTTAAAACAGTGATGGTGGATAAATACGGCACTATTTTTAGTGGGGTCGACGAAGGTCAAAACCGTCCTGCAAAAAATGGTGAAGATTTGAAGTTGTCTTTGGATCAACGCATTCAGACTGTGGCTTATGACAGTTTGATTAAAACTTTGGATCATCATAAAGCCCGAGCGGGTAGTGCCGTGGTGTTAGATGCTAAAACAGGTGAGATTTTGGCATTGGCCAATGCGCCAAGTTTTGATGGTAATTATCCTGCTAAATCCACTGCTGAAAACCGTCGTAATCGCGCTGTCATTGATATGGTGGAGCCCGGCTCTACTATGAAGCCTTTTCCGATTGCTTTGGCTTTGGATAAAGGTAAAGTAAAAAATAATACGGTGATGAATACCATGCCATATAGCGTGGGCCCGAAAGTCATTAAAGACACACATGTTTATCCTCAATTGAGTATTACTGGCATGTTGCAAAAATCATCTAATGTCGGTTCAAGTAAATTGTCAGCGATGTTTAAGCCACAAGACATGTATGATTTTTATTCTAAAATTGGTTATGGTCGTAAATTGGAAACAGGTTTTCCGGGTGAGTCGTATGGTAAATTGCGCCCATGGGAAAAATGGAAACCTGTTGAGCAAGCGACCATGTCTTATGGCTATGGCATTCAAGTAAGTATTTTGCAATTGGCACGTGCCTATACTATTTTTACTAACGATGGTGCGATTTTGCCCGTGACATTTCATAAGTTAGACAAAGCACCGCAAGGTGAGCCAGTCATACAAGCGCAAACTGCGCAAGATATCAGAAAAATGATGGTATCGGTGACTGAGCCTGGTGGTACGGGTACGCGCGGTGCAGTCAATGGTTATGATGTGTCAGCCAAATCTGGTACGGCGCAAAAATATGTGCCAGGTAAAGGTTATACGACAGGTAAATATGTTTCATTGTTTGCAGGTTTTGCACCAGCACAAAATCCTCGTGTAATTGTCGTAGTAAGCATTGATGAACCGAGTGCAAATGGCTATTATGGCGGTCTAGTAGCAGGACCTGCTTTCCAAGAAATTATGGCCGGCAGTTTGAATGTATTGGGCGTGGTACCAACCAAGCCTCTATATGTCACTGAGGCCCAAACGACAAAACAGCCATAACTATGTTTAGTGATAAAACACCCTTATACCCATTGACCTGGAAATGGTCAGATTTGGGATTGACCATGCCAGTGCGTGTGGTCATTGACAGCCGCCAGCTTCAAGCTGGCGAAGTTTTCTTAGCGTGCCCCGGTGAGTACACTGATGGGCGCGATTTTATTCAGGCCGCCTTAAATCGTGGTGCTGCTGCGGTGCTTTGGGATACCGAAGGTGGTTTTGAATGGACTTTCGGTGATGCGCCCAATTTAGGCATTGAGCATTTGCGTCAATATATGGGCGTGATTGCGGCAGATGCATTGTCCTATCCTGGACGCCAATTGGATGTGATTGGTGTAACAGGCACCAATGGCAAGACTTCTATCACTCAATGGCTGGCGCAGGCTTTGGACCAATTGCAAACACCGTGCGGCATTATGGGTACGGTTGGCAATGGTTTTTGGCAGCAGCTTGAACAAAGTACCCACACCACCTTAGATGCATGGTCGGTGCAACAGTGGTTGCAGCGCTTTGTCAACGAAGGGGCCAAAGCGGTGGCAATGGAAGTATCTAGCCATGGTTTGGATCAGTTTCGTGTGAATGGTGTCCCGTTCACATCGGCCATTTTCACCAATTTGACGCGTGACCATTTGGATTATCATGGTGACATGCAATCTTATGGCGACATTAAAAGCCGTTTGTTTTTCTGGCATCATTTGCAACACGCAATTATCAATATTGATGATGAGTTTGGCGTTTCTTTGTTGCAGCAAATTCAAGCCAACACACCTTCTACACAAGCTTATGCTTATGGTTTTTCCGAGCAAGCAGATGTGTGCATTGTGGCATATCAGCCGAGTTTGGACGGCACACAAATTGATTTCAGGACGCCTTGGGGCGATGTCACGATTCACACCCAATTGATTGGACGCTTTAATGCGCAAAATTTGGCCGCTTGCGTGGCAGTTTTAGGCGCACAAGGTTATGCTTTGGCGGACATTGCATCTGTGTTGGGCAAGATTCAACCAGCAACAGGTCGCATGGATGGCATTCGCGAAACGGGTAAACCTTTGGTGGTGATTGATTATGCGCACACGCCAGATGCTTTGGAAAAAGCTTTGGCGACTTTGCATGAACTCAAACAAGCGCATTCGCAAGTATGGTGTGTGTTCGGTTGTGGTGGCAATCGCGATAAGGGCAAGCGTCCGTTGATGGGTGCGGCAGCAAACCAATATGCTGACAAAGTGGTGTTGACCAGTGACAACCCGCGTTTGGAAGTGCCACAAGACATTTTGAATGATATTTTGCCTGCGCTTGAGCGTCCTGAATATGTGACGATTGAACGCGCCGAAGCGATTGAATATGCCATTGCCCATGCAGGAGCCGATGACATTGTTTTGATTGCAGGCAAAGGTCATGAAACTTATCAAGATATGGGTGGTGTGAAAAACCACTTTTCCGATTTTGAATGTGCCCGCGCTGCGTTGGCACAACGTCAATAAAGAATGTAAAAAATGACAGCATTGACTTTGTCTTTTGTACAGGACGCTTTGCAAGTGCCCTCCCATCATGCCGATACACAAGTGGTGCGCATTGTGACTGACAGTCGTCAAGTGCAAGCGGGTGACGTGTTTGTGGCCTTGGTTGGTGAGCAATTTGATGGGCATGATTATGTTGCAGCGGTGCTTGAGCAAGGCGCAGCTGCGGTGATTGTCAGCCGCGAAGTGGTGGCAGGTGATGCGCGTCAAATCATTGTGGAAGACACTTTGGCAGCGTTGGGACAAATTGCCCATGCTTGGCGCATGAAACTCAATCCCAAGGTCATCGCTTTGACAGGTTCAAGTGGCAAAACCACTGTCAAAGAAATGGTGGCAGCCATTTTGCGTGTGGCCTTTGGTGAAGCTGCGGTTTTGGCAACAGCGGGCAATTTTAACAATGAAATTGGCATGCCTTTGACCATCTTGCGTTTACAGGACGCTCATCAAGTGATGGTTTTGGAAATGGGCATGAACCATTTTGGTGAAATCCAACGCTTGACCCACATTGCCCAACCTGATGTGGTTTTGGTGAACAATGCTTTGCGTGCGCACATTGGCAATGATTTTAATGGTGTCGATGACATTGCTCGTGCCAAAAGTGAGATTTACAGCGGCCTGAAACCAAATGGCATGGCTATTTTGCCAGCAGATGATGCCAATTTGGCTATTTTCCAAGCGGCTGCTCAACGCTTTGCACAAACCACGTTTGGTTTGGCGCAAGGCGATGTGTGTGCCAAAAATGTGGTTTTGTCGCCGTTGGCCAGTGATTTTATTGTGACCGATGGTCAAGAAGAAGTGGCAGTGCATTTGCCTGTGGCAGGTGAGCACAATATTTACAATGCAGTGGCGGCAGTGAGTTTGGTGCGTGCTTTGGGTGTGCAATGGGAATGTATTGCGCAAGGCTTGGCGACATTCGCCAATGTCAAAGGTCGTTTGCAAGGCTTTACCTCTGAAGCGGGTGCATTGGTGATTGATGACACTTACAATGCCAATCCTGATTCGATGAAAGCGGCTTTGGACGTGTTGTCACGTTTTGATGGCGCCAAAGTGTTTGTGATGGGTGCCATTGGTGAATTGGGCGAGGATGCGCCGAATTTGCATGCTGAAGTGGGGCAATATGCCAATGCAATCGGTTTGCAGGCTTTGTTTGGATTGGGTGAAGATGCTCGTTTTGCATGTGAAGCATGCGAGGTGGGACAGTATTTTGAGGACGTAGCGGCTTTGATTGAAGCGTTGCGTGAATACAATATGGCGGGTAATACTTTGTTAATCAAAGGCTCGCGCTTTATGAAAATGGAACGTGTGGTTGAAGCTTTATTGTCAGCTACGGATAAATAGGACCTGAATTATGTTGTTGTGGTTAGCCAGTTTGTTGGACCAGTGGTTCGATGTTTGGAATTTGTTTCAATATACGACGTTTCGTGCAGTCATGGCTGCGTTGACAGCTTTATTATTCGGTTTGTTATTGGGTCCTTGGACCATACGCAAATTGACTCAATTGAAAGTGGGACAAGCGGTACGCCGCGATGGTCCGCAAACGCATTTGGTCAAAACCGGTACGCCAACAATGGGCGGTACGTTGATTATTACCGCTATTGCCGTGAGCGTGCTGCTTTGGGGTAATTTGTCTAATAAATACATTTGGTTGTTGTTGGCAGTGACCATAGGTACGGGTGCTTTGGGCTTTTATGATGACTGGCGCAAAGTGGTCTACAAAGACCCCAATGGTGTTTCAGGCCGCTTTAAAATTGTGTGGCAATCGGTGGTGGCATTGGGCGCAGGCTTGTTCTTAATTTCAAGTGTCAACATGCCGCAATGGGCTTATGTGGTGATTCCATATTTTAAAAATTTGCACATCGCTTATCCATTGGGCTTGGTAGGCTTTTTGATTTTGACTTACTTGGTCATTGTCGGTACGTCTAATGCGGTCAATTTGACCGATGGTTTGGATGGTTTGGCAGCGTTTCCAATTGTATTGGTGTCTGCGGGTTTGGCGATTTTTGCTTATGCCAGCGGCCATGCGGAATTTGCCCGTTACTTACAATTGCCCCACATTACAGGTGCCAATGAAGTGATGATTTTCTGCGCGGCCATTTGTGGTGCGTGTTTGGCATTTTTATGGTTCAACGCTTATCCTGCGCAAGTATTTATGGGTGACGTGGGCGCTTTGGCGATGGGTGCGGCTTTGGGTACGGTGGCGGTCATTATTCGCCAAGAAATCATTTTGTTCATCATGGGCGGTTTGTTTGTGGTAGAAGCGTTGTCGGTGATGTTGCAAGTGGGTTCATACAAAACGCGCAAAAAACGCATTTTCTTAATGGCACCGATTCACCACCATTACGAGCAAAAGGGTTGGAAAGAGACCCAAGTGGTGGTGCGTTTTTGGATCATCACCATTGTGTTGGTGTTGATTGGTTTGGCCAGCTTGAAAATTCGTTAAGGGAGTAGGGCGATGAGCAAACCATCTTGGCAAAATAAACACATTGTTGTGGCTGGCTTGGGCAGCAGTGGCGTATCCATGTTGCGCTTTTTCCAATCTCAAGAATGTACGGTGCAAGGTTACGATGCCAAATTGAGCGCAGAACGCCGTGCTGAGATTGCTGCGCAATGTCCTGACATTGAATTGGTCGATGGCAGTTTGGCGCAAGTGTTACAGGACGCTGATATTTTGGCAGTCAGTCCAGGCTTTCCATCGCGTCAGCCTGAAGTCCAAGCTTTCGCAGCTCGTGGCGGCAAGGTTGTGGGCGATGTGGAAATTTTTGCACAGCTTGTGGCGCAGACAGATGCCAAAGTGTTGGCGATTACTGGCTCCAATGGCAAAACCACAGTGACCAGTTTGACGGGCTTTTTGTGCGAGCAAAGCGGCCTGAAAACAGTCGTGGCAGGCAATATTGGTTTGCCTGTTTTGGATGCTTGGATGCAAAACCAAGGACAAGCAGACGTTTGGGTCTTGGAATTGTCCAGTTTCCAATTGGATACCACGAGCAGTTTGCAAGCATCGGCAGCAACGGTGTTGAACATTTCAGAAGACCATTTGGATCGTTATGACGATTTGCTGGATTATGCGCACAGCAAAACGCACATTTTCACAGGCAGTGGTGTGCAAGTGCTCAATGCGGATGATGCTTTGTGTTTGGCAATGGCGCGTCCGAATCGTGAGGTGAAATGGTTTTCATTGCAAAAACCGAGTGATTATTGGGTCGATGTACAGGACGCTGCTTTGCCACTCAAAGCGGGTGAAGACATGTTGTTAAAGGCGCAAGATTTGGCTTTGACAGGTTTACACAATGCTGCGAATGCGTTGGTGGCGTTGGCTTTGTGTGAGGCGATTGGTTTGCCGCGAGCGGGTTTGTTGCCATTGTTGACGCAATTCAAAGGTTTGCCACACCGCGTGGAAACCATCGGTTTTTACCAAGACGTTCAATTCATTGATGACTCTAAAGGTACCAATGTTGGTGCTACTTGTGCGGCTTTGCAAGGCTTGCAACAGCCGATAGTGTTGATTGCAGGCGGTTTGGGCAAAGGGCAAGATTTCTCACCTTTACAGGACGCTTTGCTTCATAAAGCCCGCGCGGTGATGTTGATTGGTCGCGATGCGGCGCACATTGAAGCGGCATTGCAATTGGATGTGCCTGTTGTGCGTTGTGAAAGTTTGGAAGCGGCAACGCAACAAGGTTTTGCGTTGGCACAAGCGGGCGATGCGGTTTTGTTAAGCCCTGCATGTGCGAGCATGGACATGTTCCGTGATTATGCGCACCGTTCAGAAGTCTTTATCGAAGCTTTCAAAGAGTTGTCACAAGCATGAATTTTCGCATCAATACCAAATGGCTAGACCGCACCTTGTTGAAAAATGGTGAAACTTTCGACTGGTCGCTGTTGTGGATGATTGTGTTGATGACCATGTTCAGTTTGGTGATGATTTTTTCAGCCTCGATTGAACACGCAGAGCGTTTACATGACGACCGTTTTTATTTTGTCGAACGCCAATTGATATTTTTGAGCATGGGTTTTTTTGCGATGTGGTGCATGATGAAAACACCCATACGCACCATGCACAAAGGTATGTGGGGTTTGTTGTTGTTCAGTTTTTTGCTGTTGGTGTTGGTATTGGTATTGGGGCGTGAAATCAACGGTGCCAAGCGTTGGATACATATTGGACCTTTCAATATTCAGCCCACAGAGATTTTTAAAATTGCCATTATTTTATACCTGAGTAGCTTTTTAACCCGTCGTGTGGATGTTTTAACCAATTTCCGTAAGGTATGGTTTGTCGGCATTCCGATTGGTGCAGGTTTGGCTTTGGTGATGTTGGAGCCAGACTTCGGTTCGTTTGTGGTTGTTGCTGTGATTGCGGTAGGCTTGTTGTTTATTGGCGGCTTGCCTATGGGTTGGTTTTTAGCGGTCGTGGGGATTGCCATTGCTTCTATGGTGACGTTGGTATGGACTTCACCTTATCGAGTGCGACGGGTCACGGCATTTATGAATCCTTGGGAAGATCCTTTTGGTTCGGGTTATCAACTGACCCATGCTTTGATGGCATTTGCTCGTGGCGAATGGTTGGGAGCAGGGTTGGGCGCCAGCGTGGAAAAACGTTTTTACTTGCCAGAGGCGCACACAGACTTCATCGCAGCAGTCATTGGTGAAGAATTGGGCTTTGCAGGTTTGTTCGTACTGATTTTTTGCTATGTGTGGTTGGTGTGGCGCGCTTTTTCTATTGGTAAACAAGCACGCGATTTAGAGCAGTATTTTGCAGCTTATACCGCTAAAGGTATTGGTATTTGTCTAGGCATTCAAAGCTTTTTTAATTTGGGTGTGAATTTGGGTTTGTTGCCGACCAAAGGTTTGACTTTGCCATTGATTTCTTATGGTGGTTCAGCAGTGATTGTCATGTTGTTGTGTATGGGTATTTTGTTGCGGGTAGATTGGGAAAATCGCCGAGTCATGAGAGGGTATAAGGTATGAGTAAAGCAACTGTCATGATTATGGCCGGTGGTACGGGCGGTCATATTTTTCCTGCTTTGGCGGTAGCGCGTGAATTACAGGCCGCAGGTTTTGATGTGGTGTGGCTTGGGGCTGAAGGCGGCATGGAAACACGCATTGTGCCACCAACAGGTATTCCGCTTGAAACCATCGCGATTAAAGGTGTGCGTGGTAATGGTATCAAACGCAAATTGATGTTGCCGTTTACCTTGATGGGCAATATCAAAGATGTGAAACGCATTATCAAACAATACAACGTCAAAGCTTTGATTGGCTTTGGCGGCTTTGTGACGTTTCCCGGTGGCGTCGGTGGCAAGCTGGCAGGTTTGCCATTAACAGTTCATGAGCAAAATGCGATTGCGGGTTTGTCGAATAAAGTGTTGTCACGTTATGCCAATCGTGTGTTGTATGCGTTTCCGAAAGTTTTTGCCAATGCCGAGGGTTTGGTAGGCAATCCTGTGCGTGCGGACATTGTAGCGATGCCTGCGCCTGAGGCGCGTTTTGCAGGGCGTACAGGACGCTTGAGATTGTTGGTGGTGGGTGGCAGTTTGGGTGCGCAAGTGTTCAATGACATGGTGCCCAAAGCCTTGGCATTGCTGTCTGAAGAGCAACGTCCTAGCGTGATGCATCAATCAGGTCGCAATAAATTGCCTGCTTTACAGGACGCTTATACACAATTGGGTTTGGAAGCACAGTGTGTAGAGTTTATTGATGAAATGGTCAAAGCTTATTCTGAGGCGGATGTGATTGTGTGCCGAGCGGGGGCTTTGACGGTGGCGGAATTGGCAGCGGCTGGTTTGGGCGCTGTATTTGTGCCGTATCCACATGCAGTGGATGACCATCAAACTTTTAATGCCAAAGTATTGGTAGATGCCAAAGCGGCGGTCAGTGTGCCACAATCGCAGTTTACGCCAGAGGCTTTAGCTGATTTATTGCAAAACATGGACAGAGCAACTTGTTTACAATGGGCGCAGTGTGCGCGCGAACAAGCTTTGCCTGATGCGGCACGTTTAACCGCTGCGGCAGTGATTTCAACGTTTGAATGATAAAAAAAGGATAAATAATAATGAAAAATTTGGTCAAACGTGTTCATTTTGTAGGCATAGGCGGCACGGGTATGTGTGGCATTGCTGAAGTATTGCACAATTTGGGTTATCAAGTTTCAGGTTCAGACCAATCTGAAAGTGCCACTACCAAACAATTAAAAGAATTGGGCATTACTGTCTTTCACGGACACCATGCTGAAAATGTGGAAAATGTGGATGTGGTGGTTACTTCGACTGCCATCAACCGTGACAATCCTGAAGTCAAAGCGGCTTTGGATGAACACATTCCTGTGATTCCGCGTGCGATGATGTTGGCGGAGTTGATGCGTTTTCGCCAAGGCATTGCCATTGCGGGCACTCATGGCAAAACCACGACCACAAGCTTGACCGCTTCGATTTTGGGTGCAGCCAATTTAGACCCAACTTTTGTCATTGGTGGCAAACTCAATGCCGCTGGCGCCAATGCGCAATTGGGCAAGGGCGATTATATTGTGGCTGAGGCGGATGAGTCAGATGCGTCTTTCTTGCATTTGTCGCCAATTATGGCCGTCATTACCAATATCGATACCGATCACATGGACACATATGATCACAGCATCGATAAATTGCACCAAGCTTTCATTGATTTTGTACACCGTTTACCATTTTATGGTCGTGCGTTTTTGTGTGTGGAAAGCGAACATGTGCGCGCGATTTTACCGAAAATCAACAAGCCTTATTCTACTTATGGTTTCAGTGTAGATGCAGATTTGTACGCTACAGACATGGTGGCAGATGGCATGCAAATGCGTTTCACTGTGCATGTCAAAGACATGTCGGTGCGTCCGTTTGATGTGGTGTTAAATACACCGGGTGAGCACAATGTTTTGAATGCTTTGGCAAGTATTGGGATTGCTTTGTTATGTGGTGTGGATGTCGCAGCCATTCAAGCAGGTTTGTTGCAGTTCGGTGGCGTGGGTCGTCGTTTTCAGCGTTATGATGGTTTGGCATTGCCGCAAGGCGGTAGCATTACTTTGATTGATGACTATGGTCATCATCCTGTGGAGTTGGCAGCGACTTTGGCTGCGGTACGTGGTGCATATCCAAGCAAGCGCTTGGTATTGGCATTTCAACCACATCGCTACACCCGCACACGCGATTTGTTTGAAGATTTCGTGAGCGTGTTAAAACAAGTGGATGCTTTGGTTTTAACCGAAGTTTATCCTGCGGGCGAAGCACCGATTGTTGCCGCAGACAGCAAAGCTTTGGCTCGTGCTATTCGTGTACATGGCAAGCTAGAGCCGATTTATGTGGAAACGGTTGCTGAGTTGCCTGAAAGCTTGGCGCATGTATTACAGGACGGTGATATTTTATTAAATATGGGTGCAGGCAATATTAGCACCTTGCCTAAATTATTGAAAAACCATTTCGCATAAAGGTATGATGATGCAACACTTAGGTAAAGTCGCGGTATTATTGGGTGGAGAGTCCACTGAGCGTGAAGTGTCTTTGAACAGTGGCAATGCGGTTTACCAAGCTTTGTTGTCAGCAGGTGTGGATGCACATTTGTTTGATACCAAAGAGCAATCTTTGTTTGCTTTGAAAGATTTGGGTTTTGATCGTGTGTTCATCGTTTTGCATGGTGGCGCGGGTGAAGATGGTCGTGTGCAAGCGGTATTGGAAACTATGGGCTTGCCTTATACAGGTTGTGGTGTGGCTGCTTCTGCCATTGGTATGGACAAATTGCGCACCAAATTGATTTGGAAAGCTTTGGATTTGCCTGTGCCTGATTTTGCAGTGTTACAGGACGATACTGATTTTGCCGCAGTGGAAGCGCGCTTGGGTTTGCCTATGTTTGTGAAGCCTAGCGCGGAAGGTAGCAGTGTTGGTGTGGTGAAAGTATCAACCACGGGTCAATTGCCTGCGGTATACCAAGAGCTCAAACAATACCGTGGTGCGGTGATTGCAGAAGCATTTATTGGCGGTGGTGAGTATACTTGTGCTATTTTGGGCAATGAAGCATTGCCTACCATTAAAATTGTGCCTGCCACTGAGTTTTATGATTACGAAGCTAAATATGCACGTGACGATACTCAATATTTGTGCCCATCGGATTTGAGCGCAGAAGACGAAGCTTTGATGCGTGAATTGTCTTTGCAAGCATTTGCTGCGATTGATGGTCGAGGTTGGGGACGTGTGGATTTTTTACGTGGTGTAGATGGACAATTGTATGTGTTAGAAGCCAATACAGTTCCTGGTATGACGTCTCATAGCTTAGTGCCTAAAGCTGCTTTGCAAACAGGTCGTAGTTTTTCTCAGTTGTGTGTGGAAATCTTAGAACATGCGACTTTGGGATGATGCCAAAGCCTTACGCCGCGTCACTTTATGGTTGTATACAATTGTAGTGATGACATTGTGTGTAACAGGCTTTAAATGGTTGTGGGATTCGTCTTATTTTCCTGTGCAAAAAATTCATTTTTATGGTGAATTGAAAGAAACCAATGCCACAGTTTTGGCTGAAGTGGCACAGCGTAATATTACAGGTAACTTTTTTAAAGCCGATATGAATGTTTTAAAAGAGGCTTTGTTAAAAGACCAATGGATTGAATCTGTTCGGGTGCAACGTTTGTGGCCAGATACGATTAATGTGTTTGTAGATGAACGTCAAGTTGTAGCCAAACAAGATGACAAACGTCTGATTGATGCCAAAGGTGTGGTATTTATGGCTCAAACTGAAAAAACATTGCCTCTGTTTAAGGGTCCTGTATATATGTTGCCGAAAATGGTGGTGTTTCAGGATAAAATGGTACCACTTTTACGCAAACAGAATTTGAATTTGCAGACTTTAGAAGTCAGTGAGCGTGGTGCTTGGATTGTAGTGCTGGACAATGGAGTGGTGGTAAAGTTAGGTCGGCGAGATTTGGAACCACGTTTGCAGCGCTTTTTAACGTATTGGCAGCGTGATTTAGCACCTTTGGGTGCCAGTTTGGAATATGTGGACGTACGTTACCACGATGGGTTTGCCATCAGACGAGATGCTGCACTGGCGGTGAGGTTGCAAAAAGAAGCTGAGGCCAAAGCCAAAGCAAATGAAGCAGACACTGTTGTGACAAATGCAGCAACAATAAAAAATAATGAATCGAATATTAACTAAAAACAGGTGTTGACTGTGAAAGACAAACAATACATCTCAGCATTAGATATCGGGACTTCTAAAGTCATCGCATTGATCGGCGAAGTGTTAGATGATGGTGAAATTCAGGTAGTGGGATTGGGCCAAGCGGCTTCGCGTGGTCTAAAAGCCGGTATGGTAACCAATATTGATGCCACAGCTCAAGCCATCAAACAAGCTATGGATGAAGCACAGCTCATGGCAGACTGTCGTGTGAACAGTGTCACCACTGGTATTGCAGGCAATCACATTCGCAGTTTGAATTCACAAGGCGTGGTGAAAATCAAAGACGGCGAAGTGATGCAAGCAGACATTGATCGTGCTATTGAAACAGCCAAAGCGGTGAACATTCCACCAGATCACAATGTGTTGCACACTGTGGTGCAAGAATACATTATTGACAATCAGCCAGGTGTTAAAGAACCTATCGGTATGAGTGGCGTGCGTTTGGATACGCGTGTACATATCATTACTGGCGCGGTTACAGCAATGCAAAACATTCAAAAATGTGTCAGCCGTTGTGGTTTGCACATTGACAATTTGATTTTGCAACCTTTGGCCAGTGGTCATGCGGTTTTGACTGAAGACGAAAAAGATTTGGGCGTGTGTGTGATTGATATCGGTGGCGGTACGACTGATATCGCGGTGTATACCAATGGTGCGATTCGCCATACAGCTGTTATTCCTGTTGCAGGTGATTTGATTACCAAAGATTTGGCGCAAGCATTGCGTACACCGCACAATGCGGCTGAATACATTAAAATCAATCATGGCGTGGCGATTGCAACGATGGATGATTTAGATGAAATGATTGAAGTGCCTAGCGTGGGTGATCGTCAACCCCGTCAAATTTCTCGTAAGACTTTGGCCAGTGTGATTGGTCCACGAGTTGAAGAAATTTTGGAATTGGTATTGAATGAACTGCGTAAAGCAGGTTTTCCAGAAGAAGTTTTGACTTCAGGTATTGTATTAACAGGCGGAGCGTCTTTGTTGACCGGTATTGTGGACTTAGCGGAAGACATGTTTAATTTGCCTGCACGCATTGGTGTACCAAAAGATGTGGGTGGTGTTTCAGAGCGCATTCGTAACCCACGTTATTCAACTGCAATTGGTTTATTACAATTATCAAATACGGGTGAGACGCGAAAATTATTGGAAGTACGGGTTCAGCAAGAGGAGCAGGGTGAATCTGTGATTGCGAAATTTAAGAACTGGCTACGCAATAATTTTTAATCATTTTAAATAAATTGGATCAAGCAGATTGAGATTGTTTGCTTTAATCCGCTATAATTTGCGTAACCGCTTGAAAATATGCGATACGCTTAGGAGTCAAAATGCAATTGGTATATGATGTTGTAGAGTCAGCAGCAAGTTCTGCTGTCATTAAAGTCATTGGTATTGGCGGCGGTGGTTGTAATGCCATTAACAATATGATTAACAGTGCTGTACGTGGTGTTGAGTTCATCAGTGCCAATACAGATGCGCAATCATTGCAGTTGAATCAAGCTCCTAAACGCATCCAATTGGGTACTAATTTGACCCGTGGTTTGGGTGCTGGTGCCAATCCTGAAGTGGGCAAAAATGCCGCTCTAGAAGATCGTGAAGCCATTGCTGAAGCGTTGAATGGCGCCAATATGGTATTTATTACTGCAGGTATGGGCGGTGGCACGGGTACTGGTGCTGCGCCTGTAGTGGCTGATATTGCCAAAGAAATGGGTATTTTGACTGTTGCGGTGGTAACGCGTCCGTTTGAATACGAAGGCAAGCGTTTGAACGTGGCCAAAGAAGGTTTGGAGCGTTTGAAAAACCAAGTGGACTCTTTGATTGTGATTCCAAATGACAAATTGATGTCAGCTTTGGGCGATGATGTGACTTTGAAAGAGGCTTTCCGCGCGGCAGATGATGTTTTGCGCAATGCTGTTGCAGGTATTTCGGAAGTGGTCACTTGTCCTGGTATCATCAATTTGGACTTCGCTGACGTAAAAAATGTGATGAGCATCATGGGCATGGCGATGATGGGTTCAGCACAAGCAGGCGGTGTCGATCGCGCACGTTTGGCAACTGAGCAAGCGATTGCCAGCCCATTGTTAGACGATGTGTCTTTGGATGGTGCGCAAGGCGTGTTGGTGAACATCACCACCGCACCTGGCTGCTTGAAAATGTCTGAATACAAAGAAATCATGTCTGTGGTGAGCGAATATGCGCATCCTGAAGCCGAGCGTAAATATGGTACGGCTGAAGATGCCAATATGGCGGAAGACCAATTGCGTGTGACCATTATTGCAACAGGTTTGAAAGAACATGCCAAAGTGGCGCCATCTTCATTGAAAATGGTGAAATCGCAACAAGCAACGGGTACACATGGTGCGGAAGTGCCGAATGTGATTCGTTCAGGCCGCTCTGCTCGCTCTATGAACTTGGGTGCTTCTGATTTTGCAGATCAATCGGTTTTGGATGATTTTGAAATTCCTGCGATGTTACGCCGTCAAGCTGACTAAGCGTATGTCACAAAAAAGCCTGCTTTTGAGCAGGCTTTTTTATTTGAGTCTCACTTTACAAAGCCAAAGCCACTTCTGTGCCTGACAAAATGGCACGCTTGGCATCCAATTCGGTGGCAACATCGGCACCGCCAATAATATGCACAGGCTTATTTAAAGTGTTTAAAGCGTCCTGTAAATCGCGATTGGATTCTTGTCCAGCACAAATAATAATATGGTCTGCTGCCAATACTTGGATTTGGTCACCTATTTGGACATGCAAGCCTGCATCATCAATTTTCAAATATGTGACGCCACCCAACATATTGACCCCTTTTTCTTTCAAACTTAAGCGATGTATCCAACCGGTGGTTTTGCCCAAGTTGCGACCGACCACGCCGCTTTTGCGTTGGCAAATGGTGATGTCGCGAACGGAAGGGGTTAATTGTGGTTCGATGGATTTCAGGCCGCCTGCTTGCTCTAAACTGGCATCGATTTGCCACTCTTGTTGGAATAATGTGGGCGATTGAGAGCTGTCTTCGCCTTGATGGCTTAAAAATTCCGCCACATCAAAACCAATACCGCCTGAACCGATGATGATGACTTTATTACCCACATGGGCTTTGTCGCGCAAAACTTGC
Source organism: Vitreoscilla sp. C1 (assembly GCF_002951955.2). Classification (NCBI taxonomy): domain Bacteria; kingdom Pseudomonadati; phylum Pseudomonadota; class Betaproteobacteria; order Neisseriales; family Neisseriaceae; genus Vitreoscilla; species Vitreoscilla sp. C1. The sequence continues at coordinate 1,933,214 of NZ_CP019644.2, read as the reverse complement.
AAATAACTCAAAACTTTGGGATGGTCAATGCCTTCAATGTTGACTTGGCGTGGATGAATGCCGCTGGCTAAGACAATTTCATCGAATTCTTGCAATTGTGCGATATCTGCCCAAGTGTTCAAACGCACATCCACTTTAAGCTGTGCCAATTCGTAGGCAAAATAACGCAAAGTTTCATTAAATTCTTGTTTGCCTGGAACCGTCTTGGCAATGTTCAATTGCCCACCGATTTGTGCTTGTGCATCAAATAAAGTGACGTGGTGACCACGTTCTGCGGCAGTTTTAGCACAAGCCAAGCCCGCAGGTCCTGCACCAATCACAGCAATGCGTTTGGAATTTTTGGCGGGTTTTTGAATCAATTGCAACTCATGACAAGCAAATGGATTAACCAAGCAAGAGGTCAGTTTGCCTGCAAAAATATGGTCTAAACAAGCTTGGTTACAACCGATACAGGTATTGATGCTTTCAGGACGCTTGGCCAAGGCTTTATTAGACCATTGTGCATCTGCCAACATTGGGCGTGCCAAACATACTGCATCGGCAATACCATCTTGTAATAATTGTTCTGCTACGTCTGGCATATTGATGCGGTTGGTGGCAATCACAGGCAAATGACTGGCTTGTTTGAGTTTGGCAGTGAAATTGCTGAAAGCAGCACGAGGAACCATGGTTGCAATGGTGGGGATGCGCGCTTCGTGCCAGCCAATGCCAGTATTGAAAATAGATGCACCCGCGTGTTCAATACGTTGAATCAATTGCAAGTTGTCTTCCCATGTTGAGCCATGCTCAACCAAGTCCAATACGGAAATGCGGAAGATGATGATGAAGTCGTCACCACAAGTTTGGCGTATGCCATGTACGATTTCGGTGGCAAAGCGATGGCGGTTTTCTAAGCTGCCGCCATATTCATCATCACGCTGGTTGGTGCGTTGGGCGATGAATTGATTGATGAGGTAGCCTTCGCTGCCCATCACCTCGACACCGTCGTAACCTGCTTGTTGTGCCAATTGGGCGCAGCGAATGTAGTCTTGAACCGTTTGTTTGACTTCTTCTGTGCTCAAAGCTTTGGGGCGAGCGGGATTGATAGGTGCTTGAATGGCAGAAGGAGCAACCGGTTGACGACTCATGGCATAGCGTCCTGTATGTAGAATTTGCATACAGATTTTGGTGTCGTGCTCGTGTACTTTGTCGGTAATCAAACGATGCCATTTGACTTCGTCATCTGTCGTTAATTTGGCACCGCCTTCGGTGACTGCGCCAGCTTCATTGGGTGAGATGCCGCCTGTAATAATTAAGGCAACACCGCCTTCAGCGCGTGCTTGGTAAAAAGCCGCCAAATGTTCGTTGCCCTCAGCATGTTCTTCAAAACCTGTGTGCATAGAACCCATGATGATGCGGTTGCGCAAAACGTGTTTGTGTAAGGATAAAGGTGTTCCAAGTAACTCTTGCGGCATATGTGTTCCTTTGTTGAGTAGATTTGATTGTTATTGGTTTGGTACAGATTAAGCACGTCTTTTACTGGCAAAACGTTGTAAAGCGGCAGCCAATTCAGGATGATGTGCGGTTTTTTCTGCCGCATCATCAAAGCTGTCTAAAGCATGGCTGCTAAATTGGCGTTGTATTCGCTTCGGTTGAGGCGCTGGGTTAGGGCGTAATTTGATGTGTATGCTTTGTATGTTGGGGTCAATGCGTTTTAAGGTATTTAATTTTGATGGCAATAGCATTTTTAAGCGTCCTGCAACCAAATGATTGTGTGCATAGATGACCAATTGCCCATCCGCATTGATGCATGCCACAGAGCAATGTTGGCTTAAATTAGCAGGCAAACTTTGATTGATACATTGCTGTAAGCGTTGCCAATGTTGTTGTTGTTGTAGGAGCCGATTCAAAAAGCGATGTTGCTTGCCCCAATGTTCGATATTCATGTTTTGTATCAGAGATGACTTGAATATGCCTACTTTAACACCATACTGTTGGAAAAGATAAGCTGCTTAATGTGGTTGGCGTGCAATGACGTTTTGGAATTGCGTGTGCTAGAATTGAGCGATTCGATAGATTTTATTTTCACTCGCAATCATGCGAAGGGTGCCGATTATTATGTTAACCAGTCTTGCCAAAAAAGTGTTTGGTAGCCGTAACGACCGTTTGTTAAAAAAATACCGCAAAGATATTGCTAAGATCAATGCGCTTGAGCCGCAGATGCAGGCATTAAGCGATGAAGCTTTGCAGGCTAAGACGGCTGAATTCAAACAGCGTTTGGAAAAAGGTGAGACATTAGACCAGTTGTTGGTTGAGGCTTTTGCGGTGTGTCGCGAGGCCAGTCAGCGTGTATTGGGTATGCGCCATTTTGATGTGCAATTGATTGGTGGCATGGTGTTGCATCAAGGCAAAATTGCTGAAATGCGTACTGGTGAGGGTAAAACCTTAGTAGCTACTTTGGCGGTGTATTTGAATGCATTAGCAGGTAAAGGCGTGCATGTGGTGACTGTCAATGATTATTTGGCTGTGCGCGATGCCAATTTGATGGCGCGTTTGTACAATTTCTTGGGTTTGACCGTTGGTACGGTGGTCAGCGATATGGAAACTTGGGACAAACAAGCGGCTTATCGCAGTGATATTTGCTATGGCACTAACAACGAATTTGGTTTTGATTATTTGCGTGACAATATGGTCGGCTCGCAAGAAGAGCGTGTGCAAACGCCTTTGTATTTTGCGGTAGTCGATGAAGTTGACTCAATCTTGATTGACGAAGCACGTACGCCTTTGATTATTTCAGGTCAAGCGGATGACAATATCCAAGTTTACCAAGTGATGAATCAAGTGCCTGCTTATTTACAGCGTCAAGAAAGTGAAGACGGCGACGGTGATTACTGGGTGGATGAGAAAAACCATACAGTGAGCTTGAGTGAACAAGGTCATGAGCACGCAGAACAAATTTTGGTGCAATTGGGTTTGTTGCCTGAAGGTGATTCTTTGTATGCCAGCAACAATATTATGTTGATGCACCATTTAACGGCAGCTTTGCGTGCACACACATTGTTCCACAAAGATCAAAATTATGTGGTGCAAGACGGTGAAATTGTCATCGTCGATGAATTTACAGGCCGCTTGTCTACAGGCCGCCGTTGGTCTGATGGCTTGCATCAAGCGATTGAAGCCAAAGAAGGCGTGGAAGTGAAAAAAGAAAACCAAACTTTGGCTTCTGTCACCTTCCAAAATTATTTCCGTTTGTATGAAAAGTTATCAGGTATGACGGGTACTGCGGATACTGAGGCGTTCGAATTCCAAAGTATTTATGGTTTGGAAACGGTGATTATTCCACCGAACCGCAAACCAAAACGCAAAGATTTGAATGACCAAATTTTCCGCACTTCTGAAGAGAAATACGAAGCAGTAATCAATGACATTCAAAATTGTTATACCCGTGGCCAACCTGTTTTGGTGGGTACGGCAAGCATTGAAACCTCTGAATTGGTGGCAGAGTTATTGACCAAGCAAGGTTTGAAACACAATGTTTTGAATGCCAAAGAGCATGCGCGCGAGGCAGAAATCATTGCTCAAGCAGGTAAACCGGGCATGATTACCGTGGCAACCAATATGGCAGGTCGTGGTACGGACATCGTGTTAGGTGGCAATATTGATGCGGATGTCAAAGCCATTGAAATCAATGAACAGTTAAGTGATGTGCAAAAAGCACAAAAAATTGCGGATTTGAAAGCGCAATGGCAGCTTGTACACGATGAAGTTTTGGCTGCAGGTGGTTTGCATATTATTGGTACAGAACGCCATGAAAGTCGTCGTATCGACAATCAATTGCGTGGTCGTTCAGGTCGACAAGGCGATGAAGGATCTAGTCGCTTTTACTTGTCATTTGAAGACCAATTGTTGCGTTTGTTTGCGATGGACAAAGCCAAATTCTTATTGGATAAGCTGGCTCCAGAACGTGGTATGCCGATTGAAGCTTCTTTGTTGACACGTCAAATTGAAGGTGCGCAGCGCAAAGTAGAGGGGCGTAACTTTGATATTCGTAAGCAATTGCTAGAATACGATGATGTGGCCAACGATCAACGCCAAGTGATTTATGCGCGTCGCAATGATTTGCTGGAGCATGAGGATGTGTCTGATGTGGCCAAAGCAATGCGTATGGAAGTATTAGAGGATTTGGTAGACCATTATATTCCACCACAAAGTATGGAAGAGGAATGGGATGTTGAGGGTTTGGTTAAAGTCTTGGCTACGGAGTTCAATACTGAAGTAGATATTGCCGCCTGGATTAAAGCAGATAATAATTTGGAAAATGAGGGCATTAAAGAATTGTTATTGGCTGAAGTAGAGGCTGCTTATACGCAAAAAATGGAACGCGTGGGTAAGGAGCAAATTCAAGGATTTGAGCGTAGTGTTTCATTACAAGTCTTGGATCATCGCTGGCGTGAGCATTTGGCTGCGATGGATTACTTGCGTCAAGGTATTCATTTGCGTGGATATGCTCAGAAAAATCCTAAGCAAGAATACAAACGCGAAGCTTTCGCCATGTTTGAAGGTTTGTTAAAGAACATACAAGATGATGTGGTGCGTTTGTTGGTGGGTGTGCGTGTGGAAGAAAACCAACAGATTCATCAAGTACAAGATGATATTGCACCGACACCGCAGCAAGATACTGAAATCGATTACAGCCCTGCGGCCTTAACTGCACGTGGTATCCATATTTTGCGCAATGATCCTTGCCCTTGTGGCAGTGGTGTGAAATACAAGCAATGTCATGGTAGCTTGGTGTAATTTGTATTGGATTTAAATGATAGAAGAGCGCCTTTATGGCGCTCTTTTTTTATGGATTGGTTTTTTCAATAGGCTTGGTTTTTGTCTGAGTTGCAGGCTTAGGTGTATTGGCTATAGGCTTGTCGCCCACATTGATTTCTGCCGAGATACTGTTGTAAATACCGTCGCCAATGCCTTTCACATTTTTGATGTCGGGAGTGGTTTTGAATAAGCCATTTTTCTCTCTGTGCTCTACTATTGCTTTGGCCTTGCTAGGGCCTATACCTTTTAATGTTTGTAACTCCGTTTCTGTAGCAGTATTAATATTGATAGCCGCCCAAGCTGGAGAAGTCATCAATACGCTTAGTAATATGATGAAAAACCATTTCATGATTGTCTCCTAGTGATATAAGTCATGTAAAAGTAGTGTGTGACCAAGAGTGTGTGTAGTGAAATGTTCCCATCTAAGTTTATGATATCAAATGATTTATTTTTTGTCTGTAATAAAATCAAATAGTTGTAATTTTGGATAAATGGTAGGTCAATTGACATGGTTAGGGTGGTATTTGTATTTTTGCAACAAATGTTAATAGATTAATCTAATGACATTATTTTATTTAAAATGTTGATTTATATAATTTTTTTGAAAAAAGGTTAATCTGTTGTTAACATTTTTAGACACTTGCAGCATGAAAATGGGATTACGGTTTGTATTTTTACAACGAACGATTTATATTAACAGCCATAAATCGCCTGAATCTGCTTGTCAGAGCAGCGGTTAACCCCTAAGCTTGAATATGTTGGGAACAACGTTTAAGTTCGTTTTAGACTAGAAAAGGAATGCAGCAATGAAAAAAACTCTGATTGCTTTGGCTTTAACTGCTTTGCCTGTTGCAGCTATGGCTGACGTAGTATTGTACGGTCAAATCAAAGGTGGCGTAGGCGTTACTGTTGGTGATAAAGGTGCTGATAGCGGTACTATCACTCAAATGGAAGACTACGGTTCACGTATTGGTTTCAAAGGTCAAGAAGACTTGGGTAATGGCTTGAAAGCTATTTGGCAAGTTGAACAACGTGTATCTTTGGCTGGTAACCAATCTTCTGAAGGTTGGAACAACCGTGATACATTCATCGGTTTGGAAGGCGGCTTCGGTAAAGTACGTGCAGGTTATGTATCTGACCAATTCAACGAAAACATGGAAACCATGAATTTCTGGGAATACCGTACTGGCGCTGGCGCACAAGCACGTGGTTTGCAAAACATGACTCGTTTTGACGGTCGTAGCCAAGGTGTTCGTTATGATTCTCCAGATTTCTCTGGTTTCAACTTCAACGTGACTCACCAATTGGCTGACTCTGCGACTGAAACTGTTTACGAGCCTTCTCGTAGCACTAACGGTCAATCAACTATCGTTGGTTTGAACTATGAAAATGCTGGTTTCTTCGGTAAATTGGGCTACGGTTTGTACAAACACGAAGCTGTTAAAAACGGTGACGTTCAAGACGGTCACGTGGCTCGTGTAGAAGCTGGTTACGATGCTAACAACTTGTTTGTTGCTTTGGCTTACCAATACGCTAAAGACATGGCTGGCTACGGTTCATTGAGCGGCGTTACAGCTGAAGAAGCTCATGAAGCTGCAGTATCTGTTGCTTACACTATGGGTGCGATCACTCCTAAAGTGACTTACGCTCACGGTTGGGACCAAAAAGTTGCTGGTTCTAAAGTAAAAGATTCTGGCTACAACCAAGTAATCATTGGTGCTGACTACGCTTTGTCTAAACGTACTACTGCTTTGGTTTCTGCTGGTTGGATCAACACAGCTCAAGTACAAGGCGGCAACGATGAAGATTTGTACTCTGTAGGCGTTGGTCTTAAACACGCATTCTAATTAATCTAATTATATAGATTGGTATAAAAGTCGGCTTAAAGCCGACTTTTTTTTTGACTATGTCGTTTTGAAATGACAAAAACCATGCATGGCAGTATGATAAGAAAATAATATTAATCTTATGGCTTATATCTATGGATAGCGGTTTATTACGTATATTGGCTCAACAAAAAATCATTACTGATGCGCAGATATCGGCTTTTGAAAGCAAAGCTCAAGCTGATGGTAGACCTATTGTAGCGATTGTATTACAAGAAAAAATCATTACATCTCAACAATTGGCTCATTTGTTAGCGCATTTATTTGGTTGCCCTTTGTTTGATTTAAGCCAGTTTGATCAAGAGAAAGTAGATTTCTCTGTGATTACTACTGAACAAAGTGCCAAGTTCTTAACTATACCTCTATTACAACGAGGACGTCGCTTGACCGTAGCAGTTGCAGACCCATCGGTATTGCAAGCTTTGCAAAAAGCAACGTTCTCTGCTGGGGTAACCATTGATATGGTTGTGGTTCCAGCAGATCAATTATTAGGTTTAATTGAACGTTTAGGTGCCAGCTCTTCTACCAATATTTTAGATGATTTTGATACTGATTTATTGGGTGGCGGAACGATTGGGGATGAAAAAGAAGAAGAGCAAGTTGAAGATGGTCCGATTGCCAAATTTGTACATAAAGTGTTATTGGATGCATTGAAAGCGGGTGCATCGGATATCCATTTCGAGTTTTATGAAAAAGTGGCACGTGTGCGCTTGCGTGTTGACGGACAATTGCGCGAGTTGATTAATCCACCGATTCAAATCAGAGAGCAAATTGCTTCGCGTATCAAAGTTATGTCTTCTTTGGATATTTCAGAAAGACGCATTCCTCAAGACGGCCGTATTAAATTGAAAGTCAGCGATACTCGTGCCATCGACTTTCGTGTGAGTACTTTGCCAACGTTGTTTGGCGAAAAAATTGTAATGCGTATTTTGGACTCAACAGCGGCATCGCTGAATGTTGATCAATTGGGTTTTGAGGATTTCCAGAAAGAAATCTTGTTAGATGCGATTAACCGTCCATATGGCATGGTGCTAGTAACAGGCCCAACAGGTTCGGGTAAAACGGTTTCTTTGTATACTTGTTTGAACATTTTGAATACGCCTGATGTCAATATTTCTACTGCAGAGGATCCAGCAGAGATTAACTTGCCTGGCATTAATCAGGTGAATGTGAATGACAAACAAGGTTTAACGTTCTCAGCGGCCTTAAAGTCTTTTTTACGCCAAGATCCCGATATTATTATGGTGGGTGAAATCCGTGATTTGGAAACTGCCGATATTGCCATTAAGGCCGCCCAAACTGGCCATATGGTATTTTCCACACTGCATACCAATAATGCGCCAGCAACTTTATCGCGCATGTTAAATATGGGTGTGGCACCTTTTAATATTGCCAGTTCAGTGAATTTGATTATGGCGCAACGTCTGTTGCGTCGTTTGTGTGGCGAATGTAAAGCACCTGTTGAATCTCCTCCAGATGATGTTTTGAAAAAAATGGGCTTCACTGATGAAATGTTGACCAGAATGAAAACTGAAGGCTTGCAGTTTCATGGTCCTGTTGGGTGTGATCGTTGTCGTGGCGGTGGCTATAAAGGTCGTTTGGGTGTGTATGAATTGATGCCGATTAGTAGTGAAATTCAGCGTGCTATTATGAAAAATGCGACTGCAGTTGATATTGCTGACATTGCTTATCAAGAAGGTATGGTAGATTTACGCCGTGCAGGTTTGTTAAAAGTGATGAATGGATTGACTTCGTTGGAAGAAGTGGTTGCAGGCACTAACGATTAGAAAATTAAAAAATTCAAGTAAGGGAATCTTTGATGGCAACAGCTAAAAAAGAAACGGTCAAAAAAGAAAAAGGCACACGTTTTTCTTTTGAGGGCAAAAGTAGAGCTAGTCAGCAAGTCATGCGTGGTGAAGTGATTGCGAAAAATGAAAAAGATGCGCAGGAGAAACTTGCTCGACGTGGTATTCAAGTCGTTCATTTACGTAAAATGAAGACGGCCAAACGCAGTAAAATCAAACATTCTGATGTGACACTGTTCGCCCGTCAATTGGCTACCATGATGAAAGCAGGGTTACCTTTGTTACAAGCATTTGAAATTGTGGCTAAAGGGCATTCGAATGCGAACATGACAGACTTGTTGATGGAAGTTCGATCTGATATTGAGCAAGGTACGGCACTGGCCGCTGCATTTGGTAAACATCCCAAGTATTTTGATAAATTGTTTTGTAGTTTGGTAGATGCAGGTGAAGCCGGCGGTGTATTGGATTCATTGTTAGACAAACTGGCTACTTATATGGAAAAAACCGAAGCCATTAAGCGTCGTGTTAAGGGCGCTTTGATGTACCCAACCGCCGTTGTTATTGTGGCAGTAGGCTTAATTGTTTTAATGATGTTATTTGTATTGCCTTCGTTTGGTAAAATTTATTCAGGTCTGGGGGCTGAACTACCGCATTTAACTCAAATTGTTATGAATGTGTCGGATTTCTTTGTTGCTAACTGGTGGTGGATGTTGCTTTTGACGATTGCGGCATTTATTGCATGGAAAGTAGCATTTAATAAGTTTTTTGCAGTTCAAAAAGCTGTGGATAAACTGATGTTGAACATGCCGATTTTTGGTGAGATTGTTAAAAAAGCTGCGATTGCACGTTGGGCACGTACGACTGCGACATTGTTTGCAGCTGGTGTACCTTTGGTAGAGGCTTTAGAGTCGGTTGCAGGTGCGGCGGGTAATATTTGGTATGAAGAAGGCACATTCCAAATTCGCTCTAAAGTTCAGCAAGGTACGTCTTTGACATCAGCGATGCAAGAAACCGATTTATTTCCCAATATGATTTTGCAAATGGCTGCTATTGGTGAAGAGTCAGATTCGATTGACGATATGCTTAATAAGGCTGCTGAATTTTATGAAGATGAAGTCGACCAAGCGGTAGATACCTTATCTAGCTTGATGGAACCTATTATTATGGTGGTCTTGGGTAGTATTGTTGGCTTCTTATTGATTGCCATGTACTTGCCATTGTTCAGTATGGGTGATGCATTCTAATCATGATGAATAATTTATCATTAGAGTTTTGGTTGCCTGTTTGCTTGGTATTGGGTTTGCTGGTTGGCAGTTTTTTGAACGTGGTGATTTATCGTGTGCCTGAGGGCTTAAATCGCTCTTGGCGCACACAGGCCAAGCAAATGTTGGACATGCCTTTAGAACCTATCGATGAGGAGCGTTTCAATATCATGACGCCGCCTTCTCATTGCCCTAAATGCAAAAGCCCTGTAAAGCCTTGGCAAAATATTCCGATTGTCAGTTACATTTTGCTCAAAGGGCAATGCAAACACTGTGACCAACCTATTTCCAAGCGTTATCCTTTGGTAGAGTTATTAACGGGCTTGGTATTTGCGGTTTGTGCATGGAAGTTTGGTGTCACATGGACGGCAGTTGGTGCAATGTTGTTGAGCGCTTATTTGATTGCGATGATTTTCATTGATGCTGACACGCAATTATTGCCTGATCAATTGACTTTGCCTTTGATGTGGGCAGGTATCGTGTTTCATTTGTTGGCTGAAGTTTTACAGGGCGCTTGGGGTATCACGACATTGGTAGACTCTGTAATGGGCGCTGTGGTGGGTTATATGTCGTTGTGGACCATCTTCCAGTTGTTTAAATTGGTCACAGGCAAAGAAGGCATGGGTTATGGGGATTTCAAGTTACTGGCCGCTTTGGGTGCTTGGATAGGCGTGGGCATGTTGCCGATTGTGATTGTGATGTCATCGTTGGTCGGTTTGATTTTTGCGGTCATTATGAATGTCGCGAAAAGCCAGCCTATGCCTTTTGGTCCATATCTGGCGATTTCAGGTTGGTTGGTATTGATATTTAGCCATCCCATCACACAATTTATCCAATGGTGGTTAGCCAAATCAGGATTTGTCGCATGACGCATTGGGTTGGTTTAACTGGCGGCATTGGTAGTGGTAAATCGACTGCTGCTGGTTTCTTTGCAGATTTGGGCGTTCACATCATTGATACCGATGTGATTGCAAGACAGTTAACAGCTGACGATGGTGTGGCTTTACCGCATATTCAGGCTGTGTTTGGCTCTGAAGCGGTATTGGATGGTCGATTCAATCGTGATTATATGCGCCAATTGATTTTTAGCCAGCCTGAAGCCAAAGTGCAATTAGAGGCCATTTTACATCCGTTGATTGTTGCGGAAGTTGAGCGTCAAAAAGCGCAGATACAAGCAGTATATGCCATTGTTGACGTACCTTTGTTGACTGAGTTGATCATGTTTCAGGCTTTGGTTGAACGAATCGTCTTGATAGATTGCGCACCCGAAGCACAAATAGAACGGGTAATGCAGCGAAGTGGATTGTCGGCAGTGCAAATCAAAGCTATCATGGCACAACAAGCCACGCGTGAACAGCGTTTGGCCTTAGCTGATGATGTTATTGCCAATGATCAAGATGTGTTGGCATTACAACAAAGAGTGTTGCATCAGCATCGGTATTATCAACAACTTTTCAGTACGGTGTAGGAGGCAGTTTGACCATACGTTTTGAACACCCCATATTAGAGCGGGTGAGAAATCTGCTGCGTGTTGAACACTTGTTCCAACGTTTTACTGCTGTCTTATCTCAAGATGATATATGGTCGCACCATCAAGCGTTGATGACTTTATTTGAAATCATGGAATGTGCTTCGCGCGCTGAATTCAAATTGGACATTTTGCAAGAGTTAGAACGCCAAAAATTGGCTTTGCAAACTCATGGTGTGCCGTTAAAAGCAGATTCTGAGCAATGGCCTTTGCATCAAAAAATTGTGCAAGCATCTACTTCTTTACAGCAAGTGCAATACAAATTTGCCCAACATTTGCGTGAAAATGAATGGTTGATGGGCATCAAACAGCGCATGGCGATTCCAGGTAATGTCAATCCATTTGATTTGCCCGCTTACCATTATTGGTTGCAATTGCCCGCTGAAAGTCGCCGTGAGCGTTTGAATGGGTGGATTGCATCTTTATTACCTACTTACAATGCTTTAGAAGTTTTGCTGGATATTTTGCGAGACAATCGTGTGAGCATTGAGTGTGAGGCGATTAAAGGACAGTTTCAGCAAAGTAGTTTGGGACATAAGGTTTTGTTATTGCAAATTGATGTGGATGCTGGGCAACGTGTGATTCCAGAATTATCGGCAAATAAATACATGACCAATATTCGTTTTTTACATCCAGATTTTGCTCACAATCGTGGTGCGACAGTCAGCCAAAATATTCCGTTTACTTTGCATATGTGTGGTTTTGAAAAATTGAGTGTGCCAGCATGGAGCAAGTAAAAATTGTGAAATGCCCAACATGTGGGCAAGAAGTGTTGTGGCGGCCTGAAAGCGAATTTCGTCCGTTTTGTTCTAAGCGTTGCAAATTGATTGATTTGGGTGCTTGGGCGGATGAGGAATACACTGTTGGGGCTCAAGAGCCGCAAGATTGGCAAGAGTCTGATTTAAAGCGTTAATCAAATGATATCAATAGGCGTCCTGTAAGCAGTTACAGGACGCCTTTTCGTATGCCTAAATCGGGCAAAGCGTTATAATGACGGATTCAATATTTTCACTAAAGATAATCTGTCAAATGGAAGCTGCAAAATACGATCCAGCCCAAATCGAGGGCAAATGGTACCAACATTGGGAAAGCCAAGGCTATTTCAAACCGTCTATGGATGAAAGCAAACCATCGTTTGCCATTCAATTACCACCGCCGAATGTGACGGGCACGTTGCACATGGGGCATGCGTTCAACCAAACCATTATGGATGGTTTGACGCGTTACTATCGCATGAAAGGCTTTAATACCGCTTGGGTGCCGGGTACTGACCATGCTGGCATTGCCACGCAAATTGTGGTGGAGCGTCAATTGTCTGAACAAGGCATCAGCCGTCATGATTTGGGTCGTGAAGCGTTTTTACAAAAAATTTGGGAATGGAAAAACATTTCAGGCGGCACGATTACCGAGCAAATGCGCCGTGTGGGCTGTTCTGTGGATTGGTCGCGCGAATATTTTACGATGGATGAAACCCGCGCTGAAACCGTGACTGAAGTGTTTGTACGCTTGTTTGAGCAAGGCTTGATTTACCGTGGCAAACGTTTGGTCAATTGGGATCCTGTTTTGGGTACGGCAGTTTCGGATTTGGAAGTGGAAAGCGTCGATGAAACAGGTTCGATGTGGCACATTCGTTATCCTTTGGCAGACGATGCATCACAAGCTTTGATTGTGGCGACCACGCGTCCTGAAACCTTGCTCGGTGACGTGGCAGTTGCTGTGCATCCTGAAGATGAGCGTTATGCTGCATTCATCGGTAAAGAAGTGGTGTTGCCGCTTACAGGACGCTTGATTCCTGTGATTGCAGACGAATATGTTGAAAAAGATTTCGGTACAGGTTGTGTGAAAATCACCCCTGCACACGATTTCAATGACTACGAAGTCGGTAAACGCCATCAAACGGCTTTAATCAATGTATTGGATTTGACCGCGAAAATTTTGCCACAAGCAGAAGTGTACAATTTCCAAGGTCAAGCGCAAGAAACGTTTGCTTTGCCTGAAGCGTATGCAGGTTTGGATCGTTTTGAAGCCCGTAAGGCGTTGGTAGCGGATTTGCAAGCCCAAGGCTATTTGGTCAAAATCGATCCACATGCGTTGAAAACACCGCGTGGCGACCGTACCGGTTCGGTGATTGAGCCGATGTTGACCAGCCAATGGTTTGTGGCGATGGAAAAAGTGGCCGAAGGCGATGAAACTGGTTTGAGTTTGGCTGGCAAGGCGCGTGATGCAGTGGACAGCGGCAAAGTCAAATTTGTGCCTGAAAATTGGGTCAATACGTACAACCAATGGATGAATAACATTCAAGACTGGTGTATTTCACGCCAATTGTGGTGGGGTCATCAAATCCCTGCTTGGTACGATGAAGAGGGCAATCATTATGTGGCACGCACTGAAGCACAAGCTCGTGAACAAGCAGGTGCTCAGGCGGTATTGACGCGTGATGAAGACGTGTTGGATACTTGGTTTAGTTCGGCTTTGGTGCCATTTTCTACTATGGGCTGGCCTGAAAAAACGCCAGATTTGAAAGCCTTCTTGCCAAGCTCTGTATTGGTGACTGGTTACGAAATCATCTTCTTCTGGGTTGCGCGCATGATTATGATGACGACCCATTTTACAGGCCAAGTGCCGTTTAAAGATGTGTATATTCATGGCATGGTGCGTGACAATGAAGGCAAGAAAATGTCGAAATCTGAGGGCAATGTGATTGACCCTGTGGATTTGATTGATGGCATCGATTTGCCACATTTGCTTGAAAAACGCACAGTTGGTTTGCGCCGTCCTGAAACTGCGCCAAAAGTCATTCAAGCGACTGAAAAATTGTTCCCAGAAGGCATTCCTGTGTTTGGTGCCGATGCTTTGCGCTTTACGATGGCAAGTTATGCCAGCTTGGGTCGCTCTGTCAATTTTGATTTCAAACGCGCTGAAGGCTATCGCAATTTCTGCAATAAATTGTGGAATGCGACCCGTTTTGTGTTGATGAACGTTGAAGGCAAAGATTGTGGTCAAGATGAAAGCTTGCCTTTGGCATATTCATTTGTAGACCATTGGATGATGTCACGTTTGCAGCAAACCGAAGCGGCAATGGCGGATGCATTCAACACCTATCGCTTCGATTTGGCTGCGCAAACGATGTATGAGTTTGTGTGGAATGAATATTGCGACTGGTATGTGGAATTGGCCAAAGTTCAGTTGAACAGCGGTGATGAAGCTTCTCAACGTGCTACTCGCCGTGTGTTGGTGCGTGTATTGGAAGTGGTATTGCGCTTGTTGCATCCAATTATGCCATTCATCACCGAAGAAATTTGGCAGACTGTGGCACCTTTGGCCAACGCCAAAAAAACCGACAGCATCATGTTAGCAACATGGCCAGAGGCGGATGAAAGCAAAATCCATCCAGAAGCTTTGGCACAAATGAATGTGTTACAAGAATTGATGGGTACGGTGCGCAATTTGCGTGGCGAAATGAATTTGGGTCCTGCTGTGAAAGCACCTTTGTTCATTGAAGGCGGTGCTGAGTTGGGTATTTATTTGCCGTATTTGCCAATGATGGCACGTTTGAGTGACGTGACTTTGGTCGAGACTTTGCCAGAAGACGATGCACCTGTTGCCGTTGCTTTGGGCGCACGCATGATGCTGAAAGTGGAAATTGACAAAGCTGCTGAAACTGATCGCTTGAACAAAGAGCAGGAAAAAGTGCAAAAAGCGTTGGATAAATTGACGGCTAAATTGGAAAAACCAGGTTATACCGACAAAGCACCTGCACACTTGGTTGAAAAAGACCGTGCAGAATTGGCGCAATTGAATGACAAAATGACTCAAATCATCGAGCAATTGGCAAAATTGAAATAAGCGTCCTGAAAGTATTTGTTTGATATAAAAAAGCTGCCGAAAGGCAGCTTTTATTGCATGAAAATAAAGTCAAACATGATGAACATGTCTTACTTAGCCTTAGCTTCTTTTTTCAATGTTTTGTAGATTTCAGGATGACGCACTTTGAGCAAAGTGGCAATTGCCATGTCATCGTGATTCACTTTGGTTAAATCTACTTGTTCAACATGAACCAAGCGCAATAATTCACGCACAGGTTTTGGCATGTTGCGACCAGATTCATAGCGAGAACCGCCTGACTGGGTCACACCGATTTGGCTCCAAAACTCTTGTTGGTTCAAGCCCAATTTTTTACGAATGTCGCGAATGTTGTCGATATTTTGAAAAGTTTTCATTGTGGTACCTTCATGATTCTAATTAGTGTCTTTATGGTGAATATCCACCTAGGTTTTTTTGAAACCATATGGAGGCCATCTATTTTTATGGCTCGTTTTTATGAGCCTGAATTATGCCATATAGTTTCAGAAATGAACGTAAAGATTTGTCACTAAAGTTAAGAAAAATTATGTTTTAACCATATGAAAACTATTAAAAATATGTATTTTCTTTAAATAATTAAGAAGTTAACATTATGGTTTGTTTGTTTTAGGGCTAATAGTCAAAATTTCATAACCTGTGTCAGTTACCAACACTTCGTGTTCCCATTGCGCAGACAGCGAGCGATCTTTGGTGACAACAGTCCAACCATCGGCCAAAATACGCAAATGGCGTTTGCCTTGGTTGAGCATCGGTTCGATGGTAAAAATCATGCCCGGTTCCAAACGCAAGCCTGTACCACGCTTACCATAGTGTAAAACTTGTGGTTCGCAATGGAATTTGGTGCCAATGCCATGACCACAGAATTCTTGTACGATAGAGTAGCCATTGTTTTCAGCATGTACTTGAATGGCGTGACCCACATCGCCTAAAGTCGCACCTGGTTTCACTTGTTCGATGCCTAACATCATGCATTCATGGGTAATTTTAGACAAACGTTTGGCATGAGGGCTGACTTCTCCGACCATGAACATGCGGCTTGAGTCGCCATGGTAGCCATCTTTGATGATGGTGACATCAATGTTTAAGCAATCACCATTTTTTAATGGTTTGTCATCTGGAATGCCATGACAAATGACATGGTTGATTGAAGTACAAACAGATTTTGGATAAGGTGGGTTACCATAGCCCAAGGGTGCAGGAATCGCGCCTTGAACATCCACTTGGTAGTCATGACACAATTGGTTCAATTCATTGGTGGTAACGCCTGGTTTGACAAAATCTTCAATATAGTCGAGCAATTCGGCAGCCAAGCGGCCTGCAATACGCATTTTTTCGATATCGTGCTCGTTGTTAATATATACACTCATGTTGGGTTCCTTCTTGTCTTAAAGCGTCCTGAAAATTTTACAGGACGCTTGTTACTGTCATTAAAATAACAAATCTTGGACGGCTTGACCGATGTTGTCGGCACGCATAAAGGTTTCGCCAATTAAGAAAGTATGGATGCCATGCGAGCGCATTAAATCCACTTCCTCACGTTTGGCAATGCCGCTTTCAGTCACGATGATGCGTGAATCGTCCAAAATAGGTAAATAATCTAAAGTTTGTTGCAAATCAACCTCAAAAGTACGCAAATTGCGGTTGTTTACGCCAACCAAGGGTGTGGTCAAGCGTTCGCATTTGCGCCATTCATCGGTATGGTGGACTTCCAATAAAACTGCCATGTCCAAATCGTGGGCAATTGCCTCAAACTCTTCTAATTGCGATTGTTCTAATGCCGCCGCAATCAGCAAAATCGCATCTGCATTCCAAGAGCGTGCTTGGTAAATTTGATAAGCATCGACAATGAAATCTTTGCGCAAAGCAGGCAAGTTACAGGCCGCTTTGGCTTGTTGCAAATACTCAGGCGCACCTTGAAAATAGGACTCATCGGTCAAAACCGACAAACAAGCCGCACCAGCTTGTTCATATATATGGGCAATATTGGCAGGATTAAAGTCGTGCGGTCGAATTAAACCTTTGGATGGACTGGCTTTTTTGATTTCAGCAATCACAGCAGGCAACGATTGGTCATGTTTGGCACGAATGGCACCCACAAAATCACGCACAGGCGCTTGATCGCGGGCGAGATGTTGCATGGTGGTCAAATCGGTTTGTGCTAAAAAAGCGCTCACTTCTTGTGCTTTGGTGGCCAGAATTTTATTCAAAATATCGTTCATGCGTGCTCACTGAAAAAGGTTAATACGGTTTGTGGCAACCATTGTAAGTTGCCTGGAAATGGCCCACTGACAAAGCCCACATGCCCACCATGATCAGGCTGATACAAGGTGACGCATGCAGAGACCTCGGCTGCCGTTGGCAATGCTTCTGGCGGCAAAAATGGATCGTTTTGGGCATTGATGATTAGCGTGGGTATTTGGATGTGGCGCAACACAGGTTTGGCACTGCTGAGGCGGTAATAGCTGTCAGCATTGTCAAAACCATGTACAGGTGCGGTATAGTGTTGGTCAAAGTCTTTCAGGCCGTTACTGGCGAGCAAATGGTCCCAATGTAAATGGGGGTGTTTGCCTTGGTGCCGCTCTTGTGTGGCTTTGGGCAGTAAAGAGCGCAAAAAATACGGTGCGTACAATTTTTTACTCAAACCTTTTTCCAAGGCAACACTGGCCATAGGCAAATCCAACGGTGCTGAAATCACCGCAGCAGCATCCGCCAGTGCCAAATTTTGCGCTTCACCCAAATATTTTGCCAACATATTGCCACCCAATGACACACCCATCACATACAATTTTTGCTCAGGATAGCGTTGGCGCAGTTGTTGTAACATCCATTCACACTCCAAACTGTCACCTGAATGATACGCTTTGTGGCTTTGATTCACCACACCACCACAACCGCGATAGTGTACGACCACACCATGCCATTGTTTTTGTTTAACCATATGCATCAATGTCAACGCATAATGGCTGTGGCTACTGCCTTCTAAACCATGAAATAAAACCACGACAGGCGCATGGGTTTGGGGCGCATCGATGAAATCGTAAGCGACGACAGTTTCTTGTGTGGAATCGCTGAGCAACTCACGGCGGTAACAAACTGAGGGAAGGGCAAGGACTTTGGGGTAAATGGTTTGCAAATGCCCCCCGCCTTTTAGCCAAATTGGGGCGGCGTAGTGGGGGAGCATCAAGCGTCCTGAAAATCAGTTGTGTTCATTTTCATCAGCATTGTTGTCGTTATCGCTGCTTTTTTCGGCAGTGAAATGCTGCTTGAGAACTTGGAAAATCTCACGACGGGCTTTAGGTGATTTGTTCAATTCTTTTTCTTTGCGCGCGTTGCGAATCAAAGTACGCAAAGTGCCGATGTCCAAATCAGGTTCTTGATTGATTAAAGTGGTCAAAGCCTCATCGTTGTCAATCAAGCGTTCACGTAATAATTCCAAACGCTGCATCAAAGCATTGTGAGCGGTATTGTCGCCTTTTAAGCGGGCTAAAAAGGCTTCAATAGGTGCAGGGTCGGTGTCACGCATCAAGCGGCCAATGTATTGGGCTTGGCGTTTAAGCGCACCGTTAGAATTGATTTTTTTGTAAAACACGATGGCTTCGTACAAACTTTCGTCTAAGCCTATTTTCTTCAAAGTATCGGTTGATAATTTGGTCAGTTGCATGCCCAAATCTTGTCTGTCGTCCATTTGTTTTTTAATTTGGGTCTTGCTGACGAATTCTTCTTCTTGCATGAGAGTTCCTACCACATAAATTTTCAAGGTTGAATGATACCGAAATTATCGATTCTTCGCAGCTAACAGCCCGTTAAATAACAATTAACCATAGTTCAAACAATATCGGTACAATAACGACGATGCAATCTGATAAATGGGTTTAAGAGGTTATGTTCAATCACAGCGAAAAACAATTGAGCGATTTGGCTCAACAAGCTTTGGATTATGCCAAGCAATGTGGTGCAAGCGCCGCCGATGTCGGCGTGAGTGAGTCGGTTGGTCAATCGGTCAGCATCAGATTGCAAGAAATCGAGCAATTGGAATACCAACAAGACAAATCGTTCGATATTACCGTGTATATGGGACAGCGCAAAGGCAATGCCTCTAGCAGCGATTTTTCTGCGGCATCGGTAAAAGCGACTGTCGATGCAGCACTCAATATTGCCAAATATACTGCCGAAGACGATTGTGCTGGTTTGGCAGACTCGGCTTTGTTGGCACGAACATGGCAAGATTTGGATTTGTTCCATCCTTGGGCTTTGGATGTCGACAAAGCCATTGAGGAAGCCAAAGCGTGTGAAGCGGCAGCGATGGCAGCAGACAGCCGTATTCATACCAGTGAAGGTGCGAGCATCAATACAGGCTCTAGCCAATATGTATTGGCTAACAGCAATGGCTTTGCCGCGTTCATGCAATCGAGCCGCCACAGCAAATCTTGCTCGGTATTGGCGCAAGACGAAAATGGTATGGAGCGCGATTATTGGTACGATCAAAGCCGTATTGCCACTGAATTATTGGACAACGAAACTTTGGGCAAAATCACTGCCGAGCGCACTGTACGCCGTTTGGGTGCGCGCCAAGTACCAACAGGGGTTTATCCTGTGGTGTTTGACAATACGGTTTCAGGCAGCTTAATCAGTCATTTGGTTGGTGCTTTGAGTGGTGGCAGCCTGTATCGCAAATCCAGCTTTTTGCAAGATTCTTTGGGCACGTCTATTTTGCCAGCATGGGTGCAATTGCGTGAAGAGCCTCACATTGTGCGTGGTTTATCAAGCACGTATTTTGACAGCGAAGGCGTGGCAACCAAGCCGCGCGACATCATCAAAGATGGCGTGGTCGAAGGCTATTTTTTGAGCAGTTACAGTGCACGCAAGCTGGGCATGCAAACCACAGCCAATGCTGGCGGTGCACACAATTTGGTGTTGAGTCCCAATAGCATTGATTTGAGTGATGTGCTCAAGCAAATGGGTACAGGCTTGTTGGTTACCGAATTGATGGGACAGGGCGTGAATGCGTTAACAGGCGATTATTCGCGTGGTGCAGCAGGATTTTGGGTAGAAAACGGTGTGATTGTATACCCTGTTGATGAAATCACGATTGCCGGTCAATTGCAAAATATGTTTAAAAATATTGTCGCCATTGGCAATGATGGGTTAAAACGCAGTGCGCACCGCATTGGTTCGATTCTCATCAGCGAGATGACGATTGCCGGTGATGAAGCAGTTGAGGATTAAGCCTGAGCTGCATCGATTCACATTCTAAGGGTAGAAGATGTCCGGTAAAAAGTATTTGTGGTTCATTGTGGTGGTGTCGGCCATCATCATGGCAGCAGCTCTGTATTCGCAACATGTGTTGAAAATGGAGCCTTGCCCTTTGTGTATTTTTCAGCGCGTGGCGGTAATGGCAGTGGGTGCTGTGGCTTTGCTGATGGCATTGATTCCCAATCGTCAAAAAACGGTTGGTTTGGGTGCGGCAATTTTAATCAGCATTCCTGCGCTCATTGGTTTGAGCATTGCATTGCGCCAACGTTATATTCAAGGTTTACCACCTTCAGAAGTGCCTGCTTGTGGTCCGGGTTTGGACTTTATGATGAATACTTTGCCATTGCAAAGTTTGATTCAAACGGTTTTAAGTGGTTCAGGTGAATGTGCGGTGGTGGATTATTTCTTGGGTGTACCTTTGCCAATTTGGAGCGCCTTGTTTTTTGTGTTTGCTATTGGTATGGCTTGGTTTGCTTGGTTCAAGTCACGTCCAAACCATCGGTATGGTTATTGATAAGGTGATGAAAATGAAACAAAGTATGGGTATGATTTTGATTGTTTTGGCTTTGGCTGCGTGTAGCAGCACAGGTTCCCATTCAGGTTCTAGCCAAGTGTATGGTCAAATAAGCGGTGGCGTGGGTTATACCTCACATTGATTTGGCTGAATCAACAAGCGTCCTGTAAAGGTTTTACAGGACGCTTGTTTGTATCCGTTTTTATTGGCTTAATTGCTGTTCAAAAAAGCGCAATACCAAAGCGGTTTCTTCTGCCAATTGGTCTTGTGTGCCATTGCCGCTGTGACCACCATCTTCAGGACACAACAACCATGCTGCTTGTTTGAGTTCTTGCAAGCGCGCATGCGTTTTCAAAGCGTGAGCAGGATGCACGCGGTCATCACTGAAACTGGTGGTGAGCAAAGTTTTAGGATAAGTCACATCTTCTTGCAAATTGTGGTAGGGCGACAAAGCTTGTAGTGATGCTGTGGCTGTTGGGTCTGCATCATCTGGATTGCCAAACTCAGCAATCCACGATGTTCCTGACGACCATTTTGTATAATTGAGCATGTCGGCTAATGGCATTTCAGCCACCACAGCACCGATTTGAGTCGGTGCTTGTGCCATCGCCGCCAAAACCACCAAACCGCCATTGCTACCACCTTGTAAACCAATTTGTGTCGCAGTTGCCAAATTTCGCTGTTGTAAATCTTGTACCACGCTGAGTAAATCTTCAATGGTTTTGTGCTTGTTGTTACCAATGGCCGCTTGGTGCCATTGCGGACCAAATTCGCCGCCACCACGCACATTCGCTACCACAAAAGCATAACCTTGGCTCAACCAATGTCGACCCATTAAACCCAAATAATGCGGCAATTCAGCCACAGCAAAACCACCATACACATACACAATTGTCGGTTTGGGCGCATCGCTTGGCGTGCCAACATGAAAATAAGGAATGGACGTGCCATCTGTGCTTTGCGTCCAAAATTGTTGGGTTTGCATGTTTTTAGCATCAAATTGTTTCGGCTGTTTGCGCAAAACCGCCACATCTTGCTGGGCAAAATCGACACACAGTAAAGTCAAAGGCGTGCTGAAATCGCTGATGGCGACATAGACCACATCACCGCCATAAGGTTGGTCGACTAATTCGATGGTGCCACGAGGCAGCGCAGGCACGGTGGCTTGTTGCCACGCACCTTGGGAAAATTGTTGCGCACGCAATTGGCTTTGAACATTGTCCAACACATGCATCACTACAAATTGGCGTGTGGTTTCGACCGCTTCTAAAATACAGGCCGCTGTGGGCTCGAACAAAATTTGTGCTGCACCCAATTGACCTTTGCTCAATTTGACCGCTAACAAACTGCCATTGGCATAACGGGTATTGGCACGTTGCCAATCGCTTTTGAGCCACACCAATAATTGACCGCCCAAATAACCAATCAAATCGCAGTTTTCAGGCAGGTTTAAAGGCTGCGCTTGCAAATCGCCATCGACCCAGTAATAGGTTTTGCGGTAAAAATCATGCGCCACTTCAATGACATCCAAATCTTTGCCTTGTGGATCCAAATAGCGACAAGCTGCGACAAACATATCATCGATTTCAGCTTGTAAAACGGGAATGGCTTCATCCATACTGTTGCCACGCTCTAATAGCCACACTTGGCGAGGGTAGCCGCTGGTGGTTAATTGCGCTTCGTGCCAAGCAGGGCAGACCCAAACGCTGTCTAAGTCACGCCATGCAATGTGGTTTTTGCCCAATGGAAAATGAAAACCACTGTCCACCAAGCGTTTTTCAGCCAAATCAAATTCCAATGTATAAGCGGCATCGCCGCCATTGCTGCCAAACTCTAACAAAGTGCGAGTTGGGTGCAACGTGCAATGCGTGACATGATTCAAATACACATCGTCCTGTAACACCTCATCAAATGCTTCCACCGAAAACAAAATGTCCCAATCAGGCAAGCCCGAACGAAAACTGGCCGCCGTACACACACGATAAACGCCTTTAGGATAATCGGCATTTTGATGAATGTGGTACATCCGCGCACGATGCTCTTGGCAAAACGGAATTTGTTTTTCATTTTGAATCTGCGCCAACATGTCTTGCGCCATGTCTTTGGTGCGTTGGTCTTCAAACTGTGCCAAGGTTTGCGCATGGGCACAAGCGGCATATTGTTGGGTTTCAGGACGGTTTAAATCTTCTAGATGGCTGTGGGCATCACAATTCATGGTATTCAATTCAATCAAAGCATCAATGATGCATTATAACGTGAAATACAGGCCGCTTTGAGTGGCAACATGACTGACAGTTTGTGTAAATCCAGTGAATCTACTTGCAAATGATAAAAGCTATCATTATTATAGCGATTCATAATTGTTTTTAAATCAAGGATTGCCACATGTTTGTATGTATTTGCAATGGTGTGACTGATACTGAAATCAAGCAAAGCATTGCGGATGGTTGCCGTGATATGGCGAGTTTGCAAGCGGAGTTGGAAGTGGCGACTTGTTGCGGTCGTTGTGGTGATATGTGCGAAAAATTATTGAGCGAAGCCCATCATGTTCATGAACCTCGCTCAGTGGGCATTTTAATCCACGCTGTGTAAGCTTTATGCTTGATTGCCAACAGCTTGTTGGATGAAGTTTTCCAGACCCATTTCTTCAATCAAGAACAATTGATTTTCTAGCCAATCGATGTGTTCTTCGTTTTCTTCTTTAAGTTTGTGCAACATGTCACGGCTGACGTAATCGCCTTCAGCTTCGCACACTTTAATCGCTTCAATCAAAGCTGCGCTTTTGATATTTTCCAGTTGCACATCACATTCGAGCATTTCTTTGACGTTTTCGCCCAACAGTAACTTGCCCAAATCTTGCAAGTTTGGCAAACCTTCGAGCAATAAAATGCGTTCAATGACGTCGTCAGACATCTTCATTTCTTCAATCGATTGTTTGTAAACGTGCTTGCCCAAAGCTTCGATGCCCCAGTTTTTCAACATGCGTGCATGTAAAAAATACTGATTGATGGCAATCAAAGACACAGCCAAGACTTTGTTCAATTCACGTTTTACAGGACGGCTTCCTTGCATGTTCGTCTCCTTTATTGAGTTTAGACTTGGCTTTGCAAGTAGTTTTGTAAGCCCATCAAATCAATCAAGCGCAATTGTTGTTCTAGCCAATGAGCGTGGTCTTCTTCGGTATCACGCAATTGTACAATCAACAAATCGCGAGTGACATAATCGAATTCTTGTTCACACAAACGAATGCCTTGTTTTAAAGCATCGCGCACGTGCAATTCCAAAGCCAAATCCGATTGGAACATCGATGGAACGTCTGTGCCGATATTCAATGCGCTGGGCACCATTTGAGGTGTGCCACCGAGCATCAAAATGCGTTTGATCATTTGCGCGGCATGGTCGCCTTCTTCTTGCATTTCATGCGTCATGCGTTCGAACAATTTGCTATAGCCCCAATCTTCGTACATTTGGGCATGAATAAAATATTGGTCACGCGCACCCAACTCACCTGCGAGCAACTCGTTCAAATATTGAATGACAGCTTTTGAGCCTTGCATGATGGATTCCTTTATTTTGTGGTTCGGATGAACCAGACATGGGTAGTAATGGGTTTATTTTAACAAAAAATTTTATCAATTTGAAAGTATTAATTTATATTATTAATAATAACAGTTCTCATTAAGTTTCAATGATTTAAATGAAAATTAATGCTATTTGTATCTAAAAAAGCGTCCTGTAAATCATTACAGGACGCTTGAGTCTAAACCCTTGTTAGTGATGGTGATTCAGACGCCATACACTATCTATCGACCAACGTTTGTTTAAGCGGTAATCAACAGAATTTTGGCGAAAGCCTCTTCAAACTGCTTCAAGCCATCGTCGCGCAAACGCAACGCCAAAGCGTCCAAGTCTATGCCCAAAGCCGTTACATCTGCCAATACTTGTGCTGAGGCAGCTTCTTTGCCACTTAAACTGGCGCTGACGTTGCCATGGTCGATAAAGGCATTCAAAGTGGCGCTAGGAACGGTATTGACAGTGTGCTCGCCAATCAATTCGTCCACATACAATGTGTCAGGGTAGGCAGGATTTTTGGTGCCTGTCGATGCCCATAACAATTGCAAACGTGTCGCACCTTGTGTTTGCAAATCTTGCCAAGGTGTTTGTTGCGTGAACGCTTCCCAATCGGCATAAGCGCTGCGTGCCAAAGACAAAGCCACTTTGCCTTGTAAAGCTTCTGGCAAGCTGATGTCCAAAGCCGTATCAATGCGCGATAAGAAAAAGCTGGCGACCACAAAAATTTTGTCAATCGGCAAACCTTGCGCAACACGTTGTTGCAAGCCTTGTGCGTGTGCGTCCATGATTTGTGCCAATACTTGGCGCGAGAATATCAAAGTCATGTTGACGTTGATGCCAGAGGCCACCAATTCGGTCAATGCTTCAATGCCTGCGTCTGTGGCAGGGACTTTGATCATGGCGTTCGGTTGGTTAATCGCTTGCCACAAGCGTTTGCCTTCGGTGATGGTACCTTGGGCATCGTGTGACAATTCAGGAGATACTTCCAAACTCACCATGCCAGCTTGACCATTGTGGGCTTGGTAAACAGGCAAAGTCACCAAACAAGCGTCCTGTACGTCGGCAATGGCCAAGGTTTCATAACGGCTTTTGGCATCCATATCTTGCTGTTTTAAAGCAGCCAATTCTTCGGTATACAACGCATCGTTTTGAAAAGCTTGTTGGAAAATGGCAGGATTGGATGTGACACCCATCACACCATCTGCCAATTTGCTTGCCAATTCCCCTGATTGAATCAATGAGCGCGACAAACTGTCGAGCCAAATTTGTTGTCCTAATTGAGCCACTTGTTGCAACTTGCTCATGTTTGTTCCTTTGATATTGTTACGTATTTCCATTTAAAGACTGCTGATGTTGTTGGGCGACTTTAACATAGTGTTGGGCAGAATAAGCCAAAAAAGCGATTTCCTCTTCAGTTAAACGGCGCACTTGTTTGACTGGAGAGCCGACATACAAATAGCCACTTTCCAAGCGTTTGCGAGCAGGAACGAGGCTGCCTGCTCCTATCATCACATCGTCTTCGATGATGGCATCGTCTAAGACCGTTGTTTTCATACCCACCAAAACACGATTGCCAATGCGGCAACCATGCAGCATCGCCATATGACCCACCGTCACATCATCACCAATGATTAACGGTGAGCCTTCAGGTTTTTGATCATTTTTGTGTGACACATGCAGCATGGCCAAATCTTGCACATTGCTGCGTGCGCCTACGCGAATGTAGTTAACATCACCACGTATCACCGCCATAGGCCAAACCGAACTTTGTGTACCTAAAATGACATCGCCAATGATGACACAGCTAGGATCGATGAAAACAGCATGCTGTGTATCTGGAATGGTATTTAAAAATGGTCGAATATTGTTCATCATCATTGCCATATTATAAGGTTAAAAAAGAAACGCTTTAAAAGGTCGATTTGCGTGATTTTTGTCACAACTATATCTGATGACATTAATTTAAGCACCCAAAAACAGCAAATAAGTGATAAGTATGATTCTAGCGAATCGGCTTTTATTGTTAGCATATTATTTTATTTTTATGAAATACATTGGTTGATTTTATTTTTTGATTGAGATTTAATGAAAAAAAATAATAATTTATCAGGCCGTTTGTCATATTGTAGGCATGTTAGCCTGAGAGAAATTAATTTAGAATGAAACCTAATTTAATTAACTAGCATAAATGAGCGTTATCTCTAAGCACCAAGCAACTTTTTATAGGCGATTGGGTTTAGGTGTGGGTTAATTTATCAAATTGAAAAATCATAACGAAGGAAGAAAACGTGGCTAAATTTGTGCAAACTTTGATTGTTTCTGCCATTGCTGGCATCACTTTGGCTGCGTGCGGCGGCGGTGCAGATACCAAACCTGCGGCAGCTGCACCAGCAGCGGCATCAGGTACGACGACAGCATCGGCCCCTGTGGCTGATGGCACACCAAAACGTGTCGCTATTACAGCGATTGTAGAGCATCCTGCTTTGGATGCTGTGCGCAAAGGTGTGGAAGAGCAATTGGCGGCAGATGGTTATAAAGTCGGTGAAAACTTGACCATTGATTTCCAAAGTGCACAAGGCAATACGGCAACCGCAGGTCAGATTGCGAAGAAATTTGCAGGCGATAATCCTGATGCCATCGTGGCGATTGCGACACCAAGTGCGCAATCAATGGTAGCGGCAACACGCACGGTTCCTGTGGTATTTGCAGCGGTGACCGATCCTGTGGCGGCGAAATTGGTGACGTCTTGGGAGCCGTCTGGTACCAATGTGACAGGCGTATCGGATGAATTGCCTTTAGAGCCACAAATTGATTTGATGAAAAAATTGGTACCGAATGTCAAATCAGTGGGTTATGTTTACAGCCCGGGTGAAGTCAATTCAACTGTGATTTTGGAACAGTTGAAAGCCAAATTGGGTGCGCAAG
This sequence comes from Vitreoscilla sp. C1, assembly GCF_002951955.2. Taxonomy (NCBI): domain Bacteria; kingdom Pseudomonadati; phylum Pseudomonadota; class Betaproteobacteria; order Neisseriales; family Neisseriaceae; genus Vitreoscilla; species Vitreoscilla sp. C1. Next base: position 1,905,807 of record NZ_CP019644.2, on the reverse strand, counting down.
GCATTGAAGTGGTGGGTGCGCCTGCTCAGCGTACTACGGACATTTCAACTGCGGCAAACGGCTTGGCAGGCAAAGTACAATTGATTTACACCACCACCGACAACAATGTGGTTTCAGGTTATGAAGCTTTGTACAAAGTGGCTTTGGCTAACAAAATTCCATTGCTCGCTTCTGACACAGATACTGTGAAACGTGGTGCGGCAGCGGCTTTGGGTGTGAACTATTATGATGTTGGTTTGCAAACGGGCAAAATTGTGACCCGCATTTTAAAAGGTGAAAAAGCAGGTGCCATTGCACCGCAAAAAATGGACAAATTGGATTTGTTTGTTAATCCAAAAGGTGCTGAAGCGCAAGGCTTTACAATTCCTGCTGATTTGGTAAGCACAGCTAAAGAAGTCGTTCAATAAGTCTCGCTTAGGTGCCACTGAGTATGGCCAACTCTAAACAGCATATTTTGTTGGAGTTGGCCTTTTTGATTCAGGCCGCTTACCGAGTGGTGTGATAAAAACTGATTAAATAAGACAAAGAAGATCCTTATGTCCATGATTGCATTGTTCGGGGCTTTGGAAACGGGCCTCATTTACGCTTTGGTTGCTTTGGGTGTATACATTTCGTTTCGCATTTTAGATTTTCCTGATTTGACTGCCGATGGCTCTTTCCCTTTAGGTGGTGCGGTGGCGGCAGTTTGTATTGTCAATGGTGTCAATCCTTGGCTTGCTTGTGGTGTGGCTGTGATTGCAGGTGCTCTGGCAGGTATGTTGACAGCTTGGATGCATGTGTCTTTGAAGATTTTGCAATTGCTTGCAGGTATTTTGGTGATGGTGGCTTTGTATTCGGTCAACTTGCGCATTATGGGTTCGCCCAACGTACCACTGATTGGTGAGGCCAGCGTGTACAGTGGTTTTGTGGGCGATGATTTTGCTAGCCAATATTGGATACAGCCATTGGTGATTTTGGGTTTTGTGATTGCGGCTAAATTCTTGATGGATTGGTTTTTTTCTACCCAAACAGGTTTGGCAATGCGAGCGACAGGTGCCAATGCACGTATGGCGCGTGCGCAAGGTGTGTCGACCAATAAAATGGTCATTTTAGGCATGGCTTTGTCCAATGGTTTGATTGCTTTAGGCGGTGCTTTGTTTGTACAAACCCAAGGTGGTGCGGATATTTCGATTGGTATCGGTACGATTGTGATTGGTTTGGCTGCCGTGATTATTGGCGAAACGTTGATTCCGTCTAAGAAATTCTTGTTGATTACCATTTCGGTGGTGATTGGTGCGGTGTTGTATCGTTTGTTTATTGCTTTGGCTTTGGGCAGCGACACTTTGCGCTCTATGGGTTTTGGCCCGCAAGATTTGAATTTGGTGACGGCTTTGCTCGTGGTATTGGCATTGCGTTTCCCGCAAATCAAAAGTTACTTTAAGAAAGTGGGTAAACCATCATGATGCAAGCAACTGATTTACGCCTGACATTTAACCCAGGTACACCGATTGAAAACCGTGCTTTGCGTGGCATGACGTTGGGCATCAATGAGGGCGAATTTGTCACTGTGATCGGCTCTAATGGTGCGGGCAAATCGACTTTCTTAAATTCCATCAGTGGCGATTTGTTGGTCAATACAGGCAGTATTGTCATTGACGGTCAAGATGTGACCCGTTTACCGGCTTACAAACGAGCGCATTTGGTGGCTCGCGTGTTTCAAGACCCGATGGCAGGCACATGTGAAGCTTTAACCATTGAAGAAAATATGGCTTTGGCTTTGAGTCGTGGCGAAAAGCGCGGCTTAAAATTGGCTTTGGACAAAGACAAGCGTGAGCTGTTTCGTGAGCGTTTGAGCGTGTTGCAATTGGGTTTGGAAAACCGTTTGCCAGACCGTATGGGTTTGTTGTCAGGTGGTCAGCGTCAAGCAGTGAGTTTGTTAATGGCAGCCATGCAGCCTTCAAAAATCTTATTGTTAGACGAACACACTGCCGCACTTGACCCGAAAACTGCTGCATTTGTATTGGAGTTGACCGATAAAATCATTACCGAGAACAAATTGACCGCAATGATGGTGACGCATTCGATGCGCCAAGCTTTGGATCATGGTCATCGTACGGTGATGTTGCATCAAGGTCAGGTGATTTTTGATGTGTCGGGTGACAAACGTGCCAATATGGATGAAGCAGGTTTGATTCAATTGTTCCACCAAACCAGTGGTGAAAAACTGGCGGATGATGCGTTGTTGTTAAGCTAATCATGCAGTGAATAAAATCAATTCAGCTTGTATATTGGATTGATGGATGAAAAATAAGCGTCCTGTAATCTTTACAGGACGCTTGTTTGCATTTTTACAGGACGCTTAATAACAGCGGAACACACTGCCATCACTATTGTGGTGGCAGTATTTTTTGTGGCGACTGTTCCAATGGTAAGCACCTCGATTGTCACCGCCATACACATTGGTTTCAATGCGCACACTGCCTTGCATGGGTTGACCTGCACGCACCGCAGCATCGTATTCTAAGCGGTTGCGTTGCTGCTCGTTATAGGCTTTGGACAAGTCACGAGCGGTTTGGCATTTTTGTGGGTCTTGGCGTTGGGCGCATTGACGATTGGCAAAATCAACGTCTTGTTGGCTAAGTGCCCATGCGGAAACTGGTAGCGATAGCCCAATGATTGCACACACTAAAGAGAGTTTCATGGCGGTGTTTTCCTAAATCAAGTTTCAGAAAAATAGATTTATGGCTTTATTGTAATCAAAATGGGGACAGGTGGTGTCTGGTATCGGTGAAAAATACTTTAAAATTTCAACCATTTGTGACCAAAGAAAAATACCAACAAGCCCAATATGATGATGCCCATGCCCATAATTGAGTTATTGTCAAATCTGGTGTATGGCATTCAGGCCGCTTTCTCTGTTGATTGCTCGTCTTCCTGCTTGCCATCTTTGAAGATGACGTTGTTGACCACCAAGGTCAATAAGTTGAATCCTTGAATCCGGCGCCAACGCTTTTGGGCCGTTTCCAATAATTTGTACACCATCGCCAAAGTGGTTTCTCTGGAACCGCAGTTTTTAGCCCGCTTACTACGCAATCGTACGGTAGCAAACGTGGATTCAATCGGGTTGGTGGTGCGGATGTGCGTCCAATGCACATTTGGAAAGTCATAGAATGCCAATAACTCTTCTTCATCCTTCACCAGTTTGTTAATGGCTTTGGGGTATTTGTCACCAAAGCGAGCCACTGTTTGTTTGAAGGCTTGTTCTGCACTTTCTTTGGTTTCGGCCATCCAAATTTCTTTCAAAGCCTCTCGCAATTTGCCTTGTACCGATTTGGGTACGGCTGCCAACACATTGGCCGTTTTGTGCACCCAACAGCGCTGATGTTTGGTGTCTGGATAAGACTTGGCCATGGCATTCCAAAAGCCCAACGCACCATCGCCGACCGCCAATTTTGGACTGGTTTCCAAACCCCTCAAACGCAAGCCTATCAACACTTCTGACCAACTGACTTCAGATTCCCGATAACCATCTTCAACCGCCACCAACTCTTTATGTCCTTGATCAGTCACACCAATGATGACCAGCAAACACAGTCTATCGTCCAATCGCACATTGCTGTAAATGCCATCGGCCCACCAATACACATAGCGTTTGCCCTTTAAATCCCGCTGGCTCCATTGCCGATGTTCGTCCGTCCAATGTTGCTTCAAACGACTGATGGTATTGGCTGACAAGCCTTTGGCCTGCTCTCCCAATACAGCCGCCAAAGCTTGTTGGTGGTCACCTGTGGAAATGCCTTTCAAATACAGCCATGGCAGCAATTCTTCGATGCTTTTGGTACGTTTCAAATAAGGCGGCAACAATTGACTGTTGAAACACACACCGTCACCACTGCGATCTCGTACCTTCGGCACTTTCACCTGTACATCACCAATGCCAGTCTGCACTGTTCGTTCCGGCAAATAACCATTTCTGACCAATGCTTGGCGACCATCGGGAAGTTTCTTGGGTGAGTGTTGCTCCAGCAAAATCTGCAATTCGGTTTCAACTGCTTTGGCAATCAACTCCCTGGCTCCCTGACGCAGCAAATCGGTCAATGGGTCATTGAATGTTTGCTGTGGTTGTACGAATGCATTTGGGTTAGAATCAGTCATGGCGTATTCCTTTTGTTGGTTGAAATCTTTGGTCGGAAATCAATCAACAGGATACGCCTTCTTCATTTGTTCGTCATACACCAGAAATGACTATAGCTCCCCATAATTTTGCTCAAATCTATGGGTTTGAGCGGCATGTTGAGCCAACCATAATGATCAATGAGTAAACCTGCACACAATTGACCCATGATGATGAACAACAACATATTGGCAACCCCGACTTTAGGCGCAACAATGATGCTAGAGCAAACCAAAAATGCGCCCATCAAGCCGCCCGTCCATTTCCACCATGCTTGTTGTGGGAGCAATTGCAGTGTCGGCAATTGACCTTTGAATAACACAATGCTGAACAACAGCAATGTGCCAATTAAAAAAGAAATGAATGCAGCCAATAAAGGTTGCTGGAGTAGGGATTTTGCCAATTGGCTGTTGACGGCAGCTTGGGTGGAAAGCAAAACACCTGCTATCAAAGCCATGCTCAGATATAACCATTGCATGAATATTCTTTCATAAAAAAAGCGTCCTGTAAGTTTACAGGACGCTTGTCATTAATCAGGATTATGCTGGAACGACTTCGCCTAAAAAACCACGCAATTTTTGCAATGCTTTGGCTTCGATTTGGCGAATGCGTTCGGCAGATACACCGTATTGGCTGGCCAAATCGTGTAAGGTTAAGCCGCTATCGTCTTGTAACCAACGAGATTCGACAATGTGGCGTGAGCGGTCATCCAATTGTGCCAAGGCAGTTTGCAAGCCTTCGGTTTGCAATTGGTGATGGGCTTTTTGCGCCAAGATTTGTGTCGGTTCGCTGTTGTGGTCGGTCAACCAATCTATGGGTGCAAAGCTGTCTTCATCGTCATCGCTGTCGGATAACAAGGCCACATCTTTGCCGGTCATGCGTTGCTCCATCTCGAACACCTCAGACAATTTGACGCCCAAATCGTCGGCGATTTGCTGCGCTTCGATGTCGCTCAAAGCATTCATATTTTTGCGCATGCTGCGCAAATTGAAGAACAATTTGCGTTGTGGCTTGGTAGTTGCCACTCGTACCAAGCGCCAGTTGCGCAAAATGAATTCGTGGATTTCGGCTTTGATCCAATGCACAGCGAATGAAAACAAACGCACACCACGGCTAGGCTCGAAGCGTTTCACGGCTTTCATCAAACCGATATTGCCTTCTTGAATCAAATCTGCTTGGTTTAAACCATAACCATCGTAGCCTCGTGCAATAGAAACAACGACACGTAAATGCGACAAAATCATTTTTTTTGCCGCTTCTAAATCATCATACAAAGCATGACGTTCGGCCAAGTCATGCTCTTCCTCTGCGCTCAATAATGGAATGCTGTTCACTGTGTGAATATACTGTTCCAAAGTTGAATGACCGCTGGGTACAGGTAAAGCAAAAGCTGGGTTCATCAATGTATTGTCCTTATCTTTCAATGAGACATAATGCAAGCAACTGAGTGTAGCATAAAACCAACGCTATCTTATTGCTGTAACATAAATTTAACTTTTCTTAAGACTTTTGGCAAGTCTGATAGTTTCATTAAATTAAGTTAAAGCTTAAGTGTTAATGTTGTATTAAAAAAGTGCGCAAGACAGACGGAACCAGACTGAAAAAAGTAGCAGAAATACTAAATATTGAGTGGGTATATAGAAATATTCGGTCTTGCATTGTTTAAATATCATTACGTATTTGACATAAAAATGCAAGACCGATTATAAATATCAATATGACTGAGGGTTTGGTCTAAACTGACTGTAAATAAATAATATCAACAACCAAACCGAGAGCAAAATCGCCAACGGCCAAGTACCACCTAAGCGCATATATGGGGTTTCGCCTTGATAACCGTGAATGGTGGTGGTCAAAATTTGCTGGGTATCGCGCGGTGCCAAAGACACAATATGACCTTTCGGATCCACCACCGCTGTTAAGCCTGTATTGGTGGCGCGCACCATATAGCGACCTAATTCTAAAGCTCGAGCTTGGGATTGTTGCAATTGTAAATCCATGGCGTGGGAGGTGCCATACCAAGCCATATTGCTGACATTGGACAGTAAAGAAGCTTGTTGGGCTGAGGCAATCAATTCATCACCAAAGCTGTCTTCATAACAAATGTTAAAAGCTATTTTCTGATTGGCCAATGCCAATGGTGCTTGATTTTTGCCACCAGCACTGAAGTCTGCCAGTGGCATGTTCATCATCTGATATAGCCATTGTGTGCCTTGTGGTTTGAATTCACCAAATGGCACCAAATGGTTTTTGCTGTAAGTGGGCAAGGCTTGATCGGGTTTTTCAGGATCAAATGAACTAAAATTGATGATTGAGTTTAAATATTGGCGGCCTGTATGCGTGTATTCTGGTATGCCTATTGCCAAAGCGGCGTTTTGTCTATGTGCCGTATTCACAAATTGGGTTAATAAGCCTTCGGGTAAGTCTTGGCGCATGAGGGGTATGGCGGTTTCAGGCATGATGACAATGTCAGCCTCAGCTTGTGTGAGCAATTCATAATATACTTGTATGGTATGCGCAAAAGCTTCAGGCTCCCATTTTAAAGTTTGTGGAATATTGCCTTGTAATAGAGCCACACTGGCTTGGGTGCCATCTCTTTCTGTCCAATGGTGTTGTGATAAATTGACACCTATGGCGACAATCAACATGCTGACAGCGACATGTAACGATTTTTGCCAAATCGGCTTACATAAAATAAGACCTGCTATTGCTGCACCAATCAATGCAGTGGCCCATGTGACCAAAGCAATGCCACTGACAGGGGCGTAACCAGCCAAAGGTGATTCGGCAATTTGCGTATAGCCTAATGCTCCCCAACCAAAACCTGTGAAGGCGCGCTCGCGTACAAATTCGGTTAAGGTCCAAACAGCGGGAAAAACCAACAGTAATTTGCCACTGTCAGGTAGGCGGATTTTTTCACATAACCAAATGGTTAATGTCGGATACAGTGCCAAATACATCGGCAATAAAGCAGTCAAAGGAATGGAAATTGGCAAAGGCAAACCTGAAACGTCATGTAATGCTGTATTAATCCAATAACATTGCACAAAATAAGTCACCCATGCCCATAAATAGACCAAGCGCAAACGATAGCGCTCATGCCAAAATGCCACAATGAGCATGACTGCCAATAAAATAGGCATTAGCCAATACAAGCGATAAGGTGCATAAGCAAAAGGCGTTAAGGCCGCTGAAATGACCATCAGCAATGCGCCCATAATTGGATTGCTTGCGAGGCGTTGTAACAAAGATTGGGGCATTAGTGAGCAGCTTTCTGTCCACGTAGATTTTGTATCATGTGCACAATCCATACAATGATGCTACCAACAATGGCACCGATGAGAATACTAAAGCTTTTGGTGACTAAGAGATTGGTGATGCCACTACCTATATGTTCGAGATTGTGTGCTAAATGGGTTAAAAATGGCAGATTGTGGACGATGATGTCACCGCCTACTAAGAACATGGCAAAAGTACCGACGATACTTAAAGTGCGCATTAAATAAGGTGTAGAGCTAATTAATACAGAGCCTAATTTTTTTGAGAAAGCAGAGGCTTTGGTTTTCATCCAAAAACCTAAGTCATCAATTTTTACAATGCCAGCAACCAAGCCATAAACCAAAACGGTGACTGCAACGCTAATGGCAGACAATGCCAAGGCTTGTTTTAAAATCGGGGCAGTGGCCATTGTACCTAAACTAATGGCAATGATTTCGGCTGATAAAATAAAATCGGTACGAATGGCGCCTTTGATTTTGGCGGATTCGTCAAAAGCCATATCCGAGATAGGTTCAGAAGAGTGAACAGCAGGTTGGCGCTTTTGTTTGTATTTGTGATAGCTGTGCAATACTTTTTCGACACCTTCAAAGGCCAAAAAAGCACCACCGATAATCAGTATTGGACCAATTAAAAAGGGTAAAAAATAAGACAAAGCTAGAAAAGCAGGCACCAATACCACTTTATTCCAAAAAGAACCTTTGGCTACTGCCCAAATAATGGGCAGTTCGCGCTGAGCAGAAGAACCTGTGACTTGTTCGGCATTCAATGCCAAGTCGTCACCAATCACGCCTGCTGTTTTTTTAGCGGCGACTTTGGTCATCACAGACACATCGTCTAAAACAGCTGCAATGTCGTCTAATAAAAGAAGTAAAGAGCCTGCCATAATTATATTCCTAACTTATTAAAACATCATTCTTCTGTGTTGGGCGTGACCAATAACACATGCAAACGACGGGCATCAGCGCGGGCGATGGTAAATGTCCAATCACCAATGGTGATTTTGTCACCACGTGCAGGTAAACGACCAAATTCTTGAATGACCAAACCACCGATGGTATCGACTTCTTCATCAGAAAATTGAGTTTTGAAGTACTCATTGAAATCTTCGACTTCTGTTGTAGCATTGACGCGAAAGCGTTCAGGACTGATGGCGAAAATTTGATCTTCGTTGTCATCCAAATCGAATTCGTCTTCAATGTCACCCATGATTTCTTCGGTCACATCTTCTAAAGTGACCAAACCTGATACGCCACCATATTCATCAATCACGACTGCCATGTGATTGCGTTGTGCACGGAAGTCTTTCATGATGTTGGTCAGTGATTTGCTTTCAGGTACAAATACGGCAGGGCGCAAAATATTGGCCAACTGGAATTGTTCAGGTTGCCCAAAAAAGCGTAATAAATCTTTGGCATGGACGATGCCCAATACTTCGTCTTTGTCCTCGCCAATCACGGGAAAACGTGAATGTGAGGTTTCTTGTACGTAAGCGATGATGCGTTCGATGCTGTCATTGGCTTTGATGACATCCATTTGACTGCGAGTGACCATCACATCACGCACTTCTAAATCGGCAAAATCCAACACATTTTCTAGAAGCTCTAGGGTTTCTTTGTCAACCACTTCATTGTCAGCAGCCAGACGCAAAACGTCTAAAATTTCTGCTGGGCTTTCTGGCGTGTCATTGCTTAAGCGGCTTAAAATGCGTTCAAAAAAGTTGGGTTTCTTCGACGAGCCTTCGTCCATTATTGTTCATCCTGTAAATATGGGTTGGTATATCCTAACTGATGCAAGATGCTTATTTCAAGCGCTTCCATTTCCTCAGCATCAGATTCTTCAATATGATCGAAACCGATCAAATGTAACATGCCATGTACGGTCAAATGTGCGTAATGGGCTTTTAAAGGTTTGTTTTGTTCTAAAGCCTCACGTTCAATCACTTGTGGGCACAAAATCAAGTCGCCATATAAAGTGTTGCTTTGTTGGCCTGATAGCAAATCCAATTCATCGTGAGCGAAACTCAAGACATTGGTAGCGTAGTCTTTTTCGCGGTAATCGCGGTTATAACTTTGTGCGTCTTCTGTATCCAATAATACCAAGCTGATTTCTGCATGACGGTAAAATGGTTTCATGGCTTGCCATGCCCATTTGAAAAAGTCTTGCTTAGTGGGCGTTTGGGCGCTAGAGGCATTGTCCACATGCAAGTGTAAACGTTGTTTTTGGATGGCTAGAAAAGGAAAGGTTTTGGCTTTTTTCATAATTTAAAGTGTTTCAGTCAATGTTTGGGTACGGCGAGCTTGGATTTTTTGCCATGTTTTGTACAAAATAAACGCTAAAAAACACAAAGCCGCAAGTGCTAAAAATGGGGCAAAAATAGATAAAATGGCCAATACAATCGCGCTGATGGTTTCGCCAATCGAGATAATTGGATTGGCAATACCACCTGTGGTTACGGTCGATGTGGCTCTGGCACTGGCATTGATGCCTTTAATCGTTGCCGCTGCTCCGCCACCGCCAATAATGGCCAATGCCCAAGTGAACACCGGTGGTAAATCCATGGCAGTAGAAGCCATGATGGCAGTGCCAGCCAGACCTGCTAATGGGATGGCCAAAGTATCGAGTAAATTGTCAAACCAAGGAATCAAATAAGCCAGCGCTTCTATGATACAGGCCGCTGCTAAGACCGTTAAAGCCACAGGAGAATTGAGCCATTGCCATTGTTCATTCATCGGCAACACTTCATAAAATCCTGCCAAACTCAGAGCAAACAAAGGTACAAAGACCCGAAAACCTGCCGCAGCTGCTAAGCCGATACCTAATACGATACTGAGTAAGGTTTCCATAATGGCTTTGTCCTTTTACCGGCCGCTTTTAGAGGCCGATGGATGGGTTTGTTGGTCTGTGTCTGCTGCTTGGTCATAGGCTTCAACTATTTTTTGTACCAATGGATGACGTACCACATCTTCGCTGGTAAACGTGTGGAAATACAAACCATCGACTTGTGACAATTTATCCCGCGCATCGCGCAAACCTGATTTGATATGACGTGGTAAATCAATTTGGCTCAAGTCGCCTGTAATCACCGCTTTGGCACCAAAGCCAATGCGCGTTAAAAACATTTTCATTTGTTCAGGTGTGGTGTTTTGTGCCTCGTCTAAAATCACATAAGCGGAATTGAGTGTACGACCACGCATGTATGCCAATGGTGCGATTTCAATGAGACCTTTTTCTAATAATTTGCTCACACGGTCAAAACCCATCAATTCATATAAAGCATCGTATAAAGGGCGCAAATAAGGATCAACTTTTTGTGTCAAATCACCCGGTAAAAAACCTAATTTTTCGCCTGCTTCTACGGCAGGTCGTACCAACACAATGCGGTTGACCAAATGGCGTTCCATTGCATCGACAGCAGCGGCCACTGCCAAATAAGTTTTCCCCGTACCTGCAGGCCCTAAGCCAAAGACCACATCATGGTTGAGCAAAGCCTTGATATAGCCATTTTGGCGTGGTGTGCGACCGCTTAATTGGCCGCGACGGGTTTTGAAACTGTAAGGATTGGATTCGCGTTGCTCTTGTTGGCTGCGCTGGTTCTCAATCCATTGATTTGGAATCATTTCAGTTGTCGATTGGGCTTTGGCTGCAACAATGACCAGCTGGATATCACTGTCATTCAGGTCGCGTTGCTGTGCCAAAGACAGTAATTGTTGTAAACAAGAAACTGCCAATTCGGCAGCATCACCACGTACCAATAATTCATCTGCACCACGGCGAATTTCCACGTTCAAAGTTTTGCCTAAAATTTCAAAATGGGCATCCATTGCACCAGACAGGCGTTGTAATGTGATTTGGGTTTCGCCTGTAAGTGAAAACGTGGTTGACATGCTCATGGTGTATCCTTATTAGAATGAGAATTGATTTTACCACAGCAGGTATTGTCCTTGATGTTGCTTTGTATCTGAAGACGATGCAAGCACTTGATAAATCATGTGACAGTCTGCGTCTATTTGCTTAAAGTTACGTTTATTTGCCTGATGGTGAGGCATTTGCATGGTTTTGCAATGAAAAGCCGATGCTGAAGCTATTTTTGAGAAAGAATCATAGTAAAAATGAATAATAATTTGATGATGTTGGTTTTGGTTTGTTGCATTGGGTTGGTGAGTGCGTGCAGTAGTGAAAAAGCTTCTAATGAAACAACCACGGTCATCAAGCAATTATCGGTAGCTGATGTGGTACAAATCCAACCACAAAATTTTGAACAAACCATTGCTTTTACAGGATCGTTAAGGCCGTTGCAAGAAGCCATAGTCAGTGCTGAATCTGGTGGTACCGTAGCGAAGATGTTGGTCGCTGAAGGTGATGAGGTGCAAAAAGAGCAAGTGGTGGCAGTGATGGACAACCAAGCGGTCAGCCAAAATGTACAATCTTTGCAAGCACAAGTGGATAACAGCCGTGCCAATTTGGCTTTGTCGAATACCAAACTTAAGCAACAACAAGTGTTGTTTGAAAAAGGATTTGTTTCCAAATTGGCTTTGGAGCAAGCTCAAAACGAATATCAGGTGGCTTTGGGTAACCACAAAGTACAACAAGCGGAATTGGCTAAAATGAATAAAAATCAAGCCGATGCGAGTGTGAAAGCACCGATTACTGGCGTGGTGTATGAAAAATTGGTCAATGCAGGTGAATTGTTACCCGCTGGTGGACAAATTTTAAAATTGGCGCAAGTGAGTGTGTTGGAGATTGCTGCAACGGTTTCTTCTGAACAAGTGGCTTTTGTGCGTGTGGGGCAGGAGGTGTCTTTTTCAGTGGCTGTGGGTGCGCCAAGCCATACAGGCCGCATTGTACGAATCAACCCCGTAGCAGATGCAGCGACCCGCCAATTCACAGTTTTTATCCATGTTAATAATCCCGAAGGCGTCCTGAAAGTCGGTCAATTTGCACAAGGCAAAGTGGTATTGCAAAGCTTAGACAATGCTTTGGTCATTCCACAATTGGCTGTGCGCAATCTAGAGCAAGCACCATTTGTATATGTGGTTGAAAATGGTGTGTTGGCGCAAAAAAATATCAAAATTGTTTTACAAGATACGACCAGTGGATTATTGGCTATTGATGGTTTGTCTGCAGGTGCCAATGTATTGCGTACAGAGTTGCTGGGTGTGAAAGTGGGTGATGCGGTGGCGTTGCCAAAGGCGGGTAAATAATATGTGGTTGACCCGACTAAGTGTTAATAACCCTTATTTTGCAGCAGTGCTTGTGTTGGCAACTGTGGTGTTGGGTTTTTTCTCGATGTTCAAATTGCCAGTAGAGGCATTCCCTGATGTGCGTTTTCCAGTGGCGATGGTGTCAACTGTTTATGAAGGTGCTTCGCCTGAAGTGGTTGAAAGCGATGTGTCCAAACCGATTGAAGAGGCGCTCAATACTATCAATGGTGTGAAAAATATCCGTTCGTATTCATTTGAAGGCTCATCTGTGGTGATTGCCGAGTTTGAGTTGGATGTGGATACCGCTAAATCTTTACAGGACGTACGAGACAAAATTGGTACGGTTGGCGGTGGTTTTGACCGTGATATTGATACACCCGTGGTATCTGAATTCAATCCTATGGATGCCTCTATGCTCAATATTTCTTTGGGTACGCAATCGGTCAGCTTGCGTGAGTTGACCGATTGGACAGAAAACGTATTGAAAAAGCGTTTGCAAACGGTTGTTGGTGTCGGTGAAGTAGAAATTGTCGGTGGAACCACGCGTCAAATTTCGATTGCTTTGAAACCTGAAAAACTGCGCAGTCTGAATGTCAATGTGGCTGATGTCAGTCGAGCCATCAGTGCTGCCAATAGCGATTATCCATCTGGTACGGTCATGCAAAACGGTAATGAAATGGCGGTTCGTGTCAGTGGCAAAATCAAAGATCCGTTGCAATTTGCCAATATTGTGGTGGCTGAGCGTGGCGGCAGTTTGATTCGTGTCAGTGATGTGGCTGATGTCAGCGATGGCATTGCTGAGGCTTTGAGTATTGCTACTTTGAATGGTGAGCCTGCGGTGTCGCTGAACATTCGTGCCACGCGCGGTGCGAATGTGGTGGATGTGGCAGATGGCGTCAAAGCCATGCTGGATCAAGAAATGGTTCGTGGCCCTGCAAATTTGAAAGCTGTTTATACTTATGACCAATCTGAAGAGGTGCGCCGTTCGGTCAATGAAGTACGCGATACATTGATCGAAGGTGTGGTGTTGACGGTTTTAATTGTATTTTTATTTTTGGGCACTTGGCGTTCTACGGTGATTACAGGTTTGACTTTGCCTGTGTCTTTGATTGGGGCGATGTGGGCGATTTCATTGATGGGTTTTACCATCAATTTGATGACATTGATGGCATTGTCATTGGCAGTGGGTTTATTGATTGATGATGCAATTGTGGTGCGTGAAAACATTGTGCGTCATGTGCAAATGGGCAAAAGCCATTATCAAGCTGCTTTGGATGGCACTCAAGAAATTGGTTTGGCTGTTTTGGCGACCACTTTGTGTATTGTGGCAGTGTTTTTGCCGATTGGTTATATGGATGGCATCATTGGCAAGTTCTTCCATCAATTTGGTTTGACTGTGGCTGCTGCCATCGTCATTTCTACGGTGGTGTCTTTGAGTTTAGACCCCATGTTGTCAAGCATTTGGCATGACCCAAAAAATGTCAAGCGCAGTTGGTTAGGGCGTTTGGTCGATCGTTTTGATCGTTGGGTTGATGATGTGGCTGAGCGTTATACATCTTGGTTACGCTGGTGTTTGAAACATCCTATCAAGGTTTTGTCTGTGGTTGGTTTGATGATGATCGCCAGCTTTGGCTTAGTGGTGAGTGGCATGGTTGGTGGTGAATTCATGCCGCAACAAGACCGTGGCAAAATCAAAATTACTTTTAAAACGGCACCAGGCTCTAGCTTGGAATACACCATGTCTAAAACGACGGAAGTGCGAAATCTTATCAGCCGTTTGCCAGAGGTGCAGAGTGTGGCTGCGGATGTGGGTGCTGCAGGTTTTGGTAATGGTAAAACCAATAGCTCGCTTAGTGTGAATGTGGGTGATAAAAACGAGCGTGAACGTGACATTCATGAATTGATGCGTGTTATTCGTACGGATTTGGCACCTGTGGCAGGTATTGAAATCACGTCGATTGAAGCGATGGGTCAGGCAGGTCCTGGTGGCAAAGTCATTAATGTGGGTTTGCGCAGCAATAATAGTGACGATTTGATGTTGGCTGCCAAAGAGGTTCAGGCCGCTTTGAATAAAATCGCAGGGGTCACTGACATTGAAAACAGCGAAGCCGATGCCGATCCGTCTTTGAATATTGTCATTGATAGAGATGCTGCGTCAGCATTGGGAATCAATTTGGCTGTATTGGGCGATACCATGAAAATGATGTTTGCAGGTGAGCGTTCATCCAGTTGGGAAGCGTCTGATGGTAACAGTTACAACGTGCAATTGCGCATTCCTGAAGCAGCACGCAGCAGTGAGTTATTGCAGCAAATCACCATTCCCGCAACGGGCAGTGATGGGCAAACGCGCATGATCAGTTTGGATACCATCGCTTCTGTGCAAGAAGGTGTGAGCCCTCGTCAAATCAATCGTGTTAATTTGCAACGTGAAGTCAATTTCACTGCCAATATTGCAGATGGTTACAATCCTAGTGATATTTTCAGTCAAATCGATGCTTTGAAAATTGATTTGGATTTGCCAGACAGTGTCACATTTGTGCAAGAAGGCGCCAGTAAAGACATGCAAGAGTCTGGCATTTATGCATTGCAAGCTTTGGCTTTGGGCATTATTTTCATTTATTTGATTTTAGTCGCGCAATTCAGAAGTTTTACCCTGCCTGTAACCATCATGATGTCATTACCGTTAATCTTTATTGGTGTTTTTGTTGCCCTATGGGTAACAAATAATACATTGAACATGTTCTCTATCATTGGCATTGTGATGTTAATGGGTTTGGCTGCGAAAAATGGCATTTTGTTGGTTGATTTCATTAACCATGCGCGAGTGAATCAAGGTATGGAAAAGATGGATGCGATTGTGGAAGCGGGCAAGGTGCGTTTGCGTCCGATTGTCATGACCAGTTTGGCGATGATTTTTGGCATGTTGCCATTGGCTTTGGGTTCGGGTGATGGTTCAGAAACTCGCCAGCCTATGGCATTTGCCATTATTGGTGGCTTGATTACTTCTACTATTTTAACTTTGATTGTTGTACCGATTGTGTATGTTTATTTTGATCGTTTACGTGAACGGATGCATCGCTTGTTGGGTCGGAGATAAAGCATATTAATTAATATTTTGACGGAAGTTGTTTTAAGCCACACTGAAAATATTTATATAGAATATGTTGTTTTTATTGTCTTTTAAAACTAATTCTTACAATGTGGAAAATTGGTTTTAAAAGGGTATGTAATTGTTAATTTATTGCATTTTTTATCTTGATGTATTTAACTTCTTAATGAATTGAATGGTTTATGTAAAAAGTATCATTAATTAAGAACTTATATTGCTTTGCGAATCTCCAATAAAATGATTTTTTCTTAACATTATTTCAGGCAATGTTTTAAAAATAGATGTGGAAGGATAAAAAATGTTGAAAATCTCTGAATTACGGCAGCGTAAACAAGATTTAGAAACAAACGTCGCTCAATTGATACATGATTTTGAGAGTGAGACTGGTGTGAAAATTGATGGATTGATATCAGTTTTACATCTTAATAAAGAAGATATGAATGAAAAAATCAACAGCATTAAAGTGGAAATTCATCTAGATGTGTAAAAGACTTTTGGGGATAGGTTGAACCCTATTGAAGAAAGGTATTATTTGGATTTTCGATGATATATAGCTATAATTTTAATATATTATTTTAATAATTTATGTGTTTGATTGTATTAAATTTTTCTTTCTTGTGTCTTTGAGAAAGGATTTGTTACAGATTTTGATTTGTATCAATTATTTATATAGTCAATATGAATAATATGCAGTACGGTTAATATAATAAAGTAATTGTTATTTTTTAATTTATCGTTATTTATCATTTTGTTTTCGTTAGGAAAAGAACCATTATTACCAACTCAGATTTTTTAAATATGATTATTTTATATATTGAAATTTCATAAAAAATGGTGTTGATTCGTGGTTTTAATTTATGAAATATTTCAATTTCTCTCAAGAAAGGCAAATAGCTTAACCTATGGATACCGTGATTAGAAAAGTAAAGACTTTGATGCTTGCTAAGCCTCCTTATTCAGAAATTTACTCTGTTGGTTTTCAGAAAAATATGGCAACTGGCAAAGTAGCTCTGAAACCTTTACCCCAAGTATTAAGCCTAGGTAATACAGAAGTACCTGAGGTACGTTTGTTGGTCGCTCGTTTAGCGTTGCGTATGAAAAATTTAACAGACGGGTACTTAGTATATTCAGATGATGGGTTTGTAAAATACTATGCAGAATCATATTCATTTACTGCAATACATTTAGCTACATTTACCAATTTACCAGTGTATTGTGTTATGGGATCAGGCTCTGAAAATGCATAATCAAAGTTATAACCTTGATGATTTTTGAATATTACAAAGGTTAATGTTTATGCAAATAAATCTGAAAAGTGCTTTGCCGTGAGGAGCTATAGTCATTTCTGGTGTATGACGAACAAATGAAGAAGGCGTATCCTGTTGATTGATTTCCGACCAAAGATTTCAACCAACAAAAGGAATACGCCATGACTGATTCTAACCCAAATGCATTCGTACAACCACAGCAAACATTCAATGACCCATTGACCGATTTGCTGCGTCAGGGAGCCAGGGAGTTGATTGCCAAAGCAGTTGAAACCGAATTGCAGATTTTGCTGGAGCAACACTCACCCAAGAAACTTCCCGATGGTCGCCAAGCATTGGTCAGAAATGGTTATTTGCCGGAACGAACAGTGCAGACTGGCATTGGTGATGTACAGGTGAAAGTGCCGAAGGTACGAGATCGCAGTGGTGACGGTGTGTGTTTCAACAGTCAATTGTTGCCGCCTTATTTGAAACGTACCAAAAGCATCGAAGAATTGCTGCCATGGCTGTATTTGAAAGGCATTTCCACAGGTGACCACCAACAAGCTTTGGCGGCTGTATTGGGAGAGCAGGCCAAAGGCTTGTCAGCCAATACCATCAGTCGTTTGAAGCAACATTGGACGGACGAACATCGGCAATGGAGCCAGCGGGATTTAAAGGGCAAACGCTATGTGTATTGGTGGGCCGATGGCATTTACAGCAATGTGCGATTGGACGATAGACTGTGTTTGCTGGTCATCATTGGTGTGACTGATCAAGGACATAAAGAGTTGGTGGCGGTTGAAGATGGTTATCGGGAATCTGAAGTCAGTTGGTCAGAAGTGTTGATAGGCTTGCGTTTGAGGGGTTTGGAAACCAGTCCAAAATTGGCGGTCGGCGATGGTGCGTTGGGCTTTTGGAATGCCATGGCCAAGTCTTATCCAGACACCAAACATCAGCGCTGTTGGGTGCACAAAACGGCCAATGTGTTGGCAGCCGTACCCAAATCGGTACAAGGCAAATTGCGAGAGGCTTTGAAAGAAATTTGGATGGCCGAAACCAAAGAAAGTGCAGAACAAGCCTTCAAACAAACAGTGGCTCGCTTTGGTGACAAATACCCCAAAGCCATTAACAAACTGGTGAAGGATGAAGAAGAGTTATTGGCATTCTATGACTTTCCAAATGTGCATTGGACGCACATCCGCACCACCAACCCGATTGAATCCACGTTTGCTACCGTACGATTGCGTAGTAAGCGGGCTAAAAACTGCGGTTCCAGAGAAACCACTTTGGCGATGGTGTACAAATTATTGGAAACGGCCCAAAAGCGTTGGCGCCGGATTCAAGGATTCAACTTATTGACCTTGGTGGTCAACAACGTCATCTTCAAAGATGGCAAGCAGGAAGACGAGCAATCAACAGAGAAAGCGGCCTGAATGCCATACACCAGATTTGACAATAACTCTGCCGTGAGGCAAAGCACTTTTATTTTGTAGCCTCGAAAAATCCAAATATGCATGTTCAGTCTCTTGAAATTTTTAGTTGATGCCTTATTTAAGTTCTATCTTTGTCACAGCTCATATTTTCGAGGGAATTCATGAAAGAAACCTTAAGTTTTCAAACTGAAGTCAAACAATTATTGCAATTGATGATTCATTCTTTGTATTCCAATAAAGAGATTTTTTTGCGTGAATTGATTTCCAATGCTGCCGATGCGACGGACAAATTGCGTTTTGAATCTTTGAATCAAGCTGCTTTATTGGAAAATGATGGTGATTTGAAAATCACTGTGACTTGTGATGTCGAAGCCAAAACGATTACTGTCAGTGACAATGGTATCGGCATGAGTCGCGAAGAGGTGATTGAGAATTTGGGTACGATTGCCAAATCAGGTACCAAAGCCTTTTTTGAGCAATTGTCAGGGGATGCCAAAAAAGATGCCAATTTGATTGGTCAATTTGGCGTGGGTTTTTATTCTGCTTTCATCGTTGCTGATGAAGTGACAGTGGAAACCCGTCGTGCAGGTGCAGCAGCTCATGAAGCGGTGCGTTGGGTGAGTCGTGGTGATGGCGAGTTTTCGATTGAAGCGATTGAAAAAACAGAGCGTGGTACCAGCATTACTTTACACGTTAAAGAGGCCGAAGCCGAATTGCTCAGCGATTGGACTTTGCGCCGCATTGTAACCACGTATAGCGATCATATTTCCGTACCAATTTTGATGAAGCAAGCACCGCAATACGATGACGAAGGCAATATCATTCATGCGGAAGAGTTGGAAGCTGTGAACCAAGCCCAAGCTTTGTGGACGCGCAGCAAAAATGATATCAGCGACGAGCAATATCAAGAATTTTACAAACACATTTCACATGATTTTCAGGACGCTTTGGCATGGTCGCATTTCCGTGTTGAAGGCAAGCATGAATACACTGGCTTGATGTATGTGCCCAAAGCTGCGCCGTATGATTTGTATGAGCGCGAAGCCAAAGGTGGCGTAAAATTGTATGTCAAACGTGTGTTTATCATGGATGATGTACAAAAATTGATGCCGATGTATTTGCGTTTCATCAAAGGCGTGATTGATACCAGCGATTTGCCATTGAATGTCTCACGTGAAATTTTGCAGCAAAGCCGCGATTTGGATCAAATTCGTGCTGGTGCGGTGAAAAAAATCTTGGCGATGTTAGAAGATTTAGCGAAAAATCGAGCTGAAGATTACACCACCTTCTGGAACACGTTTGGTAGCGTATTCAAAGAGGGCATTGGTGAAGATGCTGCGAATAAAAATAAATTGGCAGGCTTGTGCCGTTTTGCATCGACTGCAGGTGGCGATGCCACGCAAAACGTGTCTTTGGCAGACTATATTGAACGCATGAAAGAAGGCCAAGACAAGATTTACTACATCACTGCTGAGACTTATGCGGCAGCGAAAAACAGCCCACATTTGGAAATTTACCTGAAAAAAGGCATTGAGGTTTTGTTGTTGACCGACCGTGTGGATGAGTGGGTGGTGGGTAGCTTGTTTGAGTTTGAAGGCAAGAAGTTGGCGAGCGTGTCTAAAGGCGAATTGGATTTGGGCGATTTGGCCAATGAAGCAGACAAAGCCGAACAAGAAAAAGCCCAAGAAGCTGCCAAAGATGTGGTGGCAACCATCAAAACCCATTTGGGTGACAAAGTGGCCGATGTTCGCGCCACCACGCGTTTGACTGAAAGCCCAGCGTGTTTGGTGGTGGGTGAATTTGATATGAGCCAAAACTTGCAGCGTATGTTGGCGCAAGCAGGTGCAGCAGACCAAATGCCAAGCGCGAAACCGACTTTGGAAATCAATGCAGAACATGTATTAGTGCAGCGTTTGGCCAATGAAGGCAATGGTGTGATTCAGGCGGAATTGTCACAATTGTTGTACGACCAAGCTTTGCTTGCTGAAGGTGGTAAATTGGAAGACCCAGCCAGCTTTGTTAAGCGTATGAACCAATTGCTGGTGGCTGCGCACGCTTCTTAAGATGAATGGGTTTTTAAGTAGGTGATGCAAAAGCGTCCTGTAAACATTTACAGGACGCTTTTTTGTATTACAGGACGCTTTAAGGCCTTGTTAAGTGTAAATCATTAAGCATATTAATCAAATGTGTTTCACTAACATTGCTCCAAACATTGTACAAACAGCCTTGTGTATTCAAATATACATATGCCAAATGACCCGGTCCAGTATCGCCTTCCAAGCCCCAGCCCGCACCGCTGCCATCATTCCAAACGTGGTATTGCGACCAACGACTTACATCCTCCAAACTGCCTGTGATGCCTGCGCCAGCAATGCCGTAAGCACTGCGTTTGTTGGGTAAATCGTAAGCAATGCCCCAACCGCCATGAAAAGAAGCAGGACGGATGCTGGCATTTTTGATGTGCGAGGGTGCAGTAGATGGTAAGACCAATGGCGCGCATGTGTTGCGATTTTCGGCTTTTTGCCATTGGGTTTGGTAGGTTTTTGGAATATGGTTTTTGGAAATTCTTTTTTGAGCAGGTGACACAGTGCTTAAAGCAGGATTTGCCCATGTCATTATCGGCAAGCTTAACAGCAATGTGAAACCCAATAAATGTTTTTTCATGACCAATCTCTTTTAAAAATCAGTTAATTGCCTATCATAAAGTAAAAGTGTGGATGTTGGTACTTGAAAATAAATGCCAAAGTCATTAAGGTGGTTTGATTAAAAAATGAATAATGGGTAAAGGAGCGAGTGATGGGGGAAATAGATGTTTTTGGCGAAGTAGAAAATGTGTATGCTGAATGTAAAATGGATTTGTCAGAACCTGTGCGTTTGCGCATTCATCGCAGCTTGAGTTGGCTTAGGCAAGCCGAGCGCAGCGAGGATTTGGATGTGCGTTTTATGTGTTTGTGGGTGGCTTTTAATGCCGCTTATGCACATGACGCACAAAATACGTTGCCTTCGGCAGATAAAATCGGTTTCAGAGATTTTTTGCTGAAAATTTGCAGTGTCAATAATGATGACATTTACCATTTGGTTTGGCAGACTTATTCAAGCAGCATTCGCAATTTATTGGATTCCAAATATGTGTTTCAGCCTTTTTGGAATCATCACAACGGTATAATCAGCGATGCAGTTTGGCAAGACGCTTTTAGCAAAGCACGCCGCCGCAGCCACGATGCTTTGCGAGACAAAGACACTTCGACGATTTTATTTGTGGTGTTTGAACGCTTGTATACTTTGCGCAATCAAGTGTTTCATGGTGGCTCGACTCATTTAAGCGGTGTCAATCGCGCGCAACTGAAAGATGCAGTGCGAATTTTGTCTGATATGTTGCCATTGTTTTTACAAATCATGATGAGCCATCCTAAAGAGGCTTTGTGGGGCAATCCGTATTATCCTAAAGTAGATTAATCACGATAAAAAAAACGATGCTTTGGCATCGTTTTTTATTTGTAACACTTATTTTTTTACAGGACGCTGGTGACTTTCAAACCATCGTAAGCGACAAATACATTTTCAGGACAGCGTGCTTGTAGCGCATGGTATTCTAAAGAATGGGTCATGTGGATTAAATAAGTTTGTTTGGCACCGATGCGTTTGGCAAAAGCAAACGATTGTTCTACGCTCAAATGGCTTGGATATGGTTTGTCCATTAAGCAATCTAAAAACAAATAATCCAAGCCTTGCAATTGCGCAATCACCTCATCGCTGATGTCGTTTAAATCGGTCAACCAAGCAATATTGCCAATGCGAAAAGCAGAAACCGTCCAGCGTCCATGTGGCACTTCAAATGCTTGCACAGGCAAACCGATAACGGTTTGAGCGTCCTGTAAACGGTGTGCTTTTAAAACAGGTTTGTCCCAAAATTTGATGGGTTGTAAAAACGCATAATCAAAACGGCTTTCGATATTTGACAAGGTATAACGATGACCGTAAATGGGAATGGCCGCTTGTTGTTTGTAACAAAAAGCGCGCAAATCATCCAAGCCGTTTAAATGGTCGGCATGAGGATGGGTGTATAAAACGGCATCGACACGGGGAATTTTTTCACGCAAAGCTTGGCTGCGAAAGTCAGTACCTGTGTCAATGATGATAGAGGCATCATCCGATTGTATCCATGCCGAGCAGCGGCTGCGTTTGTTTTGCGGTGCATTGCTTTGACAAGTGTCACAGTCACAATTAATCACAGGACAGCCGGAAGAGCTGCCACAGCCTAAAACAGTGAGTGTGATGCTAGTTGTCATATGAAAGCCTTGTCGATGCGAGGAACTTGGTCAAACAAGCGGTAGAAATTGTCACAAGAATATTGTTCTACTTCAGCAAAAGTTTCGCCACGCAATTGTGCTAAAAATTCTGCGGTGTGTTTGACGTAAGCAGGTTCATTGGTTTTGCCACGTTTGGGAACAGGTGCTAAAAATGGCGCGTCGGTTTCAACCAAAATGCGGTCTTGTGGGACAAATTTGGCCGCTTCTTGGATTTGTTGGGCATTTTTAAACGTCACAATGCCTGAAAATGAAATGTAAAATCCCAAATCCAACGCCCCGCGTGCAAAAGCCACATCTTCGGTAAAGCAATGAATCACGCCACCGTGGGCTTTTTCTGCACGCAAGACATCCAAAGTATCGTGACCTGCATCGCGTGTGTGAATGATCAAAGGCAGTTTGGTGGCATTGGCGGCCTGAATGTGGGCACGAAAGCGATCGTGTTGCCATGTCAAATCTCCTTTGCACCAATGGTAATCCAAGCCTGTTTCACCAATGCCGACCACTTTGGGCTGTGCTTGAGCGATAGCAATCATTTCTTCGGCTAAAAATTCGGCCGCATTTTCTTCATCAGGATGCACACCAACCGTACAAAAAATGTGTTCGTGTGCATCGGCCAAAGCTTGTACTTGGGTATAAGTGTCGCGGCTGACGCTGATAGCCAAAGCTTGGCGCACATCATTAGCTGCCATATTGTCCAAAACTTCTGGCAAGCGGTTCATCAAATCGGGGAAGTTTAAATGGCAATGTGAATCAATTAACATGGTTTTAAATCGTATAAGTTGCGCGAGGCAAGTCTAAAAGACCTGCCAAATTGTTTTCAATTAAATGGCGTGCATTTTTAGAAACATCGCTGTTGTCAAAGGCCAAGCCCACACCTCGAGGACGGGTGCTGCTGCCACGTTTAGGGTTAATCCAGCACACTTTGGTTTTTAGTGGAAAGCGTTCTAAAGCATCTCCGATTTCCAAAACCAATAAAACTTCATCACCCATTTCAAAATGATCGTCAGAGGCAATGAATACGCCACCATTATTTAAAAAACTCATGTAAGAGTTATAAATGGTCGTGCGGTCGGCCAAAGCCATTTTGACCATTTTACCCGGTACGGGTGCTGGGGATGTCGGTTGCTGTGCCATTTAAGATTCCTTTGTGGTCATCAAATTCAAATAGTCGATACAGATGTCTTCTAATTGTAGCTTAACATTCAATGTGTGGTGTCCAAATGGCATCAAGTCATGCAATTTTTCGACCAATTGTTGCCACAAATAAGTTGGATAAGCAGGTAATTGGCTCAATGCTTGTTGGTGTTGTGGGTAATACAAAGCATTCACGTTTTGTTGAGCCAATGCTGCATCAACCAACCATTTGTACAACCAATCTAAGGCTTCGGCCAAAGGGCGTTTTTGTTGGTCAAAACTATGGGCAAAATCTAACAAAGCCAATAGTCTAGGCTTGGCTAAAACATGCAGCCATTGCTCACGCAAGGCAGACACCGCTTCGTCTTCTTGTTGTAAGGGCGAGCCTGCATGAAAAGCCAATTGCGCCATATCGGCCTGTAAACCTTGTTGTTGCCAATAGGTTTGCACTTCTTGTGGTGTCGGCTTGGGCATAGCGATGATTTGCAAGCGGCTTAAAACAGTTGGCAACAAGCGGTCTCGGTGGTGGCTGATTAAAATGAACACAACGTTTTCAGGCGGCTCTTCCAACACTTTCAATAAAGCATTGGCGGCCTGTATATTCAAACTCTCTGCAGGTGAAATCACCACCACCCGTTTGCCACCTTGGTGGCTGCTCAATTGAGCGAATGCCAAAATTTCACGCACAGTATCGACTTTAATCTGTGCCAGTTTGCGGGCAGAAGAGGCATCTTGTTCGGGTGTGACGAACAAATAATCAGGGTGGCTGTTTTGGGCAAACAAATGGCAGCCACTACATTGTTGGCAAGCTTGTTGTGCCAGCGGTTGTTCACACAATAAAGTTTGTGCCAAATGTTGGGCAAATACTTGCTTGCCTATGCCTTGTTGTCCACTTAAAAGCACCGCGTGTGGCAAGGTTTGCCAGCGTGCGCTTAAGTGTTGCCAAGAGGCTTGTTGCCATGGGTAAATCATGTGTTCGCGCCTTGGTTTTGCATCAGACGATTGACGGCTGCAATGACATCGGCTTTGACCTCTTCACGTTCACGATGGGCATTGATGATGACGTAGCGTTCAGGATGAGCCGCCACACGAGCGTGATACGCTTCGCGCACGCGCTGGAAAAATGCGCTTTGTTCTTGCTCAAAACGGTCTTTTTCGCGGCTGCGTTCGATGCGCTCTAACGATACGTCTAATGGCACATCTAAAATGATGGTCAAATCAGGTTGAATACCGTTTTGTACCCATTGTTCTAATTGGGCAATTTTCTCCCACGGTAAACCACGTCCGCCACCTTGATAAGCAAATGTCGCATCGGTAAAACGATCGCTGATGACATGAGTGCCTTGTTGTAAGGCAGGCACAATCACGTCTTGCAAATGTTGTTGGCGCGCGGCAAACATCAACAAACATTCGGTTTCATTGCTCACTTGGGTTTTTGGGTCTAACAACAAGCTGCGCAATTGTTCGCCCAATGGCGTACCACCGGGTTCGCGTGTCATGATGAAAGGCATATTTTGTTCGGTAAACCAAGTTTGAATGGCGTTTAAATGTGTGGTTTTGCCTGCGCCATCAATACCATCCAAACTGATGAAAACGGGTTTAGTTGCCGCGTTTGCGGATGTATTTGTTAACGGCTGCATTGTGTTCCTTTAAATCGTGACTGAAATAACTTTCACCTGTGCTGTCCATTTTGGACACAAAATACAGGTATTTTTCAGAAGAGGGGTTGCCAGCGGCCTGTAAGGCTGCGGTACTTGGCAATGAAATGGGTGTGGGTGGCAAACCAGCACGTGTATAGGTATTGTAAGGCGTGTCACGGCGCAAATCTGAGCGGTAAATTTTACCGCTATAACGCTCGCCCATGCCATAAATCACCGTTGGGTCGGTTTGCAAACGCATGTCTATGCGCAAACGGTTGACGAAAACTGCTGCCACATGTTCCCTGTCATTGGGATGAGCGGTTTCTTTTTCGATGATGCTTGCCATAATGAGCAATTCATATGGATTTTGGTAAGGCAAATTGTTTTGCCTGTCATCCCAAGCGT
This sequence comes from Vitreoscilla sp. C1, assembly GCF_002951955.2. Classification (NCBI taxonomy): domain Bacteria; kingdom Pseudomonadati; phylum Pseudomonadota; class Betaproteobacteria; order Neisseriales; family Neisseriaceae; genus Vitreoscilla; species Vitreoscilla sp. C1. The sequence goes on along the minus strand of NZ_CP019644.2, from coordinate 1,879,893 downwards.
CCTGTAACTCATTTTGCATTTTGTCATACGCAATTTTGAATAATTGGACATCATTCATGCCGGGCGTGTATTCATAGGTATCGGGAAAGAACAAACCTTCTGGATAACGGTCGGCTGGCGCATTGGCATCAATTTTTTGGATGAATTGTGCCGTAGACAAATGCGAAGTGGTATCGTCTAAATGTGGCAAATTTTTGATGATGCGCCGCATGTCTTTGATGGTGGAACCTTCAGGAATGCGCACATAAAAACTGTCAGGATTGCCAGCGAGTTTTTGTAAAATGTCCCAAGTCGACATGCTTTCTGACAAGCGGTATTGTCCGGGTCTAACTTGGCTGCGACCGAGTAAGCGGCTGCTTAAAACCAAAAATGGACGGCTGTAAATCACCTCTTTGCTGGCCAATTGTTGGCTGATTGTGGAGATGGAATCGCCTTTTTTAATCAGGATTTTTTGTGTGCCATCATTGCTTTTGGGGATAAACAACATGGCGGCAAAAGCCAATATGCAGCCAATCAATGCAGCAATGATGAAGAACAACCATTTTTTGGTCATAATGCCTCAATATTCAATTAAACAAGAGTGTGGGTGCCGTTTGAGGTGGTGTTGCCTATTTTTGTCATAGGTTGGCATGTTTCATCTGACTCAAAAAAATCTGACCCACCACGAAAAAGAAGGAAATATTAACATGGAAAAAGTGCATAAAACCAATTCACAATGGCGTGATTTGTTGCCTGACGATGTGTATTATATAACGCGTGAGGCGGGTACTGAGCGTCCATATACAGGCCGCTATAATGATTTTCATGAGGTGGGGCAATACCATTGTGCGTGTTGCGATGCTTTGTTGTTCACCCATCAAACCAAATTTGACAGCCATTGTGGTTGGCCTGCGTTCTTTGATGAGGCGCAAGTGGGGGCGACTGTGCGTATTTTGGATGAAAGTCATGGTATGGTGCGTGAGGAGGTGCGTTGTAGTTGCTGTGATGCGCATTTGGGGCATGTCTTCCCAGATGGCCCACCACCCACAAAAGAACGCTATTGTATCAATTCCTTAGCCATGAAATTTGTTAAGCAGGATTAATTTTTTATAAAAAGTATTTACAAACTAAAATGCTTTTTGCTAATATGCGGCTTCTTAACGGGGGTATAGCTCAGTTGGTAGAGCGCTTGCATGGCATGCAAGAGGTCAGCGGTTCGATCCCGCTTACCTCCACCAGAATTTCAAAAAGACTTGGACTGTTCCAAGTCTTTTTGCTTTTAATATCTGGCTAATAGACAGATAAACTGATTCATCCAATTTTTAAGCGTCCTGTAAATGTTTACAGGACGCTTTTTTGTGTGCAGCTCTAAAGAAAAAATGCTGCTAACATGTGTGCTTATAAACACGCTACCGGTGTTTGTATTCATCATTAAAACGCAATCAGAAAGCGAAAAAATGGCACAGTTGAAAATTGCATTGGAGTGGTTCTTAAATCCCGATCATTTACCGTTGTTGGCAGCACAAGAGGCGAGTGAGGATGAAATTGAATTGATTGTTCCCGATGATCATTATGATGGTTTTGCGGCTTTGGCTGCAGGAGAGGTCGATATTGTCGTCAATGAACCCTTGCATTTGTTGGAAAAACACAGTGCGGCGATGCAATCACATGGTTGTTTTTTTGAAACCGATGGTGGGGTGTTGTTGCGTGATGATGTTTTGAGTCGTTTGGCTCAAGGTGAAAGCGTGAAAATTTGTTCGCCTGTATCCAATGAAGTGACGGATGAATTGTGTCGTCGCATTGTGATGGTTTGGGCATACCAGCAAGGCGTGGATGTGCAAAAAGAGCAGATTCAAGTGTTAGAGAAAGGCTTCGATCACATTACCAATTTGCAAAACGGTGCAGATGGTGCATGGTTGGCATTTGCCAATATTGAAGGTGTGATGGTCAAAGAATTGGGCATGCCTATTATTATGGTAACGACCAAAGATGCAGGGATTCCGGGTTTTTCAGCTTTGGAGTTGATTGGTCAAGCGCAAGCTGCGCCTGAAAAACAAGCAGCGATTGCTCGCTTGGTTACACACATGCAAGAGGCGGTAAAAACGTGGCAAAGCCATCCTGAACAAGCTTTGGCATTGTGGAATCGTCACAATCCTGAGCCTCAAGCCGATGCCGCGTTAACCGCTGCGATTGTGACAGATACTTTATGTCGTTTTGAAACCGAAATCGCACCAAGCGCGCAGCGTTGGTTGTCTGTGTGGGCTTATATGCAAGGTTTACAGGTCGATATCATTGATGAAGAGGCTTATCATGCGTTGTTTCCGAGCTTGGAAGAAGCATCGTAAGATGATGGCATGGTAATCATGAATGTGTTAAGGTAAGTTGATGTAAGAGACGTGAAATCTGTACACATTGATACCAACCCCAAGTCAGATTGAAAGCTGACTTGGGGTTTTGTGATTTGGAATGTGTACGGTGAACTGATATGGGTATTTTGCTGGAATATTTTTAGCCTCAATAAGCCATTTATCATTTCATTTAAAACGACATAACAGTTTTATTAAAAATAGATAAAAGGGTGGGCAAGCTGATAAAGCTTGGCTTTGTAACAAAACCTCAATGACATGATGGTGGATTTGAGGTTTTCAGGACATCTTGTATCGGTTAAACTAGCAATCTGTCGTTTTACACAAAATTGGTGTCGCTGAAAGACAAGTTTTCAGGCTGGCACGCTATAAAAAACTGTTACATGGAACCACAATGACTGCTACCGCGCGCATTCGCGAAATTCCGTACAACTACACATCATATTCTGATAAAGAAATCATCATCCGTTTGATCGGTTCCGAAGCTTGGGAGATTTTAGACGATTTGCGTTCTGAGCGCCGTACAGGCCGCTCTGCCATCATGTTGTTTGAGGTTTTAGGCGATATTTGGGCGGTGATGCGTAATCCTTATTTGGTCGATGATTTGTTGGAACACAAACACCGTCAAGTGGCGTTGGTGGGCGAGATGCGCCACCGTTTGAATGAGATTCAAAAGCGTCGTGATGACAATATCAAAGTCGCAAAATTGCTGTCTTTGGCAGCGGTGGCGGTCGATGATTTTGATGCATCATTTGAAAAAACCCGCATCAAACGTGAGCAAATCGTCAAGCGTTTAAGTTCGATTACCAAAAAACACAATATCATGTTTGACGGTTTGGCACGTGTGTCACATGTGACCGATGCCACTGACTGGCGTGTGGAATATCCATTTGTGGTGCTCAATCCCGATTCGGAAGCGGAAATTGCGCCTTTGGTCAAAGCCTTGATTGAGCTTGAATTGACCATCATTCCTCGTGGTGGTGGCACAGGTTACACAGGTGGTGCGATTCCTTTAGATGCCATGAGTGCGGTCATCAATACGGAAAAACTGGATTTGCACATGGGTGTGCAGATGGTGAATATGCCAGGCTTAGACGGTAAGCACCCTGTCATTCATTGTGGCGCAGGTGTGGTGACGCGCCGCGTGGAAGAAGCGGCCACTGCGGCAGGCTTTGTGTTTGCGGTCGATCCAACGTCAGCTGATGCTTCTTGCGTGGGCGGTAACGTGGCAATGAATGCCGGCGGTAAAAAAGCGGTGTTGTGGGGCACAGCATTAGACAATTTGGCCTATTGGAAAATGGTCAATCCGCAAGGTCAATGGTTATTGATTGAACGCGTGAACCACAATTTTGGCAAAATCCATGACCAAGATATGGCGGATTTTGACGTTCATACCTTAAAAGACGATGGTAAAACCATTGTTTCAACCGAGCGTTTGAGCATTCCAGGTCACAAATTCCGTAAAGTTGGTTTGGGTAAAGACGTGACCGACAAATTCTTGTCGGGTGTGCCGGGTGTGCAAAAAGAAGGTACGGATGGCATTATCACCAGTGTCGCTTTTGTATTGCACACGATGCCAAAACAAACCCGTACGGTGTGTTTGGAATTCTTTGGTACGGTTGCCAACTCAACACCTGCCATTGTCGAAATTCGCGATTATTTGTTGGGTCACGAATCGGTGAAATTGGCAGGTTTGGAACATTTGGATTGGCGTTATGTGCGTGCGGTTGGTTATGCCACCAAAGCCGCCGGCAAAGGTCGTCCAAAAATGGTGCTTTTGGCTGATATTGTGTCCGATGACGAAAACGCAGTTCAAGAAGCAGCGGCACACATTGTGCGTTTTGCCAATGCGCGTGAAGGCGAAGGCTTTATTGCGGTGTCGCCTGAAGCACGCAAAACCTTCTGGTTAGACCGTTCTCGCACTGCTGCGATTGCCAAACACACCAATGCGTTCAAGATTAACGAAGACGTGGTGATTCCGCTTGAGCGTTTGGGTGAATATTCAGACGGCATCGAGCGCATCAATATTGAGTTGTCGATTCAAAACAAATTGGCTTTGGTGCGCGCTTTGGAGGCGTATTTGCGCCATGAAAAATTGCCTGTGGACAAAATGGGCGAAGATTTGCCTAGCAAAGAATTGTTGGGTGAGCGTGGTCAATATGCATTGCAACATGTCGAAGCGGTACATGCTCGTTGGCAGTGGTTGTTGGACCATTTGGATGCGCCTTTATCTGAATATGTTGAGCGTTTTGGTGCTGAGGTTTTGGAAGATGCGAGCGCCGATTTGAACAACACTTGCTTCATTGCGATGCGCGATTTCAAATTGCGTGTGTCGATTAAACGTGATTTGATGCGTCAAATTGGCGAGATTTTCAGCGGTCATGTTGACAAGAAAATCATGGAGCAATTGGGCAAAATTCACGGCAAAGTGGTACGTTCACGTGTGTTTGTGGCTTTGCATATGCACGCAGGCGATGGCAACGTACATACCAATATTCCTGTGAACTCAGACGATTATGATATGTTACAGGTCGCTCACAAAGCGGTAGACCGTATCATGAAAATCGCGCGCGATTTGAACGGTGTGATTTCGGGTGAGCATGGTATTGGCATTACCAAGTTGGAATATTTGACCGATGAAGAAATGCAGCCATTTTGGGATTACAAAGCCAAAGTCGACCCACATGGCCGTTTTAACCGTGGCAAATTGATGCGTGGCAGCGATTTGCGCATGGCTTACACGCCATCGTTTGAATTGCTGGGCGTTGAATCTTTGATCATGGAGCAGTCTGACATTGGCAAAATTGCCCATTCGGTCAAAGATTGTTTGCGCTGCGGCAAATGTAAGCCTGTGTGTTCGACACATGTGCCGCGTGCCAATTTGCTTTACAGCCCGCGTAATAAGATTTTGGGTGTGGGTTTATTGACCGAAGCATTCTTGTACGAGGAACAAACCCGTCGTGGTGTGTCGCTCAAGCATTTTGAAGAATTCAATAATGTGGCTGATCACTGTACTGTGTGTCACCGCTGTGAAAAACCGTGTCCTGTGAACATTGACTTTGGTGATGTAACCGTGGAAATGCGCGACTTCTTACGCAAACAAGGCAAGAAGAAATTCAATCCAACGGCTGCCATTGGCATGGCGTTTTTGAATGCAAAAGATCCTGCAACGGTGAAAGCCTTGCGTATGGGCGTGGTCAATGTGGGCTTTAAGGCGCAAAACGCGGCTTATGATTTGGCGAAAAAATTCAGTTTTGGTAAGCTCAAAAAACAGAAAAAACAGCCAGAGGCGACCACACAACAGCCAAAAATTCAAGAACAAGTGGTGCATTTTATCAATCGTCCATTGCCACGCAATGTACCGATTAAGACCGCGCGTGCGTTGTTGGCGATTGAAGACAACAAAACTGTGCCGATTATTCGCAATCCACAATTGCAAGAAGACACTGAAGCGGTGTTCTATTTCCCAGGTTGTGGTTCGGAGCGTTTGTTCAGCCAAGTGGGTTTGGCAACGCAAGCGATGCTGTGGCATGTCGGTGTGCAAACGGTGTTGCCGCCGGGCTATTTGTGCTGTGGTTATCCGCAAAAAGGTGCGGGCAATGTGGAAAAAGCGCAAGAAATCACCACTGAAAATCGCGTGTTGTTCCACCGCATGGCCAATACTTTGAATTATTTGGACATCAAAACCGTGGTGGTGAGCTGTGGTACGTGTTATGACCAATTGCAAGAATACCGTTTTGAGGAAATTTTCCCAGGTTGTCGCATTATTGATATTCATGAATTTTTACTTGAAAAAGGCATGAAATTGGATGGCGTCAAAGGTCAGCAATATTTGTACCACGACCCTTGTCACACACCTATCAAAACCATGCAGCCGGCTAAATTGGCATCTGAATTGATGGGTCAAAACGTGCCATTGTCAGATCGCTGTTGTGGTGAAGCCGGTACGTTTGCAGTGAACCGTCCTGACATTGCCACGCAAGTGCGTTTCCGTAAGCAAGAAGAAATTGAAAAAGGCAAAGCCGCTTTACCACAAGGCGAGCCTGTGAAGATTTTGACTTCTTGTCCTGCGTGTTTGCAAGGCTTGAGCCGCTACAAAGACGATGCCAATGTTGATGCCGATTATATCGTGATTGAAATGGCAAAACATGTGTTGGGTGAGCAATGGCAAAATGAGTTTGTAGCCAAAGCAGCCAATGGCGGTATTGAGCGCGTGTTGTTGTAAGTCTTGAAATCGTTTCGAAAAACGCTGTCTTATATTCCATAAGATGGCGTTTTTTTGTATCTGGAGACAAAATTTGGGCTTATGCTAAATAGAGAATACAATCAAATGCATGCAGCTTGCACAGTCAGGTGGGTGAGTCATGGAACAATTGGAATTTTTCAAAATACCCAATCCGTGTATTTCGGTATGTGAAAGCAATAACCGTGGTTATTGCAAAGGTTGTTTGCGTTCGCGCGAAGAGCGGCAACAGTGGTTCACATATAACGATGCCGAAAAAAAAGAGGTATTGCGTTTGTGTATACAACGGCGGCGAAAAATACAAATGGTTCATTTATCCAATATGCAAGCAGTCGATGCGGCGACCATAGTGGAGCCAGAATTGGACTTTGATTAGGGAGTATTCGGTACATGTGGATGTTGGTATTGTGTGTGTTGTGCAGTGTGGCGGTATCGGTTTTATTCAAATGGGCAAGACCAAAAGGTTTACAGGCCGCTCAAGCGATTGCAGTGAATTATGGGGTGACCATTCTCGCCACTTATGTGTTGCTGCAGCCTGATGTCAGTATGGAAAAAATCTATGTTTTGCCGTGGCATTGGGTGATTTTGTTGGGGGTGTTGTTGCCGACTGTATTTGTGTTCATGGCACAAGCGGTATATCGCGCGGGAATGGTGAGAGCCGATGCCGCACAGCGTTTGTCTTTGGTGATACCTTTGTTGGCGGCAGTATGGATTTTTGGGGAACATATCAGCGGCCTGAAAGGCATGGGCGTTGCTTTGGCAGTGTTGGCGGTATTGTTGATTGTGGTAAAACCCAAATCTGAATTATTACAAAACGTACAACAAACCAATGTTGGTACGGGTGCAGGATGGATGTTGTTTTTGGTGTGGATGGGGTATGGCATCATTGACATCATTTTCAAGCAAGTGGCCAAAACGGGCGCGCAATTTTCTTTATTGTTGTTGGTGGGTTTTGTGGCGGCAGCAATCTTGATTTGGGGCTTTTTGTTGTTGAGTAAAACCCGATGGCATGGTTTCAGTTTGCGTTGCGGTTTGTTATTAGGCTTGCTGAATTTTGCCAATATTTATTTTTACATCAAAGCGCATCAAGCCTTGAGTGATACGCCAAGCGTGGTGTTTGCAGGCGTGAATGTGGGCGTGTTGAGTTTGGCAACGGTGATTGGGGTGTTGGTTTATAAAGAGCGTTTGCACAAAATCAATGTATTGGGTTTGTTGGTGGCGATGGTGGCGGTGGCGTGTTTGTATGCCAGTATGATTTAAAGCAGTGATTGTTTGAGTGTGAATGGATGGGAATGTTTACAGGCCGCTTTCAAAGCATCTGCTTGTGTTTTTCATGTTCTGTTTAAAAGAAGCATATCGTCACTGTCATGTTTGAGTTTTTATGAATAAATAAATGGGTGAATCTCCATTATGGTCATGACAAAATTATGGTAAAGCGTTAGGGTGTGGTTATTTGTAATAAAAGCAGGGGAAACAATATGAATGAACAATGGCTCAGCATCGCTTCTGATGATGGTTTTCAAACGCAGGTATTTGTGGTGCGTCCTGAAAAACCTGCTAAAGCCGCAGTTTTGGTTGCGATGGAGATTTTTGGTGTCAATAGCCACATTCAAGATGTGTGTCGCCGTTTGGCAAAAGAAGGCTATTTGGCGATGGCACCACAATTGTTTGACCGTGTGGAAACAAACGTCAATATGGCGTATGGCGCGGCAGACATTGAGCATGGCAAGGCTTTGAAACAAGAAATCGAAGTGATATTCAAAGCGCCAGTGATGAGCGATATCCAAGCATGTATTGATTGGGCGTATGACAATGAACATGTCAATAAAGTGGGCATGATGGGTTTTTGTTGGGGCGGCCTGAATACTTGGCGTGCAGCACAACAGGCGCAAGGCTTGTGGGCGGCGATTTGTTATTATGGCGGTGGCATGGTTGCGGAGGTGGAATTGCAAAACAAGCCGATTGCGCCTGTGTTGGCACATTTTTCGGATAATGACATGACCACTCCGATGGACGGCATTGATGTTTTGCGTGAAAAATATGCCGATGAAGTGGTGGTGTATGTCTATCCTGCGGCGCATGGATTCAATTGCAATCAGCGAGCAGCTTACAACGAAGGTGCGGCTGAGGTGGCGTGGCAGCGTTCAATGGCATTTTTGCGCATGTGTTTGGCGTGAATGTAAACCAAATTTAACGCATAAAAGCGGTACAATAGCGGCTTCTGACGGCAGGTGCCGCTATTTTTGCAGTGAATGAAGGATGACTATGTCGCAAAACAATGTGTTTGCTCAACAAGAATATTTATTGGATGCATTTGTAGGTAAAACACCTTTGGTACGTTTGCAGCGTTTATCAGATGCAGGTGCCGGCGTGGTGTTGGCCAAATTGGAAGGCAACAATCCAGCAGGTTCGGTCAAAGACCGTCCAGCTTACAATATGATTATGCAGGCGGAAAAACGCGGTGACATCAAACCGGGTGACACTTTGATTGAGGCGACTTCAGGCAATACGGGCATTGCTTTGGCGATGGTGGCGGCGATGCGTGGCTACAAAATGCAATTGATTATGCCTAACAATATGAGCCAAGAACGCAAAGATGCGATGCGTGTGTATGGTGCTGAGTTGATTGAAGTGAGCAAAGAACAAGGCATGGAAGGCGCGCGCGATTTGGCGTTGCAGCTTCAAGCCGAAGGCAAAGGCATAGTGTTAGACCAATTTGCCAATCCAGACAATTACGAAGCGCATTACTTGACTACGGGTCCTGAATTGTGGGCACAAACGCAAGGCAAAATCACCCATTTTGTCAGCTCTATGGGCACCACAGGCACGATTATGGGCGTGTCTAAATATTTAAAAGAGCAAAATCCAGACGTGCAAATTGTCGGTTTACAGCCTGCCGAAGGCTCAAGCATTCCGGGCATTCGTCGTTGGCCGCAAGAGTATTTGCCAAAAATCTTTGATGCTTCGCGTGTGGATGTGATTATGGATGTCGAGCAAAGCGATGCCGAAACGACCATGCGCCAATTGGCGACTGAAGAAGGCATTGCCGCTGGCGTGTCTTCGGGCGGTGCGGCTTGGGCGGCTTTGCAAATTGCCAAAGACCATCCAGATGCGGTGGTTGTGTGTATTGTGTGTGACCGCGCGGATCGTTATTTGTCTACGGGCGTGTTTTCAACATAAATCCATCTTTTACAGGACGCTTTCAAGCAGCGTCCTGTAAATTTGTTTTGAATGTATGGGATGGTTGATACCGAAAGCATGATGAAGCGACCTGTAAAATAAGGGAGTCAAAAATGTATGTGGTGATTTTTAGAGCAACAATTGATCAATTGGACGAAGATTATGTGCAAACTGCTCAATATTTGCGTCAATTGGCGATAAATGAATACCATTGCATTGATTTTCAAGCTTGTGGTCAAGGCAATGATGAAATCGCGGTTTCATATTGGCACAGCTTAGGCGATATTCAAGCATGGCGTCATAATGTCGACCATCAAATTGCTCAAAACAAAGGTGTCTGGAAGTGGTACAAATCTTGTCGCGTGGAAATTGCTGAAATTGTGCGACAATACGAACGTTCTCAATAAAGTTAATCAGTTTATGCACACTCAAAACCAGCCTGTTCAGCCTGTTGCTTTAGGCAAATATTTGTTGTTGGCATTTTTGGCCATCGTGTTAGACCAATTCACCAAATGGATGGTCATTCATAAAATTCCAGCGCCTGTTTACGATGAGCAAGGTTATTTTTTGGGCGCGACTCGCATCAATATCATCACTGATTTTTTTGATTTGACCCATGTTTACAATCCGGGTGCGGCATTCAGTTTTTTGGCGAATGCAGGCGGTTGGCAAGTGGTGTTTTTCTCAGTGTTGGCATTTGCCATCAGCGGTTGGCTATTGTGGTCTATCCGCAAAGCGCAGTTTGGTTGTTGGGGCAATTGGGGTGCGGCGGCGATTGTGGGCGGTGCGATAGGCAATGTGGTCGATCGTTTTGTACATGGTCATGTCATCGATTTTTTATTGTTTTATGTTGAGCCTTATTACTATCCTGCTTTCAATATTGCCGACAGCTTTATTTGTGTGGGTGCGGTGATGTTGGTGATTGATGGTTTTCATCAAAGCAAATTAGAAAAACAACAAGCAGCGGCAAACGCTGCCAAATAACAAGGATATATACACATGTCACAACCGATTTTATTGGCGAATCCTCGTGGTTTTTGTGCGGGCGTTGATCGTGCCATCAGCATTGTTGAGCGTGCGTTGGAAGAATACGGTGCGCCGATTTATGTGCGCCATGAAGTGGTACACAATAAATTTGTCGTCGATGATTTGCGCAATAAAGGTGCGATTTTCATTGAGGAATTGAGTGATGTGCCAGAAGGTGCTACTTTGATTTATTCTGCACATGGTGTGTCTTTGGCGGTGCAAGAAGAAGCCATCAGTCGCGGTTTTCGCATTTTTGATGCCACATGCCCACTGGTGACCAAAGTCCACAAGCAAGTACAGCGTTTGAATGATGAAGGTTATCAAATCATCATGATTGGTCACAAAGGTCATCCTGAAGTCGAAGGCACAATGGGACAGGTGCGCGAAGGCGGTATGTTGCTGGTGGAAGTGGTGGAAGATGTGGCTAGGTTGGAAGTAGACGATGTAGAAAAATTGGCGCATGTGAGCCAAACCACATTGTCTGTGGACGAGACGTTCGACATTATTGAAGCGTTGAAAGCACGTTTCCCACATATTAAAAGCCCGAACAAAGAAGACATTTGCTACGCAACGACCAATCGCCAAGAAGCGGTGAAAAAATTGGCATCGGAATGCGACATTGTGATTGTGGTTGGCTCGCCTAACAGCTCTAACAGCAACCGTTTGCGTGAAGTGGCGGCGTTGTTGGGAGTGGATGCGTATATGGTCGACAATGCCACTTACTTAGAACCAGCTTGGTTTGAAGGCAAAAAACATGTTGGTGTGACCGCAGGTGCTTCGGCGCCAGAGTTGTTGGTGCAAGGCGTGATTGCGCAAATCCAAGAATGGGGACATGGCGTGGTGGAAGAGTTAAGCGGCGTCGAAGAAAGCATTATTTTTGTATTGCCAAAAGAATTGCGTTAAAACAGACATGACAATATTGATGCGGTAATCAGAATAAGCGTCCTGTAATCTTTACAGGACGCTTTTTTATGTATTAAACCTAGCTAGAAGGAAATTTTGATTGAGGTTTTTTGATACGCTGATGGTCTAAATACCACCAAATGAAAAGCGCCAAGAGGCTTAAAGGTAAGGTATAAACCATCATGGTTTGTGTGGATTGATGGCTGTGTTGAGCCACTTCTGAGAGCCAAGAGCCCAAAAAATTGCCCAATTGTATGCAAGCATTGAAACAACACATAATCAAATACAGCGATGTGCTGGGAAAATCCAATAAACGAATTTGCATCATGATATTGATGGTTGCAAATGAAATGCTCAGTAAAAAAATTGCCATAATGCCTATGTGATAGTTAGGCAAGCTGGCAATCAAACAACTCAAGACCAATAAGGTGTAAGCCGTATTGATGCCGATGGCGGCATGGACATTTTTGTCGGCGGCGAGACCACCGATGATTTGGCCAATGATAAAGCCCAATCCTAAAATACCCAATAACGTGACTTTGAAGGGCATATTGAGTGGGCTTGCGTGGTTGATGGTGGCAATCCCAAACGACCATGCGGCAGTGGCGCAAGTGATGATACACAAACCCAAAACATATAATTGCCAGACTTGTGGATTTTTTAAGCCTGACAATTGTTGGGCAATGGTGGTGGAAATGGTGGGATTGAGGTTTTTGGGCAGTAAATCCAATACTAATATGAAAATCAACAAGTCCAATAAAGCCACAAACCGAAAAGAGATTTCCCAACCGTGTTGCATGCCAATTAAGGTGTTAAATGGCACGACAAATAAGGTGGACAACGAGATGCCCAATAAGATGATGCCTAAATACAGGCCGCGTTTTTGGGGCGGGGCGATTTCGCAGATTAATAAAGTGGCAAATGCCATAAAAGCCGCATGAGGAATGCTGCTAAACCAGCGCAACCAATATAAGGTTTCGGCATTATGGGCAAAAGAGCTGAGAATATTGCCTAAAAAACACCACAAACTCAGTAAGGCCAAGATTTTAGGTTTGTTCCAGTTACGAAACAGCAAAGCCAAAATCGGTGCACCGGCAAAGCCACCCCAAAAATAAGCAAACACAGAATCCAAAACCGCTTGATTGCTGATTTGCAAATCAGCGGCAATGGTTGGCACCAAAGGAATGATAGAAAATTTGGCATTGCCCATCGCAAAAGTGCCAAGTATCAATACAAAGACGACTTTCCATAATGGTGATGATTTGGGCGGGTCGTGTGTTTCCATAATCAAAATCCGTGCAATCGCTGTTCTCGTGTAGATGGCAGCTAGATGTGTATGTGGCCTGAATCTTTTTGGTATCCAGTTGTGTGTTTGCTAACAGATTGCTTGTAGGATGATGGCTTTCATAATAGATGATTTCAAAAAAGATGGTTTCAAAATCTACAAAAATATTATTTGAAAGATAACAATGTTGTATAGATACAGGTGTTGATATTGTTATGACAATCGATTTAAATGTTTGTTTTGATTGGATGGATTTGTTTTTTTCCAACAACGATATGCTCAAGATGGGCGCACGTCTGAGTTAGATAATGTCAAATAAGTTTGCTTGAGTGTTTGAATCCATCAAAATTTTTTTAAATGATGGAATATATTTAAATTAAATACCGATTTTTTAGCGGAGCATACATGTTTTCACACGCTTCATCCAGTCGTTCGCTGTGGTATATGGTTTTGGCCGCCACTTTATTGTTGTTGATTACCATGGGTGTGCGCAATTCTTTGGGTTTGTATGTATTGCCTATCAGCGAAGCAACTTCCATCAGCATCGCCTCTATCAGTTTGGCTTTGGCGATAGGACAGTTTTTATGGGGGGCAATTCAACCTGTAGCGGGTGCGATTGCGGACAAATTTGGACCACGACCTGTATTGGTGTTTGGTATGGTGGTCTTACTCATTGGCTTGGTCATTCCACCTTTGTGGCCGAGCGAATGGGGCATGATGGTGGGTTTGGGTATTTTAAGTGCCATTGGCTCGGGCATAGGCAGCTTTTCCATTATGATGGGTGCGGTGGCGCAACACATTACACCGCAAATGCGCGGCAATGCCTCGGGCATCATGAATGCTGGCAGCTCATTGGGACAAGTGGTGGTATCGCCGTTGACACAAAGCTTGATTAAATCGATTGGTTGGATGCAGTCGATGTTTGCGATGGCGGCTTTGACTGTGGCCACCATTCCTTTGTTGTTTGCCGCCACACGCCCGTATGACAAAACACAGGCCGCCACTGCCGCCACTGCCGATGGTGGTTTAAAACAAACTGTGCTGAGTGCATTGCGAAATCGAGATTATTTTCTGATTCATTTGGGTTTTTTCACTTGTGGTTTTCACATTGCTTTTTTGGTGACACATTTGCCCGGTGAAGTGGCGATTTGCGGTTTGAATGCGCAAGTGGCGGGTTGGTCTTTGGCATTGATTGGTTTGGCGAATGTGGCGGGCAGTTTGCTGGCAGGACGCTGGGTGTCACGTTATCACAGCAAATACATTTTGTTTTGGATGTATTTGGCGCGGGCGGTGATGGTGTTGTGGTTCATCAATATGCCGCGTGAGCCATGGGTGTTTTATGTCTTGGCAGTTGGCTTGGGCTTTACTTTTTTGGCGACCGTACCACCAACGGCTTCGTTGGTTGGCAAATTGTTTGGCGTGCGTTATTTGGCGACGTTGTTTGGTTTGACTTTGTTTTCGCACCAAGTCGGTGGTTTTTTGGGTGCGTATTTGGGTGGTCTATCTATTACCGAGTTTGGGGATTATCGTTGGATGTGGTATGCGGATATGGTGTTGGCGGCTGTGGCTGCATTGATTCATTTGCCGATTCGAGAAGCGAAAATAGAACAGACCATATAAGTTACAGGACGCTTAAAGCGTCCTGTAAGTGCATTCAATGGGCTGCTTGAAACGAGTCAAAATACCAAATACCATCACGGTATTGCGGTGTGATGTGCCATTGATACGCTTCAAATAAATTGGCTGCCGTCATCACATCTTCGGGCTTGCCTTGCGCAATCAATTGACCATGACCCAATAAAATCACTTCATCACAATAATTGGCCGCCAGCGTCAAATCGTGTAACACAATCACCGAACTAACCGATTTTTGTTGTTGGAAATGATTCAATTGTTGCATCAATTGGTGTTGGTGTTTGATGTCCAAATGGTTGTTAGGCTCATCGAGCAACATGATGCGGGTGTCTTGCAACAACGCCCGTACCAAGGCTGCACGCTGTTTTTCACCGCCAGACAAAGCTTGCAAACGCTTGTTGGCAAAAGCGCTGAGTTCAAATTCTGCTAGCAATTGGTGCGCATCATTTGTGTCTTTTTGGCTAGGGCGAGAGAGCCAACCCAAATGCGGATAGCGACCCAACAATACATATTCCAATACGCTCAAAGGTGTGGCAAACATTTCGTGTTGCCCAACCCATGCAATTTTGCCTTGCTTGAGCATATGGCTTGCCGCATTGCCCAAGCAAGACAAATGTTGGCTGGGAAATTGACCCAACAAGCTTTTGAGTAACGTGGATTTGCCCGCACCATTGGGACCGATGATGGCGGTGATGGCGTGGTTGGAAATGGCCAATTCATCAATGTCCAAAATCACCCGTTCGCCAAAAGCGACTTTCAGGCCGCTGATATGAAATAAATCGCTCATGTGCGGATGCCTTTGACAAATAACCACAAGAAAAACGGTGCGCCCATCAATGAAATGACGATGCCGACAGGCAAATCAATGGGATAAACAATCGAGCGGGCAAACGTATCTACGAGCAATAAAAATATTGCACCGACCACAGCCGAACGCCACATGATGCTCGCGCGCGTGCCGCCCCAAATCGAGGCAATCACATTCGGTATCATCATGCCAATAAAACCAATCACACCTGACAAAGACACTGCCGCACCTGTGAGCAAAGTGGTGCCGATGACAATCCACAAACGAGAATGTTTGACGTTGATGCCCATAGACAAAGCAGTTTCATCGCCCAATAATAAAATGTCCAAATCACGGGCTTTGGCGACCAAAACCACCAAACCGATGAGCATGGTGATGGCGGCATAATGAATCGGCACAAAGCCTGCTGCGCCCAAATTGCCTGAGAGCCAATTGGTGGCGCTGCGCAAAACCATGTCGTCTGAAATGAACAAGATTAAGCTCACCACGGCCATACAAAATGCGCTGATGGCAAAGCCGATAATCAGCAAACCCAAGCGTCCTGCACCCAATAAATGGTGTACGCCCAAGACCAACAAACACACGGTCATGGCACCTAAAAATGCAGCGAGTGACACGCCCATGCCGCCGAAGCCAAACGCCAACACCAATACCACGCCCAAAGCCGCGCCACTGGAGGTACCAATCAAGCTTGGATCTGCCAAAGGATTGGCAAACAAAGCTTGCATTGCCGCACCTGCCACTGCCAAAGCTGTGCCAACGAGCAATGCGACAAGAACACGAGGCCAGCGCAATTGCCAAATCATCGGGTCAATTTGGTCGGGACGCTCCCACGTTCCCAAGCCGACACCCAAACACAACCAAACCAACAATACCGCTCCCAAAAACCAAAACAAGATTTTTTGGAGCGCAGTGTGCCGCATGGGCAAATGACTAACGAGCGAGCGCATGGAGTTTTTCTACAACTTTCGGGCTATTTAAATCCAAGCTAAAAGCTTCATTGGCCGTCATGGTCAACACTTTATTGTGCTTGGCTGCGGCACTGACAGCGATTTCAGGACGCTGCTTGAATGTTTCAATACTGCCACCGACCACAGGCAAGCTGTGATTGGCAATCACAATCACATCAGGCTTCAATGTGGCCCATGTTTCGCGTGCAATCGGGCGTATGCCTTCAATATGGTTGGCAGCATTCACGCCACCTGCCAAACGAATCAAAGTGTCTGCGACGGTATTTTTACCTGCCACCATTTGACCGTCATAAGTGAAGACATAACGCTTGCCTGTATGTGAACGTGGCTTCATTTGTGCCGACCATTGGTTGGACAAAGCTTGGGCTTGGGGTTGTTTACCCACGTATTTTCCCACGAGCACAATGCCTTTGGCGAATGTTTGCTCATTTTGTTGTGGCGAAACATTCACTGCTTTGACTTGATGGCGGTTTAATTGGTCATAAATATGGGTTGGATTGGCCATCCAACTGCCTAATACCAACGTCGGCTTTAAAGCGACAATCGGCTCAACAGTCAAATTGCGAAACATGCCGATGTTTTTTGCATGTGCCAAGCTGGGCGCTTTGCTCAAATTGTCGCGGCCAATGACTTGTTTTTCCGCTTTCAAAGCCACGATGATGTCAGACACATCGCTGGTCAATACCACAATGCGTTCGGCTGCCTGCGCTGAAACCGTCGTCATTGCCAATACTATGCCTGACAGCAGTATTTTGATGGACGGTTTCATGCCAATGATTCCTCAGAAATGGTTTGCTCGGTCACGTTTTGCAATACTTGGCGCCAAGAAGATAACTCTGCTTGGCCTTCTACACGTTGACCAAACACGCTCAAAACCGTATGACCTTGTTCGTCCAAAGCTTCAATACAGCTGATTAAACCATCTGTGGTTGGGCGCAATACCAACCAAGTGGTGGCGATTTTGGCATCGTCTAAATGCATGGTGAAACCATTGTGTTTTTGGTCAAAAATATTCAACCAACCACGCATGCGTGACACATTTTTTACTGTACCCGTTTGAATTTGCACAATACCTTTGTTACCGATAAAGGTAATCAACGGTACTTCTTGTGCTGCTGCCGTTTCGTACATGGCTTCGATGGCAGTGGTTTCTAATTGAAAAGCATAACCTTCAGGTGCCGACTCAAACGCTTGTTGGCGTGTTAAAGCATAGCTTTCTAACAAACCGAAAAATTGATGTACATTGGTCAAACCGCGCCAGCGTTGTTGGAAAGTTTGCAATTGCTCATCGTTTAAAACGGTTTGTTCGGTGATATGCGGTGTTGCTGGTGTGAATGTGGGTTTTTGCGCTTGTTTGAAATGGTCCACAATCGCTTGCCACACATCGTCGTTGTCACTTTGTAAATACACTTTTTGCAAAGCAAAACCATGAGCATCAAAAAACTGAATAGAGCGCAAGGTTTTGCCGCGGCTAGGAAAATCATGGGCAAAGGCATGGTGCCAATGGCTAGGGAATAAGCGCACATCAAAACCACCCACATCAATGGCCAAACCCACTTTTGGGGACAATTTTAACGGTGTGATGCGGGTATGTTTTTCGTGTACGGCAATGTGGTTGCGTACCATCAATTGCACTTCTTCAATCGCTTCTAAGCGTTTGAAAATGGCACCAAAGTCTTGACCCAAATACACAGATTCAGGTGCCGATGACAATAACTCACCTTCACTGACATGAAGCAAATCGGCTGCTTCGTATTGGAATAAATAAGCGTTTTGTGCTTTTAAATCTTGGTATTGTTGCCATAATTGAGACATGATTGGGTTCCATATAAAATAGGTGTTATGGGTTTACAGGACGCTTGTATCTAATTTAAGCGTCCTGTAACTATATTGGGACTACAGATTAAAATTTAATTTGGATATTGGCACCAATGGCACGACCCATTTGTGTATGACTGTCTTTGTCAGCCAATTGACCTGTGGTGTTCAACCACAACATGTCAGCGGGCAACCAATATTTTTTGTTCAAAACGTTGTAAGTATTCAACGACAGTTTGGTGTGTTTGTTCACATTCCAAAACGCGCCTAAATCCAATAAGCCATAACCGGGTGTTTTGGGCGTGGTTTGGTCAGCACTGGCATATTTGGTTTTGGCGGCAGTGATGGTCCAATCGGCATTGGCGCCCCAAGTTTCATTGGCATAAGCCAAGCCCAAACGGGTTTTCATTGGCAAGGCACTGCTCAAATGGCTGTTGTCATCTTGGTTGACACCACGCATCCAAAAGAAGCTGCCATTGACGTTCCAATAAGGTGCAAAATCATATTGACCACGTGCTTCGATACCATAAGTCACCACTTTGTCCAGATTCACTGCACTCAATTCCATTACCATCGGGAACGGTGGGCGTCCTGAAGGATAGAATGTGTTGATGGTTTGGCTTTCTTGAATGAAGTTTTTATAACGGTTGTAAAAACCGGTGATTTTGGCGTGGGTATTGTCGCCATCGTGTTGCCAGCCAAACTCGAAGCTGTCGGATTCTTCAGGTTTTAAATCAAAATTAGGTATATTGTAATATTGAATTCTGCCGCCTAAAACGCTGTGTGAAGCTGCGCCTTGTGAGTCAAATTGTGGTGTTTTATGGCCTTTGGCGTAAGAGGCAAACAATTGGTTTTCGTCATTCAACGGCAGGTTCAATTTCAAGCTTGGCAAGATTTTGCTGTAACTGCGTTTGGCTGCCATTTGGTCAAAAGACACATTTGCTTGGTTTTTCAAACGATCAAAATCATCGCGATTGGGCGTGGATGTTTCATGGGTATAGCGCAAAGCAGGCGTCAAAGAAAGACCATTGTCAAACACCATACGGTCTTGTACAAATACATTCCAAATATCTCTTTGGTTTTCAGGGTAATACAATAAAGTATCAACTGCACCGACTTGAACCCCTGAAGCGTTGTAATCGGTTTTGTGGCGATTGGTTGATGTTGTAACATTGCGGTATTCCAAGCCTGTCATGATGTTGTGTTGAACACCTGCATCAAATTGCCACAAACCTTGGGTATGAAAACGGTGTTGAGATTGATCATAGCCTTGAAAATGGCGGCTGCTTGGTTCAATTTGGAACAGTTCTGAATCCGAATCTTGGTAATCGTATCCCATTTTGATGGCTTGCAAGCTGCCATTGTTTTCAGGCAGATATTGGTATTGCAAGCTGGCGCGCATGCGTTCGCTGGCAGTGTCATCCAAACTGCCCACGCTCAATAAATCTTGAGAATGACCATTGCGTTTGAAATATTCGCCTGTGGCGCTCAATTGATGTGTACCTAAATCCAGTTTGCCTTTGAGCAAAAGATTGTTGCTGTCATTGTCTTGCTCGCTCGATTGTGCGCCTGCGCTTTGGGTTTCGCCATAGCTGCGATGGGTATACATCACCAAGCCTGAAGCCACGTCGCCTTTGGCAGCACCGCCTAAAGTACTGCTCCAACCTTGATTGCCGCTGTTATAACCGCCTTTGAATAAGCCACCGACACGGCTGCCTTCGGCAATCAAATCTTCAGGATTGTACGTTTTCATATTGACCGAGCCGCCAATGGCTTCACCTGAATATTGTGCTTCAAACGGCCCTTTGACCACGTTGATGGTATTGATGGTATCGGGTTCCACCACATTTTGACCGAATGTCATGCCATTTTTAGAACGATTGTTGTTGCCGCCATACCAAAAACTGTCTTTGAATGAATCGGGTAGGTTCAAACCATCGACCATGACCAAAACTCGGTCTTCTGAAATACCTCGAATATTGAAATTGCCATTGTTCAAGCCTGTTTGGGATTCCACTTCTACGCCGGGCTCATACCGAACCATGGTTTTGAGGTCGTGCGCGCCAGCTTTGTCCAAATCATCGCGACTGATTTTTTGATTGTGGGTGTTGGCAGTCGTTGCTTGGTCGGCATTGATGATAATGGTTGGTAACACGGTTTCTGCTTCGTTATTGGCTGACCATGCAGCTTGTGAAGATAGAGCCGCTAAAGCACTGCAGACACAGTAAACGATGGGACGAAGAGAGCGAATCATTGAAAAACTTTCTGGCAATCGGTATCGGTTGATGAATGGTATAGTTGTGATAATAATTTTGATAATTATTATCATTTGTATTATTATCGGAATGTTCCCAAAGAATTGTCAAGATAAGTTTATTTTTTGTGGTAAAAAGGTTGGGTTGAAACAGATGTCATGTTTTAAAAGTTGTCTTAAATCAAATAATAAGGAAGCAAAATGATTGTTGTGACCAATCGTATCTGTGTGTCTAAAGGCAAAGGTGCTGAAATGGCGCCACGTTTTACCAGTTCTCAAGCTTTGTGTGAGTTTGCAGGTTTCATCAAAGTAGAGGTGATTGTGGTAGAGCAAGAAAATCAAGATGAAATGAGCGTGAATATGTATTGGCGCACTATGGAGGATTTTCAAGTTTGGCGCGCTTCGGATGCGTTTAAAGCGGCGCACAAGCGTCCACCTAAAGGTGAAAATGACCCTAATGCCGTTATTGGTAGCCAATTGTTGTTTGGTCAAGTGGCTGCAACATTGCTGAATGATGCAGTGTCATAATACGTTTAAGGCGTTTTGTAGGCATTTTTTGAGGTTTACAAGACGCTTTTGATGTGTTTGTATGACACTTTTAAAGTGTATAAAAACAAAGTGTTCGTGATTTATGCGATGTTAGAATCGAAAAATGCTTGCGTAAAATCGCCATTGGTGTTTTAATACGCATCTCTTAAGCGCGGCCAGATAGCTCAGTCGGTAGAGCAACGGATTGAAAATCCGTGTGTCGGCGGTTCGATCCCGCCTCTGGCCACCATTTAAGATTGCTTCAAAACTTGTCATGAGACATCATGGCCAGATAGCTCAGTCGGTAGAGCAACGGATTGAAAATCCGTGTGTCGGCGGTTCGATCCCGCCTCTGGCCACCATTTGAATCCAAGTTTCAAAAAATCATCATCTGCTCAAAGGCAGATTTTTTTTTGGTTTTTTGGGGAGGCACTGTTCAAAAATGTGGTTTTCAAGCGTCCTGTAACACCTTTCAATCAAAAAGACTTTGTGCCACTTCAATGAATGCTTGGCAAGCAGGGCTCATATGGGTTTTGTTTTTCACCGCCAAACCAATTTTGCGGCTGACATTCGGGCGCAGCGGTTTTTTAATTACATTTGGATAACGCTCCAATACTTCATCAAACAAAGCCATCTCTGCCACAATACTCGCACCTAGTTGTGCATTGACCATATTGATGATGGTCATTAATTGAGAAAAATGGTATTGGATTTTGGGTTTGGATTGGTGTTGTTGCAAGATTTTCTCAACATAGGTTTGACTGCCTGCGGTGGTCATGATGAAGGGTAGATGATCTAAATCCTTGGGACGAATAAAGGTTTGTTGTGCCAATGGGAAACTGCTGGGAAGCAAAGCCACAAAGCGGTCTTCGGTCAAAGCAAACGTGTCAAAACGCTCATCCGGCAAGACCACAAAACCCACATCAATTTTACGCTCTAACAGCCAAGTGCTGATTTCTTTGTCATCGCCTTCGTCTATGTACACATCAATTTTGGGATAGCGTTGTTGGAAGGCTTCTAAAATTTTGGGCAACAGGCAAATCGAAGCCGAGGTTCCAAATGAACCAATTTTGATGGAGCCTTCGTGTAAACCGCGCAAAGAGGACACATGTTGCTGCAAGGTTTGATTCACACTCAGCAATTCTTTGGCATGTAACAACAACGTGTGCCCTGCCTCAGTGAGCTCAAACTCGGTGTGGTGGCGCGACATCAAGCTCAATTGCCATTCTTTTTCCAAGCTTTTGATGGCATGTGAAACAGCCGATTGTGAAATGTTCAAGCGTTCGGCTGTGGCGGTGAAACTTTTCAATTCTGCCACTAAAACAAAAATGTCCAATTGGGTGAAAGTCATGGCTGATACATGAGTAAAACCTCATTTTATCATGAGTATGCATGAGTGGTATGCTGTGTTCATTCTCAAACAAAGCGGCCTGTAACAGGCGTGAGCGGATGAAAACAAGATGGAACAAATGGTATTGGCGCTGTTTCCAGCAATTGCCTTGATTGCCAGTGGTTATGTGTGTAAACGGCAAAATTTTTTTGGTGCAGATTTTTGGGCAGGTGCGGAGAAGCTGAATTATTACGTTTTGTTTCCAGCTTTGCTGTTTTTGTCTTTATCCAAAGCCAACATTACATGGCAACCATTGGTGCAAGTGGTGTGGGCGATGTTGATGGTGGTGGGTGTGGTGGCAGCTTTGGTATTTTGGTTGGGTCAAAAATACCACATCAGCCCACAACGTTTGGGCGTGTATATGCAAAGCAATATCCGCTTTAACACGTATATTGGTTTGGCGGTAGTGTCTACTTTGGCAGACGGATTGGGTGCGCCGATTTTGGCGGTCATCATGGCGGTGAGCATTCCATTGGTGAATGTTTTGTCTATTGTTTCTTTGCTGCCAAAAGAGCAAATGAATTTGCCCAATATTTTGAAATCATTGTTTAAAAATCCATTGATTGCCTCTTGTGTGGCAGGTTCTGTTGTCAATGTGTTGAACATTCCAATATGGGCAGGCTTGGGGCAATTGTTGCAATTGTTTTCTAATTCCAGTTTGACCTTGGGCTTGTTGTGTGTGGGTGCGGCCTTGCAATTTGGGCAAATCAAACAAAACGCACATTGGGTGGTATTACACAGTGTTTCAAAATTGTTATTGTTGCCCGTATTGGCATTTGGCGTGTGTTGGTTGTTTGGCTTGAGTCCTTTGGCAACACAAGTTTTGGTTGTGTTTTTTGGTTTGCCAACAGCATCGGCATCGTATGTATTGACCAAAGTTTTGAACGGTGATGCGGTTTTGATGGCAGGCATTATCAGCTTGCAAACGGTTTTAAGTGTTTTGACTTTGCCTGCATTGATGTATTTTTTGTTGTGAAAAATGCAATATGCAATCAAAAAAGCCACTGGTGAAACAGTGGCTTTTTTTAGATGTTTGCGTAGCGACCTAAACAGGACCTTGGTATTGCACCCAATTGCCAATACTGCGAGCGTCGTTGACGCGCGTTGCAGAAGTTGGCGAGTTGAGCAAGACCATGACAATAGGGCGGCCTTGAATTTGGGTTTCTACGACCATAGAACGACCGGCTTCACGAATATAACCTGTTTTTTGTACCACCACATTCCAAGTGCCTTCACGCACCAATGCATTGGAATTGGAATATTTTTGGGTTTTGCCCGCACTGGTTGGAATAAACGCTTCGTTGTGGGTGGAGTAATAACGGATGGCTTGGTATTGAGACGCTGCTAAAACCATTTTGGCCAAATCGTTGGCCGTGGATACATTTTGTGGGCTTAAGCCAGTAGGTTCGACAAAGCGAGAATTGGTCATACCCAATTGTTGCGCTTTTTGGTTCATGGCGTTGACAAATGCAGGCATACCGCCTGGATAAGTACGACCCAAAGCATGAATGGCTCGGTTTTCACTGCTCATCAAGCCGATGTGTAGCAATTGTTCACGCGTCAACACCGTACCAATAGACAAACGGCTGCCTGTGCCTTTGAGGCGATCGATTTCATCATTGGTGATGGTAATGCGCTCGTTAGGGTTCAGTCCTGCATCCAGCAATACCATGGCGCTCATCAATTTGCTGATAGAAGCAATTGGACGCACGCTGTTACTGCTTTTTTGATACAAAGGGCGGCCTGTATTGGCATCTAAAATCAAAGCCGATTGTGATGTCAATACCGGACCTAATTGTTGCGCTTCAAAACTCAATTCACGAAATTGTGCTTGGGGCGTGGCTTCGGGAGTGACCAAATTTTGTTCTGAGATAAATTGACCTAAAATGTCTAAATCATCGGCGTGGGCAGGAAGGCTGATTCCTAATGTCAAGCACAAACCTAAAGTGGCATACCAAGTGGGTTTGCGGCGCAGCACGTTTAACATAAGCTGTTCCTTTGTAAATTCGAACTTCATTTTATGATGATAAGGTAATAGTCGCTGCATATTGTACCGAGCTGTTCTCCTTGTTAGTGTTTAGTTGTGTAAACCTAGCCACTATTTACATTGTAGACATTTTTCATTCACATCTTGCTGATTTAAAGCAAGAAGCTTGTGCAAGCTCGGCTTGGCTTATTTTGTGGCATGGTCAAACGGCTGGCTTGGGGCTACAATCAACTTCTTTTTGTTGCTCTCACGAATTGACACCATGGAAAACTACTTAACTCCCAATTTTGCATTTGCTCCCGTGATTCCTGAGTCTGCCCAAGGCAGCCGTGTTTGGGACACTGAAGGTCGTGAATATATCGATTTGGCTGGCGGCATTGCTGTCAATGCGCTGGGACATTGCCATCCTGTGTTACAGGCCGCTTTGAACCAACAAGCGGCAAAATTGTGGCACATCTCCAATCTTTACACGACCCAAGCTGCCCAAGATTTGGCGCAAAAACTGGTTGAAAACACGTTTGCGGACAAGGTTTTTTTCTGTAACTCGGGTGCCGAAGCCAACGAAGCGGCGTTTAAATTGGCGCGCAAATATGCGTTTGACCATTTTGGTGCTGAGAAAAACGAAATCATCGCTTGTGTGAATGGTTTTCATGGTCGCACTTTATTTACGGTGAGTGTCGGTGGACAGCCCAAATACCAAGAAGGTTTCGCACCTTTACCTGCTGGCATTACCCATATTCCATTCAACGATGTGGCGGCTTTGGAAGCGGCCATCAGCGACAAAACTTGTGCAGTGGTGATTGAGCCTGTGCAAGGAGAAAGCGGTGTGTTGCCTGCGGACATTGAATTTTTACAGGCCGCTCGTCGTGTGTGTGACGAAAATCAAGCATTGTTGGTGTTGGACGAAGTGCAAACAGGCATGGGACGTACCGGCAAATTGTTTGCTTACGAGCATTATGGCGTGTTGCCAGACATTGTTTCGAGTGCCAAAGCTTTGGGCGCGGGTTTCCCAATTGGTGCGATGTTGACCAGCGATAAAGTGGCACCAAGCTTGTCTTTGGGTTCGCATGGCAGCACATTCGGTGGTAACCCATTGGCAGCAGCGGTAGGCAGCGCCGCATTTGACATCATCAACGATGCGCAAACTTTGGCACATGTGAATGCGCAAGGTGCACGTTTACAGGACGCTTTGCGCCAAATTGGTGAAGAATTCGGTTTGTTTGAACAAGTGCGTGGTTTGGGGCTCTTAATCGGAGCGGTGTTGAGTGAGGCTTATGCACAACGGGCAGGCGAATTTGTGAAAGTGGCATTGCAACACGGTTTGATGATTTTGAATGCAGGCAGCAATGTGGTGCGTTTTGCGCCAAGTTTGTTGCTCAGTGATGAAGATTTACAGGACGCTGTGGCGGCTTTGCGCCAAACGGCACAAGCTTTTGTGCAAGCGGACAAGTAATCTAGATTGAGGTTAAAAATGGGCAAACGTCGTGTGGTGGTTTTGAGTGGTGCCGGCATCAGTGCAGAAAGCGGCCTGAAAACTTTTCGCGATGCCAATGGCTTGTGGGAAGGTCATAAGGTGGAAGACGTTGCCACGCCTGAGGCGTTTGCCCGCAATCCCAAATTGGTATTGGATTTTTACAATCAGCGTCGAGAGCAATTGCAAACCGTACAGCCGAATGCCTCACATCGGGCGTTGGTGGATTTAGAGCGCGATTTTGATGTGCAGATTATTACGCAAAATGTAGATGATTTGCATGAGCGAGCAGGCAGTACGCAAGTATTGCATTTGCATGGTGAATTGAACAAGTTGCGCAGCAGTGTGCATGAGCATTATGTGATTGATTGGACTGAGCCGCAAACCTTAGCGCATTGCGACCCTTGGGGCAATCCGATGCGCCCGTTTATTGTGTGGTTTGGTGAGAATGTTCCATTGATTAAGGATGCCATTGCTTGGGTGAAACAAGCGGATTTGGTGCTTATTGTGGGCACATCTTTGCAAGTGTATCCTGCGGCAGGTTTGTTACATGAAGCCCCTCCACATGCCAAAATTGTCTATGTCGACCCGAATGCCCAAGCGGTTTTGGGCAACTCAGTACAAACCATTGCAGCGCCCGCAACCATTGGGGTGCCACAAGTGGTGGCGCAGTGGCTAGCAGAACATGATGAGGTGTAAATGAAGTGGTTAAAACCCACAACGTGGTTGGTTTGGATGTGTCGCTATTTGGCGGCACAACGTTTTTCTACGGTCTTGATTTGGGCGGTGATTGGCGTATTGGTTTGGCATGGTGTTTGGCGTTGGGTGGAGGCATGGTTATGGACAGAATCTGCATGGCCTGATGCGTTCAAGCGTCCTGTAAGCCTTGCTGTGTATGTTGTGCCATTTTTGTGGCCTTTAGGATGTTTTTTGTGTTTTATATGGGGTTTGTGGCGGCGTTTTCAGAGCAAAAAAATCATTACAAAATTGCAATACCAGACTAAAAGTGGTTTTGATGATGTGTCGTGGCAAGACTTTGAAGTTTTGGTAGCAGAATTGTTTCGTCGCCAAGGTTTTGACGTGCAATTGCAAGGCGGCGATCACCCCGATGGTGGCATAGATGTGATTGTTAAGCGCGATGGCGGCACATATTTGGTACAGTGCAAGCATTGGAAAGCGCAGCGCGTGGGCGTGAAAGTGGTGCGCGAGTTGTATGGCGTGGTGGCAGCAGAAGGCAAAGATGGCGGTTACGTCATCACTTCAGGACACTTTACGCCTGATGCGGTGGCGTTTGCCAAAGGCATTGCAATGAAACTCATTAACGGTCATCAATTGGCACAAATCATTGAAGAAGAAAAGAATTTATAAGGATGAAAAATGGAAACGCTGCTTGATTAAGCAGCGTTTTTTTGCGACTAGGTTTACAGGCCGCTTAAAATATATTTTGTAACCACGGTATTAAATGTGCAATGGTCACTACCGAAACAATGATGAATGCGCAGCCAATTTTGGCAATCACGCCAGCAATGAAGCCGATAAACGTGCCCAGACCGACTTTGCCTGCTTTGAGCAAATCTTTTTTGTCCAAATATTCACCAATGGCAGCGCCTACCAAAGGCCCCAAGAAAATCGCAATCCACAGGCCACCCAACGACACTACCGCTCCGACCAATGCCCCAATAATACTGCCCCACAAGGCTTTTTTGCTGGCGCCTGTGAATTTGGCGCCTAAAGTGCCTGCCACATAATCGAGCGCAGAGCCGATGATGGCAATCAAGGCAATGGCGCCTAAGCTCCACCAAGACATGTAAAAAAATTGGTTGGCATAGCCTATGGACAGCGCGCCAACAAACATCAACGGCAAGCCAGGCAAAGCGGGATAGACAATGCCTAAGATACCAATCACCAATAAAATCAAGCCAATGATGATAAAAATAGTGGTCATAACTGTTCTTTCATGAATCTGTTTTAATCACATTATGTCGGCAAAATTTGTAAATAACAATTGCCAGAATCAGCATTGTTGCTATTTTTTTATAACTTCTAAGAATAAAAAAATGATTTTTTATTCTTTTTTATTTATGTAAATTCTTGTTACATTGCATTCAATCTTAAAACGGAGTGCAGCAGATGTACATAGTGACCTTAGCAGGAAGTCCGAAGTCGGTTTCGCGTTCAAGCAGCTTGTTACGTTATGTTAGCCAGCGTTTGCATGCTGAATCCATCCAAGTCAAATCGTATTCATTGAGTGATTTCAATCAAGATGCTTTGTTACACGGTGATTTCAATCATCCCAGTATTAAAGCATTTCAAGATGATGTGGAGCGTGCCGATGGTTTGGTGATTGCCACGCCAGTTTACAAAGCTTCTATTTCAGGCGTCCTGAAAATCATTTTGGATGTGTTGGGGCAAGATGCTTTGGCACACAAAGTCATTTTGCCATTGGCAAGCGGTGGTTCGGTGGCACATTTATTGGCTTTGGATTATGCCTTGAAGCCAGTGTTATCAGCGATGAAGGCGCAGGAAATTTTGTCAGGCGTGTTTGCTCAAGACCAACAAATTCAAGTGCAGGAACACAATGTGGTGTTGGATGCCGATTTGAAAGAGCGTTTGGATTGGGCGGTTGGACAATTTCAATATGTGTTGCGATGTCGACGTTCGGCTGGGCAGGCAAACCAAGACACATTGAACGTTCATCCAATCACCTATTAATAGAAAGCATCTTCAATATGAGTCAACCATTTTTAGTATCCCATTTGTTGGTCGCGGCTGTGAGTTTGGCTTTGGCAGCTTGTGGCGTACAAGCTGGTAACGAAGCGAACCAAACGACTGTGGCAGCCGCTGCCACTGCCACTCAAACTACTATTCAAGAAGTACGCATTGGTCATCAGGCATCGGGTTCTTTGGTGTTTTTGAAAGATCAGAAAACGCTGGATGAAGCTTTGGCCAAAGAGAATATCAAAGTCAATTGGGTGAAATTCACTTCAGGTCCTCCGATGCTGGAAGCTTTGAATACGGGCAATTTGGATTTTGCAACGACAGGGGAAGCCCCGCCGATTTTTGCGCAAGCGGCCAATGCAGGTTTGGTGTATGTGGCACACGAAGCGGCTTCGCCTGATTCAGAAGGCTTATTGTTGCCAAAAGGTTCGAATATCACCGATGTGAGTCAATTAAAAGGTAAAAAAATTGCGGTTGCTAAAGGTTCAAGCGCGCATTACACCTTGTTACAAGGTTTGAAAAAACACGGTTTGAAGTTCAGCGATATTACACCTGTGTATTTGCAGCCATCTGATGGTCGTGCGGCATTTGAACAAGGCAGTGTCGATGCGTGGGTGGTATGGGAGCCATATCGAGCTGCGGCTGAAAAACAATTGGGTGCGACCACTTTGTTTAATACTTCAGGCTTAAAACCAAGTTATTCGTTTTATTTGGCGCGTAAAGAGTTTGCTGAGCAACACCCTGCATTGGTGAAGACGATTGTGAAGCATATTGACCAAGCCGACCAAACCATCAATGCCGATTTGAAAGCTTTTGGCAACATCACAGCCAAGCAAGTAGGTGTTCCAGAAGACATTGCTTATGAAGCAGTGATTCGCCGTAAATATGGTGCAGCGTTCATCACACCTGAAATTGCCATTGAACAACAAAAAGTGGCGGATGCATTTTATGCAGAAAAATTGATTCCTAAAGCCATCCAAGTCAACGAAATCATGTGGCAAGCCCCACAAAACTAATCAGGAGCAATAATCATGTCATTGAATATTTTTTGGTTTTTACCAACGCAAGGTGAGTCACGTTATTTGGGCAGTAGCAAAGGTGCGCGTGTTGTAGACCATGCTTATTTGTCGCAAATTGCCCAAGCGGCTGATCGTTTGGGTTTTGGTGGCGTATTGATTCCTACAGGCCGCTCGTGCGAAGACGCCGCTTTGGTAGCCGCTTCTTTGATTCCGTTGACGCAGCGCTTGCGCTTTTTGGTGGCAGTGCGCCCGAGTGTGATTTCGCCAACGGTTGCCGCGCGTCAAGCTGCGACTTTGGATCGCTTGTCCAATGGGCGTGCTTTGTTCAATTTGGTTACAGGTGGCAAGCCTGACGAATTGGCAGCGGAAGGCATTTATTTGGAACATGGCGAGCGTTACGAGGCAGCGGACGAATTTACGCGAGTGTGGACACGCTTGATGGAAGGCGAAGAAGTGACATTCCACGGCAAACACATTCATGTAGACAAAGCGGTGTTGGATTTCAAACCCTTGCAACAACCACGCCCACCTTTGTATTTTGGTGGCTCTTCAGAACCTGCGCACAAATTGGCAGGCGAACAAGTGGATTTGTATTTGACTTGGGGTGAGCCGCCTGCTGCGGTTAAGGAAAAATTGGATGATGTGCGTGCGCAAGCGGCAAAACATGGTCGCACTGTGCGTTTTGGCATCCGTTTGCATGTGATTGTGCGTGAAACCAATGAAGAAGCTTGGCGTGCTGCCGATGAACTGATCAAATATGTCGATGACGATACCATTGCCAAAGCGCAAGCGGCATTTGCGACTCATGATTCAGTCGGTCAACAACGTATGGCGGCTTTGCATGGTGGTGACCGCAATAAATTGGAGGTGAGTCCGAATTTGTGGGCAGGCGTTGGTTTGACGCGCGGTGGGGCAGGAACGGCTTTGGTGGGCGATGCACAAACTGTGGCAGCACGCATTCAAGAATATGCTGATTTGGGCATCGACACCTTTATTTTTTCAGGCTATCCACATTTGGAAGAAGCTTATCATGTGGCGGAATTGTTGTTCCCATTGTTGGATGTGAATAAGCCTAGCATTCCAAATATTGTCGAGCAAGAAGCCCGTGGCGATGTGGTCGGACACAGTTTCCGTCCTGCTGCGCTCAGCGCCAGCTAAAGGAGAATATCATGGCACAATTGAAAGCCAAGACCTTGCCTGTTGTACGCCCGCAAGCAAGAGGCGTCCTGAAAAGCATTTTATTCAAGCACCAGCAAAAATGGTTGCCATGGTTGTTGCCTTTGACCTTGTTGTTGGTGTGGCAAGCAATGTCGGTGTGGCATTGGTTGCCTGAGCAGTATTTGCGCAATGTGTCTTCACCTTTGGCTGTGGCGCAAGCAGGCTGGGCATTGGCGGTCAATGGTGAGTTATGGGTGCATTTGGGCATCAGTGCCGCGCGTGCGCTCACGGGTTTGTTCATTGGTGGCGTGACGGGTTTGGCTTTGGGTGTGGCAACCGGCTTGTCACCGACTGTGCGGACTTTGTTGGATACCACTTTGCAAATGTTGCGTAACATTCCCAATTTGGCTTTGATTCCATTGGTGATTTTGTGGTTTGGGATTGATGAAGCAGCAAAATTATGTCTTGTGGCTTTGGGCACGTTTTTCCCGATTTATTTGAATACGTTTCATGGTATCCGCAATGCCGATGCGGCTTTGATTGAAATGGCGAAAAGTTACGGTTTGTCAGGTTGGGCATTGTTCAAAGAAGTGATTTTGCCGGGGGCTTTGCCGAGTGTTTTGGTGGGTTTGCGTTTTTCTTTGGGCATCATGTGGTTGACCTTGATTGTGGCAGAAACAATTTCGGCAACCAGTGGTATTGGTTATTTGGCGATGCATGCGCGGGAGTTTTTTCAAACTGACATCATCATTTTTACCATCTTGGTTTATGCGTTATTGGGTTTTGTGGCTGATTGGATTGCGCGCCAATTGGAACGTGTATTGTTGCGCTGGCATCCAGCTTACGTGGTAAAACAAGGAGACAAAGCATGAGTCAAGACGCTTTTGCGTTGCGTTTGGTCAACGTACACAAATCATTCGGTCCTCGCCACATCATCAAAGGCGTGCATTTAGACATACAAGCAGGCGAGTTTGTCGCCATTGTCGGGCGCAGCGGTTGTGGTAAATCGACCTTGTTGCGGTTGTTGGCGCAATTGGATGACGTAACCGATGGACAAATTGTGTCTTTCAATCATACGGATGCGCAACGCCAAGCAGCCACCCGTTTGATGTTTCAGGACGCTCGTTTGTTGCCTTGGAAATCGGTGTTGGAAAATGTGGGTTTGGGTTTGGAAGGCGATTGGAAGCCACGAGCATTTAAGGTTTTGGCGGATGTGGGATTGGCAGAGCGAGCGCACGATTGGCCTAGCAGTTTGTCTGGCGGTCAAAAACAGCGTGTGGCATTGGCGCGTGCCTTGATTCATCAGCCGAAAATCTTATTATTGGATGAGCCTTTGGGTGCATTGGATGCGTTGACACGTTTGGAAATGCAGCAATTGATTGTCAAGTTGTGGCAGCAATATGGCTTTACGGTGGTATTGGTGACGCATGATATTAATGAAGCGGTCTTGACGGCACAGCGAGTGGTTTTGATTGAGCAAGGACAAATTGATTTGAATGAAACTGTGACCTTGCCTTATCCAAGAACGCAATTGACGGAAGTGGCACACATTGAGCAAAAGATTTTGGATCGCATTTTGAATTTGCCCAAATACGAAGTGGAATATGCTATTTAAAAGCTGTTTTATCAGTAATAAGCGTCCTGTAAACTTTACAGGACGCTTATTTTTAGGCGTTTAAAACCCTAAAGATTTCAAACGCACAATTTGGCAAATGCTTCAAAATACGTTGGGAAGGTTTTGTTCACGCATTCAGGTTCATTGATAATAATCGGTGTGCCCAATAATGCAATCAATGAAAAACACATTGCCATGCGATGGTCATCATATGTGTCGATGCGCACGTTTGGTTTTAAGGGCGCTTGGGCATGAATGCTGATGTAGTCTTGTCCTTCGACAACGTGCACACCCAGTTTTCGCAATTCGGCAGTCATCGCGCTCAAACGGTCGGTTTCTTTGACACGCCAGCTTTCGATATTGCGAATGTGGCATTCTTGACCTGTGGCAACGGCAACGATTGCCAAAGTCATTGCAGCATCGGGAATGTGGTTGGCATCGAAATCAAAAGCTTGGATGGCTTGTTTTTTGTCGCGCCAAACTGTGATGCTGTTGTCACCATAAGAAACGTGTGCACCGATTTGCACCAAAGCATCGACAAATGCCACATCGCCTTGAATGCTTTTTTCATTGATGCCTTCGACGGTGATTTTTTTACCTGTGAGCAAACCTGCTGCCAAAAAGTAAGATGCACTTGAAGCATCGCCTTCGACATGCAAAGATTCTGGCGCATGGTAAAGCGCATTGGCAGGCAAATGGAATACTTGGTGTTGCTCGTGCTCAATGACGATGCCAAACTGTGCCATCAATTTTAAAGTGATGTCGATGTAGGGTTTGGAAATCAATTCGCCGACCACCTCAATAGTATAAGCTTGTCCTGTTAATGGCAAAGACATCAATAAAGCGGTTAAAAATTGGCTAGAAACATTGCCTTTGACGGGAATCGTGCGTTGTTCATTGTCACGCCAAGGGTGGATTTTCAAAGGTGGATAAGCTTCGTTTTGCAAATATGTGATGTCCGCACCTGACAAACGCAACGCATCAACCAAGTCACCAATAGGGCGTTCGTGCATACGTGGTACGCCCGACAATTCATAATGTCCTTGCATCAATGCCAAAGCGGCGGTTAAAGGGCGAAAAGCCGTACCTGCATTGCCTAAAAACAATTGTGCGTCTTTGTTGGGGAAGCGCTGCTTGCTGCCGTGAACGCGATGGCTGTTGGCATCAATCGTTTCAATGACAACACCTAATTGTGCCAAAGCCTCGAGCATGCGCTGGGTGTCATCTGAATCTAGAACATCGTGTAAAACACATTCATTGTCTGACAAAGCCGCCAATAACAAAGTGCGGTTACTGATGCTTTTAGAGCCAGGTAAGCGAACATGGCTGTCACGAATGTTGCTAGCAGGTAGGAAAATAAAATCTTTCATCATCAACTCAAAGTAAAGGCGGCCTGTAAAAACCATTCAACGAGAAGCGTCAGTGTAAACAACTTCATGTGATAGATAAAGATTTTGGCATAATTTTGGCATTTTATGCCAAGTTTAAAGTTGGTTTTTACAGGACGGGCAATTGTAGCCGCCTCTATATATAATGTGTGTTTGCTTGGTTTTAACTGAAAGGCACAATATGACAGCAGTCATTGCAATTGATGGGCCGAGTGCTTCGGGAAAAGGCACGGTTGCCGCGCGCGTGGCCGCGGCTTTGGGCATGGATTATTTGGATTCAGGCGCTTTGTATCGTTTGACGGCTTTGGCAGCGCAGCAGCAAAATTTGGCTTGGGACGATGAAGCGGCAGTCGCTGGCGTTGCTGCGGCTTTGGATGTGGTGTTTGCCGATGGTCAAATTTTACTAAAAGGTGTGGATGTGAGCGCAGCCATTCGCGCAGAAACCATTGGCATGGGTGCTTCCACCGTGGCCAAATACCCGCAAGTACGCATGGCTTTGCTTGAGCGTCAACAAGCGTTTGCTGGCGAGCGTGGCTTGGTTGCGGATGGGCGAGATATGGGCAGCGTGGTGTTTCCTGATGCGGCATTGAAAGTATTTTTAACTGCAACAGCAGAAGAGCGTGCGCGTCGTCGTGCTTTGCAATTGAATATTGACTTGGCCAGTGAGCGATATCAAGCGATAGTCCATGACATTAAGCAGCGCGATTTCAATGACATCAACCGTTCTGTTGCGCCATTACAGCAATTACCAGATGCTTATTTATTAGATACCACTGAGTTAAGCATTGAAAATGCGGTAAAAAAAGTTTTGGAATGGTATCAACAAGTTTGATTTTTAGGATATAATCGCTGACTTACGGTTTTAAATTCAAATATTTGAACCAAGTTGATGATTTTTTTGTCAATTAATTGATTTATTTAGCTTACTTGGCCAAGGCAGTAAGCTGTGACTAACTAACCTCTGCACACCTTGGCAGTGTATTTGTGAGAATTTATGAGTATGGAAAATTTTGCCCAGCTGCTTGAAGAAAGTTTTGCATTACAGGAAATGGGCGTTGGTGAAGTGATCACCGCTGAAGTGGTTGCCATTGACAATAACTTCGTAACTGTAAACGCTGGTTTGAAATCAGAATCTTTGATTGATGCAAACGAATTCAAGAACGCTCAAGGCGAAGTTGAAGTCAAAGTTGGTGATTTCGTTACTGTTACTATCGAATCTGTTGAAAACGGTTTCGGTGAAACTAAATTGTCACGCGAAAAAGCCAAACGTGCTGCTGATTGGGTTGCTTTGGAAGAAGCAATGGAAAATGGCGACATCTTGTCTGGCGTGATCAACGGTAAAGTCAAAGGCGGCTTGACTGTGATGATCAACAGCATCCGTGCATTCTTGCCAGGTTCTTTGGTTGATACCCGTCCTGTAAAAGACACGACTCCTTACGAAGGTAAAGAGATCGAGTTCAAAGTCATCAAATTGGACAAAAAACGCAACAACGTTGTGGTTTCTCGTCGTGCAGTGTTGGAAGCAACTTTGGGCGAAGAGCGCAAAGCATTGTTGGAAAACTTGCAAGAAGGTTCAATCATCAAAGGTATCGTTAAGAACATCACTGATTACGGTGCGTTCGTTGATTTGGGCGGTATCGATGGCTTGTTGCACATCACTGACTTGGCATGGCGCCGTGTGAAACACCCTTCTGAAGTTTTGGAAGTGGGTCAAGAAGTTGAAGCTAAAGTATTGAAATTCGACCAAGAGAAGAGCCGTGTATCTTTGGGCTTGAAACAATTGGGCGAAGATCCTTGGGATGGTTTGGCACGTCGTTACCCACAAGGTACTCGTATGTTCGGTAAAGTGACTAACTTGACTGACTACGGTTCATTCGTGGAAATCGAACAAGGCATCGAAGGTTTGGTTCACGTGTCTGAAATGGACTGGACTAACAAAAACGTACACCCAAGCAAAGTGGTTCAATTGGGCGACGAAGTAGAAGTGATGATCTTGGACATCGACGAAGACCGTCGTCGTATCTCTTTGGGTATGAAACAATGTATGCCTAATCCTTGGGATGAGTTTGCTGCAAACTTCCAAAAAGGCGACAAATTGTCTGGCGCAATCAAATCTATCACTGATTTCGGTGTGTTTGTAGGTTTGGCTGGCGGCATCGATGGTTTGGTTCACTTGTCTGATTTGTCTTGGTCTGAACAAGGCGAAGAAGCGGTTCGCAAATACAAAAAAGGCGATGAAGTTGAAGCTGTTGTATTGGCAATCGACGTTGAAAAAGAACGCATTTCATTGGGTATCAAACAATTGGAAGGCGATCCATTCAACAACTACTTGGCAATGAACGACAAAGGTGCTTTGGTTAAAGGTTCTGTGAAATCTTTGGACGCTAAAGGTGCTGTAATCGATTTGGGTAATGACGTTGAAGGTTACTTGCGCGCTTCTGAAGTATCACGCGATCGCGTTGAAGACATCCGCACTCACTTAAAAGAGGGTGATGAAGTTGAAGCGGTTATCGTGAACGTAGACCGTAAAAACCGCAACATTAACTTGTCTATTAAAGCCAAAGACGCTAAAGAAGAGTCTGATGCATTGAAATCTGTTTCTGGCGGCAGCGCAAATGCTGGCACTACCAGCTTGGGCGACTTGTTGAAAGCCAAGTTGTCTGGCGAGCAAGAATAAGAGGCAAGTGCATGACCAAATCTGAGTTAATGTTACGCTTGGCAGAGTTGGTTTCTGCTCAAAAAGGGACTCAATTGGTCGCTAAAGATGTGGAGCATAGTGTTAAAGTATTGGTTGATACGATGACACGCTCATTGGCTAAAGGCCAACGCATTGAAATTCGCGGCTTCGGTAGTTTTGATTTGAACCACCGTCCTGCACGAGTAGGTCGTAATCCTAAAACAGGCGATAAAGTGGAAGTACCTGAGAAATATGTACCACACTTTAAACCTGGTAAGGAATTGCGCGAGCGCGTGGACCAAGCCTTGCAAAATTGTAATTGATTGAATCAGTCACTAACAAAGCACCGCTATTTAGCGGTGCTTTTTTGATGCAAGGTACGGTACAATCTTTAAAACTTATTAATAAAGTATCTTATGACTCAAACCATGAACACTTTTACCCCTCCGTCATTTCAGGGCGAGCGACCAAAAACTTGGTATGCCGAAGCTAAGCAACAAAAAGGTTTCATTGCAGACAATGCCCAAGAAATGGCGATTGCGCATTTGGATCAATTGTGGGGTGAATTAATGGCCTTTAAACAAAAGCGCAATCGCTTTTTAGGTCGCAGCATTCGTTCGCCGCAATCGCCAAATGGCTTGTATTTGTGGGGTGGGGTGGGTCGAGGTAAAAGCTTTTTAATGGATGCTTTTTTTGGGTGTTTGCCATATCGTCGTAAGCGACGTGTGCATTTTCATGCTTTTATGGCTGAAATGCATGCTCGTCTAGGCAAATACAAATCAGAAGAAAATCCAGTGGATATTGTGGCTGCAGAGCTGGCGCGAGAAGTCCGTGTGTTGTGTTTCGATGAGTTTCATGTCAGTGATATTGCCGATGCAATGATTTTAGGTCGTTTATTAGAAGGTTTATTTAATCGTGGTGTGGTGATGGTGGCGACGTCCAATTATGAGCCTAAAAATTTGTATTTCCAAGGTCAAAATCGCAGCAGTTTTCTACCCACGATTGCACTGATTGAAAACCATTTACAGGTCATCAATGTGGATGGTGGTGAGGATCATCGTTTGCGCACGTTGACGCAAGCGCCGATTTTTTTGGTGCCAAATGATTCGCAACATGAAGCAAAATTGTCAGAGTTGTTTGAAAAAATGACGCAGGGGCAGACCCGTTTGGAAAATACCATCAGTATTTGGGACCGGCCTTTAAAAGCCAAAGCGCACACAAGCAAAGCGATTTGGTTTGAGTTTGAGACTTTGTGTTTTGGTCCTCGCTCTCAGGCGGATTATTTGTATTTGGCACAAAATTATGAAATGGTGTTTGTTTCTAATATGACAGCGTTGACACCTTTGCAGCGCAATGAAGCACGTCGTTTAACTTGGCTGGTTGATGTGTTTTATGATTACCGTGTCAAAATGTGTGCTACGTCAGAAGTTGAAGCGGGAGAGATTTACATAGAAGGTTCTTTTGCAGAGGAATTTACCCGTACCGTAAGCCGAATGGTGGAAATGCAATCGCATAATTATTTGTCTTTACCGCATTTAAGTTTAGGTAATAACAAAAGTTGACACATATAGACGGCAAAATGGCTACAACAAGGCAAGAAACCTTGCTAAAATAGCAGATTGCATGAAAATTTCTTAATGGAGCATAAAAATGGCAATTGAAAAAACAATTTCTATCATCAAACCTGATGCAGTAGCGAAAAACGTGATTGGCGAAATCTACTCTCGCTTTGAAAAAGCTGGCTTAAAAATCGTTGCAGCTAAAATGAAACAGTTGAGCCAAGCAGATGCTGAAGGCTTTTACGCTGTACACAAAGAACGTCCTTTCTTCAATGACTTGGTATCTTTCATGACTTCTGGTCCTGTTATGATTCAAGTATTGGAAGGCGAAAACGCAGTTTTGGCTAACCGTGAATTGATGGGTGCTACCAACCCTAAAGAAGCGGCTGCTGGCACCATCCGTGCTGATTTTGCTCAATCTATCGATGCTAACGCGGTTCATGGCTCTGACAGCTTAGAAAATGCAGCGATTGAAATCGCTTACTTCTTCTCTGCTGAAGAAGTTGTTTCACGTTAATTTTGTAATCATCGCCGCTTAGAGGGCGTCCTGTAAGCGGCTTAAAGTATTAGATATGACCACCAATTTATTGAATTTTGATTTACCCCAATTGACCGCTCACTTCGAAGAAATGGGTGAAAAAGCTTTTCGTGCCAAACAAGTGATGCGTTGGATGCACCAAGGTGGTGCTTCATCGTTTGACGAAATGACCGATTTGGCTAAATCGTTGCGCGCTAAATTGAATGACCAAGCACAATTGGTGGTTCCGGATTTAATGACATCACAGCAATCTAAAGACGGTACACGCAAATGGTTGTTGGATGTGGGCACTGGTAACGGTGTCGAAACAGTGTTCATTCCTGAAGCGGAGCGCGGTACTTTGTGTATTTCTTCGCAAGTCGGTTGTGCTTTGGAATGTACATTTTGCTCTACAGGTCGCCAAGGTTTTAATCGCAATTTGTCTGCGGCTGAAATCATTGGTCAATTGTGGTGGGCGAATAAAGCCATGGGTGTGACACCTAAAAATGAGCGCGTCATTTCCAATGTGGTGATGATGGGTATGGGCGAGCCTTTGGCCAATTTTGACAATGTGGTGACGGCTTTGAATATCATGCTTGATGATCATGGCTATGGTTTGTCACGTCGTCGTGTGACGGTATCCACTTCAGGTATGGTGCCGCAAATGGATCGCTTGAAAGAGGTTGCACCTGTAGCATTGGCTGTGTCTTTGCATGCATCGAATGATCGCATTCGTGATGAAATTGTGCCATTGAATAAAAAATATCCATTAAAAGAATTGATGGCCGCTTGTGAGCGCTATTTGGTTAAGGCACCACGTGATTTTGTTACGTTTGAATATGTGATGTTGGATGGTGTGAATGATCATCCGCAACATGCTCGCGAATTGGTTGAGTTGGTGAAACATGTGCCCTGTAAATTCAATTTGATTCCATTCAATCCCTTCCCTAATTCAGGTTATGAGCGTTCAAGCAATGCGCGTATCAATGTCTTTAAAGAGATTTTGATGGAAGCGGGTTTGATTGTGACTGTGCGTAAAACACGTGGTGATGATATTGATGCAGCATGTGGCCAGTTGGCAGGTCAGGTCAAAGACAAAACCAAGCGCCAAGCTAAGTGGGAACAAATTTATTTGGATAAAGGACAGTCATGAATTTGAAAATTGCTTCAATCCTTGCGGTAAGTTTTTTGGCTTTGAGTGCTTGTAGTTCTAGCAAATTGAAAGAGCCAACAAAAGCAGAAAAAGCTCAAGATTTGGCTAGAATTCAAAATCAATTGGCCATTGAGTATATGAATGCTCAAGACTACCGCGCTGCAATTGAAGCAATTGATAAGTCATTGGCAATAGACAGTCGCAGTTTGAATGCATTATTGACCCGGGCTGAAATTTATCATTATTTGAAGATGACAGACAAAGCTGAGGAAAGTTATCAACGTGCTTTGTCGATTGAGCCCAATAGCGCTGAAGTGAATAACAATTATGGTTGGTACCAATGCAATACCTTAGGGCGTATTGCTGAATCCTTAACGCATTTTGATGTGGCTTTAGCAGACCCTACTTATCCAACCCCATTTATTGCTTATTATAATAAAGGTATTTGTTCGGCGCGTTTGGGGCAGTATGCTCAAGGCGAGGCTTTATTAAAGCAAGCTTTGGCAGCCAATCCGCAGTTTACAGTAGCCAATAAAGAATTGGCACGTTTGAAAATGAACGAAGGGCAAGATGCCTTAGCCAATACTTATTTCAAGATATACCAAAGCCAAATACAACGTTTGTCTGCCGATGATTTATTATTAGGTTGGCAGATTTCCCACCGTGTGGGGCATATACAGGCCGCAGCTGAGTATGAAATGCAGTTGCGTTCTACTTACCCATATTCCGATGAATTAAGACAAATGACCACAGGACACTAACATGTCAGAAGAGCGCGCATTCAATCAAGCCGCCCAAGAGCTTGGCGCTTTATTAAAAGCCAAAAGATTGGACAAAAAAATCGCAATTGGCGAAGTTGCAGAGCGTTTGAAATTTACTGCAAAAAAAATAGAAAGTTTGGAAAGCGGAGATTATAAGGGCTTGCCAGAACCTATTTTTATTAAAGGTTTTATCAAAGCGTATGCTCGTTTCTTGGAAATTGACAATGATACTTTGGGTCAATTATTGAATCAGGCATTTCCTGAGCAAGCTTCTAAAAATGTTACAAGTACAAGCTCATCTGAAAATCGCGAT
The DNA here is from genome assembly GCF_002951955.2 of Vitreoscilla sp. C1. Classification (NCBI taxonomy): domain Bacteria; kingdom Pseudomonadati; phylum Pseudomonadota; class Betaproteobacteria; order Neisseriales; family Neisseriaceae; genus Vitreoscilla; species Vitreoscilla sp. C1. Next base: position 1,839,171 of record NZ_CP019644.2, on the reverse strand, counting down.
GGTTTGAATTTTCAAGACCAACAAAAACCGTTCCGCTTACCTAAATGGTTGCCATTGGTAGGTGTGTTGATTGTGGTTGTCATTGCTATTGGTTTTTGGCAAAGCAAGTCTTCTGAGCAAACACGAACTCAGGAAAAATCTACTTTGGAAGTCGGTGAAGTGGCACAGCCAGCTTTGGACAATCCTAATGTACAGATTGTGCCGATGGCATCTACTTCGGCATCTGCTGTCGAAGCTTCTACTCCTGAACCTGCCGCGGCCAGTGCAGCTGTTGCAGCAAGCGGTACAGAAGCTGTGGCTGATGGTGTTTTGCACATCAAAGTGCGTTATCGCTCTAATTTGATTGTGACCGATGCGGATGGTACGCCATTGCATAGCGGTATTGTTGCAGCTAATTCGGTGCATCAATTTAAAGGCAAAACGCCTTATCAAGTACGCATTGGTTATGCAACAGGCAGTGAGGTGAACTTCAATGATCAAAAAATTGACGTTCAAAAACACTATGTCGATGGTAAAACAGCAGCATTTACGGTGCCTCAAAAATGAATGAAATCAAAAGAAGACAAACCCAACAAGTCCAAATAGGCAATGTGTGGGTGGGTTCTGATCATCCTATTTTGGTTCAGTCCATGACCAATACCGATACGGTAGATGCAGAAGGTACGGCTTTGCAAGTCAAGCAATTGACGGATGCCGGCTCTGAGGTGGTACGCATTACGGTTAACAGTCCTGAGGCGGCCAGTAAAGTGGCTGAGATTCGCCAACGTTTGGATGATATGGGATGTAATACACCATTGGTGGGCGATTTCCATTTCAATGGTGAACGTTTGTTGCGCGATTATCAAGATTGTGCCAAAGCCTTGGCAAAATACCGTATCAATCCAGGTAATGTGGGCAAAGGTGTGAAGGGCGATGAGAAATTCGCTTACATGATTGAACAAGCCGCTTTGCATGACAAAGCAGTGCGTATTGGTGTGAATTGGGGCTCTTTAGACCAAAGTTTGGCTAAAAAAATGATGGATGCCAATTTGGCTTTGGCCCATCCTGCGCCTGTTGATGCTGTTATGAAAGAAGCTTTGATTACCTCTGCTTTGACTTCGGCACAAAAAGCGATGGATTTAGGTTTGCCAAAGAACAAAATCATTTTGTCTTGTAAAGTCAGCAATGTACAAGATTTGATTGAAGTGTATGCAGATTTGGCCAAGCGTTGTGATTTCCCATTGCATTTGGGCTTAACCGAAGCGGGCATGGGCAGTAAAGGTATTGTGGCCTCTAGTGCGGCTTTGGCGGTTTTGCTGCAGCAAGGCATTGGTGACACGATTCGCATTTCTTTGACACCAGAACCAGGTGCGCCGCGCACTCAAGAAGTGGTCGTAGCACAAGAGTTGTTGCAAACCATGGGCTTGCGTAATTTCACGCCATTGGTGACAGCTTGTCCAGGTTGTGGTCGCACAACCAGTACCGTATTTCAAGAATTAGCGCGCGATATTCAGCATTATTTGCGTGAGCAAATGGCAGTTTGGCGTTTGAAATATCCCGGTGTGGAAAGCTTGAATGTGGCGGTGATGGGTTGTGTGGTGAATGGACCAGGTGAAAGCAAGTTGGCTGACATTGGTATCAGTTTACCGGGTACAGGCGAAACGCCAATCGCACCTGTATATGTCGATGGTGAGCGCAAAGTGACTTTAAAAGGCGATAATATGGCGCAAGAATTTATTGCCATTGTCGAAGAGTATGTCGAAACCAATTACGGTGCAAATGGTGCCAAACGCAGCCAAAACCGTGTGATTCCGATTCAAACATTGTAAAGACTAAAGCTACGCATTATGGGAAAAAAGATTCAAGCAGTGAAGGGCATGAATGATTTGTTGCCAGTTGAACAAAAAGACTGGCCAATCACTTCTGCTTATTGGCAAGCATTTGAAACTGTGGTGAATGAATGGGCGCAGCAATATGCGTATCAATTCATTCGCACTCCGATTATTGAATCAACAGGTTTGTTTGTGCGCTCTATCGGTGAAGAGACCGATGTTGTAGGCAAAGAGATGTACACGTTTGATGATTATGGTGATTCATTGAGCTTGCGTCCTGAAGGAACGGCTTCTTGTTTGCGTGCTGTGGTTGAGCATAATTTGCTTTATAACGGCCCTATGAAGCTTTGGTATATGGGTCCGATGTTCCGTCATGAAAAACCACAAAAAGGTCGTTATCGTCAATTTCATCAAGCGGGTTTTGAAGCTTTGGGTTATAGCCAACCTGATGTCGATGCCGAAATGATTGTGATGACAGCTGATTTGTGGGAACGATTGGGTGTGTTGGATAAAGTTCAATTGCAAATCAATACTTTGGGTATTCCTGAAGAGCGCGCGGCGCACCGTGCGGCTTTGGTGGCTTATTTACAGCAACATGAAGCGGTTTTGGATGAAGACAGCAAGCGTCGCATGCATACCAATCCTTTGCGTGTATTGGATACCAAAAATCCAGATTTGCAAGAAATAGCCAACCATGCACCACGTTTGTTGGATTATTTGGGTGAAGAGTCTCTGAACCATTACCAACAATTCAAAGCGTTGTTGGATGCTGTGGGAATTGTGTATGTCGAAAATCCACGTTTGGTTCGTGGCTTGGATTATTACAACAAAACGGTATTTGAATGGGTGACCAGTGAGTTGGGCTCACAAGGTACTATTTGTGGTGGTGGTCGCTATGATGGCTTGATTGAATCTTTGGGTGGCAAAGAAGCGCCAGCCATTGGTTTTGCAATGGGTATTGAGCGTTTGTTGTTATTGGTACAGCAAATAGGCGTCCTGAAAGTGGAAAACAACTTGGATGTGTTTGTGATGTACCAAGGTGAAGGCACGATGCAACAAGCGGTGATCAATGCACAAATCTTGCGCCAAGCAGGTTTGTCAGTATCACAATATTCAGGCACGCAAAGTTTGAAAGCGCAAATGAAAAAAGCCGATGGCAGTGGTGCACGCTTTGCGGTCATTATTGGCGAAAGCGAAGTGACTGAAGGCGTGGTGACTTTGAAAGATTTGCGTGGTGACAATGGTCAGATACAAATTGCGTCAACACAATTGACATCGCAATTACAACAATGGATGGCATAATAAATGGCATATGATGTTCAAGAGCAACAAGAGCTGGATGATATAAAACATTTTTGGCATCGTGGTGGCAAATGGTTATTTATATTGTTAGTGGTTTTGGCGTTAGCGTATTTAGGCTATGTATTGAACAAAAGCCATCAAGCTGATCGTCATAAAGAAGCGGCTACTTTGGCATATCAATTTATCGAAAAGAGCAGTGCTAAAGATGCTACTGCCTTGACTGAATTGAAAACTTTGCAAGAGCAGTATGCAGATTCTTTTGGTGCCGCCGAAGCCACATTGATGGCAGCCGCACAAGCATTTGATGAAAAACAATATGAGCAAGCTGAAAAACATTTGTTGTGGGTGCAAACTCACCATCAAGATGTTTTTTTGCAAGCTTTGAGCAATCAGCGTTTGGCAGTTTTGAAATTGCAACAGCAAAAATACGATGATGCTTTGAAATATGCAGATGCTGTGGTGCCTGAAGCATTGAAACCAATGATGCTGGAAACCAAAGGTGATATTTTGGTTGCCAAAGGTGATGTGGTTAAGGCCAAAGAAGCATATGCGCAAGCATTAAAAGGTTTGGACGAAAAAACCTCACCAAATTATGAATTAGTTAAATTTAAGGCAGAGCAGTAAACCTTGCATCAGGGGACGGCTGTCACATGGGTTGCCATGGGCAGCCGTCCTGTATTTATTGATGCATGGCCTTAAAACATTAAAGGATATTGAATTATGAAACCAACGATAGTGTTGGTCGGCCGACCAAATGTCGGGAAATCGACTTTGTTTAACCGCTTGACCCGTAGTAAAGATGCTTTGGTAGCAGATTTGCCAGGTTTGACTCGCGACCGTCACTATGGTCATGGTCGTGTGGGTGAAAAACCTTATTTGGTAGTCGATACGGGTGGTTTTGAGCCTGTAGTAGACAGCGGTATTTTGTTTGAAATGGCCAAGCAAACTTTGCAAGCGGTAGATGAAGCAGATGCGGTGATTTTCTTGGTGGATTCGCGTGCGGGTGTGACACCACAAGACAAATTGATTGCGCAAAAATTGCGTATGAGTGGTCGTCCTGTATATTTGGCGGTGAACAAAGCTGAAGGTGCTAACCGTGCGGTTGTGTCAGCAGAGTTTTATGAATTGGGCTTGAATTTAGAACCATTCGTGATTTCTTCTGCGCATGGCGATGGTGTTTGGGATTTGATTGACTCTGTATTGAGTGATTTCCCAGAACCTGAGGAAGAAGAAGAAGAGGATGCAAAACACCCTGTATTTGCGGTGATTGGTCGTCCTAATGTGGGCAAATCCACTTTGGTGAACGCCATTTTGGGCGAAGAGCGCGTTATTGCATTTGACCAAGCAGGTACCACACGTGACTCGATTCACATTGATTTTGAGCGCAATGAGAAGCCTTACACCATCATCGATACAGCCGGTGTGCGTCGTCGTGGTAAAGTCGATGAGGCGATTGAGAAATTCTCAGTGATTAAGTCGATGCAGGCGGTTGAAGCGGCGAATGTGGCGGTATTGGTGTTGGATGCCAACCAAGATATTGCTGACCAAGATGCGACTATTGCAGGTTTTGCTTTGGAAGCGGGTCGTGCATTGGTTATTGCCATTAACAAATGGGATGTGGTGACACCTGAGCGCAAAGAGCAAATCAAAAAAGACATTGCACGCAAATTGTATTTCTTGGATTTTGCCAAGTTCCATTATATTTCGGCTTTGAAACACAAAGGCATTGATGATTTGTTTGATTCTATCAACCAAGCCTATCAAGCTGCCATGATTAAAATGCCAACACCTAAGATTACTCGTGTGTTGCAATCGGCTTTGGAACGCCAACAACCGCCTCGTGTGGGTCCAATCCGTCCAAAATTGCGTTATGCTCACCAAGGTGGTGTGAATCCTCCGATTATTGTGATTCATGGTAATGCTTTGCACCATATCAAAGACAGTTATACCCGTTATTTGGTACAAACTTTCCGTAAAGCCTTCCATTTAGAAGGTACGCCTTTGCGTGTGCAATACAAATCGACTGAAAATCCATTTGATCAAGAAGGCACACCAGCAAAAGCACCAACCACCTTACGTCGTGCTAAGTTGAGTCCTCGTATTGCTAAAAAAGAGGAAAAAAAGCAACTAAAACGCAAGGTTAAAGTGAGTGCTAAGAAGAATATTAAGCCATAGTGTGTTAGCATTAGACGTTCCATTTGCATATCCTGAGATGCAAATGCTTATCACAATAAAAACATGGAGTTTAAAACATGAATAATAAAGGACAATTGCTACAAGATCCTTTTCTGAATGCATTGCGAAAAGAGCATGTACCGGTATCTATTTACTTGGTAAATGGTATTAAGCTACAAGGTCAAGTAGAGTCGTTTGATCAATATGTGGTGTTGTTGCGCAACACTTCTGTGACGCAAATGGTTTATAAGCACGCCATTTCTACTGTGGTTCCTGCTCGTGCGGTAAGCATCAGTCATGATGGTGGCAAACCTGCAGCACCTAGCACTCATTCTGCTGAATAAGCCATACTCCAAGTTTCATTACGTATGCAAAAAGCCCCTGAATAGGGGCTTTTTTATGGTGTTTTGATTTACAGGACGCTTATCTGTTCAATGCAGTTTGACCTGTTAGCAAATACTCTACTGTTTCTTTAACGGAACGAATTTGGTTGCCAAATGGCAATGGGTCTTTGCCACGGAAGAACAAACCTTTGTTCACTTCACCGCGGAAAGCAGCAGCCAATTTCAAGTCGATACAGAATTGACCGATTTTATCCAAGCCATCACGCAAACCGCATTGGGTCAAGCAGTTAATACCTTGAGTACAGCGGCGTGGATCGGCTTTGGCGTTGGCTTGTAAAGCTTCTTCACGCTTCAAATAGCTTTTCAAAAATGGCGTATTCACACCACGAGCAGGCAAACCTGCAACAGACATGAATTCAACAATTTGTTCGCCTTCAGCACCTGCCAACGTGTTTTTGAAGTTGATGTGGGCATCGCCTTCATGGGTTACTGCAAAAGCAGTACCGACTTGTACGGCAGAAGCGCCCCATTGGTTTAAAGCGGTGCTGATTTTGTCAAAATTGGCCATACCACCTGCCAAAATTAATGGGATTTTTTCACGCTCTAAACCCAATTTTTTGAAGACTTCAAAGGTTTCTTCTAATACACGGTCAAACTCAAAACGAGCGTCACCCAAGCCTGCAACGGTAGCTGCGCCCAAGTGACCTGCGGCATGGTTAGGATGCTCAATAACGATGGCATCTGGTAATTTGTTTTTTTTCATCCAGCGTTTCAAAACGATGTTGATGCCGCGAGACTCTGACAAAATGGGGAACAAGGCCACATCAGGATGACCTTCTACCATTTCTGGTAAATCCAAAGGCAAACCAGCTCCCATCACGATGGCGTGAGCACCAGACTCACACGCTTGGCGTACCAAAGCGGGATGGTCTTTAACGGCTTTCATCACATTGACGGCAATCATGCCGCGTCCTTCTGATTTTTCAACCGCTGCTTTGACTTCACGGTCTAAGGCAATGCGGTTTAAGCGGTCGTATTTTTCTTCGCTTTGGTCAATTTTGGAATCTGCCAATAAGTCTTCATGCAAGTGACGCAAATCCACGCTGGCAATCGTACCTACGCCATTTTCGCGTGCTACTGCGCTTGATAAGCTAGAAGCAGAAATGCCCACGCCCATGCCGCCTTGAACGATAGGAATCAATTCACGACCACGAATGGTAAGCGGCTTAAAATCGTTGTGCATGTGTAGAACTTTCATCGTTGTGATTTTATCAATCCTAGAGTTTAACTCTATTATTAGGTAATGGGTATGTTTTTAATAGAGTTAACATCAGGTGTTTGTGATTTAATCGTTTGTTTTATAAAGGTTTTAATTTAGAGTGCGGAAAAGGAACACTTTGATTTTAAATCAAATACTGTGCATCTTTTAAACTTTAAAGTATCAATTTATGCATCTTATTAAATTTTTTAACAAGTAAAAAATTAGTCCAAGACTACAGTTTTGAGGTGAATAAGTCGTATTGAATCAAGCGTCCTGTACGTTTTTAACTTTGCTTTACAAGGTACTTGGGCAGCAAAGTCATGAAATAAATGATATGCTTGTGCTCATTTTAACTTGATGTTTGACACACGAATGAAGAATAAACGTTGGATGCTGCCGTTGATGTGCGTCATTGCGGCAGTGATATTGGTTTTTGTGGCTTTGCCATATTGGTTTGGTTTGCGCGCTGAAGCGAGCATGAAGCAACATCAACAATTGGTGCAAAAAAATCCATTATTAGATGTGGTCAGTTATGAATACGAGCGTGGCTGGTTTTCATCGAAAGAAGTGACCGTATTGCGCTTGAAACCCAACTTGTTGAACAAATTGGGCGACAATGTGCCAGACAATATCAAAGTCATTGTCAATGAACCATTCACCATTACCAATCACATTCAGCATGGTCCCTTTGCCGATGGTTTGTCGCCAGTGAAAGCGGTATCGGTGTCTGAGGTGAAATTTAGCTCACAAGCACAACAAAGTTTAGAACGTTTTTTCCAGAAGCAAACCCCTTTGTCTGTGACCAATCGTTTGAATTTGTTTGGTGGTGGTGTGATGAATGCCTCTATACCCGCTTTTCAATATGAAGAATTGTCAGGCATTGCCATTGATTGGAAAGGTCTGAATATCGAGTTGGATTACCAAGACAATTACGATGCGTATGAAGTTTTGAGCCAAAGTGGCGGCATCCATATTAAATTGGCAGATAAAGGTCAATTGGTTTTAGAAGACATCGGTTATACGGCAAAATCTCGTCTAAATCCATCTGGCTTGAATGTTGGTGAAAATGAGTTGAAAGTGGCGAAAGCCAGTATGGCTTGGTCTGAAGGTGTGGATTACAACATCAAACTCAATTCGTTGATTAACATGGTGTCGGACTTGCAAATTGGTGCATTTATCAATCCAAATGGTACGATTGCACCGAACAATGTCGCAGTACAACAATTTGCATTGAAGCGTTCAACCGATGAGCAAGATGGTTTTGCCGATGCCAAAGCCGAGATTCAGTTCAATCAATTCCAGTATGGTCAAGACGTTTATGGACCATTGCTTGTGAAAGCCAGTGCGGAACATTTACAGGCCGCTGCTTTGGTGAAATTGAACGATGAATTTTTCCGCTTGAGCAACGAGTCATTGAATGAAGCGCAATATCGTGATGCTTTATTGAAATTGGCACAAAACGAAGCCTTGCCGATTTTCACCAATAATCCTGTGTTTAAAGTGTCGCAATTTGATTTGAAAATGCCTGATGGTCAATTGAAATTCAGCGCTGAGTTTGGCTTTAAAGATTTACAGGCCGCTGATATGAACAGCTTTAATGCTTTAATGGGCAAAACCGAAGGCAAGATTCATGTGAATGCACCGCAAATTTTGTTAGAGAATTTGGCGGTAGCGCAAGCGGATTCGATTTTCTCAGTTGATCCTGATGTTGAAAATCCACCAAGCATGGACGAAGTACGTGATACCGCACGCTTTTTGGTACGCTCGACTTTGAATGGTATGGCAGATGCGGGTTATTTGACACAAGAAAATGGTGTGATTGACAGCGAAATTGCAGTGACTAAAAACCAATTGCTCTTCAACGGCAAGCGTTTTCAAGTGGCACCAGAGCAATCGATTGATGAATTGATGGATGAGGCACCTGTTGCAGCGAGCACGCCAGCAGTGGCAGCTTCTGCGACAGGACAATAAGGGTATCTGATGGCGGTAAGACAAATTGTATTGGATACTGAAACGACGGGTCTGTATGCCAACCAAGGCGATCGTTTGATTGAATTTGCAGGTTTGGAAATGATAGACCGTCGTTTGACGGGCAAGTATTTGCATGAGTATGTACATCCTGAGCGTGACATTGCACCTGAAGCCATTGCGGTGCACGGCATCACGCTGGATGATTTGGCAGACAAACCCAAGTTTGCGGGAGTGGCGCAGCGCATAGCAGACTTTTTGCAAGACAGCGAACTCATTATTCACAATGCTGCGTTTGACATCGGCTTTTTGAATATGGAATTTGCTCGCTTGGGCATGCCTGAAACCGAACACATTACAGGTCACAAAAGCATTGATACCGTGGCGATGGCACGCCGTTTGTATCCAGGACAAAAAGTCAATTTGGATGCTTTGTGTAATCGTTTGGGTGTGGATAAGACCAAACGGGTGTTGCATGGTGCTTTGATTGACTGCGAGTTATTGGCTGAAGTGTATTTGGGCATGACTCGGGGTCAGTTCAGCTTGGATGTGAAAGCAACTGACGAAGAGGCTTTGCATTTACAGGCCGCGCATCAGTTTGAGCGCCAAGCAGGCATGCGTTTTAAAGTCATAGACGCAGACGAGCAAGAGCAAGCGGCACATGCAGCGTATGTGGCAGTATTGGACAAGTCAGTCGGTGGTGAGAGTTTGTACCGACAACAAATGCAAGATATTTGAGTATGAATTCACGTTTTTTTGCGGTGGTGCCAGCAGCAGGGGTTGGTAGCCGTTTCGGCAGTCACATTCCCAAACAATATACGAGTATTGCAGGACAAGCGGTGTTATTACACACCGTACAACGCTTGCTTGAGTGTGAGAGTTTGGCAGGAGTGGCAGTGGTTTTGTCGCCTGACGATGGTTATTTTAAAGATTTGGTTTTGCCAGCTTGGGCGAAAACGGCGCGTTTGCAAGTATTGTATTGCGGTGGCCAGAGCCGTGCTGAAAGTGTGCGCAATGGCATACAGCAATTGATGCAATCTGAAAAAGTCGCTGCCAACGATTGGTTGTTGGTACACGATGCCGCACGTTGTTCTTTGCCAACGCAGGCTTTGCAGCGTTTGTTGGCGGTGGCGAATGAGGCTTGCCAAGGTGCGATTTTGGCTTTGCCTGTTGCCGATACGCTCAAAAAACAAGATGCCCGTGGCAAGATTGCGGACACCATTGACCGCAGTGGTTTGTGGCAAGCGCAAACACCGCAAATGTTTCGTGCAAAGGCCTTACAGGACGCTTTGAGTATAGATGATTTGAGTGCCATTACCGATGAAGCTTCGGCGATGGAATTGCAAGGCATTCATGCGCAATTGGTGGTGGGTGATGTGCGCAATTTAAAATTAACACTGGCACAAGATGCTACTTTGGTTGAGTTGCTGCTCGATAGTGGCACTTTGTAGGACACAATATGAATATTCGCGTGGGACAAGGTTACGACGTCCATCAATTGGTTACAGGCCGCCCTTTGATTTTAGGTGGCGTGACCATCGATCATGACAAAGGTTTGTTAGGTCATTCGGATGCCGATGCTTTATTGCATGCCATTACCGATGCTTTATTGGGTGCGGTGGCTTTGGGAGACATTGGTCATCATTTTCCGGATACAGCAGCACAATTCAAAGATGCTGACAGCCGTGTGTTGTTGCGTGCGGCGTATCAAAGTGTGCAAGATTTGGGCTGGCGTGTGGTCAATGTGGACACCACCATCATTGCCCAACAGCCTAAATTGAAGCCGCATTTGTTGGGTATGCGCCAAAATATTGCCCAAGATTTGGGTATTGATATTGGCTTGGTCAATATTAAAGGCAAGACGAATGAAAAATTAGGCTATTTGGGTCGTGAAGAAGGCATAGAAGCACAGGCTGTGGTGTTGCTTGTTCAGGCTTAAAACCTTACACTCTTGCTTATAGCAGTCATTCATACAGAATAGGGAAGTCAGCATGTCTACTCAAGATAATTTTAAGCGTCAGGCCGCGCGCAAAGCATTGGAATATGTACCACACGATGAGTATATTGGTGTGGGTTCGGGATCAACAGTGGCTATTTTCATTGAAGAATTGGCCAGTATCAAAGACCGTGTCCGTGGTGTGGTGGCTGCATCTATTGAGTCGCGTGATTTATTGGAACAACATGGCATCAAAGTAGTGGCATTGGCTGATGTGGGTAAATTGCCCGTTTATTTTGATGGTGCTGATGAAGTGAACCATTCTTTGCAAATGATTAAAGGTGGTGGTGCGGCATTATTGGGTGAAAAAATTGTGGCACATGCTTCACGCCAATTTATTTGCATGGCAGGTGAAAGCAAATACGTGTCTAAATTGGGTGCGTTTCCATTGCCTGTTGAAGTCGTACCATTTGCCCGTTCTTGGGTGGCATCTCAATTGGTTAAATTAGGCGGTCGTCCTGTTTTGCGTGAAGGCGTGATTACTCGTGGTGGTCATGAGATTTTAGACGTGCATGATTTGGAAATCTATGAGCCTATGAAATTGGAAGATGAAATCAACCGCATTCCAGGCGTGATGGAAAATGGTGTGTTTGCACGCCATCCTGCGGATGTTTTGATTTTGGGTCACTCTGACCGTGCAGAAGTCATTACTGTTAGCCATGTGAGCTGATGGTTTTTGTTATTGTTACGCCGATGCGATTGCATCGGCATTTTTCATGGTGAGAAAAATCATGGCTTATCGTTTGACACAAATTATTACCAAAACAGGCGACTCGGGCAATACGGGTTTGGGCGATGGCTCACGCGTGGCCAAAAGCAGTTTGCGCATTCATGCAATTGGCGAAGTGGATGAGCTCAATGCGCATTTAGGGGTGTTGTTGGCAATGGCGATACCTGAAGACATTCAGCAAAAATTAACCCAAATTCAACACCAATTGTTTGATGTCGGCTCTGAATTGGCGGTGCCTGGTTGGAATGTCATTACTGAAAATTATTTGACCTTTTTGGAACACAGCGCTGCGGCTTGGCATGAAAATTTAAGTCCATTGGAAGAATTTATTTTGCCCGGTGGCTCAGCCCAAGCGGCACAAGTGCATGTGGTACGCACTGTTGCCCGTCGTGCGGAGCGCAGTGTGGTTGCTTTGCGCGCGGAAGATGAAACTGTTTCTTTGAATTTGCAGCGTTATTTGAATCGTTTGAGTGATGTGTTTTTTATTTTGGGTCGTGAAATGAATCGCCGTTTGAATGTGTCTGATGTCTTATGGCAGAAAAATCACACTGCCTGATTTTAAAGGATGGCAGTATGTTCAAACCATGTATGGTAATTGTGGCAAGCTTTTTGCTAATCTCTTGTGCACAAGCGCAAAGTGACGACCATATCTTGACTGCGTGCCAGCAATGGCAGCCTGTAAACATGGCGCAATATGCTAAAAACAATGTCAAACAATATTCAGGACGCATTGTTAAAATCAGTGATGGTGATACGGTACAAATTCAAGACACACACGGTCAAAAACACCGTGTGCGTTTGGCTTTTATTGATGCACCAGAAATGCGGCAAGCGGCAGGCAAAGAGAGCTTCAAAAATTTGCAAAACATGTTGAGTCGCCAAAAAACAGTCCAAGTGCAAGTGACAGACATAGACCAATACCAACGCCAAGTGGCGATTGTGTGGCAAGGTGATGTGGATGTGAATGCAAGCCAATTGGCACAGGGATTGGCTTGGCATTACGATTCTATTGCCAAAAAACAGCAGCAAGTGGATGCTTATCGTTATTATCAATGTTTGCATCAACAGGCTCAAAAGCAGCGTGTAGGTTTGTGGCGCAATCATCAAGCACAAGCACCATGGGCATTTCGCCAATCTGAGCGCGCACAATAATAAAGTATCAAAAAGTATGAACAAACAAATACGTTATGAAATTTTTAGCCGTTTGCGTGAGGCCAATCCACATCCAACCACAGAATTGGTTTTTGATGGTCCATTTCAATTGTTGATTGCAGTGTTGTTGTCAGCACAAACCACCGATGTGGCAGTGAACAAAGTGACGGCAGTTTTGTTCGATTTGGCACCCAATCCACAAGCGATGTTAGCACTGGGCGAAGAAAAAGTGCGTGACACCATTAAAACGATTGGTTTATACAAAACCAAAGCTGCCCATGTGATAGCAACTTGTGATGCGATATTGAACCATTTTGGCGGTCAAGTGCCTCAAACTCGTGAGGCTTTGGAAACCTTGCCAGGAGTTGGGCGTAAAACAGCCAATGTGGTACTCAATACTGCGTTTGGTCAGCCAACGATGGCGGTAGATACGCATATTTTTCGGGTGGGTAATCGAACAGGTATTGCCAAAGGCAAAAATGTGCGCGAAGTGGAAGACCAATTGGTCAAACACATTCCCAAAGAGTTTATGGTGGATGCGCACCACTGGTTGATTTTGCATGGGCGTTATACATGTAAGGCATTGAAACCGCAGTGTGCGACCTGTTTGATTGAAGATTTGTGCGATTACAAAGCTAAAGCCTTGTAAAGCCATTAAATAAGCATATTATTTTTATGGTAAAAGTGCCATAATTTTAAATCCAATCCATGTATTGCTATGGATATACAAAACAATAGAACAGTGCAGTCAGCAGAAGTCAAATAAAGGATAATGTGTGAATAAAATCACGTTAATGGCCGCTGCGTGTGTTACCGCTTTGACGTTAAGCGCTTGTGACAAACCAGAGTGGTTAGTAAAAAAAGACGATCGCAATAATACAGAATATGTACAGGAGGTTAAGCCTGCTGACAATAACTCTGTAGCCATGTTGTTGCCGGATTTTACCAAATTGGTGAATGAGCAAGGTGCGACGGTGGTGAGCATACAGGCAGTGAAGCAAGGTAGCATGGGGACGTATGAGGGTACGAGCAGCGAAGAAGATCCCATGTTGGAATATTTTCGTCGCTTGATTCCTGATTTTCCAGGGGCACCTGCTAATCCAGAAGACGATGATGGTGCTAGCTTTGGTTCGGGTTTTATTATTAGCAATGATGGCTATATTTTGACCAATACTCATGTGGTCAGTGGAACCGACTCTATTCGTGTGGTATTGACGGATAAACGTGAGTTTGAAGCCAAGTTAGTCGGTTCAGATACACAATCTGATGTGGCGGTATTGAAAATTGAAGCCAAAGATTTGCCCGTGGTGAAATTGGGCAAGCCAGATGAATTGCGCGTGGGTGAATGGGTTGCGGCGATTGGTGCACCATTTGGTTTTGACAATACTGTCACTGCAGGTATTGTGTCAGCAAAAGGCCGTTCTTTGCCTAACGAAAGCTATACACCTTTCATTCAAACAGATGTGGCCATCAATCCTGGTAATTCAGGCGGCCCATTGTTCAATTTGAAAGGCGAAGTTATCGGTATCAATTCGCAAATTTACAGCCGCTCAGGTGGTTTTATGGGCATTTCATTTGCAATTCCAATTGATGTTGCAACCAATGTTGCTGACCAATTGAAACAATACGGTCGTGTGCGTCGTGCGCAATTAGGTGTCATCATTCAAGAAGTATCGTTTGATTTGGCCAAATCATTCAAATTAGATAAACCCAGTGGTGCTTTGGTGGTGAAAGTATTGCCAAATGGTCCAGCTGAAAAAGCCAAACTGCAAGTACGCGACATCATTTTAAAAGTCAATGGCAATGTGGTGGAGCGTTCTAGTGATTTGCCTGTGTTGATTGGTGCGATGAAACCAGGCAGTAAGATTGAATTAACCGTATGGCGAGATTCTAAAGAAGTCAAAGTAGCAGTGGAATTGTCAGAGTTGACCGGTGAAAGTACGGTCACTGTGCCGAACTTTAATCAAAATGATGGCAGTGATACTCGCAGTCGCATTGTGGTGCCGGAAGTGGGCTTGTCTTTGGTGGCATTGTCAGCGGAAGAGTCTAAGCAGCGTGATATTGCTGGTGGCTTATTGGTGGTTGAGGCACAAGGTTTTGCGGCCGCTTCGGGTTTGATGGCAGGTGACATTATTATCTCCGCAGGTCCGAATCCTTTGACCGATGAAAAAACTTTTAAACAAGCTTTGGCAGAAGCGAGTACAGCTGCGCCATTGTTTGTCATGCGTGACCAAGATACGTTCTTTTTGCCGTTGCGTGTGAAGTGATATTTTGAGAAATCAGGCAGCCTTGGGCTGCCTGTTGCTGTTTGTGAGAAAGATGAAAAATATGCAAAATTTAGCTCGTGGTCCTGTGATGGCCGATGTGGCAGCGTTTGAATTAACAGATATTGAACGTGCGCGTTTGTTGCGTCCTGAAATCGGTGGTGTGATTTTATTTCGTCGCAACTTTTCTTCAGTAGCACAAATCAAAGCTTTGGTTGCAGATATCAAAGCCTTGCGTACGCCAGAATTGGTGATTGCAGTAGATCACGAAGGCGGTCGAGTACAGCGTTTTATTGATGGTTTTACCCGTTTGCCAGCGATGGCGGTTTTGGGTCAAATGTGGCAAAACCAAGGTCAAGAAATGGCTTTGAATCAAGCCCGTGAAGTCGGTTGGGTATTGGCATCAGAACTGCGTGCTTGTGGCATTGACTTGTCGTTTACACCTGTTTTGGATTTGGATTGGGGTGCGTGCAGTGTGATTGGTAATCGCAGTTTTTCACAAGATGCACAAGAAGTGACAGCTTTGGCATTGGCATTGCAAGAAGGTTTAAAACAAGGCGGCATGAGCAGCTGTGGCAAGCATTTTCCAGGTCATGGTTTTGTAGAGGGTGACAGCCACCATGTTTTACCGCAAGACGAGCGTGAATTTGAAGTTTTATGGCAAAACGACATTGTACCGTTTGTACAGATGAGCGCAGCAGGCATGGGTGCGGTGATGCCTGCTCATGTGGTTTATCCTAAAATAGATGCTTTGCCTGCGGGTTTTTCACCATTTTGGTTGCAACAAATATTGCGTGATAAAGTCGGTTTTGATGGCATTATTTTTTCCGATGATTTGACCATGGAAGGAGCTTGTGGTGTGGGTGGGATTGTGGAACGCACGCAAATTTCTTTGGATGCAGGTTGTGATATTGCTTTGATTTGCAATCGTCCTGATTTGGTGGATGAACTGTTACATCAATGGCAATGGGATGCAGCAGCACAACCTAAACTGGCGCAGCGTTGGGAATATGTGGTTGGTCAAAAAACGGTTGCTGAATTTGATGCATTGCTACAAACACCTGAGTTTAAAGCCGCGCAGCAGCGTGTGGCATCTTTGGCTTCTGCTAAAGATTTGCTAGGTGGCGTTAAGGTGAATGAAGCATTTTAATAATAGATGTTTCTAGGAGGCAGTATGAAGACAGCGTGGATATTATTAGCAACAATGTGTTTGGGTGCTTGTGCCAATATTGGTAAACCTTCTATACAATCTGCCAGCAGTTTACAAGGTCATTGGCAATTGCTAGAAGCTTCGTCT
This sequence comes from Vitreoscilla sp. C1, assembly GCF_002951955.2. Classification (NCBI taxonomy): domain Bacteria; kingdom Pseudomonadati; phylum Pseudomonadota; class Betaproteobacteria; order Neisseriales; family Neisseriaceae; genus Vitreoscilla; species Vitreoscilla sp. C1. The sequence goes on along the minus strand of NZ_CP019644.2, from coordinate 1,822,871 downwards.
GCTGCGGTTCCGTCTGAGGGCGTGCGTGCAAAGGTTTTGCAATTTGATACTGAGCAATCTCGCGTTTCAGGCAGCGTAGGCTGTAATCAATTAATGAGCGCTTATGCCAGCAATGGTGCATTGATTCAGTTTAAAGGTATTGCTACTAGTCGTATGGCTTGTTCGCCTGATTCTGTCATGCAGTTTGAGTACAAAGTCATTCGCAATTTGGAAAGTGTGTCTTCATGGCGTATTGAAGGTGATAAACTGCTGTTATTGGATGCTTCTAAAAATACTGTTTTAAAATTGAAGCGTATGTGAGCATAATCCTGCAAGGCTTGGTTTTGAGGCGTCCTGTAAAACTTACAGGACGCTTTTTTGATGGCTTTTGGGTTAAAATCATTCTTTTTTAACGCAGACGGAATACAGCTTCATGAGCACGGATGATTTACTGAAACCGCACCGAGATGCTATTGACAGCATCGACCAAACCATTTTGAGTTTGTTAAATGAACGTGCCGCCCATGCACGCGCTATTGGGGAATTAAAAGGCAGCGGTGTGGTTTACCGTCCTGAACGTGAAGCACAAGTGTTGCGCCGCATTCAAGAGTTGAATGGTGGTTTGGGTGGCTTGTTATCTAATGAGGCGGTGGCACGGTTGTTCCGTGAAATCATGAGTGAGTGTTTGGCGGTAGAGCGCCCATTGACCATCACGTATTTGGGTCCTGAAGGCACGTTCACGCAGCAAGCAGCGAATAAGCATTTCGGTCATGCCGCTCACACGCAACCTTGTGCGACGATAGATGAAGCGTTTCGTTTGGTCGAAGCACGTCAGGCGGATTATGTGGTGGCGCCAGTTGAAAATTCAACCGAAGGCGCAGTGGGTCGCACTTTGGATTTGTTGGTAGCATCGCCTTTGAAAGCTTGTGGTGAAGTGGTTTTGCGCATACACCATCATTTATTGCGCAAAGTGGCGAATCAAGAAGGCATTACCAAAGTGTATGCGCATGCTCAAGCTTTGTCGCAATGCCATGAGTGGTTGAATAAAAATTTGCCTAGCCATGTGGCGCGTGTGGCAGTTGCTAGCAATGCACGTGCGGCGCAATTGGCAGCTGAAGATGAAACGGCAGTGGCGATTGCTTCTCAAGCGGCGGCAGAACGTTTTGAATTGTGTAAATTGGCTTCTAATATTGAAGATGAGCCGAATAACACCACCCGTTTTTTGGTGTTGGGTCACCAAACCACAGGTGCCAGCGGCATAGACAAAACGTCTTTGATTGTCTCAGCACCCAATAAAGTGGGTACGGTACATGAGTTGCTACATGCTTTGTCTGAGAACGGTGTGTCTATGAGCAAATTGGAAAGCCGTCCATCCAAAGTGGGTTTGTGGGAATATGTGTTTTTCATTGATGTGGAAGGCCATGTAGAAGACGAACATGTTAAAAATGCGTTGGCAGATTTACAAGAGCGGGCGGCATTCTTGAAAATTGTGGGCGCTTATCCTAAGGCGGTATTGTGATGCAAAAAATTGCAGTGTATTGCGGCTCAAATTTTGGTGAATCCAAAAATTATTTTGATGCGACGCAAGAGTTAGGACGCTTGTTGGCTGAGCAAAATTTGGGCTTGGTGTATGGCGGTGGTAAAGTGGGTTTGATGGGTACGATTGCCGATGCGGTTTTGGCACATGGTGGTCATGTCACTGGCGTGATTCCAACTTTTTTGCGTGAGTTGGAAAAAGCGCATGATGGTTTGAGTGAGTTGATTGAAACGCCTGATATGACCGTACGCAAACAAGAAATGATTGTTCGAGCCGATGCGTATATTGCCATGCCCGGTGGCGTGGGGACGTTTGAAGAATTGTTTGAAGTGTTGTCTATGGGACAATTGCGTTTGCAACAAAAACCGATTGGTTTGTTGGACGTGGATGGTTTTTATCAGCCCTTATTGGCTTTGATTGAGCAAGCCATCACATCGGGTTTCATGCCTGAAAGCAATCGCACATTGATGGTGGTCGACAGCAATCCGCAAACTTTATTAGACAAGATGCGTGCTTATGAGCCGGTGTACACACAAAAATGGCATCAGCCACAATGGATGCAAGATTGAAATCGGTTTGGATTGCAGGGGCGGGCTATTTGGGTCGCCCTTTGGCGCAGCAATTGGCAGCGCAAGCGTATCGCATTGTTGCCAGTAGCCGCCATGAATTAAGCGGTGTGAATTGGCATTATTGGGATTTTCAGGCCGCTTTGCTTGTGCAAGATTTTCAACAAACAGATGTGTGGGTGGTGTTGTTGCCGCCATCTGGGGCGGTGGATTATGTGGCGAAGATGCACGCTTTGTGTGAGCAAGCGCAAGCGGCAAACATTCGCCATGTGGTTTATACTTCCTCTACTTCGGTGTATGGCGATGCCGCGCGGGTCTGCGATGAACGCAGTCCCATTGCACCGCAAACCGAATCTGCGCGCAAAATAGCAGCTTGTGAAAACATTTGGTTGCAAAGTGGTTTGCCACATATCAGCGTGTTGCGTTTGGGCGGCCTGTATGATGATGAACGCCATCCTGCCAAGCGTTTGAGTGGGCGCGTGGACATTGCGGGCGGCAATCAAGTGGTCAATGTCGTACACCGTCAACACGCTATACAAGCTTTAATCGATGTGGTGCAACAGCCGAAAGAGTCTGTTTTGAACATTGTCGAACGCGGGCATCCGACCCGTGCCGAGTTTTATACCGCAGAGGCGGCTCGTTTGGGTTTGCCTGTGCCTGTTTTCAATGTCGATGATGCCCACCGTGGTAAAGTCATTGTCAGTTGCCATCAGCACTGGTCATTTTAAAGGAATCTCAAGATGTGGATCAGTCATGCGCTCATCAATCATTTGTTGTTACAACAAGAGCATTTAAAACAAGCATTCAGCTTTTTAGCAGGACGCAGCTTGCGTTTGACTGCTTTGGGTGTGAATGTGGACATGCTCATTGGTGAAGAAGGTTATGTCCATACATTGCCTGCCGAAATAGCCACCGAATGCCATATCACCATACAAGGCGATGCATGGAGCAAATTGTTGCAATCGAAAGCGTTGGGCGTGGGCGATATCAGCATTGATGGCGATGCAGATTTGGCGATGCAAGTATTGGCGATTTTCAGTCAATTGGAATATGAGCCATATGTTGATGCCACACGTTTGTTTGGCAATACGATGGCGAGCCATTTGGATCATACCGCCAAAACCTTGGTTGCCAATGTGCAAGCGATGGTGGCGCGAGTAGAAGGTGAAGTGAAAGATTTTATGTTGGAGCAAAATGCGCCTGTGGTGTCGGCAGCGCAATGGCAACAACACAGCGAAGCGATTGATGCTTTGCGCGATGATGTGGCACGCTTGCAAGCGCGTTTGCATCGTCTTCAATAATTTACAGGACGCTTAAACGCGCGGTTTGGAATGGCTTTATGAAGTGGTTGAAACGTTTTCATTTGATTGTGCATACGGTTTGGTATTTTGGTTTGCTGCAATTGCTCGATGGACAATTGCGTCATCCGTTGTTGCGTTGGTTGATGGGCATTGTGCCACAATCGCAAGCGAGCCAAACGCACAGCAATCCTGTGCGTTTGCGTTTGGCTTTGGAAAAATTGGGACCGATTTTTGTCAAACTCGGACAAGTGTTATCGACCCGTCCTGATGTGATTCCTGCCGAATACAGTGTGGAATTGGCAAAATTGCAAGACCGTGTGCCTGCATTTGATGGTGGCGTGGCGATTGCGCAAATTGAACAAGCGTTTGGCAAACCTTTGGAACAAATCTATTACCAATTTGAACGTGAACCTGTCGCCAGTGCTTCGATTGCGCAAGTGCATCAAGCGTATTTGTTTGATGAGGCAGGCGGTCAAGGGGTGCAAGTGGCGGTCAAAGTTTTGCGTCCTGATATTGCGCCTGTGATTGAGCAAGATTTGGCTTTGATGCATTTTGCGGCAGGTTGGATAGAGCGTTTGTTTAAAGATGGCAAGCGTTTGAAGCCGCGTGAAGTGGTGGCGGAGTTTGACAAATATTTGCATGACGAATTGGATTTGATGCACGAAGCGGCCAATGCCAGCCAATTGGGTCGAGATTTTGAAAACAGCAACATGTTGATTGTGCCGAAAGTGTATTTTGATTATTGCAGCCGCACGGTGATGACGATGCAATGGATGAACGGCACGCCGATTTCAGACATCGCCACGCTCAAAGCCAAAGGCATAGATTTAAAACAATTGGCACGTTTTGGTGTGGAAATTTTCTTCACGCAAGTGTTTAAAAATGGCTTTTTCCATGCTGACATGCATCCGGGCAATATTTTTGTGGCGGATGATGGGCGTTATATTGCGTTGGATTTTGGCATTGTCGGCAGCTTGAACGAATACGACAAACGTTATTTGGCGGTCAATTTTTTGGCGTTTTTCAATCGCGATTATCACCGTGTCGCCACTGCACACATTGAATCGGGTTGGGTGCCTGCTGATACGCGTGCCGAAGAATTGGAAGCGGCAGTGCGAACCGTGTGCGAGCCGATTTTTAACCGTCCTTTGTCGCAAATTTCGTTTGGCTTAGTGTTGATGCGTTTGTTTGAAACCAGTCGCCGTTTCAATGTCGAGATTCAGCCGCAATTGGTGTTGTTGCAAAAAACTTTGCTCAATATTGAAGGTTTGGGCAGACAGCTAGACCCTGAACTGGATTTGTGGGCGACGGCAAAACCGTTTTTGGTCAATTGGATGAATGAGCAAATGGGTTTGAAAGCCTTGCGCAAAAATTTGATGAAAGAAGCACCCGATTGGGCGAATATCTTGCCAAGCTTGCCACGCAAAATCAACGATATTTTGGAACAGCAAAGCCGCAGCAACAGTTCTGAAAGCCTGTACAAACAATTGCGCAATCAGCAAGTTTTGTTGGTGATTTTGGTCTTGTTGGTCGGTGTGTTGGTATTCAAAGTGTGATCGGGTTTTGATGTTGGTTTCAAGCGTCCTGTCAATGTTTACAGGACGCTTATTTATGGATTACAGCAGTGTTTGGAATTTAAGTCAGATGGTTTTAAAGTGGAACCAACTGACATGATTGGATTTTAAAAACAGATGTGTTGGCTCATGTCCCCAAATAGGCGGCATATGGTCTCCAATAATCATGACTTCAGTACCTTGCATATTAGGGTGTTTTAGCAAATTAGAGAGGTTGTCAAAAAATTGGGTATGCAACATCAAGTTACGACAAAGATCACCATTGGTTTGTAAGCCAAATTGACTACAATTAAAGCGGTGATTAACAATGTCATCTTGCGAAAAAGGTGAATGCGAGGTTAAGGTTAACCAATAAAAAAATAAGGGCTGTTCTGTATTTTTGCCAAACTCTTCAATAATGATTGGCTTTAGAGCGTTGTCGCAAGTACCTTTAAAAGCAGTACAACGTTCTAATTGCAGCAAATGTTCGTTGAAAATGAGTTTGTCAAAACCAGCTTTGGGATACCAAGACTGACGGTCATATAAAATACTAGTAGCCCCATGTAGAGCAATGGTGCGATAACCTTGTTGTTTAAGTTGGTTAGGCAAACAATGGGTAAATGGATTGTGGGTTAATTTGCGAAAAGCATAGCCATTTCTTACATCCAAACGGCAAAGTTCTCGCAGTTCTGCTTGTACAGTAGCACCTTTGAAATCAAATGAACCTTGTTTGAAAAATTCAAATTGATGTTGTTGTTTCAAAGTTGCTAACATGGTGTCTTGTATGCCTTGCATACGTACACTACGAGTTATTGTCAAATCTGGTGTATGGCATTCAGGCCGCTTTCTCTGTTGATTGCTCGTCTTCCTGCTTGCCATCTTTGAAGATGACGTTGTTGACCACCAAGGTCAATAAGTTGAATCCTTGAATCCGGCGCCAACGCTTTTGGGCCGTTTCCAATAATTTGTACACCATCGCCAAAGTGGTTTCTCTGGAACCGCAGTTTTTAGCCCGCTTACTACGCAATCGTACGGTAGCAAACGTGGATTCAATCGGGTTGGTGGTGCGGATGTGCGTCCAATGCACATTTGGAAAGTCATAGAATGCCAATAACTCTTCTTCATCCTTCACCAGTTTGTTAATGGCTTTGGGGTATTTGTCACCAAAGCGAGCCACTGTTTGTTTGAAGGCTTGTTCTGCACTTTCTTTGGTTTCGGCCATCCAAATTTCTTTCAAAGCCTCTCGCAATTTGCCTTGTACCGATTTGGGTACGGCTGCCAACACATTGGCCGTTTTGTGCACCCAACAGCGCTGATGTTTGGTGTCTGGATAAGACTTGGCCATGGCATTCCAAAAGCCCAACGCACCATCGCCGACCGCCAATTTTGGACTGGTTTCCAAACCCCTCAAACGCAAGCCTATCAACACTTCTGACCAACTGACTTCAGATTCCCGATAACCATCTTCAACCGCCACCAACTCTTTATGTCCTTGATCAGTCACACCAATGATGACCAGCAAACACAGTCTATCGTCCAATCGCACATTGCTGTAAATGCCATCGGCCCACCAATACACATAGCGTTTGCCCTTTAAATCCCGCTGGCTCCATTGCCGATGTTCGTCCGTCCAATGTTGCTTCAAACGACTGATGGTATTGGCTGACAAGCCTTTGGCCTGCTCTCCCAATACAGCCGCCAAAGCTTGTTGGTGGTCACCTGTGGAAATGCCTTTCAAATACAGCCATGGCAGCAATTCTTCGATGCTTTTGGTACGTTTCAAATAAGGCGGCAACAATTGACTGTTGAAACACACACCGTCACCACTGCGATCTCGTACCTTCGGCACTTTCACCTGTACATCACCAATGCCAGTCTGCACTGTTCGTTCCGGCAAATAACCATTTCTGACCAATGCTTGGCGACCATCGGGAAGTTTCTTGGGTGAGTGTTGCTCCAGCAAAATCTGCAATTCGGTTTCAACTGCTTTGGCAATCAACTCCCTGGCTCCCTGACGCAGCAAATCGGTCAATGGGTCATTGAATGTTTGCTGTGGTTGTACGAATGCATTTGGGTTAGAATCAGTCATGGCGTATTCCTTTTGTTGGTTGAAATCTTTGGTCGGAAATCAATCAACAGGATACGCCTTCTTCATTTGTTCGTCATACACCAGAAATGACTATAGCTCGTACACTACCCAATGATTCGGCTACTATATACAGAATTTTTTTTGAAGGTGGATTTTTTAATTGCTCTTGGGCATTTTTTTGTGAAGGTTGTATAGGTATTAACTCAGGTTCTTTGAGCATGCTTTGATGGAAAGACACATCTTGGTTTTGGTATAACAAAGCACTCACACCATGTGCGATATAATAATTATTTCGCCCCATGAGGCTGCTTTTATATTGATCATAACGGAAATCTAATGCCATATAAGCGAAGCCTAATAACAATAGAATGCTGGCGAATGTATACGTTTGGTGGAAGTATGATGTACTTTTACATGTAAAGAGCAGCCATGCTAACCATACAGTGAATAAAACTCCAATTAATATCAAATATCGTATGGGAGCAGTGGGAATAAAAGGTGCGAAATAAATTAAGGTGCTTAAATCTAAAAATGGAAAAATCTGAATGCTTAAAGCCAGCGCATCCAGTAAAAAAGCGATACCAACGCTGATTAATCCTAAGCGGCGTAATAAAGGCGAGGATAACAACAACAACAATAAGCCAAAAAGGTAGTCTAGATTGATAATCGGACGTGCTAAATTGTTAAACCATGCAATGCTTAAAAAAAAGATATTTGGCAGAATAATCCATAAAACCAAAAAAATGAGTTGCTTAGTAGTGATATGGGGTAAGCTGAATTTACGACTTAATAAGGTGGGTAAATGCATGAGTGGCAATATGTCGAATAAATTTTTAGGTGACAAAAAATAGATTGTTAATAAGCAAAACTGGCAGCAATCTACAATGAAAAAAGCGTGTAAATGATTACACGCTTGTCTAAAATACTTATTTAGAATTAAGAGCCTGAGCCTGAGCCTGCTGCACCAGTACATTCAGTAGGTTTGAACTTCTCTTTGAAGTTTGAACCGCCTGCAATAACACAAGTCCATGCGCCGTCAGCTGCACGAGTCAACGTCATGGTTGCGCCAGTGATGCCTGAGTTAGCACTTCCGTCGAAAGTAGCTTGCAAATTACCAATACCAGTAGCAGGTAAGTTCTCAGCCAAAGTCATCAAGTTTGAAGAGTCAGCTTTAACACCGATGTAGCCATCAGCTGCTGGGTCTGTAATTTGAGGATCACGACCTTCAAACAACTCTACGTCAGCCAAGCGAGAAGCGTTTTTCATTTCAGAGTAAACGCGAGTAACTTGTGATTTGGTGATGTAATCTTGGTACATAGGCAATGCGATGGCAGCCAAAATACCGATAATCGCGATTACGATCATCAACTCAATTAAGGTAAAACCTTGTTGTAATGATTTCATTGTTGTCTCCTGGAAAAAGGTAAACGGTTAATTTAATTTTTAGCAAATTTTATATTTATGCTAATTATTAAGTTTGTAGCTCGCAATTTTGAACATTGAGGGACTGATCCCATTGGTCATTTGCGGATGGATTATACACGCATTTCCATTCATTATTGATTATGGATAATCTAAGTTTGACATTTTGCAAGCTTGGTACGGCTTTTTGGTTAAATGTCACTTCCAATGATTCAAAATTACCTTGCGCATTTTCAATAATGTGTGGGTTATATATCAAATCTGACTGTGGTTTGTCTTTATCTAAACCAATATATTCGTAAAAAGTACCTTGAGCAGTCAACGAACCTTCTTTATCAGGTTCTAATGTCGGTTGATTGCCTTGTGACAAAATACTGTTGATATTAGTACGTGCTACTGTCAGTTCGTATACCACTCGTGTAAATTGTGTTTTTGCGATGTATTTTTGGTACATTGGCAAAGCAACTGCAGTAATAATACCAATTATTGCAATAACGACCATCAATTCAATCAGGGTAAAGCCATGTTGGCGTTGTGTTTTCACTTTCATGATGCAAATCCCGAGATGTGTGATGATTGTTGTTTTTTGTCATTGACTCCACTATAAAGCTAAATTTTAAATATTTTAGGTTAAATTGATTAAAGGGCTTTTGCAGGTGTTAAACGGTATTTATGTCAAACAAATTATGCCAAAGCTCTATAACATTCTGATAATTCATCAGTAAACTTGAGTCCACTATAATTTCGGAATGGTCTTTTAGGTTGCTTAAGTGCTGAACGCGTCGATAATGGCGATAAGCGGTCTGTGCTTGCTCGGCCAATTTGACCGAAATCAAATTTTCAGCCGCAGCCATGCCAAGCAGCGCAATGTTGCCATAGTTTTGTGTCAGTTGTGGGAAAGTATGGGCATGGGCTAACACCAAGTATTGCACCATGAATTCCACATCCACAATGCCACCACGCGCGTATTTGACGTTGTTTTCAAGCGGCGGATGCGTTGGCAGCATTTTGTCACGCATGGCGACAATCTCGGTTTTCAAAGTTTTGACATCGCGCGATTGGGTTAAAATTTGATGGCGAATGTCTTCAAACATGTGTCCAACGGCTTCATCACCACAGACAAAACGTGCGCGGGTTAAGGATTGGTGCTCCCAAGTCCATGCTTTTTCCAATTGGTATTTGCGAAAAGCGTCTACCGATACGCCAATTTGTCCTGCATCGCCATCAGGGCGCAAACGCAAATCCACATCGTACAGGCCGCCTGCTGCGGTGGTGGCTGAAAGCCATGTGGTCAAACGGGTAATCAAGCGGCTGTAATTGGCGTAAGCATCCGGATGTGCATCGTCGTAAATGAACACCAAATCCAAATCAGAGGCATAAGCCAGCTCTTTGCCACCGAGTTTGCCATAGCCGATAATGGCGATTTTGGGTGTTTCGGTGTGGGTGTTTTTCAGGCCGCTCCATAAGTGTTGTAAGGCGCTGCTTAACACGCAATCTGCCAACAACGACAATTCGTCTGAAATGGCTTCTACCGTCCACAAATTGTCCAAGTCTTGTACCGCCAAGCGAAAGACTTGTGAGTGTTGGTAGTGGCGCAAAGCATCCATTTGCGCTTCCACATCGCCATGACACGCACACAAATTGGCATTGAGTTCTTGGCAAGATTTTTGCCAATCGTGTTCTTTCACCCACAATTGCTTGCCCAATAAATCGTCCAATAAAATCGGATGGCGCATCAAATAATCCGCCAACCATTGGCTGTCCCCAATAATGTGCGCCAAACGCTTTAAGGCTTCGGGCTTTTCTTCTAGCAAAGCCAAATAAGACGAGCGGCGATTGATGGTATCGACAAAGTCCAACAGGCGAATCAAGGTTTTGGTGGCATGGTCGGTAGCGGAGGCGGCAGCAAACAAATGCGGCATCAATTTTTGTACCCGAGTTTGAGCGGTATTGCTCAAATGACGGTAGCGGCTGCTTTGGTAAATGGTTTGTAGACGGTTGATAATGGTATCGGCTTCAAAACCTTGTTGGTTTAAAAACTCACGCAGTTGAACATGATGGTCATCTACCGATTCTTCCCAATTGTATGTATCCAGTGGGGTTTGGGTATCTTGTTCGTCAGGATTGCCCAAAACTTGCACAAAAATGCCATTCACAAATTGGCGATGTTCGTTTAAAGCGTCCTGAAAGCTTGCATAAGTGTCAAAACCCATGCTTTGCGCCAATAAGATTTGTGTGTGTTCTTGCTCTGGCAGGGTTTGGGTTTGTTGGTCGTCCCAATATTGCAAACGGTGCTCGGTATCACGCAAAAAGCGATACGCTTCCAGCAATTTATCGCTGGTTTTGTGTTCTAAAATACCCAATTGGCTTAGGAGTGTTAACGTACCTTGCGTGTCTTTGCGCTGTAATTGGCGTACCCGACCACCGCGGATTAATTGAAAAATTTGGGCGATGAATTCTACTTCGCGTATGCCACCCGCACCGAGCTTGATATTGTCAGTCATGCCTTTTTTGGTGACTTCTTGGCGAATTTGGCTGTGCAAAGAGCGCATGCCTTCATAAGCATCAAAATCCAAATATTTGCGATACACAAATGGTCGCACCAAATTGGCAATGTCGTTTTTGCCTGCGGTGATAATGCGTCCTTTGATCCAAGCATAGCGTTCCCATTCACGTCCTTGGGTAATCAAATAACGTTCTAAAGCACTTTCGCTTAAGACCAAAGCGCCCGATTCGCCATCAGGACGCAAGCGCATGTCCACGCGGAATACTTGCCCTTCAGCAGTCAAATCATTGAGCAAAGCAATGATTTTTTGTCCGACTTTGGTAAAAAATTCAACATTGCTACGTGGGCGTTTGCCTTCGGTTTCGCCACTTTCAGGAAACACAAAAATCAAATCAATGTCAGACGAGACGTTCAACTCATAACCGCCCATTTTGCCCATGCCAATGACAGTCAACTCTTGCACTTCACCGCTCATGCTGCCAATAGGCTGGCCATACATATGTTGGTAATGATGGTGAGCATAATTTGAGGCAATATTGACGGCAAAGTCGGCAAAAATAGTGATGCTGTTGGTCACTTCGCTCAACGGTGCCAAACGACACAAATCCCGAGTCATGATTTGCACCATAACATGACGACGCAAAATGCGCAGTTCTCGAGCCAGAGCCTCTTCGTTGCGAGCCTCTATCCACTCTTGCCACGGGGCAAATTGTTCAAAATCGGTGAGGCTTAAAGGTCGTTGTAGCCATGCATCTAAACAATCGACATGCAAACGCTGATTGTCTAATTGCCTTTGTAGATAAAGAGAATAAGGGCGGGCTTGGTCTAAGTATTGAGTGCTCATGATGTTGGCTGCATAATTGGTGCAATGCAGCTATCATAGCGATTTTAAAGATGGCTGAACAGTTTCTTATTTAACTTCAAAGGATGTGGGATATGACCATTACAGTGGCGGCGATTCAAATGGTGTCCACCACCGACCCTGAGCAAAACATGGCAACGGCACAGCGTTTGCTCGAACAAGCCGCGGCTCAAGGGGCGCAATGGGCGTTATTGCCCGAATATTGGCCGATTATGGGGCGCAAAGACACCGATAAAGTGGCGTTTGCCGAAGAGTTTGGTGCAGGCGCATTGCAAACGTTTTTGTCTGAAACTGCCAAACGCTTGGGCATGGTTATCATCGGTGGCACGATTCCCTTGCAAAGCGAAGCCGACGGCAAGGTGTTGAACACAATGTTGACATATGATCGTGAAGGCAAGCTGATAGGTCGTTACGACAAAATGCATTTGTTTGGTTTTCAAGGTTTGGGTGAATCTTACCAAGAATCGGACACGATTTTGTCGGGTTCGGACATTCCCAAATTGGAAATAGATGGCATCAGTGTGGCGCAAGGCATTTGTTATGATGTGCGTTTTCCTGAGTTTTTCAGGGCGCAATTGCCGTTTGATGTGTTGTTATTGCCTGCGGCATTCACCCACACCACAGGACAAGCGCATTGGGAATTGCTATTGCGAGCGCGAGCGGTTGAGAATCAGTGCTATGTGTTGGCGTGTGGGCAAGGCGGGACGCATGAAAGTGGGCGCAAAACTTGGGGACAATCGATGTTAATCGATCCTTGGGGCGAGATTGTCAATCAATTGGCGAACCACGAAGGCATCGTCATGGGCGACATTGATTTACAAAAAGTCAAATCCATCCGCAGCAAATTGCCAGCTTTAAGACACCGTTGTTTGTAAAAGGTTGGTTTTAAGCGTCCTGTAAAAGTTTACAGGACGCTTGTTGATTTAAAATCTGATTTTGATTTAAAAAAGCTATGTTGTCATCGCATTTATGCGCCGATGAAGTCGGTGGCGTTTGTTACAATGCGGCATTCAACTGAGAAAAAGGATGCTGCCAATGAGTTTGTATTATGTGATTTCGCCTGCGAAAAACTTGGATGAAGCCACGCCTGTTCCTGTAAAAACGCACAGCAGCATTGCTTTTGCCGATGACACTCAAATGTTGATGGATGTTTTACAGACCTTGTCGCCACAAGATATTGCCAAATTGATGGGCGTGTCGGACAAAATCGCCCGTTTGAATGTGGAACGCAATGGACAGTTTCAATTGCCAATCACTTTGGACAATGGCGGCAAACAAGCTTTGTTTTTGTTCAAAGGCGATGTGTACGAAGGCATGGATGCTTATCATTTGGCGCCTGAAGCGTTGGCGTATTTGCAAGAGCGTTTGGGGTTGTTATCGGGTTTGTATGGTTTGTTGCGACCATTGGATTTGATGCAAGCGTATCGTTTGGAAATGGGTACGGCTTTGAAAAACCCTCGTGGCGACAATTTGTACCAATTTTGGGGCAAGCGCATCACTGCTTTGCTCAATGAGCGCATGGCGCAAGCGGGCGCGACGGCATTGGTGAATTTGGCGTCACAAGAGTATTTTAAATCTGTGCAAGAACGTGATGTGAATGTGCCGATTATCACGCCTGTGTTCAAAGACGAGAAAAACGGTCAATACAAAATCATCAGTTTTTATGCCAAACGTGCGCGTGGCTTGATGGTGAAATATGCATCAGAACGCCAAATTCAAAATGTGGAAGATTTAAAACAGTTTGATTTGGAAGGTTATCAATATTGTGAAGTGGATTCAAATTCAAATACTTGGGTATTTAAGCGTCCTGAAGGTGTAAAATAATTCAGATTTTGATGCAAAAAATGCTTGCCAAGTTATTTTTTGTAACGTAATATGCGTTTCTTCAAAGACGGAAGCGTGGCAGAGCGGTTGAATGCAACGGTCTTGAAAACCGTCGAGGGCTTATACCCCTCCGTGAGTTCGAATCTCACCGCTTCCGCCAATATTAAAAAACAAGCCCTTGTGTATGCAAGGGCTTGTTTTTTTGTGTCTTTCTTCAATAAATATGGTCATGTTTGTGCGTTTTACAGGCCGCTGCCATGATGCATTTGCCGCTTTGAATGTCCACGTATTTTGCTACTGAATCCATCAATTTGAGTATATTGCTCCAAATCTTCTTCATAACTAAAACCATTGGCCGATTGTTGGCTTTTTTTGAGGTGTGAAGATACTTATTTACTTGTGTGATTTTTGTGATAAATTATATGAACAACAAATATTTACATGTTAAATGTATTTTAATTTGGCATTGAAATACTCATTTTTGAATCGTTTTCAGAGGAGTGGTTTGTATGCGTCGTTTGCCTGTTTATATTTTAGTAGATACTTCTGGCTCCATGCATGGGGAGCCGATTGAAGCGGTTCGCAATGGTTTGCAAGTGTTGATTTCTTCATTGCGCCAAGACCCATATGCCTTAGAAACCGCTTATATTTCCGTGATTACTTTCTCCAGCTCCGCCGAACAATTGATTCCACTGACAGAATTGATGCATTTTCAAATGCCCGAAATCAAAGCCAGTGGCACAACGGCTTTGGGTGGTGCGTTGACACTGTTGGCACAGTGCGTGAAAACAGAAGTACAAATGGGCAATGCCGAACAAAAAGGCGATTGGAAGCCTGTGGTGTTTTTATTGACCGATGGCGCACCAACCGATGATATCAATCAAGGCATTAGCAGTTTGCAAACCATCAAAACAGGAACGTTTGTCGCCTGTGCGGCAGGACCTTCAGTAGACACGTCCACATTAAAACGCATTACAGAAACTGTGGTGTCTTTGGACACTGCCGATGCCAATTCTATCAAGGCATTTTTTAAATGGGTGTCTTCTTCTATTTCTGTGTCCAGTCAAAAAATTGAACAAGGTGGCAAAGAGGTTGCTGGTTTAGATGAATTGCCGCCACCACCGCCTGAATTGAATGTGGTGTTGTAATCATGGCCATCAGTTTAAGAAAAGGCGAAGGGGTCAACCTGCGCAAAGAGTCGGGCTGGAATCTTAAAAAACTGACCATAGGCTTGGGCTGGGACGTGTCAGGTCAAAATTCTGATGCTTATGATTTGGATGCGATTGCTTTTGTGTGTCGGGAAGATGGTCGCGTTTATGATTTGGGCGCACTCAATGAAAAAGGCAAGCCCACTTTGGTCGGTGGTGATGTGGTGTTTTATAACAGCTTAAACCATCCTTCTGGTCATATTCAGCTCAGCGGTGACAATCGCACCGGTAGCGCAGGTGCTGATGCCGAGCAAATTACAGTGGCTTTGGAAGCATTGCCTGAACGTTTTGGCAAGATTGTTTTTGTGGTGGCAATCCACAATGCCAAAGCTTTGGGGCAATCGTTTGGTGCTGTGAACAATGCCTATATTCGGGCATTAGACGGCAATGGTTCGGAAATTTGCCGTTATCACATCAGCAAAGAGGCGGGACATGAGCGTTATTGCAGTTTGACGTTTGCCGCAGTGGAGCGCAAAAGTGGGGTGTGGTCGTTTCAAGCTGTGGGTCAAATGCATGAAAGCGATCGGTTTATTGATATTTTGAAAACCTATTTGCCCAATGCTCAATGAGCGCCATCAAGCGTCCTGTAAATGTTTTTAAGCGCAATGGTGTGGGTGTGTTTCAATCAATAAGGAGGTTTCATGGGTAGACGTTTACTGACTTATGTGTGTATTGATACTTCAGGCTCTATGCGTGGCGAGCCGATTGAGGCTGTCAATACCGGTTTGCAAGCTTTATTGGCTTCATTGCGCCAAAATCCTTATGCGTTGGAATCGGTGCATTTGAGCATTGTGACATTTGATTCTTTCATCAAAGAAGTATTGCCGATGACGCCATTAGAACAAGTGGTGTTGCCTGAAATCCAATGTCCCGAGTCAGGGGCGACGTTTTTGGGTGAGGCGATGGAATACATTGCGCAAGCAGCAACTCAAAACCGACGTTTGTCCACTGCAGAACAAAAAGGCGATTGGCAGCCGATTTTGATTGTGTTGACCGATGGCAAGCCAACGGATTTGTTGGTGTATTCTGAATCGATTCCTAAAATCAAAGCTTGTGGTTTTAGCAGCATTGTCGCGTGTGCGGCAGGGCCGAAAGCCGATGCTTCTTTCTTGCAAAAATTGACACCTACCGTGGTGAGCTTAGACACGATGGATGCCAATGCTTTTGCCAAATTCTTTCAATGGGTCTCCGCTGCTGTGGGTTCACGCAGTACCAGTATTGGTACTGCCAGCAGCAATGATTTGCCTCCACCGCCACCTGAAATCAATATTGTATTTTAATCTTCTTAATGAAGGAGATGGGTATGCGTCGCTTACCGATATTTCTTGTGATAGACGTTTCAGAAAGCATGATGGGCGATAATTTGCGCTTGATGCAAGAAGGCATGGATCAATTGACTCGTTCTTTGCGTCAAGATCCGTATGCTTTGGAAATGGCGTATTTGTCTGTGATTGCTTTTGCAGGGCAGGTCAAAACATTGGCTCCGTTAACGGAGCTGATTTCTTTTTATCCGCCTCGTTTGCCGTTGGGAGCGGGTTCTTCTATAGGCAAGGCTTTGAATTACACTATGGATGAAATTCAGCGGCAAGTGGTGTGCGGCAGTGCTACGCAAAAAGGCGATTTTAAGCCCGTGGTATTTTTGATGTCAGACGGTGGCAGTACCGATGCTACGGAGATGGCTGTGGCCAAATGGGAGCGGCAATTTAAAAATAAAGCCACTTTGGTCTCTTTAGGCATTGGACCGTATGCGCAATTGTCATTTCTCAGCGCTATCAGTGAGCAGGTTTTGCGTTTAGAACAATGTTCAGAACAAGATTTCAAACAATTCATCGCTTGGATCAGTGCTTCGGTGTCGTCACGCAGCCGCAGCATTGGTTTGAGTCAGGAAGTGGATGTTGGCGTGGATTTGGAAAAGCCTCACCATCCTATGCTGACTTTGGTGAAAACTTTACAGGACGCTGTGGGCATAGATGAAAACTATGTCATTTTGTCGGGGCTGTGTCAGACAAGCAAATTGCCGTATTTGATGAAATATGAAAAATTGGCAGCTGAATATCAGTCCTCATACGATGAAGCGCAATACCAATTTACAGGTGTGTATGCTGCCCAAAAAGATTATTTTGAGTGGTCTGATGAGCGGCAAAACTTCAACACCATTCATGTCGGAGCTTTGAGTGGTGGTTGTGGTTGCCCGCATTGTGGGGCTGCGTATGCTTTTGCGACTTGTTCGTGTGGACAAATTTTTTGCGTCGAGGGTGATGGTGAGGTGCAATGCCCTGGCTGCGAGAAATATGTGTATATGGGTCATAGTGATGGTGATTATGAGGTTACACGTTCTAGGGGTTGATCAATGTTTCCTGAGATAAAATTTAAAATTGTTCTTACCAAAGAAGCAACAGAGGCTTGGACTTCTGAGCAAGAGGCTTTGCTTGAGCATTTTTGTCATCAAGACGATGTGTTGGCAGGCATGCAAAAACTAGAAGCATGGCTGGCGTGTGCTTGGGATAAAAAGATGCGGGTGATGGAATGCCACGATGTGTTTGGAGCGCATTTGGAACAGACGATGGCGGATTCGTCTGTGGGCGACGGTAGTCTGAGTATAGAAAATGTGCCAGAAACCAATATAGCTACGCCTGAGCCTGTGAATATTGCCAATGTGAGCGATGCGCATGGCGGTGAGGAGGGGCATACATCGCAAGATGGTGGTGATGTGCTGAGTGTATTTGATGATGATGACGATTTGCCTGCTCCAGTACAGAAAGCCCTTGTGCAGACGCCAAAGCAAGCTTATGAAGACCAGCAGGCTCAATCACATGGTGGTGAAGAAAACAATGAATCTAGCCAGTATCAAATATGTTTGGCTTCTTCAGATGAAATAGTCCACTTACCACAAGAATCTGTTGTCACCGCCTCGATAAGGACTATAGAAAACCATCTGCCCTTAGACACTGAGGTTGTTCTGACAGATGCTCAATCCGTGATTTTAAACACATCTGAAAGTCCGCCTGATATGTTGCCGCTATTCAAGAAGACTCATACACCCACTATCACTCAGGCTTATCGTGTGGTTTTGCCTAATGCCAAGCAAGGTGAGGCGTATGCCAAACCATTGCAGTTTGAGCCTGATGTGGCTTATGTGGTGAGAGAAATAGAATTTAGTCCTGAGTGTGGACTGTCTTGGAATGCAGATACCTTGCAATGTGAGGGTGTACCTGATATCAGTGGTGATGTCTTGGTGAAAATATGGTGGCATCCGTTAGAGAGTGAGCAACATGAGTTGAGTCAGACTCAAATTTACATCAATGCGGACCCAAAATCATTGTGGAAAAATATCCCTTCTGATTCGCAAACTTTGTTTTGGAAGGAAGATGAAGCGAGCTTGGGCTTGGATGGCGATCAATACCATTTGTTGGCTGCGCGTGTACGTGGTCGTTCGCATGCACATGTGGGCAGTTGTTGTGATGATGATTTTGCCATGGCGCGTTTTGTGATTAATGAAGCATATCCAGCGTATGTGGTGACGGTGTCTGATGGGGCTGGTAGTGCAGCGTTTTCACGCTTAGGTTCTAAGCTGGCGGTGGATGCGGTGGTCAAAAGTCTGTCAGAAACTTTGCAATCTCCAACCAGCATCGACTATATCCAAAAACAATTACAGAACGATGCATCGGATGAATCTTGGCAGGAATATGTAGAGCAAAGATTAAGTCGTGCTGCTTATAAAGCATTTGAAGCACAATACCATGCGTTTAAAGATGAGCATCCTGAAATCATCAGCGATATCAAACAATTGTCTAGTACTTTGTTAATGGGTTTTGGGATTGTTTTACCCAATCATAAAACATTGGTGGGTGCGTATTGGATTGGTGATGGCGTGGTGGCTTTGTACCATCCGAATGCCAAAGTTGATGTTATGGGCGAAGCAGACAGCGGTGAGTTTTCAGGACAAACCCGTTTTTTAAGCAAAGATGATGTCATAGACCATGACAGTTTGATTGCGCGCATTCAATACCGTGTGCTTGAAGGTGAGCATGCGTTGATTTTGATGACAGATGGTGTGTCCGATCCCAAGTTTGACAGTGAACAAGCCATGTTAGAAGTTCAGCCGTGGCAGAGGTTGTGGTATGAGTGGCAAGAAGCATGTCGCGATGCGAGTAATGCCTCCGAAGCGGCCGCTGCTTTGCAAGCGTGGTTAAATTTCTTCTCGCCTGGCAATCATGACGATCGCACGTTGGCGATTGTCAGCGCACCTTGGTATCCACACAATGAAACGGTGGCAACATGAGCAATATTGTGACTTTAACAGCCAGCGACGGCTCTAGTGTGAAATTTATTGATGAAATCAAAGCACAAGGCGGGATGAAAGATGTAATGTTCTCGCCTGATGGCAAATACGTGGTGGCGTTTTTTCGTGAACCTGCCGACAATGCGACCAAAGAGCGTTTATTGATGATTACAGGCAGCTATCGGGAGCGCATTTTCAATCAAGAAGGCGGTGAGTATTTAAAAAATCTGTATTGTTGGCCCACTTCAGTGGTGGAACACAATGGCAAATTGGGCGTGGTCGTGCCATTTTACCGTGATTGTTTTTTCTTTGATTATGGCAGTCGCAATGATGATATGTTGAATATCAAAGGCAAAGACAAAGACGGTAAATGGTTTGCCTCAGCCAATAATCGCAATAAGTTTTTAGATCCACGCGAATTGGGCGACTGGATGACGCATTTGAAAGTCTGCATTATGTTAGCGCGGGCGGTGCGTCGCATGCACATGGCAGGTTTGAGTCACAGTGATTTGGGATATAAAAATTGCTTGATAGATCCGACTACAGGTCAAGCGTGTTTGATTGATATTGATGGTTTGGTCGTGCCAGGTAAGCATCCGCCCACTGTGGTGGGGACACCTGATTTTATTGCGCCTGAAGTGGTTGCCAGCAGCCATTTGGCCAAAGATGATCCCAATCGGAAATTGCCTTCTCGTACCACGGATTTACATGCTTTGGCAGTGCTCATTTACATGTATTTGCTCTATCGTCATCCACTGCGTGGTGACAAAATTCATGATATGGATGACTCTCAAAAAGACGAAGAATTGTCTATGGGTTTGAAAGCGTTGTTTGTCGAACATCCTAAAGATGCTTCCAATCGCATCAAAACTCAAAATATCCGTGCTAGTGAATTGCCTTGGAAAGACACCGCAAAAATTCCTTATACGGTGACAGGACCTTATTTGTCACGTTTGTTTGAGCGCACGTTTGTGGATGGTTTACACCATCCTGCGCAGCGTCCAACGGCAGACGAATGGGAACAAGCTTTGGTCAAGACGGTTGATTTACTGCAACCTTGCACCAATATACAATGTGAGCAAAAATGGTATGCGTTTGACAATACCAATTCACCCAAATGTCCATTTTGTGGCACACCGCATCAAGGCAAATTGCCTGTTTTGAATTTGTATTCTTCGTCTAGAGAAGGGTCGTTCCGACCTGATAACCATCGTATTATGGTTTACAGTGGTCAATCTTTGTTTAAGTGGCATGCCAATGGGCAAGTGTTTCCGAATGAAAAACTGAGCCGTGAAGATGCCAAGCGCGTGGGTTATTTTGTTTTGCATCAAGGTCATTGGTATTTGGTCAATGAGACTTTAACCGATATGGTAGATGTATTGACCAAACAGCCCATACCGATAGGTGGCAAAGTTGCTTTGGTGGAAGGCGCTCAAATTTTATTGTCAAAAGCCACTGGTGGGCGACTTTTGATGGTACAAATGGCCGGTCATTGACACTATAAAGCGTCCTGTAAAACCAGGTGTATGTGGGTATAAGCTTAATCTATTCAGAAAGTGACAACGATGGCTGAACATTTTGGTTTTCCTCTTGAGGCAATCATCATTTTTTTTACGGTGATTGCATTGTCTGTGTATTTGGATTTGTTTGCGCATCGCAAGGTGAAAGACATTACGGTCAAAGATGCCGCGCTGTGGTCGGTGTTTTGGATAGGATTGGCACTCGCATTTTATGCATATTTGTGGCTGCGCTTTGATGCGTATTGGGCCAATATGTATATGGCAGGTTATGTTTTGGAAAAAACCCTTTCCATTGACAACTTGATGGTCTTTATGGCTATTTTTGCTTCGTTTGGCATCAAAGGACATTTACAACATCGCATTTTGTATTGGGGCATTATTGGTGCTTTGGTGTTTCGTGCCATTTTTGTGGTCATCGGTACGGGTTTGTTTATGGCCAGTCCGTGGGTGGGTTTCTTGTTTGCGGCATTTGTGATTTGGAGTGCGGTGAAGATGTTGCAAAGTGGTTCAGAAGAAGAGGAAATTGAAGACTATTCTGACCATTGGAGCGTGAAAATCACACAAAAAATAATGCCAGTTTATACCAAACTGGTAGGTGAAAAATTCATTGTCAAACACCATGAATTGAGTGAAGAACAATTGGCATCTGTCACGCGCAAAGGAGCACGCTACGCAACACCTGCTTTATTGTGTTTGATGGCGATTGAAACCTCTGACATTGCCTTTGCATTTGATTCTGTACCCGCTGTGATTGCGGTGACACAAGAGCCTTTGTTGGTGTATGCGGCGATGATTTTTGCCATTTTGGGTTTGCGCAGTTTGTATTTTGTCTTGGCTGCTTTGACCAAATATTTGGTACATTTGGAAAAAGCGGTGATTGTGTTATTGTTTTATATTGGCGTTAAAATGGCTTTACAAGCTTCTGATGCGGTGTTTGGTACGGGTTTACACATTGCACCAAGTGTTAGTTTGATGATTGTATTGGGTGTTTTGGCTTTAGGGGTGGTGACATCATTGATGTTTCCAGGCAAAAAAGAAGCCGAAGACGGCAATAAACAAGATTGATTTAAGGGAGCAAGCGATATGGCAGTTACCTTACAAAAAGGTCAAAACATTTCTTTATCCAAAACCGATCCTAGTTTACATCGGGTATTGATTGGTTTAGGGTGGGATGCACGCAGCAGCGATGGCAATGATTTTGATTTGGATGCATGTGTGTTTTTGGTGCAAGAAAATCAAAAAGTGCCGAATGACGATCATTTTATTTTCTACAATCAATTGGTTTCACCTTGTGGCTCTGTGCAGCACACGGGCGACAATTTAACTGGCGATGGCGATGGTGATGATGAATCGTTATTGGTAGAGTTAGGCACCATATCCAATCACATCGATAGCTTGGTCATTACAGTGACGATACACGATGCTGACGTTCGAGGCCAAAATTTTGGTCAAGTACGCAATGCTTTTGTGCGCTTGGTCAATGATGAAAGCCAAGTTGAAGTATTGCGCTTTGATTTGAGTGAAGATTACAGCACTGAAACCGCAATGGTTTTTGGTGAAATTTATCGCCGCAATGGTGAATGGAAATTTCGCGCCATTGGTCAAGGATACAATGGCGGGTTATATGCTTTGTGCATGCAATACGGTGTGCAAGTAGCTTAAGTAATAGCAATCTTTATGATGCATTATTGATGAAATTAGGAGAAATAACATGGCAATTAGTTTGCAAAAAGGCGGCAACATCAGTTTGTCTAAAGAAGCACCTACGATGACCAAAATGATTTTGGGCTTGGGTTGGGACGTTCGTGCAACCGATGGCGCTGCTTTTGACTTAGATGCCAGCGCTTTCTTATTGAGTGCTTCAGGTAAAGTGCGTTCTGATGCGGACTTTATTTTTTACAATCAAGCCAAATCAGCCGATGGTAGCGTAGAACATGCTGGTGATAACCGCACTGGCGCGGGTGATGGCGATGATGAAAGCATTATTGTTGATTTGACTCGCGTTCCAAGCGATGTTGAAAAAGTGGCTGTGGCGGTGACCATTCACGATGCAGAATCTCGCAATCAAAACTTCGGTCAAGTATCGAGTGCTTATGTGCGTTGCGTGAATGAAGCGAACAATACCGAAGTGGCACGCTTTGATTTGTCAGAAGATGCTTCGGTTGAAACAGCCATGATTTTTGGTGAGATTTACCGTCACAATGGTGAGTGGAAATTCAAAGCCATTGGTCAAGGTTTTAAAGGCGGCTTAGGGCCTTTGGCGCAAAACTACGGTGTGAATATCTAAAAATACCGATGCCAACGCCTTGTGAATGACAAGGCGTTTTTTACATGATGATGTGTACGGGAAAGAATATGCCAACATTGACGATTGTTGGGGAAATAGACCCATTTTTGCATGTGAATTTGCAACGTGGTGAGTCTATCTCTTGTGAAAGTGGCGCCATGGTCATGATGGAGTCTGGCTTAGAACTTACAGGCCGCATGCAAGGTGGCTTTTTGGGTGCTTTGACACGGACTTTGGCCAATGGTGAAAGTTTTTTCCAGCAACATATTGAAGCAACTGGTGACAGTGGCGATTGTTTGTTGGCCCCTGTTATGCCCGGAGGCATGCAGATTTTGGATGTTGGTACGGAGCAATACAATCTTTCCGATGGTGCGTTTGTGGCGTGTACGTCCAAAGTCGATGTCAAAGCACAGATGCAAAGTATAGGAACAGCCTTGTTCGGCGGAACCGGTGGCTTTTTAATTGGTAAAACCAGTGGCCATGGGCAAGTGGTTGTGAATGGTTTTGGCAGCTTGTTTATATTGGACGTTGTACCAGGCAAAGAGACCACTGTGGATAATGGCCATGTGGTGGCGTGGGATGCAAGTTTACGCTATGAAATATCTGTGAGTACCAGTCAAAGTCGTGGTATGTTGGGCAATTTGATGAACAGCGTGACCAGCGGAGAAGGCATGGTATTGAAATTCTCAGGGCAAGGAAAAGTGGTGATTTGTTCCAGAAATCGCAGTAGTTTTGCTGGCTGGATGCGCCAAGAAATCAGCGCATAATTAATAAAATGCTTATTGAATGAGGAAAAATCATGGCAATTAATTTACAAAAAGGTCAAAAAATCTCGCTTGAAAAAGAAGCAGGTTCATCATTAAACCAAGTGGTCATGGGTTTGGGATGGGATGCGCTTAAGAAAAAAGGCTTTTTTGGCTTTGGCGGCGGCAGTCAAGACATTGATTTGGATGCATCTTGCTTGATGTTTGATGAGAACAAACAAGTGGTTGATGTGGTTTGGTTTCGCCAATTGCAAAGCAAAGATGGCAGCATTCGCCACACAGGTGACAACCGCACGGGTGACGGTGATGGTGATGACGAGCAAATCGTGGTGATGTTGAATCAAATTCCTGCGCAGGTTAAATCTTTGGTGTTTACGGTAAACAGCTTTACTGGTCAAGATTTCAGCCAAGTGGCCAATGCGTTTTGCCGTTTGATCAATGGCGACAACCAACAAGAAATTGCCCGTTATGATTTGTCTGTACAAGGCAACCATTCTGCGCAAATCATGGCCAAATTGTATCGCCACAATGGTGAATGGAAAATGCATGCGATGGGTGAAAACTCAACAGGTCGCACTTTCCAAGATTTGGTTCCGCAGATTTTGCCGCATTTATAAGCCACAATGAAATAAGATGTGAAGTCGGCTACCCCAATCAGGTAGCCGATATTGTTTAAAAACGCAATGGAACCCAGAAGGAGTTGGCGTTGGATTGGTCATTTGATTTGCCTACAGGACGCTTGCAATTGCAATTGCAAGAAGCCAAATTGCCATTTGAAGATTTACTGTCTATTGGCGCAAGACAAAATCCAAAACGTGCATTTTTGTTTGTCAGCAAGGTTTTGGGAAAACATATCCCAGTCAAACCTGCAATGATGCGACATTGTCATCAATTGTTGGCGCAGCAATTGCCTGCTTTTGATGCACCAAGTTTGTTTATTGGCATGGCAGAAACCGCCACAGGCTTAGGGCAAGGCGTGTTTGAAGCGCATGTGCAGCAACAGCCACACAGCCAAGCGCAATACATTCACAGCAGCCGTGTGCGTGTGCATGACACCGATGCAGTGGTGTTTGAAGAGTCGCATAGTCATGCCACACGCGTGTGGCTGCATTTGCCCACAGATGAGGCGACAAAGACACATTGGCAACAAGCTCAAAATTTGGTGTTGATTGATGACGAATTAAGCACAGGCAATACATTTTGCAATTTATTGCAACAATGCTTGCAGCTCGCTCCTAATGTTAAGCAAGTGTATTGGGTGTCGGTGGCAGATTTTATGGGTTCACGCCGTGATGAGTTGATTGCCGCTTCTGAGCTGCCTTTGCAGTGTATTTCTTTATTGCAAGGACAATGGCAATTTGAAAGCAATGGCGTGATTGCCGCAGCAACGCAAGCCTCACAATCGCATGTAGGCGCAGAGCCGTATGTTCAGGACGCAGGTTTTGGGCGTTTGGGCGTGGCAGCGCCCATTCAATTGAATGATACATTGCAAGCGCAATTGCCTAAAAATTTAAAAGCCCACGACAAAGTTTTGGTATTGGGTTGCGGTGAATTCATGCATGCGGCTTTGTTAGTGGCAGAGTATTTGCAAGAGCATTATCAGGTTGAATGTAAAGTGCAATCGACCACCCGTTCACCCATTTTACAATGGGGTGCGATTGAGACAATTACCACAGCAGGCGATCCTTATGATGAAGGTGTGCCTTATTTTGTGTATAACGTGGTGCGGTCAGACTATGACCATATATTGATTTGCCATGAGTATGAAGCCAGCACTGCTTTGCAACAAACTGCTTATGATTTGCAAGCTGATTTGATTTCTTTGACTAAGGAGCATCATGCATAAATTGTTGTTTGTGGATTTGGACGACACTTTGTTTCACAGCCACAATAAGCGTCAACCTGACACACACGATGTGGCTTTGGCTTATTTACAGGACGGTTCTGCCATTTCTTATGCCAATCAAAAGCAAATGACGATGTTGAAGTTTTGGCAAGAAAGCCATGTGATGATTCCAGTGACTGCTCGCAATCGCAATGCGTTTGAGCGTGTGGTGATTGAATTCAAACATGGGGCAGTCATCAATTATGGTGGCATTGTGTTGCAAGCCGATGGCAGTTTGGATGAGGCGTGGAGTCAGCAAAGCCAAGCGCATGCCCGTCACAGCGAACCGATATTACAAGTGTTATTGGATTATTTGAACAGTTTGATTCAAACCACCGAATACAGCAGCTTGCATGCACGCATCATCAGCGACGTTGGTATCGCATTTTATGTGTTGCTCAAATCCAAAACGGGTGATTTGGTGCAAGTGGCGCAAGTGACGCACATGGTAAAACAATTTTTGGCTCAAGAGGGTTGGACAGAATATCAAGTGCATCACAATGGTAATAATCTTGCCATCATGCCGCCATGGCTTAACAAGCGCCATGGCGTGCGCTATTTGCTAGCACAATGGCAACAACGCGGTGAAGTGGTTTCGTTTGGTATGGGCGATAGCGTGATTGATTTGGGTTTTATGAATGAGTGTGATTATTTGATGGTGCCCAATCCGAGCCAAATTGTCAGTCAAAGGATGGATGTATGAGTTTTCATGGCAGTTATCGTGCTGAGCAAGTCACGTTTTTATTAAAACCGATGGCATTAGAGACCATTGACGACACGGTATTGAAAGAACAGCTGATTCAAAGTGGGCAGCGACATTATAGTGAAATGTTGTCACCTGAAAAACGCCCAAGCCCTGAATATTTGGCTTTGTTTCATGAGGCTTTTCAAGCCAATTGCAAACAAATGGCCAGCGATATTTTGAAATTGGCGGCGTTAATCCAACAACAAAAATCAGGCTTGCCAACTTTGGTATCTTTGGCCAGAGCAGGTACGCCCATTGGCGTGATTTTGCAGCAAATTTTAAGCCGTTTGTATGGTGAGTCGGTGAGGCATTATTCCGTATCGATTATTCGAGATCGTGGAATCGATGAGAATGCATTGCATGCTATTTTGGATGCAGGTCATGCGCCAGAGTCTTTGGTGTTTTTAGATGGATGGACGGGCAAAGGCGTCATTAATCGTGAGTTACAGGCCGCTATTGATGGTTTTAATGCACAAAACCATTGCCACATAGATGGTCGTTTGTTTGTCTTGACCGATTTGGCAGGCGTGACCGATTGTGCTGCCAGTGAAGAAGATTATTTGATACCTTCTTCGATTTTGAATGCCAGCATCAGCGGTTTGGTCAGTCGTTCTATTTTGAATGAGACCATAGGCAAAGATGATTTTCATGGTTGTGTGTATTTTGCTGAATTTGCCGATTGCGATTTGTCACAATGGTTTGCGGATGCTGTGGTGGCGTTGGCATGGGAAGAATATGCTCAAAATGGTGTGCCTACCATGAAGATGGCTGATAAAGCCATTCGTCATCAAGCCAATCAACAGTTCATTCAGCAGTATATGCAGCAATATGGCATTGATGATGTGAATTTGATTAAGCCCGGTATCGGTGAAGCCACGCGTGTGTTTTTGCGTCGTTTGCCTGAAAGATTGTTAGTGAAAAATTTAGAAGAAGCTTCTGTGCAGCATTTATTGTGGTTGGCGCAAGAAAAAAATGTGGTTGTAGAAGTGGTTGAAAACTTGCCATACCATGCCGCAGCTATGATTCGGAGTGCACGCGATGCTTAAGCCTCATCAATATTGCGCTTCTTTGTATGTGCCGACCACGCACAAAGATTTGAATGAAATCATGCGAGGTGAAAAGCTGCAAGAAGTCGGTAGTTTGATTTTTTGTACGGAAGATGCGGTGTCTGAACAGCATTTGCCACAAGCCATCAGCCGTTTTTTAGATGCCTTGCCGTATTTAAATCCTCATTCATCGCAACAACGCTTTGTGCGTGTGCGCAATCCTGCGGTGATGCAGCAATTGCTGGCAAATGAGCATATTCAAAACATTGATGGTTTTGTTTTACCCAAAATTACGGCTAAAAATATTGGTGATTACCAAATTTTGGTAGAGCAAGGCTTTTATGTGATGCCTACTTTGGAAACGGCTGAGGTGTTTATTGAGCAAGAAATGTTGCAATTGCGAGATATTTTATTGCAGCCATTGTGGCGACCTTATGTGTTGAGTTTACGTCTTGGTGGCAACGATTTGCTCAATTTATTGAGCATGCGGCGCAGTGCCGAACACACTGTCTATGAAACCGTTTTGGGTACTCATATCGATCGTTTGGTAGGATGGTTTAAGCCTTGTGGTTTTGAATTGAGCGCACCTGTATTTGAGTTTTTAAATCAACCTGAGGTATTAATGCGTGAAGTTCAGGCCGATTTATTACATGGCTTAACTGGTAAAACCGCCATACACCCGACTCAAATTGCCAGTATCGAAGCATTTTATGCGGTCAAAGAGCAAGATGTGTTGGTGGCAAAAGCAGTGTTAGCATCGAATCAAGCGGTGTTTCAATATCAGCAATGCATGCAAGAAGTGGCGACTCATTACCGATGGGCGCAAAAAACATTGACAATGGCGGGCTTGAGTTAAAATAAATGGTATGGGAAGTGGGTGTTTTTATTTTTTATATTTGTTTTTAAAGAATAAATTGATATTTCGGTTGGTTGTGATGAAATATCAATAAAAAAATGCTTGCAGCAACTAAAACATTAACGTATTATTCTGCTTCTCAAGTCGGAAGCGTGGCAGAGCGGTTGAATGCAACGGTCTTGAAAACCGTCGAGGGCTTATACCCCTCCGTGAGTTCGAATCTCACCGCTTCCGCCAAAATACTGAAAAGCACACCTGAAAAGGTGTGCTTTTTTGCGTATGCTTGGTTTTACTTTGTCATACAGAACCATTAATCCGTTTTAGAATCTGTTGAGCGGCATATCAACAAAGAGAATGCGGTGAACGTCTTATTTCATATATTCATATACAACAATGTGGTGAAAACTTGTATACAGGCCGATTGGATGAACTTATGGCTTTAATCCCCATGACTGACATGGTTTTATTGATTGATGTCACCGAGCAAGCAAAATTACAACATCATTTTATATGCAATGAATGGGATGGCTTGGCACAAACACGTGATGAGCTAGAGGCTGAGTTATTAAGTGGTATGTCGGTATGGGCTTGGATGGAGGCAGGTGAGGCCATTGGTGTGGTCAAAACACGCTGTGTTGGTGATGTATGGGTATTTTGGCATTTAATCATCATGCCTCAATACCAAAGTCGTGGTTTGGTGACCGCCATTTTGCTGGAGCTAGAAGCACTGGCGCAAAAGTTTGGTTGTATGGCGCTAGAGGGTATCGTGCATTTTCCGAGAGATGGCATCAAGCGTTGGTATGAAATATTGGGCTATCAAGCAGTACAAACCGATGCGGTGATTCAAGCGAGCGGTTATCAAATGGTCAAAATGCTGTTGAGGAAAAGTTTGTTACCGACTGAACCTAGCCAGCAATGTGATGAGGTAGGGAATTAAAAAAGCGTCCTGTAAACGTTTACAGGACGCTTGATGGATTAATTGTGATACAAATGATTGTTAATCATTTTTTCATACACAGGTTCAGGCAAATAACGCTTGATCATGGCTTGCCAGTTTTTAGGACCGACCATGCCTTTGACCATGGTAGAAGACACTTCGGCAAATTCGCGCGGTGGCAAAAGGAAAACCGTAGAAATTTCAGGTTGTAAGTCAGAATTGATATAGCGCATCGAGCGTTCGTATTCATAATCCGAAGCCGAACGTATGCCACGCACAATGTAGTCTGCACTAATACTGTCGGCATAGTTAACCAAATACTGATTTTCAAACGAGGCAATGTGAACATTGTGCATGCCTGAAGTAATGGCTTTGAGCATGTCTTTGCGCTCTTCCAAAGTATAAGTGCAACGCTTATCAGGATTGACACCAATGGCGACAACCAGCTCATCAAACAGCATTTGCGCTTCACGTATCATCCACAAATGACCGTTGGTAGGTGGGTCGAAACTGCCTGCGTAGACGGCGCGGCGCATTTTGCCTTTGACCATCAGCGTTTTTCCAACAGCACCGAGCCAATGGAATAACCTGCACCAAAGCTAGACAAAACTGCCAAATCACCTGTTTGCAAATCATCGTGGTGCAAATGCATGGCAATCACGGAGCCTGCTGAACTGGTATTGGCATAAGTATCCAAAATGGTTGGCGATTCTTGCGCCGTAGCAGGGCGACCTAAGACACGTTTGGCAATCAATTCATTCATTGTCAAATTGGCTTGGTGTAACCAAAAGCGTTTTACATTGGTAGGCTCAATTTGGTTTTTATGCAAATGGCTGATAATGTGTTCGCCCACAGCAGGACACACTTCTTTGAACACTTTACGGCCATTTTGTACAAACAATTTGTCTGCCGCCAATGGATTGTTATCGATTTCGGTGCGGTTTAAGAAACCTGCATTGTTGCGGATGTTATTTGAAAATTCTGTCCACAAATGGGTATCGACCACGTTAAAGCCTTTGTGAGTGTCGCCCGCCAAATCTTGATGAACCAATACTATAGCGGTGGCAGCATCGCCAAAAATGAAATGGCTGTCACGTTCACGGAAGTTCAAATGCGCGGTGCAAATTTCGGCATTAATCACCAATACACGCGTTGCAGAACCTGCGGCAATGGCATTGGCGGCCATTTGAATGGCAAAAGTGGCACTCGAGCACGCCACGTTCATGTCAAAGGCAAAGCCAGCACAACCCAATGCAGTTTGGATTTCTACAGCCATCGCAGGATAAGCACGTTGCATATTAGAATTGGCAACAATCACCATGTCGATGTCAGCGGCATTGACTTCAGCATTATTTAAAGCATCTTTGGCTGCGGCTATACCGATTTCAGCTTGAATAGACAACTCTTCATTGCTGCGTTGTGGCAATTGCGGTGCCATGATGTCAGGATTCAAAATACCTGTTTTGTCCAATACAAAACGGCTTTTGATGCCTGAAGCTTTCTCTATGAAGGCGCTGCTTGATTCAGACAAAGCAGTCACACTGCCATCAATAATCGCTTGAGCATTTTGTTCATTGAAAGAAGCAACATATTGGTTGAATGTATGAACCAATTCATCGTTGCTGATGCTGTCTTTTGGGGTGAATAAACCAGTGCCAAGCAGCACAACAGGCATAGAAGTCATAGGGTGAAAGTCTCCAACAAAATTCATCATAACAAACAGTTATATGATCGCTTTCATATCATTAACCATGTTTGTCGTTTATTGCATGGCAGCATAACCTTGTTACCGTTGTCAGTCAAAGTATTAATCAAAAAAAGCGTCCTGTAATATTACAGGACGCTGTGTGTTGGTGGTTTGACCTATTAAGAACTTAATCGTTGCCAGTGAGCGCCATTAATAAATGCAACAAGTTGCTAAAAATATTGTATATGGATATGAAAATGGTCAAAGCTGCGCTGATGTAACTGGTTTCACCACCTTCAATGACCGCTTTGGTTTGCCACATAATCATCAATGAACTAAATACCACAAAGACGGCTGAAATCGCCAAAGATACCGCAGGGATTTTAAAGAATAAATTGGCAATGACGGCGGTCATCAATACCACCGCTCCAACCAACAAAAATCGACTCATAGCAGCGGTGTCGGCTTTGGATTTATGCGCTGCGAATGTCATAGCCGCAAAGACAGCAACGGTCATGATGGCTGCTGAAAAGACGATTTGTGTACCCGCAGCAGAGCCTAGCAACATGCCAAGCACGGGCCCAATCATCATGCCCATAGAAAAAGTGAATACTTGTAATAAGGCGATGCCTATTTTGTTGTAACGGTTTTTTTCAATGAAAAATACCATGCTATAAAGAAAGGCGAAAAAGAGAATAATACCCATCCAGCCGCCACCAAGCAAAGCCATAGGATTGACGACAGCGCCTGCCAATGCACCCAAGGCACAAGGAATAAACGACACTGCCAACAGCAAATAGGCTTTGCTTAAGACGAATTTTTGGCTGCTGATGCTGCCTGAAACAGGGTTGGCCATTTTGTTGGTCATGATGCACTCCTATAATGGAAAGTAGGGGCGGAGAATCGAGAGTTGTATTTTATCATTTAAGTGATTGTGTTTATTTTAATTTTGATTAAAATTT
This sequence comes from Vitreoscilla sp. C1, assembly GCF_002951955.2. NCBI lineage: Bacteria > Pseudomonadati > Pseudomonadota > Betaproteobacteria > Neisseriales > Neisseriaceae > Vitreoscilla > Vitreoscilla sp. C1. The sequence goes on along the minus strand of NZ_CP019644.2, from coordinate 1,791,053 downwards.
ATTATCTATATTGAATAGTTTAATCAATGCTTACCAGCGCGCCACAATGACCACAAAATCCAAATGCTGTTTAAAAATGCGATGGTATAGCCGAAAAAACCTAATAAGGGCATGCCAAAAATATTGGGACCAACATCCACATGCAAAGCAATCGATGAGCCTATGATTAAAGATGCGGTCACAATGGCGACGGTTAAACGATTGGTAGAGCGGTCTAATTGATGTCCAAAATCATCTAGCCTTGCCATGTCCAAATTGACTTTGATTTGACCTGATTTGAGGCGTTTGTTCATTCGAATCAAAGTGTGTGGCAAATCGTCTAGCAATTGCAAAAAGGTATAGCTATGGGTTTTGACTTTTTTCTTCGCTTGGTCGAAAGAAAAATGCGTTAACACCAAGTCTTCTACTAAGGGACGAGTGGATTCCATTAACTGAAAATCGCCGTCTAATTGGTTGACCACGCCTTCTAAAGTAATCAAGGTGCGAAACAACATGACCAAGTCACCTGGTAAGGTTAAATTGTTTTCGCGGATGATGCTGGTGATGTCGTTGACAATATACGAGAGGCTGATGTCTTTGAGCGAGGTAAACTCGTAATTCATGAGCATTTCCATCACATCATTGCCCAAACGATTTTCGTCTGGCAGGTCGCCTTGTGCCCAATCGCTCAAAACATGTTGAATGGTGAACTGGTCACGGTCAATAATCGCGTTAATTAATGTAATAATTTCAGTGCGCCGATTACCACCTAAAAACCCAGCCAAGCCGAAATCAATTAATGTAATACATCCCTCATCTGACAAGAAAATATTGCCAGGATGGGGGTCTGCGTGGAAGTAGCCATGTTTTAAAATCATGTCCAAAATCAACTGTGCAATGTCCTTGGCGCGCTGGCTTAACCATTCTTGATTGTATTGACTTAGATTGATGTTTTTAAGTAAGGTATCGCCGATGTATTCTTGTACCAAAATTTTTCGATTGGAAAATTCGGGATAAACTTGAGGAATGTGAACATAAGGATGCGCCTCGTACGCACGAGAAAAGCGTTCCATATTGCGCAACTCCATAGACAAGTCGGTTTCGCGCGCGAGGCTGCGGGCGAAATAATGTACCATCTCGATGGGATGATAACGGCGTGATTCGGGAATTTCATTTTCCAGCAAATACGCCAAATGCTTCATGATGCGCAAATCTGCCTGAATGGTTTTTTCAATGTTCGGGCGTTTGATTTTGACGGCTACAACAGAGCCGTTGAGCAATATGGCTTTGTGTACTTGTGCAATCGAAGCGCTGCCTATGGGGGTTGGTTCAATGTGTTTGAAAACCTCGTTTACAGGACGCTCTAAATAAGCAGCAATCAAGGCGGTAATGTCAGATTGGGCAATAGGGCGCACGTTGTTTTGCAAGCGTTGGAATTCGTCTATCCATTCAGGATTGAAAATGTCCACACGGGTGGACAGAATCTGACCAAATTTGATAAAAGTAGGGCCCAGCTCTTCAAATGCCATGCGAAAGCGTTGTGGCAGGCTCAAATAAGGATTTTGCAAGCGGTGTTGTTCCGACTTGTTGCGTTTGAGCGAAGGAAAGGGCTGGGTCAATTTTAAACGGTATAGAAATTCATCTAAGCCATAGCGCATCAAGATGCTGATAATTTCTTTCATGCGTGGCAAATCACGCATGGCAATAACGGTTTGTTTCAACATAAAAACAGCCTTTGAAGGTGCGCAGTGTTTTTTTAAATTAGCACGCGTCTATTAACCACACAACAAGTTCCGCACCATAGCAATATGGGTGCCAAGAGTTTTATACATGATGAGCAAGACAATGAACAGACTGTTGTTATGGGTAGTCGGTTGCGTGAGCTTCTTACCGATGATGGCAGCAGCCGATCCTTTAGAAGACATGATACGCAGTCGCAACAATCCCACTGCAACATTCAATCAATCGGTACGAACCACACACACTCAAACACCTGATGCCATTTCCAAAGAGCAAGCAGGCGATTTGATTATGAATGCGATGGGTTTGATTGGTTTATCGTATATTTATGGTGGTAACAATCCTGAGCAAGGTTTGGATTGTAGTGCCTTCATGCAATATATTTTTAAGCAAAGTATGAAAGTCAGTTTGCCACGAACCAGTGCCGAACAAGCCAATGTTGGTTCTTACGTCGAGCGCAGCCAAATCCAACCGGGGGATATGGTGTTTTTCCGTACCGCAGGAGCGGGGCGCATTTCGCATGTGGGCATGTATATTGGCAATGATCGCTTTATTCATGCACCACGAACGGGTAAAAACATTGAAATCACCAGTTTGAGCAGCAAATATTGGGGCAGCAAATATGCTACTGCTCGTCGTGTGAATGGCGCAGGTAAAGCTGCGGCATCATTTCGTTAATGGGTTAAGGCGAGTGAGATGACAATACCCGATATGCCTAAATGGTTCGATGCCGATGGCAAACCTGTTTCATGCACAGAAAAAATCAAAGTGATGCAGCAAAACATGGAAGAATTGCATGAAATGGCGCAAGAGGCATTTGAAGATGCGATTTTGATGGGTTGTACTGAGGCGCAGCTCAAAGACTATTTGCGTGAATTGATCGACAGTTTGGACAATCCTTATGCCTCTTAACAGCATGCGTTGATATTGGCTGTTGGGCAATGTCTTACAGGACGCTGAATGATGGTGGTTTCTTAAATGGAAATCACCATTAATTTTTTGGGGATTTATTTTCTTTAGAGTTAAATATAAACTGTATTCATTGCTTATCCATATACAGCTGAGAGCAACAGCGTCTTGTTAATAGAAAGAGAGCCCCATATGAACATTCGTCGCAGTCATCAACGTGGTCATGCCAATCATGGATGGTTGGACAGTCGTCATACGTTTTCTTTTGCAGGTTATTATGATCCGCAATGGATGGGCTATGCCAATTTGCGTGTCATCAATGAAGACAAAATTGCAGCAGGCATGGGTTTTGGTGAACATCCGCATCGTGATATGGAAATTGTGTCGTATGTGTTAGAAGGTGAGTTGGCACATCGTGACAATATGGGTAATGTCAAAGGCATTAAACCCGGCGAAGTGCAGCGCATGTCGGCAGGCAGTGGTGTGACGCACAGCGAATTTAACCATGCACAAGGTCAAACCACGCATTTTTTGCAAATTTGGATAGAGCCGAACAAACGTGGCATCGTGCCTGAGTATTCACAACAAGCTTACAGCGATGCCGACAAGCGTGGTCGCTTGTTGCAGGTATTAAAACCGTATGAACAAACGGCGAACGCTGACAATGCGCAAGCCATCGAGATTCATGCCGATGCGTCTTTGTTTGTCGGTTTGTTTGATGGTGCTGAGCAAGCGCAAAAACACTTGCAAGATGGGCATGTGTATTATGTGCATGTGGCGCGTGGTAGCGTGAATGTGAACGGTGAGCGTTTGCATGCAGGCGATGCAGCGATGATAGAAGACGGTGGCGTGCTGGCTTTGAGCCAAGGTGATGCGGCAGAAGTCTTGGTGTTTGAATTGGTGCCGTAAAGCTATTGTAATGAAACAAGCGTCCTGTAAATATTTACAGGACGCTTGTTTTTTAAGCCTCAAAAATCGATATGATAGGATGCTCAAATACTGGCTTGGACTTCGGCAATGTCTAAAAAACGCCATTCGCCCACTGCAAAATCGTCCACGCGCCATTGGTGAAATTGGTCGCGGTGTAAGGTTTCGACACGGTTGCCAGCGGCGGCAATCATGCGTTTGACTTGGTGGTATTTGCCTTGGGTGATGGTCATCAACAAGGTGTGCTCGTCCACCAATTCGGCAGCGGCAGCAGCGATGGTTTCGGTTTCATCATCCAGCAATACGCCTTTGACCAATTTGTCGCAAAAGCTTTGGTCGGCGGGGTGTTTGAGCGTCACGCGGTAGATTTTCGCCACATGATGTTTGGGTGAGGTGACACGGTGGTTGAATTGACCATCATTGGTCAAAATGATCGCGCCTGTGGTGTCGGCATCCAAACGTCCCACTGCTTGAATGTCGATGTCACGAAAATTGTTTGGCAACATCGAGAACACGCTTGGGTATTGTTGCGGTTTGTGCGAGGTTTCGGTGTCGGGCGCTTTGTTGAGCAAGATGTAAAAATAGGGCAAATTGATGGTCGGGATGATGTCCTCGTCCAATTTCAAGACGCGGCGACCGTCCAAACTGACTTCGGCTTTGGTGTCGTCAACGACTTCGCCATCGATTTCAATCCAACCGCCTTTAACCCAATTTTGACATTGTTTACGGCTGCCCAAACCTTGGGCTTGTAAGTATTTGATGATGTTCATAAGCATTTCAATTAAAAAAGCGTCCTGTAATTTACAGGACGCTTGTTCTGTAAACCTCAATTATATAAAGAAAATCAAGGTGTGTAAGATAAACAATGGCACCAAAATACCAAACGACCATGCCATATAGCCAAAAAAGCTTGGCATTTTGACGCGATTTTGTTCGGCAATCGCTTTGACCATGAAGTTAGGCGCATTGCCAATATAGCTCAAAGCACCCATGAATACCGAACCCATAGACACCGCCAGCAAAGTGGTTTCCAACGTGGTCATCAATTCCACCGCATCGCCTGAAGCCAAGTTAAAGAACACCAAATAAGTCGGTGCATTGTCCAAGAATGCTGACAACATGCCTGTCATCCAGAAATAAATGGCGTTAATCGGTTCACCTTGAGCATTGTGTGCCAAGCTTACCAATGGTGCGAAATGACCGTCCATGCCGACTTTCAACATCGCCAATACAGGTGCAATGGTGATGAATATACCCAAGAACAATTTGCCCACTTCTTCAATCGGACCCCAGTTAAAATCATTGGCTTCACGCAAAGATTTGGCAGTGGTTTTCAAAGACACAATGCCGATGATGATGAAAATCACATCACGCACAATGTTTTGCAAACTGACTGGTGTGCCCAAAATATTGAATTCCACGCCTGATTTCCAAATGCCTGACATCAAAACGGCAGCAATGATGCCAAACAACCATACAAAGTTGATTTTGCCTTCAATGGCCAGTTTGCTGTCTGGTGTTGGGTCAACAGGCAAGGTTTCGTCTTCTTTTTTCCAGTAATAAGTGTCGATGATGTAAAACATCGCTAACAAAACCACTGAGCTAATTAAGACAGGCATCATCATGTGTTTGACTGTCCACATGAAGTCCACGCCTTTTAAGAAGCCTAAGAACAATGGTGGATCGCCTAATGGGGTTAAACCGCCACCGATATTGGCCACCAAGAAAATGAAGAATACCACCACATGGACTTTGTGTTTGCGGTTGTCGTTGGCGCGCAATAAAGGACGAATCAACAACATCGCTGCACCTGTTGTGCCCATGATGGATGCCAAGAACGTACCCAAAGCCAAAATAATGGTATTGGTTTTGGCGCTGCCATGAATATTGCCTTTGACCAAAATGCCGCCTGAAACGGTGAACAAAGCCCACAATAACAAAATAAACGGGATGTATTCAGCCAACAAAGCATGTGCAACGGTGTGAACCGTTTCACCCATGCCGTAAACGAATGTGAACGGGGCTAAAAATAAAATTGTCCAAAACGCGGTGATTTTACCAAAGCTGTGATGCCAAATGTGTGGTGCAAACAGTGGGAATAAAGCAATCGACAACAAAATACACGCAAACGGCAAGCCCCATAATAAACTCATTTGGCTGGCATCAAATCCTGCTGCTTGTGCGCTCAGTGGCAATGTTAAAGTGGCCAGTAAGCCTAATTTTTTCAGCATCAAATCTCCTTTCGATAATTGTTCAAAACGGACGTTGGTATTGTGATTGTGTTTGTCCGCGACCGATAGATAAAAGCGTCCTGTAAGACGTTGGTATTGTGATTGCCTTGGTCTGAGACCAATAGACAAAAAGCGTCCTGTAAATGTGTTTACAGGACGCTTAAAGGTTTAGTCCTGACCTGAATTTTTTTGGATGAATTCAATTTTGTAACCATCTGGGTCTTCAACAAAAGCGATGACGGTGGTGCCGTGTTTCATGGGACCTGCTTCACGCACCACTTTGCCGCCTTTGGCGCGTGCCGCGTCGCAAGCTTGGTAAGCATCGTCTACTTCGATGGCAATATGACCGTAAGCATTGCCCAAATCATAGCTGTCGGTGTCCCAATTGTGGGTCAACTCTAAAACAGTGTGGTCGCTTTCATCGCCATAGCCCACAAAAGCCAAGGTGAATTTGCCTTCAGGATAATCGTTTTGGCGCAACAGTTTCATGCCCAAAACTTCTTGGTAAAACGCCAATGAGCGTTCTAAATTGCCTACGCGCAACATGGTGTGTAATAAACGCATTTGTGTGTCCTTGTCATTTTTGATTATCTGCAAGCCAATCATAATAGGCGAGCTGTTTGGAGTTTGCCAAGCAATATCGGCGCGACTTGCTTGGTGATGAGGGCAAAAAAAGGGTACAAATCGTATATATAATACGTATATTAATAATACGTATATTAAAATTTCATAGTAAGTATTTGATTTTATATGAAAAAAGGAAGGCTAAGCCTTCCTTTTAAATAAAGTGTGAATTAAATACCACTTTGTCCATTGGATTGAGGGTCATGTGGTTTTTCAAAGCATGGACCTTGACCTTCGATGTGGCGTTGTTGGCTTTCAATCCAGCTTTCTACTTTTTGCATGACCACATCAGCACTTTGACCAGTTGGGGCAATGGCTTCACCGATTACCACGCTGATACTGCCAGGATATTTTAAGAAAGAGTTTTTAGGCCAAAACTCGCCACTGTTCAGTGCTATGGGCACAATCGGCATTTGCAGCGTATCGGCAATGCGCGCGCCCCCGAGTTTGTAGCGACCGCGCAAACCTGGTTTGATACGTGTGCCTTCAGGGAATATGGCAATAGAGAAACCTTGGCTTTTGCGTTTGCCACCAGTTTCTAGTAATTGGCGTGATGCACCCATGCGGTCTTTGCGATTGATGCCGATGGTGCCTGCCATTTTCAAGCCCCAGCCAAAAAATGGAATCATGAACAATTCTTGTTTGGCTACAAACACAATCGGTGGAAAGTATTTTTGTAAAATAAACGTTTCCCAGCCTGATTGGTGTTTACAGCACACGACAACAGGTTCTTGAGGAATGTTTTCGGTTCCTTTAACGGTATGCTTCAAACCAATAATATGCTCTAACATCCAAACTTGTGCCATCGCCCAACCCGTGCAAGAGCGATTGACGGCTTTCACGCCAAAAGGCACACAAGCCAAAATGTAAATAAAATAGACCACTGTAAACACACACACACACAACCAATAAATCAGGTTTCTTAAAATAACCATTTAATCTTTTTGCTCCTTGATTTGGGCTTGTTGTTGGCGCAATAGTAACGCTTGTGCGAATTCTAATAAATTTTCATACACCAATGTGCTGATAGGCAAGCCGCCTGTGGCCAAGGTTTTTTTACCTTTGCCAGTTAACACCAAGACCGATTGACCGCCTACCGCCTCAATGGCCTGTAAATCACGCAAGCTGTCACCGACCATATACAATTCTTTCATGTCGGTATTGACATAGCGTTGCAAAATATCGTGCACCATACCAGGTAAAGGCTTGCGACATTCGCATTGGTCTGCCGCGGTGTGAGGGCAAAACCAAACCGCATCGATTTGACCACCAGCTTGCTGAACCAAACGGTGCATTTTGGCGTGCATTTCATTCAAATCGTGCACGGTGAAATAACCACGACCTATGCCAGATTGATTGGTCGCGACAACAACTTGATAACCCGATTGATTCAAAAAGGCAATCGCATCCATACTGCCTGGAATCGGAATCCATTCATCAACCGATTTGACAAACTTGTCGCTGTCTTCATTGATGACGCCATCTCGGTCTAAAATTACCAATTTGGTCATGAATTGTGTTCCTTCAAACTCGCTTGCCATTTGAGATAGGCTAAATCAAATTGAGAAGCCACCGCATCGTAAGCTGCGCGACTGTTGTCGACATGGTACAAAGAAGGCAATAAATCCACACGCAAAGTGGTGTAATAGTCGCTCATGAATTGACCATAGCCTTCTTCATCATCAGTATAGTAATACTCAGTGAAACGGCGACCGAATTCATTGAAAAAGCTCAATAGCAATTGACGCCCTAATGAATGTTCTAAAATATCCCGACCATTTAATTGCTGTTGTTGCAATTGTGTCATTTTTTCGCCCAATTGTTCGATGACCGCAGGATGCAATAATTGTGTTTGCGCCATCCATTCAAAATACATGCCCATGTGCGTCAAAGCACACACAGCGTCTAAATCTTGAGGAAAGTCTTCTTCAGTATGCCACTCTTGGTGGTCAATCAATTCATAATCCATTTGCAGCTTCAATCAGGTGGAAAAAGGACAAAACTATATCATTGTGGCCGTTTCATGCACATAGTCATGTGATTAGGCTAATCACAATATCAAACCTAACTATGACTGCTAAGCTTGTAAAGACCAGCTTACAGCCAAAATGAATCAGGTCACAGCATCGCAATCAACCGCATAGACCATCACGATTGAAAGGCCAGATTGACTAATATATCAAAGTCATAAAGAGGATAAAACATTGATCAAGACAATTTAATATTAATGAATAATCAGTATGTGCTTCAGTTGGGTGAAAAGCAAATGGTGGCGTAACCTTTTTGCAATTTGAATATAAAATCAGTTTTGATTGAAGTGGTTTGTTACAAAGAATCCAACAAGTCAAAGGTTTAGCGAGACAAGCGTCCTGTAAAGTTTGGCATGAAAATAGGTGTATGTGTGCTGATTCTGTTAGAATATGCCCCTTTTGATTTGCGGGCTGAGGCCTTAGCAACAGCTTTTGGGAGCTTCAGCATGAGCAATACTTCATTTTCTACTTTGCCTTTACAGGCTGCTTTATTGAATAACCTGCAAGATTTGGGTTTTCACAACATGACTGCCATTCAACAACAAGCTTTGCCAGCTATTTTGGAGGGCAAAGACATCATTGCACAAGCCAAAACGGGTTCAGGTAAAACGGCGACGTTTGGTTTGGGTTTGTTGCAAAAATTGGATGTGAAATATTTTCGCGTACAAAGCTTGGTATTGTGCCCAACTCGCGAATTGGCAGACCAAGTGTCAGCAGAATTGCGCCGTTTGGCACGCAGCATTCACAATATTAAGATTTTGACTTTGTGTGGTGGCGCACCAGTGGGTCCACAAATTGGCTCATTGGAACATGGCGCTCATATTATTGTTGGTACACCGGGTCGTGTGTTGGATCACATTGAGCGTGGTCGTTTGGATTTGAGCGATTTGACTTCTTTGGTTTTGGATGAAGCCGATCGCATGTTGGAAATGGGTTTCCAAAAAGAATTGGATGCCATCGTTTCTAAAACGCCATACCAACGTCAAACTTTGTTGTTCAGTGCCACTTATCCAGATGCAATTGCGGCATTGAGTGCGCGCTTATTGCGTGAGCCTGTGCGTGTGACCATCGAAGAACAACACAACCAAGATACGATTGCGCAACATTTCTTCCAAGTAGGTGGCGATGAGGCAAGTCGCATGGCAGCTTTGCGCTTGTTGTTGTTGAAATACCAAGGTCAAAGCAGCATCGTGTTTTGCACGACCAAACGTGAAACAGATGATGTGGCAGATTTTTTATATAAAGCAGGCTTTAGCGTGTTGGCTTTACACGGTGATTTGGATCAAAAAGACCGTGACCATACTTTGGTTCAGTTTGCCAATGGCAGTGCTTGTGTGTTGGTCGCGACCGATGTGGCCGCTCGTGGCTTGGACGTGAGCAGCGTGGATGCGGTATTCAATTATCAATTGGCGCATGACTCAGATACCCACACCCATCGCATTGGTCGTACAGGCCGTGCAGGTCAACAAGGTGTGGCGGTGAGTTTGTATGGCAAATACGAAGATTATAAAATTGGCACATTGGAGGCGGACTTTGATATGAAGATTCAGCCACAGCCTTTGCCTAGTCCAGACGATATTCAAGCCCAACCTTCTCGCGCTAAGATGGCAACCTTACAATTGGATGGCGGCAAAAAACACAAAATCCGTCCAGGCGACATTGTGGGCGCATTGACTGCCAGCAAACAATTGCAAGGCGATGATTTGGGTCGTATTCAAGTGTATGACATTTGGAGTTTTGTCGCGGTCAAACGAGAATTGGCAAAAACTGCTTTGAGATTGCTACAAGAAGGCAAAATCAAAGGTAAAACGGTTCGAAGCCGTATTTTATAAAGCAAAACGGTTTTAAATAAGCTTTTCAAGCGTCCTGTAACAGTTTACAGGACGCTTTTATGATTGAGTTTGACCTATTTTGTTTGTTTTGGAGATATTTGGAAATAAGTTTGTTATGGTATTCATGGTTTTTTTGAAGGTTGTTAAAATAATTTGCAATAAGATTTCCTTTAAATTCAGCGTGCTTGTGTTTTTATAGTCATATTTTTACAATTAGGTGTTGACGGGTTTTCGGTGTTTCTGTAATATTCGGTTTCTTCGCTGCTGAGACAGAAACGAAACAGACCAAACGGTCAGCTTCACAAGTTTCACAGCACAGCTCTTTAAAAAACAGATTACCGATAAGTGTGAGTGCGAAGAGCCTCACACTGCTAAAGAAGTAAAGACAAGATATGATTTTTAATCATTTCTCGCTCTTTTTCTTTGAGAAGCAGACCAGAAATTAAATAGTAAGCTTAGAGATTAAACATAAGAGTTTGATCCTGGCTCAGATTGAACGCTGGCGGCATGCTTTACACATGCAAGTCGAACGGTAGCAGGAGAAAGCTTGCTTTCTTGCTGACGAGTGGCGAACGGGTGAGTAATGCGTCGGAACGTACCAAGTAATGGGGGATAACTACTCGAAAGAGTGGCTAATACCGCATACGCCCTACGGGGGAAAGCAGGGGATCTTCGGACCTTGCGTTATTTGAGCGGCCGACGTCTGATTAGCTAGTTGGTGGGGTAAAAGCCTACCAAGGCGACGATCAGTAGCGGGTCTGAGAGGATGATCCGCCACACTGGGACTGAGACACGGCCCAGACTCCTACGGGAGGCAGCAGTGGGGAATTTTGGACAATGGGCGCAAGCCTGATCCAGCAATGCCGCGTGTATGAAGAAGGCCTTCGGGTTGTAAAGTACTTTTGTTAGGGAAGAAAAGCTTTTGGCTAATATCCAAGAGTGATGACGGTACCTAAAGAATAAGCACCGGCTAACTACGTGCCAGCAGCCGCGGTAATACGTAGGGTGCAAGCGTTAATCGGAATTACTGGGCGTAAAGCGAGCGCAGGCGGTTATTTAAGTCAGGTGTGAAAGCCCCGAGCTCAACTTGGGACGTGCATTTGAAACTGGATAACTAGAGTGTGTCAGAGGGGGGTAGAATTCCACGTGTAGCAGTGAAATGCGTAGAGATGTGGAGGAATACCGATGGCGAAGGCAGCCCCCTGGGATAACACTGACGCTCATGCTCGAAAGCGTGGGTAGCAAACAGGATTAGATACCCTGGTAGTCCACGCCCTAAACGATGACAATTAGCTGTTGGGAGATTAAAAGCTCTTGGTAGCGTAGCTAACGCGTGAAATTGTCCGCCTGGGGAGTACGGTCGCAAGATTAAAACTCAAAGGAATTGACGGGGACCCGCACAAGCGGTGGATGATGTGGATTAATTCGATGCAACGCGAAGAACCTTACCTGGTCTTGACATGTACGGAATCCTCCAGAGACGGAGGAGTGCCTTCGGGAGCCGTAACACAGGTGCTGCATGGCTGTCGTCAGCTCGTGTCGTGAGATGTTGGGTTAAGTCCCGCAACGAGCGCAACCCTTGTCATTAGTTGCTACCATTCAGTTGAGCACTCTAATGAGACTGCCGGTGACAAACCGGAGGAAGGTGGGGATGACGTCAAGTCCTCATGGCCCTTATGACCAGGGCTTCACACGTCATACAATGGTCGGTACAGAGGGTAGCCAAGCCGCGAGGTGGAGCCAATCTCATAAAGCCGATCGTAGTCCGGATCGCACTCTGCAACTCGAGTGCGTGAAGTCGGAATCGCTAGTAATCGCAGGTCAGCATACTGCGGTGAATACGTTCCCGGGTCTTGTACACACCGCCCGTCACACCATGGGAGTGGGGGATACCAGAAGTAGGTAGGATAACCGTAAGGAGTCCGCTTACCACGGTATGCTTCATGACTGGGGTGAAGTCGTAACAAGGTAGCCGTAGGGGAACCTGCGGCTGGATCACCTCCTTTCTAGAGATAGAAGAGGCTTAACGCATTCACACTTATCGGTAAACTGTAAATAAAGATGCAAGTAGCAACGACCTGGGTTTGTAGCTCAGCTGGTTAGAGCACACGCTTGATAAGCGTGGGGTCGGAGGTTCAAGTCCTCCCAGACCCACCATCAAACTTGGTAACAAGTAAGGTTGTGGAACATTGGGGGCATAGCTCAGTTGGTAGAGCACCTGCTTTGCAAGCAGGGGGTCATCGGTTCGATCCCGTTTGCCTCCACCAATGAACTAAAATACTTTGCAAATCAAAGACGATTGACAGCTGACGCTGTTTTTTATTTCACTCTTAATAAAGAGATGATATACTCTCAGTCTTCTTTGATTTGCGAAGCGTGTTAGCGGACAAGCAGTACAAAGCGAAACACACAAAAGCGACGCATCGATCTTTAAAAAATTAGAAAGCCGAAATCAACAAACAAAAGACAATGTTGTTGTTTAGACAGCCTTTACAGGCCGCTTAAATAACACAGTAAATTTGGGTGATGATTGTATCTGCAATCAACGAATTCAAAAGGCGTTGATTGTAACAACCAAGTAGTAAGCTTTAACATGAAGAGAATCAAGCAGAAGGAAGACACGTCAACTGTCTAATTCTGCAAAGTCAGAGGTTCTTGAAATGATAGAGTCAAGTGAATAAGTGCATCAGGTGGATGCCTTGGCGATGATAGGCGACGAAGGACGTGTAAGCCTGCGAAAAGCGTGGGGGAGCTGGCAATAAAGCTTTGATCCCGCGATGTCCGAATGGGGAAACCCACCTAATTTATTAGGTACCTTTGACTGAATACATAGGTCACTGGAGCAAACCCGGAGAACTGAACCATCTAAGTACCCGGAGGAAAAGAAATCAACCGAGATTCCGCAAGTAGTGGCGAGCGAACGCGGAAAAGCCTGTTAGTGATAGTAGTCGAGATAGAAGAACATTCTGGAAAGTATGACCATAGTGCGTGATAGTCGCGTATTCGAAATCTCAACTGCGGTACTAAGCTAACGACAAGTAGGGCGGGACACGAGAAATCCTGTCTGAATATGGGGGGACCATCCTCCAAGGCTAAATACTCATCATCGACCGATAGTGAACCAGTACCGTGAGGGAAAGGCGAAAAGAACCCCGGAAGGGGAGTGAAATAGAACCTGAAACCTGATGCATACAAACAGTGGGAGCGGACTTGTTCCGTGACTGCGTACCTTTTGTATAATGGGTCAACGACTTACGTTCAGTAGCAAGGTTAACCGAATAGGGGAGCCGTAGAGAAATCGAGTCTTAATAGGGCGATTAGTTGCTGGGCGTAGACCCGAAACCAAGTGATCTATCCATGGCCAGGATGAAGTTGCCGTAACAGGTAATGGAGGTCCGAACCCACTAATGTTGCAAAATTAGGGGATGAGCTGTGGATAGGGGTGAAAGGCTAAACAAACTTGGAGATAGCTGGTTCTCCCCGAAAACTATTTAGGTAGTGCCTCGAGGTACACTCATGGGGGTAAAGCACTGTTATGGCTAGGGGGTTATTGCAACTTACCAACCCATGGCAAACTAAGAATACCATGAAGTGATTCCTCGGGAGACAGACATCGGGTGCTAACGTCCGGTGTCAAGAGGGAAACAACCCAGACCGCCAGCTAAGGTCCCAAATGATAGATTAAGTGGTAAACGAAGTGAGAAGGCCCAGACAGCTAGGATGTTGGCTTAGAAGCAGCCACCATTTAAAGAAAGCGTAATAGCTCACTAGTCGAGTCGTCTTGCGCGGAAGATGTAACGGGGCTCAAATCTATAACCGAAGCTGCGGATGTGCACTTAGTGCATGTGGTAGGGGAGCGTTCTGTAGGCCTGCGAAGGTGGATTGTGAAGTCTGCTGGAGGTATCAGAAGTGCGAATGTTGACATGAGTAGCGATAAAGGGGGTGAAAAGCCCCCTCGCCGAAAACCCAAGGTTTCCTACGCAACGTTCATCGGCGTAGGGTGAGTCGGCCCCTAAGGCGAGGCAGAGATGCGTAGTCGATGGGAAACAGGTTAATATTCCTGTACTTGATTTAAGTGCGATGTGGGGACGGAGAAGGTTAGGTCAGCAAACTGTTGGAATAGTTTGTTCAAGCCAGTAGGTGGAATTCTTAGGCAAATCCGGGAATTCATTCAACACCGAGAAGTGATAACGAGGTTCTACGGAACCGAAGTGACCGATACCACGCTTCCAGGAAAAGCCACTAAGCTTCAGCTTAAATCGAACCGTACCGCAAACCGACACAGGTGGGTGGGATGAAAATTCTAAGGCGCTTGAGAGAACTCGGGAGAAGGAACTCGGCAAATTGATACCGTAACTTCGGGAGAAGGTATGCCTGGTATTGTGAAGGATTTACTCCGTAAGCAACGCCAGGCCGCAGAGAATCGGTGGCTGCGACTGTTTATTAAAAACACAGCACTCTGCTAACACGAAAGTGGACGTATAGGGTGTGACGCCTGCCCGGTGCTGGAAGGTTAATTGAAGATGTGCAAGCATCGGATCGAAGCCCCAGTAAACGGCGGCCGTAACTATAACGGTCCTAAGGTAGCGAAATTCCTTGTCGGGTAAGTTCCGACCCGCACGAATGGCGTAACGATGGCCACACTGTCTCCTCCCGAGACTCAGCGAAGTTGAAATGGTTGTGAAGATGCAATCTACCCGCTGCTAGACGGAAAGACCCCGTGAACCTTTACTGTAGCTTTGCATTGGACTTTGAAGTCACTTGTGTAGGATAGGTGGGAGGCTTTGAAGCACAGACGCTAGTCTGTGTGGAGCCGTCCTTGAAATACCACCCTGGTGACTTTGAGGTTCTAACCCAGGTCCGTTATCCGGATCGGGGACCGTGCATGGTAGGCAGTTTGACTGGGGCGGTCTCCTCCCAAAGAGTAACGGAGGAGTTCGAAGGTTACCTAGGTCCGGTCGGAAATCGGACTGATAGTGCAATGGCAAAAGGTAGCTTAACTGCGAGACCAACAAGTCGAGCAGGTGCGAAAGCAGGACATAGTGATCCGGTGGTTCTGTATGGAAGGGCCATCGCTCAACGGATAAAAGGTACTCCGGGGATAACAGGCTGATTCCGCCCAAGAGTTCATATCGACGGCGGAGTTTGGCACCTCGATGTCGGCTCATCACATCCTGGGGCTGTAGTCGGTCCCAAGGGTATGGCTGTTCGCCATTTAAAGTGGTACGTGAGCTGGGTTTAAAACGTCGTGAGACAGTTTGGTCCCTATCTGCAGTGGGCGTTGGAAATTTGACGGGGGCTGCTCCTAGTACGAGAGGACCGGAGTGGACGAACCTCTGGTGTACCGGTTGTCACGCCAGTGGCATAGCCGGGTAGCTAAGTTCGGAAGAGATAAACGCTGAAAGCATCTAAGCGTGAAACTCGCCTGAAGATGAGATTTCCCTTGTGGTTTAACCACACTAAAGAGTCGTTCGAGACCAGGACGTTGATAGGTGGGGTGTGGAAGAGCGGTAACGCTTGAAGCTAACCCATACTAATTGCTCGTGAGGCTTGACTCTATCATTTGAAGAACTTCAATGATAATGCTTACTACATAAAGCATACAATTATTACCCAGTTGATTAAGATTGAAATAGACAGTATAATACAGCCCTATTTCAAAGCTCTGTAATACAGACGGCTTTCTGATTTTAAAGTTTATGTTTGACGACCATAGCGAGTTGGTCCCACGCCTTCCCATCCCGAACAGGACCGTGAAACGACTTAGCGCCGATGATAGTGTGGATTACCCATGTGAAAGTAGGTCATCGTCAAACGCCCCATTCTAAAGCCCTGATGCAAACGCATCAGGGCTTTATTCATTCTTAAAGATAGTTTTAAATATAATACACATTCATATAAACAAGCGTCCTGTAAACTTTACAGGACGCTTGTTGGTTTAAATACAGATTATATTAATTCAATATTTTAGTATTTAATGGTAATGTAGCTGCATGCCTGTTTATTTCATATTGGTTCAGCGCGAAGGCTGTCTAAGAACTCATGTCCTTCCCATGTCATATTGATGATGTTAATATATTTTTCATTGCCATTAGACATCTTTTTACCGCTGATGAATTCCCGTTCGTATAATAATTGGCAATGATAATGAATTTGTTCAGTGCTAAATTTCTCAATTTTAATTTGATTGGATGGAAGGGCGGCTGAGCCTTTCTCTTCGAGTATTAATAATATGGCATAAATTAAATTCCAATCACATTTCATATTGGCTCACTGGTTTAAAAATTAATGAAGTTAAAGTCTTTTTAAATTAAAATCAGATAGATTGATGGTTATTATAAAAGAAACAATGAGTCTGATATGTTGTTAAGTATCAAAATCATCCTTAGTGATTTGTCAGAGCAAGGGTGAAGCGGTATCATCTTTGGTTTGTGATCTATCTTGAAAAGGCTGTTTTGATTTGAATCCGAATCAGTTAAAGCAACAAATTTTGGCCAATTGTCGGCATCATAAAGCCCAAGTCACTGCATTGCGTGAGCAAGTCTTGGATTTGATTTTGGCAAAACATGGTGTCATTAAAGCATATGACATTTTGGCACAATTACAGGCTGCTGCTACTTCTATTGTGGCGCCGCCGACGGCTTACCGTGCTTTGGATTTTTGGGTCGAGCAAGGTGTTTTGCACAAAGTGGCAGCGGTCAATGGTTACATTGTGTGCCGCCATAGTGGTGAACACGAGCATCATGCCAGTGGACATTGTACACATGAGCCGCATGAGCAAGCGATTATTTTAGTATGCACACAATGTCATTCAGTCGATGAACAAAGAACACATGAATGGCAGCAATTACAACAAGGCCTGCAACGCACAGGTTTTCAATTAGATGACGAACACGTCGTATTAACAGGAATATGTCAGCAATGTCAGCAGCAAAACCCGAATTAAATACTATTGTCCATTTGTTCTCAGGATTCTTGGGAACGGGTAAAACCACCGCTATCAAATCTTTGTTGGCTCAAAAACCCGAACATGAAAAATGGGTCATTATTGTCAATGAGTTTGGAGAAATTGGCATTGATGGCGCGGTTTTGAGCGGAGATGAAGTGCCTGTGGCAGAGATTTCAGGCGGTTGTTTGTGTTGTGTGGCGGGACCACAAATGACTGTGACTGTGACCAAAATGTTGCGTGAAAACCGTCCTGATCGTTTAATCATTGAAGCGAGCGGTTTGGCGCATGCGGCCAGTGTGATTGATGAGTTGAACACACCACCATTGGCCAATTCTTTGACCGTTGGCGCGGTGTTTACGGTGGTGGATCCGAGCCAATTTATCGATTCTGATTTTAATTTGCAGGCTTTATACCAAGACCAAATTGGTGTGTGTGATGTGTTGGTGGCGAGCAAAGTGGATTTGTGCAGTGATGATGTGATGAACCGTTTTCGTGAACGTGCGGCAAAATTGTTCCCACCTAAGGCTTTTGTTGCTGAGGTGGACAATGCGCAAATGAAATTGGCATGGCTCGATACTGAAGTGATACAAAAACCACGTTATCGCATCACCTCTTTGCCTGACAATACGATGGGTTATCAAACTCAAGGTTTTACTTTCCCGCACACCAGTGATTTTGACGGTGAGCGTTTGACCCAATTTTTTGATGCGTTGCCAAGCATGACTGAAGGATTGGTACGTGCCAAAGGCGTGTTTCGCGTTTTGGGAACGCATGTATGGCTCAATTGGGTGGATGGTCATTGGGGTGCCAATCAAGTGTCGTGGCGACGAGATAGCCGTTTTGAGTTGATTGCCAAATCATTTGATGCGGATAAAATTGAAAAAGCGTTACAGGACGCTTTGGAACACCGTTAAATAAGAATCACAACAGGTCAGTGGGTGCTGACCTGTTTTTTTATGTCTGCGTTTTGAAACAAAATCATCATAAGGCTTTTCTGCAAGCCCTTAACAAAAATCTTTTTACATTTGTATGAGGAATTTCTATGCAATTTGAATCTATTAAAACAGTAGCGATTGTCGGTTGTGGTGTGATTGGAGCCAGTTGGGCGGCTTTTTATTTGGCAAAAGGTTTTGATGTGGTGGCCTATGACCCCGCAGAAGGTGCGCAACAGCGTTTGCAAGAATGGGTCAACACATTTTGGCAAGATTTGAGTGAAATGGGTTTGGTGGCAGGAGCCAGTTTAAACCGTTTGCGTTTTGAAACCGATTTGAGCCAAGCCGTACAGCATGCGGATTTTGTGCAAGAAAATGGTCCTGAACGCTTAGAATTGAAACAGGCTTTGTATACGCAAATGGACGCTGCCGCACCTACACAGGCGATTTTTGCGAGTTCTTCTTCAGGCTTGAAAATTTCAGACATTCAAAGCGTGTGCCAGCATCCTGAACGTGTGGTGTTAGGACACCCGTTTAATCCGCCACATTTATTACCGCTGGTAGAAGTCATTGGTGGTGCGCAAACCGATGCGGCGGTGGTGGAACAAACCATGGCGTTTTATCAAAGCTTGGGTAAAAAAGCGATTCGCATTCACAAAGAAGTGCCCGGACATGTTGCCAACCGTTTACAGGCCGCTTTGTGGCGTGAGGCGTTTTATTTGGTCGAGCAAGGCGTATGTTCGGCACAAGATGTTGATACGGCTATTACTGCAGGACCGGGTTTGCGTTGGGCATTGTTGGGTCCTTATTTGAATATGCAATTGGCGAACAATGCAGGTTTTGCCCATGCGATGGAACATTTGGGTCCACCGATGACCTCTTGGTGGAATGATTTGGGTTCGGTGACCGTGGATGAGGCTTTGATTGATACTTTGGATACCCAAGTTGGTGCTTGGTTAGAGAGTTTAGGCGGTGTGAATTTGCGCCAAGAGCGTGATACGGCTTTGCTGGGATTATTGAAATTGCGTGAAGCATCTCAGCTACCATAATAGTTTAAGATAATTTAATATATTGCTGGTATGCGTACCTCTTTATATGCAGTTATGATATGCTCAAAGCTCAAGCAGTCGCCATTCATATAATCAATGGTGATTGTCAATACACCACGTTAATGGCATTGTAAAGGATTTTAAAATGAGCAGTAGCATCTTGAAAGTACAAGGAGTGACGTGCCAACATTGCGTTAAAGCCATTGAAAAACGTGTGAGTAAGCTCGATGGCGTGAGTGCGGTAGCTGTGAACTTGGCCAATGCGCAAGTGGATGTGCAATTTGATGAAAGCAAGGTCAGCTTGGCCAATATCCATGATGCGATTGTGGATGAAGGTTATGTAATCAATGATTAAATAAGTGAATGCCAAAGTTTGAACCATGAAAAAGCGACTTTTAAAGTCGCTTTTATTGATGGGGTTAATGTGTATGAGAATGTTCGTGTGTGGTTTCGTCATGTGAGTGGGAAGGGTTTTGGGATGCGGTGTGGCTGCAAAGAGCAGCTTCGTCATGCCCATGATGCAAGCTTTCGGCTTGCAAGGTCACATGTTGAACGCCTTGCGCTTGTAATAATTTTTCTAAACGGTGCAATACTTCTTGTACTTGGCTGATGCGTACATCTTCACGCATCACCAAGTGGCAAGTTAAAACGTGTTGACCGCTGGTAATGCTCCACAGATGCAAATCATGGATGTTGGCGATTTCAGGTTCAGACAACAGCGTTTGGCGGATGGCATCCATGTCTAAATTTTTGGGCGTGCCTTCCATTAAGACATGCAATGCCTCTTTCAGGACGCCATAGCCGCTTTTTAAAATCAAAATCGAGACCAACACACTGATTAATGGATCTGCCCAAGCCCAGCCGTAAAATTTTACTGCCAAAGCTGCAATAATGGCTGCCACCGAACCCAATAAATCGCCCAAAACATGTAAAAAAGCCCCGCGCATGTTCAAATTTTCTTCGGTATCACCACCTTTGAACATCATCCATGCCACAACAATATTGACGATTAAGCCGATAGTCGCGATGATGAGCATGCCTGTACTTTGTATGGGTAATGGATTGACAAAGCGACCTATCGCCTCGTAAATCACCCACACCGCGACCAAAATCAAGGTCAAGCCATTTAAAGCTGCCGCCAAAATTTCGAACCGTTGGTAGCCAAAAGTTTTGTTGGCATTGGCTTGTTTGCTGCCAAATTTAAAAGCCAATAAAGCGATGCCCAAAGCGATGGCATCGGACAACATATGTCCCGCATCTGACAGCAAGGCCAAACTGTTGGTCAATACGCCGCCTACTGCTTCAATCACCATATAGCCGCTGATGATTAAAAATGAATACCACAATATTTTTTGATTGTTGGTATGAGCGTGTCCATGATGGCTGTGGTCGTGGGAATGTGCCATAACAGCGTCCTGTAAAAGTTACGACAAATGGCTGATACCACTGCCTCGCAATGAGCTGACACCACCTTGACGTGGTTCAACCTGAATTTGGGTGCTGATGCGCTCTTTCAAAGCCGCAACGTGTGAAATGATGCCAATCATCTTACCGTCTTGTTGCAAGCTTGCCAAAGCATTCAAAGCCACCTCTAGCGCATCTTCATCCAAAGTGCCAAAGCCTTCGTCTAAAAAGAGTGATTCTATGCGAGTATTGTGACCTGAAAGCTGCGACAAGCCCAAAGCCAGTGCCAAAGACACAATAAAGCTTTCTCCACCAGAAAGATTTTTAGCCGACCGCACTTCATTGCCTTGAAATTGGTCAATGACATCCAATTGCAATAAAGCCTCGCTGTTTTGTTTGAGCAAATAACGCTCATTCATTTTTTGCAATTGGCGATTGGCTTGTTGCACCAAATGGTTGAAAGTCAGACTTTGCGCAAACACACGGTATTTTTTGCCATCGCTGCTGCCTATCAATTTGTAGAGATTTTGCCAACGTTGACACTCTTGCTGCATGGCTTGGATGCGTGCGTGGTGTTGGGCGAATTGCTGCTTGGCTTGCTCTTGTTGCTGTATTTGCTGCGCTAAAGCACCGATACGCTGGTTTTGGCTTTGATTTGCGTCCTGTAAACTTTTTAACTGTTGTTGTAACGTAGACAAATCCGTATTTTTGAGCGTCTCCATATTCAAAGCATCTAAAGCAGCTTGGTTGTGATGCATGCTTTGTTGCAATTGAATATGGGTATGCTCCCATTGTTTTTGTTGGGTGCGTAGCGCTTCCATCATATGCAAACTCAAGCATAAGCTTTGCCACTGCGCTTCGTCTTGAAATGCATGTTGTACCAGCAATTGTTGCCATTGATGCTGGGTTTGCTCCAATTCTTGTTGCCAAGATTGGGCTTGGGCTTGGGCATCGGTTAGGCGTTGTTGGGCTTGTGTGAGTTGATTGAGCGCCAGCTGCCAAGTTTGGTATTGCTGCTCTTGCTGCTTTTGAGCGTCCTGTAACATGGTTTGCCATCTATTTTGGGCTTGTTCTATGCTTTGCGTTCCCAATAATTGTTGGCGTTGTTGCTGTAAATCTTGTTGCTGATTTTGGCTGTCTTGCATCTGGGTTGCCAATTGTTGCAAGCGTTCACTATCTTTTTGCAATTGTGGCAATAAGTGTTCAAGGTCTTTGTTTAACAAAGCCAATTTTTCTTTGTAGCTTTGTTCTTTTTGAGCATGATTTTGATATTGTTCGATGCGTCGTTGTAGTTGCTCAAAAGCTTTATTCCAATCAACATGTTCAGGCAAGCCTATTTCTTGCCATGAGTGTTGCAATTGATTGAGCAGATGATCGGATTGTTGTTGGGTGTTTTGGATTTCTTGGTGAATACTGAGCAATTGGATACCCCACTCACGTTGCTCTTGTTGCAATTGTTGGGTTTGTATTTGTTTGAAATCGTATTGTTGTTTGAGCGTGGCATAATTGGTTTGTTTACCGTGAATACGGCGCTCGTGTTCTTGTAGATGTTTAAAAAAACTGTCTAATTCTTGTAAGCGTTCTTGGGTGGCAGACATGCTTGGAATCACATGTTCATTGTGAATATAAGGATGGCTGGTCGCACCACACAAAGGGCAGGCGTCACCATCGCTTAGATGCTGGCGTTCGGCTTCAAGTGATTCAATTTTGTGTAGCAATCTTTGCTGTTGTAATAATAAATCTTGCTCGGTTTGGTATTCAGAAATGGTTTTGTCGCCCAGTAACAGCGCAATGGCTTGCTCTTCTTGCGTAATTTCTTGTAATAATTGCTGTTTGCGATCAAATGTGTGATGAATGAATGTTTGCAATTCGTGTTGCGAACTTTCATGTCGGGCAATATTTTGTTTGAAAAAATTTTGTTGTTGTTGCCAAGACTCCAGTTTAGACGCCAAAATTTGAATGTCTTGCCATTGTTTTTGCCCTGTCGGCAGCCATTTTTGGGCTTGCGACAAATATGGATGTTCGTTTGCCCAATCATGAACCGCTTGCAATTGTTGCTGTGCTTGTTCACATTGTTGACGCAAATTGATTTCGGCTTGTTGCTGTTGTTTATGATGTGTTTTTAAATCTTGTTGCTGCGCAGTGATTTGGTTTTGTTGTTGTGCTTCTGATCGCAAAGCCGCATCTAAAACCGCTGCGTGTTGCCATTTTTTTTGTTGAGATTCCGTTTGTTGAGCATGTTCTTGGTATTGTTGCAGTGTCTTTTGGTAATGCGTCAGCGCAACATCAATTTGTTCTTGTAAAGGTGGCAATGCATTTTGTAATTGCGCCATATCGGTTTGAGCCGTATTTTGGCGTTGGCGCAAATGTTCTAGGTGTTGAAAATCCGCTTGCAACACTTGCGCTTTTTCAGCGACCTGTAAACGCTGTACATCTGCTTGCATCGCTTGTTGGGCTTGTTCGTGAGCTTGCCATTGTGCGGTCAATAATTGCTGTTGCGTGTGCAGTTTGGCGTGTTGTTCGTGGGTATGAATGTGTTGGCGTGTTTGCTCTAAGGCATGCTCGGTTTGGGCATTGTCTTGTTGGGTTTGCTGCCATTGTTGCTGAATGTCTTGCAAGGCTTCTTCGTCTAACAAAACCACCGCATTGGCAGCGGCCTGTAATAGTTGCAACTGGCTTTCAGCTTCGCGCTTATTCATATGCACTTGCTTGGAAATGGTTTCGTAGATTTCTGTGCCTGTGATTTGCTGCAACATATCAGAACGTTCATCTACGCTCGCTTGTAAAAAAGCAGCAAAACTGCCTTGAGCCAACAAAACTGAGCGGGTGAAGCGTTTGAAATTCAAATGGGTGATGTCTTCGATGGCGGCAATGGTGCGGCTTTTCTTGTCTTCAATGATGTTGCCGCTGATGGCATCGGCCAATTCGTGTTTGCTGTCTTGCAATTTGCCGGTTTTGAGCTTGCGTGCGCGGGTTTGGCTCCACGTACTGCGGTATATTTTGTCGTCTACTGCAAAAGTCACTTCTGCCAAACATTGTGCTTGGTGGCGTGACATGATTTCATTTTCGCTTTTGCTGATATTGGCTAGGCGTGGTGTTTCACCAAACAAGCCTAAGCAAATGGCATCTAAAATAGTCGATTTACCTGCACCTGTGGGACCTGTAATCGCAAACAAACCGTTTTGTACATAATCTTCATGTTCAAAATCAATGTGCCACTCACCGACCAAAGAGTTGAGGTTTTGGAAACGCAAACGTAATATTTTCATGAATCAGCATCCTGTTGCTGAATTTGTTGTAACACCTGTTGGTGGCTCAGACGCAAAGCGGTTTTTTCAGTATCAGCAATGTCGTGTTGCTGCAAACAAGCATCAAACACTTCTTCTGGGGTCAAATCGGGTAGGGCGTAAACCTCGGTTTGGTGTGGTAAGACTTGGTGTATGAATTGGCGATTGTGTACACGTAAAATCGTCACCACACTGTTTTTCACCAAATCATGCAATTGTTGGCTCAAATCCGCCACCATTTCATTGCCTTGGTAAACCGCTTCAATATAGATAGGCTGCGCTTGGGCTATCAAATATTGTAATTGTTGGCGCAAGCTCGCTTCATTGCCGGTAATGCGTTTTAATACATGAAACACAGGAATGTCGATGCAATGAATTTGAGGTGAGCGTGCTGTAAAAGTCACTGACACCACTTGTTTTTGTTGTCCAGCCTCGCCAAAACCCATGGCAATAGGAGAGCCGCAATAACGAATGTGTTCGGTCTTGGTGACGGTTTGTGGCACGTGCAAATGACCCAATGCCACATAATCAAAACCTGCAAACACATCCACGCCAATATGAGCGAGCGTGCCCACATACAATTCACGCACACCATCGGCATCTATCGTCACGCCGCCTTGGGTGAACAAATGCCCCATCGCGATGATGGGAATGTCTGCTGCCAGTTGTTCACGTATGTTTTGGGCATGTAGATAAATGTTTTGGTAATGCTGACGTATGCCTTGTAATAAAGCTTGTTGTTTGTTGTCTATGCTTTGGTTTTCTAAATTCAAACGCACATCTCTATCACGCAAATACGGTACGGCGCATACAATGGCCATTGGTGTATGGTCGGTGTGCCGCAATACCAAGACTTCATCTTCCAAATGTTCGGTCGCAGCGCCAATCACCGTTACGTTCAAGGCGCTTAATAATGATTTGGGCGCATTCAAAAAGCTAGCCGAATCGTGGTTACCACCGATAATCACAATATGTTGACATAAATTTTCAGCGGCGCAATGGGCTAAAAATTGGTAATACAATTCTTGGGCAGCATGATTGGGTGTGATGGTATCAAACACATCGCCTGCAATGAGCAAAACATCGGTATGTTGAGCTTGCATGGTTTGTTGTAGCCATTGTAAAAAGGCTTGAAATTCAGCGTGGCGGTTTTGACCATACAATTGACGACCCAAATGCCAATCTGAAGTGTGCAAAATATGAAGCATGGCAGCCTTTGAAAATATTGAATAAAAATATTATGTGAGCATGTTGTATAAGCTTAACAGCATTGTGAATGCTTTCACAACATGCTGAAGTTCTTATCCTAAAAATATAAAAAGCGTCCTGTAAATATTCTTACAGGACGCTTGATGACAAGAGATGCAAAAGATTAGATATCGATTTCGGCGGTCAACGCATTGCTTTCAATGAAGGCGCGGCGAGGTTCTACTTCATCACCCATTAAGGTGACAAAAACTTCATCAGCAGCAATGGCATCGTCGATTTTCACTTTCAACAAGCGGCGCACGTTCGGATCCATAGTGGTTTCCCACAATTGTTCAGGATTCATCTCACCCAAACCTTTGTAGCGCTGAATCGATAAACCACGTTGTGCATCGGCCAATAACCAATCCAAAGCTTGGGCAAAAGAATCGACAGGGATGGTTTTATCACCTTTGTGCAAAACCGAACCGCTTTGAATCAAGTCTTTCAAAGTGACCGCCATTTGTTTGATGGACTGGTAATCTTTGCTTTCCAAGAAACCTTGGGTCAAATAAGTGACCATGGTATTGCCATGCAAACGGCGGGTGATTTTGATTTTGCCAAAGTGTTGCTCATCGCCTGCAATCGCATCAAAATGGATATCAGGGTCGGTAACATGTTGCTTTAACAACGCCTCGGCCTGTACCAAATCTTCGTTGGTGGCAAAGGAAATCTCAGGCATGTAAACCAATTGTGTCAACACAGCATGGTCTACTGCACGGCTTTCGCGATTGATAGCGCCACGAGTGAGCATGAATTGTTTGGCAATAGTCGCCAATGCTTCGTCTTCTAAGACTTGTTCGCCTGAAACAATTTTGGCGTTTTGCAAAGCGGAATTGAGCAAAAATTGGTTCAATTCAAAATCGTCTTTCAAATAACGCTCTTGCTTGCCGTGTTTGGCTTTGTACAACGGTGGCTGAGCGATATAAATATGACCACGCTCGACCAATTCTGGCATTTGACGGTAGAAGAACGTTAACAACAAAGTGCGAATGTGTGCGCCATCGACGTCGGCATCGGTCATGATGATGATGCGGTGGTAGCGCAATTTTTCGATATTGTATTCGTCTTTGCCAATGCCACAGCCCAAAGCGGTGATTAAGGTCGCCACTTCTTGGCTGGCAAGCATTTTTTCAAAACGGGCTTTTTCCACGTTCAAAATCTTGCCTTTTAAAGGCAAAATGGCTTGGAATTTGCGATCACGCCCTTGTTTGGCAGAGCCGCCCGCAGAGTCACCTTCGACCAAGTACAATTCTGACAAAGCAGGGTCTTTTTCTTGGCAATCTGCCAATTTGCCTGGCAAGCCCAAACCGTCCATCACGCCTTTGCGACGGGTGATTTCACGTGCTTTGCGCGCTGCTTCGCGCGCACGAGCGGCATCCACGATTTTACCCGTGATGATTTTCGCTTCGTTTGGATTTTCTTCCAAAAATTCTTTTAAGGACGCATTGATGACTTCGTTGACCAAAGGACCAATTTCGCTGGAAACCAATTTGTCTTTGGTTTGTGAGCTGAATTTCGGATCTGGTAATTTTACCGATAACACGCAAGTTAAACCTTCGCGCATGTCGTCACCCGAAGTTTGTACTTTGGATTTTTTAGAAATGTCGTTGTCGTCAATGTACTGATTCAATGTGCGTGTCATCACTTGGCGCAAAGCGGTTAAGTGTGAGCCACCATCGCGTTGTCCGATGTTGTTGGTGAAGCACAAAACTTGCTCTTGATAAGAGTCGTTCCATTGCATCGCTACTTCCACGCTCATGCCATCTTCAGATTCTCCTGTGGCGTAGAAGATTTTTTCATGCAAAGCGGTTTTGGTGCGGTTGATGTATTTGACAAAGCCCGCGACACCACCTGAAAACGCAAAATCTTCATGGCGACCATCACGTTTGTCGAGCAACTCAATGGCCACGCCATTGTTCAAAAATGACAATTCACGGATGCGTTTTGCCAAAATATCAAAATTGAACACCACTTTGCCAAAGGTCTCTTCGCTGGCTAAAAAGTGCACGCGCGTGCCTTTTTTCTCGGTGTCGCCAATCATTTTGGTTGGTTGCACCGTTTCACCACGGTTAAACTCAACAAAATGTTCTTTGCCATTGCGATAAATATTGAGGGTCAACCAATCGGACAAGGCATTGACCACAGACACGCCCACGCCATGCAGGCCGCCTGAAATCTTGTAAGAGTTGTTATCAAACTTACCGCCTGCATGCAAAATCGTCATGATGACTTCAGCAGCCGAGCGGTTTTCTTCAGGGTGCATGTCGGTTGGGATGCCGCGACCGTTGTCTTCCACAGAAATGGAATTGTCTGCATGAATCGCCACAGTGATGTGGTCACAATGGCCTGCTAAGGCTTCGTCGATGGCATTGTCCAATACTTCAAACACCATGTGATGTAAACCACTACCGTCTTGGGTGTCGCCGATGTACATGCCCGGACGCTTGCGTACTGCGTCCAAACCTTTTAATACTTTGATACTGTCGGCACCGTATTCTTCTGGTTGAGTCATAAGTCACTTTTTCTCTAAATCAATAAACCACAAAGGCGTCCTGTAAAGGTTTACAGGACGCATGACTTCACAAAGTTTAGATGCGCATTGGCATTACGATGTATTTGAAGTCAGGATTGCCTGGAATGGTAAATAAAGTTGATTGGTTGGCATTGCCAAATGCCAATTGGAAATCTTCTACTTGTACGTTGCGCAATACATCCATCAAGTAAGTGATGTTAAAGCCCACTTCCAAAGCTTCGCCTTGGTAAGCAATTTCTAAATCTTCTTGCGCTTCTTCTTGTTCGTTGTTGCTACACAAAATGCTCAATAAGCCTGGTTTGACTTGCAAACGCACGCCACGGAATTTCTCATTGGCTAAAATAGCAGCACGCTCCAAAGCACCTAATAATAAAGTGCGATTGAGCAAGAAAATTTTGTTGTTGTCTTGTGGAATCACGCGCGTGAAATCAGGGAATTTACCATCAACCACTTTGGACACAATCACCGTGTCACCACTGATGATGCGCACTTGGTTAGACAACAATTCAATGCTGATTTGTGCATCAGGATTGCCCAATTGTTTGAACAATTCCAAAATGGTTTTGCGAGGGACGATGACTTCGGTTTTAGGCAAGTCAGCGTTTTCCAATGACACACTGGCCAAAGCCAAACGGTGACCATCGGTTGAAACCAAGCGCAATTGATTGCCTTCGGTTTGCAACAACAAACCATTCAAATAATAGCGAATGTCTTGAATGGCCATCGCGTATTGCACTTGTGACAACATCAATTTTAATTGGTCTTGTGGTATGTCAAAGCGTGCGCTGATTTCTTGCGCCACGTTCATGGTCGGGAAATCTTCGGCAGGCAAGGTTTGCAAATTAAAACGTGATTTGCCTGCAGTCAATGTCAAACGGTTGTCTGCCCAGTCCAATTTGATAATGGCACTTTCAGGCAAAGCACGCAAAATGTCTTGTAACTTTTTAGCGCTGGTGGTGATGCGAAAATCTTCGGCATTGGTTGCAGGACCTGAAGTGTTGATTTGGATTTCCAAATCGGTTGCCAATAATTTGGTTTGACCTGCTTGTGCTTCAATCAACACATTCGACAAAATCGGCAAAGTGTGACGGCGTTCTACAATGCCGGTCACGGTTTGTAATGGTTTTAATAATTCGTCGCGAGTTGCTTGTAAAATTAACATAAAGTCATCCCTGATTTATTTTTGTAACATGGCAGACAAGTAATCATAATCTTGTGCCAATTTGGCATCGCCGTGTTTTAAGTCGTGTATGGTTTTGTGGGCGTGCATCACAGTGGTGTGATCGCGTCCACCAAAGACATTGCCAATGGAAGGCAAGCTTTGTTGGGTCAAATCTTTGGCCAAAGCCATCGCCATTTGGCGTGGTCGAGCAATAGGGCGAGAGCGTTTTTTACCCACCAAGTCGGCAATTTTCAATTGGTAAAAGTCGGCAACGGTTTTCATGATGTGCTCGACGGTCAATTGGCGCTGTGCCTCAACCAAAATATCTTGCAAGGCTTCGGTGGCTAAGGCAATGTCAATCGGTTTATGCTGGAACAAGCTGTGTGCCGCCACGCGTTTGAATGCGCCTTCCAATTCACGCACGTTAGAGCGAATGTGTTGGGCGATGAAAAATGCGGCTTTTTCTTGCATTTGCACATTGGCCATTTCGGCTTTTTTTTGCAAAATCGCCACACGCATTTCCAATTCAGGCGGCTCTAATTCGACAGTCAAACCCCACGAAAAGCGGGATTTCAAACGGTCATCCATATTTTTGATATTGGCAGGCAAAGTATCACACGTCATCACCACTTGTTTTTTACCATCTAAAAGGTGGTTAAACAAATAGAAAAATTCTTCCATGGTGCGGTCTTTGCCTGAGATAAATTGCACATCATCAATCAATAGCAAATCCAATGAATGATAATGTTTTTTGAATTCATCAAACGAGCTAGAACGAAACGCTTTCATGATGTCGCGCACATAGGTTTCGGCATGAATATAGCGAATTTTGGCACGCGGGTTACGTTGGTAAATGCGATTGCCTATGGCTTGTATCAAATGGGTTTTGCCGTAACCTGTCGAGCCGTAAATAAAATACGGGTTATACATGCTTGAGCCTGGATTTTCAGCAATGGTTTGCGCGCCCGCATATGCCATGCGGTTGCCTTTGCCTTGTACCAAGGTTTCAAACGTGTAACTGGAATTCAAACGGGTTTGTTCGGCATGGCTGCCAATGGCTGGCATATGGTCACTGGCAGATTTAATGATGCTCGGTGCACTGGGAGTGACAATCGGTGCTTGCGTTGGCAAGATGATACCGGCATTGCTAAGCGAGGTGCTGCCGCTGACTTCATTGGCGCGAGGTTTGCGTGGGCGCTCTAAATTTCGCTGAATAATGTCTTTGGCGCTCATGCCGCGACCTGATGTGGGTGCAGGTGTTGGCATGGGACCATCAATCACGTCGTCAGGCAATAAATCATCGGCAAACAAATCGTCAGTAGCCGCTTTTGCATTGACCTTGGCAGGTGTTTTTGGGCTGGTTTTTTGTGGTTGAGGCGTGGCAATCGGCGCAGTCGTCATTAAAGGTGCGCTGGCGATAGCCACACTTTCACCTTGGCCAATTTTTAACTGTAAGCCTGGGCTGTCTTGAGTCAAAGCGGCGACGCTCGCCTCAATGTGTTGCCAAAAATGGCTTTTGACGAAGCCAAATACGAAGTTGTTTTTGGCATACACCGTCCAAGTGTTGTTTTCGTTGCCTATGGTCAACGGAGCAATCCACATTTGGTATTGCTGACTGGAGAGGGTGTCACGCAAAGCAAGCAGCGCATGTGGCCATACGGCCATAAATTGGCTTAAATCGGCTTGGAGCATAAGTGATTTAGAGTGTTCTGGATGATGTTACAGGACGCTACCCAAGAAAAAACAAGGGGTAGCAATAAGAGGCTATTATAGCTGATGAGACACTATTTATCCACAGGCGAATGTGGATAAATCAGGTATAAAAGCATTGACAAAGCTCATAAAATCCTTTGTAATAGCACGTTTATTTATCGTCAGATTCCATTTTTAAGGAAGCAACAAATGAAACGCACTTTCCAACCTTCTGTTACCAAACGCAAACGCACTCACGGTTTCTTGGTTCGCTCTAAAACCCGCGGTGGTCGTGCTGTATTGGCAGCTCGTCGCGCTAAAGGCCGTAAACGCTTGGCTGTGTAAGCTTTGAATCAAGGCTTTAGCAAGACAGAGCGACTGTTGAAAACGGATGAATTTTCATCCGTTTTTGCATTGCGCCGCTCGCGCCATGGGCGTTATGTGCAGGTTTTGCTTGGTGAAGCTTCACCACATCCGCGTTTGGGTTTGGTGGTGGCGAAAAAAGTTGCCAAGCGGGCACATGAGCGTAATTATATGAAGCGCGTGTTACGCGAATGGTTTCGCTTGAACAAGCAAAACCTCCCAGCGCAAGATATTGTGGTTCGGACCAAATTAAAATTTGAACATGCAGAATTTGATGCTGTGTGTGCCGAAATGCAACGTTTATTACGTCATAAGTCGACTGATTGAACATGCAAAAATGTTTATTGAAATGTGTTCGATTTTATCAGGTGGCCATCAGTCCGATGTTGCCACCTCGTTGTCGTTATACGCCGACTTGTTCGCAATATGCGATTGAAGCCTTACAAAAACATGGTGCCACTCGTGGCTCTGTGTTGGCATTGCGTCGGATTTGTCGTTGCCATCCTTTTGGTGGCAGTGGTTATGATCCTGTTCCTTAAACAATAGACTTAAAGATTGATATTCGATGGAAATCAAAAGACTTTTTGCCTTTGCCGTGATTTCGTTGTCCATTTTGTTTGGTTGGAATTATATGTTCCCTCCTGCCAAAAAACCGACACCGGATGTGGCACAAACTGAAGCAGGCAAGCCCGCTGCCCAAGCAGATGCAGCTGCTCAAGGCATATTGACTGCAACCGATCCGATTAAAGTCAAAACCGATGTGTTTGACATCGACATTGACCAAGCGACAGGTGACATTCGTCACATGACCTTGCTCAAACACGATGCTACCAGTGATGCCAGCAAAAATTTGGTGTTGTTGAATGATGCCAAAGATTACACTTATATCGCACAAGCGGCTTTGTTGAAAAAAGGTGAAGCGAGTTATTTGTTGCCTGAAGGCACCAAATTTGTCGCCGATCAAAAACAATATGATTTGGGCAACAATGACAAAATCAGCGTGCGTTTGACTGCACCTGAAGTCAATGGTGTTCAAGTCAGCAAAATTTATACTTTCCATCGTGATAGCTATGCCATTGATGTTAGCTTTGATGTGAAAAACAACAGTGGTCAGCCTGTGGCTTACGATGCGATGTATCGTATGTTGCGTGATGGTTCAACGCCAGAAGGTGAGAGCTGGTTTGTACAAAGCTATACCGGCCCTGTGGTTTACACTTCTGAAAGCAAATACCAAAAAGTACCGTTTAAAGAGTTGGACAGCGATGCTCAAAGTGGCAAAGACACCGCAGATTACCAGCGCAAAACGACCGATGGTTGGGTGGGCATTATCCAGCATTATTTCGTGTCATCTTGGATTCTGAATCGCCAAAATCAACCTAGCGTGTGTGGTACTCAAGCAGATGGTTGTAATATGGTTGTGCGCAAGCGTAGCGATGGCTTGTATGAAGCGGGCGTGCGTGTGAACAGCCCTGCGGCATTGGCAGCAGGTCAAAGCAGTGTATTGCCTATGACTTTGTATGTGGGTCCTGCTGAATATAATCGTATTACCCCGTTGGCTGACAACTTTGAGTTGAGCAAAGACTTTGGTATGTTGCACGTGTTTGCTTCACCATTGTTCAAATTGTTGAACTGGTTACATGGTTTTGTAGGTAACTGGGGTTGGTCTATCATTTTGTTGACCATCATTGTGAAAGCAGTGTTGTTCCCATTGACCAATGCTTCTTATAAGTCTATGGCCAAAATGCGTGCAGTTGCACCGCGCTTGAATGAACTCAAAGCGCAATACGGTGACGACCGCATGAAGATGCAACAAGAAATGATGGCCTTGTACAAGAAGGAAAAAATCAATCCTTTGGGTGGTTGTTTGCCAATGTTATTGCAAATTCCTGTGTTCTTGGGTTTGTACTGGGCATTGTTCAACTCGGTAGAGTTGCGCCAAGCGCCGTGGATGGGTTGGATTACCGACTTGGCACGTCCTGACCCTTGGTTTGTATTGCCGATTATCATGGCTTTGACGATGTGGTTCCAAACGACTTTGAACCCACCTCCAACCGATCCGATGCAAGCGAAAATGATCAAGATTATGCCTTTGGTGTTCTCGTTCATGTTCTTCTTCTTCCCAGCTGGTTTGGTGTTGTACTATGTCGTGAACAACATCTTGTCGATTGCCCAACAATGGTATATCAACAAGAAAATTGAAAATGGCATGAAAACAAAGTCTTAATTTAGACTGAGTTTGACTGGTTACAAGCGTCCTGTAAGTTTACAGGACGCTTTTTTTATGAGTAAAAACCTTTCGAATATTGCTTAAAAAATGTACAATTGCCACCCTATTTGTTTTGATTGATAAATCCTTATGCGCATAGGCAGTATTGAGCTAAACGCGCCTTTGGCATTGGCGCCCATGGCTGGTATTACCGACAAGCCATTTCGTATGTTGGCGCGGCGTTTTGGCGCGGGTTTGGCCAGCAGTGAAATGACCACATCAGACCCGAGTTTGCAAAACACACGCAAGACTTTGCAGCGCGCCAATCACGAAGGTGAAACGGGTATTCGTTCAGTGCAAATTGTGGGCAATATTCCTGAAGTGATGGCTGAAGCGGCACAATTGAATGTGGCCCGTGGCGCGCAAATCATCGACATCAATATGGGTTGTCCTGCCAAAAAAGTCTGTAATGTTTTGGCAGGCAGTGCGTTGCTGAAAGATGAAGGTTTGGTCAAAGCCATTTTGCAAGCAGTGGTGCAAAGCGTGGATGTGCCTGTGACGCTCAAAACCCGTTTGGGCTGGGACGATGAACATTTGAATGTGCCCAAAGTGGCAAGCATCGCTATGGATGCGGGCATTCAAGCTTTGGCAATACATGGTCGCAGCCGCACACAAATGTATACAGGTCATGCCCGTTATGAATTGATTGCTGAAGTTAAAAAGCAAATTGACATCCCTTTGTGGGTCAATGGCGATATTACTTCTGCGGCAAAAGCGGTACAAGTGTTGGAGCAAACCGGTGCTGATGGCGTGATGATAGGTCGTGGTGCGCAAGGGCAGCCGTGGTTGTTTCGAGATGTGAAAGCGGTGTTGCAAACTGGTGTGTTGCCTGAGGCTTTGTTGTTTCAGGACGCTGCAAATGTGGTTTTAGAGCATTTGACGGCGATACATGGGTTTTATGGCGAGCATGGCGTGAAAATCGCGCGCAAACATTTGTTGTGGTATTTGGGTGGTTTTGAGTGTTATCAGGGTCAGCGCAGCGAGTTAAATCAAGTGGCGCAAACGTCTTTACAATATGAAAAAGTGGCTGAGTTACTCCATCAATTGTCTTTTCAGCACGATACATGGCCGCGCCGCGAACAATAACAAGCTTGGGCGGCCGCTTTTTAGGAGCACTTGAATGAATGAACGCATCGATGTCATCGAAAAATGCATTCATGCCAGCTTAGATGAATATTTTGACACTTTGGGTGGCGAAGCTGCCTGTGGTGTTTATGATATGGTGATTTTGAAAGTGGAAAAACCACTTTTGATTCGCGTTTTGGCGTATTGCGACGGTAATCAAACGAAAGCCGCTGCAGTACTGGGTTTGAACCGTAATACCCTGCGTAAAAAAATGCAGTTACATGGCTTGATTTAATCAATAAAAGGAATAGCAAAATGGTGGCAATCAAACGCGCACTTATCAGCGTGTCTGAAAAACAAGGTGTGGTAGATTTCGCTCGTGCATTATCTCAAATGGGCGTGGAAATCCTTTCAACCGGCGGTACTGCATCTATGCTTGCAGCGGCGGACATCCCTGTAATCGAAGTGGCTGATTACACCGGCTTTCCTGAAATGTTAGACGGTCGTGTGAAAACTTTGCACCCGAAAATTCATGGCGGTATTTTGGGTCGTCGTGATTTGCCAGAACATGTGGCGAAAATGGCGGAATATGAAATTGGCAATATTGATTTGGTGTGTGTGAATTTGTACCCATTTGCTGCAACCATCGCCAAAGCGGGCTGTACAGTAGAAGATGCGATTGAAAACATCGACATCGGTGGTCCAACCATGGTGCGCTCGGCAGCGAAAAACTGGCGTGGTGTGGCGATTGTGACTGACAACAGCGATTTCGAAGCGATTGTGAACGAGATGCAAGCCAATGAGGCTGCGTTGAGCGACAAAACCCGCTTTAATTTGTCTCGCAAAGCCTTTACGCACACTGCGCAATACGACAGCATGATCAGCAATTACTTGACCAGCTTGGACGATGAAGTATTGACTGGCGAGCCTAAAATTGGTGAATTTCCACAAAGCTTGAACGCCAATTTTGTCAAAGTACAAGATTTGCGTTACGGTGAAAACCCGCATCAACAAGCCGCTTTTTACCGTGATTTGCAACCTGCACAAGGTTCTTTGGCACGTTACAAACAATTGCAAGGCAAAGAATTGTCTTACAACAATATCGCTGACGCGGATGCAGCTTGGGAAGCGGTGAAATCATTCGACACTACCGCTTGCGTGATTGTCAAACATGCGAATCCTTGCGGTGTTGCAGTGGCTAAATCTACTGAACAAGCTTATTTGAAAGCGTATTCAACCGACACCACCAGCGCTTTCGGTGGCATCATTGCGTTTAACCGCGAAGTCGATGCTCAAACAGCCGAAGCCATCACTTCTCGCCAATTCATGGAAGTATTGATGGCGCCTAAATTCACTGACGAAGCATTGGCAGTGTTGGAAGCGAAGAAAAACGTGCGTGTATTGGAAGTGGCTTTGAGCGAAGGCGCGAACCGTTTCGAAATCAAACGTGTGGGTGGTGGTTTGTTGGTACAAACGCCTGATTTACATGTATTGACTCGTGAAGATTGCAAAGTCGTGACTGAGCGTCAACCAACTGAACAAGAATGGAATGATTTGTTGTTCGCTTGGAATGTGGCCAAATACGTGAAATCCAACGCGATTGTATTCTGTAAAGATGGTCAAACTTACGGCGTGGGCGCAGGTCAAATGAGCCGTGTGGATTCAACCCGTATTGCTGCTCGCAAAGCTGAAGATGGCCAGTTCTCTTTAGATGCAGCCGTTGCGGCATCTGATGCATTCTTCCCATTCCGCGATGGTATCGATGTGATTGCTGAGCAAGGTATTAAAGCTATTATTCAGCCAGGTGGCTCTATGCGTGACGATGAAGTCGTTGCCGCTGCCAATGAGCATGGTATTGCCATGATTGTGACTGGCGTGCGTCATTTCCGTCATTGATTTGATTGAATGAAAATGGTCGCTGTTGAGAACAATGGCGGCCATTTTTGTTGATACAACAGAAAAGAGATTCAGATGAAGTTTGTCAATCGTTTGGCGGTTTTAACTTTAGCCACTGTGGCCGCAAGTCAAGCTTATGCTGCGGATGATGCAAAATGTCCTCAGACTATGAAAGTGGGGGATACTTTTGAAGTATCTTTGGAAACCAATGCTAGTACTGGGTTTCAATGGCAAATCCATGAAAAAACCGACAATGTGACTGTGGTTAGCAATCGGATTCAAAGCAGTCCATCTGATTCCAATATGCCCTTAGTCGGCGTACCAAGCCAACAATTGTGGGTATTTAAAGCCGATGCTGCCGGGCATGCGAAAATTCAATTGGTATATGTTCGTTCTTGGGAAGCAGACCAAGTGGCCAAGCAATGGGTATGTCAAAATACCATAACAGGTTAAAATCAGCCCACAGCGTCAGTCAACATGACACGAGACATGAAATAGGAATGCAATAATGGCATTGAAAATAGAAATAATTCCTGTGACGGCATTTCAGCAAAACTGTTGTTTGTTGTGGGATGATGTGAGTTTGGATGCGGTTTTGACCGATGTTGGTGGCAATGCGGATATGTTGTGGCAACGTGTGCAAGATTTGGGTTTGAATTTGCAAGCCATTTGGTTGACGCATGGGCATGTCGATCATGCCGCTGGCGTGGCGGATATGTGTGCTTATCAAGAAATGCCTGTATTGGGTCCTCATATTGACGATGATTTTTGGTTACAGCAATTGCCAGAAGTGACGGCCAAATATGGTTTCCCGCATTCACCGATTGTGGTGCCAAGTCAGTGGCTCAATGAAGGGGATGTGTTAAGTGTGGGCAGTCACCAATTTAAAACCTTACACATTCCCGGACACACGCCGGGGCATGTGGTGTTTTATTCAGAAGAATATGGCGTCATTATTGGTGGTGATATTTTGTTTGCTGGCTCCATTGGCCGTACCGATTTTCCACGTGGCAATCATGTGGATTTGATTCAGAATATCCAACAAAAATTGTATATCTTGCCTGATGAAACAGAAGTGATACCAGGCCATGGACCGATGACCACCATCGGGCGTGAAAAAGTCAGCAATCCTTACGTACGTGCTGACAGTAAATAGTATTTAAAATCAGATAATCGTAGCGTAAAGCGTACTCATTTTAAAAGGAGAACTCAGTGGCTGCACACTTGCAAGAAGTGTTGGCGCAATATGTGGGACCAATTTTGGTTCAATATGCGCAAAACCATGTGGGCTTAGAACAAGCCGCCTCATTTAAAGCTGTTGAAAAAAGCATTCCTGCTGTATTAGCTGGTGTGATTAGCCATGTGCGTGACGAACATGCTGCCAAGCGATTTTTCAATTTGCTCACTGGCACCAATGTCGATACACAGTGGTTAAAACCAGAGATTTTACAGCACGAAGATGTGAAAAAAGTGGTGGCTGTGGGTCGTCAATGGATGGGTTTATTATTCGGTCATCAAGCAGCAGAAGTGCAAAATGCTGTGGCGCAAGACGCAGATTTGAATCCAGATCAAGCGGGCGATGTGTTGGCATTTGCCATTCCTGCTGTTTTGGCTTCGCTTAAGCAATATATTCAAAGCAATCAATATGGCCAACATCAGTTTTATGGGCAGTTGGTGGCGCAAGAGTCATTTTTTGCGAAGATTTTCAGCCCGAAATTGTTGGCAGCCATTGGTATTCCAAGTGCTTCGGCATTGGTCGCTGGCGTGCGTACTTGGGGTGACAGTTATTTCACCAGTCGTCCAAGTGGTGTGGCTGCGCAACAGGAAGAAATCATTGAAACTGCGGCACGTACGACGCCACCACCTGTGGAAGAAACCGTGGCGACTGTGTCTGAATCATCCAACAATGGCTGGGTGAAATGGTTATTGGCTTTGATGGTTGTGGGTATTGCAGCTTGGTTGGCTTATACCTATTTGTTGCCACAGCCGCAAAACAATCAAACAGCGACACCTGTGGCGGCTTCTGCGCCACAAATCGCACCAAAAACCATCGCCAGTGATGTGGTGGCAGCTTCTGCGGTAGCGGCATCTACACCTGTAGCGGCCAGTATGCCTGCAGCTGCCAGTGCGGTGGTGGACGAGCACAATCCTATCGATCGTGTGGTTGCTGAAGCTGATGTATTGAAATTTTATTTTGCAACAGGCAGCGCCAAAATAGCCCCTGAAGCCAAAGAAGCAGCAGCTGCAATGTTGGCAGCGGCTAAAGAAGGCAAAAAATTGGTCGTGAGTGGATTCAATGATGCGACAGGCAAAGCAGAAAGCAACGAATGGTTGGCGAAAAAACGTGCGCAAGCGGTGCGCAGTTTCTTGCGCAATTCAGGCGTGCCTGCAGCACAAATTGAATTGGTGAAACCACAAAAAATGGAAGGTCAAAGTGGTGCATCAGCAGAAGAGCGTCGTGTAGAAGTGCGTATTGCGGCTGAATAAGGCAGCGGTATTGATTCAAAGCGTCCTGTAAAATTTACAGGACGCTTTTGTTTTGTGTAAAAGTGTCGAGCATAAAAGATGTATTGACTGGTGTTATGGCTTACAATCGCAGCCTAAGTAATTTTTCTAAGACCGTGTTCAATGACTGTACAAACCAATCAATGGCGCAGCGCGTTTGCTGCTTTTTTAGACCGCCGTGCCATCATCATGCTGTTCTTGGGTTTTTCTGCGGGTATCCCGATTTTATTGATTTTTTCGAGCCTGTCGTTGTGGTTGGGCGAAGCTGGTGTCAATAAAAGTGCGGTGACGATGTTTTCTTGGGCAGCTTTGGGCTATTCGTTTAAATTTGTGTGGGCACCATTGATTGATGCGTTGCCTGTGCCTTATTTGACCAAGACTTTAGGGCGGCGTAGGGCGTGGTTACTGGTGGCGCAACTTTTCATCATTGTTGCCATTGTGATTATGGCCATGACCGATCCCGCCGCAGGCACCAATGCTTTAATACAAATGGCAATTGGCGCGGTGTTGTTGGGTTTTGCTTCGGCGACGCAAGACATTGTGATCGATGCTTATCGGATTGAGTTGGCAGACACGAATATGCAAACCGTTTTGGCATCCACTTACAATGCAGGTTACCGCATTGGCATGATTGTCGCGGGTGCAGGCGCATTGTTTTTAGCCTCAGGGTTTGGGACGGCAAAAGGCAATTATGTCTATCAAGCATGGCAACAAACCTATTGGATTATGGCTGCGGTCATGCTCATTGGTGTGGCCACGACTTTGTGGATTCATGAGCCTGGGTCAAAACGTGTCCGCAAGCATTACCCAAAACGTGAATATGGTCGTTTGGTTGGCGTGTTTGCGTTGGCAGTGGTGGCGTTTGTGGTGTGTTTTATGTATTTGGGCAATTTGACTGCGCATTTCAATGTCAAAGACCCATTTTTAGCATTTTTAGTAGAGAGTGTGCGTTTTATTGGTGCGGCGGCATTGGCATTGGCTGCGGGTTGGGGCATGGTTAAGTTTGGTGCGGTCAACAAAGAGATGGCGCTAGAAACTTGGGTTGTACCCGTGAGCGATTTTTTCAAACGCTATGGCACCAAGGTGGCGTTGGCATTGTTGTTGTTAATTGGCTTTTTCCGCATTTCAGATATTATTGCGGGCGTGATTTCCAATGTTTTTTACCAAGACATGAATTTCACCAAAGAACAAATTGCCGAAGCGGTGAAAATTTACGGGGTAATTTTTTCGTTGGTGGGTGGTTTTTTAGGCGGTTTGTTGTCGCAGCGTTTTGATATTATGAAAGTGATGTTTGTCGGTGCGGTTTTGGCAAGTACCACCAATTTGGCGTTTGTTGGTTTGGTTCATTCTGGTAGCAAAACCACTGATGTTACTGTCAAAGTGGGCTCGTTTGAAGCCTTGGTGCCGACCGATGAAGTGGGTTTTTGGAAAGTAGATGTACCAAGCCAATATTTGTTGGCAGACACTCAAATACAGACCCACGTGGCTTTGCAAAATGGAGCAGTGTCTTTACAGCAAGCATTGCCGTATTTGAAAGCAGACAAAGACATGCCAGTACAATTGCAATTATTGCCATTGACACAAGACGGTGTTTTAACTCCTCATGAGCAAGCTGAAAAATTCATCGTGCTGGAAGGTCAGTTGTTAGGTCAAGGCGTTGCTACTGCATCTGGTATGTTGGACATTGTATTGGATGGCGAAGCCCATGCCGCTAAACTAGAGCCCAACGGGCGTTTTAGTGTGGCTTTGAGTGGTGAAACTTTGGCTACTGCCCAACACCCACAATTAACTGCTCGCTATCAAAATCAAGAAGGACAAGTGTTAGAGTCGTCATTGGCATATGAAGTCGCTGACAAAGCGCCGAGTGAGCGTTTAGAGCAACATCTGGATGCTTTGCCTTTGATTGAAGCTGGGGAGTATATGTATACCGTATCGGGCAAAGTGATTAAACAATACAGTGATGTGTGGTTGTATGCGGCAATCATTATTGATAATTTGGCAGCGGGTTTGGCAGGAGCCGCGTTCATTGCCTTTTTGTCTAGTTTGACCAGCGTGTCATTTACGGCGGTGCAATATGCTATTTTCAGCTCGCTAATGACGTTATTGCCTAAAATCATTGGTGGTTATTCAGGGGCGATTGTCAGCAATATTGGTTATCCGAATTTCTTTTATTTGGCGATGTTGGTCGGTTTGCCAGTATTGGTATTGGTATGGTGGGTCAATCGCTTGATGAAGCAAAAAACGGAAACTTCGGCATCGTGAACGTTGGGCGATGGTGGCAAGGTTTACAGGACGCTTTCAAAAGGAATAATGTGCAAACAATTTTATTGGATTTTGATGGTACGTGTGTGGCACACCAATATCCACGTGTTGGGCATGACATTGGGGCGCAGCAAGTATTGCGTGATGTGGTCGCTAATGGGCATCAATTGATTTTGTTTACCATGCGCTCGCCGATGAATTATTTGGACGATGCATTGGCATGGTTTGCGCAAAATGGCATTGTTTTGTATGGCATACAAACCCATCCTGAGCAATCGGCATGGACAGCTTCTCCCAAAGCTTATGGCAATATCATCATTGATGACACCATGTTGGGTGCAAAATTGATAGATGGATTGTATTTGGATTGGCAATGGGTGGCGCAAATATTGTGTCAACGAGGGGTCATTACGCAGACACAATTGGGCGCATATTCATTTGAGTGCTAAATTTATCCTACTTGCATGAAGATTACAGGACGCTTTGAAAGCGTCCTGTAATCATTTGGGCGCAATAGAATGTGTTTGCTTACATTAAGATGATAAATGATTAAGCTTGAAAATAAGATTAGCCGTTTCAAAGCATGATGTTTGTTATGGTTATAAGGTTGGTTTGATTTTAATGAAATCACAGGCATTTTAAGCCATACCAATTTTGAGAGTGATGGTGTTGAAGTATTTG
This sequence comes from Vitreoscilla sp. C1, assembly GCF_002951955.2. Taxonomy (NCBI): domain Bacteria; kingdom Pseudomonadati; phylum Pseudomonadota; class Betaproteobacteria; order Neisseriales; family Neisseriaceae; genus Vitreoscilla; species Vitreoscilla sp. C1. Next base: position 1,749,487 of record NZ_CP019644.2, on the reverse strand, counting down.
ATATTTATGTGATTTTTGAGATTAATTTGCGCTGTGTTGTTGATGCAACACCTGTGAAAATCGGCGATTTATGAAATAAATTTTCCTATGATGCAGCTTTTTTTCCATATGTGAAGCAAAAATCGGCGGTTTCATGGTGTTAAATAGCGTTAATTGACTTTATCCTATGGTACAAAAAAATGAGATTTAGCTTGTTTAAAGATTTTAGTTGCAGCGCTACCTTGAATTTAACAAAATGATTGCGTGGTATTTGTTTGTAATCATTCTTTTGGGTATTTAGAAACACGCACATCTTTGAACAAGGAGATCGCAATGTCACGCATCAAATCTTTGATGCCCAGTAGTTGGGGCATCGTGTTTGCAGCGTTTTCGGCTGCATATGGGGTGGGCTTGATTTGTTTGATTGCGCTGCCATTCATCATCACGGCCATTATCAGTGATTTGGGTTTGAATGAAGCGCAAGCAGGTTTTTTGGTGTCGGCTGAGTTTTTAGCCATGATGGTTTCGTCTTTGTTGTTAGCACCGATTATGGGGAAAGTGCCTAAGCGCAATTTGACTTGGCTCGCTGCGGTCATTGTATTGGTGGGCAATGTGGCTTCAGCCAATATTACGGATATTTATTTGCTGACTTTGGTGCGTTGTGTGGTGGGTTTTGCATGTGGCATTGCGTTGGCGTGTGGCAATGCATGTGTGTCTTTGTCATCAGACCCAGATAAAACAGCGGCATATATGAATGTGTTGTTTGTGGCTTTGATGATTATTGTGATGTTGTCGTTTTCTAAAGTGATGACTGCTTATGGTCTAAGTGGGGTGTATTACGCTTTGGCAGTGAATACTTTGGTGATGATGGCGTTCATGTTTGGTATGCCCAATCGCATTGAAGCGCTACAAGAAAATAGCGATGTGGTGGCAGAAGAGAAAGTCAAAATGATTACGCCTGTTGCCATCAGTATGATGATTGCGATGTTTTTGTTTTCGATGCGCGACACTATGGGATGGGCATTTTCATGGCAAGTGGGTTTGAATGTTGGTTATAACGATGAGCAATTGGGGCAATTGTTTTCTACGCAAGCGTTTATTGGTTTGGCAGGACCTTTTATTGCTGCATTGGTGGGGGCGAAATATGGGCTGAAAACGCCATTGATTATTTCGATTGTGACCACAGGTGCTGTCAGCTTGGGCTATGTTTTGGGTGAATATTCCAAAACCATGTATACCATCGCAGTATTGTTAATCGTTTTGACTTATTTCTATGCTTTGGCATATTTCACCAGCTTGGCAGCACAATTGGATAAAGAGGGTAAGATTGTGGCGGCCAGTAGCAGCTTTTTGACTTTGGGCATTGCTGTCGGTCCTGCATTTTCAGGCTGGTTGTTGTCTGTCGGTGGGTTTGCTGCTGTGGCGATGTCGATTGTGGTGTTGGTGATTTTGACGTATGCAGCTGTGTTGTTGCCGCTGCGCGCCAGAAACCAAAAACCACAAACCCAAATAGACAATTCAGCAGTAGCGGTAACACCTGCGGAGTAATGAGTGTTTTGGTCATACCGTGCCAACACTGATACGGCGTGTCAGTGTTGGTTGTTTTTTGATGTCAATCCATATCAATATGAAGAAAGTAGTAGGTTTTGAATGATGCAAACAGTCCATATTTTCAGACATGGCCCACAAGATTCTTTGGGTTTATTACCGCAAGCATTGGCGCAATTGGGCGTGAAAACCCATGTCCATGACATTACCGATTTGTCACAAGATTTACCGCCATTGCATGCTTTGGAGTGGGCGATGTTTTTGGGATGCACTGAAGCCGCTTACGATGATACTTTGCCATGGCTAGGGCGTGAGATGGCTTATATTCAGGCTTTACAGGACGCTCAAATTCCAATGTTTGGTATTTGTTTTGGCAGCCAAATCATTGCGCGAACTTTGGGTGGCAGTGTGCAAAAAAACACGGATTTTGAAAATGCTTGGGTGCAATTGAATGAGGCAGCACAAGCGCTGGGTTTGCCTTCAGGACCTTGGTTTTCATTTCACTTTGATGCATTTGAATTGCCGCCACAAGCCAAATTATTGGGCGCAACGTCATTGGCCAATCAAGCTTATGTATTGGGAAAAACCATGGCTGTGCAATTTCATCCTGAAATCAACAGCGATATGTTTGAGGGTTGGTTGAAAATTTGGCAACAAAGTCAAACAGGACAACATTTTTTAGAACTGTATCAAACGGAAATTTCTTTGTTAAAACAAAAATTTGTCGATGATGAAAGCATTGCTTTGGCACGTTTGGTGGCTTTGTTACAAGCTTATATGCACATGGTGAAGGCGGAAACTGTGTGTTGAAATTTGATAACAAATTATATTGTCGTGAAAATGAAACATTTCTCACAGTGAGTTTTTAAAAAAAATTCAAAAAAATAAAATGATGATTTTTCAGTAGAAAAAATATTCATTCTGTTAAAATAAGATTCCTAATGCGAAACTTTTTGCGAAAAACGCAGCAGTTTCGCATTTTTTGTTTCTTAAAGCAGGGTTTTATCTCTTTTTTAGAATAATGTCATTTTGCAATTTTTCAGTGCTCTCTTGTATAGTGAATTAACAAGTCGTTACGCAGTTTTCTGAACCAGAACCCAATACCAACGAGGTCATGACATGGATAACAGTTTGATTGTAGAAGTCCCGTTTTTGAATTTTGCAGATCCGAGTTTTTCTATTCGTTCTGATGCAGTCAAGCAAGCGCAAGATGTCAGTTGGTATGCCAAAACCCCTTATGGTTTGGCCATTTTACGTTATGACGAAGTCAATGCTTTGGTGCGCGATCAACGTTTGCGCCAAGGCAGTTATGCATGGCCCAAGCATTGTAATGCCACAGGTGCTTTTGCCGATTGGTGGACACGCATGTTGCTCAGTAAAGAAGGTCCCAATCATTCACGCTTGCGCCGTTTGGCCAATCCTGCGTTCTCACCAAAATTGGTTCGCTTGATGCAACCTGTATTTTTTCAATTGGCCAATGACTTAATCAATCAATTCATCGATCAAGGCAAATGTGAATTTGTGGGTGATTTTGCTGCGCCGTATGCCACGCAAGTGATTTGCTGCCTATTGGGGATTCCGCTGAGTGAAGCCAAGCGATTGGCTGAATTGGCGGTAGACATGGGTGTGGCTTTGGGTGTGACGTATGAGCGTGATCAAAACTTGGTCAATGGTGCTACTGACGAAATGTTTGAGTATTGCTACGAAGCTGTGCGCCGCTTGAAAGAAGAGGGTTTGGGTGACAACTTTTTGAGCATGTTGGTTAAAGCCAATGAAAATCAAGCCGATTTAAGCGATGAAGAATTGTTTGACATGATGGTTTTGGCGATTTTTGGTGGCATCGATACCACGCGCAACCAACTGTCTTTGGCGATGGACACGTTTGTACAAAACCCTGCGCAGTGGCAAATTTTGGGTGAGCAACCTGATTTGGCTGCCAATGCGGTGGAAGAAATCATGCGCTTTAGACCAACGGTGACGTGGGTGACGCGTGAGGCGTTGGAAGATTTTGAATTTCAAGGCGTGTTCATCAAACAAGGTACTACCGTGCATTTGATCAGCCAAGCGGCCGACAATGACCCGCGTGCGTTTGGCGATGTGGCGTTTGACATCACCCAAAAACGCAAAGCGCATTTTGGTTTTGGCGCAGGCGCACACCATTGTATTGGTCACTTTATCGCTCGAGGCGACATGAAAGAAGCTTTGGCATTGCTTGCACAGCGTTTACACAATGTGCAATACGCAGCCGAACCGAGCTATATGCCAGACAGTGGTAATACGGGTTTGAATCATTTGCACATTCGTTTTGATGCGGTGAAAGGTTAATCATGACTGCCGCTAAAATCGCCATCATCGGTTCTGGACCTTCAGGTTGTTACACGGCGCAATTTTTGAACAAGGCTTTGCCTGAGGCGGAAATTTGTGTGATGGATCGTTTGCCGGTGCCATTTGGTTTGGTGCGTTATGGTGTGGCACCTGATCATGTGGGTACTAAAAATGTCACCAAACAGTTTGAGCGTTTGTTTGCACAAGACAATGTGCATTTTATCGGTCATGTGGATGTGGGTGTTGATATCAGTTTGGCGCAATTGCAAGCGATGTTTGATGTGGTGGTGTTTGCCAGTGGCTTGTCACAAGACCGTGCACTCAATATTGAAGGTGAATCATTGCAAGGAGTCATCGGTTCGGGGGTATTGACACGTTGGAGCAATGACCATCCTGATACACCAGAATTCATTGATATTGGTGAGCGTGTACTCATCATTGGTAATGGCAATGTGGCGATGGATGTGGCGCGCTTGTTAAGCAAAAATGCAGCGGATTTTGAAGGCAGCGAGATGCGTCCTGAAACGGTGGCACACATTCAAAAAGCAGCAGTGAAACACATTGACATTGTGGGCCGTTCCGAGATGGATGCAGCCAAATACGATGCGGTGATGGTCAAAGAATTGCTCAAAACCGAAGGCGTGCGTTTGGTGTTAGGGCACAACGCTCAAGGTGAGCATGAAAAAAGCATGTTGTTGACGCAATTGGCAGAACAAAGCCATGACCAACAAGGCACAGACATTGTGTTTCATTATGGTTTGACGCCGCAATATTTACAGGGCGATGCACATCTTCAAGCGGCAGTTTTTACCAATGCACAAGGTGAAGAAATCGTTTTTTCTGCCGATACTTTAATCAGCGCCATTGGTTTTGAAGCGTCCTGTAAACATCCTTTGCAATTGCGTGATTTGCATACGGATGACACCGATTTGAATTGTGGTTTCTTGCAACACAATGTGTATTGCGTCGGTTGGGCGCGTCGTGGTCCTGTGGGAACGATTCCTGAAAACCGCAAAGATGCAAAATTGGTTGCCGATGTGATTGTCGCGGCTTTGCAAACGCAAGACATTGGCAATAAAGGCGGCCTGAAAGATTTATTAAGCAATTTACACCAGCCTCATACTGATTTTGATGATTGGTTGCGTTTGAATCAATTTGAAATCAGTCAAGCGGTTACAGGACGCCACCGTTTGAAAATCAAGTCTACTGAGCAAGTTTTACAATGGCTGAATATTGCCAAGCAATCTGTATAAGAAAGGATATCGTCATGATACATGTGTTATTTGGAACAGAAACAGGCAATGCGGAGTTGGTTGCAGACGATATTGTCGATTGTTTGAAGCAGTCTGATTTGGATGCTGATGTGGCTGATATGGCTTATTTTTCAGCAGCTGATTTGAATGTTGGTGATACTTATGTGTTGGTTTGTTCGACCTATGGTGATGGAGAGTTGCCTAATAGTGCGCAGCCATTTTATGGTCAATTGCAAGAACAAATGCCTGATTTGAATGGCATTCGATTTGCGGTGTTTGGTTTAGGCGACAGTTATTATGCAACGTTCAATAATGGTGCCAAAATATTCAAAGAGCATTTATTATCATTGGGTGCACAACAATTGGGTCAAGTCGGTGTGCACGATGCGTCTTCTGGCGAAATTCCCACTGATGCGGCTTTAAGTTGGGCTGATGAGCAACTGATTCCTGCATTGACGGCATTGGCACAATCATAAGGTGAAATGATGAAGACACACATCCATATTGCTGTATTGGAAATGGGCATTTTGCCTGAAGCCTTAGAAGAAAAGCATGGTCATTTCTTTAGCATGATTCAAACATGGTTGGGCGCAGCAGCCCAAGAAGCTATGGTTGAAATCAGTTTTCAGCGTTTTAGTATTTGTAATCGTGATGATTTGCCGCAAGCGGAGGCATTCGATGCCTATGTGATTTCAGGTTCTAAGCACAGCGTGTATGAAGATTTACCATGGATACATGATAGCAAACTGTTTTTGAATGAATTAAGACACAAAAATATTCCGATGTTTGGTATTTGTTTTGGGCATCAATTGATGGCAGAAGCTTTTGGCGGCAAAGTCGAAAAATCATCTAAAGGTTGGGGTTTTGGTACCGATACATATCAATTTGCCGATGGTCAGTCACAAGAAGTATTGGTGGTTCATCAAGACCAAGTGGTGGTGTTGCCTGAAACTGCCCATGTCATAGGACAATCTGCGCATTGTGAATATGGGGCTTTGGAATATGATTTTGCGGCCAAATCGACCCAATTTCATCCTGAATTCAATCCAGCTTTGGTACAAGACTTATTGCTGCAATACCAAGACACCGTTGGCATCGACCAAGCCCAAGCCGCTTTGGCACATTTACCTAGTGCTTGCTTGAACAATCAAGCTTTCGCTCAAGAAGTTATCGCATTTTTTCAAACGAATCTGGCCAACTTAAGTTGTGCTAACCGCAGTCAGTAATGGAGCAGTATTTGATCGCATTGAGTTAAAACCACACACATCTATTTCGGAGGCAACACCATGAGTACCACCGTTTTGAATCAACCTACTTCTATATCCAACACCACTGCATTGGATGTACACAAACATCTGAATACCCAATCGCAAAAGACCGAAGACATTTTGAAAAAAGTCAAAGATTCGGGTGTGGACTATATTTACTACCAAGTAGTGGCCTTATCAGGTCGAGTGGTGGCGAAGGCTGTGCCAGCCAAACAATTGATGCGCAATTTGGAAAAAGGCATTCAGTTTCACCGCACAGCCATGAGTGATTTACAGGCCACTCGAGCGGGGGTGTTGTTAGGTGGTGGTGTGCAAGCTTCGGAATTGATTGCCTTACCTGATATTGATACCTTCAATGTTCTGCCTTGGGACAAGCAAATGGGTTCGTTTTTCTGTACCGCTTATGAGCCTGAGCATGTACCTGAAATCGGTGGTCAAATTTTGGGTACGGATGCGCGTGCCAATTTGCGTCATGTGCACCAACAATTCAAAAACAAACATGGGTTGACGTTGAAAACAGGTTGCGAGCCTGAGATGAGTTGGATTGGCGATGATATCAAAGTGCATGTGCGTCCAGGTGCGAGCCCAGCTTACCATATGGGCAGTTTTGAAATCATGCGTCCGATTTACAAAAAAGTGATGGAATATGCCAGCGCAATGGGTTTGGACATGATTGAAGGCGATTATGAAGACCCAACGCAATTGGAATTGAACTGGATGTTTGACGATTGCGAATTGACCGCAGACCGTTTGATTACCTACCGTTTGATTTGTCGCCAAGTGGCGCGCGAACATGGTGTGATTGCCAGCTTCATGCCAAAACCTTATACCAGCTCTATGGGCAATGGCTGCCACCACAACTTCAGTTTGTGGGATGCTCATGGTGACAATGTATTGATGGAAAAAGGTCGCCGTGAATTGCATTTAACCGATGTTGGTCATCATGCTTTGGGTGGCGTCCTGAACCATGCTTCAGGCGCGATGATGGTGATGGCTTCTACGGTTAACTCTTACAAGCGTTTTTGGGACACAGGTTTGTTTGCGCCGAGCATTGTCAATTGGGGCATGGACAACAAGAGTTGTACGGTGCGTTTGTCTGCCAACGGTCGATTGGAATACAAAACACCTGACTCTAGTGTGAACCCTTATTTGTCACATGCATTGATGCTTGCTGCGATGGATGACGGTATTGTCCATAAAATGGATCCTGGCATGCCTAGTAGCCGTGACAGCTATGCAGAATCAGGTCGCGTGTTGCCATTGACTTTGGGGGATGCAATCAAAGAGTTTGAAAATGACAGCGTGATGTTTGGCGCTTTGCCTGCTGAAATGGCGAATTTATACCGTGATTTGAAGGCGGATGAATGGGCACGTGCTTGTAGCGCAGTGACCGACTGGGAATACAATATGTACTTGGAATACTTGCCATAATTTGGATTCAAACTGCAACATCTAAAGCACATGGGTAAGCGTCCTGTAACTTACCCATGACCAAACCACACTAAAATAGGAGTCAAAAATGAGTGATTCATCTGTATTGAAAGTGATTTGTGCTGATTTGCCTGCGCCGCCGTTGTTTTGGCGAGAAGGCGAAACCCGTTTTGGTTATGAATCGGATGTGGCGCGTGCCATTGCGGCCAAATTAGGTTTGGAATGTGAGTTTGTGTACCAACAATGGGGCGATTTTTACCCAAGCTTGAACGAAAACAAAGGCGACATTTTGTTGTGTGGCCAAGGCATTTCTGAGTATCGCAAAACTTTGGCAAATTTCACTGCGCCTTATGGTGTGTTTGATGAAGCGGTGATGGTATTGACCGATTCGCCATACAAATCTATGGAAGATTTGAAAGGCAAACGCATTGGTGCCATTGCCAATAGCATGAATATGACGTTGGTAGAAACGTTTGATGGCGTGATTGCGGTGCCATTTGTGGGTACGACTGACGACATCATGGGTGAAATGGTGGCGGCGTTGCGTGCAGGCGAAGTGGATGCGTTTGTGGACGATGATGTGGCGTTGGTGCCTTTGGCCAATGAGCCTGATTTGGCGATTGTGTACACCGCGCCTACGCAAAACAAATGGGGCATTGCCATTTCTAAAGAGCGTCCTGAAACTTTGGAGAAAGTCGATGCTGCTTTAAAAGCTTTGAAAGAAGACGGTACTTTGAAAGCTTTATGGCAACAATGGATGCCGAATTTGCAATATCCGTTTGAGCACGACACGGTGAGTCCTGCTTGATTTGATTGAAAATCAGCCCTGATTGTGTTGGCAATGAGGGCTTTTTCATATGTTGATGCAGTCTTTTTAATGTTCACACAGAAGGTTACAAGCATGGTCAATGAAAAAGTACGAGTGGTGTTATACGGATGCGGCAAAATGGCGAAAGTGATGGCCAAATATTTGCATGATCACGGCGCAGAAATCGTGGGGGCGATTGGGCGCAATGCCAAAGTGGTGGGCAAAGATGTGGGTGAATTTGCCGAGTTGGGTTTCAAAACAGGTGTGATTGTCAGCAATAATGCTGATGAGGTTTTGGATGCGTCAGATGCGCACATTGCCATTGTCGCGATTGCAAGCTATATGGAAGACTGCACTGAATTTTTTGAAAAATGTTTGTCACGCGGTATCAACGTCGTGACGACATCGGAAGAGGCGATTTATCCTTGGAATACTGCGCCTGCCATTGCCAACCGTTTGGATCGTTTGGGCAAAGATTATGACGCAACCTTAACAGGCAGCGGCATGCAAGACATTTATTGGATACACATGCCGGTTTTGGTTGCAGCTGGCGTGAATAAAATCACCAAAATTCAAGGTTCAGCCAGCTATAACGTCGAAGACTATGGTTTGGCTTTGGCTGAGGCGCATGGTGCAGGTTACGATTTGGACAAATTTGAAACCGAGATTGCGCAAGCTGAAAGTTTGCCTTCTTATATGTGGAATGCTGCCGAAGCCATTTGTGCACGCATGAATTGGACGATTGCGTCGATTTCACAAAAAAATGTCGCCATTACTTTGGATGAGCCGATAGAGTCCTCGACTTTGGGACGCACCATTGAAGTAGGTCAAGCCATTGGCATGTCGGCAGTGACCACGATTCATACCCATCAAGGCATTGAATTGGAAGTGCAGTGCATTGGTAAAGTGTATAAGCCTGGCGAAGGCGATTTGTGTGAGTGGAAATTCACAGGTGAGCCAGACATGCATTTTCAAGTGCACAATCCTGATACGGTGGCGTTAACGTGTGCTTCTGTGGTCAATCGCATTCCAAGCGTGTTGACAGCACCTGCGGGTTTGGTGACCGTAGACAAGCTCGATGGCATTTCGTATTTGACTTATCCGATGCATTTGTATGTGAATTGATGGATTCAATCTTATCGAGCAGCCATGTTCATTCAAACATGGCTGTTTTTTTTCGTTACTCAAGAATAAATGTTGAGGAAGCGTCCTGTAAATTCAGTCTAGAAAATATATTTTTACTCAAATCATTCAATGTGGATTCTGAGCCTTGTCAATTTCTGCTAAAATGTCGCCCACGTATCTTTCAGGCCGCTTCTTCAGGGCACTCGCTTTTTGACTTTAAATACAGTAGGAGTTTGACGCAATGTCAGCCATTATCGATATTTTTGCGCGTGAAGTTTTGGATTCTCGTGGTAACCCGACCGTTGAATGTGATGTCTTGTTAGAATCAGGTGTGATGGGCCGTGCAGCCGTTCCATCTGGTGCTTCAACGGGTGAAAAAGAAGCTTTGGAATTGCGCGATGGCGACAAAAGCCGTTACTTGGGCAAAGGCGTTTTGAAAGCCGTTGAAAATGTGAATGGTCAAATTGCAGAAGCTTTGATTGGCTTGGATGCGTCTGAACAGTCTTACATCGACCAAACCATGTTGGACTTGGATGGTACGGACAACAAAGGCAACTTGGGCGCGAATGCGATGTTGGCAGTGTCTATGGCAGTGGCTCGTGCTGCGGCAGAAGATGCAGGCTTGCCTTTGTACCGTTACTTGGGTGGTGCAGGTCCTATGGCGATGCCAGTACCGATGATGAACGTCATCAATGGCGGTGCGCATGCGAACAACAGCTTGGACATCCAAGAATTCATGATTATGCCTGTGGGCGCAGAAACCTTCCGTGAAGCTTTGCGTTGTGGCGCTGAAATTTTCCATCACTTGAAAAAATTGTGTGATGACAAAGGTTATTCAACCACAGTAGGCGACGAAGGTGGTTTTGCACCTAATTTGGAAAGCCATGAAGCGGCCATCAAATTGATTTTGGAAGCGATTGACGCAGCAGGTTACACCGCAGGCGACGATGTGGTGTTGGCTTTGGATTGCGCTTCTAGCGAATTTTACAAAGACGGCAAATACCATTTGGCAGCTGAAGGCTTGCAATTGACCAGCGAACAATTCGCGTCTTATTTGGCAAACTTGGCTGAACAATATCCTATCGTGTCCATTGAAGACGGTATGAGCGAACACGACTGGGCAGGTTGGAAAATCTTGACCGACAAATTGGGCAAAACCGTTCAATTGGTGGGTGATGATTTGTTTGTGACCAATCCTGCGATTTTGGCTGAAGGCATCGAACAAGGTTTGGCGAATGCATTGTTGGTGAAAGTGAACCAAATCGGTACTTTGACTGAAACTTTGAAAGCCGTTGATTTGGCCAAACGCAACCGTTACACTTCTGTGATGAGCCACCGCTCAGGCGAAACCGAAGACAACACGATTGCGGACTTGGCTGTGGCGACCAATTGCATGCAAATCAAAACAGGCTCTTTGTCTCGTTCAGATCGTATGTCTAAATACAATCAATTGTTGCGCATCGAAGAGGAATTGGGTTCAGCAGCTTACTACCCAGGTCGTGCTGCGTTTTACCAATTGACCAAATAATCACAGACGAATGGTTGTGAATTAAATGAAGTGGGTTTCACTGGTATTGATTGCCGCATTGGCATATGTGCATTTTCATTTGTGGCTAGGCAAAGATGGATGGGATCACCATCTGCATTTGCAAGAGCGTTTGAAGGTTCAATTAGCGACCAATGAAGACGCTGGTCAACGCAATGCTACGTTACAAGCTGAATTGGAAGATTTGGGCAGTGGTGGCGATGCGATTGGTGAGTTGGCTCGATTTGAGTTGGGTTATATTGGCGATGGTGAAGTTTTTTACCGTATCGTTCCCAAAGTCACATTGGAAGATCCACATGCTGATGATATAGATGCAACCACACAACCATGATATGAGAATCAAACAGCTTTCAGGGCGACCTGAAAGCTGTTTTTACATAGATAAAAAGGAATGACAGTGATAAAACGTTTGGGCTCAGGGTGGATGGTCATCGCTGCTTTGTTTTTTGCCATTATGGGCGCATTGGTTAAGATTGGCGCACCGTATTTTTCAGCGATGGAAATGGTGTTTTATCGAACCATTTTATCGGTTGTGGTTTTGGGTGGTGTGGCGGTGGTGACAGGTAAATCTTTGGCAACACCATACATCAAAGCCCATTTGGGACGTGGCGTGGCAGGAACCATGGGCATCATGTTGTTTTTTTACGCTTTAATCCATTTGCCTTTGGCAACTGCGGTCACATTGAATTACACTTCACCGATTTTCTTGGCGATTTTGTCGTTTGTGATTTTAAAAGAGCGTATCAATCGAGCAACGGCGGCAGTATTGTTACTGGGCTTTATGGGTGTGATTATTTTGCTGCGTCCGAGTATTGGTGGTGAGCAATTTGTCGCAGGATTGGTAGGCTTAAGCGCGGGTGCGTTTGCTGGTTGGGCTTATTTGCAAGTGCGTGAATTGGCTTTGTTGGGTGAGCCTGAATGGCGGGTGGTTTTTTATTTTTCAGCTGTTTCCGCATTCATTGCAGGCATATTGGCGTTTGTAGATGGTTGGCATATGCCACAAAATGGGCAGCAAGTTTTGATTTTATTGGGTATTGGTGTGACCGCGTTGATTGCCCAATTGAGTATGACGCGAGCTTATAAAGTCGGACGCAAATTTGTGGTCGCTTCGTTTTCGTATTTGACAGTGGTATTTTCGACTGTATTGGGTGTGTTGTGGTTTGCGGAAGTCCTACATTGGCAGGAACTTGTCGGAATTGCCATTATCATTATTAGTGGTATCCTTGGCAGTGTATTACCTAAGAAAAAATAACAAAATTTTGACAGAGGGAGGTGTGGCAATGATTTCAATCAGACAACAATCGTATGGTTTGAATGTGGCTTTGTTCAATGAATTCACCTTGGATGATTTCAAATTGTTAGAGCAAAGTGTTTTGGAAGTTTTGAAAGCCCAAGACAAGCCTGATTTGTTATTGGATTTGTCTTTGATGAAAGACTTCACCATCGACATGGCATGGGAACAAGTGCGCTTTACCCGTCAACACATTGGTGAGTTTGGTTTGTTGGCCATCGTGGTTAATGATTGGTGGATAGAGTTGGGCACTCGTTTGTCTAATTTATTGTCATTGCAACATGCCAAATACTTCAAAACTGCCGAAGAAGCTCAAAAATGGCTGCTTTCTAGCCCTGAAAAACAAATGGAAGATTTGTAACAAAACAAGCGTCCTGTAAAGCTTACAGGACGCTTGTTTGTATTAAGGTCTGTCGCTATATGACTTTTCAGATTGATAACAAATCTCACGATGACTTTGCATATCGCTATGCCAATAGCCCATCATGGTATTGAAATCCATGTCTTTGAAATGCTGATTGAATGCCGATTGGTAAGCGGTGTTGTTTTGAAACAAAGTATGCAATTGTTGAATGCGCACACAGACCCAATAATGGGCTTCATCGGCAATGTTATCGTCTTGAACCTCAGCACGGTCTTCTTCTAATAAGCTGCGCAGCCGTATGAATTGTTGGAAAAACCGCTCTACGCTGGCTTGTTTTTGTGTGATTTTCTGCTCATAAGCTTGATCGGGATGGGTGGAAACATAATGTGGTGGTGCGCTGTCGGCATGGGCCATGTTCATACTTAAACCCAATAAACCGATACTGATAATACGACGAACCATTCTGTATCCTCCTTGTTTTGATATTTTAATCAATACAATAGCATGAAAAAGCGTCCTGTAAAGATTTACAGGACGCTAATGAATTGGATGATGATTGGTGTTAAAAGTGCCAAGTGCTCAATTGTATCGGTGCTGGTTGTGTGGCTTGTGCATCTAGCCACAAAATTTGTGCCTCGCCTGTTTCTTCACGCCAATCACCCAATACTATGCGCACAGAGCCATTTTCAAAATATTCTATTTCAGGACGGTGTGTGTGCCCATGCAGCAACACATCCACACCTTGCATTTGCTCGCGCACATAAGCTTTGTTGACGTCCACAGGTTGGTAATGTTTGTGGGTTTGGCGTTGGCGACTTTTGCGGCGCAAAATGTGGGCAATGCGTTGTTTGATATGAAAAGGCAAACGTTTCAAACTGCCCAATAGCCAAGGATGGCGAATGATGCGTTTGAAACGTTGATAAGCAATATCATCCGTACACAAAGCATCACCGTGTTCTAAGCGCCAAATTTTGCCTTGGTGTTGCCACAAATAAGATTCTGGTAATAAAACACCGCCAAAACGGTCTAAAAAGCCTTGTCCCAATACAAAATCCCGATTGCCGACCAATGCAAATATTTGATTGCCTGAATGGGTGAAATCTTGTAATGCTGTCACGATGGGGATTAACCACTCACTATCGTCTTGGTCATCTAACCATGCATTGAACCAGTCGCCCAAAATATACAAATCGATGGCTTGGGTTTTGTAAGTATTTAACAAAGACAAAAATCCTCGAGTCAATCGAGGATGTTCGCAAGACAAATGCAAATCGGCAATGAACAAAACACTTCTGCTCATGGGCTTCATTAAGAGCGGCGCTTGATGCCGGTTTCAATCAAAATATTGGCGGCCAATTCTTCTACCGACTTGTGAGTGGTACTTAAAAACGGGATGCCATGTTGGCGGAACATCGATTCGGCTTCGCGTACTTCTGAGCGGCAGTTTTCGATGCTGGAATATTTGGAATTAGGGCGACGTTGTTCACGAATATGATGTAAGCGTTCGGCATCGATGGTCAAACCAAACAGTTTATTTTTGAATGGCTTGAGCATGCGTGGCAAGTCGGTGCTGCCCAAATCATCTGGTGTGAGCGGATAATTGGCGGCACGCAAACCATATTGCAATGCCAAATACAAACACGTTGGGGTTTTGCCTGAGCGAGACACACCGACCAAAATCACATCGGCTTTGCGCATTTCTTTGTCTGTTGCGCCATCGTCGTGTGCCAAGCTGAAATTCACCGCTTCCATGCGTGCATGGTATTTTTCTTCGTCAGTGATGCCGTGAATGTTGCCAACAATATGAGACGCTGCGGTTTGTAATTCTTCTTCTAATGTGCTGATAAATGCATCAAAAAAATCCAAATGCAAACCATTGCTTTGGTGTACGACTTCACGAACGTCTTTGTCTACGATGCTAGAAAAAATTAATGGACGCGCAGTAGATTCGGCAGCAGCTTGGTTGATGAGGTCCACCATTTTTTCGGCTTTTTCGACTGTATCAATGAAAGGATGCATGCTGCGTTTGAATTCAATATGAGAAAATTGATTCAATAAGGCTTGTCCCATACTTTCTGAGGTAATGCCTGTGCGGTCTGAAATGATAAAAGCATAGCGAGTGTGGCTCATAAACAAAACTTCCGATAAGAGATTATGAACATAATATCACACTGTTTTATGGTAACAAATTGAATGTGGTTGTGAATTTAAACATTTTAAATTTCGTTAAACTGCGTATTAAATTCTAAAAAAATTTATTTTCGATTGTATAAGTTCTAATCCGTAGAAAAATATGTGGTTTTATGGCAAAATTATGGATAAGTGTCGGTTGTTTAAATAATAAAAGCTGACATGTTAGGGTTGTTGCGGCTAAAATACGCAGGAATTTTTAGGCCGTTAAAGGCACCTCAACTTTTTTTATCAATGTATTTGGAAACAATATATTATGTCCGGTAATAACGTAATCTGGTTCGAAAATCTGCGCATGACCGATGTGGAGCAAGTAGGTGGTAAGAATGCTTCTTTGGGTGAAATGATTAGCCAATTGGCTTCGAAAGGTGTACGCGTACCTGGTGGTTTTGCGACAACTGCTGATGCTTTCCGCAAATTTATCGCACATGAGGGCTTAGACACTCGTATCAATGCGGCTTTGGACGCTTTGGATGTTGAAGATGTGAATGCCTTGGTTGAATGTGGTAAAAACATTCGCCAGTGGATTATGGATACTCCATTTCCAGCTGAGTTAGACGAAGATGTTAAAACGGCTTGGGAAAAAATGGTTGCTGATGCAGGTACAGAAGAGATTTCTGTTGCGGTTCGTTCCTCTGCTACCGCAGAAGACTTGCCAGATGCTTCATTTGCCGGTCAACAAGAAACATTCTTGAACATTAAAGGTTTGGATAACGTTAAAGAAGCGATGCACCATGTATTCGCTTCTTTGTACAATGACCGTGCGATTTCTTACCGTGTACACAAAGGCTTTGCGCACGCTGATGTGGCTTTGTCTGCTGGTGTACAACGTATGGTTCGTTCTGATTCAGGTGCGTCAGGCGTGATGTTCACCATCGACACCGAATCTGGTTTTGACCAAGTGGTGTTTGTGACTTCGTCTTATGGTTTGGGCGAAATGGTTGTTCAAGGTGCGGTGAATCCTGATGAATTCTACGTACATAAAAACAACTTGCGTGAAGGTCGTCCAGCCGTTTTGCGCAAAGTGATGGGTTCTAAATTAATCAAAATGGTCTTCACGGAGGATGCTTCTGCAGGTAAATCTGTCAAAGTAGAAGACGTAGAAGCCAATTTGCGCAATGAATTTTCTATTTCTAATGCAGAAATCGAAGAGTTGGGCAAATACGCTTTGACCATCGAAGAGCATTATGGCCGCGCGATGGACATCGAATGGGGTCGTGATGGCATTGATGGCAAAATCTACATTTTGCAAGCACGTCCTGAAACAGTGAAATCACAAGAAGGTCGTCAAGACACTTTGCGCCGCTACCGCATCAACGAAAAAGGCACTGTATTGGCTGAAGGCCGTGCCATTGGTCAAAAAGTCGGTCAAGGTCAAGTTCGTTTGATCAAAGATGCTTCTGAAATGGACACCGTAAAAGCTGGTGACGTTTTGGTAACAGACATGACTGACCCAGATTGGGAGCCAGTGATGAAACGTGCGGCTGCGATTGTGACCAATCGTGGTGGACGTACTTGTCACGCAGCGATCATTGCGCGTGAATTGGGTATTCCTGCAGTAGTCGGTTGTGGTAACGCAACCGAATTGTTGACCGAAGGCCAAGAAGTGACTGTGTCTTGTGCTGAAGGTGACACTGGTTTGGTATACGAAGGCAAATTGGAAGTGGAAATCATCGATTTGCAATTGGATTCTATGCCAGAAGCACCTGCTAAAATCATGATGAACGTCGGCAACCCTGAATTGGCATTTGGTTTTGCCTCTTTGCCTAATGAAGGCATTGGTTTGGCGCGCATGGAATTCATCATCAACCGTCAAATCGGTATTCACCCACGTGCGTTGTTGGATTTGGCTGAACAAGAAGCTGATTTGCAAGCGACCATCAAAGAACGCATTTCTGGCTACGCGTCTCCACGTGATTTCTACATAGACAAAATCGCTGAAGGTGTGGCGACTTTGGCTGCGGCAATGTACCCGAAAAAAGTCATTGTTCGTACCTCAGACTTCAAATCAAATGAATATGCTAACTTGATTGGCGGCAGCATTTACGAGCCTCACGAAGAAAACCCAATGTTGGGCTTCCGTGGTGCGGCGCGTTATGTTTCTGAAGAATTTAAAGACTGTTTCGCGATGGAATGCGAAGCGTTGAAACGTGTTCGTGATGAAATGGGCTTCACCAATGTGGAAATCATGATTCCTTTCGTGCGTACTTTGCGCGAAGCGGAAGCTGTGGTGAATTTGTTGCGTGAAAATGGTTTAGAGCGTGGCAAAAACGGCTTGCGTTTGATCATGATGTGCGAATTGCCAACCAACGCGGTTTTGGCTGAGCAATTCTTACAATTCTTTGACGGCTTCTCTATCGGCTCTAACGACATGACCCAATTGACTTTGGGCGTGGACCGCGACAGTGGTGGCCCAATTGCTTCAACATTCGACGAACGCGATCCTGCTGTGAAAGTCATGTTGAGCTTGGCGATCAATGCTTGCCGTAAGTTGAACAAATACGTGGGTATTTGTGGTCAAGGTCCATCGGATCATCCTGATTTGGCCAAATGGTTGGTTGAGCAAGGTATCGAAACCATTTCTTTGAATCCAGACACTGTGATTGAAACATGGTTGTACTTGGCTAAAGAATTGAAAAAATAATCACTTGATTTAAGCGATGAAATACAAAGCGTCCTGTAAGGTTTACAGGACGCTTTTTTATGCTTTTGTGGTATGAAAATCTTTTTTGATATGTCAGATGGAATATCAATCAATATTCTAAATCAATGGTTTGTGATGATGTTAGAATGAGGACTCTTATTTTTAAAATTCAAAGGGGAATAGAATGAAAAAATGGTTTTTAGCTTTGTTGTTGGGGGTTTCATTGACCATGCCTGTGACTGCATCCGCTAATGAAGTCAATGAATTGTGCCAATCTTTAGGTGAGTTTGCTGGTGAGATTTTAGATGGTCGTAAAGAGGGTTTGAGTCGGTCTGAAGCGATGGGTATTGTTCGTGAATCTGTTGCCGATTTGCGTGGCGAAGAGAAGCAAATGGTCAATGAATTGCTCACTGGGGTGGTACAAAGCGTGTATGAATTGTCATCATCTGAAATTTCAACCTCTAATACATCTGAAGCCCGTATTTTCAAGCGTGAATTTGTTAAAGGTTTTGATTTAGAGTGCCGCAAGCAATTGCGCTAATTAAAAATTAATTTTGGTTTTTTAAAAGCATCTTATCAAAATGATAGGATGCTTTTTTCATGTTAAAAAAATATCTTACGTCATAGGAATATTGAAAAGGAATTTTTATGAAAAGACAGAAGTCAAAAGTCATTCAAAACGAATATGATGGGAGATTCAAATGAAAAAGTGGCTTTTAACTTTGTACGTCAGTATGTCGTTATTGATGCCTATGACAGCTTCTGCCAATGAATTGAGTGCTTTGTGTCGATCTGCCAGTGATTTTGCAGGCGGCATTTTAGATGCACGCAAAGCAGGCGTACATAATACAGATGCATTGAATGTTGTTGAGCAGATTACAGCGGGTTTAAATGGGTCTGAAAAGCAAATATTTGGAAATTTATTGAGAGGCATGGTGGGGATAGTTTATAGCTTACCTTCATCTCAAGTTCATTTTAAGCATAAAACCGATTCGGATACATTCCGACGTAATTTCGTCAACAGTTTGCATGTGGAGTGTATCAGACAAAATTCGTAATCCAATATTCTCCTGTAAAAATACCAATGAGCGTCTTGTGTCGTTGCAAGGTGCTTTTTATTATTGCTTTAAGGAAATGAAAAAGTAGATTGATGTAATAAACAGGTCTTATTGAAATATTTAAAAGGAATTTTTAAGCAATATGACATGTCCAAAATAATCATTTAGCATTGATTCAAAATGGGAAAATAAGGAGGAGTCAAATGAAAAAATGGATGATGGGATGTTTGCTTAGTACGATATGGATTTGGCCCATGATGGCATCGGCCAATCAATCTGTGCAATTGTGTGGCACTGTAAGCTATTTCGGTGGTGAGGTATTTGAAGCACGTCGGGCAGGTTATAGCCGTTTGCAATCCTTGGCAATGGTTAATAGTGCTGTGGCAAATTTACATGGTAATGAAAGAGCGGTGTTTACCAATTTGTTTCAAGGTATGGTGGCTGGTGTGTATGATTTACCTGAACAAGCCACCATGACTTCGGATGCTGAGGCGGCCTTGGCATTTAAATATACATTCATGCAAGATTTTTATGGGTCATGCTTGAGATATTTAAATTGAAATTGGGAAAAGCGTGTTAAAAAGCGTCCTGTAAATATTTACAGGACGCTTTTTATTGGTTATTTCAATTTGTGAATATATGACATTGATTTTTTGATTTAATTTTAATTGTTTAATAGCGTCAGTATTATTGGGAATGGACAAAAATGTCACATATTTTATGCAAATGATTTATTGGTGAATAAAAAGAATTTATTTTGGATTTTTTTAATATAAATATTTGTTTTTAAGTGATTTAAATTGTTCAATCAAATGTTTTAAATTGATTGATATGGCATATTTTTAGCTATATTAAAATAGTGAATCTATAAAAAATAATTGAATTTAAATTCATGATTTGTTAGCTTAGCTTGGGTGTTTGCATACGATACGATATTAAAAATAAAAACTGTTTCATTGAGATTGGATGTGCAGACAAAGAGGAGCGTCGCTGTGTGCCAAAAACATGCAGCATTTACGAATCAAGCTACAAAGGAAAACATCTATGCCATTAAAAAGAGAACACGGGCAAGAACATCCATATTGGCCATTAGGACCTTTTAAAGTCAGATTGCCATTTATTCATTACCGTTGGGAATTCCCTGAAATGATTCAAGCATTCATCATGTTTGTAGTCAGTTTGGGTATGATTCCGCTATTGCAGCAATATTTGGGTTTGCCATACGAAGCGGCTTTGGCTGGTGTTGTGGTGTGTGGTATTGGTTTTATGTTGCCAGCATTATTAGGCGTGCCTATGGTGCCCGGTTGGATTACGCCAGCGATTCCAGTGACTTTGTTATATTTGCAAAGCTTTGAGCCAGGTCCTGAAGCCATCAAAGCGATGATTGCTTTGCAAGTGATTGTATTTTTGATTTTCTTGATTTTGGGCATTACTGGTTTAGGCAGTAAATTGGTTAATGCTATTCCCAATTCTTTGAAATGTGGCGTGATTATTGGTGCGGGTATCGCCGCCATGATGGGAGAATTGAAAGCGGGTGGTCGTGTGGAGGGTGCACCAATTTCGATTATTTTGGGTGCAATTATTGCCGCTTACATTTTATTTTCACTGTCGTTTAAAAATGTGGTGTTGCGCAATGCATTTGCCAAACAGATTTCCAATTTTGGTATGGTGCCCGGTATTGTGATTGCCATGATAGTTGGTTGGAGTTTGGGCGAATTTGCATTGCCGAATATTGAATGGGGTGTCACACAGCCTGATTTTGGTTTGTTGTATGCGCATTTGGGCTTTAGTGTGGGTTGGCCTACTGCCAGTATGTTTTTATTAGCAGTACCAACAGCAATCATTGCTTATGTGATTGCATTTGGTGATATTTTGGTGGGTTCTACTTTGATTAAGCGTGCAGAGCACCAGCGTCCTGATGAAACAGTTGAAATCAATGTCACTCGTGTGCATTTGGTAACTGCCATTCGCAATGCCATTCATGCTTTGTTTGCACCTTGGCCTGGCAGGTCCGTTATGGACGCCTATTCAGGCTTCTACTGCTGAGCGTTATGCTTTGGGTCGCAAATCTATGGATTCGATTTACAGTGGTCAAGGTACGTTTTGGATTTCAGGTTTCTTGGCTTTGTTTGTATTGCCATTGGTAACCATGTTCAAACCTGTTTTGCCTTTGGCTTTGTCGTTGACCATGATTTTGACGGCTTATATTTGTATTATGGTTGGTATGGAAGAATTGAAAAATTCGGCGGAGCGTGGTGTGGCAGGTATTGTGGCGGTGACTTTGACCATGCCCGATCCACGTGCGACCATTTATGCAATTGTGGTTGGTGTGGTATTGTATTTGTTAATTGAGCGTACCAACGCAGCAGCGCGTGACGAAGGTGATTTGTCGATTATTTCTGACAATACCGCTGCCATTGAGGCAGGTTCTAGTGATGGCGTGGCAGCACCAAATCAAAAAACCAGTTCTTAAAACTTGGGTTTTTTAATTCAGACATCCTGTATGAATACAGGATGTTTTTTTATTTGCAAACGAGGTTTGGCGACAATGGTAACTTTTGTTAAAGTAGTAAGGGTTTGAATAAGATTGAAGAACAATGGAATTAGAAAAATTGAATGCCAGTTTGGCAAAATACGATGTGCAGTTTGATGCTGTGGCGATGACTGTGGCAGGGGCGCGTTATCCTTATGCCGATATTGCCAGCATTCATTATTTGAAACCAAAAAAGCGGGCATTGATTCGCTTTTTGACGACGCTGGCAACGGTTGCATTGGCAGCTTGGATTGTTTTGGCATCGCAACACCAAAGTGAATCGATTAAATTGGCTGTGGGTATATTAATCGGTTTGACCATAGCGCGGTTTTATATGTTGGGTAAGGTTTTCCCAAAATTAAGTGTGACTTTGAAAAATGGCGATAAGGTTGAGGTGATGAAGAAATTTGATTTGATTGCAGCAGATCGTATTTATGCGCAGCTGGTATATCAAATGCAAACAGATTCATTAAAAAAATAATCCAGTCCATTGTATTTTTACAGGACGCTTGATGACATCAAGTTACACTACAAAAGGGAGAAAAAATGAAAAAATGGTTAGGCGTGGTTGTATTGTGCTGCTCTATGTCGGCTATGGCCAATGAGATGCATGAAGTTTGTACCGATTCAGCAGAGTTTGGCGGCGAAGTTTTTGAATTGCGTCAATTGGGTGTGGGACGTGATACTGCTTTGAGTTTGGTTAAAGATGCGCTCAAAGATGTTCGTGGTGAGGAGCGCATTGTGGCGGGGCAATTGTTGAATGCGGTTGTGAATGGGGTATATGACATAGATTTGGATGCAGATGAATTGGCCGCTTTAAATGAGTCAGAAGTCGCCATGTTAAAACAAGTGTTTGTAGAGACGATGCGTGATGAGTGTCAGTCTAAAATGAATGATTGATGTTATCTTTTTAATCAGCGTCCTGTCATATTTACAGGCCGCTTTTTAATGGCTTGGTATCACCATTCATCATAAAAATAAAATGAGATTGAAGCACTGCATTTAAAACACAAGCATCAAAGGAGTCGTGGTTTGAAACAACATAAATTTGCGCCATGGTTAATCATTATGGCGGGCGTGGTTGCGGCCATGCACATTGGTAAATTGCCGCCGACCATTCCGATTTTGCAGCAACAATTGGATTTGAATTTGAATCAAGTGGGATTTTTACTTTCGGCCATTCAAGCAGCAGGTATGTTGTGCGCATTGAGTTTGGGCATGGCCGCTGGCAAAATTGGCTTAAAAAAAATGTTAATGGGCGGTTTGGGAATTTTGATGGTGGCCAGTACCTTGGGCGCTTTTTCTCAACATTTTTATGCGTTGTTTGCAGCAAGATTGTTAGAAGGATTTGGCTTTTTGTGTGTGATTTTGCCCGCACCGGCTTTGCTCAGACAATTGGTCTCTTTAGACAAACTCAAAGCCATGATGGCATATTGGGGCGCGTATATGGGTTTGGGCGTGGCTTTGAGTTTGTTAATCACACCACTGGGTTTGCAAGCGTTTCATTGGTCTTATGTGTGGTTGGGTTTTGCTGCGTTGGCTTTTGTGATGGGGCTGTGGGTGTGGCGGGTGGTTCCTGTGGTGCAGGTGTCTCATCATCAGCAACAATCGCTAGGGCAATTGTTCCGTCAGATTTTGTCTCATGCACCATCATGGTTATTGGGTTTGGTATTTGCTTGTTATACCAGCCAATGGTTTGCCATTATGGGCTTTTTACCATCTATTTATATACAAGCGAATGTTGCCGCAGCACATGCGGGTATGTTGACGGCATTGGTGTGTTTGAGCAATGTTTTGGGCTCGGTGTTGTCAGGTGTTTTATTGCAACAAGGTCGCCGTGCGTTGAGCTTATTAAGCACAGGTTTTGTTGTGATGATAGTCGGTACCATTATGATGTTTGCAGGCGTGAACGACTTGCCATTTATATGGCAATATGTCGGCGTCTTGGCTTTTTCTATGGTCGGTGGTTTGATTCCCGGGGTGGTATTCGCTTATGCAGGCGTCTTGGCACCAAGCCCACAATTGGTAGCAGGCAGCATCGGTTGGATACAACAATGGTCTTCGCTCGGACAGTTTTGTTTGCCACCATTAATGGGCGTGTTGGTGACATGGTGGGGCGGTTGGGAGCAAGCATGGATGGTGTGTGTGACTTTGAGCATTCTCGGTATTTTAGGCTCATTTAAAATCCAAAGCTTGATAGACAAAGTGAGGTTTTAAAAACCATTCAAGCGTCCTGTAAATGTTACAGGACGCTTTTAAATGTGTATTACAAAATCATCTCTATGCTTAATGGATTAAAAAATGGTGTGAGCCACGCATCATCTATTTCAGCTGCGGTTTTTTGCCATTTTGGATTTTTGTCTTTGTCGATGAGCAAAGCGCGCACACCTTCGCTAAAATCAGGCATCAACACACAATGGGTTGCAACCGTATGTTCTAAATTTAAAATGTCTTTGAGCGACAAATGACGGCATTTTTGCATCAATTCCCAATGCAAAGCGGCACTGGTAGCGCAACCTTGTTCGATAAAATGAGCAGCATTTTCCATCCAATCGCTGTCGTGGCGGTGCGCCAAAATCAGATTCAAAGCGTCCTGAAACGTTGCTTGCTGGGTAATTTGGGTAATGGTGTGTTGATGGGCGAGCAAATGGCCTTCAGGTAAGGTGGCTGCGGGTAAATCCAACAAAGCTTGTTTGATGGCAACCAACGGTTTTTGATGCCATTTGGCTTGTTGTAAAGTTTGTAAAATGCGCTCTTTACTGTCGCTGGCAAAAGCAAATTCAGCCAAATTGCCCAATATGGCATCGTTGCCATTGAATCGTGCGCCACTCAATCCCAAAAATACGCCACTTTTGAATGGGAATTTTTGTAAAAAAGCATTCGCGCCGGCATCGGGAAACAAGCCTATGCTGATTTCAGGCATTGCCATTTGTGTGGTTTCGGTGACGATGCGTACAGTGGACGCTGCAGCCAAACCCAAGCCACCGCCCATGACGATGCCGCTACACCAAGTGATGATGGGTTTGGCATAATGCGCCATGTAAGCGTACAAACCATATTCATGTTGGAAAAAATGGGCAACTTGTGCTGCGGCATCTTCTTGTCCGACACATTGTTGCAATGCACGAATGTCACCACCTGCACACAAAGCCCGCTCATTGCCTTCTAACCAAACTGCTACGATGTTGGCATCTTGCTCCCATGTTTGCAATTGTGCGCGCATGGCTTGGATGACTTCTAAATTCAAAGAATTTAAGGCTTTAGGGCGATTGATACTTAAAATGCCGATGTGTTTGCCATCGAATGTTGGCAATAATTGGCTTAAAACGACTGCTTGTGAAACAGGGTTACTCATGAAAACTCCTTGATAGATGGGTCAGCACACCGTTTTTTGTTCAGTATAGGTATGGTGTGGTGGTTTGAGGATAACAGTGACCCCATCTAAATGGCATGTTGCCGCTCACAAACAAGTAAAATTGTGTGTTAGCGGCAACAGTGAAGGCGTTTCAAGATGAATGGCATGGCTTTATGCCAAAGTGACAGATTCAATCGATGTTTTGGCTAAATATTCACTGCTCTCAAAAAAAGTATCCAACCATGCTCGATTCACTTGCGCGATGGATTTGACCCATTGCGGATTTTTATCTTTATCAATCAGCAACGCACGCACGCCTTCTAGAAAATCGGGACGGGTACAGCATTGTTGCGACACGATTAATTCTTGCTCGATGCATTCAGCGAGCGATGCATGTTTCAAATCTTCCATCAAACGCCAAATCAAACCCATGCTGGTTGGGCAACCATTTTGGGTATTTTCATGCGCTTGTGCCAACCAATTATTGTCAGCGTGATTGTGTGCCAAGATGGTTAAGGCGTCCTGAAAGGTAGCTTGGCTGACAATTTCTTGCAAAACGGCATGGTTGGCCAAAATCTGGCTCTCAGGCAATGCCGCAGCTTGCAATGGATTCAAGGTCTGGCGCACCACTTGATGCGCAGGCATAGACCAATCGGCAGCAATCAAAGCTTCTAAAGTTTCTTGGCGGCTGTCGCTTGGGCGTGAATAGGCGGCTAAATTGCCCAACAAGGCATCGCGACCATTGAAGCGCGCGCCTGTTAAGCCTAAAAAGCGACCACTGCCAAACGGGAATTTTTGCAAAAACCATGTGCCGCCTGCATCAGGATACAAGCCTATGCTGATTTCAGGCATCGCCATCATGGTCGTTTCGGTCACAATCGTGTGGCTGGCGGCATTGGCCAAACCCATGCCACCGCCCATCACAATCCCGCTTGCCCAACACACCACAGGCTTGGGATAGCGGCTCAAGTATTCACACAAATAATATTCAGCAGCAAAAAATTCATGCACATGTTCGTGCGCTTGTTGTTCATTTGGCGCATCCACCACACCTTGACGCAATTCACGAATGTCACCGCCTGCACAAAAAGCTTTGTCACCACTGCCATCTAACCAAATCATGGCAATACTGTCGTCATTTTGCCAAGTTTCTAATTGTTGACGCAGCTGAATAATCAACGCTGTGTTTTGCGCATTCAAGGCTTTAGGTCGATTTAATGTTGCGATGGCAATAAATTGATTGTGGGATGTGGGAATGGTTGAAAACAAGACTAATGGCATATCCACAGTGGTTTCCTAGTTTGATGTGTATATTTTTAATAATAAGTGAATGAATTATAACATATTTTGAATAATGTGCTAATGAAAAAATATGCTATCAACTCATTGAAATTTTGGGTTGAATTGGTGAAACTCGCATGATGGGACAGATTCAATTTACAAAATGATGGATGGTTTTGATTCAAATGTCATGGTTGTGGATGTGAGTCATATCTTTTGAACGATAGTTATTGTGATCAATCACACCATTTTATGAAGGAGGCATGCGATGAAAATCGGGATACCTAAGGAAAGTTTGAGTCGTGAGTTGCGTGTTGCGGCTACACCCACCACGGTAGCGCAATTGGTAAAATTGGGTTTTGCAGTGGAAGTCGAAACCCAAGCGGGGATGGGAGCGAATTTTGATGATTTGGCTTATGTCAATGCAGGCGCTTTGGTGGTGGATGCAGAGCAGGTCTGGCGAGCAAACATGCTTTTAAAGGTCAATCCACCGACTTTTACAGAAGTCGAAAAAATGCAAAAAGGCGCAGTATTGGTCAGTTTCATACAGGCCGCTCAAAATCCTGATTTGCTTGAAAAATTGCGTGCTCAAGGTGTGACGGCCTTGGCGATGGAAATGGTGCCGCGTATTTCTCGCGCCCAGTCTATGGATGCGTTGTCGTCTTTGGCCAATATCAGTGGTTACAGGGCGGTGATAGAAGCGGCGCATGAATTTGGGCGTTTTTTTACAGGGCAAATTACCGCTGCAGGCAAAGTACCACCGGCAAAAGTTTTGGTGATTGGTGCGGGCGTGGCGGGTTTGGCGGCTATTGGGGCAGCAAATTCTTTGGGAGCCATCGTTAGGGCATTTGATACCCGTTTGGAGGTGGCAGAACAAATTGAATCCATGGGTGGGCAGTTTTTGAAATTGGATTTTCCGAATGAAGCAGGTGGCAGTGCTGATGGTTATGCCAAAGTGATGTCGGAAGAGTTCATTGCAGCTGAAATGAAATTGTTTACCCAGCAAGCCCAAGAGGTGGACATTATCATCACAACCGCAGCCATTCCAGGTAAGCCTTCACCCAAATTGATTACCAAAGCGATGGTCGACAGCATGAAACCAGGATCGGTGATTGTGGATTTGGCCGCGGTGGGCGGTGGCAATTGTGAATATACCGTGCCGGGTGAATTGATTGTGACAACAGGCGGTGTGAAAGTGATTGGTTACACCGATTTGTCCAATCGCTTGGCAGGACAGTCTTCACAGCTATACGCTACTAATTTGCTGAATTTGACCAAACTTATTACACCTGAGAAAAATGGTGAAATCGTTTTGAATACGGAAGACGTGATTGTGCGCAATATGATGGTGACGCATGACGAAGCAGTAACATTTCCACCACCGCCGATTCAAGTTTCAGTACAGCCTCAAACAGTCAAAACCGAAACCATAGAAAAACCAGCACCTAAACCGGTTGCCGCATGGAAAAAAATGTTGCCTGCCATACTCGCAGCTATGGCGATTTTATGGGTAGGCGCATTGGCACCGACTGAGTTTTTAAATCATTTTATTGTGTTTGTGCTTGCGTGTGTGGTTGGTTATTACGTGGTGTGGAATGTGTCACACTCTTTGCACACACCTTTGATGTCAGTGACCAATGCCATTTCAGGCATTGTGATTTTGGGCGCGATTTTGCAAATCGGACAAGGGCATTTCTTGGTCAGTATATTGGCTTTTGTCGCCGTATTTTTGGTCAGTATCAATATTTTTGGCGGTTTTTTTGTCACTCGCCGCATGCTCAATATGTTCCGTAAAGGTTAAGGGGAAAACTCATGTCTTCAGGATTTGTCAGTGCCGCTTACATTATTGCGGCCGTTTTATTCATCGCCAGTTTGGCAGGTTTGTCCAAACAAGAAACTGCTAAGCGTGGCAATGTTTTTGGTATGTTGGGAATGACTATTGCGTTGGTGGTGACGGTGTTTGGTCAAAACACGCAAGGCTTGGTTTGGATTTTGATTGCGATGTTGGCAGGTGCCGCTGTTGGTATTTACCGTGCCAGCAAAGTTGAAATGACACAAATGCCCGAACTCATCGCGATTTTACACAGTTTTGTCGGTTTGGCAGCGGTGTTTGTAGGCTTTAACAGCTATATTGAACCCGGCAATATTGCCGCTGACATGCACACCATCCATATGGTCGAAGTGTTTTTAGGCATGTTCATTGGCGCGGTGACATTTACGGGTTCGTTGGTCGCATTTGGTAAGCTCAATGGTAAAATCAGCTCCAAAGCCTTGACCTTGCCCAATAAAAATTTGCTCAATATTGCGGCTTTGGTGTCTGGCGTGATTTTGTTGGTTTTATTCTTGGGTGCGGGCGGCGCTTGGTGGGGTACGGCGTGTTTGTTGTTGATGACCGTGATTGCTATGGGTTTCGGTTGGCATTTAGTGGCGTCTATTGGTGGTGCTGACATGCCTGTGGTCATTTCCATGCTCAATTCGTATTCAGGTTGGGCTGCCGCAGCAACAGGTTTTATGTTGTCGAATGATTTGTTGATTGTCACAGGTGCTTTGGTCGGCTCTTCAGGGGCGATTTTGTCATACATCATGTGTAAAGCCATGAACCGCTCGTTTATTTCGGTGATTGCAGGCGGTTTTGGCAATGAAACCAGTGCCAATGCCGAAGAAGTGACGGGCGAGCACAAAGAAATTCAAGCCGATGCGTTGGCTGCCATGCTCAAAGAAGCCAGCAGCGTCATCATTACACCGGGTTATGGCATGGCGGTGGCACAAGCGCAATATCCTGTGGCTGAATTAACGCAAAAATTGCGTGCCAAAGGGATTAACGTGCGTTTTGGTATTCATCCTGTGGCAGGGCGTTTGCCTGGACACATGAATGTGTTGCTCGCTGAAGCGAAAGTACCTTACGACATTGTGTTGGAAATGGATGAAATCAACGATGATTTTGGTGACACCGATGTGGTGTTAGTCATTGGTGCCAATGACACGGTCAATCCTGCTGCTGCCTCTGACCCGCACAGCCCTATTGCAGGCATGCCTGTTTTGCATGTGTGGGATGCTAAAAATGTGGTGGTGTTCAAGCGTTCGATGAATGCAGGCTATGCAGGTGTGCAAAACCCATTGTTTTTCAATGACAACAGCTTTATGTATTTTGGAGATGCCAAAGACAAAGTTGCGGAAATTTTGCAGCACTTGTAAAAGCGTCCTGAAAACTTTGACAAGCGGCTTACAGGCCGCTTGATTTGATAGGACAATCGCCATTAATGAAGGAAAACACATGTTGTGTAAACAGAAAGTGCAAATTATTTTTGGGTTGTTGTTGTGTGCCTGTATCACGGTAGCGGGCGCGCAATCGCCTGCGGGATTTGTCAAAAAAGTGTATGCCGATCATTTGAATGAAGATTTATTAGGCATTGATACGATTAAATTGCATGCCGCACCGCAATTGCGCCGCTTGATTGAAGAGCGCGATCGCATTGCCGATGCGCATGAAGGTGAAATGTGTGAATGGGTCTATGATGCGTATCCACTAATTCCGGGCAATGACTATGACACTCGTTTGAATCAAATGACATTCACACCGTTGGCCAATGGTCGCATCAAAGCCAAAGGCCGGAATTTTGGTCAAACATTTGAAATTGATTTTGCGGTGGCATGCAGTGGCGATACTTGTAAAATCGTCAATTTGTATACGCCTGATGATTATCGGGCAAAAATGGCACAAATCATTCAAGCGGGAACGTGTTAGTGTTGTTGTTAATTTTTAAAATGAATAAAGTCAAAGCATGAAATCATTAGAAAGACCGTATTTTGTGGTTTTGGACGATGCCCAAACCAAGCGTTGTCGTTATTACCAAAACTGGGTTGGTTTGGATACCATCACTGCCGATCAATTGCATCAAATAGATGGCTTATTGCGGCAAGGGTGGGACAAATCTTGGCATGTGGTGTTGTGGCAATCATATGATTTTGGTGTCGATGTGATGTTTGGTGACCATGAGCATGCCATGTATTTGTTGTGGTTTGAGCGTTGCGATGTGGTGGATGAGGCCGATGAAAGTTTGCCTTGGCGTGCGGTACAAGACCATGCTGGTATTGTGGATTTGTGCAATACCACCGAGCAAGAGGATTATTTGCGCCACATTGCAGAGATTCATGCGGCCATCGGTCGGGGGGATGTGTATCAAATCAATTACACCACTGCTTGGACAGGGACGGCTTATGGCGAGCCTGTGGCTTTGTATCAGCGTTTGCGTGAACGCCAACAAGTGCCTTATGGCGTTTTGGCGCATGTGCCGCCTGAAGTCAATGGTGGCGCAGCTTGGCATTTGGGTTTTTCGCCTGAATTGTTTTTGCAATTGCAAGATGATGGCACCATGCTTACCAAGCCCATGAAAGGCACGGCACCGATTTTACAGGACGGCTTAGATGAAGCGCGTTCACACGCTTTGCAAAACGATGCCAAAAATCGTGCTGAAAACGTGATGATTGTGGATTTATTGCGCAATGATTTGGGCAAATTGGCCACTGTGGGCGGTGTGGCTGTGCCGCAAGCGTTTGAAGTCAATGCGTTCGGTTCGGTGTGGCAAATGACTTCCACCGTCACCGCCACGATGCGTCCTGAAACCACGGTTGCAGACATTTTACAGGCCGCTTTTCCTTGTGGCTCGATTACAGGTGCGCCCAAACGCATGGCGATGCAAGTGATTGCCGATTTGGAGCAGCGCAAGCGTGGTATGTACACAGGCAGTATTGGTTATTTAGAGCCTTGTGATGGCGGTTTGGGCTTTGAAGGTGTGTGGAATGTCATCATCCGTTCTTTGAGTTTGACACAACAACAAAACAGCCCACATTATGATTTGAATATGGGCATTGGTTCGGGCATTGTTATCGATAGCGTGGCAGAAGATGAATGGGACGAATGTTTGTGGAAAGCCCGTTTTGTACAGCAATTGCCCTCAGCGATAGGCTTGATGGAAACGATGTTGGTCGAAGATGGCGTGTGTGCGCTATTGGATTGGCACAAACAGCGTTTGCACCACAGCAGCAAGGCTTTGAGTGTGCCTGTGAATGTAGAACAGGTGTGGCAAGATTTACAGGACGCTTGTGTGCAAAAATATGCACAAGGACGCTTTCGGGTGAAATGTGAAGTTTTGCCTAATGGCGAAGTGGTGTGGACGGATGCCCCATTAATCCCTTTGCAAGGCAAACAGCGTGTGTGTGTCAGCGAGGTGGTATTGCCTATTCAAGACGTGTTGCGCCGCCATAAAACCACGCAGCGACATGTTTTGGACAGCGTGTGGCAAGCTGCGATGGTGCAAGACTGTTTTGATGGTTTGCTGTTTAATCAAGCAGGCTATCTGCTTGAAGGTGGTCGCTCGAATGTGTTTGTGCAAATGGCTGATGGACGTGTGTATACGCCAAGTTTGGATTTGGATATTTTGAATGGTGTGATGCGCCAAGCTGTTTTGCACAATCCTGCACAATACGGTTTTGAGCATGGTGTACAAGAATCGGCTTGTATTGATTGGGTAATGTTACAGGACGCTGCTCATATTTATATGAGCAATGCCTTGCGTGGCTTGATGGAAGTGGATTTGCTTGATTCATTTGACATAACACAAAAGCATATTGTTTAAGTGCTTAATTGTGGTGATAATCGGCTTATAATATTCATAAAAATGTCATTAAAATCATTTATCACACAAATCACGAAGGTCGATATATGGGTACGTCGTTATCTGAAGTAGTGGAAGTTTCGCAAGATGTCGTGCAAGACGATGCGGTTGTTGTTGAGGAAAAAGACACAGTAGACATGGTGCTTGTCAATGAATTGGTGGAGGAGCTGGCTGATATCGATGAAGATGGTCTGTCCATTTTCACCGAAAGCGTGTTGCATACGCCTTTGAGCCAAGAAAATGCTGATCGGGCACCTTTACCTAAAAATTATCCGTACAAAAACCGCATAAGTCGTAAAGTGTATGAGCATGACAAACAATTGTTGCAAATTGAATTGTTAAAAGTGCAATCTTGGGTCAAAGAAACGGGTCAGCGCATTGTATGTTTGTTTGAAGGTCGTGATGCAGCGGGCAAGGGCGGTACCATCAAACGCTTTATGGAGCATTTAAATCCGCGTGGTGCGCGTGTGGTGGCGTTGGAAAAGCCGACTGAAGTCGAGCGCGGTCAATGGTATTTTCAACGCTATTTAAATCATTTGCCAACAGCAGGTGAAATGGTGTTGTTTGACCGTTCTTGGTATAACCGTGCTGGCGTGGAAAAGGTGATGGGTTTTTGTGAATCGCATGAATATTTACAATTCATGCGCCAAGCGCCTGAAGTGGAGCGCATGTTGGTCAATGATGGCATTCATATTTTTAAATTTTGGTTTTCAGTCAGTCGTGAAGAGCAATTGCGCCGTTTTATTTCACGCCGTGATGACCCATTAAAACATTGGAAATTGTCGCCGATTGACATCCAATCTTTAGACCGTTGGGATGATTACACTGAAGCGAAAAACCAAATGTTTTTCCATACCCATACAGGCGATGCGCCGTGGATGGTCATCAAATCGGATGACAAAAAACGGGCGCGTTTGAATTGTATTCGTCATTTTTTACATGCTTTGGATTATCCGGGTAAGGATGTCAAAGCCATTAAAGGGGTAGACAATAAAATTGTGTCTAAACCCAGAATTAAAAACAAATAATCAGCCTTCAATAAGCGTCCTGTAACCATACAGGACGCTTTATTTGTTTTTGGGTAATATTTGGGCTCGACATATTTGAAAAGCTGCTTGGGTGGACTGGCTGTATTGTTGTTGTAACTGCGCTTGGGATAATTGCGTTAAGCGCCACAAATCACGTACAGACAATTGTTGCTTGGCTTGTGTGACCATACAACGGCAGATGGGCGTGTGTTGGCTGCTAGAAAGCTTCAATTGTGGCAATTGGCTGAGGTATTGGTGGCATTGTTGTTGTAACCATTTATCAGGGCTAAGAGTCCAGTTGGCATAAATGCTGTGGCTCAAACATAACAAAGCCATGCTGAATAAAACCGAATGACGCATAAACGACCTTTGATTGTGGGTGGAAGCATCATAAAAAAAACGGTGCCATTTGGCACCGTTTTTAACGTATTTTTAGCAAATACTGAATTATTTAGCCACTTTACGTGCTGGCAATTTCTCTTTAATACGAGCAGCTTTACCAGTCAAACCACGCAAGTAGTACAATTTAGCGCGACGAACGTCACCACGACGTTTCACTTCAATTTTAGCTACTGAAGGAGCGTACAATTGGAATGTACGTTCAACGCCTTCACCGTTAGAGATTTTACGAACGATGAAGCTAGAGTTCAAACCACGGTTACGACGAGCGATAACAACGCCTTCGTAAGCCTGCAAACGAGTACGAGTACCCTCAGTTACAGATACAGATACGATTACAGTGTCACCTGGTGCAAATGCAGGGATTTCTTTGTTCAAGCGAGCAATTTCTTCTTGCTCTAATTGTTCAATAATGTTCATTTAATATCCTAAATATCATATGGCCTTGTCTGTTGACTCGATGAATCGAGTTCAGACGCCTGTAATTTCAACGCAGCAATCAAATCAGGTCTGCGTTGTTCAGTGCGCAAAGTGGCTTGCTGGGCTCGCCATTTTGCAATCTTGGCATGATTTCCTGAGAGTAAAACTTCAGGAACATTCATGTTTGCAAAGCTTTCAGGCCGCGTGTAATGTGGGCAATCGAGTAAGCCGTTGGCAAATGAATCTTGTTCTGCCGATGCTTGTTTTCCGAGTGTGCCATCAATTTGACGCAATACAGAATCCATTAACATCATGGCAGGCAGTTCGCCGCCTGTGACCACAAAATCACCAATTGAGATTTCTTCATCTACATGGCTGTCAATCAAGCGTTCATCCACGCCTTCATAGCGACCACACAGTAAAATCAAACCATCTAATTGTGCCAATTCTTGCGTTTTGGCATGTGTTAGCGGTGTGCCTTGAGGGCTCAAATACACCACACGAGGAGTTTTTTGGCCTTGATGTTGGGCTTTAGCATGTTCGATTGCAGCTGCCAAAGGCGGCGCCATCATCACCATACCAGGTCCACCACCATAAGGTCTGTCATCGATATAACCGAGTTTGTTATCAGCAAATTGACGCGGATTGATCGCGCTAAATTGCCACAAGCCTTGGTTTAATGCGCGCGAGGTCACACCATAATCGGTGAGTGCGGCAAACATCTCTGGCAGTATACTGATGACTTGAATGTGCATCAGTAATCCAAACCCCATTCCACTTCAATGGTTTTGGCTTCCAAGTTCACTTCGCCAACAAAGTGTTCAATGAATGGAATCAGTTTTTCGCCGTGTTCACCACCACGAATCACCAACACATCATGTGCACCTGTTTGCAACAAACTGTGGACGTTGCCAAGAACAATACCTTCTTTATTGATGACACTCATGCCAATCAAATCTGTCCAGTAATATTCACCATCTTCGGTTTCTTCAAAATCCGCGCGAGCAATGGCAATAGTATAACCTTGCCACAATTCAGCTTGGTTACGATCATCGCAACCTGCGAATTTAACCTGCAGTTCTTTATTGTTCACGACTTTGCCGGTTTCAACTTCGATTTCAACACGTTGTTTGCCTTTAATCAGGTACCAAGTACCATAATCCAGCAAACTGTCGAGATACTCGGTATCGCTACCGATTTTGACCCAGCCTCTGATACCAACGGCACCACGGACAAAGCCCATGGTAATCAATGCACTGCCATCTGGCAGGGTTAAAACCGCATCAGTCATCGTGAATTAAGCTTGTTCTTTAACCAATTTGGCAACCGCGTCGCTCAATTGTGCGCCTTGGCTAACCCAGTGGTTCAAACGGTCGTTGTTCAAACGTACGCGTTCTTGTTTTTCGTTCGCAACTGGGTTGTAAAAACCAACGCGCTCGATGAAACGACCATCACGACGGTTACGAGAGTCAGCAACAACAACATTGTAGAAAGGACGGTGTTTAGAACCACCGCGAGACAAACGAATGACAACCATGTGTATTCCTTAAAAATCAATAGAAGTAAACCCGCAATTTTAGGCTAAAAATAGCTTTAATGGCAAGCTCTTAATCGCAAGCTGCTGAATTTAACTGACGGTTTCAACATTCAAAGGGCGAGTAACGATGTAAATATTATGGTCTTCGGGGTCTTTTTTCAGTTTGAAGCCTAATTTTTTAACCAAAAATTGCATACCTTTGTTGCTGACTAAAACTTCACCGCGCATACTGAGTAAGCCTTGTTCGCTGGCAACTGCGAACAGTTTGTTCATTAAAATCGTACCAATACCATGACCTTGCCAAGTATCCGCAATTGAAATGGCAAACTCACACACTTCCATATCTGGGTCTGTGGTATAACGGCTCATGCCCAATACTTCTTCTTGACCATTTTCATCGGTACGCACCAAAGCCAAAGCCATTTCACGGTCATAATCCAATTGCGTAAAACGTACCAAAACTTGTTGTGACAATTGTTTGATGCTAGACATAAAGCGGTTGTAACGACTTTGGTCGGATAAATTGCGTACAAATTCTTGTACCATATCCGCATCTTCAGGCCGCAATGGGCGCAATGCCACAGGCATTCCATTTTTCAGTTGCAAGGTTTCCTCTAAATAAGCAGGATAAGGCATGATGGCCATGTGTTGATAGCGTTGCACATTTTGGGTTGCGGTAGATTGTTTATCAATAATGATACGAGCATCCACTGCAATAGCGCCTTGTGGGCTTAAGAGCAGTGGGTTGATTTCTACTTCAATGATTTCGGGCATGTCGCTGACCAAATCTGACACTCGTAGCAACACTTTTTGCAATGCTTCAAAATCAATGGCAGGCATATGTTTGAATGCACCCAAAGTTTGACCAATTTTGGTACGGTCTATCATGTCTTGGATGATGAATTTATTCAAAGGTGGTAATGCCGTTGCATTGTCTTTTTGAATCACCGCTGATACCCCACCTGCACCAAAAGTGATGACAGGGCCGAATATTTTGTCGCGCGTCACACTGATCATTGCTTCACGTGTGCTTTTTTGTTGCAACATTGGTTGTACGGTCAAGCCTTCGATGCGTGCTGAGGGAGCGAGTAAACGGGCTCGTTCCAGAATTTGACGATAAGATTCACGCAAATTGACTTCATCGGGAATGTTCAAACGCACACCGTCGACATTGGATTTGTAAAAAATATCGGGCGAGTCGATTTTTAAGACGACGGGGTAACCCATTTTTTGCGCCAATTGCACCGCTTCATCTTCGCTTTTGGCCAAATGGGTTGGATTGGTGTGAATGTGAAAACAATTTAACAGACTTTTAGAAGTGTATTCTGGTAAGACCGTCAAATTTTGTGCTTGGGCCGAAGCAATCAATTGTTTGGCTTGCTTGTCATCAGCAGCCACGGTTTTGCCTTCTAAAGGGTTGGGTGTTTGCCATAACAAGGCTTGGTTTTGTTGAAACTTGGCCAAACTGCTGAATACTTCAATGGCAAACTCAGGCGATTTGAAACGGATGGCTTGGGCTTGTGCCAATAATAAATTGCTGTTTTTAACCTTGTCATTGCCCATCCATGCCAGTAGCAAAGGTTTGCTGGTTTGCCTTGCCAATTGCAGCATCATTTTGGCAGTACCAATGTCATCACTGGCTTGTTGAGGTGAAAAAATCACCAACACCCCATCCACATTAGAATCGTCCATGCAAATTTTAGTCACTGAGCGAAAGCGAGCAGGAGACGCATCGTTGCCAATATCTATTGGATTTTGAATTTGAAAGTGAGCAGGTAAAACTTGTTGTAGCAATTGCTGGGTTTCGGGAGCCAATTTGGCTAATGGCACTTTGGCATCGTGTGCATTGTCTACGGCCAAAACACCCAAACCAATGCCATTGGATATAATGGCCAAACGATTGCCTGCTGCGCGATAGTTGGCGGTTAACATGCGTGCTGCGGTAAACATTTGTGACATGGTTTGCACTTGCAACACACCTGCGCGGCTCAAAGCACTGTTAAAAATATCATTGCTGTCTAATAAGCTGCTGGCAGTGGACAAACCATCAATATGATCTTCATCTCGTCCTGATTTTAAGACAACGACAGGTTTTAAGCGTGCCGCTGAGCGCAAAGCACTCATAAAACGCCGTCCATCTTGTATGTGATGGATGTGTAACAAAATGGCTTTGGTACCTGCATCGCTGACCAAAAAATCTAAGATTTCGCCATAATCAATGTCTAAAGATTCAATACCCAATGACAAAACGGTTGAAAAACCAATTTGGCGCGAATCAGCCCAGTCTAATAAAGCAGAACTCAAACCGCTAGACTGGGTGATTAAGGCTAGGCTGCCTTGTTTCAGGACGCCTGGATAGGTAGAGGCTTGCAAGTTTTTGCTGGGGCGTATCAAGCCTAAAATACTGGGACCCAATAATCGGATTTTCAAACGCTTCGCCAACTTGACGGCTTTGTGTAACAATTGCAAATCTTTGGGATTAGGTTCATCTAGATTTTTAATCAACACCACAAAGCGTATTTTTAATTTGGCACAGTCACGAATCAAGCTGTCGTATGATGTGGGTGTCGTGGTGACAATCACCACATCGACTTGAGTCGTCAATTGATTCAAATTGGCAACAGCAGCAATGCCAGCCACCATTGGATGGCGAAGGTTGACAGGGCTCAATTGCCCCTTAAATTCACCGCTTAATAATTGGGTAAAGATGATTTGACCCGTGCTGTGCGGCCGATCACTGGCACCAACCACGGCAATGTGCTTGGGATTGAATAAATCATGCAAATAGTGTGGTTTCATTTGGCGGATCTCAGTAATGGCTATTGAGATATTCTACCTGAAAACAATATGTTATTTGTATATGTTGTATCAAGTTTTGTGAATATAATAATCAAACGAAACAAAGGCGTCCTGTAAGCTCAAGACGCCTTTTTTATGTTGAATATGGCTGATATTGTTTAAACGTGAGGGATGACGTTCGCTAGGATTTCCGCCGTGATGCCTTTGGCCATTGCCGCTTTACCCAAACGCTCTAAAACCACAAAACGCATTTCACCATTGATGACTTTTTTGTCATGTTGCATGTGGGCAATCCATGTGTCTAAATCAAAATCAGGTGCTTGTGTTGGCAATTGGGCTTGTTCTAATAAGCGAATGACACGTGCTGTGTCTTCAGCATTGATGTGTCCTAAATGCTCAGACAAGTGGCATGCTAACACCATGCCCGCAGCCACTGCTTCGCCATGTAACCACACGCCATAACCCATTTCCGTTTCGATGGCATGACCAAAAGTGTGACCCAAATTCAAATAAGCGCGCACGCCATGCTCTTTTTCATCTTGAGCGACAATGTCGGCTTTCATTTTGCAACAATGGAAAATCACTTGCGCCAAAATGTCTTGTTCTTGCGCTTGAATGGCAGAGATGTTTTGTTCCAAAGTATTCAAAAATTCAGCATCGCCTAACAAGGCGTATTTGATCACTTCGGCCATACCGGCGCCAAATTCACGTTCAGGCAGGGTTTTCAACGTGTCTAAACCAATGAACACCGCTTGAGGCTGGTAAAACGCCCCAATCATGTTTTTTCCCAAAGGATGGTTGATGGCTGTTTTGCCGCCGACGGAAGAATCGACTTGGCTTAACAAAGTTGTTGGGATTTGAATGAATGGCGCACCACGTTGGTAAGTGGCAGCAGCAAACCCAACCATGTCTCCAATCACACCACCGCCCAAAGCAATCAATGTGGTGGAACGTTCAGCATGGTTTGTCAGCAAACCATCGAAAATCAAATTCAAACTTTCCCACGTTTTGTATTCTTCACCATCTGGTAAAATAATGCTGAATGCATCCACACCAGCTGCTTTACAGGCCGCTTGTACTTGTTCTAAATACAAAGGTGCAATGGTATGGTTGGTCACAATGGCGGCTTTTTTAGAGCTGTATTGTGCCAATTGACGCATCAAAGCGTCCTGTAAACTGGATTCAATGAAAATAGGATATTGGTGAGAGGGTGCAT
This sequence comes from Vitreoscilla sp. C1, assembly GCF_002951955.2. Lineage (NCBI taxonomy): Bacteria > Pseudomonadati > Pseudomonadota > Betaproteobacteria > Neisseriales > Neisseriaceae > Vitreoscilla > Vitreoscilla sp. C1. The sequence goes on along the minus strand of NZ_CP019644.2, from coordinate 1,710,414 downwards.
CAACAGTCAGAGTCAGTGGCTTCATACAATTTCAGTTGTTGGATTAATTGGCTGACGACAGCGGAAATAGGCTGTGTGTGGGTTTCGATGATGACATCGGCAATTTCATGGTACAAAGGGTCGCGCAATTGAAAGAGTTTTTCCAATTGTTCTCGTGGATTTTCCACTTGTAATAAAGGTCGTGATTTGTCTTGTGAGGTGCGCTTTAAGATGCAGTCTATGCTGGTGCTTAGATAAATGACGGTGCCGGATGCTTGGAGCAATTCACGATTGGCGGCCTGTAAAATTGCGCCACCACCTGTGGCAATCACACAACGCTTCATAGCACTTAAATCTTGTATGACGGCGTGTTCGCGCTCACGAAAACTGGCTTCGCCTTCGAGTTCAAAAATAGTACTGATGGGAACGCCAGAACGTTTTACGATTTCTTGGTCTGAATCATAAAACTGCCAGCCAAGACGCTGCGCCAAGCATTTACCTATGGTGGTTTTGCCTGCGCCCATCAAACCGATAAAAATAAGATTGCCTGCTATGTAGTCCATAGCAGGCATTGTAACCGAACTTAAACCAATCGGATATATCAATAACGCAAGTTTGTACCTGTCGCGCTCATGATGCGAGGTGTGATGAAAATCAACAATTCACGTTGCTCATCGTTTTTGGTTTGACGTTTGAATAAATTGCCCAATACTGGAATATCACCCAATAAAGGCACTTTATCATGTACGCCACCATTACTTCGACGATAAATACCACCGACAATAATAGTTCCACCATTTTCAACCATGACTGTACTGTTCAAATTGTTGGTAGAAATACATGGTTCAGACGCGCGGCAGCTGTTATCAACTGAGTCATTGGTAATATCCAAATCCATAATGATATTGCCATCTGGCGTAATACGAGGCGTGACTACTAATCCCAATACAGCTTCTTTAAATGAAGTAGAGGTTGCGCCACTTGAGCTGGCCTCTTGGTAAGGAATTTCGGTACCAGATTTGATTTCTGCTTTTTTGCCGTTTTGTGTTAAAACACGTGGGCTAGAAATGGTTTTGGTTTTGTTAGTCGCTTCGGATGCGGATAATTCTAAGCCTAAAGCACCTGACAATGTTTGGCGTACCACTGCGATGCTGCTGGTTGGAGCGCTGGCACCTAAATTAACGCTAGGAATATTAGCAAAATTCATTGGGCCTGCCCATGCATTATTGGAACCTGAGTTGCCTGCGGAGCCAACAATACCTGCACCAATCCCTGTAGCAGTGTTGCCGCTAGAGCCTATGTGAGTTTGTTGACCAAACCAACGAGTACCTAGCTCACGAGAGAAACCTGTACCAGCTTCAACAATTCGAGCTTCAACCATAACTTGTTGCGAAGGAACATCTAATTCTTCAATTAGAGTTTGAATTTTACGCAAAGATGAAATCACATCATTAATGATAAGTGTGTTAGTTGCAGGATCAATTAATGCTGAACCACGGCTAGATAAAATAGAGTTACGATCACTGGTACTGGTTGCACCGCTAACTGGAATATTCAAAACTGTACGGAATTCTTCCACACTCTTATATTTTAATTGGAAAGACTGTGAAATCAATGGACCCAGCTCTTCCAATTCTTTGGCGGCAGTCAAATTACGCTTGTCTTTAGACAATAGTTCTTCGCGAGGCGCTACATTAATGATGTTGCCATTTTGACGTTTGTCTAAATCGCGGGCATCTAAAACCAATTGTAATGCTTGATCCCAAGGCACGTCTTTTAAGCTGATGGTCATGCTGCCTTGAACAGAGTCACTGGCAACAATATTCATACCTGATTCTTTGGCCAAAATTTGCAAGATGGTGCGCACTTCGACATTTTGGAAGTCCAAAGTGACATTGCTGCCTTTGAATTTTTGGTTTTTAGAGCTTAAACCAGCTTGGCTCACATTGCTTTGAGGAATGATGTGGAATACTTGACGACCATTCTCCAATTTGTTTTGGTATGACCAGCCACCAGTAGTTATGATTTCCAATTGGGTTTGTGAGTTGTTGCGAGTCAAGTTAATGAAACGAACAGGTGTACCAAATGTAGAAACATCCAATTTCTTTTGCTCAGCAGTACTAATGCTGGTATTTGGCAAGGTCACAATTAGACGGTCGGCTAAGCGTTTGATATCAAATTTGGTTTTTGGATTAGGTAGATTTAAAGTAATTTCACCACGGCTAGCTGAGCCTTTTTTGAAGTCTATGCTAACGCCGCTGTGAGCATATTCATTTTCATTAGAGGGCAGTTGTGCAGCATTGCCAATAGGAGCACTGGATGTTTTAATGGCTGGCTCACTTTGGGTAGTCAAGCTTTTTGGTGATGCACTTTTAGAACTGATATGCACCCAAATCTCATCGCCTTTGCGTTCAGTATAATATTCACTGCCTTCGCGTAAATCGATGGCCAAACGAGAGCGGCCGCTGGTTTCTGCGGCTAATATTTTACCTAGCAAGCTGTCATTGTAGGCAAAATCCGTCTGAGACAAATTCAAACTGGTATTTGGAAAATCTAATGCAATAGTAGGAGGTGTACCTGTTACAAAACCTTTGGGTTCGGTGACATCGCTATCAAACTTAATTTTGACAATTTTTTTATTGTCAGTTAAAGAAGTGACTTTGATATCCGTAATATTGCCTGCCCAGGCTGTTTGTAGCATTAAACCCAAGCTTAAACCAGAGAGCAGTTTAACGGTTGCTTGAATGTGTTTCATATTCATCCCTTATTTTCTTTTATCACTGTTATTTTCCGGTATCGGCACGGACAATACTGCCTTCTCGGTGCTCCCATGCGCCTTCAGTATTTTCTACCAACTCTTTTAATACTATGCGGTCGGGTTCGATAGCAGTTACTTTACCGAAGTCTTGGCCTAAATAATTACCATTTTGAATGGTGTAAATGTGTCCATCTACTCGAATAAAGCCTATGGTTTTACCTGCTTGAACCATAGAACCTACATATTCTAATTTTTCTAAACCAAAAGCTTCTAAGACCTCTTTGGGGCGATTGCCATTAGGACCATTTGCATTATTGATAGCATTACCAGCTTGTAATCGAGCAGAATCAAAAGAATGTAAGCCAGTATAAGCTGGAGGCGTATAGGTCGCCATAGCATTGATACTAGGCACATCTTGTTCTGGATAGGATTTGATGGCTTTGGCTTTGACATCAGCCATCCATTTTTGTAAGTCACCATGCTCTGAGCAAGCACTTAGCATGATGCAACTTAACCCTAAAGCAAAGTATTTGTATTTTAATGACTTATTCATTTTTTGTTTGCTCCATCTGATTCAGACTTATCTTTGCCTTTAGCTTTGGTATTGGCTTTAGCTTTACCTGAATCTTGTTCTGCTTGAGCATTCAATTGGGCATTTGGATCAACCGCTTTATAGGTATTGGCCATCGCTGTCAACGTGAAGGTATTGGATTTTTCATCTTTTGCATCAGATTTTAACTGGATTTGACTCAGTGTAATGATACGAGACAGTTTGCCAACGCTGCGAGCAAATGCACTGATTTCTTGATGGGTTCCTGTCAACGCAATTTTGTATGGCAAAATATCGATAGGACCGTCGTTAACGATGGCTTGAGGCGTCACTGTATTTAAACGCATGCCGCTAGAAGAAGCAGCGTCATGTAATTCTTGAATCAAGTTAGGCACTTCTGCATCGGTTGGCAATTGGCGTAACAATACAGAAAAAGACTCGTTGATTTGTTCTAATTGTTTTTTCAAAGCAGGCAATTGTGCCGCTTCTTTGGCTTTTTTAGAAAAATCTTCTTTGAGTTTGACTTCTGCTTGTTCAGCAGATTCTAAAGCAGCACGTTGATCACTGAAAACAAAAAAGTAGCCTAAGCCCAAAATGATGACCACCACTGCTACTGCAATCCCTAACTGTACTGGAAGAGATTGCTTATACATTTCCTGTAAATTAAATTCTTTTGACGATGCCATGATTAATTGCCCTCCAAAATAGAGCCAGTCTCAGCAGGTGCCCCATCTTTAATTGCACTGTGGTCAACCAATTTGGCACTCAAAATAAATTCTTGTGCTTTTTCTTTTTTGGTAATACTGGTTAATTGAGGTGTTTCAAACACGCCCGTACTTGGTAAGGTTTTCATAAAAATAGCTACCTTACTGTCGCTCGTGGCATGACCAATCAGTTTATAATTGCGCTTGCTATCACCATCAATCGAAGTCAAATACACACCTTCAGGCGCCAAGATATTCAAATCATCCAAAAGTTTGGCTGCTTCAAAGCGTTGATTTTGTAACTCTTCAATTTTTTGCTTGCGTTGCAAGAAACTGTCTCGAGTCAATTGTAGTGCAGCCACTTCTTTGATTTCATTTTCCAGTTTAGCGGTTTCGTTCTTAAGTAAGGTGTTGCGCTCTTGTTGGGTTTCAACCAAGCCTGCCAAACCTATCCAAACCATAATACCCAAGCCTAAACCGGTTAACGCAGCAGCACCCATTAAAATTTGGAATTTTTTCAGCTGCTCTTTTTTGGCTTCTGCACGGTAATCGAGCAGGTTTAATTTAACTATCTTAATCATGCAACACCTCGCACAGCCAAGCCGCAGCATACAGTTAAACGGCCCGCATCTTGTACCAACGATAATGGGTCAATGTGGCTTGCAATACCTAAAAATTGCAAAGGATTGACGACCACGGTATCAATAGTGCATTGTTCTTCTACGACTTTGCTTAAATTTGGCAAAACAGCAGAACCACCTGTTAAAAGGATTTTGTTGATTTTTTCTTTACCATTAGAATGTGAGCTGGTATAGAAAAACTGTAAGACACGTTGAATTTCCATAGCTAATTCTTGGTTGTAACCACTGACAGTAAATTCTTCGTAGTCAATAGGCTGCTCAGAAGATACTTTGATTTTTTCAGCACCTTCTTGGTCAACTTGGTAATTTCGTTGAATTTCACGCGTTAATTGTTCACCACCAAACAAGACTTCTTGTTTGAACAAGACTTTGCCCGCTTGTACAATCAAGCATTGGGTTTTTAAACTACCAATGTCAAAAATGGCTAAGATTTGGTTTTCTAAATCGGGAGATTGAGTGTTAATCCAGTTAGAAAATGCATTGACGATGGCATATGGTTCCACATCCAAAAATTTAGGTATGCCAAAACCAGCTTCTTCTAAGCAGTCTAAGTAAGGCTTGGTATCGCTTTTCAGGGCGATGACCATCAGAACTTCCTCGCTGTCTGAAGCAGTATTGATGACTTGATAGTCTAAGTCCACTTCTTCAATCGTCGCGATTTGGGCAGCTTCAAAATTGGCTGCGTCCTCTAGTGTGGTGCCTGAATCCAATGTATAGCTAAAATTTTGCGTGGTTACGACATTGTGTGGTAAAGCAGCAACAACTTGTTTGCCACTACCTTTGAACTGGCTGCATGCCTGTTGCAATATGACAGTGAATTGTTCTTCATTGTTGATTTTACCATCTTGTACATAACCTTGAGGTATTGGAAAAATTTTGTAATTTTCCAGCACCAATTGTTCAGGAGAGCGTCCTGAAATATGCGCAATTTTTACATTTTGATCAGTAATATCTATGGTTAATAAACCGCGTCCAGTTGAAGCCTTGCTATTCTTTGGGCTTGATGCTGCGGGTTTCTTTTTGAATTTCATTGCAATTATCCCCGTTTGAAAATTAACCTTTAGAAACGTTAATTTTTTTATCTAGCATAAGGTTAGCTTTAACCTTATACTTTGCGCAATCATTTTGCTGAAATAATTCTCCTGATGTTAAAAAAACTAATCAGTACCCTAATTGGATTGACTTTAGGGCTTATTTTTTTTGCTATTGGCTTGCTAGCCATTGCAGTTTTGGTCACATATCCCAAACTCCCAAATTTAGAATCGGTGACCAATTACCAACCGAAGATGCCATTGCTTATTTATTCATCGGATGAAAAGCTTATTGGTATGTATGGCGAAGAGCGCCGTAATTTTACTCAAATTGATGAGTTCCCTGAGTCTTTAAAAAATGCGGTGATTGCTGCAGAAGACCAACGCTTTTATGAACATTGGGGCGTTGATGTGGTTGGGGTGGCTCGTGCGATGGTGGGTAATCTGACGGGCGGCGTCCGTTCGGGTGCCAGTACTATTACCCAACAAGTGGCGCGCAATTTTTATTTAACCAATGAACAAACATTGAAGCGAAAATTCAATGAGGCTTTGCTGGCTTATAAGATTGAACAAAATCTGAGTAAAGACCAAATTTTAGAGTTGTATTTCAACCAAATTTATTTGGGTCAGCGCTCGTACGGTTTTGCGGCTGCATCTTATGCTTACTATAACAAGCCAGTTGAAAAACTGAGTATTGCAGAGGCTGCGATGCTAGCTGGTTTGCCAAAAGCACCATCCGCTTTCAATCCCATTGTTAATTATGAGCGTGCCAAACAGCGCCAACACTATATTTTAAGAAATATGCAAGAGTTGGGCATGATTACAGCGGCACAGCGAGATGAAGCGATGGCCGAAAAATTGGTGTTTGAGCGTGCGGTTGCCAATATTGATGAAAATTCTTTGTATGTGGCCGAAATGGCACGCCAAGCTATGGTAGATAAATATGGTGAGGAAGCTTATACACAAGGCTTCCGTGTCTATACCACTGCGTCTACGGCACATCAAGAAGTAGCGACTAAGGCATTGCGTACCGCTTTGGAAAATTTTGACCGAGGTGCTCGTTTCCATGGTCCTGAAGCACAAATTGATTTGTCTGAATTGGATCAAAGCAGTGACGAAGCGTATTTAGATGATTTGGAGCAGGTGTTAAGTCCATTTCATACCGTGCGTGGAGAAAGACCTGCTGTGGTTACGAAAATTCAAGGCAATAACAAAGTCACTGTATATATTGCAGGTCATGGATTGGCTGACATCAGTGGTGCTAATTTGTCTTTAATCAAATCGGTATTGAATAATAGCAAAGCCAAGGCACGCGAAGTGACACCAGGTTCTTTGATTCGGGTATCGAAAAACAAAGATGCTTGGCGGGTCGTGCAACAACCAGAGTTACAGGGCGCTTTGGTCGCTTTGGATGTGCGCACAGGTGCGGTGCGTGCGTTGGTGGGTGGTTATGATTTCCACCGCCGAACCTTTAACCGTGCAACGCAGGCTTGGCGTCAACCAGGCTCCACATTTAAGCCATTCATTTATTCCGCAGCTTTGGCTAAAGGCGTGACAGCCGCAACTTCTTTGAATGACGCACCTTTGTCTTTGCCGGGTATGGGCAGTGGTGGCAAAGCATGGGAGCCTAAAAATTCAGATGGTCGTTATGCAGGTTATATCAGCATGCGCCAAGCATTGGTTGCATCTAAAAACGTGGTGACAGTCCGTTTGTTGATGATGTTGGGTATTAAAAATACCAAAGATTATTTACAGCGTTTTGGTTTTGCAGACAAAGACCATCCAAGCAGCTTGTCTATGGCTTTGGGCTCAGGTTCGGCCACACCTTTACAAATGGCTGAAGGTTATGCCGTATTTGCCAATGGTGGTTATAAGGTGACGGCTTATGTCATTGATAAGGTTTACGATGGTTCAGGCCGCTTGCGTGCTCAAACACAGCCTTTGGTAGCGGGACAAAATGCCACACAAGCTATTGACCCGCGTAATGCTTATATCATGACCAGTATTTTGAGAGATGTCACACGTCGTGGTACAGCAGCGCGTGCCAACTCAATGGGTCGTACTGATATTGCAGGTAAAACAGGTACCACCAATGATATGAAAGATGCTTGGTTTGTAGGTTATAACCCGAAAATTGTGACGGCGGTTTATGTCGGATTTGACCAGCCACGCAGCTTAGGTCGTGCAGGTTATGGTGGTGTGATTGCATTGCCTGTATGGATGGACTATATGCGTTTTGCTTTAAAAGGTATGCCAAACGAAGACATGAAAATGCCTAAAGGCATGGTGCAGCGTGGTGGTGAATATTTCTATGAAGAGCAACAAAGCACCAATACTAAGTTAAATATTGACAATCGTTCTAGCGCACCTATTAAGCCTGAAGAGCGAGATACAGATATCAATAGTAACGGTGGTGGTGTGACAGTGGATCCGATTAATGGCTTAGGACAACCTGGTGGTGGAACGACCGTAGAGCCTATTCAATCGGGAGCAGGTCCACAAGAGGTGAAACCTATCAATACAGCGCCTGCACAAAACAGTGGGCAAGCAGGTTCTACTCGTCCTCAACACAATACACCTGCGCAGTCACAGAATGTAGATGAATTGTTTTAATATCATTCATAAGAAGTGTTTGAATGCCCAATCTGTTGATTGGGCATTTTTTGTAGCAATTAAAAAAGCGTCCTGTAAATTACAGGACGCTTTGTCATCTTAAATGTTTATACCGAGAAAGAAGAGCCACAGCCACAAGTGGTGGTCGCGTTTGGATTGCGAATCACAAATTGTGAACCATGCAAGCTTTCGGTGTAATCGATTTCGGCACCGATTAAATATTGGTAACTCATTGGGTCTACCAAGAAAGTCAATTCGTCTTTGCTGATTTGGAAGTCATCGTCATTGACGATTTCATCAAATGTAAAGCCGTATTGAAAGCCTGAGCAGCCGCCACCGTTGACGAAAACACGCAATTTCAAATCGGGATTGTTTTCTTCCGCAATCAAATCGCGTACTTTCACGCAGCAATTTTCAGTGAAGATGATAGGGTTGTTATCAGTTTGTTGTTCGCTCATGAGTGCGTCCTTTTTTCATGTATGTGTGGGTTAGGGTAGCAAAGGCATGCAATTTAATGCAGTGTTCTCAGGCAGCCCTAGCATGATGTTCATATTTTGTACGGCTTGACCTGCTGCACCTTTGACCAAATTGTCGATGACAGACAAAATAATCCATTGATTATTTTCGGTTTCAGGCGCTCGGTAAGCTGTGATGCGGCAAATATTGGCACCACGTACAGATCGGGTTTCAGGCAAGCTACCGTTTGGCATAACATCGACAAACAAGCTGTCTTGGTAAGCTTCCTGTAACACTTGTAAAGCATCGATACCTTCATTCAATTCAACATAAATGGTGGCATGCATGCCACGAATCAAGGGGGTCAAGTGTGGAACAAAGGTAAATTTTTTGGCAATGTCTGGATTGAATGCAGCAATTGTTTGGCGAATTTCAGGCAAATGGCGATGACCTGAGACACCGTAGGCTTTGAAATTGTCGCCAGCCTCGCTAAAAAGTGTTCCAATTTCGGCTTTTCGCCCTGCACCAGAAACACCAGATTTACAGTCCGCAATGATATGACTTGAGCTGTTTAACGCATTGGCTTGTAATAAAGCCAATAGAGGCAAGCCGACGCAAGTTGGATAACAGCCAGGATTGGCAATCAATTGTGCTTGAGCAATGTCTGCATGCTTCCATTCTGATAAGCCGTAGACTGCTTTTGCAACCCATTCTTCACTGGCATGTTCCATTTTGTAATAATGTTGCCAAGTCGTAATGTCGTCGATGCGATAGTCTGCTGACAAGTCTATGACTTTAATGCCTTGTGCCAGCAATGCAGGAGCTTCTTTCATCGCCACACCATTAGGTGTTGCAAAAAAGACCACATCACATTGATCTAGTTGCGCATCGTCTGGTGCTTGAAAAGTCAAATCATATACGCCACGTAAACTTGGGAAGTAGTCTGCAATGTGTTTGCCTGCTTCTTGGCGGCTGGTAATTGCAGTGACGTAAACGTGAGGGTGGTGTGCCAACAAACGCAACAATTCCACGCCGGTATAGCCTGTTGCGCCTACAATGCCTACTTTGGTTTTGGTCTCGCTCATCATCCATCCTGTGCTCAAAATATGATTGCTATTTTACGCTGTATTTTTAGGTAGTGATATGTCTTGCTGATGTGAATCTGATGGTATTGGGCAAATAAAAAACCGCCCGAGGGCGGCTTTTTGTATACAAAACGCAAATATTAACGTTTTGAGAATTGTTTTGCACGACGTGCTTTGCGCAAACCAGGTTTTTTACGTTCAACTTCACGAGCATCGCGAGTCACAAAGCCAGCTTGTGACAATGCAGGTTTCAAAGCTGCGTCAAAGTCGATCAATGCACGAGTGATACCGTGACGAATCGCACCAGATTGACCAGTTTCGCCGCCGCCACATACGTTAACTTTGATGTCGAAGCTTTCCAAGTTTTCAGTCAAAGCCAATGGCTGACGAACAACCATGCGGCCAGTTTCGCGACCAAAGAATTCGTCTACTGGGCGACCATTAACGATGATTTGACCAGTGCCTTTTTGCAAAAACACACGAGCCACTGAACTTTTGCGACGACCTGTGCCGTAGTAATATTTACCGTTCATCGTGTATCCTTAAATATCCAAAACTTTAGGTTGTTGAGCTTCGTGCGTGTGCTCTGCACCAGCGTACACTTTCAATTTCTTGATCATGGCGTAACCCAAAGGACCTTTAGGCAACATGCCTTTCACTGCTTTTTCCAACACACGTTCTGGGAACTGTTGTTGCATTTCAGTGAAGTTGCGCTCGTAGATACCACCAGGGTAACCAGAGTGACGGTAGTATTTTTTGTCTAATGCTTTGTTACCAGTAACACGCAATTTGTCAGCATTAATCACGACGATGTAATCGCCAGTGTCGATGTGAGGAGTGTATTCTGGTTTGTGTTTACCGCGCAAGCGGTGAGCGATTTCAGCAGCCAAACGACCCAAAACTTTGTCTTGAGCATCAACTACGTACCATTCGCGCTTCACCTCATGGGGTTTAGCTGAAAAGGTTTTCATAGGAATAGTTCCAAAAATAGTGAATACTGTAAACCAACGATTTTATGTGAGTGTGGCGGTACTTGTCAATATAAACAAAGGGCTTGCGATGAAGTTTTATGTGAAATCGACCAAAATGGTCAAAATAATGATGATTGGATTTGAGTTGGGCACGTAATTGGCTTGCCAAGTGGTGTTTTGAAGAGGGAGGGGATCCCCCGCCTGTGTCGGTTAGGCACAATTCGCTTGAACCTTGGGGACAAGGCTAGTCACATGGGTATATTTCGGGTACGTTCGACTAAGGAACGTTCGCGCCCATACACCACGGTGCAACTATAAAGCGAACTTATTGGTTCAAAGGAATATAAGCCCGTTCGAACACTGCAGGGGAAAACTTAAAACTCGTTTGCTAAGCAGCTTAAACCTTGAGAGCGGTTTCGCATGCTTGAATCATGTCGCTTATTTTACGCTCAAACTGAGTAAATTCCAAGCCATCTTTGGTCGTCATTTTTAAAAAATCATGCGCCAAGTTCAAAGCTGCCATGATGACAATTTTGTCAGTTTCTACGATGCGGCCTGTATCTTGGATAGCGGCGATTTTTTGATTTAATAAATAAACGGCTTGACGCAAGGTTTCAGCTTCGTCTGTTGGCGTACCAATGGTAAATTGGCGACCTAAAATATTCACATCAACTTGTGAAATACTCATTGTTCAATCTCCTCTTGCACCACTTTCGGCAAACGGGACATCAAGGTTTTGATGGCGTCGGATGTGTCGATTAACGTGGCACGCAAAACCGTATTTTCAACTTTCAAATCATTGATCTGTTTGTCAGATAAGTTTTGTAAAGTATTGACATGTTCGGTATGCAATTGCTCTTTGCTGCTTAATTGCGCATTATATTGCTCAATTAATTGACGTTTTTCTTGCTCTAAAGCTGTGATGCGTTGGTTTAAAGAAGCATTGTCGGCATTGAGCGTATTAAACTTAGCGACCAAAGTATTGACGCAGTTATATAAGTGTTCTAATTGATTTTCCATGGCTCAGACAATAACGTAAATTGGAATGATGAAATCAATGCCGTTTTCGGCGTTTGGACTCGATTATAAGGCACATTTGCTCTAATGACGACTTAATACGCAAACTGGGGCGCAAATCCGCTTGTATGATATGTATTTCAGGTCGCTTACGACTGTGTGCATACAGCTGTTGCCATTGTGACAAATTTTGCTCACCGCTGACAAACACAATTTCAGTTTGTTGTTGTAATAAGGCTTCATGATTAATGGGCACCGCAGGCATAGACAAGTTGCCAAAAACATTGTCGGCACCGCAAGTTTGTAATAATTGCCCTAAAAAACTGCGATTGCTGATGGCATAAATTGGCTGCAAACTGACCAAAAAAGCACTGGAAATGCGATTTGGATACGTCTGTTTTTGTTGTGCCAATACCAATTGGCGAAACGGATAGGTATTTTGTTTGGCAATATTGGGCGTGCTATTGAGGATGCCTAAAGCATGAATTTCATCGGAAATCGATAGTAAACTCACAGGATTAGAAACAAAGACGGCAATGCCCAATTGTTTCAAATGTTCAATCAAGCGTTGTTGTCCACCGTCTTGCCATGCCACGACCAAATCAGGCTTCAACGCAATGATTTGTTCCACATTGATTTGGTTGTAAGCTCCGACTTTGGGTAGGTTTAAAATCGGTTGAGGATAATCGCTTTCTTGCGTGACACCCACAATTTTGCTGCCTGCACCTGCGCTGTATAAAAGTTCGGTGGTGTGTGGTGCCAATGATACGACTTTGCGCAATGGTTGTTTGAGGGTGACAGTTTGCCCTGTGCCGTCTTGCACTTGCCATTGCGCATAAGCGGGCAATAGCCATAAAGACAATAGGGCAAATAATAAACCGAAACGAATAGATGGGAACATAGGCTTTGAATTTTACAGGACGCTTAGTATGACCCAAGCGTCCTGTAAACCGTAATGGCAATGAATCATTGCGGATTAAAACTGATAGCGTCCTGAAGCCACCACGCTGCGACCTTGGGTATGGTAACCACGAACGGTGGTGTATTGTTTGTCCAACAAATTGCTGCCGCTTAAACGCAACTGCCATTGTTGGTTGGGTTTGTAAGCAACACTCATCCCCAATAAACCATAACCGCCTAAGCTGGTGGTATTGGCAGCATCGGCAAAACTGCGACCGTGTACATGCAAATGGGTATTAATAGACCATTTTTCATGTGGTTGATAATCAATACCAATATTACCAAATACGCGCGCACGTTGAATCAATAATTTGTCATTGCTATCGTCACGAGGGTCTTGGTAAGTGACGTTGCTATAGAGTTTGAAATGTTGCCATTGCTTGCTCGCTGCCAAACTGGTGCCGACCAAGGTCGCTTCATTGATGTTTTGAGCAGGCCAACCGTTAATCATTTCTTCCAATTGGGTTTGAAATACTGTCCAATCCACGCTGAAATCTGATTGATGGTATTTTAAGCCCGCTTCCCAAGAACGGCTTTTTTCTGGTTTAAGCAACGGGTTGCCGCCACCGTATGGGTAATACAACTCGTTGAAAGTGGGTACACGAAAAGCAGTGCCGTAGCTGATGCGACCGACCAAAGCATCGGTCAATTGATAACCCAGCGCCAAGCGTCCTGTAGTGTGAAGACCATATTGGCTGTCACGGTCTTGGCGCAAAGACGATTCGATTAAAAAGCGGTTGTAATCGGCATTCATCGCTCCAAAAAATGCCCAATTTTTGCGAGAATCGACCACATAATCGGTATCGGAATCAATGTTTTGTTTGAGCCATTCTGCACCTGTTTGCCATTGTATGTGCTCGTGTTGACCGCTCAATGTCCATTGCGCACGCGTGTCTTTGCTCTTGATAAAGTAATCTGTGCTGCCTTGGGTGACGCTTTTGCCTTCGTCACGGCTGGTGGAAAATTGTAAATTGGATTCCAATTGCTCGTTGATGCGGTTTTTAGAAGCGATGCTAAATTGAGTCAAATGGGTGATGTAGTTTTCATCGTCTCTGGCAATAGGTGCCCACGTAATCGGGTCTGAACCACCACCGTCGTATTGAGCCTCGCCTTTATAACGCAAAGCACGCATGCTCAATTCTTGTCCTTCTGCCCATTCATATGCCAAGCGTCCTGAAACATTTTGGTTTTGATAACCATCTTCATCAGGATGGTGACCAAATGGATAGTCGGTATTGGTAGCAGAAATGCCGCCATCGGTACGCTCTGTGCCTGCACTTAATTGATAGCTTACGCCATGTGTGTTGCCGCTCAGGTTGGCATCGATACCACGTTGACCTTCGGTGCCGATTTTGACACCAATATCGCCGCCGAACGGTTGATTTTCAGCTTTGCGGGTAAAAATTTGTACCACGCCACCAATGGCATCTGCGCCATACACGGAGCTACTGGCACCGCGCACGACTTCAATGCGCTCAATTTGATTCAACGGAATGTGGTTGTAAGAAGCAGTGCCTGTGGTGGCAGACACCAAGCGCACGCCATCAATCAAAATGATGGTTTGGTTGGTGTTGGTGCCACGCGTGAACAAGCTGCCGACAGAGCCTACACCGCCATTGCTGACCGTTTCTAAGCCTATGCTTTGTTGTAGTAATTCAGGCAAAAATTGGGCATTGCTTTTTTCGATGTCGGCACGAGTAATGATGCTGACATCGTTTAAGCTTTTAAGTGGATTTTGGCTGATGCGTGTGGCAGTGATGACCACTTCTTCTAAAGCCGTATCATTGTGGCTGTCATTGGCCAATGCCAAGGGCGCAGCAGACAATAGCAATAAGCTTGCTGCCAAGGTTTTGGTTTGCATGAGGAACACTCCAAGTATTTTGTAAATACCGAGTGCGAAAAGAATGTGTATTTAACCGCAATGTAAAAAGACAAAACAGTCAAATATCGCCTCCCCGCGATACTCGAAATTAAGACTGTTCAGTCGGTCTTCGGACTTGGCTCGCTGATTTCAATGCCTTCCCATTATCTTGGTAACAGTGACTTGTATTGAACAGTTTTATGAGCTTTACCGCTGCGGGGGCAGTGTGGGATTTTCACCTAACTTCCCGTTTCTGAAACAGCGAGATGATTGTAACACAGTCAATAGCGCAGCTTAGCTTTCAAGTATTACAGGACGCTTGCAAGCGTCCTGTAAAAGCATGACTATATTAATATTGCATTAATTACCGCTAGAGATGCTGTCCACAGGCACCCATTTTCCTTGTTCTACTTTATAAACGGTGATGGCAATGTCTTTTAAATCGCCTTTGTCGTCGTATGAGAATGTTCCACTGGTCACACCATTCAAACTCACGGCTTTCAATTTGCTTAAATAGTCTGCCGCTTTCGATGAGTTGGCGTCTTTCATGGCGGTAATCATCGCCCAAGTTGCGTCATAACCATATGGAGAATAAGTGGCGACGTCTTTGCCATATTTGGCTTTGTATTTGGTTTCGTATTCAGCACCTTTAGGCATTTTGTCTAATGGGAAACCTGCCAAAGAAGTGAACACACCTTCGCCATCAGCTGCTGCAATTTCTAAGAATGTCGGTGTTTTGGTCATTTCACCCGACATAAATGGCACAGTAATGCCCAAACGGCGGATTTGTTTGATCATCGGCGCTGATTGCGTGTCTGCACCACCGTAGAAAATCACGTCAGGTTGTTGGGTTTTGTAGCCTGTCAAAATAGATTGGAAATCAGTGGCTTTGTCATTGGTAAATTGGCGCGGCAAAATGTTGGCGCCTGCGGCTTTGGCTGATTTTTCAAATTCGTCTGCCAAGCCTTGACCGTAAGCGGTGCGGTCGTCAATGATGGCGATGTTTTTGTAACCCAGTTTTTCAACCGCATATTTGCCCAAAACAGTGCCTTGTTGGCTGTCTGAAGTCATAGAGCGGAACACGTATTGCAAGCCACGACCAGATAAGGTTGGGCTGGTTGCCATCGCAATATTTGGAATTTGGTTGTCTTCGTAAACTTCAGATGCTGGAATGGCGGTGCCTGAGTTAAAGTGACCAATCACCCCCGCCACTTTGGCATCCACGAAACGCTCAGCCACTTGTGTGGCTTGTTTTGGGTCCGCAGCATCGTCTTCAGCCATCAATTTGAACGTGGCGGGTGCGCCATTGATGGTTAATTTTTGCTCGTTGGCTTCGTCAATGGCCAATTGCACGCCGTTTTTGTATTCTTCACCGTAATGTGATTGTGGACCTGTTAAAGGTGCGGCAAAGCCAATTACGATTTCATTGTTGCCATTGGCAGCAGGGGCTGACGAAGTTGTTTTGGCAGCGTCGCTACCACTGTTTTGACCGCCGCAAGCTGCCAGCGCCAAAGCCACCATCAAGCTCATACTGGTGGTTTTCATGTTTAATTTATTCATATTATTTTCCTTTTGACTGACCTGTTTTGAAATTTAAAGCGACCTGAATGGTAAAGCAAACCACTTTATTTTGAAACTGTTGGCTTGGAATTTGTGGTTTGCTTAGGGGGATAAAAAAATCAAATAAGATGTGAGTATTTAGGATTTGTGTTCCAGTGTGGGGCTGCGCATCATTAAAGCATATGCCACTTGAGCGCTGTTCAATTGACCATTGAGCAATTGAAACAAGGTTTCAGTAATGGGCATACTGATATGGTGTAATTGTGACAGGCGATAGGCTTCAGAAATGGTATATACGCCCTCAGCCACATGTCCTAACTCTTCTAAAATGGTGTCTAGATTTTTGTCTTCGGCCAGTTTCAGGCCGACTTGGCGATTGCGAGATAAGCCGCCTGTACAAGTTAAAATCAAATCACCCAAACCCGAAAGACCCATTAAAGTGGCTTCTTGTGCGCCCAAATGTTGCGCCAAACGGCTGATTTCAGCCAAGCCGCGTGTCATCAATGCCGCCCGTGCGTTCAAGCCATAATGCAAACCATCACACAAACCTGTGGCAATTGCCATCACGTTTTTCAACGCACCACCTACTGCCACACCGATGACATCGCTAGAGGCGTATAAGCGCAATACGGAACTGTTCAAATTGCGGCACATTTGTTCAATCCAAGCTTGGTTTTCAGATGCCAAAGTGACGGCACAAGGCAGTTGTTGCGCCAATTCTTGCGCAAAGCTAGGACCTGATAACAAAGCCACATGTTTTTGTTCGGGCAAAATATTCGCCACTATTTGGTGTGGCAATTGACCTGTCGAGACTTCAAAACCTTTACATGCGGTCATGATGGGCATGTTGTGGTCGATGAGAGGTTGGATGGTTTCTAAAATAGGGCGCAAACCTGAAACAGGTGTCACAATCAAGACCAATTCGGTTTGATGAAGAGCGTCCTGTAAATGATTGTGTAAAGTTAAGTTTTCAGGAAAGTGGTAGCCTTTTAAATAACGTTGGTTTTCACGCAGGTGTTGCATTTGCGTGACGTGATCGGCATTGCGTGCCCACAAACACACTTGGTGGTTTTGTTTGGCAAAATGGATGGCAAGGGCAGTGCCCCATGCGCCTGCGCCTAAAACGGTAATTTTCATCGGATAACCTTTACTGCTATTTTAAAAAGCAAATATTTAGAGTGATGGTTAGAATCATACCATTGACGATTAAAAGTGGGTGTTTGTGTCACAATGCTTTAAATGAAATTGGATGGTTCTTGTGTGTTGAGTCAGGATTTAGGCTTGTGTTAATATTGGCTATTGGCGAAAATGGCAGCTTATCCTCGCAGTTCACACATGAAGCTAGTCAAAATATGTGGAATATGCTTACAATATGCATGCTTATGGATGGAAAGCTCTATTTAAATTCAGTAGAATGAGCGCTGGATTTTGGTAGTCGACCATTATTAACAATTAATTCTATCTGAAATAAACCCTTATTTAAGATCAAGGTAAAGGAAGTAACATGGAAAATATCGAACAGCGCGTAAAGAAAATTGTTGCTGAACAATTGGGTGTGAATGAAGCTGAAGTGAAAAACGAATCTTCATTCCAAGAAGACTTGGGCGCTGACTCTTTGGACATCGTTGAATTGGTTATGGCTTTGGAAGAAGCTTTCGATACTGAAATTCCTGATGAAGAAGCAGAAAACATCACTACTGTACAACAAGCTATCGACTTCTTGACAGCTGCTGAGTAATTTTTCTTAGCCTCAATATTTTAGCCTCTGCAGAGCACATCGGTTTGCTGTGCAGAGGTTTTTACTATGGATTTCAAACGCATGAATAAAAAAAGGATCGTCATTACCGGTTTGGGTGTTGTATCACCATTGGGTAATAGTGTGGCCGAAAACTGGGAAAATTTGCTCGCTGGTGTCAGCGGTATTGGCCCTGTGACTCGTTTTGATGCATCGACCTTGAATTGTCAGATTGCTGGTGAAGTCAAAGATTTTGACATCACCCAATACATTCCAGCCAAAGAAGCACGTCGTATGGATGTGTTCATTCATTATGGTATTGCTGCGGCATTGCAAGCGATTGAAGATGCAGGCTTGGATCATATTGAAGGCTTGGACAAAACCCGCGTGGGTGTGAATATTGGTGCTGGTATTGGTGGTTTGCCATTGATTGAGAACACGGGTGCTGATGTGATTGCTGGCGGTACACGCAAAATCAATCCTTTCTTTATTCCAGGTTCATTGATTAATTTGATTGCAGGCCATGTGACCATTTTAAAAGGTTATCAAGGTCCGAGTTACGGCATTGTGTCTGCTTGTACGACAGGTGCACATTGTATTGGTGATGCGGCGCGTATGATTGCTTATGGCGATGCAGACATCATGGTTGCGGGTGGTGCTGAAGGTGCCATTTCGACTTTGGGTATGGGTGGCTTTGCAGCGATGAAGGCTTTGTCTACTCGCAACGATGATCCAACCAAAGCATCTCGTCCTTGGGACAAAGACCGTGATGGTTTTGTAATGGGTGAAGGCGCTGGTGTGATGGTGTTGGAATCTTATGATTCAGCCATGGCTCGTGGTGCCAATATTTATGCTGAGTTGGTGGGTTTTGGCATGAGCTCAGATGCGCATCACATTACTGCACCAACGATTGATGGTCCTGCTTTGGCCATCAATCGTGCATTGAAAGATGCTGGTTTAGAGCCTAGTGACATTGATTATGTCAATGCACATGGTACATCTACACCTTTGGGTGATGCCAATGAAACCAATGCATTGAAATCTGCGTTTGGTGAGCATGCTTACAAAATGGTGGTCAACTCTACCAAATCCATGACAGGTCACTTATTAGGTGGTGCTGGTGGTTTGGAAGCGGTGATTACTGCTTTGGTGTTGAAACACCAAATTGCACCACCGACCATTAACATTGATAACCAAGACATTGAAGCTGGTTGTGACTTGGATTACAACAAAGATGGTGCACGCAAAATGGAAGTTCGTGCCGCCATTTCCAACTCATTTGGCTTCGGTGGTACCAATGGTACTTTGGTATTGAAGCGTGTGGATTGATGTTGTTTTGAAAAGCGTCCTGTAAACTTACAGGACGCTTTTTTTGTGTGATACCGTTGGTGTTTATTGAAATAAAATAAAAATTAGACCAAGCTCAACACAAGTTTGTAAACGTGTTAAAGTATGGGTCTTGTTTTTGATGGGTGCAGGTTGCCATATAAACGACAACTTGGACTGTTTTAATCTGCAACTTTAGGACAAAAACCTCATGTTTAATCATGTTGATTATTATCCAGGCGACCCTATTTTGGGTTTGAATGACTTGTATAACAAAGACACACGCGCTGAAAAAGTAAATTTGGGCGTGGGTGTGTATTACGATGAAGATGGCAATTTGCCTTTGCTCGACTCGGTATTGAAAGCCGAAGCTGAGCGTGCCAAAGCGCCTCAAGCTCGTCCATATTTGCCTATGAGCGGTTTGGCCTCTTACAACAATGCGGTACAACGCTTGTTGTTTGGTGCTGACAGTGCAGCTGTGACCGAAGGTCGCATTGCAACCATCCAATCTATCGGCGGTTCTGGTGCATTGCGTGTGGGTGCTGAGTTTGTGAAACAATATTTTGCACAAAGCAAAGTGTATGTGAGCAAACCAACTTGGGGCAACCATATCAGCATTTTTGAAGCAGCTGGTTTGGAAGTGGGCGAATACCCTTACTACGATGCAGCTACTGGTGGCGTGAAATTTGATGCTTTGTTAGAGGCGTTCAAAGGCTATAACAAACACGATGTGGTATTGTTACACCCTTGCTGCCACAACCCAACTGGCGTGGATTTGACACCTGCTCAGTGGGATGCGTTGTTGGATGTGGTGAAAGAACGTGAATTGTTGGCATTCATGGACATCGCTTACCAAGGCTTTGGCGATGATTTTGAAACCGACGTTTACGCCATTCGCAAAGCAGAAGCTTTGGGTTTGAGCTATTTTGTCAGCAGCTCATTCTCTAAAAACTTGTCGTTCTACGGCGAGCGTTTGGGTGCTTTGTCTGTGGTGTGTGCAACAGCTGAAGAAAAACGTTTGGTGTTCAGTCAATTGCAATTCATCGTGCGTCGTTTGTATTCTAACCCACCTTGCCATCCTGCAACCATCGCTTCAGACGTTTTGAACAGCGACGAATTGTTTGCATTGTGGACTGAAGAAGTGGCTCAAATGCGCGTGCGCATCAAAGAAATGCGTCAACGTTTGTTTGAAGTATTGTCTGCCAAAGTACCTGGTCGTGATTTCTCTTACATCACGGCTCAACGTGGTATGTTCAGCTTCTCAGGCTTGAGCCCAGAACAAGTGGCTCGTTTGGCTTCTGAATTCGGTATTTACTTGGTGAGCAATGGCCGTATGTGTGTGGCTGGTTTGAACACCAAAAACATTGATTACGTTGCCAATGCATTTGTAGCAGTATTGCAAGACTGATTACATGCTTGAATGAAAAGCGTCCTGTAAATATTTACAGGACGCTTTTATTGAATGTGCGTTAATTGTGGGATGAAAATCAGCGTTTGTTGAAGTCTTCGATGATGTCATTGATGGTCTTTTTGATGGTCCACAATGCTGTGGCATAATTGGCTGTGCGTGAACAGGCAACCAATATTTCGATGGATTTGTCGGTATCCAATGCCACACGACGGCTAAAAATTAAACCGTTTTCACATTCGATGGTTGTGGCCATAGTATGATTGAATCCTGATTCTGCACTGACAGAGTCGCTTAATCCACCTAAAGAAGCGCACATGGCCGCTTTGCGTGCTGCATCACGGTCATCTGCCAATGTATGGGTAATGGGAAAACCATCGTCACTGGCAATTACGATAAATTCAATATCACTGAAATTTTTCTTTAAAGCCTGCACATGGCGGGTAAACATGTCTTGGCGTGCCATAATATATTGATGTTTGCGGACAGCTTCGCTGTTATCCATGGATTTTATTCCCCCTTGATTTCTGAATTCGCTAGTATCACTTCTAATAACATTAAAACATCTGCTTTTTCACGCACATCGACTTCCATAATGGGTGCGTACATGTCGCGTTCGGCAAAATATTGGGTATATTTGTCCAAAGCATGGCTGTCTTTTTTGGTTTTACCTATGCCAACGACAAAAGCTTGTTTGCTGATTAAATCACGAAACTCATGTAAATAAAGTTTTAAGTCTTCAATAGGATTTTCGCGTGTATCATCAATGAGCAAGATACAACCCATAGAGCCTTTGGCAAGAATAGGCCACATGAATTTGAAACGATCTTGCCCTGGAATGCCATATAAATGAACCACTTCATCAGGGCCTAATTCAATACTGCCGTAATCCATTGCCACTGTGGTCGTGGATTTGTTGGATTGTTCCGAGTCTGAGTTGCTGGCCTCTGTGCCAATAGGGTTGGTGTCGCTGATGCAATGAATGGCAGTGGTTTTGCCTGCACCCATTGGACCGATAAATAAAATTTTAAGTAAAGGGCCTGTGAGATTGGGTTCGTTGCTGACTGACATGGCGAACTTTCTGTATAAAATATATATCGATAAATTAATCTAAAGATGATTCAAAATGTTCATTAGTATGTAGCTTTTCGCGCAGTCTGGTAATCCATGATGATTTTTCAGACGCATTTTTTTGTAATGAATTTTGTTGTTGTTGTTGTTTTGTGCTTTGAGGTAGTGCTTGGGTTTGCCAAGTTAAGCCTGCTAAATGTGCAGCATAAATAAAATGTTTGATTTGTTGGTGAGATGCTTTTCCTTTGGTTTGTGCAGCATAAATACTGTGATAGTTTTGAGCAAATAAAGTCGCTAAAAATAACCAAGTGGGATGTGTTTCCCATTGACCAAATCTTGGGAAACCCTTGAGTTTCCATTCTTGGTTTTCCAAATCCAAGTTTTGACTTTTTTCATCACATTTTGGTGTGTGCAAGCCATATGACCATAAGACTGCTGGTAATGAAAAATGTTTTAATGTATTTGGAATATTATTTGTTGTTTCTGCTGGCTCAGTATTAACCTGAAGCAAGATGTTAGCCAACTCGTTTGCATGATTGACAGAAGCTGCAATCATTTGATTATCATAATCTACATAAACACCCAATTTTTTAAGACAAATCATACCGCTGTTTTGTTGAGACAGGCTTTCCCAGACATCTTGGACTTGGGTTTCAATCGTAGGGATTACAACAGTCTGTTCGGTAGATACAGATGGGTTGGTGCTTGAGTTTATGTCAATCTGAGGGTGAGCGACATTGTCTGAATTTTTATGATTTGTGTCTTCAGCTGGCGTATTTTCTTGAGAGGAAGCTAGGTCAGTTGTTTTTTTTTGATTGGTATTATTTTTTAAACTACCATATAAAATGAATTTTTCTTTTGAGTTTTCATGTGTCTTGGTTTCTGAAGATACTTTAGAAGACGCAGATAAACTGTCTGTACCATTGGATGGGATTTGGGTGTTTTGTTTGGTTGAAGTGGCTTCTTGAGCTGTTTCAGTCGCATTGGGCTGTGGTGTGGTTTGGTTTTTTCGAAATGAGCCATAAGTATAAAAAACCGGCTTGTCTTCCTCGGTTTGAGTGGGATCAGTTTTTTTATTGTTATTGGTCTGATTTGGGGGTGTAAGAGTTTCTTTTGTGTTAGCAGGGACAATCATCGCACCATCACGCCAAAAAGTGATATTGGGTTTGTCGCTTGAGACGTTAGAATGTTGAGCAGGCGGTTCTGTAAAAAAGACTTGTTCAATATTTTTTAAAACATCAATCAAATCAAAAGTGGTGATAGGGTGAGGGCAAGGAATGAAATTATCCGCCACAAGGTCTTGATTGCTTAAGATAGGGGCTTTAGACTGGTGGAGGTAATGTGGTAATGTTGAATCAATGACAAAATGTACCTGACATTGGTATGCGTTTTGACCAATCTCCCAACGGTATTGGAGATGGTTTTGAGCTGTATTCATGCGGTTAATAGCATCAATTTGTTTGGTAAACTTATCGGTTAAATCTGAGTTGAAACCAACCAAATTCAGTTTTATATTTAAATTTTTAGCGGACATTTGTTCTCGCTCAAGCAAGATAGCCTCGGCAATAATATATTACCGAGGCGAGTGTAGAAACGAAGACAATCTAGAAAACACCAATTAAGCTAAGTGTTTTTCTGCATCGCGTAAGGCACGGCGCGCCAAGGCTAAGTTGGATTTTCCCTTGTCCAATACTTGGTACAAAAACAAACCATCATGTTTTTGCAAAGGACGCAACAAATGGTATTGCTCGCCCAGTGTAATCAAGATGTCATCAATGACATCATTTAAGCCTAGCATGCCCATGGTTTTCATTTTTGCGCGCATCACCTCAGTATTGCCAGCTGCTGCAATCTCCAAATCGATAGAAGCTGTGCCGCCACCTGCAAGCAACATGCCACTTGAATAATCTACAACTGCAGCCGCAAGAGCACCGTCTACATTCAATAATTCAGTGATTGTTTTATCAAAATTCATGGTAAATCCTTTTCGTTGCATAAATAAATTAAAAGGTCTGCTACAAAGGTGATGCAATGAAAATGTCGTTGATATTGACGGTTTTTAATTCCATAAATAGTCATTGGTAATGGCCTGAAATCAATAAGCCTCAAAACCGTACATTCTCATAGTATCATACTAAAATCATCTTTCAATCAATCTAATACAGATTATTGAGATAATCTAGATTGGTATCAAAGTTGACTTTATTATTGCAATTGGTTCCGCAGATTGAGGGCTTTTTTTATTTGTATATCATGACCTCTATGATAAGGTTTGATCCATCTCTTGAGAAGGAATAGAACCTAATTTCCCCACCTCTTTGGCAGGTACGCCTACCACTGTAGTCCGAGCAGGAACATCGTTAACAACCACACTGCCAGCACCAATTTTGGCACATTCATGGATTCTAATATTGCCCAAAACTGAGGCATTAGCACCTATCATGACGCCGTTGCCAATTTTAGGGTGACGGTCACCAGACTCTTTGCCTGAACCACCTAAAGTCACACCATGTAACATAGAGATGTCATCACCTAAAACCGCTGTTTCACCAATCACAATACCAGTACCATGATCAATCATAATACCTTTACCAAATGTAGCAGCAGGATGAATGTCTACACCAAATACTTCTGAAGAGCGATTCTGCAAGAAGTATGCCAATGTCTTTCTACCTTGTAGCCACAGATGGTGATTAATTCGATGTGCTTGAATTGCATGATAACCTTTGAAATATAACAAAGGTAAAGAGTACGCATCACAAGCAGGATCGCGCTCATAGTAAGCAATGATGTCTGCAATGGCAGCATCATGAATGGTGGTATCGGTTTTCAGAGCTTGGTGGTACATTTCATACAATGTGCGCGCATCCATCACTGCACTGGCCAATTTACTAGACAGGTGAAACGCCAAAACACGATCAAAAGAGCTGTGGCGTAAAACGCTAAGATGTAAAAAACTGGCTAATAAAGGTTCATTTTCAACTGCTTCAACTGTTTCGGCTAAAATGGTTTGCCAAACTTGCTCTGGTGTGTGTGCTGCCGTCAAGATTTGTTCTCCAATTGGACTACATCAAAATGATGTCAAATTGTTCTTGTGTGTATGAGGTTTCAACTGCCAAGGTGATAGGCGAGCCAATGAAATCAATCAACATGGCTAAAGATTGCGCCTCTTCGTCTAAAAACAAATCTATTACCGATTGGGCAGCTAAAATCTTGTAGCTGTTGGCTTTGTAGCGGCGTGCTTCACCGACAATTTCACGTTGGATTTCGTAACAAACTGTTTGTGCTGTTTTGACAGTGCCACGTCCTTTGCAACAAGAACAAGGCTCGCTTAATAAATGGCTGAGGCTTTCGCGTGTGCGTTTGCGCGTTAATTCAATCAAACCCAAGCTGGTAAAGCCGTTTAAGGTGACGCGGGTGCGGTCTAGACTTAGAACACGGGTCAATTCATTTAAAACCGATTCGCGGTGTTGGGCTTGTTCCATGTCGATGAAATCGATGATGACAATGCCGCCAATATTGCGTAAACGCAATTCGCGCGCAATGGCATGACAAGCTTCTAAATTGGTTTTGTAAATGGTTTCGTCAAAATTGCGCGTACCCACAAAGCCGCCAGTATTGACATCTATGGTTGTCATGGCTTCGGTTGGGTCTATGATTAAATAACCACCAAACTTCAAATTCACGCGCGGTTGCAAAGCCTTGCCAATTTCGTCTTCGACACCATAAGTTTCAAACAAGGGGCGCGCACCATCGAATTTTTCAATTTTATTGACGGCATTGTGCACATACATTTGTGCAAACTCGAGCATGGACTCGTAGTTTTCAGTGGAGTCAATCAAGATGCGTTGGGTGTTGTCGCTGAACATGTCACGCAAAACACGGCGACTTAAAGGCAAATCTTGGTATAACAAGGTTTCGGGCTTCACGGTTTTACTGCGCTTGCGAATGTTGTCCCATAAGCGAGTTAAATAATCGATGTCGGCCTGTAACTCTGCATCGGTAGCGGTTTCGGCACTGGTGCGAATGATATAACCGTGGCAAGAGTCTTCTGGCAACAAGTCTTCCAAGCGCTTGCGCAATAAAGCTCGTTCTTCTTCATCTTCAATTCGCTGTGAAATACCAATGTGTTCATCTTGTGGTAAATGAACCAAAAAGCGACCTGCCAATGAAATTTGGGTAGAAAGGCGAGCGCCTTTGCTGTTAATTGGGTCTTTGATGACTTGCACCATGACACTTTGACCCTCAAATAACATGTGCTCGATGCGTTGGGTTTCAGTGGGTTGTTGGCGTTGTTCTAAGATATCAACAATATGTAAAAAGGCAGCACGGTCTAAACCAATGTCGATAAAAGCACTTTGCATGCCTGGTAAAACACGCTTGACCACGCCTAAATAAATATTACCAACCAAACCAAGATCGGAGTTGCGCTCAATATGCAATTCACAAACAGTTGAATTTTCTAAAATAGCAACACGGGTTTCTTGGGGAGTGACGTTAACGAGAACCGTTTCAGGTGGGCGTGGCACATCCTTAGCCAAGGCAATAGCATTTTGCAACATGGTCGTCCTTTGATTTTCAATGTGGTTTGTTGAGTATGCGATAAGTGCAACATACTTAACAAACGACACTACTTGGCTGCGCTTCATCTTATCACAAGCTTTTATCAGGCGTGTAACAACAAATTAACCGCTCGATAGCCATTAAGATGGATTGCCATACTTTATTTGATGGGGACATGATCGATATTTTACAAGTGCATTTGGCATGATAAAAACGCTATTTTAGTGTTCTTATCAAGCGTCCTGAAATATTCAAATAAAATACTGTAAATATCGTGTGAGTTACCACGATGGCAAGTATTTTACCGTGTTCGCCATCATGGTGTCAATTGTCTTGATTTAGATGTCGAGGCAATTCAAATGGCACAACTGTAATAATTGTGTGGTTTCAAACAAAGGCAAGCCCATCACGCCACTAAAACTGCCATCTAAATGGCTGATAAACACCGCTGCCAAGCCTTGTATGCCATAAGCACCCGCTTTGTCGTCGGCTTCTCCGCTGGCAAGATAAGCATAAATTTCTGCATCTGACAAAGTTTTAAACGTCACATCGCTGATTTGAGTGGTACGGTGGCGTGTACCTTGATGCCAAACGACTACTGCGCTGATGACTTGATGTGAGCGGCCTGAAAGTTGTTTGAGCATTTGGTAAGCATCTTGACGGTCGTTAGGTTTGCCCAAAATTTGGCCATCAACGGCCACTGAGGTGTCTGCGGTTAAAACAGGGATGGCAGGGGCTTGCCCATGTGCTTGAGTGAATAATTCTAAAGCCTGTTCTGATTTTTGCCATGCCATGCGTTCGGTATAAGCTTGGGCATCTTCATTGTCATGTGGCGTTTCATCGATGTCACTGCTGATTTTTTGGGCTTGAAAACCCAATTGTTGTAATAATTGCAAACGGCGAGGGCTGCCTGAGGCTAAAAATAAATCCATAAATCACATCTTTCTGTATCTTGATAAGGTTAGGCTTTGTCATTGCCGCCAATTAACAGGCGGTCTAAAAGGACGGTCGGTAGCGCTCGTTTTAAATAGGCCAAGCTATGGGTTACCATCGTCACACGGTAACGGGCTTTGGGGCGAGGGGTATTTAAAGCTTGGGCGCATACGGCAGCACAAGCTTCGCTGCTCAATGCCAAAGGATGAGGTTTGCCTTCGCCACGCAAGCGTTTGAGCAAACCTGTGTAATTGGCATGAGGGGAATCTGGGTTCACATGGGCTAAAAAGTGTTGCAAGGTATTGTCACGAAAACGGCTTTTGATGGGACCCGGTTGCAATAAGCTGACGTGAATAGAAGTGCCATGTAATTCCAAACGCAAAGTGTCACACAAGCCTTCTAAAGCAAACTTACTGCTGTTGTATGGCGCACGCAAAGACATGGCAGCAAAACCCAAAACACTGGAATTAACCAAAATTCGTCCAAAACCTTGTTGGCGAAACAAGGGCAAAACGTGCAAAATGCCATCCCAAGTGCCAAAGACATTGGTATCGAATTGGGCTTTGATTGCAGCCAAAGACACATCGTCGACCGCACCATTTTGCCCAAAGCCTGCATTGGCAAAAAACGCGTCCAAAGTGCCCACTTCTCGTTGGATGTAAGCGATGGCGGCACGATAATCTTCAGAACAGCGCACATCTACTTGTAGACATTCCAAGCCTTCGCTTTGTAAGCGTTGTACATCTTGCGCTTGGCGGCAACTTGCAATCACACGCCAGCCTTGTTGTTTGAGTAAGTGGGCGGTGGCATAGCCGATGCCGCTAGAGCAGCCAGTAATGAAGATTGTTTTCATGTATGTTGTCCGTCATCAATACAGTTATAATACCATGTCAAAAGATGCCTGATAAAAGAGGCGTCCTGTAAAAGGAATCAGCATGAAATCATGGTTTGCTTCAGAATCTATTTCGCCGCGAGCCAAAGCATGGAAGTTTGCGAAGAGTTTGCGTGACAGCAAAAAATACCCTTGGTGGGACAAAGAAGTGGCTTTGGCGGAGGCATTTGTGGCTGAAACCTTAGATGCCACACAATATCGCCAAGCTGTTTATGCGGCAACGGATTGGAATCACATCAAAAACAGCGATGATTTTGGTGGTTACAGCCAATCAGAGCGAGACCATCGCGCGGATATCATTGCGACCATGGAAATTACGATTGCTCAAAGTGAGCGTGGATGATGAATGAAATTTGGTGGCAATGGTTAGGCTTGTGGTTTTCGGCTTTTAGCTCGGCAACGATTTTGCCAGGGACGTCCGACGTGGTGTTGGTGGCGATGATACACCAACATCCGCAATGGTGGGGTTGGGCTTGGCTCATTGCTACCATCGGTAACAGCATGGGTGGGGTGGTTTCGTATTATATGGGACGCTTATTGCCACACAAACACCGTGCGCCTGACAAAATGATTACGTGGATTTACAAATATGGCTATTGGGCTTTATTGATGTCGTGGGTGCCATTTATTGGTGATGGTTTGGCTATTGCGGCAGGTTGGTTGCGTTTGAATGTATTTTTGAGCGCGTTAATGCTGACAATAGGCAAATTTGCACGTTATGGTGTGTTGATTTTTGGTACACTGCAAGTGATTGCATAAACAAGGCTTTGAGCCAAGCTCAAAGTTGGTAGAAGGAAGTTATGGCAGAACACAAAGCCCGCAAACGATTCGGGCAAAATTTTTTACAAGACACGCGCATTATCAGCGATATTGTCAACGCAGTGCGTCCGCAAGCGGATGATGTGGTCATTGAAATCGGTCCTGGTTTGGCAGCGATTACCGAGCCTTTAGCGCGTCCACTGAAACAATTGCATGTGGTGGAAATTGACCGTGACATCATCAAACGTTTGAAACGTTTGCCATTTGCCGATAAATTGGTGATACATGAAGGCGACGTGTTGCAATTGGATTTTCGCAGCATTGCTGGCATGAAAAAAATTGTGGGCAACTTGCCTTACAATATTTCCACGCCATTGTTGTTCCAATTGGTGGAAGTGGCAGATGAAGTGGTAGACATGCATTTCATGTTGCAAAAAGAAGTGGTAGAGCGCATGGTTGCCGAACACAGAACCAATGATTACGGTCGCTTGAGTGTGGTGTTGCAATACTATTTTGAGATGGAAAAAATCATTGATGTGCCGCCTGAATCTTTTGACCCTGCGCCAAAAGTAGATTCAGCTGTCATTCGTATGATTCCCAATAAAGGTCGTATTGGCATTGCCGATGATTTCAATCATTTGAGTCGCATGTTGCAACAAGCGTTTCAACAACGCCGCAAGACTTTGCGCAACAATTTAAAAGAATGGATGAACGACGAAGATTTTGCCGCAGTGGGATTAGACCCAACTTTGCGTGCGGAACACGTCGCTCCAGAAGAATATGTTCAATTGAGTAATTATTTGTTGCGCAAAAACGCAGCAAACGTTTGAAGACAGGATGAACCATGGCTGATGCAATGATCCGTTTTGAAAATATCCACAAATGGTTTGGCAAGGATTTACACGTAATTAATGGTGTGAATTTGGAAATTGCCAAAGGTGAAGTGGTGGTGGTGTGTGGTCCGTCTGGTTCAGGCAAATCGACGTTGATTCGTACAGTGAACCAATTGGAAACCATTCAAGAAGGCAATATTTACATCGATGGTGTGTGTGTGAACGATCACAAAACCGATTTGAATAAATTGCGTGCAGAAGTAGGTTTTGTATTTCAGCATTTCAATTTGTACCCACACTTAAGCGCCATTGACAACATCATGTTATCGCCTATGAAAGTGCGTGGCATGAAAGAAACCGAAGCGCGTGAATTGGCTATGGGTTTGTTGGAAAAAGTGGGTTTGGCTCACAAAGCCGAATCTTTCCCGAGTCAATTGTCAGGTGGTCAACAACAACGTGTTGCCATTGCCCGTGGTTTGGCGATGCAACCGAAAGTGATGTTGTTCGATGAGCCAACTTCGGCGCTAGACCCTGAAATGATTGGCGAAGTGTTGAAAGTGATGAAGGATTTGGCTTTGAGTGGCATGACCATGATGTGTGTGACGCATGAAATGGGTTTTGCGCGAGAAGTGGCTGATCGAGTGGTATTTGTCGATCATGGTGAAATCATCGAAGAGGCGACACCAGAAGAATTTTTCACCAATCCAAAACACGAACGTGCCAAACAATTTTTGAGCCAATTGCGTTCGCATTAAAAAATAGGATTGAAGGCGTCCTGAAACCATTTCAGGACGCCTTTATGCATATTGAAAAAGCAAATATCCATTAGAATTTTAATGAGATACGAGCAGCTGAAAAAACAAGAAAGCAGGCTATGGCAGTAGATCATTACGAAAACTTTCCTGTTGGTTCGATATTGGTACCCAAACATTTGCGCCGTCCTATCCATGCCATTTATGCGTTTTCTCGCGTGGCGGATGATTATGCCGATGAGGGCGATGACAGCGATGAAGTGCGCTTGGCTAATTTGCAAGCTTTGAGCGATGAATTGCTTTTGATTGAACAAGGCAAGCGGCCTGTAAGTGCATTGATGCAGCGTTTGCTTGATGAAGCGATTGCGCCACATCAATTGCCAACAGCATTGTTTGAAGATTTACTGGATGCTTTTCGCCAAGATGTGGTGAAAAAGCGTTACCAAGAATTTGACGAATTGGTCGATTATTCGCGTCGTTCTGCCAATCCAATTGGGCGTTTGTTATTGTGTTTGTATGGTGTCAATGATGAACAGTCTTTGCAGCAAAGCGATGCCATTTGTACCGCTTTGCAGTTGATTAATTTTTGGCAAGATGTGGCGATTGATTGGCAAAAAAACCGTGTGTATTTACCGCAAACGAGTTTGCAGCAATTTCATGTGTCTGAGTCTGACATTGCGCAACACAAGCTCACACCTGCGTTTCAAAATATGATGGCAGCACAATGTCAGCGTGCTTTTCAAATGTTACAGGACGGCTCACCTTTGATTGGCAAATTACCCAGTCGCTTGCGTTGGGAATTGAGCATGATTGTGTTGGGTGGCGAGCGCATTGTGCGTAAACTGATGGCGGTTGAATATGATGTGTTCACGCAAAGACCTGTTTTAACCAAACGAGATTGGTTGTGGATGCTCAAACAATTGTTAACTGGTCATATTGCCATGCCCATACGTTGATGTGGGTGAGGTAAAATGCGAGCTTTGTGTCAAGGTGTTGGCAGATGACAAAACCACCTATGTGGCCGTTGCTGTTATTGTTGGTGTCGGTGCCTGTAACGGTTGTAGGCATGTGGTGCTATTTGTTGGATTTAGATGAAAGTGCTGTCTATGCTTTAACCGCTTGGGTGGCATTTTTATTTTGTTATGCACACCGTTTGGTCTATTTTTACCATGTGCGCCAAGCGCAAAAATGGGTGTATTTTATGGCAATGCCGATGGTGTTAATCATGTATCCGGCATTGTTTGTGTGTTGGATGTGTGTGGCTGCGATGCAGGCAGAGCTATAGTCATTTCTGGTGTATGACGAACAAATGAAGAAGGCGTATCCTGTTGATTGATTTCCGACCAAAGATTTCAACCAACAAAAGGAATACGCCATGACTGATTCTAACCCAAATGCATTCGTACAACCACAGCAAACATTCAATGACCCATTGACCGATTTGCTGCGTCAGGGAGCCAGGGAGTTGATTGCCAAAGCAGTTGAAACCGAATTGCAGATTTTGCTGGAGCAACACTCACCCAAGAAACTTCCCGATGGTCGCCAAGCATTGGTCAGAAATGGTTATTTGCCGGAACGAACAGTGCAGACTGGCATTGGTGATGTACAGGTGAAAGTGCCGAAGGTACGAGATCGCAGTGGTGACGGTGTGTGTTTCAACAGTCAATTGTTGCCGCCTTATTTGAAACGTACCAAAAGCATCGAAGAATTGCTGCCATGGCTGTATTTGAAAGGCATTTCCACAGGTGACCACCAACAAGCTTTGGCGGCTGTATTGGGAGAGCAGGCCAAAGGCTTGTCAGCCAATACCATCAGTCGTTTGAAGCAACATTGGACGGACGAACATCGGCAATGGAGCCAGCGGGATTTAAAGGGCAAACGCTATGTGTATTGGTGGGCCGATGGCATTTACAGCAATGTGCGATTGGACGATAGACTGTGTTTGCTGGTCATCATTGGTGTGACTGATCAAGGACATAAAGAGTTGGTGGCGGTTGAAGATGGTTATCGGGAATCTGAAGTCAGTTGGTCAGAAGTGTTGATAGGCTTGCGTTTGAGGGGTTTGGAAACCAGTCCAAAATTGGCGGTCGGCGATGGTGCGTTGGGCTTTTGGAATGCCATGGCCAAGTCTTATCCAGACACCAAACATCAGCGCTGTTGGGTGCACAAAACGGCCAATGTGTTGGCAGCCGTACCCAAATCGGTACAAGGCAAATTGCGAGAGGCTTTGAAAGAAATTTGGATGGCCGAAACCAAAGAAAGTGCAGAACAAGCCTTCAAACAAACAGTGGCTCGCTTTGGTGACAAATACCCCAAAGCCATTAACAAACTGGTGAAGGATGAAGAAGAGTTATTGGCATTCTATGACTTTCCAAATGTGCATTGGACGCACATCCGCACCACCAACCCGATTGAATCCACGTTTGCTACCGTACGATTGCGTAGTAAGCGGGCTAAAAACTGCGGTTCCAGAGAAACCACTTTGGCGATGGTGTACAAATTATTGGAAACGGCCCAAAAGCGTTGGCGCCGGATTCAAGGATTCAACTTATTGACCTTGGTGGTCAACAACGTCATCTTCAAAGATGGCAAGCAGGAAGACGAGCAATCAACAGAGAAAGCGGCCTGAATGCCATACACCAGATTTGACAATAACTCATGCAGGCAACGTCAGGTCATTAAAAAAAGGAAATGAAAAATGGGTGTTTACATCATGTGGTTTTTGCTGTGTATCAGCGGTATCGGTTTGTGTATTTTGACTTTGATTACAGGCAATCAACGCATGCCAAAAGTGCAGGGTTTTTGTGCGTTTGCAGGCTTGGTATTTTTCGGTGCGACCGTGAGCTTGAGCATTTATGATATTCAAACCAAACCTGAGTTTGACACTTATTTTATGGGGATGCAGGTGTTTCCATTGGCGATGTATGCATGGATGATGTATTTTGCTATCAAGCAATTGAGAACACATCAAAACAAACCAGATTGATTAATCATATATTGACAGGACGCTTGAAGCGTCCTGTTTTTTTTTAAGCGCAGCATGCCAATACTTGGGCTTACTCTTGTGGAAGTGGCTTTGAATCATTGGCATGTTTGTCTTGGTCTTTATCGTCATCGCCATCGGGAATCATGGCACCAACGACAGCGGCAGTTCCTTTAACGGTGTATTTGCCAACGGTATAAACCGCTTTTACGGGTGCGGTGACCAAGGAGGTAACGCAGCCTTGCAATAAGAGGCAGGTGCCAATGGTTAAAATCAGTGGACGTAGTGCAATCATGGTTAGGTCTTCACAACTTACAAACACAGCGCTGTCGGATAACAAACGTGGGTTAAATGGGATTAAAACGGTATTTTAGGCTGTTTTAAGAAAGGTTGCTATATTGCAATGGTATACAGGACGCTTGAAGCGTCCTGTATATTGGGTGAGTCTTGTTGGAATCTAACTAGATTAAGGTTCGATGCGTGGCACATCATTGGATGGGCGTGAAGGTGATGGTTTCACTTCGCTGTAATCACCATCGATAATATCACCATCGGCATGGTTGTTTTGGCGTTGGCGGTATTGTTGATACGCTTGTTGGGCTTGTTCTGAGCCGATATTGGTTTTGGGACCACCTTTTAATGGCAACATCAGACCTGCGGCAATGGCTGTCGATACAAAGCCCGGGCTAATGAGCAAAATGGCAGAAATGATAAAGCGAATCGGCCACATCAATTGATACACGGACAAGCCTTGTGGATTTTTACGCAAGGTTTCACCTGCCATCAACACGCTGGAAAAACCTAAATTGCGCATTAAAAAGATGCCTGTGAAAAATTGCAAAGCCATCAATACCAAAGTCCAAATACCTAACCATTGGCTGACCATGACGATGGAAACCACTTCTAATATCAAAAAGGCCGGAAACAACCAACCAAGATAACGCATGTATGAGCCCTGTCTTTTAATTAAAAATATGCTGTTACAGGCTTTAAAAATATAAGCAAACTATCCATATTTCAAGCGTCCTGTAAGTGAATTTGCGTAAACATGGGTATAAAAAAAGCCTGAAACAGATTCAGGCTTTTCAAAATTGACCAAATTATTGGTCTAAATTGCCCAACACAATGCGCAACATGCGGCGCAAAGGTTCTGCTGCACCCCACAACAATTGGTCGCCTACGGTGAATGCTGAAATGTATTCGCCGCCCATACCCATTTTGCGGATACGACCCACTGGCACAGACAAAGTGCCTGTCACTTTAGCAGGGGTTAATTCTTCGATAGATGCTTGTTTTTCGTTAGGAACGACTTTCACCCAATCGTTGGCAGAAGCCAATAATGCTTCGATTTCTTCGATAGGCAAATCTTTTTTCAATTTCAAAGTGATTGCTTGGCTGTGACAACGCATTGCGCCCACGCGTACGCACAAACCGTCGATGACGGTTGGATTGTCGCTGTTGCCCAAAATTTTGTTGGTTTCAACGCCGCCTTTCCACTCTTCTTTGGATTGGCCATTGCCCAAGTCCGCATCAATCCAAGGAATCAAGCTGCCTGCTAAAGGCACACCGAAGTTGTCTTTTGGATAGTTGTCTGAGCGCAAAAATTCAGATACTTTGCGGTCGATTTCCAAAATCGCGCTCGCTGGATCTGCCAATTCAGCCGCTACTTCGTTTTCAATGGCGCCCATACCTGAAATCAATTCACGCATGTTTTTAGCACCTGCGCCAGAAGCCGCTTGGTAAGTCATGCTAGAAGCCCACTCAACCAAATCGTTTTGGAACAAGCCACCCAAAGCCATCAACATCAAAGAGACGGTACAATTGCCGCCGATGTAGTTTTTCACGCCGTTTTGTAAGCCTGCGTCAATCACATCACGGTTAACAGGGTCTAAAATGATGATTGCGTCGTCTTTCATGCGCAAAGAAGAAGCCGCATCGATCCAATAACCATCCCAGCCAGTTGTGCGCAAAGGTTCAAATACCGCTTTGGTATAATCGCCGCCTTGGCATGTGACAATGATGTCCATTTTTGCCAATGCTTCGATGTCGTTGGCATCTTGCAAAGTTTTTTCCGTTTGACCGAAATCAGGAGCAGTGCCGCCGACATTCGATGTCGTGAAAAACACGCTTTCCGGAATGTGTTTGAAATCTTGTTCTTCTTGCATGCGTTGCATCAAGACAGAACCCACCATACCACGCCAACCAACAAAACCAACTTTCACTTCTTGCTCCTTAAACGGGATAATTTTTCACATATGGATACGAATCGAAAATCATAACCGAAAATGCGTTCAAATTGCAGAAAACAGTGAAAATATTTTAATAAATTATCAGAATTGTCGGGAAATCGTTTTCATTTTGAATATGAAATGTTTTTTTTGAGAATGATTGTTATTTTATTGGAATGTAATAGTAATTAACCTAAAATAGCGGCTGTAAGTGCAATATTGATGATGTTGATGGATGAGCGAGCCAGTTTTTACGTTGATGTTAAAATCACAATATGTCGTTGTAAAAATGCTTTGAATGTAGATTAAAATCGATAGAGGAGTCCACCATGCAAGACTTTAAGGAAATTTATCAATCCACCCAACTAGAAAAAAGCCATATTGAGGATGATTACGATGAGTTTGAGCTCGCCAATCCAGGTAAGCGTATCGCAGCTTATATTCTCAATTATTTGATTGGTGCGGTGGCTTATATTCCTTTGATTTGGGGCGTGGTTGAAATAGCTGGCGGCTATTCAGGCATGAATCCTGAGAGCAATATTCAACCCGAGCTCAGTGGTTTTGGTATTGGTCTGACAATGTTAGGCGGTGTGTTGATTTTGGGATTTTTGATTTTTCAAGCGGTGTTGATGAGTAAAACAGGTCAATCTTTGGGCAAACGTATCATGAAAATCAAAGTGGTGGATGAAGAAGGAGAAAATCCAGGTTTCAAAGGCGTGGTATTGATGCGCGAAATCGTACCTAATTTGGCATTGACCGTGATTGCCATGATTCCTTTTATTGGCGGCATCATACAGTTTGGTTTTTGGATTGCGTGCTTGGTGATGTTGTTCTTGATTGATCGCAATCGCCAAACTTTGCAAGATTTGATTGCCAAGACTTATGTGGTGGATGCAGATTAAGCGGCATTTTTGACACTACAGCGTCCTGTAAATTGACAGGGCGCTGTTTTTTTGGCTGATTATGCTGTGATTGATTCGATGCCTTTTGATGCTGATATGTATGGAAAGCCCTTATGTTGGGATAATTGCCACTGATGAAAAGCATGTAAGTGGCTGGTCAGAACCGATGTGTTTGAGCTGTATCTAACCCAAGAACCTGATGGTTGTTGGGTTTTTTTGCATGGATGGATTGGTTTTAAGGAGATTTAGAGATATTTTTATTTTATTGTTGGTTTAATAGTGTTGATAATTTTAATTTTGTAATGTATAAATTTAAAAAAATATAAAAATATGAATTTATATGTTTTTAAAAAACATATTATTAAAATAATTACATACTCAGGAGCCTGAGATGGAAACGCAACACGTTTACACTGCCAAACAAAGCGATGCACATGGTCATATTGCATGGACTGAGGTGGAAGATGAGACTTGGCAACGTTTATTGACACGTCAATTGAGCCATTTACAAGACAAAGCTTGTGATGAATATTTGTTGGGTTTGGAACGCTTAGATTTGCCACAAGACCATATTCCCAATTTGCAAGACATTAGTCGTGTTTTGTACCAAGCGACAGGTTGGCAATGTGCGGAAGTGCCTGCTTTAATCAGTTTTGACCGCTTTTTTAAATTGTTGTCTGAGCGCAAATTTCCAGTAGCGACCTTTATTCGCCGTCCTGAAGACATGGATTATTTGCAAGAGCCTGATATTTTTCATGAAATTTTTGGGCATTGTGCCATGTTGACCCATCCTGCGTTTGCAGATTTTACCGCACAATATGGTAAGTTAGGCATGGCAGCGAGCAAGCAAGAGCGGGCATATTTGGCGCGTTTGTATTGGTTTACTGTGGAATTCGGTTTGCTCGAAACCTCACAAGGCCGCAAGATTTATGGTGGTGGTATTTTGTCTTCGCCGCAAGAAACCGATTATGCTTTTGCCTCTCAAGTGCCTGAGCGCCGCATGTTCCATTTGTCCGATGTATTGCGCACCCGTTATCGCATTGATGTATTGCAACCGATTTATTACCATTTAACTGACGTCAACGATTTGTATGATTTGGCTCATATCGACATCATGAGCGAAGTGCGCAAAGCCCAAGCTTTGGGCTTGTTTCCTTTGCCTGAAGCCATCAGCCATTAAACCATTTACATGATTATCAATAGGAAATCTTCAATGAGCGCCACCGAAACTTTGAACCAAATGCAATGTGAAGCGTGCCAAGCTGGCGCACCGCAAGTAGACGAACAAGAATTGCCTGAATTATTGCGTCAAATTCCCGATTGGCAGCCAATTGTGGTCGATGGTGTGATGCAGTTGCAGCGTCAATACTCATTTAGAAATTTCAAACAAGCATGGGCAGCGCATCAAAAAGTAGCAGAATTGGCAGAAGCAGAAGGCCATCATCCTGCTTTATTATTGGAATGGGGCAGTTTGACCATTACATGGTGGACGCATGCCATTAACGGCTTACACAAAAATGATTTTATTTGTGCCGCCAAAACCGATGCAGTGTTAAATATGTAATGGTGTTGTAACCAAAATAAAACTGATAAGCGTCCTGTAAATGTTTACAGGACGCTTTGTTATGGAATTTCAATTTTAGTACCCAAAGCCATCAACAATTGCGCCATCCAAGCAGGTTGTGCCAGCCAAGACGGTGCGGTAATAATATGCCCATCGGCCATTGCATTGTCATTAGGCACTTCGATGTATTTGCCACCAACAAGGTGAATGTCGTGGGCGCAGGTATGAAAAGAAGCAATATAGCGATTGTGTATCACCCGTGCCGCCGCCAAAACCTGTACACCATGGCACATTGCAGCAATCGGTTTTTTGGCAGCATCAAATTCACGTACAATATTGATGACTTTGGGATTCAAGCGTAAATATTCAGGCGCACGACCGCCTGGAATGATTAAACCTTGATATTCACTTGTATTAATGTGATTGAAGTCAGCGTTCAATGTGAAATCATGACCGGATTGTTCACTGTAAACTTGATCGCTGGCCAGATTGCGAATGATGGTTTTAATGACATCGCCCGTGGATTTGTTTGGGCAAATGGCATCAACTTGATAGCCAATTGCCCAAAAGGCCTGAAATGGCACCATGACTTGGTAATCTTCAGCATAATCACCGACGAGCATCAACAGTTTGGCAGACATATGATAATCCTTATGTTATTAGGGTAAATGACATTGAGATGCAATAGACTGTGAATCTTCAAAAGGGTGCGATGAAATTGAAAAAAATTACTGCCGCAGTGGTTTTGATGAGTGATATTCGGATGAAAATATCAAACCAAACAAGCGTCCTGTAAGCTTTACAGGACGCTTGTTAGATGATTCAAATGATTTAAATTAAGTAGGCAATTGGCTGCTATCGTCTACGATTTGTGCACCTGCTAGGCGCATGTCTTCAATGGCGGTGATGACGGTATCGTCTGCAATGCCGCGACACGCACCCAAATTCACCCACACTTGCCAATTTTTTGAATAAGCACACAATTGTAATACGGTGTTTTTGACACAGTAATCGGTTGCCAAGCCGCCCACAAAAATATGTGTGGCTTGTTTGACGGTGAGCCATTCCAATAAACCTGTGCTGATGCGTCCTGCCAAATCGTGGTAACAGGCGCCATAAGGGTGCATGTGGTTTTCTACGCCTTTGTAAACCAAAAAATCATATTGTTCAGGTTCAGGCAAGCCGGGCAAGGCTTTGAAGCCATCGGTGCCGACTTCGGCATGGCGCACCCAGCCGATGTCCGAATCGGGTAAACCAATGGGCGTGCCGATTTTATCATGGCTATCGACCACCCAAGCGGCGTTGGGATTGTGGGCATCTTTGGTTAACACGCGCAAATGTGCCAAAGCGGCTTGCGCATTCAATTGACCCACGATTTCATCGCCACCTGTGACGGGCAATTCATTCGGACACAATGGGGTAAACGTGCGTTGGGCATCAACATCTATGGCAACGACCAGCATAGCAACATCCTTTAGATTCAAATCACAATCAATACATACTGCATCAGCCATAGACCGCTCGCAAGTATTTGATGCTGTTTTATACGGTAGGCTCTGTGCGTTGGCAAAAAAAAGTAGTATAAACGCAGCTTGCACAGATGTTGCGTACACAGAAAATGATGAATAAAGGAAAAACGGTTATGGCAGTTGATTTGAAACCCAAAAACGCCCAAGAATTGTTGGCCATTGAGGGTGTGGATTTGTTTGTAGGTCAAGCTGGTGTGAAAAAAGCCAATCACAACGATGTGACTTTGTTGGTATTGCGTCCTGAAACACAAGTTGCTGGCGTTTTCACTCAAAACCGTTTTTGTGCTGCGCCTGTGCGGGTGTGCCAAGAATTGTTACCAAGTTCCGACATTCGTGCTTTGGTGGTCAATACAGGCAACGCGAACGCAGGAACGGGTGCGGATGGTTTGATGCGCGCGCGCGCGGTGTGTCAAGCAGTAGCGTCTCATGTTGGTTGTGCAGAAAAGCAAGTATTGCCGTTTTCAACCGGCGTGATTTTAGAGCCATTGCCGTATGAAAAAATTGCTGCGGTGATTCCGAATGTGCAGCCTGTACATTGGGATGTGGCGGCAGCTGCCATCATGACGACTGATACGGTGGCCAAATCAGGCAGTCGCCAAATTGACATAGATGGCGTGAGCATCAAGATTACGGGCATGTCTAAAGGTTCGGGCATGATTCATCCCAATATGGCGACGATGCTGGGTTTTGTGGCTACCGATGCGGCGATTGCCAAAGAGGTGTTGCAAGTGTTGGTCAAAGAAGTGGCGGACGAAACCTTTAACTGTATCAGCGTTGATGGCGACACTTCGACCAATGACAGCTTCATCATCATGGCAACAGGCACCTCGGCTTTGCCTGTGATAACCGCAACAGAAGGCGCGGCTTACGAAGCCATTAAAGCGGCCTTATTGGATTTGTCTTTGGAATTGGCGCAAGCGATTGTGCGCGATGGCGAAGGTGCAACCAAATTCATCACGGTTGACGTACAACACGCCAAAACCAAAGCAGAAGCGCGTTTGGTGGCAGATGCCATTGCCCGTTCGCCATTGGTGAAAACCGCGTTTTTTGCCAGCGATCCGAATTTGGGTCGTTTGTTGTGCGCGGTTGGTTATGCGGGCATTGAGGACTTGGATGTGTCGCAAGTGCAAATGTGGTTGGGAGACGTGTTGGTGGCTGAAAAAGGCGGACGTGCGACAAGTTATGTGGAGGAGGCAGGTGCGGCAGTGATGCAGCAAAGCGACATTACCGTGACGGTGGATTTGGCGCGAGGGGATGCCAGTGGCAAAATGTACACCTGCGATTTTTCGTATGATTATGTGAAAATCAATGCCGAATATCGCAGCTAATCGGTACTTTATCTGAAACTCAAACAAGCGTCCTGTAACTTACAGGACGCTTTTTTTATCGTCTTTATTAAATGGATTTTAATTGTTTTGAATATTATTTCGATTGAAATATTCACAATGAGAATATAACCACCGAACACAAGTTAAGGATACAGGGAAAAGTGATTTATGCTCAATTTGGCAATAAATTGAGACGGTTCTCGAGTGATTGTTGTTTTTATTTTTACCTATCATATAGACTTTTATTTTAAAAAAAAAGATTTTTCGAGATTAAATTTATTAAAAATAATAAAAATGCAATTTTATTTTAATAAAGGGCTGTATTTGCATTTGTAAAATAATGTTAGTTTCAAATTGTGAATCAGAATGAGCAGATTGTGGCGAATTGATTGTTGTGATGTGAAAAATATTGCAGCGCAAAAAAAGCACAGGTATGTTGAATAGAACATTGCGGCGCCGCAATACGAACACATCAATCGTTTTATACAAGACCACACCAACTGTTTGGCATGGCAGGCTCAAGACCAAGCAGTAGGGCAGACAATATATCTTGCTTGAGAGGTGACACATGAAATTGATCAGTGCGGTAATCAAACCGTTTAAATTGGATGAAGTGCGTGAAGCACTGACCGAATTGGGCGTTTCTGGCATGACCGTGACCGAAGTCAAAGGTTTTGGTCGTCAAAAAGGACACACAGAAATCTATCGCGGCGCAGAATACGCTGTGGATTTTCTCCCCAAAATCAAAATTGAAACTGCTGTGAGTGCTGAGATGGTTGAACAAGTGTGTGAAGCCATTGTTCAGGCCGC
Source organism: Vitreoscilla sp. C1 (assembly GCF_002951955.2). NCBI lineage: Bacteria > Pseudomonadati > Pseudomonadota > Betaproteobacteria > Neisseriales > Neisseriaceae > Vitreoscilla > Vitreoscilla sp. C1. Next base: position 1,668,612 of record NZ_CP019644.2, on the reverse strand, counting down.
TTACACAGGCAAAACTGGCGATGGCAAGGTATTTGTTTTCGATTTGGATCAAGTGATTCGCATCCGTACGTCTGAAGTCGGCGCAGATGCTTTGTAAGGGAGAATGAACATGGCTTTATGTAATGTAAAAAAATGGGTGGCGGCAGCGGTGTTGACAGTGCCTGCGGCGGCGATGGCCAATGGTACGGCGGACTGGTTGCAACCTGTTGCCAATTTGGATACGGGTGACAGTGCGTGGATGATGATTTCGGCAGCATTGGTATTGTTTATGACCTTGCCGGGCTTGGCGTTGTTTTACGGTGGTATGGCACGCAAGAAAAACGTGTTGGCGATGATGGTACAAAGTTTTGCGGTGGCATCGTTGGTATCGGTGCTGTGGATGATTGTCGGTTACAGCATTGCGTTCACGCCTAATAATGGCTTTTTAGGCGGCTTTGACCGCGTGTTTTTGCAAGGCATGACGTTCATTGCAGAAGACGAAAAATTGACGATTTATCCGGGTTTGCCAACCATTCCTGAAAGCGTATTTTTCTTCTTCCAAATGACGTTTGCCATCATTAGCTCAGCCATCATTACGGGTGCTTTTGCGGAACGCATGAAATTTTCTGCCATCATGATTTTCATCACGTTTTGGGTGTTGATTGTGTACGCACCAACGGCACACTGGGTTTGGGGCAGCGATGGTTGGTTGGCAGCAGATGGCGTATTGGATTATGCAGGTGGTACGGTAGTCCACATCAACGCGGGTATTGCAGGTTTGGTTGGCTGTATGTTGGTGGGCAAACGCTTGGGTTTTGGCAAAGAACCAATGGCACCACACAATTTGACTTTGACCTTGATTGGTGTGGGCATGTTGTGGGTAGGTTGGTTTGGTTTTAATGCAGGCTCTGCAGGTGCAGCTGATGGCCGCGCAGGTATGGCGATGGTGACCACGCAAGTGGCAACAGCGGGCGGTGCTTTGGCTTGGATGTTGTGTGAGAAATTGTTTGGTCAAAAACCATCGGCTTTGGGTTTGGCTTCAGGTGCGTTGTCGGGTTTGGTGGGCATTACGCCAGCGGCAGGTTTTGTGGCACCTGTTCCTGCTTTGGCAATTGGTTTGTTAACAGCAGCAGGTTGTTTCTTTGCCGTAACCAAACTCAAAGCAATGATGAAATACGATGATTCTATGGATGCATTCGGCATTCACGGTATTGGCGGCATCATTGGTGCGGTATTAACAGGTGTTTTTGTATCGACAACCATCAGTGGTGCAGAAGTGAATTGGTTTGCACAAATTGAAGGCATCATCATTACAGTGGTTTATAGCGGTTTGGTGAGCTTTGTCTTGTTAAAAATCATCGATAAAACAGTAGGATTGCGCATCGATGCCGAAGACGAACGTCAAGGTATGGACATCACTACTCACGGCGAGCGTGTCGAGTAAAAGAACCTCTCTCTACTCTGGACTTCAGGGGCCGCACCAGTCATTTGGTGCGGTTTTTTTTGGCGCAAGAAAAGGCGCGTGCTAGTATGTAAACACAATAATATGAACTAAATAATAACAACCAGTCCTATTAAAGGACAATGGAGTATTTATGCCAATCAATCAATTCATTCAAACTTTACCTAGTGGACCGTTGGACATTGTGGGTGATGTGCACGGCGAGTGGGCGGTGTTACAACAATTATTGACCCATTTGGGTTATGACGAACGCGGCGAACACCCACAAGGTCGTCGTTTGGTTTTTATTGGTGATGTGTGCGATCGAGGTCCTGATTCGCCTGCGGCTTTGGCTTGGGTCAATCGTGCGCGTGAGCAACATGGTGTGTTAAGTCTTTTGGGCAACCATGAAGTCAATATTTTGGCAGGCGACCCTAAAGATGGTTCGGCTTGGTTTTTTGACAGTCGCATTCCTGAAGATGAGCAATACCAGCCTTATCAACGCTTGGCAGTAGAGCATCGTGCCGCTTTATTAGAGCAATTGCAAACATGGCCTGTGATTTTAGAGCGTGACGATTTGCGTTTGGTGCATGCTGCATGGTTGCCTGAATCTGTGGCGCAATTGAAGGCTTTGTCATCTGAGAAAAATGTCTCGCAGTGGTACCATTATTTTGATAACCATGTCCATGAATTGGTGAATCAAGACGTTTGGTACCCACAATATCTACAAGAATACGATGCGTATGAAGCGGTATTGGGGCAAGAACAGTTAAATCCGCCTTTGCTCAAAGGTTATACCGAATTTGATTTGAGCCGTTGGCGTCAAAATCCTGTGCGGGCTTTGTTGTCAGGTAGCGAAGAAGCCGTTGAGACGCCATTTTACTCAGGTGCGCGCTGGCGTTTTACAGGCCGCTCAGCTTGGTGGAACAATTACCATGATGATGTGCCTGTCATCATGGGTCATTATTGGCGTTTGTGGCAAAATAAAATCGAGGCCACTCACCGTCATGCAGGTTTGATGCCTGCCGATGGTCGTGAGTGGTTTGGTGCTCAAAAAAATGTGTATTGCATTGATTTTTCAGTAGGTGCACGTTGGCGCGATCGCCGCTCTGATATTGCTGAGAGCCAATCGAAATACCATTTGGCTGCGTTAAGATGGCCCGAGCAAACGGTGATGCTCGAAAATGGACAAACTTTTGCTACCACATCGTTTCAAACCCTTTAAAATGCCTTTGTGATAAATGAATCAGCAAGCGTCCTGTAAGCTTTACAGGCCGCTTGCTGTCTTTGTGAAAGAAAAACCATGCAACAATTTCCACCACCTGAGTTTGAACAAAAAATTTGCGCACCTGAAACTTTGGCTGAACACTTGGCGCATTTGCCACGTCCGATTGTGTTTACCAATGGTTGTTTTGACATTGTGCACCGTGGGCATGTGACGTATTTGGCACAAGCGCGCGCTTTGGGCGGCTCTTTGGTATTGGCTTTGAATACCGATGCTTCAGTCAAGCGTCAAGGCAAGGGCGATGACAGACCCATTAATGGTTTGGAAAATCGCGCGGCGGTGATGGCAGCTTTGCAAAGCGTGGATGTGGTGACATGGTTTGATGCGGATACGCCAGCGGATTTGATTGAATTGGTCAAGCCTGATGTGTTGGTGAAAGGTGGTGATTGGGCAATAGAGAATATTGTCGGATCCCAAGAAACCCAAGCGCGTGGCGGCAAAGTGGTGTCGATTGCATTTGAACATGCGACATCGACCACGCAAACATTGGCAAAAATCCGTGAGGCGCAAAAGTGAAAGCCTTGCCGCTAAAAGCTTGGGCATTGTGGGCACAATTGGCGGATGGCAAAGCGCATCATGTCAAAGATTTGGCTGCGGCGTTGTCTTGCGACTTGGCACAATTGAACGTATATGCCCATCAATTGCCTGAACATGCCAAAAAAAACTTGCGCCAACAAGATGGTTGGTGGCAATTTAAGGCGGCAATGGCGGTAGTGTCGCCATTGCAAGCGCAACAAATTGGCTTGGAGACGGGTTTTGCTGTTCAAGCGCTGGCCGAAACCACATCGAGCAATGATGTGTTGTGGCAGCATTGGCAAGAAGGGCAAGACATTCATCAGCAAGCGGTGGTGGCATTGAGCCAAAGTCAAGGTCGTGGACGCATGCAGCGTACTTGGCACAATCAAGCAGGACAAGCGTTGATGTTCAGTTTGGCTTATCGCCTGCCTTTGAACAATGCGCATATTGCGTCTTTGCCTTTGATTGTCGGTTTGGCGGTGCAACAAGTTTTGGCGCAACAACACATACAAGCTCAGTTAAAATGGCCTAATGATGTGGTGGTGGGTGATTTGAAACTTGGCGGCATTTTGGTGGAAAGCAAAATTCGTGGTGAGCGTTTTCATGCGGTTATTGGCATTGGCATGAATGTCATGTTGCCGCTGCACGAAGATGTGAAATATTTGGCGACATCGTGCCAAGCGCAACAGCCACAATTTAACAGCGTGGCTTTTTTAAGTGCATTGCTGCAACAATTAAACCGCGATTTGCCACGCTTTTTTGAGCAAGGTTTTTTGGCCTTTCAGGACGCTTATGTGCAGCAATTGCGTGATGTGGGTCAAGAAGTGGTGGTATATGAGCGTGGCGAGTGTGTTGACAGTGGTATGATTGTTGGAGTGGACACTTTGGGCGGCCTGCAACTGCAAAATGCCCAAGGACACATTCAAATTCACAGACAAGGTGAGATTTCAGTACGCCGCCTTCACGATGCGGCACCAATAATGCCCATTTTGCCAGAAACTGGCGTTCACAATTCAGACAATCAGCAACACAAGAGTCAACCAATGGTTTTAACTGCAACACATAAAAAAGATGCTCGTTATTTGTTATTAGATGGTGGTAATAGTCAATTAAAATGGGCTTGGGTTGACCAAGACCGTCAATTGCATTTTGGTGGACGTGCGCCATATGCCAATTTGCAAGCGTTCGCTGATTTTTTGCGTCAATTTCCTCGAGATTTTCCTATTTTGGGTTGTGCGGTGTGTGGTGCGAAAAAAATTGCAGCAGTGGAACAAGCTGCTTCAGGCCGCTCAATTCGTTGGTTGCCATCTATGCGTCATGCTTTGGGTGTGACCAATCATTATTACAAAGTCCAACAACATGGCTCTGATCGTTGGTTCAATGTTTTGGGCAGTCGTTTGTTCAGTCAAAATTCTTGTGTGGTGGTGTCGTGTGGTACAGCCATCACCATTGATGCAGTGACGCAAGACCATCATTATTTGGGCGGTAGTATTATGCCGGGATTCAATTTGATGAAAGAAGCGATGGCGGTCAAAACAGCCAATTTGAATCAGCCTATTGGCAAAGCGTATCCTTTTGCCACATCCACATCCAATGCTTTGGCAAGCGGCATGCAAGACGCTGCTTGTGGTGCGGTGATTTTGATGCAACAGCGTTTGAAAGAGCGTCAACAAGGTGGCAAGGTCGACATCATTTTAACTGGCGGCGGTGCGGCAAAAATCGAACAACACCTGCCCAAAGCGTTAATTTTAGACAGTGCTGTGCAAATTGTGGATAATTTGGTTTTATTTGGATTAAAAAACTGGGTAGAGCATACATGCAATTATTGAAATGGTTGTTTGCGATATTGGTTATTTTGAATATTGCAGTGTTTGCCAATGTGGTGACACAAAAAATGAATGGTAACCGTCCTACTCAAAGTCCTGCGGTGGTGGCTGTGCCTATTGGTACAGGGATTGCGGCTGAAACAACTGCCAATACCACTACTGGAGCAGCGCCAGCGGCACACATCTCGGCTGCGCCATCTCAAAATATACGCCGTGAAGCCGCGCCTGTGGTGGCAGCTAAAATAGCGCCAAATTGTTCGGCACAAATTACATTGCCTGAAGATGCTTATCACCGCTTGAAGAATTTTATTGGTGGTTATCGTCATGCCGTAGCACGCAATGTGGTAGAAAACAAACAAGCCACCAAAAAGCCTAAATTGCAATACCAAGTTTTGGCAGCAGGCAGCAGTGAAGAGTCGATGGCTGCTTTGAATAAAGCAGGCATTAACGCCACAGTGCAAGGTGCCAGTTTGTCTTTGGGTGTGTTTAGCAGTGCTGATAAAGCGCAAGCTGTGCGCCAACGTGCCATTGCGGCAGGTGTGGCGGGTGTGGTTATCAATGAGCGTGGTAATGAAGAAGCCGCTGCGTTGACTTCTGCCAATTACACGGTGACTTTCAGCGATGTCAGCGGTCAAGATGTCAGCCGGATTCAAGAAGTTTTGGGTCGTTATGGTCGCTTGCAGCGCAGTGCTTGTGCCAAATAAGCATTGAATCTGACGATTTACAGGCCGCTTGTGTGCATCTGCAACAAGCGGCTTTGTGATGTTGAAATTGAAAATGTGCAAAACATTGTTTTTGATGATGGGCATCATAAAGTTTATTACAGGCCGCTTTCGTTGAGATTGAATGAAATCCGTTACAATAGACCCTAATTATCTTTAGATTTGGATTGCGAATTCAATGAACACCCATGACGTTTTTCAGCACGCCAGCGCACATTTGTTGGCGCGCAATGACATTTCCGCAGCAGTATTGGACCAAGTCTTGTCTGAAGTAGGGCAGCATCAAGTTGATTTCGCCGACGTCTATTGCCAACATTCGGCATTTGAAAGCTGGAAATTGGAAGAAGGCATTGTTAAAAGTGGTACGTTTAACATCGATGAAGGTTTTGGTATTCGTGCAATTGTTGGGGATAAAACCGCTTTTGCTTATGCCGATTCCATTCATTTGGCCAGTTTGCAACAAGCGGCCAGTACCGTGCGTGCCATTGCTCGCCAAGGTCAAAGCAATGCCCATTGTGGTGCGCGTGTGATAGCCGAAGCCAAAGTGCAATATTCATTGGCCAATCCGATGCATTCTTTGGATGCGGCACAAAAAATCAAATTATTAGAACAAGTGGAATGCTTAGCCAGAGCCAAAGACCCTCGCGTGGTACAAGTGATGGCGACATTGGCGTGTGAGCATGACATTGTATATGTGGCGCGTTTAGATGGGCGTCATGCAGCGGATGTGCGTCCATTGGTGCGTTTGTCGGTGACGGTGATTGTGGAGCAAAACGGTCGTCGTGAGCAAGGCAGCAGTGGCGGCGGTGGTCGCTTCGATTTTGCTTATTTTGATACCAATATGGTGCAATATTATGTGGACAAAGCGGTGAGTCAAGCTTTGGTGAATTTAGAGTCGCGTCCTGCGCCTGCAGGTGCCATGAAAATTGTCTTGGGCAATGGCTGGCCGGGCGTATTGTTACATGAGGCGGTTGGCCATGGTTTGGAAGGCGATTTTAACCGCAAGCAAACCAGCGCGTTTTCAGACAAAATTGGTCAACAAGTGGCGGCCAAAGGTGTGACGGTGATTGATCAAGGCAATATTGAGCAACGTCGTGGTTCTTTGACTTTGGACGATGAGGGCAATGCTACGCAAGCGACGGTGTTGATTGAAGACGGCATTTTGAAAAACTATTTGCAAGACGAAACCAACGCACGTTTGATGGGCATGGCAGTCACAGGTAATGGTCGCCGTGAAAGCTATGCTTCGACGGTGATGCCTCGTATGACCAATACGTTTATGGCCAATGGTGAGTATGATGCTGAGGAAATTTTGGCTTCGGTGGACAAAGGCATTTACGCGGTGAATTTCGGTGGCGGTCAAGTGGATATTACCAGTGGTAAATTTGTATTCTCTGCATCAGAAGCGTGGTGGATTGAAAACGGTAAGCTGCAATACCCTGTGAAAGGCGCAACCATCATTGGCAATGGCCCCGATGTCATGAATCATATCTCTATGATTGGCAATGATATGGCTTTAGACAGCGGCGTGGGGGTGTGTGGTAAAGAAGGTCAAAGCGTCCCTGTGGGTGTGGGTCAGCCTACTTTGCGTATCGATTCTGGTTTGATTGTCGGTGGTTCGCAAGCGTAATAAGTTCGGTTTCGAATCATTCTCTATTTGAGAAAAATCCAAGGCGTTCTGTGGCTTACAGGGCGCTTTGTTGTTTTTGTGAGTGTGAATTCGTTTTTTAAACCATGAAATGGTGCTTAAAACGACTGCAATTGTTCATTTAAGAATTATAAATTCATATTTTTCTATAATTTGATTATATTTGAATTTAATCGAAAGTAAAACAACAATATTTTGATGTTTTAAAACGTTTATTTTTCAGTTAACATAACTTTAAATAATAAATCGAAAATATTGTTTGACAGAAGCTTCGTTAATGTTCATAATAGCTTTCATTGAGTGGTTGCAATGACCTACTTAATAGTTTCTCTTCTATTTCTCCTTTGTAGACTTGGCGCACATTTGATTAAATGTGCGCATTTTTTTTGTCTATTTTTTGGCTGATTCATGCTGCCGAGACTTGATATTCATCAGATTTTTTATATTGTTTATGTGTGTTCATTATTATGAATTTAGAATGAAGGCATGATTCAATTGTCTGTTTTGTGTGAAAATAATTTATATAAATCATCATCTTGTTGTGGTATTGTTGGCATCTTGATTGTAATGTCATTTTTATCAAAAATTTACCATTAATACATTGACTTTAAATTTTAGAGTATGGATAATAGGAACTGTTGAATCAATTGCATAGTTGGTTCAACAGTTTCTCCTCTATTTCTCCTTTGTAGACTTGGCGCACATTTGATTAAATGTGCGCATTTTTTTGTTCTAAAAACAAACTTCATACTATCTTGTATCTTGGTATTTAAATAATAAAATATCAATATGAACTCAAAGACTGCTGCAATTGGATTAAGTTGCAATAGATTGTTGCATTGCAGTGGTGTCTGGTTGTCATAACATAGGCAGTAAATGCGTTTCTTTGACTTCTTCCATCACAATATAAGAGCGGCTTTCTAAAATAGCTGGCAATTGCAGCAGAATGTCTCCCAACATTTGACGGTAAGCGGCGATGTCGGTCATGCGTACTTTAATCAAATAATCATACTCACCTGAAACCAAATGGCATTCCATGATTTGTGGTGTACGCAACACATCGCGTTTGAATTCTGCAAACAAAGTTGCCGATTTGTCTTTAAGTTTGATTTCTACAAACACCAATAAACCTTGTCCGATAAGGTGTGGATTAATTTTGGCATGAAATCCTGTAATGACACCTGATTCTTGTAGTCTTTTCATGCGTTCTTTGACTGGTGTGGCAGATAAGCCTACTTTTTCGGAAAGTTCTGCGATACTGATGCGTGCATTTTGTTGCAAGATGTGAATGATTTTGGTGTCTATTTTGTCTAATTCTGAAATTGAACTATTCATGGTGAAAATCCACATTTGTAGTTAAAAATAATCATTAATATACATTAGAAATCATTATTTTTAGTGAAAATAGCTATATATTCTGCATTACACTAGAAAAATAACTGCGCAAAATGATTGCAATGCAGCATTACATCTCATCAAGGACGAATTTATGAAAATCGTGATTTTAGGTGCGGGCGTGATTGGTACCGCGACAGCATGGTATTTGAGCCAAGCAGGCCATCAAGTACAGGTGATTGAGCGTCACGGTCATGCTGCATGTGACACCAGTTTTGCCAATGCAGGTCAAATCTCTTTTGGATATTCTACGCCTTGGGCAGCACCTGGCATCCCTCAAAAAGCCATCAAATGGATGTTTTCTGAACATTCTCCATTGTTAATGCGTCCTGATGCATCTATATACCAATTGAAATGGATGATGATGATGTTGCAAAACTGTGGCGAGAAAGTGTATGAAGTCAACAAAGAGCGCATGTTGCGCATTGCTGATTACAGTCGCCAACAATTTGCAGCTTTGCGTGAAACGACAGGTATCGAATACGAAGGTCGTCAACAAGGCACTTTGCAAGTGTTCCGCAACCAAAAACAATTGGAAGTGGTGGAACAAGACATGAAAGTCTTGGCAGAGTGTGGCATTCCATTTGAAAAATTATCGCCAGAAGCTTGTGCCGCTGTTGAGCCTGCTTTGGCTCGTGTGCAACACAAATTAACCGGTGGTTTGCGTTTGCCACAAGACGAAACGGGTGATTGCTATATGTTCACCAATCGTTTGGCTAAAATGTGTGAAGAAGCAGGTGTTGAATTTTTCTATGATCACCGCATTGACCGTGTTGAGCATGATGGCAAAGAAGTGAAAGCAGTTTGGGCAAACAGTACTGCGTTTACAGGCGACTATTATGTGTGTTGTTTGGGTTCTTACAGCCGTGATTTGTTCTTGAATTTGGGCATTGATTTGCCGATTTACCCAATCAAAGGCTATTCTTTGACTGTGCCGATTACCGATACTTCAGCTGCACCAGTATCTACCGTGATGGACGAAACCTACAAAATCGCTATTACCCGTTTTGATGACCGCATTCGCGTTGGTGGTATGGCGGAGTTGTCAGGTTATTACACCAAATTGAGTGAAAAACGCCGTCAAACTTTGGAAATGTCGGTTACCGATTTGTTCCCAGATGGTGGCGATGTGTCACGTGCTTCGTTCTGGTCGGGCTTGCGTCCTGTAACGCCTGACAGTACACCGATTATTGGTGGCTCTAGCTACAATAATTTGGCATTTAACTGCGGTCACGGCACTTTGGGTTGGACGATGAGTTTGGGTTCTGGCAAAGTGATGGCGGATTTGCTTTCAGGCAAGCGTCCTGAAATCGATGCGCACGATTTGTCTTTGCAACGTTATGCCAAAGGCGGCAAAGTATTGGCTAAACCAATTCAATTGTAATATTGTCACAACACAATGCTTAAATTCAGGTCGTCTTGAGGTCACACACAAGCGGCCTGAATGTTTTTGAAGAAAGAGAATTCGATCATGCGTTTTTTGGAAGCACACATTCATTTGGCGAATTTGCGCCACAATTACCAATATTTAAAAGGTTTACACGGCAATAAAGTTTTGGCTGTCATCAAAGCCAATGCTTATGGTCATGGTGCGGTGCAATGTGCCAAGGCTTTGAGTGATTTGGCAGATGGTTTTGCCGTTGCTGCAATTGAAGAGGCGTTGACCTTGCGCTCAGCAGGCATTACGTTGCCTATCGTCTTGTTAGAAGGCGTGTTTGAGGCTTCGGAATACGAATTGATTGAGCAGCATGATTTGTGGCCAGTGGTGCAAAACCAAAATCAATTGGATGGTTTGCTAGCGTATGAAGCGAAAAAACCGTTGACCGTATGGCTGAAGATGGACAGTGGCATGCACCGAGCAGGTTTTTTCCCACAAGACTATGTGAAGGCATTTGCTCAATTACAGGCCGCACCACAAGTAGCCAAAGTCATCAAAATGACCCATTTTGCTCGTGCAGACGAACCTGAGCAATTGATGACAGCGCAGCAAATTGCGGCATTCGATTCTGTGGTAACAGATGACAAAATCGAAGAGAGCATGGCCAATTCTGCGGGTATTTTGGCACATCCTGATTCACACCGCGACTGGGGACGTGCGGGTTTGGCTTTGTATGGTTTGTCGCCGATGGCTTATCCTGATGCCAATTTAAAACCAGTCATGACGCTCAAAACCAAAGTCTTTGGCGTGCGTGAGTTGCCTATTGGTGAAGTGATTGGTTACGGTTCTATCTTTAAAACCGAGCGCATGACGCGTGTGGGTTTGATTGCGGTCGGTTATGCTGATGGCTACCCACGTTTGGCATCCAATGACAGCCCGGTTATGATTGATGGTAAGCCATCACGCATCATTGGTCGTGTGTCTATGGACATGACGATGGTGGACTTGAATGATGATGCGCAAGGCATCGGCAGCGAAGTGGAGTTGTGGGGTGAGCATGTCAGCGCCAATACGGTGGCAGCGGTGGCAGGCACCATCAGCTATGAAATTTTGTGCAATGTGAAACGTGCACGGTTTGTTTACCACGATTGATAGATTAGCTGGTATCAGCGTCCTGTAAAGTTTACAGGACGCTTTTTTATTGCCGTTAAGTGATTCATAATGAATAGTGGAATGGGTGTGATGGTGGAACCAAATACCATTGCCCATCTCTGTTATATGTTGAAGCACAGGAGGATGAATCATGATTTCTACCATTTTAGTGGGTTTTATTGTGGGTTTGTTGGCACGGGCTTTGCATCCAGGGGATGACAATATCGGTTGGATTTGGACCATCTTATTGGGCATTGCAGGCTCGTTTGTGGCAACGTTTGTGGGCAGTGCTGTGGGTTGGTATCAACCTGGTGAAGCTGCTGGTTGGATTGCTTCAGTGATTTTTGCCATTGTGGTTTTGTGGGTGTATTACAAGATTCGTGGTATTAAGATGGGCAAGAAAGTGTAATCTTGGGCTTGGATGAAGCCAGATTCAGATGCAAAAAAGCGTCCTGTAAAAATTACAGGACGCTTTTATCAAATAAAAAAGCCTTTATACAAACAAAGGCAATTTTATCTAAAACCGTATCGAAAGATTATTTCAATTTGGTTTCTTTGTAAATCACATGCTTGCGTACTACTGGATCAAATTTTTTGATTTCCATTTTGCCAGGCATGTTGCGTTTGTTTTTGGTAGTGGTGTAGAAGTGACCAGTACCCGCAGATGATTCTAATTTGATTTTATCGCGCATTTTGCTTGTTCCTTAATTACGCTTCGCCGCGTGCACGCAAATCAGCCAATACAGCGTCAATGCCTAATTTATCAATAGTGCGCAAAGCAGCGTTAGAAACGCGGATGCGTACCCAACGGTTTTCGCTTTCAACCCAAAAACGACGTGATTGCAAGTTAGGTAAAAAGCGGCGTTTGGTTTTGTTGTTGGCATGTGACACGTTATTACCCGTCATAGGGCGTTTGCCGGTCACTACACATACTCGTGCCATGGTTAGACTCCAAATTACCGAATTAGTAAAAACGAGATTTATATCATAAAAACGGCTGATTATTCAAGTTCATTTGTTGATTTTACTTATTTAATGTTGGTCTTGCTGCAATTTCGGTCTTTATATGGGGATTCTGTTTCATATGAGGCTGCGGTTTTGTATTCGGCTATGTTGGCGCTTTGGTATGGTTTTATCTGTTAATCCCAAACCAAACCATTTTAAAAATAGAAAAATTGCCCATTTTTTTGGCGGGATGGTCTTAGCTTAAAGGCTGATTTTTCTTGAATTTATGGTGGTGAAAATATTCGGCAAGATTGGGCCAAACCATGGCGGCTAAAATCAAGCTGCCACCAATTAACATATTGATGGTCAAGGCTTCATGCAGCCACCAAACGGCAAAAATAGTGGCGAAAACAGGCTCTAAATTGAAAATCAAAGTGGCGCGTTCAGGTGTGGTGTCTGGTTGGTAACGGGTTTGCGCCCATGTGGCAAAAGTAGATGGCAATAAAGTCGACAAAACCAAAATGCCTATCAATTGCCATGACCAATTGATGTGGTGTATTTCGGGTTTGGTGACGCCATAAATGGCCATGCAACCGATGCTCAAAACCAATAATTGAATCACGGTAATGACGGTACTTTCTTTGGGCGTGCTGTAACGATCTAAGGCCAAAATGTAAAACGTGTAGCCCAAAGAACAAATCAAAATGGCCAAATCGCCCATGTTCAAATGCAGTTTGTGAACTTGCGCAATGATGGCCAAACCGACAATGCCCAATGCCATGCTGACTTTGATGGGATTGCTGATGGGGGTTTTGAAAAACAAGGCATTGGTAATGGGCACCCACAAAATAAACAAGGCAAAAATAAAACCTGCATTGGATGCGGTGGTGTGGTGTAAGCCCCAGTTCATCAATTGCACACAAGGAATGAAAATTAAGCCGCAAATCAAGCCTGCTTTGAAACTATGGCGATTGATGTATTGGCGATGAAGCCATAACAGCGGTGATAACAATAAAAAACTCAACAAAAAGCGCATGAACAAAAACCAAGTGCCTTGTTCAAGCTGCAAGCCCATTTTCATCAAGGGATAATTGATGCCCCACCCTAATGTTGCAAACACTAGAAAAAATTCGGCTTTGATTTGAGAGCGAGGCAACATAGGATAACAAGCTTTAAAGTGGGTTGTGGCGCTGATTGTAGCGACAATCACAGTAGAATTTCATCCTATGAATCAAAATTTCAAAGCATTGTTGTTTTTATGTATTGGCATCATTTTTTTGATGAAGCTAAAAATGCTGTTCAAATTTTTACATTTGGGCACACAATGCGTTTGGTGATGGATTTCATATTGATATAAATAAAAAAAGACGGGGTGAAAATGCTTTCAGCGTGGGTAGGATTGACCTTGATGGCGGCGTTCATGCAAGCATGGCGCAATGCGTTTCAAAAGCAATTGAGCAGTACGGTCGATGTGTATGGCGTGACGTTGGCACGGTTTATTTTTGGTTTGCCTTTGGCGGTGGTGTATGTGTGGTGCTTGTACCACATGCGCCCTGTCAATGTCGTGACTGAGTTTACCAATTTGTATTGGATTTATATTGTCATGGGCGGGCTGAGCCAAATTGTGGCGACTGTTTTGATGGTGCAATTGTTCAAGCAAAAAAACTATGCCATTGGTGTCGGATTGGCGAAAAGCGAAGCGATTTTGGCTGCGATAGTGGCGGTGGTGTTTTTACAGGATGCTTTGAGCATCTTGGCTTGGGTGGGTGTGGCTATCGGTGGTGTGGCGGTATTCTTGCTGAGTAAAGGCAAGCGTGGTGAAGCCTTGTCTTGGTCTACTTTGTGGATAGGTTTGGGCAGTGGTTTAAGTTTTGCCATCACGTCTTTGTTGGTGCGTGAGGCCAGTTTGGAATTGAACCAATTGCCTTATTTACACCGTGCTGCTTGGGTGTTGGTATCGGTGATTGGTTTTCAATGTGTATTGATGTTGCTGTATTTAGGTTTGTGGCGTCGCCATACTTTGGTGGCAATGTGGCAACGTTTGGGTTTGACATTGAAAGTCAGTGTGTGCAGTTTTATGGCATCGCTTGGATGGTTCAGTGCCATGAGCATGCAATCAGTGCCGATAGTCAAAACTTTAGGGCAAATTGAAATCGTGTTCAGTTTGCTCATTTCGGTATTTTTCTTCAAAGAAAAATTGGCCAAAGCAGACCATTGGGGCTTGGTTTTGGTGGTGATAGCGGCATGGTTGGTTATTTGGGCGTGATGGTGGCGTTTTGATGGTGGCTTGCGCGGATGTATTTTAAAAGCGTCCTGTAAATGATTGGAGGGTAGATGGTGCAGATAGTTAATGTGTGAACTTGACACAAATTGATGCACGCTAGTGGTTTAATTGTTACCTTAAATCATGCTATAATTTGCAATTCCATTCTGTGTGTTTCGTCATGACCAAGTTTATCTTTGTGACCGGCGGTGTCGTTTCTTCTTTGGGTAAAGGCATTGCTGCAGCGTCAATTGCTGCCATTCTTGAAGCGCGTGGTTTAAAAGTCACCATGCTCAAATTAGATCCTTACATTAACGTAGACCCGGGTACGATGAGCCCGCTTCAACACGGTGAAGTGTTTGTGACCGAGGACGGTGCTGAAACCGACTTGGATTTGGGTCACTATGAGCGTTTCATCAGTTCTACCATGCGCAAGTCTAATAATTTCACTACTGGCCAAGTGTATGAAGAAGTATTGGCAAAAGAGCGTCGTGGTGATTATTTGGGCGGCACAGTACAAGTGATTCCTCACATTACCGACGAAATCAAACGCAAAGTGCACGTTGGCGCAGCCGACAACCAAGTGGCGATTGTTGAAATTGGCGGTACCGTTGGTGACATTGAATCTTTGCCATTTTTGGAATCGATTCGCCAAATGCGCAGCCAATTGGGTCGTGCTAATACCTTGTTCGTGCATTTGTCTTATGTGCCATTCATTGAAGCGGCAGGCGAAATCAAAACCAAGCCAACGCAACACTCTGTTAAAGAAATGCGTTCTATTGGTTTGCAACCAGACATTTTGGTGTGCCGTTTGAAAGACATGTTGCCAGAAGACGAAAAACGCAAGATTGCGTTGTTCTGTAACGTCGAAGAGCGTGCGGTGATCAGTTGCCCTGACAAAGACAGTATTTACAAAATTCCTGAAGTGTTGCACAACCAAGGCATCGATAAGATCATTTGCGAGCAATTGCAATTGAACGTTGCTGAAGCCGATTTGACCACTTGGAAGAAAATTGTCCATGCCATTGAAAATCCAAAACACACCGTTAAAATCGGTATGGTTGGTAAATATGTGGATTTGATTGAATCTTACAAATCTTTGTCAGAAGCTTTGAAACACGCGGGCATTCACACCGAAACCAATGTACAAATCACGTATTTTGACAGCGAACAAATCGAAAAAGATGGTACCGCAGCATTAGAAAGCATGGATGCGATTTTGGTGCCAGGTGGTTTTGGTTTGCGTGGTGTCGAAGGCAAAATCAAAGCGGTAGAATATGCTCGTACCAACAAAGTCCCTTATTTGGGTATTTGCTTGGGTATGCAAATCGCTTTGATTGAATACGCTCGCAATGTCGCTGGCATGGCTGGTGCGAATTCCACCGAATTTGATTTGAAGTCTCCATATCCTGTGGTGGCTTTGGTTGAAGAATGGGTGAATGAAGACGGTCAAGTTGAAAAACGCGATGAAAACACCGATTTGGGTGGCACCATGCGTTTGGGTGCACAAACTTGCGAATTGACAGAAGGCTCTTTGGCGGCACGCATTTACGGTGCGACCGAAATCAAAGAACGCCATCGCCATCGTTATGAAGTCAATGGCAAGTATGTTCCTAAATTGGAAGAAGCTGGCTTGGTGGTTGCAGGTTATTCTAGTGGCCATGAGCATTTGGTGGAAACCATCGAATTGCCACAAGAAGAGCATCCTTGGTTCTTTGCGGCGCAATTCCATCCTGAATTCACGTCAACCCCACGCAATGGTCATCCATTGTTCAGCGCATTTGTTAAAGCTGCGTTAAAAAGCAAAACGATAGCTGATAAATAAATTCTAAGCTGTTACACTCACTGCCAATAGATAGACTATTGGCAGTTTTGTTTTACAGGACGCCTTGATAAGGATAAAGACATGAAATTATGCGGTTTTGATGTGGGCTTGGACCAACCATTTTTCTTGATTGCGGGTCCTTGCGTGATTGAAAGCGAACAAATGGCTTTGGACACAGCAGGCTATTTGAAAGAAATCACCGATGAATTGGGCATTCCATTCATTTACAAATCCAGTTTTGACAAAGCCAATCGTTCTAGCGGTACATCGTTTCGTGGTTTGGGCATGGCTGAAGGCTTGCGCATTTTGGACGAAGTCAAACGTCAAATTGGTGTATCGGTGTTAACTGATGTGCATACCGAAGCGGAAGTGCCAGAAGTCGCTAGCGTGGTAGATGTGTTGCAAACGCCTGCATTTTTGGCGCGCCAAACCGACTTCATTCGTGCGGTGGCGCAATCGGGCAAGCCTGTGAACATCAAAAAAGGTCAATTCATGGCACCTGAAGACATGGGCAATGTGATTGACAAAGCGCGTGCGGCGGCGGCTGAAAAAGGCTTGCCTGCGGACTTTATGGTGTGTGAGCGTGGCGCAAGTTTCGGTTATCACAATTTGGTTTCTGACATGCGCAGTTTGATGATTATGCGTGACACGCAATGTCCTGTGGTGTTTGATGCGACGCATTCGGTGCAAATGCCGGGTGGTTTGGGCAATGCTTCAGGTGGTCGTCGTGAATTTGTACCTGTGTTGGCGCGCGCAGCGATTGCGGCAGGCGTGTCAGGTGTGTTCATGGAAACACACCCAAATCCATGCGAAGCCAAAAGCGATGGTCCTAATGCTGTGCCGATGGCGTACATGAAAGAATTGTTGTCTTCCATGAAACAGTTGGATGCGGTGGTGAAGAGCCAACGTTTGCTAGAACATGATTTGTTGAATTTTGGCAAATAACCAATTGATATATTCAAGCGTCCTGTAACTTACAGGACGCTTTTTTAATGTGTTACGCTGTTTCTTCATATATTTGAAAGCCCATAATATGAACTGGTTTACGCAATTAACAGGTTTACATTCAGACAGCCATGCGGCTGTTTGGAATGGTTTGAGATATGAAGATGGGTATTTGTATGGCAAAAGCCATGCGCAAATTTCGTTGCAGGCAGGACACTTGAATATGCCCAATTTGGGCAGCTTGACTTATCAAAAAGATGGCGGGCAGATTGTGTTTTCTGAAGTGGTGGCCGATGTGCAAGCATTGCATGCGGATTCTGCTAATGCAGGTGCGGTGTTTCAAGTGGCATCGCAAACCAATTTATTGGAAATGATTTCGCCCAATCAAACGCCAGAAGATGGTGTCATACGTTATCAAAACGACCGTACGCAGGGTCCTGCTTGTGCGATGGCTTGTGCGGCAGGGTTGATTTATCGCCATTATTTTGTGCCTGTTGGCGTGCAAATGGGGCAAAGCGAACACCATCAAATCGATACTTTGGCAGATTTAGGTCGTGCGCTTGGTAATGAAAATGACGAACTTTGGCACACCCAAAATGGCTATGTTTTGCCTCAAAGCGCACAGGCTTTAGAGCGCATTGCCACACAATTGCATCACCATCTTGCAGAGTATCGCTCTTTGGTGAAAGTGGGTGTGCAGCAAGATACACAAGTGACTTTGCCACATTGTGAACATGTGGTCACGCAAGTATATGCTTCAGCTTTGCCTATGGCTTATTCGCCATTGGGGCGAGATGTGACGAGTTGGGAAACTTTTGCACGCTTGGTTTTGGAAGCGGCGTATGAAGCCACTTTCATCATCGCCGCCAATAGTTCGAGTCGAAAATTGTATTTAACCCGTTTGGGCGGTGGTGCATTTGGCAATCCTGATGAGTGGATTGATGCGGCGATATTGAAAGCGGCTCAACGCGTTTCTGGCATGAGTTTGGATGTCATCTTGGTCAATTATGGTGGTTCGAATCATCACAATCAACACATTATTCAAACTTGGAAGGCCAATCAAGCGTCCTGAAAGGTTTACAGGACGCTTGGCAAAGCGTTTTACAGCAATTGAATTTCTTGTAACACGATGTCCCAGAGTTTTTGGTGGCTAGGGCGCAAAATGTGGTTGTGTCCGATGTGCTTAAAGCCATATGTTTGTGGATTCAAGCAACGGGTGGTTTTGATGGCGTTGGGGAAAGTGCTGAGAAATTCTGCCACATTGGCTGCGTTGGCAATGTCATCGTCTTCGGCATGAATCACGGTAATCGGTTGGGTGATTTGCGTATGAAAATCGTGTTCAATGTCACCACGGTCAATGGCAGTTCGGACATAATGCCCGTTTTTACACCACTGCGCCCACTGCCGAGCGACATGGCGTGGCAAATCTTCGCCCCATTTGATGGCTTTGAGTTTGGCGTAACCAAATACCAAATTCGACAGCGGCATGTAAACCGTGAACAGAAAATTGGCTTTGCGGGCAAATTCAGGGCGCATATTGGCAAGGTGTCCTGTTGAACCGGCAATGGCAATCACTTTGGCTATTTTGGCATGATTGGGCATGACGCCTAACATTTGACTGCCTGCGCTGTGACCGATTAATAAAGCTTGTGGTAAACCTGTGTGTGCCAATAAAAAATCCACAGCGGCAGGAATGTCGCGTGTGCCCCAATCTTGTAAGCCCACGGAGCAATGTTTCAGGTCGCCTTGCAAGGATGGGCCAATGCCATCGTAATCAAAAGTCAGAACCGTATAGCCTTGTGCTGCCAACCAAGTGGCAAAAGCGGCGTAATAGGTTTGCAAGAAGCCTGTACCGCTACAAATCACAATTGCTTGATTGAATCTTATATCGGCGCGATGAAATAAAGTGCCACTGAGATTTTGCCCGTTGGGCAGTGCAATGCTGACGGTTTGTGGGTTCATGCAGTCTGACTCCTTGGTGATTTATAAAATGACTCTAACATGAGTAAGCTGGCTCACCCAACCAAGCAATCAGATGCAATGCTCTAAAAATCACCATGTTTGCCATAAAGGCAGCAAATCATAAGCAAATTTGGCGATTAAAATGACCAATAGCAGCATAAAACCATAGCGCAAAAAGCCTGAACCACCACGCAAAGCGATTTGAGTGCCAATGAAGCCACCGCTTAAATTACAGGCCGCTAATGGAATTGCCCATGCCCATAAAATATAATCATTGGGGATGAAAAAGCTCAGAGCAGCCAAATTAGTCGTGATGTTAATGATTTTAGAAGAAGCGACTGCGGTCAAAAAATCAAACGCAAACAGGCGAATGAACATGAAGGTTAAAAAACTGCCTGTGCCCGGGCCAATCACGCCATCATAAAAACCAATCAAAGCGCCACACGCCAAACCGATTAACCATTCTTTTTGGCTTAAGCTCGATTGGCGTTCTTTTTGACCAAAATCTTTTTTGCAAAAGGTGTAAATGGCCATGACCACCAAAATCAACAAAATAAATGGCTTGAACCAATGCACGGGAATGTGTGACACCAACATGGAGCCGAAATAGGATGTGATAAATGCCAATGCAGCTGCGGGCAATAACATTTTCCAAGGCACGTTGATTTTGCGCACATATTGCCAACCTGCGGTTAAAGTGCCACACATTGACGCAAATTTATTGGTGCCCATTACTGTGGCAATAGGTGTGTTGGCAGGCAGTAAGCCAAACAAAGCGGGGATTTGTACCAAACCGCCGCCACCGACAGCGGCATCCATCATACCTGCTAAAAAGGCAAACAGGCACATCCATAATAATTCAGTCATGATTGGGTTTCAGGCTACTTAATCGTATTCGTGGGCACCACGGTTTTGAGACGGGTGGTAAGTGCCGATTTTGGTCAAACGGGCATCAATTTCTTTGTCGTTGCGTGGCAGACCGCCATCACAGAACACACGGCTGAGCATTTCTTGTACTGGTGTGTTGGTGTTTAGATTGCTGCCCACATCACGCCATTGTGCATTGCGGCTTTCTAACCAACGCTTGTTATAGGTGTCGGCAAAAGCGATTTGGCGCACGCCATTATTGTATTCAGAACGAAAAGATTGGGTGCTGCAACGCAAATTTTCAAAGCTGATATTGTCGATGCCGTTGGCAGATTGATTGTTTAAAACATAAGAAACAGAAGCATTGCTCAAGACTTTGACGCTAGAGCGCAGCAATTTGGGTTTGTTTTTGAAAGTAGGGTGAACGTATAGCTCTATCCAATCGCCATTTTCAGTTGGGTATTCAGGCAAAGACACTTCTTGTTCTTGGAAAGCGTAGTCTGGTTCTTCAATGTTTTGACTGAAGCTCCGTTTGTTGTCAGCTATGGCTTGGGTGCTGATGAAAGCTAGGGCGCATAAAGACAAACAGCTCAGACGAGTGCGCATCGACAATTCCTTCGTAACAAGATGAAAGCAGTATTGTAGCGCAACTGCTTGCAAATGTAGCCTGTGTTCGTTTCCTTAACAATGTTATAATTTTGCCGTTTTGCATTAAGATGGAATCAACATGACTCAAGCACAATTAGATGTGAAAGGTTTGAAATGCCCCATGCCGATGCTTAGGGCTAAAAAAGCGTTGGCGAATTTGCAAAGTGGGGATGAATTAACCGTGTATGCCACCGATGCGAGTGTACAAGAAGATTTTGCGGCTTTTTGTCGTCATACAGGTCATGTGTTGTTGTCATCTGAGGCTTTGGCCGATGGTAGTTTTACTTTGGTATTGCGTCACAAATAATCTTCAATGTGGTTTACAGGACGCTTGAAGCGGCCTGTAACTTCAGAAACACCCTCGTATTTCATTCAAAGGATTGATCATGACCGAACGTCTGACCTTGTTACAGCCAGATGATTTTCACGTGCATTTTAGAAATGGTGATGCTTTAAAAGCCGTGGTGCCACACACAGCCCGTCAAATGGCGCGCGCTTTGGTGATGCCCAACTTGAAACCACCTGTCACCCAAGTGGCGCAAGCTTTGGCTTACCGTGATGAAATTTTGGCAGCCGTACCACAAGGTTTGGATTTTACGCCTTTGATGAGTTTGTATTTGACCGACAAAACCGATGTGGCAACGGTTAAAGAAGCCAAAGCGGCGGGCATTGTGGCGTTCAAATTGTATCCTGCGGGCGCGACCACCAATTCCGACTCGGGCGTGACCGATTTGTTTGCATTGTTGCCTGTGTTGGAAGCGATGGCGCAAGAGGGCGTATTGCTGTTGGTGCATGGCGAAGTGACGCACAGTGATGTGGATATTTTTGACCGTGAAGCGGTGTTCATTGATGAAGTGTTGTTGCCGATTATGGCCAAAGTGCCGACTTTAAAAATTGTGTTTGAACACATCACCACCGCAGAAGCTGCCAAATTGGTGCAAGAGTCAGGTGAAAATTTGGTCGCAACGGTGACACCACAACATTTATTGCACAATCGCAATGATATGTTGGTCGGTGGCGTGCGTCCGCATTTGTATTGCTTGCCAATTTTAAAACGTCGTAGCCATCAAGAAGCTTTGTTGGCAGCGGTTTCTGGTGACAAATCACACAAATTTTTCTTAGGTACCGACAGTGCGCCACACGAGCAAGGCACCAAAGAGTGCGCTTGCGGTTGTGCGGGCGTGTTCAGTGCTTTGACGGCAATGGAATTGTATGCCGAAGCGTTTGAAAGCGTGAATGCTTTGGACAAATTGGAAGCGTTTGCTTCTCAAAACGGTGCACGTTTTTATGGCTTGCCTGAAAACAGCCGCCGCATTGTATTGGAAAAACGCCCGCAAGCCGTACCTGAATATGTGGATTATGTTACAGGCCGCTTGATTCCGATGCGTGCGGGCGAGTCTTTGACTTGGTCGTTTGCAGGCTTTGCCGATTGATGGACGTGTGATGAGCATCAATCGACGCAGAAGACATTTATTGCTGGGTACTGCAGCTTTGTTAGTTGCGCCCACTGGTGTGTGGGCGTCACAGCGGGAGGAGCAGCTGGCTGACAATGTCGCTTCGACCATGCGCCGCTCAGTAAACAATGTGAGCCCTGCGCGATTGGTGTTTTCGACACGACAAGCAGGACAGGCATGGTTGGCGGAAATGTCGGCACGTTTGTCTAAATTCATTGCTGATGCGCGTGAGCGTGAAACCATTTTAATCAATGTGCAATACGAAGCCAAACGTGCAGGTTTAGATGTGCAATTGGTTTTGGGTTTGATTGAAGTAGAATCGATGTTTAGGCGTTATGCTATTAGCGGTGTGGGTGCTCGAGGTTTGATGCAAGTGATGCCTTTTTGGGCGCGTCACATCGGCACACAGCAACACAATTTATTCGATATTCGTACCAATTTGCGTTATGGCTGTACCATTTTGCGTTATTACATCGATCGAGAAAAAGGCGATGTCATGCGTGCTTTGGCTCGCTATAACGGCAGTTTGGGGCGAATGACTTATCCTAATAAAGTTTATGCGGCCTTAAACCGCCACTGGACGTATCACGGAGTCTTGTGATTTGAAGCACAAAGAAGTTCGTTCTGACAACCAATTGACCCCGCAAGAGTGGCGCACCAGTGGCGTATTGTCGGGCGTGTATGCGCTGCGCATGTTGGGATTGTTTTTGGTTTTGCCAGTTTTGGCTTTGCATGCTGCGGCCTTGGCAGGTTCTGACCAGTCTATGTGGATTGGTTGGATTATGGGTGCTTATGGCTTGACCCAAGCATGTTTGCAACTGCCCTTTGGCATGTTGTCAGACAAAATTGGGCGTAAAAAAACCATTTACATAGGCATGTTGATTTTTGTGGTGGGCAGTTTTTTGGCGGCAATCGCTGAAACACTGTGGGTCTTGATGTTGGCGCGGGCTTTACAGGGCGCAGGTGCCATCAGTGCGGTGATTACGGCAATGATGGCGGATTTGATTCGTGAGCAAGTGCGTACTCGCGCAATGGCGATGGTTGGCATGAGTATCGGCTTGACTTTTGCAGGCAGTTTGGTGGCTGCACCGTTACTATCGGGGCTGATTGGTGTTGAGGGTTTATTTGTATTGACAGGTGTGGCGATGCTCGCTGCGATGTATGCGGTACACCGTTTTGTGCCAGACCCAGAACAAGTGACTGTACGCAATCGTTTGCCTGCTTTGCAAATTGGTTTGCAGCCGCAATTGTGGCGCTTGAATTTTGGTATTTTTGCTTTGCATGCAGGACAAATGTCCTTGTTCATTTGTTTGCCATTTTTATTGTTGCAAATGGGTTGGGCGCAAGAAGAGCAATGGAAAGTGTATGCACCAATGGTCTTGTTTGGCATGTTTTTGATGGTGCCCATTATCATGTTTGGTGAGAAAAAACGCCAATTAAAACCCACTTTGTTATTGGCCATTGGCATGATGATTGTGGCGCAAGGTGTTTTGGCATGGCAAAGCGTCGGGACAATCGTCTTGATGACAGCTTTGGTATTGTACGCCATTGCATTCAATGTTTTAGAAGCCATTTTGCCATCTATGGTCGCTAAATTTGCGCCACCTGAGCAGCGTGGTGCAGCGATGGGTTTTTACAGCACGGCGCAATCATTGGGTATTTTTGTCGGCGGTTTGGTCGGCGGTTTGTTATTGAGCCAAATGGGTTTGAGTGGTGTGTTCATTTTTGCCACAGTGTTGATGTTGGCGTGGTGGGCGATTGCCTATACGGGACAAGCACCACAAGTACGTCAAGCGTGACGCTGTGACGGTGACTGTTTATACTGTCGCCAGATTAAAATTTTAATAGTTTGTAGGAGGACGTGATGTCTGTAAATAAAGTGATTTTAGTGGGCCGCTTGGGAAAAGATCCTGAAGTGCGTTACATGACCAATGGTGAGGCAGTGACCAATTTTGGTGTGGCCACCAGCGAGTCTTGGAAAGGCCGCGATGGTCAAAAACAAGAGCGTACGGAGTGGCACAATGTGACTTTGTATCGCAAATTGGCAGAAATTGCAGGCCAATATTTGAAAAAAGGCAGCCAAGTTTACATCGAAGGTAAAATTCAAAGCCGTAAATACATGGGTAAAGATGGCATTGAGCGCACAGCTTATGAAATCGTAGGCTCAGAAATGAAAATGTTAGGTGGTCGCTCTGATGCATCATCGTCTTCTTACGATGATGGTATGAGTGCACCTTATGAAGACAATAGCAGCCAATACAGTGGTGCTAGTCATTCAGGTTCTTATGGCAGTGGCAATCAATATGCTTCTAATGCAGGTAGCCCAGCTGCACCAGCGCGCCAAGAAGTGCCTGCTGCACCAAGTCGCTCTATGAACCAGCCACCTAAAGTTGAGGTGGACGATTTGAATGATGATATTCCGTTCTAATATTTTAAAGTTTGGTAGTGATTGCTATTTTTTTTTAGTTTGTTACAATAGACTCTAAATATTTCGAAACAAGCCGCCGTTTATTCGGCGGCTTGTATTTTTGTTGCCTAAATGACGTTGAATGTAGGAGACAGTCATGCAAAAAGTACCATTGACCGTTCGTGGTGCCCAATTATTAAAAGATGAGTTGCAGCACTTGAAATCGGTGGAGCGTCCATCGGTCATTGAGGCGATTGCGGAAGCCCGTTCCCACGGCGATTTGTCTGAGAATGCAGAATACGATGCTGCCAAAGAGCGTCAAGGCTTTATCGAAGGCCGTATTGCTGATTTAGAAGGCAAATTGTCTTATGCGCACATTGTCGATCCCAAAGAGTTGGATGCCGATGGCAAAATCGTTTTTGCAGCGACTGTGACCATTGAAGATTGCGATACTGAAGACCAGATGACTTACCAAATTGTGGGCGATGATGAAGCCGACATTAAACAAGGTAAAGTATCGGTGTCTTCGCCGATTGCTCGTGCTTTGATTGGTAAGTACGAAGGCGATGTAGCGGAAGTGCAAGCACCAGGTGGCGTGCGTGAATATGAAATTGTGACTGTGCAATATATTTAATCTTTCAATATCGATGAAATTTTGACTTGATAACCAAGGTAACGCATTTATGAAAACGGTTTTCACTTTATTGCATGCGCTTTGGTTTGGCGCACACTTGATGGTAGGTTATGTGGTGGCACCTTTTTTATTTGCTTATGCAAATGATGGTTTGCTCGATAAACAAGTGGTTGGCAATATTGCAGGAGATTTGTTTGATTGCGTGATGTATCTGGGCTTGGTGGTCAGTTTGTGGTGGTGTGTGTATTTGCGCCAACAAAATGGATCTAACCGTTTGGCTAAAGCTTTATTGGGTTTGTTAATCATGAGCCAGTTTGTGGTGACACCTGTTATCGTGGCCATTAAACAACAGCAAAGTCATTGGTTATTGAATTGGGTTGGCGGTAGTTTCGGTATGTGGCATGGCATTTCATCATCACTGTATTTGCTTATCAGTATTTTATTGATGGTTTTAACATGGCAGCGTTTACAAGTTAAAAGTCGTTATTGATTCCAATTAAAAAAGCGTCCTGTAAAAATATTTACAGGACGCTTTGAATTCAAAAGAACTTATTGTTCGTTTTGACGGTATAACACCAGAATCTTACCAATGCTTTGCACCAATTCAGCGCCTGTTTGTTCACACAATTGTACAGACCACAGTTTGCGATCATCGCGATCATCGCCCAAAATACGTACTTTGATTAATTCATGTGCTAACAAATTGGCATCGACTTCTTTAACCACCGATTCGGTCAAACCGTTTTGGCCTATCATAACCACGGGTTGTAAAGTGTGTGCTTGTTGTTTAAGTGCCGCTTTTTCGACACTGCTTAAAGTTTTTTTAGACATCTGCAGCTTTCCTAGAAAACATGTATTGTACTAGAATTTGGATGAAAAAACTCATCAAAATAATGGATTATCTTTATGCCTAAACGCACAAAATCTTCAGGGGCTTGGCTCAATGAACATGTTCATGACCCTTATGTAAAATTGGCGCAAAAACACGGTTATCGTGCGCGTGCAGCATTTAAATTGCTGGAAATTAATGAAAAATATAAATTAATTCAAAAAGATACGTTATTGGCGGATTTGGGTAGTGCGCCCGGTAGCTGGTCGCAAGTGGCGGCACAAATGATTGGCGATAAAGGTCGTATATTTGCTTTGGATATTTTGCCTATGGAACCAATTGAGGGCGTAGAATTCATACAAGGAGATTTTCGTGAAGAAACCGTCCTGCAACAATTGGTCGAAACCTTACGAGGTCAAAAATTAGACCTTGTGATTTCAGATATTGCCCCAAATATGACTGGTAATTCAGTCACAGACCAAGCACGCAGTTTTTATTTGTGTGAGTTGGCTTATGAGTTTGCCATCGAGCATTTGAAACCTGGTGGACACTTTTTAATCAAAGTGTTTCAAGGTGCAGGTTATCAAGAGTATGTCAGTTTATTGCGTGCGTCGTTTGGGCAAGTGCTCATTCGCAAGCCAAAAGCTTCTCGCGATAGGTCTAATGAAATTTATTTATTGGCGAAAGATTTGCACTGACAAGCTAGGGTGAGTGTTTTACAATGCAAATTCGTTCATATCTCTTGTATTTTAATGGGAGCCTCATTTAGTGGGTAATACGGTTAAGAATCTTTTGGTTTGGCTTGTTTTGTTGATGGTGGTCATTTTGGCTTTCAACGCATTGCAAGGGTCCAAAGAAACCAAACAACAAGTTGAGTATTCGCTTTTCATGCAAGAAGTGGAAGCGGGGAAAATTGAGAATGTGCACATCGAAGGTTCGATTGCACGTGGTTATGAAATCTCGGGTGAGCGTAAAGACAAGACAACTTTTACGACCAATGCACCGTTGGATGATCAATTAGTACCAAAATTGCTGCAAAGCGATGTGCGCGTGAAAGTGACTCCAGAAGAGCGCCCTAGTGTTTTAGGTGGCATCTTCTTAAGCTTGTTGCCAATTTTGTTACTGCTAGGTGTTTGGTTTTACTTCATGCGTCAACAAGCTGGTGGCGGTGGAAAAGGCGGTGCGTTTTCGTTTGGTAAGTCTCGTGCCAAATTATTGGACAAAGACACCAATGCCATTACATTTGCGGATGTGGCAGGTTGTGATGAAGCCAAAGAAGAAGTGCAAGAAATTGTGGATTATCTGAAAGCACCGACTCGTTATCAAACTTTAGGTGGTCGTGTACCACGTGGCGTGTTGTTAGCAGGTTCTCCAGGTACAGGTAAAACCTTATTGGCTAAAGCCATTGCTGGTGAAGCAAAAGTGCCGTTTTACAGTATTTCCGGTTCTGATTTCGTAGAAATGTTTGTCGGTGTGGGTGCTTCTCGTGTGCGCGATATGTTTGAGCAAGCGAAGAAAAATTCACCGAGCATTATCTTTATCGATGAGATTGATGCGGTGGGTCGCCAACGTGGTGCTGGTTTAGGCGGTGGTAACGATGAGCGCGAGCAAACATTGAACCAATTATTGGTTGAAATGGATGGCTTTGAAAGCAATCAAACTGTGATTGTGATTGCTGCTACCAACCGTCCTGATGTTTTGGATCCTGCGTTACAACGTCCAGGCCGCTTTGACCGTCAAGTGGTTGTACCTTTGCCTGATATTCGTGGTCGCGAGCAAATTTTAAAAGTTCATGCTAAAAAAGTACCTTTGGACAGTTCGGTACAATTGTCTGAATTGGCTCGTGGTACACCGGGTTTTTCGGGTGCAGATTTGGCTAACTTGGTTAATGAGGCTGCTTTGTTTGCAGGCCGCCGTAATAAAACCAAAGTTGATCAAAGTGATTTTGAAGATGCCAAAGACAAAATCTACATGGGTCCTGAGCGTCGCTCTATGGTGATGCACGAAGATGAAAAACGTGCAACGGCTTACCATGAGTCAGGCCATGCTGTGGTTGCAAGTTTGTTACCTGGCACTGACCCTGTACACAAAGTCACCATCGTACCTCGTGGCCGTGCTTTGGGTTTGACTTGGCAATTGCCTGAGCGCGATCGCATCAGCATGTACAAAGACCAAATGTTACACAATATTGCCATTTTGTTTGGTGGTCGTATTGCTGAAGATATTTTCTTAGGTCGAGTGTCTACTGGCGCATCTAATGACTTTGAACGTGCTACGGGCATTGCTCGTGACATGGTGACCCGTTATGGTATGTCGGACAAAATGGGTGTGATGGTTTATGCTGAGAATGAGGGCGAAGTGTTTTTGGGCCGTTCTGTAACCAATACCAAAAACATTTCTGAAAACACGCAGCAGCAAGTGGATGCAGAAGTTCGTCGCATTTTGGATGAACAATATGCATTGGCTTATAAGTTGATTGATGAAAATCGCAATAAAATGGAAGTGATGACCAACGCTTTGATGCAGTGGGAAACCATTGATGCAGACCAAGTGAAGGAAATCATGGCAGACAAACAGCCTAGTCCTCCTAAAGATTACAGTCATAATTTGCGTACTGATGAGCCTGAAATCACAGAAGAGGTAGTAGAGGTAGAGGCAGTTAGTTTGGTGAAAGACGATGCAGACGCAGCGAAAGCTGCTGATGTAGAAGCCACACCAGAAACGACTGTTACTTCTGACGATGTTGAGTCTAAAAAAGACGATACACAAAATCCATCTCGACCACAGTAATCGGTTCTGATATAACAACGGCAGCTTATTAAAGCTGCCGTTTTTGATTTTTGGATGAGGGTAAAACATGTATTGGCAATGTGGTCGTTTTGAGTTGGATTTGTCTGAACCTAAAGTAATGGGTATTGTGAATGTGACACCAGATTCTTTTTCTGATGGCGGTCGTTATTCATCTAGTTTAGAGCAAGTTTTGGCACATGGTCAAAAACTCTTGGATGATGGTGCGGATATTTTGGATATTGGCGGTGAGTCGACTCGCCCAGGCAGTGATCCTGTTTCGCCTGAGGATGAATGGGCACGGGTTGAGCCCGTTTTGGAAGCTTTGTATCAATGGAATGTACCCATTACTTTAGACAGTCGCCGTACTTGGGTGATGCAAAAAGCTTTGCAGCAAGGTTGTGTCGATGCTATCAATGATGTAGCGGCTTTGAGTGATGAAGGCGCGGTAGCATTGTTGGCACAATATCCGAAAATAGGCGTGTGTTTGATGCACATGCAAGGCATTCCGCAAACCATGCAAAGCAATCCGCATTATAGTGACGTCAGTGCAGAAGTCTTCAAATATTTACAAGAACGTGTAGCAACATGTTTACAGGACGGTATCGGTGCGGAACGTTTGTTGTTAGATCCTGGTTTTGGTTTTGGCAAGACTTTAGAACACAATATTGCGCTGATGCATGACTTAAATGCTTGGATTAAAGCCATTTCTTACCCTGTTTTGATTGGCATTTCACGCAAAACCATGTTGGGGAAAATCATTGGTGAAGAAATTCCTGCTGAGCGTATGGTGGCTTCGGTCATGGCTGCTGTGGCATCGATTGCACGAGGTGCACATATTGTGAGGGTACATGATGTTAAAGAAACGGTTCAAGCAGTAAAAGTTTGGCAGAAGTTGGGCATTTGAATTTTTCTGTGGAATTTTTACTGTCCATGAGGTCATTATGGATTTACAATGACTGTCTTCAATAATTAAAAAATAATGGATTAATGGATGGCAAGGAAATATTTTGGTACAGATGGTGTGCGTGGTTTGGTTGGTAAAGATCCTATTACCCCTGAATTTGTATTGAAATTGGGCTATGCAGCAGGCAAAATATTGGTGGAACGTGAACATGGTCACCGCCCAATGGTTTTGATTGGTAAAGACACTCGTATTTCAGGCTATATGTTAGAAGCGGCTTTGCAAGCTGGTTTCACTGCCGCTGGTGTGGATGTGCGTTTGACTGGTCCCTTGCCAACTCCAGGTATCGCTTATTTGACTCGTGCTATGCGTGTGGATGCGGGTGTGATGATTTCTGCATCTCACAATGCTTTCTATGATAATGGTATTAAATTTTTTGCCAAAGGCGGCGTCAAACTCAATGATGAAATGGAATTGGCAATTGAAGCTGTATTAGACCAGCCTATGAATACGATGGAATCGATGGATTTAGGTAGGGCTAAGCGTATTTCTGGTGCAGATGATCGTTATATCGAGTTTTGTAAATCGACTTTTCCTAATGAATATGACTTACATGGTTTAAAAATTGTGGTCGATTGTGCCAATGGTGCGGGCTATCATGTGGCACCAAAAGTGTTTCATGAGTTGGGTGCACAAGTGATCACGATTGGTTGCGAACCTAATGGTTTTAATATCAATGATGAAGTGGGTGCCACGCATACCAAGGCCTTAGAAGCGGCCGTAGTGGCACATCAGGCTGATTTTGGCATTGCCTTAGATGGTGATGGTGATCGTTTGATGATGGTCGATCGTCATGGACGTGTATTCGATGGTGAAAGCTTGATTTATGTGATTGCCAAAGCCCGTGCACAAAATCACACTTTGGTGGGCGGCGTGGTTGGCACAGTCATGACCAATTTGGCGATGGAGTTGGCATTGAAACAACGCGGGATTGAGTTTTGCCGTGCCAAAGTGGGTGATCGCTATGTGCTAGAACAATTGTACCAACGTGGTTGGCAAGTGGGTGGTGAGGCTTCTGGTCATGTATTGTGCATGGATAAACACAATACAGGTGATGGTATTATTTCAGCTTTGCAAGTGTTTGCAGCTTTGCGCAGTTTGGATAGTGAATTGGCTGAAGTATTGAGCGATTGGGATGCTTATCCACAAACCATGATCAATGTTCGCATTGAAAAAGGTGCGGTATGGGAGCCTGCAGCGCAGCCTGTTTTGGCAGAAGTAGAAGCGCGCTTGGGTGAAAATGGACGTGTGGTTTTACGTGCTTCAGGTACTGAGCCTGTTGTGCGGGTCATGGTTGAGGCGCAAGATGCGTTATTGGCCGAACAAAGCGCACAACAAATTGCCGAAGCGATTCGTCAAGCTGTCGTGTCGTGAAGTTGAATCATTATGAGTTTGATTGATTTATTAGAAAGTTTTTTTGCTGAGTATGGTTATATCGCCGTATTTGGCGTCTTGGTCGCTTGTGGTTTTGGTGTGCCGATTCCAGAAGACATTACCTTGGTTGCTGGTGGTGTTATGGCTGGCTTAGGCCATGCCAATGTACACTGGATGGTAGTCGTGGGTTTGGTAGGTGTGTTGGTGGGTGATGGTTTGATGTTCACAGCTGGCAAAGTCTTTGGCACACGCATTTTGCGCTTTCGTTTGATTGCTCGCATTATGACGCCTGAGCGCTATCTTCAGGTGCAAGAGAAATTTGAAAAATATGGCAATTGGGTGTTGTTTGTGGCGCGATTCTTACCAGGCTTGCGCACACCAATTTTTATTTCTGCAGGCATCAGTGGCAAAGTTTCATATACGCGATTTTTGCTGATGGATGGTTTTGCAGCTTTGATATCGGTACCAATTTGGGTATATTTGGGCGAGTTTGGCGCTGAAAACCGCGATTGGCTGATGGCAAAAGTACATCAATTTCAGATGGTGATTTTCGTTTTATTGGGCATTGGCGCGGTGTTGTTGTTGAGTCATTGGTGGCGCAAGCGTCAAAAAAACAAGACAATGTAAAATCGTTCAATCTCTAAATAAGGTCTGATATAGGCCTTATTTTTTTATGCTGATTAAAAAAGCGTCCTGTAAATATTTACAGGACGCTTGATTCATATAAACAGACCGAATGGTTCGTTCATATTAACGTGCGTGGTAGTTTGGTGCTTCTTTGGTGATTTGCACATCATGTACGTGCGACTCACTCATACCTGCTGCTGTGATTTCCACAAATTCTGCACGTTCGTGCATTGCTTTGATGGATTCGCAACCCAAATAACCCATGCTAGAGCGCAAACCGCCTACCAATTGGTGAATGATGTTCACGATAGGGCCTTTGTAAGGCACGCGGCCTTCAATGCCTTCAGGAACGTATTTGTCGCTGCTAGACACCGTGTCTTGGAAGTAACGATCAGAAGAACCTTGGCTCATCGCACCCAAAGAACCCATACCACGGTAAGATTTGTACGAACGACCTTGGTACAATTCGATTTCACCAGGAGCTTCATCGGTACCTGCAAACATGCCGCCAAGCATCACCGCAGAAGCACCTGCTGCCAATGCTTTAGACACATCGCCTGAAAAACGAATACCACCGTCAGCAATCAAAGGTACGCCAGTGTCTTTTAAAGCTTCTGAAACATTGTGAATGGCCGTCAATTGAGGTACGCCCACACCTGCAACAATACGCGTGGTACAAATAGAACCAGGGCCGATACCGACTTTCACGCCGTCTGCGCCTGCTGCAACCAAATCCAAAGCGGCTTTGGCAGTGGCGATGTTGCCACCAATCACATCTACTTGAGGGTAGGTTTCTTTGACCCAGCGCACGCGGTCAATCACACCTTGGCTGTGGCCGTGAGCCGTATCCACGACAATCACATCCACGCCTGCTGCCACTAAAGCCGCTACACGTTCGTCAGTTTCCGCACCCACACCGACAGCAGCACCGACACGCAAGCTGCCATTGGCATCTTTATTGGCACTTGGGAAGGTTGAGGTTTTCAAGATGTCTTTAACTGTGATTAAGCCTTTCAATTCCCAAGCATCGTTAATCACCAACACACGTTCTACTTTGTGTTCGTGCATGATTTCACGAGCTTCTTCGATTGAACTGCCTTCAGGCACAGTGACCAAACGTTCTTTAGGCGTCATGATAGAAGCCACGGTTTGATCCAAACGTTTTTCAAAACGCAAGTCACGATTGGTTACCAAACCAACGACTTTGCCGTCTTCTATCACTGGCAAGCCAGAAATTTTGTGTTTGCGAATCAAATCAATCAAATCGCGAACCAATAAATTTGGTGCAATGGTCACAGGCTCTTTGACAATACCACTTTCATGACGCTTCACTTTGGCTACAGCACGAGCTTGGCGTTCGATGGTCATGTTTTTGTGCATGATGCCGATGCCGCCTTCTTGGGCGATGGCAATGGCCAATTTGGCTTCAGTGACAGTGTCCATAGCAGCAGACACGAGCGGGATATTTAAAGAAATATTGCGGGTCAAAGGGGTTTTTAGAGAGACGTCGCGAGGTAAGACGGTAGAATGGGCCGGTACCAATAAAACGTCGTCGAAAGTATAGGCTTTTTCGACTATGCGCATTTGAAGCTTCTTTCGTGGTCACAAAGCGAAATTGTATCAAATTTGTGCCTTGGCGTTAAGCTTTTCAAAGTGTAGCGTGACATACCCATGACATCTATTGTGCTTTGAGGCTAAAATAGACATCAATCAATACATAATAATCGTCAAAGGGAACGGGTGACATGAAAAAGTCAGTAAAAAGCATTTTAACAATCGCTTTGATGGGTGCTATCGGTATGGCATCTGCGTCGACTGTTTTTACGTGGAAAGGGCAAAGTGGTAATGCTGTGTATTCAGACACACCGCGCAACTTGACGACCCACAATATCAGTACCATGAATGTGCGCTCACAGACAGTGAACAAAGTCGATTCAGGTGTTTCAGGCAGCCCTGCTGGCGGACAAATTGGTACCACGGCACCAGTAGGCAGTGATGCGAGTTTGGCTGACCAACAAGCAGCGCTCAATGCCAAAGTGGCACTTGAAAACAAGCGTCAAGAAGAAGAAAATAAAAAAGTAGAAGAACAAAATAAGCAAATGCGTTCTCAAAACTGCACCAGTGCAAAAATGAATTTGCAAAACGTGCAAACCAGTAGTCGTGTGAACAATCGCGAAGCTTTGGTAGCAGGCTATCAAGCTGACATCCAAAAATTCTGTAATTAATTTGATGGGCTGTTGGGCATATGTCTTTTGATATTGCAATATTTGTCAGCAGCTTGCCACAATTGCCCGGTGTGTATCGTATGTTTGATGCCGCCGGGCAAGTCCTTTATGTGGGCAAAGCGGTTAATTTGAAAAAAAGGGTGGGCAGTTATTTTCAAAAAACCGATTTGTCGCCACGAATTCAATTGATGCTTAAGCAAGTGGCACATATTGAAATCACAGTGACGCGCTCTGAAGCCGAAGCTTTGGTATTGGAAAACAACTTCATCAAAGCGCTGTCGCCCAAATACAATATCTTGTTTCGTGATGACAAAACCTATCCTTATTTGATTTTGAGTGAGCATGAATTTGCACGCATGGTTTATCACCGTGGCAGTGTCATCGGACGCAAACATTTTTTTGGTCCTTATCCTAATGGCCAAGCAGTGCGACAAAGTATGGAAGTGTTGCAAAAAGTGTTTCAATTGCGTACTTGTGAGGACAGCGTTTTTGCCAATCGCCAACGACCTTGTTTGTTACATCAAATCAAAAGATGCAGCGCGCCTTGCGTGGGTTTGATTGAGGCAAGTAGGTATCAAGAAGTGGTGCAGCAAGCCATTCAATTTTTACAAGGCAAAACCGACCAATTGTTGTTGCAATTACAAGAAAAAATGCAGCAAGCTGCGGAAGAGTTTGAGTTTGAAAAAGCGGCGGTATTGCGTGACCAAATTGTGGCGTTGGGCACTTTGCAATCACAACAATATGTTGATATGCAAGCGGGACAAAAAATTCAAGACATTGATATTTTGTCAGCCGTATTAGAGCAAGGTTTGTTGTGTGTGCATTGGAGTAGTGTGCGTGGTGGGCGTTTGGTGGGAGATCGTCATTTCTTTCCAGAACAATTTGATGCCTCTTGGCAAAGTTTGGAAGACAGTGCGCAAAGTTTCGTCGCGCAACATTATTTAGGCAAAGACAAACCTAAAATCATTCTCAGTGATTTTGTCATCGCACCAGATTTACAGGCCGCTTTGAATCAAGAATCTTCGCAGAATGTGGTTTTTATTACTCAAACCACAGGTCAACGTAAAGTGTGGTTAGAAATGGCGCAGCAAAATGCGCGCATTGCGATTACCCAAAAGCTACAACAAAAAAATACCCAATTGATGCGTTTGGATGCATTGGCGAGTGTGTTAAATAGGCAAGACATACAACGTTTGGAATGTTTTGATATCAGCCATACTCAAGGTGAGGCGACGGTGGCCTCTTGCGTGGTGTATGACGATGGCGCCATGCAGCCTTCGCAATACCGCCGCTTTAATATTCAAACGACGGCGGCAGGTGATGATTACGCTGCGATGAAAGAAGTCTTATTGCGCCGCTATGGCGGCCTGAAAGAAGCGGCAAGTAATGGTGAAACTGTGGTTTGGCCTGATGTGGTGTTGATTGATGGTGGCAAAGGTCAAGTTGCGATGGCAATGCAGGTATGGCAAGAGTTGGATTTAAATGTGATGATTGTCGGCATTGCCAAAGGACCTGAGCGCAAAGCAGGTTTAGAAGAGCTGATTTTGGCGCAAACCAACGAAGTTTTTAGCTTGCCTGCGCAACATCCTGCGTTGCATTTGTTGCAAACCATTCGGGATGAAGCACATCGATTTGCCATTACAGGGCACCGCAATAAACGTGCTAAGACACGATTACAGTCTAATTTACTTGATATTCCTGGTATCGGACCGAAGAGACGCAAGAATTTGCTCACCCGTTTTGGTGGTTTAAGAGGTATGATGGCGGCAAGTAAAGACGATATTGCGCAAGTTGATGGCATCAGTGCCCAATTGGCGCAAATAATATACGACACCTTACATTCATCTTGATCGTGATTTTGTTATGAAGTGGAACATCCCTATTTTATTGACGTGGCTGCGTGTGTGGCTGATACCGGTATTTACGGTTTTATTTTATTTGCCTGATAGCTGGCTCAGTGAAGAGTCGGTCAATTGGTGGGCTGCGATTATTTTTACTGTGGCAGCAGTGACCGATTGGTTAGATGGTTATTTGGCGCGTAAATGGAATCAAACCTCTAGTTTCGGTGCTTTTTTAGATCCTGTGGCAGACAAATTGATGGTGGCTGTGGCATTGATTTTGTTGGTGAGCCTCGACCGCACTTATGCTTTTTTTGCGATGATTATCATTGGCCGAGAAATCACTATCTCTGCGCTAAGAGAATGGATGGCGCAATTGGGTCGACGCAATAATGTTGCTGTGGCACAGATTGGTAAGTTTAAAACAGCGGCGCAAATGGCAGCGATTGTGATGCTTTTGGTGGGTTCTGAAGATTTTTTTGGAATGAATTTGATTTTTTTTGGTAATATTTTAATGGCTGCTGCAGTGATTTTAACTGTTTGGTCAATGTGTTACTATTTAAAGGTCGCTTTTGCTGATTACAAAGAGTGATTTTTATTGAAAAAGGGTGTTGACATAAATTATAGATGCCTTATAATGCACATCTCTTCAGCGATGAAGTGATTAGCAAGACAGAGAGGCGGGAATAGCTCAGTTGGTAGAGCGATACCTTGCCAAGGTATAGGTCGCGAGTTCGAACCTCGTTTCCCGCTCCAAAGTTGCTAATCATGTTTGTTGAATTGCGGGAATAGCTCAGTTGGTAGAGCGATACCTTGCCAAGGTATAGGTCGCGAGTTCGAACCTCGTTTCCCGCTCCAAATTACAATTTAAAAGTTTCAGAAGTTTCAGTGCGGGAATAGCTCAGTTGGTAGAGCGATA
The DNA here is from genome assembly GCF_002951955.2 of Vitreoscilla sp. C1. NCBI lineage: Bacteria > Pseudomonadati > Pseudomonadota > Betaproteobacteria > Neisseriales > Neisseriaceae > Vitreoscilla > Vitreoscilla sp. C1. Next base: position 1,631,757 of record NZ_CP019644.2, on the reverse strand, counting down.
CCTTGCCAAGGTATAGGTCGCGAGTTCGAACCTCGTTTCCCGCTCCACTAAACTTTTGAACAAGCAGATTTCTGCGGGAATAGCTCAGTTGGTAGAGCGATACCTTGCCAAGGTATAGGTCGCGAGTTCGAACCTCGTTTCCCGCTCCAGTTTCAAAGTTTGATCGAGTTAACCACTTCGATTAAATAGCAGTTTAAATGGCGGGATAGCAAAGTGGTTATGCAGCGGCCTGCAAAGCCGTAGACGCCGGTTCGATTCCGGCTTCCGCCTCCAGTTTAGCAAACTGATTTTGATGTTGAATATTCATTGAAATCATGTATCATGGCGGGGTGGCAGAGTGACTATGCCACAGTTTGCAAAGCTGTGCAGGCCGGTTTAAATCCGCGCCCCCGCCTCCAGTTTCAAGTTTTAAAGTATGCCCGGGTGGTGAAATAGGTAGACACAACGGACTTAAAATCCGTCGACCCTAAACAGGTCGTGCCGGTTCGATTCCGGCTCCGGGCACCACTTTAATACATAAAAAAGCCGCTTAAGCGGCTATTTTTATGCCTATTTAATTGGTCATCGCTGAAAAATCATTGTAGGCGAATCAGACCCATCCAAAGTAAATTCTTCGATATTCAGACTAATCTCACAAAACATCGCTGCTTAAGCGATGCAATCAATCTGCGTTACAGTGAAGCAATATTAAAGTGTATCTGTTTTGAAAAATCTGTGTCTAGGCGACATTATCGACTTTGCCTATGCTAGATGCATTCAAGCAATCAAATCTATGGCAATTGAAATATTGACCGAATTCACGCTCGTAACATGTCAAACTTGGGAACATTAGGCAAATCTCCATTCGATACAACTCACCATCAATATGAAAGTCATCGGGCCAAATTGGAATACTTAGATGTATTGTTTGGTGTGGATGCGATATAAGATTACTGACACATTTTCTGGCAATAAAAAAGAAAAATTTAAAGCGAACAATACATCTCAACAAAGTTGTTTGTTATTGGTTGTGACACAATCAAATAGGATGGCATATTAAGCCATTCATATGTATTTTGAGCGTATAAGCGTCCTGTAAGGTTTACAGGACGCTGAATGAGGATGACACATGGCTTGAAGCAATGATAAATATCACAATTTTTGTAGCAAGCGTTGTTGTTTGTGGGCGAGGCTCAAGCGCATGTGTGTGGCACGGGCAATGAGCAATTGTTGCTCGTGAACAGGATAATTTTGCTTGAGCTCATAGCGCAAAGCGTCTTGTATCGCATCAATGCGTTGTTGCAAATAGTGGATGCGTTTTGTATACAGCCATTTTTGGGCTTTTTTCGGCAAGCTGATGTGTTTGGGCAATGTTTTGGCGCTTTGATAAAACATAGGTGCGTGGTTTTGGGCTGATTTAGGTAACATACAACCGCCTTTTTGAAATGTGTAACTTAAATCAAGTTTAACAAAAGTCGTTTGGATTTGTAAAATGAGCTGGTGTAATTGTGCCGCAGCTGTGGTTTTTTATGAGCATGAAAAAACCGCTGTGGTGACAGCGGTGATTCATATTGGGCTAAACTTTTTATCGTAGCGTTTTGATGATGGAGGTGACCACACCGACGATTTGCCATTGATCGTGTGCTTGGGGTTTGAGTATTGAATAGCGCGCTTGTGCGTTTTCAGGATGTAATTCAAAGTGTGCGGCATGTAAATGCAAGCGTTTGATGGTGAAGTCGTTGCCCGTATCGGCCATGACAATATCACGGTGGCGCGGTGTCAAAGAGCGGTCTATGATGAGTAAATCTTCTTTGTCTATGCCAGCATCTTGCATCGAATCACCACCTGCACGCACCATGAAAGTGTGTTCGGGATGCTCAACCAAATAGCGGTTTAAATCCACATATTCTTCAACATGGGTTTCAATCGGTGAGGGGATGCCTGCGGGGATTTTTTCGGTGGCTAAAGGAATATTGGCTGCTGTTTGCTGCAATAAATTGCTCGGCAAAAGTTTGAAAATTTGTTCAGGCAAGACGGTATCTTGTTGGCAAGCAAGGCGTTGTTGGCGTTTGAGTTGTGCAATGGCATTGTCTAGCATCGGCACCAATGCTTTAGGGACGCGTTTGACCACAGTGGCCAAGGTTTCGGGCTGGCATTTGCGGCCAGCACCTTGGCGTTTACCGCCCCAATGGTTGATTTGGTCTGTCATGGTGAGTCAATATGAGAGTGTAACGTTATTCAAGTGTAGGGCAAAGCGGCGCAAGAAACAAGAAAACTGTCTGTGGCGCCACTGTGGGTTAAGGCGGAATGTTATAAACCCATGGCTTGGCGTATCAAATGGTTTTTCAGGCCGCTTAATTGATTCACCATATTCAGGCCGCTATTGCGTACCCAACTCAAAGGGGTGTTTTGGGGCTTGAACAAGTGGAATAAGCCATCGCAACCCATTTGCATGCTGCGCACTGCATGCAAGCGTTGCGCTTCGTAGCTGCGCAAGGTTTTGAGGCTGCCCCAATCTTTGGCAAGGCGTAACAATTGGCTTAAGGCTTGTACATCACCAAAGCCCAGATTCACACCTTGACCTGCCAATGGATGAATGGTGTGGGCGGCATCGCCTAATAAGGCAATGCGTGGCGCATACATATTGGCAGGGCGGCGTAAAATCAGTTCAAACGCAAAGCGTTTGCCAATAGGCGTGAGTTTGCCCAAGCTGTGTTCGCCTTGAGCGGCAACTTGTTCGGCAAATTCTGCATCGCTTAAAGCCATTAACGCTTGGGCTTGGTGGCTAGACCAGACGATGGAAATTTGTTGTTCAGGCAGCGGCAAATAGGCTAAAACATCACCATCTTTAAACCATTGTCTTGCTGTGGCACCGTGCGGCTTTTGCACTTGATAATTGGCGACGATGCCATGATGGTGATAAGGCTTGGAATCGGTGTGAATATCGGTTTGCGAGCGCACCCAAGAATTGGCACCATCGGCAGCCATTAATAACGGCGCAGACAAAATATCGCCATTGTCCAAATGCAAACTGATGGCGTCGATTTCTTGTGTTAAGGTGGTGGCAGTATGAGCAAAAATGGTGACATTGCAATAAGCATGCAAGCGTTGCCACAAAGCTTGTAGCAACCATCGGTTTTCTACAATCGAAGTCAGGTGTGGTGTGTGTATGGCTTGGGCATCAAATTCAATGCGCCCACCTGCATCACCTTGGACATCCATTTTCAGGACGCTTTGAATGCGTTGGGCTTCAGGCCATGCTTGCAATGAGCGTAAAAAAGCTTCGTTGCTGGGACTGATGGCGTAAATGCGTGCATCCCAATGCTTGTCGGTGGATTGCAAATCCAATGATGGCGGGGAAGGTTCTAGCAATGCAATGTGCTTGCCTTGTTCTGCCAAAGACAAAGCCATGGCTGCACCAACCAAGCCGCCACCCACAATCAAACCATCAAAATACTGTGTATTCATATTTACAGGACGCCTTATAAACCAAAAATCAGGTGTTCAGAGAATTTTTGTCGCAATGGTAAAGACGTGTTCAATACGCTCATGATTGCGCCACGACCGACTTGCAAGAAAGCATGTGGTTGGTCAAAAACGGTGACCAAAGAATGGGTGAAACCGACGATGGTTTTGGCGTCCAAGCGACGGCTGCGGGCATAGGTTTGTCCCAGTTGCCCATTTTTCATTTGGGTGGTGTTTTGGAAAGCCTGTGCTAAAGCTTGGGCATCGCGTACGCCCAAATTCAAACCTTGTGCGGCAACAGGGTGCATGGTTTGTGCAGCATTGCCGATGCAAATCACGCGTCCTGAAGTCACCGATTGCAATTGTTTTAATGCCAATGGAAATTGAATCGCTTCGTCGACCGCTAATAATTCGCCTGCACGAGTACCAAATGCGCTGTCAAATTCTTGTTTGAAATCGGCAAAAGGTAAGTGTGCCAAACGCTGTGCTTCGCTAGGAGTGCGTGTCCAAATCAAGCGGTAATGTTCACCATAAGGCAATAAGGCAAATGGACCCGCTTGGGCAAAACGCTCATATGCCACCCCATTTTGTGCTTGGTCAAAATAAGCTGTGGTGATGTAAGCGTGCTGGTGGTAATTGTATTGGGTTGGGTTCAGATGAGGAATTTGGGCAGTCAATTCGCCACCTTCTGCCAAAATCAACCAATCACAAGTGATTTGCGTGCCATCGGCTAAAGTCACTTGTGCCCAAGAAGACAAGGTTTGGACGTTGCTGACGGCCATGCCCCAATGGCTAGGGACATTTTGTGCATCCAATGCCTGCATGCTTGCACGCATTAATTGTGCATAGTCTATGACTTGACCCATAAATGGCAGATTCAAATCCGTATGGCTTAATAAGGTGCGACCATAAGCATTTTGTTGCGAGATATGCACTTGAGAAATGGCAGTCATGGCAGTGTTGGCCAAATTGACGCCTGCATCTTGAAATGCCATCACGCTATTGTACGACAGTGCCAGTGTGCGTTTGTCTTGAGGTGGGACGGCTTTAGGACGAGCTTCTAATAATAAGATTTGTTGCCCTTGTTGCTGTAATTGCAAGCTGAGCAACATGCCGACAGGGCCTGCGCCCACAATGATGACCGGTACATGCAGTGGCAACATCATTCATCCATCCCATTGGTTTTAACAGCCGCAATTGTACCTCAATTGCTCCAATGACCCACACCGATTGCATCAGTTTGCTGTGATTTACTGATTGGTCGATACCAAAATCTGAGCATTTTCACCATCAGGATAGATTTCTAAGTCAAAACGGTAATTGCGTTGTAAAGCGGCTTCTTGAGCGTGGATGTCGTTCCAAAGTTGTTTGACATCTTCAACCAATTCCGAAGTGGCTTCAAATTGGCAATAGGTTAGCTCAGGAATTTTCAAGCGGCGAAAACCGCTAGGCAAGGGCGCTTCTGTATCGGTTTGCATGCCTAACCAGACACTAAAACCTTTTTCGCTGTTTGGATGGTAATCGGTGTAAATCAAAAACACATCATCGTTGAGGCTGAAATCCAGTTGCTCAGGTACGTCTTCCAAATAAAAACGCCGCCATAATTTGGCCAAATCATTCTTGGCTTGGTTATTGTGCCAAGTGGTATGGATGTGCAAGCCGGTCAATTCAAATGCCGGTAATGTGGTGATATTCATAAAAAACCGTCCTGTACAAACCGCTTGAAGGATGTTCTTACGAGAATGTAATAAGCATACAAGTTCAATATGGCTGCGGTAAAATGACGTTATTGTAATGAAATTGAGTAAAAAAGCGATGGATACAAGTGGGTTGACTTGGGCAACAGCATTAGAATTGGAACAGCAACAAGCATATTTTGTACAATTACAAAGCCAAGTGGCTGCCGCGCGTGCCCAAGGGTTAGCAGTGTATCCGCCTGCCAATGAAGTTTTTTATGCTTTAGATGTGACACCTTTACACACGGTCAAAGTGGTGATTTTGGGACAAGATCCTTATCACGGTCCGCATCAAGCGCATGGTTTGGCATTTTCTGTACCAGAAGGTGTTGCTATCCCGCCATCATTGCGTAATATTTACAAAGAATTGATGACAGATATTGAGGGTTTTCAAATTCCGATGTACGGACAATTGGATGCGTGGGCGCAACAAGGGGTATTATTGCTCAATACGGTTTTGACCGTGGAAGCAGGTAAAGCAGGTTCACATGCTAAATGGGGTTGGGAACGATTTACCGATAAGATTATCGATGTGTTGAATCATGAAAAAGAGCATGTGGTATTTTTATTGTGGGGTGCGCATGCACAAAAAAAAGGTGCCATGATAGACCGCTCGCGTCATTTGGTCTTGAATGCTGTTCATCCATCACCATTATCAGCCCACCGAGGTTTCTTTGGTTGTCGCCATTTTTCACAAGCAAATGCTTATTTAGAGCAAAATCAGCAGTCAGTTATTGATTGGCAGTTATGATTTTGTAGCATTGCTTGCGATGCTGGTGATGAAATCAATATTTGGGTGGGGGTAAGGAGTTTTATTATGAGTGCATCATCTACACCCAAACAACACAGCCGTTGGCTTAACCGCTTTCCTAGCTCTTACTCTATACGTTATGGGGTTTGGGTGTTGAGCATGTTGATTGTTGTATGTCATTTGTTTAGCGACCATTTATTGGGCTTTTTTTTCAGTACAGGCACACAAAACGTGGTGTTTGTCATCGCTTGTTTGGCTATGCTGCTTGGGTTTTATGATGTACAGCAAAAAAAACACAGCATTTGGCGCAATTATCCAGTCATTGGTCATTTTCGTTGGATATTTGAAGCCATCCGTCCTGAAATTCGCCAATATCTGATTGAAGCAGACAACGAGGCTTTGCCGTTTACCCGTGCACAACGCTCGTTGGTATACCAACGGGCCAAGTCTGTGAGTGCTGATAAGCCTTTTGGCACAATTATCGATGTCTATCAAACAGGCTATGAATTTATGTTGCATTCGGTCGTGCCTGCCAAACATGCCAATGTGGATGATTTTCGGATTCAAATTGGCAATGAACAATGTCAACAGCCGTATTCTGCTTCTATTTTCAATATTTCAGCCATGAGTTTTGGCAGCCTCAGTGCCAATGCCATTCGAGCTTTGAATGCAGGGGCCGCGCGTGGGCATTTTTACCATGATACGGGCGAGGGCAGCATCAGTCCTTATCATTTGGAAGCAGGTGGCGATTTGGTGTGGGAATTGGGCAGTGGTTATTTTGGTTGTCGCGATGAAAAAGGACAATTTGATCCTGAGCGTTTTGCCAAACAAGCAGCTTTACCCAGCGTCAAAATGATTGAAATCAAAATGAGCCAAGGTGCTAAACCAGGTCACGGTGGGATTTTACCCAAAGAAAAAATCACACCATTGATTTCACAAGTGCGTGGCGTACCAATGGGGCAAGATTGTGTGTCACCTGCTTCTCATTCGGCTTTCAGGACGCCTTTGGAAATGATGCATTTTATTGCCCAATTGCGTGAACTGTCTGGTGGTAAGCCAGTCGGTTTTAAATTGTGTATTGGTCAGCCGTGGGAATTTATGGGTATGGTCAAAGCCATGTTGGAAACAAAAATTTATCCTGATTTTATTGTGGTGGATGGTTCTGAAGGTGGTACGGGTGCGGCGCCGATTGAGTTCACAGATTATTTGGGCACACCGCTGCGCGAAGGGTTGTTATTTGTGCACAATACTTTGGTAGGGGCTGGTTTGCGCCAGCATATTAAAATTGGTGCCAGTGGTAAAATCGTTTCGGCATTTGAAATTGCTCGCACTTTGGCAGTCGGTGCTGATTGGGTCAATTCTGCGCGCGGGTTTATGTTTGCTTTGGGCTGCATACAATCACAAAGTTGTCATACAAATCGTTGTCCGACAGGCGTGGCTACACAAGATGAAGACAGACAAAAAGCGTTGGTGGTCGAAGACAAAGCATCAAGGGTTTATCATTTTCAACACAATACTTTAAAAGCTTTGGCTGACATGATTGCCGCTTCTGGCTTGGGACATCCTAGTCAAATCAGGGCGGAGCATTTGGTGGCGAGGGTGTCTGAAATAGAGATTAAAAGTTACCGTCAGATGCATTATTTTATGCGTGATGGTGAATTATTGAACGGGAAATCTAAAAGCCCATTTTATGCACGCATGTGGAGTTTGGCACGAGCGGACAGTTTTAAAGGCAATTCATAATATTTTTTGATTCAAAACGCCACTAAAAATACAAGGGAATAGATATGTTGAATGTTGAACAATTAAGAAAATGTTATCCGTTGATTGTTACCCCTAGCCATGATGGCAAGTTTTTTTACAATTATGTTTTATCGATATTGAATTTACAAAATACTGCCATGAGTATTGGTATGCCAATGCAATTTTTATTGCAACAAGGTGAAAGCTTGGTGACTCGTGCGCGTAATAATTGTGTGGCACAATTTTTAGACAATCCTGAATGGACGCACTTGTTTTGGATTGATTCTGATATTGGTTTTAGCGCGGATGCTGCTTTACGCTTGTTGGCAGCAGATTATGATATTGCTGCTGGCGTTTATCCATTGAAATACGATGTTTGGCCACAAGAAGGTTTTCCTGCCGGCATAACCAAAGAGGCGTATCAGGCTTTGTATCAGCGTTATACTGTCAATGCTCGTTGTGAGGTCGATGCCACAGAGTTTCATATTCATATACAAGAAGATGGTTTTATTGCCATGGCTGAAGCACCGACTGGCTTTATGGTGATTAAGCGTCAAGTGTTTGAGCGTATGATGCAGCATTATCCTGAGTTACAATACCAATCAGACAGCATTGGATTTGAAAACAAAGGTTTGCATTATCGACTTTTTGATGTCATGGTCGACCCTGAAACCAAACGTTATTTGTCCGAGGATTATGGATTTTGTCGCTTGTGGGAAGGCATGGGTGAAAAAATTTATGTGGATGCATTGAGCAAATTAACCCACCAAGGTACCAAAGTGTATGAAGGCAATTATGGTGCTGCTTTAAGGGATAATTTGGGCAATGCCGTACCATGTAAAGAAGGGTTGAAATTATTTTTACATGGTACGGACCATTTGCAAAAACTCATGCCTTAATCAGTCGGTTCCTCGGTTTCTTGCCACAAGCGCAATGCCGAATGGATGACATCCATATCAAAACCACGATAAGCCAAAAAACGCATGTATTTGAGCTTCATCGTGGCTTCGCTGTCATAAGCCTTGAATTTCTTAGACACGACTTCTAAAGCGGTTTCAATTTGTGCTGATTTGGATGGCAAAGCGTCCTGAAACAAATCAGCATCTACCCCTTTTTGTTGCAATTCTTGTTGCAAACGCCGATTGCCCAAACGCCTGCTTTTGCTGTGTATCAGCGTTTCGGCAAAGCGTTGGTCTGATTGCCAACCAGCTGCTTCTAAATGGTCTAGTAATGTGTCGATTTCTTGTACATCTTCACAATATTTGGACAATTTTTGCCGCAGTTGCAAGCGGCTGTATTCGCCTTGACTGAGTAGCTCAAAAGCGCGAAAACGCAGGGTTTTTTCTGGTTTCATCGTTGCGGATCGTCTTGGCGCACGGCGTCGTACAATTGCACAATCGAATGAATGACCACATCTGCACGGGTTTGTGGGTCCTGTGCCAATAGATTCATGTCTTCATAACCATAATCGACACCAATGGCCATAGCACCCGCAGCGCGCGCAGACAAAATGTCATTGTGTGAATCGCCAATCATGGCAATTTTATTCGCATCGACATTTAAAACTTCGGCAACATGTTGCAAAGGCAAAGCCGATGGTTTTTTCTCAGACAAAGTGTCACCACCGATGACCAAACTGAATTCATCCAATAAGCCCAAATCTGCCAATAATTTGACTGCAAAACGCTCGGCTTTGTTGGTAACAACGACCACAGGTAGATTTTGAGAACGCAATAAAGTCACACCATCTACCACACCTGCATAAGGGCTGCTGTAGTCGGCAATGTGTTCGTAATAATGCTTGGCAAACAAAGCAAAACCTTGTTGCCACAAATGGCCTTCTGCCAAAGCCTCGTGGTCATTGGTCAAGGCGCGGTGTACCAAACGACCCATACCATCGCCGACAAAGCTTTTTAAAGTTTCCAAAGGCAAGTGTTCCATGCCCAAAGCCTCGCGCATGGCGTTGGCAGAAATGGCCAAATCTTTAATAGAATCGACCAAAGTGCCGTCTAAGTCGAATGCAAAAGCTTGAATGTGGTGTAAATCTAATTTGGGGCTCATGGTAGCAAAGCGTCCTGTAAACAATATGGCACAAATTATACGGGCTTATACCAATAGGTGCGAATTTTGCACCATGACAAAATATTGCTGACAAAGATGAATGTGGATTGTTAATGTGCATATTGTTGTTTTCAGCAGCCATACAAGCGGGTGAAACTTGCTGATACAGCATATGCAAACCATATGATGCGCCAACAGATATGGCGGTGGTATGAGGCATCAAAATGGGAGCTGCTCGGCTCAATATAGGCTATGACAAAATTTGAGGAGAATACAATGCAAAAATGGCAATGGATGGTGGCTTGCTCGGTTTTATGGATGGCGACAATGCCATCGGTACAAGCGCAACCGCGCGGTGTTGATAACCCCGATAAAGTGGGATTGATGGGCTGGGTACATACACCGCCTACCAATATTCGTTCTGCACCGAATGGTAAAATTCAGTGTGTCGTGCGCCGAGAAGGGTACATTCGTTTATTTGGTTCTAGTGGTGTGCAAGACTCGAATGGCGAATGGTATTACACAGATTACTGCGGCAAAATGGGCATGATTCATACAACTCAGTTTGTCATTCCTGATTGAGATGGATTAAAAAAAGCGTCCTGTAAGCATTTACAGGACGCTTTTAGGTATGAATGGTTTATTTCTTGTAATCTACATAAATTTTGTTGTTGACGATGTCGCGCCCGATTTCATAATCGGGATTGAGCGTCAGCAAATTGTGTGCAGCGATGCCAGCAAAAGAAAGCGCACCTGCACCGACTAAAATGCTGGCTCCTGCTGCTGCAATGCGGTTGCGTGTGTAAACACGGCAACGCAAACCTTGCGCTTCGATGGCTGACTCCAGCAATTTGCTGGTGTCGAGCATGTCACCGCTCAAGCTGGTCACGACAAAACTGCGTTTTTGTGCAATCAAATCGGTCAATTGTTTTTGTACTTCAATCAAAGTATATTCCATGCAATAGTCCTTTTTATCAACAACAGTTTGTATTCAAGCCATTCAGTGTGGGTTGTGTACAGTTACACAATTTCCGCTTTGGTAATCACTACCGCTTCTTTAGGCACATCTTGGTGGTAGCCTTTGTTGCCTGTTTTTACCAATTCAATTTGGTCAACCACATCAAAACCTTCAACTACTTTGCCGAATACAGCATAGCCGAAACCTTGTGCATTAGGCGCTTTGAAGTTTAAGAAGCTGTTGTTAGCAGTGTTGATGAAAAATTGAGCCGAAGCTGAATGAGGCGCAGAAGTGCGAGCCATCGCAATGGTATATTTGTCGTTAGCCAAGCCGTTTGCAGCTTCGTTTTCGATGGTGGCACGAGTGGCTTTTTCGCTCATATTTTCATCCATGCCGCCGCCTTGAATCATGAAACCTTTGATAACACGGTGGAAAATCACGCCATCGTAAAAACCATCTTTGACATATTGTTCAAAGTTTGCGGCAGTGATAGGAGCTTTTTCATGATCCAATTCGATGGCGATTACGCCGAAGTTAGTATGTAATTTAATCATAATCGTCTTCTTTCAGTGATTATTGGGTTTTTAAAACTGTGACTTTTTTAATCACAATAGGGGTAACAGGCACATCGCTGTGACCATTTTTGCGAGAAGTTTTGGTTTTCGAAATTTGGTCGACCACTTTTTTACTGGCATCATTGCTGACATGACCAAATACCGCATAGCCTGCACCAGATGGTGTTGGACCACGATAATTCAAGGCATCGTTGTTTTTCGTGTTGATGAAAAATTGGCTGGTTGCAGAATGAGGCGCTTGAGTGCGAGCCATGGCGATGGTGTATTGGTTGTTTTTCAAACCGTTGCTGGCTTCATTTTTAATGGGATGGTCTGTTGGTTTTTGTGCCATATTGCTGTCAAAACCACCACCTTGTATCATAAAACCATCAATCACACGGTGAAAAATCGTACCGTTGTAAAAACCTTTGTTGGCATAGCTGACAAAGTTTTTCACAGTCGTCGGTGCTTTTTTCTCATCCAACACCAAATCAATATTGCCCACTGAAGTTTCAATGCGCACAGTCGTGGCTGCAAAACTGCTCATGGCCACGCTCAGTAACAAACTTGCAAACAGACTTTTTTTCATCATCACGTTTTCCTTGTATTAAGCTTGCATATTGCTGCTGACGTGTTTTTCGGTGACATACGACACTTCATCTGTGCTGCCTAAAACCACAGATACGCGTTGGTGTAAGCCTTGTGGTTGGATGTCCAAAATATTTTCGTGGGCATTGGTTGAAGCACCGCCTGCTTGTACTACCAACAAACTCATTGGATTGGCTTCGTACATCAAACGCAATTTGCCTGCTTTGCTTGGGTCACGGCTGTCTTTGGGATACATGAACACACCGCTGCGCATCAAAATGCGGTGTACTTCGGCAACCATCGATGCAACCCAGCGCATATTGTAATCTTTGCCACGTTTGCCCGTTTTGCCTTCTAACAATTCTGCGACATACGTTTGCATCGCCGATTGCCAATGGCGTTGGTTAGACATGTTGATGGCAAATTCTTTGGTGCTTGGGCTGATTTGGCAAGTATCGCGCGTCAACACAAATTCGTTGGCATCGTTCAATGTGAATACAAATACACCATGGCGCAAAGTCAAAACGAACAAAGTTTGAGGGCCATACAAAGCATAACCGCTGGCCACTTGTTGGTTACCTGCTTGTAAAAAGCTGTCCAATTCCAATGTGCCTTCGTGTGGTAAAATGGAAAAAATCGTACCAATTGAAATATTCACATCAATGTTAGATGAGCCGTCTAATGGGTCGAACAACACCAAATATTTGCCATCGACATTGCCCGCTACAAAGTTGTCTTCTTCTTCAGAGGCCAAACCCGCTACATGCTTATTGCCCTGTAAAGCCTCTACCAACATATTGTTGGCAATCACGTCCAATTTTTTTTGGTCTTCGCCTTGTACATTGCCGCTGCCTGCTTCGCCGATGATGCCAGCCAAATCACCCAAACGGACTTTGCTGCTGATGGCCACACAGGTGTCCGCAACCGTGTTCATCACATCAATCAAAGCGGCGTCAATTTGGTGGGCGCTGGCGTGTTCTTGTAAAAATGCACGTAAGTTTTGTGCCATGGTGGTTCTGTCCTTGTTTGCTGAATCTGAAGAAACGATATTACAGGGCGCTATTTTAGTACAGCTGCGTCATATCGCCCATGTTTTTAATCTATTTGTCTTAGGCAATTTTGTGTTCCAGCGTGAAGTTGGCGCTGTTGTCTTGTGCCAAAATTTGGGTCAATACAGGCAAAGCGGCCTGTAATTGTTCGACCAACATAAATGGCGGGTTGATGACAAACATACCGCTGCCAAACATGCCAAAACCATCCGCACGTGGCGCATGCACAGACAAATGTGCTTGCAAATAATTGTTTGGGCTTAAGGCAGGCAATTGTTTAACCAATTTTTGGCTGGCTTCACGACTGAGTAAGGGATACCACAATAAATACGTACCTGTGGCAAAGCGTTTTTGAGCGTCCTGTAAAGTGCTGATGACATCACGATAGTCTTGTGCGGTTTCATACGGTGGGTCAATCAGCACCACGCCACGACGGCTCGCTGGTGGCATGGTGGCAATCAAACCTTGATAACCATTGTCTTTGCTCAATTGGATTTGACGACCACGATGCAAAGTGCCGATATTGTGGCGCAAAATATCAAAATCACTGGGATGCAATTCATACAGCTTGGCTTTGTCGTGTTCGCGCAGCATCGAAGCTGCGAGCCAAGGTGAACCGCAATAATGCTGGTCACTTTCTAAAATCGAATTGACATGACTCACAAAATCACCCAAGAGGGGAGGGAGGTTTTGAGCTTGTTGCAGCAAAGCCCAGCCTTGTTTGTATTCACCAATTTTTTGCGCATAAGCGTCCTGTAAATCATACAAGCCTGCGCCAGAATGGGTATCGACATAGGTATAAGCTTTGTCTTTGCGATTGTAATATTGCATCACCAAATACAAAACCAAGTGTTTGAGCATGTCGGCATGATTGCCGGCGTGAAAGGCGTGGCGGTAACTGAGCATTGTGGGTATTTCGTCAAAAAAACAAAGGGTATTGTAACATTGAAGAATTATGAAGCGGCATTTAGCCACAGATTTTTGATGGCATGGGCTGATATCGTTAAAGTTAAGGCTCGAAAAATAATTTACATTTAAATATTCAGGGTGTTAGTTTTTGTAAACAGGGTGTATAGCCATTTTTTATCAGCATGGTGTGGTTGATTTTATTGCGATTGATATAAGTGCCTTAAGTAAAATAGTTCCGTTTTTTACTTAACCAAAATCAAATTAGAGTCAAATTGAGCAACTGCTTATGGGTTTAAACCATGAAATTTCGTTAACTTCCTGATAGAATTACGGAGTTATAAGTTAATAACTTGGCTGCATTTGACCTCATGATGTTGATTTATTTGGGTTTATTGTCGTAAAAACGGTAAATTTCAGTAAGTGGGCATGGTGAGGTTTTAGTGCTTTTGTAAAAATCAAAGATTATTTGAGGTCACGCTCATGAAGCAGATGATTCAGGTCTTATCTTTTATCACGTTGGCGGCATTGCTTGCTGGTTGTGGTGAGGGGTATGTGCTGATCGATTCCAAAGGACAGGTTGGTATCGAACAGCGTAATTTGATCTACATCCAAATTGTGATGATGTTGTTGGTGGTGATTCCCGCCATCGCGATGTCATTGTGGTTTGCATGGAAGTATCGCCATAACAACAAGGCAGTAGAAAAAGAGTACGCACCAAATTGGGACTATTCTCACAAGATTGAAATGTGGGTTTGGGCTGTACCGTGTATCATTATTTTGATTATGGCAGTCATTTCATGGCGTGCCACTCACAAATTGGATCCATACCGTCCATTGGATTCTGATAAAGAGCACATTCAGATTCAAGCGATTGCAGCGCCTTATCAATGGGTATTTGTATATCCAAATGAAAACATTGCAACCGTAAATGAAATCTATTTCCCTGATAATCAGCCTGTGAATTTTGTCATCACATCTGATTTTTCAATGAACTCATTCTTCATCCCTCAATTGGGTGGTCAAGTGTATGCAATGGCGGGTATGAAAACCCAATTGCATTTGATCGCGAATGAGCAAGGTGTCTATGAAGGCACATCAGCTAACTACAGTGGTCACGGTTTCTCTAAAATGAAATTCAAAGCCCATGCTGTAAGTGGTGCTGAATATGAGAATTGGATTAAACAAGTTAAAGCGTCTCAAAACACTTTGACTATGCAAAAATTCAAGTCTTTGCAAGAACCTGTGCGTCAAACCACTGTTGGTGTGCCACATGTAAAACGTACTGAGTCTCCTAAACCAGAGCCAGTGCAATACTTCGGTACTGTGGAAAACAATCTGTTCCAAAACATTGTTGACCAATACATGCGTTCAAAACATTTGAGTCAATCTGTTAACAGTAGCAGTGAGCCGGTTGCCACCAGTGCGCCAGTTGCTGCATCTGCTGCAGGAGGAAATTAATCTATGTTAGGTAAACTCGATTGGAGTGCCATCCCCGGAGATCCTATCGTCATTGTGACGATGATCGCGATGGCACTGGGCGGTATCGCCGTAGTAGGAGCTCTGACTTACTTTAAAAAGTGGGGCTATTTGTGGAACGAGTGGTTCACATCGGTTGACCACAAACGTTTGGGCATCATGTACATCATCGTTTCTTTGGTGATGTTGGTGCGTGGTTTTGCCGATGCATTTATGATGCGTTTGCAATTGTCTATGGCTGCCAGCGGTGGACCAGGCTATTTAACACCTGAACATTACGACCAAATCTTTACTGCCCATGGCGTCATCATGATTTTCTTCGTGGCGATGGGCTTGGTTGTGGGTTTGATGAACGTGGTGGTACCTTTGCAAATTGGTGCACGTGACGTAGCTTACCCATTGCTGAACAATTTCAGTTTTTGGCTATTCGTGTCTGGCGTCATTTTGGTGATGGCATCTTTGGTCATCGGTGAGTTTGCAGCTGTAGGTTGGTTGGCTTATCCACCATTGTCAGGTATTGATTACAGTCCTGGCGTGGGTGTGGATTACTATATCTGGGCATTGCAATTGTCAGGTTTGGGTACCTTGTTGACTGGTGTGAACATGGTTGTAACCATCTTGCGCATGCGTACACCTAGCATGTCTTTGATGCAAATGCCTATCTTCACTTGGACCACTTTGGTGGCTGCCATGATGATTTTGGCAACTTTCCCTGTGTTGACTGCGACTTTGGCTATGTTGACTGTGGACCGTGTGATGGACTTCCATTTCTTCACTAATGACTTGGGTGGTAGCCCAATGTTGTATGTGAACTTGATTTGGACTTGGGGTCATCCTGAGGTTTACATCTTGGTATTGCCAGCATTTGGTATTTTCTCTGAAGTGGTATCTACTTTCTCAGGCAAGCGTTTGTTCGGTTACAGAGGCATGGTTTATGCTTCTGGCGCGATTGCAGTATTGTCGATGATTGTATGGGTGCATCACTTCTTCACCATGGGCGCAGGTCCTAGCGTGAATGCATTCTTTGGTATCATGACCATGGTCATTGCCATTCCTACTGGTGTGAAAATCTTTAACTGGATCTTCACCATGTACAAAGGCAAAATTCGCTTTGAAGTGCCAATGTTGTGGGCAGTGGGTTTCTTGGTAACATTTACTGTTGGTGGTATGACGGGCGTATTGTTGTCTATTCCGCCTGCTGACTTTGTAGTACACAACTCTTTGTTCTTAGTAGCTCACTTCCATAACACCATTATCGGTGGTGTGGTATTTGGTTTGATGGCTGGTTTGACGTTCTGGTGGCCAAAAATGTTTGGCTTCAAGTTGAATGACCGTTTGGGCCGCGCTTCTTTCTGGTGTTGGTTCTGGGGCTTCTGGTTGGCATTCGTTCCGTTGTACATCTTGGGCTTCATGGGTATGACTCGCCGTATGAATACAATCGGCTTAGATCATCCTGAATGGGCACCTTACTTGCACGTTGCATTCATCGGTGCTGTCGTGATTGCCATCGGTATTGGTTTGACTGTGTTGAACATCTTGTGGTCTATCAAAGTGTACTTGACCGATAAGAGCAATGCTGATGTGACTGGTGATCCATGGGGAGGTCGTACTTTGGATTGGGCAACTTCTTCACCGCCTCCATTCTACAACTTTGCTAAATTGCCAGAAATCAATGACATTGATCAGTTCTGGTATGACAAAGAACATGGTAAAGCATATCCAAACAATGTGAAATATGAAGAAATCCACATGCCGAAAAACCGTACTGTTGGTGTGGTGATGGCTGGCTTGTTGACTGTATTTGGTTTCGCGTTTGTATGGCATATCTGGTGGTTGGTAGCAGTGAGTTTGATTGCGACCATCGGCGCTTTCATCATCTCTTCATTCAACACCAAACACGACTACTATGTTGATGTGGACACTGTTAAAAAGACAGAAGAAGCACAGTTAAAACGTGTTCGTGAATACCAAGAATCTCGAGGTTAATTATGACAACAACTACTAATGTAAATGATGCTCATCACCACGATGACCATCACGATCATGATGCGGTGGTAAATGCCAATGCCTCTTTGGGCTTTTGGATTTACATCATGACCGACTTGATTTTGTTCTGTACCTTGTTCATTGGCTTTCAAGTGTTGCGTGAACATTCAGCCGGTGGTGCGACTGAATACGAAATTTTCAAAGATACTTTGGGTTTTGTGTTTGTTGAAACCATCGTATTGTTAGCCAGTAGCTTTACTTTTGGCATGGCGCATTTTGCCCAAGCACAAAAGAATGTGGCGAAATTGCAATTTTGGTTGATTGCAACCTTTGTTTTGGGTGCCATCTTCATCGGCATGGAAGTGTATGAGTTCTCTCATTTGATTCATGCTGGTCATACGCCACAAAGCAGTGCTTTCTTGACTTCATATTTCAGCTTGGTAGGTACTCACGGCTTGCACGTGACTTCAGGTTTGATTTGGTTGGCGGTGTTGATTGTACAAGTGGGCAAGTTTGGCTTGGATAATCCAGCGGTGAACCGTCGTTTGATGATGTTGAGTATTTTCTGGCACTTTTTGGACATCGTTTGGGTGTGTGTTTACACTGAAGTTTACTTATTGGGAGCCATTCAATGAGTTCACATAACAATCATGATGCCGGCTCAGTCAAACAATATGTTGTGGGCTTTATCATCTCTATCATCTTGACCGTGATTCCATTCGGTATGGTGATGGGTGGCATGCCTAAAGGCATTACCGTAGCGACTTTGGTGATTACCATGTTTGCTCAGGTTTGGGTGCAGTTGGTGTTCTTCTTACACATGAAACGAGAAGACGCTCAAAGATGGCACATTGCCTCTTTTTGGTACACTTTCTTGACCATCGCCATTTTGTTCGTTGGCTCGGTTTGGATTTTGTCTGAATTGCATTCTTTCATGATGTAAGAGCTGTGCAAACAACGACGTTTAAGCGCTATTGGGGCTTAATCAAACCAGGAATCGTGTTTGGTAACATGATTCCTGTGTTAGGTGGCTTCTTACTGGCTGGACCAAGTTGGAAAGATTGGCCAACATTGCTTTGGGTGATGTTGGCCACCTTCTGTTTGGTAGGCTCAGCATGTGTATTCAATAATTATTATGAACGTGACATTGATGGTTTGATGTCGCGAACCCAAAACCGTCTATTGGTACAAGAATCCGTACCCAAATGGCAGGTGATGGGCATTGCTCTGGTGTTGTTCTTTGCTGCCATGGCTATTTTGGCATCTATGAATATCGTGACTTTATTGGTCGGTATTTTTGGATTTGTGGTGTATGTCATGATTTACACCATGCTTTTAAAACGCCGTTCCATTCATCAAACCACCTTGGGCAGTTTCTCAGGGGCATGTCCGCCTGTGATGGGTTATTGCAGTATCAGTGGTGTCTTCAACATCGACGCTTTTTTCATTTTCATGCTGTTTGCTTTTTGGCAAATTCCACATTCTTATGCCATTGCGGTTTTCCGCCAACAAGATTATGCCAACGCGCAAATTCCTTTGTTGCCATTGGTTAAAGGCGTGTGGCATACCAAAAAAGCCATGATTGCTTATTGGGCTTTGTACATGGCAAGTGGTGTGGCTTTGTATGCTTATGGCACAGTCGGTTGGGTCTTTTTAGCCATTTTTGGTTATTATGGCTTGCGTTGGGGATACATTGGTTGGCAAGGTTTTGATGCTGAGGACAACGATCAATGGGCGAGAAAATTTTTCTTTTATTCCATCAAAGTGATGATGATGTTTAGCCTAGGTATTGTCATTGATACCACAGTGAAACATTTGTTGCCGCATATTTATTTTTGAATGCATTTACAGGACGCTTAAAATCAAGCGTCCTGTAATTTTTTGTGCATTTGAAATGGCTTTATTTTATCGATAGAGAAAATCTTAAATCATTGCTTAATCTTAAGCACAGATATGATAGTATTGAAAGCGTTTCGCCTGATGGCGATGAGTGTCGATTAACTTTCATAAACATAAGAATTCAGCATGAAAACAGCCGAAATACGCCAAAAATTTCTCTCGTTTTTCGAGAGCAAAGGACATGCAATTGTCCCTTCTAGCTCGCTTGTGCCACACAACGACGCGACTTTATTGTTTACCAATGCTGGTATGAACCAGTTCAAAGATGTGTTTTTGGGCTTTGACAAACGCCCTTATACCCGTGCTACGACCGCACAAAAATGTGTGCGTGCTGGTGGCAAACACAATGACTTGGAAAACGTGGGTTACACTGCGCGCCATCATACTTTCTTTGAAATGATGGGTAACTTCAGCTTTGGTGATTATTTCAAACACGATGCGATTAAATTTGCATGGGAATTCTTGACTTCGCCTGAATATTTGAATTTGCCAAAAGAAAAATTGTTGGCCACTGTTTATGCAGAAGACGACGAAGCTTACAACATTTGGCTGAATGACATCGGTTTGCCAGCGGAAAAAATCATCCGCATCGGTGACAACAAAGGCGAAAAATACGCTTCAGACAACTTCTGGACGATGGGTGATACTGGTCCTTGCGGTCCTTGCTCAGAAATTTTCTTCGACCACGGTGACCATATCTGGGGTGGCCCTCCGGGAAGCCCTGAAGAAGATGGCGACCGTTTCATTGAAATTTGGAACAACGTTTTCATGCAGTTCAACCGCGATGAAAGCGGTACCATGCACCCATTGCCTAAGCCATCTGTGGACACAGGCATGGGTTTGGAGCGCATCACTGCCGTATTGCAACACGTACATGCCAATTACGAAATCGACTTGTTTGTGGATTTGTTACAGGCCGCTGCTCGTGAAACAGGCGTGCCTTACAACCAAGATACACCAAGCTTGAAAGTGATTGCCGATCACATTCGCGCGTGTTCATTCTTGATTGCCGATGGCGTGTTGCCGTCAAATGAAGGTCGTGGTTATGTGTTGCGCCGCATCATTCGCCGCGCTGTGCGTCATGGTTACAAATTGGGTCAAAGCAAACCATTTTTCCACAAATTGGTGGCAGATTTGGCGAATATCATGGGCGATGCTTACCCTGAATTGCGCGAACGCCAAGCTTTGATTACCGAACAATTGCGTTTGGAAGAAACCCGCTTTGCACAAACTTTGGAAACTGGCATGGGCTTGTTGGAACAAGCTTTGGCAGGTGACCAAAAAGTATTGGCAGGCGAAGTGATTTTCAAACTCTACGACACTTACGGTTTTCCATACGATTTGACTGCTGATATTTGTCGCGAGCGTGAAATCGAATTGGACGAAGAAGGCTTTAACCGTGAAATGGAAGCGCAGCGCAATCGTGCTCGTTCAGCCAAATCATTCAAAGCCAACGTACAATTGGATTACGAAGGTGCAGACAGCCAATTTGAAGGCTATACCGAGCGTGAAACCCAAGCGACCATCTTGGCTTTGTTCCGTGACAACGAGTCTGTGGACGAATTGAACGAAGGCGAAGAAGGCATTGTGGTGTTGGACAATACGCCTTTCTATGCTGAAAGCGGTGGTCAAATTGGTGACACAGGCGTGATTGCAGCGGTTTCAGGACGCTTTGAAGTGTCGGATACGCAAAAAATCAAAGCTGCGGTGTTTGGTCAATACGGTAAAGTGGCGGCAGGCTCGATTAAAGTGGGCGAAAGCGTGACTGCAACCATCGACAGCGACATTCGCAACGCCAACATGCGTAACCATTCAGCGACGCATTTGATGCACGCGGCGTTGCGTGAAGTTTTGGGCACACACGTTGAGCAAAAAGGCTCGTTGGTAACAGCTGAGCGCACCCGTTTTGACATTTCACACCAACAAGCCATCACTGCCGAAGAAATCGCGCAAGTGGAAGCGATGGTGAACCAAGCGATTTTGGCGAACGTGGAAGTGAAAGCGGCGCACATGTCGTTTGATGATGCGATTGAAGCGGGCGCGATGGCTTTGTTTGGCGAGAAATACGGCGACGAAGTGCGTGTATTGCAAATGGGCGAGTTTTCTACCGAATTGTGTGGCGGCACGCATGTGTCACGCACAGGCGACATTGGCTTGTTCAAAATTGTGATGGAGCAAGGCATTGCTGCAGGCGTGCGCCGCGTCGAAGCGGTGACAGGTTTGAACGCTTTGGCTTGGGCGCAAGAACAAGAACAATTGGTGAAAAACGTGGTGGCCGAAGTCAAAGCACAAACCGCTGACGACATCATCGCCAAAGTTCACGCCAACCAAGCGCACACCAAACAATTGGAAAAAGCCTTGGCTGACGCTAACAGCAAATTGGCAGCTCACACAGGCGCTGCTTTGTTGAATGAAGCACAAGCGGTTGGTAATGCGCGTGTGATTGTGAAACAAATGGACGGCGTGGATGCTGCTGCCATTCGTGACATCACCACCGATTTGACTGGTAAAGGCGACGACATTGTCGTGTTGCTCGCTTCCGTTGTCGACGGCAAAATCAGCTTGTGCGCAGGCGTATCCAAAGCCTTGAGCAAAACCGTTAAAGCGGGCGACTTGGTGAAAACCGTTGCTGAGCAAGTTGGCGGTAAAGGCGGCGGTCGCCCTGATTTGGCACAAGCGGGCGGCTCTAATGTGGCGGCTTTGCCTGCTGCATTGGCAGGCGTTGTGGCTTGGGTTCAAAGCAAAGTTGCTTAAATCATTTGATTGATTGTTTTAGGTAAGATGAAGCGTCCTGTAAGGTTTACAGGACGCTTTTTTATATTAATATTCCAACTATAAAAAATAATAACTATATTGGATAAAAACAAGGGAGAAATATGCGTATTAGAGAGCAGAAAGTGATGAAAGGCTTTTTTTGGAAAGTCGCTGATGAGCAAAATAAATATCCGGGAATTTTAACCATTTCTGATGGTGGGGTGATTGAACTTGAACTAACTGTTGATTTACCTGATGCATTGCAATCGTTTAAAACCACAAATAACAGCATTCGTATTATTGGTCATGTAGCTAATGAAGGTTATGTGACTTTAGACGAATGTTCTCAATTTAAATCCAGTATTAATATGAAAGGTATTCATACGATTTGGATTTCATCTCAAATGGTTGTAAGTGGCTTGTCATTTGATGAAGATGAGGCAATCCACATTCAAAGTATGCGTTTTATGGTAGAGAATTTGGATGATTGGGTAGAATTATCAGGATTCGATAGAGGACAATTAGCAAATCAGTCGGATAATGAAGAAATCATTATTTCATATAAAAAATTGCCTACTAAACGCTTTGAGTTGGGTGATGGTTTGGTATTAGAAATGGTTTTTTATTGTCCAGCTTTTATTAATCATTTTGAGGCGAGAATCGTACAAAGTGTACGTTTGAATGTCTACAGTGAAACGGCAAGACCATTACAAGATTTGAAAGTTGTTTGCCATCGTATGGTAGATTTTTTGAGTTTGGTCATGAGTCAACCATTAATGATTGAAAACATTACGGCTCAAGTACCGATCGTTCATCAAGGCGTAGCTAAAAACCATGAAGCCAAGATTTTTTATCCAAGTACTTTAATATCTAGCAATCCTATTAAACAGTCATTTGGAGGACTTTTTGGTTTTAAAGAGGTAGAAACTCATTTTGAAGACGTTTTGCAAAAATGGCTGTTGATGTATGACAGATTGGAGCCGATTTATAACTTGTATTTTTCAGTGCAATTTGGTTATCACCAAACTTTAAATGGTCAATTTTTGGCTTTGGCTCAAGTTTTGGAAGTTTTTTATAAAAGAATATATGGTGATAATGGGGAAAAGACTTTTATTGATAAAGTAAGATTTCTATTTGAGATTTATTTTAAAAGTGAAAGCATGAGTATGGATTTTACACAAACCCAAGCTAAAGAGATAAGCGCTTGGTTAGAAAATTTGTCTCAACTGATTTTAGCTACAAGAAATTATTTAACACATTACAATCCCAAATATGAAGAGTCAGAAGGTTTTGCAAAAAGCGGAGATTTAAGATTTTTATACAATTTCATGAATATGATTTTTCAAGCGCATGTGTTAAAACAGTTGGGATTTGATGATTTGAAAATCAAAGATTTTATTGATAATCGATTAAGATAGGATAAAGATGAATTTAAACCTTACAGGAAAAACCGCCCTAGTTTGCGGTGCCAGTCGTGGTTTGGGGTATGCGTGTGCGGAGGCGTTGGCCAAAGAAGGCGTCAGTGTGTTGATGGTGGCGCGGCGTGAAGATGTGTTGCAAGAAGCGGCAGAGCGCGTGATGAAAGTGGCCACGCATGGCGCGATGGTTACTTATGTGGCGGCAGACATCACGACGGAAGTTGGGCGTGTGGCGGTGTTTTCGGTACAGCAAGACTTTGACATTTTGGTGACCAATGCTGGCGGTCCAGCGCCTGGCGATTTTCGCCAGTGGAATAAGGACACGTGGATGGCGGCGGTAGACGCGAATATGTACACGCCGATTGCATTGATACAAACCGTGATTGATGGCATGGCAGCACGTGGCTTTGGACGCATTATCAATATCACTTCGGGTTCGGTGAAAGCACCGATTGATGTGCTTGGTTTGTCCAATGGTGCGCGCAGTGGTTTAACAGGTTTTGTGGCAGGCGTGGCACGCAGCGATGTGGCGGCAAAAGGGGTCACAATTAACAATTTGTTGCCGGGCTTGTTTGATACCGATCGTTTGCAAAGCTTGACTGAAAGTGCGATGCAAGCCACAGGTCAGAGCGAAGAGGCGATTCATACTGCTCGCAAAGCCAATATTCCTGTGCGCCGCTTTGGTCAGGCGCATGAATTTGGGGCAATGTGTGCGTTTTTGTGCAGTGATTTGGCAGGTTATATCACAGGTCAAAATATTTTGATGGATGGTGGCGCTTATCCCGGTACGTTTTAGAAGATGCTGCGAAAGATTTAACAAGCGTCCTGTAAAGTTTACAGGACGCTTTTTTGATAGTGTGGATTTTTAATTTTTATAAATAAAACAATTGTTTGATTTGTCATGTGTTGGATTTTTGATGTGATGTGGATAATTGTGTTTAATGTATGTGCGGTCTATGTTTTAATTGGTTTTTCTTTTGGCTTGGTATCAATCAGGAGTATGTTGTGTTGGCACACAACCTGAGCAGCTATGTGTTTATGCAAAAAAACCGTTTTTTGCAAAATCAGCATGCAGGCATTGAATATGCGTCTTTTTTGGGCGAGGTGTACGAGGCTTATTTTTATGAGTCCTTGCTCAAAGTGGTGCAAACAGAGGGCTTGGATTTGCGTTTGGCAGCCAAGGGACCGTATGCGCCTGTCAAAAAGCATTATGTGAAAACAGGTTTTTTTTGTACGGGCGATGGCAAGTGTGTGTATAACATGCAAGGCGCGGCGTTTGCTGAATTTGATTGTTTGGCAATCGGTGCTGAAGTCGTTTATTTTTATGAATGTTCCATTTCCAATAAATGCAATGCTGCTTTGAAAAAAGAAATGCTGAAGAAAAAAGTATTATTGGAATATTTGTTTCCGCAGCATCAAATTATTCCTGTGGTGGTGAGTGCGCATGAGGCGGTGGTGGCGTATTGTGAGCGTTGGAAAGTCGATGGTATAGAGGCGTGGCAAGTCGTCATTCCTGATATGGATTGTGTGGCTTTGGCTCATGGCAATCAGCCTAAAAGCTTGCCCAAGCCCAAACAAATTATGAGTTTGCAAGAGCTGAATTATTTGATAGCGCCTACGCCTTATTTTGAGCAATTGGCGGAATTAACCGCTGCTTTGGCACACACCAATGGTTTACAGGACGCTTATGCTGCTTGTCAAAATATTCAAGCTGAATGGTTTTCACGTTTGTATTGGGGCATGGTATCGGGCAGTAGCGTGGGATTGGAAGCGGCGAAATCTTGGGACAAAGTCATAGTGGCGGTGGATTTGACAAAAAATGTGCACCCAACTTTGCGTTATTATGCTTACCAAGAAGCACAACACCGATTTTTTGAATTCACGCCCGAGTTAGAGCCGCTTAAGCGCATTAAATTTAGCCGTTTGGAACTGGTGAAAATATTGCCCATCATGCAGTTTAAAAGCGATGAGGCTTTGCAAGAGTTGCAGCAAGAGTTGCGGCAATTTCGTTATAAAGTGAATAAGTGTGAGAGCTTGAGCCAAGTCGGTTAATGCTTTGCCCATGGTGATAAAAAGCGTCCTGTAAAATATTTTACAGGACGCTTTTTGATGGGATTTATGGGTATCAAGATTTTTTCTTGGTGTAGATTTGGTCGAACACCGCGCCATCTGAGAAAAATTGTGCTTGTGCTTTTGCCCAGCCACCAAAATGCTCATTGATGGTCACCAATTGTAATGTTGGGAATTGGTGTTTGAATTCTTCTGCCACTTTTGGATTAATTGGGCGGTAGAAATGTTTGGCAATAATGCGTTGTGAATCCTCAGTATACAATTGTTCTAAATACGCAGTTGAAACGTCGCGTGTACCTTTTTTATCAGCCACTGCATCCACCACAGCCACGGGTGGTTCGCACAAAATGGACAAAGAAGGTGTCACAATTTCAAATTGATCGCCTGTTTCTTTCAATGCCAAATACGCTTCATTTTCCCAAGCGAGCAAGACATCGCCCAAGCCACGTTGGGTAAATGTGATGGTTGATCCGCGCGCGCCTGTATCCATAATCGGTACACGTTTGTATAATTCGGTGACAAATTGCTGTGCTGCAGCATCATCGCCACCATTTTTTTGTTTGGCATAAGCCCAAGCGGCTAAGAAGTTCCAGCGTGCACCGCCTGAGGTTTTCGGGTTGGGGGTAATCACTTGCGTGTCGCCCTTCACCAAATCATCCCAATCTAGGATGTTTTTTGGATTGCCTTTGCGCACCAAAAAGACGATGGTTGACGTATAAGGCGTGCTGTTGTCAGGCAAAGCTTGTTGCCAATCGGTTTTTAGCAATGGCTTGTCTTTGTTGATGGAATCAATGTCGCCTGCCAATGCCAATGTCACGACATCGGCCTGTAAACCATTAATTACCGACAAGGCTTGTTTGCCTGAACCACCGTTTGATTGTTGAATATCAACGGTTTGTCCTGTTTTTTCTAACCAGTATTTTTGGAAAACGGGATTGTATTCTTGGTACAGTTCGCGTGTTGGGTCGTATGACACGTTCAAAATCGACACTTTTTCAGTGGCAGATGGATGGTTTGCGCCTGCATGATTGGCCGTAGGTGCACTATTGCCATTATTACAAGCGGCTAAAGCAACGGCCAAAGGGATTGCCAAGAGAAAAGTTTTTTTGAACATGGAAAGACTTTCTGTTGCGAGCGGTGGTAAGGAATGAAAATAATATAGCAGCCATTTTTATAACTTCTAAATACTGTTTTATTGTTTATTTATTTCTTTTGATTATTTGTTATGGGATGGTTTTTAAAATGGGTTTGATAAACTTCCCGCAATCAACAAGGTCGTAAAGTGGTTTGAATGAAAAAGTGACATTGCAAATCACAATACAATGGATTAATTTTGCGACAAAATTTAGGAGAATGGGTATGAGCAAGCACAAACGCTATCTTGATTTGGCTTTACAAGGAGGCGGCTCGCATGGCGCATTCACTTGGGGGGTTTTGGATGCTTTATTGGAAGATGGTCGCTTGAGTTTTCAGGGCATTAGTGGCACCAGTGCGGGTGCGATGAATGCGGTGGTGTTGGCGGCAGGTTTTGCAGAAGCCAAAATTGAGGGGATGAATGAGACCGAAGCCCATTTGGCACGTTGTCAATTGGCACGCGAGAAGTTGCATGATTTTTGGTTTGCCGTAGGCCGAGTGGGTACGTTGATGGCGGCCAGTCCTGTTTCATTTGCAGCGAAGATGATGCCTTGGATGAAACCGATGTTGTCGCCTGTGCAAGCCAATCCTTTTGACATCAATCCATTGCGTGATATTTTGAATCGTGTGGTCGATTTTGATTGTTTGACTGCTCAAAAATGCGAAGATTGGATGCCACAATTGTTTATTTGTGCTACCAACGTGCGCACAGGTAAAGGTAAAATTTTTACCAATCAGCAAATGAGTTCGCAAGTGGTTATGGCATCTGCATGTTTGCCGATGTTATATCAAACAGTGGAAGTGGATGGCGAACCGTATTGGGATGGTGGTTATGCGGGCAATCCTGCTTTGTATCCTTTGATTTATTCAACCCCGTGTCATGATATTTTGTTGGTGCAAATCAATCCTATGGAAATTGATGCATTGCCAAAATCCATGAGTGACATCCAAGACCGAGCCAATCAAATCACGTTCAATGCAGGTTTGTTATCAGAATTGCGCGCCATTCGTTTTGTGACCACTTTGTTGGATGAAAACAAACTCGACATTAAAAAATACCGCAAAATTTACATGCATCAAGTCGATGGTGGCGCGGATTTATTGCCTTTGGGCGCTGAAAGCAAAGTCAAATCTGATTGGAATTTCTTAAGCCAATTGTTTGAAAAAGGGCGGGTCGCAGGAGCGGCTTGGCTTGAAACACATTTTGATGATATTGGCAAAAAAACCACTATGGCAAGCTTGTTATAAGCAGCCAAAACCGACAGGATTAATGTTGATTTTGGCTGCTTTGTCAACACGAAAAATACTTATTCGCTCGGTGAATCAATTGCTTGTAAAACGCCACCCAAGTTTTGAATGGTTGCCAGAGCCATCGCCCAAGCTTGTGGCAATTGTTCGCTGGCTTGGTTTTGGGCTTTTAGGCCAAACTCAATCCGATATTGGTAAGGACTATTAGCGTCCTGTAAAGTCGATGGCAAGCTGAATGTTTGAATGCCCGGATAATTGTTTTCAATATCGTGCATCAATGTGGTGATGTTCGATTCTGGCACATTGTAAATCCAAGTGCTGAGGCTTTGGTATTGGATTTGGTGGTGAAAATGGGGATAAATCGTGTCCAAAACCCACGTCACCATAGGATGTGCCATCACAGGAAAACCGGGCAAAAAATAATGTTCTTGTGCCGAAAATCCCGCAATATTGTTGTAAAGATTGGGCACCAAGTCCACGCCTGCAGGAAAGGTGGCCATATTCAAACGAATCAAATGATTGGGATCGTCCAAACTTTCACCACGACGCTCGGCAATCGCTTCAATGGCAGGCACCGCTTCAGGGTGCAATGCCAAAGGCAAGCCCAAAGCTTGCGCTGCGGCTTGGCGCGTGTGGTCGTCAGGCGTGCCACCAATGCCACCTGTGACAAAAGTTGGATAAGCGTCCTGTAAACTGCGTTGCAAAGTCAAGGTAATCAGTTCACGATCGTCAGGCAAATACTGCACTTGGCGCAAACGCAAACCACGTTCGTTTAATAGGTTTTTTATGGCGCTAAAATGAGCATCCACACGGCTGCCTTGAATGATTTCGTCGCCAATGATGATTAAATTAAAATCCATATTTTCCCTTTATTAACAGCTTGTTTACAGGACGCTTGGGCTTAGCCTAAATTGACCATTTCAATTTGCTCTAATGAGCGACCTAAAAAACGTTCGCCTATGGTGGTAAAACGCAATGGAATGTCCGATACATAAAAACGGTAGTCCGCCCCTTGTATGGGTGCATGTTCGTTCAGCAAACCTGCTTTTGCCAAAGCAATCGCAGTGGCTTCGGCGGTAGTGGTGGCAGAATCGACCAATTGCACATTGCCTACTTCGCTGGCGAGCAAAGGTTTGAGCAATGGGTAATGGGTGCAGCCTAACACCAAAGTATCCACGTTTTCTGTCAAAATCGGTTTCAAATATTCGCGGGCAGTTAAGCGTGTGACTTCGTGTTCTAACCAACCTTCTTCCACCAGCGGTACCAGTAAAGGACAGGCTTGCGAGATGACGCGTGTGTCATGGCTTTGGGTGTTGATGGCACGGGCGTAAGCGTTGCTATTCACGGTGGTTGATGTCGCCATCACGCCAATGCGGCCGCTGTGAGTGGTGTTTAAGGCCGCTTGTGCGCCAGATTGAATCACATCCAAAACAGGCATATTGCCTGCCATTTGACGCACACGTTGTCCTGCCACAGCGGCGATGGTATTGCATGCAATGACCAAAGCTTTCACATCTTGCTCAAACAAAAAATCAACGATTTGTTTGGTATACGTTTCAATAGTGGAACGGGATTTGTTGCCATAAGGCACGCGTGCGGTATCGCCAAAATAGACGATGTTTTCCAAAGGTAGGCGTTCCATCAACGCACGCACGACGGTCAAACCGCCAACGCCTGAGTCAAACACGCCAATAGGGCGTTCATTCGGGGTAGTCATGTTGCAATAAAGTCCATTTTGCCGCTTCGGCAATCAAGTGATTGGGGTGGGTGCACAATGGCACCATCAGGCTTGCGATTGTAGCACTTTTGCTCACATTACCCAGCGCAATGATGATGTTGGACAGCCATTTGTGGTAGCCGATGCGGTAAATGGGGCTACCCGCCATGCGGCTTTGAAACATGGTTTCATCCCAAGCCAATAATTCGACCAAAGACACTTGGTCCAAACCATGTCTGACTTGAAAATCGGCTTCTTGGCTTGGCTTGGTAAAGCGGTTAAACGGACACACCAATTGGCAGTCGTCACAGCCATAAATGCGGTTGCCCATGGCTTTGCGAAACTCAACAGGAATGATGTCGTTCAATTCTATGGTCAAGTAAGAAATGCAGCGGCGTGCGTCGACGGTATAAGGTGCCACAATCGCTTGGGTCGGGCACGCTTGCATACAACGGCTGCATTGACCGCAATGACTGGGGATTTCCTCATTCGGTTCTAATGCCAAATTGGTGAGCAAGGCACCCAAAAAATACAAGCTGCCGGTTTGTTTTTGCAATAGTAAAGAATGTTTGCCTCGCCAACCCAAACCCGCTTGTGTGGCAAATGACACTTCTGATAAAGGTGCACTGTCGACTACAGGACGGTATATGACATCAGGAACCAATTGTTCAATGTATTGCCCTAGATTCTTGAGGCGGGAACGTAAAACTTTGTGATAATCCCGCCCCAGTGCATAACGCGAAATGTAAGCGGCTTTTTCATCTGCTAAAATGGCACGCGTTTGATCAAAGTCTTCTGTCCAATACGGCAAAGCCACCATGATGACCGATTTGACTTCGGGTAACACATATTCTGCATGATTGCGGGATATGCCATGTTTGTGAAAAAATGACATTTCACCTTTAAAGCCTTGTGCTAACCAGAGGCTTAGCTTTTCATCGTGTTCGGGGCTCAGGTTGGGGGTGGTGATTTTACAGTCTAGCAATCCCAATTGCTGGGCATGTTGGCGGATGGCCAAGGTCAATTCATTGGAATTCATACAATATCTTTGGAAACAACATGGCAGATTATACGCAATTCCTTGCTGATGAAGCAGCAAGTCTTGCATTGGCACACCAATTGGCAGCACATTTACAGCCTGCCTTGACGGTGTATTTGGCAGGTGATTTGGGTGCAGGCAAAACCACGTTGACGCGCGGTTTGTTGCGTGCTTTGGGTTTCGATGGCACGGTTAAAAGCCCGACTTATACCATTGTGGAAAGTTATGAATTGGATGGTTTGAAAGTCGAGCATTTTGATTTGTACCGTTTTCAAAGTCCTGAAGAGTGGATGGATGCAGGTTTGGACGAATTGTTTGATGCCAATACCATCGCTTTAATCGAATGGCCGCAAATGGCAGAAGGTTTTGTGCCGCAAGCGGATATGACGATTGCTTTAAGTGTGCAGGATGAAGGGCGTTTATGTACAATCACTGCTCATCATGAACTTGCTCAGAAGATGTTGACATCATGCTTCGAATAAACCGCCGTGGCGTTTTACAAGTTTTGGGCGCAGGCGCGTGCGCCAGCTTGACGCCTAAGGCTTTTGCAAACAATGCTCAAGTGGTCGCAACGCGTTTGTGGCCATCGGATTTGTACACCCGTATGACTTTGGAAGTCAGTGCGGGTGTGCCGTTTAAGTATTTTACGTTGGACAATCCTAGCCGCTTGGTGGTGGATGTATCGGGTATCAGCATCAATGAAGTGTTGAAATCGATGCCGTCTAAGGTATTGGCGCGTGATCCTTTTATCCAAAGCATACGTGTGGGTCAGTTTAATGATACAACGGTGCGCATTGTGATGGATTTGAAGCGCAGCGTTAGCCCGCAAGTGTTTTCTTTGTTGCCAGCTGCGGAATACAAACACCGCTTGGTAGTGGATTTGTTTCCTACTGCCAGTGCTGGCGTGGTACAAGAAGAGGAAGAAGATGCTTTGATGGCTTTGCTTAAGGATTACAGTACAGGGCAAGTCAAAGCGGACGGCTCAACTACCGCCAAAGCACAAACCAATATTCCCAAGCCGCAAGACACTCGTCCTAAAGCCACCCCTGAAAACAAAACCCAAATCAAGCGTCAGATTGTGATTGTGATTGATCCCGGTCACGGGGGTGAAGATCCCGGAGCGATTGGTCCGAGTGGTTTGCGGGAAAAAGATGTGGTGTTGGCAGTCAGCCGAGAATTGAAGAAAAAACTCGATAGCATGGGTTACAAAACCCACATGACGCGCAATCAAGATGTGTTCATTCCTCTGGGTGTGCGTGTGGCCACTGCGCGTAAATTACAGGCCGATTTGTTTATTTCAGTACATGCCGATGCATTTACTTCGCCACAACCTCGTGGTACTGGTGTGTATGCTTTGAGTACAGGCGCGGCAACGAGTACGTTGGCCAAGCATTTGGCGGATACGCAAAATGCTTCGGATTTGGTCGGTGGCGTTAAAAAAGTGGGTGACCGCAATGTGGACCAAACTTTATTGGATATGACGCAAACAGCGACCATTCGTGACTCGTTGATTTTGGGTAAATATGTTTTGAATGCTTTGGGTCGGGTAAATAAATTGCACAAAGGTCATGTTGACCAAGCCGGTTTTGCAGTTTTGAAAGCACCTGATATTCCGTCGATTTTGGTGGAGTGTGCCTTTATTTCCAATCCTGAAGAAGAGCGTTTGTTATCGACCAGTGGTTTTAGAGTGCGTGTGGCTGATGCGATTGCAGGTGGCGTGAAAAATTATTTTGACAGTGGTGTGGCGTTGGCGCAGCGATGAAGGCTTGTGGCAGCTTTAGGATGGTATGAAAACACAAAAAACAGTGTTGTTTTTGGAAAGCTCCAAAAACATGGGTGGGCAGGAATGGCAATTGTTACAGCAAATGCAGGCTTTGAATGCGCAAGGTTTTGAGTGTGTGTTGCTGTGTTCGCCGCAAGCACGCATCAGCGCACAAGCGCACGAGAGGCAATTGCAAGTGATCCATTTGCCATTTCGCAATAGCGTACATCCTCAAACCATACAAGGCATAGTCAAAGCCATCAAGCAATATGCACCTTTGGCATGTATTAGCCACAGTGGGCACGATGCCAATAATTTGAGTGTGGCGGCTTTGTTTTTGGGTAAAAACCGTCCGAAAATCATCCGTTCGCGCACTTATTACACCAATGACAAGAAAAAAGCCTTGCAAAGCTTATTGCCATTGGATGCGGTCATGGTGCCTAGCCGTTTTATGCAGCAACACATTCAAAAACAATTTCCAAGCAAACCTGTGAGCGTGGTGTATCCGGGGATTGATTTTGGTAAATTGGATGCGCAAAAAAACCATGCTTTGCCTGAAAGTTTACAACAGTTTTTACAGCGTCATGTTAGCGCGAAAAAAATCGTGCATATTGGCATGTTGCGTCCTGAAAAAGGACAACACATTACCTTGGCAGCCGTTGCAGCCATGCGAGCGCAAGGGCATGAAGTGGTTTTGGTGTTGGCAGGCGGCGGCAATGATGCGCCTATACGTGAAGAAATCGCCGCTTTGCATTTACAGGACGCTGTGTGGTTGGGGGAATTGAAGGCGGTGGCGCCGCTTTTGTTGCAAGCGGACGTGTTGGCGATGCCGTCTTTGAAAGAGCCTTTGGGTATGGTACAAATCGAGGCTTTGGGTTTGGCTGTGCCTGTGGTGGTGAGCAATGTCGGTGGCGTGCCTGAAACGGTGGTGCATGAGCAAACAGGTTTGATTGTGGCAGACCATGAAATTGCGTCTTGGCAAACTGCTTTAGAGCGGGCTTTGAAGCAGCCTCAATGGATGCGTGAATACGCTCAAGCAGGACAAAAAATGGTGCGTGAACAGTTTGGCGTGGCTCGCAATACCGAACAATTATTGGCGTTGATACAGCATTAAACCATGATTGGGAGAGATTTAAGTGTCCTGTAAATGTGTTTACAGGACGCTTAATTTTGCCTTTTAATGGGCATATATAATGAAAATGCTCGGGCGTTTTTTTAAATTGGGACGTTCTTGCGGCCAATCTTTGACAAGCAAAGAAATGATGGTTTCGCTGTCAGCTGTCAAATCACAAGCCACACACAAACGTGTGTTGGGATTCAAAGTTTGCAAAGCCGTTTCAAGCAAAGCATCATTGCGATACGGGGTTTCGATGAAAATTTGGGTTTCTTTTTCTTGGTAAGCGCGCGCTTCCCACTCTTTGAGTTTGGTAGCTCGCTCGCCCGCGTCTTGCGGCAAATAACCTCGAAAGGCAAAATTTTGACCATTAGCGCCAGAGGCCATCATCGCCAATAAAATGCTTGAAGGTCCCACCAAAGGTTTGACAGTAAACCCGTGTTGGTGCGCCAACGCCACCACTTGCGCGCCAGGATCTGCCACCGCAGGACAGCCAGCTTCACTGACCAAACCCACGTCACGTCCTTGTTTCAAAGGTTCAATCAAAGCGGCAATATCGGTAGCTGGTGTGTGTTCGTTCAACGTGTGCATCGACAATTCACGAATGGGCGTGGTCACTCCCAAAGCCTTCAAATGCGCGCGCGCGATTTTTTCGGCTTCAACAATAAAATCGGTGATGTTCACAATCAAACTTTGTTCGTGTGGTAACAAACATGGCGTATCGGCACTGGCCAAAGGCGTGGGAATCAAATACAGCGTGGCAGTCATGGTAAAACTATTCCTTCGTTGATGAAAAAACCAATTAATTTGAGCATTGGCAAACCTATCAAAGCGTTTGGATCGGTGGTGGTGATGGATTCAATCAAAGTTTGACCCAAACCTTCGCTTTTAGCGCCGCCTGCACAATAAATGGCATCAGGTTCACATTCTAAATAGCGTGCAATGGTGGCATCGCTCAAAGCGCGCATTGTGACACGCGTGTGGTCAACGTGTTGCTGCAAGCGTCCTGTAACTGTGTTAAGCAATACCACGGCAGTGTAAAAATCCATATCTTGACCACTGGTAAAGCGTAAGGTTGCCGCAGCTTTGTCTAAACTCATGGGTTTACCCAATTGGGTATTTTGACAAAAAGCCACTTGATCTGAGCCAATAATCAAATGGTTTGTGTGGGTTTTTGCCACAGTTTCGGCTTTTAAAATCGCCAAACGCAAGGCGGTTTGTGCTGGGGTTTCTTGCTCAAAACTGCGTTCGTCTGCATCAGGTGAAACCGATTCAAATGGCAAATTTAAGTTTGCCAATTGCGCTTGGCGAAAGCGCGAACTCGAAGCCAAAATCAAGGCAACAGGGGTCATGGGGAAATTTGTCATTGACAGTTAGAATCAAACAATTATATCATCCTTCGTTTATGTTAAACGTTAATTTGATTGATCCGATTGAGTTTGCAAATGGTTCGATGCTGCAAGAAGGCAGTGTTGGCTTGGCGCAATTGGATGAGCGCATAGCGCAGCACGAGTTTTTGGTCCCAGCCGAGACAACCCTACAATACCGATTAAAAGGTGGCGTAGATAAGTTGCAGCGGCCGTATCTCAATTTGTCTTTACAAGGTGAGTTGACACTGATGTGTCAGCGCTGCTTGACGGCCATGTCTTTAGAGTTAGATGAATCGGTTCGTATCGTTTTGTTTAGCAAAGAAGATGTGATGGATGAAGCTATGGACAGCGACCCTGAATTAGAGGGAATGTTGGCCGAAGCCGAACTTTCTGTGTGGTCGCTCTTGGAAGATCAAATCATTATGGCTTTGCCTTATGCGCCACGTCATGATGATTGTGGCAATACGGATTTGGAACGCGTGAACAACGATAAGCCAAATCCATTTGCTCAATTGGCAAAGCTCAAGCCCAACCAATAAACGTATTTAATTTTCTTTTAGGAGTTTGACTCATGGCAGTTCAACAAAATAAAAAATCACCATCTAAACGTGGTATGCATCGTTCACATGACCGTTTGACTGCACCTGCAACTGCAGTTGACGCAGCAACTGGTGAAATCCACTTGCGTCACCACATTTCTCCTAACGGCATGTACCGTGGCCGTAAAGTGATCAAATCAAACGACGAGTAATCTTGTTTGATAGAAGAAGCCAACACCTGCACTGGCAAGTTGTTGGCTTTTTTCGTTTTTATTGTGATGATTGGTGTAAAAATCATCAAAAATGTTATTTTGCATAACACCATAGCAAGTTTCATACAATCATCAACAACGTGATAAGCTTGCTGGGTTTTAAAATGATCGAGTACAACATGATTACAATTGCAGTGGATGCAATGGGTGGCGACGTAGGTTTGAATGTTACCGTCCCAGCTTCCGTGGCTTTTTTAGAACGTCAAAAAGATGTTCAAGTGGTAATGGTGGGCGACGAAACCCAATTAAAACAGGCTTTAGCCAGTGCCAATGCACCGATGAACCGCATCAGTATTATGCATGCTACACAAGTGGTCGACATGGATGAAGACCCGCGCAGTGCCTTGCGTCATAAAAAAGATTCATCTATGCGTGTGGCCATCAATCAAGTCAAAGAGGGTTTGGCGCAAGCGGCTGTGTCAGCAGGCAATACAGGTGCTTTGATGGCGACGGCAAAGTTTGTGTTGAAAACCATAGATGGCATTGAGCGACCTGCCATTGCCAAATTTTTACCAGCTTTGAATGGCGGTTTGACGTGTATGTTGGATTTGGGTGCGAATGTGGACTGCACATCAGATCAATTGGTGCAATTCGCGATTATGGGCTCACAATTGGTACAGGCCGTGCAACCAGATATGACTGA
Source organism: Vitreoscilla sp. C1 (assembly GCF_002951955.2). NCBI lineage: Bacteria > Pseudomonadati > Pseudomonadota > Betaproteobacteria > Neisseriales > Neisseriaceae > Vitreoscilla > Vitreoscilla sp. C1. The sequence continues at coordinate 1,595,523 of NZ_CP019644.2, read as the reverse complement.
ACCTCGCGTGGGTTTGCTCAATATTGGCTCGGAAGACATCAAAGGCACACAAGTGCTTAAAGATGCTTATCAATTGCTACAACAAACACCGTTGAATTTCATTGGTAATGTCGAAGGCGATGATATTTTTGCTGGTGAAGTAGAAGTCATTGTGGCTGATGGTTTTGTGGGCAATGTGGCTTTGAAATCCATTGAAGGTGCAGTGAAAATGATGGCACAAGTGATTAAAGAAGAATTCAATCACAGTGCTATGAGTAAAGCCCAAGGCTTGATAGCCAAGCCTGTGTTGGGACAAGTGAAAAAACGCATTGATCCGCGTCGATTTAATGGTGCGATTTTCTTAGGTTTGCGTGGGATTGTGGTTAAAAGCCATGGTGGCACGGATGCAGTGGGATTCAATTATGCTTTGCAAGAAGCATATCATGAAGCCAAAGCTGATATTTTGACCAGTATTCAAAAAGGTGTCGCAGCACATTTGGCTCCAGACCAAGCAATTTGATGATGATATTTTAAAAAGTCATGGCAAAAGCCATGGCTTTTTTGGTATAAATACTTCACATATTATTAATAATAAGAGTATATAAAGAGCGGGAATTTCTATGGCATATGCAAAAATTTTAGGGACGGGCAGCTATTTGCCTGCAAACTGTGTGAGCAATGATGAATTGGCAAAAAAAGTTGATACATCAGATGAATGGATTGTAGCGCGCACGGGAATACGCCAGCGTTATATTGCAGCAGAAAATGAACAAACCAGTGATTTGGCGGTGCAAGCTTCGCTACAAGCATTGCAAAGTGCAGGTATGGAAGCACAAGATATTGATTTGATTATTGTTGCAACGACCACGCCTGATAAGACTTTCCCATCTACAGCTTGTATTGTGCAGCAGAAATTGGGTATACCAGGTTGTGCTGCTTTTGACGTGCAAGCAGTGTGTGCTGGTTTTATGTATGCTTTAACCACGGCTCATGCTTATATTCAAGCAGGTTTAGCGAGCAAAGCTTTGGTGATTGGCGCAGAAACTTTTACTCGTTTACTCGATTGGAATGATCGCCGTACATGTGTATTGTTTGGTGATGGTGCTGGTGCAGTGATTTTGGGCAAAAGTGATACAGAAGGTGGCATTATCAGCGCCAAACTTAAAGCCGATGGTAATTATGCTGATATCTTACAAGTACCTGGCGTGGTGAAAGGCGGTCAAATCGTTGGCTCACCTTTTGTGGCCATGGATGGACAAGCCGTGTTTAAATTTGCGGTGAAAACTTTGACTAAAATTGGTCAAGAGGCTTTGGCTGAGGCAAATATGACTGCCGAAGACATTGATTGGGTCGTGCCACATCAAGCAAACTTGCGCATCATTGACAGTACAGCCAAACATTTGGGCTTGAGTATGGATAAAGTGATTTTGACTGTACAAGACCATGGCAATACTTCGGCTGCTTCTATTCCACTGGCTTTGGATGTGGGTGTGCGTGATGGTCGTATCAAGCGAGATGATGTATTGCTATTAGAGGGCATTGGCGGTGGTTTTGCTTGGGGAGCGGTGTTGTTGCGTTATTAAATAGTCGATGCTTAAGGGGAGTGTATGGCTAAGTATCAAGGGCAAGTTGCGGCTTGGCAGGAGGCTAAAGGGTTTGGATTTATTACGCCACTGAGTGGTGGTAAGCAGGTTTTTTTTCACGCCAATACATGGGTGAATGATGCCATACAAATTGTGGTAGGAACTCAAGTCAAATATGATTTGAGCACTGACAATAAAAGCCGCGTTTGTGCCGTCAATGTGGAGCCTGTGCCATTGTTATTAGATGGTGAAACCATTGTGGCGACATTCAAGCAATGGTCGCCTGATGGGCAATTGGGTTTATTGGTCAATGAGGATCATCCGAATACCAAAATTTTATTGCCCAAATCAGTATGGCAAGGTGAACCTTTGCATGTGGGGCATCGGATACAAGGGACGTTGAAATTGCATCAAAGTGGCAGCTGGGTGTTGTTGCAGCCTAGTTTGGTGACTGCGAAAAGCATGAAAGCTGAAAAAGAAGCTTTGGCGCAAAAACATCAAGCTGCATCGCTTAAACAAGTTCAAGCGGCTCAAATCAGAACTTCTGCAACCGACCACTCGCTTGAAAAAGACATGGTTTGGCGTGAGAACATGTCTTTAAAAGGCGTTGTATCGCAATGGCAAGATGACAAAGGTTTTGGTTTTTTACAAGTTGAACCCAATAAGCCACGTGTATTTTTTCATATTAGCGATTATATTGAATTTGATGGGCGTCCTGAAAATGGTATGGTGGTGCAATTTGTATTAAGACAAGGTGATGCAGGGCAATGGCGCGCAGGCAGTGTGCAGTGTGTACAAAAACCGACTGCTCAAAAGCGTTTGCAAAGCGATGGTCGCCATAAAAATCAAAACCAAGGCGATGTCGGTACTGTTGGCAGTATGGTGTTTGTAGTGGTGCTAGGCTTGTTGTTTGTAGGCGCATTGGCTTATTTTTCTGAAATTTTGGCTGTTTGGTCATTGGTGATGAGTATTTTGTCGTTTTCTGCTTATTCTTCGGATAAAAAAGCAGCGTTACGCAAAACTTGGCGGGTTTCAGAAAACCGTTTGCATTTTCAAGATTTATTAGGCGGTTGGCCAGGTGGCTTGCTTGCACGTCACGTGTGGCGTCACAAAGTGAGCAAAACCAGTTTTGTCATCACATTTTGGCTGACAGTTGTGCTTAATATATTGGCAATGGTATGGATTTGGCGCCATTTAGGCGAAATCTTGCCAACATTTATTTAATCAGAAAGACAATATTATGGCTTTTGCTTTTTTCTTCCCAGGACAGGGCTCGCAATCTTTGCATATGATGGATGGTTTTGAAGGCATCCATGTGGTGCGTGATACTTTCCAAGAGGCTTCCGATGTGTTGGGTGAGGATTTGTGGGCTTTGGTTAATGGTGAAGATGCTGCGGCATTGAATACCACCACAACGACACAACCATTGATGTTGACCGCAGGCATTGCCACTTGGCGTGCTTACCAACAAGCAGGTGGCGTGTTGCCAAGTGTTTTGGCAGGCCACAGCTTGGGCGAATACACGGCTTTGGTTGCGGCTGAAAGTTTGGATTTTGCCACAGCAGTCAAATTGGTGCGTGAGCGTGCCACTTTGATGCAAAACGCGGTACCACAAGGCGTGGGTGCGATGGCAGCGATTTTAGGTTTAGACGATGCGCAAGTCATTGCAGTGTGTGAGCAAGCGGCACAAGGTGAAGTGGTGCAAGCAGTGAATTTCAATGCCATTGGTCAAGTGGTGATTGCAGGACACGCTCAAGCGGTTGAGCGCGCGATGGTTTTGGCTAAAGAGGCAGGGGCTAAACGTGCGTTGCCTTTGCCAGTTTCTGTGCCATCACATTGTGCTTTGATGCAGCCTGCTGCTGAACAATTGGCTGCATATTTGCAAAACATTGACATTCAAACGCCGAAAATCAAAGTGTTGCACAATGTGGATGTGCAAAGTCATGTTGATGCTGCTGCGATTAAGGACGCTTTGGTGCGTCAATTGTATTCGCCTGTGTTGTGGACACAAACCGTCAATCAATTGGTGGTTGATGGCATTACACAAGCGGCTGAATGTGGTCCGGGTAAAGTATTGGCAGGCTTGTCTAAGCGAATTAATAAAGAAGCGTCGTGCGTGGCTTTGACCAAACAAGCGGACATTGATGCGTTCATCGCAGCACAATAACGAATCATCAAGAGGAAAAGCAATGGTTATGGATTTGGGTTTACAAGGTAAAGTGGCGTTGGTAACAGGCGCGTCTCGCGGCATTGGTGCGGCGATTGCCGATAGTTTGGCAGCGCAAGGCGCGATTGTGATTGGTACAGCGACCAGCGAAGCGCAAGCGGCGAACATCAACGCACGTTTGAGCACGCATGGTGGTGCAGGTCGTGTGTTGAATGTGTCGGACGCTGAATCGATTGAAAACTTGATTGCCGACATCACCAAAGAATTTGGTACGATTGAAGTGTTAGTGAACAACGCTGGCGTGACCCGTGACAATTTATTGATGCGCATGAAAGACGAAGAGTGGGACGACATCATGCACATCAATTTGAAATCGGTTTATCGCGCGAGCAAAGCGGTGTTGCGTGGCATGATGAAAGCGCGCAATGGCCGCATCATCAGCATCGCATCTGTTGTGGGCGCGATGGGCAATGCCGGTCAAGCCAATTATGCTGCTGCGAAAGCGGGCATGATGGGTTTCACCAAATCTTTGGCGCGTGAAGTGGGCAGTCGCAACATCACAGTCAACTGTGTGGCACCCGGTTTTATCGACACTGATATGACACGTGCTTTGCCTGAAGAGCAACGTGAGGCTTTGGCGGGCAATATTGCATTGGGCAAATTGGGCGAAGCGCAAGACATTGCTGACGCAGTGGTATTTTTGGCTTCTAACCAAGCCAAATACGTGACAGGTCAAACCTTGCATGTCAACGGTGGCATGTTGATGCCTTAAAACGGTTTAGCTAAATTAGTTTGAAGCGTCCTGTAAATTTTACAGGACGCTTTTTATTTTGTGAATTTGTGAATTGTTTTTGAAATACCACTTCAGTAAATATTTAAAAACCATAATATTGTTGCAATTATTCACTATTAAATGATTTAATGGCGTAGATTGGCAGCTTTTGTATTTATCAATGCATGAAAATTGGCGATAATAGACAATTGTATTTTTTAAAAGCAGAATCATATCGTGGCCAACAGCACCATCATCGCTATTGCGGGCGCATCCGCTTCAGGAAAAAGTCTTTTTGCATCGACTGTCTACCAAGAATTGGTGGCTGAAGTGGGGGGAGATTGCATTGCCGTTTTGGCTGAGGATGCGTATTACCGCAAGCAAGACCATTTGACGTTTGAACAACGCTGCTTGACCAATTACGATCATCCTGCTGCTTTTGAGCATGGTTTGTTGGCCGAACATATCAAGCAATTGAAAGCAGGCCAGACGGTACAAATGCCACAATATTGCTATAAAACCCATACCCGTATTGATGACACCATCACCATTAATCCTGCCAAAGTGGTTTTGGTGGAAGGAATTTTGTTGTTGACCGATGCGCATTTGCGTGAGCAGTTTGACATTTCGGTATTCATGGACACGCCATTGGATGTGTGTTTGTTGCGTCGCATTCGTCGTGATATGGAAGAGCGTGGTCGTTCTTTGGATTCTATTACTGAGCAATACAAAAATTATGTGCGTCCTGCATTTTTTGATTTCATTGCGCCATCTAAGCAATATGCTGATTTGGTGGTAACGCGTGGCGGTAAAAATGAAATTGCCATTGACATCATTAAAACCAAAATTCGCCAATTGTTAGCGCAATAATATTCAATGATTTGGCATATCAATATGGTTTATTTAGGTATTTGTTTTATTAAATTTTTTTAAATAACTTATTAATGATATAATTGTTGCCATATTTATTAAATTCAAACAATAAAAAGTTAAGCTTCATTCTTATTCAACATCAAGCTGACCTGTAATCTTTTTTTTATTCTTTTTGGTTGTGCCGCTTTGCTCGGAAACTATCATTTGCTGATGCCACTCTTTGGGAGTGGCATTGCTGAATTTAAAGAACCGATTGTAGCGTTGGTATCCTGAAGGAATCATCATGATGAGTCTGGTTGGCATTTGTGCCATTTTAATCATCGCGTATTTGTGCTCAGCACACCGCTCGCACATCAAATGGCGCACTGTGATTGGTGCATTTTTAATCCAATTGGGTGTGGGCGCATTCGTGTTTTATGTACCCATTGGCAAAGACGTGTTGTTTGCCATTTCCAACTCGGTGGCACAAGTCATTGGTTTTGCGCAAAAAGGCATCGAATTTTTGTTTGGTGATGCAGGTGCATTCAAATACGGCTTTGTGTTTGCCATTCATGTATTGTCGGTCATCATTTTCTTCTCGGCTTTGATTTCGGTGTTGTACCACTTGGGCATTATGCGTGTGGTCATTACCGTTTTGGGTGGTGGTTTGCAAAAATTATTGGGCACCAGCCGTTCAGAGTCGATGAATGCCGCTGCGAATATTTTTGTCGGTCAAACCGAAGCGCCATTGGTGGTGAAACCATTCATTCCTCACATGACCCGTTCTGAGTTGTTTGCGGTGATGGTTGGTGGTTTGTCGTCGATTGCAGGTTCGGTGTTGGCAGGTTACGCAGGCATGGGTGTGGAATTGAAATACCTGATTGCTGCGTGTTTTATGGCAGCGCCGGGTGGTTTGTTGATGGCCAAATTGTTGATGCCTGAAACCGAACAGCCCAAAGACGACATGAATGCTGCTATCAGCACAGACAAACATTCTAATGTCATTGATGCAGCCGCATCAGGTGCAGCAAGTGGTTTGCAATTGGCTTTGAACGTGGGTGCCATGTTGTTGGCATTTGTGGGTTTGATTGCCATGTTCAACGGCTTGATTGGTTGGGTAGGCAGTTGGTTTGGTTTAGAAGCTTTGAGTTTGCAACAGATTTTTGGTTATGTGTTCCAACCTGTGGCATTTTTATTGGGTGTGCCTTGGGAAGAGGCGCGTGCAGCGGGCAGTTTTATTGGTCAAAAAGTGGTCATCAATGAATTTGTCGCTTACTTGGATTTCATGAATTATTTGAAAACAGGCAGCTTGAGCGAGCATACCAAAGTCATTGTGACCATTGCTTTGTGCGGTTTTGCCAACTTTGCATCGATTGCGGTGTTATTGGGTGGCTTGGGCGTGATGGCACCGACTCGTCGTGGTGAAATTGCCAAATTGGGTTTGAAAGCCTTGTTTGCTGCGACTTTGGCCAATTTGTTAAGTGCAGCGATTGCAGGTTTCTTCTTTACTTTGGGTTAAGCTGTTATGAATGTCACAAGCGTCCTGTAAAAGTTTACAGGACGCTTGTTTTTTTACAGCGTCCAAGCTTGCCAAACCAAGCGCAATGCCAAGAGGGTGAGGACGATGTTGAAGAGGGTACCAAAATTTTGGTTGCTCAGGCGTTTGGCCAATTTTAAACCTATCCATGTACCGACTGCACCGCTGACAATCATCAATACAATCAATGCAATCCAATCTTGAAATACAAACCCGCTGGCACCAAAGACAATGGTTTTAGGCAGATGTTGTACCGTCATAGCGGCTGAAAAATTGGCAACGGTTTTGGCGCGATCGCCTTGGTATTGTTGTTTGACAAACGCACCGACCAAAGGCCCTGTGGCACCGGCAAACATGCTGATGAACGTGGTGATGATGGCCGCGACCAAGGAGCCGAGTTTGCCTAATGCCATGTTTGGAATGGCAGGACCCCAACACAAAAACAAAATCAAGGCGGCAATGGTCAATTGGGTGGTTTGTAAGGGCAGTTGCACCAAAAAGCGGCTGGCCAACCACGCACCGATGATGGAGCCGAGTGCAAAAATGCTCAAATGGTGCCAATTCAAATCCCGTATGGTCATGATGGCACGGTTGAAGTTGGAACCCAATTGCACAATGCCATGTACGGGAATAATGACCGCAGGCGGCAATACCATCGCCATGACGGCCAACAGCAACACACCGCCACCTGCGCCCAAACTGGCGGTGATGGCGGAGGTCAATGCGGAAAACACAATCAAAAACAGCGTACTGGTTTGAGAAATTGCTTCAGGCCATAACCCATCTAGCATGGTGTCGTTCCCGTATCATCGGCAGGTAAATGGTGGGCTTGTATCCAAAAATGCATTTGGCAACTGTTTTTAAATGATTTTTGGTGCGGTTGAATGTGCAAGCCTTGCGCATCAACAACACGGTAGGAAATGTCACAAGGTGGGCACACATCGCCTGCACAAGCTGCCCCATCTTGCCACTCTTGCTCCACTTCGCATTCAATGTGGACGCCATTGGCGAAATAATAATGATGGGTGGTGGTTTCGATGGTGTAGCCATCTTCGTAGATTTGTACCGGTGGTTGTTTTTGATGTTGTTGCAATGCAGGTTGGTCTTGTAAATGCAAAATTACGCGCAAATAACTGCTCAAAGCTTGGGTTGTGTGCATGATGAAAGATCACTTTAGATAAGGCGTCCTGTAACAGTTTACAGGACGCTTTCAGATAACAAAGTAGATTTTTACCATCAAGGCGATTAAATACTGAAATCTTCGTTGATGGGCGCATACAAAATCTGACTAATGCGCTCGCGTGTTAATGTCGGTTCAAACAATTGAATGAAATCATATGCAAAGCCGCGCAAATAACTGTCTTGGCGCAAAGCAATTTGGGTGGTTGATGGTTCAAATAAATGTTCGGCATCAATCAAATGCAAACCCGAATCTTCTTCAGGCACAAATACCATCGATGCAATCAAACCCACGCCCAAGCCCAAACGCACATAAGTTTTAATCACGTCGGTATCGACCGCAGACAAAGCTACATGTGGTGGTGGAGAGCCTGCACGGATAAAGCCGCGCGCAATTTGTGATTGACCGGTAAAGGCAAATTCATAAGTCACCAATGGGTATTGCGCGATATCCGCAATGCGCAAAGGACGACCCAAATCCAATAAAGGATGACCGTCAGGCACCACCACGCTGCGATTCCATTGATAACATGGCAATTTGGACAATTCTGGGTAATCGTCAATTTCTTCGGTGGCAATAGCAAAATCGGCATCACCTTCCATCACCATGTCACAAATGGCATTCGGCGGTCCTTGTTTGATGGACAATTGGACTTGAGTTATTGTCAAATCTGGTGTATGGCATTCAGGCCGCTTTCTCTGTTGATTGCTCGTCTTCCTGCTTGCCATCTTTGAAGATGACGTTGTTGACCACCAAGGTCAATAAGTTGAATCCTTGAATCCGGCGCCAACGCTTTTGGGCCGTTTCCAATAATTTGTACACCATCGCCAAAGTGGTTTCTCTGGAACCGCAGTTTTTAGCCCGCTTACTACGCAATCGTACGGTAGCAAACGTGGATTCAATCGGGTTGGTGGTGCGGATGTGCGTCCAATGCACATTTGGAAAGTCATAGAATGCCAATAACTCTTCTTCATCCTTCACCAGTTTGTTAATGGCTTTGGGGTATTTGTCACCAAAGCGAGCCACTGTTTGTTTGAAGGCTTGTTCTGCACTTTCTTTGGTTTCGGCCATCCAAATTTCTTTCAAAGCCTCTCGCAATTTGCCTTGTACCGATTTGGGTACGGCTGCCAACACATTGGCCGTTTTGTGCACCCAACAGCGCTGATGTTTGGTGTCTGGATAAGACTTGGCCATGGCATTCCAAAAGCCCAACGCACCATCGCCGACCGCCAATTTTGGACTGGTTTCCAAACCCCTCAAACGCAAGCCTATCAACACTTCTGACCAACTGACTTCAGATTCCCGATAACCATCTTCAACCGCCACCAACTCTTTATGTCCTTGATCAGTCACACCAATGATGACCAGCAAACACAGTCTATCGTCCAATCGCACATTGCTGTAAATGCCATCGGCCCACCAATACACATAGCGTTTGCCCTTTAAATCCCGCTGGCTCCATTGCCGATGTTCGTCCGTCCAATGTTGCTTCAAACGACTGATGGTATTGGCTGACAAGCCTTTGGCCTGCTCTCCCAATACAGCCGCCAAAGCTTGTTGGTGGTCACCTGTGGAAATGCCTTTCAAATACAGCCATGGCAGCAATTCTTCGATGCTTTTGGTACGTTTCAAATAAGGCGGCAACAATTGACTGTTGAAACACACACCGTCACCACTGCGATCTCGTACCTTCGGCACTTTCACCTGTACATCACCAATGCCAGTCTGCACTGTTCGTTCCGGCAAATAACCATTTCTGACCAATGCTTGGCGACCATCGGGAAGTTTCTTGGGTGAGTGTTGCTCCAGCAAAATCTGCAATTCGGTTTCAACTGCTTTGGCAATCAACTCCCTGGCTCCCTGACGCAGCAAATCGGTCAATGGGTCATTGAATGTTTGCTGTGGTTGTACGAATGCATTTGGGTTAGAATCAGTCATGGCGTATTCCTTTTGTTGGTTGAAATCTTTGGTCGGAAATCAATCAACAGGATACGCCTTCTTCATTTGTTCGTCATACACCAGAAATGACTATAGCTCTTTAAAATAAAGCGACTTGTTTAGGATGGATTCATTGTAATGGTACACAGTGACAGCCTTCGCGAGGGTTGATGGTGCTCAAACAGGCACTGTGCGATACAATGTGATGGGTACATAACAGACATTGTGAATTTGCCAATGGATGGTGTGAGAAATTCAAAGCACTGATTGAGCTTTGTCTTCATGAGTTGGATGAATTTTGATGATGGTGAAAATGACAAAAAACTATATTGAACAAGCGCGTACTGTGATTGAAATTGAACAAGCGGCATTGCGACAAATTAGTTCGCAGTTGGACGAAGGTTTTGCAGCAGCCATTGATACCATTTTGAATACTACAGGCCGCTTGATTGTCACTGGTATGGGCAAATCAGGTCACATTGCCCGCAAAATTGCGGCGACTTTGGCATCTACGGGGACGCCTGCTTTTTTTGTGCATCCTGCGGAAGCGGCGCATGGCGATTTGGGTATGGTCATGGAAAAAGATGTGGTTTTGGCCTTGTCGCATTCAGGCGAGAGCGAAGAGGTAATCAATTTGTTGCCAGCTCTAAAGCGCAAAGGGGTGACCTTGATTGCGATGAGCGGCCGTCGTGAATCGACTTTGGGGCAAGCGGCAGACATTTTTTTAAATGCAGCAGTCAGTCAAGAGGCCTGTCCTTTGGGCTTGGCACCTACTTCAAGTACCACGGCATCTTTGGTCTTGGGTGATGCTTTGGCGGTGGTGTTGTTGCAAGCACGCCAATTTACGCCTGATGATTTTGCTTTAAGCCATCCTGCAGGTTCTTTGGGCAAGCGTTTGTTGGTGCGTGTCGGAGATTTGATGCACAAAGACAGTGCTTTACCGCAAGTGGACGTGAGTGCGGATTTGAAAGAAGCCATTTTGGAAATGAGCGCTAAAGGTTTGGGTATGACGGCTGTCGTTGAGGGCAACCAAGCAATCGGTATTTTGACCGATGGTGATTTGCGTCGCATTTTAGAACACAGTGGTCAAATTCATGGCATTTGGGTCAAAGATGTGATGGGCTTACACCCTAAAACCATTGCAATGGGCAAATTGGCAAGCGAAGCTTTGCACGTGATGCAAAGCCAGAGAGTCAATGGTTTGTTGGTGGTCGATGACGAACAACAATTGGTGGGTGTGTTGCACATGCACGATTTATTAAAAGCAGGAATTGTATGAAAAATATCCCTGAATTGGCATTCAATCTTGATGTGCCTGAAGCGGTTTTACAACGAGCCAAAGCGATTAAATTATTGATTTTGGATGTAGACGGTGTCTTGACCAATGGTGAGATTTATATCACAGCGCAAGGCGAAGAAATCAAGGCGTTCAATACTTTGGATGGACATGGTTTGAAAATGCTCCAAAAAACAGGCGTACAGTTGGCAATCATTACAGGACGCGATGCCGCAGGTGTGGGACACCGTGTGCGTGGTTTGGGCATAGACCATTATTTGGCAGGCATTCATGACAAGCGCACAGCTTATTTGAATTTGATTGCCCAATTGGGTTTGAGTCAAGAGCAATGTGCGTATGTGGGTGACGATGTGGTGGATTTGCCGGTGATGGTGCGTTGTGGTTTGCCGATTGCGGTGCCAAGTGCACACAACTGGGTGATTCATTATGCCGATTATGTGACGCAAGCGGCAGCAGGATTGGGCGCTGTGCGTGAGGCGTGCGAGATGATTATGTGGGCACAAGGCAGTTTACAGGACGCTTTGACTGAGTATGTATTATGAATATCTCCAGTCGCATGATGCCATTGGTTTTTCCAATGGTTTTGGCCGTGTTGATGGGTGGTATGACGTTTTGGCTGAATCGTGCCACAGATGTCAACGTTGAAACCACCTTGTTGGATTTGAGTCAGCCACAATATGTGATGAAAGACATCAGTGGTTTGCGTTTTGATGCGCAAGGCTTGCCCGTACAAACTTTGGTTGCCAAAGAAGCATCGATGTATCCCAATAGCAACGATGTTTTATTGCAGCAGCCAGATGGTCAAGTTTGGCAACAAGGGCAGCCATTGTATCGAGTGAGTTCACAAGAGGCGCGTTATGCAGATCAAGAAGAAAAAATCTTTTTCAAGCAAGAAGTGGTGTTGACCAAAACCGCAGTGGATGGTGGCTTAGAGGGAAAAGTGAGCATGCCGACTTTGACCGTAGACATTCCCACGCAAATGGCGCATACCGATGCAGAAGTGCAATATGAATATGGTCAATCGCATGGCAGTGCGGTTGGATTCAGTTATGATAAAAAAAACGATGTGTTAAACCTGCAATCTCGTGTGAAAGCAATTATTTATGATGAGCAACCTTAAATTCAAATACAGTGTGGCATTGCTCACTTGTGCCTTGGCTGCACCTGTTTGGGCTTTACAATCGGATCAAAATCAGCCTATCAGCATTGAAGCGGACAATGGCGTGGTCGATCAAGGCAAACAAGTGACGGTGTTCAGTGGCAATGTGGTGGTTAAACAAGGTTCTATTGACATTCGTGCCAGTAAAATTGAAGTATCACGTACCAACGATAGCAATCAAATCATGACAGCTACGGGTTCACCAGTCACATTCAAGCAGCAGTTAGATGGCGGTAAAGGCTGGGTAAATGGGCAGGGTCAAAAAGTAACTTACCAATCTGCCAGCGGTTTGGTCACGCTAAGTGGTGGTGCCAAGGTGCAACGTGGCGGTGATATGGTGCAAGGCAATAACATTACTTATAACACCAAAACTGAGATTTACACTGCAGCAGGTAGCAAGTCTGCTTCAGGTTCAGACCGCCGTGTGACGGTGATTTTACAACCTTCTAGCACACAGAAATAATTGATGATGACGACTAACAGTGTTTTAAAAGTAGCTGGTTTGAAAAAACAATTCAAAAGCCGTCAAGTGGTCAAAGATGTGACTTTGGACATTCAAAGCGGCGAAGTGATTGGTTTATTGGGGCCTAACGGGGCAGGTAAGACGACCAGCTTTTATATGATAGTTGGAATTATCGCCGCAGATGATGGGTCTATTGTATTGGACGGGCAAGAAATGCGCCATTTGCCAATACATGAGCGCGCGCAAAAAGGTGTGGGTTATCTGCCGCAAGAAGCATCGATTTTTCGCAAAATGACGGTGACAGAAAATATCCAAGCCATTTTGGAAATCAATACCCAAGATAAAGCAGAAATCACCAAGCAAACAGAACGTTTGTTGGATGATTTGAACATTGGACACATTAAGGATTCGCCTGCGGTGGCCTTGTCTGGCGGTGAACGCCGTCGCGTGGAAATTGCTCGAGTATTGGCAACCAAACCGCGTTTTATTTTATTGGACGAACCGTTTGCAGGTGTTGACCCGATTGCTGTCATTGATATTCAAAATATCATTTCTTATTTAAAGCAGCGTGGCATTGGTGTGTTGATTACCGACCACAATGTGCGTGAAACCTTGCGTATTTGTGATCGTGCTTACATAATTTCTGAAGGCTCTGTTTTGGCAACGGGCGTGCCAGAAGAACTGGTACAAAACGAGCGTGTGCGAGAAGTGTATTTGGGCGAGCATTTTGACTATTAAGGTCGGTATGGCTCAATGTGTTTGTGATTCATTTGCTTTATTCAATCTGAATTAAATATTATGCAAAACCAACTCAAACTGAAGCAAACACAGCAATTACAACTAAACCCTCAGTTGCAACAAGCGATTAAATTGTTGCAAATGTCGGGTTTGGAATTGGATGAGGCTGTTGAGCAAGCCTTGTTAGAAAATCCTTTATTAGAAAGAATGGATCACAAAGAGCTTGCGCAACCAGAACGTGAGTTTGATGGCGACACTTCGGCCAGTAATGATGCGCATGGTGATTTGGGTGACCAAGTTGGGATTGATGATTATTGGCAAAGTATGCAAATCACTGCGGGCGTGGGCAGCACCGGCATTGCATACGATGGTGAGTTTCAAGACGTTTTTGCGCAAATTGAAGACAATGATGATTTTCGCCAGTTTTTACGCAATCAAGTTTGTGAACACCAATTAAGCCGTGAAGAGGCTTTCAGGGTGCATATATTGATTGAAAATTTGGATGAACATGGTTATTTGTCGAATGGTTTACAAGACATTGTGGAACATTCGCCTTTGGAGTGGTTGTTAGAAGAAGAAGATTTGGCACAGGCATTGACGCACCTCCAAGGCTTTGAACCTGCGGGTGTCGGTGCATTCGATTTGAGTGAGTCTTTGTGGCTGCAATTGCAGCGCTTGCCTGATAACGCTGTCAATCAATTGGCAAAATTGATTGTGCGTCAATATTTCAATGTCTTGGGGCAGCCTAGCAATGTCACCAAACTGAAAAAATACCTGCCTGTTAATATTGCAGAAATACAGGCCGCTGTGATGTTGATTCAAAGTTTGAATCCTTATCCAAGTAGTGGTTATGCTCATTCTGAGCCGACGCAATATGTTTTACCTGATATTCGAGTTTTTAAACAAGGACGCCTGTGGGTGGCACAATTGCAGCGAGAAACTCAGCCGCGTGTGCGTGTGAATGAAGAATATGCATCGGTTGTCGAAGCATGTGGTCATCAAGATTTAAAAAAACAAATGCAAGAAGCCAAACAGTTGATACACAGTTTGGAAATGCGTGCCGATACGGTATTGCGTGTGGCCGATTATGTGGTGGCGCATCAACAGGCTTTTTTCAGCGAGGGTGCCATGGCTTTGAAGCCGATGTTGATTAAGTCGGTGGCAGAATTTTTAGATTTGCATGAGTCCACGATTTCGCGTGCGGTGAATCAAAAGTATCTTAGTTGTCCACAAGGCTTGTTTGAGCTGCGTTGGTTTTTCACACAAACAGCCACCAATGGTGGTGAGGGTGATGAAGATGAAGGCATTAGCAATCGTGTGATTAAAACCATTTTGGAAAAACTCATTGGCGAAGAGGATAAGCGAAAACCACTTTCTGATGAAAAATTAACGCAAAAATTGCTTGAACATGAAATTAAAATTGCTCGGCGTACTGTAACTAAGTACCGAGAAAGTTTGAGGATTCCTTCTGCCAGTGAGCGCAAAATACGCTTGTGAAATGTAATAAAGTGTAGTCGTGTTCACAAAGATATTGGCGATTAGAATGAAAACAGTTATGATGAAATTAACGTCACTGGTTAACGGTGGCGTTCCATCGGGGCCTAGCCCAGCAAGAAGGAGAGACTTGTATGAATCTGACTGTAACTGGTTTGAATTTAGATGTGACTGAAGCTTTGCGTGAGTATATCAGTACCAAGTTGGCACGTATCAATCGCCACTCTGATAGCATCATCTCTACAACCGTGACTTTGTGTACTGTGGAAAAATCCAAGCACAAAGTAGAGGCAGACGTGCATTTGGCTGGTAAAGATTTGCATGTGGAAACCATAGAAGATGACATGTATGCTGCCATTGATGTTTTGATGGATAAATTGGATCGGATGGTCTTAAAGTACAAAGAAAAAAGTACTGACCATCGCGCGACACCTAGTGGACGTGAAACAGTCACACAGCAGGATTAAAGTCTGAGCCTTAAGACATAGCCATATCGTTTGATATGGCTTTTTGTTTATTGGCGTCATATACGAAATAAAAATGAGGCATTACTTGCGTTTTAAATTATTTTTAGAGTAAAAAATTAAAATAACTTAACTACAAGGCTATGTATGTCAATTGTTAAACTCATTATTTTGAATATTCCGCTTTATTTTTTACTGGCTTTCATCATTTTCAAAAATATTGATACTTTTATGGATTGTTGGAAACAGACATTTAAAGGTTGATTTATGAAGAAGTTAATCCATTTTCCTTATCTGGCTATGGATCATGGCGTATTGTGATTTGGGTGCTCTTGTGCATCAGTTTGGTATTCAGTGAGTATGCATATTTCAATCGTTAAGCGTCCTGTAAGCATATTATATAAGGCAGGGTAACTTTAAGCGTGCGTCTTGGGTTTTGATGGCATCTCTTTTATAATGGGTGCTTTCGCGCGAGGAGTGCTGCAGGGAATACCTCAGGCTCGCCATACAACGGCACTCATCACAACCACTCTTGGAAAGGACACCAACGTGTCAGATTACAAAATTGCTGATATCAGCCTCGCCGCTTGGGGGCGTAAAGAATTGAATATTGCCGAAACCGAAATGCCAGGCTTGATGGCTTTGCGCAAAAAATACGGTGAAGAAAAACCTTTGAAAGGCGCGCGCATTGCTGGTTCTTTGCACATGACCATTCAAACAGCTGCGTTGATGGAAACTTTGGTGGCTTTGGGCGCGGAATTGCGTTGGGCTTCTTGCAATATTTTCTCAACCCAAGACCACGCAGCTGCTGCAATGGCTGAAGCGGGCATCCCTGTGTTCGCTTACAAAGGCGAAACTTTGGCGGATTACTGGGAATATGCCCACGAAATTTTCAACTGGGCTGAAGGCTCAGAAGCCAACATGATTTTGGATGATGGTGGCGATGCGACTTTGTTGTTGATTTTAGGCAGCAAAGCCGAAAAAGACATTTCGGTATTGGACAATCCAGGTAATGAAGAAGAAACTGTGTTGTTTGCGTCTATCAAAGCACGTTTGCAGCAAGATGCCAACTGGTATTCTACACGCTTGCAACACATTCAAGGCGTGACCGAAGAAACCACCACAGGCGTACACCGTTTGTACCAAATGCAAGAAAGTGGCGAATTGCCATTCCCTGCTATCAACGTGAACGACTCTGTGACCAAGTCTAAATTTGACAATTTGTATGGTTGTCGTGAAAGTTTGGTAGACGGTATCAAACGCGCAACCGATGTGATGATTGCAGGTAAAATTGCCATCGTTGCAGGTTATGGCGATGTGGGTAAAGGTTGTGCGCAAAGCTTGCGTGGTTTGGGTGCGACCGTTTGGGTGACTGAAATTGACCCAATTTGCGCGTTACAGGCCGCTATGGAAGGCTACCGCGTGGTACGCATGAATGATGTGGCAGATCAAGCCGACATCTTTGTGACTACCACAGGCAATGTGAATGTGATTACTCACGAACACATGAAAGCCATGCGCGACCAAGCGATTGTGTGCAATATCGGTCACTTTGACAGCGAAATTGAAGTGGCAAGCTTGCGTTCTTACGAATGGGACAACATCAAGCCACAAGTGGATCACATTGAATTCCCTGATGGCAAACGCATCATCTTGTTGGCTGAAGGCCGCTTGGTAAATTTGGGTTGCGCGACAGGTCACCCATCGTTTGTCATGAGCAACAGTTTCACCAACCAAGTTTTGGGTCAAATCGAATTGTTTGCTCGTGGCGAACAATATCAAAACGAAGTGTATGTGTTGCCGAAACATTTGGATGAAATGGTGGCACGTTTGCATTTGGAACGTATTGGTGCCAAATTGACTGAGTTGACTGATGAGCAAGCGGCTTACATCAATGTGCCAAAAGAAGGTCCTTACAAACCACATCATTACCGTTATTAATATTTAATTGAAATAACATCACAGCGCATCTTTGAAGGTGCGCTTTTTTTGTGCAGCAGATTTGCATGCGAGAGGTTGTCAGCTTTTGTTGAACAAGGTAGAGTAAAAACCAGCATGACAGGCAATGTTTTTCAATCATGATCTCATATTAAAAACACAAACAAAGGCGAAACCATGCAGTTGAATCAAATTATCCGTCCCGATGTCTTAGCCATGACCGCATACAAAGTAGTCGAGTGTCCTGAAGATTGCTTGAAACTGGATGCCATGGAAAGTCCTTATGAATATTCAGACGAAATGCGCGCTGAATTGGCCAAGCAACTGGCTCACACACCCATCCACTTGTATCCCACTCCCAAAGCCCAAGGTTTACCGCAGATGTTGCGTGAACGAGTGGGTATTGTAGAACAAGCTGACATTGTTTTAGGTGCAGGCTCTGATGAACTGATTCGATTATTGACCATGTTGACAGGTCAACCAGGCAGTACGATGTTGACCTTAGAGCCCTCGTTTGTCATGTACCGCGTTAACGCGGAATTTTTTGGCATGAAATATGTGGGTGTGCCGCTTAATGAGGATTTCAGTTTGAATTTGACTGCGGTGTTAGAGGCCATTACCACACATCAGCCGCAATTGATTTTTATTGCTTATCCAAACAATCCAACTGGCGTACCATTTGCCAAAACCGATGTGGAGCAAATCATTGCTGCAGCCCCTGGTCTGGTGGTGATTGATGAGGCATATGGTGCGTTTTCTTCACACACATTTTTGCCTGAAGCGGGTTTGAGTGAAAAATTGGTGGTGCTCAGAACTTTGAGCAAAATTGGCTTTGCTGGCTTGCGTGTGGGCTATGCGGTGGGGCATCCGCAGGTGATGCATGAGCTTAGAAAAGTGACGCCGCCTTACAATATGAATCAATTAAGTCTCACAGCGGCCAAATTTGCTTTACAATACCCGCAGTTTATTGATGAACACATTAATAAACAAAAATCGGAACGCGAACGCATGCGTACCATGCTCAAAACATGGTCACAAGTGCAAGTCTTCCCTTCGGAAGCCAATTTCATCACCATGCGCGTGCCCGATGCCCAAGCTTTGTGGCAGGCGATGCTTGATCACAATATTTTGATTAAAAATTTGCATGGCGTGCATCCTTTGCTTGAGCAATGCGTGCGCATTACTGTTAGTAAACCAGAACAAAATCAATTGGTCTTAGGCGTCATGCAACAACTGTATGGAACACAATCTTAATTATGCGTACCGCTACCGTTAGCCGCAACACATCAGAAACGCAAATCAGTGTCAGCATCAATTTGGATGGCAAAGGCATAGGCAAATTTGACACAGGCGTACCGTTTTTGGAACACATGTTGGACCAAATTTGCCGCCATGGCATGATTGATATGGACATCACGTGCAAAGGCGATTTGCACATTGATGACCACCACACTGTGGAAGACATCGGCATTACTTTGGGTCAGGCTTTGAAACAAGCCATTGGCGACAAAGTGGGCATTCGCCGTTATGGACACAGCTATGTGCCTTTGGACGAGGCTTTGAGCCGTGTGGTGTTAGACCTTTCAGGTCGTCCAGGTTTGACTTACAACGTTGAATACACGCGTGCGGTGATTGGTCGATTTGATGTGGATTTGTTCAGTGAATTTTTCCATGGTTTGATCAACCATTCGATGATGACGGTTCACATTGACAACTTGCGTGGCATCAATGCCCATCACCAAGCCGAAACCATTTTCAAAGCTTTCGGCCGTGCTTTGCGTATGGCGGTAGAATGGGATGAGCGCATGGCAGGATTGACGCCGTCAACCAAAGGCACGTTGACTGCCTGATTCAAGCATCAAAGCGTCCTGTAAACTTACAGGACGCTTTGTTTTCATTGTTGTATGAGGATTTGAAATCATGAAAATTGCCATCGTAGATTATGGCATGGGCAATTTGCATTCGGTGCTAAAGTCTGCCCAAGCTGCGCAAGTGCGTGCGAATGTGAATGCTGACATCCAATTGACCAGCAATCCTGATGTGGTCTATCAAGCGGACAAAGTCATTTTCCCAGGTCAAGGGGCGATGCCTGATTGTATGGCGGCTTTGCAAAAAAGCGGCTTGGGTGAGGCGATTGCCGACGGCTTTAAGAACAAGCCATTTTTTGGCATTTGTGTCGGTGCACAATTGTTGTTTGATGTGAGCGAAGAAGGCAATACGCAAGGCTTAGGTTGGTTCCAAGGCAGCGTCAAACGTTTTGCTCATGGCTTACAGGACGCTCAAGGCAATAAATTGAAAGTGCCGCACATGGGTTGGAATCAAGTGCATCAAACCCAAAACCATCCTTTGTTCCAAAATGTGGCGCAAGACGCGCGCTTTTACTTTGTGCACAGCTACCATTTTGCGCCGACAGATGCGAGCATTGTATTAGGCCAAAGTGATTATCCTGAAACATTTGCTTGCGCGGTGGGTCGTGATAATGTTTTTGCCACGCAATTTCATGCTGAAAAAAGCCATGATGCAGGTTTACAATTGTTTCAAAACTTTTTGTTGTGGAATGGTCAAGCGTAAAAATGGATGGTATCGGTTTTTAGGTGTGTATGGTTTGAAAATATGAAACCGATAAATGCGGTGAAAACCTGCTATAAAACCTCTATTTTCAAGCCATATAAGGCACAACAAGCCATCAAAAAGTTGTAGAATTATTGGTCTGTTTGCCAAGATACATATTGGCATTGGATTTCTCGTAGCGGTATGAGGTTTTCATGGCCTATTACCAATCTATTAATTGCAATATTTGAGTACGATTATGTTATTGATTCCTGCCATCGATTTGAAAAACGGTCAATGTGTGCGTTTGCGCCAAGGCTTGATGGAAGAGGCAACTGTCTTTTCTGACAAACCTGTGGACATGGCCATGCATTGGGTAAAGCAAGGTGCACGTCGTTTGCATTTGGTTGATTTGGACGGTGCGTTTGTGGGCAAACCGCAAAATTTGGGTGCGATTAAGGCCATTTTAGATGAAGTGTCTAAAGACGTTCCTGTGCAATTGGGCGGCGGCATTCGTGATTTGGATACCATCGAGAAATATTTAGATTTGGGTTTGTCATATGTCATCATTGGCACGGCTGCGATTAAAAATCCGCAGTTTTTGCGTGATGCGTGTGATGCTTTTCCGAATCAAATCATCGTGGGTTTAGATGCCAAAGATGGTTTGGTCGCAACCGATGGTTGGGCAAAAGTCACCAAATACCATGTGACCGAAGTCGGTCAACGTTTTGCTGATTATGGCGTACACAGCATTATTTATACGGATATTGGTCGCGATGGCATGATGTCAGGCGTCAATATTGAGGCGACTGTAAAATTGGCAGAAGCTGTGTCTGTGCCTGTTATCGCTTCAGGTGGCTTGACCAACTTGGATGATATTCGTGCGTTGTGTGCGGTACAAAGCAGTGGCGTAGAAGGTGCGGTGACAGGTCGTGCGATTTACGAAGGTTCCATTGATTTCAAGCAAGCGCAAGACTTAGCGGATGAGTTAGCTGAGGTTTAATGTTTCGAGTAGTAAGCACCGTGTTGTTACACGGTTTGGTATTTTTAGGGTTGTGGTGGCAACAGTCACAAGACACCGTCGCACAACCCGATGATTTTTCCTCAGGTTTGGATTATTGGCAGCAAAGCATGAGTCCGATGATGTGGGCGTTGTTGGCGTTAATGTTGTTGACACCAGCATTGACTTTGTTAACATGCAAACGCCACAGTATCCGAGGTTGGGGATTGTTGGTCATTAATTGGTTGTTTGTGCCTGCCATTGCTTATGTATTTTATACTTATGAGCAATATATGTATTACCAGACTTGGTTGGTTTTCAGTGTGGTGATGTTGGGCATTGCGCTTTTGAATGGTTTGAGTGCGCGCTTAGCGCGAGTGCCGCAACAAGTCGGCAAGAACAAGAAATGAGAGTTGCATGTTAGCAAAACGCATCATCCCATGTTTGGATGTGGACAATGGTCGTGTGGTCAAAGGGGTTAATTTCCTGTCTTTGCGTGACGCAGGCGACCCTGTGGAAGTGGCCAAACGCTATAACGATGAAGGCGCGGATGAAATCACTTTTTTGGACATTACCGCCAGTTCCGACAACCGTGACACGATTTTGCATGTGATTGAAAAAGTGGCGAGCCAAGTGTTCATTCCGTTGACGGTGGGCGGTGGTGTGCGCGCGGTGGCAGACATACGTCGTTTGCTCAATGCCGGCGCGGACAAAGCCAGTATCAACACAGCGGCCATTACCAATCCTGATTTGGTGAGTGACGCCAGCAGTTTTTTTGGTTCGCAAGCAATTGTTGTGGCGATTGATGCCAAAGCGGTCAATCCTGAAAATACCCGTTGGGAAGTGTTCACCCATGGTGGCCGCAAGCAAACAGGTATTGATGCGGTAGAATGGGCGTGCCAAATGCAAGCGCGTGGTGCGGGCGAAATTTTGCTCACCAGCATGGACCGTGATGGCACCAAAATTGGTTTTAACTTGCCTTTGACCCGCGCTATCAGCGAAGCGGTGGACATTCCTGTGATTGCTTCAGGCGGTGTGGGCAATGTGCAGCACTTGATTGATGGTGTTAAAGAAGGCAAAGCCGATGCGGTTTTGGCTGCGAGCATTTTCCATTTTGGCGAAGTGAGCATACGCGAAGCGAAATTGGCGATGCAGCAAGCTGGCATTGAAGTGCGTTTGTAAATGGTCGGTCAATTGAATCGATGAATTTTTACAGGACGCTTTAGCGTCCTGAATATTGTGGACATTATGGATACAAATCAAAACAAAGCTTTGTTAGATGCCGTTAAATGGGATGCCAATGGTTTGGTCTGTGCCATTGCGCAAGACTATCAAACTTCACGCGTGTTGATGGTCGCGTGGATGAATGCCGAGGCTTTAACGCAAACGGCACAAACGGGTTTTGCGCATTACTACAGCCGTTCACGCCAAAAACAGTGGATGAAAGGCGAAGAGTCGGGTCACGTGCAAAAAGTGCATCAATTGCGTTTGGATTGTGATGGTGATGCGATTGTGATGCAAATTGAGCAACAAGGCGGTATTGCTTGTCATACTGGTCGTGAAAGTTGTTTTTATCAAGTGTGGGAAAACGGTGCATGGCAGACAGTTGATCCCATTTTGAAACACGAACAAGACATTTACGGTCAAAAATAAAGGGTGGAAAAATGAACGAAGCATTGTTAAAAGAATTGTCTGATGTGATTGAAGTGCGCAAACAAGCGGCACCACAATCGTCTTATGTGTCGCAATTGATGCATAAAGGCGAAGATGCCATTTTGAAAAAAGTCATTGAAGAAGCCGGTGAAGTGTTGATGGCGTCTAAAGATGGTGAGAAATTGCATTTGGTCAAAGAAGTGGCGGATGTGTGGTTTCACACTTTGGTATTGTTGTCTTACCATGGTTTGCGTGCGGACGATGTGTTGATGGAATTGCAACGCCGTCAAAACATTTCAGGCATTGACGAAAAAGCCTCGCGCACACAATAAGCCCGAGAAAGTGTTATTTCACGGAACTTCGTCCTCATAAACACAGCCGATGAATTTTTTGTGAAAGAGTCATGCATATGTCAGAAACAAGCAGACAAGAAACCGACAGTTTTGGTGCCATTGCGGTGGCACAAGATTGTTATTGGGGCGCGCAAACCGAGCGTTCGCGCCACAATTTTAAAATTGGTACGGAAACCCAGCCGTTGCCGTTGATTTACGCCTTAGCGTATGTCAAGCAAGCAGCAGCCATGGCGCATTTGACAGCAGGTGAATTGTCGCCTCAAATTGCCGATGCCATTATCCAAGCGGCGCAAGAAGTGGTTACAGGACGCTTGGATGCGCATTTTCCGTTGGTGGTGTGGCAAACAGGTTCTGGCACGCAAACCAATATGAATGTCAACGAAGTCATTTCCAATCGTGCCATTGAGTTGCTCGGTGGTGTTTTAGGCAGCAAAAAACCAGTGCATCCCAATGACCATGTCAATATGGGGCAATCGTCTAACGACTCATTTCCAACGGCGATGCACATTGCTACTGTGTTAGAAACGCAGCAGCGTTTGTTACCTGCTTTACAGCGTTTACAGGACGCTTTGAAAGCCAAAGAAGCTGCTTTTGCGCACATCATCAAAATCGGACGCACACACACGCAAGACGCGACGCCTTTGACTTTGGGGCAAGAGTTTTCAGGTTACGTGGCGGCGATAGAATATGGTACACAGCGCATTGTGCAAGCCTTGCAAGATGTGTATTGCTTGGCGCAAGGCGGTACGGCAGTGGGAACGGGTTTGAACACTCGCATCGGTTTTGATGTTGCGTTTGCGCAAAATGTGGCTGATTTGACGGGTCAACCTTTCAAAACCGCTGCCAATAAATTTGAAGCCTTGGCGTCGCACGGTGCTTTGAATCATTTTCATGGCAGCTTGAATGCGTTGGCGGCAGATTTGTTGAAAATTGCCAATGACATTCGCTTTTTGGGTTCGGGTCCTCGTTCGGGTTTGGGCGAATTGAGTTTGCCTGAAAATGAACCTGGTTCGTCTATTATGCCGGGCAAAGTCAATCCAACTCAGTGCGAAGCGTTGACGATGGTTGCCGCTCAAGTGATGGGCAATCACACGACCATCAGCATTGCAGCGAGCCAAGGTCATTTTGAATTGAATGTTTACAAGCCTGTGATTGCTTACAATGTGTTGCAATCGATTCGCTTGCTTGCCGATGCGATGGTGTCTTTTGCAGAGCATTGTGTTGAAGGCATCGTCGCCAATGTAGCGCAGATTGAAACGTTGATGGCGAATTCTTTGATGTTGGTGACCGCATTGGCGCCGCACATTGGTTACGATGCAGCGGCAAAAATTGCCAAATCGGCTCATAAAAATGGAACGACTTTAAAACAAGAAGCTTTGCTCAGTGGTTTGGTGGATGAAGCCCAATATGCCGCATGGGTGCGTCCTGAAAACATGATTGCACCGCAATAAGTTTGTGCGGATAAGTTTGGATAATGGGACATGATTGGCAGTATAATGTCCCATGTTTTTTTGTATGATAAGCGTCCTGTAAAATATGGGCATGAGATGTATAGATTGAAATGCTGTGTGGGTGTTTGAGTCTAAAATTTGGATTTTAAAAAGGAAATGTCATGGGTAGCTGGTCAATTTGGCATTGGCTTGTGGTTTTGGTGGTGGTGGTGGTGGTATTTGGCACCAAAAAATTGCGCGGCGCAGGTCGAGACATTGGCGGTGCGGTGCATGACTTTAAAAAAGGCATGAATGAAGGCAATGAAGCGGCCAAAACCGATGCACTTGAAGCCAAAACCACTGAGCAAGACAAAAAAGACAGTTGATGCATGTTTGAATTGAGTTTTGGTGAAATCTTATTGTTCACCACTGTGGCTTTAATCGTACTAGGACCGGAGCGTTTGCCGGTCTTAGCCCGTTTTTTGGGCCGTAGTTTGGCAAAAATACAAAATATGGTTCACAATGCTAAGGCTGAGTTAGGCGCAGACATGGGCTTGCAAGACTTCCAGCAAATGAAAGCCGATTTGCAAGCATCGGCGCAAAGTTTGAAAGACGATTTACAGCAACAAGCGCAGCAAATCCAACAAGACATACAGCCGTCTTTACCTTCTTGGCACCATTCTCATTGGTCTCAGGAGGAAGATGAAGACATGCTTGCAGAGCGTGTTTGGACTGCGCAGCAACAGCAACATTTGCCTAAGACAACGCTCGCACAACAAAGCCGCCAACGCCGTAAAAACATTCGTCCGTATCAACATATCAATCCTCGCGCCAAGCGCATCGGTGCTCGCCGTCAACACAAACAGATTTCTCATGGATGAAACCCAACCTTTAATCAGCCATTTGGTTGAATTGCGCAGCCGTTTGATTCGCATCATCATAGGCTTGCTTGTGTGTTTTTTTGCTTTGATGCCATTTTCTGAGCAGTTATACACTTTTGTTGCCAATCCGCTGATGGCCAATTTACCAGCGGGCAATCAAATGATTGCCATCGATGTTATTACGCCCTTTTTTGTGCCAGTCAAAGTCACTTTGATGTTGGCGTTTTTAATCAGTTTGCCCAATACTTTGTGGCAAGTATGGGCATTTGTGGCACCGGGCTTGTACCAAACAGAGAAACGTTTGGTGATTCCTTTGGTCATATCAACAGTTTTGTTGTTTTTTGTAGGTATGGCGTTTGCCTACTATTTGGTGTTTCCAACTATTTTCCATTTTTTAGCCCAAGTGACGCCTGAGGGTGTGAGCATGGCCACTGACATCGATAAATATTTGTCATTTGTCTTAGGTATGTTTGTGGCTTTTGGTATCGCATTTGAAACGCCTGTGGTGGTGGTCTTGTTGTGCCGTATGGGTATTGTGTCTTTGGAAAAACTGCGCGCGGCACGTTCGTATGTGATTGTGGGGGCATTTGTGGTAGCTGCGATTGTGACGCCACCTGATGTATTGTCACAAATTTTCTTGGCAGTACCATTGATTATTTTGTATGAGTTAGGTCTGCAAATGTGCCGTTTTGTGAAGCCTAAAACATCTGAAGCGGATGAGATAACGGCATCGCAATTGCCAGAGTAATGAAACTGTGGGTTTAAAATAGAGACGGCCTATGCTCTGTGAGCATGGCCGTTATTGTGTTGATGGGAGTGGCTTGTCATAGATTGGCAAATCATTCAATGAAGATGGGGTGTTTAATGGCAACATTGAACAAAAAACAGTGGTTCAGATAAAAGCAGTGCGTTTGTGCTTGGGTTATATATTGGCCGTAATGGCTGTGATGTCTGTGGTGGTGGTGCCATTTTTGATGAATCGGCGCATTGGTCCGCAAACAGGTTTGATCATTGAATCGGTGAGCATCATCTTGGCTTTGCTGTTGGTCATGGGCGTGGCTTTGATGGGGTATTTGCGTCATAAACCACCTCTTATTAGCATGGTATTCATCGGTTTTGCTGCATGGATTGCAGTGCAAGGGCGCTTGCTAGGCTTGGATTGGTTGTCGCAAATTGATTTGGCGGCAATGGTGGTGTTGGTGGCAGCTGTGGCTGCGTGGGCTTTACACAGTTGGCAACAAGAATCTGATGTCGATGTCTTTTGTTATTTGGCTTGGGGTTTGGTGTTGGGTGTTTTGTTGCAAAGCGCAGTGATGTGGTTGCAATACTTTGGTTTAACCAAGCATTTTCATGGCTATCTGTCTTATTCACAGCCGACTAATATTATGGGGCAATTGGGGCAGCGCAATCATCTAGGTCATTATTTGATGTGGGGTATGGTTGTTATTTTGTACCTGCAACAAGCCCGTTTGATGAGTCGATTATTGGCCGCTTTGTTGATTGCATGGTTGGGTTTGAGCATCGGCTTAATCGGCTCACGCACGTTGATTGTGTACTTGCTTGTGATTGGTTTTTGGGCATGTGTGTGGCGCCTGCGTGTCGGCAAAGCTTGGCAAGCATCTTGGTATTGGACAATGGGTGCGTTGTTGTGGGTTTTGGCTGTACAGTTTGGCTTGAAAAAAGTATTGGCATTTTTTTCAGGGGCGACTACGACCACAGGCTTAGAGCGTGTGACCGCTGCCAAAACCGTGGTCGATTCTGCGCGCAGCGTGGAGTGGCTCAAAGCTTGGCAAGCCTTTTTAAATAGTCCTTGGTGGGGACATGGTTGGGGCAGTGGTGCTTCGCAAAGTTTTTGGCGGCATGGGGATGGTCTGCTCAGTGCCCGAGCAGATGTCTTGTTTACGCATAACCATAATACAATATTGCAGTTGTTATTAGAAGTGGGTGTGATAGGTTGTGTTGGCTTGTTGATAGGTTTGTTGTGTTTGGTTTGGCGTTGTGTGGTGTTTGCCAAGCGTCCTGAAAGCTTTGCGATTTTGGCGATGGTTTCGGTCAGCTTGTGTCATAGCTTATTGGAATACCCACTTTGGTATGTGTATTTTTTACTGCCGTTTGCATTGTTTTTGGCGTTGGTGCCACATCACACACATCGTTATCCAACGGCAAGCCCCCATTCATGGCATCGTTTGAACATGACTTTGGGAATATTGGCATTGGTTGCTTTATTGGGAACGGTGCGCCTGTTATTTGTGTATCAAGATATTGTATCGGTATATGGCATTGCCAAAGGCGAGAGCGCGCAAGTGGCACAGCAGAAAAAAGCCCAAATCAATGCTTTGCTCAAGCATGAATATTTGTTATATTATTATGTTGGAATGGCTTTGATGGAACGCAGTTTTAGCCCTTATCAAGACATGTCCGTGAATAATGAAGTTGAAAATGCGCGTGTGGTGGCGACGTACCGTCCTTATCCAAGTTATGCCATTCGTTGGGGCATGTACCAATATCGTATGGGGCAACGTGATGAGGCAACCGCATGGCTAGAGCAAGTGTGGCGTTATTATCCGAATCAATTGGATGGGCATATCAAAGCCATGCAAAACTCGCCTTATTATGTGGATTTGTTGCCATTGGCACAAAAACGCTGTTTGGAATATCGAGAACGGATAAAAATCAAATGCTCTTTCGCTGAAGCCAATTAATTCATCATAAAAAAAGCGTCCTGTAAAAGTTTACAGGACGCTTTTAAAATGGCTAGTGATGCGTTTATTCTGCTTCTATGATTTGCGCATCTTGATTGCTAGGCGTACCAAACACGGAGTTCAAGGTGTCAAAGACAGGCTCAGGTGGCGGCAATAAATTGCTTAAATTTAAGCGATTGGCATCTAGCATAGGATAATGGCTAAACGTCACTTGATAACCGCCATTGCTGGTAGATTGCAAATGTGCTTGAGCACCCAAAGGCATCGTCACTTTATTGGTAATGTGACCAAATGGAAAACCTGTTAATACAGGCACGCCTGTGGTGTTTTGAATCGTGTGTACCACACTAGACAAATTATAGCTGGCATCATACGAATCGCGAATATTGCCCATGCGAAAATCACCCAACACTATCGCTTGTTGTTTCTTCAAAACGCCTGCCAAATGCAAGGTTTGCAAAGCACGTTCGATGCGATACGGCTGCTCGTTCACATCTTCTAAAAACAAAATACCGCCTTCAATATTGGGCATATAAGGCGTGCCTGCTAAAGATTGCAGGACGCTTAAATTACCACCCCAAAATTTGCCGCTCACATTCAGATTGTGAGCTTGGATTTGACCAACATAAATGGTGTTTTGGCTTTTGGTTGTGGTGTCGATGAAGTTTTGCATTGTATACGGGCTAGGGCTAGGGCTGCCAAACTCGCTGTACAACATGGGACCTGCGATGCTAGGCACGCCTGTTTGCGCTAACAAAGCCAATTGAATGGCGCAAATATCGCTGTAACCCATCAACAAAGTGCCTTGCTCACGCATGCGCCCGCCTAAGCCATCCCAATTAATGTGAGGCAACAAGCGAATGGCACCATAACCGCCACGTGCGCCCAATAAAATTTTAGGCGTGGCCACTTGACCTGTGGCGACGGCTTGCAAATCTTGAATACGTTGACCATCGCTGCCTGCAAAACGTTGGAAACGGCGGTAGGCAGCTTCGGTATTGCTCACTTGAAAGCCACATGATTGTAAACGCTGTATGCCAGTGGTGACACGGTCGGTACGGTCTAAAAAGCCTGAGCAGGCAAAAATTCGCAACAAAGTGCTGTCTCCCATGACGTGTTGTGGTGGGCGTGGTGTTTGAGTGGATGGTTGTGTTGGGGTCACGGTTTTGGGCGTGCCGCAAGCGGTCAAGACAGCGGCTCCCACGCCAGCGCTGCCATAGCTTAAGATGCGGCGGCGAGAAATAGATTGGTCCAACATAAAAACTCCTTAAGCATTCAAAGCTTCGGTCAAGTGTAAACGCCAATTATCAGGTAGCTTAGGGACATGATGATGACGTGGGCTAGACCAAATAGAATCGGGATAATAAGCATCGTCTTCAAAACGAGCAATCACATGCCAATGTTGATGCGGCACCATGGTGCCAAAACTGGCCAAATTGATTTTGATGGGATTGAAAATGTCGCGCATGATGGTTTCTACTTGGTAGACCACATGCATCAAATATTGGCGTTGGGATTCGGTTAAGTCGGTCATTTCGGCAACATGATCTTGCCAAATAACGCGGCAATAAGCAGGCGTCAAGACTTGGTCGGTCACCAAAATCACCCGTACCATCTCATCTTGATACAAAATTGTTTCGCCTTGGGTTTGGCACAAAGGACATTTAGCCATGACAACACTCACAAAATAGAATAAACCACATTATAACGGCACAAAACCACAGGCGGTATAAACAATACAAAAGCGTCCTGTAAAGATTTACAGGACGCTTTGAGTATGAAGCTTGGCTAAAACTTATGCTTGCTGGTCGTCTTGGCGTTGTGCTTCAACCGCAGCCACAGCCACCATATTGATGATGCGGCGTACCGATGAAATTGGCGTTAAGATGTGAACTGGCTTGTTCAAACCCATCAAGATAGGACCAATGGTCACGCCATCAGCAGCAGACACACGCAGCAAGTTGTAGCTGATGCTGGCCGCTTCGATATTAGGCATCACCAACAAGTTTGCCGAGCCAGTCAAGCTAGACTCAGGCAAAATCGATTGACGCATGTCTTCCATCAATGCCACATCACCTTGCATCTCGCCATCCACTTCCAATTCAGGCGATTGCTCTTGCAGCATGGCCAAAGTTTCTTGCATCAAGCGTGAGCTTGGATTGTCAATCGAACCGAAGTTAGAATTAGACAACAACGCAGCTTTAGGCTCGATACCAAAACGGCGCATTTCTGTGGCAGCCATTTGGGTGATTTGGGTCAATTGTTTGGCTGTTGGGTCGGCGTTCACATAAGTATCGGTAATGAACACATTGCCACGAGGCAAAATCAAAGCGTTCATGGCACCTGCCACTTGTTCATCGTTGTCGTAACCAATCACCGATTCTAAAGTGTCAAAATGCTCTTTATAACGACCAAACGTACCGCAAATCAAAGCGTCTGCATCGCCTCGGTTGACCATCAACGCACCAATCAATGTGGTGTTGCCAATCACACGACGGCGCGCCATTTCTTCGGTTACGCCTTTGCGCTTCATCAATTGATAGTACTCACCCCAATAATCACGGTAGCGAGGATCGCTTTGGTTGTTCACCAATTCAAAGTCTTTGCCCGCTTGAATGGTCAAACCCAAGTCTTTGATGCGTTTTTCAATCACTTCAGGGCGACCAATCAACACAGGGAATGCCAATTTTTGTGACACAATGTGTTGGGTGGCGTGCAAGACGCGAGTATCTTCACCTTCACACAATACCACGCGTTTCAATTGGGTTTTGGCTTTGGTGAAGACTGGTTTCATGAACAAGTTAGACTTGTAAACGAATTGTTCCAATTTCTCAACGTAAGCATCAAAGTCTTCAATCGGGCGCGTTGCCACACCTGAATCCATAGCAGCTTTTGCCACAGCAGGGGCGATTTTAACAATCAAACGTGGATCAAATGGTTTTGGAATCAAGTATTCACGACCAAAAGACAAACCTGTTTCGCCATAAGCGGACGCGACACGGTCGTTTTGTTCAGCCAAAGCCAAGTCAGCAATGGCCAAGACGCAAGCGACTTTCATCTCTTCGTTGATGGTCGATGCACCCACGTCCAAAGCACCACGGAAGATGAATGGGAAGCACAATACATTGTTCACTTGGTTAGGGAAGTCTGAGCGGCCTGTACCAATGATCACATCAGGACGGGCAGCAATGGCTTCAGGTGGCCAAATTTCAGGTTGTGGGTTGGCCAAAGCCAATACGATAGGGTCTTGATTCATGGTTTTGAGCATGTCTACGCTCAATACATTTGGACCTGATAAACCTAAGAAAATGTCTTTGCCAGAAACCGCATCGCCCAATACACGTTGACCATTGTCTTCGATGGCGTAGCGTTGTTTAGACACATCCATTTTGTCGTCACGGTTTTTGAAGATGACACCTTTGGAGTCGCACACTGTGATGTTTTCACGTGTCATGCCCAAAGCCACCAATAAATCCAAACATGCAATGGCAGCCGCACCTGCACCAGAACACACCAATTTCACGTCTTTGATGTCTTTGCCTATCACACGCAAACCATTCAATACCGCAGCGGTTGTGATGATGGCAGTGCCGTGTTGGTCATCGTGGAATACAGGAATGTTGGTGCGTTCACGCAATTTTTGTTCGATGTAAAAACATTCTGGTGCTTTGATGTCTTCTAAGTTGATGCCACCGAATGTTGGCTCTAAAGAAGCAATGATGTCGACCAATTTGTCTGGGTCGGTTTCGTTGACTTCGATGTCAAATACATCAATGCCAGCGAATTTTTTAAACAAAACGCCTTTGCCTTCCATCACAGGTTTACCAGCCAAAGCGCCGATATTGCCCAATCCCAAAACAGCCGTACCGTTAGAAATCACGGCGACCAAATTGCCACGGGCAGTGTATTTGTACGATGCCAATGGGTCATTGTAAATTTCCATACAAGGCGCAGCCACGCCTGGCGAGTAAGCCAAAGCCAAATCGTATTGAGTGGCCAATGGTTTGGTCGGGGTGATTTGAATTTTACCCGGATTCGGATATTCGTGAAAATTGAGCGCGGCTTCTTTGAGCAACTCATCCATAAAACATTTCTCCAAAAATCTACTATGCTAGTGTGTGCTATTGTGCTACGAAGTAACAACTGTGGCATATTTTGGTATGAACGGCAAGCAAGGTTTGTACTTGACTGGCTGTTGGCTTTGTATATGCCACTGCTCTGAAATCGTCTTGGATTCTAACATACCACTGTTGGGTTTTGGGTAATGGCTTGAGGTTCAATCTAGATAGGTGCAATTGTGTGTCAATCGCAGATAATGTGGCAGTATGATTCTATTTATGTGCCATAAAATAGCATAAAAATGGATTTAAATCACTGCTTTGCGCTATATTAAGATGTCAATTTGATATTGAAATAGTCTTTTATATTTTTGAGTCCATATAAATATCCAGCCATTGTACAAGTCAAAAAATTGCATAATATGAAAAATCGATATGAACCCATCTTGGTTTGATTAAATCATTATGATGCCAATGAATGCTTGCATCAATACTCAAATATCCGTATGTAATTATTAATATGTCATTTTGAGATATGCTTGCATAAAGTCAATATCTATCATGGTTTTGAAGTGGTTTGCAGATGAAACATTTGTAAAATTGGCATACACTGACAGCATTTTGAATGAAAACTAAGTTTTAAGCATCATGAAGCTTCAAGCTTAGATAAAAACAGTCTTGAGAGAATCCATATTATGATTAAATTGACCTTGAGTTTACAGGACGCTCATGCGCATTTGTGGCATGTTCGCTGTGAGTGGACGGTATTGCATGACCAAGAGATGCAAATAATACATTTGGCTGATTGGGTGCCAGGCAGCTATATGATACGTGATTTTTCACGTCATATTGTGAGCATGCAAGCTGCTGCCAATAATGTGGCGATTGATTTGTTGCAATTGGATAAGAGTCGTTGGCAATTGGCAGGGCATGCGGGCTATTATTGCGTGGAATATGAATTGTATGCTTTTGATTTGTCAGTGCGTGCCAGTTATTTGGATGGACAATATGGTTTTGCCGATGGTGCGTGTTGGATGCCATGGTTAGAGCATCGCCAAGATGAAGCTTATGAAGTCCAAGTGGATTTGGGTATTTGGGGACGTGAACAAGCGTGGGAGATTGCCACTACAATGCGTCCTGTATCTGAAAATGTGTTTCAGGCCGCTTCTTATTGGGAAGCGATAGACCACCCGATCACCATGGGTTGTTTGCGCACATTTGATTTGAATGTTTTAGGCTTGCCGCATCAAGTGGTCATCAGTGGGGCAAGTTTGGCATTTGATGTGGATCGCTTGTTGGCGGATGTAGAGAAAATTTGTGCAGCGCAAATTGAAATGTTTGGTGCTGCACCGTTTGAGCGTTATATCTTCATGTTGTATGTGGGCGACAAAGTTTATGGCGGTTTGGAGCATCGTTCATCTACTGCGTTGATGGCAGACCGTTGGTGTTTGCCTAAGCTGGGTGCCAAAGAGCGTTCAGACGAGTATTTGCAATTGTTGGGTTTAATCAGTCATGAATATTTTCATGCGTGGAATGTGAAAGCCATCAAGCCCGCTGCATTCGATCCGTATGAATTACATCATGAGCAGCATACAGAACAATTGTGGGCATTTGAAGGCATTACTTCGTATTACGATGATTTGATTTTGCAACGCTCAGGCGTGATGTCGACCCCACAATACTTAACCCAATTGGCCAAAACCATCACCCGAGTTGAGCAAGGTCAAGGCGTCCTGAAACAATCTTTGGCTCAATCGAGCATGGATGCGTGGACCAAATATTACAAACAAAACGAAAATTCAGCCAATGCCATCACCAGTTATTACCAAAAAGGCGCTTTGGCGGCTTTGGTGTTGGATTTGTATTTGCGTCGAGAAACCGATGGTGAATTCAGTTTAGACGATGTCATGCGTGCTTTGTACCGCCGTTATTTACAGGACGGTAAAGGCATTAGCGAGGCGCAATGGCGACAATTGGTGTGTGATGTGACGGGCGTGAATGTGCAAGATTTGTTACATCGCATCATTGATACCACCGAGGTTTTACCGTTGGCGGTTTTATTGAATGAATTTGGTTTGAAGTTGCAACGTGTGGCGCAGCCTGAATCTCAGTCAGCTTGGGTGAAAGCTTTGCCTGCCGTAGCGGCACAAGCTGCGACGGCTTTTGGTGCCAAATACAGTATGGATGCCACAGGAATGAAAATCACCAGTGTGGTCAGTGGCGGTAGCGCTGAGCAAGCGGGTTTGGCGGCTGGCGATGTGGTGATTGCCATGGCCAATTTGCACATCAAGCAATTTGATGTCATTTGGTCTAATTTGGAAGTGGATGACAGCATTGGTGTGCATTACTTCCGTCAAGGTGTGTTGTATCAAACACAGCTACATGTTCAGGCCGCTTTGGCAACAACGGTGTTGCTGCATACGGAAGATGAGCAGTTGTTGTCTTATTGGTTGCCTCAGTGGCAATGATTACAAGTGAAGGAATGAAAATGAACTTGGCCTTATTGGTAGAAAATTTATACGTATCCAATCAATTACAATCAGAAGAAGATGTACAAAAACTGGCTGACGTCGGTGTCAAATACCTGATGTGTAACCGTCCTGATGGCGAAGAAGCCGCACAAGCGAGTTTTGAGCAAGTGACTGCTTGGGCGCATGCGCACGGCATCGAAACCACGCATTTGCCTGTGGTCATGAATCAAATGAATATGGAAGATGTGAGTCAGTTTGCACAATGGTTTGCGCAACATGAAGGTGATGTCAAAGGTGTGTATTGCCGTACTGGTACACGCAGCAGTTTGTTATGGGCTTTGTCACAAGTGGATTTGGGCAAGGTCAATGCCATCGAAGCCATTACCACAGTGGCGCAATCAGGCCGCAACATCAGTGGTGCAGCGATGATGTTGCAACAATTGGAACCGCATACCAAAGAAGCTTAATTGGAAGTTTTAGGCCAAGCTGCGCGCCATTGTTCAGCTTGGTCATAATAGGCATACAGCGCTTGAGCATCACCTTGTTTGATTAAGGTTTTCAGGCGCTGTAATTGCATTTGTTGTTCGTCTATTAATTTGAGCAAACTGTCTTGGTTGGCAAAACTGACATCCGTCCAAATGGCAGGATGGCTGGCGGCAATGCGGCTAAAATCTCGAAAGCCAGAACCAGCATAATCCAATGCTTGCTCCCCCAATTTTTGTCCTACCACGGCGTGCATATAGCTGTATGCAATCAAATGAGGCAAATGGCTGACCATGGCCAGAATTTCATCGTGTTCAGAGGGGGACAATTCAGAAACCACAGCACCTGTGGCCTGCCACAATTGCCATATTTTTTGATAGCTGTCGGAGTTTTGTTGTGTATGCGGACACAAAATCAATTTCTTATTTTCAAACAAACGAAATTGCGCCGCCATGGCACCATGTCGGTCTGAACCTGCAATCGGATGTGTCGCCACAAAGCGTTCAAAATGTTCGGGCAAAACCCGCGCGATATTGTCGATGGTGGTTTGTTTGGTGCTGCCCACATCAATCAAGGTACAGGTATGATTGAGCCAAGGTTTTAAGGCTTGTGCAATTTGGGCAACAGTCCCCACAGGCGTGGCCAAGATGATCAAATCCGCTTGGCTAAGGCGCTCATCCATGATGGTACTGGCACTTTGAATGACGTGACGCTCTAAAGCTCGTTCAAGATTGGCCGCATCCAAATCCACGCCATGCACATGCCCAATCAATTGTTGGCGTTTTAAGTCCAAAACCAATGAGCCGCCAATTAATCCCACGCCAATCAACACCACGTTTTCAAACAACACAGACATTTACAGGCCGCCTCTTAATGCTGTTGCCACAATTGGCAAAATTGTTGCCAATGCTCGTGTGGATGGGCATGTAAATAGTGATATAAGCGTTCGATTTCGGCTTGGTAAGCGGGTTTTTGTAAGGCACCGCGCAATAATTGAAAACGCAAAAACATCAAATAAGTGTTGGCAGCATCGGTTTCGCAATAATCTCGGATTTCTTGAATCTGGCCTTCTTGATACGCTTGCCAAACTTTGGAGCCATCCATGCCCATTTTGCCCGGGAAACCGCACAATTTGGCCATTTGGTCTAACGGTGCATTGGCACGACCATTGTACAAAGCCAAAACGTCCATCAAGTCGCAATGGCGCATTTGGTAGCGGCTGATGTAATTATTCCATTTGAAATCGCGGCTATCGGCAAAATCACCTTCGCCCAGATCCCAATAACGGGCGGCACTGATGCCATGAATCATGCTGCGATAATGTAAGACAGGTAAGTCAAAACCACTGCCATTCCAGCTGACCAATTGCGGTGTATAGCGCTCAATCAAACCAAAAAATTTGATTAAGATAGAAGCTTCTGAGTCGCCGACTTCACCTATGGTACTGACATGGATTTTGTCATCGCTCCAACGCAGACAACATGAAATCGCCACCACTTTGTGCAAGTGTAACGGTAAAAAATCGCTGCCATTTTGGGCGCGGCGTTGTTGCAACGCGTATTCCACTACATCGGCATCGCTGATGTCTTTGGGGAAATCGTTCAATACACGAATGGCGTGGGCATCGGGAATGGTTTCAATGTCAAAGGCAAGAATCGGTGTCATGGCGAGGCTCTTTTGTGGCTTACAGGACGCTTATTGTACCGATTTATGTATCTAATTGGCGTAAAAATTCATGCAAAGTGTGGGCGAATGCTTGCGGAGCTTCCCATTGCAGCATGTGACCGCAGCCGTGTAAGGTGATGCTGGCGTATAAATTGGGCAATAAAGCTTGGCGTTGTGCTAAAACATTTTGCACTTGTTTTAAATAATGGTTGTGCGTGAGCGCTTCGCCTTGTAACCACAAAACTGGCATGGATAAGTGTGGCCACAAGGTTTTAAATCGATGCCAATCGTAAGGATGGGCTTGTGGCAAATCGTGCTTGGGGTCAGCATGGTAATACCATGCGTTATTTTGGTATTTGGTTAACGCTTGTGCCATAAAATGGGCGTATTCGATATTCATGGCAGGATTGCGTTTTTGCAATTTGAGGACCAAAGTGTCTAAATTGTGAATGGGTTTGGGTGTTTTAGCGCAAGGTTCACTGACAAAGCGTTGCATGCGCTGGCGAATGTCGGTGGCGTCGTTTAAAACAGGCATGCCAAAGCCTTCTGCCATGGTTAAAGAGTGGACCCGTTCAGGAAACAAACTGGCGTAATGGGTGGCGAGCATGCTGCCCATGCTGTGACCTATCAGGTGGAGCGGTGCTGTGGGGCTGATGTGGTTTAAAACCGCATGCAAGTCTTGCAACATGACCATGCGTTCATAATAACCATGAGCTTGCCAATCAGAGCCGCCAAAGCCACGCCAATTGAGTGCATAAATGTCGTAAGTTTCAGGCAACGCATCAATGACTTGCTGAAAACTTAACGCACAATCCATCCAACCGTGTAAAAACAATAGTTTTGGCCGCGAAAGTCGCGGCCAATGTTGTATTTTGAGGTTCAAGCCATTGCAATAAAAGTCAATATTTTGTGCGATATTGGCAGCTTGGTATGTCTGAATGGATGTCATTATACAGCAGGATACCCAGCTGCTTTTAAAGCAGTTTTGAAGTCTTCTACATTGAAGTCATCACTGTGGGTTACCACGACAGTGCCATCGTCTAGTTTGACATTGACAAAGCGCGCTCCTGCCACGGCTTCACCTGCGGTTACAATTTTATCTACATCAGCTTGAGATGATACACCGCTAGCTGTTAAACGAGTTTGAGCCATAAAGCCTCCGTATACTGGATGTTGATTTTAAGGAAGAACCACTTTAAATCATGAATGTGTTACGATGCGGATGGAAAAATTAATCAAATGTATTGAGCGTTCAATCATGCAAGCTAGAATGCAGTTAGGCATATTTTGTATCAATACTGCCAATATTTGTATGATTTAGCAATCTATTTTAAGAGAAAACTATGCGAATAAAATTCCTCACGGCGATGGTGTTGATTGGTTTGTTGGGAGCCTGTGAATCGAAAGTCAATACCGACGGCAGTAAGACAACGGTTTCCGAAACTAAGTCAAATAATCAAAACATAAGTTCCGCAGATGAATCAGTTCAAAAAGACATACAGGCCGCTTTGAAAAAAGCTTATCCTAATGAAGATGTCAAAGTCGAAAGTGTGTCGAAGACACCGATTGCCAATTTGTATGAAGTCGTGGTGTTTCCTAAGCAAGTGATTTATGTCGATGCCAAAGGCGAATACATGTTGTTGGGTAATTTGATGGACATGAAAAATCAGGTGAACTTGACCGAAGAGCGTTTGAGTGATTTGAATCGTGTGGATTATCAAACATTGCCATTTGAATCAGCCATCAAAGAAGTGCGCGGTAATGGTCAATACCATGTGGCGGTGTTCAGTGATTTGGACTGCCCATTTTGTAAGCGTTTAGAGCAAGAAATTGAGAAAATGACGGATGTCACCATCCATACTTTCTTAATGCCGATTGACTCTTTGCACCCGCAAGCGAGAGCGGCATCCAAACAGCTGTGGTGTCAGCCCGATCGCACTGCTGCATGGACCAATTGGATGCGCAAAGGTACACCTATTCCAGCTGTAGCTGAATGCCCAAACCCTGTTGATGATTTGGTGGCTTTGAGCGAGAAACTAGGCTTTAATGGTACCCCAACAATTGTGTATCCAAATGGCAAAGTGCAATCGGGTTTTTTACCTAAAGAAGCATTTGAACAAGCTTTGCGTGACAATCAAAAGTAAACGGGTAATTGTTCTATTTAATCTGCTGCAAATTGAGATTAACTGTGTTATTAATAGAGTTTGATTGCAGTATTCTTAATTTAAGGAAAATAGAATGAGTGATTTGAACCAACAATTTGAACAAGCCCAAAAAGACGTGGTGAGCTTGGCTGAGCGTCCTGAAAACTCTGTTTTGTTGAAATTATATGCTTATTACAAACAAGCTGTTGATGGCGATGTGAGTGGTGACAAACCAGGTATGTTTGATTTGGTGGCTAAGAAAAAATATGCTGCTTGGGAAGAGTTAAAAGGCACGTCTTCTGATGAGGCTAAACAATTGTACATCGCTGAAGTAGAGCGTTTGTTAAACGAAGAATAAAGCGTCCTGAATGTAAAACAGCTTGGAAATCATCCAAGCTGTTTTTTTATGTGCATATGCGTGGCCTGTTAAGTATTTTCCACTGTGTTGTTGTGGTTTTTTAGGGTGATGGCTTTGCTTAAACGGCTGGTTTTAACTTTTTGCAAAGGCAATTGAAATTTCACTTGCAAACCTTGAGGCACCACATTTTTAGCGCTGATTTCGCCTTGATGTTGTTCTACCACGTGTTTGGCAATGGCCAAACCCAAGCCTGTACCATTACTGGTGCCGCTGCTGTCAGCACGGTAAAAAGCAGTGAAAATATGCGGCAATTGTGCTTCATCGACACCATTGCCATTGTCTGTAATCAAAACAGTCAGTTCTTGTTTGCCCAGTTGGCAATTGATGGTAATGACGCTGCCAATCGGACTGTATTTGATGGCATTGCGTAAAACATTGTCAAAAGCTTGGTATAAATAGCCTTCGTTGGCACGAATAATCACATTTTCAGTGCAAGGGTTCAATTGTAGCAATTGTTGTTTTTCTTCAGCCAATAGAATGGAATCATTGATTAAATTCTCAATGAATTCATTGAAACTCAAATCATCGTATTGAATCTGTGTGGTTTTGTTTTCAAGGCGGGCAAGCGTTAATAACTCACCTACCAAATTGTTCATACGCAGTAATTCATTGTCTAATTTGCCTAAGTGCTTGTCTAGTTTGGCAGGTTGTTGCTGAATCAAGCCTAATATGGCTTGCATGCGAGCCAAAGGCGAGCGCATTTCATGTGAAACATGGTGAAGCAAATGGCGTTCTTTTTCGACCAAGCGTTGTAATTCAACTGCCATATCATCAAAATCAATGGCCAAATCAGCCAATTCATCTTGGCGTTTGCCCATATGGGGTCGAATGCGTGTGTCCAAATCACCACCTGCCAAAGAATGGAAGCCTGTTTGTAAAATTCGGATGGGTTTGGAAATGTAATTGGCCAAGATATAAGCAGCCGCAAGGCCTGCCAGTAAAATCAAGGTGACGGCAATCAGTTCATGCCAAATTGGCGCAAGCGGTAAGCCGGGAATCAGCGGTGGTCTTGGTAAGACAGTAGGGATGGTTTGCTGCCAATTTTCGATGAAAAAATAATATTCTTGCCCCCATGCATCGGTCGCAATACCTACTAAGGGCGATTGGCGTTTGTCTGCAATAAATTGCATGACATGTTGTAACTCTTCGGCATTGACAGGACGGCCTAAAATGTCTTTATGGTCGTCCCCACGCACCACCAACAAGCTGCTGATGGCACTCATGTGTTGCCAATCTTTGAGTAAGCTAATGAGTTCATCCTCGCCGCGTTTGCTGAATATATCCACGCTTGTATTAATCATGGATGCTTGAAAATTTCGTTGTTGGCGAAATTGCACATCAGCCACAGTGGTTTGTACTACCCAAAATGAAAATGTGGCAATGACAATCGAGGCAACAATAACCAAGCAAAAAATGGAAAAAATTTTCAGAAACAGGCGATTCATATGAATTTAAGGCTTACTCAGTTGCGCACAAACAAATAGCCCAAACCGCGTACGGTTTGAATCAAGCTGGCATCACCCAATTTTTGGCGAATGCTAGAAATGTGTACGTCAATACTGCGGTCAAACTTCGCCAATTTGCGATCCAAAGCTTCTTGTGACAAGGTTTCTTTACTCACCACTTGACCTGCATGGCGCATCAATACTTCTAATAAATTGAATTCGGTGCTGGTTAGCTCTAATGATTGATCATCTTTGGTGGCTTGGCGTTTTGATGGTACCAATTTGACATTGCTCACAAACAAAGTGTCTGAGTTAGGTGTCTTGTTTTGTTGGCTTTCGGTACGGCGCAAGATGGCATAAATACGTGCCAATAATTCGCGAGGCATACAAGGTTTAGGCACATAATCGTCTGCACCCATTTCTAAACCAATAATGCGGTCAATGTCATCGCCTTTAGCGGTAAGCATGATGACAGGGATGTTGCTTTGTTGGCGAATCGCTTTCAAAGCATCCAATCCATTCATAATGGGCATCATTGAGTCCAGTACCACAACATCGTATTGGCCAGACAAAGCTGCATCGCGACCAGCTTGTCCATCATGCTCTATGCCGATTTCCAAACCTTCTGCACTTAAATAATCGCTTAACAATTCTGTTAATTCTGTATCGTCATCAACCAATAAAATACGGCTCATGATAGTCTCCCAATATATATATATGGCTTTATTCTGCCTTTGATTGTTAACAAAAGCCATGCTTTAACTGACTTTTACTCAAAATTCCATGCTTTAAGCATGTTCAAACTGATAGATTGAAATGCAAGTAAGTTCGTTCCGTTACCATACGTCCACGAGGGGTTCTTTGTAAAAAACCTTGTTGAATCAAATATGGTTCAATCACATCCTCTATCGTATCGGTAGATTCACCAATAGCAGCGGCAACGTTTTCAAGACCGACAGGGCCGCCTGTAAACTTGCTGAGAATGGTTTGCAATAGTTTACGGTCTAACATATCTAAACCTTCGTGATCCACATCAAGCATGTGCAATGCAGCATCGGCAACTTCACGAGTGATTTGACCAGCATTT
Source organism: Vitreoscilla sp. C1 (assembly GCF_002951955.2). Taxonomy (NCBI): domain Bacteria; kingdom Pseudomonadati; phylum Pseudomonadota; class Betaproteobacteria; order Neisseriales; family Neisseriaceae; genus Vitreoscilla; species Vitreoscilla sp. C1. The sequence goes on along the minus strand of NZ_CP019644.2, from coordinate 1,553,622 downwards.
TTCACATCGGCAAAATCGCGTACGCGACGCAATAAACGATTGGCAATGCGTGGTGTGCCGCGGCTGCGTTTGGCAATTTCAAAAGCCGCATCAGGCAACAAGTCCAATTGTAATAGTTGTGCTGAACGGCTGACAATGTGGGTTAAATCTTCGGCATTGTAAAACTCCAAACGAGCTACAATGCCAAAACGATCACGTAATGGGTTGGTCAACATGCCTGCACGAGTGGTCGCACCAATTAAGGTAAATGGTGGCAAATCAATTTTCACTGAACGGGCTGCAGGGCCTTCACCTATCATGATGTCTAGTTGGTAATCTTCAAGAGCAGGATACAGAATTTCTTCGACAATAGGACTTAAACGGTGGATTTCATCGATGAACAAAACATCATGTGGTTCTAGATTGGTCAAAAGTGCGGCCAAATCGCCAGCGCGCTCTAAAATGGGTCCTGAAGTTTGACGCAAATTCACGCCCATTTCTTTAGCAATGATGTGAGCCAATGTGGTTTTGCCTAAGCCAGGAGGACCGAAAATTAAGGTATGATCTAAAGCTTCGCCCCGCAGTTTGGCCGCCTCAATGAAAATATGCAATTGCTCACAAGCCTTGGCTTGACCAACATAGTCTTGCAAGGATTTTGGGCGTAAAGCACGCTCTAGCAACTCTTCTTGGTTGGATAAGAGGGGTGATGCAATGGTTCTTGCAATGGGTTGGGAAGACAAAGAGTCGGTTTCTAACATAAAAGCGTCCTGTAAACGACTTGCAAAAAGACATTTTAACGGTTTTATAGGTCGAAAGCTTAATAAACCATGAAGCCCTGTTATAAGACCATCATAACAGGGCAAAAGTTAATTCACGTACCATTAAAAAATCAGTCGGGCCAAGAAAATCAATACCACAGCACCCAATACTCCGAACAGCAAACCAGGAATGTTAAAGTTACCTGCATTGTTTGCAGCACCGATTTTTAAGACGCTGCCAAATAGCCAACTGCCTAAAGCGGAGCCTACTATGCCAATAATGATATTCATTAAAATACCAGTGTTGGTTCCCATAATCACGCCGGCTAACCAACCAATGATACCACCGACTATTATGCTGATAATGATGTTCATGAGCCACCTCTTTTGAATGTGTTGAAGTAATGGCGTTTAGGACTATGAAAGTAGAGCTTTAATTCCCGACTGTACTTGTTTTAACACTCATTGTTAGATTGTGATTGGATTGCTTATTCATATAATAGGACCAGTCTTAAGACGGGTTTAGGTGAATATGGTAAACTTGGTTTATCTTTACATTACAGCGACACACCCTCATGCAAAAATTGGTGATTGCGTCACGCGAAAGCGTATTGGCCATGTGGCAAGCACAACACATTCAAGCTCGTTTGCAGCAGTTATATCCTGATATGGATATTAGTATTTTGGGTATGACAACCCAAGGCGACCAGATTTTGGACAAAACTTTGTCTAAAATTGGTGGTAAAGGTTTGTTTGTAAAAGAGTTGGAACAAGCTTTACTCGAAGGCCGTGCTCACTTGGCAGTACACTCGATTAAGGATGTGCCTATGGTGTTGCCAGAAGGTTTTGTATTGGCGGCGATTGGGGAACGTGAAGATCCTTATGATGCGTTTGTGTGCAATCAATATCAAAGTTTGGCTGAATTGCCAGCAGGTGCTGTAGTGGGAACATCTAGCTTGCGTCGTGAGGCACAAATTCGGGCGCAATACCCTAATCTAGAAGTCCAACCTTTGCGTGGTAATGTGCAAACTCGCTTGCGCAAACTAGATGAGGGGCAATACGATGCGATTATCTTGGCTGCCGCTGGATTGAAACGTTTGGGCTTGCAAGAGCGCATTGCCAATTTATTGACGCCGCAAGAAAGTTTGCCTGCAGCAGGGCAAGGTGCATTGGGCATCGAAACTTTGGCCGAGGCCAAAGAAGTACAAGATTTATTGATTCCTTTGAATCATGCGCAAACTGCCGCATGTATCACAGCGGAACGGGCTTTGGCTCGTGCGCTTAATGGTAGTTGTCAAGTGCCACTGGCTGCATTTGCAACTGAAGAGGATGGTATTTTGACTTTACATGGTTTGGTGGCGCATCCTGATGGTTCTATGGTGTTAACTGCTCAAGCTCAAGCACCTGTCGCTTATGCAGATGCTTTGGGGCGAGCGGTGGCTAAAAAACTAGCCCAAGATGGTGCCGAAGATTTGATTGCGGCGGTGTTGAATTCAGAGTCAGCTTAAGCGGCTTTTGGAAACGAGTATGGCTATGAAACATTGTGTTTTGGTTGTCAGACCTCAAGAACAAGCGGTTTCCTTGTTGAATTATTGTCAACAGCAAGGCTGGCACACAGAGTTGTTTTCCAGTTTGGAAGTGCGAACTTTGACTCATACTCATGAGGCTGTGCAAGCGGCCTTAAATGCGTCTGATGTGGTTTTTTGGGCCAGTGCCAATGCCATTGCCAGTTCTAAAAAATTGGGCGTGGTGCCACCGCTGCGCAATGTTTGCGTGGGTCAGGCAACTTTAAAAGTGTTTTACCGTTATTTTCCTCGCTCTGTGGCGGTGGCGCCTGATGATGGTTTGGACAGTGAAGCGGTTTTGCGTCTGCCTTTATGGCAAGATGCAAGCTTGCAGCGGGTATTGATTGTCAATGGGGAAGGTGGGCGCAAATGGTTGACGCACAGTTTGATGGGGTTGGGCAAAAGTGTGCAAACTTTGTCGGTTTATCAGCGCATTCCTGTAGCGGTTGATTGGGATCGTTTTCGTCAAGTGACGCAAGCGTATAATTGTATGGTTTGTGTGTATTCACTCGAAGCAGCAGCACAATTGTTTGAACAAGTGCCTGTTGATTTGCGTGAACGTTTACAATCCTTGTTATACTTCACTATTCATGAGCGTATTGCAGAATCATTGCGTGATTTAGGAGTCCATCGTGTGTTGGTAGGACAAAATGGACATGAAGATGTTTTGCAGTTACTACATGAGCATGCAAAAAATTAATCTTCACATATCTTACCACTGACTATGTGGTTATCATAATCATAATACAAAACATATTCATCACTTAGGAGGGCCACATGGCAGATCAACCTGAAGCAAAACCTTCACACACCGAAAGTTCAGCATCCAATCAAGCTGTGCCAACGGCGGTTGTGGCACCGAATCCCGTAGTCGTACAGCACAGCAGCGGTGGAAAAGGCATGGCATTGGGTGCGTTGGTATTGTCATTGTTGGCTTTGGGTACGGGTGGTTTGTTGTTTGTACAAGGCCAAAACACTTTCAAAAATCTTGAAAGCAATGTCAGCCATAAAATTGATCAAGCCAAAGTGGGTGAAGTAGATGCCTTGTTGGCGATGAAAACCACCCAAGAATCCCAAAAAATCTTGGCGCAGCAATTACAGCAATTGCAGCAAGACAATCAACGCTTAAATCAACAATTGGTTCAAATTGATCAAGTATATCAACAACTGGTTAAATCCCGTCATCAATGGTTGATTGATGAAATCGAGTTCAGTTTGAATGTCGCCACTCAACAATTATTGCTAACGGGCAATAAAGAAGCAGCCATCAAATCTTTGCGCAGCATTGAAAATCGTTTGAATCAATTTAACCGTCCTGAATTGATTCCTTTAAAGCAGGCCATTAGCTCTGATTTAGTCGCGTTGAGCCAAGGTGCCTCAAATGTCAATGTCACTTCTACGGCAGTGATGCTCAGCAGCCTAGAAGGGCGCGTTGATGGCTTGAAAACTTTGCTAGAAAGTACGCTGACTCAACCTGAATTGGTGAAAGATTCTGCCAATGAAAATGCTGCGTGGTGGGAAAATGTTTGGGGTGATGTGAAAAACAGTTTCCGTGGTTTGGTAGAAGTGCGCAAATTGGATAATAAAGATGCCATGTTGATTGCGCCTGAGCAAAGTGAGTATTTGCGTGAGAACATTCGTTTGCATTTGGTCAGTGCCCGTATTGCATTGATGCAACAACAAAGTGAATTGTATGCCAATGAATTGCAAACAGTTGAAAGTGCTGTGCGCCGTTATTATGATTTGGCACATCCATTGACCAAGGCATGGTTGGCAGACTTAGAAAAAGTGCAGCAAGTACAATTGGGTGGTAACTTGGGCGACAGTTTGAAAAACAGTTTGGCGGCAGTGCAAGCGTACCAACAAAAAAATCCATCAGAAGCAAGTGTTTTGACTTTGCCGTTACCTCAAACAACAGCGCCTACGGCTCCTGCTGAAGAAATTCAAGATGCCAAGCCTGCAGCGGCCAGTGAGCCTAAAACAACTGTGCCTGAAAAACCGGAACCTAAGCTTGCGCCTAAAGCTGCCGCCTCTGCGCCACAAGGAGGTCAAGCATGAAGGCTTTGATTTGGTTGGTGGTTTTGTTTGCTGCGGCAGCTGGAGTTGCTGTATTAACCCATGCTTATCCTGGTGATGTGTTTATCATCAATGGTGATGAAATGCGCCGCATTTCTTTGAATACTTTTATTATGGCCACAGTCTTTTTGATGGTAGTGGTGTATTTGGTATTGATGTTATTAGGGCGTATTTTGTCGGCCCCAACGGGTATGCGTCGTTTTAATCAACGTCGTCGTCGCGAGCAAGTGGCTCATTCATTGAATGAGGCAGGTCAGGCTTTTTTTGAAGGCCGCTTTCAGCAAGCCCAAACCCAAGTTGAAAAGATTTTAAAAAACAAGGCTTGTGGTGATGCTGAGCCTTTGGCTTTGATGTTAGGTGCATACAGTGCTGAGCAAACTCATGATGAGGTTGCCAAGCAAAACTATTTGCAACGTTTGTCTGTTTTGCCTAAGTCTATGCAGTTGTCGCGTTACTTGCTTGAAGCAGAAAGTGCTTTAGAGCGTTATGATTATGAAGTGGCGCAAAAATCGATTGATGCAGCCAAAGCTTTGAATCCCGGTTTAACACGCTTGCTGCAATTAGAGCTACGCATGGCAGTGGATCAAAAAAATACCATGCAAGTATTGCGTTTGTCTGAACAATTAGGCAAAGCGGGTGCTTTGAGTAAAACTGAATTGCAACAATATCAATGGGTTGCGTATCGTCAATTGTTGGCACAATGTCAAGATGCCAAAGCATTGAAAACGTGCTTGAAGCGAATTCCTGAAGCTGATCAAAAAGGCGGCCTGAGTGTTGAAATTGGTGAGCGTTTTCAGCAATTGGGCTTGTATCAGCAAGCAGTGCAATGGGCGAAAACCCATTATCCGATTCAGCGTGACGTGGCATTATTAACAGTGTTGTTTGAATCGGTACAACATTTGTCAGATAAAGAGCGTCAGTTGGCTTTTGAAGTAGCGGATGGCTGGTTAAAAACATATCGCGAGGACAAAGATTTACTATTGGCTTTGGGTGAGGCAGCTTATGAACAAAAATTATGGGGCAAAGCGCAAAGTTATTTGGAAGCGAGTTTGTCGCAACAAGAAACCATTCAAGCCCATTTGAATTTGGTAAAAGTGTTTGAAGCCACTGAACAAAAAGCATTGGTTGAGAAACACCAAGCGGCAGCTTTGGCTTTGGTGCAAAAAGTAGGTACTTGGGAAGATTGATGTTGAATTGAAATGTAAAAGCCGCTATAACCAAGCGGCTTTTGTTTTTTTGGGGGAAATAATATGGGTTTGGATGTTACAGCTTGGATAGTGATGCTGTTAGCAGGTGCATTTGCAGGATTTTGGGCAGGTTTGTTGGGTGTAGGAGGTGGCTTAATTATTGTCCCAATTATGGTGTGGATATTAAGTGCTCAGCATGTGGGCAGTGATGTGAGCCAGCATTTGGCCATTGGTACTTCGTTTGCAGTGATGGTATTTACCAGTTTATCCAGTGTGCTCGCGCAAAATAAACGTGGGGCGGTACAGTGGGATTTGGTATTGAAATTGGCACCTTGGATGGTTGTCGGTACATTGGTTGGCGCAACCGTTGCCAAATGGATACCTGGATTGGCTTTGAAAATGGTGTTTGTCGTGTTTGCTTATGTGATTGCAGTGCAGACTTTTTTAGATTTCAAACCCAAAGCAAATCGTCAAATGCCTGGCGTTGTAGGTTCGGCAGCTTCCGGCTCTGCCATTGGTATGCTTTCTTCTTGGGTTGGCATAGGTGGTGGTTCTTTATCGGTGCCATTTATGTTGTTTTGTAATGTACTGATTGTAAAAGCAGTAGGAACATCGGCGGCTTTGGGTTGGCCTATTGCCATTGCAGGCAGCATGGGTTATTTGATTAATGGTTGGTCAGTGTCTGATTTGCCGCAAGGTGCGGTGGGCTTTATCTATTTACCGGCTTTGTTGGGTTTGGCTGTGGGAACGGTGACATTTGCGCCACTGGGTGTGAAAGTTGCGCACAAATTGCCACCGCGTAAATTGAAAATTGCATTTGCTTGTATGTTAACTTTAACGGCCACGCAAATGCTGTGGAGCATCGTTCAAGCTTCTTAAAAAGAATTGATATGCGTTTATTGCAATAAAACGGTTGCCAAAAATATGAAAAAAACGCTATATTTAATTGGTGTATTAAGGTTTTAAATCTGTTTTTTGGTCGGAGTGGCCATGTTTTTCTGACATGGCTTTCAGGTCGAGTGCACACCATCATCTATCGATTTTGACAATCGTCTTCTGTTAATCATTTCTATATAAAGGGGTGCCGATGGAGCATTCTTATCCTCTGGTTGAAACCATTGTCGGAGGCTTGGTCTTTGCGTTTATCTTGGGCATGGTAGCGCAAAAATTACGCATGCCACCATTAATTGGCTATTTGTTTGCGGGTATTTTGGTAGGACCTTTTGGTCCAGGCATTCCTGGCTTACAAGGAAATTTAGAGTTATCACATCAATTGGCTGAGTTGGGTGTGATTTTGTTGATGTTTGGTGTCGGTTTACACTTCTCTATCAAAGATTTGATGGCGGTGAGAAAAGTGGCTTTGCCAGGAGCCATTGTGCAAATGGGTTTTGCGACCATTTTAGGCATGGGCTTGGCTGCATTAATGGGCTGGAGCTGGGGCACTGGTTTGGTATTTGGTATCGCTTTGTCTTGTGCCAGTACTGTCGTGCTGATGGCTGCTTTAGAGCGCTGGCATTTGAAAGACTCCAATCGTGGTCGTATTGCCATTGGTTGGTTGATTGTTGAAGACATCGCCATGGTGTTTGTTTTGGTGTTGATTCCCGCTTTGGCAGGCTTATTGTCTGGCAAAGAAGAAAGCATGGCATTTTCTGAAGTGGCTTGGTTGGTCGGTAAAACCACTTTCTGGATGGTGTTGTTTGTCGCGGTGATGATGATCGGTGGTAATAAGTTGATTCCGTGGTCATTGAAAAAAGTGGTGCGCACGGGTAATAAAGACTTGTTCCGTTTAGGCGTGTTGGCAATTGCCCTGGGTTGTGCCATTGCAGCGCATTACTTGTTCCACGTTTCTTTTGCCTTGGGTGCTTTTTTTGCAGGCATGATTTTAAGTTCAACTGAAATGAACCATGCAGCAGAAGAAGAAACCATGGCAGTGCGTGATTTCTTCACGGTGTTGTTCTTTGTATCAGTGGGTATGTTATTCAATCCAGGTGTGTTTACCAGTATTTCAGGTGTGACCTTGGTATTGACAACTTTGTTGATTATTATCGTAGGTAAGTCGGTAGCAGCTTACGCCATTGTTAAGATGTTTGGCTATCCGAAGACCACTGCTTTGACCATTGCTGTGGCTTTGGCACAAATCGGTGAATTTTCGTTCATGATTGCCTCTTTGGGTTTGACTCATGGTATTTTAGAGCCTGAGCAAAACGATGCTATTTTGGCTGCCGCCATGATTTCTATTATTTTGAATCCATTGTTATTTGTATGGTTGAATAAATACAAAGAAAAAGCAAACAAAGCAGCTGCAGCCAAAGAAGCGCAAAACAAAACGGATGTGTTGCCTGAAGGTGCAGTGGAGCAAGAAGCCGTTGTGGCTGTCGATGATGGTAAGCCGCATGCGAAAGTCGCTGCACCCATTAAACCTTTGTCTATTAAATTTGAAGACGAAGACATGGTGGTGGTGCCACAAGCATTTCATCACAGTGTGTTGATTGGTTATGGCACCATCGGTAAAAAAGTTTTGAATGCCTTGCGTGAAAAAGGGCAAAGCGTCTTCGTACAAGACAGCCGTTTGGAAGTGGCAACGCAATTGCGCTTTGAGGGTGTACCTGTGGCTTATGGTCATGCTTTGTCTGAAGGCATGCTGGAGGCGGTATTTGTTCAAAGTGCGCGCGATTTGATAGTCACCATTAGCGATACTGTGGAAGCTGTGGAAATCATCAGTATGGCTTTGGAATTGAATCCGAATTTGAATGTGATTGCTCGTGCGCAAAATGAAGATGAATACCGCATGTTGCAAGCAGCGGGCGCTCGCAATATTGTGTATTTCCATGAAGTAGTGGCAGAAAAAGTCATTGATATGTTGAGTATGGATGAGCCTACACAATCTCAATTGCAAGAGGATATGACCAAAGTCATTGTCACCGCAGTGGAAGCTCACCGTCCTGAAACCGATGCGGTTGATGTGAATGGTGCATCTACTACGGCAGCACAAATGGAAGCGCAAGAGTTGGATGCGGTTGCTGTCGAGGTGGTTAAGGGTGATGAAGTACCCAATGCTGCTAAGCAACGTGCGGCCATGCCTGAGGTGAGTGTGAATACCAAAGATGTGACGGTAGAAAATACTTCGCCAGCGGCACAGATGGAAGCTGAGGAGTGTGATGCTGTGCAAGTGGAAGAAGTGCACAAGCAAACCACTTTGAAAAAATAGCCTAAGTATTGACTGTATCAAAGCTTTAAAAAGCGTCCTGTAAACTTTACAGGACGCTTTTTTATATGGACTCTGTTGGCGGGGATTTTTTTTGATACTGTTGCCAGAAATGAGCGTGATGTCGCTCGAATTGCTGTATGCCTAATAGCAGATAAGGTGCTGCATCTTCTAAATTTTTTTGCAAAGAAGGCGGTGCATTGAGCAAATAAGGTTGCAAAATGGTGAAGCCACGGTAATGGTTGGCTGGTAAAAATGGAAAACCGATGGTGATGGTCAGAGGACTTTGTTGGTCTAGACAAATTTTGGTTTTGATTTCAACGCATGGAGTCACATAAATAGGCAAATAAATCGATGACAATTTGCCTAAACTCAGTAAAGCTTGTTTGTTTGGATTGCGTTGCCAATAAGATTCCACAGACTCTTCGGCAATGTTTTTGCGATAAATATCTTGTCCATTGAATAAAACAGTATCCAATTGTAAATGGGTTTGTTTGCTCAGTTTAGACAGCATATGGGCTGCGGTAAAGCCAGTGGCAAGCATGGTTTTTTTACTCAGCACATCATTGTTTTTGGGGAGGTCTTGTTGGGTGTTTAAACTGATTTGAGAGCGATTAGACAGGGTTTTAATAATACTATATGCGTATTGATGTATGTCTTGATTGGTTTTTCCCAATAAATAATCATTCACAAAGCCTAAAATGAAATGCCAGTCTGCACCAAATTGTGCGACGCGCAAATGGCTAATGGCGCTGGAAGTAGGCTCGTTTAAAGCTTGACTGATATTTTCTTGATTGTGCCAATAAATAGGGCATTGTGCCAAATTGGCAATCGTACTGCCCAAGTAAGCGCCAACCCAAAAAATAAAATTGATTTGGTCTGGGCGCAGTTGATCTTTATGATTGACAAAATCTTGCTCCAATTGGATAGGGTACAAAATACTGTCTAGTTGTTGCAAACTGTTAATGGAATAATCCCAGTAGGATTTGTGTTTTTCAATTATGTCTGCATAAGCCAAACCACCGGGAATGACGGCTTGCTGGTAGACCATTTGTTGGAAAATATGCATCCAAGTGGTGGGGTCGCTAATATGGCGTAGTTGTTGTGCCAAAATAATGTTCTCAACTTGTATGCTCAACGGTGTTGATACTACCTCTAATGACAGTTGTTTGAGAACCAAATCTATGGGTGGTAACCATTGGTTACCAAGATGCAATAACATGCTGGTGCTTAACGTGCGTGGCAATCTTTGTTGGGCTTGAGGATTGGTTTCGGTAAATTTTTGGTAGCTATACCAAATTGGTTGTTCCCCAAGCGCATGACCCAGCACTTGGCCAATGTAAGCGGACAACAATAAAATGGTGTTGCGTTGATTTTGACTATGAGATTGCGGTGAGAAAAGCTGGGCACAATGGTTGCGGTGGTATTCAAAAAAGAGGTCTAGGTCTTGCAAACTATCGAATTGTTTGTTCCAAGTCAATTGACGCAACGCTTCTTCGAGGTACCATCCACCCTTGGGGTTCTGATGGCTTTCAAAACACCCGAGCAAATAATTCATGATTTGATTGGCTTCGATTGACATGGTGAGCCTGTATCCATTGTAAAAGGTAAAGCTTGTATAACAATAAGCAGTCCAACTATGGATACAAAAGCGTCCTGTAAGTTTTACAGGACGCTCTTTTTTATTGCAATAATGTGTGAATTACACCAAAGCTTGTGCTTTTGCTACTTGGCGATAGTGGTGTAACAATGGCTCAGTATAGCCGCTAGGTTGAGCCGTACCTTTGAAAATCAAATCAGATGCTGCTAAGAAAGCAGGTGATGTTTCAAAACGACCGACCATCGGCGTGTAAACCGCATCACCAGCATTTTGACCATCAACCACAGCCGCCATGCGCTCTAAGCTTTCACGCACTTGTGCTTCACTGACAATGCCATGCACCAACCAGTTGGCAATGTGTTGGCTAGAAATGCGCAAAGTGGCACGGTCTTCCATCAAGCCAATGTTGTGAATGTCTAATACTTTAGAGCAGCCTACACCTTGTTCCACCCAGCGCACCACATAACCCAAAATACCTTGGCAGTTATTGTCCAACTCTTGTTGCTTCTCAGCATCAGACCAATCGGTATTTTCAGCTAAAGGTGGCGTCAACAATTCATTCAACAAATCTGCTTTTTCGCCTGCCAAAATTTCTTTTTGAACATCAAATACATTCACTTGATGGTAATGCAAAGCGTGCAAAGCCGCGCCTGTTGGTGATGGTACCCAAGCGGTGGTTGCACCTGATTTAGGATGGCCGATTTTTTGTTCCAACATTTCCGCCATCAAGTCAGGCATCGCCCACATGCCTTTACCAATTTGTGCTTTGCCAGCCAAGCCGCAAGCCAAACCGATGTGCACGTTGCGCGTTTCGTAAGCTTTGATCCAATCGCTGTTTTTAATGTCGCCTTTGCGCAAAACCGCGCCTTGGTACATAGATGTGTGCATTTCATCGCCTGTGCGGTCCAAGAAACCTGTGTTGATGAACACCACACGTTCTTGGGCTTGAGCGATACAAGCTTTCAAATTAGAAGAAGTGCGACGCTCTTCATCCATAATGCCCATTTTTAAGGTATTTGCTGGCAAACCAGTCAATTTCTCAGCCTCACCAAACAAACGATTGGCAAACGCCACTTCTTCAGGGCCGTGCATTTTTGGTTTTACAATGTAAACCGAGCCTGAGCGGCTGTTGGTATTCTCACCACGGCTTAAATCGTAATGTGCAATCAACGCCGTCATCACGCAATCCATGATGCCTTCAGGAATTTCATTGCCATCTTTGTCCAAAATCGCAGGCGTGGTCATCAAATGACCTACGTTGCGGATGAACAACAACGAACGACCTGGCAATTTGAAGCTTTGACCGTCTTTACCTGTGTATTCACGATCTGGATTCATGCTGCGGGTGAATACTTTGCCGTTTTTCTCGATTTCTTCAGCCAAAGTACCTTGCATCAAACCAAACCAGTTGCGGTACACCAAAGTTTTGTCTTCGCCATCCACAGCTGCAACCGAATCTTCACAGTCCATGATGGTCGACAAGGCCGCTTCCATGATAACGTCTTTGATGCCAGCAGGATCTTGCGCACCGATGGCGCTGGTTTTGTCGATGATGATGTCAAAATGCAAACCATTGTGTAAGAACAACAATGAAGCAGGTGCGGCTGCATCGCCTGTGTAGCCTACGAACAATTCAGGCGATTGCAAAGCAACGTTTGAGCCGTCCTGTAAAGTCGCTTGTATTTCACCATTAACAATGGCGTAAGCGGTAGTATCTTTGTGGCTGCCTTGTGCTAAAGGAATGGCTTGGTCTAAGAAGTTGCGGGCAAATTCAATCACTGCCGCACCACGTTTTTCGTTATAGGTTTTGCCTGCTGCCAATTCGCCTTCTTGAGCGATGGCATTGGTGCCGTACAAAGCGTCGTACAAGCTGCCCCAACGAGCGTTAGCGGCATTGATGGCATAACGAGCGTTGTTGATAGGTACGACCAATTGAGGGCCAGCTTGTGTTGAGATTTCCACGTCTACATTGGCAGTTGAAATTTGGAAGTCTTCAGGCACATCTACCAAATAACCGATTTCTTTTAAGAATGTTTGATAAGCCGCTTGATCTTGGATTTTGCCCGGATTTTGGCGACACCATTCATCCATTTGGATTTGGATTTCATCACGTTTTGCCAACAAAGTCTTGTTAACGGGTGCCAATTCGTGCACCAAATCACTGAAACCTTGCCAGAAGCTGTTAGAGTCAACGTGTGGATGATTTGGAATCAACTCTTGTTCAATGAATTGGTACAAAATCTCATCTACTTGTAATTGTGCGGCTGTTTGGTATTGTGCCATTGGATGAACTCCTTTGTAATTGAAACATGCTTGTTTAGCAAGCATCTGTTTATCATGATTAGCAGTCTAGCGATTTTGGTTTTAATTGTCTTGGTTTCGCTATTTAAATCATTTTTTCTCAAAAATCGGAATATCTTGAATAAAATTGTTTGAAATAATGGAACACTTTTTTCAGGTATGGTTTGAAAAGTTGGAGTTTATGCTTGAAATGAAAAAAGCGTCCTGTCAATATTGACAGGACGCTTGAAGAATAAGACAGTCTTTATATTAGAAAACTAACTGTTTTAGTGATGGTGGCCGTGTTCGCCATGAGCATGACCGTGTTCGATTTCTTCTTTGGTCGCAGGGCGAATGTCATTGACAGTGGCTTTAAAACGCAAGCGCATGCCAGACAAAGGATGATTGCCATCTACCACTGCTTTGCCATCGGCAATCTCTGTGACGCGGTATACCAAAGAATCACCAAATTCATCATCAGCTTCAAACATCATGCCCACTTCCACTTCTACTGGAAAGGCTTCTAAGTCTTCGATGCGAATCAAATCTTCATCTTGTTCACCAAATGCATCGTCTGGTTCCAACGTCACATCGACCACATCGCCTACATTTTTACCGTGTAAAGCCTCTTCTACCAATGGAAAAATACCATCGTAACCACCGTGCAAATACACGATGTCTTCTTCTGTTTTGTCTAATAACTGGTTGTTTGTGTCAAACATTTCGTATTGCAAGCTGACAACATCATTTTTTTGGATCGGCATAGTATCGCTCTTTTCAAAATTATTCAGAAGGACATTATAAAGGTGAATGCGACGATAGCCCAATTTAACTTGGGAATCTGAAGGGAAGTGTATGTAAAGGTCTTTGGTGAATCAAGGTGTTTTTAGAATATGGGTGTAGAAAATATTGGAAGAAACAGGTTTTTTTATGGGAAGTTTATGAAGTTTTAATGAGTAATAAAATGGTTTGTTGGGGTCACCTGTATGTATTTATCATTGAAATGATTAAAATTGAATCAATTTTAGGCTTTTATGTTGTTTGTGTGTTTCAAGTATGAAGTTATTGTGAGGTTTAGAGTCATATTGATGCTAAGTAATGTGAAAAAAGACATATCAGCCCAAATGCACCATTTGTCACTGTGATTTTGTTGGTGCATAATGCGTTCAACTTCAGAACACGAAAGCTTAAAGCACAATATATACAAACTTCTTGTGTCGATATAAACAATGATGTTTGTGTGCTTTAAGTAGAGTTTATTTATACATTGTTAATATTTAATTAAGGTTACAAAAATGAAAAAATCATTGTTAGCTGCTGCTGTTATTTCTATGTTCTTGGCTGCTTGTGGTGGTGAGCAAGCTGCTCCTGCTGCTGCTTCTGCTCCAGTTGAAGCGTCTGCAATTGTTGAAGCTTCTGCTCCAGTTGAAGTTTCTGCAGTTGTTGAAGCATCTGCTCCAGTTGAAGCTTCTGCAATCGTTGAAGCATCTGCTCCAGTTGAAGCTTCTGCTGCTTCTGCTGCTCAATAATTCAAATTTTGAATTGCAAAAAACCCGCCTTGATGGCGGGTTTTTTGTTGTCTGTTAGAGTTTTGAAATAGGGAATTTTTCCCCTATTTCAAAAACACAATCAAATCAAATTTTACTTAAGCGTTGAGCCAATTGTTGTAATGGTTTGAGATTTTTTTCAACCAACTCTGCTTCGCCTATTAAAGCTCTTGGCACGCTGGCATTTAATGAATAAGCATAAGATTTTTCAAAACTGTCCCAAACAGGTACGGCAATGGCGGTAATGTCATTGCTAAATTCACCATCTGATACGGTATAACCGTTGTGTTCAAAAAATACTTTAGCTTCTTCAAACGTGGCTATTGCACCTTCTGATTGTGGCAATTGACGCAAAATGCGTTGTTGTTCTGTAGTTGTTTGATGGATGAAGTGCGCACGACCAATTGCGGTGCTGACAATCGGTACTTCTGAACCTATGCTTAATTGTACGGTTAATTTGGCAGGACTGCGGATGGACTGTAAATAATACATTTTGCCGTTGCGCTCGGTCGCTAAACTCACAGAAATTTGATGTTTTTGTGCCAATTCAATCATCAAAGGTGTACAGCGTTGTACAAATTGGCGCTGTTCTTCGGCAATATGACTCAGTCTGAAGCAGTTAGCCCCTAAATAGTATTCATGTCCTTGCTGGCGAATGAAATCTAATTTCATCAAAGTGTAGAGTAAACGCGACACTGTGGCTTTGGGTAAACCACTTTTCTCGCATAACAATTGGTGGGTCAATGGGCGCATTTCGTTATCAAATGCTGACATCAAACTGATGCCACGGGCCAAAGCTGTGACAAATTGCTTGTCATCATGCTCTTCTGCATATTGAATGGCATTTAAAAGTGAATCTAACACTAGACAACTCCGCTTTTTTTGTTACAATGGTTTCATATTGTAAAACATAATTTCGTTTAGCGAAACGATTTTTTTAAATCAAACTACATTATTTAGACCAACACAGGAGAAACACATGAGCCAAACACGTGCACCGTTTACTTGGGATGATCCATTGTTATTGTCACAACAATTGACTGAAGAAGAGCGCATGGTTTTTGACAGCGCCAACGACTTCTTTCAAAACGAATTGATGCCTGGCATTTTAGAAGCCAACCGCAATGAAAATTTTGATACCAACATCATGCGTCAATTGGGTGAAATGGGTTTCTTGGGCGTGACCATTGAAGGTTACGGCTGTGCAGGTATGTCGAGCGTGGCTTATGGTTTGATTGGTCGTGCTATTGAGCGCGTGGATTCAGGCTACCGTTCTGCAATGAGTGTGCAGTCTAGCTTGGTCATGCACCCGATTTATGCTTATGGTACACAAGAGCAAAAAGACAAATA
Organism: Vitreoscilla sp. C1; assembly: GCF_002951955.2. Taxonomy (NCBI): domain Bacteria; kingdom Pseudomonadati; phylum Pseudomonadota; class Betaproteobacteria; order Neisseriales; family Neisseriaceae; genus Vitreoscilla; species Vitreoscilla sp. C1. The sequence continues at coordinate 1,538,075 of NZ_CP019644.2, read as the reverse complement.
CTTGCCTAAATTGGCAACAGGTGAATGGATTGGTTGTTTTGGTTTGACTGAGCCTAATGCGGGTTCTGATCCTGCTGGCATGCAAACTCGTGCCAAAAAAGTACCAGGTGGTTATTCTTTGTCTGGTTCTAAAATGTGGATCACCAACAGTCCTGTGGCAGACGTGTTTGTGGTTTGGGCCAAAGACGATGAAGGCGAAATCCGTGGTTTCATCTTGGACAAAGGCATGAAAGGTTTGTCTGCGCCAAAAATTCACGGCAAATTCTCTTTGCGTGCATCAATCACCGGTGAAATCGTGATGGACGAAGTGTTTGTGCCTGAAGAAAATGCCTTCCCAGACATTCGTGGTTTGAAAGGTCCATTTGGTTGTTTGAACAAAGCCCGTTATGGCATTGCTTGGGGTTCTATGGGTGCGGCAGAAGCTTGCTGGCACGCTGCACGCCAATACACTTTGGATCGTCATCAATTTGGTCGTCCTTTGGCGGCAACACAATTGGTACAGTTAAAATTGGCGAATATGCAAACTGAAATTGCATTAGGTTTACAGGCCGCTTTGCAAGTGGGTCGTTTGATGGACCAAGACCAAGCTGCACCTGAAATGATTTCTTTAATTAAGCGTAACAACTGTGGTAAAGCTTTGGACATCGCTCGTATTGCCCGTGATATGCATGGCGGCAATGGTATTGCAGACGAATTCCATGTGATTCGCCATGTGATGAACTTAGAGGCGGTGAACACTTATGAAGGTACTCATGACGTTCATGCTTTGATTTTGGGACGTGCTCAAACAGGTTTGCAAGCGTTTGCATAATATCGTGTCATTGAAGTTGTAAATGGTATTTTCAGGACGCTTAATGCGTCCTGAAACCCATCTAAAGATGAAAAAATAAATCAAATCGTATCAATACAAAGGATGACAACATGAGTACGACTGCGTTGGCAGGCATCAAAGTGGTGGATTTATCAAGGGTATTGGCAGGACCGAGTGCAACGCAATGTTTGGCTGATTTGGGTGCGGAAGTCATCAAAATTGAACGACCAAAAGAAGGTGATGAAACCCGTCATTGGGCACCACCGCAATTTGCAGATGGTACTTCGGCATATTTTTCTACGGTTAACCGCAACAAGCAGTCTTTGACTGTTGATATCAGCACGCCAGAAGGGCAAGAAATCATTCAAAAAATGATTCTAGATGCGGATGTGTTGGTGGAAAACTACAAAGTCGGCGGCCTGAAAAAATATGGTTTGGATTATGACAGCGTGAAAGCTTTGAATCCACGTTTGGTATATGCGTCTTTAACGGGTTTTGGTCACACTGGCCCTGATTCACATAAGCCAGGTTATGATTATATTATTCAAGGTTTGTCAGGTTTGATGAGCATCACCGGTCCTGAGCAAGGCATGCCACACAAAGTGGGCGTGGCGGTCGTGGATTTGTTTTCGGGCTTGAATTTGGTCATTGGCATACAGGCCGCTTTGTTAGCACGCTATCAAACAGGCACAGGCCAACATGTGGATGTGTCTTTGTTAGACAGTGCTGTGACCATGTTGGGCAATGTGGGTATGAATCATTTGGCCACAGGGAATGTACCACCGCGTTTGGGTAATGCTCACCCGAGTATTGTGCCGTATCAAGTGTTTGAAACCGCAGGTGGCCAGCATTTGATTTTGGCTTGTGGTAATGACAAACAATTTGCGGCGGTATGTAATGTGATGGGTCAAGATTGGAATCAAGAAGAGCGTTTTGAAACCAATCCTAAGCGTGTATTGCATCGCGAGGCTTTGATTGAATTGATGCAAGAAGAATTTTTAAGTCATACTCGTGATCAATGGTTGTCGGTATTTGAAGCAGCCCAAGTGCCTTGTGGGCCGATTAACAATATTGCAGAAGCCTTGGCAATGCCACAAGTGATCGAACGTGAAATGGTTATCGTGTTGCCAAAAAATGACACAGACATTTCTGTTTTAGGCTCTCCTATCAAGCTATCAGCTACGCCTGTGTCATATCGTACCGCCCCACCAAATTTGGGACAAGATACTGTTTCGGTATTAACAAACTTGGGTTATACTGCCGAACAAATTGAAAAACTACAACAGCAGGGCGTTGTTTAATTTGAATTTTTAATCATGAATGCCATGATTAAAAATTTTTAGAGCAATGTTACTGTAATCATAACAATAAAAGGAAGCCTCAAACATGATTGAGAACATTGAGCGTGACAGTATGCAATTTGATGTGGTGGTGGTGGGTGCAGGTCCATCGGGCTTGTCTGCTGCCATTCGTTTGAAGCAGTTGGCTGACAAAGCTGATAAAGAAATCAGCATTTGCGTGGTGGAAAAAGGCTCGGAAGTGGGCGCGCACATTTTGTCGGGCGCGGTGATTGACCCGATTTCTTTGACTGAATTGTTCCCCAATTGGAAAGAGCTGGGCGCACCACTGGATTGTCCTGTAACGGAAGACGCTTTGTTCTTTTTGAAAGAAGACAGTGCCAAACAATTGCCTACGCCACCTAATTTTCAAAACCACGGCAATTACATCATCAGTTTGGGCTTGTTAACCCGTTGGTTGGCGGAGCAAGCCGAAGGCATGGGCATTGAGATTTATCCAGGTTTTGCAGCGGCTGAAGTGTTGTACCACGCCGATGGCTCTGTACGCGGTATTGCCACAGGCGACATGGGCATTGGCAAAGATGGTGAAATGACCGACAATTTCGCCCCAGGTATGGAATTGCTGGCGCAGCAAACTATTTTCTCGGAAGGCTGTCGTGGTTCATTGACCAAAGGCTTGATTCAAAAATTCCAATTGGACAAAGATTCGGATGTGCAAACGTACGGTATCGGCATCAAAGAGTTGTGGGAAATTGATCCTGCTAAAGCCAAACCCGGTTATGTGCAACACACGATGGGCTGGCCTTTGGACACCAAAACCTATGGCGGTTCGTTCTTATACCATTTGAATGACAACCAAGTGGCAGTAGGGTTTGTGATTGGTTTGGATTATGAAAATCCATATTTGTCACCGTTTGAAGAGTTCCAACGTTTCAAAACCCATCCAGAGATTCGCAAAGTGTTTGAAGGCGGTCGTCGCATTGCTTATGGTGCGCGTGCCATTAGCGAAGGCGGTTTGCAAAGTTTGCCGAAAATTTCATTCCCGGGTGGTGTGTTGGTGGGTGATGCGGCAGGCTTTTTGAATGTGCCGCGCATCAAAGGCACACATACGGCGATGAAGTCGGGCATGTTGGCAGCGGAAACGGTCTTTGCCGCTTTGGAAGAATCGCAAGAGTCGTATGAAACTGCCAAAGAAGTGGCCACTTACCAAACAGCGTTTGAGCAAAGCTGGTTGTACACAGAATTACACGGTGTGCGTAACATTCGTCCATCGTTTAAATGGGGAATGTGGCCGGCGATGGCATTTTCAGCCATTGAAACGTATTTGTTCAAAGGCAAATCGCCTTGGACTTTGAAACATCACGGCTCAGACCACAGCAGTTTGAAAAAAGCCGCCAACAGCGTCAAAATCAATTATCCAAAACCCGATGGCGTGTTGACGTTTGACCGTTTGTCGAGCGTGTTTTTGAGTGGCACCAACCACGAAGAAAACCAACCTGCGCATTTGAAATTGAAAAATCCAGATGTGGCGATTAAGGTGAACTTCGATGAATACGCCAGCCCGGAAACACGTTATTGTCCTGCGGGCGTGTATGAAATTGTCGAACAAGACGATGGCAAACCACGTTTGCAAATCAATGCGCAAAACTGTGTGCATTGCAAAACATGCGACATCAAAGACCCAACGCAAAACATCAATTGGACGTGTCCTGAAGGCTCGGGTGGTCCGAATTACGCTACTATGTAAATAATGGTTGTTTTTGCACATGGTTGAGAAACTTACAGGATGCTTAGGCGTCCTGTAATCGTTTATCAATTGACTCGATTGGGTGCAAGGACAGAGTATGTGGTTCAAAATCAAAATTTGGATACGCAACCCAAGCAATACTTTGTGGTTGACACCTACGTTTGGCGCAATCATTGGCTTTTTGATTTCTTTTTTGGCCTATTTTTTAGACCGACAATTTGCCCATGCAGATTTGCCTGCGGTGAATGGTAATTTGATTCAAAGTCTGTTGACGGTGATTTCTTCGAGCATGTTGGCGGTATCGACTTTTTCTTTGTCTACCATGGTGGCAGCATATTCATCGGCATCCAATGGTGTGACTCCGCGCACGACCAAATTGGTGATGGGCGATGATAACAGTCGTGTTGCCATTGCCAGTTTCATTGCAGCATTTGTGTTTTCTTTGATTGCCCAAGTGACTTTGGGCTTGAATATTCTAGGCAATACAGGCCGCTTTGTTTTGCTTACCAGTACTGTGTTGATGTTGATATACGTGGTTTTTTCGTTGATTCGTTGGATTGGTGCTTTGTCGCAATTGGGGCGTTTGGGCAATACCATGGATAAGTTGAATAAAGTGGCATCAGATAGCTTATCGTATTGGCGTTTGCACCCGACCATGCAAGCGCATGCATCGGAATCTATGTGGGAAGATGGCATTTCTGTGTATGCGAAAAAGTGCCAATATGTCACGCATATCGATCAAGAGGCTTTGCAATTGTGGGCGAACAAACACCATGCACAGATTCAGTTGTGTGCGGTGCCGGGGGTATTGCTCAGTCCTGAGCGTATTTTGTTGAAAATTCGTGGTATTGAAGCACTCAGTGAGGCAGATTGTGCGTACATTGTCGATTGTTTTGTTTACAGTATTGTACGCGTGTATGAGCAAGATCCCCGTTATGGCATGATTGTGTTGAGTGAAGTGGCGCTGCGGGCTTTGTCTGTGGGTGTCAATGATCCAGGTACGTCGATTTTGGTCTTTAATCATATGTTAGAAGTGTTGGTTGATGCCAAGCCCAGCGCAGAACTCCAACAAAAGCGCGACGAACAAGGGGCGATTTTGTACCAACGCTTGCATGTGATGATGTTTGATGAAACAGACCTCATCAGCCAACCATTTGCACCGATTATTTTTTTTGCTGCCAATGATATGGTTTTGGTCGTTCGTTTATTGAAAATTTTGCACAAAATTTATGTCAATATTGAAGAAGCGCCATTGGCGGCTGAAGCCCAAGCGCAGGCGCAAATATTGATGCGTCGGGCACAAGAAAAACTGACATTTACCGATGATTGGAATATGGTGCAGAATTTGTATGTCCAATTGTTTGACGAGCAGCCCAGACCACAGCAATCATGATGATAGTGTAAAGCTGCTTGAATGGGTATTGAAGATGAACAAGCGTCCTGTAAGGTTTACAGGACGCTTGTTTTTTAATGCAATGATTGAAATTTATTTTGCAGGCACCGTGCCTATGCGCTGTGTCAAAGATTGGCGCGGTTCGCCAAATAAGCTGGCGTAATAAGTGGCGTTGGCCATCACTTTTTTCACATAATCACGCGTTTCGTTGAATGGAATGGTTTCGGCATAAATGGCACCTTCCAACGGCACGTTGGCACGCCATTGGCGCGCGCGGCCTGGGCCTGCGTTATAGCCTGCGGTGGCCATGGTTTCGCTGCCAGAAGAATTGCGCACATCGGCCAAATACCAAGTACCCAATTTGATGTTGTGTTCAATGTCGTCCAAACCTGTGCTAGACGCACCGATTTTGCGTTCCACTTCGCGCGCGGTCGCTGGCATCAATTGCATCAAACCAGAGGCGCCCACGTGTGAGCGCGCACCGATCATGAAACGGCTTTCTTGACGAATCAAACCATAAGCCCATGCAGGGTCGATACCGACTTGGCGGGCATAGCGGGTGGTGATGTCTTTGTAAGGCGACATGTAACGAATGTTGAAGTCTAGCAAGTGATTGGTGCGGTCTGCCGCATAAATGGCCATCTCGTTAAAGCCTGCTTTTTGTGCCACTGCTGCCGCTGCCAACAAGCTAGGCTCATTCAAATTGCGCACTGCATAACGCCATTGTTGTTGGGCAATATTGCGAACCGTACGATTATCGTTTGCCACGCTGGCATGGTACAAAGTCAAAGCACGCGCAATCGCTCCGTCTTGTGCGGCACGGGCTTTTTCTGCTTCTGAAGCTGGTTTGGCATTGCTATTGGTGCTTACTTTGCCACCCAAAGCTTCAAGCGCCATCAAAGCATAGAAATTACGACCTGATTGTGAGGCTTTTTGGAACAGTTGTTGTGCTTGGGCGCTTTGACCCATCGCTTGCAAAGCTCGTGCACGCCAATATTGCCAATCTTCTTTGTTTTGCAATTTGGCAGGCATGGCAGCGATAATGTTATTGACTTCTTGCCAACGGCTAAAGCGCAGTGCCGAACGCACATACCATTCCCATTGTTCTTCGTCCAATTGTGCGCGGTCTGCTTGGTTAAACAATTGCAAAGCCACACCGAAGTTTTGGCTTTTGGCATGGGTTTCACCTGCAGCACCATACGCAAAACCAGCTTGTTCACGGCTTAAGTTGCCTGAAATCGCAGCGATGCGGTTGCCAATATTATTGTCTTTGCGAGCATTGGCATTGGTCACTGAATAAAGCAATGATTCTTGTGCTGCCATGCCACTGCCATTTAAGCTGCCTAAAGCGCTAGGCAAGGGCTGACCAATGGCTGCGGCTAAATTGCGTGCATCGGTGATTTGATTGTTAGAGAGCAAGCCACGAATGCGTGACCACACTTGGTTTTGATTCAGGCCGCTTGCAGACTGTTGTAACAAAGTATTGCAACCTGCTGGCAATTTGCCGTGTTCCAAAATCAGATTTTGTGCCAATTGGGTATTGCGATCAGCGCCGCTTAATTGAGCGTAACATTGGTTTTCTTGGTCTATGCCGCCTTTGTCTAATTTGGCATATTCAGCATTGAATGTAGACCACTGACCACGCGCACCCAAGTTTTTGAGCCATTGATTGCGCACACGTTCTGCCATGGCGTTGTCGCTGGTTTGTTGGTTTAAGAAATTTATCGCAGCTTGGTCATTGCCCACAGCGCGCAAAGCGTCCAAAGTCGGTTGGTATTGGGCATAATCGCTCATCACTTTTGATGAAGATTCTACGGTTTTATTGGAAAATTGCACGTGCGGCTTGTGCTCGCTAGGCGTAACGGTTTCGACAGGGGCTTCTCTTTGAGTAGAGCAGGCGGCCAATGCCACTACTGCGGTGATGACACTGATGCGCCAAATTGTATTTTGCATATTTTATTTCCCTATTTGCGCCAATAAGCAGGCGTAAACAATACCAACAAAGTGAAAATTTCCAAACGACCTAATAACATGACAAACAAACACAACCATTTTTGTAAATCAGTAAAGTAACCGAAAGTATAGCTTGGACCGACGTTGCCAAGACCTGTACCCAAATTGGAAATACAAGCGACCATGGCAGTCATGGCAGTCATGAAGTCCAATCCTGTGATCATCATCAAAAAAGTAAAGACGATGATGGTGGTGCAATAAACGAATACAAAGGCCAAAATGGTCAGCGCCATGCGTTCAGGGACAGGATTGCCATTGATTTTAACCCGAGAAACGGCGTTTGGGTGAAGCAATAATGTCATTTCTCGTAAACTGAATTTGAATAAAACGATGGCACGAATGGTTTTGATACCACCACCGGTGGAACCTGCGTTGGACAAAAAGTTGGTTAACAAGATGAGCCAGAGCGACAAAACCAAAGGCCAAGTGCCAAAGTCGGCATTGGCAAAACCCGTTGCCATCGCCACTGAAATCGTGGTGAAAGCCACATAGCGAAAAGCGTTTGGCAGCGAATAAAAATCAATCGCCCACATGTACAAAGTGCCGGTGATAATGGTAAATGCCAAAATATAAATGGTGACTCTGACTTCAATATCACGCCAATATTCACGTAAACTGCGATGTGAAAAGGCTTGGAAGTGATTGGCAAAATTCAGGCCGCCTACCAACACACCGCACGCAATAATGGCTTCTATCATGGGTGAATTGAAAAAGGCCAAGCCATTGGAATGGGTGGAAAAGCCGCCCAAAGAAATGGTGGTCAACGCATGGCACAAAGCATCAAACCAAGACATTCCTGCCAAACGCAAAGCCAACCACAAAACCAGCGTGAACAAAACATAAATGCCCCACATGGCTTTGGCGGTTTGGGCAATGCGAGGAGAGAGTTTGTTGGTTTTGTTGATGCCATTCATTTCTGCGCGGTATAACTGCATACCACCGACACCAATCAGCGGTAAAATCGCCACCGCCAAGACAATAATGCCCATACCGCCAAACCATTGCAGCAAAGCGCGCCAAAAATTAATCGATGGTGGCAGTGAATCCACATCTTTGATGACCGTGGCACCTGTGGTGGTCAAACCTGACATGGCTTCAAAATAAGCATCGGTGATGGTAATTTCGGGGACGGCCAAATACATGGGTATGGCGGCCATAAAGGCAAATCCTACCCACAAAACCACTGCCAGCGTACAACCGTCGCGCGGTTTGAGTTCACGTTGGTATTTGGCAGTTAAGACCCACACTACGAATGAGCCTAACATGGACAACATGGAAATGGTGGTTAATTGCATGCCCAAACCATCACCAAAAAGCCAAGAAATACCCGCAGGCAATAGCAATAATGCCGCAAATAACACGCCCAATTTGGACAAAATGTGCACAATGGGCAGCAATTTATACATAGAAGCTGCCTCGCTTTAAAAGAAACCGAATTTCACCGCAATGGCTTTTTCCAATTCTTGGACATGGCGGCTGTAAGCGACAAAGAAAATCACATGGTCACCTTCTTGTAAAATCCAATCGCGTTGGTGCGCCATCGTCCATTCACCATCACGCCCGACTGCCGCAAAATAACAACTGGTTGGCAATTTGATTTCTTGCAAACGCCGACCAACCATTTTGGACGTTTTGCGATCGCCATGCAAAATCACTTCCAATACTTCGGCTGTGCCATGGCGCAAAGGTTGCACCGACACCACGTCGCCACGACGAATGTGTGACAAAATCGAGCCGATGGTCACCAAATGCGGTGAAACGACAATGTCAATTTGATTGCCTTGGAGCAAATCCACATAAGATGTACGGTTGATGATGGTGATGATTTGGTCGGCGCCCAAATTATTGGCAAGCAAACTGGACATCACATTGTCTTCATCGTCATTGGTCAAGGCACAAAACACGTCGACTTCGTCTATGTTTTCTTGTATCAACAAGGCTTCATCGGTGGCTGAGCCTTTTAAGACCAACGTATTGTGTAAATTGTCCGCCAGCCATTCGGCGCGGTTTTGATTGAATTCGATGATTTTGACGTTGTATTGTTTTTCTAACAGTTTGGCAAGGCGATAACCGATATTGCCGCCACCTGCAATCATGACCCGTTTGCCGGGTTTGTCATCAGGTCGGAACAAGCGCAAAATATCGTTCATGTGTTCGGTGCGCGCGAGCACATAAATCTCATCGCCTTCAATAATCATGGTGTCACTGTTGGGAATGACCAAACGACCATTGCGGTAAATCGCTGAAATTTGGCAATCAATGTGCGAGCGTGCCATCAATGATAACACTTCTTGCATATGCAATAATTTTTTGCCCAATATGGTGCCGCCAGCCTCAGCTTTAATCACTGTTAAACGAATGGCATCATCGTTGAAACTCAATACTTGCAAAGCCAATGAATATTGAAACAAGCCAAATAATTGTTCGGTTACCAATTGTTCAGGACGGATGTAATATGACACATTGAAAATATTTTTGTCTAAATTGGCACCATCCAAATCTTCTAAATCTAAAGCATGCACCAAATCACCTTGACGCACCCGCGCAATAGATTCAGGTGTATTGAACATCCGATAAGCCAATTGGCAGGCAACCAAATTGGTTTCATCACTGCCTGTTAAAGCCAATAATAAATCACTGTCTTCAATTTGAGCGGCCTGTAAGATTTGAGGGGACGAACTAGAGCCTACAATCGTCTGAATGTCCAAGCTGTCGCTTAAGCGCTGTAAGGCTTGTGCATCGTTATCGATAACGGTGACGTCATTATTGGGTTGTTGTGCCAAACTTTTTGCGACAGCAGAACCCACTTGACCACAACCCAATATCAGTATTTTCATACACGCACTCGTGAAAAATTCAATGGTGACCATTCTAGCTAAGTTTTGAACATTTGAAACGCATGAGCAGCATTTGGCCTGTGTTTTGTACTATGAATATCATAGTATGAGTGTGTAGCGGATGACGGTTTGGGCATAAAACGTTAGAATATATGGCTGAGTATTTAACACCTCACCATAACAAAAAGGTTAATCCATGACTGTAATCAAGCAACAGGATTTCATCCAAAGCATTGCCGATGCATTTCAATTCATCAGCTATTATCATCCAAAAGACTTTATTCAAGCCTTGACCAAAGCTTGGGAAAAAGAAGAAAACCCAGCGGCAAAAGACGCAATGACCCAAATTTTGGTCAACAGCCGCATGTGTGCCGAAGGTCGTCGCCCGATTTGCCAAGACACGGGCATTGCGGTGGTGTTCTTGAAAGTGGGCATGAACGTGCAGTGGGATGCGGAATTGTCGGTACAAGACATGGTCAACGAAGGCGTGCGCCAAGCGTATGCGGCAGCGGGCAATCCGTTGCGTGCGTCGATTTTGCGTGATCCTGCGGGCAAACGCCAAAACACCAAAGACAATACACCAGCAGTCGTTCATATGGAAATCGTTAAAGGCGATAAAGTGGAAGTGATTTGTGCGGCCAAAGGCGGTGGTTCTGAAAACAAATCCAAATTGGCGATGTTGAATCCTTCTGATTCGATTGTGGATTGGGTTTTGAAAACCGTTCCGACCATGGGCGCAGGTTGGTGTCCTCCGGGCATTTTGGGCATTGGTATTGGTGGCACGCCTGAAAAAGCGGCCTTGATGGCAAAAGAATCGTTGATGGGTCACATTGATATCCAAGAATTGCAAGAAAAAGCTGCTTCAGGCGCTGAATTGTCTACGGTGGAAGCGTTGCGCTTGGAGTTGTTTGAAAAAGTGAATGCTTTGGGCATTGGCGCGCAAGGCTTGGGCGGCTTGACCACAGTTTTGGATGTGAAGATTTTCGATTATCCAACGCATGCAGCGTCAAAACCTGTGGCGATGATTCCGAACTGTGCGGCAACGCGTCACGTGGAATTTGAATTGGATGGTTCAGGTCCTGCGGTTTTGGAAGCGCCAAGCTTGGAAGATTGGCCTGATATCACGTACGATCCGACCAATGGCAAACGCGTGAATTTGGATACTTTGACCAAAGAAGAAGTGGCATCTTGGAAAATTGGCGACGTGTTGCTTTTGAATGGCAAAATTTTGACCGGTCGCGACGCAGCGCATAAACGTTTGGTGGACATGATTAACAATGGCGAAGAGTTGCCAGTGGACTTCACCAATCGCGTGATTTATTACGTAGGTCCAGTCGATCCTGTTGGCAATGAAGTGGTTGGCCCTGCAGGCCCAACGACTGCCACGCGCATGGACAAATTCACCCGCACGATGTTGGAACAAACTGGTTTGCTCGGTATGATTGGCAAATCTGAGCGGGGCCCTGTGGCATGTGAAGCGATTGCCGACAACAAAGCGGTGTATTTGATGGCAGTGGGCGGCTCGGCTTACTTGGTGTCCAAAGCGATTAAAACGGCCAAAGTGTTGGCGTTTGAAGAATTGGGCATGGAAGCGATTTACGAATTCGATGTCAAAGACATGCCTGTGACTGTTGCCGTTGACCCAACTGGCCAATCGGTACATGCGATCGCACCAAAACAATGGCAAGCGAAAATTGGTATTATTCCGGTTGATGCTTGATTATTGATGTGATGGCATGAAAGAGGCGTCCTGTAAGGTTTACAGGACGCTTTTTATCATTAATTTTGTCTCATTTCACAAGTTAGATAGTTGTTTCTATTTCAGCCTGTGTTACATTTAGCTGCTCAACAAGATTGATCATTTGTTCAATCGATTGCTTTAATTCTGATTCTGTATATTTGTTGGCTTGCATGGTTACATTTTCAGGGTGATGGACATGATTTCTGATAAATGTTTGGAGGGTTGTTGATTCAGGATTTTGTACAATACCTTTATTTTCTCTAATCCATGTTTTATCTAATGCAATACCTTGAGCACTAAGCCATTGGTCAACTTTAACATTGTTATAGAGGTTATTTAGTTCTTGTAAGTAACCATACAATTCATTGTGTAACTCAACAGTAGGTAAGTTGTATGCTTTATAACTAATCTCACCCCAAGAAGGACTCCATGGGAACAAGGGTGATGTATTAACAGCTTCAATGGTATTTTGATTGTTTATTTTTTTCAAAATAAACAATCCCGCATTTCTAATTTCTGTTGATGACAAAATAAATGGTGAGTGGGTAGTGATAAAAACTTGTTTGGTTTTTGAAATCAACATAATGGCATCCAAAAGCTTTTTTTGTCCCATTGGATGCAGGCATATTTCAGGTTCATCTATAAACAAATAAAATGGCTTAGAAATAGTAGTATTGTTGGCAGTAGAGGTTAATTCTGCATAAACTTGCAGTAAAGACAAAGCGACGGCTCTTTGCATGCCATGACCTTTTTCATTCATAGGCACTTCAACGCCATCATCAATAACAATGTTAGCTGTTTTGAAAAAATTGTCTATTTGTAATTCTTCAAAGCGAAATGAAATATTAGCATCGCCAAATTGAGATGAAAAAACGGTTTGTATTTGTTGTTCAATTTCAGAGATTTTAACCCTTAAATCAGAAGTTGGATTGTTAAATAAATTGTGATAATTACTTTGAAATGCCTCATATTCTGGAGTACTTGAGTGCCCAATTGCAATTTCCTTCAAAAGCGAACCACATATTGTTGAAGCTCCGAATTTTGCTTCATCGCTTGGATTGGTATCTGCCCATATAAAATTATTGTCATAAATTTTTTTGAATGGCGCATCGATGCCTGATGGATTTGAATAATTTTGTTGGGTATTATTCCAAAAATTTATCGTTTTTATATCATTTGGAGTTGCTTGGTTCCATTGCCTCTTAACTCTAAAATGTTCGACATTATTTTGACATTGAAAGATGGCGTTTGTAAAAGAGTTGATTTTATTTGCTTGTACATAATTGTTTACGACATCGCTAATATTTCCTACGTATGTTACTTCAACTGAAAAATCATTCAACTGAATGTTAGGGTCAGATTTGTTGACTATTAAAGAAGGTTCTTTTCTAGAGCTATCTTTTAAAAAATCCAAAGCTTCAAAAATGGTCGATTTACCAGAATTGTTTTCCCCAATAAAAATATTCAGACCGCTGCCTTCATGAATGCCATCAGGCATATTGAAAGATAAATCGTGAGTAGAGTGAAAGCCTTTGAAGTTTTCAATGGTTAACGATTTGATAAACATATTAAATTCCCCCTTGTGTTGTTAATTAAAAATATATGACATAATAATTATTAAAGTCAAAAATTTTAATTAAAATAGTTATTTATTGTGAAAATTTAATATAATTTTTTATAAAAGGCGTCCTGTAACTTTTACAGGACGCCTTATTCACTCTATACAATCAAAAAACCGTCTCAAACCACACGCACAATCAATTCATAACCCGTGTATTTGCGAATGTTAATCACGCCTGTGTCGAGCAGCAAATATTGTCCCTTGATGCCTTGTAATTTGCCACGCACGGTAGGTGTTTTATCCAAATTGTGCGATTTGACTTTTTCAGGATACACATTCACAGGGTAGGCAAATTCGCGCATATTTTCTTGATTCAAAATGGTGATGCCTTCTTCAAAATCGGATTTTTGCGCAAACTCATCGCGAATTTCGGCGATTTTCGGCTCAAACTCGTTCAATAATTCGTCGCGTACCGTTTCCAAATTCAAGCTCGATGCTTCGCCTTTGAGCAATTTGCGCCAATCGGTTTTGTCGGCAACTTGTTCGCCAAACATCACTTCTAGTTTGCCTGACAAACGGCGCGAACCGACTTGCATGATGGGCAAAGCTTGGGTTGCTCCTTGGTCTAGCCAACGCGTGGGCATTTGTCCTAAGCGTGTGATGCCGACTTTCAGGGCGCTGGAATTGGCCAAATAGACAATGTGCGGCTGAAAACATACCGATTGCGCAAACGATTCTTCGCGGCAGGTGCCGACATGGTAATGGCAGGTTTCGGGTTTCATGATGCACATGTCACATGCGGCTTTGGTTTTGAAACACTTAAAACAATGCCCTTGTGAGTAGGATTTGGGCGTTTTTTTGCCGCAAGAGACGCAGTAAATATTGCCCGTCCAAGTCAATTCTACTTCTTGACCCAATGCCAATGGTGTGTCGATGACGGCTTCATCCAAAATAAAGCGGTATTGGACTTGTTGTTTGCTGGGATTGGATGCGCTGTCTGATGACATCAAATCGGTGTGCATTTTATGGCATACGCCTTGATATTGCATAAAAAACTCTTTTATAAATGGACAGCAGCTTGGAATTGGAAAAGCTGGTTTGGAGGTGTGGCTGCTGTGTGGGTGGATGCCGATAGAAGGTTTAGATTATACAAGATGCCATCGTAAAAATTGGTTTGAATCCCTTAATATTGGCGTAGGTTTTCTTAATCGTTGCCTAGGGATATGGAATATTGAGAGGTGAGACCTGATTTTACTAAGCGTCTTGTCAACCTTACAGGACGCTTAGTGATGGCGGTCACATTGTTTTTTAGCAAACGTATTGCCATCAAAATCAAACTGCTGCTGCTGCGTTGTAGAAGTATTGCAGATATTCATCTTATCGGTGTGTGCATAAGAGGCGTAATCGGTTAAAATGGAGTCCATCTCAAGCCGCCTATCTTTAGGCACTCATTTGGATTAGGAATCTGTCATACATGAGCGACTCTTTAAGTTATCGCGATGCTGGTGTCGATATCGACGCTGGCGATCAATTGGTTGAAAACATCAAGCCGTTTGCAAAACGAACCATGCGTCCTGAAGTATTGGGCGATTTGGGTGGTTTTGGTGCGTTGGTGGAAATCAGCAAGAAATACCAAAACCCTGTTTTGGTGTCAGGCACTGACGGTGTGGGTACCAAATTGAAGTTGGCTTTTGATTGGGACAAACACGATACAGTCGGCATCGACTTGGTTGCCATGAGTGTGAACGATATCTTGGTGCAAGGCGCTGAGCCATTGTTCTTCTTGGATTATTTCGCTTGCGGCAAATTGGACGTGGCTCGCGCTACTGACGTCATCAAAGGCATTGCGCAAGGTTGTGAAGAATCAGGCTGTGCATTGATTGGCGGCGAAACGGCTGAAATGCCAGGCATGTACCCTGAAGGCGAATACGATTTGGCAGGTTTTGCTGTTGGTGTGGTGGAAAAAGACCAAGTCATCAATGGTCGTTCTATCGTGGCAGGCGACGTGGTGTTGGGTTTGGCATCTAACGGTGCACACTCAAACGGTTATTCTTTGGTACGCAAAATCATTGAGCGCGACAATCCTGATTTGGATGCAGCCGGCTTTGATGGCGACAAAACTTTGCGCCAAGCGATCATGGCACCGACTCGTTTGTATGTGAAACCTGTATTGGCGGCTTTGAAAGAATTCACCATCAAAGGCATGGCGCACATCACCGGTGGCGGCATCACTGAAAACGTGCCACGCGTGTTGCCTGAAAATACCGTGGCGCAAATCGATGCAGCGTCTTGGGAATTGCCAAAATTGTTCCAATGGTTGCAACAAGCGGGCAATGTTCAGGCACAAGAAATGTACCGCACGTTTAACTGTGGCATCGGTATGGTGGTTGTGGTTGCAGCGGAAGACGCAGACCGTGCACAAGCATTCTTGAGCGAACAAGGCGAAACCGTTTACCGTTTGGGCGCGATTCGTGAGCGTCAAGGCGATGAGCATCAAACCCAAGTGGCTTAAGTTTTAGATTCAAAATCAAAGCGTCCTGTAACAGTTTACAGGACGCTTTTTTATGCACATCGATTTTAAACAGTGGATTTGCAAGAGGCTTGTTTCAAAGCAATATTGGCCACTTGGTTGTGACGGATGGTGAATTCCCAACTGGCGTCGCCACGATTGTTATATGGCAAGACGTCGTGGATGAAATTGGCATCGCCAAACAAGGCTTTGACTTGTTGAACATCGTCTTGCAAATGAATGCCGCCTAATGCCCATTTGCCATCGTAAATGACAATTTGGCTGACCATGGGTTGTTTGTGGTACTCGGTAAAGGTGATGCTCATGCCAGGATAATGCCATTGCATATTGTTAGATTCAGGGTCGCAAGTGTTGTAAATGTATTGGTCTTGATCGTTAGGATTGCCTAATGCTAACAAAACGGTTTCTGTATTGTCATTGAGTTGGATACCGTTGACCGCTGGCGTGGGCAATTCGGATGGGATTTGTACTCCTATGCCAAAAATCACTGCCAAGATGATGAATTTATACATAAGAACCCCCTAATTGAGGAAGAAAATGAGTCAGGCATAAAGCTATTTAGAAAGCATGAACTTAGCCTAAGTTTCATTCTACGCATGAATAAATTTTTGTTGCAGATGTCAGCAGATAAGAGGTCAATTGTGAGGGTTTTGTGGTAAAAAATCGAATAGCATAGCGGTCTCAAATCCTTTGCTTGGATTAACGCAGTTAATTCACGGCAAAAACGGCATTTAAGGCTACAATAGCGCTCTGTTAAATTTTAATACTTTGGGTTTATGAACGCGAAAACTTTGGATGCTATCAAGCCGTTTTTGGATTGGATTCCATTAATTGTCTTTTTTTACATTTATAAAACGACTGAGGGCGAGGGCAGCGAGCATATTATTGCAGCGACGACAGGCTTATTAATTGCTACTTTGATTGTGTATGGCTTGATGTTTGTGTTGCAAAAATTCACATTGGAAAAACGCCAGTGGTTGGTGGTGGTGTTGACGGTGGTGTTTGGTGGCTTGACGATGGCATTCCAAGACGATTTTTACATTCGTTTGAAAGCACCGATTATCAATGCGGTGTTTGCGTTTGGCTTGGCGATGAGTCCATTGTTTTTAGGCGGTACTCCGGGCATCCAAAAAATGTTAGGTCCAATTTTTGAGATGACGCCGAAACAATGGATGAAACTCAATTGGGTCTGGGTTGGATTTTTCACACTGATGGCGGTTTTACAAGCGTTGTTTGCCTTTGTATGGGTGGAATATTGGGCGATGTTCACCGCTTTTGGTGACATGATTGTGATGGTGGTGTTTATGGTGGCGCAATTTTGGTTTTTGCGTGGTTTTATGCGCAAAGACATCAAATAATATATTGAGATGTTGAGTCTGCATATACAAAAGCGTCCTGTAAATTACAGGACGCTTTTTAGATTATTTGGCGTTGACCAATGCCGAATTTGGCAAGCCAAATGTTTTGTCAAACAACCATTGAAAACCAAATTGGTACACCATGAAAAACAACATCAAACCGATGTTGGTCGCCAAAGCCGCTTGCCAAGAAATCGCCAACCAAAATGCTGTAATCGGTACTACCAGCAAACCGAAGCCGGCTTCAAAACCCAAAGCATGGATAATGCGGCGTTTTAAAGTACGGGTGGTGTCTGCTTGGCGGGCTTCCCACATTTCAAACAAATAATTGAAAGCCATATTCCAAAACAAAGCCAACATAGACAAAATCACCGACAAACTGGCAGCATTAGATAAACTTTTACCAAATAAGGTGGCTACAAAAGGCGATACCATGATGATCGCTAAAACTTCGTAGCTGATGGCTTGAACAATTTTGCGTTTTAAGCCTTGCAATTGCATAAAAACCTCTTTTAGAATCATGAATATGTTGGAATGACAAGCAGTATAAAAAAATACAGTGGTTTTTACAAACGAGTTTTATTGCTCAAGCATTAGAAAAACTAAATCATGTTCAAAGATTTACCCTTGAATGCCTTGCGTGCGTTTGAAGCGACTGCCCGTTTGGGCGAGATTAAGCTGGCAGCGCAAGAATTGTTTGTGACCCCTGCAGCGGTATCACAGCAATTGAAAAAATTAGAGCAACACCTACAATTGAATTTGTGGGAGCGACATGCCAATCAAATTGTGTTAACCGCAATAGGGGCGCAATTGTATGAAGTGTGTCACCGCAGTTTGTTTGATTTGCAAGCGGGCATACAAACATTGCGCCCTGAAAAAAGGGCTTTGAGCGTGTGTGTGCAAATGCCTACCACGATGGCGAGTTTGTGGTTGATTCCACGTTTGGGCGATTTTTACCGCCAATATCCTGATATTGACGTGCGTTTATTGACCAGTGGCGAATGGCGTTTGCCTGATTCTGATTTGAATATTGATGTGTTTTTGCGCTGTTTGCCTGAGCAAGAGGCGTTTGATGCGCAATTCGGTTATGAACCATTGTTCGCAGAAAGCATGAGCGTGTATGCTTCGCCTCATTTTTATTGGCAAGATGCGGTGAATGTGATTGCGATTCAATCTGATGATTGTGTTTACCAAGCCATGAATTGGCGGGTGTGGTTAGAGAAATATGCGCATTTGGGCGTGCAAGTGGGGCAGACGCGGGTGTTTGATACAGAAAATGATGCAATACAAGCAGCGATTGCTGGCTATGGCTTGGTGTTGGCCAGCGATGCTTTGGTTTCTAAAACGGTAGAACAAGGTTTGCTCAGACCCATATTTCCACAACACAGCTTGGTGTGGCATGAGTCTTATTATGCGGTGTATCGTTTGGCACGACAGCGACATACGGCGGTAGCGACATGGTTGAAGTGGTTGCAAGAGCAAGCGTATTTGCAAAAAACATAATATCAAAATATTGAATGTCACAAGCGTCCTGTAAACCTTTACAGGACGCTTGTGACATTTTAAAGCAGGGTGATATTAAAAACGATAACCCACGCCCACATTGAATGCATTCATGCTGCGTTTGTCGTAGCCATCGTTGACGCGTGAGCTTTCATAGCCGACATCGACCGACCAATTGGGAGCGGGATTGTATTGCACGCCTGCGCCATACATCACGTTGGTGTCTTTGTTGTCGATATTGTAAATTCTGCCTGTGCGGTTTTGTTTTTGAGTGCCTTTGGTGTCCGCTTTGGCGACACCAACCACGCCATAGACGTTGACATTGGGATTGATGCGATAGCTAGGTCCCACGCCTGCTGAGTAATAGTCTACATCCACATCGTTTTCATACAACTGGTTACTCGATGTGATGTTGTTTCTTTGTTTGCCACCCATGTAAGTGAGATTGGTCATCACGCCCCAAGGTTGTTGGTCAAATTGGTAATTGTATTTGGCAGTTACACCGTTTAATTTGTCTGCGCCTGAAATCTTACCGTGACTGTAACCGATGGAAACAGTGGTATTGGGATTGCCTTGGGCATCTTGTGCTTGTGCATTCATCGCAATCAAGCCTAAGCCGCTGGTCAATAAAAGAGTGGGTATGAAGCGCATAGAAAACTCCTATTCTGTGTCAAAGCCACTGTGTCAGGGTTCAATTGAGCCTTGCAACAGTGTTTTTTGACAATAAACTTGGGTTGGTTTGGGAGCAAGATAACTTGGGTTAAGCTAAGTCAAAACCCATGTGTTTATGTGTTTTTGGTGTGAGTTTGTTTTAATTCATTTGAAAAGTGATTTTCAAATTGAAATTGTGCAAAAGAGTGTGAAAATGGTGTGGATGAAAAAAGCGTCCTGTAAACATTTACAGGACGCTTGTAAGGATTCAAATACTGAAAAATTATGCGCCTAGTTTGGAGTCCATTGCCGTTTCAAATTCTTGTAAGCATTTTTCAGCGGTAGCAAGCATCAAATCGATTTCTTCTTTGGTAATAGTCAAAGGAGGCGATGCAACGATGTGGTCGCCACAAGCGCGCATGATCAAATTGTTGCTGAAGAAAATATCGCGCAACATCGTGCCGGTTTCGCCTTCGTTCGGGAACATTTCACGAGTGGCTTTGTTTTTGACTAAAGTGAAGCCTTGAATCAAGCCTACGCCACGCACATCGTCCACGTATTTGAATTGTGACAACATTTCACGCCATTTGGCTTGCATGTAAGGACCTGTTTTGTCGTGGACGTTTTTGATGATGCCTTCATCATCTAAAATTTCCACGTTTTTCAAAGCCACCGCCGCTGCCACAGGATGACCTGCGTAAGTAAAACCGTGGTTGAAATCGCCGCCTTTTAAGATGCCTTCAACGACTTTGTCACCGACAAACACCGCACCGATAGGCAAGTAGCCTGAAGACAAGCCTTTGGCAGTGGTGAAAATATCAGGTTGGAAACCAAATGTTTCGTGACCAAACCATTCGCCTGTACGACCAAAACCACAAATCACTTCATCGGCGACCAACAAAATATCGTATTTTTGACAGATTTCTTGGATGCGTGGCCAGTATGTTGATGGTGGAATAATCACGCCACCTGCACCTTGAATCGGCTCGCCCACAAATGCGGCGACATTGTCCGCACCGATTTCCAAGATTTTTTCTTCTAACCAATTGGCTGCACGAATACCGAATTGCTCAGCCGTTTCGCCTTCTTCATGCAAGCCATAAAACCAAGGTTGTTCGATGTGTACAATGCCTTCAATTGGGAAGCCACCTTGTTTGTGCATGCCTTTCATGCCGCCCATGCTCACGCCACCGATGGTTGAACCGTGATAGCCATTCCAACGACCGATTAAGGTTTTTTTCGATGGTTTGCCCACTGAATCCCAATAATGGCGCACCATGCGTATCATTGAATCCACCGATTCAGAACCTGAACCTGTGTAAAACACATGGTTAAAGCCTGCAGGCGCGATGCTGGCCAATTTGGCAGATAAATTAATCACCGCAGGGTGTGAGGTTTTGAAGAATGTGTTGTAATACGCCAATTCATTCATTTGGTCACGGGCAATGTCTGCCAATTCTTTGCGACCGTAACCGATGTTCACACACCACAAACCTGCCATACCGTCGATGATTTTATTGCCTGCATCGTCGTAGATATAAATGCCATCGGCTTTGGTGATGACGCGCACACCTTTTTCTTTCAATTGTTGGTTGTCAGAAAATGGATGTAAATGGTTGGCAGTTGCATTCAAAGTGGTATTGGTCATGTTAATTTCCTTATCAATATTCATTTTATGACTGGTTGTAGCGAAAATTCTTATTGTTGATTTTTTATACATATAGCAATAAGAATTTTCGCTCCCATGGGCTAATCACGCGGAAATATTCGGCAATTTCAGATTCTTTGATACCGATATACATTTCTACAAAACGTTTGCCTAAAATTTCTTGGATTTCAGTACAGGCACGCAATCGGTCAATTGACTCTTCAGGCGTCACTGGAAACTGAAATGGCAATTCATAGGCATTGCTTGAGTTGGGTGCCGAAGGTTGCAGTTTTTGCTGGATGCCCAACAAACCACACGCCAAAGAGCATGCCAAAACCAAATAAGGGTTGCAATCGACACCGGGTAAACGGTTTTCCACACGTCGGCCTTGTGGGCTTGAGCGCGGTACACGCAAACCAACCGTACGATTGTCATAACCCCATTCCACATTGGTGGGTGCTGCTGTGTATTTGGTCAAGCGACGGAATGAGTTCACGTAAGGCGCAAAAAACGGCATCGCTTCAGGCAAGTATTTTTGTAAACCGGCAATGAAATAGAAGAAAATTTCCGAAGGCGAACCATCTTCATTGGAAAACGCATTTTTGCCGGTTTTATTGCACGTCAAACTTTGGTGAATGTGCATGGCGCTGCCAGGCTCACCTTCCATTGGTTTGGCCATGAAGGTTGCGTACATTTTGTGGTTAAAAGCCGCTTCGCGTACGGTGCGTTTGAACAAAAATACTTGGTCAGCCAAATCCAAAGCATCGCCATGTAAGAAGTTGATTTCCATTTGCGCCGCACCGACTTCGTGAATCAACGTATCCACTTCCAAGTTTTGGGCATGACAATAGTCATAAATCTCTTCAAACAACGGATCGAATTCATTCACCGCATCAATGGCGTAAGAGCGACGACCAAACTCTGAGCGGCCTGTACGACCTACTGGTGGAATCAAAGGAATGTCTGGGTCAGGATTGGGAGACACCAAATAAAATTCCATTTCAGGTGCTACCACAGGGGTATAACCCAACTCTTCATACAGTTTCAATACACGGCGCAAAACGGTACGTGGTGCGGTTTCCACTGGAATGCCATCAGAAGAGAAACAGTCGAATACCAATTGAGCGGTGGGATCGGTTGCCCAAGGTACGATGCGCAAGCTGTCAACATCAGGGCGCAATTCCATATCAGGGTCGGTCATGTCCATGATGCCTACATCAGGAAATTCCCCCGTTACCGTTTGCAACAATACCGCTTCAGGCAAACGCATTTCAGGCTCTGAAATGAATTTGTCTTTGGGTAAAATTTTGCCACGGGCAACACCTGAAATATCAGGAACGATGCATTCTACTTCGGTGATTCTGTGTTCTTTGAGCCAGTCAAATATTTGGTCATACATACAAAAGTCCTTGGTTTACATTAGCTGTGATTCCTTTGAATCAAGGCCTGTTTACAGGCTTGGGGTGGAAAACTCATTTGGTGCTGGCATATTGCTCACAAGCTTCGGCAAATGCTTTGAATAAAGCGACAGAAGCGGCTTTTTCAGTGTATTTCCATTCAGGATGCCATTGCACTGCATACGCAAAAGTTTTGGCATCTGTCACACGAAAGGCTTCAATTAAGCCATCAGGGGCATGTGCTTCAGCAGTCAAACGAGGGGATAAATCTTGGATGCCTTGCTGATGCAAGGAATTGACGGTTGTGACATGGATGCCATTCATCCATTGTTGTAGATGGCTGCCAGGCACCAATTGAACATCGTGGGCATCGGCATAAAGAACTTCATGGTCTAGGCTATCGGGCTCTCTGTGGTCCATGAAACCTGCCACTTCTTGTACTTTTTGATACAAGGTGCCGCCTAAAGCCACATTCATTTCTTGAAAACCACGACACACGCCAAACAAAGGCATGCCGATGTCTAAAACATGTTCAATCAATGGCAAAGTGGTTTGATCACGTTTGGCATCGAGTAAGGTATTGGCATCATCCAAGTCGCTGCCGTACAAATGTGGTTGGACATTGGACAATGAGCCTGTTAGGAAGATGCCGTCTAGTTGCGGCAACAAACGTTTTAAGATTTCTAAGTCGCCCCAAGCAGGCAGCAACACCACATCGCCGACAGCGCCTTGTACAGCAGCAATGTATTTTTCACCAGCGGCATGAAAATCCGCTCTACCAACAAATTTGACATCACAAGGGATGCCGATGACAGGTCTACGCATAATGCGCTCCTAAGATTGTTTTTCCGCACCGTATGTCCATTCACCAACACTAAATAAACGGTTCACTGGACACCCGACGCGGCATATTGTGTATGAACCTGCCTTTACTATCACACGGCATTTGAGGCTTGGCAAGGGGGGAATTGAAAATATTTTTTGTGAGTCAAAGCGGTGCAATGCAACAATTTGCTGTTTTGGTATGGTCATCAAATGGTTGGGTTGGCTGGATTGTTTATGTGGAATGTTGTTGGGTATGATTTGAGCCTATTTTGAGTTTTTTGAATGATTTCGTCTTTGGTTAAGATAGCCATTATTTTTTTAATTAAAATTCAATTTTAATGAAAGGTGTTTTTTAAGCTTTGATTTGAAAAGAGATTGTTTGTATTTTAAAGATTGCTTGTTTGGGTGAAATAAGTGATTGTTTTTTGAGTATGGCTGGTATTTATAGAGGCAATTTGTATTGTTATCTGGTTTACAGGACGCTTGTGTCTGAGAATCAGGTATTTTTTGTTTAAGATGTTAATATTGTATTTTGCCATGATTGCTTCTAGTCAAAAGATGGCAAGCTGTGGTTTCATGTTGTTTGGCAGAATTCAGTGAGCAAAAGCTTAACTTGGCTAAGACGATTTTAACGACTCAGTTGACTTGAAAAAGGGATTTGGATGAAAAAACGTTACAAAGCTTTGGTGGGAACTGGTGTGGTGTTGGCAGGGACGTTAGCAGCTTGGGACAGTTGGGTGACATGGCGCCACCGAAAGGATATTTACGATGATGTGGAGGATGTGCCTTACCACCGTTATGGTTTGGTCTTGGGTACGGCGCCCGTTTTGGCCAATGGTGCGGTGAATCATTATTATAAATACCGAATTGAAGCGGCGGCGCTGTTATACCAACAAGGTAAAATTGATGTGGTGGTGGTGTCGGGTACGGACAATGGTGAAGATTATAGCGAGCCTGAAGCCATGCGTTATGATTTGCAGACGATGGGCGTGCCTGCGATGTGTATTGTGATGGACAAAGGCGGCGAGCGGACTTTGAACAGTGTGTTGTATGCCCAAAGCCAAGGTTTGATGGACGATTGGTTGATTATTTCACAAGCGTTTCACAACCAGCGTTCGATGATATTGGCGCACCATTTGAATGTGCGGGCGCATGCTTATAATGCGCGTGATGTGGAAAGCGGCCTGAAAGTGCAAGTGCGTGAGCGTTTTGCCCGTATGCGTTTGGGTTGGGAATTGTTAACAGGTCGCATTCATGCGCCTGTGAGTGCATCATTAACGACAACAAAGACTGATGATGTTCAAACAAATGGTGTTGAAAAATCGAATGAGGATGCTCCCAAAGAAGCATGCTTAAATCATGATACTCAAAACGATGTGGAACAGCTGGATGAACAAAAAGAGACAGAGGCCGCTTTGTCTTAGCCGCAATATGGATGATGGTAGAAAAACAGATGATGGAAGACTTTAAAAAATTATTAGAAACTTTGGGAAAACAGTCCAAAGTTGAGCAAGTGCAAGAGCAGCAGCAAAAATTGGCAATCTTAAAGGCAGAAAAAGAAGCCGAAGTATTTGACTTTGACAAAGCCATGGCGGGTGTGACGCGCTTGAAAGATCCTAATCGTGCACCACGCTATGTGGACAAAACGCCGACGCGTGTGCGCAGCGAGCGCATGGATTTGGCAGAAAAAGACCATTATTTCTATGTCAGTCAAGAAGCCGATGAGACGCCACCAAAGCAGTTTTCTAAGGGCGGTCAAGGTCGCAAAGACATTGAAAAATTGTTGTCAGGTAAATTGCGGGTGATTTCGACTTTGGATTTGCATGGTTATTCTTTGGAAGAAGCGCAAGAAGTATTGAATGAATTTATTGATTATGTGCGTCAATATGGTACTTGCGGTGAAATCATTCATGGCAGTGGTTTGGGCTCTCGTGGTTTTGCGCCTGTACTGAAAAATATGGTGAGACGTTGGTTGATGCAACATCCTGAGGTTTTGGCGTATACAGAGCCTCATGTGAATAATGATGGTGCGGTTTTAATCTTGTTAAAAAGAGTCTGGAGGGATGAGACTGAATGAAGATAAAACAGCGGTTTTGAACAAAAACGAATAATCTGCATGAATGAATCAGGCAGATTATTTTTTTTGATGAATAAATATGAATCTGGATTCAATTTTATTTAAATGTTAATAATATCCATGTGTTTCATTTTGTTCATTTTCTTTTTCATTCAATAGTGAAAATCTTATAAATTGACAAATATAAGCAAGTTTTTTTTAGATTGAACTGCTTACTTAGCAATTGCTTGAGTGGGAAATTGCTGCTAGGATAATTCTGAAAATACAGTATGTTGCGGTGCATCAAAAGTTTTTTGACGCCATATAAAAGCTTAAGTTCTTTGAATTTAAACTGAAAAATATATTCCGTATTCATGGCATACTCATTTGTAACAAATCGAACGAAAACGAACTGTTTTATTTTCAATATAGAATATCACTAGCTGGTTTTTGAAAAATGTTGTTTTTTGAATATTTTGAGTGCTGAAGGATAAAATATGACTGAGCAATTCAAAGATGTAGATCCAATTGAAACCCAAGAGTGGTTGGATTCTTTAGCATCGGTTTTAAAACATGAAGGTCCTGAGCGTGCACATTACATTTTGCAGCGCTTGGTACGTGAAGTACGTCGTACTGGCGTACATTTGCCTTTTAGCGCTACAACGGCTTATTTGAATACCATCCCTACAGGCAAAGAAGTGAAGTCGCCAGGCAATCACGAATTAGAACACCGCTTGCGTTCTATCATTCGTTGGAATGCGGCAGCAGTGGTGTTGCGTGCGGGTAAAAAAGATTTGGAATTGGGCGGTCACATCGCTTCTTATCAATCGGCAGCGACTTTGTACGATGTGGGTTTTAACCACTTTTGGAAAGCTTCTAATGAAAACGAAGACGGTGACTTGGTTTTCATTCAAGGTCACTTGGCACCAGGCGTGTATGCACGTGCTTTCTTAGAAGGTCGTTTGAGCGAAGAGCAACTAGACAGCTTCCGTCAAGAAGTGGATGGCAATGGCTTGTCGTCTTATCCACATCCTTGGTTGATGCCTGATTTCTGGCAATTCCCAACCGTATCTATGGGTTTAGGTCCATTGATGGGCATTTACCAAGCGCGTTTCTTGAAATACTTAGAATCTCGTGGTTTGGCACGCACCAAAGGTCGTAAAGTTTGGGTGTTCTGTGGCGACGGCGAAATGGACGAGCCTGAAAGCATGGGTGCCATTGCTTTGGCCGCACGCGAAGGTTTGGACAACTTGATTTTTGTGGTCAATTGTAACTTGCAACGCTTGGATGGTCCTGTGCGTGGTAACGGCAAAATCATTCAAGAATTAGAAGGTGATTTCCGCGGTTCAGGTTGGAATGTATTGAAAGTGATTTGGGGCGGTCGTTGGGATCCATTGCTCGCTCAAGACAAAGACAATTTCTTGAAGCAACGCATGGCAGATTGTTTGGATGGTGATTACCAAACTTTCAAATCCAAAGATGGTGCATATGTGCGTGAGAAATTCTTCGGCGCCTATCCAGAACTCAAAGCCATGGTTGCCAATTGGTCAGATGAAGAAATTTGGGCGTTGAACCGTGGTGGTCATGATCCTCATAAAGTGTATGCGGCATACCACGAAGCGACCACCAATGCTAATGGTCGCCCGACTGTGATTTTGGCGAAAACCATCAAAGGCTATGGCATGGGTGCATCTGGCGAAGGTCAGAACATTGCGCATCAAGCCAAAAAAATGGATGTGGAATCACTGAAAAAATTCCGCGACCGTTTCAGCATTCCTGTGAGCGATGCGCAATTGGAAGCAGGTGAAGTGCCTTACTTCAAACCAGCTGACGACAGTCCTGAAATCCAATACTTGCATGAGCGTCGTCAGGCTTTGAATGGTTATTTGCCTAGCCGTCAAGCGAACAAAACGCCATTGGTAGTACCATCGTTGGATGCTTTTGATGCACAGTTGAAAGCTTCAGGTGACCGTGAATTCTCTACCACCATGGCCATTGTTCGTATCATGGGTACTTTGCTCAAAGACAAGCAAATTGGCAAACGTGTGGTGCCGATTGTGCCAGACGAAAGCCGTACTTTTGGTATGGAAGGCATGTTCCGTCAATACGGTATTTGGAACCCTAAAGGTCAAAAATACACGCCACAAGATGCTGATCAATTGATGTTCTACAAAGAATCTGAATCAGGTCAAATGTTGCAAGAAGGCATTAACGAGCCTGGTGCGATGAGCTCTTGGATTGCGGCGGCAACGAGTTACGCCAACAGCAATTACGCGATGATTCCATTCTACATTTATTACTCTATGTTTGGTTTCCAACGTGTGGGTGATTTGGCTTGGGCGGCGGGCGATTTGCGTGCCAAAGGTTTCTTGTTGGGTGCAACCGCAGGTCGCACGACTTTGAACGGTGAGGGTTTGCAACACGAAGATGGTCACAGTCAAATTCAGGCCGACTTGATTCCAAATTGCATCTCTTACGATCCAACCTATGCTTACGAATTGGCAGTGATTGTTCAGGACGGTTTGCGTCGCATGTATGACGAACATGAGGATGTGTTCTACTACTTGACTGTGATGAACGAAAACTACAAACACCCAGCGTTGCCAGAAGGTGAAAAAGTCAAAGCCGATTTGCTCAAAGGCATGTATTTGTTGCAAGCTGCTGAAGGCACGGGACACCATAAAGTACAGTTGATGGGTTCAGGCGTGATTTTGGAAGAAGTGATTCGCGGTGCAGAATTGTTGAAACAAGATTTCAATATTGATGCGGATATTTGGAGCGTGACGTCATTTAACTTGGTGAATCGTGATTTGCAAGAAGTGTTGCGTTATAACCGTTTACACCCAACAGGCGAGCAAAAAGTGCCATTCATCACCACGCAATTAGAAGGTCATGAAGGTCCTGTGGTGGCGGCAACCGATTACATTCGTTCGTTTGCAGACCGTGTTCGTGCTGGTATTGATGCTGACTTCACTGTGTTGGGCACGGATGGCTTCGGTCGCTCGGATTCTCGCGCTAACTTGCGCCGCTTCTTTGAAGTAGACCGTTACCATGTGGTGGTGGCCGCTTTGAATGGCTTGGCCAATGAAGGCAAGATTGGCAAAGAACAAGTGGCTTTGGCTATCGACAAATACGGTATTGATGCCGAAGCGATCCCTAGCTGGTTGCGTTAATCAATGGCTTGCGTCCTGTAAACATTTACAGGACGCCTCTTTAGTGAGCTAAGCGTTAAAGGAATATCTCGATGGGTCAAATCGTAGAAATCAAAGTGCCAGACATTGGCGGACATGAAAATGTGGATGTGATTGATGTGTCAGTCAAAGTAGGCGACACCGTGGCAGTGGATGAAACCTTGATCACGTTGGAAACGGACAAAGCAACGATGGACGTTCCCACTGATGTGGCTGGTGTGGTCAAAGACATCAAAGTGGCTGTGGGTAACAAAATCTCTGAAGGCAGCGTGATTGTGTTGATTGAAAGTGGCGAAGCCGTTGCTGAGCCTTCACCACCTGCTGCAGCCCCAACCCAAGCTCCCGTGGCTGAAGCAGCCGCAGCAGTTTCAACTTCGGCTGCTGCTGAAGTGAGCATTGAAGTGCCTGATATTGGCGGACATGAAAATGTGGACGTGATTGATGTGCCTGTGAAAGTGGGTGATACGGTTGCGTTGGATGAAACCTTGATCACTTTGGAAACCGACAAAGCGACCATGGATGTGCCATCTACAGTAGCGGGTACCATCACAGCGGTGAATGTCAAAGTGGGTGACAAAGTCAGCCAAGGCAAAGCCATTATTGTGATTGCGACATCATCTCAAACAGCAGCACCTGTTGCGCCTGTGGTTTCGGCACCTGTGGCGGTGGCAACACCTGTTGCTGCGCCCGCACCAACGGTGACAACTGCTAACAACCCACCTGTGGCCGCTTCAAGCACGATTTTGCAATCGACAGCAGCCGTGGATGAAGCAGGTTTCTCTAAAGCCCATGCAGGCCCTTCTAGTCGCAAATTTGCGCGTGAATTGGGCGTGGATTTGGGTCGTGTTAAGGGTTCTGGTGCCAAGGGTCGCATTACCAAGGAAGACATCAAATCATTTGTCAAAGGTTTTATGGCGACAGGCAGCGTGCCTGCGGCCACAGCGGGAGCGTCTTTGGGCGGTGGTTTGGATTTGTTGCCATGGCCTAAAATTGATTTTTCTAAGTTCGGTGAAGTCGAAGTTCAGCCTTTGAGCCGTATTAAGAAAATTTCAGGTCAAAATTTGTCGCGCAACTGGGTGATGATTCCACACGTGACCGTGAATGAAGACGCGGACATGACCGAATTGGAAGAATTCCGCAAAACCATCAACAAAGAGTGGGAACGCGAAGGCGTGAAAGTGTCGCCTTTGGCATTCATCATCAAAGCTTCTGTGGTGGCATTGAAGCAATTCCCTGAGTTCAACTCATCTTTGGATGGTGACAATTTGGTGTTGAAAAAATACTTCAACATCGGTTTTGCCGCTGACACGCCTAACGGTTTGGTCGTGCCTGTGATCAAAGATGCTGACAAAAAAGGGTTGAAAGAGATTTCACAAGAACTAGCTGAATTGTCGAAAAAAGCGCGTGAAGGCAAACTCAAACCGCAAGAAATGCAGGGTGCTTGCTTTACCATTTCTTCATTGGGCGGCATTGGTGGCACAGGCTTCACACCGATTGTGAATGCGCCTGAAGTGGCGATTTTGGGTGTGTGCAAATCGCAAATGAAACCTGTTTGGAATGGCAAAGAGTTTGCGCCACGCTTGATGTGTCCATTGTCTTTGTCGTTTGATCACCGTGTGATTGATGGCGCGGCAGGTATGCGCTTTACGGTGTTCATCGCCCAATTGTTGGCTGATTTCCGCCGTGTGATTTTGTAAGACGGACAAGCGTCCTGTAACCGCTTACAGGACGCTTGTTAGATGGTTTCGCTGAATTTAAATCGTGTTGCTTGAGTGAATGGGATTGGGCAGATGATGCAACTTGATTCAGATACGGTCATTAAAGTGGCTTTTAAGCGTTCTGAATATGGTTGCGTAGGCGTGGTGCTGTTGTTTTTAGCGATACCGACTTGCATTATTTTTTACAGAACAGCATTGTTTGCATACATTGTTTGCAGCATGAGGAGCTCTATGGCAATTGGGGTGAGTGTCATCTTGATTGTCTGGGCTTTATTATTGTGGTTTTTTGTGTATGCCATGGGTAAAGTTTGTGCAGATACAGCGACGGCGATTCATATCGATAAGCATGGTATTTGGATAGAAAGTTTTTACAAACGCAATTCTCATTTGTTCAAATGGGAAGACATCGTTGCCATCCAATATCAATCTTCCTCGGTACAAATCTGTTATTAGCAAGGGTTATCGCTATTGGTATCAGAAGCAGGCTTATGATTATGAATAATTGGCAGCGTCAAGATTATTATCAGCCCAATCGAAATGATGTTTTCCAACATAAGTTGCCCAAAAAAATGGTCGGCTATGACGAGTATGAGTGGTTGAATTTATTACAATACCATTTTAATTTGTATGCTCCTGACAAGGCAATCTGATAGAGCGGAGCGGATGTCATAACACTGCTTTACATGAGGTTTGCAGATGACTTTAGACACCAACGAAGCCACTGTGATTGAATTTTCATGGACGCATTACTTCTGTCTTTGTTGGGCGGTTGTGATTCTCATCGCATTTTCAGCGATTCCCGCCTACATGACTGCTTTTCATGTTGGGACGGTGTGGATGGCTTTGATCCATGGCAGTTGGGCAGTGTTATTGGCGTTGTTTTTTTTGGTGTTTTGGACGGTATTGTTGTTTGGTTGTTTTTACTGCTTTTATATAGGAATATTGGCAGCACCTCGATATGTGTTTTTGAACACTGAAGGCATTTGTGTACAGACGCTTTACAGACCGCTTTCTTACCATCTTGCATGGGAAAATGTCGCAGCCATTCAGGTAGAAGTTTATGCTTCGGTAACTTTGCATTTTTATACAGGTAGCAAGTATCTTTATGTCAAAGAACAATATCCAATAGGTGAAAAACAACGTGATGTGTATCGAAAATACAAGCAAACCAGTTCGCAAATGTTGGTAAACCGAGTGAAAGATTACAGCAAACCGCAATTTGAACAATTATTGATGACTTATTACCGGCGCAGGAATCAACAACCAAACAGTATTTTGGTGCCGAAAAATTGAATACAAATGAATAGAGGTAATTATGGCTCTCATTGAATTAAAAGTCCCTGACATTGGTGGTAGCGAAAATGTTGATATCATTGACGTGAATGTGAAAGTGGGCGACAGCGTGGCTGTGGATGACACTTTAATCACTTTGGAAACCGACAAAGCCACCATGGATGTGCCTGCTGAACAAGCGGGCGTGGTCAAAGAAATCAAAGTGGCTGTGGGCGACAAGATTTCTGAAGGCGGTGTGATTGTGGTGATTGAGGTTGCTGCTGCAGCCGAATCCACATCTGCGGTGACAGCTGCTCAAACCGAAGCTGCACCGAAAACCGAAGCTGCGCCTATACCAGCGGCAGCGAATTTTTCAGGTGCCGCTGAAGCTGAGTACGATGTGGTGGTGTTGGGCGGTGGTCCTGGTGGCTATTCAGCCGCTTTTGCCGCTGCCGACCAAGGTTTGAAAACGGCGATCATTGAGCGTTATGCGACTTTGGGCGGTGTGTGTTTGAATGTCGGTTGCATTCCATCGAAAGCTTTGTTGCACAATGCTGCGGTGATGGATGAAGTCAAGCATTTGGCCGCCAACGGCATCAAGTTTGCTGAGCCTGAAATTGACATCGACATGTTGCGTGGTTACAAAGAAAAAGTCATAGGCAAACTGACAACAGGTTTGGCTGGCATGGCCAAAGCGCGCAAAGTGGACGTGATTCGTGGCAATGCGCAGTTCATTTCTGCCAACCATTTTGAAGTGACCGAAACCACAGGCACAGGCAAGGACGAAACCGCGAACAAAAAAGTGGTGGCCTTTAAAAACGCTATCATTGCCGCAGGCAGCCGCGTGACCCAATTGCCGTTCATTCCGCAAGACCCTCGCATTGTGGATTCAACGGGTGCGTTGGAATTGAAAGCCGTGCCTGAAAAAATGCTGATTATCGGTGGTGGCATCATCGGTTTGGAAATGGGCACTGTTTACAGCACATTGGGCGCACGCTTGGATGTGGTGGAAATGATGGATGGCTTGATGCAAGGCGCGGACCGTGATTTGGTCAAAGTGTGGCAAAAAATGAACGAATACCGCTTTGACAACATCATGTTGAATACCAAAACGGTGGGCGTTGAGGCTAAAGAGGACGGCATTTACGTGACGTTTGAAGGTGCGAAAGCTCCAACCGAGCCACAACGTTATGATTTGGTGTTGGTGGCAGCGGGCCGACAACCTAATGGTTTGTTGATTGGCGCGGACAAAGCAGGCGTGGCGGTAACCGAGCGCGGCTTTATCAATGTTGACAAAACCCAACGCACCAATGTGCCGCACATTTACGCCATTGGTGACATTGTCGGTCAACCGATGTTGGCGCACAAAGCGGTGCACGAAGGCCATGTGGCAGCGGAAAATTGTGCCGGTCACAAAGCGTTTTTTGATGCGCGTGTGATTCCAGGTGTGGCTTACACCGATCCTGAAGTGGCTTGGGTAGGTGTGACCGAAGAAATCGCCAAACGCGATGGTATCAAAATCACCAAATCGGTGTTTCCGTGGGCAGCTTCAGGCCGTGCCATTGCCAATGGCCGCGACGAAGGCTTTACCAAGTTGATTTTTGATGCTGAAACTGGCTTGATCATCGGCGGTGGCATTGTTGGCACGCACGCAGGTGACATGATAGGCGAAATTTGCTTGGCCATTGAAATGGGTTGTGATGCCGAAGACATCGGCAAAACCATTCATCCGCATCCAACTTTGGGTGAGTCTATTGGTATGGCAGCAGAAGTGGCATTGGGCGTTTGTACCGATTTGCCGCCGATGCGTAAAAAATAATTTGATTGAAAGCTTGCTTGGTTTTACAGCCTGATTGCTTCGGTAACAGGCTGTTTTTTTGTGCAGGTCATGTATATGCTAAAAGCGTCCTGTAAAGGTTTACAGGACGCTTTGGATTATGGTTAAGCATCAAAGGTGACGATTTATGTCAAAGCTTTACAGAACGCCTATGGTGGCATCATTAAGCATGACCATTATGGTTTGATAATCACAAATTCATCCATCGGCATGCGCACTTTTTCAAGTTTTGACCACCAATCGTTTTCCACGTCTTGCACGCCCAACGCCAGCAAAGTCACCGATTTCAAACCCAATTCAGACAAATGCAACACTTGGTCCATGCCTTCTTTGTCAAAGCCTTCCATCGGTGTGGCAGCCACACCCAACAGCGCTGCCGCAGCAATGGCCACGCCCATGCCGATGTGGGCTTGTTTGGCTGAGTGATGGTATTGCTGCTCTTGGGTAAAACCGCCAAACAAATCCTTCAAGCCTTGAATTGTCTCGGTGGTTACAGACGCATCTTGTTTGCGAATGGTGCGTGCTTCGGCATCACGTTGATCAATGCGTGCATCGTCCATCGCATCCCACGACACAAACACCAACAAATGCGAACATTCGGTAATTTGTGGCTGGTTAAAAGCCACTGGTGCCAATGCTTGTTTTAAGGTTTGATCGCTCACGCACACGATGTGAAACGGTTGTAAGCCTGCCGAAGTTGGTGCTAGGCGAGCGGCTTCTAAAATAGTGTTAACCACGTTTTGGTCTAATTTTTCACCTGTCATGCGTTTGACGGCAGAGCGGTGTTGTAAAGCGTCAATCAATTGCATTTGAGTCCTTTGAACATGTAAACATGATGTGGTTGGCAATCACAATAGATAAAAATTTGACCAAATAGTTTTGGTAGTGAGTCAACTGTATGGATTTGTAAGGATTTTTTTCAGGCTTTAGATTTTTTTCAAATGCAGGTATGTGTTGAGAAACAGAGGATTGATTTTGTCCACAATTCATGCACAGAATCTGTGTATAAGTGTGTTGATAAGATGGTTTAGTTTAGGTATATCAATGATTTGGTGTTTTGATTAAAAAATAATCAACTGAATTTTTAATTTGACTCCCCATGTTTTATTAATATGTATTTTTAATACGATTGCATCGTATTTTGATGGCTTATGATTGACTTATTTTTTAAATAAATTTACATATTCTGTTGTAAATCTTATTTTAAACATATTTAATTGAAATTAAATTTCATTATTTTTATAAATTTTGAAATTTAAATACATTTAATGTATTATTTAGAGTGAGAAATCGTTGACTATTTTTCTTAAAAGCACAATATGACCCAATTAAAAGTTGACCAATACGATGACGTGCATGGCAACCGTTATCTCAATCGTGAAGATTACCGTACTTTGTCTTTGTCCTCTTTAGGCGGTGCCTTAGAGTTTTATGATTTTGTGATTTATGTGTTTTACGCCAAAATCATTTCGGAGTTGTTTTTTCCATCCACGCTGAGTCCATTTTGGGCGATGCTCAATACTTATGGTATTTTCGCCGCAGGTTATTTTTTCAGGCCGCTTGGTGGTGTGGTGATGGCGCATTTTGGTGATTTGGTTGGGCGCAAGCGTTTGTTCGCCTTGTCTATTTTCTTAATGGCGGTACCGACTTTGATGATTGGTATTTTGCCGACGTTTGAAACTATCGGTTATGCTGCGCCGCTATTGTTGTTATTGATGCGGGTGATGCAAGGTATTGCCATTGGTGGTGAAGTGCCTGCTGCGTGGACGTTTGTGTCTGAACATGTGCCGCCACGCCATGTGGGTTTTGCCAATGGTACGCTGACTGCGGGTTTGTCGTTTGGCATTTTATTGGGTGCGTTGATGTCTTTGGCCATTGCCAAAAATTTTACCGAAGCCCAAATTCACGATTGGGCATGGCGCATTCCGTTCATCATTGGTGGTTTGTTGGGTTTTTTAACCATGTATTTGCGTTCTTATTTGAAAGAAACGCCTGTGTTCAAAGCCATGCAAGAGCGCAAACAGTTGTACCAAGGTTTGCCTGTTAAAGAGATTTTGCAAAATTACAAAGTCTCAGTGGTCTTGGGCATGTTGTTCACATGGTTTTTGACCGCTTGTGTGGTGGTGATTTTGTTGTCTATGCCGCAATTGTTAACCAGTACATTTGGCTACCGGCGTGCTGATGCGTTTGTATTGCAAAGCACAGGCATTGTGATGCAAGTGGTCGGTTGTGTGCTGTTCGGTTGGTTGGCAGATCGTATTGGTGGTGGCAAGAGCATGTTGATAGGAGGCGTGGCCACGGGCATTGCCGCTTATGTGTATTACACCCATTTGGGGGTTTGGAGTGAGAGCAGCATTTTCATCGCTTATGCCGTCTTAGGCTTGGTGGCAGGCTCTGTCGGCGTTGTACCTTTGTTGATGGTGCGTATGTTTGCCGCGCCTGTGCGTTTTACAGGTATTTCTTTCACTTATAACGTCGCTTATGCCATTGTCGGTGGCTTGACTTTGCCTATTGTGCAATGGTTGAGTCAATATTCGCCGATTGGGGCATTGTATTATGTGTTGTTCTTATCGGTAGTGGTGTCTGTGGCAGCGGCAGTGTTTTATTGCCGATTTGAAAAAAATACCGCATGAATTTCATTGTCCTTTTATGATCAATTGATTGAAGCGTGACAAGCGTCCTGTAAAACATTTACAGGACGCTTTTTTGATGTGTTTCAAATATGAAGTTTTAATGAAAGATGGTAAATTGATTTGATAGACATGAAATAAATAATCTAATATGGTTAAAAGACTGATGACAGGGTATAAATAAACTCATTTATATTGAATCAAATGAAATTGAATTGAATTTTTTGGGTGTTATCAAGTCGCTCGGTGTCAAGACAGGTTTTAAGGGGGATGGGAAATGGGCAGTTATTCTTTTTTGCAAATGTTCACAGTGGTATTTGGCTTGTCCATTGCCACGACTTTATTCAATAAGCGGGTATTGGGTTTGCCTGCTGCCATTGGTGTGCCGATTGTATCGGCAGTAGCGGTGTTTTTGTTGCAATGGGCAGTCAGTTTGTTTGGTCACAATGATTTTGTGCACATCAATATTAAAGAAATTGAAAATGCGGTAAGAGGCATTGATTTTTATGATTTTTTAATCAATGGCGTGATTTGTTTTATTTTGACTTCATCGGCATTGAAATTCAAAATTTCTGATTTGAAGACATATTTCAAACCGATTGCCATCTTGGCCAGCATTGCGTTGGCTTTGTGTGCCGTATTTTTTGGCTTGGCTTTGTATGGTTATCAAATCGCGACAGGGCACAAAGTTGGTTTGTTGGTTTTGTTGTTGTTGGGCGCGGCCTTGGGTGCTACCGATCCTATTGGTATCAAAGGCGTGTTAAGTTCGGTCAAAGCTCCTCACCATTTGATGGTGAAGCTAGAAGGCGAATCTTTGTTCAATGATGCGGTGTGTATCGCTTTGTTCATGACGATTTTGGCTGTTATTAAAGGTGGCGAGTTCACTGTGGTGGGCGCTTTGGGTGTTTTGGCATATGAAATTGTGGTTGCTGTCATCATTGGCTTGGCTTTTGGTTGGTTTGTTTTGCGTTTGCTCAAAGGCAAACATGAGATGGAATCTTTGATTTTGTCGACAGCGTTTTTGGCTTCAGGTTCGTATTTGGTGGCTTTGTATGCCCATGCTTCAGGTCCGATTGCCTGTGTGATTGCTGGTTTGGTGGTGGGTAATCGTTGGCAAGAAATTTTGTCTGAACAAGAAGTGTCTGAAGTGAACCATTTTTGGCATACGGTAGAAGGCATTATTAATTCATTTTTGTGCACTTTGATTGGCATGGAGTTGTTCATCATTGATTTTCATGTTGATTTGCTCATTGGTGGCGTGGTGGCTTTTGTGATTTTGCATCTGGCTCGATTTGCCGCCAATTTCTTGGCATTTGTCCCATTTCGCAGTATTAGACGCCAAAGTTACAATGGCAGCTTGACGATTTTATCTTGGGGTGGGGTGCGTGGCGGCATTTCGTTGGCGTTGATTTTGGCGGTGGCGAATATGCCACCATTGAGCAAATACAGTGATATTTTAATCGGCTACACATTCGTGTGCGTGTTGTTGTCAGGCTTGGTTTGTGGTTTGGGTTTGCCGGGCGTGATGAATGCGTTTTATTACAATCCAGATGAACCCAAAACAGGTTTTTCAGGTTGGTATTAAAGATGGTGTCACAAAGTGTTTAATCGCAAAGGCATGATGTATTGGGTGACGGAAGATGCTCAAGGCAAAGAGCAAATTGTGGTGCACAATCCTGAATGTTTGGTGGTGGCTGATGCCAAAGAAACCAGTCAGGCTTCTGAAATGGGTCTGGATAAATTGAATGAAGAAAAATTGGCCGCAGAAGTGAAACGTTTGGAAGACCCGAAAAACTTTTAATCATTAAATGTAAGAATAAAACAAGCGTCCTGTAAGCTTTACAGGACGCTTGTTTTGTTTGCAAACTAGATCAGATATTTGGTTTTAAAAACATGAAAATCACTGCGATTGCGCCAAGTGAAATCTTTGATGGTGATGGTTTGGTTGGCATGTTTGTCTTGAGAAACATGCAGACCTTGTGCTTTCAATTGCTCGGCAATGATTTTGCTAATACTCTGCGTGCTTGAGTCGTGAGAGGGTGACGCAATGGTGCCAAGCGTCAATGGCAATTCACGGTGCGCTAAAACATGGCGTATGTCTTCTGAGCTAAAAAAACAAAATCCTTGAAACGTCTTGTCACCTTGATAACGGGTTTGAAAGGCGTGAATTTGGGCATGGCTGCCATCGGTATTGGTGCAAGCGGCAGGCAAGGCAATGATGCCTTGCTTGAACAAAGCATAAAATGCCAATAATAATTTTTCACAATCGGTCATGCTTGGCCATTTTTTTTGAGCCGCAATCAAAGCTTGTCTTTGCTCACGCACCGTATTTTGAACCAGAGTTAACACCGTTTCATCTAAATGAAATTGCGCCATAATGTGTTGGACGATATCGGTAGAAACCAAGATATTTTCTTGTACGCGAAAATGAATTTCGCTTTCGATTTGGCTAGGCAAGGTGGTGGGTTTGGTCGGAGCTACTGCCGCAGAAGTGCTTGCCAAATTGGCAACGGTGGCCGCCATGATCGGTGTGGTTGTGCTGGGCGTTGTGTGAGCAGCTGGCATGATGGTTTGTGTGTGTTGCTCTATCGCAGCGACCACTGCTTCAAACGATGGGTCTGTTTGGGTTTTAAAGGCGTAAGATGCGGCAATGCTCAATGCATTGGGTGCTTTGGCAGTGACATCGCCACCTTGGGCTAACATGGCCTGTAATAATGTTAAACGCGAATCTAAATGATTGATTTCTTGCAACATGCTCAAAGGGCAAAACCCCTCTTGATTGACCAAGTTGGGATTGGCACCTGCTTTTAAGAGCAATAAAGCGCATGCAATATTGCCGTGAACAAGCGCATAATGCAAAGGTGTGTTGCCAACGATATCTTGTAAATTGACATCTAAGTGGTGGTCTAAATAAAATTGTATCGTTTCAATAGGTGGCGTGGTTTGCGTGGCATTTTGCAAAGCAATGTGCAGATAATTGGTTTGCTGCTCAGAATCCATTTCGTGAATGTCTAATTTGTTCTCAAAAATTTCTTTTAACTCATTGATATAGCCTTGTCGATTGACAACCAATATTTGAAAATAATAATCACGACTGCCCATATTGTCATTGTCCTTGGTTAAAATTATTTTCTGAATGCCTTAGCATAAACCAAATTATGACTGAGCATGTTGTTTTAGGTAAAGTTTTCAAGCTTGAACGGCGGCTGGAATGAATCACTGGCAGTGATGCGATTGTGATATGAAATATATCTCTTGATGATTAAAATATCATGACCCACATGACAAGCGTCCTGTAATCATTTACAGGACGCTTGTCATGTGGGTCAGTCAAAGCAATATTTATTTCAACATATTGCTTAAAAAAGCTTGTGTACGTGGATGCTTGGGCTTGTCAAAAAAAGCTTTGGCTTCGCCCACTTCCAACATCACACCGCCATCCATAAAGCACACTGTATCTGCCACTTCACGCGCAAAACCCATTTCATGCGTCACCACGACCATGGTCATATTGTCTTCGGCCAATTGCTGCATGGTTTTGAGTACTTCACCAGTGAGTTCTGGATCCAGTGCCGAAGTTGGCTCATCAAACAACATGATGTCAGGCTGCATCGCCAACGCACGGGCAATGGCCACACGTTGTTTTTGACCACCAGACAATTGCGATGGGTAAAAATCGTGTTTTTCAGCCAAGC
The DNA here is from genome assembly GCF_002951955.2 of Vitreoscilla sp. C1. NCBI lineage: Bacteria > Pseudomonadati > Pseudomonadota > Betaproteobacteria > Neisseriales > Neisseriaceae > Vitreoscilla > Vitreoscilla sp. C1. The sequence continues at coordinate 1,498,363 of NZ_CP019644.2, read as the reverse complement.
CGACTTTGGCAAGCAATTCGTGCGCTAAAGGCAAAATGTCTTCTTTGCGCATTTTTTTGACTGTCATCGGCGCTTCGATGATGTTTTGAATCACAGTCATGTGCGGGAATAAGTTGAATTGTTGGAACACCATGCCCATTTGTGCACAAATGGTTTTGACTTCTTGGTCTGATTTGTATTGAGCGTTGCCTTGGGCATCAGATGCCACCATCGTCAAACCTTCAATGGCAATGCTGCCGCCATTGATGACTTCCAAATGGTTTAAGCAGCGTAGCAAGGTAGATTTGCCCGAGCCAGACGAACCAATAATCGCCACCACTTCGCTTTTAGCGACCTGTAAACTCACATCTTTTAACACTTCCAATGAACCGTAAGATTTGCGGATGTGCTGAGCGTCAATCATCCAATCAGTCTTCGTAGACGGCATAGCGTTTCTCCATGTATTGGAACATCCAAGTCAAAATCAAAGTCATGATGAGGTAAAAGGCAGCAGCAGTGATAAACGGGGTCACGTTGAAATCGCGTTGCACAATATTGCGTGTGGCACGCAACAAATCATTCAATGCCAAGATGTAAACCAAAGAAGTGTCTTTGACTAAGGTAATGGTTTCGTTGGACAAAGGCGGGAGAATTTTTTTCCACATTTGCGGTAACACAATGCGGCGCATGGTTTGGGGGTAAGACATACCCAAAGTTTTGGCCGCTTCGTATTGACCTTTGCCGATGGCCAAAATACCACCACGGAAAATCTCGGCAAAATAAGCAGCATAATTCAAAGCAAATGCCACCACTGCCGCAGTAAAATCAGGCAGCAAGATGCCCACTGATGGCAAGGCAAAATAGATGAACAGCATTTGCAGCATCAAAGGTGTGCCACGCATCAGCCAAATATAGCCATTGACCAGTACATCTAGTATTTTGTATTTTGACAAGCGCATTAATGCCAAAATCAAACCCAAAGGGACAGAGAGCATCAAGGTAATCACGAACAGTTTTAGCGTGACTTGAGCCCCTTCCCACATGGGCGGTAGCATTTGTAATAAATAATCCATGTGTGTTTCCAAACTTAAAATCGGTACGTTTTCAACAAAAGACAACGCTGTCTGAATGATATTTCAGACAGCGTTGTAAGGTGTTACAAACGCAGTATCGTGCTTATTTCACGATGTTTTTACCAAACCATTGGTTGGCAATTTTAGCAGAAGTACCGTCGGCTTTCATATTATCCAAAGCCTCTTGCAATTTCGCTTGCAAGGCTGCATCTTCTAAACGCATGCCTACGCCATATTCTTCAGTGCCAAAGTTGTCTTCCAAAACCACGTATTCAGTTGGTTTTTTAGCCACATAATAACGACCTACCACTTCGTCGACTACCACCGCATCAATGCGTTTCACGCCCAAATCCATCAAAGCGGTCACGTTGTCGCCATATTTTTTCAATTCTTTGAATGATTTGGCAACGGCATCGGCCTCAATCGCTGGAACCGCACTGCTTCCGTCCTGTACGCCGACGACTTTACCATTCAAATCGGTTTTGACTTTGATTGGAGAGCCCGCTGCAACCACGATGATTTGATGGTTTTCCATGTAAGGCTTAGAGAACAAAATATTTTGTTTGCGCTCTTCGGTGATGGTCAAACCGTTCCACAACATGTCGATGCGTTTGGATTTCAATTCAGATTCTTTGGCAGACCAATCAATCGGTTTGAATTCCATCTCAATGCCCATTTTTGCGCCTGCAGCACGAGCCATATCAATGTCAAAACCAACCAATTCGTTTTTGTCATCACGAAAGCCCATAGGAGGGAAGTTGTCATCCAAGCCTACTACGATTTTGCTTGGCAAAGCGGCTGCAGGAGCACTGGCAGCTTGTGTGCCAGAAGCAGCAGGTGTAGTAGGAGCTGCGGTTTGGTTGCTATTGCCACCACAAGCGCTCAATAACATGGCTGATACAGAAACTGTCATCAAAGAGGCAAATAATTTTTGCATGAAACGGTCATCCTAAAGAAATGCGTACAACTACAAAATGATTAAAAATGCGACAAGAACATCAAAATTCAACCTGAGATTGTCATCTTTATTGTGAAGTTTGGCAATCAAAACGTGTGAAATTGTCGCGAATTGGATTTTTTAGAAACAATGAATAAGCTTGAGGGCGTGTTTTAGTTTTTTTTAAAGCAATATTTTAAACAGTCGCATCGGTGCAATACAGTTGCTTACTGAAAGTAATTAACTGTGAAATCATAGGATCTGAAACATGATAAAAAACGGTTTGTCCTTGTTTGCGTGGGCTAACTAAACCTTCATCACGTAAAATTTTCAAATGCTGCGATAAGGGTGACGCATTTAAATCAATATAACGATTCAATTGACCCACACACAATTCTTGATGTTCTAGTAAAACACATAAGATCATCAAGCGGTGTGGGTTGCTCAGTAACTTGTAAATTTGTGCAACATTTTCAGATTGTTGCCACATTAGTTGGTTTGAATTCATGGTGTTCACACATATTGAGATCAAAAAATAGAGTAATTTATAAAATTTTAATCATATGGAATGAAAATGTAAATAAAAATAAATACTTTTAGAGGGTTGATATCCTTTAACAATATGCAAGATAGCTATAGTATTGTGAGAAAAATTAATTAACTGTCTTAATTTTTTAGGATTCTAAAAAGATTTTATTAGATGTAACTGATTCTTGTTTAGATTGAATAAATCTATAATCAAAATGATTGTGATAAAAGCAGTTTCATACAGACCGAATTTGATTTAAAATCTACATGTTGTTTTGCAACAGCATAGAATACGAATAAGAACCGTTTATATTTAAACAAAAGGAAACATCAATGTCTTTCTTGGATAGTTACCGTGCCCATGTGGCAGAGCGCGCCTCTTTAGGAATCGTACCTTTGCCATTGACAGCTGCTCAAACTGCTGACTTGGTTGAGTTGTTGAAAAATCCACCTGAAGGTGAAGGTGAGTTTTTGGTGGATTTGTTGACCCACCGTGTGCCGCCTGGCGTGGATGATGCTGCTAAAGTTAAAGCCTCTTTCTTGGCTGCTGTGGCTGAAGGCTCAGTGGCAAGTCCATTGGTCAATGCGCAATTGGCAACCAAATTATTGGGTACGATGTTGGGCGGTTACAATATTTCAGCTTTGGTTGAATTATTGGACGACGACCAACTGGCAGCGACTGCTGCTGAAGGCTTGAAACACACTTTGTTGATGTTTGATGCGTTCCATGACGTAAAAGTTAAAATGGACAATGGCAATGCTTATGCCAAAGAAGTGATTGAATCTTGGGCCAATGCTGAGTGGTTCACTTCACGTCCTAAAGTAGAAGAAAAAATCACCATCACTGTATTCAAAGTGACTGGCGAAACCAATACTGACGATTTGTCTCCAGCCCCTGATGCTTGGAGCCGTCCTGATATTCCATTGCATGCGTTGGCCATGTTGAAAAACCCACGCGATGGCATCACGCCTGACCAAGCAGGTTCTGTGGGTCCTGTAAAATTGTTGGAGGAATTGACTGCCAAAGGCAATTTGGTGGCTTATGTTGGTGACGTTGTGGGTACAGGCTCTAGCCGCAAATCTGCAACCAACTCTGTGATTTGGTACACAGGTCAAGACATTCCATTTGTACCTAACAAACGCTTCGGTGGCGTGTGTTTGGGTGGCAAAATTGCACCGATTTTCTTCAATACCCAAGAAGACTCTGGCGCATTGCCTATCGAAGTAGACGTGTCTAACTTGAACATGGGTGATGTGGTTGATATCTATCCATACGAAGGCAAAATCGTTAAAGAAGGCGAAACCATCGCTAATTTCGAATTGAAATCACAAGTGTTGTTGGACGAAGTTCAAGCTGGTGGTCGTATTAACTTGATTATCGGTCGTGGTTTGACTGGTAAAGCACGCGAAGCTTTGGGCTTGCCTGCATCAGATGCATTCCGTTTACCACAAGCACCTGCGGAAACTTCTGCTGGCTTCACTTTGGCTCAAAAAATGGTTGGTCGCGCATGTGGTTTGCCAGAAAACCAAGGCGTGCGTCCGGGTACTTACTGTGAACCTAAAATGACCACTGTTGGTTCTCAAGACACCACAGGTCCTATGACTCGTGATGAATTGAAAGACTTGGCTTGCTTGGGCTTCTCTGCTGACTTGGTGATGCAATCATTCTGTCACACTGCAGCGTATCCAAAACCAGTTGACGTGAAAACCCACAAAGAATTGCCTGAGTTCATTTCAACTCGTGGCGGTGTGTCTTTGCGTCCAGGCGATGGCGTGATTCACTCTTGGTTGAACCGTTTGTTGATGCCTGACACAGTAGGTACTGGTGGCGACTCGCACACTCGTTTCCCTATCGGTATTTCATTCCCAGCAGGCTCTGGCTTGGTAGCATTTGCTGCTGCCACTGGCGTGATGCCTTTGGACATGCCTGAATCGGTATTGGTACGCTTCTCTGGTAACTTGCAACCTGGTATCACTTTGCGTGATATGGTGAACGCGATTCCTTTGTACGCTATTAAAGCGGGCTTGTTGACTGTTGCCAAAGCTGGTAAGAAAAACATCTTCTCTGGCCGCGTGTTGGAAATTGAAGGTTTGCCTGATTTGAAAGTAGAGCAAGCGTTTGAATTGACCGATGCTTCTGCTGAGCGTTCTGCTGCAGGTTGTACGGTTAAATTGAACCCAGAACCGATCATTGAATACATGCAATCTAACATCGTATTGATGAAAAACATGATTGCTGACGGTTACGAAGATGCCCGCACTTTGGCGCGTCGTATTGAAAGCATGGAAAAATGGTTGGCGAATCCTAACTTGTTGGAAGCCGATGCTGATGCTGAATACGCAGCTGTTATCGAAATCAACATGGACGACATCAAAGAGCCTATCTTGGCTTGCCCTAACGACCCAGATGATGTGAAAGTATTGTCTGAAGTCGCTGGCACTAAGATTGATGAAGTGTTCATCGGTTCTTGCATGACCAACATCGGTCACTTCCGTGCTGCAGGTAAATTGTTAGAAGGCAAAGCGGACATTCCAGTACGCTTGTGGGTTGCGCCTCCTACCAAAATGGACGCAGAGCAATTGTCTGACGAAGGTTACTACGGCATCTTAGGTCGTGCTGGCGCGCGTATGGAAATGCCAGGTTGCTCATTGTGTATGGGTAACCAAGCACAAGTGCGCGAAGGTGCGACTGTGGTGTCTACTTCTACTCGTAACTTCCCGAACCGTTTGGGCAAAAACACTTACGTGTATTTGAGCTCGGCTGAATTGGCTGCGATTGCATCTAAATTGGGTCACTTGCCAAGCGTTGAGGAATACCATCAAAATGTGGCCATCATCAACGAAAAAGGCGCAGAAGTTTACCGTTACATGAATTTCAATCAAATTGAAAAATACGAAACGGTTGCTGCTAAAGTTGAGATTTAATCATTGAATAAATGATTTGCATCAAGCCCCATCTTCGGATGGGGCTTTTTTGTAGCAAGCGTCCTGAAAACAGGTACAATAAGCTCACTTTACGGATACAAACAAATCTTCACAAAATAATATGATCTGGATTCTTGCATTGATATTGGTGGTAAGCATTATATGGTTCTATAAGCGCGAAGCGAAAAAGCGTGCAGAATGGAAGATGGAATACCTATATTTAAAGCGTCATGAAAAAGACGAGCCATTAGTATCTCCGATAGTTGATGATGGGATGGATTTGAATTCAGAATTGGTATCCACACCACACAAGCGTCCTGAAACCCAAGATATTCCAAGTCAATTTGCCACATCATCGGTTAATATCAATATGGCATTCAATGATGAATTGTTGACCACGCCAGAGCCAGAAAAAAATACCGATGTGAAGTGGAAGAATTTACAACACAAAGTACAAGACAGTTTGCGAGAAACCAGTTCTGTGTCTTTGCAGCGTGGGCAAGATTGGTTCAGCAGCGTCAAACAAGCTGCCAAACATCAAAAATCTGAAAAAGTGGTGACCGCTGAGACAACAACGTCGGTGCCACCTGTACAAGCTGTTGTATTGGCAGAGACAGGGATGGATGATGAGCCAGATGCAAAAGATTTGGCTGCTTATCCGTTGTGGATGCCGACTGAAACAGAGATACCTAACGCGATAGCAACATTACCAGACGCCAACAAACAAAATACAACCATTCATTCAGCCGCTCAGCGCACAAATGTGATTGAAGTATCAGATTTGAATGAAATGGTATTTAAAGCCATGCAAATGGATGAGTCGGGTTTGCAATATGACGATGCCTTCATGTCCCACGAAGAAAATTGGGATCGTTGGTCAGATGAGACTGAGGACAATATGCGCCAAGAAATCACTTTAGAGGAAATCAATGCCCGCCGTGAGCGTTTGCGTGAGCGCCAACGTATACAGCCGCATGTATTTGAACCTGAGTTTATTCCTCATCAAAATATCATTGAAGAAAATGATGTGGCGCATGTGATTCGTGCAATCAAGGAAGAGGCTGTGCCTGTTGTGCTTGCGGCAGAAACCATTGAGGCTGAGGCAGTAGAACATGTGATTCAGTCTATCAAAGCCGAGCAAAAAATTGCGCCTGCTCCTGAGTTGGAAGTCATTGAATTCATACCTAAAGAAGCTGAAAAACAAGCCATCACAATGCCATTGCAAACCATAGGTTTAGACGAAATTCAACAACACCAAAATATTTTACAAGCGCGTGCTCAAAAAGTTGCTAAAGTGAGCGTGGACAAAAGCCGTTTGGAAACCATTCATTTGCCTGAGCACACTTATGTGCCTAAGCTTAAAGTAGAAAAAATGACGCATGAGGTGATTGAATTCCCTAATGCGGTGGTGAAAAAAGTCACGCCCAAATCTGCCCCAAGCTTGCAAACCATTGTTTTAACCGAAGAAGGTTTGCAAACTGTACAGGCCAATGAAACCATGACCTCTAGCGTGCGTCCAGGTCGTGCGGCTTCGGATACTGCATTGTTGAATGCGATGGTTGAAGGGCGCACACAAGCGATGATTGCCGATGATGATATTCGTGCCAATTTATTGCGTCAACGCATGGCACGCCGTCGTGGTGCCAATGATGTGGCAGTAGCAGGTTTGTTGTCTAACAGTGTGATTGCTGAAGAAGAAGTATTGGCGAATTTGGCAAAGACCGATTCACCAGTCAATCGCCAACAGCGTCCTGTAAAACCACGCCCATTGGTGCGTGACAGTGTGATTCCACCGACTTCGCGTGTGGGTGGTGAGCATGGTTTTAAAGTGAAACCACAAGCCAGTACTTCTGTTCCTGTGCAGCCGATATCCACCCGTTTTACCCCATTTTCACACCCTGAATTGCAAACATCTGAAACCGATGCCAATGCGCCTACGGAGCCTGTCTCCGTCAATGTGGTACCTGTTATGCCATCGCAAGCGGCTGCGTCTGAATCGGTGTTGGTGCCTGTGTTACAGGCCGCTATAGACACGACGTTGCCTGTGGAGGCGTCAGCCCAATTTGCCTCCGCCAATGTATTGATGCCTGTTGTTGCGCCAGTTCATACGGTGACAGAAAAAGCAGTGGCGGCACTGGCAAACCGTGTGGATGTCGCCAATCAAGTGGTGCGTTCTTCTAAAACCGTTGTTGATTCTGCTGTATTGCCATCTAAAAAAACGGTGGCGCCAATTGTTTGGGACGATGCAAATGAATTATTGCCTAGTGTCGGATTGCTTCAACCTGCGATAGACGACAGTGCCTTGCGTCCGAATGAAGAAATTTTGCTGAACAATGGCATCATCATCGAAGAAAAATTGGCTGAGTTCAAAGTCAATGTCACAGTGACCGATGCTTATGCAGGTCCCGTCATCACCCGTTATGAAATTGAACCTGCAACAGGTGTGCGTGGTTCGCAAGTGGTGAATTTGGAAAAAGACTTGGCGCGCTCGCTTGGCTTTGCATCGATTCGTGTGGTTGAAACCATTCCGGGTAAAACGTGCATGGGTTTGGAATTGCCGAACCCAAAACGCCAAATCATTCGCCTGTCTTCTGTTTTGCAATCGGTGGCGTTTCAAGAATCCAAGTCCAAATTGACTTTGGTTTTGGGTCAAGACATATCGGGCAATCCTGTGGTGACTGATTTGGCCAAAGCACCGCATTTGCTTGTGGCAGGCACGACAGGTTCAGGCAAGTCTGTGGGCGTAAACGCAATGATTTTGTCATTGCTGTACAAAGCCACGCCTGAAGAAGTGCGCATGATTATGATTGATCCGAAAATGTTGGAGTTGTCGGTATACGAAGGCATTCCACATCTGCTCGCACCTGTGGTCACGGACATGAAACTCGCTGCCAATGCGCTCAATTGGTGTGTGAATGAAATGGAAAAACGCTACCGTTTGATGAGCCATTTGGGTGTGCGCAATGTGGCAGGTTACAACCAAAAAATTGTCGAGGCACAAGCCAAAGGTCAGCGCCTTGCCAATCCATTTAGCCTCACGCCTGAAACGCCAGAATTATTGGAAAAATTGCCGTTCATTGTCGTGGTGGTGGATGAATTTGCCGACTTGATGATGACAGCAGGCAAAAAAATTGAAGAATTGATTGCGCGTTTGGCGCAAAAAGCGCGCGCGGCAGGCATACATTTGATTTTGGCAACGCAACGACCATCGGTGGATGTGATTACTGGTTTGATTAAAGCCAACATTCCAACGCGCATTGCGTTTCAAGTATCGAGTAAAATCGATTCGCGCACCATTTTAGACCAAATGGGTGCAGAGAATTTGCTCGGTCAAGGCGATATGTTGTTCTTGCCACCGGGCACAGGCTATCCACGTCGCGTGCATGGCGCGTTTGTGGCGGACGATGAAGTGCACAATGTGGTGGAATATTTGAAGCAGTTTGGCGAGCCTGATTATGTCGAAGACTTGCTCACGCATGGTGGCATTGATGACAGCAGCGGTGCAGATGGTGGCAATGCGCGTGCTGCCGAAGAAGACCCATTGTATGACCAAGCGGTGCATTTTGTCGCAACCAGTGGCAAAACTTCGATTTCAGCCGTGCAACGCCAATTGCGCATCGGCTACAACCGCGCCGCGCGTTTGGTTGAGCAAATGGAGGCGGCAGGCGTGTTGTCCGCGCCCGAACACAACGGCAACCGCACTTTGTTGATACCGCAACAGGCTCAATAAGCTTGTTTTGAGGTTTTTATTTGGGTAGGACATGTTTACAGGACGCTTAAAGCGTCCTGTAAGTTGATCTAATTAAGATATTAAGAGATGCTTTATGAATCATCCCATTGGCAGTTCTGATATTCATATTATTGAATCGTTTATTCAACAAGGTAGTTTCCAAGAGGCTTTGCAACAATGCCAACAAGCATTAGTTAAAGTAGAAGCGTCTTTAATCTATTCAGATTTATGTCAATATTATATACAGTTGATAGGCCAATTGATTGATATTGGCATTTATTTACAATGCCCTCAAACCATAGAACAAGCCATCTTACTTTTACAAATGAATCAGGATGAATTTTTAGCGTATTCAAAAGGTACTTATTATTATTTTTTAGCGAATGCCAAATTTGATTTGGTGAAGTTAGAAAATCGAGGTGAAAGTATTGGTATGACAAACATACACCAATACAATGAAATCAAAAATTTGTATTGGCAAGCAGCTGTTAGCATTGGTGCTAATACGGAACCATTTTTATTTGCTCAAAATACCATTAATTTGGCCAATCTTCTAAAACAACAATACCGTTTTTCAGAAGCAATGAGATTTTATGATACTCATATTAATCAAACTGCCATTTGGATTGAAGCTTGTATGGGGCGTGCCATGTGCCTTGAAAGCATTGCTAAATTTTGGCAGCACGGTACAGACAAATTGGTGTATGAGGTTATCAAAAATTATGAGCAAATTTATCATTCAAAACAAAGACCAGAATGGTCTGAATATAAAGACAATCTTTTAAGTCAAATTACATGGTTAAAAAAACAAATATCTTTTGATGAAGTTGAGGCGCAGATTGAGCAAGATAAAGCCGATTTTGAGCAAATGACACCGTTTCGTCAGTGGTGTTTGAAACAAAACCTGACTTTAAACGTTCATGCTTTGTATTGTTCTTGCGTGGCAACAGAGCGTGATAATTTGATGATTGTGTCAAACAATCCTATAGCAAGATTTGATATTTTAAAATTTGAACAATATTTGAATCGGATTAAATCTGAGTTTTCATTGATGCGTGTTTTGTATTATGAGGCTGTGCATGATGAATCAAAACAACATGATTTTGAAACGGGTTTCACGAGTTTGCCTGAGGCAGAAGTGATTAATTTAAATGTAGAAAAATTACGAACCTGTTTTCGTTTGAATTTTTCCATTTTAGACAAATTGGCCATCATTCTTTGTCGTTATTTTGATTTGAAAGTATCAAACAAGACTTATTTTACAACTTTTTGGGATGGCAATAGAGACATTCTTGAATCTAAAGACAATTTTGCTTTGATTGCGCTGCGCAGCATCATTAATGATTTATCCAACCAAGAAAAGGGACAATTTCACTTTTACAAAAAGTGGCGTAATAAATTAGAGCACGATTTGTTATTTTTGACCGAGAATGGAGGATATGCGCCTAACAGCATTTATTTTGACACGGATGCTATTTGGGTTAAGTTAAATGAATTTGAAGAAAATTTGTTAAATTTGATGCAATTAACGCGCTCAGCAATTTTCTCAACAGTTTTTGCCATAAGTGAGGATTTACGACAAAGAGCTCTTAATCATAGTGATGAAAATTTGCAGGAAGTGAAGATTTATTTGAAGCCATATGATTGATTATGAATGTTTACAGGACGCTTATTTCAGTCACAAGCGTCCTGTAAACATTTTATTTCTCACATTCAAAGCTCTTAAATCATCAAGCCAATGAAAAACCATTGATGGCTGACAGCGCTTCATTGACTGTGAACACTTTGCTGCGTATGTCTTGAATGCCAAACGACTGTAAACGCGCGGTGTGTTTGTCCAAATATTGGCGCGCCAAAGCTTCATCGTTGAACAAATAAATCCCGCCTGCTGTGTGTTCTTCTTCGTTTTCAGTCCAAATTTTCCAAATCAAACCCGCTTCTTGCTGAATGTCTTGCGCCAAAGCCGTGAATGCTTCGGTCATTTGTGTGCCAAAAGGGCCGCTGCTTGGAAAGTCTATTTGCAGTACAATCATGGTTTATTCCTTTGAAAAGATGTCTGACCACATTTTCATATGTGGTGTTGCGGCATATTGTAAATCATCATGGCTTTATTCTCGCGGGCGCAACAGCGTCCTGAACATTCTTGGTTGGCGGTGGTGGCTTTGTCCATTGCCGCTTTTATCTTTAACACCACCGAATTTGTCCCTGTGGGCTTGTTGCCCAATATTGCAGCCAGTTTTGACATGCAAGTGGCGCATACAGGTTTGATTATGACAGTGTATGCGTGGGCGGTGACGTTGTTTTCGTTGCCATTTACGATGATGACGGCACGCTTTGAGCGGCGCGGTTTGCTCGCTTGTTTGTTTGTGTTGTTTATTTTGAGCCATGTTTTGGCGGCTTTTGCTTGGAGTTTTGAAGCGCTGTTGGTGGCACGATTGGGCATTGCGGGTGCGCATGCGGTGTTTTGGGCCATCACCATTCCGATGGCAGTGCGTTTGGCGCCTGAGGGCAAACGTGCCAAGGCTTTGAGTTTCATCATCACAGGCTCGTCTTTGGCGACGGTGTTGGGCGTGCCACTGGGCACGATTTTGGGGCAAGCGGTTGGTTGGCGCACCACGTTTGGCGTGATAGGCGTGTTGGCTTTGTGCATTTTGTTGCTTTTGTTATCGGTATTGCCACGCATTCCAAGCACGGTTTCAGGCAGCATCAAAGTGTTGCCAAGCTTGCTCAAACGCCCGCAATTGTTGTATGTCTACGCCACGCTCGCTTTGGTCATTGGCGCACACTTTACTGCTTATACTTATATCACGCCGTTTTTGGGCGAAGTGGGCGGCTTGGGTGAAACGGCGATTGTGGCGACTTTGTTTGTCATTGGCATGGCGGGAATTGTGGGCGGCATCATTTTTGCACGCACATCGGATGCACATCCAACACGTTTGCTCATCATGCCGATGGCGGTATTGTTGCTGTGTTTGTTATTGCTGCACACGCTCAGTTTGAATTTGGTGGGCATGCTCACTTTGGCTTTGGCTTGGGGTGTGGCGATCACGATTTTGGCGATGGTGTTGCAAAACAAAGTGTTGGAAGTGGCATCGGATGCATCCGATATTGGCATTGCGATGTTCTCGGGCGTTTACAATTTGGGCATCGGTGGCGGCGCTTTGATAGGCGGACAAGTCATCATGCATTTGGGCTTGCCTATGGTGGGTTATGTGGGCAGTGTATTGGCGGTATTGGCTTTGTTGTTGTTTGGTGTGTTGGGACGCAAATTGTGGCTTAAACCCGTACGCAAACCGCTTGTTTAATCGGCATACCAGTTTACAGGACGCTTAAAAAGCGTCCTGTTTTGATTGGGGAGGGTCAAGAAGTACCGCGTTTTTTATTGGGCAAAGATTGTTTGAATTGGCTCGGGGATACACCCGTCATTTGCTTGAATTGGCGCGTGAAGGCGCTGTGATCGGTATAGCCGCATGCTTGGGCGATGTCGGCAATGGCGTGTTCGTTTTGCAGCAATTGTATGGCTTGCTCGAGGCGAATTTTTTGTATCAATTGCTTGGGTGTCATGTGGAAATTTTTTTTCAAGCGCCGTTCTAGCTGTGACACGCTCATATTGACCAATTGTGCCAAGGTTTGAATGCGCAATTCTTCGCTTAAATGTTCGCGTATGTATTGCTCAATTTTACCCAAACGCAAGTTGGTTTTGGTTTCGTTCAACTCATTGGAAGCCAAATCCACCGACATGCCCATCAAACCAATGATGCGGTTTTGAGTGTCAAAAATAGGGTATTTGTAAGTCAAACACCAACCCAAATCGCCGTTGTGATGCACATGCAACTCTAATTTTTCGGTGATGCGTATGCCTTCTTGCAAGACTTGGCGGTCTTGTTCCAAATACGATTTGCCATGGTTAATAACAAAAGTTTCGACACAAGTCAGACCCAAAATAGTCGTGGTTTGGGCATGTCCTAGGCGTTGTACTAAACTTTGGTTGACCAAAACATAACGCGCTTCGGTGTCTTTGATAAAAAAGACCACGCGGTCTAAGGCGTTGATTAAAGGCAAAACCATATACAAGTGTTTGAGTAAATCCTCAAGGCTTTCAGGTCGTGCTTGTAGCCATTGCTGTCCCCATGCTTGCCAATCGATTCGGTCATGCTCATTGCTCATTGTGTCATCTGCCTTATCGTGATGGAAAATCATAGCATAGCCCATTATGCGCTTTTCGGCAGCAATTTGCCCAAACTCATCAAGACATGACTGCTTTATTACGGCAATCTTATGCAAAATTAATAGGACTAAAACACCATGTCAGACCGTTACCAACGCATCCACATCATCGACTCACACACCGGCGGCGAACCAACCCGCATGGTATACGCAGGCTTTCCTGATTTGGGAAATGGTTCTATGGCCGAGCGTTTGGATGTTTTGAAAAATCAGCATGACGATTATCGCAAAGCCGTTTTGTTAGAGCCGCGTGGTAATGATGTGTTGGTGGGTGCTTTATTGTGTGAGCCTGTGAATCCCGATGCTTGTGCGGGCGTGATTTTTTTCAATAACGCAGGCTATTTGAACATGTGCGGTCACGGTACCATCGGTTTGATGGCGTCGCTCGCGTACCAAGGCAAAATTCAAGCAGGCGTGCATTTGGTGGAAACGCCAGTAGGTGATGTGACGTGTACCTTGCATGAAGATGGCTCGGTGAGCATCGACAACGTACCTGCTTATCGCCATCAAAAAGATGTGGCGGTCGAAGTAGAAGGTTTGGGTACGGTTGTTGGCGACATTGCGTGGGGCGGCAATTGGTTTTTCTTGGTCAACCAACATTTTGTTGACATCAATTTGGAAAATGAACCTCAATTGACTGACATTACAGGCCGCATACGCCAAGCTTTGATTGCACAAAATATCACAGGCGCGAATGAAGGCGACATTGATCACATTGAGTTGTTCCAAAATTGTGATTTTGCCGACAGCCAAAGTTTTGTCTTGTGTCCTGGTATGCAATACGACCGTTCGCCTTGCGGCACAGGCACCAGCGCCAAATTGGCGTGTTTGGCAGCAGATGGCAAACTGGCAGAAGGGGTTTTATGGACGCAAGCAAGTGTCGTTGGCAGCACATTTACCGCTTCATATCGCCGCTTGGATGAACAACACATCATCCCAACCATTCGCGGTACTGCGTATGTTTGCGCTGAAACCGTTGCGATTATTGATGAGCAAGACCCATTTGCTTGGGGCATCAGTGTATGAAACCGACTGTGGTTGTCGTCGGTGGTGGCATCATCGGTTTGAGTATTGCCGCGCGTTTGCAACGAGATGGCATGAGCGTGACGCTGATGGATGCCAAGAAAATAGGTTCGGGCGCCTCTTTTGGCAATGCAGGACACTTGGCGACCGAACAAGTGTATCCCGTTGCAGACCCGTCTATTTTCAAGCATTTGCCGAAAATGTTGCTCGATCCATTGGGACCTTTGCGTGTGGATTGGCGCTATTTGCCGAAATTATTGCCATGGATGAGCCGTTTGGTGCTCAACATGCGGCCTGAAAACTTTTTGCAAATTCATGAAACCATCAAGCGCATGAACAGCGTCAGTTTGGCTGCTTGGAGCGAGATGGTACAAGATTTTGGTTTGCAAAAATGGGTGCACGTCAATGGCTCTTTGCTCGTGTGTGAGCAAGAAAAAACCGCTGCCGCTTTGCAAGAACATGGTCAAAAATTGAATGCTTTGGGTGTGCAAAACCAATATTTGCATGCCAATGCTTTACAGGACGCTGCACCTGCATTGGCCAACAATCAAATCGGTGGCTTGTTGTTTCCACAAACAGGACATGTCAGCGATTTGTCAGCAATGATGGTGGCGTTGAAAGAGGCATTTTTGGCAGATGGCGGACAAGTGATGGAAGATTGCGAAGTCATCGACATCCAGCCTGTTTCGCCGACCCAAACACAGATTGTCAGTGCACAAAAAACCTTTGAAGCCCAAAAAGTGGTGATTGCAATGGGTGCACATGCCAAAGATTTGGTGAAAAAATCACGGGCGTGAACGTGCCATTGGACACTGAGCGCGGTTATCACTACATGTTGCCGCAAGAAAAAAACCGTTTGAGCATTCCCATTTCCAGTGCCGATCGACGTTTCATCATGACACCGATGGATACAGGTTTGCGTTTGGCAGGCACGGTGGAATACGCAGGTTTACAGGCCGCTCCGAATATGGAACGCGCACGCAAATTGTTGCAATTGGCCAATCCGATGCTCAAAACCACATTGAATGCCCAAGATGCGACTGAATGGATGGGCTTCAGACCGACTATTGTGGATTCTTTGCCTGTGATTGACCGTTTTGGCAGCATTTTTTTGGCGTTTGGTCACCAACATTTGGGCTTGACCCATGCGGCCATCACCGCGCAATTGATGCAAAATTTGATGCAAGCTCAAAAGCCGATTTTGGATTTGCATCCTTACCGTTTGAATCGTTTTTAAAAGCAACACACATTGAAAAGTAAAAAGGAAAGCAAGATGAGTATTCGTGGAATTTATGTGCCGATGGTGACACCGTTTGATGCAAACAACCAAATTGATGTGGCTACTTTGAAAACCTTGACCCAAACCTTGATTGATGCGGGCGTGCATGGTTTGGTGGTGTGCGGTACGACAGGCGAATATTACACATTCAGCGATGAAGAGCGCGAATTGGTGTTGTCAACCGTGGCTGAAATTGCCAAAGGCAAAGTGGCGTTGATGGCGGGCGTGAACGATTTGTCGACCGAAGGTTCAGCCAAAAAAGCCCAACGTGCGCAAGAGTTGGGGTACGAAAGCTTGATGTTGGCGCCGCCGCCATACAGCTTGCCTAGCCAAGAAGGCGTGATTGCCCACTTCAATCAAGTCGCAGAAGCAACGGATTTGCCGATTGTGATGTACAACTTTCCAGCGCGCACAGGCATCAGCATTGAGTTTGAAACGGTTGAGCAGTTGGCCAAACACCCGAAAATTGTCGGCATCAAAGAAAGCAGTGGCGACTTTAGCCGCGCGTTGAGCATGTTGCAAGCGAACTGGGATGATTTTACCGTGGTGTGCGGTTGTGACGACCAACCTGTGGATTATTTCTTCTGGGGCGCAGGTGCATGGATTGCCGGTGCGGCGAACGTGTTCCCTGCTGAACAAGTGGCGATTTACAACGCCACTCAAGCCGGTAACTGGGATGAGGCGAAAAAGTTGATGAGCCAAATTTACCCTGTGATTCATTCTATGGAGTCTGGCGACTACAACCAAAAAGCGAAATTGGGCTGTGTCAAAGGCACGATTGCGGTTGGTGGTGTGCGCACGCCGTTGGCAAACTTGGGCGAAGCTGATAAAACTGAGTTTTTAAACTTATTGGCGCAAGCTTAAGGAGCCATACATGAGCGAAACTCAAAATGCCATTCAAACTGTGTTTGATCAAGCGCAAGCAGGACAATTGTGGGCAGGCCATTGGATTGATGGACATACATCAAGCGGCCTGAAACTGGAGAACCGCACCCCGATTGACAATTCTGTCATTGGTTACATTGCTGATGGCGAAGCAGCGGATGTGGATGCGGCTGTCACAGTGGCGCGTGCGACGTTTGAAAACGGCGAATGGTCAGATTTATCGCCTGCCGAGCGCAAAGCGGTGATGTTGCGTTGGGCGGATTTGATGCAAGAGAACATCGAAGAATTGGCGGCACTCGATTGTATCGATGCGGGCAAGCCGATTACCGAATGTTTGAATACCGATTTGCCAGCGACGATTGAAACATTTTATTGGTACGCAGAAGCGGTTGATAAGGTCTTCGGTAAAGTCGCGCCTACAGGCAAAGATGCTTTGGGTTTGGTGATAGAAGAAGCCATTGGTGTGGTGGGTGTGGTGTTGCCATGGAATTTCCCTGCACAAATGTTTGCGTGGAAAGTGGCGCCTGCTTTGGTAACGGGCAATTCGGTGATTGTGAAACCGGCTGAATTGACATCGTTATCGGCTTACCGTTTGGTAGAGTTGGCATACGAAGCGGGCGTGCCTAAAGGCGCTTTGAGCTTGGTGTGTGGCTTGGGTGAAAAAGTGGGTGAGGCTTTGGGTCGCCATGCTGATGTAGACATGGTGTCTTTTACAGGTTCTACTGAAGTGGGTCGTTATTTCTTGAAATATTCTGCCGAAAGCAATTTGAAAGAAATTGTGCTGGAGCTCGGTGGCAAGAGTCCACAAGTGGTGTTTGCCGATGCCGATTTGGACGCAGCAGTGCCACACATCTTGAATGCAGCGTTTTGGAATATGTCTGAAAACTGTTCTTGTGGCTCGCGTTTGATTGTACAGGCCGCTGTAAAAGAGGCTTTGCTTGAGAAATTGAAAACAGGTTTGGCTGCTTGGAAATTGGGCGATCCACGTGATGAGAGCGTGGTTATTGGCCCTATGGTGGAAGAGGCGCATTTTAATAAAGTCAAAAGTTTCATTGAAACGACCTTGCAAGAAGGTGGCGTGGTTGTGCATGGCGGCAAAATCCACAGCGATGTGGGCAGTGGTTGGTATGTGGAACCAACGATTTTTGACAATGTCACTTCTGACATGATTTTGTTCCAACAAGAAGTTTTCGGTCCTATTTTGGCAGTGACCACATTTGAAACCGAACAAGAAGCGATTGCTTTGGCCAACAAGACCGCTTACGGTTTGGCAGCTTCTATGTATACCGAAAGTATTAAAACTGCTCATCGTGTGAGCCGCGCCATTCGTGCAGGTACGGTATCGATTAATGGTTTTTCTGAAGGCGATATCACCACACCTTTTGGCGGTTTTAAACAATCTGGTTTCGGTGGTCGTGATAAAGGATTGGAAGCTTTACAACAATATGTACAAACGAAAACAATCTGGTATGTACAAGACTGACATCTTTATGTCATAAATAGCAGTATGAGGTAGTCAGTAGTCAGCAATATGAGTCAGTAGCATCCTGTGCCAGTTGCGCCATAACAATATGATAGTGGCTGGCACACAGAAGTTGAGCATCATCACAGGTCGGATACAAAAAAACGGCAATACAGATAAGCAACTCAATTGAACAAAGGATAAGTTATGATGAAGATGATGGCAGTGAGCATAATGGCAATGGCAGTATTGGCCGCATGTGGTGGACAGCAAAGCAGTGGTACGGCAGCATCAAGCAGCGGTTCTGGTGCATCGACTACAGCAAGCGCAGACGGTAAAGACATCATTATTGGTTTTTCTGCGCCATTAACAGGTCCTCAATCACATTATGGTGAAGACTACAAAGAAGGTGTGCAAATGGCAATTGAGGAAGCCAATGCACAAAACTTGACCATCAATGGCGCGCCTGCGAAATTTGTCTTGATGGCGGAAGACGATGCAGCAGACCCAAAACAAGCTACCCAAGTGGCTGAACGTTTTGTGGACAAAGGTGTTTCGGGTGTGATTGGTCACTTTAACTCTGGTACCACCATCCCAGCTTCTAAGATTTACGAAGAAAACAATATCCCTAACGTGTCTATGGCGACCAGCCCAGTATTGACACAACAAGGCTTCAAAACTGTCTTCCGTTCTATGACCTCAGACAGCCAACAAGGCTTGGTATTGGGTACGTATGCGGTGAAAAAATTGGGCTATAAAACCGTCGGCATCATCGATGACCGTACTGCTTATGGTCAAGGTTTGGCAGATGAGTTTGAAAAATCAGCCAAAGCCGCAGGCGCTACGATTTTGCCACGTCAATATACCAATGACAAAGCCACAGAATTTCAATCTGTGTTGACGACATTCAAAGACAACGCACCTGATGTGATTTTCTACGGCGGTGCAGACCCTCAAGCGGCGCCTATGGTTGTGCAAATGAAACGTTTGGGCATCAAATCTCAATTCTTGTCAGGCGAGATGACCAAAAACCCGAATTTCATTAAAGTGGCGGGCGAAAATGCAGAAGGCGTGATGGCTTCTTTGGCGGGTGTGCCGTTGAAAGATTTGCCTAAAGGCCCTGAATTTGAAACCAAGTACAAAGCCAAATACAACAAAGATGTGCAAATTTACTCACCTTATGGTTACGATGGCACTTGGGCGATGATCAATGCGATGAAAGAAGCCAATTCTTCTAAACCCGCTGATTATTTGCCGAAATTGGCAGCTACCAACATGGCTGGTATTACCAGTAACAATTTTGCTTATGACGACAAAGGTGACTTGAAAGACGTTGCCATCACCGTTTACAAAGTCGAAAAAGGTCAATGGGTACCTGTTGAAAGTTTGACTGCGGGCAATATGTAATAACCATTTAAATCCTCCACACTGACCTGTGGTTTTGGCGTTCTGTTTACAGGACGCCTTTTTTGTGGAAAACCAACAGTAAATTGGCAAGACATCCACAGTCAAAAAAGCATGATTTAAATGCATTATGAATTAGATAATATTGTATTGAAATAAAGCATTTAATCAATGATTAAAGTTTCAAAAATATCTCAATGTTCTGAATTAAAAACGGCTTTTGTCTTAGAAATATTGCAAAAACTGATGTTAAGTATTGAAGTGAAAAATAGGCAAAAATGAATTTTTTTCAAAATTACATTTGATTAATCATATTATATTGGAATATGAATTGGTATGAGCCATTTCCTATGCCCTTAAAATGGATTTTTTGGATGTGAAAACGGAAAAAAAGGATAGTGAACCACATTTTTTTGGCGTTCAATCAATGGGTGTGATGTCTTTTGAATGCATGGTTGTTTGTGATTTTCAGGCAGATTAAAGGCTCACCCATTCAAAGCTTCATCATGTCTTTAATACACACAATTCATCGGTCGCAAAAGGAAATGCAATGAAAACAATAGAGGTCAATGACATCATCAATCGGGACAAACTTTCACCACTGCAATGGATGGTGTTTGTGTTGGGATTTTTGGTATTTTTTTGTGATGGTTTGGACACAGGCATTATCGGTTTTATTGCGCCATCGTTGTTAACTGAGTGGGACATCACCAAACCACAATTGGCACCAGTATTGAGCGCTGCTTTGATCGGTATGTCCATTGGGGCCATCATTTCAGGACCCTTGTCAGATAAGTTTGGACGCAAAGGGGTGATCGTCATTACCACGTGCTTGTTCTCGATTTTCACGATTTTGTGTGGTTTTGCCAGCTCTATTGGGGAATTGACGTTTTACCGTTTCGTGACGGGCGTGGGCTTGGGGGCTGCCATGCCTAACATCAGTACCATTGTGTCGGAGTACATGCCAGCCAAACGCAAAGCTTTTTTAACTGGTTTGGCAGGTTGTGGCTTTATGTTGGGGATTTCTTCAGGCGGCTTATTGTCGGCTTATTTTCTCGACAATTTGGGTTGGGCCAAAGTCATCATCATTGGCGGCTTGATTCCATTGGCTTTGGTATTGGTATTGGTGTTGAAATTGCCAGAATCGACACCGTATTTGATTAAAAAACAAAAAACCGCACAAGCCAAACGCATTTTGGAAACCATTCAAGGACAAGCTTTTGTGGGTGATGTGCAATTGGTATTGCCAAAATCAGAACAGCAAGGCGAAGACAGTCCAGTGAAATTGGTGTTGGGAAAATATTTGTGGGGCTCTTCGATGTTGTGGTTGTGTTGTTTCATGAGTTTGTTGGTGTTTTATTTGTTAACCAGTTGGATGCCGACCATTTTGAAAACAGCGGGTTTTTCAACCCAACAATTCAGTTTCATTGCCGCTATTTTCCCATTCGGTGGCGTGTTTGGTGCGACCATCATGGGTTGGTATATGGACAAAGCCAATCCCAATACCGTGATTAAAATATCGTATTTCTTAGCCATGTTATTGTTGATTGTGGCGGGTTTTGTCAGCGGTAATATTTATTTGTTGGGCGTAACCATTTTCTTGATTGGTGCGTTGTTGGCAGGAGCACAGTCGTCTTTATTGCCTTTGTCTGCGATTTTCTACCCATCGGTGTGCCGTGCGGTTGGCGTGTCATGGATGCACGGTATTGGACGTGTTGGTGCGATTTTGGGTGCTTTCTTTGGTGCGTTGATTTTTGCGTACAATTTAAGTTTGGGCAGCATTTTCTTTGTGTTGGCCATTCCTACTTTCATTTCTTTTGTGGCTTTGTGGCTCAAAGGCATGAAAGAGCGGCCTGTATCGGCTCCAGCCCAAGCGAATGCTGTGGTCAATGAGTCGGCGCGATAAACTGGGATGAAATTGCCATTGTTTTGAAGCGGTATGGAGGATTTCCATACCGCTTTTTCGATGGCAGACGTGTTAGTGGGCAATGGCTTTGAGTTTGGTTTCACTTGGGTTTTCGCCAAACTCTTGGCGATATTCTTCGGAAAAACGGCTCAAATGCGTAAAGCCCCATTCATAAACCAATTGTGAAATGGACAGTTTTGGTTGTTGGAATGGATTTTTCAAAGCATTGTGAATTTGTTGCAAACGGTATTGGCGCAAATAAGACATTGGACTGGTGCCGTAATACAACTTGAATTCTTCATACAATTTGGATTTGGAAACACCTGCCAAACGCACCAAATCATCGACGCAAATAGGATTGCGTGCATGGGTCAAAATGAATTGGTGGACGTATTGGATGTGTTTGGGGATGGATGGTTGGTTCAATTGTCTTAATGCTGCCGAGTAATTGTGCTCTTGCGACAATAACAAAGATTTGATGACCAAATTTTCATAATCTGCTGCCAACATTGGCATGCCACTGAATTGGGTGTAATGGTTGCGAGATTGCAGAAAATGGCGGATGTGTTTCCACCATACGCCAATGGCAGGTTGCGCATTAACGTGCATTTCAGGATCAAATACCACCGCTTGGCTCAAAGGTTTTTGCAGCATATGCGCCAAAGTTTGTTCAATGCTGGCAACAGGAATGACCACTTGCAATTTAATGCAGTCTTTGTCTATCAATAAGTCTTGCGTGTCATTGCCCGACACAATCACGCCTTGGTGAATATTAGAGGTAAATTGCGCGCCGTGGCTGTCCAAACATTGGCGCCCTTGCGTGGGCAAGCTGATGGTATAAGCCCCCAAGT
Source organism: Vitreoscilla sp. C1 (assembly GCF_002951955.2). Taxonomy (NCBI): domain Bacteria; kingdom Pseudomonadati; phylum Pseudomonadota; class Betaproteobacteria; order Neisseriales; family Neisseriaceae; genus Vitreoscilla; species Vitreoscilla sp. C1. The sequence continues at coordinate 1,476,154 of NZ_CP019644.2, read as the reverse complement.
TGGCAACATGAATGGCGACATTGGCACCATAGCTGATGGAGCCGATGGCCAAGCGTTTTTGCGGAAAACGCATGCCCACATATTTGAAATTCAAATCATCGCGACAACGTGTGCTTAATTGGTGTTGTCCGCAAATGCCTGACATCAAATGATGGGCAAAATCGGCATGTTGGGATTGGTGGTTAAAATCGACTTCTCCAATGGCGCTTTGCATGATGAGGTTCCTTTGATGTTCTTTATTGGTTGTATTTTTTATTATGATTGGGGTGCATCGCATGCTTTGATAAATGTCAAATGAGCATGGATATAAAGGAATATAACAAAAAATACTTTAGAGTTGTCAATTGCATAAGATAAAAAAATTGTGCACTTGCAATATCTTATCTGAGTTTGGTGTCACAAAGCGTGTGATTTTAAGCGTCCTGTAAAGATTTACAGGACGCTTTTATTTGTGTGGCTGCGATGTATTCAAAATGTGAAGCTGGGTGCTCAAAATGGATATGAAATTGGAAAAAGTGGATAGAGACCAAGGTGGATTCACGGTTCAATGGTATGAAAATCATCACCGATGAAAGAAGAGAAAATGACACATCTGAGCACCTCACAATGGCAAGAATTTGTACAAGACAGTTTGGATTTTCGTCCTGATGAAGGTGTGTACCGCATCAGCCGCGACATGTTTACCAAGCCTGAATTGTTTGAATTGGAAATGGAATTGATTTTCGAAAAGGTGTGGATTTACGCCTGTCACGAAAGTGAATTGCCTAACAAACACGATTTTTTAACGGTTCAAATTGGTCGTCAACCGATGATTATCACCCGTGACGGCAATGGACAGTTACGCGCTTTGGTCAATGCGTGTGAACACCGTGGTGCCACTTTGACTCGTGTGGGCAAGGGCAATCAATCGACGTTTACTTGTCCGTTTCATGCTTGGTGTTACAAGTCGGATGGTCGTTTGGTGAAAGTCAAAGCCCCTGCTGAATATTGCCAAGATTTTGACAAAGACAGTCGTGGTTTGAAACAAGGGCGCATTGCCAGCTACCGTGGTTTTGTATTTGTGAGTTTGGATGTGACTGCAACCGATACGTTGGAAGAGTTTTTGGGTGATGCCAAAGTGTTTTTGGATTTGATGGTGGAGCAATCGCCAACGGGCGAATTGGAAGTATTGCCAGGCAAATCCGCTTATACCTTTGATGGCAACTGGAAATTGCAAGACGAAAATGGTTTGGATGGCTACCACGTCAGCACTGTGCATTACAACTATGTCAGCACCGTACAACACCGCCAAGAGTTGAATGCTGCCAAAGGTGAAAACATGGACACCTTGGATTACAGCAAATTGGGTGCGGGTGATGCTCAAACCGACGATGGTTTCTTCAGTTTTAAAAACGGTCATTCCGTTTTGTTCAGCGACATGCCCAATCCTGCGGTGCGCCCAGGTTATGAAACGGTGATGCCTTATTTGGTGGAAACCTATGGCTCAGAACGTGCCGAATGGGCGATGCACAAATTGCGCAATTTGAATTTGTACCCAAGCTTGTTTTTCATGGATCAAATCAGCTCACAACTGCGCATCGTGCGTCCTGTCGCTTGGAACAAAACCGAAGTCATCAGCCAATGTCTGGCTGTGAAAGGCGAATCGGCACAAGCGCGCCGCAATCGCATTCGTCAATTTGAAGATTTTTTCAATGTCTCTGGTTTGGGCACGCCTGACGATTTGGTGGAGTTTCGTGAACAACAAAAAGGCTTCCAAGCACGTTTGGAAAAGTGGAGCGATATTTCCCGTGGTCATCAAAATTGGTGTTATGGCGCCACCAAAAACAGTGAAATTTTGAACATACAACCCGTGATGACCGGTATTGAAATCACTCACGAAGGTTTGTATGTCAACCAACATGGTCATTGGCAACAATTGTTGTTGCAAGGCTTGAAGAAAAAAGCCCTACACATCCACATTGCCAATACAACCGAACAAGCCAACAGTGAGGCCTAAGCCATGAGCCAAGATATTTTAATGACCGAACAAGAATTGCAATTCAGTGTGAGCCAATTTTTGTATCACAAAGCCGCTTTGTGTGATGCACGCAAGTGGGATGAGTATTTGGCGTTGTATGACGAAGACAGTGTCTATCACATTCCGCAATGGATAGACGAACACCGTTATGTGGAAGATCCAAATCAAGGTTTGTCGTATATCTATTATGAAGACCGCACGGGTTTGGAAGATCGGGTGTTTCGGATTAATACGGGCAAAGCCGCTTCTGCTATGCCACTACCACGCACTTGTCATGCAATTAACAATGTGTTGGTGCAGCGTTTAGACGATGGTTTGATTGAAGCGAAAGTGATTTGGAGCACTTTGTTCAATCGCCAAGGTTTGGAAGGCTGTTTTTACGGCCATGCCACCTATGTATTGCGTGACAGTGAAAACGGTTGGCGCATTCGCCACCAACACACCATTTTGCTCAATGACAAAATCGATTCGGTTTTGGATTTTTACCACGTCTGAAGGAATGGGTTATGGGACACGCAGTGGCTTTGAATTTTGCCGATGGCAAGACGTTTTTCATCCAAGTCAAACACAATGAATTGTTGGTTGATGCGGCAATGCGTCAAGGTATCAAAATCCCGATTGATTGCCGTGAAGGCGTGTGTGGTACTTGCCAAGGGCAATGTGAAAGCGGCCTGTATGAGTTGGATTATGTGGACGAAGATGCTTTGAGCGAACGGGATTTGGCGGAGCGAAAAATTTTGGCTTGCCAAACCAAAGTGCAATCGAATGCGGCATTTTATTTCGATCACCATTCTCATATTTGCCATGCAGGCGACTCACAAAAAATTGCCGCCGTGGTCAAAAGCGTGCAATGGGTTTCACCCAATACCGCCGTATTGAAAGTGGATGCCAGCGCCAATGGGCAGACGTTGCAGTTTTTGCCGGGTCAATACGCCCATTTGTATGTACCTGATACCGGTACTTACCGTTCGTATTCGTTTGCTCATTGTCCGAATACAGACAATCAATTGCAATTTTTGATACGCATTTTGCCCAGTGGCGTAATGAGTGATTACTTGCGTGAGCGTTGCCAAGTGGGTCAGACCATTTTGTTAGAAGCACCGCTGGGCAGTTTTTATTTGCGTGAAGCCGAGCGACCGTTGGTGTTTGTTGCTGGTGGAACGGGCTTGTCTGCATTTTTGGGTATGTTGGATGACTTGGCCGCTGCCGATTGCGCTTTGCTTATTCACCTGTATTACGGTGTGAATCACGAGCAAGATTTGTGTGAGCTGGAGCGTTTACAAGCGTATTCAGACCGCTTGCCGAATTTTGAATGCCATTTGGTGGTGTCAGAAGGTTCAGAAAGTTGGACGGGTAAGCGCGGTTATGTTCATGCACATTTGCCGCGTGAAAGCTTGGCGGCAGCGGCTTTTGATATGTATTTGTGTGGACCGCCGCCGATGATTGAAGCGGTGAAAACATGGCTCGATGAGCAAGGTTTGCAAGACTATCGCTTGTACAGTGAAAAATTTGTACCTAGCAATGTGAACACTGCCAATACTGAATCAGTTTAAGGATAAACAGCCCATGTCTATGCAAATAGAAACTATCTTAATCGACATTCCGACCATTCGTGCGCACCGTTTATCGGTGACCACGATGCGCACCCAAACTTTGGTATTGGTGAAAATCACTGCTGCCGATGGAGTCGTGGGTTGGGGTGAGGCGACGACGATAGGTGGTTTGAGTTATGGCGAAGAAAGCCCTGAAAGCATTCAGACCAATATTCAAACTTATTTTGCGCCGTTGTTGCAAACCATGTCTGCAAGCAATGTGGCGCAAGCCATGCAAACCATTCACAAAGCCATCAATGGCAACCGTTTTGCCAAATGCGCGGTTCAAACGGCTTTGCTCGACATTCACGCCAAGCACTTGGGCGTGCCAGTGAGCGAGTTATTGGGTGGTCGAGTGCGTGACAGCGTACCGGTGTTGTGGACTTTGGCTTCGGGTGACACCGACACTGACATTGCCGAAGCGCGTGAAATGGTGGCTTTGGGCAGACACAATTTTTTCAAACTCAAAATTGGCGCCAAGCCGTGGCAAGAAGATGTAACACATGTGATTGCCATCAAACAAGCTTTGGGTGCCGATGTCAGTATTCGGGTCGATGTCAATCGGGCATGGTCGGAGATGGAATGCATCCAAGGCATACGAGCATTGCAAGACGGTGGCATTGATTTGATTGAACAACCTTGCGCCATTAACCACACCGATTTGCTGGCTCGATTAACGCAACGTTTTGATGTGGCCATCATGGCTGATGAGGCTTTGACGGGACCTGACAGTGCTTACCGTTTGGCCAAACAACATGCAGCACACGTGTTTGCGGTGAAAGTAGCGCAATCAGGCGGCCTGTATGAAGCTTGCCAAGTGGCACACATTGCCCATGTCGCTGGCATCGATTTGTACGGTGGCACGATGTTGGAAGGTCCAGTGGGCAGCATGGCCTCTGCCCAAGCATTTGCCACATTCCCTAGCTTGGCTTATGGCACCGAATTGTTTGGACCATTGTTGTTGACCGAAGACATTTTGAAAACACCATTGCAATACCAAAATTACCAATTGCACTTACCGCAGACCGCTGGCATTGGCGTGGAAATAGACGAAGACAAAATCGAGCATTTGCGCCGCGCATAAAGAAAGGAAAAACATGCTGTTTCATGTACGCATGGATGTGAACATCCCCAAAGACATGCCCAAAGAAGAAGCCGACCAAATCAAAATGACTGAAAAAGCTTATTCGCAAGCTTTGCAACAACAAGGCAAGTGGCGCCATCTTTGGCGTATCACGGGGCAATATTCCAACATCAGTATTTTTGATGTGGACAGCAATGAAGAGTTACACAATTTGTTACAAGCACTGCCTTTGTATCCTTACATGAACATTGAAGTGATGGCTTTGAACCGCCACCCATCTTCGGTGCGTGACAGCGATGCGTAACAGCGTCCTGTAAATCTGAAACTGACTTTGACACACCCCAAAGCCGTCTATAAAAACGAGGAGAAATAAGATGAACCGTCAGGAAATTGATTTGTTGGTTAAAAAAATGAATGTGGAAACTGCAACGGGCGTGGTGGATGAGCGCATCCAGCAAATCGTGGTGCGTTTGTTGGGCGATTTGTTCCAAGCGATTGAAGACTTGGATTTGAGTCCAAGCGAGGTTTGGAAAGGTTTGGAGTATTTTACCGATGCAGGCCAGGCCAATGAATTGGGTTTGTTGGCGGCGGGTTTGGGTTTGGAACATTTCTTGGATTTGCGTTCAGACGAAGCCGATGCCCAAGCTGGCGTTTTAGGCGGCACACCTCGTACCATCGAAGGACCTTTGTACGTCTCTGGTGCGCCTGAATCTGTGGGTTTTGCACGCATGGACGATGGTACCGAGTCAGACAAATTAGATTTATTGTTTATTGAAGGCACCGTCACCGATGTGGATGGCAATGTGATTGAAGGCGCGAAAGTCGAGATGTGGCATGCCAATGGTTTGGGCATGTATTCTTTCTTTGACAAATCCCAATCTGAATTCAATTTACGCCGCACCATTATGGCCGATGGCAATGGTCATTATGTGGCGCAAACCACCATGCCTGTCGGTTATGGCTGCCCACCAGAAGGCACGACGCAAGCGGTGTTAAATAAATTAGGTCGTCATGGTAACCGTCCATCGCATGTGCATTATTTTGTATCTGCACCGGGTTTCCGTAAGTTGACGACACAATTTAACATTGAAGGCGACCAATATTTGTGGGACGACTTTGCTTTTGCGACACGCGAAGGCTTGGTGGCCGTGGCCGCTGACGTCAGCGATGCAGCTGAAATGGCTCGTTTAGGCGCAGACAAGCCCTTCAAACACATTGTGTTTGATGTGAAATTGGTGGCTGAAAAAGCAGGTGCACCTGCTGCGGAAGTGGATCGTCGCCGCGTTGCCTTGGCGTCTGTTTGAGTCAAGAAAATGGTATTGCACCCGTTTTGGCGGGTGCATTTTTTGATGGAAAGCACATCATGATAGACAAAAGCAATCTTTCTTTACAGGACGCCTTAGCGCAGATTCACGATGGTGCGACCATTATGATTGGTGGCTTTGGCACGGCAGGACAACCCACTGAATTAATCGATGGCTTGATAGCTTTGGGCACGCGCGATTTGGTAATTGTCAATAACAATGCCGGCAATGGTGATTACGGCTTGGCCAAGCTTTTAAAAACGGGTGCAGTGCGCAAAATGGTTTGCTCTTTCCCGCGCCAATCGGATTCTTGGATCTTTGACGAGTTGTATCGAGCGGGCAAAATTGAATTGGAACTGGTGCCACAAGGCAATTTGGCTTGTCGCATTCAAGCGGCAGGCATGGGCTTGGGTCCTGTGTATACGCCAACAGGTTTTGGTACTTTGCTTGCCGAAGGCAAACCGACCATGACGTATGAAGGCAAAGATTATGTGTTGGAAAATCCGATTCGTGCTGATTTTGCTTTAATCAAAGCGCATCAAGGCGATCGTTGGGGCAATTTGGTGTATCGCAAATCGGCACGCAATTTCGGTCCGATTATGGCCATGGCAGCGGCCTGTACGATTGCACAAGTGTCGGAAGTGGTGGCTTTGGGTGAGCTTAATCCTGAACACATCATCACCCCTGGCATTTTTGTACAACACGTGGTGCAAGTGACACCAGCCAAAGCCGCAGCTTAAGGAGGTCATATGACGTATCAAAAACTCAGCCGCAACCAAATTGCAGAACGTGTGGCACAAGACATTCCTGATGGTGCATATGTGAATTTGGGTATTGGTTTGCCAACCAAAATTGCTTCGTATTTACCCGATGACAAAGAAGTGTTTTTACATTCTGAGAACGGCTTGTTGGCTTTTGGTCCACCGCCACCAGAAAACGAGCAAGATCCTGAATTGATCAATGCGGGCAAGGAGTTTGTGACCATGCTGACAGGTGGTGCTTTTTTTCACCACGGTGATTCGTTTGCGATGATGCGTGGCGGTCATTTGGATATTTGTGTTTTAGGGGCGTTTCAAGTTGCTGCCAATGGCGATTTGGCCAATTGGCATACGGGCGCACCTGATGCCATTCCCGCTGTGGGCGGGGCGATGGATTTGGCGGTAGGAGCGAAAAAAGTCTTTGTCACCACGGACCATGTGACCAAGCAAGGTGAGCCTAAGATTGTGGCTGAGCTGACGTATCCTGTGACTGGCAAACGCTGTGTTGATCGCATTTACACCGATTTGTGCGTGATGGATGTGACACCAAGCGGCCTGAAAGTGATTGAAAAAGTAGGCGGCTTGAGTTTTGAAGCTTTGCAAGCTTTGACTGCCGCACCCTTGATTGATGCTACTGAAACCCGTTTGGAACAAGCTTAATAGACTCATGCTCACACAAGAAAACGAGAACAATATGACCAAAGCTTATATTATCGATGCCGTTCGCACACCGTTTGGCCGTTATGGTGGTGGTTTGGCAGGCATGCGTGCCGATGATTTGGGTGCTGTGCCGATTCAAGCCTTGATGACACGCCATCCTAATATAGATTGGGCACAAGTGGACGATGTGATTTATGGTTGTGCCAACCAAGCTGGCGAAGACAATCGCAATGTCGCTCGCATGTCAGCCTTGCTCGCAGGCTTGCCATATCAAGTGCCTGCCACCACAATCAATCGCTTGTGTGGCTCGTCTTTAGATGCCATCTCCATGGCCGCGCGCACCATCAAAGCAGGAGAAGCGCATTTGATGATTGCAGGTGGCGTGGAGTCTATGAGCCGTGCGCCGTTTGTCATGGGCAAAGCCGACAGTGCTTACAGCCGCAGCCAAAAAATCGAAGACACGACCATGGGTTGGCGTTTTATCAATCCACAACTGAAGGCTTTGTATGGTGTGGAAACTATGCCGCAAACAGCTGAAAATGTGGCCGAGCAATTTGGCATTAGCCGAGAAGACCAAGATTTATTGGCATTTAACAGCCAACAACGCACCGAAGCCGCACGCCAACGGGGTTTTTTTGAAAAAGAATTGGTGCCAGTGAGCATTCCTCAGCGCAAAGGCGATGCTTTGGTGGTGGCGGCGGATGAATTTCCGCGTGCTTCAACCACTTTGGAGGCTTTGGGCAAGCTCAAAGGTGTGGTCAAACCCGATGGCAGCGTGACCGCAGGCAATGCTTCGGGCATTAATGATGGTGCGGCGGCGGTATTGATTGCCTCAGAAGAAGCCATTGCCAAATATGGTTTGAAGCCACGAGCTGAAATCATTGCGGCTACTGTGGTTGGTGTAGAGCCACGTATTATGGGCTTTGGTCCTGCACCTGCCATTAAAAAATTGCTTAAACAAGCCAATTTAAATTTAAATCAAATAAATGTCATTGAACTAAATGAGGCATTTGCGGCTCAAGCCTTAGCTTGTACACGTGATTTGGGCTTGCCCGATGGTGCGGCGCATGTGAATCCCAACGGCGGAGCGATTGCCATTGGTCATCCTTTGGGTGCGTCAGGTGCCCGTTTGGTGACGACAGCTTTGAATCAGTTGGAGCAGATAGGTGGCGAATATGCGCTGTGCTCGATGTGTATTGGTGTGGGGCAAGGCATTGCCTTGATTATCAAGAGAGTCCAATAGGAGAATTTCATGCCAATGCTCAAATTACTCAGTCATGATATGCATTACCAAGAATTTGGTGATGCCAAAAATCCCAAATTATTGTTTTCCAACTCATTGGGAACCAATTTGAGCTTGTGGCAAGCCCAAGTCGCTGCGTTACAGGACGATTATCACATCATTTGTTACGACACTCGAGGGCATGGCCACTCTTCTACGCCAGCGACGGGTTTTGTGTTACAAGATTTGGCGTATGATGTGTTGGCATTGCTGGATCATTTGCACATTGAATCCACACATTTTTGCGGTATTTCTATGGGTGGTTTGATTGGGCAATGGCTGGCCATACACCATGCTGAGTCATTTCAATCGATTGTCATTAGCAATACTGCTGCCAAAATTGGTCAAGAAAAGGCTTGGAATGAGCGTGCTGCTCAAGTGCGCGCGGAAGGCTTATATGCTATTGCAGCTTCTGCTCACAGTCGTTGGTTTACACCAGACTATGTTTGTACCCATCCTGAAGTGGTGATGCGCTTATCGCAAGATTTGGCGACAGGCAGTGCTGAGGGTTATGCCAAATGTTGTGAGGCGTTGGCGCTGGCCGATGTGCGTAGCCAATTGAGTGAGATTGAGGTGCCGATGTTGATCATTGCAGGTTTGGAAGACCCTGTGACGACAGTAGACGATGCCATTGCAATGCAAGCGGCGATTTTTGGCAGCCAGATGGCGGAAATCAGTGGCGCATCGCACATTGCCAATGTGGAACAAGCAGATGTGTTCAATCAAGTTTTGCATCGATTTTTGGCACAGTTTAAAGCGACCTGTAAACTGTGATGAAATGGCGATGAAACAGCGTTCTGTCGATGACAGAGCGCTTTTTTTTGGGGGATTACCGAATCAAGAGCGGTTCATTACAAGAATAAATAGCCTCGTTGTCTTGATAAAAAATATTGGATTAAAAAGCCGATATGATGTGTTGAAAGATGAAAAAAGCGTCCTGTAAGTGTTTACAGGACGCTTGATAGCATTAGATGAATGTATTAATCAAATGCTTTGCGCGCATTCACAAACATGTGCAACCAAGCACTGTTTTCTTGCCAATCTTCAGGTTTCCAGCTCATTTGTGCGGTGCGGAACACACGCTCAGGATGTGGCATCATGATGGTAGCGCGACCGTCGTCACTGGTGACACCCGCAATCGCTTGCGGTGAGCCGTTTGGATTTAACGGATAGGTTTGTGTCACATGGTTCTGACCATCCACGTATTGCAAAGCAATATTGGCGTTGGCGATGTTGCCATGTGCGCTAAAATCAGCACGACCTTCACCATGGCTCACCACCACAGGCATTGAGCTGCCCGCCAAAGCCGACAAGAACACAGAAGGCGATTCAGGAATGGTGACCATGCTCAAACGCGCTTCAAATTGTTCCGATTCGTTGCGAGCAAAACGAGGCCAGTTTTGAGCACCGGGAATGATGTCTGCCAATTGGCTCATCATTTGACAACCGTTACATACGCCCAAAGACAAGGTTTCAGGACGCTTGAAGAAGGCTTCGAACATGTCACGCAATTGTGCGTTGAACAAAATTGATTTCGCCCAACCTTGACCTGCACCCAAAACGTCGCCATACGAGAAACCACCACAAGCGGCTAAAGCTTGGAAGTCTTGCAAATGATGGCGTCCTGCAAACAAATCGCTCATGTGTACGTCGTATGCATCAAAGCCTGCACGGGTGAACGCTGCGGCCATTTCGATTTGACCATTCACACCTTGCTCACGCAAGATGGCAATTTTCGGTTTCGCGCCCACATTGATGAAAGGTGCGGTGATGTCAGCGTTGACATCAAACGTGGTATGGGCAAACAAAGCGGTGCGTTTGTCCTCGCCAATCAAGGCAAATTCGCTGTCGGCACAAACGGGATTGTCACGCAAGCGTTGGATGTGGAACGAGGTTTCGCTCCAAGCTTTTTGCAAATCCACGCGCGCTTCGTTGAGCAAAATCATGTTGCCGTTTTGAATTTGCAAACGGTCGCTAGAGTTGGTTTGACCCAAATCGTATACGCAGTTTTCCAAACCATGTTGTGCCAAAACGGCTTTGACTGCCTCGATTTTGTCAGCAGCCACTTGTACTACCGCGCCCAATTCTTCACTGAACAAGCTGCGTACAATGGTGTCGTTCAAGTTGTGACCTTGGCAAGCACATTGTTCTAATACTTTGGCCATATTGACAGTCACACCCACGTGAGCGGCAAACATCATTTCCGCCAAAGTGGTCAACAAACCACCATCGCCACGGTCGTGGTAAGCGAGCAAGCTGTCGTTGGCAATCAAAGTTTGGATGGCCGTAAAGAAAGCACCCAATTGTGTATCTTGATCCACATCAGGAGACACACCTTGCAAGTGTTTGTGTACTTGCGTCAAGGCAGAGCCGCCCAAACGGTTTTGACCATTGCCCAAGTCAATCAACAACAAGCGGCTGTCCACTGGTTTCAATTCAGGCGTGATGGTTTTGCGCACATCTTGTACAGGTGCAAACGCGGTGATGGTCAAAGACAAAGGCGAGGTTACGGTTTTGGTTTCGCCATTGTCTTGCCATGAGGTTTTCATTGACAAAGAGTCTTTGCCCACAGGAATGCTGACACCCAAGTTTTGGCAAATTTCAGATACCGCTTCCACGGTGCGATACAATTTTTCGTCCTCACCGGCCACGCCACAAGGCGCCATCCAGTTGGCAGACAATTTGATGTTGCCAATTTTGCCAATGTTGGTTGCGGCAATATTGGTTAACGCTTCGGCCACAGCCATGCGGCCTGAAGCGGGTGCATCGAACAATGCCAATGGTGCTTTTTCGCCCATAGACATGGCTTCACCTTTGTAGGTGTTAAAACCCATCATGGTCACTGCGCAGTTGGCCACTGGTGTTTGGAAGCGACCCACCAATTGGTCTTGGTACGTCATACCACCGACAGAGCGGTCACCAATGGAAATCAAGAAGTTTTTGTTGGCAACCGTCGGCAAACGCAACACGCGGTAGAAGCTTTCTTTGACATCGATTTTGCTGGTGTCAAATTCAGGGGTTTCTAAAGTCACGGTGTTGTCTGTGCGCACAGTGCGAGGTGGTTTACCAAGCAACACATTCAATGGCAAGTCCACAGGATTGTTGTCAAACAAATCGTCACGCACTTGCAAATGACCATCGTCAGTAGCTGTACCCACCACCGCAAACGGACAACGCTCACGTTCAGCCATCGCGCGGAACAATTCCAAATGCTCAGGCAAAATTGACAATACATAACGCTCTTGCGCTTCGTTGCACCAAATTTGCAAAGGCGTCAAACCTTCTTCTTCTAAAGGTACTTGGCGCAAATGGAAAATCGCACCGCGACCTGCATCGTTCACCAATTCTGGGAAAGCGTTAGACAAGCCACCTGCGCCCACATCATGAATGGCGATAATTGGGTTGTTTTCGCCCATTTGCCAGCAGCGGTCAATCACTTCTTGCGCACGGCGTTCGATTTCAGGATTACCACGTTGTACGGAGTTAAAATCCAATTCTGCGGCATTGTCGCCCGTTGCCATCGAAGAAGCCGCACCGCCACCCAAACCGATTAACAAACCTGGGCCGCCTAATTGAATCAACAATGCGCCTTCAGGAATGATGTTTTTGTGTGTTTGTTGGTCTTGGATGTTGCCCAAACCACCTGCCAACATGATAGGCTTGTGATAGCCACGCATTTGACCGTGGAATGATTCTTCAAACGTGCGGAAGTAACCCAATAAATTAGGACGACCAAATTCGTTGTTGAACGCCGCACCACCGATAGGACCTTGAATCATGATGTCTAAAGGGCTGGCAATGTGTTCAGGTTTGCCATATTGCGCTTGGGTCACTTGATAGGTTTCCCAAGGCTGGGTGAATTCAGGAATATTCAAATTCGATACGCTAAAGCCCGTCAAACCTGCTTTCGGGCGTGAACCACGACCTGTTGCACCCTCATCACGGATTTCACCGCCGTTGCCTGTGGCAGCACCTGCAAATGGGGCAATGGCGGTTGGATGGTTGTGCGTTTCCACTTTCATCAAAATGTGGGTCAATTCTTCGCTAAAACGGTATGCTTGGTTTTCGCCTGCACGTGGGTAAAAGCGGTCGATGGCCGCGCCTTCGATGACTGAAGCATTGTCTTTGTAGGCAACCACTGTGCCTTCAGGCGATTTTTGATGCGTTTCACGAATCATGCCAAACAAGGTTTTTGGCTGTTTTTCACCGTCTAAAATGAATTCAGCATTGAAAATTTTGTGGCGGCAATGCTCTGAGTTCGCTTGCGCAAACATCATCAATTCAACGTCATTTGGGTTGCGACCCAATTGACGATAATTGTCGACCAAATAATCAATTTCATCTTCAGACAATGCCAAACCCATACTGCTGTTGGCAGCAACCAAAGCTTCACGGCCGCCTTCCAAAATATCGACAGTAGCAAAACTTTCGTCTTGTAAACGGGCAAACAAAGAAGCGGCTTGGCTCAAATCTGTCATGACAGATTCTGTCATGCGGTCGTGTACTAATGCTTGCCAAGCTTGTAATTGTTCTGCGCTTAAATCAGCGTCAAACCACAAAGCTGTCGCACGTTCGATGCGCAAGTTGGCAACATTGATGCCGCAATTGCGGGCAATGTCGGTGGCTTTTGAAGACCAAGGAGAAATGGTTCCCACACGAGGCGTTACCAAGCACAATTGTTGTGCACGGCTCTCAGTATCAGGACGCTGGGCAGTGAGTAAATTACATAAACGATCAATGTCTGCTTCGGTTAAAGCTTCATCGCTGTGGATGAAGTACCAAAACTCATTGCTCAATTGGGCTTGTTCAGGCAGGTGCAACTTGCGCGCTTGTTGATTCAGTTGGTCAATACGGAATGAAGAAAGCGCGGTTTGACCGCGTAACGATAGCACTTCAGGCATGATGTCTCGCAAAGCTAAAAAGAAGGAGAAAATGTGACAGGACGTTATGATACCTTAATTTGCTTAAAATTACCTGAATATATATTGCATCGTGACGGTGTATTGGGCTAATTGATTCGGCATACACAAGGCTTGGCAAATAAAGCCGCTTTGGTTTAAAGTGACGCTAAGTAGAAGCCGAAAAACCTTGGGAGTTGTTAGTATGAAAAAGATTGAAGCGATTATCAAACCATTCAAATTGGACGAAGTACGCGAAGCCTTGACTGAAGTGGGTATCACAGGCATGACCGTGACAGAAGTCAAAGGTTTTGGTCGCCAAAAAGGCCACACTGAAATTTACCGTGGCGCTGAATATGCGGTTGATTTTTTACCAAAAATCAAATTGGAATTGGTATTGCCAGACCAATTGGCAGAACAAGCAGTAGAAACCATCATTCAAGCTGCACATTCAGGCAAAATTGGTGATGGCAAAATTTTTGTGTCTGCGATTGAACAAGCCATTCGTATTCGTACGGGTGAACGTGACGACGCAGCGGTTTAAAAAAGTTGTTTTAACCCTAGCCATTGCCAATGCAATGGCTTTTTTTTTGTTTACAGGCCGCTTTGTGGTGAAAAGGCAAAAAAAAGGTGTGAATTCTCATCACACCCCAAACACACACATCAAGAAGGTTTCGATTGTCATCTTCATCAAAGATGCCAATCTGACAAGCCATTCAGTTGTTTTCAATATTGATTCATGGCTTGAAAAAAGAAAATCATCACTATTTGAGATAGTGTGTATATCACGAGATAGAAAAGCTATTTTCTGCTCTTTTAGTATGCAATGATAATAAAATAATTGGAAAAATCGAGTATTGATTCAAATCAAGCGTGGCGAATTTTACGCTTAATATGGCGAATACAATCAAAATGATGCCATTGTTTTTGGATAAGATGGGCATGCGGTGGATTGAAACGCATGGACAGCTTGCGTCAGTGATGGCTGTTGAAGCTCGTCAATGTTTGAAGTAAACAACAGATGAGGTGGATGAAGGCTTCTGTTAAGATGGTTTCTTGATAAAAATATTCACTTCATCATTTAAAAAGGAAGACACAATGCAAATGATTAAGACACGTGCAGCCGTTGCTTGGGCGCCGAACGATCCATTGAAAATTGAAGAGTTGGATTTGATGCCGCCACAAAAAGGCGAAGTATTGGTGCGCATTGTCGCCACAGGCGTGTGCCATACCGATGCTTATACTTTGTCAGGTCAAGATTCTGAAGGCGTGTTTCCATGCGTTTTGGGTCACGAAGGCGCGGGCATTGTGGAAGCGGTGGGCGAGGGCGTGACGAGCGTGTCTGTGGGCGACCATGTGATTCCTTTGTACACGGCGGAATGTGGCGAGTGTAAATTTTGTACTTCGGGCAAAACCAATTTGTGTTCGTCTGTGCGCGCCACCCAAGGCAAAGGCTTGATGCCAGACGGCACCACACGCTTTTTCAAAGACGGTCAGCCCATTTACCATTACATGGGCTGTTCAACATTCTCGGAATACACGGTGGTTGCAGAAGTATCATTGGCGAAAATCCAACCTGAAGCCGACTTGAAAGAAGTGTGTTTATTGGGTTGTGGCGTGACCACAGGCATGGGCGCGGTGATGAACACTGCCAAAGTCAAACGTGGTGATACTGTGGCGATTTTTGGTTTGGGCGGCATTGGTTTGGCGGCGATCATTGGTGCGCGCATGAACGGTGCCAAACGCATCATTGGCATCGACACCAACCCATCGAAATTTGCGATGGCACAAAAATTGGGCGCAACAGATGTCATCAACCCAAAAGATTTTGACGCACCGATTCAACAAGTGATTGTCGACATGACCGATGGCGGTGTGGATTTCTCGTTTGAATGCATTGGCAACGTGGAAGTGATGCGTGCGGCGTTGGAATGCTGTCACAAAGGTTGGGGTGAGTCGATTATTATTGGCGTGGCACCTGCGGGCGCTGAAATTGCCACGCGTCCATTCCAATTGGTGACCGGTCGTGTGTGGCGCGGTTCTGCGTTCGGCGGCGTGAAAGGTCGTTCGGAATTGCCGGGCATCATTTCCCAATACATGAATGGCGAATTTGCCTTGAGCGATTTTATTACCCATACCATGCCATTGGACGACATCAACGAAGCGTTTGATTTGATGCATGAAGGCAAATCGATTCGTTCGGTGATTCATTACTAAACGTTTTTAAACCGTTTCATTCAAGCGTCCTGTAAACATTGACAGGGCGCTTTTTCAATGGACAGACACAGATTGCTTGTCTTTGAAAAAAAATAGAGACAGCATGATATAAGTATGTTTGTGTCCATCTAAAAAAGCAGATGGTTGTCATCATCCATTTATTCAATCAATTTTAATGTTGATTGAGCGTCCTGTAAGCTTTACAGGGCGCTTGATTTTGTTATGCTTGTTTCATTCATCATCCCATACAAAGGAAAGCCCATGTCTTTGCAATTGCTCAGCAGCCAAAAAATGTTCAACGGTTGGCAACAACGTTACCGCCATTATTCACAAACGAATCAATGTGACATGACGTTTTCCATTTACATTCCATTTCGGGTCACGCAAGGCTATAAAGTGCCGACGGTGTATTGTTTGGCAGGCTTAACCTGTACGGATGAAAATTTCACCATCAAAGCAGGTGCGCAACAATATGCAGCGCAATTGGGGCTTGTGTTGGTGATGCCAGACACCAGCCCGCGCGGAGAAGACGTTGCTAACGATGCTGCTTATGATTTGGGACAAGGTGCGGGCTTTTATGTCAATGCCACCGAAGCGCCTTGGGCGAAACATTTTCAAATGTACGATTATATTGTTCAAGAATTGCCCGATTTGATTGAAGCGAATTTTGATGTCACGCAAGAGCGTTCGTTAATGGGACATTCGATGGGCGGACATGGTGCGTTGGTGATTGCGCTGCGCAACAGCGAGCGTTATAAAAGTGTCAGTGCGTTTGCTCCGATTGTCAACCCAATGGACATTCCGTGGGGTCAAAAAGCATTGAATGCTTATTTGGGCGACAACCAAGCGGCTTGGGCGCAATACGATGCGTGTCATTGTATTAACCATGCCAGCCACCGCTTGCCTATTTTGATTGATCAAGGTACGGCAGATGAGTTTTATCCAACGCAATTGCAGCCTGAAAAATTGGTTACTGCGGCAAAAGTGGCAGGCTGTCCGATTCAATTCAATCTGCGCCAAGATTATGACCACAGTTATTATTTCATTGCCAGCTTTGTGGAAACACATTTGACATTCCATGCTGAACATTTAGGGCTATAAGCACTCAGATTGAGCTTATGACCGAATGGTTGTAACATATAGCAAAAAAGACTTTCTTATTGTAGGGGTCTTAGATTACGATGACGCACAAGAACGCAATTTGTGCGTTATTTTTTGCAGTAAAAAATGATAAAAGAGACAAAAACAATGAACAAAATGACAAAATTTTTGCCTTTGGCAGTGCTCACTTCTTTGGTATTAAGTGCGTGTGGTGGTCAAGGCAATAGTGCCGCTCCTGCGGCTTCTGCACCTGCGGTACAAACGTCTGCACCTGCTGCAAACGATGCCAACAGCTTGGCTGCACGCATTGCCGCTAAAGGCACAGTGACTGTGGGTACTGAAGGTACTTACGCACCTTTTTCTTTCCGTGATGCATCAGGTCAATTGACTGGTTACGATGTGGATGTCATGAACGAAGTAGGCAAGCGTTTGGGCGTGAAAGTGGAATACAAAGAAACCCAATGGGATGCGATGTTTGCAGGTTTGAACAGCGGTCGCTTTGATTTGGTAGCCAACCAAGTTGGTGTTAACGATGAGCGCAAAGGCAAATACGATTTCTCTGCGCCTTACACTTATTCTCGTGCCGTTGTGGTAACGCGTGCGGATGATGCGTCTGTGACGTCTTTTGACAGCATCAAAGGCAAAAAAACCGCACAATCTTTGACCAGCAACTACGGCAAAATGGCTGAAAAATACGGTGCTGAAATCACAGGCGTAGAAGGCTTGGCGCAAGCGATTGAATTGATCAAACAAAAACGTGTGGACATCACTTTGAACGACGAATTGGCGGTGTTGGACTTTTTGAAACAACAAGGCGATTCTGGTTTGAAGATTGCTTTGCGTGCCGATGATGTTGAAACGATGGCGTTTGTGTTCAATAAAGGCAATGAAGCGGCGATTGCTGAAATTGACAAAGCTTTAGAGAGTATGCATCAAGACGGTACGTTCAAACAAATTTCTGAGAAATACTTCGGTAAAGATGTCAGCGTTAAATAATTTATTGGCAAGTCTGCCGTTCATGACGCCTGAGCGGGCTGAAATTGTCATCAGCTCGTTTTGGCCGATGTTGGTTGCCACTGTACAGTTCACCATTCCATTGGCTTTGGCTTCGTTTGTCATTGGCTTGGTGATTGCGGTGGCGGTGGCGGTGGTGCGGGTGATGCCGCGTGGCAACGTATTGGTCAAAGTCTTGTATGCTTTGGCACGTGTGTATGTGTCCATCATTCGTGGCACACCGATGTTGGTGCAGATTTTTATCATTTTTTATGGTTTGCCTGCGGTAGGCGTCACGCTTGAGCCTTTTCCCACTGCCATCATTGCGTTTGCGTTGAATGTCGGTGCATATGCGTCTGAAATCATTCGTGCGGCAATTGAATCGGTACACAAAGGTCAGTGGGAAGCGGGATTTTCCAGTGGCATGACGTATTTTCAAGTGTTGCGTTACATTGTCTTGCCACAAGCGATGCCAGTATCGGTGCCGCCTTTGTCCAATACATTTATCAGTTTGGTCAAAGACACTTCTTTGGCTTCATTGGTGTTGGTGACCGAATTGTTCCGTGTGGCGCAATCGGTTGCTGCGCGAACGTATGAGTTTTTATTGGTGTATGCTGAGGCAGCAGTGATTTATTGGGTGATTTGTTTGATACTCGGTTTGGGGCAAGAGCGTTTGGAAAAATACTTCAATCGTTATCGCAGTTTCCATTGATTTGCCAAAAGCGTCCTGTAAATGCTGGACGCTTTTAACAAATCGGACAATAATAGTGTTTTTGTGTGCTTGTCCATGTGGGCAAGCACAATTTTTGAATTTGATGGACAGTGACAGATGACACAATCTACCAATGCAACCATTTTGCAAAATGTGCCAGTAGGTGAAAAAGTAGGTATTGCCTTTTCTGGTGGTTTGGACACTTCAGCAGCTTTGTTGTGGATGAAACAAAAAGGTGCGGAGCCTTATGCTTACACCGCCAATTTGGGTCAACCTGATGAGGATGACTACAATGCAATTCCTAAGAAAGCCGAAGCTTACGGTGCGATTAAAGCCCGTTTGATCGATTGCCGTTTGCAATTGGCGCACGAAGGCATTGCCGCGATTCAATGTGGCGCGTTCCACATTTCAACCGGTGGCGTGACTTATTTTAACACCACGCCTTTGGGTCGTGCGGTAACAGGTACCATGCTTGTGTCGGCGATGAAAGAAGACAATGTCAATATTTGGGGCGACGGCTCTACTTACAAAGGCAATGACATTGAGCGTTTTTACCGCTACGGTTTGTTGACCAATCCTGCGTTGAAAATTTACAAACCTTGGTTGGATGAAACGTTTATTGATGAATTGGGCGGTCGTGCTGAGATGTCTCAGTTTTTGATCGACAATGGCTTTGACTACAAAATGTCAAAAGAAAAAGCCTACTCAACCGATTCCAACATGTTGGGTGCAACCCATGAAGCCAAAGATTTGGAACACTTGAATTCTGGCATCAAAATCGTTGAACCGATTATGGGTGTGGCGTTCTGGCGTGACGATGTGGAAGTGAAAGCGGAAACTGTGACTGTGCGCTTTGAAGAAGGCGTGCCAGTGGCTTTGAACGGTCAAACCTTCACTGACGTGGTGGAATTGTTCTTGGAAGCGAACCGCATCGGTGGCCGTCATGGTTTGGGTATGTCTGACCAAATCGAAAACCGCATCATCGAAGCGAAATCTCGTGGCATTTACGAAGCACCAGGGATGGCATTGTTGCACATCGCTTACGAACGCTTAGTGACTGGTATTCACAACGAAGACACCATCGAACAATACCGCATCAATGGTTTGCGTTTGGGTCGTTTGTTGTACCAAGGTCGCTGGTTCGATTCACAAGCTTTGATGTTGCGTGAAACCGCACAACGTTGGGTTGCCAAAGCCATTACTGGCGAAGTGACATTGGAATTGCGTCGTGGTAACGATTATTCGATTTTGAATACCGAATCGCCTAATTTGACTTACCAAGCAGAGCGTTTGACGATGGAAAAAGGCGACTCTATGTTCAGCCCAACCGATCGTATTGGTCAATTGACTTTGCGCAATTTGGACATTGTGGACACTCGCGCGAAATTGGCGATTTACTCAGATACAGGTTTGTTGTCTTTGGGTCAAGGTTCGGCTTTGCCACAATTGAGTCAAAAAGAAGACTAATCAGCATTGCATTCAGCCCAATAAAACACCGTTACAGGACGCTTGTAACGGTGTTTTTGTATGCTCAAGTCTCATGGTTGATATTTTATTGTTTTGAAGCTTAGAGCATTTGTGTCGTTTTTAGTGACTTAAATGTCGATTTTTTAATATTAAAAAGATGGGTGAGTCAGATTTACATTTTAAATTCAATCGCAATATTATTGCGTATATGAAAATGATTTTAGATATAGCAGTTATATTTAAAAACGAATGTGTTCGTTTGTGTTGATTGGTTATTTGTTTTTGATGGAAAGTATTCATTTGTTGCATCAATCGACCTGTAAAACATCAGATGAAACTGTGAATGAATATGATGCTATATGCTAAAATATTTTGCTTTTATAGCTAGTTGTCATAAGAATGTCTCAGAATTCAGCAGTAAAATCGCCATCTTTAATGGGTGGCATGATGATTGTTGCAGGCACTGCCATCGGTGCTGGCATGTTTGCCAATCCTACCGCCACGGCAGGTATTTGGTATACCGGTGCGATGCTCGTTATGCTTTATACTTGGTATTGTATGTGTGTATCGGGCTTGATGATTATGGAAGTGAACCAACATTATCCTGCAGGTGCCAGTTTCAATACCTTGGTCAAAGATTTACTCGGACCTGCTTGGAATCTGTTCAATGGCTTTGCCTTTGTGTTTGTCGTCTATATTTTGTTGTATGCGTATATTTTTGTGGGCGGCAGCGTGTTACAAACGTGGTTGGCTCAGGCGGGCATCACCGACAGCAGCGTGATGGCATCGACTCTTTTTATGTTGGTATTTGCTTTGTGCGTGTGGTGGTCAACCAAAGCAGTCGACCGATTGTCAACCGTCTTGATCGTGGGCATGGCATTGACTTTTTTAAGCACCGTGACAGGCTTGTTAAGTCATGTAATGACCTAGCACTTTCTGCACAAGTCACAAGCTTAATCGATAGACTTCAGTAGGAGTTTTCATACCCAATGCCTGATGAGGTCTTCGTTCATTGTAAAACTGTATCCAATCGCTCAATACACGATTGGCATGTTGCAAACTCTCAAAGCGGTAGCGATGAACGCATTGCTCTTTAATGGTGCGAATCAATCTTTCCACCATGCCGTTTTGCTGTGGGCAATGCGGTGTGATGAATTCTTGCTGCAAACCATAACTGCTCACCAACGCAGTATATTTGCGACTGGTAAACACCAAACCATTGTCTGAACGCAATAAGAAACGTTCAGGCACCTTGCCCAAACAGCGAAAGCGGCTGATCAAAGCGTGTTCCAATGCACTCACAGCCGTACTGGCTTTACCAGTTTTGGAAAGTTGCCAGCCCAATAATTCACGGGTATGGCAATCCATTACCAAAGCCAGACTGAGCCAACCATCTTTACCACCCCAAACCCGACACAAATCTGTAGACCAACGTTGATTTGGCTCCTGTGCTTTGGATGGCACCGCTTGAATCCGAGGTCTGCGACCGACTGAGCGTTTACGTACTTGCCAACCTTTGAGCTGAAACACACGTTGGACAGTGTTTTTATTCATACTCAGCAAAGCAGCAACCGTCCTGTAACCAAATGATGGTTGTTCTTCAATCAATTGTTTAATCGGTTCTGAATAGCATTCTTTTACCACTGGCTGTTTGCGATGTGGTCGGTAATACACTGAACGACGAGCCACACCAAACCAAGCACACAAGCGGCTGATGCTGACGTGAACACCATCAGATGCAAACTGTTCATGCAAACGCCAAATCAGTTCTCGTCCCGCTCCAACCATTCCTCCAACTTTTTTCGCGCACGCAGCTCCAACATCGCTTCACCATAAGCGGCCTGTAATTGGTGAATTTGCTTTTCGTATTGCTGACGCACATCACGAGGTTTGGCTCGCAAAGCGTTTTCCATACCTTCTTTAGCTTGATCAACCCAGCTTTCCAATTCAGATGGCGTTAAATCAAATTGCCGAGAAGCTTCGGCTACCGTGGTCTTACCTTGGATGATTTCCAATACCAATGCACTCTTGCGTTTGGCACTCCAACGTTTGTTTTCATCACTCATTTGGCTACTCATTTTAGTATCTCCTAGATGGAATAATACCTGAGCAGAAATTTAGTGGGTCATTACAGTCATTTAGACATCGCAGTATTACTCAATCAATTGCCGCAAGCGGTCGGCAGTGAATACATGCCTTATGTGTGGGTGGCTTTGCCTGTGTGTTTGGCATCATTCGGTTTTCACATGAATGTGCCAAGCTTGATGGCTTATTATCAAAACGATACTCAAAAAGTCCGTATTAGCATTATTGGTGGCAGTTTGATTGCGTTTGCCATTTATGCATTGTGGCAAACTGCAGTGCAAGGCGTTTTGCCTCGTCATGAATTTGCACCCGTGATTGCCGCAGGGGGCGATGTGGCGGTGTTATTGCAAGCTTTGTCAGCGTATGTGTCGACCGATGGTTTGAATGAAACTTTGAATGCGTTTGCTTTTATGGCCATTGTCAGCTCATTTTTAGGCGTGTCGTTGGGTTTGTTTGATTACATGGCTGATTTATTCAAGTTTGGCAATTCGGCTACAGGCCGCTTGAAATCGGCTGCGGTGACGTTTGTGCCACCTTATATCGCTTGTATCTTGTTTCCAACAGGCTTTGTTACAGTGATTGGTTATGTGGGTTTGGGTGCTGCGATTTGGACGGCAGTGATTCCCGCTTTGCTCGTGTTTGCCAGTCGTCGCCGTTTTCCGAAAACATCGGCAAATAACAGCTATTTGCTGAAAGGTGGCAGCGTTTTGATTTGGTTTGTTTTGGCTTTTGGCATCATCAATATTTTGGCACAAATTTTCACCCAATTGGGTTGGTTACCAAGCTTTCATGGTTAAGCCTTTTTAATGTATAAAACCAGCGTCCTGTAAGATTACAGGACGCTTTTTTTGATGTTTTTAATGCTTACAGGACGCTTGTTGGTCAAAAATGGCGGCCAATTCGGTGGCTGCTTGGCGCATGTGTGGTATAAAACTTTGCAATTGCTCCAAGGATTTGCGCAAAGTCGGACCATGTGTAAAGACCGCCGCAAAAGGCTCTTTGTCTCCATTGGGAATCGGCACGGCACAAGCGACCATCCCCGGAATGAATTCTTCATTGTCCAATCCCAATTGCAATGCTTTGGCTTGTTGTAAGGTTTGGAACAATTGCGCAGGATCGGTTTGAGTGTTTTTGGTCAAAGCATGCAGTGGTAATTGTTCCACAATGCGGCGAAATTGGTTTTCAGGACGCTGTGCTAAGAGCAATTTACCGCTGGCGCTGGCCCAAATCGGCACATGTGTACCCTCAGGCAAATAAATTTGTAACGGCCAATTGGACAAAACCCTGTCGATGTAAACGACTTCCAATTCGTGTAACACCGCCACACCTACCGTCTCACCAATCACGCTCGCCAATTGTTGTAAAACCGCTTGGCGCTCCATTTTATAATGGCTTGTTTGCCACAAATTAAACGCCAATTGGTGGGTACGTTGCCCACAAATCACCTTGCCTTGTAAATCCAATTGTAAAAAACCCGTTTGCTGTAATTGTTGAACCAAACGATGAATACTGGGCTTGGGAATGTCTAAAATATCTGCCAAATCGCTTGGGCTGATTGGGCGCTCAGATTTGGCAACCGTTTCTACCAATTGTAAGACTCGCTCTACGCTAGAGCCTTTCTTTTTTTCTTGTTGCATGAAAATCTGCTTTCATGATGATATTAAAGATAATTTCGTTCAATGGGCTTTGAGCCGCTTGTTAGCTCAGTGTGCAGTTTTGTTACGTCCTTGTCATGTTGCAATGCAGAACGAATAATTCTTGATTTACGTAAATAAGTTTGTTAGCTTTCAAAAACGATACGTATTGTATCACTTTATAAAAATAATTAATTCACTTCAATCTACAAATGCAGTTACACACAAGGAGAATCAAATGATCAGCTTGTTGGGTATTTTGATTTCGCTGGGCTTATTGATGTATTTGGCTTATCGAGGTCACAGTGTGATTTTGTTGGCGCCATTTTTGGCGATGTTGGCGGTGGTGTTCAGTGGTGAATCGGCACAAATGCTCGCCATTTACACGCAAATTTTCATGAAAGGCTTGGGCGGTTACGTTGTCAATTTCTTCCCATTGTTCTTATTGGGAGCGGTATTTGGCAAGTTGATGGATGACTCAGGCTCTGCACGCAGTATTGCCGCTTTCTTGATTTCCAAATTGGGTACCAAACAAGCCATTTTGTCGATTGTATTGGCGTGTGCGATTTTGACTTACGGCGGGGTGTCGTTGTTTGTGGTGGGTTTTGCGGTGTATCCGATTGCAGCGGCATTGTTCCGTGAATTGAACATTCCAAAACGCTTGATTCCTGGTGCCATTGCTTTGGGTGCGTTGACCTTTACAATGACGGCTTTACCGGGTACGCCTGCGATTCAAAATGCCATTCCTATGCCATTTTTCAAAACCGATTCGTTTGCCGCACCTGTTTTGGGTACCATTGGTGGCCTTATTATGTTGGTTGGCGGCATGTGGTGGATGAATCGCCAAGCCAAAAAAGCAGTCGTAGCGGGTGAAGGTTATGGCAATCACAAAGAAAACATCGAAGTCATGGATCATAGCAACGACCCGTCTATCATGAATGCGCTGTTGCCGATTATTTTGGTGATTGCTCTGAACTTTGCATTCAGCAAATGGGTATTTCCAGCGATGGACACCAGTTATTTGGCGACAGAGAAATTTGGCAACGTACCAGCTTCTAAAGTGATAGGTACTTGGGCAATTGTGGTGGCTTTGGTGGTGTCTTGTGCGGCGATTGTGGCATTGAATGTGAAGCGTTTTAAAGATGTGAAAGAGTCTTTGAGCAAAGGTGCGTTGGGTTCGCTGTTGCCGATTTTCAATACCGCTTCAGAAGTGGGTTACGGTTCGGTGATTGCGATTTTGGCAGGTTTTGTGATTATCAAAGAATTTTTGTTAGGCTTGTCACCAGGTAATCCATTGATTTCAGAAGCTATCTTTATCAATGTGATGGCAGGTATCACAGGTTCGGCATCAGGTGGTATGTCGATTGCCTTGAATACGATGGGTGAAACCTATACGCAATTGGCACAACAATTTGGCATCAACCCTGAATTGATGCACCGTGTGGCGTCGATTTCTTCGGGCGGTTTGGATGCCTTGCCACACAATGGCGCGGTGATTTCTTTGTTGGCCATTTGTGGCTTAACCCACCGTGATTCTTACAAAGACATTTTTGTGGTGGCAGTGGCGGTGCCGATTGCGGCTTTGGCAGTGGTGATTGCTTTGGGCACCATGTTCGGATCGTTTTAAGCAAGTCATCAATAGGCCGTTTCGGCGGCCTGAATAGATACAATCAATAGAGAAAGTCAATAACCATGTCTCACAGTATTTTATTACCTCGTATTATGGAAGTCGGTGGCGATGCTTGTCAGAAATTACCAAGCGTCCTGAACAGTTTGAATGTGAAAAAACCATTGATTATTACCGATAAAATGATGGTGACTTTGGGTTATGTGGAGCAAATCCAAACCATTTTGGCGGCAGTTGGCATCAAAGCCGATGTGTTTGATGACACGGTGCCAGAACCGACAGACGAATCGATTGAAGCAGGTGTTGCACGAGTTCAAAACGGTGATTATGATAGTATCATTGCATTGGGTGGCGGCAGTCCGATTGATTCTGCCAAAGCCATTGGCATATTGGGCAAATTCGGTGGTGTGATTCGCGATTACAAATTTCCGCGCCAAGTGACCGAAGAAGGTTTGCCCATCATCGCCATTCCGACCACCGCAGGCACAGGTTCAGAAGTCACCAAATTTACCATCATCACCGATGAAGCGGCGAATGAAAAATTGTTGTGTGTGGGCATTGCTTTTATGCCGGTGGCGGCCATCATCGATTACCGTTTGACCATGAGCGTGCCAGCCAGAACGACAGCCGATACGGGCATTGACGCGATGACACACGCCATTGAAGCGTATGTCAGCCAAAAGCGCAATCCTTACAGCGACCAACAAGCTTTGGCGGCTTTGCGTTTGATTGGACCGAATTTACAGACCGCTTACCATGATGGCAAAAACGAAAAAGTGCGTGAAGCGATGATGTTGGGTTCGACTTTGGCAGGCATTGCATTTTGTAATTCATCCGTGGCGTTAGTACATGGCATGAGCCGTCCGATTGGCGCGTTTTTCCATGTGCCACACGGTTTGTCTAATGCGATGTTGTTGCCTGCGGTCACTGAGTTTTCGATTCCTGCGGCAGCCGAGCGATATGCCGATTGTGCTAAAGCTTTGGGTGTGGCTTTACAGGACGATGCTGTAGACAGTGCCAATGAAAAATTGGTACAGTTTTTAAAAGCCTTGAATCAAGAACTGAAAGTACCGACTTTGGCAGAATTTGGTGCCAAACAAGAAGATTTTGAACAATTGGTCTCAACCATGTGTGAACAAGCGTTTGCTTCAGGCTCGCCTAACAACAACCCGCGTGTTCCAAATCCAGAAGAAATGTTGCAATTGTATCGCTCACTTTGGGCGACTGTATTAAGCCATTAAGATTAACCAAGCAGCACGTTGAAATAGCAATCAAGGATAGAGGTCATTATGCAAACAGATACTTTGCAAACAGTCGGACATTTCATCAACGGTGAAGTGGTGGTGGATGAAAGCAATACCCAAGTGGTGTACAACCCCTCTACGGGCGAAGTGAGCAAACAAGTTTCTTTGGGTGGTGCCAAAACCATCGAAGAAGCGGTGGCGGCTGCCAAAGCAGCATTTCCTCAGTGGCGCAACACACCACCGATCAAACGTGCGCGTGTGATGTTCAAATTCAAAGAATTGCTTGAAAAAAATGCCGATACCATTTGTCGTTTGATTGGTGAAGAACATGGCAAAATCGTTCATGACGCTGCGGGTGAGTTGCAACGCGGCATTGAAAACGTGGAATATGCTTGCGGCGCGCCTGAATTATTAAAAGGCGAACATACGCGCAATGTCGGTCCTGACATTGATTCTTGGAGCGAATTTCATCCATTGGGCGTGGTAGCGGGCATTACGCCATTCAACTTCCCTGTGATGGTACCGTTGTGGATGTTCCCAATGGCCATTGTTTGTGGCAACACTTTCATCTTGAAACCATCTGAACGCGATCCAAGCTCAACTTTGTATTTGGCGCAATTGATGAAAGAAGCGGGCTTGCCTGATGGCGTGTTGAACGTGGTTAACGGTGGCAAAGACGCTGTGGATGCGATTTTGGAACACAAAGACATTCAAGCGGTGAGTTTTGTCGGTTCAACACCGATTGCCGAATACATTTACACAACCGCCACAGCCAACGGCAAACGTTGCCAAGCTTTGGGTGGTGCGAAAAACCACGCCATTGTGATGCCTGATGCGGATTTGGACAATGTGGTTAATTCATTGCTTGGCGCGGCCTTCGGTTCGTCTGGCGAACGTTGCATGGCTTTGTCAGTTGCAGTGGCTGTGGGCGACGAAATTGCCGACAAAATGATTGCGTCTTTGACCGAAGCCATGGCGAAATTGAAGTTTGGTGTGCATTCGGACAAAGGCAATGATTTTGGTCCGGTGATTACCGCAGAGCATAAAGGCAAAATCTTGGGTCACATCGAGTCTGCCAAAGCTCAAGGCGCGAAAGTGTTGGTAGATGGCTCGGCTGCCGCGCCTGAAGGCTTTGAAAACGGTTTCTTTGTAGGTCCTACTTTGATTGATGGCGTGCAAAAAGACATGAGCAGCTACCAAGCGGAAATTTTCGGTCCTGTGTTGCAAGTATTGCGTGTGAATACGATGGCTGAAGCGATGCAATTGATTAACGACCACGAATACGGCAACGGTACGTGTATTTACACCCGTGATGGTGAAGCGGCGCGTTATTTTGCCGACAACATTCAAGTGGGCATGGTCGGTATCAATATTCCATTGCCTGTGCCTGTGGCATATCAAAGCTTTGGTGGTTGGAAGCGTTCGTTGTTTGGTGATTTGTTCATGTATGGTCCAGATGGCGTGCGTTTCTTTACTCGTCGCAAAACCATTACCCAACGCTGGCCGAGCTCAGAAATTCGTGAAGCGGCACAATTTTCAATGCCAACTTTGAATTGATGATTTGAATGTTTCAAGCGTCCTGTAAACTTTACAGGACGCTTTTTTATTGTGATTGATGTATTAATAACAATCCCAATTGTATAAAACCTTAGAAAAATCTTGGTTTTTCAAATCATCAGGATGGATAAAAAAATTGCACACACCAGAGTCGCCCCACATGATGTCGCCTTCGCTATCGATTTGCAGCAACAATATATAATCGGCCAATGCTTCATCATCATCGCGTGGATCCGATTGGGTGAAAAACGGATAGCCGCCTAAGCGATGACCGATTGCGGGAAAAGCCTCGGCATAGTCTTGTAATAAGGTATTGCCTTCGGGTATATGCTCAGAAATATCTTCGTGGCTGTCATGGCGAGGGATGTCTAAAATCGCTTGCCCAAAGTCTGCATCTTCCACACTGATATATTGGGTTTCAGGATGAAATGAAATGGCATACTCTTGATCAATAGGGGTGTATTCCCATTGCGGAGTGGTGATGGTTTGCAGTTGTGTGGTATCGGTGGTGATATGGCTGTGAAACAAAATTTTGAAGCCCACTTGCGCCAAACGATTGTGAAAATCCAAACCAAGTAAATCGTCGTCAGCATCGATGTAAAACTGCAAAATACCTTCTTTGGGCAAATTGTCATGTGGTGGCAATTCGGCACAATTGATTTGAGCCAACATGAACATGGCTTGTCCGTGTGTGTTTTGTGGATGGGGCGTGTTAACAGGCAAATAATAATGAGTGCCGCCAATTTTACTTTGCCACAATGACAATTTGGAGGACGGATTCAAAATCATTTGCATGCTAGGACGAGCGGTAGCTAAGATTTTGTCTTGGTACGCTTGTAAAGAAGCGAGTTTGAATCTTGAATCAGCAGGCATGTGCAACCTCCTTGTGAGCAGATATTAGTTGGGTGAGAAGATATCAGGCTGAGAAAGTTCGGTATTTTGTTTGATTTGAATAAGCGTCCTGTAAATTTTACAGGCCGCTTATTCATTTTAACCTAAGTTGTTTGTCATTTCATTCATGGTTTGGCTTGCAATTGTCCTGCAATGCCAATGCGGTTCCATGCATTGATGACGATGCCTATCCATTCCAAAGCAATCAGTGCTTCTTCTGACCACAAAGCCTGTGCTTGGGCATAGCTGTTTTCAAGCAAAGGAGCTTGGTCGATGTGGGTTAAGGCTTCTATTAAAGCCAAAGCGGCTTTTTCGGCAGGGCTAAAATATTGGCTTTCGCGCCACACTGCGCTTAAAGTGATGCGTTCTGTGTTTTCACCGTGTTTTAACGCATCGGCTAAATGCAATTTGACACAAAATGCGCAACCATTAAGGCGTGAGCCGTGTAAGCGTAAGAGGTGGTGGAAACCTTCATCAATGCCAGCGTCCTGTACCATTTGATTCACTTGCGCATCCAATTGAATCATGTGTTGGTAAGGTTCGGATTTGAGATTGGATAATGAAATGCGTTTCATGATGGTGGATGCTTCACTGTGATGAAAAGATGTTTATGATACGCCATCTGCGGCATGCTGTTCATGAATCATATTTTGATAATAAATTCTTTTATGTTGTAGCAAGATTTCTTTGATTATAGCTGTTATGTTTATATTGTAATAAATTGATATTTTATCAAAGATATTGTTGAATTTTTGTCATAAAATCGCAACATTAAAGCATATCAAAAGCTTTTTCGTAGAATGTGCTAATGATTTCAGTAGATTCGAATAATTATTGAAGTAAAACAAAGCGTTTATTCTATGAATGAGTAAATGATGGTGACAGAAAATTGACTTTTCTTGACATTCTAATTGGATTCCTAGCAATTTATATTCACATAGTACTGTTAAAAACAATCAAATTTGATTAAATTGCTCGCAGTGGTTGCGTTGAATGTCAGTCAAGCTGATAAAAAAATAATGATGATAAGGAAGACAGAAGATGAAAAAAATATTGATCGCCAGTGCGGTATTGATGGCTGCACCTGCGATGGCGGATGTGGTGTTGTATGGTCAAATCAAAGGTGGCGTGGGTTATACCAAAGGCGAAGGCAGTGGTTCTTTGACACAAATGGAAGACTACAAATCGCGCATTGGTTTTAAAGGTACTGAAGATTTGGGCAATGGCATGCAGGCGTTTTGGCAAGTAGAGCAATTCACACCGATTTCAGGTGCTGAACAATCTATGGGTTGGAACAACCGTGATACATTTGTGGGTGTGAAAGGTGATTTCGGTGCAGTGCGTGCAGGTTACATCAGCGATGTGATGAACGAAGCAGGCGAGCACAAATTATTGTTAGATCCATGGGAAACAGGTTTCAATGCTGACAATCCACGCGGTAATGGTGCTTTTGTGCGCATTGACAAACGCTGGCAAGGCGTGCGTTACGATTCTCCTGATTTCGGTGGCTTCAAATTCAATGTGCAACACCAATTGGCAGACTCAGCCACTGAAGGCAATTTAACCGCTGCTTCTACAGTACGCCAAGCCACGATTGTATCAGGCAAATATGTGAACTCAGGCTTTGAAGTACATGGCGCTTATGGTCAATACAAACAACAAAATATCGATGGCAATGGTGATTTGGACGATGGTCAAATTGCACGCGTGATTGGTGCTTACCGTGCTAATGGCGTGGTAGCATCTTTGGCTTACCAATACACCGATGGCTTCCGTGGTTTGTGGGCAAAAAATTCATTTGCTACTACTGCACAAGACCCACAAGCGCGCATTCACAATCCTGTAGAGACACATGAAGTATTGGGTTTGTTCAGCTATAACATGGGCAGCATCACGCCACGCATCAGCTACTCACACGGTTTTGATGAAAAACACAAAAATGGCGGCAAAGTGAGCAATTCAGGTTACGACCAAGTGATTGTGGGTGCCGATTATGCTTTGTCTAAACGCACGACGGCTTTGGCTTCTTTCGGTTGGAAAAATGCACCTGTTGGTTATAAAGTAGATGCCAATGGCAAAGTCAGCGGCGATGACCGTGATTCATACAGTGCAGGTGTAGGCTTGCGCCACGTATTCTAAGCATTAAAAAAGCATTCCGATTCAAGAGCGTACCTTAGGGGGGTATGCTCTTTTTTTAAGCGTCCTGAAAATGAAGCATGGCTTTTACAGGCCGCTGGTTGGTATCAATGTGTTGGCAGATAACAAATCGTATTGTGAAACACGGTTTTGTCGCTCAAAGCTTCATAACCATGTATTTGATCGGCAAAAAAACGCACACTGTCGCCTGTTTGTAAGACATGCCAAGATTGTTCAAAAAAGACTTGTAACTGACCTTGTAACACATACACATATTCCACCACGCCTGTGCTGTGTGGTGAGCTCATTTGTTGATGAAAATCATGCAGTGTGATTTCAAACATCTCCAAACCTGTATCTGCCTGAAATGGAAACAAGGTTTTGACTTTCATGTTTTCATCGTCAGGAAACGCCCATTCTTGTTCGTATTGCTTGGCCGCTTCAGCAAAAAAAGCTGAAAACGAGGTATGCAAGCCGCTGGCAATTTTCCACAAAGTGGCAATGGTCGGGCTGGATTCTTCACGCTCAATTTGCCCTAACATGGCTTTGGAAATGCCTGTTTGTTTTGCTGTTGCATCGAGGCTTAAACCTTGTTGCTGACGCAAGGATTTCAAATGTTGGGCAATGTGGGCTTTGAAACTGTCGTTGGACATGGCTTTCTCTTGTGCGTTATAGCGCACAGTATTATGATGGCAATGTGCGCTATAACGCACAAAATCATTTTAACATTGCTTGGAAGCCCATGTCATGAAACACTGGTTTAATGTCAGTCATATTGCAGCAGGATTTAGCACCGTTCTGGTGGGTTATACCAGTTCTATCATCATTGTCATTCAAGCAGCCACTGCCGCAGGGGCGACACCCGTACAAATTGAAAGTTGGTTGCTGACTTTAGGTATCTTGATGGGCGTTAGTTGTATTGGTTTTTCATGGTATTACAAAAAGCCTATTTTAACCGCGTGGTCTACACCAGGAGCGGCAATGTTGGTTGTGAGTGCGGCACAATATGATTTGTCTGTGGTTCTTGGCGTGTGCATGTTCACAGGTATTTTGATTGCTTTAACGGGTTTAATCACACCGTTAAGCCGAGCTTTATCGAGCATTCCTCCTTTTTTAGGTACGGCGATGTTGGGGGCTATTTTGTTGCCGTTTTGCTTAAAAGCCTTCTTGCCATTGGGTGATACGCCTGTGGTGTTTTTAGGCATGTTTGTCAGCTATTTGCTCGCCAAACATTTTTTGCCACGTTATACCATGTTGATTTTGCTCATGGTTGGCGTGGTGTTTGCGCTGTTTCAGGACGCTTTTGTGGGGCAAAATATCACGTTGTCGATGGCGCAACCTGTGTGGATAACACCACAATGGGATGTGATGGCCATCATCAATTTGAGCTTGCCTTTGTATGTGTTAACCATGTTGTCACAAAATTTGCCCGGCATCGCTATGATGAAAAGTTATGGTTATGAAACGCCTGTTAAACCTGTATTGTTTGGAACGGGCTTGATGAATGTTGTGGCTGCGCCTATGGGTGGTTTTTCGATCAATTTGGCAGCCATTTCAGCGGCAATGTGTTTGAATGAGAATGTCGATGCCAATCCCAAACAACGTTATCGTGCGGCGATGTGGGCAGGGGTGTTTTATTTGATTGCGGGGGTGTGGGCCAGTACGGTGGTGGCTTTGTTTTTGGCATTGCCGCAAAATATCTCACAAATTTTGGCAGGTTTGGCATTGCTTGGTACTTTGATGATGTGTTTGCAAAACTCATTCAAAGACACAGGTCATCAAGATGCGGCTTTGCTCACATTTTTAATCACCTTGTCAGGTGTGAGTGTTTTGGGCATCAATGCCATTTTATGGGGCTTGCTTGTGGGCTGCGTCTATTTACAATTAACCCGTAATAAATCTTAAGTTTAAAATCCTATTTGCAAGCGTCCTGTAAGTTTATAAAATAAATTTATATAGCATTTTTAGAGCATGTCGGTTTTTGTATAAATGTTTATAATGCCGCAAAATATTCTACAAAGAAGGGAAATTCATGAATCAAATGCCTGTTGCCGTGGCAGCTCGGGGTTTTCGTGAAAAAGTACAAGCTCAAATCGGCAGTTTATTGTATTGTGAATGGTCGCAAAGTGAAGCAGGGCATTCTGGCATTTATTTAGGCGATGACAGTATTATGCATTGGGGAGTGGATAAAAAAATTGCGGTGGTTGGGCTGGAAGATTTCATCAAAACCGAGCACGAACAAGCGACCTTAGAAGACACGCCTATTTATGTATCATGTAAAGGCAAACAAGCCATCGGCTCTTTGTTTGCGGTGGCGGTGGCGCACGACAAACTGCATGCCAATGAAGACTTGTTATTACACAGCAGCCACCAATTCACCTCCGCTTGTTACACAGGTAATTTTAACAACCAAGACCATGTTTTTGCCATGGTCAAAGATGCCACCAAATTTCGTTTGGGCTGGGACAATTGGCGCATGTGGCGGCTTTAAAATCCCTAATATCAATGCCAGCGTTCTGTAACCGATGATAGCCAATATGGTTTTGTGTCGCTTGCAATCATCATAAGCCTTGCTTTAAATCACATGTTTTGGACGATGCTCGTTTATAATCATGAATGATGAAACAATGAGATGGAAACACATTAATATGTTGAATATTTTGCGCGTGGTAGGTTATTTGGAAGGAATTTCGTTTTTGGTATTGTTGTTTGTGGCAATGCCGATGAAATATGTGCTGAACGATGCCAGTTTGATTCCCATGTCAGGTATGGCGCATGGTGTGTTGTTCATGCTGTATTTGGTGGTGTTGTTTGTGGCGAGCCATCAGCAAAAATGGCCTGTCAGCACGTTTTTAATGGGTTTGGTGGCGTCTATTTTGCCATTCGGTCCGTTTGTTTTTGATGCAAAAGTCATCAAACAATCACAAGCGCAACCCACATAAACGATTGTTTAAATAGATATAAACAAGCGTCCTGTAAACTTTACAGGACGCTTGTTTTATTCGTTTTCTGATTCTAAAGCCGCTTGTTTGGCGGCTTTGGCTTTTTGGCGCAAGACATATAAATACAAGCTCTCGACTTTTTCACGCGCCCAAGGCGTGGTGCGCAAAAATTTTAAAGATGATTTGACGCTTGGGTCAATACAAAAACAGCGAATGTCGACTTCACGGCTCAAGCCATCAAAGCCGCCGTAATAATCCAATAATTCGTCCAAAATGTCGGCAAGCTTTTTGCCGTGCAATGGGTCTTTGGAGGTTTGGTTCATGGTGTTTCAATCTGATGGGGATATATGGCGATATTATAACGTGGATGAGCGTGTTTGAAATTTTAAGCGTCCTGTAAAAGGTTACAGGACGCTTAAAATAACTATTTATAGTTTCACTTGTAATATTTCTAGTGATTCACTGATACTTTGAAGCGACTCATTGATTTGTTTCAAATGTTTCAAATGAGAGTTGTCACCTTGAGGGTCATGTGCCCAATCATGGATTGAAAACTCGAAATGGTCGGTTTCATTGGATACTCTAATTGGGAAAGGTATTTTATTTTTGTAGGTGACGTTACAGGAGAGAGGATTCTCTGCCAAATGATGATGTAAAGTTTGAAAGTGACCCAAATGAATTTTACGGGTTTTACCTGCTGCTAGATGGGTTAAACCTTCAATGAAAAATCCTTTACTTAAAAAAGAAACATCAAGATTAACTGTTTTTTTATTATCTATTATTTTGTCGAAGGCTTTTAGAGGCACTGGTTGATTGAATTCAAAAGTGATATTTCTAGCAGTGCTTTGTCCTGTGTTACTTACACATAAGCATAATATATCTTTTGCATCTGCATCAGGTTCGATATAAACAACGATGTCAGATTTTTTCATATGAAATGTTAAAAAACACATAACAATAGCAGCTATCGCAGCAAATATCGCCGCTATAGCACTAAAAGTGGACGAATTGAATGTAGAAAGATATGTAATTATTGATTCGTATATGTATATTATGTAAGTCATTGAAAAAATTCCTGTAATTTAATCAAACAAATCCGACAACAATCCTTCCTCTTCCCCAAACATCTCTTCTTGGCGTACGCTTGCTTCTATGGTGATGTCGTCCACCACCACGCAGCAACACGGCAAACATTCGTCTCGACCCACAAAGGCAAGCGGAAACTCGTGATAAGTGACGTTGCCTTGGATGATTTTGGTGCGGCACGACCCGCAATAACCCTCACGACATTGGTATTCCACATCGTGTCCTGTGCGCTCGAGTGCTTCGAGCAAGGTTTCGTTTTCGCGCAAGGCAAAAGACTTGTCGCGAGTCGTGACCATGACCATTACAGTTCAAAATCTCCCAAATCGTCCGCCGACAATTCCGAATCAATTTGACCCACCAAATACGAGCTTACTTCCACTTCTTGCGGCGCCACTTGCACGTTGTCGCTAGAAAGCCACGCATTGATCCAAGGAATTGGATTTTGAGTTTTGCCTTCAAACGCAGGCTGTAAACCGACTGCATTCATGCGCAAATTGGTGATGTATTCGATGTATTGGCACAAAATGTCTTTGTTCAGGCCTATCATTGAGCCATCTTTGAACAGGTATTCCGCCCATTCTTTTTCTTGAATCGCCGCACGCTTGAACAATTCAAAACATTCTTGCTCGCATTCGATGGCGATTTGTTCCATTTCGGCATCGTCCACGCCTGAGCGCAGCAAATTCACCATGTGTTGTGTGCCAGTCAAATGCAAAGCCTCGTCACGGGCAATCAATTTGATGATTTTGGCATTGCCTTCCATCAATTCACGTTCTGCAAACGCAAACGAACACGCAAATGACACATAAAAACGAATCGCCTCCAAAGCATTCACACACATCAAGCACAAATACAATTTGCGTTTGAGTTCACGCAAAGACACGGTGATGGTTTTGCCTTGGATATCGTGCGTGCCTTCACCAAACATGTGGTAATACTGCGTTGCAGCAATCAAATCATCGTAATAAACAGCGATTTCTTCGGCACGGCGAATGATGTGTTCATTGGTGACGATGTCATCAAATACGGTTGCAGGGTCGTGAATGATGTTGCGGATGATGTGCGTATAAGAGCGAGAGTGAATCGTTTCTGAGAACGACCATGTTTCAATCCACGTTTCCAGTTCAGGAATCGACACAATCGGCAACAATGCCACATTCGGGCTGCGACCTTGAATCGAATCGAGCAAGGTTTGGTATTTCAAATTGCTGATGAATATGTGTTGTTCGTGTTCAGGCAAGTTTTGATAGTCTAAACGGTCTTGCGACACATCTACTTCTTCAGGACGCCAAAAAAACGACAATTGTTTTTCGATTAATTTTTCAAAAATTTCGTATTTTTGTTGGTCGTAACGGGCAATGTTAACGGATTGACCGAAAAACATGGGTTCAAGCATTTGGTTGTTAGCGGTTTTGCTAAAAGTAGAGTAATTCATAATCGGTATTTCTGTGTTGTCGCTTTAGGGAGAACAAGACGCCTGAAAAGGCGTCCTGTAAGCTCAAATGGTCAATGATTAGATTTTACAAGCGCCGCCTGCACAACCATCGTCTTGTAAATCTTGTTGCAAATCGTCAGCACCGTCACGGGTGTTATGGTAGTACAAGGTTTTCAAGCCATATTTGTAAGCCGACAACAAATCTTTGATCAATTGTTTCATCGGCACTTTGCCACCTTCAAAACGAGAAGGGTCGTAATTGGTATTTGATGAAATGGCTTGGTCGACAAATTTTTGCATCACACCAACGAGTTTCAAATAACCGTCGTTGTTTGGCATTTGCCACAACAATTCGTATTCGCTTTGCAAGCGTTCGTATTCAGGCACCACTTGTTTCAAAATACCGTCTTTTGATGCTTTGACCGTCACCAAACCGCGCGGTGGCTCAATACCGTTGGTGGCATTGGAAATTTGGCTAGAGGTTTCAGATGGCATCAAAGCGGTCAAGGTTGAATTGCGCAAACCGTGTTTGACGATGTCTGCACGCAAGCCTTCCCAATCCAAATGCAAAGGTTCGGTGCAGAAGGCATCCAAATCTTTTTTGTAAGTGTCAATTGGCAACAAACCTTGAGAGTAAGTGGTTTCGCCAAATTTCGGACACGCACCGTATTCTTGCGCCAATTTCACCGAAGCTTTTAATAAGTAAAATTGAATCGCTTCAAATGTGCGGTGGGTCAAGCCAAGGGCCGAACCATCAGAATAACGCACGCCATTTTTTGCCAAGTAATATGCATAGTTGATCACGCCTATGCCCAATGTGCGGCGGTTCATGGTTGCTTGGCGAGCTGCTTCAATTGGATAGTCTTGGTAGTCGAGCAAAGCATCCAAAGCGCGCACAGCCAAATCTGCCCATTCTTCGATGTCGTCCAAAGATTCGATTTTACCCAAGTTGAACGCCGACAAAGTACACAAAGCGATTTCGCCTTCAGGGTCGTTGATGTTGTTCAATGGTTTGGTTGGTAAGGCAATTTCCAAGCACAAATTCGATTGGCGTACAGGGGCTACCGCAGGATTGAACGGGCTGTGGGTGTTGCAATGGTCGACGTTTTGTACGTAGATGCGGCCTGTACCAGCGCGCTCTTGCATCAACATTGAGAACAAATCCATGGCTGAAACTTTGCGCTTGCGAATGCTGTCGTCTTGTTCGTATTGCTCGTACAAGCGTTCAAATTCGTCTTGATTGGCAAAGAAAGCATCGTACAAACCAGGCACATCAGATGGCGAGAACAAGGTGATGTCTTGGTTTTTAATCAAGCGTTGGTACAAAGCGCGGTTGATTTGTACGCCGTAATCCATGTGGCGCACACGGTTTTCTTCAACACCGCGGTTGTTTTTCAACACGAGCAAGCTTTCCACTTCCAAATGCCACAATGGGTAGAACAAAGTCGCTGCACCGCCACGCACACCGCCTTGAGAACAACATTTCACTGCGGTTTGGAACAATTTGTAAAATGGAATACAACCTGTGTGTTGCGCTTCACCACCACGAATTTCAGAGCCTAAAGCACGAATGCGACCTGCGTTGATACCGATGCCTGCGCGTTGTGACACGTATTTGACAATCGCGCTAGAGGTGGCGTTGATGCTGTCTAAACTGTCGTCACATTCAATCAACACGCAAGATGAGAATTGGCGTGAAGGCGTGCGCACGCCTGCCATAATCGGTGTTGGCAAAGAGATTTTGAATTCAGACACCGCATCGTAAAAACGTTTTACATAGTCCAAACGCGTGTTTTGTGGGTATTTGGCAAACAAACACATCGCTACCAACATGTACAAAAACTGTGGTGACTCGTAAATTTGGCGCGTCACACGGTTTTGTACCAAATATTTGCCTTCTAATTGTTTCACCGCACCGTAAGAAAAAGTCATGTCACGGTCGTGCACAATGGCTGCATTCAACTCATCGAATTCTGCGCGTGAGTAATCGGCCAAAATGTGGGCATCGTATTTGCCAGACTGTGTCAATTTTTCCACATGCTCAAACAAGTGTGGTGGTTCAAACTGACCGAAAGCAATTTTACGCAAATGGAAGATGGCCAAACGTGCTGCCAAATATTGGTAATCAGGGGTTTCGGTAGAAATCAAATCGGCGGCAGATTTAATGATGGTCTCGTGGATGTCTTCGGTACGAATACCGTTGTAAAACTGAATGTGGGATTTCAATTCCACTTGTGATACAGAAACATTGTTCAGACCTTCGGCTGCCCAGTCGATGACACGGTGTATTTTATCCAAATCTATCGCTTCTAAGCGACCATCGCGTTTGGTCACTTTCAGTTGGGCGGCAGCGGCTGCGTTCATGAATACGTCCTCATAAATGGGTAAAATCGCTTGACAAAAGCGATTTGTAGGTAAGCTGGATATAGTGGGAAATGGGGATTCAGACACACTATATAGTGTGTGTAGAAGTAATGGAGCACAATATAAGGGATAGGCTTGGCATTTGGCAAGTCATAAAAATTTATGGCTTTGATGAAGTTTTTAGGAGAGATTTATTTGACAACAATAACGGCTTGTTTTGTTGGAGCTATGCTATATTCATGTTGGTAATTTAAGCGATGTGGGAATGTTTTTATGATTTTTTTACAACGCATGCGCTTTTTATTCTGTTAAAAAACACATAGGAGTGAAAAATAATATGACCGATTTTAGCGTGAGCAGCAGCGATTTTACAGCAGAGCAATTGATGGGTGCACATTTTCAAGCCGACCATCCCGATTGTGCTTCACCACAGCTAAGTTGGAGCGGTGCACCTGAGGGTACGAAAGGTTATGCCATTGCTGTGCATGATCCTGATGCACCGACGGGCGGCTCAGGTTGGTGGCATTGGATGGCGTTGGTGTTGCCCGTAGATGTGACATCGGTACCTCGCGGTGCAGGAACGAGTGATGGCAGTGCCTTGCCTGACGGTGTGCGCCAAATGCGCCACGATGGCGGCGGTATTGGTTATATGGGGTGCATGCCGCCTGAAGGTGAACGTCACCGTTATATTCACACCGTATATGCTTTGGATACCGATCACATTGATTTGCCCGCAGATGCCAGTACAGCGATGGCAGGCTTTATGATCAATGCCCATTGTTTGGCAAAGGCGTCGATTACACATTGGTTTGAGCGTTGATGCTTTGAATGAATGAGTTGTGTTTTACCAATCAAGCGTCCTGTAAATCTTTACAGGACGCTTGATGGTTTTATGGTCATGCACAGTCTATGTCCATATCAGAATACAAATACTGTAAAATTTCCGCCACACTTTGTTGGCGCATGTGTGCCACACCTGTGCCTGCCCACAACGACAAATATTCGGCTTGTTGGTGTCTGTCTGCCCAAGCACGCATGGGTGAGGTTAAGGCATTTTGATAAGGGTAGGGCAAGGCGTCTTGTTCATATGCCGCCAAAGTTTGCATCCATGTATTTTCAATGCCTCGTGCGTTTTTGCCTGAGAACAAACGGGTTAAACGCGTTTTTTGGTGGCGTTTGTCCCATAAGGCTTGTTTCATGACACTGGATGCGCCGCTTTCGGTAGCACATAAAAAAGCAGTGCCGATTTGAACAGCATCTGCGCCGTGTGCCAAATAATCTTGCACTTGTTGCGCTTGAGAGATACCACCTGCACTGATGAGTGGTTTATCTGTGATAGCGCGGCATGCTTGTAACAAATCCAAATTGTGATATTCGTCTTCGATGGCCAACTCAGTGGGTCCGCCACGGTGACCGCCAGCTTCTATGCCTTGTAAAACCACCGCATCAGCGCCCACATCCAGCCATGCTTGCAAATGTGCGGGAGAATTGGCGGTGCCGATGATGCGAATGTTTTTTTGTTGCAAGGCTTGGGCTTGCGCTGACGTTAAAATACCAAACGCAAAACTGGCAATGGCAGGCTGTAATTGCAATAAGGTTTCAAATTGGGCGTGAAAAGATTGTGACCATGTTGGTACTGTCGGAAAATCTAAACCCAATTGGTTGAATGCTGGTTCTAACCATAGTTTAGCGGCCTGTAAGGATGGCGCACTGGGTGGCGTGGGTTCGGGTAAGATGAACAAATTCATGGCAAATGCGTGTTGGGTCAATGTGCGTATGTGTTGCGCTTGTTGCACCATTTGCTCAGGTGACAAGATGCCACAAGCCAAACTGCCCAATGCGCCTGCTTCACATGCTGCCGCGACCAATTGTGGTGAGCTGGCACCGCCTGCCATCGGTGCTTGAATGATGGGAT
Source organism: Vitreoscilla sp. C1 (assembly GCF_002951955.2). Taxonomy (NCBI): domain Bacteria; kingdom Pseudomonadati; phylum Pseudomonadota; class Betaproteobacteria; order Neisseriales; family Neisseriaceae; genus Vitreoscilla; species Vitreoscilla sp. C1. The sequence continues at coordinate 1,435,153 of NZ_CP019644.2, read as the reverse complement.
AATGCAATGGAAGGTCAAATAAATGGCGCATGCTCAATCCTTGTGATGAGGTGAAGATTGAGTATAACATTGGCATGAGTGGGCTAAGACAAAGCAATCCATTGCAAAGATGGTATTCAAACTGGCTGATATCCAGTATGGTGGATTAAGCTGTGGGTCTTAAGCATTTATCGTGGCTTAAGATATCGGTTTAAATGAACTGACATAAAAAAAGACACTCTGTTGAGTGTCATGTTTTTATATCACAATGTCTATATCGTTGGTGCCCAGGAGAAGACTCGAACTTCCACACCATTGCTGGCACATGGACCTGAACCATGCGCGTCTACCAATTCCGCCACCTGGGCATAGATGAAAACACAAATTTGATGCACAATGTGTTTGAATTGCGAAGAACGCATTATAGTTTCCCTATTGAGAAAGTCAATGACTAAAAGAAAAAATAATTTGCGCAGCCAAGACCCGTTTTTGGCACGTGAACAAGAAAAATACAGCGACCCATTGCCTAGCCGTGAGTGGGTGATTGAATTATTGGAACAAAAAGGGGTTCCAGTCAGCACGGAAGACTTGGCAAATGTCTTGTCTATTCGTGAAGATGAGTATGAATTTTTCCGTCGCCGTTTGGGCGCGATGGTACGAGATGGGCAGATTTATATCAATCGCCGCGGCTTGGTGTGCGTGGCGGAAAAATTGGCTTTGGTCAAATGTCGTGTGGAAGCACACAGTGATGGTTTTGGGTTTGCCGTACCTTTGGAAAAAAAAGCAGGCGACACCGATTTGGTTTTGTACGATCGCCAAATGAAAGGTTTGATGCATGGTGATATTGTCACCGTGCGTCCTGCAGGCATTGATCGGCGTGGTCGTCGTGAAGGTCAGGTATTGGATGTGATTGAACGTGCAAACAGTACGGTGGTGGCACGTTTGTCTAAAGAAGGTGGCGTTGCTGTCGCTGTGCCTGAGGACAAACGCTTGAGTCAAAGCATTGTCTTGGATATTAACAGTATTGGTCAGGCGCAAGATGGTCAAGTTATCAATGTGCAATTGACCCGATTCCCTGAAAAAAATCTGCCTGCTGCGGGTAAAGTCATTGAAGTATTGGGTGACTATGCCGATAGTGGTATGGAAATTGAAATTGCAGTGCGCAAACACCATTTGCCACATCAATTTTCAAAAGAATGTCTCAAAGCGGCGGCAAAAATTCCTGCAAATGTGCGTCCAAAAAACCGTAAAGATCGTGTAGATTTGCGTGAATTGCCATTGGTGACGATTGATGGCGAAACCGCACGTGATTTTGATGATGCGGTGTTTGCGGAGAAAGTTGGTCGCAATTTCCGTTTGGTGGTGGCCATTGCCGATGTGAGCCATTATGTTCAAAATGGTGATGGCATTGATGGTGATGCGCGCGAACGCAGTACCAGTGTGTATTTTCCACGCCGTGTGATCCCGATGCTGCCTGAAAGTTTGTCCAATGGCATTTGCTCGCTCAATCCTGATGTTGAGCGTTTGTGCATGGTGTGTGACATGATTATCACCAATATGGGCAATGTCAAAGCCTATCAATTTTATCCTGCGGTGATGCGTTCGCATGCGCGTTTGACTTATACACAAGTGTCTAATTGGATAGAGTCGGGCGAAGAGCACGCTTTAAAACCGCAAATTGATGTGTTACATCAATTATTTAAAAAATTGCAAAGCAAACGCGAGCAGCGTGGTGCGATGGAATTTGACACTGTTGAAACTCAGATGATTTTCAATGACAACGGCAAAATTGACCGCATCGAACCAATCAAGCGCAACGATGCTCACCGTTTGATTGAAGAGTGTATGTTGGCAGCCAATGTGTGTGCGGCAGATTTTTTATTGCAAAACAAACACCCGTCTTTATACCGCAATCACAAAGGTCCTACGCCTGAAAAATTGGAAGTTTTGCGTCAGCAATTGGCATTGTTAGGTTTGCAATTGGGTGGCGGTGATGCGCCAACACCGAAGGATTATGCTGAATTGGCGGCACAGTTTGAAAATCGTGATGACAAAGAAGTGTTGCAAGTGATGTTGTTGCGTTCGATGCAGCAAGCGATGTATGAGGCCAAAAATGAAGGCCATTTTGGTTTGGCTTATAGTGCTTATACTCACTTTACCTCACCGATTCGTCGCTATCCTGATTTGACTGTCCATCGTGCGATTAAAGCGGTGTTGTTAGGTGAGGTTTACCAAGAGGAATCTTGGCAAGGTCTGGGAAGCCATACATCATTTAATGAGCGCCGTGCGGATGAAGCCAGCAAAGATGTGGAAAATTGGCTCAAGACGTATTATATGAAAGACAAAGTGGGCGAGGTGTTTGAAGGTCGCATCGCTGGGTTGACTAATTTTGGTATTTTTGTGACTTTAAGCGAATTGCACATTGATGGTTTGGTTCACATCAGCGATTTGGGTGAGGATTATTTTAATTACCGTCCTGAAATCATGGCCATCGAAGGCGAACGCAGTGGTGTGCGCTTTAAAATGGGCGATGCGGTCGTTGTGCGTGTGGCCAGTGCCAATTTGGATACAGGCAAAGTGGATTTGAGTTTGATCAGCGGTGGCAGCCCAGGCGATGGCAACCGTCAGAGCCGCTCGACGCCACGTTCGCGCTCTGGTGCGCGTGGTAAAATCCATGAAGCTGTTGTTCGCAATGGCCGCAGTGATGGCGCAGCAAAGAAAAACCGTCGTTCTCGCAAATCCACAGGTAAAGACACTGCCGAAACGCCTACTGCGGTAGCCGCGACGAAAAAGCCCAATTCACGCCCACCCAAATCTGCAAAAGCACAGCGCCGAGCCAAAGGCAATGGTGCCGCTGGCGCGGTAGCGACGACAACGGCGAAGGCCAAAAAACGCAATGAGCGTAAAAAAAGCAGCAAGTCCAGTAAAAAGGCTTAATTGAGTCAGACATTAAAAACTGAATGGTTTTGAGGTATAAAGCGTCCTGTAAACATTACAGGACGCTTTTTGATGCTATCAAGATTTTAATGGCGGCAAATAATAACTGGGGTTTGGAATGGTATGATGTGAATATATAGATATTCATCGATTAAGGGTTTCATATATGTTGGTTGTCACCGTATTAAGGCAAAGTAAAAAATTCACACCCAAACATGCACAGTGGATACACAAACAATTTGCACCTTTTGAGTCCATTTGTTTGACCGATGCCAAACACATCGATGGTGTGAAAACGGCGCCTTTATTACATGATTTTCCTGGATGGTGGTCGAAACTGGAACTATTCAATCCCAATCATCCTGTCTTGGGTCAGCAAGACTTATTGTATTTTGACATTGATGTGGTGGTGACAGGTGATTTACAAGAGTTGATGAATGAAGCTAAAAACTTCACCATGCTGTCAGGTCTGTCTTATACCAATCAATGTAATTCATCTATTATGTATATTCCTTGTGAAATTAAGGAATTTGTGTGGAATCGTTTTATGGCCAATCCACAAAAACATATGGACGAGTGCGATACACCTGAATGTTGGGGTGATCAAGGTTTTTTAAGCAAAATCACGCAGCCGCAACAATGGCAACATTTATTGCCCAATCGTATTTTTAGCTACAAAGTGGATATTGCCCAACCTTCTATGCTTGGCTATGAAGCTTTGCGTAGCAATGGACGACATTTAGGTGTCCCGCCGAAAGATGCTATTGTCGTGTGCTTCCATGGTTATCCTAGCCCATGGAAAACAGGACTATCATGGGTGCCATTTTTTTCAGTGAAAGAAAGCATTTCAGGCAAGATAAAAGCATGGCGAGCAAAGAGGAAAGCAGCCAAATAGGGCGTGATTTGTATTGCAGTATATGCATAAATAAAAAAGTACCGTAAAGGTGCATTCTTTATAGGGTTCTTTGGTGGGCCCGGTGGGAATCGAACCCACGACCAAGGGATTATGAGTCCCCTGCTCTAACCGCTGAGCTACAGGCCCTTGCAAAGAAGCGGCATTATAACAAACATGCCGCTGGATTAAAAGCCCTTAAAACAATTATTGCTTGTTTTCTTCGCTGTCTAAGAAGCTTTTCAAGCGTTCTGAGCGAGTAGGGTGACGTAATTTACGCAAAGCCTTGGCTTCGATTTGGCGAATACGCTCACGGGTGACATCAAACTGTTTACCGACTTCTTCCAAAGTATGATCGGTATTCATGTCAATACCAAAACGCATGCGCAATACTTTGGCTTCTCGTGGCGTCAAGCTTTCCAAAACTTCTTTGGTCACTTCGCGCAAACCTGAATACATAGCAGCATCAGAAGGTGCAACATTGTTGGCATCTTCAATGAAATCGCCTAAGTGTGAATCGTCGTCATCGCCAATAGGTGTTTCCATCGAAATCGGCTCTTTGGCGATTTTCATGATTTTGCGAATCTTATCTTCAGGCATTTCCATTAATTCGGCTAATTTTGCAGAATCAGGTTCTTCGCCTGTTTCTTGCAAGTATTGGCGTGAAATGCGGTTCATTTTATTGATGGTTTCAATCATGTGAACCGGAATACGAATCGTACGGGCTTGGTCGGCAATCGAGCGGGTAATGGCTTGGCGAATCCACCATGTCGCATAAGTTGAGAATTTATAGCCACGACGATATTCAAACTTATCTACCGCTTTCATCAAGCCGATATTACCTTCTTGAATCAAGTCTAAAAATTGCAAACCACGGTTGGTGTATTTTTTGGCAATTGAAATGACCAAACGCAAATTTGCTTGAATCATTTCTTGCTTGGCTGCAGCAGATTCACGTTCGCCACGTGCCATTTCTTTGTTGATGTCTTTGAGTTCATCAATCGACAAGCGTGATTCTTCTTGTAAATCTAATAATTTACTTTGTTTCTCAATGATAGAAAATTTGAAGCGTTCTAAGGCTTGGTTCCAGTCTTTATTATTGCGACTTAATTCTTTTTCTACCCATTGAATATCTGTTAAATTACCTGCAAAATTCTCGCGGAAGTAATCGAACGGCATGCGAACGTGGTTGACGCAAATATCACGAATACCGCGTTCCAATTGGCGAATGGTATCTACGCGTTTGCGCAAGCTTTCGCACAAGCTTTCAATTTGACGGGTGGCAAAACGTACTTTTAACAAGTCTTCGGTGATGGCTTGGCGTGCGGCCAAATATTCTGCACTTTGGCTACCTTTGGCTGCTAACAAAGCAATCATGGTTTCAAATTTGGTTTTAACCAACTCAAAATGAGCCAAAGTGTTTTGACGCAATTCTTCTAAATTGGCGCCTGCCATCGCATCGGCATCTTCAACAGAATCTTCGTCTTCGTCTTCGTCTTCATCTGTGTCTTCATCTGCGTCTTCCTCAACCAAAGTATCGTTGCTCACGCTCTCAGCAATGGCGTTTAAGGCCGCTTCTTCCTCTTCTGGATCAATCAAGGCTTCAACGACTTCATCCACACGGATTTCTTCAGTGCGAATTCTTTCTACTAGGCCTAAAATCTCTTCGATGGTTGAAGGACAAGCACTGATAGCTTCAATCATATTGCGCAAAGCACGTTCGATTTTTTTGGCGATGATGATTTCGTCTTCACGCGTCAATAAATCAACTTGACCCATTTCACGCATGTACATACGCACAGGGTCGGTCGTGCGACCAAATTCAGAATCAACGCTAGACAACGCCGCTTCGGCTTCGGCAACGGCATCTTCATCGGTAACACCTGTGGCACCATCACTCATTAACAAAGAGTCTGCATCTGGTGCTTCTTCGGTAACTTGGATGCCCAAGCCTGAAATCATGCTGACAATGTTGTCGATTTGATCTGAATCAGACACATCTTCAGGCAAGTGGTCATTGATTTCGGCATACGTGATGTAGCCACGTTCTTTTCCAAGAATAATCAGTTGACGCAAACGTGCGCGTTGTTCTTCAACACTCAATGGCGCATCATCTTGATTGTCTTGATCAATCTCTTGTTTTTTAGGGTTGTTGTTTGCCATGTTTTTCTCAAAGCTAAGGTTTGGAAGACTATATTAAGTAATGTGTTAAGCGTATTGTTTGGTTTAGGTTGCCAAATTATGGCTTGCCGCTAATAAGCGCCACTAACAAACGGTTTTCATCATCACTCAAACCTACTGTATTGCTTTTTGCTAACAAATTTTGAATTTGTTGCGCTTTCAATTCTTTGTACAGCTTTTGCATGCCGTCCTGAAAACCTTGTTCGTCTTCAGGACTGCGATAAACAAAATTATCCATATTTTGTGAAGCATGTCGCATCAGTTGATTAATGGTATCAGCATGGATGCTTCCGCGCATCGATTCTAGAATATGCACAGTATTCATACTTTGTGGTGCTGATTTTATGGTATCGGCCAAGTCAGCTAAGCATGCATAATCATCTTGTAAAGGCCAATAATCGGGTAAATCGATATATGAGGCCCAATTGGGATTTATCAAGAGCCACATGATTTGATTTTGTACCAATGAATGACTAATCACTTGCGCTGGCATACTGGGTAAGCGATAACTTTTTGCTTTGATAGGAATATTCTTGGTTGATTCACCCATTAAGCTGGCTAAATCATGACGATCTAATCCAGTTAAACGCATCAGGCTTTGCTTCATGAGTAAGCTCAGAGCAGGGGCATTCTTGACTTGTTCAATTAGGCCGCTGGCTTGTTGTGCTAGTCGAGCTTGGTGTTCACGTTGATTTAAATCCAAAGGCGCACACAGTTTGGCAAACAAATATTCTGATAAGGGCTGGCTTTTTTCTATCAGTAAGCTTTCAAAGCTTTGTTTGCCGTGTTGGCTGATATAACTGTCTGGATCTTCGCCATCAGGTAAAAATAGAAAAGACAATGCTTTGTCATCTTTGAGCAAAGGCAGAGCATTTTCTAAGGCACGCCAAGCGGCTTTGTGTCCTGCCTGGTCACCATCAAAACAAAAATACAATTTATCGCTGTGGCGCATCAATGTTTTGATGTGAGTGGCGGAGGTGGCGGTGCCCAATGTGGCAACGGCATAGCCTACACCATGTTGAGCCAGTGCGACGACATCCATATAGCCTTCTACCACCAGCACGCGACTGGTCTCTTTGATGGCGGCTTTGCCTTCAAACAAACCGTATAATTCACTGCCTTTGTCAAACAATGGCGTTTCTGGAGAGTTAAGGTATTTGGGCTCGCCTTTGTCTAAGACTCGACCACCAAAACCAATTACTTGACCAATGGCATTGCGAATGGGAAACATCAGACGGTCACGAAAGCGGTCGTAACGTTTGTCTTCTTTGGCAATGACCAAACCCGCCTCTTCAAGCAAAGGATGGACATAATTTTGTTTGAAAGCGTCCTGTAAAGCTTGCCAAGCATCGGGTGCATAACCAATTTGATATTGTTCTATGGTTTGGGCATTCAAACCACGTTTGGCAATATAAGCACTGGCTCTAGGGTATTGGGGCAATTGCTGGGCATAATAGTCGGCTGCAATGCGTGTGGTATCTTGTAAGGCAAGTTTTTTTTCTTGTTTGGCTTTTTTGATACTAGGGTCGACGGCAGGTCCATTGTTGACATGTGGTACATGTAAACTCACACGTTCAGCCAAGCGTTCGACGGCATCGACAAATGACAAGCCATGGTATTCCATCATGAAACCGATAGCGCTGCCATGGGCACCACAACTGAAACAATGGTAAAACTGTTTGCTTGGGCTGACAGTAAACGAAGCGGTTTTTTCTTTGTGGAACGGACAGCAGGCCAAATAATTTTGGCCACCTTTTTTCAGTGGCACCGCTTCGTCAATGACGTCAACGATGTCCACTTTTTGCAATAATTCGTCTACAAAATCACTGGGAATCATGAGTTAAGTGCATCTTTAACCCATTTGGACACTTTCCCCATATCAGCAACACCATTTAATTTTGGTTTTACGATGGCCATGACTTGACCCATTTGAGCCATAGATGTTGCACTTACGGCCGCAATTGCTGCTTGGATTTCTGCTTGTACTTCTACATCGCTGAGTTGAGCAGGCAAATACTGTTGTAGTAAATCGATTTCTGCTTGTTCTTTGTCTGCTGCTTCATTGTGGTGGTTGTCACGATAAATTTTGACAGAGTCTTGGCGTTGTTTGATCATTTTGATGACAATTTCCATTACCCTGTCATCACTAACCTCTATGCGTTCATCCACTTCTACTTGCTTAATAGCAGCCAACAACATGCGGATGGTTGATAATTTATTGGCTTCTTTGGCGCGCATCGCGTCTTTCATGTCTTGGGAAATACGTTCTTTGGCTTGCATGATTCATCCTTAATTAAGCGCAATGGAAAAAACACCGCAGTAAGCTGCGGTGTTTTCTAAAAACTGTATCTTAGAACAATTTTGGAGGCAAAGTTTGGCTGCGCAATTTTTTTTGCAAGCGTTTAACCGCTGCAGCTTTTTTGCGTTTGCGTTCAGTAGTTGGTTTTTCATAAGCTTCGCGCGCACGCAACTCAGTCAATAAACCTGTTTTTTCTACACCGCGTTTAAAGCGACGCATCGCAACTTCAAATGGCTCGTTTTCTTTTACACGAATAGCTGGCATTCGGGATATTCCTTAAATTTAAAAATAAAACTACTAAATAAGTAATACTTAAACTACATAAAGTGATTGTGGCTTGAGCTTATCAAACACACTGTTTTGGCAGCCTTAGAGGCATTGCCACTGAAAAATCACCCCCAAACCCACTAAAACGTTTCAAATAAGATTGAATATTTTAATGTGCTTGGGTGTGTTTGTCAAATAAGATTGCCATATGCATGCTATTTTTGAGATTTTAGCAACGGCTGACACGTCTAACCTGTGGAATTTGTTCCATTGCTTTAGAGACTTGCTCTAAATGCTGCGCTGTTTTAACTTCTAAGCGGAATTTGAATTCAATAAAGCCTTCAATACCCCCATCAATCGTAGTAGAGGGTGTTTCAACAGATTGAATATTGGCGCCTTGCCCTGCAATAGCAGTGGCCAGAGCGGCCAGTAAACCTTGTTTGTCGCGGGCATTGACCAAAAGTAAAACAGGATAGAGTTGTTCTGTTTCGAGTAAATCCCAATTGGCAGGCAATTGGTGATCAGAATCGGCTTCTAAGATGACTTGACATTGTTCTCGATGTACCACAATGCCTTTATTTTCAACCAATTGTGCACGGATGCTGTCTCCTGGAATAGGTCGGCAGCATTTGGCTAGATGAATATTGCCATTTTGAGTGCCGTAAATTTTGACAGGGCTAATGGTTTGGATTTGCGTAATATGCTCGCCTGCTAATTGAGCCAAATCTTTGGCAACGACGACTGGCAATAAGCGACCCATACCGACTTCATACAATATGTCTTCAAAAGTGGTATTTTTACTTGCCAAATGCTGTAAATATGTTTCACGCAAGCTATCAGATAACAGCAGTTGTTTTGGTAATAAACTAACCAGAGCCTTGTTAAGTAAGCTTTCGCCTAGGATGACTGCATCATGGCGACTCATGGTTTTAATCCAATTGCGGATACCACTGCGAGCGCGACCACTGACCACAAAATTCAACCAAGCAGGATTTGGATTGGATTTGCTAGAGGTAATAATTTCAATTGAATCGCCTGTGTTCAGGACGGTACGTAGCGGTACCATATTGTTGTTGACTTTGGCAGCAACGCAATGATTACCAATATCAGTGTGAACTGCATAAGCGAAATCAACAGGTGTCGCACCGCGTGGCAACACAATAATTTTGCCTTTAGGTGTAAACAAATACACTTCGTCTGGAAATAAATCGACTTTGACGTGTTCTAAAAACTCAATGGCATTGGCACTTTCAGCTTGTAAAGCCAAAATATTTTGCATCCATTGATGGGTACGCATAGATGCGGTGTCAAAAGATGCACCTGCAGATTTATACATCCAATGGCTGGCAACGCCACCTTCAGAAATCTCGTCCATTTCACGGGTACGAATTTGTACTTCAATCGGCAAGCCATATGGGCCGACCAGTGTCGTGTGCAAGCTTTGATAGCCATTGTTTTTGGGAATAGCGATGTAATCTTTGATTTTGCCTGGTTTAGGCTTGTAAATACTGTGTAAGGCGCCTAATGCGGCATAACACATAGGAACATTGTTAACGATGACACGGAAGCCATAAATGTCCATTACCTCAGCAAAATGTAGATTTTTATCAATCATTTTTTGATGGATGCTGAACAGGTTTTTTTCACGACCTTTGATTTGGGCTTCAATATTGAAAGAGACCAAGCTTTTACTGAAAGTGGTCAATACTTTGCCAACCACATCGCGGCGATTACGGCGTGAGGCTTCTAGAGCACGAGTCAATACTTTATAGCGATTAGGGTGTAAGTTTTTGAATGCCAAATCTTGTAATTCACGATAGACTTCATTCAAACCAATACGATTGGCCAGTTGAGCATAAATTTCTAAGGTTTCATTGGCAATACGACGGCGTTTTTCAGGGCCAACAGCACCCAAAGTGCGCATATTGTGTAAACGGTCTGATAATTTGATGATGATGACGCGAATGTCTTGAATCATCGCCAAAATCATTTTGCGGAAACTTTCTGCTTGATGTTCTTCTTTGCTAGAGTATTCCAATTTTTCTAATTTTGATAAACCATCGACAATATCAGCGATGGTGTCATCAAATTCCGCAGCCAATTGCAGTTTGGTGGTGCCAGTGTCTTCTAGCACATCATGCATCAAGCCAGCAGCGATGCTGACTGCATCCATATGCCAATAAGCCAATTCGGTCGCTACTGCAATAGGGTGCGTAATATAGGCTTCGCCGCTTTGTCGGGTTTGACCAACATGGGCATCGTTGGCAAAGTCGCAGGCTTTTTCAATTAAAGCTACCTCATCGGGCTTTAAATATTCAACCGCTTGCATCAATTTGTCTTTTGCCTCTTGTGAAACAGCATCAAAAGGAACTTTGCCAACGTATTTCTTCATAATAGCCTTATTATTTCTGACGATCCAAAAGCTCAACACCGATTTGACCTGCAGCAATTTCGCGCAAAGCAATCACAGTCGGTTTGTGTTTACCAGTTTCTTCAACCAAAGGTGTGGCGCCGTGAGCCAATTGGCGGGCGCGGGTTGAGGCAGTCAAAGTCAACAAAAAGTGGTTAGGGATGCGAGGAACGCAATCTTCAACGGTTACGCGAGCCATGATAGAGGCCTTTCTATTTTAATAAATTGTGGATAAAGGGTAATTGTTTGTCACGAGTCAAACGCAAGCATTGCATGATGCTCAATACATCACTACACGCACGGTTCAAATCATCATTGATAACAATATAGTCGAAATACCGTGCTTGGTCGATTTCAAAACGGGCTTTGCCCAGACGTTTAGCGATTACTTCTTCGCTATCGGTACCTCGACCAACCAAGCGTTGTTCCAGTTCCGCCATCGTTGGCGGTGCGATGAAAATACTGATAGCGTCAGGCAAAATGTCACGAATTTGCGTCGCGCCTTGGATGTCGATTTCTAAGATGACATCAAAACCTTGTGCCTGCAAGTTTCGCACCACATTGGCATTGGTACCATAAAAATTATCGTAAACTTGAGCGTATTCTAAAAACTCACCTTTGGCAATGAGTGATTTGAATTCGTCAACAGAAACAAAATAATAGTCTTGAGCATGCACCTCGCCATTGCGAGAAGGGCGAGTGGTGTGTGAGATAGACAGACGCAAACTAGGGTCTGTTTTCAAGACTTGACCGACAATGGTGGTCTTGCCTGTGCCTGATGCGGCAGAAATGATGTAAATTTGACCCAGTTTGGGAGCAGTCATATTATATTATCCTTACCAAAATCAAATTATGCCTTAAGCCAGCAACTGCGGCAAATTACTGTGCTTGATACTTTAGGACAATGTAATTTAGGGTGTTTGTTTTGGTGAATTGTTGCGGTTGCACATTATAATTTATCTGAGACAGATATATAATAGGAAAATTAAAAAAGAGTATTTAAGGAATTTTCTATGCTGATACATCCCGAGGTTTTTGACGCGGAGACGTTGGCACAAAACATTCGTAAGGTCCCTCATTGGCCCAAACAGGGTATTTTGTTTCATGATATCACCCCGATTTTGCAAGATCCGAAGCACTTTCGTTTACTGGTAGACTTGTTGGTTTACCGTTATATGTCTGAAAAAATCGATGTGGTAGCGGGTTTGGATGCCCGTGGTTTTATTATTGGTGCAGCGTTGGCTTATCAATTAAACGTAGGTTTTGTGCCGATTCGCAAAAAAGGCAAATTGCCATTTGATACGGTTTCAGAAAGCTATGCTTTAGAATACGGTGAAGCTTGTGTGGAAATCCACACCGATGCAGTCAAACCAGGTGCACGCGTGTTGTTGGTAGACGATTTGGTTGCCACGGGCGGTACCATGCAAGCAGGTATTAACTTGATTCGCCGTTTGGATGCAGAAGTGGTTGAAGCCGTTTCTGTATTGGAGTTTAGTGATTTACCTGGTGGTCAATTGATTCGTGAAGCAGGTGTGCCATTGTTTAGTCTGTGCCAAAGTGAAGGCGATATGGCTCCTGAAGCCTAATTATCTGAGAAAATATTTCAATCATATTGATTGAAAATTTAAAAGCGTCCTGTAAACATTTACAAGACGCTTTTTTGGTATATGAAACTCATTTTAAGCGTCCTGAAAGGTTTACAGGACGCTTGGAAGGGTGTTTAGGAGCAATCATTAAGACGATTGGTCATATAAACGGATTTCAAGCGACCAACCAGCCCATCATCAAGCCCAAACGCAAAGCCACGCTGGCCAATAAAATGCTCAAAATAGTGCGTACCAACCAAATCACCAATAAATGCCAAAATTTGATTGGAATTTGGGTCGCCAACATGCATGGAATACTGCCTGAGAAAAACAACACGCTGCTGATGCAAGTGATGGCGGCAATGTAGCGTACAGCAAATTCTGCATCTTTTAATAAGATTGCAGGCAAAAACATTTCTGCCAATCCTGACGCAAAAGAGCCGCTATGTTGTGCCAAGCCTTCAATGCCTGTGAGCCACATGAACGGTTTTAACACCAAGCCCACCCATTCAAATACCGGCGTGTATTTGGACAATAACAAACCAATGAAACCAATGGCCAAAATAGAAGGAGCGACAATGGCGGACATGCGCAAACCATCTAAAAAATTCGCCCACATCATGTTCGCGATAGAAGGATTGCTTTGATATTGTTTGATGCCTGCGGCTTTGGCAAATGCCCAAGCTTGGCCTTGTGGTGCCTCTGGCATGGGATTGGATGAATCATTGTTCAGCCAAGACAAAGGTGGAATGTAAGCGGTAATTGCTGTGACTGTAAAGGTAATCACCAACGCACTCCAGAAATAAAAATTCCAAAATGCCATGATGCCCAATGTTTTGGCGACAATAATCATGAATGTTGCCGACACCGTTGAAAAGCCTGTGGCAATAATCATCGCCTCACGCAAAGAATAACGACCTTGGGTATACATGCGATTGGTAATCAGCATGCCAACAGAATAGCTGCCAACAAATGAAGCTACTGCATCAATAGAAGAGGCACCCGGGGTGCGAAATACAGGACGCATCAAACGCTCCATCATCACACCGAGTAATTCCAATAAGCCAAAGCCAATTAAAAAAGTCAAAGCCACCGCGCCAATGGGAATCAAAATACCGACGTTGAGCGCTAATTTGTCAAATAAAAATGGCAACATGTCTTTTTGCATGGCCCAAGCAGGAGCGGTATTTGTCAAATACAATACGGCTAAAATCAAACCCAACAGCTTACAGATGCTGAAAATCATATTGCTGACAGAATGGCGGAAAGTGCCTTGGATGAATGGGCTCAAAGCGCCGTAAGCCATCAAAGCCAATAAAGCAGCGATGGCTACAGGTTTGAGTGGACCAGTCAAAACACCGGTGGCGTGGTCTAATAAGATGGTTTCTTTGCCACCTATTGAAACGGGAACAAAAAACAAAAAAATACCGATGCTGCTAAAAAACAAAATTTTGGCGATACTTAGCCAATCGTTGGATGCGGATTTATTGCCTTTTGAAACAAAACTTTGCTCGCTCATTGATACTCTCCATGTTTTGGTCTTCTATTCTTGTATATACAGGATAATATATAGGTGCATCTTCACACGCAACGATGCATATTATGAAAGCATTTTAAATGTCAAATGAATTATTTTTTAAGATAAAAAAAGCCTTGATATGAAATATCAAGGCTTTTAATTCTAATCATTAGGTATTTATTAGATGATTTTTTAATTAAGAGGGTATTTTTGTGTTGAATCAACAATCTCAGCTAGGGCTTGCCATTTTAAAGCATCATTGGAAGTGATACTGAGCCGTTTGTTAGTCATCATGGTGATGAATGTTGATGCGATGAGTGTGAATGAGATGTGGGTGACATCTTAAATCCAGCAGTACAGTGTTTTGACATCTCTTCATCTGACGTTGATTGGCAAACATGAAGCCAATATAGCGATGCGGCCTGTAAAAGTGGTGGTTGGGAAAGCTATATACAGGCACATTTTTTGCCAAATTACCAAAAAATCAAAATGGTCGATTCAATGATGATGATTAAAATGAAATTTTATTATATTTATATATAAATAATTAGCCCACTACGATTGATTGTAGTGGGCTATGGTATTGAACCTAGTTTACAGCATTAATGGTCAACACGAACAGAATAGCCGCTACCTGTTCCGAATGTATTGGCACCAATGACTGTGAAAGTTGGATTAATTTCTTTTGAATTCAATCGATTGGTTTTAATTTCCTCTTTCATAGGTACTTCAGTTTTGGCAATTTGCTGGTTGCTTTGTGCATGTGGATTCAATTGTGGTGCATTGCGATTTTCGCCAACACCAGCCATAGCCAAAGAAGATACGCTAACCAAAGTCAATAAAGTAGCAGTTACAAAAAGATTTTTCATTTTATTTTCTCTAGGTTTGTTCAAGTATGATTGAATTATATTCTTTACCTAGAGTTTTAAATATAGTCTTTTAATTAAACAATTATTAACTATTTGGAAACTATATATGGCTATACAGACCACTGTATTTTCAAAACACATAATCTAAACAGTAATCTTCTCAAATCACTTTTGGTGGTAAATAAACAGTGAAGGCGTTGATGGGTTCAATCATGACGCTATAAGGATTTTGTTGCTCGGTAAAACTTAGTAATTGCAATCGTTCGAGTAATTCAAAACGTACATGAATCAAATGAGCGGGCTTAGGACAAAGCTTGTCGTGCCACACTCTGTACGTTCCCAACTGACCATCGCGCCTATGGTAAAACCCTGCCATAGGATGGGTTAAAAAAACCTGATAACTTTCTTGATTAGGAAAACCCTCAAACTGCCACTTATCCTCTTCATTTTGCGTCAAACTGACCTCTGCACACCCCCAAGATGATGACATATTCATGTTATAAACATCATATAAACCTGCTGTGTTTTGCTTGCATTCGAAATGAACGTTGCCAGGATGCCAAGGTAATTGCCACAAGTAACGAGGTACAATTAAGGTCCAAGAGTCTAAAACCGCGCCTAAAAACCAAACACAACGCTCTTGGGTGTGTTGGTCAATCACATAGACACGGTAATAAATCTGTCCCATATTGAATTTGGCAAAAGGATAGACTGCCGAGGTAAAATCAACATGATGAAAAGGCACTACCGACATTAACGCCATAGTTTGACCTTGGTATTCAATGGTGTCGAGTTTGAATCGAGGTGGGATGATGTCTTTGAAGCGTTCAGGGTTGAGTGCGTAAGTAATCAAAGCAAAATGCTGTAAATGAGATGACACATCTATTTTTTTAGGCTCAGGACGAGGATGTAGGTAATCTTTAAATTTTAAAATCGGAAAAGTCATCATAACACCTTGCTTTCCATGATATCGACATTGGTAAATATCATATTAATCAAGGTCGCTTGCTCTGATAAATAAGTCGTTTGAAAAAGAAATATTCCACGTTCTTTGTCCATAAAGTATTGTACTTTCATACTTGACCCTTTGATTGAACACGATAAATTCCAGCCAATATTATTTTAATCTTAAATTTCTGTCAATACAGAAATTATATTAATTTAAGTAGAGCAACAACACACCGTTCTTTTGCTAAAATAATGCCATCTTCAATAAGAAAGTTGATTCATTATGATGATGCACCCTAATTTCGATCCTGTTGCGCTGCAACTTGGACCGTTTGCCATTCGTTGGTATGCATTGAGCTATATTGTGGCGTTTGCCTTGTTCATTTTCTTGGGTCGCCGTCGTATCAAACAGGGCAATACGGTGTTTACCAATGATATGCTGGATGATTTGCTGACTTATGGTGTGGTTGGTGTGATTTTAGGTGGTCGTTTGGGTTATGTGTTGTTTTATAATTTTGCCCAATACATCGACAGTCCTTTGTCTATTTTCAAAGTTTGGGAAGGCGGCATGTCGTTCCACGGCGGTTTTTTAGGCGTGTTGGTGGCCATGTTGGTTTATGCTAAACGTCATCAATTGGGTTTTTGGCAAGTGACGGATTTCATCACACCTATGGTGCCAGCTGGTTTGGCTTCAGGCCGCATTGGTAACTTCATCAATGGTGAATTATGGGGACGAGTCACACCGCCTGATTCATTTTGGGCGATGGGTTTTCCACAAGCGCATTATGCCGACCAAGCCATAGCTGCCACCAATTTTCAATACTCACAATGGTTCAATCAATTGGGCGCTTTGCCTCGCCATCCATCACAATTGTATCAATTTGCTTTAGAAGGCTTGTGTTTGTTCGCCATCGTGTGGATTTTTGCCAAGAAAAAACGCACTGTCGGACAAATTTCAGCCGTTTTCTTAATCGGTTACGGCACGTTCCGTTTTATTGCTGAATTTGCTCGTCAACCTGATGCACATTTGGGTTTATTAGGCTTGGGATTGTCTATGGGGCAATGGTTGAGCCTGCCGATGATTGTGGCAGGCGCTGCATTGTTTATGTGGGCACAAAAAAACCATTTGGTAACTCACAAATAAGAAAATATGACTTAGATATTTCTACTTTAGCAAGTATTCGTTCATATCATTGTATTTGTATGATAAAAGCGAACGATTTGATTTATCGTGACACTCAATACCGTCTTTCATGGGCGGTATTGTTATTTCAATATAAGATTTAAAGTAAAAAAAGAGTAACAGTCATGACATTTAAAAATAAAAAAATTTATTTTTTCAAGGCTGAATTATTTGAAGAGAAAATTTTATGTTTGTGCATGGCGTACCATATTGTTGACTGATTCAATGGCATTGGTTGATGTTTATTGTGCTGTATTGCTAGCGGATGCTTAAATACGGGACAGATATTAGTTAAATGTGTGCGTCCTGTATTTGATACTGGGTAATCCCCCCTTTAAATAAATGATGCGGATTCAACCGGTCAGCGCAACACCTGTTTGAAAGACCTCAAGAGGTGTTTTAAAGCCCAAGATTTTTCTCGGCCTAGTATTAAGTTGCAAAGCAATTTTATCTAATTGTTCTTGTGAATAAAGACCAAGATTTTTACCTTTGGGTAAATATTGTCTTAAAAGCCCATTTGTATTTTCATTTGTGCCTTTTTGCCAAGGACTGCTAGCATCACAGAAATAAACAGACATATTGCATTGAGCAGTTAAAAGATGGTGTTTAGACATTTCATGACCTCTATCCCAAGTCAGTGTTTGCCTGATGGATGAAGGTAATCCAGCTAATTGGTCAATGACAGCCTTTATAACAGATATGGATTTTTTATCAGCCGTTTTACCTAGCAATGTATAACGAGATTTGCGTTCTACCAAAGTCACTATTGCTGAAGCTAATGTGCCAATAATCATATCTCCTTCCCAATGACCAACATACTGTCTGTCTTTAATCTCTTTAGGGCGGTCCCAAATTGACTTTAAATTTGGAATCTGCTGCTTACCAGAGTTGTGATGATTGCGGGCGTGGCGAAACATTCTTTTTCTGCGAAGATGTCTTTTTAGCTTTGGAGGCAGAATGTTTTTTTTTCAGCAGATACAGTGATTTGTATATGGTTTCATAAGAAACATGCATCGATGGATTATGAGGAAACTGTATGAATTTCAGCCAGCCTGCTATTTGTTCGGGAGACCAACAACATGACAGTTTATCAATAACCATCTGTTTTAATAATGAATTGCTTTATAAAATAAAAGATTTTGGCCTTTTTGCTTTCTTTAAAGCCAATTGCTCTGCTAAATAAGCCCTGTATTTATGAGCACCTCCATTACGTGAAACCTCACGCGAAATGGTCGATGGCGATCGATTTAATTGGCGACTTATGGCTCTTAAACTCAGTCCTGCTACCAATGCTCGAGAAATGCATTCGCGCTCTTGCAAGGTTAAATCGGTCGCTTTTCGGCGTCGAATATCAGGTTCAATACCACCATGGTATTCTAGAAATGAGTAAACGGTCGCAGGTGGTTTCATAATGTCTTTGGCAATGAAGGCCATAGGCTTTCCCTGCTTCCATAGAAACCAGATTCGTTTCTTACGTTCATCAGTCATTGCTCCATGTATGGAAACCATAACAATCCTTTTAACATAAAAAGTAGGATTGGTGTTGCGCTGACCGGTTGAATCAGCAGAGGCGATAAGTAGAATTTTCTCGTAATCTATACGCAGGAGATTTTGCATGAAACAATCACGATTTACTGATGGCCAAATCATTGCCATTTTGAAACAAGCCGAGTCAGGAATGCCTGTGCCAGAGGTGTGCCGAGAGCACAGTATCAGCTCTGCCACCTTTTACAAATGGCGATCGAAGTATGCAGGGATGGACGCTTCATTGATGGCTCGTATGCGAGAATTGGAAGCTGAGAATGCCCGTCTGAAGAAGATGTACGCTGAAGAACGGCTCAAAGCTGAGATCATTCAGGAGGCGATGGCAAAAAAGTGGTAAAGCCATCTTTGCGTAAAAAGATGGCGTATGAGGCAGTCACACAAAAGGCTGTTAGCATACGTTTTGCCTGTGATGCTTTTCAAATCAGCGAAACATGTTATCGTTATCAGCACCAAAGTGAAGATGGCAATTCATTGATTGCCGATTGGCTTATCAAGCTCACCAATGAACATAAAGATTGGGGGTTTGGTTTGTGCTTTGCCTATATTCGTAATGTAAAAGGCTTTCAATTCAATCACAAACGCGTTTATCGCATTTACTGTGAATTGGCATTGAATCTGAGAATTAAACCTAAACGCCGCATTAAGCGTCCTGTACCAGAAGTCTTAAAAGAGCCTGAGCATACCAATGACATTTGGTCTTTGGATTTCATGTATGACCAAATGAGCGATGGCCAAAGCTATCGATTGTTGAATGTGATTGATGATTACAAACGTGAAGGTTTGGCAATGGAAGCGGATTTATCCTTACCTGCCAGCCGTGTGATTCGGACTTTGAATCAAATCTTGGAATATAGATTGCCACCCAATACCATACGTTGTGACAATGGTCCAGAATTTACCAGTCATGAATTTCAAAATTGGGCCGTACAAAAAGGCATCAGGATTGAATACATCCAACCTGGTAAACCGTAACAAAACGCTTATATTGAGCGTTACAACCGCACTGTAAGGTATGGATTGTTGAATCAATATTTGTTTAACAACTTAAATGATATTCAGGATTATGCCACCCGTTGGTTGTGGTTCTATAATCATGAAAGGCCTCATCAAGCCAACGGTGGTAAGCCGCCATTGATGAACATTTGATTCTACTGATTCTGTCCATTAAAAATGGGAGGATTACCCTGTGTTTCAAGTGATATTGAATCAGAAAATATGAGAAGTAGAGACAAGAAAAGCCCCGAATAATCGGGGCTTTATTAGTTTTTGGGTGTGATATGAAGCGTTATGAAATAACTTTCAATCACTCCCACTCAATTATTGATATGTTTGAAAGAGGGTTGATTTTATTGATTAAAACGAGTTTTTGATTTTATTTTACCGACTAACTTACCGTCTATTGATTTTGCTGCTTGAGATTTTCGAGATATTTGTGGATTGATGACTGGTGCCAGCGGATGCTATTCGTGCTTGTTTTGACAGGATTAGGAAAATCACCGTTGCGGCGCAAGCGCCAAAGGGTAGTGTCTGACATTTTGGTCAATTGTAACACTTCTTTTTTTGTGAGTAATGGGTCAATGTTCATTTTCTCATTCCATAAAAAATGGCCTGTAACTTACAGGCCGTTTGGGTCTAAAATCATAATTCTTTTTGCTTGGCTTTCGTGCAAATGTTTTTTTTCAAAAAATACCCACCAATTCGGTGGGTTATTTGCGTTTACGTTGGTTGCGATAGTTTGCTTTGTTTAATCGCTGATAGTATGTGTTTTGATGCTTGAAACGCTTAGGTGTGATGTAGTGCTGATTTGCACCCATGTTTGCGCCTGCTAATACTGCAAGCGCCAAGGCAATGAATGTTCTCTTGCTCATATTTTCTCCAAAAAAATACCGCATAAGCGGCCTGTATGTTGGTACCCTCATTCGCGAGGGTGGCATCAGTCTTGCGGTGGGGTAGGCAGTGGCATCCAGTGGGTTACTCGTTC
Organism: Vitreoscilla sp. C1; assembly: GCF_002951955.2. NCBI lineage: Bacteria > Pseudomonadati > Pseudomonadota > Betaproteobacteria > Neisseriales > Neisseriaceae > Vitreoscilla > Vitreoscilla sp. C1. The sequence goes on along the minus strand of NZ_CP019644.2, from coordinate 1,414,557 downwards.
ATTAAATGAAGACGAAAACCTGCAACCTGCTATGCAATAAGAGACACTCTGATATACATCTTGCGAGCTAATATCCATCACACTTACAAGATAGTAACCGCTTTGCTCAGGCATCCGCTCGCTGCATGGAATCCATGCGCTGACTGATTCAGTCAATACTGGCGGTTCAACATAAACCTCAAAATCACGGTCAACTTCATCACATTCAGCCTGTGTTGGCTTGCGGCGTTCGCAAGTTGAATAGCCTCGTACTTCGCCATAAAATCCACTTTCAAGACCATCTACATAATGTTCAGCGCTACCCCCTGAATCGGCAAAGTAATCATAAAATTCTTCACAATTACCGATGTGGTGCTGCTTGGCTTCTTCTAACGTATCGAAAAAATGCACATCATTGCAATAAGCATCGTATGAAAAATATTTTTTCATTTAACTTCCTTGTACTGTTCAAAATAGAAAACCGCCCAAACACTCAACCAATTCATGAATCAGCAAAGACAAGTTTTGAGTCATGATGATTTGGGTGGCCGTCATCAGGTTTTCTAAATCATCACCTTCATTGGCGGCTTCTTCTTGCAACATGTCCAAGTATTGAATGCGGCTGAGGCTTAAATCATCATTTAAAACAAAGCGGATTTGTTCGTTCCAAACCAAGCCCAATTGGGTACAAATTTTGCCAGATTCCAAATGGTGACGTATTTCTTCTGCAGTCAAATCTTGGCGCTTGGCTTTGATAATGGCAGCTTTCTCACCGACGCTGACCAATTCACAGTCGCTATCGAGCTCAAAATTGCCCACAGCTTCGCCAGCCAATAGCCAATTGGTCATGATTTGGCTAGGTGCGTGGGCTGTTTTAGGTAATACAGCAGCCAAGCCGCCTAAAGCTTGGCGTAATTCGGTGATGAGGTTTTCAGCCTTGTTGGAATTGGCAGAATCGACCAAAATCAAACCATCAATGAAGTAAGCACATTGGTGGGTGGACTTTACAAACGCTTTGGCCAATAAGCTATCTGTGATTTGTTCTTTCAACTCCAAACGCTCTTTGCGTCCGATTTTTCGCTCTTCACTTTGTTGAGTTTCAATCACTTTTGCATTTAAAGCATCACGAATGACCGAAGCGGGTAGAATTTTAGTGTCCGTACGCAAGCAAATTTTGCGACTTTGAGCAGCATCAAAAACCAAGCTGTCACTGAATGGCATGGCTTGGTGAAAGCCTGAGCTTGACCAACTTAAGCTTGGGCAAGGTTTAAAAACTGCATTAGCCAAAGTTTCGGAATCAATGCAGATGGGGTTTGGTAATACAAAAATGGATAATTGTTTGATCCACATATAAGCGTCCTGTAAAAAAAGAAAACGAAAGCCAAGTGATGACTTTCGTTCTTGAAAATGGATGGTGACAAGCTGGCGATTTTCTTATGCGTTTCAAATACCATGTTTTTGAGGTATTTGAGATGTAATTACTTGCAGATATTTTTGGCATGCATCCTTAACTTTGGATTCGCTCCAATCAGGCATGTAGCCTGAGATATTGCCCAATAAGATTTCTTCCAAAGACTGCTCATGCTCAAGGCATTCAGTCAAAATAAACTTCATTGACCTGTCAAGTGTTCCAAAGATTTCTCTGTACTGTCCTTTGTGAACTGGCTTTTTGTGGCTTGGCGAGTAATGACAACCGTTTTGATTTGTAAAAGAGCAGCCCCAATCAATCCCAAATTTCTCAGCTTTCGATTCGCTATATTTTGGAAACAATCCAAAATGGCGCGCCATCATAAGCGATTTGTGAGCAAAATCAGGACTAAGAGCGGCAGCATAGTCATTAAAGGATGGGTGTTTTTCCCCTTTTCTAGCCGCCGCCAGAAGGCTTCGCAAAAACACTCGCATAACATTTGCGATTGCATCATTTATTTCTTTACAATTGGTCTGTTTGGGTGTGATTTTCTGAGCTGCATCAGGCATTGCTCGTTCAATCTTATTTAAAATTGATTCCATCTTGACTCTTTCAGGCTATGCGTTATTTGGCATACTGGTTGATAAAATCGCCTCTTGTCGAAATTGGCGGGCGGTCTCTACAAACTCAAGCAGCTCAGGTGTTGCATCAGGGATTGTTTTAAAATCAAGCAGCGCACCTTGGATGCCCACATCCCAAGTTTCGGCAATATCAAGTGACTCAGGCTTATCTTCTTGTAGCATGCGACACAAGCCGTAAATGGCTGCATTAAAGAGCCATGTGAGAGTATCTTCCCTGATACTAAAGTGATGTAGTACATGAATATCTGTTACGCCATCAGCAGCTTTGTGGACGCTTGATGGGATGTATTTGTACTTGGCTTTTTTTGCCTTTTTCATGTCATCCGATTCCTTGACTTTCGTTATTGGGGATTGGTAATGAAAAATTTCGTTCTCATTAAGCCGCTTTTTCAACCGCTCGCAACAGTTCTTTCAAGTCGTCCACGGTCAAAGTCAATGTTCGGCTGCACGCACGTCGCTCCAAGAAGATTTTGACGTAACCTTTTTTGGCCTCATAGCCGCGTGTGGGGTTTGGCGTGTATGGCTTTGACCGCAATGCAGCCTTGGCGGTGATGGCAGAGGGTGGTGTATCCATTTCAGCGGCCACGGCAGGCTCATCTATTTTTGGCTCAACCACAGGTACAGGCTCAACCATAGGGGCAAGCTCAAACACAGGCGCCGCCGCAACCGACTCATCGGGTGCAGCTCGCTTGGCTTGGCGGCCTCGTTTGGGCTTGCCTGTTTGTGCGGTGACAGGAGGCTGATTTGGGGATTGCTTTTGTGGGGCCTTGGCAGGTGCTGGCTCTGCTGTAAGTGTTTTTGTCGGCAATGAAAAAACCGAACAATTTAAGCCAGCATCAAATTCTCGGGTGATGGCGCCAATGTGTTCCAAAGCCTCTAATGCATCCATAGTGGCTTTGCGTGACTGTTTTAAGCATTCATGCAATTGATCGGCAGTACTGGCGCCTGTAAGTTCTAAAACATTGAGAATTTGACGATTGAGTTTTTCGTTCATAATTTTTCCAAATCTTGAAGGTATTGGTCACGATGGACAATGGATGCAAGACGCAAGCGGTTTTCAGGGGTGCTGATGTCGCAATCAAGCTCATGTACCAATTCAATGGCCACACAAACTAGAGCAGGCAAGGGCGGCAAAGGTGGTGGTAATGGCTCACCTGCTTCATAAGCATCACCAATGTCTTTGGGTAAGCCAATCGCACCCCAAAACTCAGCCACACTTAAACCAAGCTTGCGTCGCATCATCACCAACTCAAGGTTGGTGTAATCTTTGCTGGTGAATGTGAGGTTCATGCGATTCCTTTTGCCGCTTTGGCCAATGCCTTACAAGCCTTGGTAGTAGAAATGTCCAATTGACACTCATGCACCAATTCAATCAATTTGGTGACAGGCTTAGGCATCTTGCGGCCTGATTCGTAACGAGAGCCACCTGATTGGGTGACGCCGACCTCAGCCCAAAATTGTTGCTGATTCAGTCGCAAACGTTTGCGCAATTCAATCAACTGCGCTCCAGTGTATTGTTTGGTTTTTAGCATTCTTTTCTCCAAAATAAAAAAGCCGCATCGGTATGCGGCTGGTGTCGTTAGTTAAGAAATGGCAATTGTTTTTGTGAAATGGGAACGGGTTTTGACGGTTGATGTTGATGAAGAAAATTAGCCGAAATTGCAGATAAAACAGTTACTATCGTTGCAATTTTTTGTGCTTTTATATCGCCGGAATTAACCTGTGCGATTAAAACATTAGGGGTAATTGGATCATCGAACAAACCCAAAACTTGCTTGGAAAAACTCACAAATTCCTGTTCAGGCATTTCAGACAGTTGTATGGCCACATGGCGCATGTCAGCAATGAGATTGGTGTATTTAGATGCCATGGCTTTGATTCCTTGGGTTGAGGGCTGCTAGAAGGTCAATCAATGGGTCATTACTCATAAGTGGGCTAATCCATACTTCATGATAAAACCGCTGTTGGCGTTGTTTTGCACATGCTTTACACATGCCTTTTTGATTTGCCCTGATTAATGAACGTGAAAACTGAGATGGTGATTTTGCTGTTTGGCATTTGGTGCAAAAAATTTGCGTATCTGTAGCGCTCATTCTGACCACTCAATGGCCAAATAAGGTACATCACCTTTGCCGATATCATTGAAATAGCTTTTGAAAACAGCCAAAATTTCAGCAGGGATAGGCTCCTCAGGATGGAAGCCATGTTTTGTGCACACTGTACGCAAATGGGAAACCCATGCGCCTGCCATGGCTTTGCGTTGATCTAAGGTAAAGCCACTGCGTTGCGGTTGTGGCGGGCTTGGCTCTGCTACAACAGGCTGAGCAGCTTCTTTCAATGCTTCTTGGGCAGCCACACCATAAGTATTACCAATGTCAGCCCCGCTTTTAAAAGCGTCCTGTACGACTTCTTTCATAGCCTCGGCTTTGGCTTCGGCTTTTTTAGCAGCTTCAATAGCGGCTTGTGCTTCCGCGTCTTTGCGCTCTTGCATTCGGGCAATGGCAATTATGTCAGGCAGGCGTTTCTCTGCATCTTGGTATGCGGCCAAAATTTTAGGTTCGGTCTTGAATTGGGGCGGGACTATATTTGGCAATGCATCCAAGCGCTGCTGTAATTCGGCACTTGATGTGTAGGTTTGATTGATAGGGTCATAACCAACACTGGTTAACGCTTTAAGCTTTTCCAGCAAGGCTTCGGCTTCTTTATCCTGCTTTTTCTTGTGTTCTTCGGCCAAAGTGACAGGCTTGCGTACTCGATCGCGTACCACATCAATAGCCGCTTGCGCTTCTTTGCTGCTGGCAATTAATGCTTTTTTGGTTTGCGTTGGCAATTCCATGGCCACATCAATGGCTTTTTTCATCTCGGCTTCAATTGTGGCAACTGTTGTCTTGGCCTTGGTGACATTAACGGCCAATGTTTTGAGCACGGCCAAGCCTTTCTTGGTGCTTGCATCGGTATTTTGGAAAATTGCTTCGGCTTCATCGTCAATTTGCTGGTACAAATTGGTGATAGATTCGCCGCCATCAATCAATGCCATTTGCACTTGGCGTTTGGTCCAGTAAATCGGTTTGCCAATTTCATGCAAATTTAATTCAATGTTTTCGGTGCTTTCTGCCGCATCAATCACGCCAATTTGGTTTAAAAATGCCAAGCTGTTGGCAGGAATGGCGGCTAAGGGGGCGATTGCGGTGGCTTCTTGTGACTCTTGCGGCATCACGGCAGTGTTCATGGTTTTGCTCCAAGTAAAAAGCCACCGCAGTGGGTGGCTTGGGTTAAAGGTTAAAGGCCTGTGCCTGCGAATAAATCTTCATCTTCATCAGGATTGACAGGGTATTGATTGGGCTCGGATAAAGGTCCAGTGTTGTATAAAACCTCGCCTGTCTGCGTGTCCACATATTCGGCAGCAGCTTCCTGAGAAGCGTCCTGAATGCTTGCGGCGGCGACTTGTTGCGCAATAGCTTCAGCTTCTGGACTTGGAGTTGGCAAGGCTTCTTGTGGTGGTGTTTCTGCTGCCACCGCTTCGGCTTTTTTCATCTTGCCTTTGGTCACTTTGGTGGTTTCTTCTACCACTTCACCTGTTGGCATGGTTTCGATGTAGGCCATTTCTTCGGCTTCTTCGGTGCTTTGGAAACCCATCAATAGCTCAGGAGCATATAATTTCCCAAAAAAGCTGGCTGTTCGATAACGCAGCATTAATTCAGGCATGGTTTTCCATTTGCTACCATTTTTACCATACCAGCTTTCAGCGATAGCCATTTGAACAGAAACCTCAGGGGATTCAACTGTTTCACCAGTGTCCAAGCTGACTGCGTATGCCACGCAAGCTAAATTTTTCACTCCTTGAATGGTAGTTTCACCTTTATCTATCATGCGATATTTTAACGTTGAGAAGCGTCCGCATTGGTTGATGGTGGCGATAATCCACTGACTTGACCAACTTGGTTTACCATGAACGATATATAAATTTTGCATTACCATAAGTGGGTCTGCATTTAATCGAGCAGCCATATTAATGGCGATGCAGCAATTTGAAATAGCCTCCATATTTTCAGTATCTGAGGCTTTGCCGCTTTTGTTACGCTTTTGAAATTGCAAAGGCACAATGGATGAACTGGCAAAAGATGCAGCCATGCGTTGTGTCAATTCAAAGGACTCTAAATCAAAAAAGCCAACTGAGGTATTGGCTTTGGCGGCTGGTTTCAGCAAGTCTGCTGTGGTTTGTAATTGGCTCATGGTTATTTACCTCGAAATTTACAACGATTGAAAATAGGGCAATATTGTTTGTTACAAATCATGCTGCGTGGATTGCCGTAAAAATTGCCTGATTCGATAATGCTGCCAGCGTAGTGAATCAAGCCTTTTTCTTCGGTTTCGGGATTGCCAAGCAGGGCGGCTTTGGCGTTTGGAATCAAGCCCACACCCGCTTGACCATTGGTGGTGGACAAGCCTGCGATAGCAAATGGCTCGGTCAATTCGATGTCGTAATGGCTTTCTGCCAAAACGGTATAAACACCCATTTGAGGAATGTGTTCGGCTGTTGCCACTTCTCCGTCTTTGCTGACAGCATTCTGTCCTGTCTTTAAATCCATACCGCCCATACCACCATCAAAGCTTTGGTAAATGCGATCCATTTCACCCGTAAGCGTGATGGCCAAGTTGCCGACTTTGATGGTGATTGGTTCACACTTCACTTCAACGGCCACGAAGTCGTAATTCGGGGCGATTTTGGCGCAATAGGTTTGGTGTAATTCGATGGACTTTGATTCAACGTCTTTCTGTGTAAAACCCTCCCAAGCCACTTCGGTGGTGTATTGCTTGATGTAGTCCACAGCTGCGCCTGCGGCTTCGTTGATGGTCAAGCCTGATTTGTTCATGCGGCTGACGTCATACGCTGCGGCAGCATGGTGGACTGCGTTGCCAATCAAGCTGCGTGGGCTGCGTGGCATTTGGATGCGCTCGATGTGCTTGGCGTACCAAGAAGCAGGGCAGTCAAACAGACTGCCCAAGCTGGATGCGCGGATGGTGATTTGATTCATGGCTAGGTCTTATAGCAAAATGGACACTCGTGTGATTTGGTGAAATATTCACGTTCTTCATAGCAGAAGAATTCTTCAAACATTTTTTTGGTACCATTGCATTGCTCGCAAACAGGCTCCTGGTACGGAAACAAACCCCAAAAAGGCTGACTGGCACGAGCCATATTGGCAAAGTCTTCAAATGCCATGCCGAATTTGTAATCAAGCAAGGCATCGATGTCACCATCGAAGCGAGATGCTTGTTCTTGGCTCAAGCCACAGGCCAAACAAGCCAAAGTCAGTAATTGCAATTCAGTAATCATTTTTCACCTTCCGTTTGTGATTTTGATAAGTTTTTAACCAACGCCTTAAACCGACAGCCATGCACTCGGTACGCTTGGCAGGAGCCACGATTTGGAAAATTTGACGACCATCAGGCAAGGTGATGCCTGTAATCGTGGCGTATTGGTGTTTGGCGGCAATCATCTCTTTGACTGCGATGACAGCGACTACTGCCAGCTTGTGTTGCGGCGGGATATTGAAGGTATAGCTCATTAGCACCTCCCAAAGGTCTTGCCTGTGGTATCTTCTAAGAACTCAACTAAAGGCTTGGGTAAATCAATATTCAGCGAGTGAACCCATGCTTGCTCGACTGTGGTGCGAGGATTGTTGCTGATGCCATCAGGAAAGTAGCCGTCAGCGTATCCCTCTTCAATTAATTGAGCGCAAAGCTCAGTTTTTTCTGAGCTGCTCATTTCTTCAAGAAGCTCATCAATATCAACGTCAATTTCAACAAATTTAGTGATTGACATGTTTAACCGCCTTTCTATGCTTCCAATAGAAAAAGGGCAGCGTTATCACCACCCAAGTTAAACCCAGTAAGCAAGCCCAAAATGCAGGCCGCTTATTCGTACTCATAAACTTCACCATAATTACCCGTTGCATTACGCGCTTCCATCGCTGCATACAAAGCTGCTTCGTATTGCGCTTGCTCTGCTTCAATTTGCAGCGTTCGTTGATGCCAATTTTCTAAACGTTGGCGCTCTTGGGCTTCAATGTGCATTAGGTCAGTTGCAGAGTGGTTTACAATTCCATCATTGCGATCGAGGCTTGCACCTGCGATACCTGAAATAAAAAGGGCAACCATCACGGCTGCCGTTTTGCGGATAAAGTATTTGGCCATTAATCTGCCGTCCTTTCGTTGTAAGTAGCGTTGATGCTTGCCTGAATGCGTCTGGCTGCCGTTTGTTTTTGCTTCTCGGTTGCTGGGGGTGTAGGCAAACCTGCAATCAATCTGATGTAGCAGTTGTGCTTACCCTCAGACATGCGGGTGACTTCATGATGCTTGCGGGTGCTTCTAAAAAGAGCCATGTTTTCTCCTTTGTTCACTCTTACGGATAATGCCTGTTGCAAACCAAGCAATAATCGTAAAAGCAAAAAGGCAGACCATTCTTGCGCTATGGTCTGCCTGTGCTTTTTCAGTTTGATGTCACGCGGCAAGGAGTCTCAATAAAAATCCGCTACATCACGTCATGGTTTCTCGGTTGGTTCAAAACCGTGGCTTGGCACTCATGACTGACCCAAACCATTTTCAACGCAACTTCACAGCAAGCGACTGACCGATGCCAGCTTGTTTCTGACGCAGGCCGGAACTGCGCAGCCAATCGCCTGATGTGAAGTTGCCTGCTTCACATGGTATCGCTGATGTTCAAGCAGCCACCTTAATTCCCTCAAGTGCAGTCTTTTGGATGCTTGTCTTTGCTAGGCTTAAAGCGGCGTACCAATCTTCTTCGCTGCGATACTCGGCAGTGAAAACACTTTTGCTTGGAGTGTTTATAAATAAAGCCATCGAACCATTTACGAATGATGTGTTGATACCTATTGAAACGCCATGCTTGATTGATTCGGCAACCAATTCAGCAGATGCTTTTGCTATAAATTCTTGAAATGCTTTCATTTCACTTCCCCATAAAAAACGTCCTGTGATTTACAGGACGCTTGTTTGAAATTTTGTTGCTAGTCTGTCCTATAAATGATTGGAATCGCTAATTTTAGTCGCCCCACCTGATACAGCAGGTTGATTGAATGAGTTGACATGCTTAAGTGAGCTGCACAGCGTACGAGCCAATGATTCAAGGTCCATATGAGGATTGTTTTGGGATATTGCCAACAGTGCGGATTTAACAGCTTCTTTGTCCTTTGGCGACAAGGGAGCGTCATCACTTTTGGCGCGTTTCAATATCATTTCTAATTCAACAAACTCTTGGCAATTTTCAAGCGGATGTCCGTTTTCGTCTTTGAAACCATATTGCTTTAAGGCTTGAAGGCGTTTTGTTAAATCTTCTTGCATGATGCTTCCTTTCTGTTAGCGTGAAGTGTCGGTCTCTTACAGACTTGGCAGTATTTACTTGAATAAATATTCAAAATATAGTTATGTTTTAAGCATCTACTTATTGCTATTGCCTAGCATGTAATATATAGTTTAGTCAAGTGGATTGAGGGGTTCCTCGGTCGGCGTTATGGCTCCGAATTTTTCGGGGCCTTTCGCTTTTTTAGATTCAGGTTTTGGAAACAATGTTAAGCCAAAATTCAAGCTTCCCTTTTCAGAAGGCTGAAAGAATGTTTGTGATGGATGACATCCATTCTGAGTCAGTTAAGTTAAAAGAATAGAGCCAATTAGGGTTACGATTACTAGTGGACCTGATAAGGCAATCGCTGTTATTGCCTTATTTAAATACTCTGCTACTTCTTTGTTTAGGTCATTCAACTCATCAATCGTTAGCGACATATTATGAAGCTCAAGCTGCCGCATAATTTTTACTTTATTTGGGGCTTGATTGTTTTTGAATGATTGGCTGTATAGTGCTTTTGGGCTATTAAAGGCGCTGGCCTTGGTCTTGGTTTTAATCAAATTGTGGGCAATGTAAGCTGTAATGCCTGACCAGCTTAGAACAAAAATACATGAGGCAATTCTAAAATTGTCAGGCTGAGAGCCATTCAATAAAAACACCAGCCCAGCGCCAATTCCAACAATCAAAATATCAACGAGCTTTGATCCTTTATCTCGAACCTTAGAAATCGCTTCTTTGCTTTCTAATATAGCCCCATGAGCTTGTTGTTCTAGATATGACAGTATTTCGTCATTAATATCAGTGAAGTAATCATCAGGAAAAGAGTTTTCAGAAGTTGAATCGCTCATGAGTTCCCTTTCATTTTGGTTATTTTCCAGTTTAAGTTATCAAGCTTCCCAATTGTGCATAAATCTGTACTTTTCTCATGCTTTTTTATTTTCTAAGTACTTCCATTGATTGCTAAAGGCCATACAGATTTTTTCATCAGTACAACCCAATGCGGAGGCAATTTTAGAGACCGTTGTATTGTGCAAAGAGCACTTATGGTTTTCAATTCTTGATAAATACGATTGCTTCAGTTGCGATTTTTCAGCTAATTCTTGCTGTGTGAGCCCATGGCGAGAACGCAAGCTAACAATGGTTTCGCCCATTTTTGCTTCTAATTGAACGGCAATACGGGCAGATGCTCTATCCATTGCAGCTTTTCTGCGTGGATTAGCTCGAACCTTAGCAATGTAGTTTTGCATGGACATAAACTCTAAACCTGTCTCCCATGCCATGATAAATCTCCAGTTACCTTGCGAAGTTGCAAGCCACTTGGCACCTTAATGCCAAGCAGTTTGAAACCTTACAGCTTGTTTTCGCCTTCGACGCCGCGATCAATACGATTTTGTGTGCGAGATTCAAAAGCATTTAAGGCTTGATTTAAGCCATCTAATGCAGCTTCATTTTCAGCACAAGGGAAATTGCTGTTCAATACTTCAGTTCGATGAATCAAGATGGCCAGCAATGCTTCGCTAGTAATGCCATTCACGCCATGTTCCTTTACTGGACCATTTTGGAATGAAATTTCATGTGACGAATCGCCAAAATCAATTTGATAATCGTGACCTGGATTGTCTTCCGACAAATGCGTTGCTGTAACCGCGTTGTTATCTTCATGAATAACTGTCATTTTTTATTCCTTTTACCTTGCGAAGTTGCAAGCCAAGCAACACCGATGTTTTGATGCTGCTCAGTTTGGAACCTGTTACAGGGTAGCGTTGCCCTGCGCGCTTGTTACGTTTGATTTTCGTAGATTTGAACCACACCTAAAAACTTACTTCTATTAAGTTCTAACCACTTCTAATCCGTTTCTAGCCGACTTGCCGATTGTTTGCGCCGCTCTGTGTGCGTCCCTTGGACATATCCACGCTTGCTGTCACGCTTTGGTATTCACCACGCCTAACAATGATTTCGCTTACTTCGTTCCGGTGCCACTTATGTGGATTACCTTTAGCGTTTGGTTTTGGCGCATAAGCATTTTGCGGTTCACTTGCCACCATTCAGGCTAAGCTGCTTATCACGTTACTGAGTTTTGAAAGTTCTGCGCACCTAATGTTGCTGACCGACCCCGTGTTGCTGTGTGCTTCGTGAGTTGATGAATTAAGTATATTTTAAGTAGACAATTTAAGTCAATTTAAAATGAACTAAAAAAGCAAAAAAATACACAACTAATTGATTAAAAATCAAATTAATTTGTGTATTTGTGTTTTATTTAAAATTTACCCTAGATTTATCATATCAAGCGACATAGCCTTCCAAAGTTTTCCATGGATAACCAAATCATGTATCTCGTCAGGATTAATAGTGAAGTCACCTTTTTCATAAAATCGATTATCTGAACTCACATGAATGATATTTCCTCTGCCTAGAAATAGACGTTTCATAAATGTGGCACCTTGAAATGTAAATAGATAGATTCCACTACTAGAAATTGAATCAATATTTGTTTTAATAAAACATATTGATTTTGCAGGGATGGTGGGCTCCATAGAGTCGCCATCAGGTGGAATCATTTGAACATCTTTTAAATTTGCCGTGCCAAATAGCTCTAATGCTGCATCTTCGGTTAATGAGATTGTTCTAATTAAATCAGGGTAGTTACCGTTAAAGTGTCCACTGCCACATGAGGCAGCTACATCGTATAGTTTTAATTTGATTGGCCCATCATCTGGATCACTCACTATTACAGAAGGACTGCCATTTGATGCATAAGGCAATGGTAAGCCTGTTATTTTTGAAATTTCCAGCATTTTATCAAATGGTACCGCATTGGTATTTTTTTCCCAAGCTGAGACCGTTCCCTTTCCTTTATATCCTAAATCCAAAGCAAGCTGCTCTTGGCTTTTGTTTGCCTTTTCTCGAGCTTGTTTCACCCATTGTCCAATATTAAATTCCATATTTTTGCAATCAACCATTTTTATATTCCTAAATAGTAAATTATTAATTGACCCATGTCGTGCATTTAAGATTGACAACTCTGTATATTGAAAATAGACTTGCGGTATATTAAAAAAAGAGACTCTTATGACCACCGCAATTAATAGGGCAATTGAAATCGCAGGTAGCCAGGCAAAGCTTGCTAAAGCAATCGGTAAAACCAAACAAACTGTTCATAGTTACGTGAAGGGCTATATTCAGATTGCACCTTCTACCGCCTTAGATATTGAAAATGTCACAGGTGTTTCAGCAGCCGATTTAGTTTTTGAACCTTTACGGAAGAATCGTAAATAGTATTCCAAACTTTAAGGAGTAAATCACATGAGTTTGAAGAAAGAAAACATGCAACATCCTGATATTTTAAATTTATTTCGTGTTTCATCTAGAAATTATGGTGATGGTCGCAGCGTAATTAAGATGGCTCAAGACATGGGTTTACAACATGAGCGTTCATTGAATAACAAATTGAATGCCAATTCTGACCATGCTCATTTGAGCCTCTACGATGCCTGCAATATTTTGCAGCTTTCTCAGGATGTGACTCCGTTGCGCGCCATGGCTTACTTGGTTGATCACATGGTGATGCCATTGCCTGAAAGTAAGTCATCTCAAGATGTTTTGGCGCATTTCATTGATGTGTTTACTGCCTGTGCTGGCGTTGGTGAGTCAGTGAAAGCAGCAATGGATAAAAATTCTGAATTGGGCAATGAATTATCCCGTAATGAACGTAAAACCAGCCTTGAGCTGGTAGACAAGTTGATTGAGGCATCGGTGGCGTTTCGCCAAGCATTGTTGGTGGAATAAAAAAAGCCAGCAAGGGGATTTTGCTGGCCATTCCAAACGTGGCTTGAGCCACAAAACAAGTGAGTTAATTATGGATACAAAAATATTGGTTGTCAATCAGCAGATTGCTGGCGAAGAAGTACAAATGATATCTGCTCGTGAGTTATATGAGTTTTTGGAAGTGAAGAGCCGCTTTAATGATTGGATTAACAATCGAATTGCAGAGTATGCGTTTATTGGAAATCAAGACTTTGTGACTTTTACTAAAACTTTAGTAAAAGGTCGTCCAGCTACTGAATACCACATTACCTTAGCAATGGCTAAAGAACTGGCAATGGTTGAGCGCAATGAAAAAGGCCGTGAAGCCCGTTTGTATTTCATTGAGTGTGAGCGTCGTCTTAAAGCATCACAAACCCCAATCATTCCACAAACCTTGCCGGAAGCTTTGCGCTTGGCTGCTGCTGAAGCTGAAAAGCGCATGGCCTTAGAAAGCCAATTGGCAGTGGTGGCACCCAAAGCCATGGCGTTAGACCTCATTTCAAAGGCTGATGGTGATTTGTGTATTACTGATGCTGCTAAAACTTTGGATACCCAACCGCGTAAATTATTTGATTGGTTGAGCCAGAATGCTTGGATTTATAAGCGTGGCGGCAAAGGTGAATGGATTGCTTACCAGGACAAGATTCAATCTGGATTGTTGCGCCATTCCCAACATACACATTACAGCGAACGTATGGGCATGGATCGTTTGACCACCCAAGTTTTGGTGACGCCTAAAGGTTTGGCATTCCTAGCAAAACAAATTTCAACTCAAGAGGTAGCGTGATGGCTGCTATTCCATTCCAAAAATTGCCCGAGGTTAGCGCCAAGATGGAGCTACAACAATTAATCGGCAAACCTGTTGCTACTTATCCTCAATTAGCCAAGCCATTTGGCAGCAAGCAAGCTGCTGACTTGTTTAGCCAGCTTTTGTATTGGTGGGATATTTGCGATCAAGAGACAGGTTTTTACACCACACTTGCGGAATTGGCTGAACAAACAGGCTTGACCATTAGCCAAGTAAAAACTGCACGTGACAAATTAATGGCATTAGGTGTGGTGCAAATCAAAGAAAATCGCATCCAACATGTAACCTTTTTTAAGCTGGATTTAGAGGCTGTCAAAATCGCTGTCGCGAACGCTAAAAATCGCTCTCCCGAAGTGAAGAAATCGCTCTCGGGAAGTAAGAAAATCGCTGTCGCCGAAGTGAAGAAATCGCTCTCGTATATAGAACAAAGATTACCAAAGACTACAACAGAGAATACTTACATACAGCCCGCGCACGAAAATTCGCCGCAGCACACAGCACCTGACTGCGAACCGTCCAAGTCGCAGCCACAGACTCAGCCCAAAGTTGATGACCAAAAATTTGCGATGCACATCGACTGGCAACCTGACCATGCTGGACAGCAATTACTGAAATTTTCCCGTGTTGACCTAAGCACTGCTGACAATCAAGCAGACTTTGCTGAGTTTCTTGCCTACTGGATGACCCAAGACGTTGAGCGCACTCAGGCAGAGTGGAACAAGGCTCTGCTGCGTAATTTCTCGAATGGTGCCAAAGCACGTCGTACTGCCTATGCTGAATCAAGCAAATTTGTACCATCACAAAAAGCCAAGCCATCCGAATTGCCACCTGGCATGGGAGGTACCAAGCACCACAGCTACAGAATTCTGACATCTGCAGATGTGACAGACGAATACCGTGAGCAAATGGCACGTACTTTGGCTGCGGTGGATTTGGACAACATCGAGATCGATTTTTAAGGGGATGGTCATGTTACAAAATATTTCAAGCATTTTGCCTGTAGGTGTTACAAGCGCTCAAATCCGCGCCCGTGATGAAGTTTGTTCAAAACACGGTGCTTACGTTGCCAAGCTTGGTTTACGTGATTTGTGGACCCGTTGCCCTCAGTGTGTGGCTGAGGAGCAGAAAGCAGAAACCAAACAATTGTTGGCAGTCATGCAGGCAGAGAATCAAGCCAAGCAAAAAATTATGGCAGTTGAGAAAGCAATTGTCGATGCAGGTATCCCTAAGCGCTTCCGTGATAAACGGATTAATCATTACGTTGCCAATACTGCAGAACAAAAAAATGCCAAATCTTTTGCAGTTGAGTTTGTAAAAGAGTTTGAGACTGAGCATTCAGGTCGCAATGTGGTGTTTCATGGTAACCGTGGTAATGGCAAGAACCACTTGGCTTGTGCCATTGCCAATGCGGTGATCGAGCGCTTCGGTAAAACGGCTCATTTCACCACTGCCAATGACATGTTACGTCGTATTCGTGAAGCTAAGTCGTTTGACTCCAATGTGACTGAAAGCCAAGTGATTGATGCTTTGGTGTCGTTTGATTTGCTTGTGGTGGATGAAGTACGGATTTTAAACCAGAACAGCGAAGCCGATGCACGTGCATTTTTTGATGTGTTCAATGCACGCTATGCAGAAATGCGTCCTACGATTTTCATTTGCAATGGTGATTTGATTGAGTTTGAAAAAAGCGTTGGTGACTTGACCATGTCTCGTATGAAAGAAACAGGCGGTAGGCCTTGGAATGTTTTGTTTTCTTGGGAAGATTACCGTAAATGATTGAAGAGTACTGCGCATCATGCAAGGTGATGGGATACACCACCTTAGCCCATTGCGATCAGTGTCGATGGCGCTGGGCGGCTCGATTAATCAAATCCAGCCGTGAGGCATGGTGGCGGGAGCAAAAAGACAAAGGCATGGATATGGAGCCCATTCGTGCTTATTGGTTGGAGGTGAGGGCGCATGATGAAAATCAAGCCCAAAAGAGGGAACGCTGCGTTTTAAGGGAAGGTAGTTGATGTCTAATACAGCAATAGGCAAACAAGAGCGAATCAGTACGGTTGAGTTTAACCGACGTGTGGCAGCAGGGCAGTTGGTACAGGACGCTAAAGGCAAATGGCGTGAAGCAGATGCTAAAACGGGCAAGCCCAAAGCCACTAGCAAGTATGGCAATAAAATTACCAAGGTAGATGGCCGTAAGTTTGACAGTGCCTTAGAAGCCCAGCATTACCAATTGCTTAAACAGCAAAAAGAAGCTGGCATCATTGCTGATTTTGAGTGTCAGGTGCGTTATCCGATTGCCGATAAGGTTTTGAATGAAGATGGTTCGGTGTATTCGCATAAGATTGATTATGTTGCGGATTTTGCCATAACCCATTTAGATGGCCGCATTGAATTGGTAGATGTAAAAGGCATGGTGCTTGGTTTGTACAAATTAAAAAAAGCACTGATGTGGCATCGCCACCGAATCAAAATTACAGAAATTTTTAGCAGCCACCATAAAAAGGCCAAGAAAGCAGGGAAGCGTCCAAAGACAGGAGAGAGCAAACATGGCTAATGCAGCACCACACACAGTCACACCCTCTAAGCGCAAAGAAACCGAAAACATGCGTTTGTCGCGTTTGGCGGGTGAACGCTTACAAAAAACCCGTACTGCTTTGGGCATTAAGATTTACCAAGTGGTTGCTGCCTTCCCTGGTCGCATTCAAAAGTCACATCTGAGTGAGTGGGAGCATGGTGAAAAACCCATTCCCATGTGGGCTTTGCGAGAATTGGCGATGTTTTATGGGGTCTCAACTGACTACTTGCTATGTGCCACTGACAGCTCTAGCGAGTTAAAACATTCATTGGAAATCAATGAAATGCTGCATACGGTGGGTCAACACTATTGGAGTTTGATGGCTTCTAAGATTTCAGGCTCTATTGGCCAACATGCTGCCAAGCTGCACTGCTACGAAGAGGCGGTTAACAGCGGGGTGGTGTTGGTAGAGCAAATTGATCGCATGATTGAGTTGAATCGCAAGTATTTTGAATCTGAAGTACGCAATGGTGCCCGAGTAGAAAGTGCTTTGGGTCATGCTAAAGCTGCATTTATGCAAGCACAAATCGCAGGACGTCGGCATCGTTTGGTGGAATTGACCTTACCAACAGAAATAGAAGATGTGATGCAGGCGAGATTGGATTTAGAACCACACCCCTCTGTATTGGAAAAATGAATGTATATCCCACCTTTGGTCACTGCCCGTATTAATGCACACATGAAAGAGCTGTCTATCGGTGATGTCATCGATTTGGCAGCGATGCCCACTTTGAACAATGAGGCAGGTGTTTTTCATTCAGTCAAACAAGTGGTGGCTGAAACCAATGTACCTATTGAGGCATGGACCGTACAAGAATTGTATGCCGGCTTATTGCATTACCATACCCATGCCATCAATGGTGGTCAGGCATTGGTGTTGGATGCCGATACCGGTGCTGATTTGTCAGTGTATGTGTTAGAAGACCAAGACTATCCATTGCATAAAATCGGACGCCAAGTGGTGGCTGATGATTTGAAATATGAATTTGAGCTAGACAGTGAGTCAGACAGCCCTGATTTGTTGAAGATGTTGCCATTGACAGGTGCATCAGCAGTGGCAATCGAGCGCTGCGTCTTGAATGGCCAAGTCAAAGGTGTGACAGACAAGCGTGAAGCTTGGCGTATTGCCTGTGCGGCGGCTCAGATTCATGCCCGTGATTTTGAATGGTCTTGGTTGGATGAGCAACATGTCAGCATTGATGCTTATATCAATGAAAACATCCAACGCATTTTGTCGATGTCGGTCAGTGATTATGCGGCCTTGATGATGGCTTTTGAGCAAGGCTTGTTGGCATTGGATCATATCGTGCGCTTACGTGTGTTTGATGATGGTTTTGCTTTGATGCCAACGAAAGGGGGTGAGGTGTACGCACCTTACCGATTTTGCTTTGATGCCATTGTCCCTTACGGCGCGCTTGAGGTTTGGGCGCGACATGAAGAACCAATTGGCGATGATGCAGCTTGAATTGCCCAATATGCCTTTGCCAATGCTCAAACAATTAAGCCTCTCTGAGTTTGAAGATTTGGTGACTTCCAAAGCTTGGGAGAAGCACCAAGAGAACGATGTGGACAGTGCGCGTTTTGAAGTCTTGATTAAAGCTATCAGCAATGCTGCCAATGCCATCTGTAAAACCTTGGCCAGTGGCTTTAAAGCGTTGGCTTCTAATCGTTAAATTTTGTTAATTTAAGCCGAAATTAAAACAGCGGTCAAAGGGTGGAATTCCAACATTTTATAAGTTCCATATACGCGCGGGTAAAGGCTTTGAGCTTAAAAATAAGGATTCAATCATATGGAAACTAAATCTAAGAGAACACCTACATTAAAGAAGAATCAAAACAAGCCCACTCCAACACGTGGTGCACCTAAGGGGACGAGTAAACCCGCTAATTCTGGACGTAAAAAAGCCACTTTTGAAGGTGAAATCACAAAGGCGCTCGATTTGGCTAAAAAAGAGCGCAAGCTTTATGTTGAGTTCAGTGCCACCTTATTTCTAGACATCTTGACCGACCTGACCATGCCAGAGCCTGATACCAAGCGTTTTAAGACTTTGTCAGGCGTCCTGAACGGCAATCGTGACAAATACCCGACCATGGCCGCCTTTTTAGGTTGGTTGCGGCGTGATACCAGTGGTGAGCTGGAGAAGATGTATCATGAAGTGATGGAAGCCAATATCCAATTGATGCACGATGAGCGTTTCCGTGTGGCTTATGACATCGAGCACGACATTATGATGACTGAGCGCAATGGCACATTCACACCTGAATGGAACAAGCTGTTTGTGCAACGTGGCAAAGTCATTATTGATGCTTTGGAATGGTCGTTGACCCGTTTGGCGCCTGCCAAATACGGTAACAATCTGAAAGTAGAAACCACGATTGAGGCCAGTACCGAAACTTTGAAGCTGTTGGCTCAAGATGGTGCCGCCAGACGTGCAGCCGCTTTTGAGGCCGCCGAACGTTTGGCCAAAGAGCTGTATGAGCAACAATCTGGTAAATCTCAGGACGCCTGATGGCCATTCAATCCATTTTAAGCCTGCCGATTTACCATGACTTCTTAAAAGAGTACCAATTCAACCTAGAAGGCTTTCTGTTTGACTTGTGTGGACTGACACTGACCCGTGATCAACAAGTTTTATCAAAATTGGCCATCAATCCAACATCGCGCATTTCTGTGGTGTCTGGTACCGGTACGGGCAAAACTGCTTGGCTAGGTGGTGCTGCGCTGCATTCGATGTGGTGTTTTCCTGTGGTGGAATACGATGGCAAGATTGAAGTCGGTTCCAACACCTATGTGGGCGCACCGGTGATTCAACAGGTGGCTGATGGTGTGTGGAAAGAAATGAACGACAATTTTCAGCGCATCAAAATGCTGGATGGTATGGGATGGCTGACAGGACGCACACATCCAAAGGCTGAACGGTGGTACATGGATGGCTACAAAGACCAATGGTTTATTGCCAAAATTGCCTTAGGCAATGCTGATTCTGTGGCCATTGCCGGTAAGCACCGTTATTACCAAACCATTTTCATTGATGAAGCTGCAGGTGTGGCTGACAGTCACTATGACGTGATTAATGGTACCCAAACCCAAGAGGGTAATCGCACATTTTTATTCAGCCAAGGCGTTAAAACCACAGGCTATTTCTATGACACTCACCACACCTTATCGCACATCAACACACCTGTGGATGAAGGCGGTTGGATTAATCTGTGTTTCAACTCTGAGAACGCCCCACACGTGAGCCGCAAGTGGCTCAAAGCACGAGAGGTGGAATCAGGTGGTCGTGACTCAGTTGAGTACCGCATACGGGTATTGGGACAGTTTGCCGAAGATGAAGAACGAACCTTAATACACCGGCGCATGTTGGATGAAGCGATGGCCAACACCACACCTCTGATTGCCGAAGATGACGAGGATTGGGGCTGGTTTCTGTTGTGCGACGTCGCTGCAGGTGAGTACCGAGATTATTCGGTAGCCACTTTGGCCAAGGTCAAAGGTGTGGGTGAAAACCGCGTCATTGATTTTATCGACATTCCGATTTTTAGCAATGGCATCGATGTGAAACAGTTCAAAGGCCGCATTGCCGAAGAAGCTGCCAAATATTCCAACATTCGTTTGGTCATCGACAGTGGTGGCAATGGTTTGCAATTGTGTAAGGACTTGGAAGACGAAGGCTTTGATGTGGTGCGGGTATCGTGGGGCAAGCCCAATTTCAAAACCGAGTACAAAAACCGTTTCATCAATCAGCGCGCCCAATGTTCGGTCCATACTCGTGATGCCATACGCCAAGGCCGGATTCGCTTTTTGTGGAACTTGCCTAAGAAGACCAAGGAAATGTTCATTTACCAGGCGACACATATCCCTTACAACTTTACCGATTCGGGTGTGTTGCGCTACCAAATCATGGGTAAAGAAAAGATGGCCGCCCAAGGCATCAAATCACCCGATATTTTTGATACGGTGTGTTTTGCGAATTTGGAAGGCGTGCATTACAACGTTAGTGATCGAGCTGATGGTGGCGTGGGTGCGCAAGAGAAGAAAAAGAGTGCTTTGGAACTGGCCAAGGCGAAGATGGCGGCAATCACTATCAAGTGATTAAGCAATAAAAAACCGCCTGATGGCGGTATATTTTTTATTAATTATTTAGATTGTTCAGTATTTTCCTGAGCTTTTTTCATGGCACGGAAAGTATTCAGTCTGCGTCTATGTTGCATAGCGTCAGTCCTTTCTTATGATGTTGCTGTTTTTATTTTCTGAGGATCAAGCAGAAGGTATTACAGAAGAGCCAATTTGGCTGTTGAAACTAACAAGGTAGAGCGATTATAGCATAGAGTAATAAATAAATCATTTTTAATAAAAATAAATTATATTTTTAGGGTGATTTGTGAGTATATGCTCATGTAATGAGACGTCAAATTTGAAAGAAATGTTATGGAAAAAGCCATCATATTGGGATTCATCGCTGTTGGATTGGTGGGTTGTGCGACTGTAGAACAGAGTAAGCAAGTTTCTAGTACTGAACATGCCATACAGCAAGAAACCCAAGTCATCTACTTTACAGGCCCTTATGATTTAACCATTGAATTGAAATCGAACGATGGTTTTAAAACCGCGACGATGATGGATAACTCAGGTAAAAACCACCTGTTAAAAATTGCAGTTTCAGGCAGTGGTATGCGTATGGTGGGTAATGATGGGGTTTCCATTCACTTTAAAAATTTCAATGGCTTGAATGAAGGTGTGGTGGAGTTGGTTAAAGACAAACCAATTCCTATTAAGGAGTTTAAAGCCAAGTAGTGCAAATCACTGTTTAGTGGAAGAGGGAACGCTTCGAAACTGCCATCATCAGCCGCTTGATAATAAGCCCATTACAACAACTGTAGTGGGCTTTTGTTATGGCAGATACCAATCATTTGTTTACTTGGGATGAACTCAAGGGAAACGATACAACAGCACCCAAAAAGCTGGTCACCGCTTTTAAGCGAGCAGGGGCTGAAATTGCCGCATCTTGGGTGGCTGAAAAGACCAAACGTGAGAACAGCATCACTTACCGTGAAATTGGTTTTACTTTGGCAGACTCTCAAACCATCGTCTTGCGTGTGAAGCAAACCGGTGACATCTACCAGGTGCGTATGAATGGCAAAATTTTGCCGATGAAAGAGCAAGACGACATCAAAAAAGCTTTGGCTGAAATCGTCAATGACTTGGATGCCAACGCAACCAAATTTCAAAAGGCTTTGGCGCGCAAAAAAGCCACGCCACCTAAAGGGTCGGGTAATACGCGTGTCACCCGTAAAGCCGCATTAGAGTCGCAAGAGGCTGAGTTGGATGGCTTGATTGCCGAAGCACAGGCAACCCTAGCCGCGCTGCAAGGTGGTGTGTGATGGGCAACGTCACCCGCAATGAAAACGGGCGTGTTACATCGGTTTATGGCTTGCCAGTGCATATTGAATCCGTAGCAGGCAGTTATCGCATCAAATCAGGCCGCCCACCTATTTTAGTTTCAGATGATTACGGCGAATTGGTTGGTACCAAAGGGGCAGACCAAGACCCAATTGATTGTTACGTTGGGCCTTATCCTGAAACCAATACTGTGTATGTGATTAACCAAGACAAACAAGGTGTGGGTTTTGATGAACACAAAGTCATGTTTGGTTTTCTAGACCAAGACCATGCCATCAATGTGTACAGCCTTGGCTGCTTTGGCAAGAAGCCCATGAGTGTGGTGGCGTGTACCGTCGGTCAATTCAAATGGTGGCTAGAGTACGGTAATCACAAAGAGGCCATGAGTGCCCAATCCCTCCCTTTCGACTCTTACAGCGAGACAGCCATGCAACAAATTCCTGAATATGATTGGGATCAACCTACCGCGGCTGCCAGCCGTGTTTTATACGACATGCGTGTCATGGACAGTGCTTATGGCCAATTGATTGAAGCCAATAACCACCGTGATTTATTAGACCAAATTGAACACCAAGATGGTGGCGAGTTGGGTGTGTTGGATGCCTTGGTAATACCTAATAACCAAATCCAAAAGAAAGCCGCCCAAATCGGCATGGCTTTGAATCGTGCTGCAGGTGATGACATTAAGGTGGTGGAAGAAGGTGGCGTTGAAGTCACTGAGCCATACCGCCAAGGTGGCACCACCAACATTGCCATGTTGTTCAGCATGAGCGATGGCCAAACAGTATCGGTGTTCTTTCACAATCCTGATGTAACACCCAATAAGCTATCACCTGATGATTCAATGGTGTCTTGGAAGTGGATGCTCAACAAGAAAGACATCACCATCGTGGTGGCCAAAGAGAATGGCCAAGACCAATCCATTGCAGCCATTGCCAAAAAGATTATGGCCTTGGTTGAAGCCAACGCCACCAAGTTTGCGCGAGCCAATGCCAAAGCGGCTGAGAATGAAGCTGAAATCAAAGCCACGGAAGAGCGTATTGAGCAGAAGAAGAATGTTTTACAGAGCTTGTTGGACCAAATCGCGGCATTGGAAAATGGTTCTAGCGTGGTTGTTGTAGAGCCGAAACCGCAACAAGTGCCAAATGGCGTAGAGCCATCTGAAATGAACATTGATTTGCTTAATACAGATATTCACGCATTCATGAATGCCGGTGAAGCTGATTTGTATGATGCCGTTCAGCGTTATATGCGTGAAAACTTTCAAGGCCGATACGTTAAAACAGTGATTGGTGATGTATTGTTTACTTCAGTTGCTACGCGTGAGATGCGATTGGGTACAGATAAAGATCGCTTTAGAGCAGCGATTATTCCGTTCGTACCAAACACCTTAAAAAATGGCGATTACTTGGGACGTGAGGGAGTTAAAAAGGACCGAAAAGACAGCTTTGTGGCTTTTCACCGCTTTAAGGGTGAGGCTGTGATTGGAAGCTACACAGTTACGCATATCGTTACGGTGGCTGAGCGTGAAAACGCAAAATTTGAATTCTTGGCATATCACAATAAATTAAAAGGAGCCGAACCCAAGCTTGATACTGGCTCCAACAATTCAGTTCTTGATGCTTTGGGCAACAATCTTGTTGGTCGGTCACTGCTTGGGCAGACTCCTATGAATTCAAATGTAGCTGCGTTTGATAGTGCTGTCAATGATTCTGGATGGAATATTGAGATTGTGAGCGTGATTGATAGTAATGGTGAGCATGTAGCCAATCTGGAGGATGTTGTTAATTCGCAGCCAGAGCCGGCTTTAGAACCGGAGCCAGTTTTAAATTCACAGTTGGAACCCGTCCAATTTGTAGGAAATGAATTGGGTGATTTTGATTTAAGCACCGATGAAGGCAAGAAAGCCATGCGTGCGGCTGCTCGTACACATTTGGAATCATTGCGTGGTAAATGGGTGGATTGTCCTGCTATGCCGCGAGATGAAAATGGTGATGTGCGTAAAGTAGAAATTCGTAATCGCAGCGTGAAGGAGTTCATCCGATATACAGGCAATCCTGTAAAAATCTTACTGGCCGCCAAAATCGAAGAAATTATTGAAACAGCGCGAAATGCAGTGGTAGAGCCGAATTTTAAATTAGCTGCTAAACCAGGTACGTTTGAATATTACAAACTTGAAAATACTATTGCTGTGGATGGGATGTTACATCAGGTTGTAGTGATGATAGAACGGGATATTCAAGGATACCTGCACTATGATTTGATGTTGCCTAACAAAGTAAAAGCGACACTAGATAGTGCCGCTTTACAGCCCGAACCTTTCCCAACTACCAAAGCTGGGGTTTCAAGCTTGATTAATACTGCCACTTTTGATGATGTCAGTCAACAGAATGAGAGTAGTTTGTTGAATCTATTTGTAAAAGTACAAAATGAAAATGGCGAATGGGTTGAGTTAGAAGATACGTTTGAGCCTGAATTTGAGCCTGAAGAAACCGATGAGTCTGGTCATGATGCGGATCGAGCATTTTTAAAAGAGGTCATTGAGGGTTTGGTTGATGTGATGGGTGAAGGTTTTCATGAACGCATGACTGCAGTCGCCTTGCGTTACAACGGTGGCGACAATACTGAAATGCAAGCCATGGTAGAACAAGCGGTCAATGCTTATACCGCCAAATTAGACGAATTAAGCCAATAAAGGGGATGAGCATGGAATTGAATACGATGGAACGCTTGCGCTTAAATGGTGAGCTTAAAACAGCAATTGAAGCACGCAATGCCGAAGCCGATGTATTGAAGAAATTGGATTGGATTAAGGTGGTGCAGGATTTGCGTTTGCAGCTTGGATTGGCTGTGACGGCGACAGAATCTGAACCCGCGGCGGAACCAGAGCCATTGGTAGAACCTGAACCTGCAGCAGAGCCAAAAGAGTCTGACCAAATGCAAACTGAGGCAGAGTCCGAAAGCAATGAGGCTGTTTCACAACAGCCTGAGGCCCCCATGACTGCAGAAGATACAGATAATCAATTGCCACCAAGCGAAGATGAGGTGGGTTTGGATGAAGATGATTTGGCTGCTGCAGCAAACATCGATGATGATTTATCAGATACCACCACAGCTGAAAATTATCGTTGGAAAGATACCGCTTACATTGCCGGTGCACGCAAAGAATTGGCTCAAAAATCTATCTTACAGGCCAAGCGTGATGGGCAAAGGTTGAACAGTAATGACATCGATTGGGATGAGCTGGCCAAAGACCCACGTTTGTCTGAATCATTGATAGTCAAAGACAACGTATTTGGACGGGTAGATTGGGCGGCATTGGCGGACAAAGGTATGCCTTCACAGGTGGCGTATTTCATCAGCCGGGTGTATGCCAATATGGACAAAATGCCATTACATCCATTGAGTCAGCACAGTCAAAAGAACTACGTACAAGCCATTTCCAATTTGCGTGAGCGTTTGGAGGTGTGTTTGACCTTCAAAGATGTGGCTGCAGTGATGAATGAAATCATTGTGGCCATGCCTAGCATCAAGTTGATGCGCATGTTGTACGAAGATGAGCTGACTGCAGGCATTACTTTTGAAGAAAATATTGATAACAACTTCAAACAAATTAGTGTCCGTGGGCGAGAGAAGTTGTTGTCCTACGACAGCCAAGTTTGGGCTGAATTGGGCGAGCGTTTTTTTAGTTGGACCAGTAAATCGGTCAACACTACTTTGCGCAATGCCCAACGCGATAAAAAATACGCCGATTGGTCTAATTGGTGTGCAGATTTTAAAACTGGTACTGATGGTGAAGGCAATGCTGCTCCTGAAGGTGCTTCTAAACCCAAAAAGCCATCGTTTCAATTGGAGTCTGCAGAAGACATTGAACGTATTGGTGGGCAAGAGGTGGATTTAACCTCTTCGCAGCAGTTGCAAGACATGTTTGGTTTCAAAGGCATTCAATCAGGCAATTGGGTTTTGAAAGACAAGTCTGCCGCTGAATTTCACATGAAAAATGCCGCTGCTGCGATGTTAGACATGTCGGATGTTTTGGGCATTGAACCACAATATTTGGGGCTGAAGGGCAATTTGGCATTGGCGTTTGGTGCACGCGGTAAGAAAGGCGCATTAGCGCATTATGAGTCATCCAGTAAGGTCATCAACATCACCAAAATGAAAGGCGGTGGGAGTCTTGGCCATGAATATTTCCATGCATTGGATAACCTGATTAAAGATTTGTCCACACAAACCGTTGGCAGTGCCAGTTTCATGGGTACCAGCAATCCTGATGATTTACCTGATGTGGATTTGGCTCAGGTGTTCAAAGCATTGCGTGTGGCCATGATGAAGACCGATGGGGTGTTGAAGTTTGAATATCCTAAAGCATTCATTCCTGATGTTCATCAGCCAAGTGCAGACACCAAAGCCTTCCTTGAAAGCATGGCGGGTAATTTCTTGAGAGGCAGCCGTTTGCCACTCAATGCCGCTATGAGTGACCTAAAAAAGTGGATTGCAAGCCATGCCAATTACGCCACCACACCGCCCAAAACCCAAGAGCTTCGCTCGAATGTGGCTTACACCTTGTTAGTGCGTCACTGGACTTTGGGCAGTGAGAGCGATGTCGATATCAGTGCAGATGGTGTTTTAACGTTTGATGGCTTACCAGGACAAAGTGAGTTCTATAAAAACGCTATTGAATTGGACATGGGCAAAGAAGGCAAGTATTGGTCCAAAGACTTTGAAATGGCAGCGCGTGCGTTTTCAGCATATTTACAGGATCGTTTGGAAGAGCAAGGGCGCAAGAATGATTATTTGGCTTATTCAACCCAAGGTGGCAATGGTCGAGTCGGTGAGCGCGCTTATCCACAAGGTGAAGAGCGCCAACGCATCAATGACGCTTTCGATGGTTTGTTTAAAGTCATTCGGGAGAAGAAGGTATTGGAAACAGCTACTGCAAACAAAGCTTTGATGGATTCATTGTTTGATTGTGTCCATTAAAATTTTATAATCGGTGGCGTAGGTGGCGTCATATCAATTTTAACCCAATATTTATGCGCTCTTTAATAAATAATTAAAATCAATCACTTATGTTTGAAGCTTGAAATTTGGGTATTTAACAGGTTTTAGGCTTCAAACCATTGTGGTATCTTGTTTTTGTAGATTATTTTTACTGTTCACGGCCATACAGGCCGCTTAGAAAATGCGCTCTAATCGCCGTGTCTTGGCGCAATTGTTCACGGCCATACAGGCCGCTTAGAAATCAACACTGTAAATCTTGCCAGACTCTATGTGTGTTCACGGCCATACAGGCCGCTTAGAAAGGTGATTGGAGTTGGCGCAATCGAAACCAAGGGTTCACGGCCATACAGGCCGCTTAGAAACGACATGACACCCGCTTTAGAAATGGTTTCCGTGTTCACGGCCATACAGGCCGCTTAGAAAGCAGTCATGCCCAAAGTTTCCAATTCTTTTTGTGTTCACGGCCATACAGGCCGCTTAGAAAGTTTCGCCAGTTTTTACTTTTGCCCAGATGTTGTTCACGGCCATACAGGCCGCTTAGAAGTGTCAAAATCTCACTTCATGTGGTATTGAGAAACAGTCGATGGAGATGAGTACAGATATGGGATGCTCATTCCTACGCATGATGCATCTACACTGACACGTTGCATCATGGGCGCGACTGTTTAAAAGAAAATGGGGATTCTTGGTGAATATGAGAGTGCCAGATGAAAACTCATACCTACGCAACATAAACCTCCTCTTCGCCAGCGTATGTTGGGAGCAAGAATCTATTGGGATTTTAATTAGATAGGGTGAAATGTCAATTTCAATCTTTTGGGATGAAAAGGTGATAGAAAATTATATTGCTGAGAGTCGGATATTAGGGCGTATCCTCATTTCAAGCACTACTCAATAATTGAAGCCGCCTCAGTGTAATTTATACTGAAATTTTCCCAAATTAAGCGATTAAATCAGCCAAAAAATACCATTTCATATTCATACAATAGGACTAGACCATTTTGTTTCGTTGGGTGAAATAGGGGCACGCCCTAATAAATTATTGATAGCTTGAAATAATATATTGAAAATAAAAAACTTATCTTTTGATATATGGGTTATACTGAAAAAGTTGGTTTAGTAATGAATTCACTTATCTCTGTCTTTCTATAGGTCTCCAAGATATTTTACTATCATAAATTTGTTAGTTTTCTATTGATTGTTTCTTTAAGTTATCAGGTTCAGTTTTTTATTAAGTAAACCTTAATATTGTTATATAAACATAAAAGGAATGATTAAATGTCGACTCAACAAACTGGTACAGTAAAATGGTTCAACGATTCTAAAGGCTTTGGTTTCATCACACCTGATAACGGAGGTGCTGAGTTATTTGCACACTTTTCAGCTATTACAAGCGAAGGCTTTCGTACCTTAGCTGAAAATCAACGAGTAAGCTTTAACAGTGAGTCTGGACCTAAAGGCCCTCAAGCCACTAATATTCAAGCCATTGCTTAATTACATTTAATTTAAATGTAGTGAAGTAAATTGGTGTTCATCAACCCGTCTTCATAGACGGGTTATTTATTAGCACAATGATTCTAAAAGCCAACTGAAGCGAAATTTTGATTTGTGCTGTCTGCTGACCATATCAACTCATAGGGGAACATCCATGTTGTCAATTAAAAGCTTTACATTATATGCTCAACAAAACCTCGGCTATGATAGCCATGATTTGGTAACTTTAAATGATAAATTTAAAAAGCCAAAGATTCAAAGCGAATACCTCGAATGGCAAAAGTCTTTAAAAAGTACTCAATCATTCAAAAAGGTGAGCCACTATAATTTGCCTCCTATTTAATGGATGTTATCAACCCAAACCACCTTGCACAGGTGGTTTTTTTGTTTTATGATGCGCTCAAGGTGTCGAAACCTTTTTTACAAAGCGGTCATCACTGCCGTCATTGAGTGATATTTTTTCGTCCATAGAATTCGTGTATCTATTGTTTAGGCAGTAGTGCGTCAAAATCATGGTCGAGAGGGTGAGGAATACAATACCCGTAAGGGAAATAACTCCAGCCGTCTTTGTAAGGCTTTCGAACCTCTTGACCGCCCAATTGGGCTTTTAAATTTCGAAAATTTACAAAGGAGTGTTCATCATGAACGCACTGACTTTCAATCAAGTTTCTTTGAATCCTGTTTCGCAACCTGACAATCAAATTTGGATTACTGCTACTGAATTGGCTAATGCATTAGGCTATAAAAAAGCCGATGCAGTTACGCAAATTTTTAATCGCAATGAAGATGAATTTTCAAGCAGTATGTCAATGACCCTCAAAATGAGTGTCATTAGGAAAACGGGTAATATTATGATGCCTGTGAGAATTTTCAGTTTGCGAGGTTGTCATTTGGTTGCAATGTTTGCCAAAACTGAAATTGCCAAACAATTCCGCAAATGGGTGTTGGATTTAATCGAAACCGAAGCACAGAAGTTTACAGGACGCTCAACCACCACAGACGAACGCACAGGTTTGCGTGATGCGGTCAATGCCGTGGTCAGTAAAAAAGGTTTGTTGTATCCTGATGCTTACAAATTAGTGCATCAGCGTTTCAATGTATCCAGTATTGATGAGTTGACTTTGGAACAAGTTGGCGAGGCTACTGAATACTTGCACCGCTTGTTGCTCACCACTGAAAAGCCAAGTGGATACGTTTTAGAAGAACATCAAGTCAAAAACTTGGTCAATGCCGCCCAAAGCATGGATTGGATTTTCTGTTGGTTCAACCATTACAAAATGGCTTTGAGCGTCATCAATCCTAAAATGGTCAGCTCAGTGAGCGAACATTTCAAAGTTGTATGGATCCATACGCAAAACTTTGGCAGAAAACATGATATGGTGGCGTTGAATCACACGACGATGCGTGATTATCCTTGGGCTGCTGATTACGAGAGCCAAAAAGATTGGCGTAAAGCGGTGGGAATTTATAAGTAATGCTTTGGTTTGAATAGATGAAATGGTGGCGTCCTGTAGGGTTACAGGACGCTTTTTTATGAATCAAAACAAATCAAATAAGTAACGTTTTTTAATGCTATTGGTATGATTGCATAAAGTTGAAAATAGTATTCATACCTCACGCCACCTAAACAAACCTTGGGCTATAATCAGCCAAAATCGAATAACCCATTCAGGTCAAGCCTGACTCAATATAAAGATACCAAACATGTCAGAAGAACAACTACGCCAACTGCAACGCCAATTGTGGAGCATTGCCGATGCTTTGCGCGGCAAAATGAATGCCGATGAATTCCGTGATTACATCTTGGGCTTTATTTTCTACAAATACCTGTCTGAAAAAATGGTTGCTTATGCCAATAAGATATTGGTATCAGACAACTTGATTTACGACCAACTCAAGCCAAGTGATGAACATTACAACGCTTATATCAGTGCCGTTAAAAACAGCATCGTCAAAGAGTTGGGCTACTTCTTAACGCCTGCGGAATTGTTCCAAAGCATTGCCGAACGTTCTAAACAAGACAGCAGTGGCGCAGGTTATATTTTGGATGACTTGCAACAAGTGTTGCGCAACATTGAGCAATCGACTTTAGGTACGGATTCAGCTGACGATTTCAGTCATTTGTTTGATGATTTGGATTTGACCTCAACCAAATTGGGCAAAACAGCCGACGATCGCAATGAGACCATCGTACAAATCATTCAGCGTTTGGCTTTGATTGATTTTGATTTGGCCAATACTGATAGCGATGTGTTGGGTGATGCATATGAATACTTGATTGGTGAGTTTGCTTCAGGTGCAGGCAAAAAAGCAGGCGAATTTTACACGCCGCAACCAGTATCGACTTTGTTGGCGCGTTTGGTAACGGTGAACAATACCGAGCTACGCAATGTGTACGACCCAACTTGTGGTTCGGGCTCGTTGTTGTTGCGTGTGAAACGTGAAGCCAACAAAATTTCCAAGATTTACGGTCAAGAACTCAACCGCACCACTTACAACTTGGCCCGCATGAACATGTTGCTACACGACGTGCATTTTGCCGATTTTGAAATCAAGCAAGATGACACCTTGAAAAAGCCGCAACACTTGGATTTGCGCTTTGATGCCATTGTCGCCAATCCGCCGTTTTCAGCGCATTGGAGCGCTGACCCGATGCTGTCCAGTACCGATGAGCGTTTCAGCCAATACGGCAAGCTTGCGCCTAAAACCAAAGCCGATTTGGCGTTTGTGCAGCACATTGTTTATCAATTGTCAGAAGAGGGTACAGCGGCGATTGTGTTACCGCATGGCGTGTTGTTCCGTGGCGCGGCAGAAGGGCACATACGCCAATACTTAATTGAGCAATTGAATGTGATTGATGCCATTATTGGCTTGCCTGCCAATTTATTCTACGGCACCAGCATACCAACCTGTATTTTGGTGTTGAAAAAATGCCGTCAAAATCCGAATGATATTGTGTTCATTGATGCCAGCAACGATTTTGAAAAAGTCAAAACCCAAAACAAACTCTTGCCCGAACACATCGAGCGCATTGTAACGGCTTTGAACACACGCCAAAGCGAAGACAAATACGCATCTGTGGCAAGTATCGAGTCTATTAAAGCCAATGATTACAACCTTAATATTCCCCGATATGTGGATACGTTTGAAGCGGAAGCGGCGATTGATTTGAGCGCAGTGGCAGCGGCTTTGCGCCAAGTGAAAGCCGACAGCGTGGCGATAGAAGCACAAATTACCGATTTTTGCAGCGAATTGGGCATTGAAAACCCGTTTGCGGAGGGCAGCAAATGAATGTGCCTAAGTTGAGGTTTAAGGGGTTTCAGGACGCTTGGGAAGTACATAAATTTTCTGAAAAATTTACTTTTCATAATACAAATTCTTACTCAAGAGCGTTATTGGCTGAGCAAGGTAGTATCATGAATATTCATTATGGTGATATTCATACGAAATTTTCTGCTTTGTTTGATGTAGCTAAGGAAGACGTGCCCTTCTTAAGCTGTAAAGTGGACACACAAAAAATTGCTACAAACCAATTTTTACAAGTAAAAGACTTAATCATTGCTGATGCTTCAGAAGATTATAAAGATATTGGTAAAACCATTGAAGTAGTGAACTTAAATAACCAAAAAGCTGTAGCTGGGCTGCATACTTATATTGCCCGTCCAAATTCACCTAGTGCTTTGGGATTTAATAGTTATTTGATGCAAACTTTTAAGGTTCGAGAGCAAATACAAAAATTAGCAACAGGGATTTCGGTTTTAGGTATTTCAAAAGGAAATTTAGGGAATGTTGAGTTAAATATACCTTGTCTACAAGAACAAACCAAAATCGCTTCTTTTCTATCTGCGGTGGATGACAAAATCGCGGCTTTGCGCCAAGAACATGATTTGTGGCAGCAATACAAGCAAGGCATGATGCAGCAATTGTTCAGCCAAAAGCTTCGCTTTCAGGACGATAATGGTCAGGATTTTCCTGATTGGAAAACCACAATATTTTCTGAAAAATTTACTTTTCATCAGACAAATTCTTACTCGAGAGCTTTGTTATCTGAACAGGGTGAAATTATGAATATTCATTATGGGGATATTCATACAAAATTTTCTAGCTTGTTTGATGCGACTAAGGAAAAAGTACCTTTTCTAAGTGCTGAGGTTGAGATTAGCAAATTAGATGAAGAGCGGTTTTTAAGAGTTGGTGATTTGGTCATTGCAGATGCTTCTGAAGATTATAAAGATATTGGTAAAACCATCGAAATAGTGAATTTAGGCAATCAAAAACTTGTTGCAGGTTTGCATACTTATATTGCTAGACCGAAACAGGACTTTGCTTTGGGATTTCATGGTTACTTAATGCAAACTTTGGCAGTTCGTGCACAAATTCAAAAATTGGCTACAGGTATTTCTGTATTGGGTATATCTAAAACTAATTTAGGCAAGGTAGAAATAAAAATACCAACTCTTGCAGAGCAGACCAAAATCGCCGCCTGCCTTTCATCCATTGATGCCAAAATCGACGCTTTGGCGCAGCAATTGGAACAAGCGCGTGTGTGGAAGCAAGGTTTGTTGCAACAGATGTTTGTGTGAGCGTTTAAAAACAGCCAAAGCCGCAGCCCTGCGCTTTGGCTGTTTTTACAGGACGCTTGTAAAGCTTACAGGACGCTTACTAAAAGCGGCCTGTAAATAAAACAATATTTCAAAACCAATAAGGGACAAGCTGTATGGACAGTATCGATGTGGCTGTAGATGAATTATCACGTTTGCAAAGCGTGTTGGAGCAAGCGAAGTCTTTGCACACGAGTAAAAAAGAAATGACGTTTTTTGATACGGCTTTGCGCAAGCATTATGAAAACCCGACCACAGAGTTGTTGGCGTTTTTTTTAAATTCAGAAAATGAGCATGGATTAAACGGGGTGTTTTACCAAGGCTTGTTGGCGGCTTTGCGTGAGTGTGGCGTGGCACAATCGGATACCGAGGCTTGGGGCGATGTGCAAAACGTACACACCGAGGTGGTGACCAGTAAGGGGCGCATTGATTTGTTGATTGAAACCGATCAGGCAGTGTTGGCGATTGAATGCAAAATTGGTCACCATCAAAACAATCCGTTTACTGATTATGAACGCTATGTTCGCCAACATTATCCAGGCAAAAAACAGGTGTTTTTGATTTTGTGTGTGGATGGAAAAAGCCATGCTGCAGCTTGGACAGGGCTGTCTTATCGCACATTGGCAACGCACACTAGGCCGTTGTTGGCAGAGGCTTTGTTAAACCAGCCGTATAACAAATGGACTTTGTTTGCGCGGGAATTTTTAATGCATTGGGAACAATTGGGGGTGGATGTGATGAATGAGCAGCAAGTGGATTTTGTGGTTGAGCATTTGGGTGACATTAAGAAAATGGTGACGTTGCGTGATGATTTTTATCGACATGTCCGTGATCACATTACTGAGGCGTTGGAAAACCAATTAAAAGGTTATGAAGTTCATTATCGGGTGCATACTTGGCCAAATGGTCCTGCTTTGCGTTTTGCTAATAATCATTGTCCAACATGGACTGAAGTGGTTGTTAATTTACATATCGATGAGAAACCTTTGCAATATAGTTTACAAATTCGTATTGATAAACAAACAGACGCATTGGTGAAATTGGCTTGTAAAGAGTTGAAGAAGTTATCTTGGATAGTTAATGATGGAGACAATACTTGGGCTGAAATTAATGGTCGTTATTGGGTATGCGCTTGGGAGGGTGGAGACTTTGACTTAACTGAAGTCTGTAATGAAGTGGTGACATTAATGCGGATTTTGATGAAAGTTGAAGCGGCTAGAGCAGCTTAATTTTTAAGTTAACGACCAAAACATGCCCAGATGCTTACAAAATCCTCTGAGCATGTTTTATACTGTGAATGATGACAGTATCATCTAAATAAAAAGATTAAGCTTAAAATATAAGGGGAAGTGGGTTTGGTTCAAAGCGAATACGAATTGGAAAAAGCCTTATTGGTACAATTGGCTGGTACGGGTGATAGCAAAAGTGGTTTGGGTTATGACTTGGTGGCTTTGCCTGATGAAGCGACCATGTTGCGCAATCTCAAACGGCAATTGGAAGTATTCAATGAACTCACCACACCTTTGAGCGAGCGAGAGTTTCATTTGGTGCTTAATTATTTGAGCCAAGGCAGTACGGTGTTTGAACGGGCGCAGATTTTGCGCAGTCGTTACCAATTGCAACGCGACAATGGTGATACCCATAGCATTCAATTCATCAACCAAGAACATTGGTGTCAAAACGAATTCCAAGTCACACAACAAGTGACAATACACAATCCCCAACAAAATACCTATAAAACCCGTTTTGATGTGACGATTTTGATCAATGGTTTGCCTTTGGTGCAAATTGAGCTCAAGCGTTTGGGTGTGGATTTGAAAGAGGCGTTCAATCAAATCGACCGTTACCACCGTGATTCGTATTGGGTGGGTCATGGTTTGTTCTTGTACACGCAGATTTATGTCATCAGCAATGGTGCCAGTACCAAGTATTTTGCCAACAACCACCAAGCCAGCTTCGATTTTACTTTCTCTTGGGCAGACAAAGACAATAATATTTATTCGGACTTACACCAGTTTTCTGATCACTTTTTGCGCCCTTGCCATGTGGCAAAGATGATCACGCATTACACAGTGTTGAATCATGGTGACAAAGTGTTGATGCTGTTTCGTCCGTATCAGTTTTATGCGGCGGAGGCCTTGATTGAGCGAGCCAAGTTATCGAATCAAAACGCTTACATTTGGCATACCACAGGCTCAGGCAAAACCTTAACCTCGTTTAAGGTCAGCCAAGTGATACAGACCTTGCCAGAAGTGGATTTGGTGATGTTTGTGGTCGATCGCAAAGACCTTGATTACAAAACAGCAATTGAATTCAATCATTATACTGATGGTTGTGTGGATACGACCACCAACACGTCGTCGTTGATTAAGCAAATTACAGATAGCCAAGCGCAAGGCGGCAAGAAAAAGCTGATTGTCACCACTTTGCAAAAGCTGAATATTGCGGTGACTAGTCCAAAATATTTAAATCAGATTTCGTATTTGCAAGATAAGAAAGTGGTGTTCATTTTCGATGAATGCCATCGAAGTCAGTTTGGCCAAACCCATCAGAATATCAAAAAGTTTTTCACCAAAGTACAGATGTTTGGCTTCACAGGTACGCCAATTTTAGAAGAGAACGTCAGTCGAGCCAATGGCATCCCTCAGACCACCAAAGACTTGTTCAATGAGTGTTTGCACAAATACGTGATTACCGATGCCATTCGTGACGACAATGTGTTGCGTTTTTCGGTTGAATACGTGGGTAAATACCAAGAAAAAGCCCAAGAGCGGGTTTCTAACAATGAATTGGACATTGTTTCAGACTTAGAGCCCGAAGATGAAGATGTAACTGACCATATTCAAACCACGGCCAGTAAAGAGACTTTGGAAGACGAGCGCCGTTTGGAGAAAATTGTTCGTTATATTGTGGATGCACATCCAAAGAAAACCAACCGTTATCAATTCAATGCCATTTTCTGTGTCAGCAGTGTGCAGGCTTTGATCAAGTATTACCAGTTGTTTGAGAAAGTCCAAGCTGAAGCTTTGGCGAATAATCCTAATTATCGGAAGTTGAAGGTAGCGACCATTTTCAGCTATGCCGCCAATGAAGCTGAGAACAAAGATGGGCAGCAAGACATGGGTGATGATGGTGAGCAGCCTCAAGTCAGTCGTGACCATTTGGAACGTTTCATTGCCAATTACAATCAGCAATACGGTTCACAGTTCAGTTTGAAAGATACTGCAAGCTTTTACAACTACTACCAAGACATCACCAAACGAGTTGAGAAACACGCCAAACAGCCACAAGAGGCGCAAATCGATATTTTGCTGGTGGTGAACATGTTCTTGACCGGTTTTGATGCCAAAACTTTGAACACCTTGTATGTGGATAAAAACCTGAAATACCACGGTTTGATTCAAGCTTTTTCACGTACCAATCGCATTTACAATGCTTCCAAAACCCATGGCAACATCGTTTGTTTTCGCAATTTGAAAGACAAGACCGATGAGGCTGTCACCTTGTTTGCCAATACCAATGCTAATGAAACAGTGCTGTTGCAGCCATACAGTGAGTATTTGGCCAAATATCACAAGGCTGTGGATGCTTTATTGGGTATTACTCCGACGGTACAAAGCGTGGATGCTTTGGCTGATGAAAATGAACAAGCTGAGTTTGTAAAAGCCTATCGTGACTTATTGCGTTTGCAAACAACGTTAAAATCGTTCTCCGACTTCAATACAGACGATTTGGCGATGGACGACAATACATTTGAAGGTTTCAAATCGAAATACTTGGACTTGTACGACAAGGTCAAACGCCATAAGAAAATTCCTACTGACGCACCAGCCGCCAAAACTTCGGTTCTGGACGAGTTGGATTTTGAAACTGAGTTGATCCATACCGACATCATCAACGTCGCCTACATTCTGAATCTACTCAAAGGCGTGGCCGATGAAGACCATAGCGATTGGATTTCAGGACAAGAAACCTTTATGCGCAAAGTTCAAGCCATTTTGGACATTGCCTCTAAAGAACCTAAATTGCGGGTGAAGTTGCCGTTGCTTGAAAAATTTGTGCAAGAAGTGTTGCCAGGCATTCAATCAAGTGAGGCGTTTGATACAGCTTTTGCAGACTTTTGGGAGCAAGAAAAACAGCAAGCCATTCATGATTTGGTAGAAGAAGAGCAATTGAAAGATGAATGCTTCCAAACAATGGTCGAAAGCTTTATTTTTACCAATACCATGCCGCGTGATGATGAAATCGCCAAGAGCTTGTCTTTTGTGCCAAGAATTTTAGAACGCGAATCCACTTTGACACGAATTAAGGCAAGGTTTGAAAGGTTTGTGGGGCAGTTTGTTGAGGGGATGGTGTGAGTGTTGGAGATTCACCTGCAGCATTGATTGCAGCTGCTGAAGGCTTCAAGGATTTTTACCCTGAAACTTGGTTTGCAGGCACGCTTGAATTCACCATTGATGATGAAGGTACTAATTGGTCCATGTTTGATGAGGATATGGAGGCGAGGATTTTGGGTTAGAGTTTGGACTGAGGATGAATGAAAGACGCCACCGATTTGGTGGCGTTTTTTTATAAATAACATTAGTATGTTATTACATTTGAATATATTTATTATTACTTGGAAATAAAAATGCTCATTGTTGACATTGTCTAGTTGAACGGGATATGAAAGCAAGTTACTTGAAAATAATCTCAATTTGCTTAAATACAACAATGTTTATAATATTAAACCTAATTTATGATAATGCGATTATCATAATAATAAGCTTTCAGATATATTGTATCTCTTACTTACTAAAGTGATTTTTATTAAACATATTTAATTGGGCTACTTAAATAAATTTAAAATAATAATTTGGCTGTATTTTATAGTTATTGCAGGCAATATAAACAAACTGTACAATATTCTGGATAACATTTTGATTTTTATTAGGTATTCTAATTTTCAAAAAATTAGGTCTACATTATGAATCAACAGAACCAAAAAATAACAAAAAGAGTCTTAGAAGTAGCAGAGAATGTTTGGGAAAAAACATATTCTAGTGCCCAAAAAGTATTGGGTGCCATTAATAATAATGGTTATAACTATAATTTAGTTAATGGGTGTGTAACTCCTAGTGTTGATCAGATTATAGTAATACTTAAAACAATGTTAGTTAGACTTGATAGCCTATCTAATTTGACTCCTGTTTTTGTTTCTCATGAGCAAAGTTATGAGATTGAAAAGGCGCTTATCAATTCAAAACAGGTTGTGTTGCAACTTGAGTCAATTATGGTTGCAATGTCGAATAATGACTTAGATGAATGTGACAAATTATTTAAATTGCTGGAGCAACAGCAGTTTTAAACTAACTTAAGGAGTATTAACATGCAAAATACATATGATCAAATCAATTCATTATTAGATGAATTAGAGTCTTTATCTTTACAAGTTGAAAAAAAATGTGATGAAATTGTAACGATTATCATTAATCAGAATTTAAAAGCAGCAGCGTAAATTCAAAGACAAAAAACGCCACCAATTTGGTGGCGTTTTTCTATATTTTTAATATTCGTCATACTCAAAAATACCCAACCAAATTCATAAACTGCAGCCCCCGTAAAACCTCAGCAGGCATGGTTGCCTCTGTATGCAGCTTCACACATTCAAAATAATCCATCCCATATTGAGCGGCCACACGCTGCAGCATCTCAATGCCTGTATCTGAGCCGCAAAGTACGTACACCACACGGTTTTTGGCTTGAGATTGCAAAGCCTCTAATGATGATTTGGCTGCAGCATGCAAAGCGTCCTGAAATTCGGTGGTGTCTTGGATACCCTCAATGGCCACCATTTCGTCAATCAACGATAATTGAAAGTTATTTGGATAAGTGTTGGTCGTCATGGCAAATCTCTATGGGTCAAATTAACGGTAAGTGTCTTAGTGTTAAAAAGGCGCTTTAAACAGTGGTCAGCATGTTCATGAAGCCTTTCATGCCAGATAAAACAGTTTGGGTACCACAGTATTTTTTGAAATACAGTGCTGTGGCCAAGATGGCAGCTGCGCCATTGCCGACGTTTTGAACCTGATAATTGAAGCGGCCTGAATCTTTCAAGCCTGCAATCTGTACCGAATCGGACACGTCGTGTTTTTGTAAACTAGGCTCCAATACAATCGTGCCTTTGGCTTTGAGCTCTTTGTATGCCTCAATGGCAGTGATGAATTGGGTTTGGTCAAACAATAAGGTGGCACCAATACCATCTAAATCAGTGATCAAGATAAAGCCGTCCTGTAAACCAAACTTAGGTGGCGTTTCTTCTTGGGTGCAAATCAAAGTTGGTTTGCCATCAATGTCCATCACCATAGACAAAATGCCTACGGGTTTGCCTTCATAGCTGCCAAACGAGGCACGAATCATCACTTCTTGTGACATGGGGAACGCTCAATTTAAGGGTGGTTGGTGGGCTTATTATCCAAGCATCCCAATAGATTTGATTGTGAGTTCCCTATGCCGATTGATTCCATGCGTGTGGGCCATGCTTATCGTGAGATGCGTAAAGCGTCGCAACATGCCAAATCCTACCAATTGAACAAAGTCCATTACGTTCAGCCACGCCAAGTGTTGGATCACAGTCTCACCAATCAATTCGTGTATAAAAACCGTGCGGATTGGTTGGTGGCTGCTGCTGTGGTGGGCTTTAATGATGTGGATTTGCCGGTGCAAGAAGGCGCGCGTCGTTTTATTCCCATGAGCCAAGCCATTGCCATTACCAAAGCCACCGCAATGCTTAAAACCAAATCTGGCATGAGTTTGTATTGATATGGCCACACGAAATAAAGTAGTTGCCGAAAACAAAGAAGCCATAGCCGCTTTAACGGTTAAACAGCAGCTGGATGTGATTGAGGCGCGAGAAAAACGCGCTGAGCAAGAGCGCACCGAAGCGGGCAATATATTGGCTTTGGGCAATGCCTTGGGTTTAAAGCCGACGCAAGTTGAAGAGGTATTGGCCAAAATCAATATTGCCAGTGGGGTGATGACCGAAGAATTGACCCGTGATGATTTGCAGCATTTGGCCAAAGCGATGGACGAGTTGCAAGACAAGTTCAAATCCATGCAAGTACGCGGTGGCATTCATCCACGAACCGTGATTAACAAAAGCCGTAAGGTCGATTTGTTGCGTTGTGAAACTGAAATCAATACAGCGGTGGCAGCAAGACGTGACAAAGAAGGCGTGGTGGTGTTTCGGGTCAATGCCAGTGCCAAGTCCAAACAAACCCACCATGCGGTATCGGTACAGTTTTTGGATTTTCAGGCCGCCATTTCAGGTGGCCGAATCAGCAATAAAATGGCCGAAGCAGTGGCACGCGGTCCTATTCGTTTTGATTGTGATTGTGGACGCCATCGATTTTGGTACCGCTATGTGGCTACCGTAGGCGGCTTTGCGCAAGGCAAGCCTGAGACGGGTTTTCCTAAGGTACGCAATCCCAAATTGGGTGGCATTGCTTGTAAGCATGTGTTACGTGTGATGTTGGTGTTGACCAAATCGCCTGCTTTCACTGCCTACATGAAACAATACATTGCACAAATGCGTGGGAATCCAACGCCCAAAGCCAAAACCATGGGTAAAAAGCAGATTGAACAATTGGCAGAGCAAATCAGCCAAGAGGCTTGGAACAAAAAGCGCATCCGCCAACATGCCAATGCGGCCATTCCTGCTGACATGACCGATGCTTTTAGCAGCAACAGCCGCAAAGCCAAAAGCATTGCGGGTGTGGGGATGACACCATCCGAGATTGCCAAAGCCAAAGCGCAGGCCAAAGCCGCCAATATGGAGGCGATTCGTGAAATCAACCGTCAATTGAACAATCCTGAAATTCAGCAAAATACGACTCCCGAGGTCTTTGCTCAGATTCAAAAGCTTTTGGAAGGAGCCAAACGTGGGTCTTGATTGGAGCAATGGCAATCCTTTATCGAATGCCAACAACCGTGCCAAGCGCATGGTGGTGATGAATCACATCTGGTCTCAAGACGTGGTGGTCTACCGTAAAATCTCGCTGCGTCCTGATGAAGACAATGATCCTGACAATGCCGCTACATTCGGTGGTGCAATGCAAATGGGCATGGAAGATGAAGCCGATTATGAATTGGAAATTGTGGGAGCGGGCAAAATGGTGTTTGCCAGTCAATATGGTGGTGCGGAACATGCGGGCAATTGGCAGACCTTCAATGTGAGTAACGGTGATGTGCCAGTATTAATTGAGCCGGTTATAGAAGGCGAATTCGAAATCAAAAAACATGACAGGGTGTATGTGATTTTGCCTGATTTTGCTTATGGTTATCAGGTGTCCAGCATTACATCGCCTTCTAGTTTGCCGCAAGGACGCTCCAGTGTGGTGTATTTGCAGCCGTTAGAACAGGCTTCAAACCCTGATTTCAATGATTTGATTTAAATTAAAAGCCCACTATGTGATGATATGAGTGGGCTTTGATTTTTGATTTTAAGTATTTCGGATTTGTAAATTCAGTTTGAAAAATTTTGAGCCGTTCTTTTCTTCAATAAGTTTACCAAAACCATGGCGTGAAGTAGATGGCGTATCAAGTTTTGTATTTTCAAATAAGTAGTTCATTAAAATATTACGCTTTAAAGTGTGATACAGCAGTAAGTCACCTAATTTACGTACTACGATAATGCCATTTGAGCTGTAATTGCCATCCCACAGTTTACTTGGGAACATCCCAAGCAACATGGCTTCTAACAATCGTTTTATTTTGATTTTTTCTGAGTCATCAGTAATCAACTGTGAGATTTCAGAGCCACTACCAGAGTAGTACTGCAACAGTAAATTACCTAAAATTTGAGGCATGCAGCTGTCTACTCTGAAAAGGTTTTCTTCAAAGGTTGGTTTTTCACATTTATCAAATGTAAAACTACCGCCGTGCTCTAAAATATAGGCAATGCGATCACGTACTTTATTTTTGGTATCGATTGAGTTGACATCATCAATTCTGCCTTGGAACCCATTTACTTCGAAAATAAAGTTTGTATTGGATGAGGCATTTAAAAGGGTAGGGTTGTTACCTAAAAATGATTTAATTCCCAGTGGGTCATTTTCAATGCACATATGTTGATAGTTAAACCCCACACTCACATCTTTTTTTGAAAAAGAGCTGCCTTTAAATGAATTGATTTTGAGTGTTTCAAGTATATTTTGATCTTGTATTTCAAAAGTTGCTTTTGAATTAACAATGTCATTTTTAAGCTGATTCAGGCGTTCTTGGTTTAATATTTCATCAATATTGTGCTCTGATATTAATATGCCATTTTCTGAAATAATTAATTGATTATTTTGTATGGTGTATTGATATGGTTGGTCATTATGTTGCAATGAAAAAACAGTAATAAAGTCGTTTGTGTTTAAAATATTGGTATTGGTATCACCAAATTTTATTTGAGGATTTTGAATTGCTTTTAAAAAAGCATACAGCTCTCCCCATTCCCCTTTGTTGAAATTTGCCATGCCGTCACTTTCACTTTTAGATATCTGATTTTGTTCAAGGTATTCTTTTACTGCGAGGCCTACATGATAAACTACGTCAACACAAACACTGTTTCCCAATTGCTTCATGGCTTGTGTTTTTGATTTTGATAATTGAAATGCATCAGGAAAGCCCATCATGCGCTTTCCTTCTTTTGGAGATAATCGTACCTCTTGGCCATTAACTAAATAGCCATCCCAGTTTCTTCGATCGTTTAGAGGTGAGCCTTTGCCACCTACGCGCAATGTAAAACCAATTTCGCGAGAACAATCTCCTTCCCATACGTCTGACATAGTCATTGTGGTGCCAGTTGGTTTTGGGAATTCAAAACTTGGTACTGTGTTTACAGTATGATTGTTGAATCCAACAATATAGATTCTAGGTCGGTGTTGAGGTCGGCCAAAATCAGTAGCTTTGATGATTTTAAAATAAACAGTGTAATTAAGTTCTTTTTCAAGAATGTCTCGTATTGTTTGGAAAGTTCGGCCTTCATCATGTTTAAGAAGATGACGTACATTTTCTAAAATAAACGCGTTAGGACGTTTTTCTTTAATAATATCTGCTATGTAATGAAATAAATTACCACGCTCTGATTTGTGAACATCATCAAAGCCGCGCTTGTGCCCAGCTTGCGAAAACGGCTGACATGGAAATCCACCACATAAAATATCATGGTCTGGAATGGCATCAGGACTAATAGAGCGTATGTCCTCATTGAAAATCTCATCAGAAATCTTGTGATTGAGTTTATAAACTTCTCGAGCATGAGAGTCTATCTCAGAAGCAAAAACACAATTCATATCAAGACGGGATAGAGCAAGGTGAAAGCCACCAATACCAGCGAATAAGTCGATGAAGTTCATAAATTATGGTTTTTTATTTTTTAAATATAATGGCGTATTTTATCATATTCAGTAAACAGTCATTGTTAGATTAGCTTTTTGCGAATCGAAAGCAATATAGGGAACGCTGCGAAATCATACTTGCAATCAAAGTGACAATACGACATGCCAACAACGCATGTCGTTTTTTTATTTGGAGAAAAAGTATGCCACAACCTGCAGCCAAGAGCATGACACCGTCTGTTCAAAATCAAACCAACCAATTCATCAAACAAACCTTGGACAAAGTCACAGGTGGCAAGCCAAGCAATATTGCTGTGTTTGATGATGCCAATGTACAAGATCATTTGCGTGATAGTGGTGCGCCACAAGTGGTGCAAGACTTGATGGCAGTATTACCTGAAACCGTGACTTTTGCCGAAGGTGCTGCACCTTACAACACTGCCTCTTTGGTGATGGATTCGATTGCCAAATCCGAAGCCATGTTTGCTCATGAACATGGTCATGCAGCACCTGCTTGGGTCGCTGACGATGCTTTGCGTTCGACGCTGCCATTGGTATCAAAAAATTATGCGGAATTTTTGGGTTTACCAAGCCAATTTTTAGGCAGTCAAAAAACCGTATTCGATGATGTGAACAGTGCTTCAGGCGGTGCGATGAGCGTGAGCCAAGTGTTGACT
This sequence comes from Vitreoscilla sp. C1, assembly GCF_002951955.2. Taxonomy (NCBI): domain Bacteria; kingdom Pseudomonadati; phylum Pseudomonadota; class Betaproteobacteria; order Neisseriales; family Neisseriaceae; genus Vitreoscilla; species Vitreoscilla sp. C1. The sequence continues at coordinate 1,370,432 of NZ_CP019644.2, read as the reverse complement.
GCGATTGTGATGGCTTATTCTGAACCGATGCCGTTCAGTGGCCGCATTGCCATGGACCAAGGCTTGGAAGGTCGTGTGATTTTGGTGGGTCATCGAGCTGCTGCCGCTTCAGGTGATTACGCACAGTACGCCTCATTAGATGGCTTGAATGCGGGTAAGCCGTTCTTGATGTCACAACGCATGGCTCAAGCCGTTGACACCAGTGGCACTTGGGCTGCAACGATTAAAAATGCGTCAGTCGATGCGGCAGGTTCACCAATTTTGCCGTCAGCAGTGGGTGTGTATGTGAATGGTTTGTTGGTCGGTCAAAGCAATCCTATGGCCAATCGTTCTGATACCACCATTACCTTCTCACAATCGTTCCATTTGCCAGGTACAGCTGCAGGTACAGCGGTGACAGTGACAGGTAACGCTACCACAGGCGTTTTGTCCGCGGTGTTTACACCGGCATTGGCATCAGGTTCAGTGGTTGAATTCAGTGCCGCGATTGATTTTGAACATGCCAATATGAAAGGAAAGCGTCCAGTGGTGGAATCACACGCCACCATCAAGTCCATTCGTGCAACGTATGCATCTGCTTTGTACAGTGTGTCACAAGAAGCACGCCACCAATGGGCAGTAGATGTGAAGTTGGATCAAAGTTCACAAAACATGGCTGCCATTCGTACCCAAAGTGTGGCTGAGCGTCATCATTTGGCGGTGCGTCGCATGTGGCGCATTGCTTCAGCCCATGTATTCAATTTTGAAATGGACAAAGCCAACCGTATGAATGAGCGTTCCATCACCAGCATTATGATGGATTTGGGTCAGGCGATTGAGGCGGCCAATTTGGACATGATTGTACGCACCAATTTAAATGGTATTGGTGTGATTTATGTCGGTGCGTCAGCGGCTTCGTATTTGGGCACCTTGCCACCTGAAATCTTACAAGCATCCAATGTGAAACCACGTGCAGGCACTTATCGTTTGGGTCGTTTGTTGGGTAAATATGAATTGTATTTCAGCCCAATTCCTGAATTAGTTGCCACTTCTGATGGTTTCCCGATGTTGTGTATCGGTACGTCCGATCAAGCAGGTGCCAATCCTTACATCACTGGTACTGCGTTGGGTGCGGCGGTTTCACCATTGGCTACCACAGTAGATGGCATCACAGGTCAATTTGTGTTTGAAGCCGGTGTAGACACCGTCAATCCGCATTTGCAGTGTGCTGATTCTGCAGCTTTGATCAATGTGAAATTTTAATTGAAAGGTGATGCAACCATGTCTGAAGACACTCAAAAAGACGTGGTTGCTCAAGCTGGCGACACTGCCAGTGTTGAGCAACCTGTAATTAAATTGACGGCGGCACAGAAAAAAGCAGCAGCGAAAGTGAAGGCTGAAAACACACAAATGGCATCTGTATCTGAAGCCGTGGAAGTTGAAACAGCCAATGCATCTGCACCATTTGAGCCTGAACGCTATCCAGCCACAGTTTTATTGGTCAATCGTACTTATGCCACCGTCGCTTACCCAGAAGTTGGCAATGTGTGTTTGCGTGGTGGTGAGAGCCAAGTGGTGACGGTTAAAACCGCTGAAATCATGGCGACACTGCAGCGCAATGTAAATAGCTTTAACGGCATTGGCAAATGGGTAGCACCGCATGGTGTGTTCATTGAAGCGGTGCCTGAAGCACAGCAGGAGTAACTTTATGGCACAAAATACTTATCAACGCCAATTAGTGGGTCAACAGTCAGGCGTACAAGTCAATATTCCTTATGACCGTACCGAACGTTTGTTGCAAGAAACAGGGGACCAAACCTTTGCCACTGTGGGTGTGTTCACTCGTGGACGCATAGACAAACCCATGTTGGTGGCTGCCAGCAAAATGAAACGTTATTTGGGTGAGCCGCAGTCTTTGCGCAAGACCCAAACGGCCAGTACGTATTTGCAAATGGTTGAAGCTTTCAGTCGTGGTGCAGCAGCTGCAGTAGTGATGCGTTTGGCCAGTGATGCGGCTTCGAATCAATGGATTTTATTGAGCCATGCTGAAGAATCACAAATCAGTTTGGTTGAAGAAGTCCCAATCTCAGGCACGTGGTTCATGGCGGTTAAATTGGCGGACTGTATCAATGCTGGTGTGTGGGTGTCGTTTGAAAAAGGCAAAAACAATACTGAAATCAGTTTGGTGGTACGTGAGCGCAAGACTAACAGCCGCGGGGTTGAAGTGGGTACGGGGGATGTGTTGTACACCGTCACTGGCTCCACAGATGTGGATGCCACTGATGACTTGAATCAGTCTTATTTCATTGCCGATGTGGCACAACGTTATTACGGTGATTGGTTGAGCATTGAGGTCAATCATGATGCCCATGCGATTTTACCTGATGATGCGTTGTTTGCTGCCAAACAAGCCAAAGCTGTGGTGCCTTATACCGATGCAGGTGTGTTGGCAGATATCCAATACGTGGCGGCTGCCAATCAAATTGGCAATACTTCTTTGCAATACCGCTACATCATGTCGGATACCAATCATGTGGCTTTGGTGTTTGCTTTAACCCAAGTAGCGATTGCTCAAAACCGCCGCATGTACCAAGCCATTGATGGCATGTTGTCACCTGAAGCGGCGATTGCGTGGAAAGACCAGTTTGAAATTGATGACCAAGAGGCAATGTATGTCGGTTGGTTATGGTCACCGCTTGAGCGTCAAGACCCGACTTACAAAAACGGCATTGTGTTGATGTCGTCTGTTGGTCAAAAAGTAGGTTTGGCTTGTGCTCGCAATGCCACTTACAACGCTTACGGGATGCCTGCTTTACAGCAACCGATTGCGGGACGAGATTACCAGTTGATTGGTACCAAATTCAATCAAACCCAATATCCGAACGATTTGGAATTGGCGCAATTGGCAGAAGCCAAAATCAATCCTTGTCTTTACCAGGAATACCATGATACCAGTGGTTATGTATGGGCAGATTCTTTGTCGGGTGCCAATAAATCAGGCATTTCCAAGTTGGAAAGTGCGGCTGAGATTGCCATTTGGTTTCAACATTATTTTGGTCGTTATGCCAAAAGTGTGTTGCAAAAGCCTATGACTGATGCCATTCGCGCAATGGAAGACCAATTGCAGCGTGTGTGCGAATGGGCGCAAGCGTCTGATTGGTTGGTGCCAAGTGCGTCTTTAGATGGTGCGGCTTTTGGCTATGTGGTGCGTCCGAATGAACGTTATCCGGATGACGAGATGGATGTGACCATCAACTTGGCCATCAATGGTGTGGTACGCCGCATCTTCATTGATACCAATATGTACTCGATTGATTGAAGGGAAACACGATGATTGAAAATTACTTAAACGATTTGGCACATCAAGTCACGCAACCGATGGTGCCGCACAATGCCCAAGTGGTGTTTGATAGTGTGGTGGTCGAAGCCAAAGATGCAGCAAGCCAATATGAATTGACCAATTTGCGTTTGTTGGTCGCCAGTGCCTTGATTGCTTGGGCGGAAACCGATGACTTGCAAGAAGGTGAAACCCCAACTGATCGTTTGAACGCTTTGTTCATGGGCATTGTGGATTTGGACAAAGATGGTGACATCAGCAGTGATGAATCCGATTATTTGGACATGGCATTGAGTGTGGCCGCCGAGTGGCTGCAATTGCAAGGTGTGGTCAATGCTGACATTGATGCTTTGTTGAACGACGATGACGACGATGTGGCTGAAAACATCATTGATTTGCTGACTGGTGTGTTGCCAGATGGTGATGATGCCATTCAGGAGGCCATCAATGAATTTGCGGGTTTGGGTGCAGCGATGGACAGTGCGGTTATGGATGCCACTTACAAAAAAGTGGTGGCGGTGCGAAATGGCCAAAAGGTTAAAATCAAAAAACGCATCAGTGGCAAAGTGCGTTTGACGGCAGCCCAAAAGCAAGCCATCAAAAAAGCACAGCGTAAATCACATAACGGCGCGGCACGTATGAAACGCGCCAAATCAATGCGCAAACGCGCCAAAATGGGCATGTAAGGTTTTATAGGAGCGTAGGGCATGACGTGGTTCAATGATTTGGTGGCTGCTGGTGTTGAGGTTTTGCAGCAAAAGTACACCATGAAGTCCAATTGGGGTTCTTTGAATGCCAATTTGTTTGCCACCATCATGCCTTGCGACAAAGATGGCAATCCGATTGCTGGCGCGATAGCCGTTTCAGCGCCTTTAATTGATAGCGCCGACATGCAACAACAATTCAATTGGCAGTCTCCATTTGAAAACGTCCCACTAGAATCCAAAAATCCAACCTTGGCTGCACGTTTGCAATCAGGACAGGCAGAACAAGTAACACAATTGTTGGCAAGCAAGATGGAAGAATACGGTGGGGCAACGGGTGAATCGGTGGCAGGTATTGTGCGGCCATTGTCTGAAGTCATGGGTGCAGCCGAAGGACGCAGCGGCATTACCAAACTTAATAGCCGTCAGGTATTTGTCGGACATGAGCCGATTAAGTTTGAGCTGACTTTGGCATTTCGTGCCTACCAAGACCCAGTATCAGAAGTGACCAAGCCCATCAAAACCTTGTGGGCCATGGGTTATCCCGCCGAAATGGCCGAAGACATGATCACAGCAGCGGTGCAATCCACTGAAGAAGCGGCTCAAACTGGCGTGACATCCACCACTGATGGCATGAAAAAACTGATTGAAACCTTGTTTCCGACCATTGCCCCGACGTATGTGTCTTTGACTTACAAAGGTGAGACTTACAAGCCACTGGTGATTGAAAGCATTTCACGCCCTTTGATCAATCCTTATTCCAGCTTTGGTGATGTGTATGCCACGGTTCAAATCAGTTTGGGAACGCACCGAAGTTGGGATCAAAAAGACTTGCAAAATATCGGTCACAGCGCGGTGAATACCTTGTTTGACAATACCGCCAGCGCTGTATCCCGTTTATTCCAATAAAGGCAAACCCATGTTCAATTTAAAACAGCAACAGGCTGCCATCAATCAAGTCACCGCTTTGGGCGAAATCGCCATTGCCAGCGAGTATTTGATGGTGATTGAAGGTTATGAACACCTGAAATTTTTAACCAAAGGCTTTGCATTGCCTTTGGCATCAGCAGAAGACAAAATCGATGTGTTTTTAGCAGGTGGTATTGTCACTCATACCAGCCCAATGGCTAAAACCGACTTTTCACATGGTTTGACCATTACTGAAACGGTGCCAGGTCATGCTTTGGAACTGTTCGAAGCAGTGGCTTATGAACGCAGTATTACCCATCGAACCAAGTTCAATTTCACCATTTATCAAGGCACTGTGGAAGAGCATGTGCGCAAATGGCCATGTATTTCAGCTTTGTTACATGGTTTTGAGCCACCTGAAATCGATGGCGAGAACCGTACCCAAATTATGCAATACGCAGGTAGCATTGCTTACCACTGTTTTGGCAGCAAGAAAGGCAATATCTGATGCTGACCATCACTTCTTTGGTAACTGAATACCGCGACACCCATGTCACCACGCTTCTGGACGAAGTTTCTTTAGAAGCTTTGTTCATTGAAGCGGTGCATGAATATCAAGCATGGGCGGCTTTGAAAGTAGAGCAGCCACGTTTGCAAACAGTGGGTGAGGTTTCAGAGTGGGTCAGCGATGAAGTGGTGGTCAATGCCAATACCACTTTGAGTGCATCTGAATGGGGCATCATCAAACCTTTGGCATATTTTTATGTCGAGCGCCAAGAAGCTTTGGTACAAGAGGCGAGTAAAAACCACATGCACGAATTGTTTGGGCGCACATCGAGCGAGATTGAGCAAGACATCACCGCTTACCGCAATGATCAATTGCGCCGTTTGGCATTTAGAATGCCCATCATCACTGTTTGATGTTTACAGGACGCTTTATGTCGATTTACCAACCCAGCTTATTCAGTAACATCACCACCACGGCCAGTGGTTTGCTGTCAGGGGTGATTGGCAGTGCAACTACAGCTTTGGGTGGTGCTGCTACCCAAGCCATCAATGGCAAGGTGTCAGGTGCTTTGAGCCAAACAGTGGCAGGTAATTTGGCCAATGCCGCCATTGGTATGGCTGCTACTGAAATCAACAAACGCGCCAATGCAGCGATTCAAAACTTGGGTTACCAAGTGGATGAGACCATCAACCAAAGTGCTGGCAAGGTGTTGTCGGCTTTGGGCTTGAGCAATTTTGGCCATCAAGCCCGCAGTGATCAAGATTTGCATTTTGCAGGTGGCTTGTCACTGAATGATATGAAACAAATCATTGAAGAAACCCGTGCAGATGAATTGTCGCGTAAAAATTTCTATGTGTTGCAAATCAATGACCGCTCAGGGCAAGCACCCACTGAGGGCAGCGATGGTAATCGCAGCTTGTTCAATTTGTTTACCACCAATTTGTCGTTCAATCCGATTGAAATCAGTGCAGAACAGATTCAAATTGGCTCAGGTACCATGAATATTCCGACTCAGAACGGGCTCACAGAGATGACTTTGAGCGTTTACGACACCATGACGGGCATTGTTAAGGATTGGGCCAAGCGCAAGGCTTTGTACCAAACCCCAAGTGATGGCACGGTGATGCCGCCTTATTATCACTGTTTTGATGTGAAAGTGATTTACGGTACCAACAAAGCCTACAAGCAATTTTACAATGAGACTTACACCATGATGATAGCAGGGAGCCAAAGCGATTTGGACCGCTCTGAAGAAGCTTTGGAACAAGTGTCATTGCGCTTTGTACAAGAATCCACCTTCATGCCCACTTGGATGTAAACCATGGCCAATCAAATTACCGCACAATTCATCTTGGGCCAAATCAACCATTGGATACACACACCACAAAACGCTTATTTGGGCAGCAATTACGGCATTGATTTGTACCAGTATTTGCATAAGCCCATGACCCACCAAATGGCCGATGAAATCATTGCCAAAATGCGTGCCGACGTTCCTGTGTTGGGCAGTGTTGCCGAAGACAGTTTGAATATTTACAGCCGCAACGATGGTTTTGACAGCAAAATCATTGTGATTGAAGTGCAAGGCTATGCGTTGGAGTTTGATTTGAATCACTTAGCAATAAAAGATACAAAAAGATAATTTCTATTTCTATTTCTATAGAATATGCATAAATTCTTATCGAAAAACATAATTATTTATAAAAATAAAATTTTTTTGGTTATATATTAACAACATAAATATAAATTTATGACAATATTATGTCGAAAATATACATTCAAGATTGATTAAAACACTTTAGATTTACCAATCCATTCATTACCCAACTCTAAGGCAAATCTATGACACAAACGCAAACACATATTTCTTGGGGGCGTGTTCTTACTTATGCAGGCGCCTTCATCGCTTTTTTGATTGGTTCAGGTTTCGCTACTGGTCAAGAAGTAATGCAATATTTTACGGCTTACGGTTATTCAGGTATCTCAGGCATATTGGTAGTATTAGTGTTATTTTGTTATGTAGGACGTGAATTTGTCATTATTGGTAATCATCAACGCTTTGAAAATGGTGGTCAAATTTATGAATATTTATGTGGACGGTGGCTAGGTCGATTCTTCGATTATTTTTCTATTTTGTTTATTTATATGTCATTTATTGTAATGATTGGTGGCACTGGAGCAACTGTATCACAACAATATGATTTGAATCCTTGGATTGGTGCCTTGGGCATGGGCTTTGTCGTAGCGTTAACAGTTATCTGTGGCTTAGATAAAATTGTCGATGTTTTAGGTAAAGTGGGTCCTGCTATTGTAGTATTAACAATCATTTTAGGCGGAATTGCCATGGCCAAAAATCCAGATGGCTTGGTATCCGTTAATGAGATTTTACCGAGTTTAAATTTGATGACTGCGTCGGGTCATTGGTTTTTTGCAGCCACTTCTTATGTAGGATTCTGTATGTTGTGGTTAGCTGGTTTCATGAGCTTAATGGGTTCATCCGCCAAGAATTTAAAAGAAATTACTCGTGGTGCAGTTTTAGGTGCGTTAGGTTTCAGTGCGGCATTAGCCATTATTGCTTTGGGTTTAATGGCTAATTTAGAATTGGTAGCAGGTTCTATGGTCCCTACTTTGAAGTTAGCTGGTTATATCCATCCTATGTTTGCTACAGCATTTTCTGTCATTGTTTTAGCTGGTATTTATACGACAGCAGTACCTTTGTTATGGCAGGCTTCGGCTCGTTTTACTAATGGTAGGTCAATTGGTTTTAAAATTTTAACAATAGTTTTAACCGTAATAGGTGTTTTTGTTGGAATGAAAATTCCATTTGATCGTTTGGTCAATATAATTTATGTTATTAACGGTTATGTTGGGATTATATTATTGGCATTTTTGTTTATTCACACCATTCAACGTTTACGCCAAACAAAGGTATTAACCCTAAAGTCACAATAAATCTCATCATTGTAAAACATGAAATATTTTTATTAAAAAAGATAGGTTAGGGAACGCCTCGAAAATAGCGTTATAAACAGCCTGATAATAAGCCTGAATCCATTTTCAGGCTTTTTTTATGAGCGACGTTTACAGTAAGGAAGACTTCAAAGAAGCCGCATTGCGCATGTTGGTAGGCAGTGATACCGAATTGGCTGAGCGTGTGGCCATGGGCGATGTGTTTGTGATCGAGCACATCGGTGCCATAGCACAAATGCTGGCCATGTTATCGTCTCAAATTGGCTTGGGTGAAACTGAGTTTTGGACCAAAGCGCGGGACTCAATGGTGCTTGCCGATGCTGCCGCCCGTCAAATCTTTCCTTATGGGACCGCTTCTAAATACCGTTTTGCCATACACAATCCACAAGACATGGCTACCACAATCCATGCAGGGCGCCGCTTATTGGACAATCGCAACCGCACTTGGATGGTAACCGATGGTGTGGTGGTGCCTGCCAAGGGCCAAGCTTATGTTGAAGCCGAGCAATTGGATGAAATGCACTTTGTTCACACCGTCACTGAATATGAATCCTTTTACCAAATTGCCTTGCCACAACCGGCTGACAATCAATTTTTACTGAATGTGCAAGTAAACGATGTTGCTGGTGCTTTGTTTGAGCATGTAGAGCGCTTTAGTAATGTGTTGAAAGGTCAAAAAGTCTGGCATTTGCACGGCAATGAAATCATGGATTTATTTGTCACTTTTGGCTTAAAAGACAAGTTTGGTTATGTACCGCAAGTCGGTGAACAAATCAAAGTCACATTGCGTTACACCCATGGCGATGTGGTGCTCAAACAAGATTCAGAGTTGAGTTTGGAATATGTACAAGCTGGTGAAGAATATTTGAGCATTTATGCCGACAGTCAAATTCAGGCCGGTTCTGATGCGCCCAATATCACTGAATTGCGTGAAATCACTCGTTATCCGTCGATTTACGATGAAAACGCGGTGTATCTGGGCGAATTTCAAGCTCTGATTGAGCGCAAACACAGTCCTTTTGTCTTTTTATCGGTATGGAATGAGATTCGGGAAGAGCAAGCTCGTGGTGCCAATGTAAACAACATCAACAAGTTGTTTGTTTCTTTCATCAAGTCAGGCATCAATACCACTGCGATGCAAACCCAAATCAAAAATACCGTATTTATGGCGGATGACAGTTACCAATTGGTGTTTGTCCCTGCGGTAGAACAAGCCATTCACATTCAAGTGGCTTTGCAGTTGAAATCCATGTATGACGAGGGCGATGTCAGCCAACAAATCAAATTGTGGTTGTTGAATCAATACGGGCGCGATTCCTTGTGGGCAAAACGAGGTGGGCAACGTATTAACAACCGCAATACGGTGCGTGAATTGACCAAAGCGATTGCCCAATTTGCTGATGGAGGTAGTGATTTGTCTATGGTGATTGAGCAGCCACAAAATCACTTGCCTGAAGTATTTCAATATGTGAGTGCTGCATCCATCAGCATCACTAATACACCGATCTAGCCATGAAAGCGCTGATTCCCTTACAACAATCGCATGAACACGATGCTTTTGAAACCGAACTCAAGCAAGTGTTTGTGGCTTTGTATCAAACGCATTTGGCAGATGCGGCACAAAACATCAATGTTTATGGTACGCCTTACTTGGGCAACCGTGATTTGCTTCAAAAAAGCTTGGTTGCTGATGGTATCGGTAATTTTGAAGCAGAGAATGTTGATTTAAGCGTCCTGAAATATTTGCACATGGCACGTCGTTATCGCAATGGCAAACGAGGCTTGCATTTACTCAATACCTATTTACGTGCGCTTTGGCGAGACGATTACAAGGCGTATCAGCTGTATTTTGTTAAAGATGGGGTTTACGCTCAGGACGCTTCTTTGTTTTCACCGACGGACATTGAAGAAATGGGGCGGTCAGCAGAAGATTTTGTTTTAACGTCACGGGTTCGCATTGAATTGAGTCCTGACTTAACGCCAGTTGATGCAATCCCTAGCGATGTTGCCAATTCATTAGACGACACTTTGCCAGCACGTTTATTCATTCATGACATTGTGGTGCGCCGTGATGTGAATGGCGGTGTGAATATAGGTCAACACAGCGACTTCTTTTCAGTGACCAGGGAAACCGTGGTTAAGTTTGAGGTTGAAGAGGCTGTGTATCTGACATCTAAACCTTATCCAACTGATGAATTTGAAGCGCTACAAACCAGTGTGAGTATTCAATCGATTGAGATTAAAAATGTGATGGTGGCGCTGGACAATATAGAGCCTGAAGCCATTACAAGTAGCGCCATCATTGAAAGCGCACAGCTTAAAAATGTGTTGGTCAGTCAAGAAGCGTCAATAGAAGCCATTACAAGCAGCGCCATCATTCAAAGCGCACAGCTTAAAAATGTGTTGGTTAATCAAGAAGCACCAATAGAAGCCATTACAAGCAACGCTGCCATTGAAAGTGCGCAACTTAAAAATGTTTTGATTACCAATGATGCTCAGAGCGAGGCATTAAGTTGCAGCATCTTAATACAAGAATTTCATATAGATGATTAGAAAGGATGATATATGTCATCAATTCCTGAGTTCTCAGCCAAAGTTGAAATGTGCGGACGTTTTAAATTGGAAGTGTATAAGCAAAGCACTGGTGAGCTGGTTAAGCAAACCGACTGGTTTAACAACATTGTCTTAAACCAAGGTTTGAATTTGGCTTTTAATAAAAATATTTTTTCTGGTGTGGCGGTAGGCACAGGTAACAGCACGCCAGTGGTGACGCAAACCGATTTAGATTCCCGTTTTGCGGCCACTACAACCGCAGTAGGTAGTGATATTAAAACCATTATTGATGCTGATGTACCGTATGCGTCATTAATTAAGCAATTTCGTTTCAATGCTGGGGTTTTTAACGACCAAGTTTTAACAGAGGTTGGTATTACAACGAATGAAACAGGCGCATTGCTTTTCAATCGTGCATTGATTTTAGATGCCAATGGTCAACCGTCATCTATTCAAATCAAATCTGATGAATATCTTGATGTTAAAGTCGAATTGAGAATGTATGTGTCAAAAACACCAACAACAGGAAGCTTTAATTTAACAGATAAAAATAATCATTTGATTCGCTCTCATTCATATCAGTGTTTGCCATCTAAAATCAATACATCTATTTTTTATTCACTATCAAGTGGTTTTTCAAGTGGTAACGGCTTTGGCCTACAAGCATATCCAAATTCAATGTCTACAAATATTTTTACGGGTTATCCAAGCGGTAGTACGATATTTTCGACTTCTAATACCAGCGTAAGTAAAACCTATCTTTCTTATGTTAATGATAGTTATTCAGCTAGATTCCGTATTGTTGTGCCTTTGAGTCTTGGCAATGCCGCTGCAATAAAATCATTTTTACTTGAAACTTATATGATTGCATTTCAATTTCAATTAGACGAGACCATCCAAAAAACGGCTGATGAAATATTTACTATTTTCTTTTCAGTGTCTTGGGGCAGATATACAGGGGTGGTTGAATGATGAATATTGCGATAGGTGTGCAGGGGCGTTTTCAATTCACCAAGCGCAACACTGTTACACATGAAGTCACTCAAGAAACCGACTGGATGGACAATATTGTCTTAAACAGCGGTTTGGATTTAATGGCGGCTGGTAGTTGGTTTGGGGGTGTTGCTTTGGGTACAGGAAACAGTACGCCAGTGGTAACGCAAACCGATTTAGATGCTCGTTTTGCGGCATCTACAACGCAGCAGGGCAGCACTGTTAATGGCGTATCAAGCGAAGTACCTTATTATGGCTTTTCACGCAAAACCTTTCGCTTTGCCGCTGGTGTCTTCAATAACACCATTTTGTCCGAAGTAGGTATTTTGTCAGGCAACACATCATCGGCAATTATCAATCGTGCATTGATTACCGATGCACAAGGCAATCCGACTTCAATCACCATGCTTGCAGATGAGTATTTGGATGTCACAGTAGAGATTCGTGTTTATCCGAACGCTACCGACCAAACAGGCAGCATCAACATTATGAATCGCGATCAAGTGTCGCAAACAGTCAATTACACGATTAGGCCAGCTAATGTCAACCAAGCCGCAAGTTACAAAATTGGCACTTCAATGCGAGCGACAGTGAGTACTTCAGGCAATATGTTGGCGGCTTATAGCGGCGCGATGGGTGCGGCTGAATACATTCCAAGCGGTACAAACCGATGGGTGTCGAGTACGACTGCCATTACCCATACCATGGCAGCGTATGTTGGCGGTTCTTTTCAAGTGGTGCACACGGTATCTTTGCCGGTGGCCCAAGGCAATAGCAGTTTGTCATCATTTTTGATTTATACGCCTTTGGGCTTGTACCAAATCGGTTTTGATGTGGCTTTGTCTAAAACCAGTACCCAAACGATGACATTCAAGTATGTTGTATCTTGGGGGCGCAAAACATGATTCCCAACAATCAGCTCTCTAGCACGCCCATTGCTGATGAATTTTTAACACCTACACGCATGTACCCACTGGTTGATTATGAGTGGGGCGGCGTGGGCATTCGTGACTTGTCGCAAGGCCGCGATGGTTATCTGTGGTCCAGTTCATATGTAGACAACAAAATCATTCTTTCCAATCAATTGGGTTCGCATGAAATTTTGACTGTGGCCAATGTGGAGCAATTGAGTTTTGCATTTGACTTGAATATGAATCCATATATTGCTTACAAATTACTCAATGGCCAATCTTATTTATATTGGTATGACAGTACGGTCAATGCAGCTGTTACCACACCGTATGGCACAGTTTTATCACCAATGCTGGCCTTGGATGATATTAGACCCAATCAAAACGCCAATGCGGATGTGATTTTTGCGTATGTTAGGGATGGAATGGTGTATGTCAGGAATCAGCGTGAGCGTTTTCAAACCGAGCATCAATTGGGTGTATTTGATGCGATTGTACAAATGGGCATGATGAGAAATTACCGGCTTGGTTTCATCAATGTCAAAGTGAAAAAATATTATTAAAAAGGAAACATTATGAGCAATATCGCTGCTGACATTGTAGTTCGTATTACCCATGCCGGTTTGCTGGCTGCATCAAGCAATCCGCCTGATCGCAATGGTTTCCAAATCCAAATTTACCAAGCTAAGGTTTATGATGGTACTGGTGTATTGCGTGGCACTTATCCAACCACAGGCTATCGTTTGAGCGATGGTACTGTTCGTGTGAGCGTGATGATAGGCGTGGCCAATGAAGCCACTTTTGATTTGTACCGTATTGATTTAATCGACAAGACCAGTAATGTTGTGTTTGCCCAAGTTCGCCGTGAAGATAACTCAGTCATCGATGAGATTTTTGGTAAGAAAAAAACCATGCTCAATTATTATTTGAAATTGGGGTTGATTGACGACCAAAATATCAATATCACGGTATCGGCAGATGATGAATCAGCAATTACCATGCAATACTTAGATGAACACATTGCAGACAAGGATGCCCACAACCATCCTGATACCATTAATGAAGAAACCGAAAACACAGTTTACAACGGCTTGCATACCCATAAAATTGATGTGGCCACCACTGAGGTGAAAGGCATTGTTAAATTGGCCACATTGGCTGAATCACGGGATCGTGATAATGAATCAGTGGCCATTACACCAGCCTGTATGGTGGATGCGATTGAGGCGGCTATTGGTGGGATTGATGGCATTGTGGATGCCACAACCACACAAAAAGGTGTGGTCAAATTAGCCAATACTGCAGAGGCTAAAGATGCTGACAATGAAGCTGTGGCCATGACACCCAAACAAGTGGCCGCATTGTTGGCCAATGTATTGCCCGCTGGATTTGTGATTCACCAAGGTATTTACAACATTACGAACAATCAATTGGGAGTACCACAGCCACAAACTTTTGTGGTTAAGGCTGACTGCAGCAAGATATTGATTCGGATGTCAGGTCGCTATGTTCGCAATGCCAACAATGGCGAAACTTCGCAAGGTGTGGTTAAACGGATGTTGATGCAATACAAGCTCAATACGCGAGATGGTGCCACAATAGACAATAATTACACCACCGTACAAGATGTATCCAAATTCATGGGAACAACGTCAGAACAATGGGATGAGTTTTTTTACCATGAGGCTGAAGTCAATCGAGTGTTTAAAGCCGGTGATATGATTCAGATTTATGCGGAAACCTATACGCGCCTGGTGATTCAGCTCATCAAATAAACAGTATAGGGAACGCTCTAAATCAGCCACGCTAAGTCACAGCATAATAACCTCAATTAAATTGGGGTTTTTCTATGCCAAGCAAACAATCCACCATCCTTGACAGCCAAGGCTTGCCGTTCTTAAACACCACTGCTAACGACATCGAGCAATCAGCCAGCCTCAGTGCCATGGGCATTGATGCGGTGTCTATCAGTCAGGTGTTGGCTGCTTCTCAAAATCCAGCACGGCAACGCTTCGATATTTACCAATCTTATGCTTACATGATGGGGGATCCTATCATTGCTACGGCTTTGAATTTACATGTCACCCAATCACTAGGTGCGCATGAAACAACCAGTGAGGTATTTTTCATCGAAGCCAATGCCGATACCACACCTGCAGAATTGAAAATCATTGAAGAGCTGCAAGACATTCTGACCGAACAAATCAACCATTCTGCTTACCAATTGAGTTATTTGGCCACCGGTTATGGCGACGCTTATGCGCGCATCTATGGTAAAGAAGGCAAGGGCGTTCAGAAAATCCACATTGATGACGTGTTGTTACCGCCTTTGGTGCAGCCGATGGTGTGTGCTGGTGTGGATGCAGGCTATGTATTGTCATTGGAAGGCAGTAAAGATGCTGCTTTGACCAATATGCAGTTGGCACGATTTAAAATGCCGCGCATGGGCTTTGTGCCACAGCAACGAATGCTTTACAACGCTTGGCAGGCCAATTTGCTCAACGATGATTGGGAAAACCACAAGCCTTTGCCCGATACCATTGGTGGCTCATTTTTACAGGACGCTGAACGCCCATTCTTTTTGCTGCAAAATGCCTTGATGGGTTTGTCGTCCAGTCGCATCTTGGATGCGGTGCGTGAAGCCTTGGTCACCATCAACATGGATGGCATGACCGAAGACCAACAAAAAGAGATGTACAACAATGTATTGGGCATTTTGCAAACATCTAAAGCGCGCGTGGCCTCTGCCATCAAAAACAACCGTCCCATCACTGAAAAAATCATGCACATATTGCCGGTGCACAGCGACAAACAAATGATGTCGGTGGACAACGGGGCCATGTCAGGGGCAGGCAATGCCATTGGTTACAGCACCGAAGACGTGATGTTTTACGCCAAAATGCTGGCGGCGGTATTGGGTCATGATTTGTCGATGTTGGGATTTTCAGAAATCTTATCAGGTGGTTTGGGTGAGGGTGGGTTTTACCGTGTTTCAGCCCAAAGCGCACAGCGTGCCATCATGATCAGACAAGGCTTTACCAACTTTGTGAACCACATCATCGATGTGCATTGTCAATTGAAATATGGCGGCGTGTTTAAAAAACGCCCTTATGAAATCACCTTTATTGGTGCTCAGTCGGCATTAGAGAAAGAAAAGCAAGACACGCAAGAGCGTCGCTCGGTTGCCGCTTCGACCGTTTTGCAAGCGTTCACCCAATTGAAAGACGTGGGCTTTGATGAAAAGGCTTCAAGCAACTTCATGCGCCGTCAAATGAACATGGATGAAGATGATGCACTGATGTATGCACAGGCATTGGCTAATAATTTAGATAAGGGTGAAACGGAGTAAATTAAAAAAGCTAAATAGGGATATTAATAGTTAATACTGATATCCCTGTGATGCAATTAAGGGGTAGGTTTTTGAAAATCTACTACGGTATAAAGTTCTGGTATGGTGCCATTATTACGTTCATTTTTAATTAATGACTTTTTCGTTGGATGCCAACGTTCAATTAAGAGAAGTAATTCTTCAAAACAATGAGAATCTACCTTAATTGTATAAGATTGCAGCTTTTCATTATTTGGGGAAAAATGGTGTAAAGCAACCATCTCATAACCTAACTTGGTCATTCAATTTAAAATCATTTTTTCGACTTTAACCGATAATGTAATGCAAATATTACATTATGTTTTTAATCTCAAATTGAAATTCTAATCAGCATCGCGCTGCCGAAAACCAAACTTTTAATCATTGATAATCGATCACATCTTGATTTTACTGCTGGATATTTTTACAGGACGCCCATTGGATGTTTATCGGACTATCCAATTAGTTACACTGATGTGATTTTAAACTGCTTTTTTAAAAAATTCTTGATTAACGATGATTGAATGATGACCACAGTGTGTGTCTTACAATTTTAATGGATTTTTTGCTAGCAAATATATTTTGATTCAAACCTCTGATTCAATGAATCAATTTTTACCAAAACAAATATTCCAATACGGTAAAACCCAAAGCAACCGGAACCACCCAAAAACGAATTTGATCTTCGTAATAACCAATGTAAGCATCCTTATGTAACCAATAAAGATACAACAAAAACAATTCAATAACCAAATTCAATAAAAAATCTTTAAAAAATTCAAACACGGTACTGATGCTCCTATTGCAATCCAAATCCAATCAGTCCTTTTTTATTCACACTCCATCACCTTCATATGGCCATTGATAATCATCAATTTAGGGTCTGTTGAACATTTGGATGGATAGGATAGAGGACGTTAAAATATTATCGCCAAACAACTTTTAATCGCCCTCTATCCATGCTTGCAACCATCATCACAGAAGAACAATGGCAGAAGCTAAAGTCCATTCTCCTAGATTTGAATGTTTATGACAAACCCAGTTTGAAAAAGACTTTTTTAGGAATCATTTATCGCCTCAAAACGGGTTGCCAATGGCGATATTTGCCCAGTTGTTATGGAAAGGCCAATACTGTATTCAAAGCATTTCGTAGGTGGTCGGCAACAGGTTTATTTTATAAATTATTCAAAAGGTTGATTCAAAGCGCTGATACGGAATGGGTTTCAATTGATGCGACTCATATTCGAGCACATCAGAGCAGTGCTGGGGCCGTAGGTGGTGGCGATCAAAGTATCGCCAAAAGTATTGGCGGCAACAGTTCAAAAATTCATTTGGCAGTTGATGCACATGGTAATCCGCTTGAGTTTCTTGTGGGCGATGGCATTACTCATGATATTAAAATAGCACCGATGTTGCTGCAGCTTTTGGACTTGAAAGATACTGAGTTTTTAAATGCAGACAAAGGTTATGACTCTGAAGAATTTAGGAATTTGGCTTATTCAAAGGTAGTACGTGCCAATATTCCACGGAAGAAAAATGCCAGAACCAGTAACTCACATATGGATTGGTTGATTTACCAGGCTCGGCATGTGGTTGAAAACACTTTTGCCAATTTAAAACATTACCGAGCATTGTCCAGTCGCTACGATAAGCTGCTAAACAGTTACATTAGCACCGTAGCACTTGCTTGTGGCTTGATTTGGTTGAAATTATGAATGTTCAACAGATCCTAAAATACATCGTACACATTATGGTGTTTAAAAGCAATAATATTACTTGACATTGCCATTATTCATAGCAGGAGTGAGACAATTTTTTTTAGTTAAAGTTCTTTTTCTAGATTCAGGGAACGCCTCAAATCCTTCACCCAAACCTAGCCCACAATATCACTTTGTGGGTTTTTCATTTTAGGCAGGGTACATCATGGCAAAAAACAAATCGGAAATCATCCGTTACAACATTACCGACCGAGGGCGCAAGCACATCGGTAAGCCGCGCAATTTCAACGTGGCTCAAGTGGTGCGTTTGATTAACGGGCCGCAAGTGCAAGAGATGGTCAATTCAGGTGACATGTATGGCTATTTGGGGCATGGGGTAAGGGCTGAATGGGGCATGCTTCCGAGTGAAACCGTATTGGCCAATGATGGCCAAGGTCAAAAATACGTGGCGATTGAGCCGGCCATCCGTACCATCCACATCACTGCCAGCCAAGATGGAACCATCGAGCACCAAGCTGAGTTTTTGGACAATGAATTGGGTCGTAAAGCTTGGGAATGGTATCAAGCCAAAATCGGTGGCTTTTCAAGTGTGTTCACACCCACTCCCGAAGCCCCGACACAATTTTACGGCTTTGATTACGTGATGGTCCCTAATTTTGCCACCAATCGTGGTTATGAAATGGTGATGGACGGTGTGTTTGATTTGGATCGCCTGACTTCTAAGCAGCAAATGGAATGGCTCAAAGCACGTGACATCGAGCGGCGTGTGGTGATGGACAGTGTGCGTAATCGACTTGGCCAAGTTGTCAGTGATTTGGAAATTGCCGACGTTGTAGTGGAACAAGAGCGTTTAGAAAAACAGCAAATGGCATCTGTATTGGATGATGCTTTATGGCGTTTACAGGACGCTGAGCATCGGTTACGTCAATTTGACGTGAAGCCTGAGCCGATGTTGAAGCTGGATATTTCTGAAACCAATTGGCTGTCACAAACCAATACACAAGCGGTGTTAGACAGTTTGAATGAATATGCGGGGAAAACTCAAAAAATGCCTTTAATGGTAGATAACTGGTCACCGATTGATGATTTGTTCAAGTGAGGGAACATCTCTAAAACACCCTCACAGCCGCATTGATAATGACCCATTGCAAACCACGTAATGGGTTTTTTCATGTCAACCAAATTGCAGATTCAATTACAGCACGACGATGATGGATTTTTAATCGGTAAAAAGCGCATCAAAACGCTTGAAAACACCGTCGCTGCCACGCACAAAAACAGTGAAACCATTTTAAACCACATCAAGATACAAAAATCAGGGCAACGAATGGTGGTTTCAGGACGCTTGCGGCTGGACGGTAGCAGCCAAGGTCAATCCACGCCAACAACACAGCGCAAACCGATTGTTCAAACCAACCGCCCACGCTTGGCCAACACCTCAAATAAGGCTCAACAAATCGGAAATGCCAACACGGCACATCCTTTGGCCAATCAAGGTGAGCATCAAAAGAAAAAACAATTGACCCGTGAGCAGCGTCGTTATCGCGATGCTCAAGCTCGCAGCAATCACCGTCAAGAATTGATGCTCAAAGAAATCAACAAGAACCTCAAAAACAATCGAAGCAGCTTATTGTCGTGGATGGGCAAACTTTTACCGCTACTGGGTATGCTTGCATCTAGTTTGGGGTTTTTGAGTGCAGGCGGTGGTCTTTTGCGCAATCTGCTCAAATCACCGTTGCTGATACCAGGGCGCAATCCGCAAACACCAAGAAGACCACCAACATCGCCAAATCCTAGCGTACCACCGATTGCACCACCCAATTCCAATCCAAGTCCAGCAGGTCCAAGTAGCTCAAAGTGGGAAATTTTAAAACAAGGTTTGAAGCTGATTGGCAAAGGCGGTGCACTTTCTGCTTTGTTTGCGCTGTTTGAAGGTATTAGTGTCGAGCAAAGCGACCTTGAGCGCCATGAAAAAAACAAAGAACATGCTAAAAACTTTGCAGTAGCTGGCGGTGGTGTGGCTGGCGCAATGGCAGGCGGTGCGGCAGGTGCTGCTATTGGCTCTGTTGTGCCTGTACTTGGTACGGCAGTTGGTGGTGTTGTCGGTGCAATTCTTGGAGGCTTAGGCGGCTCTACTTTGACAGAATATTTTGTTGAGCGTGTGGATAAGGCGATTGATAAAGATTTAAGCAAAAAGATGTTTGGATCATGGAAAGGCTTTATTGATGTTGCCAAATCAGGTGCTAGCCATCTTTGGCAGTCATTAATTCCTAGTAAATTTCAAACATTCTTTGACAAGCTTGGTATTGATTCGAGTTCCTTATGGTCAACAGTGAAAGGACTTGCTGATACCACATGGAAAGGCATAGGCATAGCGGGTATTGCTTTATGGAAAACCATCGTTCCTGAAAAAGTACAGGTGTTTTTTGACAAGCTGACAAGTCTGGGTAAAGAGGCATTTGATGCGTTCAAAGAGGGTTTTAACCGATTGTTTGAAGCTATTGCTAAAACGCCAGTTGGTCAAACTATTAGTGAAGGATGGAATACTGTGAGTCGCTATGCTGGCGATGCTTGGGAAAAAACCAAGCAATTTGTGGGCGTAGGCGATGATAAAAATATGTATAGCATGGATGCTGGTGCAGAGACCCCAAAAAGACAGAATATGGGCTCAATGGATGCAGGGGTTGAAGTACCTAAATCCAATCAACAGGCACAGCCAAATGGTCGTAAATTGACTACTTGGCAGGATTTAAAACTAAAACGCGTTGATGCGAATTTCAAAGGAAAAACCGTTACCGAATCAATCGGTGGAGGTAAAACCGAACAAGGTACGATTGAATTTGCAAAAACCATGCAAGATAAACTGGGTAGCCGTTTGCATTGGTTTAGTGCATTTAATGATGTTTGGCATCAAGTAAATAGTAAGAACTCTAAACATACACAAGGCTTAAAATTTGATATGACTCTCAACAATCAGTCAGGGAATAAAGCCAGTGAGGCAGAAGGACGTAATTTAGCCCCTAAGATTGTTCAAGAGATGCATGATGAGCTAAAGAAACAAGGATTTAAAGACAAAAAAGATTACATCATTCGAGATGAATATACCAAACCATCAGGCAAGGCAACCGCAGGCCATATTGATTTTGAATGGCAAAGCAAAGAAGCTGCTGCTAGGTATGCAAACATGGTTACTGGCAACAATAAACCGACAACGCAGCATGTTAATCAACAATCGGGGCAAGGCACTCCGTCCAATGCCAATGCTACTGGTCGAGTTTTACAATTGACAGACCAAGACATTGAAAATTTGATTAAAGTAACAGATACCGAAGTGGTTAAATTCAAGGATCAAGCTACGTTTGAAGCACAGGCTAATGGAGTAATGGATACTTTGCTAAACAGGCTTGAATCAGGCGTATGGGGTAACTCTATGAGTGATGTGGCCAATGCTAAAAATCAATTTACCAAAATCAATGGGCCTAAAGGCTATTATGCCAACGGCAAGTGGGTAGATAATAATCCTTATGGTTCGGTACAAAATATGCCCTCATCGGCTGTTAGCGCAAGAACGAGAGCCTATGCCATGAAATACATAAAAGAGCGTGAAAATGGCCGCCCGTCTAGTGTTGGTAGTCACTTACACTATGCTAACCCAAACATGTCTGATGAAAAAAATAAAAAAGCATGGGTTAATGACATGGAAACCAGTGCAAGAAAAGAGGGCATGGTTTTTGGGGCTGGTAAAAGCATCCATGTTCATGGCACTACCAAAGATTTACAATCTCGCCGACCAGGTGCATTTAGAGTGAGTCTTGGTTCTAAGCCAAGTCAAACCAAGCCAAAACTGCATCAAGTTAAAACGCCGCCTGTGGTTCAACCAAAATCACAACAAGTTGCTGTGAATGCTAATAATGTTGCTTTAAACGCTGCTAATATACAGCCACAAGAGGTTAAGCTACCAGCATCAAGCAGAGGTGCTGGCGTGGCCTATCAGGGGAGCGTGGGAGGTCAGATTGCCCATGCGCCAATCAAGCGTCAGGTATCACATCCTGAAATTGCGAATGTAACGAGTGGTGGAACGGGAGCTTAAGTTGAAAGTATCTAAATTTATCTTTAGTTTAGCATTGTTAAGTGTAGGGCTTGGTGCCAATGCTGAGTCAGTAAAAAATCAATTGCTCGGTAAAAAATTGACTATTGATGGAGCTAGCTGTGCTGGCCTTTCATTTTCAAAAAATGGCAAAGATGCTTTTATGTATGATGAAGCTGGATTTACTTGCGAGCCAAATTTAAATCTGAGAGTACGTTGGCTTGATGATAAAACATTTATCTTGTTTGAAAAAGACAGAACTAATGATATATCGCCCCCGCGAGCATTTTTGTATCAGGTACAAAAAGCCAATAACTTGAAAGTTACTTTGTCAGAGATTTGGACTGGTTGGAATCAGTATCCTGACGAAAAGGTAATTTATGATATTGATGTTATGAAGTAGTCATACTGTAAACATTTATAAGATGCTTTTTTAATGTGTATTATTACTACGTCATTATTGAAATGGAATTGATATGTTCAAAAAATTAATGTTGGTATTTTTGGCTTTATTGATAAGTGGTGCGGTTAATGCAACCAATTTGATCAAAGAGAGCTATGGTAATTGGTATGGCTATGAAGAAGCAGTATCAATTTCAAAGCAAGGTTTGGATAAATATGCTCAAGCTGTAGTAGATTGTGGTGGTGTGAAACACAAAATGTCACAAAATATAGCGATTTATTCAGGTAGTGAATTGATTGCACGCATTGAGGAGGCTATAGAGTTTGGAGATGATTCTAAAAGTTTAAAAGCCGCCAAATTGATGATTCATCCAGATAAAAAATACCAAGCAATTGAAATCCTTCCGCCAGAGTGCGCTGATGGTAGCGTGACGTTTGTGCAATTAAATGCCAATACTGGTTTGTATATTGAAACTGCGCCAGATGATGTTTTTTATGTAATTAAGAAAAAGTAAAAATAATTGGTGATTTTTGAATTTAGGGCTTTATATGAACTACCGCATGAAAAAATACTTTGTAAGTTTATTACTACTGGTTGGATGTGTATCGTTGGCTCAGGCTCAAAACATACAGGAGGGCACGTATGTTGGTAGTAGAGGTAAAGTAGCTAATATTACTTCTTATCAGCATCAAGGGATAAATCATTATGAGTTGATTCTTAATCAATATGGGTTTCATCGTTTTTTTGCACCAGTAAAAGATAAGATGATTATTAACAAACCATATGTTTTCAAGGCAGAAGCAAGTGCGCATTATGAAGATGATGCATTGAGTGATTGTAGAATTACCGCATTATGGGATAGCGAGGGCACATTAGAATTAAAAGGTGATGATAAATGCCTCATGGAGCGTAGCTTATTAGGTGCTTTTGTATATTCTGAGAAATCTAGCCTTATTCCTAGTAAATATATAGGTAAATGGGGCAGCACCCGATTGTGTGATGGTGATAGGTCTGCATGGATTAGAGACAGCAGCTTAACCAATGATTTAGATTGGGGTAGTGCGATTGTATTAAATACAGAGGAGAACCCAGATGGTAGTTTGAGTGTTGATGGGGTTGAGGTATATGAAGATTCTATGAGTGCATCACATTTTAATTTAAAGCTAGTTGGTAATGTGCTTTATCTTAAAGGTGAACACCATGTAAGCAATTTTGATGATAAGTTAGTGAGATGTATTAATCAAAATAATGATTGAGCGAAGGTCTGTAAATAGTTACAGGCCCTTGTGTGGGTGAGGATGAGTTTTTAAATGGCATGTTAACGGCCCTCAAATTGAGGGTCATTGTTATAGTTTGCATAAGTTGAACAAAATAAGCACTAAGGTTTTTATCTTAAGTGGATAAAATCGATTGGTTGCAGCCTGAGTTTCTTGGGCAGTGCTAAAAAAGGGGTTAGATAGTGAAAAAAATATTATGTGCAGTATTGCTTGTTTTGAGTGTGTCAGCTCAAGCTGAAGATAGATGGTTTTTAGCAGAAGAAACCGAAACCGAAAAATTATATGTTGATACCGAATCAGTCACGTTTGGAAGTGTTTGGCTTAAAACTATTTTTAAGCAGGAGGTCTTGGAAGGTGTCGGTGCAATTGTGATGAATCTAAAGTTCGATTGCTCAAATAGAACAGGGGGAGCGGCTACAATATTGGCATATGATAAACAAGGTAACTATTTACCTTCTGACTCTGATACAAATGTTGATGTGTTAAATGATCCAATTACACCTGAGTCACGTGCTGAGCAGGCCTTTTTAGTAGCTTGTTCTGAATGAAATGCTATTGGAATAAAATATGGTTATAATAATTTTATAACCGATTAAATCTATATGAGCTGATGATGATGTTTAAAAAGATAGCGTTAATTTTTGGTTTAAGCTTGAGTTCAATTAGCATGAATAGTAGTGCAGATGACGCTTTACCTATCCAAACAATCCAATCGCTTTATAGTCACTCTATGGAAATGAGTAAGCATATAGAGCACTTTAGCAACAATGAGCTTCTTGTTAAGTTTGCTACACCTAGTTTAAAGAAGGTCTTTAATGCAGATAGTGCTTATGTGAGTAAATCAAAAGAATTGGGTTGCCTTGATCATGATGTTATGTGGCAAACAAATGATTCAGCAGAGGGTGCAAATTTATATCTTCAGCAGGTAGACTATAAATTTATTGTAGTTGGTATTGGTGCGACAGAGGGCTTAGAGGCTCGTTCAATCACATATGAAATGAGCTGTAATGCCAATGAGTGCAAAATTGATGATTTATGGTATGAGGATCAATCCTTCAAAGAGGGTATGACAGCTTGTTTGAAGGAGTTGAAAGCACTATGAATATTTATGCTGCCTTTACTCAGGCAGCTTTTTGTTTTATGATGCGCTCAAGGTGTCGAAACCTTCCCCATAAGCGGTCATCACTGCCGTTATTAAGTGATTTTTTTTCGTCCATAGAATTCGTGTATCTATTGTTTAGGCAGTAGTGCGTCAAAGTTATGGTCGAGAGGGCGGCTAATATAATACCCGCAAGGGAAATACGCCCAGCCTGCTTATGGGGGCTTTCGAACCTCTTGACCGCCCAATTGGGTTTCATATTTCGAAAAATACCATAAGGAGTGTTCATCATGAACGCACTGTCTTTCAATCAAGTTTCTTTGAATCCTGTTACACATGCTGACAACCAAATTTGGATTACTTCAGCCGAGCTTGCAAAAGCGCTGGGCTATAAAGCTGTGGACTCTGTAACCAAGATTTTTAACCGCAATTCAGACGAGTTTACAGAGGAAATGTCACAGACGGTCAATTTGACCGTCAGCGGTAAAATCAATGGCTTACAGCACAAATCAGTCCGAATCTTTAGTTTACGTGGTTGCTATGCAATCGCCTTTTTTGCCAAAACCGAAGTTGCCAAACAATTCCGCAAATGGGTGTTGGATTTAATCGAAACCGAAGCGCAGAAGTTTACAGGACGCTCAACCACCACAGACGAACGTACAGGCCTGCGTGATGCTGTTAACGCCGTAGTCAGTAAAAAGAGCATGCTTTATCCTGACGCCTACAAATTGGTACACCAGCGTTTCAACGTCCAACACATCGACGAATTGACCTTGGAACAAGTTGGCGAGGCTACTGAATACTTGCATCGGTTGTTGCTCAATGACAACGGCGAGCGTCCTGTCAATTTGGAGCCATTGATCATGTGTGCGTTGACCTGCGATTCCGCTTGGGAAACAGTGAAACCAATTTTGTACAAGGTAAATCCAGACATGACTTCGTCCATGAATGGTTTTTTTGCCTCCTTGCGTGTTACCGCTAGAACAACTGCCAGAAGTATCGGCTTTACTGCTTCAGAGGTGCATCAGCCTTGGTTGAAATATGGAATGAAAAACTATATCGTGACCATTCCAATGACACAAACGGGTGAGTATTTAGTACGACTGAACCGTGGCGTGCCTGAGTTGGCACAGGTGGCGTTTAAGCCTGCTTGATGGGTTGAGTGTTGAGAAATGTTGTAAATTGGCGTCCTGTAGGGTTATAGGACGTTTTTTTTATCTAATTGAATTAATGTAAATGGCTGTTTAATTTAAATAATTTTTAATACGTTTAATAATATGCCGTATTTTTTCTACGGATAGGAACGCTTATGGTATTATTTTCTCAATTATACAGATACTTAAATGGGAATTCCAAATGTTAAAAAGATTCGAAGTTAAGAATTTTAAGTCATTTAAAGATAATTTAATTTTTGATTTGAGTAAAACTAAAAATTATGCTTTTAATGAAAGTTGTATTAAAAATGGAATTTGTAATAATGCAATAATTTATGGGATGAATGGCTCAGGGAAGTCAAATTTAGGTTTAGCTATGTTTGATATTATTCGTCATGCTAGTGATTCATTTTCACCGCATGATTTATATGCAAATAACTATGTATACGCGGGGTCAAAATTAAATGATAGGGTAGTTGAGTTCAAATACGTTTTCGAATTTGAAAAAGTTGAGGTAGTGTACTCTTATTCAAAAATTAGTGCCGATCATTTGGTATCTGAAAATTTAACTATTGGTGGTGATTTATTTGTAGATATTGATAGAAGTAGAACAATTAATAAAAATAAACGAACTAAAGCTATTATTAATTTTAAAGGAACAGAGTCTCTTAATAAAGAAATTGAAAACGATAATTTGTCTATATTAATGTATTTGAAATCAAATGCCAATCTTGATAAAAGAACAAAAGTTAATAAAATATTTTATCAAATGATAAATTTTATAGATGGGATGCTTTATTTTAGATCTATTAGTGATAATAGATTTATTGGAACACATGTTTCAAACCAAAAGAGTATTGTTTTAGATATTATTGAGCGAGAGAAAATTGAAGATTTTGAATCTTTTTTAAATAGAGTTGGTATTGAATGTAAGCTTATTAAACATTTAAACGATATCTGTTTTGATATAGAAGGTGTCCCAGTACCTTTCTTTGACATAGCTTCTAGTGGTACAAAAGCATTAGCTTTGTTCTATTTTTGGATTAGCAGAATTAGTGAAGAAAAAATAAATTTTTTGTTTATAGATGAATTTGATGCTTTTTATCATTATGAATTATCAAAAGAAATCGTTGAAATGCTTAAAAAACAAAATATTCAAATTCTGTTAACTACTCATAATACCTCTATAATGACAAATGATTTAATGAGACCTGATTGTTATTTTGTAATTCATAATCAGCAAATTAACTCATTACCATATTTGACAGAAAAAGAATTAAGATTTGCTCATAATCTTGAAAAACTTTACAGAGCTAATGCGTTTGATTCTAATGATAATGATTCAGAGTAATAATAATGGCCAACCAAAAATTTCTGATTGTTGTAGAGGGTGAGAAAGCTGAAGTTCAAATTATTCAATCATTGAAAAATTCTGGATTATTCCCTGTTAATAATGAAGTTATTGCATATTGTGGTGATATCTATCAATTGTACAATTTATATAAAAGATTGTCTGAAGATGATGGTCTAGATATTATTGGTCTTTTAATTGCTCAAAAATTAATCAGCTCTACATCTAAACGGGATGATTTTGCCGAGATTTACTTGTTTTTTGATTATGATATTCAAGCTTTAACCTACAAGGATGATCAAGGTAATAAAACTATTAATGTCGATTTAGGCAATGAGCAAATTAATAGAATGCTAGAGTATTTTGATGATGAAACAGGGAATGGTAAATTATTTATCAGCTATCCAATGGTTGAGTCTGTGAAAAAATGTCTATGTTATCCAGATTTAGATACATTTATTGAATGTAGAGTTGAAAAAATCTATGATTATTTATCTATTTTTAAACAGCACTATAGGCAGCATGCCTTTGATGTAAACTGTGGATTTTCAAGAATAGATTTGCCTCAATGGATAGAAATAATTGATTTTTCATGCAAAAAATCAAATGCCCTTACCACTGGCAATAAAAATTTTCCAGTAGATATAGTAACTCAATATGATATTTTTTTAGTTCAAAAGGGTCGATATATTTATCTGTTATCTGCTTTTCCCCTTATGTTACTCCATTATTATGGCTCAGAAAAATTGCAACAGAACTTGTTGGAAGCTAGAGATAAGTTGGCAAATCCCAATACCGCACCAATATGAGACTGAAACTCAGGGAACGCTCCGAAACCCCCACCCAAACCCAGCCCACAATATCGCTTGTGGGTTTTTCTTTGCCCACTGTTTGACCATTCGCCGATGCGCATCGGTAGCAGGCAAGCCAAAACCACCCATAATGGCTTGTCTGCGTGAATGGCCAAGCATTTCAAATCTTATGGGTGTAGGTGGGCAAATGAATACCATTACTTTTAATCAAGTGGCTTTGAATCCTGTAACGCAGCCTGACAATCAAATTTGGGTGACTTCTGCTCAGTTGGCCAATGCGTTGGGTTATGCACGCCCAGATTCAGTAAATAAAATCTTTGAGCACAATTCGGATGAGTTTACTGACCAAATGAGTGTAATGACCCACTAAATTTCTGCTCAGGTATTATTCCATCTAGGAGATACTAAAATGAGTAGCCAAATGAGTGATGAAAACAAACGTTGGAGTGCCAAACGCAAGAGTGCATTGGTATTGGAAATCATCCAAGGTAAGACCACGGTAGCCGAAGCTTCTCGGCAATTTGATTTAACGCCATCTGAATTGGAAAGCTGGGTTGATCAAGCTAAAGAAGGTATGGAAAACGCTTTGCGAGCCAAACCTCGTGATGTGCGTCAGCAATACGAAAAGCAAATTCACCAATTACAGGCCGCTTATGGTGAAGCGATGTTGGAGCTGCGTGCGCGAAAAAAGTTGGAGGAATGGTTGGAGCGGGACGAGAACTGATTTGGCGTTTGCATGAACAGTTTGCATCTGATGGTGTTCACGTCAGCATCAGCCGCTTGTGTGCTTGGTTTGGTGTGGCTCGTCGTTCAGTGTATTACCGACCACATCGCAAACAGCCAGTGGTAAAAGAATGCTATTCAGAACCGATTAAACAATTGATTGAAGAACAACCATCATTTGGTTACAGGACGGTTGCTGCTTTGCTGAGTATGAATAAAAACACTGTCCAACGTGTGTTTCAGCTCAAAGGTTGGCAAGTACGTAAACGCTCAGTCGGTCGCAGACCTCGGATTCAAGCGGTGCCATCCAAAGCACAGGAGCCAAATCAACGTTGGTCTACAGATTTGTGTCGGGTTTGGGGTGGTAAAGATGGTTGGCTCAGTCTGGCTTTGGTAATGGATTGCCATACCCGTGAATTATTGGGCTGGCAACTTTCCAAAACTGGTAAAGCCAGTACGGCTGTGAGTGCATTGGAACACGCTTTGATCAGCCGCTTTCGCTGTTTGGGCAAGGTGCCTGAACGTTTCTTATTGCGTTCAGACAATGGTTTGGTGTTTACCAGTCGCAAATATACTGCGTTGGTGAGCAGTTATGGTTTGCAGCAAGAATTCATCACACCGCATTGCCCACAGCAAAACGGCATGGTGGAAAGATTGATTCGCACCATTAAAGAGCAATGCGTTCATCGCTACCGCTTTGAGAGTTTGCAACATGCCAATCGTGTATTGAGCGATTGGATACAGTTTTACAATGAACGAAGACCTCATCAGGCATTGGGTATGAAAACTCCTACTGAAGTCTATCGATTAAGCTTGTGACTTGTGCAGAAAGTGCTAGGTCATTACATGAGCCGCTACGTCAATTTGACGTATCGGAATAAAAACAATGAGTTGGATAATAATAATTTCCGTATTTTCAGCTTGCGTGGCTGTTATTCAATCGCATTTTTCGCCAAAACCGAAGTGGCCAAACAATTCCGCAAATGGGTGTTGGATTTGATTGAGCAACAAATGAAAAACAGCCAATACCATCAAGTCAGCGTCATGCAGCAATATTACACCATGCAGATGTTAGCCAATTTGAATTTGCCTGATGCTGATGAGGTACCACCTTATGTCCACTAACAATACAGGTCGCCAAGATGTGGTCAAAGAAGCGTTTGTTCGCTATATCATGGCTGGCGTGGATGAAATGTTACCTATCACACCTGCACTGCAAAAATTCATCACAAAGCCACGTTCAAGCCGCTTACGGGTGTGCCCAAGTCGGATGGTGGATGATGTACAAGACATGCTCAATACTTACCGTCGCAGCAGTGATGCCAATGGCAAAGCCATCGATTCACCATTGCCAGTGATGTTCATTGCTTTTGCTAAAGAAACCTCGCCGATTCCAACAGATCGAGGACGCAGCGTGGCAGATGTACAAAATGTGAACCTCAACAATACCAGCGGCTTTTACCAGGTGCGTATGCAGCATAAGTCTTGGCGGTGCCAATTGGTGTTTGTGGCGCACGAACATGAAACAGCTACCGGCATGACCGATCAGATGCGTTTGTACATGCAGCGCTTCAAAAACCACCGCTGGCAAATCCCTTGGCACCATGATGGTGAAGAATTTGAAACCACAGGCACGTTTGAAGATGGTTTTGAGCCTATGGAATCGGTCATTGATGTGGACGGTGGCCGTAAAAACATCACCATTTTTGCATGGGATTTAACTTTGAACTATGTGTTGCCGTTTGTGGGTGATGCAGTTACTGCCATTCAGACTGGTGATGTCAATATTCAGGTGAACCCATGATTGTTCGAATGGCCAATGGCCAAACCATAGATGGTGATTTGATTGTCGATGCCACGCTGCGTGACAGTTTAACGCCTGTACCAGTCACGTTTGAAGCCACCATCCGTTTGAAAGAATCATTTGCCAATCAGCTTTTAGAAGGTATGGAAATCAAAGTAGGGCGTGACCAAACACCGATGGTGATTAAATACGTACGCGATTCTATCAGCAGCGTCTACCAAGGCGGCATGGTGCAAATCCGTTATTTCATTGCCTTACACAAGAATACCGAAGGCATCAGCCACCGCGCCGTCAAAGGCATCTTTTTGGAAAACACCACCTTGTCCGAAATCTACAAAGCTTGTGGTGGCAAGTCCGAGATAGGCAAAGACTTTGCGGTACCCAAGTTTTACTGCTTCAAAGGCGAAACCCCAAGCTATTTGATTGCCCGTGTGTGCCAAGAGCACGGTGGTGTGGTGCGTTGGATGCCAGATGGTGATCGCTTGGAGTTTACCCGCATCAATGACTTGTTTGGCCAAGAGCCGATTATGAAGCTGCAAACCTTAGCCGACTACACCCAAAAGTCAGGCTTTTTAGAGCGCCATGAATTGCCCGCT
Source organism: Vitreoscilla sp. C1 (assembly GCF_002951955.2). Lineage (NCBI taxonomy): Bacteria > Pseudomonadati > Pseudomonadota > Betaproteobacteria > Neisseriales > Neisseriaceae > Vitreoscilla > Vitreoscilla sp. C1. The sequence goes on along the minus strand of NZ_CP019644.2, from coordinate 1,339,177 downwards.
TACATCAGTTGCGCACCCGATGGCAGTATTGTGAAGGGCAATTTTGACAAAGACCGCAATGTTGAATTCATGCCGCATAAAACCGAAGCCCAATTGAACAGCATGACCGATGTATTGCTCAATGCCAAAGAGATTCCCAGCCAATTTGCACCTGATGTACACAGTGGTCAATTAATTGATGGCGGGCAAATCAAATTCGCGATTATTACCGCTGCCCATTCATTCAGACAAGGTGCAGGCAATGGTGGCGAAGAAAGCCAATCCGTATTTTGGACAGGAGTGAAACAATAATGGCCCTTTATCCTGCGGTAGTTGAATCCTACGATGGCCAACGCCGTCGTGCACGCATTGCCATCCCTGGTATGACCGATGGTTCCAATGTTTATCCAGAAGCTGAACTGATGTATCCGTTAGGTGACAGCCACAACGACACCGAAATTGAAATTGAAGCCGGTGATAAGGTTTGGATTGATTTTTCGGTTGAGGGGGATTGGCGCTATCCCATAATCATGGGTTATCGACAGCCTGAAACCGGTAATTTGGTGGGTATCCGTCGTTGGCGCCAAAAGCGCATTGAATTGATTGCGGATCATGTGCTCATTGACTGCAAAACCATGGAAGTGACCGGTGATGTGACCATCAAAGGCCTTTTAAGCGTCCTGAAAACACTGACAGTGGCTTTGTTAACCCAATTGTTGAGTGGTCTGGCTGTGACAGGCACGATGACCAACAATGATAAAGATGTCGGCTCTACCCACAAACACAATGAAAACGGGGATGGTGGTGGTACAACAGATGAGCCATTTTAAATAATTGAGGCAGATAGGGAACGGTCCGAAAAGGCCGTTTTTTTCATTCTTACAATGGAATCACTTTTAATTCAAAGGTGAGACCGATGCAACAGATTACTTTAACAGCTCAAGAGGCTGAGCGCGCCAAAGATTTGAACGTGGCATGGATGCAAAAATGGCTGAACGTACATGGCGCTTATCCTGCTCTGGCTGTTGATGGCGATGGTGGCAGTTTGACGCGTGCGGCGATTATTCAAGTGTTCACCAACAAACATGCCATGCCCATTCTTGAATACCAACTTCAAACCATTGCCGAACAATTGGGCGACACCAACACCCAACGCATCAAAGCGGTGGCGACTGTTGAAAGTGGCACTTATGGTGGTTGGTTTGCGTCAGGCTTGCCCGTTATTTTGTATGAGCGTCACAAGTTTTGGGAATGGGTGCAAGATAAAAGCAAACGAGTGTTATCGTGGTTTTCCAATCCAAAAGCAGGTGACTACACTATGGATGCGAATAACAACGGCATCAATGATTCTTGGGAAAAACTCTCTTATGCGGCCTGCAAAGACCCACTGGCAGCTTTTCAAGCCATTAGCATTGGTAAATTTCAAGTTTTAGGACGCTGGTACCGTGAATGTGGCTATAACCATCCGATTGAAATGTTGTGGGCAGCCCGTAACAGTGAGTTGGCTCACTATGAAATGTTGCGTGATTACATTCTAAAGGTGGCCAATTTGAAAGGGGCATTTTTACGTATCAGCAGCCATCCTGAAGACTGTCGTGCGTTTGCCAAAGGTTATAACGGTCCCGCATATGAAAAATATGCTTACCATACCAAGATTGCAAAGGAAATGCGATGAGTGCAGAAACCACGATTGCAGGATACCTTGCCGCTTGGTTGGGTGCTGGCTTCATGACTCTTATCGGATCTTTGCCAGCTGAATGTTTTTTTGCAGGTTGTTTTTTGGGGTTTTGTTTGGTCGGTGTACACAGCCGTGTGACCCGTTGGAACAGCGTCGCCACCATTGTGATCACATCTTTTGTGGCAGGCAGCTTGCCACCATTCTTTGGCATGTGGTTAGGCTTACCACGTGAAGGCTATTTGTTTGTGGCAGTATTTTCAGCCATTGCTTGGCCATTCATTTCATTGCGTTTGCATGAAGCATTTTTTGCTACATGTAATAAATTGATTTTGGCCATGCCTGACATATTGCCAGATGTGATTAAAAAGTTGCTGAGTAAGAAATGGGGAGGTGGCTAAGATGGTGATTTTACAATTGGCCATCTTGGCTGTGATGTTTGTTTTTTCGGCTTGCGTGGTTGCCAAAGAACGGTTTTGTTTAAATTGCCAACATGACGTGGTGCGTTTGCTGTTTCATGCGTCGTTTGGCACTTATGCCATGGCACGAATCTATTGCTTACTCAAATACAATCCAGAAGTTATGTGGTGGTTGATAAGAATAGAGATTGTATTGGTTATTGTGATTTGCTTACGCTTTTTAAGAAATTTAAAAATAAGTGAAAGCAAATCTTTGAGCAACTAGATAATGGTCATGATAATTTGTATAACAAAAAAATTAATGGCAAGCTGAACATTAATGAAGCTTAAAAACATCACTCAAAAGAGCCCACTAAAGTGGGTTCTTTTGTATTTGAGAGTGTGCTAACCTTTGTTTGGTAAAGCATCTTGCTTTCGGTAAGCATCAATCATGTTGGCCCAATCTTGCATTAAAATCCTGCGCTCGGCCTCGTATTCGGCTTTGTTGTACACGCCTCTGATGGATCCATCCGTATGCGCCAAACACTTCTCAATGTGGTCTGTGTTATAGCCTTTCTCGTGCAGTATTGTTGAGGCTGTGCGTCTAAAGTCATGGATGACAAAGCTTTCAAATTTATACTTGGCCATCACTCGCTCAATGATTCTTGATGCCGCTCGGTTGACGCTTGATACATTCATTGGCTTGCGCTTATTGCCACGAGCGGCAAATAAAAATTCACTGCCGTGGCTGTGTATTTTGAGTGCGCCAATCAGCTCACAGGCTTGGTCGGACAAATAAACATTGTGCTCACGCCGCGCTTTCATGCGTTCTGCAGGTATGATCCATACTTTTGATTCAAGATCGATTTCATCCCATTTGGCATTGACTACTTCTGACTTGCGCAACATGGTCAATAGTAGCAGCTTGATAGCAATGATTACTGTTGGATAGGTTTCACATTCATCAATTTCAGATAGAAACAAACCAATGTCTTTGGGCGTTAAAGAGCGACTACGTGGTTTACCTCGGTAATAACCTTTGTTTTCTATCGTTGACGCTGGGTTGTGTATGTCCAATCCTTTTAAGATTGCATACTTATAAATGGCATTGAATATGTCACGCACACGCGTGGCGGTGGTTGGCGCACCTCGTTCAAGTATGGTTTCACAAAGCGTCCTGATATGTATCGCTTTAATCTCAGTCAAAAGCTTGCGCTCAAACTGTGGCTTGATTTCTGAAACATAGGTACCGGCTTTTACTTTACGAGTTGATTCTGCCAGTTCAGTATGGTTGAAATACTTTAGCCACCATTCGTCAATGGTGTTCCCTTGCTGATTTTGTTTTGTGTCTTTTTTGGCTTGTTGTGGGCTGATGCCTTGGTTGAGCAGCTTTTTGGCTTCAAGCAATATTTCTCTCGCCTCTGCCAAGCTAATAATGCCGTACTTGCCTATGGTTAAGGTTTCACGTCTGCCATTGAAACGGTAATCGTAGCGAAAGACTTTCGAGCCAGTCGGGTTGATCATGACATATAGACCATCTCTGTCTGACTCTTTGTAAGTTTTTTCTTTGGGTTTTAATGCTTTGATTTTTGTATCGCTGAGCATGACGGTAAATTTTCACGGTGTTTTTGACTGTTGCTGATTTTACCGTTTTGTTTACCGTCAAATCAATGAAATGATTTGAAATGATATGAAATAGAGGGAAAAGAAAAACCCTGCTAGATGCAGGGTTTGATTGAAGATTTGAAATGAGCTGAAATGTCATGAAACGAGTTTCAATTATTCCCACTCAATCGTTGCAGGTGGTTTGCCTGATACGTCGTAAACCACACGGTTGATGCCGCGCACTTCGTTGATGATGCGGTTAGATACGGTGCCCAACAAATCGTATGGCAAGTGTGCCCAATGCGCCGTCATGAAGTCGTTGGTAATCACTGCACGCAATGCCACCACGTATTCGTAAGTGCGGCCGTCACCCATCACGCCAACCGATTTGACAGGTAAGAACACAGCGAAAGCTTGGCTGGTTTTGTCGTACCAAGACACACCGTTTTCATCTTTAAAATTGCGCAATTCTTGGATGAAAATGTCATCCGCGCGACGCAATAAATCAGCATATTCTGCTTTGACTTCACCCAAAATACGCACACCTAAGCCAGGGCCTGGGAATGGATGACGATAGACCATTTCGCGAGGTAAACCCAATGCCACGCCCAATTCACGTACTTCGTCTTTGAACAAGTCGCGCAATGGTTCTAGCAATTGTAAATGCATGTCTTCTGGCAAACCACCCACATTGTGGTGCGATTTAATCGCATGGGCTTTGTTTTTCTTACCGCCTGCAGATTCAATCACATCCGGGTAAATGGTGCCTTGTGCCAACCATTTGGCATTGGTTAATTTGCCAGATTCCTCTTGGAAAACTTCCACGAACTCAGCGCCAATGATTTTGCGTTTTTTCTCAGGGTCGGTTTCACCAGCCAATTTGCCCATGAACACGTCCGATGCGTTGACTTGAATCACTTTCACGCCCAAATTGCGCGCGAACATGTCCATCACCATATCGCCTTCGTTTAAGCGTAATAAACCCTGGTCAACAAACACGCAAGTCAATTGACTACCGATGGCACGGTGAATCAATGCTGCAGCAACAGAGGAATCCACGCCGCCAGACAAGCCTAAAATCACTTCATCAGAACCCACTTGTTCGCGAATTTTCGCAACGGCTTCTTCGATGTAGTTAGGCATGGTCCAGCTTGGTTTGGCACCACAAATGTTCAGCACAAATTGGTTTAAGATTTCGCGACCTTTAACAGTGTGGGTCACTTCTGGGTGAAATTGTACCCCGTAGAAGTTTTTAGCTGTATTTTGCATGATGGCAACAGGGCAGCTTGGCGTATGACCTACGATTTCAAAGTTCTCAGGCAAACGAGACACTTTGTCACCGTGGCTCATCCATACTTCCATGGTGTTGTCCGCATCGGCCAAATCCGCTAACAATGGGCTCGCTGCCACATTGACTTTGGCATAACCAAATTCGCGTTGGTTACCAGCAGACACTTCGCCGCCCATCACATGCGCCATCCATTGCATGCCATAACAAATGCCCAAAACAGGCACGCCCAATTCCAATAAACCAGTGTCTGCTTGGTAGTCTGATTCGTAAACCGAGTTAGGGCCGCCAGACAAAATAATGCCGCTTGGATTAAAAGCTTTGATGTCTTCTAAAGACATATCGAACGGGTGTAATTCACAATATACATGGGCTTCACGAACACGGCGCGCAATCAATTGCGTCACTTGTGAGCCGAAATCTAAAATCAGGATTTTGTCCATCAGAATTCTCTAATCAATCTTTGGGTGGAGGTGTAGGGCGAGCATATTTATCGGGTACGAGATTGCTGCGAGAAAGCAACAACAGCAAACCCAACCAAACCATGCCCGCCGAAAAAATGTGCGACAAACCAAAAATGTATTCGTGATACAAATAAATGGCTGCGCCCAAATACATTAAAAATGGTCCTGCCACGATGGATTGTTTGTTCAAACCATCCATGACCATGACCAAAAAGCCAAAAACCGCCAAGCCTATTGCGAAAATAGAGGCGGTGTCGGGCAATAAATCAGTCGATTTTAAAAACCAAATGCAGCCTGATATAATCAGCAGCAATGGGAAAAATAAGGATCGGCTACGCATGTTTACAGGACGCTTTCATCAATTAACGAGCATTTTTCATGATGCGTTGTTTTTCGCGCTGCCAGTCTTTTTCTTTCGCACTTTCACGTTTGTCGTGTTGTTTTTTACCTTTGGCCAAACCAATGTCGATTTTAATGCGGCCATGGTTATAATGCAGATTCAATGGCACAACGGTATAACCATCACGCTCAACTTGGCCATACCATTTGTCGATTTGGCGGCGATTCATCAATAATTTGCGTGAACGGGTCACATCGGGTTTGATGTGGGTCGAGGCTTCAGGCAAAGGGGTGATGTGGCAGCCAATCAAATAAAAATCGCCATCACGATAATAAATATAGCTTTCTTTCAATTGCACACGGCCAGCACGGATGGCTTTGACTTCCCATCCTTCTAATACCAAACCAGCTTCCAATTGTTCTTCGATGAAAAAATCATGGAAGGCTTTTCTATTGTTAATAATGCTCATGGCGTATCCCCAAGTAACAAGATGCTATTTTAACAGAAAGCGCGGCATCAGTGGATTTTCGCCGCAGGGCAATTGATGGCATAATAGCGTTTGCTTATTTTTTGCTTTTAAAGATTTGAATGAACACTGTTAAAAAGAATGTGTTGGTGACCCACACCGCCGAGCAAATGTTCGCTTTGGTAGACGATATTGAAAATTATGCTGATTTTTTGCCATGGTGTGGTCAGTCTGTGGTGCACAAGCGTGAAAACAATGTGGTAGAAGCCACGGTTGGGATTGATTACATGCGCTTGAAACAAGGTTTTTCAACCCGCAATACCAATATTCCCAATTGTGAAATTCGCATGCAATTGCTCGAAGGACCATTCAAGTCTTTGGAAGGCATATGGAAATTCACTTCATTTGATGAAATCGGTTGCCGCATTGATTTTCATTTGGAATATGAGTTTGCCAATAGTTTGATTTCCAGAGTGATTGCGCCTGTGTTTGGTCGCATTTCGTCGACTTTGGTCGACTCATTCATCAAAGAGGCCGATCAGCGTTATGGTAAATGAGATATTGGTAGAAGTCGTCTTTGCCACACAACAACAGCAAACTGTCATTGCGTTGAGTGTGAGCATGGGTACGACGGCTTTACAGGCCGCTCAATTAAGTGGTTTGTATGATGAATATCCACATATTCAAGATTACCCTTTGGGCGTGTATGGCAAAGTGGTAGCGCAAGACTATGTGTTAGAAGCACACGACCGCATTGAAATTTACCGCCCTTTATTGGTCGACCCGAAAGAAAACCGCCGCCGCCGTGCAGCACAAAACAAAGATTGATGGTTTATGAAAATACAAATGATTGTGGGCTTGGGCAATATTGGTCCTGAATACGAACATACCCGCCACAATGCAGGTTGGTGGATGATAGATGAATTGGCCGCTACTTGGGGCGCATCGTTTCGGGAAGACAAAAAATATTTTGGTAAAGTCGCCAAAGCCAACACGCCACAAGGCGAAGTGTGGTTGATGAAGCCCTCGTTGTATATGAATAAATCGGGTCAATCGGTGAGTGCCTTGGCGCAGTTTTTCAAAATTCCTGTGGAAGCCATTTTGGTGTTACACGATGAATTGGATATCGCCCCTGGACAAATTCGTTTGAAGCAAGGCGGTGGCAATGGTGGACACAATGGTTTGAAAGACATTCAAGCGAAAATGGGCAGTGCCAATTTTTGGCGTTTGCGTTTGGGCATAGGACATCCCGGTGACAAAAGTTTGGTTTCGGCATTTGTGTTGAACAAACCCAGTCGCGATGACCGAGACGCGATTGACGATGCCATTTGGCGCGCGCGCGGTGAAATCAACACCATGATTGCAGGCGATATGGACGCTGCCATCCGTGTGTTACACAGTGGCAATCCCAAATAAGTTGCCATAAGTTGACTGATGAAAAACGGTTAATACCAAGCGTCCTGTAAATGTTTACAGGACGCTTGTTTTTATTATTTTAAATCAAATTCTTTAACGTCAATACCATTTCTGTTCAATGTGTCGTGTATGCTTTGTTTGATTGTTTCTTCAATATCTTGTTTTAAGATGAAAGAAATAAAGTCTAAACACTTACCATTAATATGATAAAAATTTGGTTGTAATTTTAAATATTGGTTTAATAACTGAGCCCATTGAGTTATGTCTTGTGGTTTTAATTGTTCTTGTTTTTCTCTTATTAGTAGCAACCAAGATGAATGAGCATTAAGGTTATCAGATTGCATTAAAAATTCGTATATTTGAGGTATCCAATCGGGACAATTTACCGAAAGCATCCACAAGCATTCATATTCTGAGGCATCCAATTTGCCACCCACGCCATGGTCTCTTTGTTGCCAATATTGAACCATCCAATCAGGGATGGCTTCACAACGGCGACTGTTTGTGTCCGAGTATTTTGCTTTTAAAATGTCGGTTAGGATTTTGGTCAGATTTTTTGACAAAGGTGCTGAGGCAAGCTTTAAAAACCAATTGATGCTGTCGGTAGCATTGGAATGGTAGTTAAGGCTAATACTCCATAAATATAAGTTTAAGCACCTCTTGTCAAAATCTGACAATAGGTTATCTTGTGGCTTATGAGATTGAAGCAATGTTTTCAAATCAGTTTCAATGAGGCCGTAAGTGTGGACAGTCAATTGATTGTTCATTAAAAATCCAGACCAAGCCAATAAGTGTTGAGGATGCGTGGTATTTAAATAAGGCAATAATTTTTCATGCGCAAAATCAGGTTGATGGTGTTCAAAAAATCCATATTGTGCCATCAAAAGATGAATGACATGCCCTGAGTTGTCGTTTTTTAATGAGGATTTAATGGCACTAAAAGACTGTGTTTGATTGTGAATATTTTCGGTTTGAATGCTTTTTTCAAAAGCCATTATCAGATAACTGATAACGTAACCGATGTTGCTATTGTAGACATTGGCATGTTCTCCAAAAGCATAATATGTTGAGGAAAATCCTGATTGACTATCAATGGCTTGTTCTTGAAGCAAAGTACTCACCAATCGATTTGGCTGTGTGGTGCTTTCAGACTGGTTTTTGAAAAAGGCATTGCGGTGGGTTTGGTCGATTAAATTGCATAATAAATTTGAATATTGTTTTATCGGTAAGGTTTGGAAATATTTAAAACAAGCGTCCCATTGCTTTAAGTCGGTAAATTGCCACTGAGCAAAACCAGAAATGACTTGATGCAGCTTTTTTGTATTGTTTTGCGTATCAATAGCATGCTGGATGAATGCCATTGCCCAAGTAGGGTTTTGTTGGCAGGCTTGGATAATTTCTCGCCACAATCCTTCTGTATCTGGTTCAGAGCCATCCCAAGATTGTTGGTTGTAGGTGAGTAACTCATCAAACCAAGCTGCGTCTTGTTGAGCCAATAATTGTTCTGATGGGTATGGGCTGCGAGGGCTGATGACGCTAGCCTCTCCAATAAATATATGAAGATACGGGTTATCTGACAATTGGTAGTGGGGATGCAGTTGTTTTTGTTGTTGGTAGTAAGCATCAATAGCAGAATCGGTGGCGTGGCATTGTTTGAGCCAAAATGCCCACTGTTCACAATGACCATTGTCTTGATTCGGATAGTCATTCAAACTTTCAATAACCAATTCGATGTTGTCATCTGACAAATTCATCAAACAGTGTTTAAAAAAATCAAATATTTCAGCATGAAAATCCAAAGCATGCATGTCTAGGGTATTGGTAACCAGAGTGAATTTTTCATCTGCTGTGTAAGCAGGATGATGGGCAATGGTGTACAAAGCCAGCTTTTGCAGTAACACGTTTTTTTGAGGCAAATATTCATTCGCCCATGCCCAAGTTTGTTCTGTAGACATTTCAGGCCGCATCAGGACTTGGTAACAAGCATCAACCAATTGGTAAGCCATGGCTTACAAGAATTCAGGATACTCATCAATTTGTTGCCAAATACAGGGTTTATAAAATTGAATGACGATTGATGAGTCATATCTGTTTTGATTGGGAATGGAAAAAATATCCAATAAATAAGAATGTTGCTTTAAAGCTTGGACGCAAATGTCTAAGATGGTGGTGGCAGGTAACTGCATAAAGCTGGAGTTGGGATGCAATAGGCACTCTAAAGAATGTTCATCAATATTGTATTGAAGAGTGGTTTTTTCTGAGCTTGATGAATCAAAACGCACATGCAGTAACAACAACTGTCTGAACAGCGCTTCGAGTTCTTGATGGCAATTGTGTTTTAAAAGAAATGGGGCAATGTGTTTAGAGGCGGGCTCAATTAAAAATATATGGTTGTATTCAGCAATATCAATATGTGGCGTTAATAAATGCAACCAACATTGTACAAATTGAATGTCTACTGTTACATCGTTTTTTTCTAAGCTTTGGTCAATGGTACGTAAAAGGGTTCGAGCCGAAATTGGCTTGGCATAGTATTTTTGAAACAAGCGCATCATCGTTGGTGCTGATTGATACCAAAAACGGTCGAGCAAGACAAAAGCTGTATTTTCTTGTAATAGAATTTTCGACTGAGGGTATTTGTTTTGTAACTACTCTAAAATATTTGGCCAAGCTGGATGTTGGATTTGAAGTAAAAAATAACGTAATAATTCTGGTTTGCTGTAGAGATAATGCAAATATTGCCAAGCGGTGTCTGATAAGTTTTCAGGCCGCCCTTCAATGTCTTGAACCAATTGTTGGATGTGGGCTTGTTGTTCTGAAAAACTCCAGTTAAGACAGTCGGCCAAAGCTTCAATGCCCGTGTTTAGCGCTTGATGGCCATGTTCTTGGCTCACAAAATAGGGAATGTGGGTCATACCTAATAATTCCCAACGGCGCGCTTCGGCTTCTTGATTTTCAGCAGTGACCGATGAAATACCAAATAATTTTTGTGTGGTGTTTTGTGAAGTAGAGCGTGCCAAATACTTCATGATGGTGTCGTTATAAGAGTAACCAATGAACAACACCGTATATTGAGAAAACACCCTTGTGATAAAGCGCCGTGCCCAACCTTCGGTCAAATACGCTCTGCCAAAATCTCGGTCTGACAAAATGATAGATTCTTTGTCTTCCAAACTGCCATGCAAATGCACAATCCCTTCTACCACATCGCCTTGGGGCAAATTGGGGGCAATGCTGGTGGTTTTGATTGTTTTATTTTGTAATTGGGCGGCTTTTTGAAGCATGCGTTCAAAATTGGTAGTGATGATGCGCACAGGATTGTGAGCAAACAAACGGATGATTTGATGGTGTAGGTGATTGGGCTCTAAATCACTATCTTTTAAATGATGTAAACATTGTGCTTTGATATCGATTTTTCCGCTGTCTTGTGCCTCACCCAAACGTTCTTCTGGCGCACGGTATTGTGTTTTCCAAGTGGCATCTATTAATTGCTTTTTCAAATCCGCATCAATATTCAAGTGTTGAATTTGATTGCTTAATGAAGATGGTGATTGTGCTTTGTGACCTGTGATAATCAGTTGGGTCAAATCTTCAAAATTCATCAAGTTGGTCGGCGCACCCATCGAAACACCTGCACCTACAAAAACAACCAATCGATCTTGCTGAAGCGCTTCGATAATGGCAATTGGGATGTTTAATTCACCAAAACGTAAGGTTGGTTTTTGCATGGTTCTGTCCAAATGAAATGAATATTGAAGTTGCTAAAATATTTATATCAGATAATTGGATTTGAGTGGTAATTGAAATCGAAGTGCAAATAAAAGCGTCCTGTAAACCTTTACAGGACGCTTGTTAGATTCAAACAGCTTCAAAATTACAAACTGAATTCGCGCATCAAAATTTCTTGTAAATTGGTTTCGTTTTCAGGTGAATCAGGATACGCGCGGATGTAAGAGCCGTCTGCTTGCATATCCCAAGCTTTGGCATTGTCTTCTAATGCCAAAGTCAAGGTTTCGCGAATCACGCGTTGCTTTAATTGTGGGTCTAGCACTGGTACGCAAGTTTCAATGCGGCGGAAGAAATTTCGCCCCATCCAATCTGCAGAAGAGATGAAAACCTCACTTTTGCCCGCATTCCCAAAATAAAACACACGCGAGTGTTCGAGCAAACGCCCAACAATCGAACGCACACGAATATTGTCTGACAAGCCTGCGACACCGGGTTTTAACACACACATCCCGCGCACAATCAAATCGATTTTCACACCCGCTTGACTGGCGTCATACAGTTTTTGAATGATGCTAGGCTCAACCAAAGAATTCATTTTTGCCATCACATGCCCTTGACCGCCTGCTTGGACGTGTGCCATTTCACGTTCGATTTTGTCGAGCAACATCGGGTGCAAAGTGAACGGACTTTGGAACAATTTGTTCAAATGGCTCGGTTGTCCCAAACCTGTGATTTCCATGAACAATTGGTTTACGTCTTGACAAATGGGTTCGTTGGCAGTGAGTAAGCCTAAATCGGTGTATAAACGCGAGGTGCCTTGATGGTAGTTGCCTGTGCCTAAGTGGGCGTAAGATTTCAGGATGCCATTCTCGCGACGAATGACCAAAGCCATTTTGGCATGGACTTTATAGCCAAAGACGCCATACACCACATGAGCGCCGACTTGTTCTAATTGGCTGGCCCAATTGACGTTGGTTTCTTCGTCAAAGCGTGCCATCAATTCCATCACTACCGTCACTTGTTTGCCCAATAAGGCGGCCTGTAACAAGGCTTTGACCAAATCGGAATTATTGCCTGTGCGGTAAATCGTCATTTTGATGGCAACCACAGCAGGGTCTTTGGCCGCTTGTTTGACCAAATCCACTACCGATTGGAAAGATTGGTAAGGGTGGTGTAGCAACACATCGCGCTCGGCCAAAGTTTCAAAAATCTTTTCGCGGTGTTGGCGCAACTTTTTTGGGATGCTCGGGCGAAATATGTTGAATTTCAATTCTGGCTTATCCACCATATCGGTGACGGCCATCAAACGCACTAAGTTGACAGGGCCGTTAACCACATACATGGCGTCTTCGCTTAATTGAAATTGCTCTAATAAAAAGTCGACCACATGAGCAGGACACGTATTGGTAATTTCCAAGCGCACGGCTTCGCCAAATTGGCGATCACGCAATTCGCCTTGAATGGCGGTGCGCAAGTTTTTCAAATCTTCTTCGTCTACGGTCAAATCACTGTCACGAGTGACACGGAATTGGTGGCAACCTTTGACTTCCATGCCTGAAAATAAGGTGTCAATGTGAGCATGCATGATGGATGACAAGAAAACAAAACCGTCCTCGCCTTCGCTTAAATGTGATGGTAGTTTGACCACACGTGGCAAAATGCGCGGCGCTTGAACAATCGCCATGCCTGATTCGCGGCCAAACGCGTCTTTGCCATCGAGTTCTACGGCAAAATTCAAAGATTTGTTCATCAAGCGAGGGAAGGGATGCGATGGGTCCAAACCAATAGGCGTTAAAATTGGTTTCAATTCACGGTGAAAATATTGTTCAATCCAAGCCGTTTGTTCTTTCGACCATTCTCGGCGGCGATAAAAACGGATGCCTTGTTGTTGTAAGGCTGGCACCAATTTCTGGTTGAACATTTGGTATTGCTCTTGCACGATGGCGCGAGTTTCGGCAATGACATTGTGTATCACTTGCTGTGGTAATTCACCATTGGGCAATGGCAGATGACCGTTGATTTTTTGCTGTTGTTTGAGCCATGCCATGCGCACTTCAAAAAATTCATCTAAATTCGAAGAAACAATGCATAAAAATTTTAAGCGCTCCAATAAGGGCACGCGTTCATCGTTCGCTTGCGCCAATACACGGCGGTTAAATGCCAATAAACTCATTTCACGGCACAGTAAATTAGCAGCTTGGGGCATGACACTTCCTTTAATCAAAAAACTTTTAAATTCTAAACCATCTTTTGGTCATTTTTATGACGTTTGATAAAAATAATCTGCTGGTAAAGTGAAGATACAAAAAAACCGGCTATTAGCCGGTCTGGATTAAGCACTAGGGGGCGTATAGCCGCTGATACCATCTACAGATTCACCAAAGAAATAGTTTTCCATTTGTTGGGTGATGTATTGGCGGGCACGTGGGTCGGCTAAGCTCAAGCGGTTTTCATTGATGAGCATGGTTTGGTAGTTCAACCAACCTTCCCAAGCCTCTTGAGAAACATGGTCAAAAATCTTTTGACCCAAAGCATTGGGTAAGGGAGCAAATTTCATACCAGGCAATTCTTTGCCTAATTTCGCACATTGAACCATACGTGTCATGTGTTGTTTCCTTCAAAATGAGTGTGTCGATGTCTTTATTGTAAACGATGGCAGCGTTTTTGCCCATCAAAGCGGCAACACAAAAACATGTGAGCCACGTGCGTCTTGATGGTATTGGCGTTGGCGCTCTAGTGGTAAATCCTCAATACAAGCGTCCTGAAAGCCTCTTTCGCTAAACCATTCGCCTGTATGCGTGGACAAGCAAAACAAGGTTTTGAGTTTGGCTGCTCTAGCTTGGTTTTTAACATGTTCTAAAAGCAGCTCGCCATAACCGCCTTCTTGCGCATAGGGAGATACCACCAAGCATGCCAATTCTCCCATTTTTTCATGTGGGAATTGTTTCAAAGCTACGCAGCCATAGACTTGTTCGTCGTGTTCTAACATGGCAAATTCGTTGATATGGTGATCGAGATAATCGTGGCTGCGGCGCACCAAAACGCCTTTTTCTTCGAGTGGACGGATTAATTGTATGATATCGGGAATGTCATCGCTGATGGCTTGGCGAATGTGCACAAAGGCGTTTTGTGCCAAAGATGTGCCAGAGCCGTGTTTGGTAAACAATTCTGCAAACAAGCTGCCATCCAAATGACCGCTGATGTATTGCACACGACGTACGCCGCTTTGTAAGGCTTTTAAAGTAGACGGCAACAAGCGACTGATGGCTTTGCTTTGTGGTGTTTTCTCAAACAATTCTTGAGCTTGGTTAGCAGACAAATTGCGCACCAATTGGCCTGATGCATCAAGTACGCCATCTTCTTCGTTGATGAAAACCAATTTTTCAGCCCGCAAGCCTATGGCCACTTCTGCTGCCACTTCAGCCATCGACAAGCTGTAAGTTTTACCACTTAAAGAGTGTCCCATAGGGCTGACCAAAACCATACAATGTTGCTGTAAATGTTGTTTGATCATGGCAAAGTCGATGCGGCGAATAGTGCCGCTATAACCCATGTCTATGCCATCTATTACGCCTAAGGGCTTGGCAGAAATGAAGTTGCCTGAAATCAAGCGGTTGCGGGTGAGCATTTGCGGAGAATTGCTTTGTCCGACCGACAAGGCTGCTTCCAAATCAAAACGCACTTCACCGCAAGCTTGTTTGACTTTAATCAGTGTGTGTTCGTTAGTGATGCGCCTGCCCAAATGTGAGGGCAGTGTGGTTTGGCTTTGCTGCATCAAATCATTGATGTATTTGCGCACACCATGTACCACCACCACTTTGATGCCCAAGTTGCCGAGCAAGCTGATGTCTTGTGCCAAATGGGCAAAATCAGGCGAAGCGACAATGTGGCTGCTGATGGCCAATACCACAGTTTTGTCGCGCAAATAATGAATATAGGGCGCTGCCTCTCGGAACGCCCTGACAAATGAATCGGATTCGTATGTTTCGGTCATGGAGTGAGTAATAAAAAATAGTAAAACATTTGAATAATCAACACCAAAATGGCCACGATGTTGGCAACCGTCCACATGGTATGCTCATTTTGTTGGTTGGTCACTTCGACAGTGTGAATGACAGAAGTTTGATTGTGAGCTTGCGGTTCTGCACGTGGCAATTCTAGCATCGATTGCGTGGTGCCATTGTCTTCTAAAGTGAACACCAACATGCTGTTTTCAGGCAATCTCATGGTCACGGTATTGCTATTGCCAGAGTCATTCATGCGTTTGGCAGTTTGAATTATGTCTTGAGCAGCGGCATCGTTTTCAGGTTTGGTTTCAGTATTAACAGGCTCCAGTTGCGTGTTTTGCATTTGTTGCATGGTCTGAAACATTTCGGTAAACCATTGGCGATTGGCATCGTATTCCGGAGCCATGACTTCGGTTTCTTTTAACGTGTAATTAGGACGCTCGCTGGCTTCACGCACCAACAATTCATCAATTTTACTGCTATTGGGCAAAATCGGTGTGATGTAATCATCGTTTTGCTGCTCATTGGTGTGATGAGTGATCTTATCAGCAGTGTTTTTTTGAGAATCGGTAGTGTAAGATTTTTTAGGCGCGCTAGATTCTAAAGCATTGACATGGCTTAAATCTAAATTTTCAATGTCAAAGTCATCTACTGTTTCAGAGGCAATATCTGAAGAGCTTGGTTGTTGCGAAGGAGCCGTTTCGAGAGGTTTGGCGTCATCGGCATGTAAATTGGCTTTACTTGCGCTAAACCCATCAGCACCTGTATTGGAGTTGCCGTTGTCAATCACCATTTCATCTGTATGGATTGAGATATCAGGATTTTGTTTGGTATTTTTACGGCTCAATAATTTGGCCAACAAACCCATACTTTTGGCAGGTTTGACTGGCTCAACGTCATCAATCACGCCTACAAAAACATGTTCCATGACTACGGGAGCAGGTTCAGCGTTTTGGGGGGGTGATGCTGTATTAGATGGGTTACTGCTGATAGGCATAGAAGTCGGTGTGATTTTAGTCTGTGTATGTTCTTCAGCAGGAGGAGTGCTGCTGATAGAGGATTTATTGCTTGCTTGTGACATTAATTGATCTAATTGTTCCAGTGAAAGCAGATGACCGCGAGCAGGATAAGATTTGTCGCAACGGCGACATGCTACCAAGCCTTTGTTTTCTTGCAGTTGTAACAAGCTGATTTTACGAACAGTTGCACAGTTAGGACATTGTGCATGGTACATGACTTCAGAAGGATTGGTCATAATTCACCTAATAACGAAATAAAAGGATAACCCGTGTTAGCCTGATAATAATTACATTAACATAAGACTAACACAGGTTAAACCTTACATCATTAGGTTAAGCGCGCTTTTTACCAAATAAGCATGCCCAACCATCATGAATTGTAGCAGTTTGCATATCAAACCATTGTTGATACAAAGCAGAGATTTCTTCTACTTGTTCTTCTAAAATGCCTGATAAGACGATTTGACCGCCATCTTTCACGCGTCCTGAAAGCATTTGACCTAAAATGCGCAATGGATTGGCCAAAATATTGGCAACCACCACATCAAATTGGCCTTCAGGCTGAGCGTCAGGCAAATACACCTCAATGTTGACATTGTTTTGTACTGCATTGTCATGACTGGCACGAATCGCTTGCTTGTCTATGTCTACGCCGACCACTTGTGATGCACCCAATTTAGCGGCAGTAATGGCCAAAATGCCAGAACCACAGCCATAATCCAATACAGTGGCACCCACTGGCATATTGGCATCTAACCAACGCAAGCATAAAAACGTGGTTGGATGACTGCCTGTACCAAAGGCCAAGCCTGGATCTAACTCGATGTTGATGGCGCCATCTTGTGGCGCTTCATGCCAAGTTGGTGTAATCCACAAACGGTCTGACACATGAATAGGGTCAAACTGCGATTGGGTCAATTTCACCCAATCTTGGTCTTCAATTGAAGTGATTTTGTAATCGGCTTCTGCCACTTGTAAGGCAGGTGGTAACAAAGCCAAAGCTTGTTTGATATCGGCAGCCTCATCAAACATGGCAATGATGAGGCTTTGTTCCCAAATTTCTGCGCTAGGCTCGTTGGGTTCATCAAAAATCGGCTGTTCTTTGTCAGTACCTGCGTAAGCGTCTTCGATAGCGGTGCTCAAGGCACCAATTTCCATCAATTCGTCTGACAACAATTCAGCTTGTTTAGAGGCAACAACGATGTTGACTTGTTGAAATGCCATATTAAGATCCTTTTTTCGGGTGGTGCTCTTGCATCCAATGTTCTAAGTAATGGATGCTGGTGCCGCCTTCAATGAAGCCAGCATCGTCAAACAATTCACGGTGTAAAGGTGTATTGGTTTTGATACCAGTGATGGCAATCTCAGACAATGCCACACGCATGCGCGCCATGGCTTTATCACGGTCGTGACCGATACTGATGATTTTACCAATCATGCTGTCATAAAATGGTGGAATGGTATAGCCTTGGTATATATGACTGTCCATGCGAATACCAGGACCACCTGGTGCATGGTAAGTTTGAATCAAACCAGGGCTTGGAATAAATGTAAACGGGTCTTCAGCATTGACACGACATTCAAACGCATGACCGCGGATTTGGATGTCGTCTTGCGTGTAGCTCAAAGGCAAGCCTGCCGCCACGAAAATTTGTTCTTGTACAATGTCGACACCTGTAATCATTTCTGTGACAGGATGCTCAACTTGTACGCGAGTATTCATCTCAATGAAGAAGAATTCGCCATTTTCATACAAAAATTCAAATGTGCCCGCACCACGATAGTTAATGCGTTTACAGGCCGCTACACACGCTTCGCCGATTTTACGACGTTCTTCATCGGTGATGCCAGGCGCTGGCGCTTCTTCAATGACTTTTTGATGGCGGCGTTGCATAGAGCAATCGCGTTCAGCCAAATAAATCACATTACCATGTTGGTCAGCCAAAACCTGTACTTCAATATGGCGCGGTTTTTGTAAATAGCGTTCCATATATACGGTTGCATTGCCAAACGCAGCGCCTGCTTCGGTTTTGGTCATTTCAACGGATAAAATCAAATCTTCCAAACGCTCAACCACGCGCATACCACGACCACCGCCGCCACCTGCGGCTTTGATGATGACAGGGAAGCCCACTTCTTGGGCAATGCGTTTGATGGTTTCAGGATCGTCAGGCAACGCGCCATCAGAACCAGGCACGCAAGGTACGCCTGCGGCTTTCATCGCATCTTTGGCTGCGACTTTGTCACCCATCACACGGATGGTATCGCCACGAGGGCCGATGAATGCAAAGCCAGATTCTTCGACACGGTCGGCAAAATCGGCATTTTCAGACAAAAAACCATAGCCTGGGTGGATGGCTTCGGCTCCGGTAACTTCGGCAGCTGCAATGATGGCAGGGATGTTTAAATAGCTTTGAGCCGATTGGGCTGGGCCAATACACACTGATTCATCGGCCATTTTCACGTAAATCGCTTCACGGTCGGCTTCAGAGTGAACAGCCACGGTTTCAATGCCTAATTCGCGGCAAGCACGCAATACGCGCAATGCAATTTCACCACGATTGGCAATCAGAATTTTTTTGAACATGGTCTTGAGCCTTGAGAGTACAAGTGCTCTATACAGAGCACTGTGTCAGGAATGGGGGGGAGAATTATTCGATGATGAACAATGGTTCACCGTATTCAACCGGTTGACCGTCAGTAATCAAGATTTGTTTCACCACACCAGCACGGTCGGTTTCAATTTCATTCATCAATTTCATCGCTTCGATGATACACAAAGTATCACCCACTTTAACGGTTTGACCTTCGCTGACAAACACAGCCGCAGTTGGGCTGGCCGCACGATAGAAAGTACCGACCATAGGTGATTTCAAAGCGTTGGCAGTAGAAACTGCCGCAGGTGCCGCCGCAACTTCTGCCACGACTGCCGTAGGTGCCGCAGCTGGGATGTTGTAAGTTGGTGCAGGTGCTGCATAAGTGGTAGCAGGTGCAGCGTAAGTGCGTGTCACACGAACTTTGTCCTCGCCTTCGGTCACTTCGATTTCGGCAATACCAGATTCTTCAACCAAATCAATCAATTTTTTTAATTTACGTAAATCCATGGAAAGTTTTCCTTTTGTTATGCTTTTAATGTGGTGATGGCGTATTGCATGGCAAGATAATAGCTGTGTACTCCTAAACCACAAATGACACCTTTGGCCACATCGGATAAATATGAATGTTGGCGAAACGGTTCGCGTGCATGAACGTTGGACAAATGAACTTCAAGAAATGGTAATGCTACACCAGTCAAAGCATCGCGCAAAGCGATACTGGTATGGGTAAAAGCACCAGGATTGATGAGTATCATGCGTGTGCCGTCTAAACGGGCGGCATGGATACGGTCGATTAAGACATATTCAGCATTGCTTTGTAAGGTATCAATGCTTAAAGCAGCCTCTTTCGCCATATGTGTCAGTTGGGCATTGATGTCTGCTAAAGTGGTGGCACCATAGATTTCAGGTTCGCGGCTGCCTAATAAATTCAAGTTAGGGCCGTGTAAGACCAATAAGTCGCTCATACACAGGTTTCGATAAAGTAATTCATCATTTTTACTCAACTGCAGCGAAAAAGCTAGTATTGTCGATAAAATACAGCTTAGAAATACTGTTTTTTGCGATTGAAGTAAAAACACCAAATAGATAAAAGAAGCGCATTGTACTGTTTTGTGGGCATTCTTGCTATGAAAAAAATACAAAATATTCGAGTGTAATTTCAGTTTTACAGGACGCTATTTGTTGTATACAGGCGTATAATGCCGTTTTTCTGTTGTTTGAATAAGCATATTACAATGCACATTAATGATTTTGACTTTGAGCTTCCTGAAGCTTTGATTGCGCAACACCCTCCTGAGGTTCGTGGCAGTAGCCGTTTGTTGGCTTCTTGGCAAGACCAAGCCTTCCAAAATTTACATTTTCCAGATGTCGTTTCGTTTTTCAAATCTGGCGACGTGTTGGTGATGAATGACACCAAAGTCATCAAAGCCCGTTTGTTTGGTCAAAAAGCCAGCGGTGGCAAAATTGAGGTTTTGGTGGAACGTGTGATGGATGATCATACGGTTTGGGCGCACGTACGTTCGTCTAAATCGCCTAAGCCTGGCATGGTCTTGGAGTTTGGCGAAGACAAGGCAGTGATGGTTGAGCGCAAAGACGCTTTGTTTGTCTTGCAATTTCAAGGCGAAAAAACGGTGTGGGAAGTGTTAGAAGAGCAAGGACATATGCCTTTGCCGCCGTATATTGAGCGTGCAGATGATGCAGATGACGATGAGCGTTACCAAACGGTGTATGCGCAAAACGATGGTGCAGTAGCCGCTCCGACTGCAGGTTTGCACTTCACACCTGAAATTTTGCAACAATTGCAAGACAAAGGTGTGGCCTTGCATTTTGTGACTTTGCACGTTGGCGCAGGCACGTTCCAACCTGTGAAAGTGGATAATATTGAAGAGCATCACATGCATTCAGAGCGTTTTTGGGTCGCACAAAGCGTGGTTGATGCCATTGATGAAGCGAAAGCGCGTGGCAACCATGTTTGGGCAGTAGGCACCACCAGTATGCGCGCTTTGGAGTCTGCTGCGCTTACAGGACGCTTGCAAGCGGGTTCGGGTGACACCGATATTTTTATTACGCCCGGCTTTGAAATCAAAGTGGTCGATCGCTTGATTACCAATTTCCATTTGCCTAAATCCACGTTGATGATGCTGGTCAGTGCGTTTCATGGTTATGAAAAAATCATGGCGTTGTACCAACATGCTATCGAAAACGAATACCGCTTTTTCAGTTATGGCGACGCGATGGTGTTAACCCGTCAAACATTCAATAAGGATTAAATATGGTGCAGATGCCCGAAACCATCCGTTTGGACAAAAACAAAAGCATCTTACATTTGGAATATGCAGGTCAAACCTATGGTTTGAGTGCTGAATATTTGCGTGTGCATTCGCCCAGCGCCCAAGTGCGAGGTCATGGTGTGGGACAAGAAGTTTTGCAAACGGGCAAACGCTTGGTCACCATTGTCGGTTTGGAAATGAGTGGCAATTATGCTTTGAAAATTGTGTACAGCGATGGGCATGATTCAGGTTTGTACGATTGGGCATATTTGCATGAATTGGCCACCACTCAAGAAGCCAAATGGCAAGCATATGAGGCGCGTTTGGCGCAAGCAGGCGCTTCGCGTGACGTTTAAGCGTCCTGTAAATGGGTAAATCGGTTACAATCGGGCAGTAAACATGCCGTATGGAAGAAAAATATGACAGACAAACAAACCCATTTCGGTTTCAAAACCGTCAATGAAGAAGAAAAAGCGGGCAAAGTGGCCGAGGTGTTCCATTCTGTGGCAAGCAAATACGACATCATGAACGACGTGATGTCAGGCGGTTTGCACCGTGTGTGGAAACATTTCACCATCAACACCGCGCGATTGAAAAAAGGCGATAAAGTTTTGGATATCGCAGGTGGTACGGGCGATTTGTCGCGTGGTTGGAAAAAACGTGTGGGCGATAAAGGCGAAGTGTGGTTGACAGACATCAACTCATCGATGTTAACCGTGGGTCGTGACCGTTTGCTTAACGAGGGTACGATTACGCCTGTGGCTTTGTGCGATGCAGAAAAATTGCCGTTTCCTGACAATTATTTCAATTTGGTATCGGTGGCGTTCGGTTTGCGCAACATGACACACAAAGACCAAGCTTTGAAGGAAATGTACCGCGTGTTAAAGCCCGGCGGTCAATTGTTGGTTTTGGAATTTTCTAAGGTTGCCAAGCCTTTAGCACCTGTGTATGACTTTTATTCGTTCAAATTTTTGCCAACATTTGGTCAAGTGATTGCACAAGATGCCGAATCTTACCGTTATTTGGCAGAATCAATTCGCATGCATCCAGACCAAGAAACCTTGCAACAATTGATGTATGACGTGGGTTTTGATTTGGTCGATTATCATAATTTGACTGCAGGTGTGGTGGCGTTGCACAAAGGCACTAAATTGTAATTGATGTGGTCAAGGTATTGAAATAAGCGTCCTGTAAGTTTACAGGACGCTTATTTTATTGAAATTGATTATGCGATGATTTTGGCAAGCAATTGTTCAGATGGCATGAAGAAATAAGCCCCATCGACAGGCGTGGTGTAATGCAAAAATTGGTCGTGCAAGCCATCGCCTGAGGTACCAAACATATTGTCCAGCATCGCATCCAAAATACCCAAATCAGGCGTGTAGGCGATGAAATACAAACCTTGTTCACCGCTGGCATTGCCATATGGCAAACTGTGGCGCAAAATCGCCAATTCTTCGCCTGTGTCGTCTTCAATAATGACACGTGAAATATGTGAGTTGGCAGGGCGCACAGCATCGTCTAACTCAATGCTGTCTGGTTTGGTGCGCCCAATGATTTTCTCTTGGCTGTCTATTGATTGCTCATGCCATGTTTTCATATGGTGCACATAGCGCTGCGCCATCACAAAGCTACCCTCGGCAAATTCGCCCGCGTCTTCAGTTAATAAAGCCGCTTGCGCACGTTCATCGGCTTGTTGCGGGTTTTCGGTGCCATCAATAAAACCAGTCAAATCACGGCTGTCCAAATAGCGAAAACCTGTGGTTTCGTTCAAGACCGTCACCACATCGCCACACGCTTGCATGAATGCTTGCACCAAAGCAAAACACACATCGGCTTGTTCACTGGCAATGTGTAAAAAGACATCGGCAGCGATGGCAGGCATGGCAAAGTCTCCCGCACGTGCTTGCAAATCGTGCCAATGCTCAGGACTATGAGCATACAATTGTTGCCATTGCGCCAAGCCAAAGGCAATGCCTGTTTTGATGTTTGCTTGCGGATATTGTTGGCGCAATGCTTCACATGCATCAAGCAGCGCACCGATGGCTGCTTTAAGATGGGCGTTGCTGCCTGAAGTAAAACGCAATGTCATGAAACGCGCATGTTGTGAAGCAAGAGGGACAATCACCGATTGAGCTGGCATAACAAAACACTCCTAAAAATAAGTGGCTTTATTGTACTGTATTTTGTGTGTGTTTCGATTGGGTTTGATAACATCTGTATGTGGTGTTAAAACGGTCATGTCAATGAATGAAGCGTCCTGTAAAATGTTCATGGCATTGGTAATATTGCATTGAGATGCTTGGATTGGCTAATGTTTAAGTCAATCAAATAAAATGATATTAAGCCGCTTGATGGTATGTGGGACATCATCGTCATTTCTAACAACTGATTTTTAGGCAAGTATATGATCAATAGAAGGCGTTTTTTAAGTTATGGACTCAGTTTGGGTGCCATGGGTTTGTTGGCAAGCTGTCAAAGATCCTCCAATACCAAGCTTGAAAATGTACCAGCTTCAGGCGCTGAACATACTGCTGCATCGCATTTAGACAGCCATATGGGTATGAACAACAGCTTGTATAATCAAAAAACCTTGCTGATGCGTCCTGAAGAACAAAAACTGCTGGATGAAACACATTTTCCTGTGGCAGGCTTGTTGCCGATGATGCCCTTGCTAAAAAACGAATCCAAACGTGCGCAGCAGTTTGTCGGACGCTTGGTAGCCAAAAAACAGACTTTGGAATTGGTCAAAGGCATGCCAACCGAATTTTGGTTGTACAACGGCATTTTGGGTGGGCCGCAAATTGTGTTGTATGAAGAAGATGAAGTGAGCATTTTGTTTGTCAACGAATTAGACCAACCGACGACCGTACATTTTCATGGTTTGCCCATTCCGCCATCGCAAGACGGCAATCCTCACGATGCCGTATTATCGGGCAAAGCCCGTACTTACACGTTCAAATTGCCGAAAGGTTCGGCAGGCACATATTGGTATCATACCCATGCGCATGGTTTGTCGGCAGAGCAAGCATTTCGTGGCTTGGCGGGTACTTGTATCGTTAAAAGCCGCAACGATCCTTTGGCCGCTTTGCCTGAACAACATTGGGTTTTCAGTGATTTGCGTTTGGATGCGCACGCTCAAATACCTGAAAACACGCAAATGGATTGGATCAATGGGCGCGAGGGCGAATTTGTATTGATGAATGGGGCATACAAACCTCAAATCGAACTGAAAGAGACCACACGCATTCGGGTATGGAATATGTGCAATGCCCGTTATTTGCGTTTGCACATTCCCGATTGTGACATCATCGTTGTGGGAACGGATGGCGGCTTGTTAGAGCAGCCACAAGCGCCTGTGTCAGAATTGTTGGTTGTGCCTGCTGAGCGTTATGAAATCATTTTAAAACCGCGCAAACAAGGGCGTTTGGTGTTGCAAAATCTGCCGTATGACCGCAAAAAAATGATGACAACTTTTGATACAAAAACATCTGAATTGGCATCTATTCATCTTGCCATGCCTGAATTCAATTTGCCGAAAACCTTGCGCTCATTGCCGCGATTTGCAACGCCGACTGCGGAGCACATCGTCAATTTCAGTGAAGAGCATAATGTGGCTTTGGAGCAAATGTTCAAAGTCAATGGACAAACGTTTGACATGAACCGAATCGATTTGATAGGACAAGTACATGCCACAGAAGATTGGTTGATTACCAATGCATCGCACATGGATCATCCATTTCATTTGCATGGCACACAATTTGAAGTCATCGAATTCATGGAGTTTGGCGAAAGCAGCCAACCGCCGTATCGTGCTTTGAAAGATACGGTGAATGTAAAACCTTTGCAAAGCGTCAGGGTTCGATGCAAACAGGATTTTAAAGGTTTGAGAATGTTTCATTGCCATATTTTAGAACATGAAGCCTTGGGCATGATGGGGCAGATAGACATTCGTTAATCTTCATCCGTTTCATGCAAAATAAATATGCCATTTGTACCAATCAATCATTGGTAAATGGCATATTTTAAAGCGTCCTGTAAACCCTTTTTAAGGACGATAAGGAATACTTTGCAATTGGTATTTGCCTTGATTGTTCACATCAAAGCTAAACACATCGGATTCATTGTAGTCAGAGTCTTGATAAAAGCTTTGCAATACTTGCTCGGTTTGGGAAAAAAACTGGCGCACGTTTTCATCATCGCCTGCTTCATGTAAATTCATAAATTTTCCACGCATGAAGTCTTGCATGCGCATGGTGAAGACTTGGTTGTATTTTTGTAAAAACTCTTTTTGATTGTGCATGCTCAAATCTTTGCTTTTATCATATTCTTCGCCATTTTCACGCGACAAAGCACCACATTCGATAGCATGACAAACAAAAGGCATTTGAGTCATTTTAAAAACGGCATGTTTGTCTTCGTGTTGTAAAGCGGTTTTGAAATCTTGATAAAAAACATCAAAATGGTGGTGTTGGGCGTAGCGGTAAGTAGGATGTTGTGAGGTGTCGGCAAAAGCCATGGGGCTGAACAGATACAAGCTTAATCCACTGATGAATACAGGTTGTAACAGTCGTGAAGGTTTCATGTTTGGTATCCTTAATGGTCAGTTTGGATGGTTACAGGACGGTCATGATGATCGGTGTACCATTACAAATCCCAAATCTGCACACAAGCCAGCATATTTTTTAAACATATTGCTTTTAATGGCTGACATGGTGGTATAAGCTTGGCAGATTTCAAAAAATAACAAATCCACTAAGGTACTGGATAAAAAATCAATTTCAGTAGTGTAACCGACCAAGGCATCGGCATCCAATTGACGCAAGAGTTGGCGTAACTCGGCTTCTGGTAAATTCAAGGTTTCACAACTGCCAAAATGGATGATTTTGCCGCTGAAGCAGCCTGCATAACGTTCGACAAAATCATTTAATTCTATGCTTTGTTCGGAATTTTCACTTAAATACAAACAGCCTTCGTCGCCATGAAATGCCAAATAGACAATTTTGAATTTGCCGTATTTTGAGCGCTCAGTATGACTTCCTGCTAGCAGACAGTCCAAACGTTGATAAAATTCTTCGCTGGTGATGCAGGTTTTGTAAATGTAGTCGATGTCGTTAATGGATTTGACCAATTCCAAGCCAGCCAAAATCGAACTTTGTGCGCGCAAATCGCTGTTCCAATCGCCTTCTAAACAAAATACATGACGCAATTTTGGTTGTGAGCCGCTCATGATGTTTTCTCATTTTTAGTGATATGGCATATTAATACCAATGCATTGGCATTGGCAATCTCTAATATGAAGCGTCCTGTAAATAAAATATCACTGTATTTTCAAGATTCATTTAGGTGTCAATTCGCTTGAGTAGCATGTCTATGATTGCGTCAATCAGAGATAAAAAAAGCCGATGTGCGAACACATCGGCTTTGGATAATACGAAAATATTGCTTAGATTGCAGACAAAGCCGCGTTCAAAGTCGCGCTAGGGCGCATAATCGCTTCTACTTTTACTGGATCGATTTTGTAGTAACCACCGATGTCCACGCCTTGACCTTGAACCGCAGACAATTCAGCCACGATTTTGTCTTCGTTTTCAGCCAAAGCTTTTGCCAAAGGCGCAAATTGTGCTTTCAACTCAGCATCTTCGTCTTGTGCTGCCAAAGCTTCTGCCCAATATTTGGCCAAGTAGAAATGGCTGCCACGGTTGTCCAATTCACCAGTGCGACGTGAAGGCGATTTGTCGTTGTCCAGTAATTGACCCGTTGCTTGGTCCAAAGTCTTAGCAATCAATTTGGCTTTAGAATTGTTTTCTTTGATGCCCAACTCTTCCAAAGATACCGCCAAAGCCAAGAATTCACCCAAAGAGTCCCAACGCAAATGGTTTTCTTCTACCAATTGTTGTACGTGTTTCGGTGCTGAACCACCTGCGCCTGTTTCGTACATGCCGCCACCTGCCATCAAAGGCACGATAGACAACATTTTCGCAGATGTGCCTAATTCCATAATCGGGAACAAGTCGGTTAAGTAGTCACGCAAGATGTTACCAGTCACAGAAATGGTATCCAAACCGCGCGCCACACGTTCTAAAGTAAAGCGCATTGCACGTACTTGAGACATGATTTGGATGTCCAAGCCTTCAGTGTTGTGGTCTTGCAAGTAAGTTTCTACTTTTTTGATCAATTCATTTTCATGTGGACGGTATGGGTCCAACCAGAAAATTGCTGGCATGCCAGAGTTGCGAGCGCGCGTCACAGCCAATTTCACCCAGTCTTGTACTGGAGCGTCTTTGACTTGACACATACGCCAGATGTCGCCAGCTTCTACGTTTTGAGACAACAATACTTCGCCAGTTTCAATGTCGGTGATGTTAGCAACACCAGCAGCAGGCACTTCGTAAGTTTTGTCGTGTGAACCGTATTCTTCTGCTTTTTGCGCCATCAAGCCCACGTTAGGTACGGTACCCATGGTTTTAGGGTCAAAGTTGCCATGCCATTTGCAGAAATTAATCATTTCTTGGTAAATACGTGCAAACGTAGATTCAGGCATGACCGCTTTACAATCGTAAGGCTTGCCATCTGCTGCCCACATTTTACCGCCGCCACGAATCATCGCAGGCATAGAGGCATCCACAATCACATCGTTAGGAGAATGGAAGTTGGTGATGCCTTTGGCAGAGTCAACCATCGCCAAAGCAGGGCGGTTTTCTTGACAAGCATGCAAATCACGGATGATTTCTTCGCGTTGGCTAGTTGGCAAGGTTTCGATTTTTTCGTACAAACCCGCCATACCATTGTTGACGTTCACACCTAATTCGTCGAACAATTTACCGTGTTTTTCAAACGCATCTTTGTAATAGATTTTGACACAGTGACCGAACACGATAGGGTGTGATACCTTCATCATGGTCGCTTTCACGTGCAATGAGAACAAAATGCCTGATTCTTTGCAATCTTCTAATTCTTTTTCGTAGAAGTCGCACAAAGCTTTTTTGCTCATGAACATTGAGTCAATGATTTCTTTGTCTTGCAACGCCACTTTTTCTTTTAATACGATGGTTTCGCCAGCTTCAGTCACCAACTCCATGCGTACGTTGCGAGCACGGTCTAAAGTGATGGATTTTTCACCGTGGTAGAAGTCGCCTTCTTGCATGTGCGATACATGGGTTTGTGACCAAGGTTTCCATTCACCCATAGAATGAGGGTGTTTTTTCGCATAGTTTTTCACTGCAGCAGGTGCACGGCGGTCAGAGTTGCCTTCACGCAATACAGGATTCACCGCAGAACCCAAACATTTACCAAAACGTGTCTTGATGGCTTTTTCTTCATCAGTCGTTGGATTTTCTGGGTAGCTAGGAATGTTGTAGCCTTTGGCTTGCAATTCTTTGACACAAGCAGTCAATTGCGCTACAGAAGCACTGATGTTAGGCAATTTGATGATGTTGGTGTCTGGGTTTTGAGTCAATTTGCCCAATTTGGCCAAAGTGTCTTCTACTTTTTGCTCTTCAGTCAAAAATTCTGAAAACTCAGCCAAAACACGAGCGGCAACAGAGATGTCGCTTTTGATAATTTCAACACCAGCAGGCTGTGTGAAAGTCTCGACAATAGGAAGGAACGAGTAAGTGGCCAACAATGGCGCTTCATCGGTCATTGTATAAAAGATGGTTGACTTTTCACCAGTCATTATAGAGCTCCTTGCTTGAGTTAATTGGTTAGGCTGTTTGTGTGTCGCAGCCTTGATAAACCATTTGCTTTTATGAAACGTTGAGAGTATCGACCTTCACAGCTTTTCAGTCAATGTAACTGACTATGAAACAGGTATTTTTTAAGAAAAAAATATGCAGATTGCGAGATTTTTTTGGATTTTATTCTAATTGAATGAGGATTGTTTTGATAATCCTCTTACTTTTAAAATTTTCTTGATATTAAATTACAAAACCATCCAAATCACCATGACACCGATTAATATACTCATGTTAATTTTATATAAAAATCGTTGTCAGTGTCCATCATTAAGCATAGTTATTTTATATATGTCGTGTCTTGTTTTACAATCAAATTGTATTTAATTGCATTTGTGCATTGCACCATTATTAATATCGTATTAATTTATATGAAGTCGGATGATTGGTAGAGAATTTTGTTTGCCAATACCGCTGTATTTTTTGTCTCTCCATACTATTTTATTATGTCTAATGCTGATTGAAATAGTGACCTCAATTCAATAAGGGCGCTCACCTTGCCAATTGCCGGGTGGGTCATAATTACAAACCCAAATTTGCCCTTGATCGGAACACAAAGCTGCGCCACAACCGACTTTTTGAGTATTGCGCCAAACGATTTGGGTGTAATGTCCACATTGCTCCCCTGTGCGACAGCTATTATTTTTATAAGAATAATATTCTTTTTCGCTCGCCCAGTCTTGTACCACTTGTCTGTCGTTTACAGATGCCACAGCGCGTTTGCCATTGGAGTATTGTAAGGGACCACTCCAATAAATGTTTTCACCAGCTTGCAACGGATTATTTTTGCCTTTACGGTGTTGCATTTCGCAGCGGTTATTGCGAGCCAAATATTGTGCCCATTCTTGGGCATATTGTGTCAATTGTGGCGACCACGTCAATGATGGCAAATTCTCCACACCGCGTACTTGATTGTGTGCTTGTAACATGGCTTTAGGGTGAACGGTCGCCTCTGCATGAGCATACATGCTGACACCCATGAAAGCCCATGAAAGCCACTTGCCAAATGAGTATTGCCATGACCATAAAGACATATGCTGGATTCCTTTTAGTGCCATATTGGATGATGAATATTCATGTTTTATCCATCTTAATGGTATAAATCAATAGAATATTTGTTTGTTTTCAAAGAATTTATTTAAAATATGATTTTTGTCATGTCATCTGTTGTTACAGGCCGCTTCTGTAAGAGATATTCAGCGTCCTGTAAACTTTATGCATGAAAAAAGCCACTCTACAAAGAGTGGCTTGTGTGACAAAATGCTGAATTATTCAGCAGATTCTGCTTCTGGTTTGTCCAACAAAGCTTTGATAGACAAGCGGATGCGACCACGGTCGTCTACTTCCAAAGCTTTAACTTTCACAACTTGACCCAATTGCAAGTAATCAGACACGTTTTTCACACGTTCGTGAGCGATTTGGCTGATGTGTACCAAGCCATCTTTGCCTGGAATCACAGACACAATCGCGCCAACGTTGTTGTCCAAAATCTTCAACACAGTGCCTTCGTATACTGCGCCCACTTCCACCTCAGCCGTGATTTCTTCGATGCGTTTTTTAGCCGCTTCGCCCGCTTCAGCAGTGGTTGCTGCAATCACCACAGTACCTGTGTCGTCGATGTTGATTTCAGTACCAGTGTCTTTGATGATGCCACGAATGGTTTCGCCGCCTTTGCCAATCACATCACGAATCTTGTCTTGATTGATTTTCAAAGTGTACAAGCGTGGTGCATGGGTCGACATTTCTTGAGGACCTTCCACTGCATCTTTCATCAAGCCCAAAATGTGCGCACGGCCTTCTTTGGCTTGTTCCAAAGCGATGTGCATGATTTCAGGCGTAATGCCTTGGATTTTGATATCCATTTGCAAAGCAGTCACGCCGTTTTCAGTACCTGCTACTTTGAAGTCCATGTCGCCCAAGTGGTCTTCGTCGCCCAAGATGTCAGTCAATACCGCAAACTTGTTGCCTTCCAAAATCAAGCCCATCGCGATGCCCGCAACGTGCGCTTTCAATGGTACGCCTGCTGACAACAATGCCAAGCAACCGCCACAAACAGATGCCATAGAAGACGAACCGTTAGATTCGGTGATTTCAGACACCACACGCATGGTATAGTTGAAATCTTCTTGCGCTGGCAACACAGCAATCAAAGCACGTTTTGCCAAACGGCCATGACCGATTTCGCGGCGTTTCGGAATACCGACACGGCCCACTTCACCTGTTGAGTATGGAGGGAAGTTGTAATGCATGATGAAGCGGTCTGTATATTCGCCACTCAAAGCATCAATGATTTGCTCGTCACGTTGTGTGCCCAAAGTAGCGGTTGCCAAAGCTTGGGTTTCGCCGCGAGTGAACAAAGACGAACCGTGGGTGCGTGGCAATACGCTGGTTTGAATGTCGATAGGGCGTACGGTGCGTGTATCACGACCATCAATACGCGGTTGACCATCCAAAATTTGGGTACGAACCACATTCGCTTCCAAATGTTTGAACAAAGTGCGGATTTCGTTCACTTCCAAAGTGCTGCTTTCTTCGGTGATCAAAGCCGCTTCCAATGCAGCCCAAGCATCGTTCAATTTGGCAGAACGTTCTTGTTTCGAGCGAATGGTGAATGCTTCAGCCACAATGGCACCAGCAATTTCTTGGACTTTGGTTTTTAACTCAGTGTTTTCTACTGGAGCTGTCCATTCCCAAACCGCAGGATTCACTTCATCAGCCAATTCATTGATAGCAGTGATGACGGTTTGCAATTGCTCGTGACCATGTACTACTGCGCCCAACATAATGGCTTCAGACAATTCTTGTGCTTCAGATTCCACCATTAATACGGCTTTGGCAGTACCAGCAACGACCAAATCCAATTGGCTTTGAGTCAATTGGGCTTTGGTTGGGTTGGTAACGTATTGACCGTCAATATAACCCACGCGCGCAGCGCCAATAGGGCCTGAGAAAGGCACGCCGCTCAAAACCAAAGCAGCAGAAGCACCAATCATTGCAGGGATGTCAGAATCGATTTCAGGGTCTACAGACACCACCATTGCAATGATTTGGATGTCGTTGTAGAAACCTTCTGGGAATAAAGGACGAATTGGGCGGTCAATCAAGCGGCTGGTCAAAATTTCTTTTTCAGACTGTTTGCCTTCACGTTTGAAGAAGCCACCAGGGATTTTACCAGCAGCGTAAGTACGCTCGAAGTAATCCACAGTCAATGGGAAGAAGTCTTGACCTTCTTTGATTTTTTTAGCTGCAACCACTGATACCAAAACGACAGTATCACCCATAGACACTTTAACAGCAGCAGTGGCTTGGCGTGCGATTTCGCCTGTTTCGATGGTGACCGTTTGATCACCGTATTGGAATGATTTAACGAATTTGTTAAACATGAGTTTCCTTTGGAATGGTTTGGGTGGCGACCTGAATTCCTAATGATGCACACATATCAAATATTGCTAGATGTGCATGGTTAGTTATTCAGAGCCTAACCCCAAGATTTTGAAAATACAAATGAAAATAAAGTCGCAACCGAAGTTGCGACTTTAAAAGGATCTTACTTACGCAAGCCCAAGCGACCGATCAAAGTGCGGTAAGTTTCCGCATCAGTGCGACGCAAGTAGCTCAACAAACGACGACGTTGGCTAACCATTTTCAACAAACCACGACGGCTGTGGTGGTCTTTGATGTTTGCTTTGAAGTGAGGAGTCAAATCATTGATACGGAAAGTCAACAATGCAACTTGCACTTCGCTAGAACCAGTGTCGCCTTCTTGGCGTTGGAAATCTTTAACGATTTGCGCTTTTTGTTCAACGGTCAAAGCCATTTGGTATTACTCCATTTAAATATCAGGGCTACAAGCCCGGCAAGACAACAGAGCCGAAACCCTCGCTGTCTCCGAAAAAATTACAGATTGTTCTGAGTACTCATCAATCGCAAAGCCTTCAATACGCCTTCAGCAGACGCTTCGATCAAGCCCATAAATTGCTGCGCATCGTCATATACCCGTAAGGGCGACATTATTTCACAAATTGCATCGCTTTGCACCTGTTGTCCATATTGCAAGCGCTCAATTTCAGCATTTTGCAGTGTAATGGCAGGTAAATGTGCCACCAAAGCCTCGCATGGCAACAATAAACCATCTTTTTGCTCTAAGTTCAAGCTTTCCAATGTTTCAATGCTATAAGCGTGTTCGATACCAAAACCTGCTGTGGCAGTGCGGCGCAAATCGGTCAAATGTGCCAAAGAGCCTGCGTGACGGGCGATGTCTTCAGCCAAGGTGCGAATGTAAGTGCCTTTTGAGCAGCGCACAGCAATTTGCGCGGTTTGAGCCGCTTCGTCAAACGCCAACACATCAATTTGGTAAATGGTGATGGTGCGACGTTTGCGTTCAATGTTAATGCCTTGGCGGGCGTATTCGTACAAAGCCTTGCCATTGTGTTTCAAAGCAGAAAACATCGGTGGCATTTGTTCATACGAGCGCGTAAATGCCACGCAAGCGTCCTGAAACTGTTGGGCATTGATGCGCACATCGGTGGTTGAAGATGCTTCACCTTCTACATCGCCTGTTGTGGTTTCGATGCCGAATTTTAAATCGGCAATATAGGCCTTGTCCGAATCCAATAAATACTGCGCATATTTGGTCGCTTCACCAAAACACACAGGCAATAAGCCCGTTGCCAATGGGTCTAGTACCCCAGTATGACCGGCTTTTTCAGCTTGAAACAGGCGTTTGGTGATTTGCAACGCGGTGTTGCTGGATTTGCCCTTGGGTTTGTCCAAAAGCAAGACGCCATTGATGCGGCGTTTGGGTGGTTTGGTTGAGGTGGTCATGCAAGCATTTCAAAAAAAATTGCCAGCAAGTTTACCATTGAATGTGCCTCAATTGAATATGAATTCCTCCTAACGGCAACGCAGAAGATACAGCTCTTGAAATTCAATGGCTTTGATGGTTTTTGAGCTCAGCTCTGGTTGTTTTTTTAACTCAATGTGTTTGAAATGCCATCAGAATGTGGTTTCGATATTAAAAAAATATCTTTACAGGCCGCTTATTTAAAAGCCAAGCGTCCTGTAAACTTCACAATATTAAATGCACATGAATATTGATATGCCACCAAGATTGAAACCACCTTCTAAAGAAGTTAGCCAATTATTGCCTGATTTTGATATTTTATCTGAATCTGATATTTTCATTCCACAAACTCCCGCAGAATTTGCCCAAGCCAGAGAGGTTTTGCTGGCGCAAACAGTGTTGGGCTTTGATACCGAAAGCAAGCCTTTATTCAAAGTAGGTGAGGTGGATACAGGGCCGCACATTGTGCAATTGGCAAGCACGCAGGCTGCTTGGATTTTACAATTGCATCATTCGCAAGCGTTGGCTTTGGCGGCTGAAATTTTGAATTCAGACAGCATTTGTAAAATTGGTTTTGGTTTACAACACGATACAGCCAGTTTGCCTAAACGTTTGGGCATGGCATTGAACAATGTTGTTGATTTAGATAGGGTATTCAAGCGCCATGGATACATTGCTTCTGTCGGTGTGCGTGGGGCAGTGGCCTTGGTGCTAGGGCAAAATTTTCACAAATCCAAGCGCCAATCGACCAGTAATTGGGCGAAAAAACAATTGAACGAAGCCCAAATTCGCTATGCCGCCAACGATGCCCATGCGCCTGCTGCGGTGTATGCGGCTTTGCCTGCGTGGGAGGCCATGCAAGAGTCAATGTGAAGTGTTTGGGGCTTACAGGTCGCTTTGATGTATGTAAGACTCTCTTTGAACGATGATATCTAAACATCGGACAGGTTAATTTGTGGCATCTTAAATCAATCGATTGATGACTTATGTGAATAAACTGTTTTTATGCTAAGGTCATTTAAATATGGATGCCTTAGGATAAAAGTCAAGCTTTCAAAGCTTGGCGCATTGCGGATTCATTTTTTGATGCTGCTTGATGACTGGTTGCAGATGGCCGATAAATAGGAGCTGAGTATGCCTTACACGGTGAACAAAACCTTGCCGATTAAATATTACAGTCGAAGTACTTCGGCTTGGATACAACTGCCATTTGCGGTGTTTTTATTTTGTGTGGTGTTGTATGTTTGGGCACATTGGCTGTGGACGATATTGGTGCAAGGCCAATACAGTCTTGGGGCAATGATTTTTATGGCGTTGTTTATTTTGCTGCCTGTTTCAGCCGCCATTGTCAGTTGGACGTTGCGAGTGTTGACTTTGGCTGGTAACAATAAGCCTCTATTGGTATTGAATGAGCGAGGCGTCAAATACAAAAGAAGGTCGGTCAGATGGGAACACATTGTGGATATACGCGTAGGCAAATAATACGCTAGAGATGATTCTTATATTCCTGATATTGCCATTTCGGTCTACCCGCAATTGGATGAAAAATCAAGCGATGCCATTTTGTGGATTAAATTGGCAGACTTAAAAGCTGAGGAATATTTGTTGATGCGAGAATTGAAAACCCATTGGCAAGTCTACCGCAAACGATAGTTTTTTTATTTGTGTTGATGTTTACAGGCCGCTTATGCAATATAAGCGGCCTGTAAATATTGAAAACTGGTTTAGATGACTGCCATCACCATTTTAGTCTTGTACAGGTTTTTCACTGTTGGCTTGGTCAATCAAGCTAGAAATACTCATACCGCGCTCTAGTGATTCATCGTATTCAAAATGCAATTCAGGCGTTTTGAATACTTTGATGCGTTTGGCCAATTCTGAACGCAAATGACCGCGTGCATTGTCCAAAGCTTCTGCCGTTACTTCGCGAGTGCTGCTGTTCATCACTGTCCACCAAATAGTGGCGTGGCTGTAATCGCGGGTTAACTCGACTTCGGTGATGGTAATGAAACCTGCACGTGGGTCTTTTAAACCTGTACGGGTCAATTCCGCCAACTCACGCATGATTTGTTCTTGTACCCGATCTTGGCGGGCATAACCACGTTGTTGTTTTTTCATGTTTTTTCCTAAAGTAAAAGCTGCCTGAATGCCAAGCGTCCAGACAGCTTTTTGTTACATGACGCTGTGTCTTAAATTACAAGCTACGAGCGACTTCGATGATTTCGAAGAATTCCAAAGTATCGCCTTCGATAATCTCGTTGTAAGCTTTCAACATCAAGCCACATTCGTAACCTTGTTTCACTTCTTTGACGTCGTCTTTGAAGCGTTTCAAAGAGTCTAACGCGCCAGTGTGAACCACAACGTTGTTGCGGATTAAACGGACTTGTGCATCGCGTTTCACCACGCCATCGGTCACCATACAGCCGGCAATATTGCCCACTTTAGACACGCTAATGACTTGGCGAATCTCAGCAGTACCCAAGATTTGTTCTTTCTTCTCAGGTGCCAACATGCCGCTCATCGCTGCTTTCACATCATCAATCGCATCGTAAATGATGTTGTAGTAGCGAATGTCAATGCCTTCGCTCTCAGCCAATTTGCGCGCTGCCGCATCCGCACGGGTATTAAAGCCGATAATGGTTGCGTTAGATGCAATGGCCAAGTTCACGTCAGATTCATTGATGCCACCTACACCGCTGTGCAAGACGTCTACTTGAACTTCACCGTTAGACAATTTGCGCAAGCTGCCAGCCAAAGCTTCGTAAGAACCTTGAACATCGGCTTTGATGATGACAGACAATTTCTGTACTTCGCCTTCGCCCATATTGGCAAACAAGTTTTCCATTTTGGCTGCTTGTTGTTTGGCCAAACGTACATCGCGGTATTTACCTTGACGGAACAAAGCGATTTCACGTGCTTTTTTCTCATCAGCCAATACCAACGCATCTTCACCCGCATTTGGTACGTCAGACAAACCTAAGATTTCTACTGGGATAGAAGGACCTGCTTCAGTAATGGTTTTGCCGTCTTCGTCGGTCATCGCGCGGATTTTACCGAACACAGAGCCAGCCAATAACATGTCACCTTTGCGCAAAGTACCAGATTGAACCAATAAGATGGCTACTGCACCGCGACCTTTGTCCAAACGTGCTTCAACGATGATGCCCTTAGCCGGTGCTTCAATCGCTGCAGTCAACTCCAATACTTCTGCTTCCAACAAGACAGCTTCTAATAAGCCATCAATGTTGATGCCTTTTTTCGCTGAGATATCGATAAATTGAGTATCACCGCCCCAAATGTCTGGGTTCACACCGTGAATGCTCAACTCTTGACGGATTTTTTCAGGATTGGCTGAATCTTTGTCAATCTTGTTCACTGCAACCACCATAGGCACGCCTGCTGCTTTGGCATGGTTGATTGCTTCAATCGTTTGTGGCATCACGCCATCGTCGGCTGCAACTACCAAAATAACGATGTCAGTGGCTTTGGCACCACGAGCACGCATGGCGGTAAACGCTTCGTGACCTGGAGTGTCTAAGAAAGTCACCATGCCGCGTGGGGTTTCTACGTGGTAAGCACCGATGTGCTGAGTAATACCACCGGCTTCGCCTGCAACCACTTTGGCTTTGCGAATCGAATCCAACAAAGAGGTTTTACCATGGTCAACGTGACCCATAACGGTAACAACTGGCGCACGAGGTAACAATTCCGCTTGTGCTGCTTCTTCGCCGTCTAACAAGAATGCATCTGGATCATCAGGTTGTGCTGCTTTGGCAATATGACCCATTTCTTCTACTAAAATGATGGCAGTTTCTTGGTCTAACACTTGGTTAATGGTGACCATAGAGCCCATTTTCATCAATGTTTTGATCACCTCAACGGCTTTAACAGCCATTTTGTGTGCCAAATCAGCGACGGTAATGGTTTCAGGAACCAATACTTCATGTACCACAGGTTCAGTAGGGGCTTGGAAAGTGTGTTGGTTGTCGATGTCTACTTGATGACGACCACCTTTTCTGCCTTTTTTACCTGAGCGCCATTTGCTATCGTCACGTTGATTGCTACTTTCGCTGCGACCTTTTAACTTAGACTTAGGCTTGCCACCACGATTGTCTTCATTTTGAGGCTGAGTGGTACGCGCTGGACGATCGGTATTGGCTTTTTTCTCAGGCTTTGCTGCTGCATTAGGTGTTGCTGCCGCTGTTTTATCAGCAGGTTTGGCTGTGGATTTTTGCGCGTTTTGTGCTTTGGCTGCCGTTTCTTCTGCTTTTTTCGCAGAAGGAGAGGCTGAGCGGTTTTCTTTTTGCTGTTTTTGAGCCAAAGCATCTGCTAAAGCTTGTTTTTTAGCAGCTTCACGACGTGCTTGACGCTCTTGTTTTTCACGCAATAAGGCTTCTTGGTGCGCTCTTAAGGCTTCTGCACGTTTGACTTCGGCATCACGCGTCGCTTGCTCTTCTGCAGAAATGATAGAAATAGGCGCTTTCGGTGCTGCTGGTGCTGGTGTAGCAGCTGGCTTGGCTGGTTGATTAGACACTTCTTTTGGTTTTTCCTGTTTGGCTTCGTTTTTGACGGGAGTTTTAGCAACCGTTTCTTGGGCAACAGCGGCAACAGGTGTTGGCGCTTTAGTTACCACTTGCGGTGCTGGCTCCGGAGTGACAACAACAGGAGCCTCTGGAACCTCAGCAACAGGTGCTGGCGCAGCTGTTTCTACGGGTTGGGCTTCTGGTGCTTCTTCTTTTTTAGTTGGCGCAGGAGCAGGTTTGTTTTTAGAGCGAGAAATACGCTCTTTTTCCGCTTCTGCTTGTGCTTTTTTAGCAGCACGAATGCTTTCAGCATCGTCTTGAGGCATTTCAGTTACAGGCGTTGCTTGTACTGTTTCAGCGACAATAGATGCAGGAGGTGCAGGTGCAGTTATTTCAGCTGTTTCTTCAGCTGCAGTCACAGGCACTTCAATTTGAATGCTGCGACTTTTACGCGTTTGTACTTCAACCGTACGACCAGCTGTTTTCACTGAACTGGTTTGTTTGCGGCTGACTGTAATTTGGCTGTTTTCAGCTTCGTTACCATGCGATTGCTTTAAATAAGCCAATAATTTTTGCTTGTCGTCAGAACTCAATTCATCAGAAGCTGATTGTTTGTTCACACCTGCGGCACGCAATTGTTCTAGCAGGCGTGTTTCCGCCATTTTCATTTCTGAAGCAAATTGTTGTACTGTATTATTACTCATTCGCACCTCCTTCTTCAGTAAACCAGTGCGATCTTGCATCCAAAATAATGGTTTTGGCCGCTTCAGCACTTACACCAGTGATTTCAATCAATTCATCAATCGACAATTCAGCCAAGTCATCACGAGTGGTGATGCCGCTTTGAGCCAAATCGCGTAACATTTCTTGATCCACACCAGCCAATGATTTTAAGTCTTCATCCATTTTTTCCAATTGCTCTTCAGACTCGATTGCCAAAGTCAAAATGGCATCGCGTGCACGATTACGCAATTGGCTGACCAATTCTTCATCAAAGCCTTCAATGGCCAACATTTCGCTAACGGGTACGTATGCTACCTCTTCCAAAGTCACAAAACCTTCTTGTACCAAGATTTCAGCCACATCGCTTTGGATGTTCAAATGTTGTTCGAACAAAGCACGTACTTGAGCATCTTGTTCTTGGTGGCGCTCATCGGCTTCGGCTACCGTCATAATATTGAGGCTCCAACCGGTCAATTCAGCTGCCAAGCGCACGTTTTGGCCACCGCGACCAATGGCCAAAGCCAACTGATCTTCTGCGACCACAACATCTACTGTGTGACGGTCTTCATCAATCACAATGCGTGTGACTTCGGCAGGCGACAATGCATTGATGATGAATTGTGCTGTGTCAGGAGACCACAACACCACGTCGATGCGTTCACCCGCCAATTCATTGGTCACCGCATTCACACGTGAACCACGCACACCGATACAAGTGCCTTGTGGGTCAATGCGAGGATCATTGGATTTTACTGCAATCTTCGCGCGAAAGCCTGGGTCACGAGCGACTTCTTTGATTTCCAATAAATCGTTTTCGATTTCAGGAACTTCAATTTCAAACAGTTTGCGCAAAAATTCGCCTGAAGTACGGGTCAACATCACTACAGGACGGGTACCTTGTTGTACGACTTCTTTCAAGTAAGCACGTACACGGTCGCCTGAACGCAATGTTTCTTTTGGAATCATTTGATCGCGTGGCAATAATGCTTCTAAGCGACCAATTTCAATTACCGCGCCATGGCGTTCCACACGTTTGACTGTGCCATAAACCAAGTTTTCACGACGTTGTAAAAACTCGTTTAAAATTTGCTCGCGTTCGGCATCACGGATGCGTTGCAAAATAACTTGTTTGGCTGTTTGCGCACCAATGCGACCGAATTCTACATTTTCAATTTTTTCTTCGTAATATTCGCCTGCTGGTAAGTGCTTGCTAGCGTCGTTAGGGAATTTTTCTTCTAACTCTTCTTCAGTCACTTCAACATCAGGGTAAGTATAGTCTTCGT
The DNA here is from genome assembly GCF_002951955.2 of Vitreoscilla sp. C1. Classification (NCBI taxonomy): domain Bacteria; kingdom Pseudomonadati; phylum Pseudomonadota; class Betaproteobacteria; order Neisseriales; family Neisseriaceae; genus Vitreoscilla; species Vitreoscilla sp. C1. The sequence continues at coordinate 1,298,816 of NZ_CP019644.2, read as the reverse complement.
CTTTGACTACCAACCAACGACGGTAATTTTGGTATTCACCGTTTTCACGATTGATTTCAGTGCGAACTTCAATGTGTTCTTGATCAAACTTCTTTTTAGCAGCTGTTGCCAAAGCAAATTCCAATGCGCCGAATACAATTTCACGGTCTACATTTTTTTCACTTGCCAAGGCATCAACCAAGGTTAAAATTTCACGACTCATAATTATGGTTTCTCCAAACGTGTTTTCCGATGGATCAGAATTCTGGCTTCAAACGCGCTTTGTCAATGTTGTTAATGGCGATGGTGGCTTCTTTGCCATCAAAGGCCAAAGTCACATTTTCTTCATCACTGGCAACAATGCGACCCAAAAAGTTTTTTTGGCCATCCACTGGCAAGCGGGTTTTTAATTTGGTCATATGACCGTTAAAGCGAGCAAAATCTGCTGCTTTTTTCAAAGGGCGATCTAAGCCTGGGCTAGAAATTTCCAAGCGCTTGTAATCAATGTCTTCTACCAAAAACACACGGCTTAAGTGGTTGCTTACTGTGGCACAGTCTTCCACAGTAATGCCAGTTGGGCTATCGATGAAAACACGCAAATCCCCTTGGGCGGTTAATTCGAAATCAACCAACTCATAACCTAAACCAGGTAAGGTCTTGTCTAATATGGTTTGGACGTCCATTTGGCTCCCGCAAATAAAAAAATGGGCAAGTGCCCATTTCTCGTAATTGAAAAACAAGTTGGATTTTACTCGCTTTGAGTGGGAAAAGAAAGCATTAAGCTTGTTTATAAGACATTTATGGCACGAAACAGGTAACAACTATGACTTGCCTCAGGTGTTGCAACGCACTAAAATCGGAACAAGCCCCTCTAAAGTTTGAAACGATTGAAAACATTTGTTGTCAACATTGTTAATCTCATAATGTTTGCGCGGCAAAAAGGGGTCACAACAGTGTGACGTTGCAAGGGTTTAAGAAGGCAACGCCGTTTTATTTGCAAATTCCCGCCGAAAGGCCGATTCACCATGAGCATGCCCATTTACAATTTTTCAGCAGGTCCTGCAGTTTTACCCGATTCTGTCTTGCGCCAAGCGCAGTCGGAAATGTTTGATTACAATGGTACTGGCTTTTCAGTCATGACCATGAGCCATCGTTCAGATGTGTTCATGAGCATTATGTACCATGCTGAGCAAGATTTGCGTCAGTTGATGAACATTCCAAACAATTACAAAGTCTTGTTCATGCAAGGCGGTGCCAGTTCGCAATTCAATATGGCTGTGATGAATTTGGCCAATGGTTTCAAGCGTGTGGACTCTGTGGTCACAGGCAATTGGAGCCGCATTGCCCACAATCAAATGGGTAAATTGTCCGATGCCAAAATCCATTTGGCCGCTCATGGTGGTGAGCTATACGATTATACCGATTTGCCTGACCCTGAAAGCTGGGATATCAGCCCTGATTCGGCTTTTGTGCATTACGTCATCAATGAAACCGTACATGGTTTGCAATACCGTGATGTGCCTAAGCCGTTTGCCAATCAAATGCCGCCATTGGTGTGTGACATGTCGAGTGAAATTTTGTCACGTCCTATCAATGTCTCTGATTTTGGTTTGATTTACGCTGGTGCGCAAAAAAATATTGGTCCATCAGGCGCAACGATAGTTATCATTCGTGAGGATTTGTTAGAGCGTTGTTCAGACCGCATTCCTGATGTGTGGAATTACAAGTCACACGTCGAGCGTCAAGGCATGTACAACACACCTGCAACTTATCCAATTTACATTTCTGGCTTGGTATTCCGTTGGTTGCAATCGCAAGGCGGTGTGTCGGCGGTGCAAACCATCAATGCTTTGAAAGCCCGCAAATTGTATGAAGCGATTGATGGCAGTGGCGGTTTTTATACCAACAAAGTCGCAGCGCGTGCACGTTCGCAAATGAACGTGATTTTCCACGCACCAACGCCTGAATTGGATAAATTGTTTGCACAAGAATCGACCACGCGCGGTTTGCGTTTGCTCAAAGGTTATAAGACTATGGGCGGAATGCGTGCTTCCATTTACAATGCCATGCCGTTGCAAGGCGTGGAAGCGTTGATTGAATTCATGGGCGAATTCCAAAAACGTTATGGCTAATATCAATACATCGTCATGAATTTGATGGTATAAATTAAGCGTCCTGTAAGGTTACAGGACGCTTTTTTGTGGTTTTATATAATGAGGAATAAATCATGCAAGCAATCAAGTGGTGTTGTGGTTGGGTATTGGGTACAGTGGCGTTGGTTGCGCAAGCGCAAAATACTTGGAATCCCAATTTGAATCAACATCTTGGTGCGCCGTATTTGCCTGAGGTTTTACAATCTACACCTGCTTTGAAATTGAATATTTTGGAAGTTTTGGGCAACCATGGTCAGTTAGAAGATTGGGTGGTAGAAGGTTTTAATGGTGGTGGCATGGTGACGACGCCAGTGAAACCCATCTTAACAGGTGGCCCGACTGTTTTTACGGGTACTTTTTGTAAGCCGCATGATTGTGGCGATACACAGTGGCAATTTGTCTATGAACCGACCAAACAGGCTTTGCTGTTGGTGCGAGGGGATACCGTTTTGCACAATCACGAAGGCAAAGTCGCTCGTGAGGCTTTTGTGGAGATTGCCCACATCAGCAATCAATTAAGCCATATGTGGTGGTAAATAGTGTGATGTGAATGGGTATGTACAACAAGCGTCCTGTAAATGTTTACAGGACGCTTATTTTTATTGGATGACAATTGTGCCACGCATCGGACCGCTATGGCCGGGGAAGCTACACACAAACACATAAGGTTCGGTTTTCAGTAGCGCAGTGTCAAAAGTGATGCTGTCTGACTCGCCGCCGCCAAGCAATTTGCTGTGCGCCAATACACGCTCATCGTTTGGCTTTACAAACTCATGCTCTTTGCCCGCTTGCAAACCATCGGACAATACACCACGTAAATGGGCTTGGCTGGTAATCACGACATTGTGACCCATGGCAGTTTTGGGTAACTTGCCTGTATGGCTCAAATGTATGGTCGCTTGCGTGCAATGCGCAGGAATTTCGATTTGTTTGAGGCTAAACTGCATCGCATCGGTGCCATTTAAAGCAATTTCACAATCGTTTTGGCTGGTATGGGACGTTGGTGTGGATGCAGCTTCAGGTGAGCTTGCCATGGTGTGGTTGGTGTGTGGTATGGAGGCAGGTGTCGGCGGAATGGCGACAGAAGCGGGGGCAGGCTCTTGGGAACACGCAGAGATTGCCATCATGATGGCTGTGCTGAAACCGAGTTGCCATAAAGGTTTGAGTGTCATGATATTGTCTTTATTGATATTCTTGGGCTGCATGACAGCCCAAGATGAACCATGATTAGGCTGATTGTTGTAGCAATTGCGCTGCTTCAATGGCGTAATACGTCAAAATGCCATCGGCACCCGCGCGTTTGAAAGCCATCAAGCTTTCTAAAATCGCTTGGTCACGCTCTAACCAACCGTTTTGAATGGCTCCCTGTAACATTGCATATTCGCCTGATACTTGATAGGCGAATGTAGGTACGGCAAACTCGTCTTTGACACGGCGAATTATGTCCAAATATGGCATACCCGGTTTAATCATTACCATGTCTGCACCTTCTTGGATGTCCAAAGCCACTTCGTGCAACGCTTCGTTGCTGTTGGCAGGATCCATTTGGTAGGTTTTTTTGTCGGCTTTGCCCAAGCTGCCAGCAGAACCCACTGCTTCACGGAAGGGGCCATAAAAACAAGAGGCGTATTTGGCAGAATAAGACATGATGCGCACCAAATCATGGCCGTTGGCTTCCAAAGCTTCACGCAGTGCCGCAATACGACCGTCCATCATGTCCGAAGGTGAGATGATGTGTACGCCTGCTTCGGCGTGGCACAAAGCTTGTTTGATTAATACTTCAATGGTGATGTCATTTAAAACATAGCCGGTATCGTCAATAATCCCGTCTTGTCCATGCGTGGTGTATGGGTCTAAGGCAATGTCGGTCATCACGCCCAATTGTGGAAAACGCTGGCGAATTTCACGCACCGCTCGTGGCACCAAACCATCAGGATTGTAAGCTTCTTCTGCCATCAGGCTTTTGCCGCTTAAGTCGGCAGGAAACAAATCAATCAATGGAATGCCCAGTTCAACGCAACGCTCACAAGTGGCAAACAATTTGTCCAAGCTTTGGCGTTTGACCCCTAGCATCGCGCTGATGTCTTGCTCGATGTTACTGCCTTCTAAAATGAAGACTGGTAAAATCAAATCTTTGGCAGTTAAGGTGTTTTCTTGCATCAATTGGCGTGAAAAAGCATCGCGGCGCATGCGGCGCATGCGCGTAGCAGGTGCTTGGCGTGACAAAAAATTCATGATGGTGTTCTCTGTACAATTTGAAATTGGTATCTTAACCTTCTATTGTACCCAAGATTGTGAAGATGGGATTGTATTGGGTCAAGTTTGATACGGTTTTAAACCCATTTTTAATCAAAGTGAAAATATTTTATTAAAATTAACATAAAAGCGTCCTGTAAAGTCACAGAACGCCTATTAATATTGGTTTCAAATTACATATCATCAGTGAACAATCATTCGACCATTTAAATTTTGTAAGGGGCGATTGGTGTGAGTGCCCATGACTTCGTCAAATTGTTGGATTTGATCTTTTGAAGCTTGCAACGGTTGTTTCATCACCAACCAACGCACACCTTCTGAACAAGGTGGCGTGGTCAAAGAGCCACTAAAACGATAATAGTCTTGTTTTTTAGGTAAAAATTCGGTGGCTGTTATCGGGTTTGGGGTGTGGATTACTTTGGGTTGATTCTTGGTTTTGGGCATGTTTTGCCACAGTTGTTTCAATTGAGGATGTGCTTGACCATATTCAAACATCACACCAATCACCGCCAAAGCACCTGCAGCGTTGGCATGCACCAAATGCAATTCCATAGGGAAAGATTGGCCTTCGATGTGATTTTCGCTTGGGGTATGAAAATGCATTTGTTTCAGCGCAAAGCGTTCGCCATCGACTTCAATGCTGCTGCCATCAGTATAAGCAATTTGGATGGTGTGACCATTGTTGATGATGGTGTGTGCATGAGATGGATAGTCAATATTGAGATTGGGCAATTGGGCATCGATACTGCCAGTAATGTTGATAGGTGTTTGGTTGTAACCATTACAGGTGGCATATTCTGGTGCCAAAATACCCCAATATTCGGGCGCACTGTTACCGTGATAAGACCAAGAAGTTGTTTGATCTGCTGCCATGCTGTAAACATTACATCCGATTAAAGTCATCAAAAAGCCCATTTTTTTTAACATGTGTTTCCCCTAGTGAGAGCATTGAATGCAAAATGATGATGTGATAGTGCTTGTCTAAGATAACGTATGACAATGGTGTTGTGAATCGGTTTTGAAAGATTGAATGAATGTGATGTATTGCCATGACAACAAAAAAGACCAGCTTAAAAGCTGGTCTTTTTTGTTGGTACGCCCACGGGGAATCGAACCCCGGTTGCCGCCGTGAAAGGGCAGTGTCCTAACCGCTAGACGATGGGCGCGGTATCAATCAAAGATTGATTGTAAACTGTGGTGCACCCGGAGCGATTCGAACGCCCGACCCTTTGGTTCGTAGCCAAATACTCTATCCAACTGAGCTACGGGTGCATTTAAGCTTGGTTAAAAAACCAGCTGTTGGCTGGAATTTTTGAAATTCTGTGGTACGCCCACGGGGAATCGAACCCCGGTTGCCGCCGTGAAAGGGCAGTGTCCTAACCGCTAGACGATGGGCGCGGCATCAATCAAAGATTGACTGTAAAACCTGTTTTGAAACTTGCTGTAAAAGCCTGTTTCGGTGTTGGTACGCCCACGGGGAATCGAACCCCGGTTGCCGCCGTGAAAGGGCAGTGTCCTAACCGCTAGACGATGGGCGCGGCATCAATCAAAGATTGACTGTAAAACTTATTTTGAAACTTGCTGTAAAAGCCTGCTTCGGTATTGGTACGCCCACGGGGAATCGAACCCCGGTTGCCGCCGTGAAAGGGCAGTGTCCTAACCGCTAGACGATGGGCGCGGTATCAATCAAAGATTGATTGTAAACTGTGGTGCACCCGGAGCGATTCGAACGCCCGACCCTTTGGTTCGTAGCCAAATACTCTATCCAACTGAGCTACGGGTGCATTTAAGCTTGGTTAAAAAAACCAGCTGTTGGCTGGAATTTTTGAAATTCTGTGGTACGCCCACGGGGAATCGAACCCCGGTTGCCGCCGTGAAAGGGCAGTGTCCTAACCGCTAGACGATGGGCGCATCTGGTTGCGAGCTTGTTGGTGCACCCGGAGCGATTCGAACGCCCGACCCTTTGGTTCGTAGCCAAATACTCTATCCAACTGAGCTACGGGTGCATTGCTATCACTTGTCAGTGCTTGTGATTGCTTAACTGCGACAACGGAGGCGAATTATAGAGATGACTTTGTATATTGGCAAGCAGTTTTTGTAATTATTTTTGAATTTATGGAGCGTAAATGGCAGTCTGTTGCGCAATAAGCGGCAGTTTCACAACATCAAGTATTTGAGCCATTTCATTTTTGTTTTAAGAAGTCTCATGTCTAAAAAATTTTAAAAAACAGGCAAAAAAAGCATTTTTAAGCGTCCTGAAATGCAAAAATGGGGTGAATTTGTGATTTTTACGGTGATTGTGCAGGTATAAATTGGGTGTTAAAAATGGACTGTGTGGTCAAAACAGCCCATTTTAGAATGAAAAAATCTTCACATTTTGGTTTTTTGAGATTGAATCCAGCTGGGTAAAAGCAAATGAATGCACAAACCAACTGCTAAAACCGCAATACCAATGCTGTGCCAACGATTCAAAGGCTCGTTTAATACCAAAAAAGCCACGACCAAAGCCACCGCAGGGACAAACAAAGACAATGGTGCAATGCTGGCTGCATCGTATTTGCTCATGAGTTTGCCCCATAAGCCGTAGCCAATAATGCTGGCAACCCAGCTTAAATACGCCAAAGCAATGACACGGTTCACGCTCCATTGGGTCAATTGAGCGTGTACTTGTTCCCAGCCATCTATTGCGACCGCCCCGATGAAAAATGGCAATGGGCAAATCAAATTGCCCCAAACGACCAGTGCCAAAGGATTGACCGAGCGTTTTAAACTGCCAATATGTTTGACCGTAATATTGCCACATGCCCAAGCGAATGCGCCTATAACCACTAAAAATACTGCAAGGACGGGCAATTGCCCTTGATATTGACCATAAGCAATCAAACCCAAGCCCAGTGCGGCAACGACCATGGCGATGATTTGATAAGCTTTGACGTTTTCGCCCATCATAATGGCAGCAATGATAATGGTAAAGAAAGCTTGTGATTGCAAGACAATCGCTGCCAAGCCTGTGGGTAAGCCTGCGGCTATGGCCCAAAACAAGAAGGTAAACTGCGCAAAACTGATTAACAAACCATAAGTGATGAGCCAACGCCATGGAATATTGGGTTTTTTGATGAAGAAAATTGCGGGAAAGCTGACAAAGATAAAGCGCAAACAGCCTAATAATAAAGGCGATGCGTCCTGTAAGCCTAGATAGATGAAATAAAAATTCAAACCCCATAAAACCACCACCAATAAAGCGCCGATTTTGTCTTGTGTGCTCATGTTTGTCATGATGTGTCTTAGCCTTGCTTATAAAAACAATGTGTTAATAAAATAGCCTTGCCTTTTAAAAGTGTCGATACAAGGTATATTGAGTATGTTTTAGATAATATTCATGAAGATTGAATATAACACGAGCCTGCTAAGGCATAGGTGTCAGAATGTTAGAACAGATAAAAATCGAGCGTCTGTGTGGTTTGTCGCAACATGGTGATAGTGCGGATTGATTAGACGAAGCGTTCAAATGGTATTAAGGTTAAGGGCATTGTTTGAAGGAGTTTGTGTATGTTGAATCAATATGAGTTAATCATAGAACCTTTTATCGCTTTGAATTTATACCAATTGCACCAAATTTTGCAATTGCGCCAACGTGTGTTCATGTTGGAGCAGCAAAGCCTGTATTTGGATGCTGACAACGATGATTTGGATGCCACGCACATCATGTTGTATGACGGACCGAAGCTCGTTGGCTATACGCGGATTGTGCCGCCACACTTGAGCATGGAATACGTGCAAATTGGCAGAATCGCTTTGGTCGAAGCATTGCGTTCACAAGGCATGGGCAGCGAGTTGTTACAAGTGGTTTTGGATACAGCCAAGCGTCAATTTCCCAATTTACCTGTGCATTTGTCGGCACAAATTCATTTGCAAACATGGTATGAGGCATTTGGTTTTGAAACTTTTGGCGATGTATTTGACGATGGTGGTGTCAAACACGTTAAAATGCGTTGGAATGGTACATCAAAATAGGAAAATCAAATGTCACATGAAATAACACAGCGCTTAGAATATATGGAAGAGCAAATCGAAATCTTGCGCATGGAAAACCGTGTCTTGAGTACGGCTTTGAAAGGGATTTTGAAAGGCTTACCGCAAGATTTGGCAGGTGACGTGGTGGAATCTATCCAAATTGCATTTGAAAATGCATCGGGTGAGCTCAATTACCATGACCATCCTTATGCGGATGTGTTCCATGATGTTACTTATGACTTTTTCCATGAAAAAGAATAAGTAAAAATCACAGATTGGCATGGCATGATGATGCTGTGCATGGTTCATTTAAAGCGTCCTGTAAATATTTACAGGACGCTTTAAATCTTTAAATAATGAGTATTAAGTTTTAAGGTGCAATTTGAGTGGCCACTTGTTGCAAGCCTGTGCTTAATGAGTCAATCATGGCAGCATAACCATCGCCTTGTTGCGCCGTCAAAACACTGAAATTGGAGCCTGCTGTGGTTTTGCCTTGGTGTTTGAAGACACTGTAACCTTCTATTTGGGTCTGCCCATCAAAGCGACCATGAAACTGCTCAATGTAAACGGTTAACTCGGGCGTGTCGTTGTTTTGCAAACTTGGTGGCACAAAGCGAACGGGACGATTTTGTTGGTTGAGTGCATTGGCCAATTGGTTGCGTATGGCAATATCTAAAGGTTCTGCCCATAAGTGTTGTTTGGCAAAATGCAGCGTGTGTGCATCGGTTTGGTAGAGCAAATTTTGACCTTTTAATGGTTCAGCTACCACCACCCGCAAAACCACATTGGATTTTTGGGTGGCTGGCAAGCGGTAAGCCGTATCGGACAGACGGTAATACTGAGTGGTCGGCGCACTGGCACAAGCACCCACAGCCAATGCCAAACACACGGTGATGAACCAGAGTTTCATGGTTGTCCTTTCGGAATAGGATCGGCAGATTTGCTGTCAAAAATGAAAGAGTTTGGTTTCTCACCCAGTTTTTTCAATAATGGATTGGATTTTTGCAAGGTTCGATCCAAACTTTGTAATGTGTTTTGGACATCACGATACGCTGGTGAGTCAGGCGAGACCCCTTCTAAAGTACCACGCAATTGCTTCAAAGTTTGATTCAGTTCTTTGGGGATGCTTTGGGTATTGGGGGTGTTGAGCAATTGGTTGACTGAACCCAAGGTTTTTTGCAATTCGGCTAAATTTTGATTCAATTGACCCACTGTTTGTTCTAATGGCAAATGGTTGAATTTGACCAGTAAGCGGTTCAAGTTTTTCACTGTGGCATTCAAGCCCACTGCACGCGTAGGAATGACGCTTAGTCCTGCATAACGGTCTTGTGGTTTCAAACTTGGATCGGCAGACAACTCATCGGTTAATTCAATCGACATATTGCCTGTGACGATATTGTTGCTGATGATGGTAGCGTACAATCCTTGGCGAATGGCTTGGTCAAATTTTTGCTGCCATTGTTTGGTTTCTATCGGATTGGCGCCCATTTCTATGGCGCTTGGTTCAATGCGCAATTGAACGGGAATATAGCGGTTTTCCAGTAGATTTAATTGGTCATTGTTGTGAAAAAACGGGGTTTTTTCAATCACGCCAATGGGTAAACCTTTGTATTCCACTGTGGCACCTGCGCTCACACCGCGCATGCTTTGGTCAAAAAAAGCGACCAAATAAAAGGCTCGGGGGGAAGCAGGTTCCATCACATCACTGATATTGCTGTGTAACGTAAAGGTATGACCATCTTTGACTGAAGCACCTTTACCAGTGCTCAGTGGCTGAGTGAAGGCAATAGCGCCGCTCAAAATAGAGCCAATAGGGGCCGCATCAATTTGTATGCCTTGGCTGTTGGTTTGGATGTTTACCCCTGATTTAATCCAAAATTTGACATGATCACCCACCAAATCTTGGTGGCTTTTTTGAATGAAAATATCATAATGGACATGCTGATTTTTGGTATCAAACGTTGATTGGGTAATTTGGCCTACTTGTAAATCTTCATAAAATACAGGCGCGCCGTTAGGCAACATTTTGGCGCGCGTGCTGCTCAATTTTAGATGCAAACCTTCACCTAAATCAGCGCTAGGAGGATCATCGCTGATGATGAACTCATTTTTGATTTCTGCCGCATTACCTGGTTTAAAGCCTATGTACGCACCAGAAACCAAGGTTCCCAAGCCACGAATGCCACGTTGGTCAAACTCTGGTTTAACAATCCAAAATAGAGAATCTGAGCGCAATTGGTGTTGCATATTGCCATTGATTTTAGCGGTCAATAACACACCATCGCCAGCATCGTTCAAACGCACATCAATCACTTTACCGACTTCGACATTTAAAATTTTGATGGGCGTTTTATTGATTTCTACGCCATCTGCACTGGGCATATGCAAAGTGACTTCTGTACCATTGTTACGCAAATAGCTAACGAGCAAGACGATGGCGACAATCAATGTGGCAATAGGTACCAACCAAATAATTGATAAAGTGCGGCTTTTGCTCACCTGAGCTACAGGAGGCTCAGATGGTGGCGGTGTTGAGGTATCAGGGTCGGTGGCTTGCATGTTTTTTGGCTCGTTGTTGTTGGTGGTATCGATCCCAGATTAAACGCAAATCCAATACCTCGGCAGACAACATAGTAGCAAAAATGACCAAGGTAAAATAGACTGATGCCATACCAGGGGTGACAGAGGCAATGTTCGTACGGTAAACCGCCATCAACAAAATGATGACAAAGATATCTATCATAGACCATCTGCCGATGAATTCGACAAAGTGGTACATTTTGTTCAAAACTTTGGGTGGCAATAAAAGCTGAAAGCGGGCACTGTACAATAAAATCATCAACATCAAAATTTTGACCACTGGAATCAAAATGCTGGCAATAAACACAATGACAGCGACCAAATGGTCTTTTTCTTTCCACAAAATCAAGACACCATCAAAGATATTACTTTGTGCGCTGCTGAGCAAACTGTCAGTAGACATCATGATGAATGTATTGGCAGGAATGAACAAAATCATGGCGGTAATCAGCAAGGCCAAAGATTTTTGAATGCTATTGGGAATGCGGTGGTATAAAAATGCGCCGCAGACATCGCATTCGTTGTCAGTATGATTTTGAGCGTGCAAGCAGCGGGTGCAATACAAAGTATTGGGTTTGTGTTGACTGATGCACAAAGGTTGGGCATCAGGTTGTAATTGTGACAATTGGTAAAACAGCCAATGAGGATGGATATTGATGCCCATGTGAATGAGAAACAAAGCATAGACAAATACAAAGCCAAAGGCAGGACCCACTGTAAAATCGCTGACAGCAGCAATTTTGACTAAGGCAACTAAGGTCGCGACAAAAAACACATCGACCATTAACCATGGTCGCAAACGTATCATATGACGCGCGCAAAGATTGGTTCCTGGCAGATAGTGTTGGCGGTATAGGGCAATGTGCACGTACATATACATGGACATGAATAAAACGGGCGTGAAAAATACCAGCAGCAACATGACAGTGGCTAAAAATCCATATTCATGGTGTTTGAGGTTTTGGAAAATATCGATGACAGACAGATGCTCGGACACGCCTATCATGTCCATGTTTAAATACACTTGGCTGCCGACCAAAAGCATTAAAATCCATGCCGCACTGACAAAAGCCAAGGGCGCGGTAATAAGGATTGCGGTTGATTTTAACCAATAATTGCCCGCATTGCGGGCAATTGGCTGACTCACCTTGAGACATTTGAGGCACCACCGACTCAAGGCCACAGCAAGGGCATTGAGTGGTGTGCGTTGGCAAGCTTGCCATGCTGAGGTGGCGTTTTTGTGACCACCACCTCTTGAAGACAGAAAATTTAATCATCAGATGCTTTGTAAAGCTGCCACCACTGCATCGCCCATTTCTGAACAGCTAACCAATTGGCAGCCATCTTCGTAAATGTCGCCAGTGCGCAAACCTTGTTTCAGGACGCTTTGTACGGCTTGTTCAATTGCATTAGCAAAGCCATCTTGATTGAACGAGTAACGCAACATCATCGCCGCTGACAAAATCGTTGCCAATGGGTTGGCTTTGTTTTGACCAGCAATATCAGGTGCGGAACCGTGTGATGGCTCGTACAAACCTTTGCCTGTTTCGTTTAAAGAGGCCGATGGTAACATGCCAATAGAGCCTGTCAACATAGACGCTTCATCAGACAAGATATCACCAAAAATGTTGCCTGTAACCATCACATCAAATTGTTTGGGTGCTTTGACCAATTGCATTGCCGCATTGTCCACATACATATGGCTCAATTCAACGTCAGGATAGTCGGCTGCAATTTCGTTCATGATTTGTTTCCACAATTCTGTGGTTTCCAAAACATTGGCTTTGTCTACAGAACACAATTTTTTGTTGCGTTTTTGTGCTGCTTGAAACGCAATATGACCGATACGGCGAATTTCAGATTCATGGTAACGCATGGTGTTCACGCCTTCGCGCGTGCCATCTGCCAATTGGCTGATACCGCGTGGCTCGGCAAAATAAATATCACCAGTGAGTTCACGCACAATCAAAATGTCCAAACCCGCTACCACTTCTGGTTTCAAAGTCGAAGCATTCGCCAATTCTGGATACAAAATAGCAGGGCGCAAATTGGCAAACAAATTCAAATCTTTGCGAATGGCCAACAAACCACGTTCAGGACGCAAAGGGCGGTCAAGATTGTCATATTGTGGACCACCTACCGCACCTAGCAATACGGCGTCGGCTTGGCGGCAAATGTTTTGCGTGAATTCTGGATAAGGTACACCATATTCATCGTAAGCTGCACCGCCTAAAGGTGCGTATTGAAACTGAATGTCCCAACCTTTTTGTTGGAAAACTTCTAAGACACGTACCGCTTGTGCAATGATTTCTGGGCCGATGCCGTCACCGGGTAAAACTGCGATGGTTTGAGTCATGATGTTTGAACCTTGAAACACAATGAATAAAGTTTACAGGACGCTTAATGGCCGTCCTGTAAGGGTCTGGATATTTTAATTGATTATTTAATTGTGGAAAAGCCACGGTTGTGCAGCGCGGTGTTGGCTTTCAAATGCTTTGATATTGTCAGCGTGCGCCAAAGTCAAGCCAATTTCATCCAAGCCATTGAGCAAGCAATGTTTGCGATGGTCGGTGATGTCAAAACAATAGACTGCGCCGCTAGGGCTGGTCACGGTTTGTGCTGTCAAATCGACGGTCAATTGATAAGCTTCGTTTTGTTCCACTTCTTGGAACAATTGTTCGACGATTTCTTCTGACAAAACAATGGGCAATAAGCCATTTTTGTAGCAGTTGTTGAAGAAAATGTCGGCAAACGATGGTGCAATCACCGCGCGAAAGCCGTAGTCGTCCAAAGCCCAAGGTGCGTGTTCACGGCTAGAGCCGCAGCCAAAGTTTTTGCGTGTTAACAAAATATTGGCACCTTGATAACGGGTTTGGTTCAATGAGAAATCAGGATTCAATGGGCGGCCTGTATTGTCCATACCCGGTTCGCCATGGTCAAGATAGCGCCATTCATCAAAACAATTAGGACCAAAGCCTGAGCGTTGGATGGATTTTAAGAATTGTTTAGGAATGATGGCATCGGTGTCAACGTTGGCACGGTCGAGAGGCGCGACCAATGCGGTCAATGTAGTAAAGGCTTTCATGTTTATTTTCCAATAAAAGCCGGGCAAGCAAGAGGCGGCCTGAAACCGCCCGAAACACCGCAATCAATTTGGTCGTTACATATTCGGATGGACAGATTTGGCTGCACCTGAGACAGCTTGACCACCACCGGAAATGTCGCGACCGATACCTTTTACAGTGTTACACCCAGCTAAAAATACAATAGCTGCACAAGCAATCAAAGCCAAATGTTTCATGATATTGTCCTCTAATCTATTTAAATCAACGTGAAAAGGGATAATTGAGCGGTTAACCGCTGGCTTTAATGTCCTGATTCGCACCTTTTGCAAATAAATTTGCTAACAGAACGATTGTCACCTACATGTGAAAATCCAATTGTAATTTTCACATGTTTCAATTTTCCGATTCTTTTAAAAGTGAGTGTTTGGTTAACATACACTAGGTTTCAATGCTTTATACAAAATAAATAAAGCATTTTAACGAGGAATCAGAGATGGGGCGGTGGCAAATGGTTCCTGCTGTTTTAATATTTAAGCCAATAATTGGCGCACGTCTACAAAGTGACCTTTGATGGCTGCTGCTGCTGCCATCGCTGGGCTTACCAAATGGGTGCGACCACCATTGCCTTGACGACCTTCAAAATTGCGGTTTGAAGTCGATGCACAGCGTTGACCTGCTTCTAAGCGGTCGGCATTCATTGCCAAACACATAGAGCAGCCCGGTTCACGCCATTCAAAACCCGCTTCGATGAAGATTTTGTCCAAGCCTTCTTGTTCGGCTTGTTCTTTCACCAAGCCAGAACCTGGGACAATCAATACACGAGAAACGTTGTCGGCTTTTTGATGGCCTTTGGCAACGCTTGCAGCTTCACGCAAGTCTTCAATACGGCTATTGGTACAAGAACCAATGAATACGATGTCCACAGGAATGTCGGTCAATGCCGTGCCAGCTTCTAAACCCATGTATTGTAAAGCGCGAGTGATGCTTTCGCGTTTGACAGCATCGGTTTCGTCTTCAGGATTAGGGACAATGCCATCGACAGCCAATACCATTTCAGGCGATGTGCCCCAAGTCACTTGTGGCTGAATGTCAGCGGCATCAAAATGGAAGACCGAATCAAATTCTGCACCTTCGTCAGACACCAAAGTTTTCCAGTATGCAACCGCTTGTTCCCATTGTTCTGCTTTGGGTGCAAATGGGCGACCTTGAACATAATCCATTGTGGTTTGGTCAACGGCCACCAAGCCTGAGCGTGCACCGCCTTCAATGGCCATATTGCACAGCGTCATGCGACCTTCCATGGACAAAGAGCGAATGGCGCTGCCACCGAACTCGATGGCGTAGCCTGTGCCTCCTGCAGTGCCAATTTGACCAATGATGTACAAAGCCACGTCTTTGGCGGTCACGCCTTGCGCCAATTCACCGTTGACTTCAATCAACATAGATTTGGATTTTTTGGCGGTAATACATTGGGTCGCCATGACATGTTCCACTTCTGATGTGCCAATACCATGTGCCAAAGCACCAAAGGCACCGTGTGTTGAAGTGTGTGAGTCGCCACACACCACAGTCATCCCAGGCAAGGTTGCGCCTTGTTCAGGACCCATCACATGCACAATGCCTTGACCTTTGTCTTTAAATGGAAAATAAGCCAATGCGCCAAATTCTTTGATGTTGGCATCCAAAGTGTCTACTTGCAATTTAGAGATGGGGTCTTTAATGCCTTCATCCCAATGGTCAGTTGGGGTGTTGTGATCGGCAGTGCTGACTATGCTGTCTTGGCGCCATAAAGGACGTTCGTTCAGCTTCAAGCCTTCGAAGGCTTGTGGGCTGGTCACTTCATGGACCAAATGGCGGTCAATATAAAGCAAAACAGTACCATCATCGGCTTGTTCGACAATGTGGCTGTTCCATAATTTATCGTATAAGGTAAAAGCGCTCATTCGGTGCATCCGGTTTGGGTTGGCTGGAATTGTTATGATGTTGTTTCGAGGCTGTATATTAGGCGTTTGGACGAAATTTGGCAAGAATTTGTCCAAGATAATGTGAATTATTTCATTATTTGACGGAACTTTTTAGACAAATTGTTATTTTTAGACAAATTGTATAAAAATAACAAAGATGGATACTTGCTAATGTACAATTAAATTGGGTGGTTTATTTGTATAAATATCACAATATGGATATTTTCTAATCATTAAATCCTATTTATTAATACAATGATTCTAAGCGTGGATAAGAGGCATTAAAAAGCGTCCTGTAAACTTACAGGACGCTTGGACAAATGTTGTGCTTGAATGATACTTATATAGATTAGCCAGATTAACGGTTTTGGCTAGCTTGGTCTTGCAAATATTTGAGTTTGACGTATTTGTTCATGGTGTAATTGGCATAATTTTTAGACAACATATAGCCGATAGCACCGTCTAAAAAGCCTTTTTTCAACACATACATTTTGAAAAAAGCAAAAGCAGGGCGCAACACCACATCGAGCAATACGTTGCAACGTTTGCCTTCTTGGTAATTTTTCTCGGCAGCCAAAGTCGAATATTGGTTCATTTTACGCAAATATTGCTCCCACGTTTCATAGGTGTAATGCAACATGGTTTGGCTCAATTTTTTGTCTGTGTGTTGGTGCACAATTTTAGGATGGACAAAACCTTCGACATAACTGCCTTTAGTAGGCATCAAGCGGCAGACCCAATCTGGGCTTAACGGACCGTATTGCACCAGTTTGTGTTGGAAATGGTTGATGCGCTTGATCCAATAACCATATTGTTCACCGCTTTGTACCACTTGGCGAATTTCGGTACACAATGATGGTGTGCAACGCTCATCGGCATCAATGAAAAAAATCCATTCGTGTGAGGCTTGTGAGATGGCAAACGTTTGTTGACCGCCCCAATCACCATTCATATTGCGTTCAATCACGCGTGCACCCAAGCTTTCAGCAATGGCGCGGGTGTCATCGGTGCTGGAGTCGTCAATGATGATGACTTCATCGGCAAAGCTGCAACTGTCTATGCATTCACGGATGTTGTGAGCTTCATTTTTGGCGAGGATTAAAACGCTGATACGGGACATGGTGTTCTCAATGGATAAGTCAGAATGGTATGGCCAGCTGTAAGCTTGGTGCCAAGACAGGCTCTCATTATCTTACAGGCTGGGGCATGGGTCAAAACGAAAGTGAGGGCTAATGGGTGGGGCTTTGAATGGCTGTCATGGCAATAGCGGCAGCTTTAAACCGCATTAAGAAGGATTTTTGTGCCAATTGGAACTGTTGGCATCTGCCCAATGGGAATAAAATCGCTATAATGGGCATTTTGCGACATGGCTTTTGGTGTGTTGAAACGATGAATAAAAAATCAGGTAGTGTAGGTTTGGTAAAGCCGCAATTGATTGCGTTTGAAGAGGCATTGCCTTTGCAAAATGGGCAAGTGTTGCCGCGCTTTGAGTTGATGGTAGAAACATATGGGCAACTGAATGCGGCAAAAAGCAATGCCATATTGATTTGCCATGCTTTGTCGGGACATCATCATGTCGCTGGCAAGCACCATGAAAACGACAAACACAGTGGTTGGTGGGACAATATGGTCGGTCCGGGTAAGCCGATTGATACCGAGCGTTTTTTTGTGGTGGGTTTGAACAATTTGGGTGGTTGCCATGGCAGCAGCGGACCGTTGAGCATCAATCCTGTCACTGGTAAACCTTATGGGGCGGATTTCCCCATGGTGACGGTCAAAGATTGGGTTCATTCGCAAGCGCGTTTGGCGGATTATTTTGGTATTGAGCAATGGGCAGCGATAGTCGGCGGCAGTTTGGGCGGCATGCAAACCATGCAATGGGCGATTGATTTGCCTGAGCGTGTGCGCCACGCCATCATCATTGCTTCTGCACCAAAATTGTCAACGCAAAACATCGCATTTAACGATGTGGCACGCCAAGCGATTTTGACCGATCCTGATTTTCATGCAGGACATTACTCTGAATATGAGACTTTGCCACGTCGAGGCTTGCGCATTGCGCGCATGATGGGTCACATCACATATTTATCTGAGGATGGCTTAGGTCATAAGTTTGGTCGACAATTGCGTCATGGTGATTATCAATTCAATTACGATGTCAATTTTGAAGTGGAATCTTATTTGCGCTATCAAGGGGATAAATTCGCTGAAATCTTCGATGCCAATACGTATTTGTTGATGACCAAGGCTTTGGATTATTTCGATCCTGCCGGTGATTACCAAGATTGTTTACAGGACGCTTTCCAACGCATTCAAGCCCAATGTTTTGTGGCATCTTTTAGTACTGATTGGCGTTTTAGCCCTGAGCGTTCGCATGAGATTGTGCGGGCTTTGATTGCGGCAGAAAAATCGGTGCAATATTTGGAAGTACAGTCTCATCATGGTCATGATGCGTTTTTGATGGAAGATGAGGCGTATATGCGTGGTATGTATGCTTATTTGGATAAAGTAGCGAAAGAGGTGGCCTGATGCAGCAATTGCGTGAGGATTTGCGTTTGGTATATGACTGGATTGCACCTGGCTCCAAAGTATTGGATTTGGGTTGTGGTGATGGGCAATTATTGGCGGCTTTGGTACAAGACAAAGGTTGTCAAGGTTATGGTGTTGAATTGGATACGGACAGCGTGATTGCGGCGATGAATAAGGGCGTGAACGTGATCCAAGTCGATTTGGAACAAGGTCTGCGCAGTGCTTTTACCGACCACAGTTTTGACGTGGTGGTATTGTCACAAACGATTCAGGCGATGAAAAATACCGAGCATATTTTGTATGAAATGAAGCGTGTTGCCCGCCAAGCGATTGTGACGTTTCCCAATTTTGGTTATTGGCGCAACCGTGTGCAAATTGCACAAGGACGCATGCCTGTGTCTGAATCTATGCCGTATGAATGGTATAACACGCCTAATATTCATTGGTGTACATTGGCGGATTTTGATGCGCTGTGTGCCAAAACAGGCTTGTCGGTATTAGAGCGTGCTGTGATGACAGGCGGTCAGCGTATTGAATTTATGCCCAATTTGTTAGGCAGTTTGGCTTTTTACCGTGTGGGTTAGCAGCAAATAGTTTCAAAAAAACCATAAAACCACCGTATTAGGTGGTTTTATGGTTTTTTTATTGGGTCTTAGATGTGGTCATCAGACGCAAGAATAATTTTGGTGAAATGCCTAGCAAATCCATTAAAGAACGGTAGTAGGTGCGATCTACCAAAAATTGGCACAAGTCAATCAAACGCAATAATGATGCAGTGCAATCTGCGTATTGGTAAGAGGTTTTGGCCAATAAGTCAGGGGTTAACAATTTTGGCATTTCTGCACGCAAAAAAGCCATACTTGCTGCCACAAATAAAGGTGGAATTTTTTGCTTTAAGTGTACCTCGCCAATGTGTTCGTGAATTTTGACAAATTGATCATCAAATGGACCACTGAACAACATGCCCATCCAGCGCAAGTGAGTTTGTTTTAAAGAATCGACTTTGCCTTCTACAAAAGGGCGCATGGCATCTGAATTTAAAATGCGTTCATAGAACGCTTCGGTCATTGCAGGTAATGCAGGGCTAACCAATGGGAATAAAGTTTGCAAACAGTCAGCATCGATTTGGCTAAAACCGTTGTGGCTTAAAAATTCTGCTAAATCTGCATCGTCAGTTGTTGTAATATTGAAGCTCATTTATTTTTCCAAAGTAATCATTAGATGAGTGAGGAAAGCTCTTTTCTTTGCATTTATTTAATTGATTTCTTGTAGAAGGGCCTGTGTTGCCATGGGAAAGCCATTTTAGAAGGAATATGTTAGATGTTTAGCGTGCAAATGTGGGTGTAAAGAGAGAAGTTTTCATTTTCGAAGTCGGTTATTTTAATACAAACTTTAGAATAAAGGTATGGTATGGCGAGATATAACAGGTAAATAATACAAATGAGTGTGTAAATACATCTAATTTGAAATTTTTCTGATGACCCATATTTTATGCCAATATCAGCACCAAAGCCTTTCAGAATAATCAACAAGGATGATGCAGTGACAGTATTGACCATTCCCCAATCCGGTCAGAAAAGCGTTTTGACTCAAGTTTCTTTAGGAAGTTTGCCATGGTATTTGGCGCAAACATCGTTGCAGAAAAATACAGTGGTTTTTTTAACCGAAGATGCCGACCAAGCCTTGCGTTTGCAAGAAGCTTTGGCATTTTTTTGTCCCAAATGGCGAACAGCTTTTTTGCCTGATTGGGAAACGTTGGCGTATGAACGTTTCTCGCCACATCAAGATTTGGTATCTGAGCGTTTGTCGGCGTTGTGGCAATTGAGCCATGAGCAACTCGACTGTGTTTTGATGCCTGTGGCTACTGCGATGCAGCGCTTATCACCATTGTCTTTTATTCAAGGCCGCACGTTTTGGTTGAAAAGTGGTGAAACCTTAAATGCGGACATGTTTCGAGCGCAATTGGTCAATGCTGGTTATCAGCATGTTTCTAATGTGGTGGCGGCGGGCGAATTTGCTTTGCGTGGTGGATTGTTAGACGTTTTTCCTATGGGTTCAGAGTGGCCGTATCGCATTGATTTGTTCGGTGATGAAATTGACAGCATCAAGACGTTTGATGCGGATACGCAGCGTACATTAGATGATGTGACCGAAATCCGCCTATTGCCTGCGCATGAGTTTCCAACGGATGAAGCGGCACAGACTATTTTTCGCCACCGCTTTCGAGAAGAAATAGAAGGTGATCCAACACGAGCGTATGTGTATCAAGCCGTGAGCAAAGGTCAGTTTGGCGGTGGCGTTGAATATTACCTACCCTTGTTTTTTGAAACGCCATTGGCCACTGTGTTTGATTATTTACCTGCTAACAGTGTGGTGCTGTCTTTGAATGATGTCCATGCCCAAACGCATGGTTTTTGGCTGGATGTCAAATCGCGTTTTAATATGGCGCAAGCCGATGCCAGCTACCCACCATTGTCACCGCAAAGCTTATTTTTAAGCGAAGATGAGTTTGGTGCCAAGCTCAAAGCTTTGCCACACATCAATATTCAGCCTCAGGCTAGCGAACAAGCTTTGCCCAATGTGGCTGTGAATCGCCAAAAAGAACAGCCTTTGCAAGCTTTACAAGACTTTCAGGCCGCTTTTGATGGCAAAATTTTGTTGTGTGCTGAAAGCTTAGGTAGACGTGAAACCATGTTGGCATTTTTGCAGCAGCAACAATTGGCTGTCAAAACAGTGGCATCGTGGCAAGCGTTTTTGGCATCGGATGCGCGGTTAAATGTCACTGTATCTGCTATCTCGCGTGGTTTTCAAATGCCACAAGCTGGTGTTGCCGTCATCAGTGAAGCCGATTTATACCAACATGTGGTACGTGGCAGTAAGCGTCATCGTCGCCGCAAACATGCCCAATCTTCCGACAGCAGTTTACGTGATTTGGCCGAAATCAATCTTGGTGATCCTGTGGTGCATGAAGAGCATGGCATTGGTCGCTATATGGGTTTGGTGAATTTGGATTTGGGCGATGGTGACAATGAAATGATGTTGTTGGAATACGAGGGTGGCAGCCAATTGTATGTGCCTGT
Organism: Vitreoscilla sp. C1; assembly: GCF_002951955.2. NCBI lineage: Bacteria > Pseudomonadati > Pseudomonadota > Betaproteobacteria > Neisseriales > Neisseriaceae > Vitreoscilla > Vitreoscilla sp. C1. The sequence continues at coordinate 1,277,196 of NZ_CP019644.2, read as the reverse complement.
GGCGCAATTGCATTTGATTTCACGTTATGCAGGACACGCTGCGGACAATGTCCATTTGCATAAGTTGGGTCATGCTTCTTGGGCCAAAGCCAAACGTAAGGCCGCTGAAAAAGCGCATGACACAGCCGCAGAATTGCTGAATTTATATGCGCAACGTGCGGCATTAGAAGGTCATGCGTTTGCTTTGGATGAGGCCGATTACCAACAATTTGCCGATGGTTTTGGTTATGAAGAAACCGAAGACCAAGCAGCAGCGATTGCAGCAACTATCCAAGATTTAATCAGCGGCAAACCAATGGACAGATTGATTTGTGGCGATGTCGGGTTTGGTAAAACTGAGGTGGCGTTGCGAGCGGCATTTGTGGCGGTAATGGGTGGCAAACAAGTGGCAGTGTTGGCTCCCACAACGTTGTTAGTCGAGCAACATGCTCAAAACTTTGCCGACCGTTTTGCAGATTTTCCAGTGAAAGTGGCGCAATTGTCGCGTTTTAATTCCAGTAAGCAAACCAAAGAAGCTTTGGCAGGCTTACAGGACGGTAAAGTAGATATTGTGATTGGTACGCACAAATTGGTGCAGCCTGATATTGAGTTTCACAATTTAGGCTTGGTGATTATCGATGAAGAGCACCGTTTTGGTGTGCGCCAAAAAGAACAGCTCAAGCGTTTGCGTGCCAATGTTGATGTGTTGACGATGACGGCAACGCCTATTCCACGCACTTTGTCTATGGCTTTGGAAGGTTTGCGCGATTTTTCATTGATTACTACCGCGCCAAGTCGGCGTTTGGCGGTTAAGACGTTTGTGAAGCCGTTTTCAGAAGGCACCATTCGCGAAGCGGTTTTGCGTGAGCTTAAACGTGGCGGGCAGGTGTATTTTTTACACAATGAAGTGGACACCATTGAAAACGCGTATGAACGCTTGAGCAGTTTGGTGCCTGAAGCCAAAATTGCGATTGCGCATGGTCAACTGCGTGAGCGTGAATTGGAACAAGTGATGCGTGATTTTATGCAACATCGTTACAATGTGTTGCTGTGTTCGACCATCATTGAAACAGGCATCGACATTCCGAACGCCAACACCATTATCATCAATCGTGCTGACAAATTTGGCTTGGCGCAATTGCATCAATTGCGTGGTCGTGTCGGGCGTTCGCACCATCAAGCCTATGCTTATTTGCTCACACCTGAATACATCACCAAAGATGCTGAAAAGCGCTTAGATGCCATTGCCGCAGCCGATGAATTGGGTTCAGGTTTTACTTTGGCGATGCAAGATTTGGAAATTCGAGGGGCGGGTGAGATTTTGGGTGATGGGCAATCGGGCGAAATTTTACAGGTCGGTTTGACTTTGTATTCCGAAATGCTCAAGCAAGCGGTACGTGATTTGAAAAAAGGGCGTGTGCCCGATTTGGATGCGCCTTTGGGTGTGACGACAGAAATCAAATTGCACAGCCCGGCTTTGCTACCAGAAGAATATTGTCCAGATATTCATGAGCGTTTGGTGTTGTACAAGCGTTTGGCAACATGTGAAACTCAAAATCAAATCAATGATATTCATGAGGAGTTGGTCGATCGTTTTGGCTTGTTGCCACAAGCGGTAGAAACTTTATTGGAGTCACACCGTTTGCGTTTGATGGCCAAAGCATTGGGTATCAGCAGCATTGATGCCCATTCTGAGTCGATGACTTTGATGATAGACAAACACAATCACATAGATCCAACGCAAATCATACAACTGATTCAAACCAACCGTGATTTCCAATTATTGGGCGCGGATAAGCTGCGAGTGTATTTGCGCAATGACAGCGTGCAAGAGCGCATCAAACAAATTAAAGGCATTTTGAAACTGTTAGGCAATTAGTGGGTCATCATATTTGAGAAGCATAAATATGACTATTGAGGAGCCAATATGAAATTGTTTAGTCAAGTGAATACAGCACATACTGGTAATGGTTCGGATAAATGGCAACATTATTTGAACACTTACGATGAGGTTTTGAAGCCTTTTCAAGGTGAAGATGTGTCTTTGTTGGAAGTGGGCGTGTGTAACGGTGGCTCTTTGGAAATATGGGAGCGTTATTTTCCTTATGCTCAACACATCGTTGGCTGTGACATCAATCCTGAATGTCAAAATATTGCGTTGAATGGTCGTCATATTGATGTGGTCATTGGTGATGTTAAAAATCATGATACGGTCCATCAAATTACTGCCATTTGCCCACAGTTTGACATCATCATTGACGATGGTTCACACATCAGCTCTGATATTATTGCTGCATTTGTGCGCTTGTTTCCTTTGCTAAAAGAGGACGGTATTTATATTGCTGAAGATTTGTGTTGTAGTTATTGGCAAAATTGGGAAGGTGGCGTCAATCGTGAAAGCTCGGCCATGCAATTTTTAAAATTGCTGGCTGACGTGGTCAATTATGAACATTGGGATGTCAGTGCTTCTCGTGCGGACTTATTCCAAGCCTTTGCAGCTGCGCAAGGCATAGATCAAGTGGATTTGAGTGTGATACATTCCATCACTTTCAATAATTCAATGTGCATTATTCGTAAAAAATCTGCCGCTCACAATGTTTTGGGTAAGCGAGTGGTGGTCGGTCAAACGTTCCATGTGTTGCCAAACATCAAAAACATGCATGGTGTGGACATCAGTGATGTGGTGGTGGTGCATAAAAAAGATGAGCCTGTTGTAAGTGATGCGATGCAAAAATTGCATCAACAAGAAGCTTTGGTGGCGCAGCAGCAAATTTACATGGAACAGCAACAAGCGTATATCGAGCAATTGCTAGCATATGTGCAAACATTAGAGCAACACATACAAGGGCAAAACGTGGAAGGGATTATTGGTTGAAGTGGTTTCGTTACATTGGTTTCATTATCATCAGCTTGGGCTTAGGTGCTTGCAGCACTTGGCACTCAGCCAACGATGCTTGGGTCGGTCCAGACAAAGTCAAACATTTTGCCGTGTCCGCAGGTTTAAGTGCTGCAGCGGCACAATCTTTGCACGGCAACCACATGCCGCCATCTCATCGAGCCACTGCGGCTATTGGCTTTAGCGTCTCTATGGGTTTGGGTAAAGAGTTGTATGATGCTCGTGCGCAAGGCAGTGGTTTCAGTTGGAAAGATTTGGCCTACGATGTGGGTGGTGCAATAGCTGGGTATCAATTATACCGTTTGGCTCATTGATTCAATTTTGCTGGATCAAGCGTCCTGTAAACCTTTACAGGACGCTTTTTTTAGATATTTCAATCTTGTGGGAACAGGTTTTTATTCACTTGTTTTTGGATTTGTTTTTGAATTTTTTGCATGTGTGCGTTGGATTCTTTGCGCGTGTGTTGGTGCAAAATGTAAAAAGAAGCAGTGCGCTCACCAAAAGATTTGGCTTGGAAAAAAGTACTTGGCAACACATTGCGTCCCAATTCCTTGTAAGCGCGCGCGACAGTGAAATCAATTTCACGTCCTGCCGCATCTAAATACACGCAAAACGGTGTGGCATAACCGACTTGGCGATAACAATCATTGACGGCTTTTTGCAATCCTGTCATGCCTTGATTGCGATACACATTGATGGCGGCGTAGGTGGCTTGGTCTAACTCTTTGGACACATCTTTGACGGGAGCTGCGCTTGCAGCTTGGCTGAATCCCAAAACCAATCCCAACATCCATAAATACTGCTTCATATCTTATTCCTTAATTAACATAACGCATTTAATGCATACTTAAATATTGTGAATGAACATACTAAAACGCTTATGCTACAAAGTAAACGTAACAAGCATTGCTCAAAATCAAATCCATCTGCTATAAAGTCTGCAAATCATAAGGAAAAATGACATGGATGTTTTGTTGTCGGCAAAAAATGTGAATGCTTATTTTGGTCAAACACAAGTATTGTTCGATGTGAATTTACAGGTCGCTCGTGGGCAGAAGATAGCGATAGTGGGTGAGTCAGGCAGTGGTAAAACTGTGTTGGCTCAAGGTATCATGCGCTTGAATCCGATGGTGAGTTTGAATGGCAACATTGATTTTTTAGAGCAAGATTTGTTGACTCTGTCTGAAAAACATCTGGGTAAAATCCGTGGACGCGATATTGGCATGGTGTTTCAAGAGCCGATGACGGCTTTGAATCCTGTGTATACAGTTGGCAACCAAATTGCCGAGGTCTACCAACAGCATTTGGGTTTAACCGCCAAACAAGCTTGGCAAGCCGCGATTGAAATTTTGCAAGAAACGGGCATACAGGACGCTTGTGATAAGGTCAAAGCCTATCCGTTTCAATTGTCAGGTGGTCAAAGACAAAGAGCGATGATTGCCATGGCTGTGGCGGCGCAACCGAAATTGTTGATTGCAGATGAACCCACCACCGCTTTAGATGTGGCGGTGCAAGCACAAATTGTGGCTTTGCTTGAACGTTTACAAAACCAGTATCAAATGGCATTGTTGTACATCAGCCATGATTTGCGCTTGGTGGAACGTTTTGCTGATGAGGTGGTGGTGATGCAACAAGGGCATGTGGTGGAGCAAGCTGCGACAGCACAACTTTTTGCTCAGCCGCAACATGTTTATACGCAAGATTTATTGAATGCCCGCCCTGAAGCTTTGAATCTTGTTGCGGCAGAAAAAAACAGCAGTGCAGTTGTTTTGGATGTACAGAATGTCAGTGTGAGCATCCAACAAAAACAATCATGGTGGCGTCACAGCAACAAAGTGTTATTGCAACCGCTATCTTTACAATTGCAAGCTGGCAAAACTTTGGGCATTGTGGGTGAGTCAGGCAGTGGCAAAACCACTTTTGCCAAAGCTTTGATGCGTTTGATGCCTGCGACAGGAAAAGTCGTGGTGGGTGCGGAAGACTGGCTGGCTTTGGGTTTGAATGATTTGGTTGTCCACAGACAAAACATGCAAATGGTGTTTCAAGATCCATTTTCTGCGTTCAATCCACGCATGAATATGCAAACGGCGTTGTTAGAACCATTTTTCATTCAAAAAAGCCATTTAAGCCCTGAGCAACAGCAAGCACGTTTGTTAGAAGTTTTGGATGATGTCGGCTTGCCACATGACAGCTTGCAGCGTTATCCACACGAATTTTCAGGTGGACAGCGACAGCGTTTGGCGATTGCTCGTGCTTTGGTGGTCAGACCTAAAATATTGTTATTGGATGAGCCCACCAGCGCTTTGGATGTGCGCTTACAAAAACAAATATTGAAATTATTATTAAAATTGCAACAGCAATATGATTTAAGCATGGTGATTATCAGCCATGACTTGGATGTGATTGCGGCATTGGCATCTGATATGTTGGTTCTAAAACAAGGGTGTGTGGTGGAGTCGGGTACGGTGCATGAAATTTTTACTGCCGCTGAACATCCTTACACACAAGAATTGCTCAGACATTTGTCATCGCCGATTAGAACCGTCCTGAAATGAATATTTCAAATAGTGGTGTCTGCGTTTGGAACAAAAGGCAATAATGACAAACAAATGATTTTGAATGTCATCAAGAGAGCTTGCTATGTCCCCAACCAAAACTTATGTAACGGTCTTAACTACTGACCATTATTTGCCTGGTGTATTGGCTTTGCAACAAAGTTTGTTGAATGTAGATGCAAAATATCCTTTGTTGGTTGTGGCAAGCGAAACTTTAGAGGCTGCGACTTTGATGACTTTGGAAAAATTAGGTATGCAAGTTTGTGTGGTTTCTGCATTGGCATATCATGATGATGTTATTGAGCGCATGACTCAAGATGCTTGGCCGATTGAAGTCATACACAGCGCCACCAAATTGAAAATTTTGTCTTTGGTTGATTATGAAAAAATAGTGTATTTGGATTCAGACATGATTGTCAGAGCCAATATCGATGATTTGTTTGACAGGCCTCATGCCAGTGCGGTGTGGGATTGGTGTGGTCAAAGCCGTATGGCGCGTCATCAAGGTTTGAACAGTGGGTTATTGGTGATAGAGCCTAATATATCCGAATATCATAACGCATTGGCTTTAATGGACGCACAAGTGGGCTATGATCAAGACGTGTTCCGTGCTTTGTGGCCGCATTGGATGGACAGTCCACATTTGCAATTAGAGCCGACTTTGAATGTGTTTGTGATGGGCATTGAAGATTTGATTAAAATGCGCTTTTTGGCATTTAAAGATATTCAAGTGTTGCATTATGTTGGCAATCCTAAGCCATTTCAAATTAGAAATTTTGATTTGTCTAAAACCTTAGAATTTTTAAATTACTTGTATTGGGAATATGTTAATCAAGCTTATTTGCGCTTGAAATAAATTTTTTTAACAGTGTGGTTTAGGTACCTGTCTTAAGATTTTGGCATAGCGTGTTAAATGAGAATTAACAGAAGTTTGGTGATTTTTTATAAAAATCAAAAGCATCTGCCATATTTAAATGGCGCCATAATCTGCGTCAAGCTCAGCTTATGAAAGCATAAATAACTATAAGCTTTATACCTAAAATTTATTGCGAGGCAACATACTTGAAAAAAAGTGGCAGTGTCTATATCCTTTTAAGTCAAATTTATTGATTCAATATCCAAAGGAATGTTTATGAGCAGCGAATTGATTGTTCACGTATCTGATGCTACGTTTGAAGAAGAAGTATTGAAAGCCGAAGGCGCAGTATTGGTTGATTTTTGGGCGCCTTGGTGTGGTCCTTGCAAAATGATTGCCCCTGTATTGGACGATATTGCACCTGAATACGAAGGCAAATTGAAAATTGTTAAAGTTAACGTGGATGACAACCAAGCCATTCCAGGCCAATATGGTGTGCGTGGCATCCCAACTTTGATGATTTTCAAAGACGGTCAAAATGTAGCAACCAAAGTCGGCGCATTGGCAAAAGGTCAATTGGTCGCTTTTATTGATGCTTCTATTGCTTAATTAATTGATTGAGTCAGTCTGATAAAAAATCCCCAGCTAAAGTTGGGGATTTTTATATGATGATTGATTAAATGAACTTAAAAGCGTTTTTTAAAACAAACTGCTTAGTTTTGCTATTGGTATGACTGTTTTTGTGTGGGTTTGGAAAAAAATTGCTAAAGAGATGAAGATGTTTTGGAATGGACGCTTTACTGTATCTTGGTGTTCCGCTTGACAAAAATGGTCAAAAAGAATTAGCATGCAAAGGAATATCTGTACATACACCATCATAATTTCCGTTATCTTCAAGTAATCTTTTCAATCTTAATTCACCAAATAAACTGAATGGATCTTTTAGGTGTTCTGCTCAAAATAACATCTGCTAGCCATAGCTTGATGCGGACAATTCTTTCTAAATTAAAATTCTATACTGACACATTAAAATGCACGTTTCCGAACTACAAAAACAACACGTTTCTGAATTATTGACTTTGGCCGAACAAAATGGCATTGAAAATGCCAACCGCTTGCGCAAACAAGATTTGGTATTTGCCATTGTCCGCGCTTTGGTCAAAAAAGGCGAAAGCTTCACAGGCGAAGGCACTTTGGAAATTTTACCAGATGGCTTTGGCTTCTTACGCAGTCGAGATACGTCTTATTTGGCAGGTCCGGACGACATTTATGTCAGCCCAAGTCAAATCCGCCGTTTCAATTTGCACACAGGTGACACTATCGAAGGCAGTGTCCGCACACCTAAAGACGGTGAACGCTATTTTGCTTTGGTGAAATTGGACAAAATCAATGGCGATGACCCTGAAAAATGCAAACACAAAATTTTGTTTGAAAACTTAACGCCGTTGTTCCCAACGCGCCAATTCAAATTAGAGCGCGATGGTAAAACCAAAGAGGACAAAAACGTCACTAGCCGCGCCATTGATTTGGTTGCGCCCATTGGTTTTGGCCAACGTGCTTTGTTGGTAGCCCCGCCTAAAACAGGTAAAACTGTGATGTTGCAAAACATCGCCACTGCCATCACGACCAATTATCCTGATGTGGAATTGATTGTATTGTTGATTGATGAGCGTCCTGAAGAAGTGACTGAAATGACCCGCTCTGTGCGTGGTGAAGTGGTATCGTCAACTTTTGATGAACCTGCCCAGCGTCATGTACAAGTGGCTGAGATGGTGATTGAAAAGGCCAAGCGTTTGGTTGAACATGGCAAAGATGTGGTGATTTTATTGGATTCGATTACCCGTTTGGCACGTGCTTACAATACTGTGGTACCAGCATCGGGCAAAATTTTGACCGGTGGTGTGGATGCCAATGCCTTGCACCGCCCAAAACGTTTCTTTGGTGCGGCGCGTAATTTGGAAGAAGGTGGTTCTTTGACCATCATCGCCACCGCTTTGGTCGATACAGGCAGCCGCATGGACGATGTGATTTACGAAGAATTCAAAGGCACGGGCAATATGGAATTGCATTTGGAACGTCGTTTGGCCGAAAAACGCGTCTTCCCAGCCATCAGCTTGAACCGCTCAGGCACGCGTCGTGAAGAATTGTTGGTGCCAAACGATCAATTGCAACGCATGTGGTTGTTGCGCAAATTCTTGCATCCGATGGACGATGTGGAAGCGATGGAATTTTTGCAAGACAAAATCAAATCATCGAAAAACAATGCTGATTTCTTTGATCAAATGAAGCGTTAAGCGATTGTGTATGTTTAAAAAGCGTCCTGTAAACTTTACAGGACGCTTTTTTCATGCCCATTGTACCCACTCACGCCACCACAGCTTCCAAATCCACATTGAAAAATGCACCGTGGTTGGTTGTTTGTTGTAAACCGTCATACACCATCAAAATGGCGGCGGTCAACATCAAACGGCGCTTGTGTTCAGAGGCAAGACTTTGTTGCCACCAAGTCAATAAGCGTTGGTACAAAGCTTGCATTGCTTGGCTTTGACGTTGAATGCCAAAAAATTGGCTCATTTGTTGTTGTAACAGCTCGGGTGAAAAATCATCCTCAGCGTCCTGTAAATCAAGTGTCATGTGCCAATCGATGTTTTGCCATGTGAAGCTGTTAGAAAAGGGTGGTTCAAAATCATCCCAAGCGCCATTGCTGACGATGTGTTGCGCCGCTTGTTGGCCCATAACCACACATTCCAATAAAGAGTTGCTCGCTAAACGGTTGGCACCATGTAAACCTGTGCATGCCACTTCACCTACTGCATACAAATGGGTTACATGGGTGCGGGCATGTTCGTCTGTGACCACGCCACCACAAGCATAATGAGCTGCAGGTGCCACAGGAATCCATTGTTGGCTGATGTCCAATTGATGTTGTGTCAAACAAAACTCATAAATACTCGGGAAATGGTGTTGGATGAAGCTTAAAGGCTTATGTGTGATGTCCAAATACACTTGTGAGGTTTTTTGAATTTGGTCGGCAATGGCGCGCGCCACAATATCACGAGGCGCCAATTCGGCACGTTCATCGTAAGCGGGCATGAAACGCTCGCCCATAGCATTACGCAAAATCGCTCCCTCACCACGCAAAGCCTCTGACATCAAAAAGCAAGGATTTTGTGGCAATGCCAAGGCGGTTGGATGAAATTGTATAAATGCCATTTGATGCAAATGGCAACCTGCGTGCGCTGCCAAAGCCATGCCATCGGCAGTGGCGGTGATGGGATTGGTAGTCAGGGCAAACAATTGACCTGCGCCACCGCTGGCGAGTACGATTTTTGCAGCTTGGATGCTGTGGTTGTGTTGTTGCGCATCTTGTATGGACAAACCCACACACACGCCATTTTGCACTTGTAATTGTGTTACTTGAACATGTGACACAATGTCGATGTTGGGATATTGGCGCACTTGTTGTTGCAAAGTTTGTGTGACTGAAAAACCTGTGTGGTCAGCGGCATGTACCACGCGGCGTTTACCATGACCACCTTCACGGGTTAAATGCAATTGTGTGGCATCTTCTTGCTCATATGTAAACGGCACACCATGTGCACACAACCATTCAATGGCGGTCTTGCCTTGGCTGACAATATGTCGGACTGCTGTTTCATGACACAAGCCTGCTCCTGCAATGAGGGTGTCTTGTACATGTTCTTCTACACTGTCATGTAAATCCATCACCGCAGCAATGCCACCTTGAGCGCGGTTACTAGAACAAGTGTGTAAATCTTCTTTGCTCAATAGCAATACCGATAAATGTGTTGGTAACGACAAAGCCACGCTCAAACCAGCCAAACCAGCACCGATAATCACCACATCATACGAGTTTTTGGGCATGTTCATGGTTTTGTTCCAGCCATTGTTGAAATTGTGAAATGTGGGCATTTAAGTCCGCGCCATCTTTCGCCACACCAAATTCACGGTAAGCGGCAGAAAAATCCAACATTCGCTGAATCGAACGACGAGCGGCATGTAAAGTGGTGTGAGATACTTGGACTGCATGGCTTTGGTCTTCTAATGTGCTGATGCAGTTTTGCAAACCATTCATCGCCATCCAAGGGCAAAATGCACACGATTTGCACGTCGCGCCATCGCCTGCAGTAGGCGCTGCAAAAAATTGTTTGTGCGGTGCTTGTTTTTGCATTTCGTGCAAAATGCCTTGGTCGGTGGCGACAATGAAGGATTTTGCAGAATGATTAACAGCGGCCTGTAACAATTTGCTGGTAGAACCAATCACGTCGGCTTGAGCAACAACTTCGGCAGGCGATTCAGGATGAACCAACACCAAGGCTTCAGGATGCTTTTCTTTGAGTAAGCTCAATTCCAAACCTTTGAATTCATGATGCACAATGCATGATCCTTGCCACAAAATCATGTCTGCGCCAGTTTGCTTTTGAATGTAGCTGCCTAAATGGCGGTCAGGCCCCCAAATGATTTTTTTGCCTTGGCTGTGTAAGAACGTCACAATTTCCAAAGCAATGGACGAGGTGACCACCCAATCAGCACGCGCTTTGACTTCGGCGCTGGTGTTGGCATAAACCACAACGGTACGGTCTGGATATTGGTCGCAAAAGGCGGTGAATTCATCGACAGGGCAACCCAAATCCAAAGAGCAAGTGGCTTCTAAATCGGGCATTAATACGGTTTTTTCAGGGCTGAGAATTTTAGACGTTTCGCCCATGAATTTGACCCCTGCGACCAACAAGGTTTGCGCAGAATGGTTTTGTCCAAAACGTGCCATTTCCAAAGAGTCACCCACCATACCGCCTGTAGCCAATGCCAAATCTTGCAATTCAGGCGCAACATAATAATGCGCTACCATGACAGCATTGTGTTGGGTGAGTAAGTTTTGAAGATGGGCAATGGCTTGTGCTTTGGCATTGTCTTGGAGTTTGGCAGGTGTTTTTGCCCAAGCTTCATGCAAGATACATGCTTGTTGTTCTTGTTGTTGCTTTGCAGCATTTACATGGGCTTGCATGTGTTCAAGCGACGGTTTTTCATACGGATAAGACAAACGTTCAGAAGTATGTGTGTTCATGGTTTTTATGACATCTATGTGACGTTTTAAGGAAAGCAGATTATGCTCGTAAGAGTGATTTGAAATCAATCAAAATATGCTCATTTTGAGTATTTAGATATGTATCTTTTTGAGTATATAAATAATTTTTATTTTTAATATGTCAATGGCTTTGAATGTATGGTTGATTCCCAATGCAAAAAATGTAAATGTCCTTATTTGTTTAGGGCAAAAATCAATGATAATGCTGTCTTGAAATAGTTTAAAATGTGTTCATGTTTTTTAACTGCGTGACGAATTTGTACATCATCATAAATCATTTTTCACGTTTGTTATTATATTTATATTGAATTTTTATGCCCAATTTGAGAATATTATCTCTTTTTGAGTATATTTCTAGGATACACAGTCATGCGCCATACTTTGCCTCATCTTTTATTACAACCTTTGGTTCAAACTGCTTTGGCTGAAGATTTGGGTCGCCGTGGTGATGTGACAAGCGAGGCAATGATAGACATTGATCAGCAAGCGACTTTACACATGGTGGCGCGTGAAAGCGGCGTGGTGTGTGGCATGCAATTGGCACGTTTGAGTTTTCAAGCCTTGCAATCGGATGTTTTGTTTGAAGCGCAAGTGCAAGATGGTGATGTATTAGAAGCAGGAATGGTATTGGCGAGTATCCAAGGCAATGCGCGTGGCATTTTAGCGGCAGAGCGCACGGCTTTGAATTTTTTAACTCATTTAAGTGGTATTGCCACCATCACCCAGCAAATTCAACACAGTATCGCCCATACAAATGCACAATTGACTTGTACTCGTAAAACTATACCGGGTTTGCGTGCTTTGCAAAAATATGCCGTGCGTGTGGGCGGTGGGCGTAACCATCGTATGGGTTTGGACGATGCAATTTTGATTAAAGACAACCACATTGCTTTGGCTGGCGGAGACATGGCAGAGGCGATTCAAAAAGCCAAAGCGTATGCAGGGCACTTGATTGCAGTAGAAGTTGAGGTCGATACTTTGCAGCAATTGGAAGCGGTATTGCAAGAAGGTGTGGCTTTGGTGTTGTTGGACAATATGAATATCGAACAACTCAAGCAAGCAGTCGCCATGTGTCAGGGCAAATGCAAAACAGAAGCTTCAGGCGGTTTGACTCCAGCCACTGCAGTGGCGGTTGCTGAAACGGGCGTGGATTTTTTAGCAATGGGCTATGTGACGCACAGTGCGCCGTATTTGGATATTGGTTTGGATTATTTATTGTAAGGGTAATAAGATATATCAAGCGGCCTGTAAAGTTTACAGGGCGCTTGTTAAATCATTTTATTCATAATATGAATTTAACTGTTCCATGTCATTTTTATCCTGATGGTGTGGGCGAAAAATGACTGTGGTTGTGATATGAGGCGCAATGATTGATGAGTGGTTTTGTCATAAAAACAGATTTCATATTGGTATTTTTACTGATTAAGTTGCAGATATTGGCTGTGTGTTCGAAGCAATATGGTTTTGGCGGCTTTATGGTTGAAATCCAAATTGGCTCGATATAAAGAAAAAACTCCCATTAAAAATGGGAGAATTTCTTTATAAATGAAATGATTTAAGCGACATTTAACACATTGGCATTGCTTAAACTCATTGCCGCTTCCACAGTATGTAACAACAATAAAGTGGTCGTCACCGTGCCCACGCCACCGGGAACGGGAGTAAGAGCATGTGCAATCTCTGCTACTTCTGGTGCGACATCGCCAACCAATCGGCCGTTTTCATCAATATTGGTGCCAACATCAATCACAATAGAATCGGTGGTGATATGGCTATCTTTTAATAAATTGATTTGTCCCACCGCCACGACCACGATTTTGGCAGCTTTGGTGCGTTGTGATAAATTTTGTGTGTGTGAATGACATAAAGTGACCGTCGCATTGTGTTTCAGTAACAGTTGCGTCAATGGTTTGCCTACCACATTCGAGCGCCCAATCACTGTGACTTCTTCACCTGCCAATGGAATATCATAATAGTCTAAAATTTCCATGACAGCGCGAGCCGTCGCAGGTGCAAAAGCCTTTTGCCCCGCACTTAAATAGCCCAAACTCAACGGATTGGCACCATCGATGTCTTTATTTTTATCAATCAAATTAATCAAATGATTGATATTGATATTTTTTGGCAAAGGCGTTTGTAAAATAATGCCGTGTACAGCAGTGTTTTGATTCAATTCAAGAATCAGGGTTTTTAATGCTTCTTCACTTGGATTGTGAAGTGTATAGACCTCACATTTGATGCCTTGTGATTGAGCAGCTTTTTTGATGGAATTGACATACCAAATAGTGGCTTCATTATCGGTTGCCAAAATCACAGCAAGACATGCTGTCACATCTTGTTGAGCCAAAACAGCGACCTGATGTTGTATGGTGGTTTTGAGCTTTTCTGCGACTGGTTTGCCGCTGAGTGTTGAATTTAGCTGACCATCATTGTTGGGTTGGGGTTTGAGTTTTTGACGAACTTTGCCCGTGATGGTGTCGGCAAATTGAATCAATTTCTCAGCCAGTTTGGCATAATCTATCAATTCAGATTTGGTTGGCTTTTCTTCAATAGAATTGATATTGATTTCCAAGGTTACCAAAGCCGTTGCAAGTGCAGCTTTGGCTGATTCAGCCGCCGCTGCCACATCACTGATGACGCTTTTATTGCCTATTAAAACCAAGGTATCAGCACTTTGCAAAATGCGCTCAGACAACTTAACGGTACGGATTTGCGGGATGGTCGCTGTTTTGGTGGCGGCCTGAATCACTTGCAGGCGATACGCTTTTTGTTCTTGAGTATCGCGTGGTAAACGATAAGCTTGAATCAAATCATTGAATAAATATTCATCTTGATCTGCAATCAGCAAAGCTTCTTCTATTAATTGTTCAGATTGAATAATCAATGGTTCGATTTGATTTTGAACATGTTCAAATCGTTCACCCACTGTAAATTTGGCAACCATGCTGATTAAAGCAGCACCATGTGCAACATGTAAAGCACCTACAGCCCCCCCACCTGGGGTGGGGGCGTTAGATGCTAAACGAGACAAGTAAGACGAAACTGTTTCGTTAGCAATCATTCTTCAAACTCCTAAATTGCTGAAATGGTATTTGAGACGCCACGCAAACGCAGCATTTCTGGGTCATAAACGGGATCTTGTGTTACCGTTGCCGAAATTTTCTTGCCAAAGTAATCAATCTGTACTTTGTCATCAATGTCAATGTTGGCAGGCAACCAAGCATAAGCAATCGGACGGCCAACGGTATAAGCAAAACCTGCGCTGGTCACATAGCCCACAGCCATGTTTTGGTGATAAACCGCTTCACTGCCTAAAACAACGTCGTTGGCGGTATCAATTAACAAACAACGCAAGTATTTTTGTTGAGGCTGTTGACGCAGTGCTGCCAAGGCTTCTTTGCCCACAAAATCTGCTTCTTTTTTGGCACTCACTGCAAAACCCAAACCCGCTTCATACGGATTGTGTTCCGTATTCATGTCCACACCCCAAGAGCGATAACCTTTTTCCAAGCGCAATGATGCAAATGCAGCGCGTCCTCCAGCCACAATGCCGTGTTCTTGACCAGCTTCCCACAAAACATCCCACAAACGCTGACCATTGTCAGCAGAAGTGTAAATTTCCCAGCCCAACTCACCCACATAAGACAAACGCCAAGCGGTCACCGGTACTCCGCCAATGTGCGCTTGCATGGCTCTGAAATATTTCAAACCATCATTTGAAAAATCATCAGTACTGATTTTTGAAACCACGTCACGCGCCAAAGGTCCCCATAAACCAATACAACAGGTGCCACCAGTAATGTCACGAACATGTACCCAACCACCTGGCAATTGGCCCTTGTTTTGTTTTCTGGCCTCCACCTCAAAATAAGCGGTATCAATATTGCCATTGGCACCAATTTGAAAAGTTTCTTCATCCAAACGTGCAACAGTGATGTCACTGCGAATACCACCTTTTTCGTCAACCATCAAAGTGTAGGTGATTGATCCAATAGATTTGTTCATTTCACCTGTGGTCAAACGTTGTAACAAAGGCAAAGCACCTGGACCACAAATTTCCAAGCGTTTCAATGGCGTCATGTCATACATCGCAACAGCGGTACGCGTTTTATAAGCTTCAATAGCTGCGATAGGCGAGTGATGCAAACTACTCCACAAATCACGGCTGACAGGCTGCCAAGTCCAAGGCAAATCTTTAAAATGTTTGGCATTGGATTGGAACCAATATGGACGCTCCCAACCGCCGCCTTCTAAAAAGTGGGCGCCCAACTGACCTTGACGAGCATGAAACGGGCTTACACGCAAATCTCTGGCAATCAAACGTGGCTCTAAAGGATGGCGCACATCGTAAATTTCCACGAAATTTTGTTTAGAGGTTTCCAAGACAAAACTCGGTGCCAATTGCACTTCTTCAAAGCGGTTGATGTCACAACTGGACAAGTCGATTTCTGAGCGTCCTGTAGTAATCAATTCAGCGACCGCACGTGAAATACCTGCAGAATGCGTCACCCAAACCGCTTCGGCTAAGAAAAAGCCTTGTACTTTAGGCGATTCGCCAACTAATGAGCCACCATCAGGCGTGAACGAGAAAATACCATTGAAGCCATTGGCAATTTCAGCATCAGCCAAATCAGGCAACAAACGTTTTGATGCTTCCCATGAAGAGGCAAAATCCTCAGGGGTGAATTTTTGGCTCGATGGCATATTGTCTTTGGTGTATTCATCCAAAGGAATTTTAGGCAAATGTTCCAACAAAGTTGGCATAGGCTTGTGCAAATAAGAACCGATACCATAGCCGTCGCCATGTTCACGGTAATACAAATCTTGGTCTTGGAAACGTAAAATCGGCAAGCTCACGCCATTAGGATCGGTATTGCGACCTTTCAAGCCTTTAACAGGCGTGGTTTTGGCGTATTGGTGCGCCAAAGGCACCAATGGCACTTTCATGCCGACCATTTTGCCGACGTTCACACCCCAAAAACCTGCGCAACACACCACCACATCGGCTTCAATCAATTCTTCGCCAATCCAAACGCCTTTGATTTGGTTGTTTTCATGTTTGATGCCAGTAATGGTGGTGCGGTCACGATAAACCACGCCTGCAGCTTGGGTGCGCTCAATCAAACCATTTACCGCTTTGCCTGCCAAAGCCAAACCATCTGAAGGAATATGCAGGCCGCCTAATACAAATTCTTCGTCTAACAAAGGATATAAGGCTTTGCATTCTGCTGCTGTCAATAATTTGGTTTCAGTGCCCCAAGATTGTCCCCAACTATGTTTTCGACGCAAATCATTCAAACGGGTTGGTGTTGTTGCCACTTCCAAACCACCTACAGGTGTGAACGCATCCAATGATTTGAGTTTTTCGACTGTGTAATTGGCAAATTGCGTCATCGCTTTGGATGAGTTGATTTGAAATACCAAGCCAGGCGCATGAGACGTTGAGCCACCAGGCAAAGCCAAAGGACCTTGTTCAATGACGGTAATATGGTTCCAACCGCGTTGTACCAATTCATCTGCCACATTGGTACCCACAATGCCCGCACCAATAATCACCACTCGTTTGTTATTTTCCATTCTTTATGCTCCTGTAAACCTTCATTTTGATTGTTATTGAAAGACGATGGTGCTGTGGCCATCAAGTAACACACGATGCTCACAATGCCATTGCACTGCGCGACTCAAAGCTTGCGCTTCAGCGGTTTGACCCACTTGCGACAAAGCGCGTGGATCATTGGTATGGTTTACACGGATAACTTCTTGTTCAATGATAGGACCTTCATCCAAATCAGCTGTCACATAATGTGCGGTGGCTCCAATCATTTTTACGCCACGAGCATGAGCTTGATGGTAAGGCTTGGCACCTTTGAAACCAGGTAAAAACGAATGATGGATATTGATGGCTTTACCAGACAATTTGGCAGACAATTCATCTGAAAAAATCTGCATATAGCGCGCTAACACCACCAAATCAATTTTATGTTCTGCAACCAATTGCAATAATTGTGCTTCGGCTTCTGGTTTGGTCGCAGCACTCACAGGTATGTGAACATAAGGAATGCCAGCTGCTTCGGCCATAGGACGCAAATCTTCATGATTGGATACCACCAAGGCAATATGGGCATTCAACGCACCTGTACGCCAGCGGAAAATCAAATCATTCAAGCAATGGCCTTGTTTGGACACCATCAACAACAAACGCGATTGTTGAGTTGCATCATGGATGGCAAATTGCATGTCAAAACGATTGGCCACATTTTGAAAATCAGCTTGTAATTGGCTCAAAAATTTGGCTTCTTGAGTGTGAAAAGCGGTGCGCACATGCACTTTACCATTGCCCACATCATCAAATTGTTGGTGCTCACGAATGTTCAAACCTCGTGAAGACAAAAACTCGCTGGCCGCTGACAAAATACCCACTTGATCTGGACAAGTGAATGTCAAAATAAAATGATGGCTGGCAGTTTCAGTCACTGTCTGAGCATTGGCATTTTTTGCTGAGATATCGATATACATGTTTCTCACTCCTTGAAATTCATTTGAGCCATACAAAATGACCAGTATTGTTTATGCTTTCATTGTCGCTACAGCTGGGCTTAAATAGCTTTCGGTGGCGGCAACATTTTTGAAATACACCGCTTCACCATCGCTTTCACCATCAAAAATCACCAAAGTGTCGGGCATGAATACCAGCACATCACCGGCATAAGCGACATATTTTTGATTGCGTCCATCTCGAACCACCATCTTGCCTTTGGTGACAATTTTGACTTCGATAAAATTAAAAACAGCCTCATAGCTGACCGATGGCTGAAGTGAGAAATAGCCTAAGGTCAAAGCTTGCTGATTGGATAAAGTCAAAGGAATGTCTAAAATTTGCCCTTTTAACTCAGGTATGTTTTTCAATTCAGACAACTCGTTGGCTTGTTGGCTGCCTGCTTTAATCAAATAAATACCGCCTGTAGTATCCACAAAAGATTGAGTCATTTTTTATCCTTTACCTGCATGAGAAATGGTTGGAAACACACACATTGGTTTTTGAATCTGTGATCAGTATAGGCATGTCTTTTTATGAGAAACTGCGTAATACCACACACTATTTTGCTTAAAATCGACATTTTGATTTGCATTGATATTTTCAATAATTGCCATAGGTAAAATATGCCCATAAATCATAAAAAACATTGTTTGTAATTGTTTTAAAAAAGATTTTCTTGAATTGAGTATTAATAAAAAGACATTAAAAAAGCGTCCTGTAAGCTTTACAGGACGCTTGGTATGAAAATCTTTAACGGTTTTATTTAGAAGATGACGCTAGCACAGCACGAGTGGCTTTATTGGTGCGAATTCTTTTGAAGGTACCATAAAACATGAAGAACAATAAAATCACGCCAACATAACCATTGATAACGTAAATGACATTCACCAAAGTATTAAACGGCACTTTCAAACTCACAAATATCGCAATCAAAGTTAATATCAACGTCAAAATTTGAAACATTTTGGGTTTGCCACTGGTAAAACGAGAAGCCGATTGCCACAACAAAGGCACCGCAGTGGTGTATACACCTGCCAATACCACTATCGCAAACACGGAGCCAAAAAATGGATGGATGTCACTGGCGAGCATCAAAGAAGGAATCATTGAGTGACCCACCAATTCAATATTGGCCATCAAACCTAACGTGATCAAAATCAAAGCCAAGCTGAAACTGCTGGCACCCAAGGCGGCACCAATAGAGACTTCTCGTAAATTGGATGCTGAATTGCCCATCACGCTCATGAAACCTGCCAACCACAACATACAAAAGCCCACATACGATGCTGCTGAAAAAAACCAATTGGTCGATGCCGTCATTAAATTCATGGTCGGTAAAATTTCATCAATTCTCATCAAGCCTTCAGGATTGCGCAGTGTGCCCCAAATACCCAAGGTGATGGTCAAAATGACAATCAATGGTCCAATTTTGCCCAAGATTTTGAGCATATTGTCCAAACCCACGACTACCGTGAAAATGGCCATCACCGCCATCACACAAGAACCTATCCAAGGCTCAATGCCATATTGCTGTTGCACCGTCGCACCAGCGCCACCGAGCATCACAATGAATGACATATAAATTACTAAAACAGCAAAGTAATCGTAAAAACGTCCAATAGTTGGACCACATATATGAGTATAGATGGCGCCAGTATTGGGCACTTTTTTCTCATGTCCAATTTTAACAAACTCATATCCGACATATAAGAACAAGATAAAAACCATGACAGTGCCCAACACACCTTGCCATGAGTAAGCACTAAAATATTGGACAATCTCTTGACCGGTGGCAAAGCCTGAACCGATGAGAAAAGCGATGTAAGCACCTGCATAAGTCAAAACTCTTTTAGTACTGATTGAATGGCTCATAGCTGACTTTCTTAGAGTAAAGGTGGGAAAAACATTGTGACTTTTTTTTAATCTAAGCGAGCACTAGGGGATGGATTTGATAATTTTCGACGCATTTTATTCTAAAAACGTCTTGGTCTTTGTTAACATTTAATTGGTTTTCTTGCTAAAATTTTAATCTCTTCTGTAAGAGGGAACTTTTATATATTTTTCATATTAATAAGATTAAATATACTCAAAACAAAAGAAATAGATTAAAAATTTCAATAAAGTGATAAAAAATTTATATTTATTGCAGAATATTGGATTAAGTGTATGGCGTAAGATGCGAGCTGTGTGGTATGGCGGCAATCACTTAAATAGTGATTATTTAGATAGAAGCGTCCTGTAAGATGGGATAGATACACCATATATTTTGAAAGATTTCAAACATCATCTCCTAATCCTGTAAGCATAAAAAAAGACCACCGAAGTGGTCAATGCCAGAAGAGAAGGAGTGGCAAAAATCAATCTTTGAGATTTTTGGTCATTTTTTCCATGCTGCTTTGAATCAGATTAACCAGATGAATGTCCATGTTTTGTAGCATTTTGTGTTCGACTTCCAAAGCCAATTGGTGACATTGCGCTAAAGTGCGTTGACCTTGTTCGGTTAGCGTCATCAGAATGATGCGCCCATGCGATGGGTCTGCATGGCGTTCAATCAAACCGGCCTGTAATAAATCTTGTAAAATTTTATTGGCTGATTGAGGCTTGATAAAAGAGCGCTCTGCCAATTGGGCATTGGACAAGCTGCCTTTTGCTGCTAGTACCGACAAAGCGGTGTATTGCGGCAAGGTGATGTCCATGGCTTTGAGCTGCTGGGTCAATAATTTGCTGACCAAGCGATCCAATCTGGCCACGGTATATGCCAACAAAGGTTTGGATACAGGACGGGTATCAATCATATTTCAATCATTTCTTAAAACGAGGTCAAATCGGAAGATTTGACCTCTTTGGACGAGGTATTACGCTTCTACTGGGCGAGGTTTGCTCACCAAGAATAAAGCCGATACGGCTGCCAAGACAATCAATGGGATGGTATAACCGATGACCATGGCTGAGCTTGAACCAAATTGCAATAACATACCCGCGACCAATGGACCTGCAAAGGAGCCAATGCGACCAATGGCAACGGCTGAACCCACGCCTGTACCACGCATAGACGTTGGGTAGAACATGGCTGCCAAACCGTACAAAGCCGATTGACCACCGACAATGAACATGCCGCAACCGATGGCAGACACAATCAACAAGGCCAAGCTTGGAGAAATCGCCAAGCAGCACAAAGAAACCAAAATACCCACGTAAATCAATTTCACCACATTGCTCATGCGCAAACGGTCTAGCAACATACCCAACATGATAGAACCAATGATGCCACCGAAGTTATAACCAATTTGCACGTAATTGGCTTCGATTTTGCTCAAACCTTGTTCGCCCATTAACAATGGCAACCAATTCAATAAGAAATACAACACGACCAAGGTACAGAAGAAGCTGACCCACAATTGTAAAGTGGCAAAACGACGTTCTTTGGCAAACAATACTTCCAAAAAAGGTGTTTTGTTGGTTTGTTGGGTTTTGATGGTGTGTGATTCAGGCAAGAATTTCAATAGCAAAGGAATCATCAATACGGGTGCAAAACCACCAATATAGAAAATATGGCGCCATTGTTCATCTGCTGTCAACGTCATCGCCACTATTGATGTCAAAATACCACCGAATGGAATACCACAATACATAATACTCACAGCAGTGGCTCGGCGTTGTTCGGAAACCGCTTCTGAGGCGATGGTAATCATCATCGGCAATGCGCCGCCCATGCCCAAACCAGTTAAAAAGCGAATCAACAATAACAAACTAAAATTGCTGGCATAAGCTGTCATCACCGACATGATGCCGAAAACCAACACGCTGATAATCAAAACGGTTTTGCGACCGATGCTGTCGGCCAAACGACCGCCAATCAAAGCCCCTGGCAAAGTACCTAATGTGGCAGCACTGAATGCCCAAGCCATTTGGGCGGCATCTAAGCCAAATTCAGCGCGCATACGTGGTGCGGCAACGCCCATGGATTGTAAGTCGAAACCTTCAAAAACGGCAATGGCAAAGCACAAGGCCAATATCAAGCCTGCACCTCCCATTTGGGTGGATGGTTGCTTCATTCTCTATTCCTTTTGTATGGATTTGTTGTTCCCATGAATGGGATTATTGGTTTTTACTGCATATTTATAATATCAGTTAAGCTTACTAAAAAATCAAATGCTTTTTTATTTTTTTAGTAAGTTTTTTACTTTTTTGGTAAATTTTTTTCAGATATTCAAATTAATTTCCAAAAAAAGATTTTAAAAAAAATTAAAAAAAGACTTGAATATAAGTTTAACTGATATTAAATTGACGACATGGCAGCAAAACAACAAACGACAAACAAAACATTGGAGAAGCAAAATGAGTTATGAAAACCGTTGGACAACTGTAGATGTACAAGTGGATGCAGGCATTGCTTGGGTGACTTTAAACCGTCCTGAAAAGAAAAATGCGATGAGCCCAACTTTGAATCGTGAAATGATTGATGTGTTGGAAACTTTGGAGTTGGACGAAGCGGCACAAGTATTGGTATTGACTGGTGCGGGCGATTCTTGGACGGCAGGCATGGATTTGAAAGAGTATTTCCGTGAAGTCGATGACAAACCTGAAATTTACAACGAACGCATTCGCCGCGATTCTTGCCGTTGGCAGTGGCAGTTGTTGCGCATGTATTCTAAGCCGACCATTGCGATGGTGAACGGTTGGTGTTTCGGTGGTGGTTTCTCGCCATTGGTGGCGTGTGATTTGGCCATTGCTGCCGATGAAGCAACGTTTGGCTTGTCAGAAATCAATTGGGGCATTCCTCCGGGCAATTTGGTGAGCAAAGCCATGGCGGATACAGTCGGTCACCGTGCTTCTTTGTATTACATCATGACAGGCAAACCTTTCGGTGGCCAAGAAGCCGAAAAAATGGGCTTGGTGAACAAAAGTGTGCCTTTGGCGCAATTGCGGGCTGAAGTGACCGAATTGGCGAACACTTTATTAGAGAAAAATCCTGTGGTGTTGCGTACCGCGAAAAATGGTTTTAAACGCTGCCGTGAGTTGACTTGGGATCAAAACGAAGATTATTTGTACGCCAAACTTGACCAATGTATTCATCGTGATACGGAAAACGGTCGTCAAGAAGGTTTGAAACAATTTTTGGATGACAAGACCATTAAACCAGGTTTGCAATCTTACAAGCGTCCTGTAAGCGTGACCGAATAAGCACAGGAGAATGGCATGTCTGAAAACAATGTGATTCATTCTGTACAATTGTTGATTGATGGGCAATTGCGTGATGCCAGCGATGGCAAAACCTTTGAACGCATCAGTCCGATTGATGGTAGCGTGGCTTCGGTGGCGGCGGCGGCGACTTTGGATGATGTCGATGCAGCGATTGAATCGGCTCACCAAGCTTTTTTAATTTGGTCGAAATTGTCGCCAACCGAACGCCGTTTGCGTTTATTGAAAGCAGCAGATTTGATGGATGCCAAAACAGCTGAATTCATTCAGTTGGGCATCCAAGAGGCGGGTTCCACTGCCACTTGGTATGGTTTCAATGTGCATTTGGCAGCGAACATGTTGCGAGAAGCTGCGGCCATGACCACGCAAATGGATGGCAGTATCATTCCATCGGATGTACCTGGCAATTTGGCTTTGGGTGTGCGTGTGCCGTGTGGTGTGATTGTGGGCATAGCACCTTGGAATGCGCCTGTGATTTTGGCAACCCGTGCTTTGGCGATGCCGTTGGCTTGTGGTAATACTGTGGTATTGAAAGCTTCTGAAGCGTGTCCTGCTGTGCATCAATTGATTGGTCAGGTTTTGCATGAAGCGGGCGTGGGTGCAGGTGTGGTCAATGTGGTGACCCATGCTGCTGCCGATGCACCGCAAGTGGTCGAACGTCTGATTGCCCATCCATTGGTTAAACGAATCAATTTCACAGGTTCAACCCATGTGGGTAAAATCATCGCCGAACACGCTGCCAAATACTTAAAGCCTGTTTTGCTAGAGCTTGGCGGCAAAGCGCCTGTGGTGGTGTTGGACAAAGCCGATTTGGATGAAGCGGTTAATGGCGTGGTGTTTGGTGCTTTTTTCAATCAAGGCCAAATTTGCATGTCAACCGAACGGGTGTTGGTGGATGAGCGCATTGCCAATGAGTTCATTGAGCGTTTGTTGCTCAAAACCAAAACCATACAAGCGGGTAATCCAACCGACCAGCAATTCCCATTGGGCGTGTTAGAAAGCGTGCGTGCGGCAGAACGTGCTAAAGCCTTGTTGGAGGATGCGCAAGCTCAAGGTGCGGCTTTGCCTTTGGGCATTCAAATCGATGGCACGGTGATGCAGCCGACTGTGGTCGTGGATGTTACGCCACAAATGCGCATTTATGCCGAAGAAACTTTTGCACCGATTTGTACGGTACAGCGTTTTCAAACCGAAGCAGAAGCTGTGGCTTTGGCCAACGACAGTGAGTTTGGTTTGTCGGCAGCGGTATACAGCCAAGATTTGGCGCAAGCTTTGGCTATTGCCAAACAAATTGAGTCGGGCATTTGCCATATCAATGGTGCGACTGTACACGATGAGGCACAAATGCCATTCGGTGGCGTGAAGCAAAGTGGTTATGGCCGTTTTGGTAGCAAAGTATCGGTGGCAGAATTTACGGAGTTGCGTTGGATGACCATCCAAACCAGTCCGCGCCATTACCCGATTTAAGCAGTTTGAAGCGGTGTCAAAATGGCACCGCTTTTCAAAAACAACAACAATAAAAAACCAACCCTCGGTGTGTCATGTACACCGATACAAAGAGAGAATAGAACATGTCTAGCACATCTGAAACTGTCCTCATGTCACAAGAGCGGCCTGTAAAAATTGGTGGTCATGCAATTGACTACCATTATGCTGATGAACAGACCTTATATATTACTCCGCAAGAGGCATTGCAAACCTATCCACAAAAACTCACCGATCGTTTGATGGAAAACGCTGCTGCCCATCCTGAGCGCATCTTTGCGGCTCGCCGTGGCGCAGATGGTGAATGGATCAAGCTCAGTTATGCTGAAACTTTGTCACAAGCTTGGCATATTGCCCAAGCTTTGCACAATCGTCAGGATTTATCGGTTGAGCGCCCGTTGTTGATTTTGTCGGGCAATGATTTGGAACATTTGGTGTTGTCGACCGCAGCGATGTTGGCAGGTGTGCCATTTGCATCGATTTCGCCAGCATATTCGTTGATTTCAAAAGATTTTGCTAAACTCAAACATGTTTTTGCAACCTTAACCCCAGGTTTGGTATATGCCAATGATGGGCAAGCATTTGCATCAGCGATTCAAACTTGTGCCGCCAAAGACATCGAAATTGTGACCAATAGTGGTCAGTGTGGTGAGGCGGCCTGTACGGCTTTTGCCAGCTTGCTTGCAACAGAAATCGGCAATGTACAGGATTTTTATCCCACTTTAGATGAAAACCACATTGCCAAATTTTTGTTCACGTCTGGCTCAACCAAAATGCCCAAAGCGGTGCCAACCACGCATTTGATGTTGTGTGCCAACCAACAAATGCTGTTGCAAACCTTTCCTGAGTTTGGTGAAGAGCCACCTGTTTTGCTCGATTGGTTGTCGTGGCACCACACGTTTGGTGGCAGCCACAATGTTGGTATTGCTTTGTATAACGGCGGTACGATTTACATTGATGATGGCAAGCCTGTGGCAGGCAAGTTTGATGAAACCATACGCAATTTGAAAGACGTTTCGCCAACAGTGTATTTTAACGTGCCTAAAGGTTGGGAAGAATTGACCAATGCTTTAGAACAAGATGCCGAATTGCGAGAAAGTTTTTTTGCCAAAGTCAAAGTGTTGTTTTTTGCAGGTGCGGCTTTGTCGCAAGACATTTGGGATCGTATCGACCAAATTGCCATAGAGCATTGTGGTGAGCGCATTCGCATTATGTGTGGTTTGGGCATGACTGAAACCGCGCCATCGTGTTCGTTTTCCACAGGTCCTCGTGTGATGGCAGGTTTTATTGGTTATCCTGCACCCGGTTGTGAAATCAAATTGGTGCATCAAGGCGACAAATGGGAATTTCGTGTGCGTGGCAAACATGTGATGAAACACTATTGGCGTTTGCCGCAAGAACAACAAGTGGACATTTTTGATGATGAAGGTTTTTTCCGCACTGGCGATGCAGTCCGTTTGGTCGATGCCAATGATCCTAGTCATGGTTTGATGTACGACGGGCGCATGGCAGAAGATTTTAAATTGGATACAGGCACGTTTGTCAATGTCGGCACTTTGCGTAACAAGGCATTGATTTTAGGCAATCATTTGTTGCAAGACGTGTGTATTACTGGTTCTAATTTAAGTTCGGTGGGGTTTTTGGTGTTTCCAAAATTGACCGTGTGTGCAGAAGAAGCGGGTTTGGATGTCAAAACTCACAGCGCCGCAGAAATCTTGGCACACCCGAATGTTAAGGCTTGGTTTGCGCAATTTTTGCGTGACTTCAATGAAGGCGAAACGGGCAGCTCCAAACGGGTGGAAAAATTGTATTTGATGCAAGAGCCTGCACATTTGGATTTGGGTGAAGTCACCGACAAAGGCAATCTCAATCAAAACAGCATTTTGAAACACCGCGCTGATTTGGTGAAAGCATTGTACGACGCAAACACTGTCAATGATTTGATTGTGCGCTTGGCTTGATGGGAAGGAATGAAAATGTCTGAAGCTGTGTTGATTGCTGAAGTAGACAGCGATTTTGAATTGTTTCGGGACAATTACCGCCGTTTTTTAGCGGAATTTGTTGCACCGTTTTATGAGCAGTGGGAAGAAGCGGGCATGATGCCGCGCGAGATTTGGAGCCAATTGGGTGACAATGGCTTTTTGTGTATCGATGTTCCAGAAGAATACGGTGGCTATGGTGCGCCTGTGCATTATTCTTTGATGATTGTGCAAGAAACAGCGCAAGCGGGGTTTACTTCATTGGCCGTTGCCATTGGTGGACAAACCGAGTTGGTGTCGCCATATATTCAAAATATTGGTACTGAGGCACAAAAACAGTATTGGTTGCCCAAAATGGTGACAGGCGAGGTGGTAACGGCGATAGCGATGACCGAGGCCAACGCAGGTTCGGATTTACAGGCAATACGCACACAAGCACTTTTAGACGGTGATGCTTATGTGGTGGATGGCTCGAAAACCTTTATTTCCAATGGTCATCATGCCGATTTAATTGTGGTGGTAGCCAAAACCAATCCGCAATTGGGTGCCAAAGGCACATCGATTTTGTTGGTCGATGCACATTTAGACGGCGTCACCAAAGGGCGTGGTTTGAAGAAAATTGGCTTGCATGCACAAGACACAGCAGAGTTGTTTTTTGACAAAGTTCGGGTTCCGAAAGACCAATTATTGGGTGAAGAAGGCAAAGGCTTTGCGTATTTGATGCAAGAATTGCCGCGCGAGCGTTTGAGCATTGCAATGATGGCGATGGGCTCGATTTTGGGTGCGATTGAAATCACCCGCCAATATGTGTTGGAGCGCAAAGCGTTTGGTCAGGCTTTGGCGCAATTGCAAAATACCCGTTTTGTATTGGCCAATGCGCAAATCAAAGCACGCGCCGCACAAGCGTTTGTCAATGAATGTGTCGCATTGTATGCACGCAATGCGTTGAGTGTCAGCCATGTTGCGTCGCTCAAATGCTTTATCACTGACACGCAATGCGAGATTGTGGATCAATTGCTGCAATTGTTTGGTGGTTATGGCTATATGCAAGAGTATCCAATTTCGCGTTTTTATGTGGATGCACGGGTGCAAAAAATTTATGGCGGCACCAACGAAATCATGAAAGAAATCGTGGCGCGCGAATTGTTAGGCAAGTAAATACAAGCGTCCTGTAAACAGTTACAGGACGCTTTTTCATGATGAAAGAATACCATGTTAGACACAGCATTATTGCCGCCGATACACCAATTATTGGGCGGACACGATTTGGATTGGGACGAGCAAAATCAACGCCTGTCAGTGAAATACCAAGCTTTGGCAAGTTTTACCAATCCGAAAAACACGATTGAAGGTGGGATGATTTGTGCCATGCTTGACGATGTGATGGGCATATTGGCGCATTTGAGTACGGACAAACCCAGCTCGACTGTGAGTTTGAGCATGGAATTTTTGCGCCCGTGTTTCGTGGGTGAAGTGCAAACGCAAGCGTATTTCATCAAACAAGGCAAATCGGTGCTGAATATGGAAAGCCAAGCGTGGCAAAACGGTAAAATGGTTGCCAAATGCCATGCCAGTTTTTTGGTGTTGCAAGCCGATTGAATGCATATAGAAAATTAAAACCAGCGTCCTGTAAAATGATTTACAGGACGCTGTTGATTCAGCATATTTTGATTTGGCTCAGGTTATATCAAAGACTGAGTATATAAGCATCATTGATGCCTCATTCACATCGCCTGTTGCAGGTTGATGCCAAAAAGCCGTACTTTAGCAAACATGTTTTAAGCTTGTATTTGCAACATGTGCATCACTTCTTGATACAAAGCATCTACCGCTTGCGAGCGCCATGAATCTTGGCTGCGCACCAATGCCACTTCCATTTTCGGCAACTCAGGCAAGCCATGACGGCTGTCCAAAACTTTCAAATGCGGCGGTACGCTGCAACGGGTGACAATCGCCACCGCCAAACCTGCTTCTACCATCGCCAATTGTCCATGCACATTGGCGCTGCTGTATGCCACACGGTAGCTGCGGTTTTGCGCTGCCAAGCTGTTCAAAATAGCGCTGCGAAAACGGTTGCCATATTCATGTAATGCCAATGGCAAAGGTTGCTTGCGCCACACTTCATGTTGTTCTGAGGCAACCCACATCAATTGTTCATGAAACACCAATGTGCCGGGGCTGGGGTCTCCACGCAAAGCAGTGTCGCGCGTGACCAACGCCAAATCGATTTCGCCTTTGTCGATGCGGGGCAATAAGGCGCTTGAGGGTTCGCATACCAAAGAAATTTCAATATCATTGAATTTGTTGGCAAAAGTGCGCAATACGGGTGCCAGATAAGTCGAAACATAATCATCAGGCACACCAAACGACACCTTTCCTGAAAGCGAATGTCCATGCATTGCGACTTGAGCTTGGGCATGCAATTCAATCAATTGGCGAGCATAAGTGAGCAAATCAAAACCAGTCGGTGTCAAAGACAAGTGGCGTGGGCTGCGATTGAGCAAGGTATGACCAATGCTGTCTTCGAGCTTTTTCAATTGCATGCTCACTGCCGACTGTGAGCGTGATACTTGCCGCGCGGCAGCGGTAATCGAGCCTGTATCGACCACGGCGACAAACGTGCGCAGCCAATCTATTTGTAAGTCTTGCATGGTTTTTATCATTCGATAATCGAATGGTGAATGTAACATATATTCGCTTTGCAAAATGCCATCCTCATCGCATCATGAGTGCATGAATACGAAAAATACAACGTCTTTGACGCAGCAACAGGTGAGTATCTCACCACACGCACAAGATGCGCACGGCACTGTTTTGGTGGTGGTGGTGGCGGGCTTGATTTTGGGTACGATGGGGGTGTTTGTCATTGAGTCGGGGCAAGATCCTATGACGACGGTGGCGTTTCGCTGCATGTTTGGTTGTTTGGCCTTATTGTGTTGGGCAACGATGACACACCGCTTGGCTGAATTGAAAATATCAGGTCAAGCCTTATGGGGCGTGGTGGGCGCAGGCTTATTGATGGCGAGCAGCTGGGGACTGCATTTTGCTGCCATTGCCCGCACTTCTATTGGTGTATCAACCGTGGTGTTCCACATTCAACCATTTTTGACCATGGCTTTAGGCGCTTGGCTGCTCAAAGAACAAGTCACATCTCGGCAAGTGGGTTTGACGGTATTGGCATTCATAGGCTTGGATTTGAGTACGGGCTTATTGGATATGGGCGTCCTGAAACAAAATTATTCCCATGATTATTTGGTGGGAATATTATTGAGTTTTATCGGGGCGATGGTCTACGCTTTCATGCCGCTGGTGGCAAAAAAACTGACATCGGTCAGTGCTTTGGCATTGACATGGTGGCAATGTTTGGTGGGGATGTTGTTGACGTTTTGGTGGCCATTGATGAATGGCATACCACCGTTAGAAAGCTTGGCTTGGTTGTTTGGTTTGGGCACGATACACAGTGGTTTGGCTTATGTGTTGATGTTTGCAGGTTTTGCCCGTTTGAGTACAGGCCGCATGGCAGTATTGCAATTCATTTATCCGATGACGGCATTTGTGGTTGACTGGTTGATTTACGATCACAGCTTGTCGCTCTGGCAATGGTTGGGCTTATTGGTGATGGGTGTGGCGATTTGGTCGGTGAAACGAGGGGGATAAACTCATGTGTGGACGGTGTTGAAACGGTATAGGTGTATGTGTGCTGGCTTGGAATTTGAAAAAAAGCATCCGAATCGGATGCTTTTGGTTGGATAATTCGCTATGTATTCACCTAAATGGCTTCATGAGATGGTCTTTGTGAGGTTAAAACGTGCGTTTGAACCACAATACAATGCTATCCCACATGCGACCAAAAAAACCTGCTTCTTCGATATTTTGTAAGGCCACTACAGGACGCTCAGCCAATAAGACGCTCAGCCAATAAAGTATTGCCTGACATCAGTTTCAAAGTGCCCATTTGTGTGCCTTTGGCAATCGGTGCCACAACCGGTTGGTTGGTTTCCAAAACAGGCGTAACGTCTTCGCTGCCACGAGGCAAGGTGATGTACACAGGTTCTAAAAAGCCCACATCCAATTGGTTTTCCGAACCTTTGAAAACTTCCACTTTAGACAAAGCTTGGTTGGCATCGTATAACTTCGGAGTTTGGTAGTGACTTAAACCCCAGTTTAACAATTTGCTGCTTTCGGTGGCGCGCGCTTCCATAGATTTGGTGCCCACCACAACCGAAATGACGCGACGACCATCGCGTTTGCTCGAAGCAATCAAATTGTAACCTGCTGACTCGGTATGACCTGTTTTTAAGCCATCGACACTTGAATCGCGGTAGAGCAATAAATTGCGATTAGGCTGGGTGATGTTGTTGTAGGTGAACGATTTCAGCGCATACGTTGGATAAAATTCAGGAAAGTCGTTGATTAAGGCTTTAGACAAAATCGCCAAATCGTGAACAGTGGTATACAAATTTTCGTCTGGCAAGCCGGTGCTGTTGGTGAAGTTAGAGTTGAGCATGCCCAATTTTTTCGCCTGAGCATTCATCATCTGCGCAAAACCCTCTTCGCTGCCAGCAATCGCTTCAGCCAAAGTCACGCAAGCATCGTTGCCTGATTGCACAATCATGCCTTTGATTAAATCCTCCACGCTCACAGGTACTTTCGGATCTAAGAACATGCGTGAGCCTTCGCTTTTCCACGCTTTGTCTGAGACGGTCAGTTTTTGTTCTAGAGTCAGGCGTTCTTCTTTTAATGCCGCAAACGTTAAATATGCCGTCATCAATTTGGTTAAAGAAGCAGGTTCAATACGGGCGTCTGGGTTTTTAGACGTCAAAATCTGACCACTTTGCACGTCGTAGAACATATAAGCCGAGGCTTCTAAAGTGGGTGCAGTGGGGGCTGTTGCCGCGATGCTTTGAAATGCAAATAAAGACAAGCCTAAGGCAAGCAAATGTTTTTTCATGGTGTCAAAAAAGCCGTATTTAAATATGTGGAGAACTGAACGAACATCGTTTTATTTTACAGGACGCTTGCAAACCACGTGAGGATGCAAGAGAACTTACAAGGGGCTTTATTATAGCGATAATGGCGCAGTTTTGTGATGCTAGATGATTAAGACATGTAAAGATATCTTACAATCGATACTTGCATCTGTCCGTTTGAAGCGTTATTGTTGAAGTCTTTTTCTGAAAACCATTGATGACACACTGAACAATCATGAGCGCTTCGTACCAGCATTACTTGACCAAAATCCTTACTGCATCGGTTTACGATGTGGCCATTGAAACCCCATTAGACCCAGCTAAAAGCTTGTCACGCCGCTTGGGCAATCACATTTATTTGAAACGCGAAGATTTGCAACCAGTCTTTTCGTTCAAATTGCGTGGTGCTTACAATATGATGGCGCAATTGACACCGACTGAGTTGTCGCGTGGTGTGATTACTGCCAGCGCAGGCAACCATGCGCAAGGCGTGGCTTTGTCAGCGCAGCGTTTGGGTTGTGAGGCAACGATTGTGATGCCCAAAACCACACCAAATATTAAAGTTGATGCGGTCAAAAACCGTGGTGGCAAAGTGGTGTTGGCGGGTGAGTCTTACAATGATGCATATGACCATGCGATGAAATTGGTACAAGAAACGGGTAAAACCTATATTCCACCGTTTGACCATCCTGATGTGATTGCAGGGCAAGGCACTTTGGCAATGGAAATTTGCCGCCAACATCCGAAAAAAATTGATGCGGTGTTTGTTGCTATTGGTGGTGGTGGTTTGGCTGCGGGTGTGGCGGCGTATATTAAAAATGTGCGTCCTGATATCAAAGTCATCGGTGTACAAACGGAAGATTCGTGTGCCATGTACCAATCGATTCAAGCAGGTGAACGCAAAGAATTGAAAGATGTGGGCTTGTTTGCTGATGGTACGGCGGTGAAATTGGTGGGTGAAGAAACGTTTGAGATGTGCCGTGATTTGCTTGATGAAGTCATTTTGGTGGATACCGATGATATTTGTTCAGCCATCAAAGACATTTTTGATGATACTCGCAGTATTGCCGAAACCTCAGGCGCGTTGGCTGTGGCGGGTTTGAAAGCGTATATTGAGCGAGAAAATGCTACCGATCAACATTTGGTTGCAGTGATCAGTGGTGCGAACATGAATTTCGATCGTTTGCGCCATGTGGCAGAACGCAGCGAATTGGGCGAAAAACGCGAAGCGATTTTGGCCGTAACGATTCCTGAACGCCGTGGCAGCTTTTTAAAATTCATTCAGATTTTGGGTGCGCGCAATATTACCGAGTTTAACTACCGTTATGGTGACGAAAACGAGGCGCATATTTTTGTCGGTATTCAAACCAATGGCGTTGCCGATAAAGAAACGATTGTACAAGCACTACAAGCAGCAGATTTACCTGTGATTGATTTAACTGATAATGAAATCGCCAAAATTCACATTCGTTATATGGTCGGTGGTCGTACCGATAAGGTGGGTAATGAGCGTGTGTTCAGTTTTGTTTTCCCCGAAAGACCTGGCGCATTGGGCAATTTCTTGATGGCGATGCAAAGCGGTTGGAACATTACTTTGTTCCATTACCGCAATCATGGTGCTGATTATGGACGCATTTTAATTGGCATTGATGTGCCTGCCGAAGAAGACGAACAATTAAACCAATTTCTTGAGAGTTTGGGTTTTGCGTGGCAAGACCAAACTGACAATGAGGCATATCGCTTGTTCTTATAAGTCGGATATTTTTTCTGAATGATGATTCAATGCACCGTTAATATTATAACGGTGCATTTTTTTTTAAAGTGTTTGTTATCACAAGATAAATCTGCCCCTTGTTTGTTTAGAATGCCTACGTTAATGTGTGAGAATCAAGATGACTCAATTGGCATGTATGCCAACTTAAAAACGGTTTTTGAAATATTTATCCCAGATTAATTTGGAGTGGTTTCATTATGACGATGCAACAAGTTTGGCAAACGCAATTGCATGCCTTTGCGCAAGAGCACAATATCAACGAATCCAGTCAAACATTTTTACAGATTTATTATGAAGATGTGGACAGCGAAGATTTGGCTACTTTGGATATGGCCGATTTGGTTGCTGCCGCCCGAAGCCATCAGCAAACGGCTGCGCGTCCAAGGCAGTCTGGAGAGTCTCATGTCGAAGTTTTACAGCAAACGGCACATGCGGATTTTGCTGCCAATGAAACCATCATCAATATTGTGTTTGATGATTTACCATTTTTGATTGACTCTTTGATTTTATTGCTCAACCAACGCCGGACTTATCAAGGTGGTGAGTTGGTGCAATTGAAATTATTGGTGCATCCGATTTTTACCATCAAGCGCAATGAGCAAGGCGAATTGCAAAATTGGTCACGCAGTCGCAGTACCGACAATGGGCGAGAGTCTTGGGTACAAATTCGCTTGAATTTGCTCAGTGATGAAGTGGCGGCACAATTGAAAGCCGATATTGAAGGCGTCCTGAAAACTTTGTACAAAGTGGTGGATGATGAAGGCTTGATGCGCCGCACTTTGTCACAAGTGGTCACGCAAGTGCAACAGCAATGGCACAAAGACAATGATGAAATCTTGGCCTTTTTAAATTGGCTTTCCGCCAATCATTTTTTGTTCATGGGTTTTTGTGAATACGACTTGGTGACGGATGTTGATGGTCAACAACAATTGCAAATTCACCAAGACAGCTGTTTGGGCATGTTCCAATTGCGTGAAGAATATGCGTATTCCACTGGCTTTCAAAATTTAGAAAGCCATGAAAAACAAGCTTGGCTCGATGGTCCTCGTTTGGTTTTAAGCAAATCACAGCAACGCTCCAATATTCACCGTGCGATGCATTATGATTTGATTGGCATTCACAAAATCAATGCCGCAGGCGAAGTGGTAGGACAATGGCGCTTTTTGGGATTGTATACATCGCAAACGTATTTGGGTTCGGTATGGGACATTCCGATTGTGCGTCAAAAATGCCGTTATGTGGTGCAAGAGTGCGATTATGTTAGCGGTGGTTACAAAGACAAAATGTTGCATTTCATTTTGCAAACTTATCCACGCGATGAATTGTTGCAAATCGATGCTGTTCAATTGGCACCGATAGTTGAAGGCATGGTGACTTTACAAGAACGTCCACGTACTCGAGTGTTTACGCGTGTGGATGATTTTAAGCGTTATGTCAGCGCAATGGTGTTTTTACCGCGCGAAGCATTTAATACCACGTTGCGTGAACAAGTTGCTCAGGTTTTACAGGACGCTTTTGCTTCGACAGATTTTGATTTTTCAGTCAATCAAGGCGATGGACCATTGGCACGGGTGCATTTTATGTTCCGTACCGATGCCAAACGTTTGCCTGCAGTGGATTCTGCCGCTTTAGAAGCAAAAATGGAGCAATTGGTGCGCGGTTGGCGTGCGCGTTTTCAAAATGTGTTGGCCGATTCTGACGAACAGAAAAAAGCATTTGCTTTGCAGTGTTTGCAAGCGGTCAATCTTGTGTATCAAGATTTGCACACCCCAGAAGAAGCGTGGACAGACATTGAACGTTGGGCACAATTAACACAAGGTGCGGTTGGTATTTATTTGGATCCAAGCGATGATGTCGCTGCGCCATGGCGTTTGCGTTTGTACCATCGCAATCCTTTGCCTAGTTTGTCCAAAGTCTTGCCGATGATTGAAAGCTTGGGTGTGACGGTGTATGAGGAATTGCCATATGAATTCCAATTGGCAGACGGTCAATACATTGGCATCAGTGACATTGGTTTGGATGTGACACCAGAAGATTTGCCACGCTTACAAAACGTGGAAGTGCAAGCGCAGTTTACCGCATTATTGCAACAAGTATTTGACCATCAAGTGGAAATCGATGGTTTCAATGCACTGGTAGTGAAGTCTGGCATCGCGTGGCGTGAAACCGTATTATTGCGTGCTTTGGCCAAATATTTGCGTCAAGCAACTTTGCCGTTTAGTCAAACCTATGTTGAGCAATGTTTGCAGCACAATATTTTGCCTGTGGTGACTTTGTGCCAGTTGTGGAATATGCGTTTACAGCCAAAACATGCCAGCGAAGTGAAATCTGAATTGTTGGTACAACAATTTAAAACGCAATTAGACGATGTCAGCAATGCCGATGAAGATCGAATTTTGCATGCTTTCTTAACCGTGATGTTGGCAGTGGTGAGGACCAATTTTTGGCAAACCGATGCCGATGGGCATGACAAAACTGTATTAAGCTTCAAATTGGAATCGGCAAAAATTGATTTCTTGCCTAAGCCTTGGCCGATGTTTGAAATTTGGGTTTACAGCCCGCGTGTAGAGGGTGTGCATTTGCGTGGCGCGAAAGTGGCACGCGGCGGTTTGCGTTGGTCTGACCGCATGGAAGACTTCCGCACCGAAGTATTGGGTTTGGTCAAAGCGCAAATGGTGAAAAATGCGGTGATTGTGCCCAATGGCTCTAAAGGCGGTTTTGTGTGCAAGCAAGCTGGGCAAATTCGCGACCGACAAGCGTATTTGGAAGAAGGCATTGCCTGTTACCAACGTTTTATTCAAGGTTTGTTGGATTTGACGGATAACCGCTTAGCAGACGGCTCTTTGCAAGCGCCAGACAACACCCATTGTCGTGATGAAGCCGATCCTTATTTGGTGGTGGCGGCAGACAAAGGGACGGCTAAATTTTCAGACATTGCCAACCAAATTGCGATGGACAATGGATTTTGGTTGGACGATGCGTTTGCTTCAGGTGGCTCGGCAGGTTACGACCACAAAGGCATGGGCATTACCGCTCGTGGTGCGTGGGAATCGGTCAAACGCCATTTCCGTCATTTGGGCAAAGACATTCAAACCGAAGATTTTACCGTGGTGGGTATTGGCGATATGGCAGGCGATGTGTTTGGCAATGGCATGTTGTTGTCACGCCATATTCGTTTGTTGGCAGCATTCAATCATCAACACATCTTCTTAGATCCCAATCCCGATGCCACCATCAGTTTTGTCGAGCGCCAACGTTTGTTTGAGGGCGTTTTAGGTTGGGGTGAATATGACAAAAATTTGATTTCTGAAGGTGGTGGCGTGTTTGAGCGCAGTGCCAAAAAAATCACTTTAAGTCCACAGATTAAAGCTTGGTTGCAAGTGGATGCTGAGTCGATGACACCGAATGAATTGATTCATATTTTGCTCAAAGCCAAAGTGGAATTGTTGTACAACGGTGGCATTGGTACTTATGTCAAAGCCAGTACTGAAAGCCATGCCGATGCGATGGACAAAGGCAGCGATGCGTTGCGTGTGAATGGCGGCGAGATTCAAGCCCAAGTCATCGGCGAAGGTGGCAATTTGGGTATGACGCAATTGGGGCGCATTGAATATTGGCAAAGCGGTGGTCGCTGTAATACCGATGCGGTGGACAATTCCGCTGGTGTGGATTGTTCTGACCACGAAGTGAACATCAAAATCTTGCTCGGTGGTGTGGTGCAAGCTGGCGATTTGACTTTGCAAGAGCGCAATGTTTTGCTCAAATCCATGACCGATGAAGTGGCGGCCTTAGTGCTTCGTAACAATTATTTGCAAACGCAAATGTTGGCGATGAACCAATTGGATGCGGTGAAAAATTTGCCTGCTTTGAATGAATTGATGACGTATTTGGAAACCCATGCCAATTTGCATCGTGGTTTGGAGTTTTTGCCTAGCCGCACACAAATGCAGCAACGCATCGCCACCCAACAAGGCTTGGCCAATCCAGAAGTGGCGGTATTGCTCGCTTACAGCAAAATGCATTTACAGGACGCTTTACTGGCTTCTAGCGTGCCTGACGATGCTGCATTTAACAGCGTGTTGGTGAATTATTTCCCACAAGCTTTACAGGACGCTTATTTGCCGCAAATTGAGCAACATTATTTGCGTCGTGAAATCATTGCCAACCAATTGGCCAATCAAGTGGTTAACCGTTTGGGCGTGAGTTTTGTGCAGCGTTTGACCACCGAAATGAACCGTTCCGTTGCCGATGTGGTGCGTGCGTATTGGATAGTCAGCCAGTTGTACCAAACCGAAGAGCAATTCCAGCAAATTGAATCTTGGGACAATCAAATACCTGCCGATGTGCAAATGCGTTTGATGGCGATGGTGTCGCGTTTGATGAGTCGTGTGGCGCGTGGCTTGTTGCGTGATTATGCTGATTTAGGCGATGTGGCAGCGTGGAAAACACGTTATGGCGAGCCTTTGCAACAATTATTGCAACAATTGCCAGAATTAATCAATGAGGAAGGTCATGACAAAGTGGCGCAAGTGGCTCATGGTTTGCGCCATCACAGTGCATTGGACGAAGCCACTGTTTTGCGCTTGTCACGTTTGCCTTATGCCGAAGACTTGCTCAGTTTGATTGATTTGAGCGTCAAAACCCAACGACCATTGGAAATGGTGGCAGAGCATTATTTCAATGTCTGTGCCACTTTAGACAGCGATTGGTTATACCACACTATTGCCAATTTGCCGCGCGAAAACACTTGGCAAAACCAAGCTTGTTTGGCCGTTCGTGAAGACACGCAAAAATTATTGCTCAAAGTCACGCGCCATATGTTGTTGGTCGAAGATGCGGAAGAAGAGGTCGTTTGGCAGCAAAAATTGCAATGGATGACAGAACAAGTCCATTTAATGCAGCCTTACCCAAATATTGACTTGGCGATGTTGTCAGCATTGCTGCGCAATTTGACCAAGTTGGTACAGCAATAAATCTTTTTTGATTCATTCTGTTAAGCGTCCTGTAAAGTTTACAGGACGCTTTTTTTTATCGGATTAAACCGTACCTAATATTGCAAATGAAATGACAAATTAATGAAATATGCTTATATTGTTTTGGTGTAAAAGCACTTGAAATCTAGCCACAAAAGGAAAGAGTATGAAAGTTTATCAAATTGGGTCATTGGCAGCGATGGCATTGGCATTGTCTGCGTGTACGACTTTGGACACTGCACATCCAGACAAAATGTACCGCCAAGCCATCATGCACAACATGCAAAAAGACAATCAATACAACTTCAATGGCGAGGCAACATTGTCTTGGCAACACAATGAAGCGGCATCTGCTGCATCTGCGCCAGTGGCTGCCAGCGACAATACGCAAGCTGAAGCGTTGTTTGGCGAAATGGCAGCAGATGGCGTCAAAATAGTGTTAGATGAGCATGATGTGACTGACAATGACGGCATCAACAGCGATGAGTGGTTGTCTGAACTGTCGCAACTGATGGTGGAAAGTGCAGAAAAATACCCTGTGATATCGTCTTTGATGCAACATTCGGCTGTGAAAGTTGATGGTGCGATGGATTTGCCCAATGGCGTGGTCGAAATCATTCCTGCTTTGAAATTGGGCACGGCCAATTATGGTGCTTGGGCACAATTGCCTATCTATATTGATGGTAAAAATGAACGGGTGTTGATGGATGTACAAGGTTATGCAGGCTTATTGCAAACCTCTATTTTGGGCGACAGCGGCTCTGCGACAAGCTCTCAATTGGTACGACGCTTAGAGGAAGGCGCGTTGTTGGAATTGCATGCAGGCAAAGAACATCAACGTTATCCTCTTAAAACCGTTGTACGTGCTTTGCCTAAAGGTTTAGAGCAGTCTTTGCAAGCGATGGATGCAAAACTGTTTACTTTGGAACCTATGGATGCGTATGGTCGCAGTTTGAATGCGGCGCATCGAGTGCAGGTTGATTACGGCGTTCAAGATTCTATGAAATGGTCGGCGGCATTTTTGAAAGGTTATCAAGAAGAATTCTTGCATTTGCAAAAGACTGCACCCGAAGCAGGTGTCAGTGAAGAGGCTTATGAAGAGGTGCAAGGATTGTTGTTGCTGGGCGCAATGGTTTGGGGTGCTACCGATACGACATCTGAAACTTGTCAAGAATCAGAAGAAATGCAACAAGCTTGTGAACAAGCGCAACAGCAATTACAACAACAATTGGCTGGCTTGCCTCGCTTGCAGCACAATTTGTATTTGAATCGCAGCGGTCGCATTTTGGGCATGCAAGATGTGATGGTCTTGAAATCTGATACAGCGAAGAAAAACTTGGTCTATACTTCTCAAATCAAATTGAGCAATTTCGGTCGTCCGCAAATGCAAATGCTCATTAAAAATCGTCCTACTGTGTCGGTTTGGGATTTTATGGAAGCTGAGGCTGAGGCCAAAGAGCTTGAATAAGCGTATAAAAAAACCACTGCTTAGCAGTGGTTTTTTTATGGATGATGGCATGTTTAATTGCTCAATACATCTACGCCTTTTGGTGGCGTGAATTTGAAATCTGTCGCTGAAACATTGGGATTGTTGTTTAAGCTGGCAAAGGTGATGTTGGTGTTGTTGCCAAAGCTGTCACGCAATTGCATGCCGTTTAATTGGTTGTTTTTGAAACCTAAGCGAATATATTGGTAGCCTGCGTTAGACGATTTGGGTGTGGCTTTGACCCAATTCACGCCGTTTTGGCTGCCATCTTCTTTCAATGTGTAGCTGTTACCCAACGCATTGCGATCGGATAAAATCGCCGCAGGGCTGTCACCCAAAGCTTCAGCTTGGGATTTTTTGGTCACTTGTTTGAGTTCAGGATCGTACAACCATACGGTTTTGCTGTCGCCAACAATCACTTGTTGGTAAGGTTTGGTATAGTTCCAACGGAAATAGCCCGGACGCAAGATTTTGAATGTGCCGCTGGAAGTTTGGGTTTTCTTTTTAGAAGTCACGGTTTGTGTGAACGAGCCTGACAAACCGTTGCTGTCTTGGTTGAATTTTTGCAAAGCTTCGATGCCGCTGGCGTGGGCGCTGAGGCTTAAGCCAAATACAGTGGTCAAGGCAACGAGTTTCAAGGCGTTGAATTTCATACAAGCTCTTTTCTAAATAAATGGGAATACATAAGGCAAACTATAAGCCAATTGGTTGCGCTTGTCTGTATCTGTTGGCGAGAGCCTATGCTATGTGAATTTTGGTAAAGAGGATAAAACCCATTTGAAAAATAAGGCTTTGCAAGAAAAACATTTGCTAAGCCTTATTTTGTGTTTTGCCTAAAAACTTGCATAAATTTGCAGCTTTCAGACGATGAAATGCTTATTGGTGCAGGTTTTCAGGAATCACACACACAGGAATAGGGTTGATTTTGTGTTGCATGGCACGGTGCAAGCGGTCATAAATCTGGAAAACCTCTTGTTGGCGGCCTGTAAAATCGGCAGCGTTGTGATCGGCGTGCACGCTCATGGCCCATTCGAGTTCTGGGTAAGTTGCGCCCATTTGCGATTCATCGGTGCGTTCTTCATCCCACAAACCATCAGTCGGTACGGCAGTTTGAATGGAATCATCCACGCCTAAGGCTTTGGCCAATTGGTAAACTTGGGTTTTGGTTAAGTCTGCAATAGGGCTCAAATCCACACCACCATCACCGTATTTGGTGAAAAAACCCACGCCAAAATCTTCAATTTTATTGCCTGTTCCTGTCACGAGCAGACCATGCAATTGACCGTAATAATACAAAGTCACCATGCGCAAGCGTGAACGGGCATTGGCCAATGCCAAATCAAGATTGGCAAATTCAGTCGCATCCACAGGATTGTCGTTGACAAATTGATTGAATGTTGGGGTTAAGTCCACACGCAAATTGCTGACGTTGTCAAAACGTTCAGCCAATTGTTGCATGTGGGTTTGGGCGCGATTCACTTGGTCAGGGTGTTGGCGAATGGGCAACTCAATTAACATGGTGTTCAAACCGGTTTTGGCGGCCAAAATGGATACCACGGCAGAATCAATACCGCCTGAAATGCCAATCACAAAACCTTTAGCATGGGCTTTGGTAGCATAGTCCTTTAACCAATGAACAATGTGCTCAATCACGGCTTGCGTTTGCATGCGAACTCCGAATGATAGGGTGAATAAAACAGCGTTTCATGATACAAGCCTTACAGCGTCCTGAAAAGGCGCAAATGCAGGATATACACATATTTAACTGTCTTAAGAACCAAATTTACCAACAGATTTTATGACTCTTTTTGAGATTAATTTTGATGCTAATGAATGGATTTCAATGTGAGTATAAAGTTTGCTGTTACAGGTGATACAAAACAAATATCGTTTACATGAAACAGCTAAAATTCAATCATTCGTGCTCGGTTAATCCGCTTCGATTGAATCAATCTAACATGACCACAATTTGAGTGAGTCACAAGTGTTTGTTTGTGGGATGTTTGAAAAATTGAAAGAATTTTTGATGATTGTGACAGAATATATCGACTTTTAAACATGATGGTGTTCCAATCAAACACACTCACAGTACAAAATGAAGAAAGGTTGAAAATGAGCAATAATATTCACAATATTACGGTCAATACGATTGCAGGCGAAGCCAAAAGCTTGGCGGATTTTCAAGGTCAAGTATTGTTGGTGGTCAATGTGGCATCCCAATGTGGTTTGACCAAACAATACGAAAGCTTAGAAGCTTTGTATGAGCAATATCAAGCACAAGGTTTGGAAGTTTTGGGTTTTCCTGCCAATGAGTTTGGTGCGCAAGAGCCAGGCAGCAATGCAGAAATTGCCGATTTTTGTCGTGGCACGTTTGGCGTGAAGTTTCCAATGTTTGAAAAAATAGTGGTCAAAGGTGAAGGGCAACATCCTTTATATGCTGTTTTGACGCAAGCACAGCCGCAAGCGCAAACCAAAGCAGACAGTCATTTGAAAACATTGCTCGAATCCAAAGGTTTGTTAAGTGGCGAGGCGCATGACATCATGTGGAATTTTGAAAAATTTGTGGTGGAGAAAAACGGTGAAGTCATTGCTCGTTTTGCACCTGATGTGGCGCCTGATGATGAACGTTTGGTGGCATTGATTGAAGCTGAATTGGCCAAATAAGCGTTGTTTTTAAGAGATATTATGCAAACACACTGTGAAAATGGTGTGTTTTTTAACATGGTGATTTTATACTGCATTTCTAATACAAAAGCATAAAAAAGGGATGCAAAGATGCAGAAATGGTTGAAAACGGCAGCGGTGCTGGTTTTGTTGGGTATGGGTACGATGGCTTGGGCTGAGTCGATGACTTACCGTTTGGATGGTCGTTATCCAGGTATTGTCAGCGAATGGATTGAGGTGAATTATTCGGACACACGACCAGGACACATCAATCAAGTGTTTTATTGGAACACTTCGGAAGAAAAAGACAGTTTGGAGATTGTGAATCAACATTATGTGGAATATGACGGCGGCGGTGCTTATACCGGTAGCGTACGCTTTCCCATCAGTGGCGATCAATATACATATGCCATCAATACGGCAGGTTTTGTATTGAGCGATGACAGTGGTGACACGGACCCTGCGGTATTTGAAGAAGAAGATTGATAGAGGTGGCATGTTGATGAAACAAAGCGTCCTGTCAATTTACAGGACGCTTTTTTATGCCATGATTTTTTAATCAGAATGTCAAAATAATCTTATCAATCAGCATGAAGTTTTAAATAACAAATTAACATTGATTGTCTGTTTTATTTTTATGTTGTAAATTGATTTTTAATATTTAAAAAACCAAAAAAATCAGACCAAACACAAAGGAGACAACAATGGGATTTGAAACTTGGGACAATCCAATGGGTACCAGCGGCTTTGAATTCATCGAATACGCTGCACCCAATCCAGAAGAAATGGGCAAAATTTTTGAATCTTTGGGCTTTAAAGCCATTGCCAAACACCGCCATAAAAATATTTTGTTATACCGCCAAGGACATATCAATTTTATTTTAAATGCCGAACCCAATTCATTTGCTCAACGCTTTGCCCGTTTGCATGGTCCTTCTGTGTGCGCCATTGCATTCCGTGTGGATGATGCGCAGCAAGCGTATGCACGTGCGATTGAATTAGGTGCTTGGGGCGTGCCTTCTGGTAGTGGAGCGATGGAATTGAACATTCCTGCTATCAAAGGTATTGGCGATTCATTGATTTATTTGGTTGACCGCTGGCGTGGCAAACAAGACGGTGGCATAGGTGATATTGACATTTACGATGTGGATTTTGTGTCTTTGAATCCTGAAACGGCTGAAGCCGATTTGTGCCATCAAGGGGCAGGGTTGACTTATATTGACCATTTGACCCACAACGTTCATAAAGGGCGCATGAAAGAATGGGCAGAGTTTTATGAGCGTTTGTTCAATTTCCGTGAAGTGCGTTATTTTGACATTGAAGGCAAGGTCACTGG
Source organism: Vitreoscilla sp. C1 (assembly GCF_002951955.2). Classification (NCBI taxonomy): domain Bacteria; kingdom Pseudomonadati; phylum Pseudomonadota; class Betaproteobacteria; order Neisseriales; family Neisseriaceae; genus Vitreoscilla; species Vitreoscilla sp. C1. The sequence goes on along the minus strand of NZ_CP019644.2, from coordinate 1,233,396 downwards.
TGTGAAATCCAAGGCGATGACTTCACCTTGTGGTCAAATTCGCATCCCTATCAATGAAGAAGGTACGGCTGAAAAAGGCCAAATTCAAGAGTATTTGGATATGTATCAAGGCGAGGGCATCCAACACATTGCTTTGGGTACGGACAATATTTATGAGTCGATTGAAGTATTGCGTGCACAAAATGTGAAATTTTTGGGTACGCCTGATACTTATTATGAATTGCTCGACACACGTTTGCCCAATCATGGTGAGGATGTTGCCCGCTTGCAACAAAATAAAATTTTGCTCGATGGTGGACCTGACAACGATTTGTTGTTGCAAATTTTCACATCTAACCAATTGGGTCCGATTTTTTACGAGGTCATTCAGCGCAAAGGCAATGAAGGTTTCGGTGAGGGCAATTTCAAAGCTTTGTTTGAATCCATAGAATTAGACCAAATGCGCCGTGGCGTGGTCAAAGCGATAGATTGATTCGATAAACGGTTTGCGTATCAAGTAAAAAAGCGTCCTGTAAAGATTTTACAGGACGCTTTTTTTGCATCAGACGGCTCTTAATGGTGGGTTGCTTGGCTTGCTTTTTCGCGCATGATTTTTTGAATCAAGGCATAAGGAAAGGTAAACCATAAGGCGATTAAGCCCAAACAAGTTAAGCTGTACATCCAAATGCCGTAAGCATCGTAAGTCACACGCACCAATTCAATGACAAGGAAAAAACACAAAGTCATCAGCATAGAAACTGCCGCAGCAACTGTGCCTTTGCTGACATCAGACGACATCAATGCAAAGCGGTATAAAACCGAGAAACTCAAGCCTTCGCCCAAACTGATGCATGTCATGCCGATGATTAACAAAGTTAAAAAGTGCACTTGCCATATTGTGCCGATAACAATCAAGATGGCGCCGATAAGCATCAGTGGTACGCCGATGAAAATGGTTTTCCCCAAAGGAAAACGGTCTACCAAGCGTACCAAAAGCACATTGCCCGTAATCAAACCACCTAAAACAGGAAATTGTGCCCAGCCGTATTGCATGCTTGATAAACCCCAATCTTCAACCAACATCACAGGTGATAAGGCAATCCAAAGCATCAAAGGCAGGCTGAGCATGGGCAAAGCCAAAGTCAAACCGATAAAGCGTGGGTTGCGGTAAACTTCTTTGAAGTCTAGGTACATATTTTTAAATGATAAAGGTGTGGTTGTGGTGGGTGGCGTATTGGGCATTTTATTTTTTAAGCCAAAAAAACTGGTGAAAGACAAAACGGCAATGCCGACAAAACCCCAGTGCCAAGACACATAATCAATTAAAAATGCACCCAAAACAGGTCCTAATAAGGGTGCAAGCAAAGAAATATTTGCCATCAAAGCCATGACTTTGATGGCATCTTTTTCGTCAAATGTTTCTTGGATGGTGGCGTAGCCGACTGCGGAAATGACCGCCAAACCTGTGCCTTGGAGTAAGCGCAAGAATAAAAATTGTTCGATATTTTGGCTTAGTAAAATGATCAAGCAGCAAATGCTGAAAAAAGCCACGCCTGCGAGCATGACTTTTTTTCGCCCTAAGCGGTCGGATAGGGGGCCAAGTAGCCATGCCACACAAGCGCCACCTAATAAATACAAAGACATCGAAGATGGGGCGAGGCTGCTGCTGACGCCAAATTCTTTAGTAATGGCCAACATGGCAGGTTGTACCAAATCGTTGCCAATATAGACAGAAAATTCAAATAAAACGAGCGCTAATGGAAATAAAAATGTGAGTTTGTTTAAGCTGAGTTTGGGTGTGGACATAAGAAACAATAGTAGTAAAAAAGAGGGTTCAGTTAGCAAGATGGTTGCCAATGATGCGGGCTTGAATTATACCACTAACACGGCGGCGGCTTATTTGGGAGGGTTTGGGGGCTGATAAATTTATATAGCATTACCATCTTGTCATGGATTGGAGGGCACTTGTACGCTATTTTGTGTCAGTGAATTTTGTTATAGATAACTGCGTAAGCGGCGGTGATGCAAGCGCATCGCAAACCCTATTCACAATCAGTTCAGGCTTAACCCAAACTTCTCGATTATTGGGAAACTTCTAGATTTAATAGGCAGTTCAATAAAGTATCGATATAGATAGAGACAAATGATAAAAAACTCCCATGAATAATGGGAGGACGATGATTTGGACAAATCGAAAAATACGAATTAGCGAATCATTTTTTCCAACTCTGATGGGTTTAAACCAAGTTTTCCATAATGTGCTTGAGTCGCTGCTAATTTGGTAAATACATCTTCGTAACCTGTTGCTTTGCCATAAGGGTCAACATAGGTATAACCGCCCTGAACAGTAAACAAAGTAATCATCTCGTCTACATCTTCTGGCACAAATAAGGTATGCGTTTCACCAGGAGGTTCATAAGCGAATGAGCCTTGTTCGGCTACCCAATCGTGTTCTAGATAATACCATCGTCCTTTTAGAACAAATGCATGAACGGCTCCAGTATGGCGGTGACGTAACAAAATGCCACTTTTTTTCACACGCAGTAAATTGATATAATAACCGTGGGTTGTATTAAGTAAAATGGGCTTGAAGCTTACTGATTCTGAAGTTGGCACCCACAAGTTATCGTCTTCTAAATAGTGACTTAACACGCCCAGCAGCACCAAATCAGGTGCCATAGTGGGCATGTTGTGGGTGGTCACAGATTGGGCATTCATGCCGTTAATGATGCTGGGCTTGTCGGTGATGTTGTCGGTTTTTGTGGGGTTTGAAAACCCAGCGTGGTTTTTACGTCACGTCACTTCAGGCCAATTCATTGGCGCAATTTTGGCTTTTTTGTGTACTTGGACGGCTTGGCATTATTTGGCACATTCTTCATGGCAAATGATTTTTTGGATGTTACCCTTTATGTTGTTGCATACGTTCATTTATGCTCAAAAACGGTTGATGTTGGGTGCTTTTGACACCATCATGGTGATGTTAATCTTGTTACAACCGCATTATCCTGTGCATATAAGCATGGGCCAAAGTCTTGCCAATGGCTTGGCGGTGGTCATGGGTCCCATCATTGCCATGTTGGCTTTCACTTGGATTTTCCCGCCTAATCCGCAAAAGCGCTTACAGCATTTATTGAGTATGGTGCGTTTCCAGCTACGTGGCTTGTGCAACGCCAAAGGCAATGACAGGCAGCTGATGCGACAACGCAATCGTTTGGTACACAGTGTTTTGAAAGCGCAGCGCATCAATGACAAATTACCGCAGCCCGATGCAGATTTAAGTCGTGCTTTGTTGTATACATTGCAGCAAGCACAAATAATTTTATGTATCCATCGTAGCATTGGCAGCATATCTTCTAGCTCAACGCAAAGACTGATGCGAGCCTTGCTTCAATCTTGGCAAAAACCACAAGCCAATCTTGAACAAGAGGCGCATTTTATACGCGTTTTGAAACAGCGGTTACCGATGCAACACCCATTGCAAACCTTGTTTTTTTAGTTTAACTGCGTCAATACAATAGGTGATTTTTCATTAAAAAATCCTGCAGATTCTATCGATGATTGCAATATCCATCTTAATGATGTTAACAAGATTGTGACGGTTCTTATATTTGAAGCAATGGCTGATGAATGCTAGAAATGAATTTTATTTTTATGCAAGCAGGCAAATTTTGCGGTTTTCATTGTTAAAAATATTATGAACGAGTTTGTGCACTTTGTGTGTCAGTGACTTTCGCCATAGACGGCAGCTGACACAAAATAGTGCACAGGCTCGGATAACCATCTAATAAAATTACTGCTGTATTTTATCGATTAAGTGGCACAGTATAAGACAGAGTATTTTTATAATGTTTTAAAAACGTTTGGTAATATTCAACCATGTCTGTCTGCACGTTGTGTGGCTTACCCATAAAAGGGATGCCCAAGCGTGCTTGTACTTGCCATTTTGGGTCTGATCCCTAAACCAGCATTGTTGATGCGTCCTGTATTCTCATCATGGAAATCTTCAACGATGGGCAACATATTGCACTTGTGTCGTATCCACAAATACTTTACCCAACAGATAGTTCTTTGAGCGGTTGAGCATGTTTAGCGCAACTTCATCAAAGCATAATAGCCGCAGTACTGTTTTAAGTGCTGGTGGTGGATCATACACAGAATAAGATTCAACAGCTGTCAAACCATCGGCTTTCAAATGCTCAGGACTGTATTGGCCGCACATGGCTATCTTAAATACTTGGGACGATTCAATTCATATTGAATTGAAAAATATCACTTATTTAGAAACCTTGACCAATATAAACAGAATTGTTACGATAGCGTCACTTTTTATTTCACTGCCAGCAAAGGAGATTAGCATGCGACACCATACCATAATCACTGACCTTTGCAATCGCGTCACACTCTGAGCATTCATTGCTTTCTGAAACACACGCGATTGCGTGTTTTTTTGTTTTTTCAGAAAGTGATTTTATGGGCAATTTTAGCCAGCACACTCACATTAACATTATCGCCAATCAAAATGTTTGGCTTGAAGACAGTGCCATTGCGCAATTACAGGCCACTGCTGCCTTAGCGCACATACAAGCTGCGGTCGGTTTACCTGATTTGCATGCAGGACGCGGTTATCCTATTGGTGCGGCCTTTTTTTCTACCGCGCATTTTTATCCCGCCTTGGTCGGAGGTGATATCGGTTGCGGTATGGCTTTGTGGCAAACCGATTTAAAACACCACAAAATATCGGGTAGTAAACTTGCCAAACAGTTGGGCAATATGGATGGTGTATTGCCTGATAATTTGTTACAGGACGCTGCCAATGCTTTAGGTGGTTTGGCGTTACAACATTTACCGCTTGATTTTGATAGTCTGCACCAAAGCTTGGGCACCATCGGTGGCGGCAATCATTTTGCAGAACTTTTGCAATTAGACTCTTTGTTTGTAGAACAGCCGCATTTAGACAAAAGCCATTTGTTTTTAATGGTACACAGTGGCTCGCGCGGCTTGGGTGGTGAGATTTTACGTCAACATTTGAATCAATTTGGTCATCAAGGTTTGGCTGCAAACAGTATAGAAGCCACAAAATATTGGGCGCAGCACAATGCAGCTTTGCATTATGCCCATCTGAATCGTTTGTACATTGCCAAACGCATGTTCAAAGCATGGAAAACCTCAGCATCTTGTGTGCTGGATATCAGCCACAATCATGTGGTGCCATTTGAATGGAATGGTCAAGCGGGTTTTTTACACCGTAAAGGTGCGGCACCTGCCGATCAAGGTTGGGTGATGATACCGGGTTCACGTGGTGATTATTCTTATTTGGTTGAGCCCATTGGTGGCGAAATGGCTTTGTATTCTTTGGCTCATGGCGCAGGTCGTAAGTGGGCACGTGGTGATTGTCAGGGGCGTTTGGCACACAAATTCAAAGCGCAAGACTTAAGGCAAACTCAGTTTGGTAGCACTGTTGTTTGCGGTGACAAAGGCTTGCTTTACGAAGAAGCCCCACAAGCTTATAAAAATATTGATGCGGTGATAGCCAGTTTGGTCGATGTGGGTTTGTGCCGTTTGATTGCACGTTTTAAGCCCGTCATGACGTACAAAAAAGGAGAGACGCCATGTTGTTAATACAAATCACCGCTGCGCAAGGTCCAGCAGAGTGTGAATTGGCAGTAAAATACACTTTGCAAAAAATGCTGAGTGATGCCAAATCAAACGGCATCCGCCTTGACGTAGTGGAAGCTTTCCCAACGCAACATGGTTATTTATCGATTGTGTTGCAAGCGCAAGGTCAAGAGTTACAAGCTTGGGCTGAGACTTGGTGTGGTAGCATTCAATGGGTATTTCAAAGCAAAATCAGGCCGCATCACAAACGTAAAAACTGGTTTGTGGGTGTGTCTCAATGTGTATTGACGATGCCATTGCCTCAAGATGACAGCATTGTGTTTCAAGCGTGTCGGGCTTCGGGCAGCGGTGGTCAACATGTCAATACCACCGATTCTGCCATCCATGCTACTCACATTGCCAGTGGCATCAGCGTGAAAGTCATGACCGAGCGCAGTCAATATGCCAATAAAAAACTGGCGCGTGAGCTGATTGCATTGAAGTTACAACAACGCCTACAAATGCAAGTGGCGCAGGACAAACATTCACGCCACCAACAACATGGACAATTAGAACGCGGTAATCCTATTCGAAGTTATGGGCCGTTTTAGCGTTGCCAAATCAGTTTGAACAAGATTGCAAGCCAAGATGGAGGGTGTTAAAAAATGGTTGAATCATCATGTTTTAATGCCCTCTATCTTATTTCAATATTCCAATCAAAGCGACCTGTATGACATGAACAGTAGCATCTATATGCAATGAAAAAACAGTCATCATTCTATTTTCAATGGACAAAATGCAGAGAACTAAAACCTATATTTGAGGTTTAAGTAAACAGGTGTGGAAATTTTGGTCTTGTTTTCGGTGTGAAGACCCAAACAAAATGGTCAGTGCGATTGTAAATGTACACAATGCATACGCAAAATTTCCTCATCTGTTGATATTTTTATAAAAAATCATGGGTTGGATGGATTTCTTACCTTATTTTGAAAGAAAAACCATGACTTATTGTGTTGCGTTAAACTTAAAGCATGGACTGATTTTTGCCAGTGATACCCGTACCAATGCGGGAGTGGATCATATTGCCAGTTTTAAAAAAATGACTTGTTTTCAAAACGAGGGTGAGCGCAATATTTTTATTCTCACTTCAGGCAATTTGGCGACTTCTCAAGCGGTAATTGAACGTTTACAGCAAGACATACACGGCCAAATGGAAAAAACAGTTTTAAATGTGCCAACTTTATTCGATGTCGCAGATTTGATTGGCGTGTTGTCTTGCCAAATTGCCAAACAAGCGGCTAAGGTTGCGCAGCAAGAAGTAGTCACTTTTGGCAGCAATTTTTTGGTTGGAGGGCAAATCAGAGGGCAAGCGCCCAAATTGTATTCGGTTTACAGTGAGGGCAATTGTATTGCCGCAACAGAAGACACACCATTTTTTCAAATTGGAGAAAGCAAATACGGTAAGCCGATTTTGGATCGGGTGGTAACGTATGAAACTGAATTGGCAGTGGCTTTAAAAGCCGTCTTGTTGTCGTTTGATTCGTCGATTCGTTCTAATTTGTCGGTGGGTTTCCCGATTGATTTGATGGTGTATCAAGTTGACAGTTTGCGTATGCCACACGGAAGGCGTATTCATGCAGATGATGAATATATGCTGCAAATTTGCCAAGAATGGGGCAGTGGTTTGGTACGCTTATTGATGGATTTTGATGACATACCATTAGACTATACGCAATAGTGGATGTGTACGATGAGATTGCAAGCGTCCTGTAAACTTTACAGGACGGTTTTTTGGGGCTATTTGCCGATTTTAAAGCCGCGATTGGCAGCCCAAGTGGCCACATCTTCACGCCTGATAGCGGCTGCCATCAAGTCAGGAAACAAATCGGGCGTGCAGGCAAATGTGGGTACACCTAAAGCTGCTAGTTTGGTTGCTAATTGTTTGTCATACCAAGGCTCACCTTCATTGCTGAGCGCTGGCAAGGCAATCATTTGCACGCCTGAGGCGATTAATTGGGCGCTGCGTTTGAGCAAATTGGCTTCTACACCGCCTTCGTACAAATCTGAAATCAGCACCAAAATGGTATTGCGTGGTTCTTGAATGATTTCTTGGCAATAGCCTATGGCTTTGTTGATATCGGTACCACCGCCAAGTTGTACGCCAAACAAGACTTCGACGGGGTCGCTTAATTGCTCGGTCAAATCTACGACGGCAGTATCAAACACGACCAATTTGGTCGAAACTGTTGGCAAACTTGCCATGACCGCACCAAAAATGGCCGAATAAACGATGGAATTGGCCATAGAGCCACTTTGGTCTATCGCTAATACAATTTCACGTTGTGGACGACGGATTTTGCGGCCGTGACCGATTAAGGTTTCTGGGATAATGCTGCGATATTCTGATTGCCAATGACGCAAATTGGCACGAATGGTGCGTTGCCAATCGATTTCTTGGTGGCGTGGGCGCAGATTGCGTTGGCTACGGTCTATGGCACCACTGACAGCGCTGCGCATCGGTTCTTCTAGTTTTTGTAACAGCTCATCGACCACTTTTTTGACCACAGCACGGGCAGTGGCTTTGGTGTTTTCAGGAATCACAGACGACAATGCCATTAAATTGGCAACCAAATGCACATCGGCTTGCACGCTTTCTAAGACTTCAGGATGCAAGAGCAATTCAGTCAAATTCAAGCGCTCTAATGCGTCTTGTTGCATGATTTCAACTGTAGATTGAGGAAAATATTGGCGAATGTCGCCCAGCCATTGGCTCACATACGGTGCAGAGTCGTTGCGTCCGCCTTGGCGTGACAAATTTTGATCTTCGTATAAGGCCGCCAAAGCGGCATCCATTTTTTGATGCACCGCTGACAATGATGTTTCAGGATGGTTGGCGGCGCTGCCTAAAATCAAGCGCCAACGTTGTAAGTGGTTGGTAGGTGGTGCTTCTGGAGTGATATCGGTACTCATGATGGCAAACTTTCAGAAGGTAAACCAAACAATTGCAATAAGATTGGGTCGACTAGGCTAAGTAAGGCGGTGTCTTGTGGGCTGGTGGTATGAGGAGCAGGTACGGCCGTCATCGGTTGTTGGATTTTTTGGCGCAGGCTTTGGCGTTCGCTATGGCTGAAATTGGCAAAATGGCGCCTTACCAATGGCAAAACTTGAATGAAATGCGCCTCATTCAATTGTGTGACCCAAGCATCTATGGCTTGCAAAATCCAATCATGGTGGAGCAAAACCAAAGCTTGCTGATTTAAAAATCCTTGTAGCCAATCTGATGCGTCCAGAGCAGGAACCGAAGCGGACAAATTGCGAGACAGCTCCAAAGCCACGCTGTCTTGTTCACATACTTTGGCATCGAGCAACAAGCGGCATGCCATGCCGCGCAACAATGGGGCTGATAATAAGCTGTGCATGGTGTCTTGCAACACTTGTTGCCACAATTGAGTCAAGTTGTCGTTTTGGCGTAAATAAACAGCTTGATGCGCTTCGAGCAGCCACGTGCGCATGTGTTGAGCACTAGGGCTGTCCAAATTCATGCACGCCACTTTCAGGCCGATGGCGATGCGCTCAATCAAACTGTCAATGATGTTGGCCAACAAATCTTGATCGTTTTGGCGCACGCTGCCGTAGCGGAACACTTGTGCCAACGGTAAAACCGTTTGCAGCAATTGGCTCATGTCAAATGTGACAGCGGCACGCTGTTCGATGAGGCGGGTCAAATCGGCAACGAGCAAAGGCAAATTGGCCAATAAACTGTTGTCCAAGTCTTGTGCCAAGGTTTGCAATGTGGTTTCAGGACGCTTGGCTAGGCTGATGATTTTATTGTGCGCCGCTTGTGCCAAACACGTACCGTAAGTGCTGGCGGCAATGATGTCTATGCTCATTTCTGGCTGCCACGCCATGCGCCAAGATTCGCGGAACGTACCACGATTTCTTTGTTCATTGTCAGTGATGCTGGCCCAAGTGATGCCAAGCAAAGCCAAACGGTGTAAAAAGTGGCTGCGCGCCAAATCCAAATCTTTGCGCAAATCCAAAGCCAAGGTTTTGTAGGAGGCTTCTGGTTTTAAGCGCAGTTTTTGTTGTTGGGTATGAATGTCATTTTGCAAAGGCACCATAGGCATGGCTACGGGTACTTGTCCTAAAGTCGTGCCTATGGTCAATTGTTCGTGTAAGGTGAGCAAGGGCAAAGTCTCTCCCATATGGATGACTGTGCTGATGGCCTCGTTGATTTCTTCTAAACTGGCGCTGGCGTGTCCACGCATGATGGCCAATATGTCTGCCAAACGTGCCGCTTCAATCAAATGCGCAGAAGAACAATCCCAATCTTGCTCGCGCATCAATATGGCTGCTTTGCGCAACCAGCTGACAGTGCGCTGAGTGGGTGTGGCGGCAAGGTGTTTGTGTTGCCACAAGTGTTCATACCAACCCGGAGACACCACGCCTGCGGCATAGCCACTGGCATACGCCAAGTGAGGATAACTCCAAGGTGCCCAAGTGGTTTCGGTTTTGAGTTTGGGCAAGCCTTTGAGCAAAGCAGCATCGGCTTTGATTGTGTGTTGGGCATCTTGCAACGCAGGCACATGCCAAGCACCACATACCACGGCAATGCGTTGAAAACCTTGTTTAATGGCCGCTCGAATGCGTTGGCGCATCCATGCTTCACGCAAAGATTCTGAGTATTGGCGTTGAAAATTTGCGTGCAGCTGTGGGATTTGCTCGCGCACTGCTGTCATGGCTTCATTGATGGCGGCAAACACATCTTGGCTGTTGTGACGCTCTTCTACCAAACGGTTCCACCAAGTTTCGCCATCGTCATAACCTGCGGCCTGTGCCAACATATCCAATGGGTCTGCATAGTCATTTTCAATACTGTTTTCATCTGCTGCATCTGACGAATCTGACATATCTGGTGAGGGTGGCAATATCCCGTTGACAGCGTCCTGTAAATCTTCTGGCGCTTGCAAAGTTGAGTCATCTTGCGTGTTGGCTTCTTGTAAACGTTGCTGTTGTTGTGTTTCCAATGCCAATTTGTGTGTGTGAGGTAAGTCAAAAAACTGCACAGGTACTCGTTGTTGCTTTGCCCACAACAAAGCTTGCCATTCGGGTGAAAACACCGCCAAAGGGTAGAAAGAAGCTTGTTCAGGCTGATTTTGTGCATAAACAAGCAGCGCCACAGGCGGCACCAAAGCCTCGTGTCCTACCCAATCTAACAAGGTTTCGCCTTCAGGCGGACCTTCGATTAAGACACAATCGGCCTGTAAGGCATCCAAAGCCTGTTTCAATGAGTGGGCGCAGCCCGGACCATGGTGGCGTATGCCAAAAAAATGCACCGCTTCAAACGTAGTTGCCATCAACATTCCTTTGTGAATGTGTGGTGTGACACCGATTTACAATTGCTCACGACAAGCACGGTACAAATCTTTCCAATCGCTGCGATCGCGCACCACCGTTTCCAAATACTCTTTCCAAATCACAGCGTCTTGCACCGGATCTTTGATAATGGCACCGATTAAGCCTGAAGCCAAATCGTGGGCATTCAGGACGCCATCGCCAAAATGACTGGCCAAAGCCATACCGCTGTTGATGACAGAAATGGCTTCGGCAGTAGACAGTGTCGATGTAGGTGATTTGAGGCGGGTTTTGGCATCTTCGGTTTGACCATTGCGCAATTCGCGGAAAATGTGTACCACACGGCGCACTTCTTCTAAAGCAGGCAGTTCTCCCGGTAATTGCAAAGCTTGTGCTTGTTCACTGACCCGTTTCATGACAATTTTGATTTCATCTTCGGCGCTGTCAGGCACAGGTAAAATCACTGTGTTAAAACGGCGTTTCAAAGCACTGGACAATTCATTCACACCTTTGTCACGATTGTTGGCGGTGGCAATCACTGAAAAACCATGTATAGCTTGTACTTCGCTGTTGAGTTCAGGTATGGGCAAGGTTTTTTCGGACAAAACCGTAATCAAAGTGTCTTGTACATCAGCAGGAATGCGGGTCAATTCTTCGATACGGGCAATTTTGCCGTCTTGCATGGCATTCATGAGTGGACTGGCAATCAAGGCTTTTTCGGAAGGACCGTTGGCGAGCAATTCAGCATAATTCCAACCATAGCGAATTTGCTCTTCGCTGGTGCCTGCAGTGCCCTGAATCAACATCGTCGAATCCCCACTGATGGCTGCGGCCAAGTGCTCAGACACCCAAGATTTGGCTGTTCCTGGTACGCCGTATAACAGCAATGCACGGTCTGTGGCCAAAGTGGCAATGGCAATTTCCATCAAGCGAGGATTGCCAATGTATTTGGCTGAAATGTTCACACCATTGGACAATTCGCCACCCATCAAATATTGCAATACCGCCCAAGGCGACAATTGCCAATTGCTTGGACGTGGACGGTCATCGACATGTTTTAAAGCCTCCAATTCGGTGGCAAATTGGATTTCAGCGTGCTGCCGCAAAACCTGTTGTGCGCTCATGGAAAGTCTTTCTATTAAGATTCAAAGGGATGGGTTGGGCAATTTGCCAGTGCTTGTTGCCATTGTGTGCGCATCTGCTGTTGTGCCAATAATTTTTGGTTCAGCTCTTCACAATAATCAGGGATGCACTCTTGATTGTCGTATCGTGGCCATGGCAATTGTGACAATTTAGTCGCCACATCAGGATGCAGCAACCACACCAAGCTGATGAGCGTGGATTGGTGGCTGGCAATCCACGAGTACAATTTCAAATCCACTTCTTTCGTCGCCAATGGCTGCAATTGCTGTGTGATAAATTGGTAGAGAAATTGAGAAAATTCCAATGAAAAGTTTACAGGCCGCAAAATATAGACTGTCACGACATCGTCTAAAGATAAAATATGCCCCAATTGCTGTTGCCAAAATGCCTCTTGATCACTATCTGAACATTGAACGAGCATGTTGTGTAAGACATTGTTGTGGCGCAAATCCAATAAAATTTTGCTAGGCAATTGGTTTAAATCGACCTGAGAGATGTTCATGAAAATGGCTTCTTTCCATGCGCTGCGCAATGCATCTTGCCACATTTTGACATCGCCTGTGGCTGACCATTGCCACAAAGCATTGATATCCATCCCTGTGTATTGCTGCCATGCCTGCAAAGGAATCATGCGCACCATTTGGTGCAGTAACCATGCTTTGGGGCTGCCAAAAAGATGGTGAGATGGCGGTTTGATGGCAATGCCATCACGTTGCCATTGTGCTGGAGCTGCTTCTATGTCCAGAGGTTCTAACAGCCACTTGCCTTTGGCATCTTGTTGCAATAGCAAAGGCAATAAGGCTTGCATGCGTTGGCTCAAAGCACTGTTAGGTAAATTCACCAGCATTTGTGCGGCCAAGAGGCTCACTTCGCTAGAGCGGTCATCCAAACAAAACTCCAATAAAGCTTCGTCTGCTTCTGACAAATGCAGCCACAAAACTTCTAGCAATTGCTTGCGCTCTTTGGCCACTTTAAGATTTTTTTGTTCTAACGTGTCCTGTAAACGTTCACGTGCTTGCTGTGGATGGTGTTGTCTTTGTTGTTGTAACACTTGTACCCGTTGAAAGACGCTGCCGTATTGCCACGCTTCTTCATCTGAAGCATGTTCATCGGTGCCGATGGCAAACTTCCATTTGGGATTGCACTGTGCCAAAAACAAACCTTGTGGTCCTAAAATAGGCATTAACCAAGGTCGCAAGACGCTGTGGCTATATGCAATTTCCAAACAGTCGGGCAATACGCTGGCTGGCAAATGTCGTTGCGCTTGCGCCAATTCACGCCATATGGCAATACAATGCGCCAGATTGGGCTTGGGAAACAACGTGTGTAAAGTAGGTGTGATGCCTTCTAGGCTGTTTTGAGATTGTTGTGGTAAAGACAGCGTCTGGCTGTTTTCAGGACGCTTGGGTGCTTGATAAACCATGCGTTCATAACGGCTGGCAACTGCGCTCAAACGCAATAATTGTGTCGCCGTTGATGGGTGTGCGTGTTGTTGTAAGGCTTGCAATAAAGCGGTTTTGGGTTCGTGAAATTGTGGCAAGCTGGCGTGTTGCGTGCCGCTTAAAGCAATAGGCAGTAAAGCATTCAAAGACAACACACTCATGCTTGAAACTCCTTCGGCATCATCCACAAACAGGACAAACTGTCATCGTCTGGTTGATGTTGCCACACGCTTAACAATTGAAATGTCGCTTGTTGCCATTCACCAAACCAATACAAGACTTGATGTGCTTGCAAACAGGCCAATAAGCGCCATACATATTCATCGGCTAGCTGTAATGGCATGGCTTTGGCTTCGAGATGTTCATCAAAAACCACATGCCACACCCCATTGTATTGTTGTAGCGTTCCTTGTTTGAGCCACAGCGGACACAAATATTGCCAAGGATTGTGGGCTAACAATTGTGTGGTGTATGGCCAAGCGTTGGCAATATTGGCGTGTGACGCGAGCAATGCTTTTGTATTTGCCGCAGGTTCAGGCGACCAATCCAAACCTGTGACCGCTCGCAAGCCAAATTGATGGTGGTAAAAGTGCAGCGTGCCTTGATAAGCCGCACCCAAGGAAAAAGATTGTTCAAAGCCACGATTTTGATAAGAAAAATCCAAAATGAAAGCGGGGCGTTGAGAGTCTGCGCTCACCAACCAAGTATGGCGTTCGGTTAAGTTTTCGTATGGAATGTGGCGCGAACCGATGACGTGCCAAACATCGTTAACCGCTTCGCCTTGAACAATGACTTCGGCTTTGTCCATATTCCAACCCAAATATTGGCTGAGTTTGGCTTTCAGATGCGGCTCTAAGATTTGTTCATCCCAACGTGCAGCCGCATCTAAAATCAATTGCAAGTCCCCCAATTGGCTTAAAACCATGCGTGGCCATTGTGGGTGGGTGTCTATGATACTGATTAAATCTTCCAAACGGTTTTTCAATGCGGGCATTTGCGCATCAACCATGTGTGCGGCAATGGTGGCGGTTTGTTTGGCCCAAGTTTGGTTTTGTGACAAACGTGCCAAGCCTTGATCGACTGTGTCTTGCAACCACAAAGACAATTCTTGTAACCCAGCTTGTGCTTTTTTCCAACGTTGTGCTTCTTTTTTGGCAGTGGCTGCGGGATCGGTGGCTTGTTCGATTTTGCTAGCTTGCTTGTCTTCTTTTTTTTGTGCTCGTTTTTGGCGTGTCTGCATCCATTCATTGACCCAAGCTGGTGGCGTGTCAGAGGATGTGACCTGTTGGTTGGTGCGCAGCAGCAATAAGGCCAAGCCATGTTTGCAGGGAAATTTGCGGCTAGGGCAAGAACATTTGAAAGAGGGGCCAGACAAGTCGACTTGGGTTTGATACGGTGAGCTGCCACTGCCTTGACAAGCCCCCCAAACTGCGGTGTCTTTTTGACCTAGGTGGCTCCATTTTTCAGGCTTGGCTAAGCCTTTGGCTGCTTTGATGGAGGCTGCATCTGGTGATAAGGCTAAAACCTCATCGGCCGTCATTAAAACCGAATTCAAAATACACTCCTGCGCCAAGCTAATGAGAGATAAAAGAATGCATTGCGTGAAATGGATGTATGTATAGCACTAACCACTTCATGCTTACAAGAATTTTTAATGAAAAATATGTATATGTGGTTGGAAAACTATCATGTCATTTTTATTCTCTGTAAAACCGAGGGTTTTTGCTAATATTTTCTTATTAATAAAGTTTTTAATTTTAGTGTAATAACTGGTTTTTTAATAAAATTATTTCTATTTTAGAATGCATTGTCATGAGCGATATCTTTTTGTAATATGGTATTTATATGGTATAAAAAACCATGTTTTTTGTAAAAACAGAAAAATATTTGGCCATATTATGCCCATTATATGAATTATTTATATGTTGTGTATTTGTTGGATTTTGAACATAAAGGAGTCATCATGAAGAAAACACTGATTGCATCGGCATTGCTGATGATGTTGTTAAGCGCTTGTAATGATCAGCCCGCCGCTGAAAAAACCGAAACCAAACCAGCGGGTGTGCCCGCCATCAGCGCGTTGCCTGAAGCCACGGCTGAGTTGAAAATTTACAATTGGTCTGATTATGTGAACCCTGAAACGGTGAAGGCATTTGAACAAGCGCAAGGCGTCACAGTGGGCTTGGATTTTTATGACAGTACGGAAGCATTGTTGCAATATATGCAATCAGGCAAAATCAATCATGATTTGGTAGGTCCGAGCAACCATTTTGTCAGCCGCCATATTGACTTAGGTGAGTATCAGAAAATCAATAAAAGCTTGATTCCCAATTATAAAAATATTAATCCTCAATTGTTAGGCTTTTTGCAAGAAGTCGATCCTGGCAATGAATATGCCGTGCCTTATTTCTGGGGTGTGAATACCTTGGCGATTAACAAAGATAAGGTGGAAGAAGCTTTGGGTGGTGCGTTGCCAGAAAATGAATGGGATTTGTTGTTCAAGCCAGAATACACCAATAAGTTGAAATCTTGTGGTATCAGCGTGTTAGACAGTGTGTCTATGGTTTTTCCATTGGCATTGAAATACTTGGGTAAAAATCCAAATAGCCAAGACCAAGCAGATTTACAGGCCGCTGCTAATTTGGTTAAAAACATCCGTCCAGATGTGCGCCGTTTCAGCTCTTCGGGCTATATTGATGACATGGCCAATGGCAATTTGTGTTTGACTTTGGGTTATGGCGGTGATTTGAATATTGCCAGAGCTCGTGCCCAAGAAGCCAATAAAGGCGTCAATCTTGAGATATTGGTACCAAAAAGTGGTTTTGGTGTGTGGATTGATACTTTAATGATGCCAAAAAATGCCGTGAATGTGGCCAATGCTTATCAATATATTAATCATACTTTGGATGCCAAAATCGCGGCGCAAAATGGTGATTTTGTCACTTACGCGCCTGCTAGCCAGCCTGCAAAAGAATTGATGAAAAAAGAATATACTGACAATCGTTCGATTTTCCCAACCGATGCGGATTTGAAAAATGGTTTCATGTATGTGGCTTTGACCCCTGAAACCGAAGCTGCTGCTGAAGCATTGTGGACAGAAGTTAAAAAACGTGGCGAATAAATCAACCTTATTAAGCGTCCTGTAAATTTACAGGACGCTTTTTTATCGGTATTTGTTGCATTTAATATTCAATTTGAGTGGATATATTTTAATCATAAACAATTGCTTAAGTTTTAATTTTGGAGAAATTACGACAAATCAACACATAGCCTTGTTCATGGTTTAGATATTTGAATCAAAAGCGAAAAAATGCCAATTTGGGTGCAAAATATTGCCACAAAATGGCAAGGTTAGGGTTTTAGGCTTGCCTGTCGGATGGAAACCACGTTTAATCAAATCAAATATATCAATGGCATTAAGCAGCATCACTGTGAATTCAAACTGTAGATGGGGGAGCGTGTTATGGGTATGACAAAAGCGTGGGCAATCTCGGCGATAACTTTGACGATTCTGGCTGCATGTGGCGGTGGTGGTTCGGCAGACGTCAATAAAACGGCACCAACGGCGGCATCTGTGGCAAGCAGCGACACGGCAGCATCCAGTGCTCCTGCATCCAATTTACCGACGACTGCGGAGCTGAAAATCTACAATTGGTCTGATTATGTCGACCCTGAGACGGTCAAAGACTTTGAAAAATCCCAAGGCATTAAAGTGGTTTACGATGTATATGACAGCAACGAAACCTTGGAAGCCAAAGTTTTGACAGGGCAATCGGGTTATGATGTGGTCACGCCAAGCAATACTTATATTGGGCGTCAAATCAAATCAGGCGCTTATCAAAAATTAGACAAAAGTTTATTGCCGAATTTATCTCAGATTGATCCGAAATTGATGGTGTTTTTAAAAGAGGTTGATCCCACAGGGGAATATAGTATTCCTTATTTTTGGGGCATGAATACCATGGGCATTAATGTGGATAAGGTCAATCAAGCTTTAGGTGGCACGCCTTTGCCAGAGAATCAATGGGATTTGCTTTTTAAGCCTGAATATACCAATAAATTAAAATCATGTGGTATCAGTATTTTAGACAGCGTTTCTGATGTGTTTCCATTGGCTTTGAATTATTTGGGCAAAGACCCTCACAGCCAAACCAAAGAAGATTTACAAGCTGCTGCGGATTTGATTAAAAAAGTGCGTCCGGACATTCGCCGTTTCAGTTCCTCAGGTTATATTGATGATTTGGCGCGTGGTGATTTGTGTTTGACTTTGGGTTATGGTGGCGATTTGAATATTGCGGCACGCCGAGCTGAAGAAGCCAAAAACAAGGTCAATATTGAAGTTTTGGTGCCGAAAACAGGTTTTGGGGTGTGGATGGATGCATTTTTGATTCCGCGAGACGCTAGCAATGTGTTGAATGCGCACAAATACATTAACGACACTTTGGCACCGCAAGTTGCCGCTAAAAATGGCAATTATGTGACGTATGCGCCTGCGAGCAAGGCTGCCAAAGAATTGATGGAAAAAGAATATACGGAAAACCGTTCGATTTTTCCAAACGATGAAGATTTGGAAAAAGGCTTTATGTATTTGCCAATGGAAGCGGATGCGTTGAAAACCGCTACCCGAATGTGGCAAGACATTAAAAAAGGCGTGTGATAGTCAAAGATGCAAATAACAAGCGTCCTGTAAGTTTACAGGACGCTTGTTTATATTGGATATGGCTGATTAAGCTTGTAATACTTGCCAATCAATGATGACACTGCCTTGATCGCTGATCAAAGTCCATTCACCATCCATCACATTCAATTGCAAATCCATCGTGCGTTCGCATAACGTTTCTAAAGCGGCGGTGGTTTCTGTTGGCAATGCCCATACTGCTACATTGCGCAAAGTTTTCAATTTGCTGGATTTTTGGTACCAATCGGTTGCCATGCTGCCATAAGCGATGACGGCCACTTTTTGGCAACGGGCGCTGGCTTTTTTGACTTTGTCTTCATCTGGTAAGCCGACTTCTAGCCACAACTCGGTTAAGCCAGTTAAATCTTGTTGCCACAAAGCAGGCATATTGGTTTCAAACAAATCTTTGGTGAATTCCAAACGCTCATGCGCAAAACGTGCAAAAGCCAATAAGCGTACCATCAAGCGTTCGATGGTTTCAGAAGGGTGCTGCGCCATCGTCAATTGATGGGTTTCGTAAAGATGTTCATCGACATTGGCGATGTTCAAGGTGGCTTTGTAAATGGTTGCTTTTAATGCCATGAGAATGTTTTATCACAAGATTTTTGGGGCTTAAGCATAGCCGATTTGCGCTGATTTGTCATGAATTTGATGGTTGTATCTGTCCAATCAATATGATGGGAAACTATTAATCTTGAATAAAGTCAGATGACAATTGATTTTTATTTTAAGGACGCATTTATGAAAACCATTTTACTGAGCGCTTTGGTGCTTGTTGTGAGCGTTTTGTCAGCGTGTGCATCGTCAGGTCAGCTAGCGCAATATTCTGCTTGTCGTTCTGATGGTGCGGCGGCTTTGGTCGGTAGAAGCAATCTGAATGATGCCCAAATCAAGGAAATCACAGGTGCCAATATGGTACGACGCATGTTACCCAATCAACCCGTTACCAAAGACCAACGCTTAGACCGTGTCAATGTCATCATTGATGTGCCAACCAAACAAATCATTCGCGCGTCTTGCGGTTAAACCATGGTGAAAACATAAAGCCACCGTCAACGGTGGCTTTTTTCATACATTCAATCAATCGCTAATGGTGTCCAAATAATGTTTGTCTACGCTTGCTTGAATGCGCCGAGTGGCCAACTGTTTTTGTTTGTCCGTGAGTTTAGGATGGGGGAGGTTGTGAAACAAAAAGCGAATGTGGGCTTCAGTAGAATCCTGAATTCTGATGCGCTCAGCTCGAGAGCTGTTCGGTCGATACATCATACTCACTCCTAACGTTCTTGTTGGTTGAATGTATCACTGACAAAAGTAATCCCATACAGCAAGCGTTTGGCACTGTCAAAAATCATCTTGGTGCCAGACTATAGGTGATGAGTCTTTGCAAGTAAGTTGGTTCTTGTTTATAGATAATATACGTGTCTTATGCACAATGCGAAAGGGTGCAGTGCAACATTTTTATGTCTAAGGTATCAATTTAGATGAATTGGTTAAAAAATAGAGTCTTATCAGAATATGTTGTTAATTTCACAGACATTTGGTATCAATTATGTGGTGAAATTGGTCGTTAATATGCTGTTTGTTAGAGTTGATTGCCATTGTGTTAGTATGTTAAAAATAAGTAGGCAACGGAAACCATGACACATGATGATATAAGGGGATATCGGTGAACAAAACGAATCAAACCTTGGATTTGGCGCAGCATTTGGGTAAAACCATTCGTGCCATTCGCCTAGAAAATAAGTTAACCATTGCCAATGTTTCTGATTTGGCAGGTATCAGTCGTGGCATGTTATCAAAAATTGAAAATGCACAAACCACCACAAGTTTAGACAGCTTGGTCAGTATTGCCAACGCTTTGGGTGTTTCTGTGTCGCATTTGTTTCGTGGTTATGACAATGTAGGCGACAGCGCTCAGTTTGTCAAAAAAGGGCAAGGCATGGAGGTGGTGCGTCGTGGTACTAGTTGCGGCCATTCTTATCATTTGCTCAATTATGATCATGGTCCGAAAAAATATTTTGAAGCGTTTTTTTTGCAAATTCACGATGATTCAGAAGAATTTCCTGATTTCGATCACCCAGGCACGGAGTTTATTTACATGCTCAGCGGTGAAATGGAATACCGCCATGGACAACATACCTATGTGTTACAGCCCGGAGATTCATTGACGTTTGATGGCAATACACCAGAGTTATTGTCAAATCTGGTGTATGGCATTCAGGCCGCTTTCTCTGTTGATTGCTCGTCTTCCTGCTTGCCATCTTTGAAGATGACGTTGTTGACCACCAAGGTCAATAAGTTGAATCCTTGAATCCGGCGCCAACGCTTTTGGGCCGTTTCCAATAATTTGTACACCATCGCCAAAGTGGTTTCTCTGGAACCGCAGTTTTTAGCCCGCTTACTACGCAATCGTACGGTAGCAAACGTGGATTCAATCGGGTTGGTGGTGCGGATGTGCGTCCAATGCACATTTGGAAAGTCATAGAATGCCAATAACTCTTCTTCATCCTTCACCAGTTTGTTAATGGCTTTGGGGTATTTGTCACCAAAGCGAGCCACTGTTTGTTTGAAGGCTTGTTCTGCACTTTCTTTGGTTTCGGCCATCCAAATTTCTTTCAAAGCCTCTCGCAATTTGCCTTGTACCGATTTGGGTACGGCTGCCAACACATTGGCCGTTTTGTGCACCCAACAGCGCTGATGTTTGGTGTCTGGATAAGACTTGGCCATGGCATTCCAAAAGCCCAACGCACCATCGCCGACCGCCAATTTTGGACTGGTTTCCAAACCCCTCAAACGCAAGCCTATCAACACTTCTGACCAACTGACTTCAGATTCCCGATAACCATCTTCAACCGCCACCAACTCTTTATGTCCTTGATCAGTCACACCAATGATGACCAGCAAACACAGTCTATCGTCCAATCGCACATTGCTGTAAATGCCATCGGCCCACCAATACACATAGCGTTTGCCCTTTAAAT
Organism: Vitreoscilla sp. C1; assembly: GCF_002951955.2. Taxonomy (NCBI): domain Bacteria; kingdom Pseudomonadati; phylum Pseudomonadota; class Betaproteobacteria; order Neisseriales; family Neisseriaceae; genus Vitreoscilla; species Vitreoscilla sp. C1. Next base: position 1,212,223 of record NZ_CP019644.2, on the reverse strand, counting down.
CCCGCTGGCTCCATTGCCGATGTTCGTCCGTCCAATGTTGCTTCAAACGACTGATGGTATTGGCTGACAAGCCTTTGGCCTGCTCTCCCAATACAGCCGCCAAAGCTTGTTGGTGGTCACCTGTGGAAATGCCTTTCAAATACAGCCATGGCAGCAATTCTTCGATGCTTTTGGTACGTTTCAAATAAGGCGGCAACAATTGACTGTTGAAACACACACCGTCACCACTGCGATCTCGTACCTTCGGCACTTTCACCTGTACATCACCAATGCCAGTCTGCACTGTTCGTTCCGGCAAATAACCATTTCTGACCAATGCTTGGCGACCATCGGGAAGTTTCTTGGGTGAGTGTTGCTCCAGCAAAATCTGCAATTCGGTTTCAACTGCTTTGGCAATCAACTCCCTGGCTCCCTGACGCAGCAAATCGGTCAATGGGTCATTGAATGTTTGCTGTGGTTGTACGAATGCATTTGGGTTAGAATCAGTCATGGCGTATTCCTTTTGTTGGTTGAAATCTTTGGTCGGAAATCAATCAACAGGATACGCCTTCTTCATTTGTTCGTCATACACCAGAAATGACTATAGCTCAATACACCACATGGACCGGGTGCGTTGTCCCATTTTCCGATTGTTTTTTTGTCCATTATTATCTATACCGACAGTTTTCATGAGCAATGAAGCGGTGATGAAATGATTGAAAAAAAGCGTCCTGTAAACAGTTACAGGACGCTTTTTAAATGAGACAAAGAGCATAACGCCAAAATAAAATTATTTGGCTGGTTTTAAAGTGGCATTGAGTGTTGGTTGTTTGTTCATGCGGCGGCTCAGTAAGAAGAATGCAAAAGCGGCGATGAACGCAGGAATGGCCAATAAACCCATGATTTGAGCTGCATTCATGTGCATTTGCATCAACCAGCCGCCTACCAAAGAACCTAAAACCGAACCTGAACGACCTGCGGCATTGGCCCAGCTGACGCCTGTGGCACGACAATGAGTCGGATAAAATGCCGAAGAAAATGCATTGGCACCCACTTGTGAGCCACTGATGCCAACGCCCACACCAAACATGCTGATTAACAACAATGTCATGTTCAAATTGTTGATACCTTGACCGACCAATACGACAAAGACTGCACCTAAAATGTACGCAGCGCACAAGGTTTTAGACGCGCCCAATTTGTCCATCATATAACCCAAAGCGATGGCACCAATCGTACCGCCAATTTGGAAGACAGAGGTAATCCATGATGCATTTTTCAAATCAAAACCAGCGCTGCGCAATAAGGTCGGCATCCAACTTGAAATCAAGTAAATGATTAACAAGCTCATGAAGAACGAAGTCCAAATCAGCATCGTACCGATGGCATAATCTTTGCTGAACAATTCTTTTACACTGACTTTGGCTTTTTCATTGATGGAAGCCACCAATTTAGGCAAAGCTTGGGTTTTGTCTGCCAACAAACGTTTGGCTGTGGCATCGATTTTGGCTTGAGGTTTTTTCTGCAATACCATAAAACGCAAAGATTCAGGCAGCAACCAAATTAACAATGGTAAAGTTGCCAATGGCAAAATACCACCAATGATCAAAATGCCTTCCCAGCCGACTACATCTAATAATTGTGCCGATACAATACCGCCGAAGGCAGAACCTACGGTAAAGCCACAGAACATTAAAGTCACCAAAGAAGAGCGGCGCAAAGTTGGGCAGTATTCAGAGGTCAAAGTGATGGCGTTCGGCATCGCACCACCTAACCCTAAGCCTGTGATAAAGCGCAAAATCACCAAAGTGGTCAAATCAGGCGAGTAAGCCGAAGCCCAGCTGGCAGCACCAAACACAAATACCGAACCGACCAAAATCGGTTTGCGGCCAATTTTGTCTGCTAATGGGCCAAAAATCACAGCGCCCAACATCAAACCAAACAAACCTGCACCCATTAAAGGTGCCAATTGAGATGATTCTAATTGCCATAAGTCTTTTAAAGCAGGAGCGATAAAACCGACAGCTGCGGTATCAAAACCATCAATAGCAACGACCCAAAAACACAAGGCAATGATCAGTTTTTGGGTGAGAGAAAGCGGTTGTGAATCTATGAACTGTTGTACGTCCATAGATTGTTCGTTAGTCTTCATGAGAATTTCCTTTGATCAGTTTATTTTTTAAATAATTGATTTTTAATGAATATTTTTATTATTTTAAAGCCTTAAGGCATAAAAAAGCCAACAGCCAGTTTGCTGTTGGCTTTTGAGGTCACGCAATCATGATTGATTAAATCATTTTGACGGTGATTGGGCTCAAACCTGCTACTTCAGCGTGCATGGTTTCGCCTTGTTTCACTGCACCCACGCCTTCTGGGGTGCCTGTCATGATCAAATCGCCCGCTTGCAATTCAAACAATTCAGACAATTTAGAAATGGTTTCAGCCACGTTCCAAATCAAATGGTTGATGTCGCTGCGTTGGCGGGTTTCACCATCTACTGTTAAATGAATGTCAGCCACATTCAATTCACCAGTAGCCGCGATAGGATGAATGGCACCAATGGGAGCTGAGTAATCAAACGCTTTGCCGATTTCCCATGGGCGACCCATTTCACGCATTTTCATTTGTAAGTCACGACGGGTCATATCCAAACCAACGGCATAGCCGAAGATGTGAGCAGCAGCTTCTTCCACGCTGATGTTTTTGCCGCCTTTGCCAATGGCGACTACCAATTCGATTTCGTAATGGTAGTTAGAAGTTTGGCTAGGGTAAGGCAAGTCGATGGTTTCGCCCGCTTTAACAGGAACAATCGATTGTGCATCATTAGGTTTACAGAAGAAAAATGGTGGTTCACGATCGGGATCGAAACCCATTTCACGAGCATGGGCAGCGTAGTTACGACCAACGCAGTAAATGCGGCGTACAGGGTACAAATCATCGCTGCCGTGAATCGGCAAACCTACGATAGACATCGGTTCAAATGCGTAAGACATTGAGACTTCCTTCATGGGTAAAACAACAGGGTTTATTATTTTGGTGCATCAGGTTGTGCAAACGGTGCAGCATCTGCAAAGGCTTTCAATTGCATGCAATGTTTGTCGATGGCAACAATATTAGGGTAAGGGCTTAAATCCACATTGAAGCGGCGAGCCGATTCCACTTGTGGAATCAAATACACATCTGCCAATGTCGGGCTGTTACCAAAGCAAAAGTCACCACGATTTTGGTCTTGTTCCAATAAAGCTTCCAAAGCTTCAAAGCCTGCGCTGATCCATTCACCACACCATTGCAACACGGCCTCTTCAGGCTGTTTTAATTCACCGCGTAAATATTCCAAAATACGGCGATTGTTAATAGGGTGAATGTCGCAACCGACCAAAGCCGCCATGGCGCGCACACGAGCACGGTCTATGGCAGTGTTTGGTAACAAAGGCGTGTCGGTAAAAGTTTCTTCCAACCATTCCAAAATCGCAGGGCTTTGCGTCAAAGTGCTGCCATCTTCCAAGACCAAAGCAGGCACCAAACCTTGAGGATTGATGGCTTTGAAAGCGTCCTGTAAATGTTCTTCTTTGCCCAAGCTCACCGCCACATACTCGTAATCCAAGCCTTTCAGATTCAGAGCAATGCGGGTGCGGTGAGAAGTGCCGCTTCTAAAAAAATTATACAGTTTCATGCTCATTGTTTTGTGCCTTACCAGTGTAATGTTGTGCTGCATCCAAACAGTTGTTCACGTTCCAGCCGTACAACCATTCCATTGCATCATAGAAACGCTCAGGTGAGCGACCACGCCATAAATCATTGCGTATCATGCGTTGTACGCCTTTGGCATGGTAAATTTTGCCCATTTCACGAGAAGACAAAACGATGCGAGCCGTACGAGCCACACGAGCGCGTTGATACATATTGAATGCTTTGTCGATGTCATTGTTATGAACACGCAAAGCCTCACCCAAGGTTACTGCGTCTTCCATCGCCATACAAGCACCTTGCGCCATGTATTGTGTGGTTGGATGTGCAGCATCGCCTAATAATGTGATGCGACCAAACGTCCAAGTGTCGATTGGTTCACGGTCAGCAGTGGCCCAACGTTTCCAAGTTTTTGGCAATTCAATCAATTTGTGCGCCAATGGGCAAACTTCTTTGAAATAGCTGAATACTTCTTCTTGACTGCCGTCTTTCACACCCCATTCTTCTTGCTCGCGGCTGTGGAAAGTCACGACCACATTGTATTCTTCGCCGCCACGCAATGGATAATGTACCAAATGGCAATTAGGACCGACCCAAATAGATGCCGCATTCCAACGCAATTCTTCAGGGAAATCTTCTTTTGGCACCACCGCACGGTAAACCACATGACCTGTGACCAAAGCGGGGTCACCGACGTATTTTTCACGCACAATTGATTTCACGCCATCTGCACCAATCAAAGCACGACCTGTATACACATTGCCGTTTTGGTCAACAATGCTCACGCCATTTTCGTCTTGATCGACGCTTTGAATGCGGCAATTGGTGATGATTTCGACATCGCCAGAATCTTTAGCACCATTGACCAAACAAGAATGCACATCTGCGCGGTGAATCACGGCATATGGATTGCCAAAACGCTTGATGAAATTTTCATCGGTTGGAATTTTACCCACTTGATATTCATTGATGGCATCGTGCATCACCATATAATCGGTATAAACGGCAACTTTACGCGCTGCATCGCCAATGCCTAAAGCATCAAAAGCATGAAACGCATTGGGGCCTAATTGGATGCCTGCACCGATTTCACCGATTTCAGGGGCTTGTTCAAATACTTTGACGTGAAAGCCTTGTTTGACCAAGGCCAACGCTGCTGCAAAACCACCAATGCCGCCACCTGCAATCAAAATCGGTTGTTGTTCCGTTGTCATGATTCGTTCCTTGTCTTCTATTGTGTGTCTTATTGTGTATGCAACACCCTGTTTTACAGGGCGCTTGGATAGAGATTATTGGTCGTTGCGTTCGCGTTCTGAATACAAGCCTAATTTTTTCTGGAATGGGGCTTCATCAGCCACAAACACAAAGCTTGCTTCATGGCGCAAGTTGGTCAAAGTCACATGACCAAAAGCAGGGGCAACACTGGTGTCAGCACGCGTCATTTGGAAAGCTTTGTCATCCACATCCACTTTGACATCACCGTCAATGATGTGGAAAACCATCGCGCAAGAGCGGCGTGGCAATTGTACGCTTTCGTTCGGGCGCAACATGATGGCGCTGTAACCGATGATTTTTTGGCAATCGTCACCTGTTTCAGGATTGACATAAGCGACCTGTAAAATATTGCTGTCAGGTTCCACTTGTGCCATGGTTTCCAAAGCTTTTTTGGCATCAGACCATTTGTAACGCATAATCGGTGTGGTGCTGCTTGCGCGTTGGAAATGTTTGCTCGGCACAATGCCGCCGCCGTAAATGGTGTCAGTGGCGGTTTTGTGGATACTTTGACCGTCGCTGCCTTGAACGTAAGTGGCTTCAGAGTAATATACCAATGGCAAATCCAACACATCCAACCAAATCACTTCTTTGTCGCCATCGTGACCGTGTTCGTGCCACATGCCAGATGGGGTCAAAATCAAGTCACCGTGTTCCATAGGGCATTTTTCGCCTTCAACTGTGGTGTAAGCGCCTTCGCCTTCCACAATCAAACGCACCGCGTTAGGCGTATGGCGGTGAGATGGAGCCCATTCGCCCGGCAACAACAATTGCATGCCCAAGTAAATAATCGAGCTGGCACGCATGTTTTCCAAGCCGTGACCTGGATTGGCCAACACCAACACACGGCGTTCGGCTTTTTCAATTGGGGTCAATTCACCCGCTTGTAACAGCAATGGACGAATGTCTTGAAAATTCCAGCAAGTGGCTAAAGTGCGTGGACGCGGTGTTTCAGGCGGCATCACATCGCGCAAACTTGGCCAAAGCGGTACCAAATTTTTTTGCTCTAAGTCAGTGACATATTCTTTTGGCAAATCTGCTAAAGTGGCCAAGTTTTCCATTTGCTTTCCTTATTGAAATTCACCAAATTGTTAAAAATCAAGGTGATGCATTAAATTTCGTGTGTGTTTGTGCTTGCAGGTTTGTAATGTAGCAATTCAAAACACTTGTTTCCATAGCCAAAAAGCAATAATCTGTATTAATATTTTTAATATCTTTGAAGCGAGACTGTTGGTCATGTTTGATGTAGATGTTCGGTTATTGCAACTTTTTCAAGCCATTTTTCGCAACGGCAGTGTTTCTAAAGCCGCGGTGAAGCTCAATATTGGGCAACCTGCTGCCAGCATTGGTCTGAATAAGTTGCGCAGTCATTTCTCAAATCAATTGTTTGTGCGTGTCGGCAATCGGATGGAGGCAACCGACATTGCCAAAGAATTGGCACCGATGGTGGATGAGGCATTGGAACAAATTCGGGCGGTGAACGAATATCGCAAAGCGTTTAATCCTGCGGTGTCTAGCCAAGAATTCTGTCTCAGCATGACCGATATTAGCCATTTGCAGATGATTCCAAAATTGGTAGAGTATTTGAAACATCATGCGCCACACATTCGCATCAATGTGGTGCCCATTAACAGCAATTTACCGGGCTTAATGAGTACGGGAGAAGTGGATTTGGCCATCGGGTTCATTCCACAATTGGAAGCGGGGTTTTATCAACAAACCTTATTTAAGCAACACTATGTCGCCTTGGTGAGCAAATATCATCCGCGCATACAAGGCAACGAATTGAGTGTGGAAGCTTATTTAAATGAAAACCATATTGAAATTGTGCCACATGGAACAGGGCATTATTTGGTGGAGAGCGAATTGCGGAAAATGGGTTTAAAGCGCAATGTTGTGGTGAAGCTGCCCAGTTATTTGGGTGTTGGCTTGGTGATTCAAGAAACCGAATTGATTGCCACCATTCCAGAGCGTTTGAGCCATTTGTTGTTGTCTCGTGGTCACATCAAAGCATTGCCACTGCCTTATGCTTTGCCTACGTATAGCGTCAAACAACACTGGCATGAGCGCATGCACAACAGCCCTGAAAACCAATGGTTGCGCCAAGTTTGTTTTCAATTATTTCATCATGGTCATCATAACAGCGTCCTGTAAAAAACAGCAATTTTGCAGCGGTATTCATTAAAGCTATTAGAATGTTGCCGCATGATTTATTCATTGAAAGATTGGGCTGCCCTACTTATGATGGCTGCTGTAAATGATTTTTGGAAAACAGATGTTAACAATTTACATTGATGCCGATGGTTGTCCTGTCAAAGACGAAGTGTATAAAGTGGCCAATCGTTATCAATTACCTGTCAAAGTGGTGGCCAATAAAGGCTTCAATATTCCCATGCACGCACTGATACAAATGGTGGTCGTGCCATCGGGATTGGATGTGGCGGATGATTGGATTGTCGAACATATTGAAGCACACGATATTTGTATTACCGCCGATATTCCTTTGGCTGATCGCTGCTTAAAAAAGCAAGCCCGTGTTTTGGATGTGCGTGGTGATGAGTTTACTGACAATATGATAGGCAATGCTTTGGCAACCCGAGAATTGATGAAAGAATTGCGTGAAGCAGGGCAAGTCAGCGGCGGTCCTGCCCCATTTTCACCGCGCGACCGTTCTAAATTTTTGTCTGGTTTAGACCGCGTGATACAGGCGATTAAGCGAGAGCAGCGTGCGCATTAAGCAGAATATGGCTGTTTGTTTGGCACATGCCGAGATTGAAGTTAAGCCCATTTATTGTATTGTTAGAGCTGAAAAATGAACATTGTTGTCTTGTATTCTAGCCGTTTCGGTCAAACTTTAAAAATCGCCCACGCTTTGCAAAGCCAATGGCAACAAGCGTCCTGTAAGGTAGATTTGTTCAATATTGAACAAACGCCCACGCTTGATTGGGATGCTTATGATGTGATTGTCATCGGTGCGTCTATTCGTTACGGGCATTATGCCAAAGCCGTACACCGCTTTATCGACACCCATACCGAAATATTAAACCAAAAACCCTCGTATTTTTACAGTGTCAGCATTCTCGCAGCCAAAGCTGAAAAATCCACGTTTGCAACCCATCCTTATACTCAAAAATTATTCGCAAACTGTTCATGGCAACCCCAACACATTGCCATTTTTGCAGGCGAATTGGCTTATCGAAAATACCATATTGTGGACAAATATTTGATGAAATTGGTGATGAGTTTCAATAAAAATGTCAGCTCAGATGTGCAAGAAATGGAGTTTACGGATTGGGAGAAAGTCAAACAATTGGGTGAACTTGTGGTTCAGCCATGATGACATTGATATTAAAAACTCATTGAACATCAAGATGAGATGATCAAATCAAATGGCTAAAAAGCGTCCTGTAAACTTTCTTACAGGACGCTTTTACTTGCATTGACTGGTTTTAATATTCAGAAATCAAATATCCAAATATTCCAAAATGCTGTGTGCGGCATCGCGACCTTCGGCAACCGCAGTCACGACCAAATCCGAGCCGCGTGTGACATCGCCGCCTGCGAAGATTTTGGCATTGGCGGTTTGTTGTTTCAGGCCGCCTTCGGATTGAATGCGACCTTTGGCGTCGATATTCACGCCCAAATTCGTGAGCCAAGGCATGGAATGTGGGGCAAAGCCAAATGCCACAATCACTGCATCACACGCAATCACGGTTTCGGAGCCTGCTACTGTTTCAGCACGACGGCGGCCTTGTGCGTCAGGCGCACCCATTTGGGTTTTGACCACACGCAAGCCGTTGACTTGACCGTCTTCATTGACTTCGATGGCGACAGGTTGCACATTGAACTGGAATTGTACGCCTTCTTCTTTGGCGTTTTGAAATTCTTTTTTCGAGCCTGGCATGTTTTCGGCATCGCGGCGATAGGCGCAAATCACTTCAGCAGCTTCTTGACGAATAGATGTGCGTACGCAGTCCATCGCCGTGTCGCCACCGCCCAAAACCACCACGCGTTTGCCTTGCATCGACACAAAATTGGCATCAGTCAAACCCATTTGGTGTTCGGTATTGCCAATTAAAAATGGCAAGGCTGAATACACGCCTTGCGCGTCTTCATTAGGCAAATTAGCTTGCATGCTTTGGTAAGTACCAACGCCCAAAAACACCGCATCGTAATCGGCTACCAATTGGTCTAATGTGACATCTACGCCAACATTGACACCCAATTTGAATTCGATGCCCATATCGGTGAAAATTTCACGACGGCGTATCAAGACTTCTTTTTCCAATTTGAATGATGGGATGCCAAAAGTGAGCAAGCCGCCAATTTCTTGAGCGCGTTCATACACCGTTACAGCCACACCATTACGGCGCAACACATCCGCGCAACCCAAGCCCGCAGGACCTGAACCGACAATCGCTACCCGTTTTGCATCGGCTTGTAATGGTGCCACACTTGGCCGCCAACCTTGTGCAAAAGCCGTTTCGGTGATGTATTTTTCCACGCTGCCGATGGTTACGGCGCCAAACTCTTCGTTCAAAGTACATGCGCCTTCGCACAAACGGTCTTGTGGACACACGCGACCACATACTTCTGGCAAACTGTTGGTTTGGTGTGCCAATTCTGCTGCTTCAATGATGCGACCTTCATATGCCAAACGCAGCCAATTGGGAATGTTGTTGTGCAATGGGCATTTGTGTTGGCAATATGGGTTGCCGCAGCCCAAACAACGGTCAGACTGTGCTGCCGCTTGCGTGGCGGTGAAGCTTTGGTAAATTTCTACGAAAGTGGATGTGCGTGCGCCCAAAGGTTTTTTAGGTGGATCTACACGGGGTAAGTCAATAAATTGATAGACATTTTCTTGTTGTGACATAAGGTGTTCCTAATGTTTTTATGGGCGTCCTGTAAACGTTTACAGGACGCTTGTTCAGGTTTTTATTGGGTAACGGCACGCAATTCGGTCACGCTGCGGCGTTTGTGACCGAGCAAGGCATTGACGTCATTGGCTTTGGGTTTGACCAACACAAATTGGTCGATATAATTTTCCCAATTGGCCAAAATGCGTTCGCCCACCGCACTGTGGGTGTATTCCACATGGCGCGCAATCAAGCCGCGCAAATGTTCTTGGTGCATCGGCAAATCCGCAATCGACAAACCTTCGACCATTTCGCCATTGATGCGGCCTGTAAAACCACCATCCACATCCAAAATGTAGGCAAAACCACCGGTCATGCCTGCGCCAAAGTTGATACCCGTTTTGCCCAATACCGTCACCACGCCGCCTGTCATGTATTCACAACCGTTGTCGCCGATGCCTTCCACCACGGCAGTTGCACCTGAGTTGCGCACACCAAAACGCTCACCAACACGGCCTGATGCGAACAATGCACCACCTGTGGCACCGTACAAACAAGTATTGCCCGCGATGGTAGCGTCTTCTGCTTTGAAAGCAGTACCGCCATGAGGGCGAATGACAATTTGTCCGCCTGCCATGCCTTTACCAACATAATCGTTGGCGTCTCCCGTCAAATACAAATTCACCGAGCCTGCGAGCCACACGCCAAAACTTTGGCCAGCGGTGCCGTTAAAATGCAAATCAATGCTGTGTTCGATGCGACCACGATTGCCAAATTGTGCGGCAATCAAACCCGAAACCGTGGCACCAACTGAGCGGTCAAGGTTGCAGATATCAAAGTGTTGTTGTACGTTTTTGTGGTTGGCCAAAGCATCGGTCGTGGCTTCCACAATCGCACGGTTCAATTCGCCTTTGTCAAATGGCGGATTGGTTTGGGTGCAAAAGCGTGCCGAACCTTCAGGAACGACAGGTGCGTACAACAATGCCGATAAATCCAAACCTTTTTGCTTGTTGGTTTTGCCTTCGATCAATTCCAATAAGTCGGTGCGACCAATCAAATCGGTTAATTTTGCCACGCCCAAAGATGCCAAAATTTCACGCACATCTTGCGCAATGAATTGGAAGTAATGCATCGCTTTTTCAGGCAAACCATGGAAATGTTTGCGGCGCAATGTATCGTCTTGGGTAGCCACGCCTGTGGCGCAATTGTTCAAATGGCAAATGCGCAAATAGCGACAACCCAAAGCCACCATCGGACCTGTACCAAAACCAAAGCTTTCTGCACCCAAAATCGCGGCTTTGACAATGTCCAAACCTGTTTTCAGGCCGCCATCAACTTGCAAACGCACTTTGTGGCGCAAATTGTTTTCAACCAATGCTTGCTGCGCTTCGGCCAAACCCAATTCCCATGGGCTGCCTGCGTATTTCACCGATGTCAAAGGCGAAGCGCCTGTACCGCCGTCATAGCCTGAAATGGTAATCAAATCGGCATAGGCTTTGGCCACGCCTGTGGCAATCGTACCTACGCCTGGCAAAGACACTAATTTTACTGAAATCAAAGCTTTAGGATTGACTTGTTTCAAGTCAAAAATCAATTGTGCCAAGTCTTCGATAGAATAAATATCATGGTGCGGAGGCGGAGAAATCAAGGTTGAACCCGGTACGGCATAGCGCAATTCGGCGATGTAAGGCGTGACTTTATCGCCCGGCAACTGACCGCCTTCACCAGGTTTGGCACCTTGTGCGACTTTGATTTGAATCACATCCGCGCTCATCAAATACGCAGGTGTCACACCAAAGCGTCCTGAAGCGACTTGTTTGATGCGGGATACTTTTTCCGTGCCGTAGCGTTTTGGGTCTTCACCACCTTCGCCTGAGTTGGAAAAACCACCCAAACGGTTCATCGCAATGGCCAAAGCTTCGTGTGCTTCTGGGCTTAATGCGCCAATAGACATCGCGGCTGAGTCAAAGCGTTGGTACAAGTTGGTTGCAGGCTCGACTTCGGCAATGTCGATGGCTGTGGCGGCTTCGGTTTTGATGCGCAACAAATCGCGAATGGTGGAAGCTGGGCGATGGTTGACCACATCGCGATACGCCAAATAGTCTTGGTAATCGCCTGAATTGACTGCTTTTTGCAAAGTATTGACCACATCAGGGTTGTACATATGGTACTCACCTTGCGGTTTGTATTTGAGCAAACCGCCTGCATCCAAAGTTTTGCTTTGACGCCACGCGTCTTTGTGCCATTTTTTCAAATCGCCTTCTAACTCAGGGAAGCCCGCGCCATTGATGCGGCTGACCATGCCTTTGAAGCACTCATTCACCACTTCATTGCCGATGCCGACCAATTCAAACAAGCGTGCACAACGGTAAGATGACACAGTCGAAATACCCATTTTCGACATGATTTTGTACAAGCCTTTGTTGATGCTGTTGCGGAAGTTCGCTGTCACCACACGCAAAGGTTTGGCAATCGCACCGCAAGAGACCATATACGCCAAAGATTCATATGCCAAATATGGATACACGGCAGTCGCACCCAAACCGATTAAGACCGCAAAATGGTGTGGGTCACGCGCTGAGCCCGTTTCCACCACAATATTGGCATCACAACGCAAATTGGTTTCCACCAAGCGCTGTTGCACTGCACCAACAGACAGCGGCGCTGGAATTTGAATCAAATCTTTGCCAATCTCACGGTCTGAAATCACGAGCAAAACCGCACCGTTTTGAACCGCTGCAACCGCTTCATCGCACAACTGTTTGATAGCGTCTTGTAAAGTCGTGGTGTTAGGGTTGTAAACGGCTTTCAAGACTTGGTGTTGGTAGTCTTTCGCTGGCAAACGCAACAATTGTTGCATGTCTGAATACAATAAAATTGGGGATTTGAAATTCACGCGGCTGGACATGCCTTCGGCTTCAAAAAACACCGACATTTCACGCCCAATGGAAGTGGCTAAACTCATCACGTGTGCTTCACGCAATGGGTCAATAGGCGGGTTGGTCACTTGGGCAAAATATTGGCGGAAATAGTCATAAACCAAACGTGGACGCTCAGAGAAGACCGCAAACGGCGCGTCATCACCCATAGAACCGACGGCTTCTTGACCGTTTTCACCCATCACCCGCAACACAGTTTCCAATTCTTCTTGGTTGTAACCGAATTGTTTTTGATAAATGGTTAACTCATCTTGATTCAAAGACGCATCACCGACTTCGTCTTCAGGCATTTGCTCAAATGGCACCAAGCGCAAGACATTTTTTTGCAACCAATCTTTGTACGGATGGCGTGCTTTGAGCTCGTTGTCGATTTCGTGTGAGTGCAACATTTTGCCAGTACGGGTATCAATCACCAACAATTGACCCGGACCGACGCGGCCTTTGTCCAATACTTCGTCAGGTGCATAATCCCAAATACCCACTTCGGATGCGATGGTAATCAATTTGTCTTTGGTAATCACATAGCGAGCAGGGCGCAAACCATTGCGGTCCAAGGTACAGGCCGCATAACGACCATCGGACAATACGATGCCCGCAGGACCATCCCACGGTTCCATGTGCATGGAATTAAAATCGTAGAATGAACGCAAATCAGCGTCCATATCTGGGTTGTTTTGCCATGCAGGTGGCACGAGCAAGCGCATCGCGCGGAACAAGTCCATGCCGCCGTTGACAAACAATTCCAACATATTGTCCAAAGAACTAGAATCTGAACCTGAGTTGTTCACAAATGGCGCTGCCGTTTGTAAATCGGGAATCAATGGGGTGCGGTATTTGTAAGCACGTGCTTGTGCCCAAGCTCGGTTGGCGGAAATGGTGTTGATTTCGCCATTGTGTGCCAAATAACGGAATGGCTGAGCCAATTTCCATTGTGGCAAGGTGTTGGTTGAGAAACGTTGGTGAAACAAGCAAATTGACGATTGCATGCGCAAATCACCCAAGTCCAAATAAAACTTAGGCAAGTCTTTAGGCATGCACAAGCCTTTGTAAATGGTAACTTGATTAGACAAGCTGCAAACGTAAAAATCTTCGTGGCTGATGCGCTTTTCAATGCGGCGGCGCGTGATGAACATGCGGCGTTCCATGTCTTTTTCACGCCAGCCAGCTGGGGCATTGACAAACACTTGGCGGATGCGTGGCATGCTGGATGCGGCAATCGAACCCAAGATGCTTTCGTTGACAGGCACATCACGCCACCAAGCGACCTGTAAGGTTTCTTGCAAAAATTCGTCTTCAATAATATTTTTGAATTCTTGCTCTAAAGCGTCGTCTTGGGGAAAAAAAATCATGCCGACTGCAAATTGTTTTGCTAAGTGGACATGATTTTCTTCGGCTACGGTTTGGAAGAAGGTTTTTGGTAGTTGTAATAATAGACCGCAACCATCACCTGTTTTTCCATCTGAGAGTATGGCTCCGCGATGTTGCATACGGGATAAGCCTAAAATGGCTGTACGCACTACTTTGTGGCTAGGCTGGCCTTCTAAGTGTGCAATCAGGCCGAAGCCACAGTTTTCTTTTACTAAGGAGCGATCGTGCAACATAATTTCTGCGACCTTTCTGACGCTGGTCTGGTGTCGATGAGGAGGTTGTTGTTTTTAAACTTGGGTTTATAAACATACAGAAAAATGTTGCTGTGCGTCAAAGGTTTTTTGCACTGCGGAACTGTCTCAAAATTGTCATTGCTATCAAATGTCTAAGCTAAATATTTAAAAATACTCACTTTTATATTTCAGCTCGTTTTAACAGATGATGCCGTTTTTACAGGCAGTTTTATATGGATTATGCTAAAAAATAAATACAAAACTACTTTGAATAAAGATAAAAAGCCTTGATTTAGCAATATTTTGGCAGAAAGGGCTAAGATAAAAAATTTGGTAAAATTTAACGCTTGGATTTGAAGAAATTTTGCATTAAAAGTCGACAATCGTTCGCCAAAATGCCGCTGAAAAATGCGCTGTGGTGATTGAGTGATTTGTGATTTTGCAATTGTAATTGGCTCTGCACAGCCCCCATTTTGGCTTCGGCAATGCCATAAAACACCCGTTGGATTCGAGATTGCAATAAAGCGCCACAACACATGGTGCAAGGTTCAACCGTGACATACAAATCACACTCAGACAAACGATACGTACCCAAAATTTGTCCTGCTCGTTGCAAAGCCAGCATTTCGGCATGTGCGCCCACAAAATGCTGCTGTATGCATTCATTGTGTGCAGCGGCAATGATTTTTCCATCATGCACCACGACGGCACCAATTGGAATTTCGCCCATATCAAAAGCCCGTTGCGCTTGCCTTAAGGCATGTTGCATATGGCTTTTTTGTTCGACTAAGGGTGGCGGTAAACGTATGGGCGGTAAGGCTTTATAAGCGTCCTGTAAAGCTTGTTTGGCGTCACTGTCCAATTGCTGCACAGGCACACCGTGGCACAATGCACCCAATTGCCATAACACGGTAGAAGTCACGGTTAAACCTGAGGCTTTGAGCTGTGCAAAGGCTGTGGCTGCACCCATTTGCTGCAAATCGTCGACCGTGTGAAGGTTTAATGTGTGTAAGCGTTGCACCACCGAGGGACTTAAAGGTGGCGTACTGAGGGAGGTATTCAAATAAGCGTCCTGCTAATAAAACTGCCCGCAGCAACGCGGGCAGTGGTTAAGATAATCATCCGATGGATATCAATCTTCAGTGTTGTTTTTGTCTTTTTCTTTCTTGGCTTCGTCCAATTTTTTCTTGTCCATGCCTTTACCCATGGCTTCTTGATACGCGCTAGGGTCTTTGAGCAAAGACAAAGCTTTGGCCAATTGCTCGTCTTTGGCAGGGTTGGGAATGCGTGAACTTAAAATATCTTCGGTACTGTTTTTCTTGTCTTTGGATTTGTTTTTATCGTCTTTGTCAGCTGGCGTGACGCTGGATGTGTCACTGGCCGCTTTTACAGGTTCTTCATCGTATACGACAATGCCGCCTTTGTTTTCTTCACCACCATTTGGATTGGCAATGTGACCACGGTAATCGGCTTCACGGTATTCAACAGTACGGGTTTTGTCTTTGACTTCGACATCGGGCAAAATACCTTGCGCTTGAATCGAACGGTCGTTAGGCGTGTAATACAAAGACGTGGTCAATTTGATGCCACCGCCATTGGACAACGGTAATACCGATTGCACCGAGCCTTTGCCAAACGATGGTGTGCCGACCAAAACCGCGCGTTTGTGGTCTTGCAAAGCACCTGCAACGATTTCAGAGGCAGAAGCTGAGCCTGAATTAATCAAAATCGTGATTGGAATGTCTTTTAAATTGGCAGGCAAACCCGCTAATGGGTCTTTGCTTTCACCCATAGCATAATCGTCTTGGGTGGCTTTGAGTTTCATGCCTTCTTTGCCATCGCGACCTTTGGTGCTGACAATTTTACTGCCTTCAGGCAAGAATGCTGCCGATACGCCTACCGCACCTGTGAGCAAACCACCAGGGTCATCACGCAAATCCAAAATCAAACCTTTGAGATTGCCTTTGTTTTCTTTGACCAATTTTTGAATATTTTCATTGAGCAAGGCAACAGTCGGTTGTTGGAATTGAGTAATGCGCACATAACCAATGCCCGGTTCAAGCAAATGACTGCGCACGCTGCGTACTTTGATGACGGCACGGGTTAAATTCACGACAATTGGTTGAGTGGCATCTTTGCGTGACAAGGTCAAGGTGATTTTGGTATCAGGCTTGCCTCGCATCAATTTCACCGCTTCAGTCGTCGACATGCCACGGGTAGAGGTTTCGTTGATTTTGGTAATATAGTCGCCACTTCTGACACCCGCACGTTCAGCAGGCGTATCTTCAATAGGCGCAATGACTTTGATAAAGCCATCTTCAGAGCCGATTTCCATGCCCAAACCACCAAATTCGCCGCTCGTATTTTCTTTTAAATCGACAAAATCTTTAGGCGACATGTAATCAGAGTGAGGGTCCAAACTGGAAACCATGCCTTGGATGGCACTTTCTAGCAATTTTTCATCATCGGTGACTTCAACATAATTGGCCTTAATTTGACCATAAGCCTCAGCCCAAGTACGGATGCCTTGAACTGGCAAACTGTTTTTGTCTTGTTCGTTGGCAAAGCTTTGCACACTCAAGCTCAAGACAATGCCTGTTAGAGTGCCAAAACCATAGATGGCGAGTTTTTTCGCAGTATTTTTTTGCTTTGTCATTAAATTTTTACCATTCTTCAACAAACTCATTCAGGGCATTAGCATATTCACTTTTGCCATAACAAACAACCACAGCGCAGTAAATGTTTGCTAAACAATGTTTTTAACCCACCCACGATAAAGGGTTCATCGCACGGGTTTGGTAGCGCACTTCAAAATATGTGCCTTGCTCACCGCTAGGCAAGCGACCACTGCTGCCTATTCGTGCGCGCGAGGTAAGTTGTTCACCTGTACTCACTTGTATGGATGCCAAACCAGAATACACTGTCATGTAACCACCATCGTGATCGACAATCACCGTACTGCCATAGCCTTGCAGCGTTGCGGCATATACTACTTCGCCTTCGGCTACGGTGTGTACGCTTGCACCTTGATTTTGGATGAAAATGCCTTTCCAAGTGCCGCCTGAAGGACGTGCGCTGCCAAAGCGTCCTGTAATCATTCCCGTAGCAGGCAAGGCCATACGTCCTTGCATTTGGCTAAAGCGATGGCTAGGCGCACTGGCAGCCGTTTGGATAAAAGCGTTTGCATCCAAAGCCATGTCTTCGGCAGTCAAGCTGTGCTGAGTATTGGGAGTATTTAATTTGGGTAAAGTTTTGGGTTTGGTGGTAACAGCTTGATTGCTGACAACTTTAGGCAGTGTTTTTTTGATAACTTTGGGTTTGGCTGCTTGCTGTCGGTTCAGGCGAGCGAGCAAAGTTTGCAAGCGTTTTTCGTCTTGTTTTAAATCTTGAATGTGGGCTTGTTGTTTGGCAATATTGTTTTGCAAAACAGTGTGTTGTTTGGCTTGACCTTGACGTTGGCTTTGTAAGCGTTGATGTACTTTAGTGCTTTGTTGTTGCAATTGTTGCAGTTTGGCATGTTCTGCGGCAATTTTTGTCTGTTGAGCGTCGATTTGCACCATGTGTTGCTTCAAATCGCGCAAAACCTGTTCATTGGCTTGGTGCAAATAACGCAAATAGGCAATATGGCGACCTTTTTGGTTGGGATTGCTGTTTTTGAGCAATAAAACCACCGCTTCAGGCTGCTTGTTTTTGTATTGGCTATTGAGCAAGCGTTGTGCTTGGGCTTTGTTGTGTTGGTTTTGGGTTTGCAATTGGGATAATTGCAATTGCAGTTGTGACAATACTTCTGCTGATTGGCGTTGCTTGAGCGTCAGTTGCGCCAATTCATGGCTTGCCGCTTGCAGGGCGGTTTGGGTTTTTTGAATGTCGGTGTTGAGTTTTTTCTGCTCTTGTTTGTGTTCGCTGAGGGTTTGCTCAGCTTGTTTGAGCTCTTGCTGTACGGCTTGAACATCTTGACTGGCCTCAAGATTTTGCGCCGATGGCGCCGCCGTGTTTGCCCACAATGCCATGCTGGCACTCAGAGCAAACACAGAACCAAATAATGGAATCCATTTCATGCGGCGCATTACCTCAGGTTAAGGTTTAAGCAAATTGAATCAAGTTTTGACCGCTCATCTCAGCAGGTGGCGTCAAACCTGCCATCGCCAACAAAGTCGGCGCGATGTCTTTTAACGCACCGCCTGTTTGAATCGTTGCAGGACGACCCACGTAAATGAATGGCACAGGTTGGGTGGTGTGTTGTGTGTGTGCTTGGCCATTGCCGTGGTCAAACATGTTTTCACAATTGCCATGGTCTGCCGTAATCAACACTTCGCCACCTGCGGCAATCACCGCATCGACCACTTGACCGACACAGGTATCCAATGCTTCCACCGCTTTGACTGCCGCTTCAAATACGCCAGTGTGTCCGACCATGTCGCCATTGGCAAAATTGCACATGATGAAGTCAAAACGGTTGTTTTGTACTGCTTCTACGATGTGTTGTGTCACCACAGGCGCATTCATTTCAGGCTGCATGTCATAAGTTTTCACTTTTGGAGACGGCACCAAAATACGCTCTTCGCCTGCATACGGTTCTTCACGACCGCCGCTGAAGAAATACGTCACATGCGGGTATTTTTCGGTTTCGGCAATGCGCAATTGCGTCAAACCTTGAGAGGATACAAATTCGCCCAAACCATTGCTGATTGATTGTGGTGCAAACATTACAGGGTGGGTGTATTGTTTGCCGTAGCTGGTTAAGCTGGTGTAGTAAGCGATTTTTGGCTGTTTGGCACGTTCAAAACCATCAAAATCTGCATTGAGCAAGGCTTGGGTGATTTCGCGCGCACGGTCGGCACGGAAATTCATATTGATGACCACATCGCCGTCTTCAATCACCATGTTCGAATCAATCAATGTCGCTTGTACAAATTCGTCGTTTTCACCGCGCGCATAAGCGTCCTGTAAGGCTTGAACGGCTGAATTGGCACTGAATGGTGCAGCAACGCCTACCAAAGCGTCATAAGCGGTTTGCACACGCTCCCAACGGTTGTCACGATCCATTGCAAAAAAGCGACCCACAACCGTACCAATATGCACTTGTGGGTGTGCTTTGGTATAGTCTTGTAATTGGGCTAAATACGCTTCGGCGCTTTGCGGTGGTGTGTCACGACCATCTAAAAATGGGTGCACCACAATCGTTGCCACGCCAGCTGCCACCGCAGCATCCAATACAGCAAAGAAATGGCTGATATGACTGTGAACGCCACCGTCAGACAATAAACCTATCAAATGCAATTTTTTGCCATTGGCGTATTTGAAAGCGTCCTGTAAAGCTGCGTTGTCTTTCAAAGTATTTTCTTCCACCGCCATATCAATGCGGGTGATGTCTTGCTCAACAATGCGACCTGCGCCAATATTCAAGTGACCGACTTCAGAATTACCAAATTGACCACGCGGCAAGCCGACCATGCGTTCAGAGGCATCAATGGTGCCAAAAGCGTAGTCTTTCATCAAAGCGTCCAAGCGCGGGGTGTTTGCCGCAGCGATGGCATTGTCTTCGATTTCAGTACGATAGCCGAAGCCGTCTAAGATGAGCAAAACGATGGGTTTGGTAATATTCACGTCACAGACCTTTATACAGACACAGTAAAATGAGCACTGCGTGCACGCAGTTTTTCAATTGAGAGCGCAATTATACGTTGTAAGACTTGTCAAATTCAACGACAGCACCATATAGACAGTCAATTGTAACTGCAATTGAACACATTAAAGAGGTGTCATCATGACCAAAACCAACCAAAAAATAGAAAATTTGGCCAATTATTTTCTGATTGCCATGCCCAATATGGACGATACATTTTTCAGTGGCAGCGTGGTGTACATTTGTGAACACAATGAAGACGGTGCGATGGGCGTGGTGATTAACAAACCATCACCATTAACCATGAACCAATTGTTTGAAGCCATACAACAGCGCACGCCATTGCAATACGATGAACAAGCGGTCTTGATGGGCGGTCCTGTACAAGTCGATAGAGGCTTTTTATTGCACACGCCTGTGGGAGATTGGGAAAGCAGTGTTTTGGTCAGCGAAGACATCGCTTTTACCACTTCACGCGATATTATTGAGGACTTGGCACACAATACTCAAAACACAGAAGCCAAAACTTTGGCCACCATTGGTTATGCAGGTTGGAAAAAAAACCAGCTTGAAGACGAGTTGGCGAAAAATGCTTGGCTGACGGTCAAAGCAGACCAACACATCATGTTTGATTTGCCTGTTGCGGAGCGTTACAACGCTGCTTTGCAATTGCTTGGTATCAATCCTGCCAATTTAGTACAAGGGGCAGGACATGCTTGAAGCACCACGCGGGACGACTTTGGGTTTTGATTTTGGTGCTGCGCGCATTGGTGTGGCGCAAGGCGATGCCGAAGTGGCAATGGCGCATCCGATTGTCACCATCAGCGAAACGGAAAACAGCAAAAAGTTTGCAGCAGTGGAAGCTTTGATCAAAGAATGGCGTCCCAAACAATTGGTGGTGGGTTTGCCTGCACACATGGATGGCGTGGAGCATGAAACCTCGGCTTTGTGCCGCAAATTTGCGCAACGCTTGAATGGGCGTTTTGGTTTGCCTGTGTATTTGGTCGATGAGCGTATGTCGTCAGTCTATGCTGAAAGCCTGCTTGCCGAGGCGAATGTGTTTGGTCGAAAACAAAAAGCCTATTTAGACCAAGTGGCCGCCCAAGCGATTTTGATGACGTTTTTTGAAAATGGCGCGATGGAATTGGTAGAGCGCAAAGCAGAGTCTTAAAACATCGACAGCAACCTATTCATGCATGGCAAATGCGTTTTGAATGTCAAAGCGTCCTGTAAACTTACAGGACGCTTTGTTTTGGTTTGAATGCTTGTGTTTAAGATTGATGCAGTTTTTCGGTGGCGTGTTGCTCAAACAACGCCAAACTGTGTGGGTTTAAGCCGGTTAAGCTCACTTGTTTGCCACTGCTGCGCCATTTTTTGAGCATGTCATCCATCGCTTGCACACTGGTTAAATCATGAATGTGGGCGTGGGTGAAATCCAAAACGACGGTTGATTGGTGCATTTGATTGGCAACAAACGCCACTATTTGTGGGACGGAGCTGAAAAATACCGCGCCTTCAACGCTGTAAACGCTGTGTCCTTGGGCATTGCTGGTTGCTGAAATGTGCAATTGTCGCTCTAGTTTGTTCATTAAAAACAGCGCTGACAACACTACGCCCAACAACACACCCACCGCCAAATTGTGTGTGGCCAAAACCGCCAAAACCGTTGCCACCATCACGATATTGCTACTCAAAGGGCGTTGGTGCATTTGGGTGATGGATGCCCAATCAAATGACGAAAACGCCACCATGAACATCACTGCCACCAAAGCCGCCATGGGAATGAGGGCAATCACATCGCCCAAAAACACCACCAACACCAATAAAAACACGCCTGCGCTGAAAGTTGACAAACGTGTGCGTGCGCCTGATTGGACGTTCATCAACGATTGCCCAATCATCGCACAACCTGCCATGCCGCCCATCATACCGCTGACGATGTTGCCCATGCCTTGACCTTTGCATTCGCGAAATTTGTCGCTTGGGCTTTGGGTGATGTCGTCCAAAACGGTTGCCGTCATCATCGATTCAAGCAAACCTACCACCGCCATCGCCAACGAATAGGGCAAAATTATCATGAAAGTTTCCCAATTGAAGGGAATGTTGGGTAACAAAAACACAGGCAAAGTGTCGGGCAAACTGCCCATGTCACCAACGGTTTTGGTTTCTATACCCAATGCAAACACCAAAATGCTTAACAAGACAATAGACACCAATGGCGCGGGCAAAAGCTTACCGATTTTGGGTAAATAAGCAAATCCATATACCATCAATAAGCCCAACACCACCAACACATACATGCTGGCATCAGCACCGACAAAATGCGGCAATTGCGCCATGAAAATCAAAATGGACAAAGCATTCAAAAAGCCTGTCACTACTGATTTGGAGACAAAACGTATCCATTTGGCCAATTTCAAATAACCGATGACAATTTGCAATATGCCTGCCAAAACGGTGGCTGCAAGCAAGTATTGCAAGCCATAGTCTTTGACCAAACCGACCACAAGAAGCGCCACAGCACCTGTGGCAGCAGAAATCATGGCAGGGCGGCCGCCTGCAAAAGCCAATGTGATGGCGATGCAAATGGAGGCGTACAAGCCAACTTTCGGGTCAACGCCTGCGATGATGGAAAAAGCGATGGATTCGGGAATCAGTGCCAGACCGACCACCAAGCCTGATAAAACATCGGCGCGGATGTTGGAAAACCAATGGGTTTTGAGTTGCGATAACATGGATAACCTGTGTGAGACATTCAAAATAAGGCGATGAATGGTCTGAAAAAAGGGCTTATTTTAACATTGTTGTTTTGTGAATGAATAAGCGTCCTGTAAATGTTTACAGGACGCTTAGTGAATGAAATCATTTTGAAACAAAGATGTTATGCATCAATGTCCAAATAATGATGCGTTTTGCCTGTGGCACGTTCTACGATGGCAACACCAAAACCGTTGTTGGTTTCAACATCTAACCAGCCTGCATTTTGTTCGTTCAAACCTGCATTTTGTAAAGCTTGGTCGATGTCATTAACACGCGTGGGTGCCAGTTGTTTTAATTGGGCTATGGGTTTGATGGCGTTTTGTAAAACTTGCAATTGTGGCTGCGCTAAAGTTTCATAAAAACGTGGCATATACGCAAAGCCAAAACCTGCGCCAGCGCTGTCCATGATGGCGCTTTGTAGTTTGGCATCTTGTTCAGGATATTGGGCTATCGCTGCGACAGGACCTTGCCATGAAACGTGCTGAAATGGGGCTTGTTTGCCCAAAGCCAATTCATGTTCTTGCATGTGTACGGCATTGATGATTTCAATTTTTTTGCCGGTGAAAACTGCAAACGCAGGACGACCATCAATAATGGCGTGCAAACCAATGCTCAAAGCCGCCACTTGCACTGTGCCTATGATGGCAAAATCCCAAAAGCGTTCGCGTTTGGATTTTTTAATAGAATAGACAATCAAGGTGATGATGGGACCCAAAATCACATCACAACAGACCAATACCGTGAAAAAGCGTAAGCCACCTGCCAAAGTGAGTAAACCATCTGGATACCACATTTGGGTCATCAACACAAAAATGGTGGTGGCAATCAATATGCAAATCAATAAGTGGATGCCTGCGGCTTTGAATTTACTGGCCCAAAACCCATCGGAGCGAGGTTGGGATTTGTTGGAGTCAATCATATTGTCGGCAATCGGGTTCATGGTTTCAATCACAACAGTGGTCATGGTTTTAAGAAGGCAAAATTATATGCTGCAAAACATGAAATTTGAATAGTTGTATGGCGCTTGTGTATTTAAGTGGTGTTCATCAGGCTACGAGAAAATATTGGTGCCTGTATTTGAATAATGGGTGTGCGGTATCGGTATCGGCTTTGAAAAGCATTTTATTGCAAACTTTTAAATGGATGCCAACAGTGTGCGTTTTGTCAGTTTGAAAATCATAATGATTGAAATAATCTGTCGTCCGTTGCACAATTGCTGTTATACCCAGCTTGTCAACGAAAGCAATCATCTAAATGAATATTGAAAACGCACAAGAACGTGCAGAAATCTTGGCAGAAGCCCTGCCATATATCCGCAAATATGCTGGCGCGACCATTGTAGTCAAATACGGTGGCAATGCCATGACCGATGAAAAGCTTAAAGAAGGCTTTGCCAAAGACATCGTGTTGTTAAAACTGTGTGGCATGAATCCGATAGTGGTGCATGGTGGTGGCCCGCAAATCAATCAGATGTTGGAAAAAGTCGGCAAGCATGGTGAATTTGTACAAGGTATGCGCGTGACCGATGCCGAAACCATGAATGTGGTGGAGATGGTTTTGGGCGGTTCGGTGAACAAAGAAATCGTGTCTTTGATTAACCAATATGGCGGTAAAGCCGTGGGTTTGACGGGCAAAGATGGTCATTTTATGAAGGCCAAAAAACTGTTTATCAACACACCAGATAAAAATGGCGTCGACATCGGTCAAGTGGGCACGATTGACACCATTGATGGGACTCTAATCAGCGGCTTGGCAGAAAAAGGCTATATTCCTGTGATTGCACCGATTGGTGTGGGTCGACTGGGCGAAGCATTTAATATCAATGCCGATTTGGTTGCAGGACGCTTGGCTAAGGAGTTGGCAGCAGAGCGTTTGATTATGATGACCAATACGCCCGGGATTTTAGACAAAAACGGCGAATTGTTAACCGATTTAACCCCAGCTTTGGTCGATGAATTGATTGCAGATGGAACCTTAAGCGGTGGAATGTTGCCTAAAATTGCATCAGCTTTGGATGCAGCCACCAATGGTGTGAAAGCCACCATCATCATCGATGGTCGTGTGCCACATGCTTTGTTGTTGGAGTTGTTTACAGACTCGGGCGTAGGTTCTATGATTTTGGAGAAGTAATTCTGATAATGCGTCGTGCCGCTGCCCATACTTGAAAAGGTGAAGGTAATGGAACTGCAAATTGAACACCGTTCGGGCGAACACCGTTGGGTGCTTTTGGATGCGGCACGGCACATTGTGGGTGAATTGAATTATGCTGTGACCAATGATGAGCATTGGCGCATTCGCTATGTGGAAGTGGAGCCTTTTTTTCAAGGGCGAGGTTTTGCCAAACGTTTGGTTGAAGCCATTTTTCAATACACATTAGGCAAAAGCATCAAGCTCAGCAGCTCATGCAGTTACGCAACGGCCATGTTGGCAAACAAACGCCACCGCAATCGTTAAACCACCATCTTGAGTGAAGATGGTTTTTTTTGATGTGAAAACCATGAAATTAATTGATTTTTTAGCTGCCAGCTCATTGGCGGCACTCTTTTGTGCGCCTTTGGCAGCGCAAGCACAACCTAAACTCGTTTCCAATCAGGCTGCCGTGACTTGGCAAGCGGCGACCATGCCACAAGCTCAGCAAATCTTATTGCCATCTAAGCAAACAGGCCGCACTTACCGCATTCAAACCTTGGCTGTTGGGGAAGCTCCTGCACAAGGTTATCAAACTGTATTTGTGTTGGATGGCGAAATGATGTTTCCTACAGCATCCACTGCTGCTTATACTTATTTGAATCACGCCCGTGACAATGGTGCCAAGCCTTTGTTGGTTGTGGGTATTGGTTATGACAATGGACAGTTGCTTGATATCCCGATGCGTTCACTTGACTATACGCCACCGATGCAAGCCAAAGGCAAAATTGTGCCGAGCTTGCCACCAAAAGGCGAAGCAGATTTGTTTTTGAACATGATAGAACAAGAGTTGATACCGCAATTACAGCAAAAATACCGCATCAATTCACAAAAATCAGCGATTTTGGGGCATTCTTATGGTGGCGTTTTGGCTTTGTATGCTTTGATGCAGCGTCCTGAAATGTTCAGCCATTATATTGTTTCCAGTCCTTCGATGTGGTGGAATGAGGGCAGTTTACAACATTTGCCTGATGGTTATTTTCAACTTTTATTGAAAGCCAAACAGTTGAAAAAAGTGCGCATGACTGTTGGTGAATACGAACAAGCGCCATCGCCACATGTGGATGCCAATGGAGAGCGGGCGCAAATTTTGGCACAAAAGCAAATGGTCAATAAGGTTGAAGACATGGGCATGCGTTTGCAAAACTTACAGGCCGCTCATTTGCAATTAGAGCAAGAGCGTTATGCAGGCGAAACCCATACTGGTGCCATGTTTCGCGCGACTTTAGATGGCATCAAATTTTTATACCAAGATTAAAACGGTGAACCACACATGACAACCACAATGGCAGACACATCCGTACACATTCAAGCTTTAAAAAAAATGCTGGCAGCCAATGAATTGATTGTAGATGAGCAAGACATGGCAGCGTTTTGCCTAGATCAGCGCCGTCGTTACCAAGGCAAAGTGTGGGCAGTGGTGCAACCGACTTCGGTTGCCAGTGTGCAAGCTGTGGTGAAATATTGTTTTGAACATGCCATTCCCATCACGCCACAAGGTGGCAATACCAGCATGTGTGGTGGCGCTACACCATCTGATGCGGTGGCAGGTTTGGGTATTATTGTGTCTTTAAGCAAATTGAACCGTGTGCGCGGCGTGAATGTGGCGGACAATTGCATTACCGTAGAAGCAGGGCGCATCTTGCAGCAAGTACAGGCCGATGCCGCAGCGGCAGGGCGCATGTTTCCATTGAGTTTGGCATCGGAAGGCTCGTGCCAAATTGGCGGCAATATTGCGTGCAATGCAGGTGGTGTGAATGTGGTGCGTTATGGCCCGATGCGCGACTTGGTCATGGGTTTGGAGGTGGTGTTGCCCAATGGCGATTTGGTCGAACAGCTCACGCCTTTACACAAAAATACCACAGGCTTTGATTTCAAACAATTGCTGATAGGCTCCGAAGGTACTTTAGGCATCATCACTGCGGCGACCTTAAAACTGTTTGCGCCTGTCAAAACCCATGTGACCGCTTGGGTGGGGGTGAATAATATTGAGGCGGCGGTATTGTTATTGCAAACCATGCAACAACATTTTGCCGAGCGTTTGAGCAGTTTTGAATTGATCAGCGCATTTGCTTTGGATTTGTCTTCTCAATTA
This sequence comes from Vitreoscilla sp. C1, assembly GCF_002951955.2. Classification (NCBI taxonomy): domain Bacteria; kingdom Pseudomonadati; phylum Pseudomonadota; class Betaproteobacteria; order Neisseriales; family Neisseriaceae; genus Vitreoscilla; species Vitreoscilla sp. C1. The sequence continues at coordinate 1,185,221 of NZ_CP019644.2, read as the reverse complement.
TTACAATTGCAACAGCCGTTACAAGCGCCGTGGCATGTGCTTTTAGAGTTGACTGATAGCACCGATAATTCTTTGCTGCAAGAGCAATTGATGCAAGTGTTGTGGGATGCTGAATTTGCCGAAGCGGTGGTGGCAGAGTCGGAACAACAGCGTGAACAATTGTGGTCTTTGCGTGAACACATTTCTGAAGCGCAACGCCATTTAGGTGCCAGCATCAAACACGACATTGCGATGCCCATTGGGCAAGTGGCAACCTTTATCCACCAATGTGAGCAAGTTTTACAGGCCGCTTATCCACAGGCGACTTTGGTGGTATTTGGGCATTTGGGCGATGGTTCTTTGCATTACAATGTTTTCATGGCCGATATTTTGAGCAATGAAGTTTATCAATATGAAACCGACATCAATGCTTTGGTATACGAACAAGTGTTTGCCGTTGGCGGTACGGTGGCGGCAGAACATGGTATTGGCCAACTTAAAACCCAATGGATGCCTTATATGCGCACCGCTCAAGAATTGGCATTGATGCAAACCATGAAACAAAGTTTGGACAGTAAGAATTTGTTTAATGTTGGGAAGGTTTTGCCTTAACATTCATCTTGATTCAAGATGTGTCATCACAGAAGTCATCAGCGTCCTGTAAACTTTACAGGACGCTGATGCTTTTTGACATGCTAAAAACATGCTCATACCAAGCACCGATTGGGCTATAATTGCGGCCTGTAAAGTCTGAATGTTTTCTCATGTCCGATCATTTGTTTAGCCCGCCACCGCTTGCCGTTTCACAATTGAACGCTTTGGCACGCCAATTATTAGAACAAAATCTGGCCAATGTTTGGGTCAGTGGTGAAATTTCCAATTTGAACCATGCCAGCAGCGGGCATTATTATTTTTCGCTCAAAGACCAACAAGCACAAGTGCGTTGCGCTTTGTTTAAAAGCTATGCCGATCGCTTGACCACACCTTTGCGTGAGGGCGAGCACATCGAATTGACAGGTAAAATCACTTTATACGAAGCCCGTGGCGAGTTTCAAATCAATGTCACTCAGCTGCGGTCTTCGGGTATGGGCACTTTGTTTGAAGCGTATGAGCGTTTGAAACAGCAATTGGCGCAAGAAGGCTTATTTGACGAGGCACGCAAACAAGAATTGCCTGCGCATCCACAAACCATTGGTATTGTGACCAGTACTGCGACAGCGGCTTTGCGCGATGTGGTGGCGACTTTGAATCGCCGCATGAGTGCCTTGAACATCATCGTGTATCCCACACCAGTACAGGGCAAAAGCAGCCATTATCAAATCGCCCAAGCCATCGCCACAGCCGATGCGCGCCAAGAAGTGGATGTGTTGATTGTGTGTCGTGGTGGTGGCAGCATTGAAGATTTGTGGGCATTTAATGAAGAAGTGGTTTTGCGTGCGATTGCTGAGTGTTCGATTCCGGTGATTTCAGGTGTCGGGCACGAAACCGATGTCACTTTGAGTGATTTTGCAGCCGATGTGCGTGCACCTACGCCCACAGGTGCGGCAGAAATGGTCAGCCCAGATGCGCAAGCATGGCGCCAATACATTGCGTCTTTACACAATGTGATGCATACCGCTTTGCAACGCCGTTACCAAGATTTGAGCCAACGCATTGATTGGTATGCGCGCCAAGTCAAACATCCCAATGAACGCATCGCGACCCAGCGCCAACAACTGCGCCAACAGCAGCAACAATTGGATTACAGCATGCAAAATTTGCTGCGCCAACGCACACAATACTTGCAATGGCAACAAGCTCAATTACAGGCCGCTGCTCCTAGCATTAAGCAGTGGCAGCAAACTTTGCAACAGCAACAACAATTGTTACAACAAGCATGGCAACAACAATGGCAAAACCAGCACCAACGCTTGAAACGCCAGCAAGTTTTACTAGAAGCATTGTCGCCGCAACAAGTCTTAGAGCGTGGTTTTTCTGTGATTAAAAATCGTCGTGGCAAAGTCATTACTTCTGCTGATGATTTGAAGTTTGGTCAACACATTGATATTGTGTTCCACAGCAGTGATGCCGCCGCTCAAGTGACTCGTGGCAGTCCGCAGCAAGGTTTATTTGATTAAATGCGTTCGTAATACTTTACATTTGTAAAAACCTTACCTATAATGCTTCTCTCTTCTGCGGATGTGGCGAAATTGGTAGACGCACTGGATTTAGGTTCCAGCGCCTTTGGTGTGAGAGTTCGAGTCTCTCCATCCGCACCAAAAACTTAAAAATGCACTCACTTAAAACTGAGTGCATTTTTGTTTTATCTTTTAAAATCAATAGTATAATCAATAAATCAGATGTTTAGGCAATCTCTGAAATTAATGCCATTTTAGGTATTTTTTGTTTTAATTTGTTCTCTTTTGTTATTCGGTTGCATCAAATTTGCATCAGGTTTTGCATCAGCAATTTTAATTTTTTTAGCATTGTGAAAGATAAATATGGCTACTATTGTAAACGGAAAATCGTCTTGTCACACTTAGTGCAATCGTTTTGTCACTCTAAAATCTAGCCGTGTGACAAAACGATTACTCCAAATCAGCATTATTTTCACTCAAATACTGTTTATACCATCTCTAATATTCAGCTTTTAAATCACTTTTAATACCCGTTTAATTCATATTGCACAAACTCTGTAATGGCTGTTGCCTTGCACCTTGTACGGCCTGATACAATTGGGCGCTTTCACCTTCGTTTAAACCATTATAGAAATCACGTTCTGCTTGCTCTTTGATTTGAGCGGTGGCGTTTTTGGCTGTTGGTGCTTTCGATTTGAGGTTTGGGTATTTTTGCCTCATGTACAAATCCAGCGTTTCCTGCTCTTGTACCGTACCTGCAAAGCTTGTGATCAAATGATTAACGCCTTGTACCCAGCCTAAACTGAATTCATCAAGCCGATACATCAGGTTTTTTTGCACACGAACACGCTTTAATGCAGTGTTTTTGTACTCGCTGCGTGCGGCACGCAATTGGCGTGATAAGACATCAAAAGCATAGCTTGCCAATTCAGAACGCTCTCCCAAACCTACAAAATGAACCCTAGATTTAGATTGATGGATTTTGAAGCACCAAGCTTTATCAATGTAATAACGGCATCCAAAAGCCTTGCCACACATCTGTACCAACAGTGCCTGCCAAGGGCTTGGTCTGTAGGTAAATGGCTTGTGTTGCTCGTTTACTTGAGCGCAATCCACATCATGCTCGGTCAGCTCAAAATCTCGCATTAAAGCTTGGGCTTGCTTCAAAGCCTGTGCAGCTTCATGTTCATTCGATGACTTGGCCAACGCTAAACATTTTTTGATTTTGGAGAGTACTTTTTGCTTGTCCATCTAACCAATTTCCCTTTTTGTAATATTTTTTATTATAAAACGAGTATTTTTGATAAAAAATAACGCAATTGTATAATATGTCTTTAACATAGCAGTTTTTAATTCAAGCCACTAAATATACTCATGACCACCGAATTGTTTGAAACTGAAAAATATACCTTTGCTATTTCCTACGATGCTAGTGATAGAGATTTAAACGTACATCGCATAGATGCCAAGACTTTGGGCAAATCTATTGAAAGTATGGCTATATTGATTGAAAAAGCGGATAAGATTATTCATGGCAATTCAAATAGTATGCATTTATATGTTTCTACTCCAGCTCAACCTGGTTCACTTATAGTCGAATTTATTTTAGAAGTATTAAATCCAATTAATGAACCGCCCCGGGTTTCTCGGAGACCTAACTTTCTGAGAGAATATCCGAATGAAAAATACTTACTCACCTGAAATCCGTCAACGAGCGGTTCGCCTTTATCAAGAACAGCGCAGTGAATATCCAACTCAGTGGGCCGCCACAGTGTCCATTGCCAGCAAGTTTGGCTGTACACCAGAAACACTGCGCACTTGGATTAAGAAGTTTGAAGCTGATCTGGCCGATAATGGGGCAGCGGCTGATCAAGCTCAACGCATTAAACAGCTCGAAAGAGACAATAAAGAGCTGCAACGCGCCAATGAAATTCTGCGCAAAGCTGCCGCTTTTTTCGCCCAGGCGGAGCTCGACCGCAAATAGGCGATTTGTTGGATTTTATTCATGAACACAAAATGGTGTATGGGGTCGAGTCAATTTGCCGAGTATTGCCGATTGCGCCATCCACTTATTATCGACATGCGCAAAGATTGAAACAGCCTGAATTGCGAGCCAAACGGTGCGTGTCGGATAAATGTTTATTGGCTCAAATCAACACTGTTTGGGAAGACAGCTTGTAGGTTTATGGTTACCGCAAAGTCTGGCACCATTTACAACGTGAAGGCGTTCAAGTTGCTCGCTGTACAGTTGCCAGATTGATGCGCAAACACAGCATACAAGGGGTTTGGCGGGGTAAAGGCAAACGCACCACAGTGTATGACCCAGAGCTGAAACGGGCTGATGATTTGGTGAATCGGCAATTTACTGCCAGTCGGCCAAATCAATTGTGGGTAGCAGATTTCACTTATGTATCTACCCATCAAGGCTTTGTGTATACGGCCTTCATCATTGATGTGTTTGCTCGACGCATTGTCGGTTGGAAGGTGGCAAAACGGATGGATACCGACTTGGTGATGGATGCATTGGAACAGGCTTTGCATGCCAGAAACAAACCCAAACACCTCATTCACCACAGTGACCGAGGCAGCCAATATCTGTCCATTCGCTACACCGAACGTTTACAGGCCGCTCAAGTGAAGGCTTCGGTCGGAACAACGGGTGATTCGTATGACAATGCTTTGGCTGAAACGGTGAATGGTTTGTACAAAACTGAGGTCATCCATCATCAAAAACCATGGAGGCGGATGATTGATGTTGAATTAGCAACACTAAACTGGGTGGATTGGTTCAATCATCGACGTTTGTTAAGCTCGATAGGTTATGTTCCACCAGCCGAATTTGAAATGGCGTATTATCGCCAATTGGAAGAGTCAGCCAAAGTGGCATGACTCAAGATAAACTGTCTCCGAAATACTCGGGTCGGTTCAGGTGGCGTCCTGTAAATAGTGACAGGACGCTTTTGAAGTTAACAATATTCATTTGTCCAATACCATATTTAAAAAGATTAAATTTGGTATTGGACAAATGCAATGAGATGACTTTATTGAAGCGTTTTCACATTTTTATCCACTTTTAAGGTATGGCTCTCATGAAAAATATGGGGCTTGCCCAATCATATCTTGCCCGATAATTGCAATGATCATGCAATTATCGGGCAAATTGCTTTTTAGCTAACTGTTTTTGTCAACGTCATCAAGAGTACATTGGCTGACCTGAAATTCATTGAGACTCGATATCAATATTTTAGGAGTTCTTTTTTGCTTTTCAAAATAAAAAACCATCAAGATGAAACATAACAGATTCAGCCAATCTACGAGGACAGAAACTTTGAAACAACCAATGACCGCATGGATACCATTATGGATTTTATTGGCAGTGTCTTATACTGCGCAGGGTCAAGAATCCAACAATGTGGATACTACACAAGCTGTAAATAATACATTGATTGGAGAAAATCCTTTTTTTTCGGATGCCAAAGTGTCGGTTTTGAATCGACATTATTATTTTAATCGTGATTTTCGTGATGGTGGTGCTAATCCATCGGGTACCAATCAATTTATTCCCATCAATCAACGCCATGGTTATCGTGATGAATGGGCTCATGGTTTGGTCGTAGACGCTCAATCTGGTTATACATCGGGGGTGGTGGGCTTGGGTGTGGATGCACAAGCATTAATAGGTATTCGTTTAGACAGCTCTGGTGCCAAAACAGGTACTGGTTTGATTCCGGTGGGAAAAGATGGACAACCGAGCGACACATGGAGTGAAGTCAGCGGTGCTGTCAAAGCCAAAGTGGGTGAAACAGTGGTCAAATACGGTACGCAAATGCCCAATACACCCGTATTGTCGGTACACAATGCCCGTTTACTGCCTGCGACAAGCAATGGCGTGTCGTTGGAGAGTAACGATATTGATCAATTGAACCTACAAGCGGGTTGGTTTACACATGTCAATGCCATCGACAGCACCAATCACGATGACCGTTTTAATACTGAATATGGTTTGGGTATCCACGCCAAACGGGCGGGTTATTTGGGTGCAACATACAAATTCACCCCCGATACCCAAGCCAGCGCGTATTACGGTCAATTGAAAGACGTATGGCATCAATATTATTTGCAAGGCAATCACACGTGGCGTTTGAATCATGGTCAGTTTTTGAAAGTCAATGGCGTGGGTTATTGGAATCGATCAACGGGTCAAGCGCTCGCGGGCGACATTGACAGTCGATTATTGGGAGCGAATGTCACTTATGGCAATGCGTTGCATTCGATTACAGCGGGTTATCAGCAAGTGTTTGGTGATGAACCTTTGGATGTGGTGGGTTTTCGTACCATAGGTGGCAATGCCAATTTTGCCAATGCAGGCAACGTGGCCATTTTCAATGAAGCCAATGAAAAATCATGGCAGCTGCGCTATGACTTGAATTTCAAAACCTTGGGTGTGCCGGGATTGACTTTTACAGGACGCTATATCAAAGGTTTTGATATGGACAATCGTGACAGCCAAAACGCGATGTATCGAAACGCTTTGCGTGGCTACACCTACAAAGACGGTGACAGCCATTGGGAGCGAGATTTGGAATTGCGGTATGAATTTCAACATGGCAAAGCCAAAGGCTTGAATTTGCGTATTCGCCAAGCGACTTTGCGTGGCTCAGCAGGCTATCGTTATGGCAATATGGATGAAATTCGCGTCATTGCAGAATATCCTTGGTCTTTATAGACAATAATGTCGTGTCAGTTAAGCAAGCGTCCTGTAAAGTTTACAGGACGCTTTGGTGTATGAGTGTAGCGATTATAAAAAATGGCGCAATTGCTTGGCGACTTCTTGCATCGGCATCAAACTGCGATGCATCACTTCTTCAATGGTGTATTGTTCTTTGCGAGCCACTGTATTTAAGCCTGCTATGACTTTGCCTGTTGAATCAAACACCGGGATTGAAAAACCAATAAAGCCCACTTCATGTTCTTCTACTGCCAAAGCCCAACCTTGATCGTGTACTTCACGTAAATTTTCTTTGAATTGTTCTATATCGGTGATGGTGTATTTGGTCAAACGACTGAATTCTGATTTAGACAGCCACTCGTTTAATTCAGCCTCAGGCATATGAGCCAAAATGACTTTGCCATTGGACGCGGTATGGGCTGGAATGCGGTTGCCATTGTGAATGCCATAAGGCAAAACGCGGTTTTTTTCAGCACTGGCCAAATAGCTGCATGCCAAAGTAATGACATCACTTTGGTCTAAAATCACTACTGCATGGCACATGCTGGTTTGTGCTGACAATGAATGCAGCAGTGGCTCTGCAATTTTGGGTAAATGAGCAGAACGCAAATAAGCACCTGAAAACTTCATCACCCGTGGCGTGAGCCAGAAAAAAGTACCATCTGTGTCCAAATAACCTAAATATTTTAAGGTTTTTAAGTGTCGTCTGACGGCTGTTCGAGTCAATGAGGTTTTTTCTGCGACTTGTGTGACATTTAAACGTTGGCGGTCATAGCCAAAACATTCCAATATTTCCAAGCCCTTGGCCAAACCTGCAATAAAGTCATCGTGGCGAATGGTTTCGTGAGTATGCTTATGTTTTAATTCCATATTTCTCATCTGTGATTTTCCTATATTGATTTTTTTATATTTATTTTGGTGGCGCTATGCACGATATCGGCAACAAATGTGCGGATATCGGACAGCCAATGATAACTGCATGTTGGTTTGTTGTGATGATTTACTTAGTATCTACACAGATGACAATGAATGCTTGAATCTGAGCTTTTTTAGCTTAAGTATTACAGCATTCTTTAAAAATCAGTAATGGGTTATAACAGTTATAAGAAAACAGCATCATCGAGCCAGATGGTGCATTCATTGGAGAATAGGCATGCGATTGAATCAAAAAGTAGCGATTATTACAGGTGCAGGTGCGGGTATGGGACAAGCGGAAGCCATTGGGTTTGCCCAACAAGGTGCCAAAGTGGTGGTGGCTGATATGAATCTAGAAGCTGCAACAGCGACGGTTGAAGCCATTCAAGCCGAAGGCGGTGATGCCATTGCGGTTGTGGTGGATGTGACCCAATTTGAAGATTTACAACAATTGGTGGATACCACGGTAAAAACTTATGGTCGTATTGATATATTGGTCAATAATGCGGGCATTTTTGATTATTACACCAACAGTTTGGAAACTTCTGAAGAGTTGTGGGACAAAATTTTTGCGGTGAATGTGAAATCTATTTACCAATTGAGCAATTTGGTATTGCCACACATGTTAGAGCGCCAACAAGGTGCCATTGTGAACATTTCTTCGGTGGCGGGCATTGTGGCGCAAATGGGCGGCGCTGCTTATACCGCTTCCAAACACGCTGTTTCTGGCTACACCAAACATTTGGCGGCAATTTATGGCAAAGAGGGCATTAAAATTAATGCTATTTGTCCAGGCACCATTCGCACACCTATGACGGCTAAAATGTTGGAAACCCGACCAACGAATAAAATTCCATTGGATCGATTTGGTGAAGCACATGAAGTGGTGGATTTGGCGATTTTCTTGGCCTCAGATGAAGCCAAATTTATGAATGGTGCTTTGGTGCCGATTGATGGTGGTTATACCATGGTCTAGATCTCTTCTGTCATTGATGGCAGTTTTGCCACTACTTCGGTAGTGGTTTTTTTATGCTTTGAATCAGCCTGATTTCAGGCGGTCTGTAACCATATTGACAGCGTGTTTGGTCATTTTTTGAATATGTTTTGCAATAACTGAAAAAATGAGCTGGATGTTGGATGCCAATCATCCCAATCACAGAATGTGCGAACTGGGTAACACCCATCCGAATATCGGATTTATTTGATTGTGCTCACCTATGAAAAGTGGTGTTGCTATTTTAATCTGTTTTGACCTTGTTTTGATGAGGTTGGAAGTGATGTTTGGCACTTTGACGATATCTTTCTAAGCTTCATGGAGCCTGCTTTGATGGCAAGTTTGTGTATTGCTAGCAAAGTATTGTGTTATGGCAATACAGCATTTGAATGAGAAACCTAATTACAAAATAAAACCGCTTAGGCGAGTAGAGGAGAAATCATGGCAATCAAATTAAATGGTGCAACGCGTTTGTATTATGTGGTGGGAGATCCGATTGCACAAGTGAAGTCCCCGCAAGGTGTGACCGAATGGATGCAACAACAAGGCTTTAATGGCGCATGTATTCCTGCTCACGTGGCACCGAGTGACTTGGAAGACTTTGTAAAGCATGTCAAAACAGTACAAAACATTGATGGGGTGATTGTGACGGTGCCACACAAAATTGCTTACAAAAATTGGTGCGATACGGTGTCTGAAGAAGCCGCATTTTTAGGAGCGGTCAACACCATACGCAAAACTGAAAACGGTTGGCATGGCGATATGTTTGATGGGCAAGGCTATGTGACGGCCATTTTGAAAAAAGGCGGTGAACTTCAAGACAAAAATGTGTTGTTGGCAGGCGCAGGGGGTGCAGGCAGTGCGATTGCTTATTCATTGCTTAAAGCAGGGGTGACCAAATTGGCGATTCATGAACAAGATGTTCATCGCCGTGATGACTTGATTTTGCGTTTGCAAAGCCTGAATTTGGCCGAAGTCGTTGTCGGTAGCGAGGACCCAAGTGGTTTTGATGTGGTGATCAATGCCACGCCAACTGGTATTAAAGCAGGCGATGCGTTGCCATTTCAAGTGGACAAATTGCAATCTGGCATGTTCGCAGGCGATGTGATTACCCAGCCTGAAGTGTCGCCCTTTATTGAAGCGGCGCGCGCTATTGGTTGTAACAATATGATTGGTTTGGACATGTTTGCAGAAGTGCGCGATTTGATGGTGCAATTTTTGTTGCAGCAAGAAGAGGCCAATATATGAACCGTTCTTTCTCGTTATCATTTTTGACCATACAAGAAGCCAGTGCTGTGGAGGCGGTGAACATTGCCGCTCAGGCAGGTTACGATTTTGTGGGTTTGCGATTGTTGCCTGCTGCCGCAGGTGAGCCACATTATCCCATTTATGATGATGCAAGCGTCCTGAAAGAAGTGCAAGCGGCATTAAAAGACACAGGCATTAAAGTGTCTGATGTGGAAATTGTGCGTTTGAAAGACAACTATGCCGATGAAACATTTAAGCCATTTTTGGAACGTGCTCAAGCTTTGGGAGCGGTGCATATTTTGGTTGCAGGGGACGATACCGATACAGGACGCTTAAAAGACCATTATGCTCAGTTTTGTGCTTTGGCCGCATCACATCAATTGACCGCTGACTTGGAATTCATGCCGTGGACTGCGGTGAAAAATTTAGCGCAAGCGCGTGAAATAGTCGAGTACAGCCAAGCTGACAATGCTGGCATCTTGATTGATGCTTTGCATCTGGCTCGCTCCAATAGCGCTTTGGTAGAAGTGACCGCTTTGCCTAATCAATACATTCATTATATTCAGTTGTGTGATGCTTTGGCTCAATACGATGCCAGCGATGAGGGTTTGATGTCTGTGGCGCGTACAGGTCGCTTATTGCCCAGCAATGGTCAATTGGATTTGCTGGGTTTGGTGCAAGCCATTGACCCAAGCAAAACCATAGGTTTGGAAATTCCCAATGCGCAATTGCTGCAGCAATACTCTGCTTTAGAGCGAGCACAAATGGCGATTCATCAGGCGCGAATGTTGTTAACCGAATCGACGATAGGGGCATCATGATGGTAACCGCCCTGAATTCACCAATGCCGCAAGAGGTTGATGTGATTGTGATTGGCTCAGGTGCCAGCGGTTTGGCAGCAGCAGTGACCGCAGCTCATGCGGGTTTAAAAGTGTTGGTGGCAGAAAAAACCAATGTTTTGGGTGGCACCAGTGCTTACTCAGGCGGTTGGTTGTGGATTCCATTTGCGCCACATGCCCAAGGTCAAAACACAGGTGACAACGAAGCTGATGTCACAGCTTATTTGCAAGCGGTTTTGGGTGAACGTTATCAAAAAGACATGTTGTCGCATTACTTGGTAGAAGCGCCGAAAATGTTGGCATTTTTTGAACAACATACTGCGGTCAAATTTTTGCCAGGCAATGCAGTGCCTGATTTTTTTGGTGAGTTGTCAGGTGCGAAAAACGGTTGGCGTTCGGTGGTCGCAGCGCCATATGATGCGCGCCAATTGGGTCAAAATTTGGCTTGGTTGCGTCGTCCTATTTATGAAACCACATTGTGGGGTATGGGTATCGCCTCTGGTGTGGACATGAAGCATTTTCTTAACAGCTTTCGTTCGGTGAAGTCGTTTTACTATGTCGGCAAACGTTTGGGTCAATATGGGCAGGATTGGCTGCGGCATGGTCGCAGTCAGCAATTGGTCAATGGCAACGCTTTGGTGGCACGTTTATTGGAATCGGCTTTGCGTGTGAATGTGCGGTTTTTACGCAATGCTCAAGCGTGTGCCATCGAGGCATTACAGGACGGCTTATCTCAAACTGTTAGATTTCAAACGCCACAACACAAGGGCAAGTCACTGTTCGCGCTCGCAAAGCTGTGGTGTTGGCCGCAGGTGGCTTTGCGCATGATAAGGCGCGCCAAGCGCAATTGTTTAAGCATGTGAAAAATGGCACGCCGCACCATTCTGCTGCGCCACTGAGTAATACTGGAGACGGTTTGCGTTTGGGTGAAATCAGAGGTGGCAGTGTCGATGACACTCAAGCTGCAGCAGGTGCTTGGGCTCCGGTTTCTTTGGTACCACAGGCAGATGGCAGTTGGGGACGTTTTCCGCATTTGGTCGAGCGAGGCAAACCTGGTTTGATTGCGGTCAATGCACAAGGCAAACGTTTTACCAATGAAAGCGGACCGTATCACACTTTTATCCAAGACATGTTGGCAGCGATTGAGCCTCATCAGCGTGCAGTGGCATGGTTGGTTTGTGACCATGTCTTTATCCGTCGATATGGTTTGGGCGCGGTGAAACCATTCCCACTTTCACTAAAACCTTGGTTGCAAAACGGTTATTTAAAGCGTGCGAACAGCTTGAGCGAGTTTGGCGCACCAATGTGGCATAGAGTCCATGCAATTTGAAGCGACTATGCGCACTTATAACCAGCATGTGCAATTTGGTCAAGACCCAGAGTTTGGGCGTGGTAGTAATTTGTATCAACGTGCACAAGGTGATGCCTCGGTTGGCCCTAATCCTTGTTTGGCAAGCATTGCTCAAGGTCCTTTTTATGCTGTGGAAATTGTCCCTGGCAGTTTGGGGACGTTTGCTGGTTTGAAAACCAATCAATATGCACAAGTTTTAGATATTCAAGGTCGTGCGATTCAAGGTTTATATGCGGTGGGTAATGACATGAACAGTGTGATGGGTGGGCATTATCCCAGTGGTGGGATTACTTTAGGACCGGGAATGACATTTGGCTTTGTGGCGGCAAATCACATTGTAGCCCAAGCTTAAGGATAAAAAATGGAACACAAAACAGTAGATTTGTTGGTAATCGGTGCTGGTGCAGCAGGGATGACTGCAGCATTAACGGGTCGCATGGAAGGCTTAGATGTGTTGTTGTGCGAAAAGCAAACCCAAGTAGGTGGACTCACTGCCACTTCTGGTGGAACGACTTGGGTGCCAGGTACACATCTGAGTGTGAAGGCAGGTGTACCTGATAAAGTGGAAGACGCACGCACATTTTTAAAAGCCGTGATGGGCGAGCGTGGTGGTGAACATTTGCGTGAGGCATTTTTGCGCTCGGGTCCCGCTATGGTGTCTGAATTGGACAGCAAAACCGAGGTGAAATTTGCAGCAGCCTTGGCACACCCAGATTATATTAAAAACCAACCTGGTGAAGCGTATGGCGGGCGTGCTTTGGCACCTGTGGCATTTGATGCGCGAGTGTTAGGTGAGGATTTTGACCGCGTGTTGCCACCGCGTCCTGAATTTATGGGTTTGGGTGGCATGATGGTCAATCGCAATGAATTAACGGCTTTATTGCGTCCTGTAAGCTCATTTGGCAATGCCAAAACCACGTTGAAAGTGGTGGTTCCGTATTTAAAAGACCGTTTGAAATACAAACGCGGTACACGTTTGGTCATGGGCAATGCTTTGGTCGGACGATTGTTATACAGCTTGAAAAAATACCAAACCGAAATATGGTATGAATCGCCTTTGAAAGAATTGTTAATGGAGAATGGCAAAGTCGTTGGTGCTTTAATGGATACCCAAGACGGTATCCAGCGTGTCATGGCGAGAAAAGGGGTGGTTTTGGCAACTGGTGGGGTGGCGTGGAATCAGAAATTGCGCCAAAAATACTTTCCTATCGGCACAAGAGATTATTCGTTGGCACCCAAATCCAATACGGGTGATGGTGTGAGCCATGGTTTGAGCATGGGTGCCCAATTAGACAACGAAACCCATCCTGTGTTGTGGTTTCCGTGTTCGACCTTACAAAAGGCAAATGGGCAATTGGCGGTATGGCCGCATTTGATTTTAGATCGATCTAAACCTGGTTTGATTGCTGTGAATGCGTCTGGCAAACGCTTTGTGAATGAAACAGACTCATACCATGACTTTTGTATTGGGCAATTGGCTGCCAATGAAAAAACCCCAAGCTTGCCCGCTTATCTGGTGTGTGATGATGATTTCATTCACCAATATGGTTTGGGCTTGGTGATGCCGGGTGCTAAAAAATTGAATGCGTATTTGAAACAAGGTTATTTGGTGCAAGCGCCAACCATCCGTCAGTTGGCAGAAAAAATCAATGTTGATGCCAGCGAGTTGGAGCAAAGCGTCATTCGCAACAATGCTTATTCCATTACAGGCTTGGATGAAGAGTTTGGGCGTGGTATGGGCAAGATGAATCGCTTTAATGGCGATGAAAAAATGAAACCCAATCCGTGTATTGGTCCGATTTTGCGTGCGCCGTTTTATGCGTTGGCAGTCAAACCAATCGATTGTGCCAGTAGTGTGGGTTTGGCTGGCGATGAGTTTGGGCGTGTGTTGAATGAACAAGGCCATGTGATTACCGGACTGTATGCGTGTGGCAATGATTTGGCATCGATTTTTAAAGGTATTTACCCCGGACCTGGTACGACAATTGGACCTGGTATGGTTTTTGGCTGGCGTATTGCCAAACATGCTGCGGGCACATTGACCGCTTGATAATAAAGGGAATCACAATGCATTTTTATGAATTAGCAACTTTGGATATTCAAATGGGTAAAGCTGCCGATGTGGCAGTGGGTGTAGAAAAATTTGTGGATGAAGCACTTACAGGCCGCTTATTAGGGGTTTGGTACAGCGATATTGGTGTTTTAAATCAGGTATTGGTATTGCGTGAATTTAAAACTTTAGACGATTTGCAACAAGAGCGAGCACGCTTTAAACAAGCCGCCGATCCGTTTTATGCCAAAGAATGGTTGGAACATGTCAGTGTGGATTCTTACCAAGGTTTTCCATTTTTGCCAGAAGTGGAGGTGGGGGCATTTGGACCTGCTTATGAAATTCGCACCTACCACATGAAGCATGGTGGTTTGCCACACGTGCATGCTGCGTGGGAGGCGGCATTGCCTGATCGTACTGAGGTATCCAAATTAACGGTGGTGATGAGCAGTTTGGATGGCGAGCCTCGTATTGTGAATATTTGGCCGTATGAATCGGTGAATCAACGTTGTCAAGTACGCGCTGATACTGTGGCACAAGGCATCTGGCCACCTAAAGGTGGACCACAATGGTTGACCAATGACATGGCATCTTTGATGGCATTTCCAACTAAGGTTTCACCTTTGCAGTAAAGGCAGATAGATGACAAGCAAAAAGACCACGCTGGGCGTGGTCTTTTTTGGTCTTTGCACGAATAACGTTATCGCGTGACGTACATCGCACAAAGCGACAGTCATCCCTATTTGCACAGAGCAGCATTAGCCCTAACCTTAGCACAATCTTATTAAAGCTTAATAAAAAATCAAAAGGAGAGTGTAATGTCATTGCAAAACAATGTTTTGGGCGTGGATGCGTTGTGTGATTTGGTCATTATTGGTTCGGGTGCTGGTGGTTTGTCTACCGCTATTACCGCTACCAAACGTGGCTTGAATGTGATTGTAGTAGAAAAAGAGGCGGTTTATGGCGGTACCACAGCATTTTCGGGTGGCGTTTTATGGGTGCCCAATAACCCACATGCCCAAAAACAAGGTATCAATGACAGTCGTGAAGCGGCAGTCAAATATTTACAAAATGAAGCGGGTGAATATTTTGATGCCGAAGCGGCAGCTGTTTTTTTTGAAAATGGCCCCAAAATGGTTGAATTTTTTGAGCGTGAAACTTCAGTGAAGTTTGTACCCACGCTATACCCTGACTACCATCCTACTGTGGAAGGTGGTGTAGACATTGGTCGTTCGATTTTGGCTGCACCGTTTGATATTCGCGAATTGGGTGATGAAATGTCACGTTTGCGCCCACCATTAAAAACAATCACCTTTATGGGCATGATGTTCAATTCATCCAATGCTGATTTAAAGCATTTCTTCAATGTGACCAAATCTCCAGTGTCATTTGTGTATGTTGCCAAACGCTTGGGCATACACACCAAAGAATTGGCTCTGTATAAACGTGGCACCAATGTCACTTCAGGCAATGCCTTGGCCGCTCGTTTGGCCAAATCCGCATTTGATTTGAATATTCCGATTTTCACTAATACCGCAGCCAAAGAGTTAATCATTGAACAAGGCAAAGTGGTTGGTTTGGAAGTCAAATCAAATGGCCAAAACCGCAAAATATTCGCCAAGCACGGTGTGGTGATTGCCAGCGGTGGTTTCTCGCATGATAAAGAACGCCTGAAAAAAATGTATCCACATGTTGCCAGTGGTGGTGAACACTTCTCACCTGTGCCAACAGGCAATACCGGCGATGGTTTGCGTTTGGCTGAAAGTGCGGGAGGTCGTGTGAGCACTGAGTATGCAGACAATTCAGCATGGATGCCTGTATCGCGTGTGCCAATGAAAAATGGAGGCTTTGGCGTGTTTCCACATTTATTGGACCGTTACAAACCCGGCATTATTGGTGTATTGAAAAATGGTCAGCGTTTTTGCAATGAATCTGAATCTTATCACGATGTCGGCGCGGCTTTGATGCGGGCGTGTGCGGGTGAAAAAGAAACCGCTATGTGGTTGGTTTGCGATGCCAAAGCCTTGGCGAAATATGGCTTGGGTTATGTGAAGCCTGCACCTTTGCCACATGGCAAATTCATCAAACAAGGTTATTTGTTTAAAGGCGCAACTTTAGAAGCGTTGGCACAAACCATCGGCATGGATGCACAAGGTTTACGCCAAACAGTTGAAAACTACAATTTACATGCCGTTCATGGTGAAGACCCACAGTTCAATCGGGGTACTACTTCCTTCAATCGCTATTTGGCCGATCCTGAAAACCAGCCCAATCCATGCGTGGCACCTATTTCTCAAGGACCGTTTTATGCGGTGAAAGTGTATATGGGCGATTTGGGTACGTTTAATGGCATTGAAACCACGGCTGTGGGTGAGGTGATGGATGCTGACAACCAAGTGATTGAAGGCTTGTATGCAGTGGGTAATGACCGTAAGAGCGTGATGGGTGGCAATTATCCAGGTGCTGGCATTACATTGGGGCCGATTATGACTTATGGCTATGTCACTGGCAATGTGATTGCCGATAAAGCGCAGATTCAACACTTACAGGACGCTTCTGTTGAAGCTTAAATTGGAACCATAAGGAATAAAAAAAACATGAACGAACAAAAATATCCAGTGGTTGATTTACGCTTTTATCACATTGCACCACGTGGCATGAATGAGTTTTTAAAACATTTCAATGAATTGGCGATGCCTTTATTGATGAAGCATTTGGGGCAACCTGTTGGATTTTATACCACCACCATCGGTACATTAAACCAATTTGTACACATTTGGGAATACGAAAGTTTGGCAGATTATGAGCGCCGTAGCACGGCTCGTGACAGTGATCCTGAGTTTTCAACTTACTTGCAAGCAACAAAAGGTTTGGTGGTATCACAACACAATCAAATCATTAAAAAAGTGGCAATGAATACCAAAATTTAAGCCGCATCTACAAATGGAGAAAAGGAGTAGTAACGATGAATAATCAGAATGTGATTGATGTCCGTGAGGTCATCAATGCCGAAAAAATCAGTGGGCTACAAAAACTGGTGGTCTTTTTTTGTTGTGCCATCATTGCCATTGACGGTTTTGATGTGGTGGTCATGGGCTTGTCTGCGCCACAAATCATTCAAGAATGGGGTGTGTCTGCCACAGACATGGGACCGGTATTGAGTGCGGCTTTATTTGGTTTGGCCATCGGTGCGTTGACTGCAGGACCTTTGTCTGATCGGTTTGGTCGCAAGTGGGTTTTGATTATCAGTGTATTCTTTTTTGGACTGATGACATTGGTAACGGCTTTTGCGCAAGATGTGACTCAATTGGTGATTTTCCGCTTTTTAACAGGCTTGGGTTTGGGTGCTGCTGCGCCCAATGCCGCTACCTTGGCTGCTGAATATGCCCCTGTGCGTCGCAGAGCCTTTTTTGTGACTATCGCTTATGCAGGGTTTTCATTGGGTGCAGCAGGAGGTGGTTTTATTTCGGCATGGATGATTCCTGAGTTTGGCTGGCGTAGTGTGTTTGTATTAGGTGGCATCTTGCCGTTGGTATTGTTGCCATTCATGATTTTAAAAATGCCTGAGTCTTTGTCTTTTTTGGTTGCTAAAAAAGGCAATCCTAAAACCATCCGCTCCATTGTCAACCGTATGATTCCCAATACCGCCACAGAAAAACACACCTATACTGTTGGACCGATTGCAAGCAAGCAAAAAAGTGCGTTGGGTATTGTGATGTCTAAAGAGTACCGCTTGGGCACTTACATGTTGTGGTTAAGCTATTTCACTGCCTTGTTCTTGATTTATTTGTGCAGCAGTTGGCTGCCAACCATCATCAAAATGAATGATTTCACCATTTCACAAGCAGCAATAGTGACATCTATTTTTCAAATTGGAGGACCTATTGGTAGTTTGTTCTTTGGTTGGGCGATGGATAAGTTCAAACCACATGCCGTTTTGATTAGTGGTATGTTGGTGGGCGCGGCAGCTACTTATGCATTGGGTCAATTTGGTCACAATTTGGTATTGTTATCTATTTGTGCATGGATTTTGGGCTTTTGTTTCAATGGCGGCTCTGTGGGTATGTCGGCTTTGGCAACCAATTACTACCCAACCGAAGCGCGTGCTACGGGTGCTAGCTGGATGAATGGTATTGGTCGATTCGGTGCAATTTTAAGTGCATTTGCTGGTGGTTATATGATTACACAAGGGTATTCATTACAAACCATGTTCACTTTATTGATGATTCCAGCATTGTTGGCAGGTTTGGCCATCTTTATTAAAGGTGCTAAAGCCAAAGAGGTATCAGTGCCATCTCCTGTGACGGCTCAAACACAAACTGAGGTTTGATTTAGCATGATGATAAAAGCCTCATTCTTTGTATAAGAGTGAGGCTTTTGTATTGCAGCAAGCGTCCTGTAAACATTAAAAGGAGCAATATCGTGGTTTAAAACTGACAAAATGCTTTTTTAAGGATGTAGTCATTTCTTTTGTAAAGTCAGAATCATGGTAAAAAAATTCGTGTCATGATTCAATATTGATATTGTCTAAGAATTTAGTTTCGATCATGTTGAAGTCTTGCATTGACCACACTATGCCAATCGTATGTGAAGTGATTGGATAGCTGCAACATCTGTCTCGTATATTTTTAAGGATGGTAACCATTTCACGATTGGTTCGGCATTAATGACCGCTTAAGCGGTCATTTGTGAGTCAGATTGTTGATATAAAACCTAGCAGTTTTAAAATAGTAACCCCATGATATAGTGTAACTATCTTACTTAATGCCACAAAAACCATACACTTGTCGCGCTAACCAAGTCGTTTTATCAGGTTTTTGAGTATGTTCCTTGGCATCTGCAATTTTTAATAATTTGTACATCGTATGAATTCCTGTCCAACGCAAAGGCTCAGGTTCCCATTTGGGATTGATGAAATTATTCCAAGGCAAACGATTCAATGCCGTATCTTGTTTCAAAATGCGTGAACACAAAGTTCTTGCTGCCAAATTGGTTCCTGCTACACCGCTGCCGCCAAAACCATAAACACTGCCTATTTGGGTATTAGAATCATAACTAACGCTTGGACACCAATCTCTGGTTAAACCGAATGAACCCCGCCAAGAGTGCTCAATTTTCATTGGAAAATATGGGAACAATTGCGTTAAACGACCATATAAAAAATCTAAAGTAGGGCGATCCAATTCACCATGACCCACTGTCTGAGAGTTATATTGATAAGGCTTGCCACGACCACCGATGACAATACGATTATCCTCAGTGCGTTGCGCATAAAAAAACAAATGTGATGCATCACTGAATAATTCACGACCGTGCCAATTGGCTTGTTGCCAAAATGAGTCTGGTAAGATTTCTGTTGCAATGACAGAGGAGTTCATTGGCACCACTTTACCAGAGTGCACCAATGCTTCAGTGTATCCTTCAGTACAACACATCACATGGTCGGCCTGAATATGAAAACCAGCCACTTGAACATGCTTGGGACTGAAACCGCTCACTGGAGTATTTTCATACATGAATACGCCCAACTGAGACAAGACATTTTTCAAGCCAAATGCCAATTTTGCAGGTTGAATACGAGCACCTTTGCGATACCATAGACCTGAATCAGCATGGGCAACGTTGATTTTTTCCTTCACTTGTAGCCCTGTGAGCAAAACCATATCATCAGTATCAAAGCCTAAATCCAAATCATGCTTGTAAGTTTCACGTAAACGGTAACTTTGGGCGCGATTGGTCGACATAGTTAACATTCCGCCTTCATATAAATCACAATCAATATCTTCTAGCTGACAAATGTGTTTGACTTCATCCACCGTTCGAGTGATTTCTTTCTGAAACAAACGCACATCATCCAAAGAAGATCCCGATTTTTGAAATACAGAACTTAAACCCGGCATATGCGATGAAAGCCAACCGCCATTGCGTCCAGATGCTCCATATGCAATTTGATTGGCTTCAAAAATAGCAATACTCCATTCCGGCTGGGCTTTTTTCAAATAATATGCCAACCATAAGCCTGTAAAACCACCTCCAATAATGGCAACATCAAATTGACTTTGCCCATGCAAAGGTGGCGGTATTTGAGCATCTTGATAATGACCATTGGAAACGGCTGATTTCACCCAAAATGAAATATTATCTTGTTCTAACATGTGTATGCCTTATTCGATTGTAATTTTAAGGCCACTTACTTCAATGTAATCTATTGGGGTAAGTGGCGATGATCACTTAGCTACCCACCCAAGCATTAAAGCGTTGTGTTAACTCTTCCGAATTATCAATCCAAAAATCAGCATCTAATTCAATAGCTTGTTTGAGATTGTCTTCTGTGGTCGGCAAATTCACGGCTATTTCAGGTTTGATTTGGCTAGCTGCCTCTTTGTTGGCAATACCATAGTCCATGTAATCAGGCAGTTTAACTTGGTTTTCAGGCAAGCTTGCAAAGGCCAAAAATTCCATTGCCAAATCTTTGTTAGATGCGCCTTTTAAAATGGTCCAACTGTCTACCGAATAAATACTTTGAGGCCACACAATTTTGAAATGACGGTTGTTTTCACGATTCAAACCGGCAATCCGACCATTGTAAGCTGCAGCCATGACCACTTCATTTGAAGCCAAAAACTGCAAAGGCTGAGCACCAGCATCCCACCAAACAACATGTGGTTTCAATTCATCTAATTTTTTAAATGCTCTATCAACACCTTCTGGTGTACGCAATACTTGATAAAGCGCTTCATTTTTAACGCCATCCGCCAAGAGCGCGAATTCCAAAGCATATTTGGCCGTACGACGCATGGTACGTTTGCCTGGGTATTTTTGAACATCCCAAAAATCCGCCCAAGATTGTGGTGCATCTTTGATTTTTTCAGCATCGTAAACCAATGCGGTTGACCAGAAAATTTGTCCCACGCCACAATCACTCACAGCCGCAGGCAAATATTTTTCTTTGCCGCCAAGTTTGTCCCAATCAATTTTTTCTAATAAACCATCACTACAAGAACGTGCCAAATCTTCGGCTTCCATCTGCATGATGTCCCAATTTGGATTACCACTTTGTACTTTGGCTTGTGCAATACCATAACTGCCCGAGTCAGCATTGTCTTCCAAAACAGGCTGCCCAATTTTTTTTGCAAATGGCTCAAAATAAATGGTGCGTAACGCATCTTGGAATGTGCCGCCAGAAGCGGCAATGGTTAAGCCTCGTTGAGAACTGCTTGAGTTGTTGGTTGAGCTGGCATTACTGGTATCAGTTTTGTGATTGCTAGCAGTAGTACTGTCACCACCACAAGCACTCAAACCTATTGAAATGGCTGCTACCATGGTTAAATATTTCAATCTCATTACTCTCTCCTTGTATTGTTATCATTTGAAATTCTTATGATTACGCAATGCTTTGAACTTAAGCCAAATGCGTCCTGTAATCTGTTAAATTCTTTTTAGTTTGGGTAAGAGCATACGAGAATGATTTGTAAAAAATCAACTAAAAATTTTACTTTTAGTGTTATTTTTTATATCAAAAAAATAATGTAATTTTTATATATATTTATATTTCAATCTTAAATATCAGTATGAGCGTTTTTAAAAAATGAGCTTGATTTGAATATGATTGGAACATAAAAAAACCTAATATCATCATTTTTATAATAGATTTTTATTAGAATAATAGCCTACGATTTATATCTAAATTACTATGAATATAGATATTGCATATATAAATAATATAATTATTAGTTACTTTTAAAGTTTCTTGGTGAAAAGGTGCTTTATGGGATTAACAAGTCTAAGTTGTATTGTACTCATGAAGGGCAATGCTAATTCCCGCAAGAATCAAACAGTCATTAATGGCAGCTTGTCATCGTTAGTTGGCTGCGGCTTTGAGATGTAAAACCACAGCCAGTGTTGTTGTATATCGTTCTTAAATTTGGCCATAGTAATAGATATGAGAAAATTCTACTTTTTGTTTTATTGAAAGTAGGAGAATTATCGTGAAATTAATTTTCTAAATAAGGAGTGTTTTATTAAATCTTAATTTAACATAATGACAATATGATAAATATCATTTTAAAAAATATAAACAAAAAAACCGACTATAAAAGTCGGTTAAAAAACTAAAAAATCAATAATCAACACCATATCGATCACGATAATCTTGCACAGAATCCAAATAAGTCTGCAAAGATACATCACCACCCAACATTGCCAACAAGTCTTTTAAATTGGCAATTGATACCACTGGTAAACCATATTGATGTTGTACTTCTTGTACTGCCGAAGTTTCAGCTGTACCTTTTTCCATACGATCTAATGCAATCACGACACCAGCAGGTATTGCACCTTCATTTTCAATCAATTTTACTGATTCACGTACAGATGTGCCCGCAGAAATTACATCATCAATAATCAAAACTTTACCTTTAACGGGCGAACCCACCAATACGCCACCTTCACCGTGATCTTTGGCTTCTTTGCGGTTGTAAGCAATTGGCACATTGATACCTTTCTCCGCCAAAGCCATACTGGTTGCAGCTGCCAAAATAATGCCCTTATAAGCAGGACCGAATAACATGTCAAATTCAACACCACTGGCAATAATCGCATCTGCATAAAAACGCGCCAATTGCAAAATACCATTGCCATCATTGAACAAACCCGCGTTGAAAAAATACGGTGATTGACGGCCGGCTTTGGTGGTGAATTCACCGAATTTTAATACTTCTTGTTCCAACGCAAATTTGAGAAAGTCTTGGCGAAAATCTGACATGAATAATCCTTAAATCGGTACAATAGGGCTGAAGACAGACGGCAAAAGCCGTCATTTTGCATATTGTACCCGAGGAAGCCCGTGTTTAGAATCATCAGCGCCAACGTCAACGGCATACGCTCTGCCGCCTCTAAAGGTTTTATTGAATACATACAAGCCACTAATGCAGATATTGTGTGTGTACAAGAATTGAAAGCCAAAGAGGACAAGCTCACCGATCAATTAAAAAATCCGAATGGAATGCACGGCGTTTGGCATTGTGCCGAAAAAGCAGGTTATAGCGGCGTTGCCATTTACAGCAAACAAACGCCAGACCGTGTGCAATATGGTTTGGGTATCGAACAATTTGACAACGAAGGTCGCTTTATTCGTGCTGACTTTGATGATAAAAATTTGAGTGTGATTTCCTTGTATTTGCCGTCGGGAACCAGTGCTGAAATTCGCCAAGAATACAAATACCAATTTTTAGATGCTTTCTTGCCTGTTTTGCAAAATATGTTAGTAGAAGGCCGGCATGTGGTTGTGTGTGGCGATTGGAATATTGCCCACCACAATATTGATTTGAAAAACTGGAAAGGCAACCAAAAAAATTCAGGTTTTTTACCCGAAGAACGAGCTTGGTTAACCAAACTTTTGAATGAAGTCGGTTGGGTCGATACTTGGCGCACATTGTATCCATTGGAGCCAGGCTATACATGGTGGAGCAATCGTGGCCAAGCATATGCCAAAGATGTGGGTTGGCGCATTGACTACCATATCACCACGCCAAATTTAGCCGCTTTAGTCAAGTCTGCCCACGTGTACAAAGACGAAAAATTTTCTGACCATGCACCTTTGGTCGTAGATTATGATTTGTAAATTTTCAAAGCATCTGATTTGTATTTGAACCTTTTGTAAACCATGGTTGACTAATAAAACTTATTGGATATTTGAAATGACAGGTCATGATGATGAATGAAGCCCAAGCCGCCATTGAAAAAGCCCAACAAACCAAGGCCCCGAAAGATGTGGTTTTGGCATTTTTGCTCAATTCATCCAAAGAACTGGTTCAAAATGGTGCCGAGCAAATGGTGGCTGAAGACGCTACTTACGTGTCTTTGAATTTTAACAGTCCAGAACTGAAGCAAATTGAGCCATGGGCAGGTACGTCAACAGGCCGCCAAATTTACATTGATACTTTTTCCAATGTTGGCACATATTGGCGAGTGGATGATTTTCAAGTTTCAGACATGATTGCCGAAGACAGTTTGGTGGCGGTATTTGGCCAATTCACATATACATCGGTGGTGGCCAACAACACTTTTACCTCACCTTTTGCCATCAAAGCCATAGTTGAAAATGGTCAAATCACGTATTTCCAATTCATGGAAGACACCTATGCTTCGGCAGCATCGTTTCGAGTTGGCGGACATTGGGTGATTCAACAAGATACAGATCCAAGCAAACAATTCAATGTGGGCGAATAAGCTGTGTTTTAGAGCTTTTACAACTTTAATCCATTAAAAAAAGGCGTCCTGTAAACATTTACAGGACGCCTTTTAGATATTGCTAACTTATTTTTTCAATTCACGTTGGCGGCGGGTTTCAGACAAAACCATGCCAGAACTTACCGACACATTCAAGCTTTCAACCGTACCAAACATCGGAATTGACACCAAAGCATCGCAATGCTCGCGCGTCAAACGGCGCATGCCTTCGCCTTCGTTACCCATTACCCACGCCACCGACTGCGGCACATCGTAATGGTACAAATCGGCTTCGCCTTCCATATCCGTGCCGACAATCCAAATGCCTTCGTCTTTCAATTGGCGCATCGTGCGTGCCAAATTGGTCACGGTGATGTAGGGCACCACTTCAGCGGCACCACACGCCACCTTGCTGACAGTTGCATTCAAGCCAGCTGATTTGTCTTTCGGTGCAATCACCGCATGCACGCCCATCGCATCGGCCACACGCAAACACGCGCCTAAATTATGCGGATCGGTAATGCCATCCAAAATCAATAAAAATGGCGGCTCGTTCAAGTTTTCCAATACATCATCTAAATCAACATGGTTTTTAGACGCATCGATAAAGCCCACTACACCTTGGTGGCGAGCGCCTTTGCTCAAAGTGTTCAAACGGTCCATATTGGCCAAAATCACACGCACGTTTTCAACGCCAGCTTTTTCCAACACATCACGCATGCGCGCGTCTTGTTTGCCTTCTAAAACGTACAATTCAATCACAGATTTTGGGTTTTGCCACAAACGGGCATTGACGGCATGAAAGCCGAAAATAAGGCGCGAATTCGCCATGGTGATTCCTTTAATGCTTAACAAGCGCCATCTTAACATATTTGCAGCAGCATCTTGAATTTGCATGCTGGCTATTTCAGTTTGCGCATCAGGCAGGTCTTGTTAAAATGTTTGTCATAACAAAACAAGGTGCACAACATGACACAAATACACACAGAAAAAGTTTTGGTTTGGGATATTTTCATTCGCATATTCCATTGGAGCATGGTGGCGATTGTGGTTTGTAATTTGTTTTTATTGGAAGAAGGTGGGCAGTGGCACCAATATTTGGGCTATGCCGCTTGTATCTTGATGTTGCTGCGCATTGTTTGGGGCTTTATTGGTAGCCCTTATGCTCGCTTTAAAGATTTTTTTCCGACACCAAGCAAATTCAAAGCCCATTTTCAAGCCATCCGCAACAAGCAAGCTGATGAGCATCTAGGACACAATCCTATGGGTGCGTTGATGATTTTTGCGTTAATAGCGGTTGTTTTGGGTTTGGGCTTTACAGGGTGGTCACAAACCATGGAGTCTCCCTTTTATTTGGATTCTTGGCCAGCTGACCTACACGAATGGTTGGTCACTGTCTTACAAATTTTGGTGGTTTTGCATATTGCGGCAGTGATGTTGATGAGTGTGTGGACGCGCACAGATTTGGTCGGTGCCATGCTGACAGGTCGTAAGAAAAAACGTTAAACGTGATGAGATTAAAAATAAGCGTCCTGTAAACATATTACAGGACGCTTATTCAATTGGTTTTATCATTCATGTGGTTTATAACGAGGCAAAGCCTTGCGATACGGTAAACGAATATCTACCCGAAACAAATTGCCTTGTTTGCCTGTTTTCAAAACCGCATCGGCGTCATACATCAGATGCAAACGCTCCGCCAAATTACCCATGGCCATCTGATTGCCTTTGCGTTTGTGTGGAATTGGATTTTCAGGAATGGGATTGTGAATGCGGATGTAAATCCAATCTTTTTGCATGCGAATATTGACGACAATTTCACCCGGCCTGTGGCTGGTTTCAATGCCGTGGTAAACCGCATTTTCCAATAAAGGCTGCAATAGCAAATGTGGCACTTCAGCATGTTCAGGTGCATCCACAGTCCATTTGCTTTTTAAGCGTTCCGCACCCATGCGTATGGTTTCAATGTCCAAATAGCCTTGCGCCAATTCAATTTCCCGTCCCAAAGTGCTCGATTGATTGGCATCTTTCAATTGCGCCCGAAACAAATCCGCCAAATTTTCTAAGACCATTTCAGCATCCGTCGGTCTGCTACGCACCAAAGCGATAGCGGCATTGAGGCTGTTAAACAAAAAATGTGGGCGAATACGTGCTGTTAAGGCCGCCAATTTCGCTTCGCTCAAAGCCGGCGACAGCGATTTTTCTAACAAGCCTTGGTAATGCATCAAGCCCCACATATAAATGGACACCAAGAGCATGTCTACCAACCAATATTGGCGTGGAAACTCAAAAATTTTGGCGCAAAACATAAAAGACAACAAACTCACGCCCCATGTTAAAAACACACCATAACGATTGGCCATCAACCAACGATTACACAAAACCAAACTGGTCACGGTAATGATGACAAATGGCGCAATCCAAGAGCTCGATGACAAGACATTTTCAAAATAATATCGTTGAAAATCAGAACGTAATAAGGGTGTGAGCAAGACCAAGATGCTTACTGAAAAAAAGATTCTTAAAATCACACCCAAATTTCTGAAGTCAGGCACTGCAAACAACACAGCAGGTTGGCGTATAATGCCCATTTTGGCTAACTTTCGCAGGATAACAGCATGCATGATAACAAAACTTGGTCGGGTCGTTTCAACGAGCCTGTCTCTGAATTGGTGAAAAAATACACGGGTTCTATTGATTTTGACAAACGCTTGGCCACTTGGGACATTCAAGGCTCTTTGGCACATGCGCAAATGTTGCAAAAAGTAGGCGTTTTGTCTGAGCAAGATTTGGCTGATATTCAGCAAGGCATGGCTGAAATCTTAGAAGACATCCAAAATGGTCGCATCGAGTGGTCTTTGGATTTAGAAGACGTGCACATGAATATTGAGCGTCGCTTGACCGACAAAATTGGTGACGCGGGCAAACGTTTGCATACAGGCCGCTCACGCAATGACCAAGTGGCAACCGACATTCGTTTGTGGTTGCGCGATGAAATTACTGTGATTCAAGACTTGATTCGTGCTTTGCAAACATCTTTGTTAGATTTGGCTGAAGAAAACGTGGATGTGGTGATGCCAGGCTTCACGCATTTACAGGTCGCTCAACCAGTGAGTTTTGGTCATCACATGCTCGCTTATGTGGAAATGTTAGGTCGCGACTTTGAACGCATGGTCGATTGCCGCAAACGTGTGAACCGCATGCCTTTGGGCGCGGCAGCATTGGCGGGCACCACTTACCCAATCGATCGCACGATTACAGCTGAATTGTTGGGCTTTGAGCAAATTTGTCAAAACTCATTGGACGCGGTGTCAGATCGTGATTTTGCGATTGAATTTACCGCAGCTGCCAGCTTGGTGATGGTGCATTTGTCGCGTTTGAGCGAAGAATTGATTTTGTGGATGAGCCCGCGCGTGGGCTTCATCGACATTGCTGACCGTTTCTGTACGGGTTCATCCATCATGCCACAAAAGAAAAACCCAGATGTGCCAGAATTGGTGCGTGGCAAATCAGGCCGTGTAGTAGGTCATTTGATGGGCATGATAGTATTGATGAAATCGCAACCTTTGGCCTACAACAAAGACAACCAAGAAGACAAAGAGCCTTTGTTTGATACGGTTGACACTTTGGTCGACACTTTGCGCATTTACGCTGACATGATGCGCGGTGTGACGGTGAAAGCGGACAACATGCGTGCGGCAGTGATGCAAGGCTTTGCGATGGCCACCGATTTGGCTGATTACTTGGTGAAAAAAGGCATGCCATTCCGTGACAGCCACGAAGTGGTGGCTTTGGCAGTGCGTTTTGCCGATGGCAAAGGTGTGGATTTGAGCGAATTGGCGTTTGAAGAATTGGCACAATTCAGTGATTTGATTGCCGAAGATGTGTTTGAATATTTAACACCAGAAGGCGCTTTGAATGCGCGTGACCATGTGGGTGGTACGGCACCGAACCAAGTGCGTGCACAAATTGCCCGTTGGCGTGAACTGATGGCTTAATCGATTGATTTAAGCCAATCAACCATATAAGCGTCCTGTAATCTTTACAGGACGCTTTTTTGCCATCATTGCTGTCCAAATTTATCCATGATTTAAAAAAGCAGGTGTTAAAGACGCCACCAATGTGGTGTCCAAACGCTCTAAATTCATCTGCACACGCAACCACACAAACCCGCCTTTTTTAATTGTCCAATAATCATTGTGTTGTACGCCACCGTTCATACAATGTTCCCACACTTGCCCCAACCACGGTTGATGACCGATGACCAGCAAATTGGTTTTGTGTTGCGCCAGCAATAAAGGCAAAATATCTTGGTAATGGCTATCAGGATTGAGCTCGCTTTTGACATGGGTATGGTCGGTTAAAAAAGCGGCTGTTTCAATGCTGCGGTCGGCTTCTGAAGTCCATACAACGGTGTTTTTAGGCAAACGAGGTGCCAAATAAGCAGCCATGTCTTGTGCTTGTTGTTGTCCTTTACGGGTCAGCTTGCGACGGATGTCTGGTGTGCCATCAACGGCTTGGGCATGTCGCCATAAAATCAAGTCCATATTTGCTCCAAAAAGGTTTGCTTTAATTGATGTGCAAGGCATAATGTTTGTCATGAACCCATTGAATATTTGGTTATCATGTCAAGGCTTTAAGCTTGATGATAACATGACTTATCTGAACACATTATTACCAGCCATTCCTCTCACCCAAGCCTTACAACAGCTGCATGCGGATTTTTCAGTGCAAGTGTTGCATTTGGGTGTGGATGATGTGTGGCATGATGAACAAGATTGCATTGGCACCCACCGTGGTTTTAGCCGCGAAGTGTGTTTGTCTTTACAAAATCATGCTGTGGTGTGGGCGCGCAGTGTCTGTGCTCACGATGCGCATCCGTGGCATGAAATTGTGCAATGTGGCACGCAGCCATTAGGCATGCGCTTATACCAATTGCCGCTTAAGCGCACTGAATTTGAATATGCTTATTTATCGCCTGAGCATCCAGCCAATCCCAGCAATCAAACCATCGTCTCACGCCGTTCGTGTTTTTATTTACAGGACGGCTCACCTTTATTATTGACCGAAAGTTTTTTACCTTCTTTGAAAAATTATGAATGATTCTACAAAGGCTTTGACTTGGAAGCAAAAGTTACAAGTGTATGGGCGCTTGATGCGCGTGGAAAAACCCATTGGCACGCTGCTGTTGTTGTGGCCGACTTATTGGGCGTTGTGGATTGCCTCTGATGGAAACCCAGATTGGTTAATTGTCTTCGCCTTTACCTTGGGTACATTTTTAATGCGCAGTGCTGGCTGTGTGATTAATGATTATGCTGACCGTGATATTGATGGCGCAGTGGCACGTACTAAGGCACGCCCATTTGCGCAAGGTCAAGTGACTCAAAAAGAAGCCTTGCTTTTGACAGCTGCATTGTGTTTGATAGCAGGATTGTGTTTGTTGCCTTTAAATACATTGACATGGTGGATGAGTTTGCCTGCGGTATTTTTGGCAATCACTTACCCATTTACCAAACGCTTTTTCCCCATTCCTCAATTGTATTTAGGCTTTGCTTTCTCGTTTGGTATTCCTATGGCGTTTGCGGCGGAAACCAATGCCGTTCCTGCCTTGGCATGGTTGTTGTTCAGCGCCAATGTGATTTGGACGATTGCTTACGATACGTGTTATGCGATGGCAGACAAAGAAGATGATTTAAAATTAAATATCAAAACATCAGCCATCACTTTTGGTGATTATGATGTTGCTGCGGTCATGTTATGTCATGCTATCTTCATTTTATTGATGGTGATTGTGGGCATTCAGATTGATGCAACTTGGCCATATTGGTTGGCTTTAATGGCGTGTGTGGCGCATCAGTATTGGCAATACACACAAATTAAACATCGTGACAGACAAAAGTGTTTTGAAGTGTTTTTGAAAAACAATCGCATCGGTTTGATGATCTTTATTGGCTTGGTTTTACATTACTGCTGGTCTTGAGCATGCTTTTGCGTTAAAAGTCAACATTGTCAATACGGCCTGAAACGCATAGAATTCAGGCCGCATTGTTAAGAAAGTGAAAAAACATGGTAATGAATGTGATAGGTGACATCCTACCTCTAGACCACATTGTGTTAGATTTGCCCGTTAGCAGTAAAAAACGTTTGTTTGAACAAATTGGCTTGTTGATTGAAAATCGTGCTGACATTGCCCGAGGCAATGTTTTTGAATGTTTGTTTGCCCGTGAAAAACTGGGCTCTACCGCGCTCGGTCACGGCGTTGCCATCCCACATGGTCGCTATGCTGGCTTAAGCCAACCGATTGGTGCTTTTATCCGTACCCAAGAGCCAATTGGTTTTGATGCACCTGATACCAAGCCAGTTAATCTTATTTTTGCTTTATTGGTGCCTGAAGGTGCCAACAGCATCCATTTAGAAGTATTGTCCCATTTGGCCACCCGTTTTTCATCCAAAACCGTGCGTGAGCAATTGCTGCAAGCCAAAGATGCCCAAACCATTCAAGCCATTTTGATGGCCGAATAAGCGAGATTTCTATGCCCAGTATTTCAGTACGCCGCCTGTATCAAGACAACCAACACAAATTAAAATTGGCATGGGCTGCAGGCACTGCAGGCATAGACAATCGCATCAGCATTGAGGCGGATAAACCTTTACTGGCTTTGGTCGGTCATTTGAATTTCATTCATCCAAACCAAGTGCAGGTTTTGGGCAGTGCTGAAGTGAATTACTTAAATGATTTGGAAGCCAGTAAAGTTCGTACCAGTTTGAATGAATTGTTTGGTCGAACCATTGCCGTGGTGATTGTGGCCAATGATTTGCCCGTACCTTTTTTATTGCGTGATTATTGCCATACCCACAACGTGCCTTTATTGACATCTAAGCTAGAAAGTCCCTACTTGATGGACGTCTTGCGCATTTATTTACAGCGCGCTTTGGCAGCTTCAACCGTCATGCATGGTGTGTTTTTAGATGTATTTGAAGTCGGTGTGCTGTTGATGGGCAAATCAGGCTTGGGTAAAAGTGAGTTGGCACTGGAGTTGATTTCGCGTGGTCATGGTTTGGTGGCGGACGATGCAGTGGAATTGTACCGCATTGGTCCTGAAACCTTAGAAGGGCGTTGTCCGCCTGTATTGCGAGACTTTTTAGAAGTTCGTGGTTTGGGCGTCCTGAATATTCGTGCCATTTTCGGTGAAACAGCCATTCGTCCTAAAAAACCCTTAAAACTGATTATCAACTTGGTCAATGCCGATGACCAGTTGATGCAAAGTTTGGACAGATTGAGCATACAAAGCGAAAAACAAGACATTTTGAATGTCCACATTCGCAAAGTCAGCATTCCTGTTGCGGCAGGTCGAAACTTGGCGGTTTTGGTAGAAGCGGCTGTACGCAATTTTATTTTGCAAAGTCGTGGTTTAGACAGCACCAAACAATTTATTGAGCGTCATACCCAAGTCTTGAAAGAGGATCAATTGAACGATGAGAGTCATTCTGATTAGTGGTTTGTCCGGTTCTGGCAAATCCATTGCTTTAAAGTCATTGGAAGATTTGGGTTTTTTTTGTGTTGATAATTTGCCATTGGAATTATTACCACATTTGGTGATGTGGTATCAATCCAAATCAGACACCAAACATTTGGCCATTTGCTTGGACATGCGCGCTGGCATGAGTCAGGAACATTTCTTACCCATGTTAGAGGCCATTAAAAAATCAGTGCGTCAATTTGATGTATTGTATTTGGAAGCCAAAACCGAAATACTGCTCAATCGTTTTTCAGAAACCCGTCGCCGTCATCCTTTAACCCATGATAATTGTACCTTAGCCGAGGCTTTAAAATACGAGCGAGAATGGTTGTATCCTTTGCGTGAACATGCGCATGTTGTAGACACCAGTGCTTTGTCCACACCTAAATTGCGCCAATACATTACAGCATGGGTCAATTTGCCTAAAAGCAATTTGCAAATCGTGTTTCAATCGTTTGGTTTTAAATATGGCATACCCAGCGATGCTGATTTTGTTTTGGATGTCAGAAGCTTACCCAACCCTCATTACGAAGCCTCATTACGCGCTTTAACAGGGAAAGATGAGCCAGTAGCCATCTATTTTAAAGCCAACCCTGTGGTGCAAGACATGATTAATGACATCACAGCATATCTCAATAAATGGTTACCACGCATTGAACAAGAGAATCGCAGTTATGTTACCGTTGCCATAGGCTGTACAGGTGGGCAACATCGTTCTGTCTATATCGTAGAACAATTGGCGTTGTCGTTCAAAGCGGCCAGTAAAAATGAAGTTTTAATACGCCACCGTCAGTTATAGTCTTTTGCCGAAGCCAAACCAATTCAGGTATAATAATCGGTTTTGATACGAAAGCAGTGATTTATGGCTATCCAATGGTTTCCCGGTCACATGAACAAGGCCAAAAAGGCGATTATTGACCGCATGAAGTCGGTTGATATGGTGATTGAGGTGTTGGATGCCCGTCTGCCTGGCTCTAGTGCCAATCCTTTGCTCGAAAGCATCTCTGCTCGCAAACCCAAGCTTAAAATTTTGAACAAACGAGATTTGGCGGATGATGCGCGTACGCAGTTGTGGTTAGATTATTACAACAGCCAATTTCAAACCCAATCGATTGCTTTGGATGCATCGGAACGTGGCAATGTCACCAAAGTGATTCAAGCGAGCCGCCAATTGGTACCTAGTCGCAATGGTTTAGACAAGCCTTTGCGTGTGTTGATTTGTGGTATTCCTAACGTAGGCAAATCGACCTTAATCAACAGCATGATAGGCAAAAAATCGGCTAAAACAGGCAATGAGCCAGGCATTACCAAAGCCGAACAACGCCTGTTTTTAGCTGATGATTTTTGGTTATACGATACTCCAGGCATGTTGTGGCCTAAAATTATTGTGCCTGAAGGTGGCTACAATCTTGCGGCAAGTGGTGCAGTCGGTCGCAACGCTTTGGATGAAGAAGAAGTCAGCTTGGAATTGATTAAATATTTAAGCAAACACAAACATTATCGCGACTTATTGGCAGCACGTTATAAAATTGATGAAGACGATGCGGAGCTAGACACATGGCGTGAGGAAACATGGTTAGAAACCATTGCCCGTCGCCGTGGTACGATTTTAGGTGGTGGTCGCATCGATTACCAAAAAGCTTCTGAGATTGTATTGACTGATTTTCGCAGTGGCTACATGGGCAAAATCACGTTGGAATTGCCAAATGAATGGCTTAAATGGTTGGCAGATGCACGTGTGGCAGAGACAAAGCTGCATGAAGAGCGTGCTCGTCGTGAAGCTGAACGCAAATAATGGCTTTACAAGCAGAATGTTTGCTTGAAGCTTTGCTATTGACGCAAAACCGAGCCATTACAGAGCGTGAATTACGCCAGCAAACCGAGCCGATGCTCCATCAACAGCAATTAGATGTCATTATGGCAGTCTTACAACAACGCTGGCGTGATCGTGGTTTGGCATTGGTGAAAACGGCTGAAGGTTGGCGTTTTCATGCTGTGGCAGAAGTCACAGAGCGTTTGGAGCATTTGCATGCTGAAAAACCGCCACGATATTCCCGCGCCGTCATGGAAACTTTGGCCATCATTGCTTATCAACAACCTGTCACCCGTGGCGACATTGAAGCCATACGTGGTGTCAATGTCTCTAGCCAAGTCATACAAACTTTGACTGAACGTGGTTGGATAGAGTGCATTGGTCACAAAGACAGTTTGGGTAAACCTGCTTTGTGGGCAACCACAGGCCAATTTTTGGCGGATGTACAATTACAAGATTTAGGCGAATTACCGCCTTTAACCGAATTAGGGCATTTGATTGTGCCCGAAACCAGCAACCCTGCCGCTGAATAAGCCGCAGAAGAACCTCATTAGAGGGTTAGGAGATGAATATGGCCAAACCAGCTTTGACCAAGCGCCAAATGCGTGACGGCGTGAGCACTACCAGCAAACGCAGCAACAATAACAGTAACAGCAAAGCCGCTGTAAAAGCCGGCTATGTGAAAGCTGCCAAAGCCGAACGTGAGCGCTTACAAGTAGAGCGTTACGAACGCGCACAACGCCAAGACCAAAAACAAACTGGCAAACCTGCCAATCACAAAGCAGAAGCTCGCCCACAAAGCGGCAATGCCACGACGACCCATGTCACTCGCAGCGAAACACCACGCCCAATGCGCAATCCTAAAGTGCGTGTAGAGCGTGCTAAAAAATTGGCGGTGCGTCAACCAAACCAAGAGATTCAAGAAAAAGTGCGTTTTTTCCGTGAAAAACGCTTGGATTTTGAAAAAATTGAGCCAGTTCGCATTCAAAAAGCCTTATCAGCCTCTGGTGTGGGTTCACGTCGCGAAATGGAACAGTGGATTTTACAAGGTTCAGTGAAAATCAACGGTAAAGTGGCACAAGTGGGCGACAAAGTCGGTCCACAAGACCATGTGGAAGTGCGCGGTAACAATATTAAATTGAAATGGCCAGACCGTTTGCCACGCATTTTGTTGTATTACAAACAAGAAGGCGAAATTGTCAGCCGTGACGATCCACAAGGCCGTGTGACGGTATTTGACCGTTTACCACAAGCCGCTTCTAGCCGTTGGGTCGCGATTGGTCGCTTGGATGTGAACACCAGTGGTTTGCTCATCATCACCACATCGGGCGCATTGGTGAACCGCTTTGCCCATCCATCGTTTGAAGTAGAACGCGAGTATTCTGTGCGCGTGTTGGGTGAAGTGACCACCGAACAAATGCAAGAATTGACCGAAGGCGTGGAATTAGAAGACGGCTTTGCCAAAGTAGAACGCATTTTCCAACAAGGCGGCGAAGGTGCCAATAAATGGTATAACGTGGTCTTAAAAGAAGGCCGTAACCGTGAAGTACGTCGTTTATTCGAACACTTGGGCTTGACGGTGAGCCGTTTGGTGCGTGTGCGTTTTGGTCCTATCGGTTTGCCAGCACGTTTGAAACGTGGCAGTTTTTACGAATTGAACGAGTTTGAAGTGGCCAACATCATGCGTTGGTCTGGCTTAGGTGTACCGGGTGACAAACAAACGCGCGATACAACCAAATAATTATTTTTCATATTCATAATGAAATAAGCGTCCTGTAAATATTTACAGGACGCTTTTATTTATCTTGGGTTATATAAAATTTCATTGACTTGGTCTAAACATATAACTTTTTATTATTGCGACATTTTTTATTCTTCAGTATGGTTAGATTTTGTACGTCAAAATATACCAAAACCATAATACGGAGAAACAAAATGCGTCATGAAACCGCTGCTTTACATGCAGGTTATGAAATCGATCCAACGACCAAAGCCGTAGCAGTTCCGATTTACCAAACCACCAGTTATGCTTTTGACAATACCCAACATGGCGCAGATTTATTCAATTTGAATGTCGCGGGCAATATTTATACCCGCATCATGAATCCGACCACTGCGGTTTTAGAAGCGCGTTTGGCGCAATTGGAAGGCGGCATTGCGGCTTTGTGTGTGGCCTCAGGCATGGCAGCAATCACTTATGCGGTACAAACTTTGGTCAGCGCAGGCGACAACATCATCGCCACCAAAACCTTATACGGTGGCACTTACAATTTGTTTGCGCATACTTTGCCACACCAAGGCGTGGAAGTTCGTTTTGTCGATCCTAACCGTCCTGAAGACATCGCAGCATTGACCGATGCCAAAACCAAATTGGTATATTGCGAAAGCATTGGCAATCCTGCCATCAATGTCGTGGACATTCCTGCTTTTGCTGATGCGGCACATGCACAAGGCTTGCCATTGGTGGTGGACAATACCGTTGCCACGCCATTGTTGTGTCCTGCTTTGGCATTGGGTGCGGACATTGTGGTGGAATCGTTGACCAAGTATATTGGTGGTCATGGTAACAGTATTGGTGGTGCGATCATTGATGGCGGCAAATTCGATTGGGCGGCGCATGCTGAGCGTTTTCCACAATTGACCACGCCTGATGCGTCGTATCATGGCGTCAATTACAGCGAGCATTTTGGTGCAGCAGCGTTTATTGCTCGTGCGCGTGTGGTGCCGCTGCGCAATATGGGTGCGGCTATCAGCCCGATGAATACATTTTTGATTTTACAAGGTTTGGAAACTTTGGCTTTGCGCATGGAACGCCATTGTGACAATGCTTTGAAAGTGGCTCAATTCTTACAAAACCATGAGCAAGTGGCGTGGGTGAATTATCCGGGTTTGGATAACAGTCCTTACAAAGCTTTGATTGAGCGTGATTTTGGCGGTAAAGCGTCGGGCTTGCTCAGTTTTGGTTTGAAAGATGGTCGTGAAGCTGGTGCACGTTTCATTGATGCTTTGCAATTGTTCACCCGTTTGGTCAATATTGGTGATGCGAAATCTTTGGCGTGTCATCCTGCCACCACCACACACCGCCAATTGAGCGATGAAGAGTTACAGGCCGCTGGCGTGAGTGCCGATTTGGTGCGTTTGAGTGTGGGTATTGAGCACATTGAGGATTTGCTGGCGGATTTAGAGCAGGCTTTGGCGGCGGTTTAGTGTATTTTTAATGTTGAGGAAATTTTTATGTATGAAGAAAGTAAACAACGAGCCATTAAACATGGCTATATAAGATATGAGAACTATCTCGGATATAATGGGGAAGTATATGTTAAGAATAAGAAAATTTGGATACATAATATTGAGGCGCTAAAACATGAGCTTGGTTATACAAACGATAATAATCTTATAGAGCTTGGATATAACGTAGACGATTATTATCGATATAATGTTTGAAAATTTAGATGAGATTTTAAAGTAGTTAACAAGCGTCCTGTAACATTTACAGGACGCTTGTTTATATCTTAAATTTATATCGTTGTCACTTGTATGTCTTTGCGCACCAACACGCCTACTGTTTCGTAATGCTGCGTGGCTGGAAACAAATCAAACAAATCCACTTGCACCAATTCATATTCATCCAAACAAGTCACCATATCACGAGCAAAACTGGTCGGCTCACAAGCGATGAAAATCACTGCTTTGGGTTGGAATGCGGCGACAAAGTCTTTTAAGTTTTTCAAGCCTGAACGTGGTGGGTCGATAATTAAGCACGTTGGTTGCTGCAAATGTGTGGGAATAGCGGCCTGTAAATGTGTTAAAGCATCTTTGGCATACAGGTTTTGTGAAACAAATGTTTGAGTCTCGGTATTTTCAGGAGTATTGTCGCCATATTGATCCACGACCAAAGTTTGTTTGCCCAAAGGCAAGCTCAAATTGCCATTGCCGCCAAACAAATCATAAATGACCGCATCTTGTGGCAAATATTGCGTTGTCAAATGTGCCAACCATGTGGTGAGATAATGGTTCATGTGTGGGAAAACTTGCGTAAAACCACCATTGGCATAAGGACGGTTGACGCTGATGTGTATTTCATCGTCACGCCAATACAATTCAATGTGACCGCGTACAGGTTCTTGTTCGACCAATTGTAGCCATGCTTGGTTTTCATACAAACCTAAAACCGCTTCACGCACTTGTGCTTGCATCAATTGGCATTGAGAAACGGCAAACGGTTCATAATTAACATCCATCAGACCCAAAATTTGTTTGTCTTTTTGGTAATGCAATTGCACGCGGTTGCGATAATGAAAACGCTGTGGTGCAGCATGTACGGTAATATCCACAGGTGGGAATTTGCGTAGGTGGCGTTGTAAGGCTTGTTGCTTGAAATTCAATTCGGTTGGATAGTCCACATGTTGGTAATCACAACCACCACATTGTGCATAATGAGGACAAGGCACATCTTGGCGTTTGGGTGAAGCTTGAATGATGTCGATGACATGGGCAAAGTGGATGTTTTTTTTGCTGCGATAGACTTTGGCCTCTACTATTTCTTCAGGTAAGGTTTTGGCAATAAATGTAATTTGTCCATCGTCTTTGGCCA
The DNA here is from genome assembly GCF_002951955.2 of Vitreoscilla sp. C1. NCBI lineage: Bacteria > Pseudomonadati > Pseudomonadota > Betaproteobacteria > Neisseriales > Neisseriaceae > Vitreoscilla > Vitreoscilla sp. C1. Next base: position 1,146,842 of record NZ_CP019644.2, on the reverse strand, counting down.
CGCCTTGCCCCATGGTGTCCAAATCTATGATTTTGTAGTGCGTCATAATATTGTATAAGTCTTTATTGAAGCGAATTTGCCGCTATTGTACGCTAAAATAGGCAGGGTTTTAGCTGCATTATGGTACATCCATGCTAAAGCACGTAAATTTCAAAATAACATCACAACATATTTTTGGGCAGTAGAAAGCATAAGTACACATGGCATTGACAGAATCTTGGTTAAAATCCCACCACCAAAAACCACATGACAAAGTCACAGAAGTGGCAGACAGGGACGGTATGAGTGTGCGGGTATCGCCTAAAGGGAAAATTGTGTTTCAATTGCGCTTTCGCTGGCGTGGGAAAGCGCAACGTTTGGATTTAGGCGTTTATCCTGACATGTCATTGAAACAAGCACGCTTACACACTTGGGAGATGCGGGAGCAAATCGCTCAAGGCATAGACCCCAAGCAAGGCTTACAGGCCGCTTCTGATGATGATTTGCCTGCGGTTTTCGAGCGTTGGTATCAGGCTTATTGTGTTGTAAACAAGAAAAACCATGCCGATATCAAACGCTCTTTTGAAATTCATGTCTTTCCGCATTTTCAACGTCAATGTTTTGGTGACATCAGTTTGCAGCAATGGATGTTGTTATTGGACGATTTGGCTTTGCACAAAGAATCGATTGCCGCGCGGATTTTGTCCAATGCGCAACAATTGTACAAATGGGCGATGAAACGTGAATATGCCAAGCACAATGTCTTATTGGGTATTTCTGCCAAACATGATTTGCAAGTGAAAAAACGCAGTGGTGATAGGGTATTGAGCCAGACTGAAATTCAATGGCTGTGGCATGCTTTGAGTCATTCGCGCATGATGCTGAAAAACCAATTGTTTGTGAAACTGTGTTTGTTGTATGGTTGTCGCAATGGTGAATTGCGCTTGGCTAAAAAAAGCGATTTTGATTTTCACACCAAAGTCTGGACTGTTCCACAAGAAAATCACAAAACAGGTGCTATCAGCGGTAAAGCTTTGTTGCGTCCCATAACCTCGCATACCGAGGCTTTATTGCATTTGGCCATGGATTTGAATGACAGTGAATTTTTGTTTTGTAATGCAGGTGGCGTAGAAGCGATGTCACGTTCTGTGCCTTTGTCTTTACCAACCAATATCATGCAATGGTTGAAATCTCAGCACCAAATAGACATGCCATATTGGTCTATGCATGACTTGCGCCGTACCGCCCGCACCAATTTTAGCCGTTTGACCACGTTTGAAGTGGCTGAAATCATGTTAGGTCATGCATTACCTAAAATACAGGCCACTTACGATCATTATGATTATTTGAGTGAGCAAACGGTGGCGTATGAAAAGTGGCATGAATGTGTTTTGGGATGGGTTAGCCATCATGATTTAGAAAAGCTGGCGTCCATCTTTTGATACATAGTCAGTATCATAAAATTAGTTTTCTATTTTCAAATTTCAAAACGAGTTAGGTTACTGAATGAATTGAGGGCAGTCATTAATGAATCATCCCGATGACTTTTAGCAATGGTTTCGTTACTTTTAACTTTTTTGCCAACAATCAATAATGCAGCACAGACAAAGCGTCCTGTAAATATTTACAGGACGCTTTTATTTTTACAATTTTGATTTATGTGCTGGTATCACAAAGCAACACAGCTTTGTTTTTTTGTGTATCTAAGCTCGCTTGATATGTCGTGTCCATCTCTATATTTACCTCTGTTTGATATTGAACCGATTTCAGCGTGTTTTTGACGTTGGCATATGGTGCATCAAACGTCATGATGCGGTAATTGATACCATTGTCCGTACCTAATGCGGAAATAGGCAAACGGTAATCCCCCCTTTAAATAAATGATGCGGATTCAACCGGTCAGCGCAACACCTGTTTGAAAGACCTCAAGAGGTGTTTTAAAGCCCAAGATTTTTCTCGGCCTAGTATTAAGTTGCAAAGCAATTTTATCTAATTGTTCTTGTGAATAAAGACCAAGATTTTTACCTTTGGGTAAATATTGTCTTAAAAGCCCATTTGTATTTTCATTTGTGCCTTTTTGCCAAGGACTGCTAGCATCACAGAAATAAACAGACATATTGCATTGAGCAGTTAAAAGATGGTGTTTAGACATTTCATGACCTCTATCCCAAGTCAGTGTTTGCCTGATGGATGAAGGTAATCCAGCTAATTGGTCAATGACAGCCTTTATAACAGATATGGATTTTTTATCAGCCGTTTTACCTAGCAATGTATAACGAGATTTGCGTTCTACCAAAGTCACTATTGCTGAAGCTAATGTGCCAATAATCATATCTCCTTCCCAATGACCAACATACTGTCTGTCTTTAATCTCTTTAGGGCGGTCCCAAATTGACTTTAAATTTGGAATCTGCTGCTTACCAGAGTTGTGATGATTGCGGGCGTGGCGAAACATTCTTTTTCTGCGAAGATGTCTTTTTAGCTTTGGAGGCAGAATGTTTTTTTTTCAGCAGATACAGTGATTTGTATATGGTTTCATAAGAAACATGCATCGATGGATTATGAGGAAACTGTATGAATTTCAGCCAGCCTGCTATTTGTTCGGGAGACCAACAACATGACAGTTTATCAATAACCATCTGTTTTAATAATGAATTGCTTTATAAAATAAAAGATTTTGGCCTTTTTGCTTTCTTTAAAGCCAATTGCTCTGCTAAATAAGCCCTGTATTTATGAGCACCTCCATTACGTGAAACCTCACGCGAAATGGTCGATGGCGATCGATTTAATTGGCGACTTATGGCTCTTAAACTCAGTCCTGCTACCAATGCTCGAGAAATGCATTCGCGCTCTTGCAAGGTTAAATCGGTCGCTTTTCGGCGTCGAATATCAGGTTCAATACCACCATGGTATTCTAGAAATGAGTAAACGGTCGCAGGTGGTTTCATAATGTCTTTGGCAATGAAGGCCATAGGCTTTCCCTGCTTCCATAGAAACCAGATTCGTTTCTTACGTTCATCAGTCATTGCTCCATGTATGGAAACCATAACAATCCTTTTAACATAAAAAGTAGGATTGGTGTTGCGCTGGCCGGTTGAATCAGCAGACAGGATTAGTAGAATTAAATGTTCATCAATGGCGGCTTGCCGCCGTTGGCTTGATGAGGCCTTTCATGGTTGTAAAACCACAGCCAACGAGTGGCATGGTCTTCAACATCATTTAAATTGTTGAACAGATATTGATTCAACAATCCATACCGCACCGTACGGTTGTAACGTTCAATATAGGCGTTTTGTTGCGGTTTGCCAGGTTGAATGTATTCAATTCTGATACCTTTCTGCTCTGCCCAAGCCTGAAACTCATGACTGGTAAACTCTGGGCCATTATCACAACGTATGGTATTCGGTACTAATCGGTATTCTAAGATTTGGTTCAAAGTGCGAACCACTCGACTCGCTGGCAATGACAAACCCACCTCCATTGCCAAACCTTCACGTTTGTAATCATCAATGATATTCAACAAACGATAGCTTTGGCCATCACTCATTTGGTCATGCATGAAGTCCAAAGACCAAATGTCATTGATATGTTCAGGCTCCTTCAATACTTCCGGTACAGGACGCTTAATTCGATGTTTAGGTTTGATTCTAAGATTTAAAGCCAACTCACAGTAAATACGATACACCCGTTTGTGATTGAATTTAAATCCTTTTACATTGCGGATGTAGGCAAAGCACAAACCAAACCCCCAATCTCGATGCGTATCGGTGAGCTTGATCAACCAATTGGCAACCAACGTATTATCGTCTTCGCTTCGATGCTGATAACGATAACACGTTTCGCTGATTTGGAAGGCTGCACAGGCAAAACGTATGCTGACAGCCTTGTGTTCGACTGCATCATACGCCATCTTCTTGCGCGAAGATGGCTTCACCACTTCTTTGCCATGGCCTCCTGAATGATTTCAGCTTTGAGCCGCTCTTCGGCATACATCTTCTTCAAGCGAGCGTTCTCGGTTTCCAATTCCTTCATTCTGGCCATCAATGAAGCGTCCATACCTGAATATTTGGATCGCCATTTGTAGAAGGTGGCTGAGCTGATGCTGTGCTCTCGGCATACTTCAGGCACCGGCATTTCTGATTCAACTTGTTTCAAAATGGCAATGATTTGGCCATCGGTAAATCGTGATTGTTTCATGCAAAATCTCCTGCGTATAGATTACGAGAAAATTCTACTTATCGCTTCATTTATGTAAAGGGGGGATTACCATGGGGCGTAGCTTTTCAGAGTATGGGTTGATGCCATTAGCTATATTTAGAAAAGTTGATTAAAGTTGATTGAAGCCTAAACTCAGGGAACGCTCCGAAATCCCTACTCAAACCCAGCCCACAATATCGCTTGTGGGTTTTTCTTTGCCCACTGTTTGACCATTCACCGATGCGCATCGGTAGCAGACAAGCCAAAATTCCACCCATAACGGTTTGTCTGCGTGAATGGCCAAGCATTTCAAATCTTATGGGTGTAGGTGGATAAATGAATACGATTACTTTCAATCAAGTGGTTTTGAATCCTGTGGCGCAGCCTGACAATCAAATTTGGGTGACTTCTGCTGATTTGGCCAATGCACTTGGCTATGCGCGACCAGGCTCAGTGAATAAAATTTTTGAGCGTAACTCAGATGAGTTTACTGACCAAATGAGCCGCTACGTCAATTTGACGTATCTGAATAAAAACAATGAGTTGGATAACAATAATTTCCGTATTTTCAGTTTGCGAGGTTGTCACTTGATTGCCATGTTTGCCAAAACTGAAGTGGCCAAACAGTTTCGTAAATGGGTGTTGGATTTGATTGAACAGCAAATGCACAATAGCCAATACCATCAAATCAACATCATGCAGCAATACTGCACCATGCAAGTTCACAAAAGCCGTGAAGAATTGGACGCATCGCAATGTGGCAAAGGTTTGTCACAATGGAAACAGCGCAAAAAATGGTATGCCCAAGAGCTGCCCAAATTGGAAAAGCAATTGCAGCCATTGTTGGTCAATTTGGACTTGCCTGATACAGATGAGGTAACGCCTTATGGCCACTAACAATACAGGCCGCCAAGATGTGGTCAAAGAGGCATTCGTTCGCTATATCATGGCTGGCGTGGATGAAATGTTACCTATCACACCTGCACTGCAAAAATTCATCACAAAGCCACGTTCAAGCCGCTTACGGGTGTGCCCAAGTCGGATGGTGGATGATGTGCAAGACATGCTCAATACTTACCGTCGCAGCAGTGATGTCAATGGCAAATCCATCGATTCACCATTGCCGGTGATGTTCATTGCTTTTACTAAAGAAACCTCGCCGATTCCAACAGATCGAGGACGCAGCGTGGCAGATGTCCAAAATGTGAACCTGAACAATACCAGCGGCTTTTACCAGGTGCGTATGCAGCACAAGTCTTGGCGCTGCCAATTGGTGTTTGTGGCGCACGAACATGAAACAGCTACCGCTATGACCGATCAGATGCGTTTGTACATGCAGCGCTTCAAAAACCACCGTTGGCAAATCCCTTGGCACCATGATGGGGAAGACTTTGAAACCACAGGCACGTTTGAAGATGGTTTTGAGCCTATGGAATCGGTCATTGATGTGGACGGTGGCCGTAAAAACATCACCATTTTTGCATGGGATTTAACTTTGAACTATGTGTTGCCGTTTGTGGGTGATGCAGTTACTGCCATTCAGACTGGTGATGTCAATATTCAGGTGAACCCATGATTGTTCGAATGGCCAATGGCCAAACCATAGATGGTGACTTGATTGTCGATGCCACGCTGCGTGACAGTTTAACGCCTGTACCAGTCACGTTTGAAGCCACCATCCGTTTGAAAGAATCATTTGCCAATCAGCTTTTAGAAGGTATGGAAATCAAAGTAGGGCGTGACCAAGCACCGATGGTGATTAAATACGTACGCGATTCTATCAGCAGCGTCTACCAAGGCGGCATGGTGCAAATCCGTTATTTCATTGCCTTACACAAAAACACCGAAGGCATTAGCCACCGCGCCGTCAAAGGCATCTTTTTGGAAAACACCACCTTGTCCGAAATCTACAAAGCTTGTGGTGGCAAGTCCGAGATAGGCAAAGACTTTGCGGTACCCAAGTTTTACTGCTTCAAAGGCGAAACCCCCAGTTATTTGATTGCCCGTGTGTGCCAAGAGCAAGGTGGCGTGGTGCGTTGGATGCCAGACGGTGATCAGTTGGAGTTTACCCGCATCAACGATTTGTTCACCCAAGAGCCGATTATGAAGTTGCAAACTCTGGCCGATTACACCCAAAAATCAGGCTTTTTAGAACGCCATGAATTGCCGGCTTACATCAGTTGTGCACCCGATGGCAGCATCGTAAAAGGCAATTTTGACAAAGACCGCAATGTTGAATTCATGCCGCACAAAACCGAAGCCCAATTGAACAGCATGACCGACGTACTGATCAATGCCAAAGAGATACCCAGCCAATTTGCGCCAGACGTGCACAGTGGCCAATTGATCGATGGCGGTCAAATCAAGTTTGCCATCATTACCGCTGCCCATTCCTTCAGGCAAGGTGCGGGCAATGGTGGCGAAGAAAGCCAATCTGTTTTTTGGACCGGAGTGAAACAATAATGCCTTTATACCCTGCCATAGTGGAATCTTACGATGGTGAGCGCCGACGTGCACGCATTGCCATCCCAGGTATGACCGACGGTTCCAATGTGTATCCTGAAGCTGAATTGATGTACTCGCTTGGTGACAGCCACAACGACACTGAAATTGAAATTGAAGCCGGTGATAAGGTGTGGATTGATTTTTTGATTGATGGTGACTGGCGTTATCCTGTGATTGTGGGATACCGACAGCCGGAAACCGGTAATTTGGTGAGCATTCGTCGCTGGCGCCAAAAGCGCATTGAGTTGATTGCCGATCATGTACTCATTGATTGCAAAACCATGGAAGTGACCGGTGATGTGACCATCAAAGGTTTTTTAAGCATCCTGAAAACGCTGACAGTGGCTTTGTTGACACAGTTATTGAGTGGTTTGATTGTGACCGGTACGATGACCAACAATGATAAAAATGTCGGCTCTACCCACAAACACCGTGAAAATGGTGACGGTGGTGGTACAACGGATGAGCCATTTTAGATAATTGATGCACATAGCTTTAAATCTTTATTGAATGAATTTCCTGATATTGATATAGAAAATGTCAATTTAAAAAACTTTGGGTTGGTTATTGATATTGACAGTTGGAAACTATGGAGTTCTTAAAATGAGAAAACCCCCATTCTTGTTTTTCCTAGCCAAAAAAGCTAGGCAAAAATGGGGGAGTTATTAGAATGAATTATATTTTTATCAGCCTTGATTGTCAACGTATTTCTATTGACTAATATTGTAAATTCTGTTAATTCAAAAGCCTAAGAAATAATATTTACATAGGGAACGGTCCGAAAAGGCCGTTTTTTTATTCTTACAATGGATTCACTTTTAATTCAAAGGTGAAACCGATGCAACAGATTACTTTAACGGCCCAAGAGGCTGTAAAAGTCCAAGATTTGAACGTGGCATGGATGCAAAAATGGCTGAACGTACATGGCGCTTATCCTGCTCTGGTTGTTGATGGCGATGGTGGCAGTTTGACGCGTGCGGCGATTATTCAAGTGTTCACCAACAAACATGCCATGCCCATTCTTGAATACCAACTTCAAACCATTGCCGAGCAATTGGGCGACACCAACACCCAACGCATCAAAAAGCCGGTGACTATACGATGGATGCCAACAAAAACGGCATCAATGATTCTTGGGAAAAGCTCAGCTATGCAGCCTGTAAAGACCCATTGGCAGCTTTTCAAGCTATCAGTATTGGCAAATTTCAGGTTTTAGGACGCTGGTACCGTGAATGTGGCTATAACCATCCGATTGAAATGTTGTGGGCAGCCCGTAACAGTGAATTGGCTCACTATGAAATGTTGCGTGATTACATTCTGAAGGTGGCCAACCATACCAAGATTGCAAAGGAAATGCGATGAGTGCAGAAACCACGATTGCAGGATACCTTGCCGCTTGGTTGGGTGCTGGCTTCATGACTCTTATCGGGTCTTTGCCAGCTGAATGTTTTTTTGCAGGTTGTTTTTTGGGGTTTTGTTTGGTGGGTGTACATAGCCGCGTGACCCGTTGGAACAGCGTGGCCACAATCGTGATTACTTCGTTTGTGGCAGGCAGTTTGCCGCCATTTTTTGGGATGTGGTTAGGCTTGCCGCGTGAAGGCTATTTATTTGTAGCAGTATTCTCAGCCATTGCTTGGCCATTTATTTCATTGCGACTACATGAAGCATTTTTTGTAGCGTGTAACAAATTGATTTTGGCCATGCCTGATTTGTTACCGGATGTGATTAAAAAGCTGTTGAGTAAGAAATGGGGAGGTGGCTGAGATGGTGATTTTACAATTGGTCATCTTGGCCGTGATGTTTGTTTTTTCTGCGTGCGTGGTGGCCAAAGAACGTTTTTGTTTGAATTGCCAACATGAAGTGGTGCGTTTGCTGTTTCATGCATCGTTTGGTACTTATGCCATGGCCCGAATCTATTGTTTGTTAAGATTTGATCCCTTGGTGCCGTGGTGGCTAATAGGAATAGAGGTTATATTAGCCATAATCATTTGTCTGCGTTTTTTGATAAAGTTATTCAAAGAGGAGAATTGAATAATTAAGGGATATCTTCATTTAATAACAATACAGCAATGAAAAACTCAGTACAAATGAATCTTGATGCACTTTAGTGGTAGTGCTAAAATGTTTTTATTCTCAAGTTACAAAAGAAGCCCTGTTTTAGATGCAGGGCTTCCGTATTTTTAAAAATTAGCCAAATTTTTTATTTGTACATAATTGTGTACATATCACTATCAAAGACAGCAAGATGATTGAAAAAATCCAAGAAGAATCAAAGCGAAGAAGGTCATTCGCAATCATTTCACATCCCGATGCGGGTAAAACCACTTTAACAGAAAAATTATTGCTGTTCTCGGGTGCTATCCAATCAGCAGGCACGGTCAAAGGTAAGAAGTCTGGCAAGTTTGCCACTTCAGACTGGATGGAAATTGAGAAACAACGTGGCATTTCGGTGGCATCATCAGTGATGCAATTTGATTACCGTGAACACGTTGTCAATTTGCTCGACACTCCCGGACACCAAGACTTCTCAGAAGATACTTATCGAGTATTAACAGCCGTAGACAGCGCTTTGATGGTGATTGATGCTGCCAAAGGTGTGGAAGAACAAACCATCAAATTGTTGAATGTTTGTCGTATGCGCAATACGCCGATTGTGACATTCATGAACAAATATGACCGTGAAGTACGTGATTCTTTAGAATTGTTGGATGAGGTTGAAAGCGTCCTGAAAATTCGCTGTGCACCTGTGACTTGGCCAATTGGTATGGGCAAAAGTTTCCGTGGTGTGTACCACATGCTCAACGACGAAGTGTATTTGTTTGAAGCGGGCGCACAAAAACTCAGTCATGAGTTTGAAGTGATTCAAGGTTTGGACAACCCTCGCTTGGACGAATTGTTCCCTATGGAAATGGAACAATTGCGCATGGAAATTGAATTGGTACAGGCCGCTTCCAATGAGTTCAATTTGGAAGAATTCTTGGCAGGCGAATTAACACCGGTATTCTTCGGCTCAGCAATTAACAATTTTGGTGTGCGTGAAATCTTGGATGCCTTGATTGATTGGGCACCAGCTCCGCATGCACGTGCAGCCATTGAACGCGTGGTAGAGCCAGACGAGGCAAAATTCACAGGTTTCGTGTTCAAAATTCAAGCCAATATGGACCCGAAACACCGTGACCGCATTGCATTTTTGCGTGTGTGTTCAGGCCAGTTTACCCGTGGCATGAAAATGAAACACATCCGTATTAACCGTGATATTGCAGCGTCTAGCGTGGTGACATTCATGTCACATGATCGCGAATTGGTCGAAGAAGCTTATTCAGGTGACATCATCGGCATTCCAAACCATGGCAATATTCAAATTGGTGACAGCTTCTCTGAAGGTGAAATTTTGACCTACACCGGCATCCCATTTTTCGCGCCTGAAATGTTCCGCAGTGTCCGTATTAAAAACCCTCTGAAGATGAAGCAATTGCAAAAAGGTTTGCAACAATTGGGTGAAGAAGGTGCGGTACAGGTTTTCAAACCACACAATGGCGGTGATTTGATTTTGGGTGCGGTGGGTGTGCTCCAGTTTGAAGTGGTTGCCGCTCGTTTGGCGGGTGAGTATGGTGTGGATGCGGTATTTGATTCTGCCAGCATTTGGTCGGCTCGTTGGGTGTCTTGTGACGATAAGAAAAAACTGGCTGAGTTTGAACGCGCCAATGTGTTGAATTTGTCTACCGATGCTGGTGGTAATTTGGCTTACTTGGCACCGAATCGGGTCAATTTGAATTTGACCCAAGAACGTTGGCCTGACATCACATTCCATGAAACCCGTGAATTGAACCATACATTCAATGATTGATTGGAACTGAAACAGTTCTCAAGCGTCCTGTAAATGTTTACAGGACGCTTCTTTAATAAGGTGGCGTTATAATTAAAATGATTTAGCCACGCTCTTTGGCAGCAATGTCTGCTGCTGCGGTGAACAAAACATCGGTAGATGAATTCAACGCAGTTTCTGCAGAATCTTGTATTACGCCGATAATAAAGCCGATGGCGACCACTTGCATGGCAATGGTACTATCGATGTTAAATAGACTACATGCCAAAGGAATGAGCAACAAAGAGCCGCCTGCGACACCTGATGCACCACAAGCGCATATTGCCGAAATCACACACAATAATAATGCCGAACCAAAATCGACGGTGATGCCCAAGGTATGTGCCGCAGCCAAGGTCAAAACACTGATAGTACAAGCTGCACCTGCCATATTGATGGTCGCACCCAATGGGATAGACACAGAGTAGGTGGCGTAGTCCAAATTCAAACGTTTAGCCAAATTCATGTTCACAGGAATGTTTGCTGCTGATGAACGGGTAAAAAATGCGGTGATACCACTTTCACGCAAACATATGAATACCAACGGATAAGGGTTGCGGCGAATTTTCCACCATACCAATAATGGATTAATGACCAAAGCCACAATCAACATGGAACCTAATAATACCGCTAATAAATGTGCATAGCCTAATAATGCACCCAAACCTGAATCGGCAACAGTGGTAGCAACCAAACCAAAAATACCCAAAGGGGCAAAGCGAATCACGCCTTTGATAATCCAGCCGATACCATCAGACAAATCATTGACCACTTTTCGTGTGGTTTCGCTGGCGTGACGTAAGGCGATACCTAAGCCAATGGCCCACGCTAAAATACCAATGAAGTTGGCATTGGCAATCGCTTTAACTGGATTGTCTACCACGCTCAAAACCAAAGTATTCAAAACATCCGCAATATTGGTCGGTGGTGCAGTGGCTGTTTCAGCAGCTTGGCTCAAAACCAATTGTGATGGGAACATCATACTGGCTATTACAGCAACCACAGCAGCACCAAACGTACCAATTAAATATAACCATAAGATGGGTTTGATATGGTTGGGTTGGTTGCTATCGTAATTTGATATGGCCGCAGTCACCAAAACAAATACTAAAATAGGAGCCACCGATTTTAAAGCGGTGATAAATAATTGGCCTAAAATTTCAATTTTTCCCGCCCAAGCAGGCATGACCAAAGCTAAAATCACACCAGCTATCAATCCAATAAAAATTTGGACGACCAAACTGGTACGATTAAGCACATTAAAAAAATCGTTGAGTTTCATGATGTCTTTGATTTAGTTGTTAATAAAACAATCATATTGTAACGTATTTAATATAAATAACGGTATGAAGATGTTTTTATAATATATTTTACAATTTTCAATAATTAGCTAGAAATCATTTTAATTATTGAAACATATAAATATTTATATAAATTTTTTATATGTTTTATGAAATATAATTTCAATTTATAGAAAAATAAATACTCCATAAAAGCTAGATTATTGTGAATAAATCAGAATGGAATGAAGTTTTTTGATTACAAATAAGTATTAAATTACGCATAATAAATATCTTGTTATGTAGCAAAGTCTTATTATTTCGCATCTATACAACAAAAATATACCTCAAGTTCATTGTCATATAAATAATATTCCATACTAATATTTTATAGCTATACATAAAGCTTTACAAATATTCAAAGATGCGGGAGAACCCGCACCCCTTGCACCTTTTTTCATTTCACTTCGCCAAAGCGAAGCAAAACAAAAAAAGGCACTATGTCTTCAAATTCTGAAAATCTTGTTTCATCTGAAAAGGTGTCGGCTCTACTGGATATACTGCAATAAGAATCTTGGATTTAAAGGATAAATTCTTACAAACAGTAGGATCAATACGAATAATGACCAATTCAATCGGTTCATTTCTAATATCGGGTTCACAAATCATAATTGATTGACTGCGATTCAAAACAATGTAATTCGGAAAAGTATCTTGAACAATTTGTTTAAAATTACCATTTTTTGATGACTTTTGAAAAATTTGCTTAAATGGTTTTTTAGGACGAATAGCCATAAACAAACAAAAAGCAATTGCAGAAAAAATGATTAAATCATATGTATCTTTAGACATGATAAAGCCCTACAAATAAAGAATAATGACATTATTCTTTATTTGTAGGCTGTTGGATAGTAGATTGATTTACAGACTGACTTGATGACTTATAAGGATTGTAACGACCTTCTTTCAACCACTTTTTACAAAATGCTTGTGGAATATCTAATAAAGTACCCTGGTCAGAATATGCTTTGCAAACACCATTGGATTCAATCAATGCAACAGGATATTCAAAAGACTGAACCTTACGCACATCATCATAAATGGGCTTAGACTCGGGCATTTCAGGTAATACAGGCGTAAAATGCTGAGGTGTCAAAGATTTGGAAAGAGTTGCAGAAGAGGTTCCAGAGCCCACCGGAACAGGCTGTAAAACATCATTATTCATTTGAGCTTCAATTTTATTTTGAGGTGCAACATCTACAACAGTAGGTTTCTGTGTGGTTTCTTTTATACGATTAGACATATGCCAAGCAGACAATAAAATCATGCCGATACACGCAAATAAAACATAGACCATCGGACTAACACGACGTTTATGCTTAACGTGTACAGATGAGCTTTTATAATAATCAAAAGCCTTTTTAGGCGGTTTATAAAGTCTAGACGTAGCTTCTTTAAGCATCATAGGACTAAAGCTAGTCACACATTCATTCCATTCATAAAGCCTCGTAGTGGCTTGTTTGCGAGCTAAATGAATGTGTCTTGAAACCAAGTTTCTAACATACGAATCAATATTGCTAGGGTGTTGCGTCATGATAATGAGCGTATGACCCTGATGACGTAATTCCGTCAATTTTGAAATGTAATCAGGCACAGCCTTAGTTGATGGGCGTACTGGATACACATAATGACATTCATCTACAATAATCAAAGACCCAACAGGAAACAAATTTTCTAAAGTATCAGAACGCATGTGTTCATGAGTAACAGAACAAACACCGAGCTTTACTTCGTCAATACCGTCAATGTGAGCGGTATAGATTGGGCGTTTAATCCAATCCAAAATAGTTTTACCATCTGTATCATAAACAGGCATTTCAGACAATTTATCTTCATTATCAATAATCATTTGTATGACTTTTGAAGTCTTGCCAGTACCCATATTGCCAGTGAGCAGAATAATCATGATGCAACATCCGAAACACCGGCCATCAGCTTTTTGCCAACATTCAAAGCAATTTTAAAAGCCATTGCTCCGAATATGATATTCAAAGCATAGCCAACACCTGCAAGCATTGCGATTTGATAGACAGTAGGCGTTAAAGATGCAAAACCATCCAAAATATACCCTTTGAACGTTTGCAACAATGCAAGACTAACACCGCCAGTCACAAAAGCGATGCCAAAAACTGCAATCAACTTTAAAACCAAAAAACGGGCAACAGTGGCCAACATAGCAGCTAAAACAGCAGGCATGACAAACTCCTATGCTTTTCTAAAAAATATCAAGTACAAAGCGGTCAAACTTGCAAAAGCGATAATGAAAGGACGCAACATGACAGCAACATCACAATGTTTTTCATAGCTGTAAATAATCGAACCATGAGAAGTATTATAAGAAGTCGGAGCAGGGTAAGAACCGCTATCAGGCATAAAACTGTCTAAAGTAAATTGAGTTGGATTTTGAATCTCAGGGATTGTAATATCATCAAAAATAGTTTCAGCTTCTGAACCATCCCCCATTTTTTGACAACCTAATGAATCAGGATATTTGTCACATTGAGTAGGTGCAGAAGCTTGAGGTGCTGGATTCTCTTCAACAGGCATTTGATTTTCAGGTAATGGCTCAGGAACAGGCGCAACATCGGTTTGACCATCCAAATCAGGTCTTAACATATGTGAAGTTCTAGCAGTACGATTGTCATTATTGATTGTAATGGTTGTTTGTTTTGCTTTGCCATCAATAGGATCTGTATAAGGGTCTGTTGTAACAGAAGTACCCGCAGGCGCAGAAAAAGACGCAACGACAGCACCACCAGCAATTGGTCCATTTTGATAAGGACGAGCAGCATTAACCCAAGGAGTTGGATTTGATTCAGCAACAGGCAAGGTTAAACGTTCAAAATCATTATAAGTTAAAGGGGAAGATTGAAAAATTTTAACTACTTGAATAATAGGACCAAAAGTAACACCAATATTATTTGGATATCTAGGGTCCTTAGCAAGACAACGTCCAGCATGAACGGCACCTTCTGAATAAAGAGTTAAACCGTTGTAAACAGTAGATTTTCCATTGCAATAATCATAAAAAACTTGTATAGGAGATTGAGCATTAGAAGTAGAAATTTCTTGACATGTATAAGAATTAGTAAAACAAAAATCTTTCCATTGCTGTTTAGTAGAATAATTACCCCAAGAAGACCCAGAAATATGATTCACATTATTAGAAAATAAAATAAAATGACTACCAACAATAGAAACAAATTCACCTTTTTCTTCATCAAGAAAAAACTCATCTAAAAGATAAGGTATTGCAATACTAGCAGCCATACCGTACCAACCTGCCCGGCCAACGACAGGACTTTTAGCATAAGTTTTAACTTTGCTAAAAATATTATTCATAACCGCTTTTTTATCAACTTTATGCTGAATAGTCACAGGAACAGTAGACGGAGCCATCACGCCACTTGGAAGACCTAGACGACCTTGACCAGTACGAGAATTGACCCATGCATCACCATGTTCAGCGTATTTTTGCCAAAAGCGCATCTGTGAAGGATTTTGTTTATCAATACTCACAGGATGCAACTGACCATTTGAACGAACAACACCATCAAATTCAGATGAATAGGCAAAAATTGGAATCAAACATAAGAAGATAAAAAAAGAGCGCATATCAACGCCCCATTGTTAAAATGACTGCTGCAATGATTAAACAAGTCAACAAACCTAAAATTGTATAAATTGACATGGCGTACTCCAAAGGATGCAAAGCAACAACAATATGATTCATAATGCACGCCTTAAAATTGCAACGGCAATAATAGAAACGGCAACCAATATCAAAGACCAGCCCATTTGAATACCATCTTGAAACTGTTCAAGAGAACTGCAAAATGGGAAAGAATCAACAATTTGAATACCGTTTAACGTCCAAACATCATCAATTTTGACAGGCTGCATTAATTGATTGTTTGAATTGATAACAGGAGCAATAGAGCTATATTTATAATCTTGTGCCTCTTGTAAAGACTCAAAACATTGAAAACCAACTTGATAGCCCATATTGCCCCCGAAATTTACAAAACCAAATTACAAAGCTTTTCGGATGTATTTGACTGCAACAATCGCAACCAAACCAACCAAAACAGCCCAAGCTACAGTGGCACCATCTACACCAATATCGCCAATGGCAGTAGTGACATCAGCAGGGAAGCAGCATTTGCAGCAGCAGCAACAGCAACAGCAACCAAAGAAGAACCTACACCATACTTCACAACTTGATTCATGCGTTTCATAATAAACACTCCGAAAAATGCAAACAAAATAGCGTGTCTGCTTCGCTTAAAAATTAAACTCAAAATCATCAACAAGATTTAAATCGAACATTTCTTCACCAGAAGAAACATGGCCATCATCAAAATCATCAGGAGTACTGCCTGAAAACTCATATTCCATAATGTCAGTGTCAGTCCAATCTTCAGGAAATTGAGCGTAATATTCATCTCTAGTCATAAAAATCTCACTTGGGGCAATTCATAAGCAAAATTTAAAACCGCCCCAAGTCTTAAATCTTGGGTGTTGTGGGGGCTTAGGAAAGAGCTGCAAAGCGTCGCCCCCGTAACGCTTAAACTTTTGGTTGTTGGGATCGTGGGAAGTGAAACTTCAAAGTAGAGGTGTCAACGATGTAAACGGTCTTTTGTTCATTTCTTGATAATTCTTCTTCCCATTCAAACTCAACAACAATAGGAGCAATTTCAAGAGGTTTAGCATCAAAAAATGGGCGACATTGTTCAAACAAAGCCATGTTGTCAGATGTGCCAATTTCAAAAAGACGAGTACCCAAACCAAAAGACAAATCAGTAGATTGAATTTTCATTTCACATTCAACACGGCAATAATCATAATGTTTGCCATCAACATCACCTTTAAAGGCAAAAACCTTTTTCAAAACATAACGAGGCATATCAAGCTCCTAAAATCCAAAAAGAAGGGTGTTATTTAATTCAAAATCATCAAGTTCATCAAAAGGCACGTTTTCAGAAGCATCAACAGACCATGCAGCAGGATGCAAACGCTCAGGCAAACGATTGTGATTAGGCTTAATGAAATTCAAGACTTGTTCAGGCGTAGCATCTTTAAAGAATTCAATAAAGAAATTGATTGCACGACCTGACTGTTTTTTCAAAACTTGTAAATGGTGCTCAATGGTTGAAGACAATTTCACTTTTTGACTGTCAACAAAGCGAGCATTGTGATTTGTGAAACGTGCCGCAGCAGTGGAAGAACCGCAAAAGTAATCAGTAGGGTGAACCAAAGCATCAAGTGGAATGATGGCTTTACGACCAAATTCGACTTCAAAACGAACCCAAGTCCCCTGAACACCTTGTTCAGCTGCTTTGTTATAGACACGGATAAAACGGGCACTATTGCGTGTGCCAATGGTGTAAGTCTTACCGCTTTTATCTCTGCCTGTATCATCTTCCCACTCAGTACCAATACATTGAGCTTTGGGAATGAGCTTGTTACGAGTATTGAATAAACCATTATTACGGTCTTCACGAGCTTGTTCTGGTGAATATTCGTCATGAAAAAAATCCATAGCGATATCAATACGGGTAATCTTCGGACGCACGAACCAAGACGAAGACATGACTTTAAAAAGACGCTTATTCCAATCTGGATGAGCCGCAGAGATACCCAAACCTTTTACTTCTATGCAAAAAGTATTGCTTTGACCGCCAAAATGTACTTTTGCATACAGTAGCTTCTCGTTGGCTTTACATTCAAAACAATAGTCATAAAAGAAATTAGAAGTCATTAATTGGGATGTAATACCAAAACCAAAAATCTCTTTTAAAATCTCAGAAATAGCACGAGAGCGTTGGGCAACAGTATCAACCTTGTGAGAGCCATCTAAACCATCAAAGAACTGGGCAGAGCGTCTATTTAAAGACTCTAAATCGCCTGTAAACGTGACTTGGTCAATAAATGCACCTTCTTGTTCAATGTTGCGTTTTAAAAGCAATTCAACAATATTGCCTCGACAATCCAAAAATTCTTGTTTAAAAGACTCAAAACTTTCAGATTTGGAAATTAAGTCATCCACTTGAGCAACAGAGGTTTGAAAAGGTAGGGGGGTAGATAAATCAAAACCAAAATCCGCAGCAGCTTTTAAGTTTTCACCAACCCACCTATTAGAAAGGTGTCGGTCAAAATTTGCGCTCGGACGACCCAAAGCAACTTGCGCCTCCTCAGGTCGGCTGCAAAGCTGCTTTGGGTCTCGATAAAGATTAACGAAATTAACCATTGTTTTCACCATTAAAAGTTAAAGACGAATGATTAATAAAAGGAATGTCTAAAGAAACAGCTAAATTATGAGCTTCAATAAACATATCTTGAAAAGAAGCACCTCGATTGATTTCAACAGAAGAGGCAAGATTAAAAGCATGACTAGGAGAAATAGGGGAACGCTTTAAAAGAACAAGAACAAAAGATGCTTCTGGAACATCACGATCAAAAGTAAGAACAACACATAATTCAGGGTACTCAGAAATTGAATCAAAAACCTGAGGCGTGTTTAAAGGCGTATGTAAATATGAAAAGCTCATTTTGCACCCCCAACCAGTACGAAATCCAATTGATGAGCAGCAGCAAATTTTTGACATTCACGCTTTGTATTAAAAGAGCGCACAGGATGACGAGTAGAAGAATCCAACAAGACACACAAGAACTTTGAACCAGCTTTACTGATTTCTATATAAGCAGTGTGCTTGTCATGTGGTGGTAGAGGCTTATTATTCATAGTCATGTTCTTTCCCTTAACATGGTGTTTCAATAAACATGAGCGAATAATATTTATAGTGAGGAAAAAATAATAGGATTGACAGTCCAAAAAAATATGAAACAATAGCAATAAAATTGCGAAAAGGAAAAAGCTATGCAAACTCAAGCTCAATGGATTGACTTATACAAACGGGAAAAAAATATTGAATCCAGATTACAAATTAGGTTTGCATTGGGGCTTTGGAACGGCTGAGATGGCACAGCTAAGACGAGGCTCAAGAAAACTACCGCTTGCGAAGAAAATCATGATTGCTCAAGCATTGAGCCTAGACCCGTTACAGGTTTTTATATCTTGTGAGTATTACAAGGCACGTGAAGAGGAGAAAGAATTTTTGAAAACTGAATATTTCAAATCGGTGATGAAGACTTACAATGTAGCTGTTCCGATGGGATTTTATAAAAAGCGTAGATTTAATAATAATTGAAATTTTGGAATAAAATTCCACTGAGTACCCGATTACGCATAATATATATTATGTTAAATTATAGAACTCTCAGTTTAAAATTCATTTTTATGAAATCAATGTGCACCCTTCTTTGAAAATTTAATTTTTTCAGTGTCTACTTCTGTTATTTTGGTTACACTTTATTTTTATCTGTAAATGAGTTGAGATATGTCTTTACAAGAAACCTTGCTTGCATCACAAGCCATTTTTGATGGCAAGATTATCAAAGTCAGTGTGGATACTGTGATTTTACCTAATGATAAAACCGCGACACGCGAAGTGGTTAGACATCCTGGTGCGGTAGCCGTATTAGCTGTTACGGAACATCAAGAAGTGATTTTGGTGCGTCAATATCGCCATGCTTGCGGTACAGAATTATTGGAAATTCCTGCGGGAAAATTGGATATACAAGGCGAAGACCCGAGTGAATGTGCATTTCGTGAATTGGCTGAAGAAACGCCCTACACCGCTCAATCCATGCGTTTGATACACACGTTTTATACTGTAGCTGGTTTTTGCGATGAAAAAATGTATTTGTATGTGGCCGAAGGCATTGTTCAAAACAGTATCGCCACTGCCGATGAAGATGAATTTGTGGAATTGGTGATGATGAATCGTGAACAAGTTCAGGACGCTTTACAACACAATCGCATTGCTGATGGCAAGACTTTGGTGGCGTTGTATTATTGGTTGGCAAATACGAATTCAATATAAACGTCGGTGATAAAATAAGCGTCCTGTAAATTTTACAGGACGCTTATTTTATCATGTCTATCAATGTGAACGTATTTGAATCGCAACCCATGCAAAAATGGCGGTCACCAATCCAGCAAACACACTCAAAGACACCAAATAACCATATAAATCAATTAATTTACTTGATAATAAAATTGGCCAAATAGTGCCTTGATAACCGACTAATAAAAAAGTTGAAAAAATGGCAGGATTTTCTGCACGTGAGATTTTATCAATCAAATAATAAGCAGGATTCAAGCTTAAACCATGCCCTATACCGATGCTGATGATGCTGATGGCCAACCACAAATTGGCATGTGTCAATTGTAATAAGATGAGACCCAAGCAGCCCAAGGTTAATAAAATCATGCCAAAAGACAAGCTCAAAGATTCCTTCATACCCTTGCATGTCATTTGAACAATGGTGGAAATAAATAAAATGATTGAAATAGACAAGCCGGTTAAAGTGGCAGATTTGGGTAAAGGCAGTTGTGCCAGCATCGATCCTGCTAATGCAGCATACAAGCTAAAAACACCAAAACATGCTGAGGCTGCCAAGGCATATGGCCAAAAAATACGTTTATTTTCAGATGTTTTAGGTGTATTCCACATTCGTGGTTTGATCAGTTTGTGAGAAGTTTGATGTTGATAACGAATCCCAAAACAAGCCAAAAAAACCACTATCGAACCTGCGCAGACAATCCAATATGGCGTACTTAATGGTGTTTGACTGCTATCTGCGACCAAACCGCCAAAAATAGGTCCTAAAGAAAAACCGATAACCGTTACAATAGACGACAATTTTCCTGCTTTGGCTTTGTTGGGAAATGGATATTTATCACTTAAGCCATTCATGGTGGCAGTGGTGAGTAAGCCAGAGGCGATACCAATTAAGAATCGTGACGTACATAAATGCCAAATATTATTGGCAAGTGCAGAATAAGCCAAAGCCATAATGTTGATGAATAAACCCAACATCACCTCTTTTTTATAACCATGTTTTCCTGCTAAGCCATTTAGAAACAATAAAGAAAATACCACCCCTATCATATAAGTGATGAAAGCGTAGCCAACTTCGGTTGTACTTAAATGCCATTGTGTGACATAAATAGCATACAAAGGGCTTGCCAATGCAGTACTCATCACACCCAAACACAAGCTTAAACTTAATATGAGATATTCAACTGCATTGCGTTGTTGAAAAATAGATGACTGCATGAGAGATACTCGTTAAAATTGACCATTAAGTCAATTTTAATTACAAATTGACCCGCGAGTCAATTTTGTTTGAATTAAGGATGGTAGAAATATGAAAAAACGTGGGCTTTCTGTTGAAAAAACGGCTGAAACACGCCAAAAAATTATTTTGGCAGCTTTAGACTCGTTTATTGAATTGGGATTTGCCAATAGCAAAGTTGCGGCTATTGCATCTGCAGCAGGATTAGGCAAAGGCACTATTTACTCGTATTTTGATACCAAAGATGCATTGTTTGAAGGTGTGATTGATTATTTGATTGAAGAAACTTTAGATCCGATTCAAAGTGTAGATTTACCTGACAATCAAACTGTGGCGGATTTTATTGTAGAAAAAATGGTCGCTTCGGTCAGCAATATTGAATCTTCAGGTCGGGCACATATGGCAAGATTGATTTTGAGTGAAGGCAATCAATTTCCTCATTTGACAGACTTATATCGTCAAAAAATTTATACCCCATGGAATCAAGAAATTCAAAAATTATTACAAATTGCCATTGATAGACAAGAATTGCCCTCTTCTATTGATACTGCCGCAACGGCTTTGTTAATTAATGCACCGATTTGGATGGTGATGGTTCACAATGGGGTTTTGGTACGAGATGAACCGATGGATTTGATGGTTTTATTTGTGGAAAATGTTAGGTTAATTTTTAAGTGTTGATATTTTTTGATTTTTAAGTATTTAAATTTTTTAAAATACTTAAAAATGTAAATACATTATGTTAATTTAAGAATTAAAAAAATATATGCATATTAAAAAAGCGTCCTGTGTAAGTATTTACAGGACGCTTCCAATCATAAAATAAACAAATTTTATTGAAAGGCTTCTATTTTGACTTTGCCATATACGGCGGCATTCATCAATACAATCTCGCAGCTCACTTGCACAGCCCTATCTTTTGCCAAAATAACCTGTTGTAAAGCTTGTATGACTGCATCAGACAAAGCTTTTTGCACTTCATTGGTGCGCTCAGGCTTTTGTAAAAGACGAATTTCAACGTGTACAAATGCATCATCACTGCCCTGCCCCACCATAAAATCATCCCAAACCATCACGCGGGATTTTACATCCAATGCAGGAGCAATCTGGGTCGATAACATGGCTTGATGTGCTGTTTTTAACAAGTGTATTTTGTGCTCTGCCAATGGTGCACTGACCGATAAAATCAAATGAGGCATGTCTATGCTCCTTTTTGCGCCAAGGCCTCTAATAATTTTTGATGTATACCACCAAAACCACCATTACTCATTACCAAAATATGGTCACCTGCTTGTGCAAAAGCCGCAATCTGGGCAACCAAGACATCTAATTGCACCTCAACATGCAACACATCACCTAATGGTGACAAAGCGTCCTGTACATCCCAATCGACACCGCCACTGTAACAAAACACACAATCAGCGTCCTGTAAACTCTCAGGCAAAGCCGCTTTCATCGTGCCCAATTTCATTGTATTCGAGCGTGGCTCCAATACCGCCAAAATGCGTGCTGAACCTATCTTGCCGCGCAAGCCCGCCACAGTCGTCGCAATCGCAGTAGGATGGTGTGCAAAATCATCATAAACCGTCACACCTGCAGCAACGCCTTTGATTTCCATGCGACGCTTCACATTCTGAAATTTAGACAATGCCGCACACGCAGTGGTGATATCCACACCAACATGGCGTGCCGCAGCAATCGCAGCCAATGCATTCATGCGATTGTGTTCACCCAATAATGTCCAATCAATGTGACCTAAAATTTGACCTTGGTATGCCACATCAAACACGCCTTCAGACACCACATTGACCACTTGCCAACCTGTATCGCTGCCAAATGCCTCCACAGGTGTCCAAACGCCTTGCTCTAAAACACGCTCTAAAGCTGGCTGCGTGGCATTGCTCAACACCAAGCCTTCACTAGGTACCGTGCGCACCAAATGGTGGAATTGACGTTCAATGGCAGCTAAATCAGGAAAAATATCGGCATGATCAAACTCAAGATTGTTCAAAACAGCGGTGCGTGGACGGTAATGAACAAATTTAGAACGCTTGTCAAAAAATGCCGTGTCGTACTCATCGGCTTCAATCACAAAAAATGGGCTGCGTTCGCTAAAACTCGCTTGTTGAATCCCTTGAGGTGTTTGAAAGCCATCTTGCGCAGAAATTTGCGGCAAGCGGGCTGAAACAGAAAAGTTTTGTGGCACGCCACCGATTAAAAAACCAGGTGCCAAACCCGCATCTTCTAAAACCCACGCCAACATAGAAGCCGTCGTGGTTTTGCCATGAGTGCCTGCCACAGCCAACACCCACAATTTGTGCAATACATTTTCAGCCAACCATTGCGGTCCTGAAATATACGGCAAACCACGATTCAAAATCGCCTCTATCACCGGCATACCGCGCTTAGCCACATTGCCAATCACATAAATATCGGCTGGAAATTGGTCTAATTGTTCAGGCTCAAAACCCTCTACCACATCAATACCCAATTCTTCCAATTGTGTGCTCATTGGTGGGTAAATTTTGGCATCACAACCTGTAACCTTAAAACCCCCCTCTTTGGCAATGGCAGCAATCCCGCCCATGAATGTACCGGCAATGCCGATGATATGTATGTGTTGTTGCATGATGAACCAATTTTGACCCGAAAATGGCAATGATAGTCAACATTGTCGATTTGGGCAATTTACGAAGCTATTTGGGTATGCAATTGTTGGTGTGGCTTCAGAAAATACACGCTAGCGAATCTCAATCGATTATCAAATCACCGCAGTGATATTCCATCGTTCATGCTTCAAAAAACCATGACTGAAGCCATTTTACAAACAAGCGTCCTGTAACATAGTGTAAATTTGAAGCTTAAACATCAAAAACAGATTAACCACACAAATCCGAATTAATCACGCCACCTGACCCTGAAATACGATAAGTATATTCAGGATCTATGGGTTTGCGTTGATCGCGTGGAGAGTAACCATAGTAATTGCGATAAGCTTTGGAAAAATGCGAAGAAGTAGAGAATCCACACGCCACCGTCACTTGCATCACCGACATACTGGTTTGCGCTAACAATTCTTTTGCCCTTTGCAAACGCAAGCGCAAATAATATTGCGCAGGAGAAACATGACAATAACGCTTGAACAAACGCTCCATTTGGCGTAAAGACAAAGGAATCAATTCGGCAATTTCTTGCATAGACAACACTTCATCTAAATTCGCTTGCATCAATTCAATCGCTGTTTGCACATATTCATAACCAGGCCCAATGATTTCGGTATGCGTCATGTATTGCGTGGTCGAAGCATCGCGAATGCGGTCCATAACAAATTGCTGCGCTACTGCTGTGGCCAAAGTTTTACCATGCTTGAGGCGAATCAAATGCAACATCATGTCCATAGATGCCGTTCCGCCTGCACAAGTATAACGATTGCGGTCTATGGTATACAGTTGCTCACTGAATTCCACCTTATAAAACGCTTCTTTGGCCGCCGACAAAGCTTCCCAATGCAATGATGCTTTATAACCATCCATTAATTTGGCCGAAGCCAAAGCCACCGAGCCATTACACAAACTGCCCAAGACCATACCTTGATGGTCTAATTGCTTGAGCAAAGTCTTGATGGTGGGCGTTGTGGCTTTTTGTACCTCTACGCCACCACACACAAAAACCATATCACAATCAAATAACGCTTCTGCATCCACTGAATCTTGTAAGCCCAAACCATTACTGGCAGGTGTACCATTTTCTTCTTGATAAATATACCAAGAATACAATTCTTTTTGGCTCAAATAATTGGCCATACGCAACACATCCACAGCGCTGGCAAAGGTAATCATGGTAAAACCATGCAACAATATAAAACCAATCTTTTGGGTATGGTATGGCTGACTTTTATGGGTTTGGTTTTGCATGACAAAATCCTTTTCATGTTAATTTAGCAACATGATTTTTCTGAAATTCTTTTAATACCCAAAACCAAACAGCCATCAAAAAACCATTCAGTTGGAAACAAAAAATCCTCCCCAACGCCCATTGAGGAGGATGACAGGCTAGGCAGTATAACGCTGCCAATCAGAGTGCGCAAATTGCCAACTCTTTTGCACCGTATAACCATAAGGTTTGGCAGCTTTTTGCAAGATACGCCACACATAATCGGCAAAGCTGCGACGAAATACCACCACATAATCGTCATCAGCCACCTTACTCAAAACCACCGTACTGCGCTTGAACACGGTATGCACGCATTGCGTGGTTTGCAATGACAAAACATCGTAAGGCATTAAGTGACGCAAGACGGTTGAGGCTTCTTGACCATGAATGCGCATCATCATAAAACCACCGCTGTTATCCACCAATTGTGCAAACACACCTTTTAAAGCGTCCTGTAAAGCATGAAATAACACGTGTTTGTGTTCCAAAGCACAAACCAGCATCCATTCATCAGGCGACAACCAAAACACCGCAGCTTGTTCTGAATACACACTTTGTTTGGCTTTTTGTGGCAAAGCCACGCCCAAAACACTTTCCACCGCTTGCAAAAAATCAGGTTGATTGACTTTGCCACGCAAATGAAAAATACCCACGCCCATACCTGAGCTGTAATTGACATGAGGATGTGCCGCTTGTTCAACCACAGTTTGCCATTGTACGAACAAAGGGTGTTGCCAATGTTGGCGGTAAATATTGACATCAAGCATGTTGACGAACTCCTTCGGCATCGACAAACACACAGCTGTCGGCCACAGTAAATGGAATAATCTTGCCTTGTGCATAAGCATATAAAGTTTTGCCAACCATATTGCGACCATTTTCAATCACGGCCATCGCAATCGAACGACCTAAAAAGGCGCTGTCATAGCTGGAAGTAATATGACCCAACAAAGGTATTTTGGCATCACTGCTGCCCACACGTGGTACGGTAATGTTGTTAGAGGCAATGATTTGGGCACCTTCAGGAATCACTACCGATGCATCCAAAGCCAAAACGCCCACCAAATGTTTGCGGTTATCACGCGCAGTATCGCTACGACTCAAAGAACGTTTGCCCAAAAATGAAAATGGCTTTTTCATCCCTACAGCCCAAGCCATGCCCAAATCAATTGGCGTCACCGAACCATCGGTGTCTTGACCGACAATGATAAAGCCTTTTTCAGCGCGCAACACATGCAAGGTTTCGGTGCCGTATGGTGTGATGTCGAACTCTTTGCCTGCTGCCATCACTTGTTCCCACAAGTATTGACCAAAGCCAGCTTCCACATTGATTTCATACGCCAATTCACCAGAGAAAGACACACGGAACACACGAGCTGGCAAACCTGCCACCGTTCCCGCACGCCAATCCATGAATTTGAAGTTTTCAGCAGCAAAATCAATATCTGGACACAGTTTTTGCAATACTTGGCGTGCTTTCGGACCCACCACCGCAATCGTACTCCAATGATCGGTGACCGAAGTCAACCACACATCCAAATCCGACCATTCCGTTTGATGCCACAACTCTAACCAACTCAATACATTCGCAGCACCGCCAGTGGTGGTGGTCATGTAAAACTGTTCATCGTTGATGCAAGCGGTCACGCCATCGTCCATCACCATGCCATTTTCATTAAGCATCAAACCATAACGACATTTACCAGGCTCTAATTTGGTCCAAGCATTGGAATAAATGCGGTTCAAAAACTCACGTGCATCAGGGCCATCAATTTGAATTTTGCCCAAAGTCGATGCATCCATCACCGCCACACCATTGCGCGCAGCCAAACATTCACGCTTCACCGCAGCATGTATGTCTTCGCCATTTTTTGCAAAATACCATGGACGCAACCATTGACCGACAGGCTCAAACGCAGCATCTCGTGCCACATGGCTTTGGTGTATGGCCGTAATGCGTTCAGGATCAAACGTATTGCCAACATCCACACCTGCTAAAGCGCCCAAACTCACAGGCGTATATGCAGGACGATACGTCGTCGTCGAAACTTGTTCAACAGGCACATTCATTGCTTCTGCCGTTAAAATAAAACTGTTCACGCTGGACAATTTGCCTTGATCGGTACCAAAACCAAAAGCCGTGTAACGCTTCACATGCTCAATATGGCGATAATTTTCTTGAATGGTTTGCTTAATGGCTTCAGCCGTCACGTCGTTTTGATAATCGACAAATGCTTTCGGGCCTGTACCTGCTGCCATACCATCTGGAATGCGCACTGCCAAAACCATGTCTTGATGCGCGGCTTCATTCACCACTGGTAAAACCACATCATGTTGGATGTTTTGCGCTGCGAAAAACGCTGCCAAAACTTGTTCAGTTTGCTTTAAAGCGGCCTGAAACGTTTTTTGACCCGTGATAGCACCAATATTGCACACATGGGCTTTACAATCTTGGTAAACAGCAGGCACAACAAATGACAAATGTGCCTCGCTCCAGATCGGACGGCTGGTATCGTGACAATACAAATGCACCGTTGGCGACAAACCACCGCTGCTCAATACCACTTCCGCATCCACATTGAATGTCTGCAACGATTTCAAATCAATCAGCGTTGCACGCTCAACATGGTTTTTACCACCGACTTTGCCCACGCCATGATGTAAATGCACTTTGACACTGCGCGGCAAATAATCCGGAATATTGGCATTCGGGCGCGTATCTGCCACAGTGACTATCGCTCCCGCTTGCGCCAAATCACGTGCTGCCAAGTAAATCTCATCATTGTTGCCACACACCACCACACGTTCGCCTAGCAACACGCCATAACGGTTCAAATAGGTTTGCGCAGCAGACACTGTGAAAACGCCTGGCATATCGTTATTGCCAAACACCAACGGGCGTTCAATCGCTCCACTTGCCAAAATCACTTGCTTGGCACGAATGCGGTGCAAGCGATGGCGTGGTTGACTGCTATCACGCTGATCAATCGGCAAATGGTCTTGCAACAATTCCACCGCTTGAATCATATTATGGTCGTGTAAAGCAAAAGCCGTGGTGCGACTTAAAATCTCTACATTGGCATATTGTGCCAATTTCTCGCACAGTGAATTGGCATAATCCACCCCTTTTAAACCATTAAACGTGGTGTTTGTATCAGAAAGCAACCACCCGCCCATTTGGGCTTGTTCGTCTACCAACAACACCTTCAGGCCGCTTTGGGCGCAATGGAAAGCGGCCTGTAAACCACTCACCCCACCACCGACCACCAAAACATCCACATGATGGTGCAAATGGTCATAATATTCCGCATCGCCCACAGGAGGCGTTTCACCAAAACCTGCAAATTGGCGAATCACATTTTCATACATCGGCCACATTTTAGGCGGCCATTTGAAAGTCTTGCTGTAAAAGCCCGGTCCCATCATGTTCTGACCGACTTTACCCATCACGCCTTTGATGTCAAATTCCAAGCTAGGCCAGCCCGAAGTGCGAAAAGCACTCAAACCTGCATACAATTCCGCTTGCGTGGCTTTGATGTTAGGCGCGCTGTAAGCACCCGACTCCATTTGCACCAAAGCATTCGGCTCTTCTGCACCCGCGCTCATAATGCCGCGCAAACGACCATATTTATAACTGCGCGCCACCGCTTTCACACCATTGGCAAGCAATGCCGAAGCCAATGTATCGCCTTGATAGCCTTGATAAGTCTTGCCATCAAATTCAAATGTCAATGGCTGATTTTCATCAATTTGCACCGATGCTTTGAACACCCGTTTTGCACTCATACCACCACCTCAGTTTGTTCCATGTCTTCTAAAAATAAAGCCTTGCCATCGGCCAAAGTGTAAGAGCCTTGTACTTGGTTGCTGACATTGTGGCGTTTGACCACAAAAAATTTGCGACAACCGGCCACATGTTCCCATTGCTCCCAAATCCAACCTTTGTGATTGCTGCGCATGAACACATAGTCACCCCATTGTTCATCACTCAAGCTTTCAGGATTTTCAGGACGGGCAATATACGCTTCACCTGCATAATGAAACTCTTGTTCATCACGCTTTTCACCACAAAATGGGCAATTTAAATACAGCATAAAACCTCCTAGTGAGCCACGCCTGCGGCACCGTGTTCGTCAATCAAGCGGCCTGAGTAAAAACGATCTAAGCTGAATGAACGGTTTAATGGATGTGGATTGTCATGGGCAATGGTGTGAGCAAACACATTGCCAGAGCCCGGTGTCGCTTTAAAGCCACCTGTGCCCCAACCACAATTGAAATACAAACCTTTAACAGGGGTTTTGCTGATAATTGGACACGCATCTGGCGTGGTGTCTACAATACCGCCCCATTGGCGATTCATGCGCACACGCGACAATTGCGGGAACAACTCAATGATGGCAGCAGCAGTGTGTTCAATCACATGTGGACTACCACGTTGGCCATAACCCAAATAACCATCAATACCCGCACCAATCACAAATTCACCTTTGTCCGATTGGCTCATATAACCGTGCACCGCATTGGACATCACCACCGTATCAAACACTTTTTGCATTGATTCAGATACAAATGCTTGTAATGGATGGCTTTCAATCGGAAAACGCAAACCTGCCATGCCAGCCAAAACCGATGTATGGCCTGCTGCCACCACGCCCACTTGGTTGGCACGCACAAAGCCTTGTGTCGTTTGTAAGCCTTGAATGCGCCCTTCGGAAATGTCCATGCCCGTGACTTCACAGTTTTCAATCAAATCCACGCCCAAAGCGCTCGCTGCACGGGCAAAACCACGTGCCACCGCATCGTGGTGAGCAATGCCGCCACGCGGTTGCCACGATGCACCCAACACAGGAAAACGCGAACGGCGTGAACAATCTAATAAAGGAATTTTGTCTTGGACTTCTTGAGCGGTCAAAACATGAGCATCAATGCCCAACAAATTATTGGCATTCACACGACGCTCAATGTCGCGCATGTCTTGTAAATTGTGACCCAAATTAAAAACGCCACGTTGGCTAAAGAACGTATTAAAATTCAAATCTTCCGACAAGCCTTCCCACAATTTCATAGAATGCTCGTACAAATTAGCAGCGTCTTCCCAAAGATAGTTAGAACGCACCAAAGTCGTATTACGAGCGGTATTACCGCCGCCCAAATAACCTTTTTCCAATACCGCAATCTTGCCGACATTGTGATTTTTGGCCAAATAATACGCAGTGGCCAAACCGTGACCACCGCCACCTACGATGACGACATCGTATGATGACTGCAAAGAAGCCATGCGTCTGGCCTCATGCCACTGTTGATTGTGCGACAAACTGTTTTTCAACAAAGTTTGCCACGAGTACTTCTGCCGCCCAAATGTGTCGTTACTCATGTTATGCTCGCATCCCTATCAGAATATTGGCTGTTGGTGTTGCATTAGGTGTTGCTCATTATTAAGATTTCTATGGCATAAAACCGTCATGTAAAGACAATAAATATCGCAAAAACGACATCCCCTTTTTTTGTCGTTTCGACATCATTTATTGTCGCTTTTTAAATGCTGCGTTTAATGGATTTTGACAATCATAGTCACACACCAGCAGCAGCCATCATTAAGGATTCAGGCAATGAGCCAAATCAGTTTTATTTTGAATTGTTCCGCACCCAGTCAACGAGGCCAAGTGGGTGCATTGATGCAGATTTTGGAAGCACATGGTGCTTATATTGAAGCGTTCAGTGTGTTTGATGATGTTTCTAGCGGTTATTTTTACATGCGCAGCGTGTTCAATATTCACCGTAACGAGCTGAATCTGAACCAATTACACACCGATTACCAAAATTTTTTGCGTGACCAACATGCCGAAGGACAAATTTGGGATGCTCATGAACCGGTTAAAGTCTTAATTTTGGGCTCTAAAACCGACCACTGTTTACAAACTTTGATTGGTGCCAGCAAAGTCGGCGCTTTGCATATGGACATTGTCGGTATTGCATCCAATCATGAAGACTTGCAACCGATTGCCCAATACAACGACATTCCTTATTTCTATTTACCAGTCTCCGACGAAAACCGAGCTCGCCAAGAACAACAATTGGTGGATTTGAAAATGCAACTGGAAGCAGAATTTGTGGTATTGGCTCGGTATATGCAAGTTTTAAGCCCTAAAACCTGCCGTGCTTTAAATGGTCAAGCCATCAACATTCACCATGCATTTTTACCAGGTGCCACGACGCAAACGGATAAGCCTTACGAACAAGCCCATTTTCGTGGCGTGAAATTGATAGGCGCGACCGCACATTATGTCACCCCTGATTTGGATGCAGGTCCTATCATTGAACAAGGTGTAGAGCGAGTGGACCACGCTTATTTACCTGCAGATTTATTGCGTTCAAGTCGCCACATTCAAAGTGTGGTGTTAGAGCGCGCCTTGCAACATGTATTAGAGCGCCGTGTTTTCATTAATGGCGAACGTACCATTATCTTAAGATAAAACCCAAACAAAAACGCACAAAGGAGTCATTCATGTTGAAAGTACCAACCACGTTTTCTCGCAGTGTTACCGTTGCATCATTTGATCCAGAGTTGGCGCAAGCCATTGCCCAAGAAGTAGAACGTCAACAAGACCACGTTGAATTGATTGCTTCTGAAAACTATGTTTCACCAGCCGTTATGGAAGCCCAAGGCTCACAATTGACCAACAAATACGCAGAAGGCTATCCTGGCAAACGCTATTATGGCGGTTGCGAGTTTGTCGATGTGGCTGAACAATTGGCGATTGACCGTTTGAAACAATTGTTTGGTGCTGAGTTTGCCAATGTTCAACCACATTCAGGCTCACAAGCCAACCAAGCGGTTTACACTTCGGTTTTGCAACCAGGCGACACCATCATGGGCATGAATTTGGCGCATGGCGGTCACTTGACGCATGGCGCATCGGTGAATATTTCGGGCAAATTGTACAAAGTTGTGCCTTACAGCTTGAATGATGCCGAAGAAATTGACTACGATGAAGTAGAACGCTTGGCCATCGAAAACCAACCTAAAATGATTGTGGCAGGTGCTTCGGCTTACGCGTTGGAAATCGATTTCAAACGCTTCCGCGAAATTGCAGACAAAGTCGGTGCGTATTTGTTTGTTGATATGGCGCATTACGCGGGTTTGATTGCCGCTGGCGAATACCCTAACCCTGTGCCTCACGCGCACTTTGTGACCTCTACCACTCACAAAACCTTGCGTGGTCCTCGCGGAGGTATCGTGTTGACCAATGACGAAGCTTTGGCGAAAAAAATCAACTCAGCGATTTTCCCATCGTTGCAAGGCGGCCCATTGATGCACGTGATTGCTGCCAAAGCGGTGGCTTTCAAAGAGGCTTTGGATCCATCTTGGAAAGATTACGCCAAACAAGTGAAAGCCAATGCCAAAGTTTTGGCTGAAGTGTTGACCGAGCGTGGTTTGCGCATTGTTTCAGGCCGCACCGAAAGCCATGTATTCTTGGTAGACTTGCGTGCTAAGCAAATCACCGGCAAAGCGGCAGAAGAAGCTTTGGGCAAAGCACACATCACTGTGAACAAAAACGCCATCCCTAACGACCCTGAAAAACCATTCGTGACTTCAGGTATCCGTTTGGGTACACCGGCCATCACCACTCGTGGTTTTGACGAAAACGACACGCGCGAATTGGCTCATTTGATTGCGGACGTTTTGGATACACCAAACGATGCTGCTGCGTTGCAAGCGATTGCAGTGAAAGTAACGGCTTTGTGCGCTAAGCGTCCTGTATATGTAGATTGATTTTTAGATTAAGATGAAGCAATAACAAGCGTCCTGTAAACTTTACAGGACGCTTGTTATTGTATAGCGAAATACCAATCATTGACTAGACTCCACATTGGAACCAGAAGTCTTAGCCATCTGTATTTTTACATTCGGTAATGGCTTTGATAACAAACCATTGCAAGCTCAAAACCTGTTTGCACCAAAATAAGAGATTTAAAAAATTTTGGCTTTCATCAAACAAAAAAACGCCACCAATAAGGCAGCGTTTTTTGTTTAAACGATTCAGTTCAATTGTGCCAAAACTTGGGTTTTCACCACTTCAACGTCTTGAGTACCATCTACTTTGATGTAAGCTGGAGAGCCTGTTTCAATACTTTGTTTACCGTAGAAATCCACCAATACTTCTGTTTGTTGGTGGTAAACATCCAAACGTTTTTGTACCGTTTGCGCTTGGTCATCATCACGTTGAATCAAGTCTTCGCCTGTTTCATCGTCTTTGCCTTCTACTTTAGGCGGATTGTAAGCCACATGGTAAGTGCGGCCTGAAGACAAATGCACACGGCGACCCGACATACGGTCTACAATCACCGCATCAGGAACGTCGATTTCCACCACATAATCCAATACCACACCCGCTTCTTGCATCGCTTCTGCTTGTGGCAAAGTGCGTGGGAAACCGTCAAACAAGAAACCATTGGCACAATCGGCTTCAGCGATACGCTCTTTCACCAAACCAATGATGATGTCGTCACGAACCAAACCACCTTCGTCCATGATTTTTTTCGCTTCCAAGCCCAAAGCCGTGCCTGCTTTGATAGCAGCACGCAACATGTCGCCAGTAGAAATTTGCGGAATGTTGAATTCTTGTTTGATAAATTGAGCTTGAGTGCCTTTACCTGCACCAGGAGCGCCTAACAACAATACTTTCATTTGTTTTCCTTTGTTTCAATCAATAAAAAACCACGATTAATTCTTTTGAGAACATCTCAAGCCCAAGCTTGAATATGCCCCTTTGATTTATGCTTTAAACTGTTGCTGCATCCGCGCCAAATCTTCAGGCGTGTCTACACCAGCCATAGGAATATTATCGGTCACTACCACGCCTATGCGATGGCCATGCCACAAAATACGCAATTGTTCGAGTTTCTCAATCAACTCTAAGGGCGAGGCTGACAATTGTGTATACAGATTCAAAAACTCAGTACGATAACCATAAATACCAATATGACGGTATACAGGTGGCAATATGCCTTGTCCTTGCCCGATGGCATCCATTTCATCACGTGGGTATGGAATCGGCGCACGACTGAAATAAATCGCTTCGCTTTGCTTGTTCAACACCACTTTCACCACATTGGGATTCAAAAAGTCCGCAGAGCTGTCAACATGATGCGCAGCAGTGGCCACAGGCACAGGATTTTCATGCAAGTACGCTGCGACGTTTTGAATCAATTGCGGGTCTATCATCGGTTCATCGCCTTGCACATTGACCACAACCGTTTCAGGCGGCAAATGCAACAAGCTGGCAGCCTCTGCCAAGCGATCGGTGCCATTGTCGTGGTCTGCGCGGGTCAATACCGCTTCTACATTGGCTTGCGCACACACATCTAAAATCGCTGCGCTGTCTGTTGCCACCACCACACGCTGTGCACCACTGAGCCTTGCTCGCTCAGCCACTCGCACCACCATCGCCTTGCCACCCAAATCAGCCAAAGGCTTGTTAGGCAAACGACTAGATTGCAAACGTGCTGGAATCAATACCACAAATGGCAAACTCATGGTTTATTCCTGTTCACCAGTCAATGGACGGGCTTCGGTCACCAACATAAAAGGAATGCCGTCTTTGATGGGAAATGCCAATTTATCACTTTGGCAAATCAACTCCTGCGCTTGTGCATCCCATTGCAATGAGCCTTTGCACAAAGGGCAAACCAAAATATCCAATTGAGCTTGTGTCATGATGTTCTTCCTTAAATAATCTGTGTTGGCGACAAAGCCAATTGATCCATAACCCAAGTCGCCAAATTGGGCATGATTGTAGCATTAATAGGCAAAACCCACACAGGTAATGGCAGCTCACCTTGCCATTTAATCGCATCTTTTTCAGTGGTAACGATGCCATCGATGCCTTCAGGTAAGGTATTCCAATCCAATAAACCATGGTCGGGCAAACGCTTAAGCGCATCAACCTTCACACCTACTTTTTGCAATGATTGTTCAAATTGTTCAGGCCGCCCTATGCCACACACCGCCAACAATCGTTTGCCTTGCCAAGCTTCTTGCGTATTCCAAGCATAAAGCTCACCTTCTGTAACCTTGGCTTGAAACAAAGCCACATTTGCAGATAGACCTAATTGCTGTTGCAATGCCTTCGCATCTTGCCAATCCTGAGTACGACTGACAATCACCGCATTCACGCTTTGCAAACGCGGCAATGCTTCACGCAATGGCCCATTGGGCAACACATCCAAAACCCTACCTACATCCTCACTAGGAAACACCACCAATTCCAAATCACGGCTCAATACATAATGTTGCAAACCATCGTCTGCCACAATCACATCCACTTGCGCTTGCGACAACAATAACGCCACCGCCTCCACTCTTTTGGACGCCACCACCATCGGCGCTTGGGTTTTTTTCACCAACAATAAAGGTTCATCACCAACATCAGCAGCATGACTGTCTTGATTCACCCAACACGCCTCCGAACTCTTGCGCCCATAACCACGGCTCACCAAGCCCACTTTCAAGCCTTGTTCTTGCAAAGCTTGGGTCAAGGCAATCACCATCGGCGTTTTACCTACGCCACCGACATGAATATTGCCCACCACCACAATCGGCACAGGCCATTTCATAACAGGGTGCTGTAAAAAATTTTGGTGGCGTTGCTGCGCAATCCGCGCAAACACGCAAGACAAGGGTTTGAGCACAGGCGTCAAATACCATTTGGGTTGCTGCCAATGTTCTTCAATCAAATAAGACATGTCATTACTTTGTTACAGGACGCTTGTAATGTAAAACAAAATTCAATATGACACAATTTCAAATCTCATTCGTCCCATACCAATATATTTGAAATAAGTAACATTTTTGCCAGCCCAACCATCCTCACATTCCAATAAGCCATCAGATGATTTGCAAAAGTTTCTCTGCTTCATTTCAATTTATTTAAATTTAATTAATGGTTTTAAAATCTCATTGTACTCATAAAAACAATAAAGTAAATTATCTTTCTTACATTGGAGTTGCTGCTTCGTTCCAGACAGAAATCCAATGGATGATGGATGATTGTTTGCTTTGAACCGATTGCAAAGGAAAATTTCCATGAATCATAAGCCACAGCAAGAACAACGCAATTTATACCAATACCAACCACAAACCCAACAAGGACAACAGCAACAGCAACAGCAACAGCAACAGCAACAGCAACAGCAACAGCAACAGCAACAGCAACAATAATACTCAAACACATAAAAATCATGCTTAAAATCCAAAAAGCCACCTATGAATATGAATATAGG
Source organism: Vitreoscilla sp. C1 (assembly GCF_002951955.2). Taxonomy (NCBI): domain Bacteria; kingdom Pseudomonadati; phylum Pseudomonadota; class Betaproteobacteria; order Neisseriales; family Neisseriaceae; genus Vitreoscilla; species Vitreoscilla sp. C1. The sequence goes on along the minus strand of NZ_CP019644.2, from coordinate 1,110,536 downwards.
TGGCTTTTTAACTGAAAATGCTGTTTGTAAATGAAATGGCTTGTTCTTTTCAATGAACACCTCGTCTAAAATTGCACATCAATAGTTTCCAAAATACTCAAAACGACTCAAAATGTTATCATTTCAAACAATCTGCCTTTTTCCAAACTTTTTCCCAAGCATGTTTAAATTTCCATGAGCGAACGCGATATTTTTATTACAGTAGTCGTCATTTTGTCGGCATTGTCGATTTTGACCACACCTTTTATGTTAATGAACCGAGGCAAAATCAAAAACGCAAAAATGCCCAAATCCCCGCTTCAAAATGCGCTGATTTGGGCCAGTAATTTGGCTTTGATAGTATTATTGGCTTGGTTGGCTTATTACTTTGGATTATTTACGTTTTGACTGCCTGATACGCCACATTGTCTAATAACTTGGTAAACCCAGCATTCGCTTGTAAACGTGTTGGGTAATAAATGAAATACGGTGGCAAATTCACACTGTATTCAGGCAATAAAACGTGTAAATGGCCTTGCTCTACCGCCGTACACACCAATTGCTCAGGCAAATACGCCAAGCCATAACCTGCAATTGCCGCATCCAAAGCTTGATGCATATTGCTAAACGTCAATTGACCATTAACATGGAGTTTGATTTCTTTTTTCTTGTGTAAAAAATGCCACGTCACCAACACACCACCTTGTGTGGGTGAGCGCAAATTGATACAAGTATGATTGAGCAAATCCTGAGGTTTTTTCAATACGGCATTGTTTTCCAAATAGCGAGGTGATGCAACCAAGCGCAAGGCAATGGGCGCGCTCACTTGCACCGTTTCCATGTCTTTGGCCAACAAGTCTCCACGCACCACTGCCGCATCGTATGGGCTTTTGTTCACGTCCACCACGCCATGATCGGAAATCAGCTCTAAATGCACTTTGGGATAATGCTGTAAAAATGGCTGCAATTTCGGCCACAACACATTTTGTATCGCAAAATCATCCGCCACAATGCGAATGGTACCGCTAGGCTTGTGTTTGTCATCCATAATTTGGGACAAGCCTTGTTGTATGTCTTCCAGTGCAGGACCGATTAAAGTGATGAATTGTTCACCCGCTTCGGTCAAATTGATGCTGCGCGTGGTACGGTTGAGCAGCTTCAAACCCAATTGCTGTTCCATTTTGCTGATGACTTGGCTTAACGAAGCTTGTGACATACCCAATGCCATTGCTGCACGGGTAATATTTTGCTCTCTGGCAACCACCATAAAAGCATGTAGGTTATTGAGTCTTTCTTGCATATTTACCAATCGGAGATAAAGAGTAAAAGACAAGCGGCCTGTATTTGCTATATTTAAAATTTGCTGCAAGCCATCATACCATTGCCATGACAGCTATGCTCCAATACATGCATCCAAAATAAAAAGCCATGCGTGCGTCAACCGACCACATGGCTTGTTTCATAATGCCCACTACATGCAATTACAATGCTTTTTCTGCATCAGCCAAACCGCGGCGAGCCAAAGCCAAGTTAGATTTGCTTTTGTCCAATACGGTGTATAAGAACAAACCATCGTGTTTTTGTACAGGACGCAACAAATGATATTGCTCACCCAAAGTAATCAAAATATCATCAATGATATCGTTCAAATTCAACAATTTCATGGTTTTCATTTTAGCACGAACCACTTCAGTATTACCCGCCGCTGCAATCTCCAAATCCAATGAAGAAGTACCACTACCAGCCAACAACATGCCACTAGCGTAATCTACTACAGCAGCTGCCAAAGCACCGTCTACCTTTAACAAAGCTTCAATTGTTTTATCGAAATTCATGATAAGCGTCCATGTTATTTATTGAGAATATGGATATATTGTAGGTAAAAAATTCAGACGATGCCAATCATTTCTAAGTGCTTATTTGCCCAATACCGCACTCATTAAATGCCTTTGTCTTAAAAAATCCATATTGGTATCCAAGCCCGAAAGAATGAATATATTTTAAATTGGTTATTTATTAGAATATTTTTTTAAAAATCAATCTTATTATTAGAAAATATTTCCAAAACAAGCACTATCGCCTTATTCATTTACAAGTTTATCAATTATTTTTTATTTATAACTATTTTTAAACAATCACCATTTGATAATTAAAAATGTTTGATAAATACAACACAGGTTTATCTCACCTTAAAAATACCAATACGCTTGCCCATTGGCGGATTTAACGGCATATTTAAACCTGTTTGATTTTTAAAAAAGAACCCTATCTATGCGCATTACCCTAATTGGTGCAGGCCGAGTCGCACACCATTTGGCAGTGGCTTTGTCTGCCCATCACGAAATTGTACAAATATTCAGTCGTTCTTTGACCAAAGCCCAAGCCTTAGCACAAAACGTTCAAGCCCAAGCTGTTAATGATTTAAGTTTATTAGAGTGCAATATCGACCTTGTCATCATTGCCATCAGCGACAGTGCTATTGCCGCGACCATTGAAACTGTCCATGCTTATATGCCCGATGTTTTGTGTGTGCATACTTCAGGCAGCACCGATATGGCTGTTTTAAACCAACACCACGCGCGTTGCGGCGTGTTTTATCCCTTGCAAACTTTCAGTTTTGAAAGCCACATTGCTTGGCACAACACCCCTTTATTGATTGAAGCGGCTCACCGCGATGACCAACAAACCTTATTAAAATTGGCACAATCACTGAGCGAGCGTGTGTATGTTTATGAGTCAAGCCAAAGATTGAGTTTGCATTTGGCGGCCGTTTTTGCATGCAATTTCAGCAATTATTGTTATGACTTGGCCAAGCAAGTGGTCGATGCCCGTGGCGTGGATTTTGCTTTGTTGGCACCATTGATGCTAGAAACCGCACACAAAGCCACGCAACACGAGCCACACACCGTACAAACTGGTCCCGCAAGGCGTCATGATGTCGGGATTTTAAATATGCACCAAGCCTTATTGGCGCAACTTCAACAAACCGACAGCGCACAAGTGTATCGTTTATTCAGCGAATTGATACAACAACGCCACCCACAATAAAACAAGCGTCCTGTAAGCTTTACAGGACGCTTGTTTCTCTCTTCCATTTTTTTATCGTACAAATGACATTGACGATTTTTCATTTTTGCCATGGAGATTACCATGATGTCCACATCCCTAGACTTGGCTTTGCGCCAACAACAAGCTGTGTATTGGCGCAACCATGTTTTGCGCACACACGACATCGCCGCCGTTACGCCAGCGGCCATCCACGACGCCGCCGCACGTTTGCAACGCTTTGCCCCTTATATCGCTCAGGTTTTCCCACAAACCCAAGCTACAAATGGCTTGATTGAATCGCCCTTACAAGACATTGCCGCCATGCAAAAAGCATTGCAACAAGTTACAGGACGCTTATTAATCAAGCGTGACAGTGATTTGCCTATTTCGGGCTCTATCAAAGCCCGTGGTGGTATTTATGAAGTGTTAAAACATGCCGAAACTTTAGCCTTGCAAAGCGGCAAACTGAGCTTAAACGATGATTACTCTGTGCTGGCACAAAATCATTGGCGTGAATTTTTCAATGGCTATCGCATCGCCGTCGGCTCTACGGGCAACTTGGGTTTGAGCATCGGCATTATGTCAGCACAATTGGGCTTTGAAGTCACCGTACACATGTCTGCTGATGCCAGACAATGGAAAAAAGATTTATTGCGTCAGCATAGTGTCATTGTGGTGGAATATGACGATGACTATGAAGCAGCAGTGGCTTCAGGCCGCTCATTGGCAGCGCAAGACCCATTGTGCCATTTTGTTGATGATGAGCAATCGACCGATTTGTTTTTCGGTTATGCCGTTGCCGCTGAGCGTTTACAACAGCAATTACAAGACTTGAATGTCAGAGTAGATGCCGAACACCCATTGTACGTTTATTTGCCTTGTGGTGTGGGCGGCGGTCCCGGTGGCGTGGCTTATGGTTTGAAACACTTGTATGGTGAACATGTTAAACCTGTGTTTGTGGAGCCCACTGCCGCACCATGCATGTTGTTGTCGATTGCCACCGAGCAACACGAAGCCATCAGCGTCGCCGATATCGGCTTGGATGGTAAAACAGCCGCAGATGGCTTGGCTGTGGGTCGGGCATCGGGCTTGGTGTCACGCTTAATGAGCGACCGTTTGCATGCATTAAGCACTGTTGCCGATGATGATTTGTATCGCTACGAAGCTTTGCTGTGGCAACAAGAACAATGTTTCATTGAGCCCTCAGCAGCGGCAGGTTTCGCCGCTTACCAAATGCAAATGGCACAAACAGACACGCCAGCAACAGCCACGCACATTGTTTGGGCGACAGGTGGCTCTATGGTGCCAGAAGCTGAGCGAGTAGATTATTTGGCTTACGGCATGTCATTGTTAAAACAAGATTAAAATAACAAAAAAAGCGTTTGGTCAACTTATTCAAACGCTTTTTCAATGCATTTATTATTCAAATAGCATATTTACCACACGCCGAAGTCTTTGCACGACAGCAGCCACAATCAACTTCATTCCCAAAAGATTCATTCTGGTTTTAGTTTATAGGCATTTAAAATCAATGCTTTCAAGCATTTAAACTCAATATATTTTTTAAGCATACCACAACACTTTTCAAGCTAAGCCGCAAAGTTTTGATTTACATCATATTCCAATCATTCCTTTGTCATCATTATGCTAAATCATCCTGCAACAATACGGACTTATCGTAATTCCAAAAAAGGAACTGTCTCATGAATGAACAAAACAAATTCAATCAATTGTTGTCACGTATGCAAGACGATGCCGATTTACAAAACAAATTCCTCAGCAACCCAAGCGCCGTATTACAACATTTAGACATTCCCATCATCGACAATTTGCGCTTTCCAAAAGCCCTCAGCGACAATGAACTAGAAACCAATATTCTAAACACTTTAACCTTGGAGCAAACCACGCCACCGAACGATCCAGCCATCACGATGACCAAACATTGGTGGGGCATTAATATCCAATGGAGCGAACAATTTACCAGTGATTACATCAACAATCTGGTTAAATTGCATCACATGCAAGAACAATTCACTTTAGCAGCCCAAACCGCCAAATTGCATAGCATAGACGAAACCCTCACCCGCGCCTTTGCCATGGCATTCATGGCCAAATCAGTGGATATTCGCATGACCAACAAGAAAAAAGGCGTTCATTGGCCGATTACTTGGCGACAAATGGCTTTGATTGTGGCGCAACCGAATGTCATTGGTGCTTTGGCTTATACCCATCCTTTACACAATTAACAGCCATCACTACACCTAAACCAACCTACAAAAACAAATCCAAGCTGACTCTATTATCCAATACCACAGGCATCATGATTCAAATTGTATTTTTACAAATTTCTGTAACAAACCGCTCATGACTGCTCAGGTATTTTGCCTTGAGGCTTACTCTGAATAGCCAAATGAGCCCTAAAAACAAAATCAGAATGCTTCGTTGGTATTGGAAATGATTCAAGGTCAAACCATGGTCGCTTAAGCTTGGCAGCCAATTGATTGCACGCTATCTAAAACGGAATGAAATAATGTGCATTTCAAACCAAATGTTTGTGTTGTTGGATTTCTTTGGGTGTGAATTGGTAGGTTTGCTTGAACAAACGCGTAAAATGAGATTGGTCATTAAAACCACTTTGATACGCAATTTCTGTAATAGACAAAGAGTTTGTTTGTGACAAAAGCTCAAAAGCATAACGCAGACGTTGTTTTTGAACAAATTGCGTAAATGTAATATCTTGATTTTTGAATAAGTTATGTATATATCTCAGCGAGATACCGCAAGCTGTCGCCACGGTTTGCGGACTTAAACCCGCGTCCTGTAAATGGTGCAAAATGTGATTTTTAACTTTATACAATTGCGCTTCACGAATACTGCTTTCTTCGCTGAACACGATGCGATTGTCTTGTTGTAAAACTTGTGCAAACAGTGTGAGCAAATAATCACTGTAAAAATGTTCTTGAGTGCGATTTAAGCGTCCTGAAAGCAATTCCTCACCCAATAAAGACACATTCTGACTGAACAATCTGCCTACGCCATTCAAACCATCAAATGCCATCGCAGTATAAATCTCTGGACATGGTACATATTTTTGTAACAATTTTGAAGGGACTTTCACCACCCACATCATATTGTCTTGTGCATGTTCAAATAAATATGGATCGTTGGCGTGTTGTAATAAAATATGCCCTTGTTCACACGTCACATCACGATGGCATTGCTGCATGTGTAAGCGACTGGACAAAGGCAAGGTAATCAAAAAATAAGATTCCACCGCAGACGCTTTGCTGCGTAAATATTGGATAGGTGAAGACTGTAAACAAGAAAAACCCAAGGTATCGAGCGTTTCATCACACAAACGTCCTGAACCCGTTTTGGGGGATTGAAAGGTGACGTTCAAATCAAAATACGTGTGGCTGACTCGCTTTTGCCAATCCAAATTGCCTAAAATCAAAGGTTGCATTTCATGCAAATAATGGGGGGTGTTCATCGATAACATCATCCAGTCCTCAATAGCCTGAAAAATCCAAAACCCAAGCCATGCAAAATACATGACTTGGGTGTTTAAGATAATGGATTATGCTGCTTTTGTCAGGTGGTAAGTGCCTGATTTATGTAAATTGGCTGTCCATCCTTGCTTTAACAACAAAGTGGTGGTCGGCTCTTGAATCACCGCAGGTCCTTCAATCATCGCACCGGCTCCCAAAGCTGAGCCATCATAAATAGGGGTTTGCTGCCATTCATAACTGTGTGACAAAATCATTGGACGGTGCCCAATAATCGTTTCATTGACCGCAACGGTAGCATCTGGAATTTCAGCAATGTGTGGTTTATTGATTAAGCCACGGATCATCACCTCCACATTGACCAACTCAACGGTGCTACTGCGTTCTGAATAAGTGAACAAAGCTTCATGACGCTTATGAAAATCATTCAAAATCACTGCCATGGTGTCATGGTTAATGTCTTCATTGCCAATGGCAACATTGCATTCATGTACTTGACCGACATAACGCATTTCCATGCTGCGTTCAATGACAATGCGATCATCGGTAAAACCGTCGGCTTTGAGTTTTTCACGCCCTTCGGCTTCCAAACGTGCCAAGGTCGCATTCAAATCACTGTAATCGACGTTGTTCTCAATCAACATTGTTTGGGTGGCCAAATAATTGTATTTGAAGTCTGAAATGATTTGACCAAATGCACACAAACCTGAGGCAAATTTCGGTACCAAAACAGAATGAATACCCATGTCTTCGGCCAATTCAATGATGTGCATGCCAGCAGCACCTCCGGCACAAACCAAACTGAAATCGCGCGGATCATAGCCTTGCTCGATGGTAATGCGACGGATGCCATTGGCCATGTTTTGATTCACAATGGTACTGATGCCATAAGCGGCATGTGCCAATTCAATGTTCAATGGGTCAGCCACATGGTATTTAATCGATTTTTCAGCCTGCTCTTTGCACAAATGTACCTTGCCACCCAAAGAAGCATTGGGATTCAAATACCCTAAAACCACGTTGGCATCGGTGACAGTTGGTTTGTCACCACCTTGTTGGTAGCAAGCAGGACCAGGGAAGGAACCTGCGCTGTGTGGACCCACTTCCAACATACCAAACGAATTAACATGTGCAATCGAACCACCACCAGCACCCAAAGTTTCGACATGAATCATCGGTACACCAATGCGATTGCGCAAAAAGTCGATGTCACGATTCAAGCTGGTGTGTCCATCTTTGGCCATCGTAATATCAAATGAAGTCCCGCCCATGTCTACCGTAATCACATTGTTGATACCAAAAGGTTCAGCAATGAATAAGCCCGCTTGCGGCGCGGAAGCAGGACCTGAATTGATGGCATTGACCGCACGCTCACGCATTAATTCACCGACTGCCAAACCACCATTGGATTGAAAATAACGCACAGGCTGCATCGCACCCAAAGATTTGAAATAATCATCAATTTTAGCCACATATGCACTCATCACTGGACTTAAATAAGCATTCACAATCGTGGTAGAAGTGCGCGTGTATTCTTTGATTTGCGGATACACTTCATGTCCGCAACAAATAAATACATCTGGCAAATGTTGTTCAATCAATTGGCGTGCGCGTTTTTCATGCGCTTCATTTTTAATCGACCACACAAAAGAAATCGCCACGCTTTTAACTTCTGCGGCTTTGAATACTGCAATGGCAGCCATAATATCGTCTTCATTTAATGGCTCGTGTTCTTGACCTGTCGCCAAAATACGACCACGTACAGGACAACGCAATTCTCGTGGTGCCAATTGCGGTGCAGGCGGGTAAGAGGCATCGTAGCGATAACCTTCTTCTTTGTGACCCAAACGAATTTCAATGCTGTCTTCATGTCCTGCCGTACACAACAAACCGACTTTCACGCCTTTGAATTCAATCAACGCATTCAATGCAACCGTCGTGCCGTTGATGCACAAATCACAACTTTGTACCAACTCTTCAATGCTCATATTGGTGTGTTCGGCCAATTGTTTCAAACCATCAGAAATGGCTAAAGTACCATCTTGTGGCGTCGACAAACTTTTGCACAACAAAACCTTGCCTTCAGAATTGGACAAAATAAAATCGGTAAAAGTACCGCCTGCATCAACGCCTAAGCGAAAAGTATGTTTCATCTTTAATATCCTCAATAATGGTTAAGCAACAATGGTTTGAGCTTGGCGCAATGTGGCTGTTTGAGCTTCATTGACGGAATCTGTTTCTGCATCGATGACCACGCCATAATCCAAACGAGCCCCTTCTATCGAAATCAAACCTTGTTGCCAATCCTTCAACACCGCATTGACAGGACGGGTAAACGCATTGCCAAAACCACCACCACCTGGATTGGTATTGCGTGCCCGTTGTCCTGGCTTAATATGAGTCAATGTATTTTGAATGTAGCTTTTGCTCACTTGATCGCCTTGTAAAATTTCCAAGCGACCTAATTTTGGTTCTAATAAAGTATTTTGAGCTTCAGAAGCGCCCATGGTGGCAATTTGTCGACCTTCACCAAAAGCAATGACCGTCATTTCATGGTCCAAAGGTTCCACTTCCCAAACTGTACCGGAGCCCCCACGATAAAAACCAGCCCCGCCACTGTCTTGTGCCAAACCATAGCGGTGTATCAAAATAGGATATTGGTATTCCAATAATTCAATGTCACCTGAAGACAAGGCACCAAAACAACACAAAGGACCACATGCATGCCAGCCGTCCATTTGCTGTGTGGCACCTGCGCCTGAAATAATCGATGCCAAAACCATGGTGACGTATTGTTCACCTGTGCGTGGGTCAATGCCTGCAATATTAATGCCTGATGCATGTCCCCAAGATGCCGTCACACGTTCAGGCGCAGCTGCTTCAAATGCTTTGCGCACCGCATCGGTTAGCGTTTCCATAGGCGTGGTGGTGCAATTGACATGAGGTGCAGGTTCTTGTGCATTGCAAAGTGTGCCTTTGGCACCCAAATCAACCGTCACACAACGGTACAAACCTTCGTTATACGGCGGCGGTACTTGGGCAAACATCATCACACCCAAATAAATGCCCGACATCGAATTGCCTTCATACGAATTGATGAAATACGGCACTTGTGGCGGGCTTTCAATTTGAATGTGTACAGTGTCATCTTTGATTTCAATGTCAGCGGTAATGGTCAACTCACCCAAACCGTGACCTGAGTCTTCCAATACCGCTTCACCACGATAATGACCATCAGGAATGGAGCTGATTAAAGAACGCATGTGGCTGTCTGCCATGTTTTTCAACTCTGCAATCGCCGCACGAACAGTTTCCAAACCATATTTGTCAATTAATGCCAACAAATTGCGCTCGCCGACACGACAAGCACCCAATTGTGCATTCAAATCGCCTTCTTGATTGCGACGCGCGCGCATGTTTGACATGATTAAATTGATGACATCATCACGACGTTCGCCTTTGTCCCACAATTTGACAGGCGGAATGCGCAAACCTTCGGCATAAATTTCTTTAGCATCAGGATTGTATCCTGCTGGAACGGGACCACCAATATCGGTCAAATGCCCTTTACACACTGCCCAAAACACCAGCTCGCCCTTGTAAAACACAGGCTTATACATACAACAATCCAAAATATGACTGCCTGCATAAACTGGATCATTGTGATAAATCACATCACCTTCATGGATATTGTCACCAAAATAATTGGCAACGGCTTTCATCGCAGGAATCAAAGAACCCAAATGAATCGGAATGTCTTGTCCTTGTAAAATCATCTCAGGATAGTGGTCAAATAAAGCATTGCTGTAATCGTGCGCCAAATTGAATACACTTGAACGACCTGTTTTTTCTAAAGTAATGGTCATTTCACGTTGGGCAGTTTCTAAAGCGCCACGGACTACCGATAAGGTAATCGGGTCTATGCCAGAGGTGGTGTGCATGTTCAACTCCAATGTGCGTTGTCAAAAAGTGTCTGACAACCATAAATTGATGCACATCCAGCGTCTTGACTGAAGGTGTAACTGTGCCCTATGGAATGCACTGTTAGTCGAAAAAAAATTATTTTTATCAAAACAAAAAACAAGCTTACTGCAATAGCAAACTTGTTTTGTTAAGAAATTTTATTATATTTATAAAGAAACAAATATTTCTAAAAAAATCATAAATTTTATGGATTAAAAATGACATTTTTATGGATTAAACCATACAGGACGCTTGTATCTGAAAATGTTCATCTTTCGTTCCAATATGAGAATCATCATGGCTCGTCATACAACAAAACCTGATATTGCTATTTATTCAGGAAGCAAGCCTGCCATACGCATTAACCATTTAAAAAAAGAGGCCACGAGACTGAACCCCATTAAACTCATGAACCAAATGGCAATGAGCCAAAAAAAAGGTTTCATCTGATTAATGTTCATAGCCACTCTCCTTGACCTTGCCTCTGAATACATAATAACTCCAAGCGGTGTAAGCCAAAACAATGGGTAAAATCAACAGTGTTCCCAATGCCATGAATCCTTGGCTAGCCAAGCCTGAAGATGCTTGCCAAATGTCGATCGAAGGGGGAATGATATGTGGCCAAACACTGATGCCCAATCCACTGTATCCTAAAAAAATCAAACCCAAGGTACACAAAAATGGCAAAACATCTCTTTGTTTTTTTATGGATTGGATTAACACAACGGCAGTCAAAACACACAAAATCGGCACAGGCATAAACATCCAAAATTGAGGCTGTCCAAACCAACGCTGTGCAATGGTGTCATTTAACAAAGGCGTGTAAATACTGATGCATAGCATCATGATTAACAAAACCATAACCAAATACCGACTCCATTTTTGCGCCAATTGACGTAACACGCCATCTGTTTTCAATAGCAACCACGTTGCGCCCAATAAGGCATAAGCTGCCAACAAACCCATTCCACACAACAATGTAAATATGCTAAACCAATCAAACATACCTCCTGTGTATTGACGGTTGGTGACACTGGTGCCTTGTACCAATGCACCGACTACCATGCCTTGGCAAAATGTGGCCATCATCGAACCCGTCACAAACGCTTTGTCCCACAACGCTTGGTGATTTGGGTTGGCTTTAAAGCGAAATTCAAACGCCACCCCTCTAAAAATCAAAGCAATGAGCATCAGGCTCAATGGCATCATTAAAGCTTCTAAAATGACAGCATAAGCCAAAGGAAAAGCCCCAAACAAAGCCGCACCACCAAGCACCAACCACGTTTCATTGCCATCCCATACAGGCGCCACCGTATTGACCATCATGTCTTTTTGCTGCCGATTGTGCGCAAACGGTAACAAAATGCCGATTCCCAAATCAAAACCATCCATGATGATGTACATCCCAGTACCGAAGATGATGATGAGAAACCAAATGAAAGTTAAGTCCAAACCCATGTTTTGCTCCCTAATGATTGCGTGTGTCGTTATCAGCAAGCTCATTTGTTTCTAAGCGTCCTGAAAAAGACCATGTTGGTTGAAGATTTTGAGGAAGACTTGGCGGTCCTTGCACCAACAAACGCCATAAGTAATAACAGCCCATACCGAAAACCGAACAATAAACCACAATGAATACAATTAAGCTGATGGTCATTGGCAGTTGACCATGGTTGGAAACGGCATCGGCCGTGCGTTGTACACCATAAACAACCCAAGGTTGACGCCCGACTTCAGTGGTGAACCAACCAGCCAGCACCGCTAACAATCCAGATGGACCCATATAAAAAGCAAAGCGTAAGAATTTGGGACTGTGTTGCCATTGCTTTTTACGCAAGCAGTTTCCCCAAATGGTCAATACCAACATCAACATACCCAAACCCACCATGATGCGAAACGACCAAAATACAATGGTGGCATTCGGACGGTCTTCTGGCGCAAACTCAGTCAAAGCAGGTACTTGTTTGTCCAAACTGTGTGTCAAGATGAGACTGCCTAATTTGGGAATTTCCAAAGCGTAATGGGTTGTTTCCTCTTCCATATCAGGCCAACCAACCAATTTTAATGGTGTAGGCTCATGACCATGGTTGTGAAAATGACCTTCAATGGCTGCGATTTTGGCAGGTTGATATTGAAGGGTATTCAAACCGTGTAAATCACCCATCAAAATCTGTACAGGCACCAATACCGCCAATAAACCCAGACCCATAGAAAGCATTTTGCGACCAGCGGCCTGATGTTGTTGTTGGCGCAAATGCCAAGCAGCGGTGGCAATCACAAACAAGGCGCTGCAAATGTAAGCAGCAATCGTCATATGAAGCAAACGGTATGGAAACGACGGATTGAAAATAATCGCCATCCAATCAGTGGGCACAACCACACCATTTTCAATCACAAAACCTTGCGGGGTTTGCATCCAAGAATTGGAGGCTAAAATCCAAAAAGTGGACATCAAAGTACCCAAAGCAACCATACAGGTGGCAAAAAAATGTAATTTAGGACCAACTTTATTCCAACCGAATAACATGACACCTAAAAAGCCTGCTTCTAAGAAAAAGGCCGTCATCACTTCATAAGTCAATAAAGGCCCTGTCACGCTGCCAGCAAATTGTGAAAAACCACTCCAGTTTGTACCAAACTGAAAAGCCATTACCAATCCAGAAACCACACCCATCCCAAAATTGATGGCAAAAATCTTCGACCAAAACAAATAAAGCTGTCTGTAAAGCGGTTGCTTGGTTTTCAAATAACAAGCTTCTAACACAGCCAAAAAACTGGCCAAGCCGATGGTGATAGATGGAAAAATGATGTGAAAAGACACGGTAAAAGCAAATTGTATGCGTGCCAAAAGCAACGCATCCCATTCAAACATAGTAAATCCCCTTTGAATTTCAAATCGTCAATACAAATTTGACTAAAATCAACCGATCAGGGTTATTATTAAAAAATGAATGATTTTTCACAATGCGACATATTGTCGCACTTGAATTTTAGTTTTTTATTTTCAATGGATTGCGTGAATGAAAAGTTTGTTGATAGATCAAGTGCGGTTGGCAAATGCCAATCTCAAGCTTCGTTGGCTTTGGTCACTGGCTGCTCTAGGAATGTGGATATTGTGCTTGGGTTTGAATATTCCATTGCCGCATCTCTTAATTGCGCAAGCATGGTTGACATTGATACTGGGCAATATTTTATTGTCGGTTTATCAAAAACACGATGCTTACCAACCTTATTGGGCCGTGGTATTAGGTTTGTGTTTGGATTGGTGGGTATTGACGGAATTTTTATTTTTTACAGGTGGCGCCAGCAATCCACTGATTTTTTTGTATTTGATTCCAGTTTTATTTGCAGCTTTAATGTGCCAATATGTTTTTGCCATTGGCATGGCAATCGCCAGTGTGTTGGCTTATGGAATCATGTATGTTTGGTATTTACCTTTAATCAGCCATCACTGGCTACATCAAAACATTCAATTGCATTTTTTAGGCATGTGGCTGACCTTTGGTATCAGTATCAGTATGATGACTGCTGCTGTGACATGGCTGATGGCTGATTTAAAACAACGAGATCGTTTACTCAGAGAAGCAGATCGCAACCAAATGCGTGATGAAAACATATTGTGGTTGGGTATGAATGCGGCTAATTTGGCACATCAATTGTCAACGCCTTTGAATAACTTGTATTTATTAGTCGGAGAATATCGAGCCAAAAGCAGCTCTGAAGATTTGGAAGACTTGGATTTAATGCAATTGCAATTGGATGAATGTACTCAAATTTTACATCAACTACGTGAGCAACAAGAAATCAACCATCAACCTACTGTATTCGATCAAGTCTTAGAACAACATTTGAATCAATGGCGCAATTTGCGCCCGCAAGTGGTGGTACAGTGGCAATATTTTCATAAAAATACACAAAAAGTCATCCTAGATCCTTTGTTTTGGCCGGCATTGTTCAATATTTTGAATAACGCAGCAGATGCCGGTGAAAATCAAGTGAGCTTGGATACGCGAATAGAAAAAGGATGGTTAACCGTCCATGTTATCAATGAAAAAGGTTCACTGACTGAGCACTATTTTTACCAAGAAGGTCTGCAAGTACAAGCGACCCAAAAGCCAGCAGGATTGGGCTTGGGGATACAATTGTCCCATGCAACTCTTGAAAAAATGGGCGGAAGCTTGAATTTGTTTAATCGACCACAAGGAGGGGTACAAGCTGTTATTTGTGTACCGATTACAGAATTATGAGCCAATATGTTTTAATTGACGACAATCCAACCTTTTCACGCTTACTCCAACGCAGTATGCAACGCTTAGGTCATACATTAATATGTTGCCATACCACAGAAGAAGCATTGCAATTAAAAGAAGCGGGCGACGGCATTATTTTAGATTTAAATTTGGGGGCAGAAAGTGGCTTAAAATTATTGCCCATTTTACACGCCCAATTTCCAAACACTCCCATTCTCATTTTGACGGGCTATGCCAGTATCAACACTGCTGTGAGTGCCATTAAATTAGGGGCTTGTGAATATTTGCCTAAGCCTGTTGATGTTGAAACCATTTTAAATTGTTTTATCCAGCCAAATAAAGATGAAAATTTGCTCATTGAAACGCCTTTGGAAGCAGATCCATTGTCATTAAAACGTTTGACTTGGGAGCATTTACAACGGGTTTTAGAAGAAAATCATGGCAATATTTCTGCTACTGCCCGAGCCTTAAATATGCATAGGCGCACCTTGCAAAGAATGTTACAGAAACATCCTGTTAAAAAATAATCCTTATCTGAAAACTGCTCACGCAAACACTAAATCCGTTCTCTTCCTACTCGTGAACTTGAGCCAATCTGGAACGGCATCTGCAATCAAAAACATGCTATCTAAACTCAATTGGCGCCATCCAGTTGAGTTTAAAACGTACAAATCAGCACCATTCAAAAACAAATTAACCCTATTGCGTTATTTTGCATTTTCATGACTCAATCACCAAGCGTCCTGTAAAAAAAGTTTACAGGACGCTTGATTAACTTTGTAAGCTTGAATTTATAAAATACAAAATAACCCTATGATTACAATTATTTAAAAACCAAACCAACAATCGCGACATCGTAAACAACCGCTGTGACCACTTCCTATTTTTTCATGTGACAGATGACTGGCTGCCAATCCTATTTGATAGAAAGGTGCGCGGTTGCTTGAACGATGATTCAACGAAGATAGATTTGAGGTAAGGTTCCACACCGATATATCGAAATGATGTCTTGATTATTATGATTGCTTGTCAAGGATGAGCCAAAGTTACACAATACTGGAATTCAAAGAGATATGTATGATGACTCCTAAACCAACAAATACTTGTGAGATGAGTAATTTCAACAGTTTTAGTCAGCTGCGTGAAACAGGTCTTTCATCGAATATGAATGGGATTACGTTTACACATTGTAAACCCAATTATCATGTTGGAATTTTCCCTCATTGCAATGGTTATACTGACTTATACCGATTCAATCGCATCGTATTGTTTCGTAATAATTATTCATCTAATACAGCGCAACATCTGATTAATGAAAAAAACCTACTCAACTTCGGTATTAACATCACCATCAAAGGCCGTTTTGATTTTCACTTTCCAGATTTGCACACCGATATTTCAGTTTTCCCTATGCAAGTATGGCTGCGTCGTGGTTGCTTGGGTGTTGTCGAAGCTGACATACCCAACCAAACAATCATTCAAAGTGTGGGTTTAGATTTTGATGTACAACTATTGGAACAATTGCTTCCTGATAAGGCAGTGAACGAAATCAGCCAGTTTTTCTTGGCTAGCCCTGACCAAGCAGCCGTACAAATCATGCGCAAACCTCCCCCTGTCTTATTTTTACTCGCAGAACAATTGCTCGACTTACCGCATGGAAGCAATGAATTCGATTTATTGAAAATCGAATCCATATCATTGAATTTACTCACGCATCTCTTCGCTGATCAGACGCATCATTACCACTCGGTGCCAACACAAATTGTCATGGCGCAACACATCTTAGATACAGAGGTCATACAAAATCACACGATTCGGCAATTGTCCAAACAAGTAGGTTTAAACGAATGCGATTTAAAAAAGCAGTTTAAACATCACACAGGCTTGACCATTGCGTCTTATGCCAAGAAAGCCAAAATGGAAACGGCACTGGTCTTGTTAAGTTCTGGCATGCGTCCTATTAAAGTAGCCAATCATTTGGGTTACTGTAATCTTCATTATTTTACTAAAGTCTTTACCACCTACCATGGTTATACGCCAAATAGCCTAATGGATGAATGAAAATAATTTCCTAATAAATCAAATAGTTTCCCGAATTTTTAAAATTGTTTCCATTTTTTATGTTATTGATATTGATTATCAATAACATTGAAAAGATAATTCATACATCTTGTCTATTGAATTGTTAACAAATGTTTAACCCCGCCCCAAAAACCATTTACTTTAGCTTATTACTGGCATTTTCTGGCATGAGCCACGCTGTGGATTTACAGCATGACAATGATGCTACTGATACAGAATTATCCGAAATCATAGTGACCTCCCGAGGTGTGCAAGAAAAAAGCTTGGATGCCCCATTAACCGTTCACACCTTAAGCGGTACAGAAATCAATCGCCGCCAGTTCACCAACGTACAAGATAGTTTGAAACACATACCTGGCGTGGACATCCATGATGGTGGTGATCCTGGTATGAGTTATATGTGGATACGCGGTGTTGGCGCGGTGAGCCACACCAGCTTGGATGATAATTCTGTCGGTATCCGTATTGATGGTGTGAATCAAGGTTTATTGGGCTTGGCCAGCGGCCTGTATGACATAGAACAGTTGGAAGTCGCCAAAGGTCCTCAAGGTACGTTGTTTGGTAGCAGCTCCGAAGCAGGCACTGTCAATGTAAAATCGCGCAACCCTACTCCTTATTTTGGTGCCAATATGGAAGTCGGCTACGCCAACAACCAACAGCGCAGCCTTAAAGGCATGGTCAACATTCCGTTGGCAGAAGATTGGGCGTTTCGCTTGGCAGGCAGCAGCGTCTGGCAAGACAATTATGTGATGGAACGCACCACAGGAGATGCCGTCAATCAACAAAAAAACCAAAGTGTGCGCGGTAAATTATTGTGGACTCCTAAAGACCACACCCAAATCATGTTGACAGGGCATCATTCGGAATTGAACAATTTTATGCCGATGGTGATGACAGGTCCATTTGTCAACAATGACAGTTATCTAACCTTAGGCGATATTCCCCATTATTCCAAACGCCAAACTTCGGGTGTGGATTTGGATGTGAACCATCAATCAAATCACTTCCAAATCAACTCTAAAACGGCTTATTTACACCATCAAGGTGATGCCTCTCGCGCTTTGTATGCATTGGAGTACCTTGGCAAAGCCATGCCACAAATGTTGCCGTATTTCAGCATTCCGGCCAACAATTTAAACCAACAACAAGAAGAAAATCGCAATTTTGAACAAGAAATCACTTTGAGCTCTTTGCCTGAAAGCGAAGTGAAATGGATTGGTGGCGTGTATTATGGCCGCTTTGACCGTGATTTTAACTATGCATGGTCAGGGCAAGGTGAATATGCGCGTCAATATGTGCACAACAATATGGCATTGTTTGGTGAAGTCACTTATCCGTGGACCAGCAAACTTTCCAGCATCACAGGATTGCGCGTGGCGCATGACACCACTCGCTACCATGCGGATTATCAAAAAGGCCATGTCAACAGCCAAGACAATCAAAAATTCAGTGATACCACGCTTACAGGACGCTTGGGTTTGGATTATGCCTTTACACCCAATTGGCATGTATATGGCACGTATTCACGGGGTCACAAACCTGCGGGATACAACGACTATGGCACCCAAGTTTCCAAAGGCAAACAAGACTTGCCTTACGATGCAGGCCATATTGATGCCTTTGAATTGGGCTTGAAAGGTGGTGCATCTGACGGTCGCTGGGGCATGGCGTTGGCTTTATTTCACAATCAAATTAAAAACGACAAATTGTCAGTTTATGTCTTGCCCGATTATGTCACTGAAAGCTTCAACGTAGACACCCAATCGCAAGGCATCGAGTTCAGTGGTTTTATCAAACCACACCCTTATTTCAATCTGAAATCCAGTTTGAGTTTTATCGATGCCAAAGTCACTTCTACGCCAGATGACCCAAGCATCGTCAGCACCAGTGTGACCACCAAAAATGGCAATCGCATTCCTGAAGTACCGCGTTTTGCTGCCAGTTTGGGCATGGAATACAAGCGACCTGTAGCCATTTCTTTCTTAAAGAAACCGCAAGCATTTGCAAATGTGGATTTACGCTATGTCGGCTCACGCCCCGCCTAAGCCGATAATAAATTGCAATTGAAATCGTATACATTAGTGGATGCGGCATTGGGCATTCAAGACCAACAGCATGAATTGTCTTTATGGACCAAAAATCTGACCAATGAGCGTTACATGACTTACGCCATGATGCAAGGCACATATGAATTGGGAATCCAAGCTCAAGGTCGCAGTGTTGGTGTGAAATACAAATACGAGTTTTAAGGAAGAAGATGTTGCAATACCCCCAAACACGCGCCCATTCGGTATGGTATTTGTTTTGTAGCTTATACATCACCCAATACATCGGCATAGGCTTTATCAGCGTGGCTTTGATCGCCATATTGCGCCAACAAGAGGCTATAGCTTAAGTCAATTGGCGATGGTGCAATTGATGGCCTTGCCAGCGGCATTGAAATTTTTGTGGGCACCTGTGATTGACAGTTGGGGGCATACGTCCCGTGCCCACTACAAAAATTGGTTGTTGCTGGCACAAGCGAGCATGGTATTAACCTTGTTTGGCGCTGGCTTTTTACAGCCCGCTGTCCATTTACACGCCTTGCTGCTGGTCTTATTTTGCTTTGCAATCTTAACAGCCACCCAAGATCTGGCTTTGGATGCTCTCAGTTGTAAAGTATTTACTGTGAATCAGCGTGCCTCTGTGTCTTTGTTACAAGTAGGCTGCGGCCTGATTGGCAACATGATCGGCGGCGGTTTGGTGTTGATTTTGTATCCCGATTGGGGATGGAAAATGTGCTTAATGGTGATGGCGGTACTCACCAGTTTGGCATGGCTGCAATTGGTCTTTTTTCCAGAACCTTCGGCAGCAAAAATCCAAACCAACACCCTCTATCACAGTGCAAAACAATGGTTTGCCGTGTGGAAAGGCAACCGAGGCTGGCTCATTTTGCTGTTGTTATACCCGTTTGGCTTTATGCCGATTTTCAGCATTTTAACCCCCAATTTGGTAGACCATGGCTGGGCCTTACCTGATATTGGTTTCGCCATCAAAGTATTTGGTTCTTTGGTCGGCATTGGCGCGGTTGTACTGGCTAAATTTTGGTTTCAACGCCACAGCCGCGTGCGCAATGTCCAAAATACCTCTTTGTTACAAGCAGTGTGCTTAGTGGCATTAATTCCACCTGCATTGGGATTTACAGGACGCTTGTGGGTATATGTCGGTGTGTTTGGCTATTTCATCAGTTTGCCTTTGCTGTATGCCAGCATTACGGCTGTGATGATGGATAAAGCATCTCAAACCGATGCCCCAGCCACAGCCTATACCATACAAAACGCATTACCCATGTTGGTTGCTTTTATTGCCGCTGCTCTGAGCATGTCATTGGCGCAACATTTTGGTTATGCCTTTGTCGCCATTTTGGCGGTCACTTGTTCGGCTACCGCAGCTGTATTATCCCGTTTTGTCTTGTCTTCTCTTTCAAGTAAACCTCATGAATCCTAAACAACACACTCCCATCACTGACTTTGATGCCAAAATAGACATCATCGATCATTTAAACGATGACCATCAAACCGAATTATTGGCCATCGCACAAGCCCATGGCCATGCTGATGCCTGCGCAGCCAAACTCTTGGATATTTTTGTTGAAGGTTGTTATTTGGCAATTGATTCATCGCCTAACGCCACTGAGACCGAAGTATGGATACCGTTTGTACTCAGAGGTGATTTGGAAGAGCAAATCCTGTATTTGGCATACAGCGCCATGGTGAAACAAGGTAAATCTTTGCATCACAATCAAAAACAGTATTTTGAGGTGTTAGGGCAAACCATGGTATCACCGCATATGTTGCGCCTGTATTTAAAAACCTCTCAACCGTTACCGCCCAACGCACCGGGCTTTGCATGGTTATTTTCTTTAAAAGTACTCAATGCTAGCCCTAATGGTGACTCTGAAAAAAACAGCCTCATCCAGCGATGGTTTCAGCGCATATTTATGCATGTATTGCCGCATCTATCGCAGCAAAGGCGAGAAAAAATCATGTTTTCCATGGTGAAAGACATGCGTTATTACACTTTGCGTAAAGTAGAATATCGTGAAGATAATGAAATAGCATGGGTAGACATATATCTGCATGGTACGACTGCTGGAGGCGAATGGGCAAAATCTCTGCAAAAAGGCGACATCATACACAGTACATCTGAATATACAGAAGCAACAGACCATTTGCATCAAGGTCAAACGCTGCTGATGGCAGATGAAACCTCATTGCCAACTGTGATGGCTTTGTTAGAGAACTGGCACAATCCAATTCCACCTATTTTAATCAATGTGTTACAGGACGAAGCTGAACATGCCTATATCAACCAGATAGATGTTCCTGCGGGTACAGGCTTATACTATATCGACTCTAACAGTGCTTTTTTAGATCAGGCAATCATTGATCTTATTGATTCACTCCCTAAAATAGAGGCGGCGTGGGCTGCACTTGAAAATACTTTGGCCAAGAAAATACGCAAGCATCTGCGCGAAAATCATCAATTACTGGGCACAAAAAATCGAGTCAAAGGCTATTGGACCAAGCGTTAATTTTCCTTCAACATTTGTGCGCTATTTTGGCTCATTTTGTCACCAATGCTCATCGGTTTCCCCAAAATCATGAGCACTGAGTTTCATTAAAGCGCCTCAAATGTTGGTATATGATAGAAAGACCGCTTTGACAGTTTGCAATTTGCCAATTTTTTGTTAATCAGATGGGATATGGTTTCACTGTAAACAAGAATTTCTCAGGTATAAAGCCGATACATTGTGCAAAAACTAAACCATGACAGTTTTAAAGCGTCCTGTAACGTTTTCAGCACACTTTTTCAATACAAAAAATGCACTGTTTATTTAAAGCAGTGCATTTTTCATTTGAGTTGCATGATTCAGAAATCAGACTTTCAATTAACACAAATCCAATAATTGCATAGGCGTATCGATTACCACATCAGCAGGCCAATTGGCTGTGTCATCATCCGCATGAATGTAACCCCAAGACACCAATACCGTTTTCATGCCCGCATTTTTACCCGCGATCATATCCCGCTGCGCATCACCCACATACAAACACGCTTGAGGATTTACACCGATTTGCTCACACGCATACAACATTGGCTTCACACTGGGTTTGGCTTCGCCTGTGGTATCGCCACTGACTTCCACATCAGGCGCGACACTGAAACCCAAGCTCGGTACCAAACGATGGGTGAATGTGTGCGGTTTGTTGGTAATGATGCCCCATTTCAAGCCACGCGCTGCAATCTCTGCAATCACTTCATTAATGCCCTCAAACAAAACCGTGTCTTGGTCAAAACATTGCTCATAAGTATCCAAATACTCTTGGCGCAAAGCAGCATGATTTGGATGGGTTTTATCCATATTCATACCCAATTTCAATAAGCCACTGGCACCATGACTGGCTACAGGACGGATGTCATCCATCGCCACTTCAGGCAAATTTTTACTGCGCAACATCGTGTTCAATGCGCCGCCCAAATCCAAAGCCGTATCTGCCAACGTGCCATCTAAATCAAACAATACCGCTTCTATTTTCATATTCATCCTCATACACGGCTCAAAGCCTGTTTCCATTGCGGTGGGTGTTGCTCTTGTGCGGCCTGAAAGTCTTGTAACAGTGCCAATTCAAACGCACTGAAACCCGCTCGCTCACGCGCTTCCATATTCAAATGTCCCCGAAACAAAAACAAATCATAACGACGTATCAAATCTTGAAACACTTGCAAAGCATCTAAACCACGCTGCTGACACAAATAATGGTACCAATCATTGCCCACTTTCACATGCCCCACTTCATCGCGGTAAATGATATCTAACACTTGGCAGGTTGCAACATCGCCTTTTTGCTCGATTTTAGCACGCATCGCAGGCGTGACATCCAAACCGCGCGCTTCTAGCACTCTTGGCACCAAAGCCATGCGCAACAAAGGATCGTAAGCAGTTTTATATGCCATGTCCCACAAATGATTGTGTGCTTCAAAATCACCATAATCAAAACCATGCGCTTGCAAACGCTCTCGCATCAAATCAAAATGCAAAGCTTCTTCAGATGCCACACGCAACCAATCCAAAGTAAACGCTTGGCTGATGTGGCGAAAACGATAAGCGGCATCCAAAGCCAAATTAATCGCATTGAATTCAATATGCGCCACGGCATGTAATAAAGCGGCATAACCTTCAGGCGTGTTCATTTTGCGGTGTTTGACGGCTTTAGGCTCCACCAATACAGGACGCTTGGGTTGTCCTGCCCGCGCAAAATCTTCAATAGGCGTATTTTCATCCCATCTCAAAGCTTGCTCGACACTGGCTTGATACAAAGCTTGGGTCAACACACATTTTCGGACGGGCTCACATTCTAATAATGCTTCATGTAAGCAAGCATAAACAGGCAACACCATACGTCCTTCAAATTTATTTTTTCAAAGCCAATATTTTAACCTGTTTGGTTCTGTCTGATTGAGGAATTTCAATCAAAAATTCAAATCTGAACCCACTCAAATATTTCGGAAGCAGTTTATCTTGAGTCATGTCACTTTCATGATGGTAATATGGCATTTGTATTGATGGAGATAACATTCCCATGTTTGCTTATATTTTAAAACGTTTGTTGCTGCTCATTCCTACGTTGCTTGGTATTTTGGCATTGACGTTTGCCATCATCCAATTTGTCCCCGGTGGACCCGTAGAGCAAATGGTGCAACAGTTAACACAAGGCACTCAAGCCACAGCCGAAGTTTCAGGCGGCGGTAGTTTGCGTGGTAACCAACATGGTTTAAGCCCAGAAGAGATGGACAAACTAAAAGCTTTGTATGGTTTTGATCAACCTCCGTTAACCCGTTTTGTAGATATGGTGGGCAATTTTTTGCGTTTTGATTTGGGCGAAAGTTTTTTTCAACCCAAAACAGTGACCGAATTGGTAATAGAAAAGCTGCCTGTATCTATGAGTTTGGGTTTGTGGACGTTTTTTTTAACTTATTTGGTCTGTATTCCATTAGGCATCAGCAAAGCCGTGCGCGATGGCAGCCGTTTTGATGCAATAAGCAGCGTGTTCATTTTGATTGGCTATGCCATTCCCGGTTTTGTATTGGGCGTGTTGTTGTTGATTTTGTTTGGTGGCGGCAGTTTTTGGCAATGGTTTCCACTAGGTGGCATGGTCAGTGATGATTGGGACAGCTTCAGTACTTTTCAAAAAATCATGGATTATTTGTGGCACATGGTTTTGCCGATTACCGCATCGGTCGTGGGCAATTTTGCAGTGATGACTTTATTGACTAAAAATGTGTTTTTAGAAGAAATTCGCCGACAATACGTGTATACAGCGCGTGCTAAAGGCTTGAGTGAACGACGTATCATGTTCAAACACGTGTTTCGCAATGCCATGATTCCATTGATTACAGGTTTTCCTGCCGCATTTTTGGGCGCATTTTTTACAGGCAGCTTGTTGATAGAAACCTTGTTTTCGCTCGATGGCTTAGGATTGTTGTCGTATGAAGCGGTAATGAAGCGGGATTATCCTGTGGTGATGGGCACTTTGTATGTGTTCACTTTGATGGGATTGCTCGCAAAACTGTTATCGGATTTGTCATATGTGTTGGTGGATCCACGCATACATTTTGATGGGGAGCGTTGATGTTGGCTTTCACTCGCAGCCGTGCTTGGCAACAATTTAAAAATCATCGACGTGGCATGTTGAGTTTGAAAATCTTTATATGCTTGTTTGCCTTATCGTTATTGGCGCCGTTATGGAGCAATGATCAGCCTCTGTGGGTGCAATATGAAGGCAAATCGTATCAACCGATTGTGAACACCTATTTGGAAACCGAATTCGGTGGCGATTTTGAAACACCGACCGATTATCTCGATCCTTTTATCAAACAGCGTTTACAGGACGGTGACAATTGGGCTGTGTATCCACTCAATCCTTATGCCGCCACCACTTTGAATGATTTTGATTTCGAACCATTTCCCGCAGCTCCAAGTAAACAACATTGGTTAGGTACAGATGATCGTGGGCGTGATGTGTTGGCACGTTTGGTGTATGGCTTTCGTGACTCGGTGGTGTTTGGTTTGGTTTTGACTTTGATTACCACAGTCATTGGCTTGGTTTTGGGCGCCATACAAGGCTATTTTGGCGGCAAAGTCGATTTGATTATGCAACGCTTTATGGAGGTATGGGGCGGTTTGCCTGAACTGTATCTGTTGATTATTTTGGCTTCATTTTTTGAACCGAGTTTACTGACTTTATTGGTATTGTTGTCTTTGTTCAGCTGGATGGACACCAATACGTATATTCGCGCAGAATTTTTGAAAAACCGACAAATGGATTATGTACAAGTGGCGCGTGCGATGGGAGCGAGTCACACGCATGTCATGTTGCGCCATATCTTGCCCAACAGCTTAACCCCTGTGATTGCTTTGTTACCATTTAAAATATCAGGTGCCATTTTGGCTTTAACCAGTTTGGATTTTCTAGGCTTAGGCGTGGCCAGTCACAAACCGAGCTTGGGGGAATTGTTAGCACAATCTAAGGACAATCTCGATGCTTGGTGGATAGGTGTCCCCACTTTCATGACTTTGGTATGCTTATTACTGCTATTGATTTTTATTGGCGAAGCTTTGCGCGCCGCTTTGGATGTGAGAAGAAGCAAATAATGCTCTTCTTGGATTAATGCTTTATGCCAAATTCTCCATCATAAGTTAGGCAGCCAAATATTTACAGGACGCTTGTAACAATGTCCAAAATTCCGATATGGCTTCAGCATGTATTCCTGACCAACATGCACAAGGCAGTTTCTTTGAAATCTTACTGGCAGTAAACGTCACTCATAAAAAAAGCCTGAAAATGGATTCAGGCTGATTGTCAGGTAAATAAAAGGTTATGTTTCCGAGCATCCTGTAACTGACCTTTTCTAATCAATATACTTAATATTTTGTAATGATGGTTTATTGTGATTTTAGAGTTAAGACCTTGGCATGACGCAAGCGTTGAATGGTATGAATGAATAAAAATGCCAATAATACAATACCAACATAACCATTAATGACGTAAATGGCATTGACCAAACTGTCAAATGGAATTTTCATACCAACAAAGACGCCTATGGCTGTTAAAACCACTGTCAAAATTTTAAAACCAGCCGATTTACCATTAGTAAAGCGAGCTGAAGCTTGCCATAATAAAGGTACTGCTGTCGTATAAATCCCAGCTAATACAATGACAGAAAACACCGTAGCAAACATCGGATGAATATAACCAGCCAATTTCAAAGTAGGAACCATAGAACCTGCTACCAATTCCAAATTAGCCATTAAACCCAAAGCAATAATGGCCAGTGCCAAACTGAAACCACAAGCACCTAAAACCGCGCCACGAGTAATTTCTTTCAAATTTTTCGCAGAAGACCCCATTAAACTCATAAAACCTGCCAACCACAGCATACAAAATCCTACATACGAAGTAGCTGCAAAAAACCAATGACCCGATGCCGTCATTAAATTCAAACTCGGCAAAATTTCATTAACAGACACCAATCCATCTGGATTTTTGGCCATAGCAATGCCGCCTAAAATGATTGTCAATACGACAATAGCAGGGCCGACTTTACCTAAAACATCCACAATTTTATCTAAACCACAGATCACTGTTAATGCGACAACAAATCCCATTCCCAAAGCACCAATCCAAGGATTCAAATCATATTGTTGTGATACCGTCGCACCAGTGCCTCCAATCATGACAATAAACGACATGTAAATAAATAAAATAGAAAAGTAATCGAAGAATCTACCTACCCAGCGTCCACATAGATACTCATAAATTTGCCCACCATTTTCAAAACGTTGATGATTTCCAATAATGACAAATTCACGCCCTACATAACAAAACAACACCAATACGACCAATATTCCTAAAATGCCTGAATAACCATAAGCTGTAAAATACTGCATGACTTCTTGACCAGTAGCAAAGCCCGAACCAATCAAAAAAGCGATGAATGCGCCTGCATACGTGAGAACACGCCCCCAAGAAATATGTGTTTGCGTTTGTGCCATAGACTTGCCTTAGAGATTGATAATGAATGAACTGGCAAATCTAAGGTGTTTTAATTAACCTTGAATGTATATTTTCGACATAATATTGTCATAAATTTCCACTTATCTTATTAATATATAATCAAAAAATTAATATTTTTTATAAATGGCTATGTTTTTTATATTAATTTATACATATTCCATAGAAATAAAAATTAGCGCTTTAAATGTTGTGTTCCTAAGCGACTCAAATTCACCGCCAACACATAGCCATACGCCTCCATCAAAATGATTTTGCTATCTAAGCCTGTAGTGGTCTAATACAATAAGACACTTTTCTGAGAGAATATTCACTCACTTTAAAAGGTCAAAGTCATGACCAAAAAATCCCTCGCTGTTGCCACCAATTTCTACCTTAGATGACTCTACAAAAGTATACTCCTACAAGGAAACAGGTCAGATATGCAAATTGTCTTCTAACAAGGTTTTGAATACATAAAATCGAACTTGCATTAAAAATGCTAAGCAACATGGTATTCATTCAAAACACAAAGATGAAATTAATCTGGCAAAATTTACGCAATATTGTTGCACCTGTACCAAAAAATTAACAATATCATGACATTCAACATAATTTATATGCATATTTACATGCAGTCACCACAAGACTTTACAAAGATTATTTTAAAAAACTATAAAAATTATAAAAACTATAAAAATTATAGTGAATATTAATTTATTCCTATGCTGCAATATTGCCTACAATCATTGCTTATAGTAAATAGGAATCAGTTTTGTTATCAATCAATCGGATTGAGTTCAGTGTACTTCAGCGTCAATTGTTACAACCTATGTCTTTGCAATTTTCAACTGGCATGGTCACTGGCCTGATCGGTCACAATGGTTCAGGTAAATCCACTTTGCTAAAGCTGCTGGCTAAGCAACTCAAACCGACTCATGGCACAGTTTTACTTGATGACAAGTCACTGCAACAATGGCATAGCAAGGCTTTGGCTCAAGAAATTGCCTACTTACCCCAACACCTGCCTGCAGCTACTGGACTCACTGCCTTTGAATTGGTACAAATGGGGCGCTTTGCATGGCATGGTTTGATGACATGCATGAATCACCAAGATGAACACATCATCAATCAGGCCTTGAAACTGACGCATACCGAAGCATTTGCACAACAATTGGTTGACACTTTGTCAGGCGGAGAGCGCCATCGCGTGTTTTTGGCGATATGTGTGGCACAAAAAAGCCGTTATTTACTGCTGGATGAACCATTGGCAGCTTTGGACATTGCCCATCAATTGGAAGTGATTCAATTGGTGCACACTCTTGCCCATGAATTGGGTTTGGGTGTCATCATCGTTATTCATGACATTAATTTGGCCGCACAATACTGCGACCGCTTGATTGCCATCAAACACGGAAGCTTGCTCTACGATGAAAAGCCAGCAGAATTGATGACTCAAGCAAAGCTTCAAGATATTTATGGCGTGGCCTTATCTTTATTGCCCCATCCTGTGAATCAACACACTGTGGCCTTATTATGATGCGGCCTGTAAACCTTTACAGGTCGCTATTGATTGCTTTGTTGTGCCTACCAGTTTTGTTACAGGCACAAAACATCAAAATCATTTCATCGGATTGGGCCATTGTTGAAACCCTTGTGGCGATGGGGCATGCACCTATTGGCGTGGGTGACAAACGTGCATACCAGCGCTGGGTGGCACAACCTGCATTACCTCCTAGCACTGTTGATATTGGTTTGCGTGCCCAACCCAATCTGGAATTAATACGCCAATTGCGTCCTGATTTGGTTGTGAATTCATCGTGGTTTATGCAATTGCAAGCACGGGCCATCCCAAATGCTAAAAGTGTCAGCATCGATTTCTTTACCTCTCAAGGCATAGAGTGGCACCATAGCGTGGCACAAACCCGAGCATTGGGTAAACTCATTGGTCAACCTGCTGCTGAAACCTTAATTCAGCAAGCCATGCAACAATTTTCACACCAGAGCAAGCAATTGGCACCACATGCAAAGCGGCCTTATGCCATCGTGCAATTCATAGATGCGCGCCATTTACGCATATATGGCAATAACAGCATGTATGGTCAAGCTTTGACACAACTTCGTTTACGCAATGCTTGGAACATGCCAACCAATGCATGGGGCTTTAGCCAAATTGATTTATTGCAACTGTCTAAATTGCCTGCAAACACCCGTTTAATCGTCGTGCACCCTCATCCTGCCAATGTGGCACAGCAGTTACAAAAAAGTGCGTTATGGCAACGCTTGCCTTACAGTCGTTCGGTCAATCAAATTGTATTGCCGGCAGTGTGGAGTTTTGGAGCTCTGCCTTCTATGCAGCGTTTTGGTAATGAATTGACTGCCAGCTTAAATGGCAACAAGGTGGGTACATGGTAAGTACACAACTGCCTAGAGGCAATCGAAAATGGCACTGGGTATTGGGCAGCTTATTGTTACTGTGCCTTATCAGTCTTCTTGTGTTATGGCATGACAGTGGTGCACCTGCTTGGCAAATACTGTTTTCTAATTCTAAAGAATTGTCTTTAGAAGCCCTATTACTGCAAACCTCGGTGCTACCTCGCTTGGTTATGGCGATGTTGGCAGGCGGAGTGTTAGCGGTCTGTGGGGTATTGTTGCAACAACTAACCCGTAACCCCCTTGCCGCAGACAATACTTTGGCCGTTAGCAGCGGTGCACAAATCGCTTTATTAATCGTCACGCTGTTTTTTCCCAAATGGATGTTGTGGCGTGCGGATGTCTGGGCTTTTTTGGGGGCTATTGTCAGCATGAGTATGGTGTTGGCTTTGTCATACAAAAATGGCCTTCATCCTGTGCGTATGATTTTAGCAGGTTTGATTTTAAACCTGTATTTGGGTGGATTAAGCATGACATTGATGCTGTTTTACAGCGAAGAAGCCCGCGGCATCATGCAGTGGAGCAGTGGCTCTTTGGTACAAGATGGCTGGCAAGACGTCTTGGATTTGACCTTGCGTGCAACCATAGTGTTTATCGCCATTGCTTTATTGTCCAAACCATTGTCTATGCTTAGTTTAGGCGATGAACAAGCAAAAAGTTTGGGCGTACCTGTGTTGTCTTTGCGCTTGGCAGGCTTGGTATTGGCCGCTTTTTTATGTGCTAGCGTTGTCAGCATGGTGGGAATGATGGGTTTTGCAGGTTTGGCTGCGGCAGCCGCGAGCAAACATCTTGGCTTGCACAATTTCAAAACCCAAAGCATGGTCGCGTTTGCCATCGGTGCTTTGTTGCTATTGCTTACCGATACCGTATTGCAAATTTTGGCACTGCACACAGGTTGGCTATTGTCTACAGGTGCAGTAACAGCTTTTATCGGTGCGCCTTTATTGTTATGGCTGATTTTTCGCGCCTTGCCAACACCTTTGGTACAAGACTACAAAGATTACGTCCACATCACCCCATTCAACCGCCCCACCATTTTCATCATGATGGTATTAGCAGTCACGGTATTGCTGATAAGTCTGTGGGTAACACAAGATGCATATGGTTGGCACATCAATTTGGACAAAGATGCTTGGCTATTGCGTTACCCACGATTGTTGATGTCCGCAGCGGCAGGCATCATGTTGGCTACGGCAGGCGTCATTTTGCAACGCATGACGCTCAACCCCATGGCCAGTCCCGAATTGCTTGGCATCAGTGCTGGCACTGCCGCTGGTGTATTTATTGCCCTCTTATTGGGTATCAGCAGCAGTGGTTATTTGTGGATGTGCGGTGTAGGTTCGGCCATAGCCACTCTGACAATCATTTTGTTATTCAACCGCAACAGCGGTTTACAGCCCGAACGCATTTTACTCACTGGCATGGCCATCGCTGCTTTGTTTGATGCTTTAATCAATGTGTTTTTGGCTGCAGGTGATCCGCGGGCGCAAAGTGTTTTGGTTTGGTTGTCTGGTTCAACTTACCAAGCCACACCTTTATTGGCCAATGGTTTAATTGGCATTGCTTTGCTGTTGTTGATACTGAGCCTACCCCTAGCACGCTGCTTAGGACTGCTCAGCTTAAATCCCATCATGGCCCAATCTTTGGGTTTGAATGTACCCTTAACCCAAAAAATACTGGTGGTTTTGGCCGCTATTTTGACGGCACTGTCCACTTTGATGCTCGGCCCCATGTGCTTCGTTGGTTTATGGGCCCCGCATTTAGCCAAAATTTTGGGCTTTCATAAGCCCTTACACCAACTGATGGCCGCTGCCACCATTGCGGTGATTGCCATGGTATTTGCCGACTGGTTAGGCCGCCAAATTGTTTATCCGTATGAAATCCCCGCCGGTCTAATGGCCACTTTACTTGGTGGAGCTTACTTCTTTAGATTGATGCGAAAAACATGAATTTTACCCAAACCCTGTCTTTTGCCATACAACGTTATCGCAGTCACATTGTCATTATGCTGCTGTTGTCATTGTGTTCCAGCATCATGGGCGTGGCAGTGTTGGCATTTATCAACACACGATTGTTACAGGCCGATACAGCGTATAGTCAAGCCATTGTATGGTTTGTAGGTTTATTGCTGTTGTATTTGTTGCTTGCTACTTGGGCACAAATGGCTTTAACCCGTTTGGGACACCAATTGGTGTACGACTTACTCACGCGCCTACTCAAACAAATTATGGACAGCGACTTTCGCCACATCCAAACCTTGGGTAAAGGCAGAATAATGGCCAGTCTCTCTGGCGACATTCAAGCCATCAGTTATATGTTTGTGCGCATGCCCGAATTGCTGCAAGGCGGTTTGTTTATCACTGCAGCTTGTGCTTATTTGCTGTATTTGTCACCGAGTTTATTTGCTGTGACACTGGTGTGGATGGCTGTAACCCTTATGGGCAGTTATATCACCGTCAAGCATGTGTATCGTCACTTAGGACACATGCGTCTGCAAGAAAACGACTTATTCCAGCAATATGAAGCGGCCTTAAATGGTCACAAAGAACTGAGTTTGAACCGCTACCGTGCCCAGCGTTTTTACCATGAAACATTTGCCCCTACTGCACAAAAACGTCGCCATCATGTAGTTTGGGCTGACAATTTTCATGCATTAGCTGGCAATTGGACGAATGTGATGATGTTGGGTGCAGTCGGGTTTATTTTTTATTTGGCCTATTACCAACACTGGGCCAGTATTGCCGATGCGACCACCATCGCCATCACCGTATTGTTCATCCGCACACCGTTGTTGGCAGCGGTAGGTGCTTACCCTACTGTATTACAAGGCAAGGTGGCATTACAAGCCTTAAGCGAACTGAATCTGCCTGAACCTTCAACCGATTTTTTACAACCTACGCTGTTGCCAAAAGATTGGCAACGCATCCATTTAAATCAAGTAACATATGCCTATGACAGTGCAACCAATGGTACATCAAACTTTGTTTTGGCCCCATTGGATTTTACGTTACAACGTGGCGAAACCGTTTTTTTGATTGGTCAAAATGGCAGCGGCAAATCGACTTTATCGTTGTTATTAAGCGGCCTGTATCTTCCCACCAGCGGCCACATTGAGGTCGATGACACCACAATCGATGCCAACAACCGCTGGGCATACCGTCAGTATTTTTCCAGTGTGTTCACTGATGTGCATTTGTTCAGCCATTTATTGAGTGGTGATGGTCAACTTGCCGATACCAATTTGATTCATGCATGGCTGCAGCATTTGCGCATGCACAACAAAACCGAAATTGTTGATGGTCACATTCAAAATACTGCTTTGTCACAAGGTCAAAAGAAGCGTTTAGGCCTACTCATTGCGGCAGTAGAACAGCGGCCTGTATTGATATTGGACGAATGGGCTGCTGATCAAGATCCACATTTTCGTAAGGTATTTTACGAGCAATTGTTGCCGTTACTCAAGCAACAAGGCCATACCATTTTTGCCATCAGCCACGATGACAAATACTTTCATCATGCCGACCGCATCATCCAAATGCACCAAGGCAAACTCACTGACTACGATCCAGCCAGTGCACACTCATCATTTTAAAACCCATAAAGAGACCCATTATGTCTTCTACTTCTTCTAAAAAATTTCATTTGGCGCTGTTAAGCACTGCCATTTTACTGGCATATGCGCCTATATATGCTACTGATGTACCTGACGCAGCAACAGAAACCGATACAGAGCTCAACGCCATTGTTGTGGTTGGTTCGGCTGGTAAAGTCGGCGGCATTAAATTCCATGACACTCGCTCAGCAGACATCATCAAGCGCAACAGCATGGACGAACAAGCCGTGCACAAAGTCGATGAAGCCATTGCCAACCAAGCGGGCGTATTGACCAATATGTACGGTAATGACAACAAGGTCGACTGGTTCAAAATACGCGGCTTCGATGCTTCAGTGGCCATCGATGGCAACGTCACCACTCCTAATGGTTTTTTTGTATGGTTGCCTGAAACCTATGGCTTAGAAAGCATAGAGGTGATTAAAGGTGCCAACTCCAATTTGTATGGTGCAGCCAATGCTGGCGGTGTGGTCAATTTAGTGAGCAAACGTCCCAAAACCGAACCAGCAGGCGAAGTCAAATTGGGCTTGGGAACCGACAAACGCGGTAGCATAGGTGCAGATTACAGCGGGGTTTTGACAGAAGACAACAGCGTGCGCTACCGTGTGGTGGCGCACGCGCGGCGAGAAGACAGCCAAATTGAATTTGCCAATATGAAACATTATTATTTTGCGCCCAGCTTAACTTGGGATATTTCTGAGCATACCAACCTCACCCTATTGGCCAGCTACCAACATGAAAAAGGCCGACCCACCAATGGTTTCTTGCCCGCTTATGGCACCCTCATCGATACCCCATACGGCAAAATTGACCGTGACACCTCCATGGGAGAACCCAGTTTTGATAAGACTGACCGCACCCAAGTCACTGCTGGTTATGAGTTGCAGCATGACTTTGGCAATGGTTGGAAATTCAGCCAAAATTACCGCTATAGCCATTTAGATTTGCTCAACCAAGGCGTGTTTGCATGGGGTTCGGATGGCGATCGCACTGCTTACCGTGGTTATTCATACAGCGATGGTGACAGCGATGTTCATACGTTGGACAACCGCATCAGCAAGCTGTGGCAAGGGGATCGCTTTGAAAATACCTTATTGGTTGGCATGGACTATGTGCACTCCACCACCGATGGTAAAAACAATGGCTTCGGTTATGTGCCTGGCTTGGACATGTTCAACCCTCAATACGGTGCTGATATCACCTTAAGCGGTGACCCTTACCACATCAAATTGAAACAAACCGGCCTGTATGCACAAAATCAATACAAATGGGACCAGCATTGGGTATTGAACATGGGTGTTCGTCATGACCAAGCCAAAAGCTCCGGTCATATTGGTGTCGTTGACCAAAGCTATAATGTCAATCATACCTCTTACAATGCGGGTTTGATGTACCAATTTGACATGGGTTTGTCACCGTATGTGAACTACTCTGAATCTTTCCGCCCAATTTCAGGCGGCGATGCCAATAATCGTGCGTACAAGCCATACGAAGGCCGACAAATTGAAGCTGGTTTGAAATACAGCCCTATGAACTTAGATGGTCGTTTCTCACTCGCTTATTTTGATTTACAAGAGAAAAATGCTTTAGTCTCAGATGCCTCCAACGTACAAGTGCAAGCAGGTGAACGCCGTGGTCGTGGTCTTGAGTTACAGGCCGATGTGAATCTGAATGACAATTGGTCTGTGGCCGGTGCATACACCTACACCGACTCTAAACAAGACTTATCAACCCATACCACCATCCGTTCACCTATGATTCCGCGTCACATGGCATCCGCACAAGTGGCTTACCAATTCAATACGGGCACCCTCAACGGCTTAAAACTGGGCACTTCGTTGCGCTATATTGGTGCCACCACCGACGACCAATACTATGCCGGTCACACGGTAATCCTCCCATTTTTAATGGATGCGGATTCAACCGGTCAGCGCAACACCTGTTTGAAAGACCTCAAGAGGTGTTTTAAAGCCCAAGATTTTTCTCGGCCTAGTATTAAGTTGCAAAGCAATTTTATCTAATTGTTCTTGTGAATAAAGACCAAGATTTTTACCTTTGGGTAAATATTGTCTTAAAAGCCCATTTGTATTTTCATTTGTGCCTTTTTGCCAAGGACTGCTAGCATCACAGAAATAAACAGACATATTGCATTGAGCAGTTAAAAGATGGTGTTTAGACATTTCATGACCTCTATCCCAAGTCAGTGTTTGCCTGATGGATGAAGGTAATCCAGCTAATTGGTCAATGACAGCCTTTATAACAGATATGGATTTTTTATCAGCCGTTTTACCTAGCAATGTATAACGAGATTTGCGTTCTACCAAAGTCACTATTGCTGAAGCTAATGTGCCAATAATCATATCTCCTTCCCAATG
The DNA here is from genome assembly GCF_002951955.2 of Vitreoscilla sp. C1. Taxonomy (NCBI): domain Bacteria; kingdom Pseudomonadati; phylum Pseudomonadota; class Betaproteobacteria; order Neisseriales; family Neisseriaceae; genus Vitreoscilla; species Vitreoscilla sp. C1. The sequence continues at coordinate 1,075,196 of NZ_CP019644.2, read as the reverse complement.
ACCAACATACTGTCTGTCTTTAATCTCTTTAGGGCGGTCCCAAATTGACTTTAAATTTGGAATCTGCTGCTTACCAGAGTTGTGATGATTGCGGGCGTGGCGAAACATTCTTTTTCTGCGAAGATGTCTTTTTAGCTTTGGAGGCAGAATGTTTTTTTTTCAGCAGATACAGTGATTTGTATATGGTTTCATAAGAAACATGCATCGATGGATTATGAGGAAACTGTATGAATTTCAGCCAGCCTGCTATTTGTTCGGGAGACCAACAACATGACAGTTTATCAATAACCATCTGTTTTAATAATGAATTGCTTTATAAAATAAAAGATTTTGGCCTTTTTGCTTTCTTTAAAGCCAATTGCTCTGCTAAATAAGCCCTGTATTTATGAGCACCTCCATTACGTGAAACCTCACGCGAAATGGTCGATGGCGATCGATTTAATTGGCGACTTATGGCTCTTAAACTCAGTCCTGCTACCAATGCTCGAGAAATGCATTCGCGCTCTTGCAAGGTTAAATCGGTCGCTTTTCGGCGTCGAATATCAGGTTCAATACCACCATGGTATTCTAGAAATGAGTAAACGGTCGCAGGTGGTTTCATAATGTCTTTGGCAATGAAGGCCATAGGCTTTCCCTGCTTCCATAGAAACCAGATTCGTTTCTTACGTTCATCAGTCATTGCTCCATGTATGGAAACCATAACAATCCTTTTAACATAAAAAGTAGGATTGGTGTTGCGCTGACCGGTTGAATCAGCATCATTTATTTAAAGGGGGGATTACCACACCATCCCAAGCTACACCTTGTGGGATGCGATGGCTCAGTATCGCTTCGCCAAAAACTGGCAAGTACAAGTGAATGCCCGCAATTTGACTGACAAAGACTATGTCAGCGCTTGCAGCTTTTACTGTTATTACGGAGCAGGTCGCAGTGTAGAAGCCAACTTGAGCTATAAATGGTAGGTTTTGGCTAAGCCAATGTCTATTCATTGAAACATAGCAAGCGTCCTGTAAACTTTACAGGACTCTTTTTACTTCATTCATTGTATATCGGCTTAATTTAAACTGCTGATGGGTTGATTCACCTCCAGCTTGTGCTCCGCTGTTGAGCGCTTACGCGACTATCTGTGACGAAGGTAACTTACACAAAATGTGCACAGGCTCCCATCATCAACTTGTGGATGCAGCTGGGCTATCAGCTCAAAATCAAAGATGCAATCGTAAAGTCATCCTGCACTTATCGCCACTTTGTCATTGAATATTTAAGAAAAAACCGTTCGATTGACACCGAGTGACTTTACTGCTGTGATAATACCTAAACCCAATTCAAGCTTGAAAAAATCTATTTGGCTGAAATGTATTTCAATGAATACTATCAATGATGCCACCTTCAACACGCAAAGCCGCACCTGTGGTCGCACTTGCCTGTTCTGATGCAATATAAACGACCATATTGGCAATTTCACGAGGCTCAGTAAAACGACGAATAATGCTTGAATTGCGGTGTTTTTCGATCAAATATTTTTCGGCTTCTACCGATGTTATTCCCTGCTGTTTCGCAATATTTTCAATCATGATGACAGCACCTTCAGTTCTTGTTGGACCAGGCAATACGGTATTGACCGTTACACCTGTACCAGCCAAGGCTTTGGCCAAACCACGAGAAACCCCTTGCATTGCCGATTTGGTCATGCCGTAATGTACCATATCAGCAGGAATATTAAATGCTGACTCGCTCGAGATAAACTGAATACGCCCCCAACCTTGACTCTTCATGCCTTTCATATAATGACGGCTTAAACGCACACCACTCATAATATTGGTTTCAAAAAACTCAAACCATTGCTCATCTGTAATTTCCGCAAATTCACACGTTCCATAAATGCCCAAGTTATTAATCAAAATATCCACTTGAGGAAGGCTTTGGATAATTTTCTGGCAGCCTTCTGCCGTCGCTGCATTCAAAGCCAAACCTGTAATTTGAGCATCAGCAATGTCTGCTTTGATTTGATTTGATTCACAGCTTGATTGATTTTGTCTTGATGGCGTCCTGTAATCACAACGTTGGCACCTGACTGAGCCAATCCTCGAGCAATGGCAAAGCCAATACCCGCAGTCGCTGAAGTAACCAAGGCTATTTTATTTTTGAGTGAAATCTGCATGTGAATTTTTCCTATAAAAACATGTTGAACATTATAACTTTGTTTTTATAATAAACAATTGCAGTAATTGGATACATATTATTTACTATTAGTAAACAATATATGTTTGATAATCTGACTAATATACAAGTTTTTGTCAGTGTAGATATGCAAATATTTACTTTAAAATTTTTCTGTTGATGGGTGTTGATTCGTCTTTATAAACAAGGCATAGTAAACATGTCCCATGGGTGTCATACTCACTATGACAAACATATAGACATAAGCTCAACACATAGACATCTAGGGCGCACTCTCATTTGAGCAAATATGTAAATTGAGCGTCAATAACACCTATTTTCGTTCATTTTTAATGTCATATAAATAAAACACAGTCATTTTTTCCCTAAAAAATAGTGGTTGTGTTTCATTAAATAGAATGAGGACACGCCCTAATAATAATTTTATTGAGGTAGAGGCAATGACAATTGGTATTGATTTGAATCACAGCAGTAATGAATATGTCGCACAGCAAGACTTGGAAAATGTATTTCATTCTTGGTCTGTACAAGGCAGTTTGAATCCATTGGTCATCAAATCGGGTTTGGGCAGCAAATTGTGGGATTTTGAAGGCAAAGAATATTTGGATTTCAGCAGCCAATTGGTCAATACCAATATCGGTCACCAACATCCAAAAGTCATTGCTGCCATCAAAGCACAAGCAGACGAATTGATCACTATTGCCCCTGCTACGGCAAACTTAACGCGCTCTTTGGCGGCGAAGAAAATTTTGGAATTGGTATCTGACCATTTCAAAAAAATCTTCTTTACCAACGCCGGTGCCGATGCTAATGAAAATGCGATTCGGATGGCACGCTTGTTTACAGGCCGCGATAAAGTATTGTCGACTTATCGTTCTTACCATGGCAACACAGGTGCAGCAATTGTGGCAACGGGTGATGCACGTCGGCAGCCTAATGAATACTCTCGTGGGCATGCACACTTTTTCGGCCCTTATTTATACCGTTCAGAGTTTCATGCTGAAAATGAAGCCCAAGAAAGTACCCGTGCTTTGCAACATTTGCGCCGTGTGATTGAATCTGAAGGTGCTTCGGGTATTGCAGCGATTTTGTTAGAAGGCATTCCAGGTACAGCAGGTGTATTAGTACCACCAGCAGGCTATATGCAAGGCGTGCGCGCTTTGTGTGATGAATTTGGCATCATCTTAATCATGGATGAAGTGATGTCAGGCTTTGGTCGCACAGGCAAATGGTTTGCATTTGAACACCAAGGCATCACGCCTGATTTGATTACCTTTGCCAAAGGTGTGAACTCAGGTTATGTGCCTGTGGGCGGTGTGATTATCTCTGAGAAAATTTGCCAACATTTCCACGATAAAATGTTCCCAGGCGGTTTGACTTATTCAGGTCATCCTTTGGCTATGGCTTCGATTGTGGCAACAATTGACACGATGCGCGAAGAAGGCATCATCGAAAATGCGGCTCAAATCGGTGCAGAAGCCATTGCTCCGGGCTTAGAAGCTTTGGCACAAAAACACGCTTGCATCGGCAATGTTCGTGGTGTGGGTGTATTTTGGGCAATGGAATTGGTCAGCGATGCTGCTGCCAAAACCCCATTCACAGCCGCGGCAATGGGCGAAGTGAAAAAAGCTTTGTTAGCAGCAGGCTTGTTGCCTTTTATCGCTGACAACCGCATTCATGTTGTACCGCCTTGCAATGTTTCGGCTGACGATGTGCAAAAAGCTTTGGCTATTTATGACAAAGTATTGAGCGAAGTTGCCAGCCAATATGTAAAATAATTTTTATCAAAAACAAGCGTCCTGTAAAAAATATTGACAGGACGCTTGTTTTCAAAATATTGATTCAAATTGACTTGAGACCCAACAATAAGCGTCATTGAACACTCACATCCACCTGCCAAAACCTTGCTTAAATACACAAAAAACACAGCGAAATTCATCTGCCAACCTCAGCGGCTACATTCATTAAAAGCATAGATTCAAAAACTGCGCCTGCAAAAGTCTCTAAACGATTGAAAAACCGCTCAACTGCTGCTCATCCAATCTACTGACTCATGACTCACGCGAATCACCTAGAGCATCGTTTTCAAAAATAATCAGCAAAATAATATAAGCGGCCTGAATACTTTGCGCTAGCTTGAGCCATGGTTCGATGGCTATTTTTCAATATTTGGCTCTTAAACTTTATTTTAAATAAAAATCATTATTAATTGCTTTATCAAAAATAGCGGGCACATTACAATATTCCAAAACCATATTTTGCGATAACCATCATGAAGAAATTGCTTTTGAGCTTATTTATTTTACCCACTTTGGTTCAGGCTGATGATCTTAGCCACACTTGGTCACATACGGATACCTTACAAACTGTGGCCATTGATGCCAAAAATCAACATTACCAAGGTCATTTAAAATTTTCTGCCTTACCTGAACATATGGTGTCATTTGGTTGGCAAGACAGCGACCAACAGCAACATGTTTTGCTCCATACCCAACAGCAAGAGGTGCCTATTTATTGGAGTGTGCCGCACAACGCCACCCATCTTTGGCTTAAACAAAGCCAAGCGTCCTCCCAAACCATACAAGCCCAATTAACACTTAAAATCCATACCATTTACCCTCAAACCGATATTTGTCATCATGCTCAGCCACAAAGTGCTGTATTGCAAAATCTACAACAGCAATTGAACACGCAACCACTCGCCGAACATGCGCAAATTTTAAACCTTTTTTGGCAACGCATCGCTGCCCAATCCACGCCCATTACCGAGCCAATAAATGCTCAATCCATGCGTTTGGTTTATCTGTGGCGAGGGGCAAAAAACAATGTGCGCATGATAGGCGGAGCCAGTAACAATCACGATTGGTTGCAACGCTTGCCCAATAGTGATGTTTGGTATAAAGAATATGTGGTGCCACACGATTATCGTGGCAGTTATGTGTTTGCGGTCGATATACCGCATTTGCAAAACGATGGCATGGATGGTTGTGACAGACAACAAGCCCAAGAAAGCCGTGCGCAGCGCTTAGCAATATTAGGACATTTACACACAGACCCATACAATCCCAACACGTTGATGGCCTCAAAAACAACTACCCAACGCAACGAAAGCGTGTTTGACGCTGCATCTGAATCTCACCCTAACACAGATACCGTGGTTTCATCTCATGTGCAAACCCACGTCTTACACAGTAGCGTATTGAACAATCAACGCCGTATCAGCATTTATCAACCTCCAAATGCTGCCAATACGAACAATTTACCCACTTTGATTTTTTTAGATGGTGAAAGCTATACCGAAAGCATTGATGTACCACGTTTACTGGATGAGTGGATACTTACAGGACGCATCGCACCAGTGCAAGCGATTTTTGTGCATAACCCATCGGCACAAGCTCGCAATCAAGAGTTGCCTCCCAATGCCAATTATGTGCATATGATAGAAACTGAATTATTGCCATTTTTACACACCCATTTACACACACCCATGAGCGCCCAAAATACAGCCATCATAGGGTCTAGTTTTGGCGGCTTGGCAGCGGCGAATTTGGGCTTATCATTACCGCGACACTTCAGCCATGTAGTGTCTTTATCAGGCTCATTCTGGTGGCAAGCTAAACACCAATTACCACATGATAAACCATTTGTATTGCAACGCATTCAACATCACCCTCCTACCACGCTCAAATGGTTTTTAAGTGCCAACAGCGATGAAACAGGTCGCAACCAAGCTGGTATTTTAGAAACCACTCAAGAAGTGTATCACAGCTTAAAAATACAGCAGCAAGATGTCATCTTCCAACAATACTCAGGTGGCCACAATTATGTGGTGTGGAAAAAAGCTTTACTGGATGCGTTGTTACACTTTTATCCTGCCCAAAACCAAAATATTAGCAAATAAGAATCATTTTTATTTGAATTATTATTTATACATAGGTAATATATTAACACCTTTTTACATTATGAAATTTAAATAAAATGAAACAACGTACAATCATCGCTACATCATTGATGTTATTGGGTACTGGCTTCAGCTTCAACGCCGCTGCCAATACCAACACTGATGAAACCGATACCGAATTGTCTGCCATTGTCGTGACAGCAGAACAACAAAGCAAACAAGCTTTGGGCTATTCAAAAATCAGTCGTGACGATTTAGAAAAACACCCCGTTGCGAATGATTTGTCACAAATCATTCGCACCATGCCAGGTGTGAATTTAACCAATGGTGGTAACAGTGGCCAACGTGGTAACAATCGCCAAATCGATTTACGTGGCATGGGTCCTGACAATACTTTGATTTTGATTGATGGGCGTCCTGTATTGAGCCGTGAAGCCACACGTTTGTCTTGGCGTGGTGAGCGTGATACACGTGGTGACTCTAACTGGGTTCCTGCCGAAATGGTGGAGTCAGTGGAAGTGATTCGAGGTCCTGCTGCGGCGCGTTATGGCGATGGTGCAGCAGGTGGCGTGGTCAATATTGTGACTAAAAAACGCTTTGATGCTTTTCATGGTTCTGTAACTGCATTTACCGAGCAGCCTGAAAACAGTTTGGAAGGTGCTAGCCAACGCTATAATTTCAACTTGATGGGACCAATCAGTGACAATTTGAGCTTCCGCATCTATGGTAACTTCAATAAATCCGATGCTGATGATCCTGAATTGAATGCAGAACACAGCAAAATGGACACTGCCGACATGGTCGCCGCTGGTCGTGAAGGTGTGCGCAACAAAGACATCAATGCCTTATTGGCTTGGAATGTCAACGATAACAATCACATTGACATGGAAGCTTCTTGGAGCCGACAAGAAAATATTTTTGCAGGCGACCAACAAAACAGCAAAGGCTCATTGAACAACGAAGCATTTACCAGTTTGCTCGGTGGTAATACCAACATCATGACACGCCAAACTTTTGCCGTGACACACAAAGGTGATTATGACAAGGTTTCTACCAAATCCTATATTCAATATGATAAAACCGACAATGACCGTTTGGATGAAGGCTTGTTTGGTGGTTGGGAAGGCAGTTTTGACCAATACCAAAATCGTGAATTAAATCGCAGCACGGCCACGTTGAAAAACATCAATGTGCATACCGAAGCGAGTTTCCCAATTGAAGGCAAAAAAATCCAGCAAAACATCACAGTTGGTGCCGATTACAAATATCAAAAATTGCACGATGTGAACTCTACCCGCTTCAAAGTGGAAGATTTGGGCGGCCGCGCTCCGAGCGATTACCCTGAATCTTTTAATCAAGCCACCAATCCCAACAGCGATAAAACCGTTTGGGGCTTGTTTGTCGAAAACAACATTGCTTTGAACGAAAACACCACCATTTTGCCGGGCTTGCGTTTGAACCATGACAATGTTTCAGGCTTAAACGTTTCTCCTAGCCTAAACCTCTGGCAAAAACTGAACGATCAAGCGACCTTAAAATTTGGTGTGGCTCGCGCCTACAAATCACCAAGTCTCTACCAAGTCAACCCAAACTACATCATGTACAGCACAGGTTATGGCTGCTGGAACAGCACACGTTGTTTCTTAATTGGCAACAAAGATTTGAAAGCCGAAACCAGCATCAACTACGAAGTGGGTTTAGACTTTAACACTGAAAATACCCGCAGCAACATCACTTATTTTTACAACGATTACAAAAACAAAATTGATGCCGGTATCAACTTGGTGGAAGGCTTGAGCAATACCAGCACTTCCAATACTGGCCGCGTCTTCCAATGGGAAAACATCGATGCCAAAATCCAAGGTGTGGAAGGCAGTTTCACTTGGGATATCAATCCAAGCTTGAAATGGCGTAATAATGTCACGTTCATGATTGAAAGCGAAAACAAAGAAACTGGCGACTATTTGACCATCATTCCAAAATACACCATCAACACAGGTTTGGATTGGCAAATCAATGAAAAAGCCATGGTCGGCGCAACAGGTACATTCTACGGCAAACAAAAACCACGCAAATATGCCTTCAATGGTGACGATACCACTGGCCATCAAACCAATGAGCGCGACTCTTATGCCGTATTTGGCTTGGTGGGCAAGTATGACTTCTCGAAAAACTTCTCAATTCAAGGCGGTGTGCGCAACTTGTTTGACAAACAATTGTACCGCGAAGGCAATTTTGACCAAGCAGGTGCCAATACTTACAACGAACCAGGTCGTGCGTATTACATGGGTGTGACTGCCAAATTCTAACGTTTTATTGTAATATTTAAGATGAAATAGCCTCTTTATGAGGCTATTTTGTTACAGGACGCTTGTGACGTATGGGCTTTCATTTGAATCTGTTCCATGCCGCCATTCAAAGCGTCCTGTAAATGTCCATGGGTGAAATCCAAACCTTGTTCAATCACAGTTTTTGCGCCAAGACCAGTGTCAACAATCTGTGCGCTGCCATTGCCATGTTTGGGCTGCGTCTCAACATGGATTTTCATTCATCCCACGTGCGCCAGCTTTGTATCATGGGCATTTTATACCTGATTGTATCCATGATGGCCATTGTCGCTAGCCAACAAAATTCAATGATAAAATGAGCCGCGCGATTTTGAAAACTTGTTAAGTTGTTTTAGAAAACCGTCAAAATAATCTTTCTCTTGATCTTCCACTCGATAACCTGCATACAGTGTGCGACGCAAACCTTCAGGAGCCACACAATCTAAACGGCGTGAAATCACCCAACCTTTCTGTTCAAACTCATTGACCACCCAATCAGGTAACGCAGCGATACCTCGACCACTGGCAACCAATTGAATCAACATTTGGGTTAAATCGGTTGTCCGTATGTGTTTAGGCTGTACATTTGCAGGGAGAAACAAACGCGCCATAATATCCAAACGGTGCCTGTCTACAGGGTAAGTAATCAACGTTTCTTCTGCCAAATCTTGCACCGTGATGCTAGGCACACGAGCCAAAAAATGTGTGGTCGACAACACAAGGCGAGACTCATATTCAAAAATAGGGAAATACGCCACCCCTTTTAAGGCAATAGGGTCTGCCGTAATCAACAAATCAAACTCACCAATTTGTAACAATTCATGTGGATTGGATTCAAAACCAGCAGCAAAATCCAAATCCACATCGGGATATTGCAATCGGTATTGGTTCAGCAATGGCATCAACCAATCAAAACAACTATGACACTCAGAAGAAAATGTAATCCGTCCTGTTTGCCCATGTACAATGCGAGCAATATCGGTGTGTGCTATTTGTACTTGGGGCAAAATTTCATCAGCCAGTTTGAGCAATCGTTGTCCCACATGAGAAAAACTAACCGGACGTGTGCGGCGATAAACCACTTCTGTGCCAAAAAATTGATCCAACTCTTTCAATTGATGTGACAATGCCGACGGTGTCAAACAGATATCATTTGCTGCGGCAACCAGCGATCCATATTCGCGTAACGCAACCAATGTTTTTAAATACCGAAGTTCTATCATCCTAACTTAATCCCCAATAATGTTTGATGGGCATACGACATTGTACACAATGAAAACCTTGTCACACTTCTTGCCCATTATTCACACGACCCAATCAAACCGATGCCAAATGTCCTATTGGATAATAAGCACGGTTAAAGTAAACCAAACTTTGTTCTTGTTCACTGGTTTGAATCGCCACCACGCGACACAACAACAGGCTGTGCGTGCCCACCGTTTGCACTTGTGTGATTTCACAATCAAAAGCTGCCAAAGCATCGCTTAAAACAGGTGAACCTGTTGCCAATGTCGTCCACTGTCCCACCGCAAAACGTTGTTCAGGTGTCAATTTGGATGCAAATGCTTGAGAAATCATTTGCTGATGCGCAGCCAAAACATTGACAGCCAAAGTTTGATTTTCAATAAACCGTGCATGTGAACTCACAGACTGATTCATACACACCAATAAAGTTGGCGGATTATCAGTCACACTGCATACTGCAGAAGCGGTAAAACCATATCGGCCTGAATCGCCACCAGTGGTAATAACATTGACGGCACTGGTGAACCAAGACATAGCGTTGCGGTAATCGACTGCTGCAACCATCGCTCTTTCCTCTTTAAAAATAAAAATCAGGATAATCAAGCTGATTGAATTATCCTGTCTCACTGATACGTCAATGCAATATTATGCCAGCTCTTGGCGAATAATCTCGGCGCCCGCACTCAAAGCTTTTAATTTACCATTTGCCACAGATCGAGCCAATGGTGCCATACCACAGTTGGTCGAAGGATAAAGCTTATCAGCATCCACAAATTGCAATGCTTTTCTCAATGTATTGGCCACTTCTTCGGGTGTTTCAACTTGGTTTGTCGCCACATCAATCGCGCCAACCATCACTTTTTTACCACGAATCAATTCTATTAAATCCATCGGCACGCGTGAATTTTGACATTCTAATGAAATAATATCCAACTTCGATTTTTGCAATTTTGGAAAAGCCTCTTCATATTGGCGCCATTCATTGCCTAAGGTTTTTTTCCAATCCGTATTGGCTTTAATGCCATAACCATAGCAAATGTGAACCGCTGTTTCACATTTCAAACCTTCAAGCGCACGTTCTAGCATCGCCACGCCCCAATCATTCACCTCATCAAAAAACACATTGAACGCAGGCTCATCAAATTGAATGATGTCCACTCCAGCGGCCTGTAACTCTAAAGCCTCTTGATTCAAAATTTTCGCAAACTCCCAAGCCAACTTCTCCCGGCTCTTATAATGACCATCGTATAATGTATCAATCATGGTCATCGGTCCCGGTAATGCCCATTTAATGGTTTGTGTCGTTTGACTACGCAAAAATTTGGCATCTTCCACAAAAACAGCTTGCTTGCGTGATACCTCTCCCACCACCGACGGTACATTGGCATCATAACGATTGCGAATCCGAATGGTTTCACGTTTTTGAAAATCTACACCCTCTAAATGCTCAATAAAAGTCGTCACAAAATGTTGGCGGGTTTGTTCGCCATCTGAAACAATATCAATGCCTGCTTGCAATTGCTCGTGCAATGACAAGCTCAATGCATCGCGTTTTGCCTGTAAAAGCTCATCGCCTTGCAGTTTCCATTGTGACCACAGTTTTTCAGGTTCAGCCAACCAAGAAGGTTTCGGTAGGCTGCCAGCTGTTGATGTTGGAAGTAAAATAGCCATATTCAATTTTCTATCATTAATGTGTGAATTGATTCGATGTATCAAGCAATATTTTGCTGACTCAATGTGTTATTAGCAGCCCATTGTGCCAAAATGTCTTGGTAAGGCTTAATAAAATGCTCTTCTGTCCATTGACCTTGTCTCACTGCCAATTGGCTGCGTTCCGCACGGTCATATTCAATTTGGGTGAGTGAATAATCCTGATAACTCAAACTCGGTTGATACACCACACCTGCAGGTGAGTTGGTATTGTAAATTTCAGGTCGATAAATTTTTTGAAAGCTTTCCATCGTGCTGATAGCACTGATTAATTCAAAATCAGTGTAGTCCCGCAATAAATCACCTGAAAAATAAAATGCCAGCGGCGCATTGCCATTTACTGGTTGAAAATAACGCACGGTTAAGCCCATTTTGGCGAAATAATCATCAGTGCGCGAATATTCATCATTTTGATATTCCACGCCTAAAATAGGATGCGTATTGGCAGTACGGCAATACGTTTTGCTGCTAGAAACACTCAAACAAATGACAGGCTGCTTATTAAATTCAGCTTGAAATGCCTCTGAATTCACCAAATGTTGGTATAGCTTGCCATGTAAATCACCAAAATTTTCAGGACGCTCATTTTGGTGAACCGCAAACATCGGCAAAACCACACTAAAATCGTAATCACGCACATAAGATGAAAAACTATTGCCAATCATGCCATCAAAACGCTGATGGGTTTGATGGTCGGTAATCGTGCTTTTTAACATCTCAATGAATGGAAAGGTTTTGCCATTGCCTTCAATGTCAATTTTTGCCGAAACAATGTCAATTTCAAGTGAATAGCGATTGGCTTGAGGGTTGTCCACGCACGCCAAATGATTAAAACGGTTGTTAATCATGGCCAAAGTACGACGAAGATTGTCTTGACGCTTTTCACCTCGCGCCAAATTGGCAAAATTGGTGGTTAAACGGGTATTGCCCGCAGGTTGGTAGTTTTCATCAAAACGAATGCGCTCAATAGAACATTGAAATGCGGTACTCATGGATTGTATCCCCTTGAAATGGTGTCGCTGGTTTTTGGTTTGAGCACATTTAAACGCAAATCAAAAAATGAGTAAAACGATATAAATTCAATTAAAAATGAAAAAAATTCATGTTGATATTGGCAGCCCATATAAAAAAGCGTCCTGTAACTTACAGGACGCTTGAAAAACTTGGCTCAAACCCAAAAACATTAAACAGGATGGTTAATCAATCCATGCACATAACGTGCCACACCTTGTTCCACATTGTAAAATTCATGGCCATAACCTGCCTCACGCAAAGCCGAAATATCCGCTTCAGTAAAGCTTTGGTATTTGCCTTTTAAGCTGTCTGGGAATGGAATATAACGGATGAATTCTTGCTTCACCAAATCCGCCAAAGACAAAGCCTCTTTGCCTTCGTTGATGCGACAAGCATTGACAGTAGCAGCTGCCAATTCATTGAAAGACTGGCTGCGACCTGTACCCAAATTGAAAATACCCGATTTTTCAGGATGTTCAAAAAAGTGTAACAAAACATCGACCAAGTTTTCTACGCTGACAAAATCACGGCGCTGTTCGCCATTGGCATAACCATTGTATTCACCAAACAATTCTACAAAACCACGTTCACGGTATTGGTTAAAATGATGAAATGGTACAGAAGCCATGCGGCCTTTGTGTTGCTCTTGCATGCCATACACATTGAAATAACGGAAACCTGCCACTTGTGCATTCAAGCCTTGTGCCATACGTTGGCGCAAGATTTGGTCGAATAAAAATTTAGAATAACCATAAACATTCAATGGTTTTTCTAAAGAGCGGTCTTCTTTGAATACTTCGCCTTTGCCATAAACGGCAGCGCTGGAGGCATAAATAAACGGAATACCTTGGTCTTGGCACCAGTCGAACAAATCCAAAGTGTATTGGTAATTGTTTTCCATCATATACAAACCATCGTGGTTCATCGTGTCTGAACACGCACCTTGATGAAAGACCGCTTCAATATGGCGAAATGGCAAGCGATGATTGCGCACCAAATCAATAAACTCCAATTTGTCCATATAATGCACAATGTCGGCATTGACCAAATTGCGGAATTTATCGCCGCTGCTCAAATTGTCTACCGCCACAATGTCGGTATAACCCAATTTATTCAAGCCCAATACCAAATTACTACCAATAAAACCAGCTGCGCCAGTCACAATAATCGTCATGATTCAACCTTTCAGGACGCTTTAAGCGTCAAACAATTCTTTTTGCGTACACACCGCAGTACCGAGTTTGGCCACCACCACACCAGCGGCGGTATTGGCAACGTGCATCGCTTGGCTATGGCTCAATCCTGCCGCCACACACAAAGCCATGCTCGCAATCACGGTGTCGCCTGCGCCCGAGACATCGAATACTTCTTGCGCGCGCGTGTCTTGGTTTTCGGTATGACTTTCTTTGAATAAAGTCATGCCTTCCTCGCTGCGAGTGAGCAACAAGCCATCCAAATGCAATTTGTCACGCAAGCGCTGTGCTTTTTCAATCAATTCGTCTTCCGAATGCCAAGCCCCGACCACTTCTTTTAATTCAGAACGATTCGGCGTAATCAAACTTGCCGATTCGTATTTCATGTAATCGTTGCCTTTAGGATCCACCAATACAGGCTTGCCTAGCTCTTTGGCCGCCAAAATCATGTCACGCACCTGCGCCAAACCACCTTTGCCGTAATCGCTTAACACGACCACATCGCAGTCTTGAATCAAATCTCGATATTGCTGCCATTTTTGTTGCAAGGCCGCTGTTTGAGGTTCGTCTTCAAAATCCAAACGAATCAATTGTTGGTTGCGGGCGACCACACGCAATTTGATGGTAGTGGCAATGCCGCTGTCACGCACCAAATGGCTTTGTACACCCTCGTCTTGCATCAATTGTGCCAAGGCATCAGCAGGCTCATCATCGCCCGTAATGGCAAGCAAGCTCGCTTGACCACCCAAACAAGCAATATTGCGCGCCACATTGGCCGCACCGCCTGCACGTTGGTCGATTTTTTCAATTTTGGCTACAGGTACAGGTGCTTCAGGAGAAATACGGTGTGTATCGCCAAACCAATAACGGTCTAACATCACATCGCCCACCACCAAAATTTTGGCAGCAGCAAAGCGTTGGCTCAAATCATCTGCAGCCATTTCCAATTGTTGCAATAATTTCATTGCCATCCTTTCAGGCCGCTTTATTGCGCATTCATCGCCATAGCAATGGCATTCACATCACGAATCACTGCGACAGGATTTTGAGCTTGAGTAACAGGACGACCCATCACCAAATAACTCGAGCCTGCTGTTAACGCGTCTTGCGGTGTCATGATGCGGCGTTGATCATCGCTGTTTTGTGCATTAGGCAAACGAATGCCCGGTGTAACCAATAAAAATTCTTTTCCTAAAGCTTGACGCAACATGCCCGCTTCTTGTGCCGAACACACCACGCCATCCAAGCCTGAAGATTTTGCCAAGCTTGCCAAATCAACAACATGCTCAGCAATAGGCTTAGTGATACCCACTTCGCGCGCATCCGCTTCGTCCATGCTCGTTAACACTGTCACGCCAATTAACAAAGGTTTGTGAGTGTAATTGGCGACCGCTTCCACTGCCGCTTCCATTTGACGACGACCGCCACACGCGTGCATGTCTACCATCCACACACCCATGTCTGCGGCCACACGACACGCCGACGCCACCGTATTGGGAATGTCGTGGTATTTCAAATCCAAAAACAATTTAAAGCCTTGATTGACCAAACTGTCGACCAAAAAGCGTCCTGTAGCAGTAAACAACTCTTTGCCCACTTTGACTTGACACAAACTTGGGTCTAATTGACGTACAAACGACAAAGTTGATTCGGCATTGTCAAAATCCAAAGCCACAATGACAGGTGTTGGGGTCACAGCTTGGTATTCAGGTAAAATCAATGGGTTCATATTCTTCAAACTTCTATTTTATTTGGGGTAAAGGTTTCCCACTTATTGCAAGCAGGACAGTGCCAGAAAAACACTTGAGATTTAAAATGACAATGGCGACAACGGTACATCAAAGCTTTGCGTGCATAACGCCCCACCACACCACGCATCATGTCCACATCAGCACGCCAAGCTGGGTCTAAGGTCGACAATTGCAAGCCTAGCAAACGGTAAGCACCACGCAAATCAGGATTCACACGCACCAAATCTGCCGCCAACGACGCCGCTTCGCTTTCGCCACGCAAAATCAAAGCTTTTTCATAAATCACATCAATCAAATCTAATTGCGGGAAAGTACGGATATAACCAATCAAAACATTCAAGCCTTGTTCCGCTTGACCTTGTGCATGGTACGCATCGAATATTTTTTCACCCACCATGCTCAAATAAGCATGATTTTGTTGTTCGATGGCACTATACGCCTCTATAGCATCCTGAAAACGATTTTCCGCCATCGCCACATCGCCACGCAACATATTGGCACGCGTGCATTTTCGATTGTAATCCAAAGCTTTTTGAATGTGACTTTTGGCTTGTTCAAATTGGCTACGAAACAACGATGCCTGCGCCAACTCACAATAAAACTGTGCAATTTCAAATTGATAGGTTTGTGCATCGTGGCTTAACTCTTGCGCAATGGCAATGGCCTGCTCCCAATCTCGGTCTTGTTGGTAAATGTTAAGCAACACCTCACGCGCCAATTTGCCTGCATTGCCTTCTTTTAAATCTTGAAAAATTTGCTCAGCGCGATCAACCAAACCTGCATTTTGAAAATCTTGTCCCAACTCATACAAAACACGTTGACGTTTTTCTCCAATCAAGTCTGGCGATTCTAACAATTTTTGATGCATGGCAATGGCTTTGTCATTTTCACCACGATTGCGGTATAACTTGCCCATACTCACTGCCAATTCATAAGACTCGATCGAGCCTTCTTGTTTGGCCACCACATCACCAAACGCACGCACTGCCACATCGGTGTTTTTATCAACCAAAGCATCCACACCTGCATAAAAATCAGATGGGACGGTTTTGGCTTGTTTCAGGACGGTTTTCATGTCCACCCGTGCGGCGAACCATCCCATGGCAAAAAATACCGGTAACAAACATACCGGTACAATCCACCACCATACTGCTGTATCCATGTCTTACTTTCTGTTTGGCTTTTTTATGGTTGTACAGGCACAATCACATCAGCCGTATTCATGGCCACTGGTTTGCCCTGCTGATCCAATTGTGCTTGCAAATCAACATTGGCTTGCTGTGCTTTTTTCAATTTTTTACTCAAATCAGCTGCTTCACCGCGCAAACGCAGCAAACGACCCAACATCGATAAAACACCTACCAAAGCACCAATCACAAAAGCCATCCATAAAAACACAACCAATGGCCAAGTGGTAGTCGGCAGACCGACCAAATTAAAGTCAACACTGTGAGTATTGCCCAAAGTCACTGCCAACAAAGCAATGAAAACGATGAACATCATGACAATTGAAAGCCATTTAAGCATGGGTCTTGTCCTTTTAATAAAGTTCTATTTGCTTCGCAGTTTATACGATTTTAACACTTTAAGGTATCATCTATGTATGACAAGCTTCACCTGAACACAATCAGGCACCAAAGCCAATGCTATATGGCTTTGCGGCGCATTGAAGTTCATGTGTATAATCGAACTAAATATGGACATTTTGATTCTGAGCTAAACACACATTTGATTTAAATCAAATCCACGCCATCAACATTCTGAAGTCTTGGATGTGTTGTGATGGATGCACACGATGTAGCTCACCCTTATCAGTGACCACTGCGAGGACATCAAAATGAACATAGTCACTTTTCCGCATGAAATTTATTTTTATGGGGACGATGTACGCCTGAGTAACGCATTAGATGCTGCGATTGTACAAGCACGAAATACACGGTTATACAGTCGGAATTATGCCAAAGCTTGGCTGATTTTGATGACACCGAAAATTTCGGCTTGGTTTTACGATGATGGCGCGTTTTTTCACATTGTAGATAAATCGGCGTGTCCATCGTGGCAAGAGGCCACTTGGGCCATCGAGGCGGCGACAGACAAATAAAAACATTTTTCAATGTCACCATTGATTTTCAAAACAGGAACCGACTTTAAAATGAGCAACAACGAAAAAGTAATCACCATTACCCCTCATGATTTGCCTTTGCATTGCCCAACTGCTGATGTGGCTTTATGGAACAATCACCCTCGTGTGTTTTTGCCTATCGAATCTAACAGCAGCATCCGTTGCCCATATTGCGGTACAGTTTACCGTTTAGAAGGCGAAGCTGGCGGTCATCACTAAACCATGACGTATCGCATCTTGGTCATCGCACCTTCATGGATAGGCGATTGTGTGATGACCCAGCCTTTATTGGCTCGCTTAAAGCAACGTCAAGACCATACCATCATCGATGTGTATGCCGCCAATTGGTCTAAAGCCGTCTTCAGTCGCATGCCCGAAGTCAACAACATCATTACCAACCCTTTTGGTCATGGAGATGTCAAACTGCGTGCACGCTTTAGAGAAGGTCGAGCTTTATCCAAAAACCATTATCAAGAAGTGGTGGTTTTGCCTGGTTCATTAAAATCGGCTTTGGTGCCTTTTTTCAGTGGCATCAAACGTCGCACAGGCTTTTTGGGCGAATCACGTCGCGGCTTACTCAACAACATCCACGAATTGGATGAAATGGCTTTGCCGTTGATGGTGGAACGCTATGCTAAGTTGGCACAATCACCTATCGAAGCTTTGCAACGCCCCATTGCCTACCCACGGTTGCAAGTGAACAATGCGCAACAACAGCAAACCTTACAAGATTTGCAATTGAGCACCAAAGATGCCGTCGTGTTCTGCCCTGGCGCTGAATATGGTCCTGCCAAGCGCTGGCCTGCTGAACATTATGCGGATTTGGCACAACGCTTTATCAAAGAAGGCAAACAAATTTGGTTGATTGGCTCGCAAAAAGACCATGACATTGCCGAACAAATCAACCAACTAAGCCTTAATCAATGCATCAATTTATGTGGTAAAACCAAGATAGACCAAGCCATTGATTTGATTGCGACCGCCAAAGTAGTGGTTTGTAACGATTCAGGCTTGATGCATGTTGCCGCTGCCGTCGGTACACCGGTGGTCAGTGTGTTTGGCTCATCTAGTCCTCACCACACACCGCCACTGAGTCAAAAAGCCAAAATTGTTAGTCTTAACCTCGATTGCAGCCCTTGTTTTGAGCGAGTGTGTCCATTAGGACATACCAATTGCTTGAATCAATTGACACCGTTGTCTGTGTATTTGGCGGCACAAGAATTAATGACATCACTATAAGTAGATTACTTATATAAATTAGACTGTGTCGGCAAAGTTAACGACAATCCTCTCTTATTTATTGCAACAATCCCAGCTGTTAACACCAAGGAGTTTTCGTATGTCTGACATCAAACACAGCCGTTTGATTATTTTAGGTTCTGGTCCTGCCGGTTATACTGCTGCAGTCTATGCCGCGCGCGCCAACTTAAAACCAACTTTAATCACAGGCTTGGCACAAGGCGGTCAATTGATGACCACCACCGAAGTAGACAACTGGCCAGCTGACGTCAACGGCGTACAAGGTCCTGATTTGATGGTGCGTTTTCAAGAACATGCAGAACGCTTTGGCACAGAAATGTTGTTCGACCAAATCAACCAAGTGGACTTACAAAATCGTCCTTTCACTTTGACAGGCGACATGGGTTCTTACACTTGTGACGCATTGATTATCGCCACAGGTGCATCGGCCAAGTATTTGGGTTTGCCTAGCGAAGAAGCGTTTGCAGGCAAAGGTGTTTCAGCTTGTGCCACTTGTGACGGTTTCTTTTACAAAGGTCAAAAAGTCGCTGTTGTAGGCGGTGGCAATACGGCGGTTGAAGAAGCTTTGTATTTGGCCAACATTGCCGAACACGTGACATTGGTACACCGTCGTGAAACTTTCCGTGCTGAAAAAATCATGATTGATAAATTGATGAAACGCGTGGAAGAAGGCAAAATTTCATTGAAATTGAATGCCAACTTAGACGAAATTTTAGGCGATGCTTCAGGTGTGACTGGCGCACGTTTGAAAAACAATGACGGCAGCACCGAAGACATCGCTTTGGCAGGTGTGTTCATCGCAATCGGTCACAAACCCAATACCGATATCTTCAAAGGCCAATTGGACATGGACGAAACAGGTTATTTGATTACCCAAGGTGGCACCGCAGACAATGTTGGCTTGACCAATATTGCAGGCGTGTGGGCAGCTGGCGATGTCAAAGACCACACCTACCGCCAAGCCATTACCAGCGCAGCCAGCGGTTGCCAAGCGGCTTTGGATGCAGAACGTTATTTGGATGGTTTGAACTGATTGTTCGGTATTTGAAACACAAAACGCTTAACCAAATGGTTAAGCGTTTTGTGTTTATCAGCGTCCTGTAAACTTTACAGGACGCTTGGTCATTACTGATTTTCATTTCAAACATGCTCACGTAAAAGATTCAACGCTTGTTGGTATAAAGCTGCTTTGTGCGCAGGCGGTTCACTGCCACGATTGGGGTCAGTATTGTGCAGCAAATCGCAATATTTAACCCGAATGGCCGTTTTATCGCCTGTGGCAATCAGATTTTTAACATATTCTAAATAATCCGTACCTTTGTTTTTAGTCAATAAGGAAATTGAATAAATAATGGTTTGCGGGACATAAGCACTCAAATCATGCGCGCTCAAAGAAGTATCTTCTAAAGTATCATGCAATAAAGCTGTGGCGATGCCAGCATAATTGTAATGACCCACTAAATTTCTGCTCAGGTATTATTCCATCTAGGAGATACTAAAATGAGTAGCCAAATGAGTGATGAAAACAAACGTTGGAGTGCCAAACGCAAGAGTGCATTGGTATTGGAAATCATCCAAGGTAAGACCACGGTAGCCGAAGCTTCTCGGCAATTTGATTTAACGCCATCTGAATTGGAAAGCTGGGTTGATCAAGCTAAAGAAGGTATGGAAAACGCTTTGCGAGCCAAACCTCGTGATGTGCGTCAGCAATACGAAAAGCAAATTCACCAATTACAGGCCGCTTATGGTGAAGCGATGTTGGAGCTGCGTGCGCGAAAAAAGTTGGAGGAATGGTTGGAGCGGGACGAGAACTGATTTGGCGTTTGCATGAACAGTTTGCATCTGATGGTGTTCACGTCAGCATCAGCCGCTTGTGTGCTTGGTTTGGTGTGGCTCGTCGTTCAGTGTATTACCGACCACATCGCAAACAGCCAGTGGTAAAAGAATGCTATTCAGAACCGATTAAACAATTGATTGAAGAACAACCATCATTTGGTTACAGGACGGTTGCTGCTTTGCTGAGTATGAATAAAAACACTGTCCAACGTGTGTTTCAGCTCAAAGGTTGGCAAGTACGTAAACGCTCAGTCGGTCGCAGACCTCGGATTCAAGCGGTGCCATCCAAAGCACAGGAGCCAAATCAACGTTGGTCTACAGATTTGTGTCGGGTTTGGGGTGGTAAAGATGGTTGGCTCAGTCTGGCTTTGGTAATGGATTGCCATACCCGTGAATTATTGGGCTGGCAACTTTCCAAAACTGGTAAAGCCAGTACGGCTGTGAGTGCATTGGAACACGCTTTGATCAGCCGCTTTCGCTGTTTGGGCAAGGTGCCTGAACGTTTCTTATTGCGTTCAGACAATGGTTTGGTGTTTACCAGTCGCAAATATACTGCGTTGGTGAGCAGTTATGGTTTGCAGCAAGAATTCATCACACCGCATTGCCCACAGCAAAACGGCATGGTGGAAAGATTGATTCGCACCATTAAAGAGCAATGCGTTCATCGCTACCGCTTTGAGAGTTTGCAACATGCCAATCGTGTATTGAGCGATTGGATACAGTTTTACAATGAACGAAGACCTCATCAGGCATTGGGTATGAAAACTCCTACTGAAGTCTATCGATTAAGCTTGTGACTTGTGCAGAAAGTGCTAGGTCATTACATAATCTTGACCAAACAAACGATAATAATGATTGGCAACGCTGACGGGATGGTGAATATAATCCACACCATTTTTATCAACTTGACCTTCATGTGCTTGCGTGGCCAAAGCCACCAATTGTTGTAGATTTTTGTCTTGCACATCAAACGCTGTGTTCAAGGTCTTGGTTTCCATATTCGCTTCCTTGCTTTTTTTGTTATCGACTGTTTGCATACTGTCAGTCTGTTTTATCATGATTGGTTTTTCAGTATAACCGAATCATTTATGAAAAAACTATATTTATACGGATAATTGCTGCAACGCAAAAAAAGCGTCCTGTAAACTTTACAGGACGCTTATAGGCTTCACATAGGCTTAACCACCCAAATATGCGCTCAAGATGCGCGGGTCGTTCAATAAGACATCGGCTTTGTCTGCCATCGTCACTTTGCCACTTTCCATCACGTAACCACGGTCAGAAATTTGCAAAGCCAATTTGGCGTTTTGTTCTACCAACAAAATGGTCACGCCTTGGCTGTGAATGGTTTGAATGATGTCAAAAATTTGCTGCACAATGATGGGCGCCAAACCCATAGACGGCTCATCAAGCAACAGCAGTTTAGGCTTAGACAACATCGCCCGGCCCATTGCGACCATTTGCTGTTCACCACCTGAAAGCGTTCCTGCCAATTGCGTCGCACGCTCTTTCAAGCGTGGAAACAATTGCATCACATGATCGATTTCATCTTTGATAGCAGCATGGTCATGGCGGTAATATGCACCCATCTCCAAGTTTTCCAACACGGTCAACTTAGGAAAAATACCGCGACCTTCAGGCACCATCACCAAACCTTGACGCACAAAATTATGCACTTCGGTTTTGCGAATGTCTTGGTCTTGGTATAACAAAGTACCTGATTTGGGTTTCACCAAACCAGTAATGGTACGCAAAGTGGTGGTTTTACCCGCGCCATTGGCACCAATCAAAGTCACCAACTCGCCTTGCTCAATGTGCAAATTCAAATCCGATACGGCCTGAATACCACCGTAATTGACATTCAAATTCTCAATTTTCAAAATACTCATTCGTGTGCAGCTCCCAAATACGCTTCAATCACGCGCGGGTTGGTACGGATTTCTTCTGGTAAACCTTCGGCAATTTTTTGACCATAATCCAAAACCGCGATACGGTCGCACAATTCCATCATCAATTTCACATCGTGTTCAATCAACAAAATGGTCACACCATCGTCGCGGATTTTACTCATCAACTCTTTTAAACCCTCGGTTTCAGATGGGTTCATGCCTGCCGCAGGTTCATCCAAAGCCAATAGTTTTGGCTCACACGCCAAAGCACGCGCGATTTCCAAACGGCGTTGATGACCATAAGACAAATTGCAAGCTTGCTCATCAATCACATCTTCAATGCCCACGTATTTGAGCAAATCATAAGATTTTTGCAAAATCTCTTGCTCTTCACGTTTGGCAGCAGGCGTGCGAAATACAGCACCAATGGCATTGGCTTTGCTGCGAGTATGACGACCTACCATGACATTTTCCAAAGCCGTCATTTCTCCAAACAAACGAATGTTTTGAAACGTACGCGCAATGCCTGCTTTCACCACACGGTCAGGTTTAACACGGAACAAATTGTGACCATCAAAGTTGAACTGCCCTTCATCAGGCATATAAAGACCTGTCAGCACGTTGAACAAAGTGGTTTTACCCGCGCCATTAGGACCAATCAAACCATAAATTTCACCTTTGTTGATTGATAAGCCTACTTCATTCAAAGCAGTCAAACCACCAAAGCGTTTGACGATGCCATTGATGCTCAATAATGTTTCAGACATTTATGCGTCTCCTGTTGGTTTGGATGCAGATGTATTTTGTGCCACTTTGAAGCCTGAAGCACGGCGTTTACCCGGCAACAAACCTTGTGGACGCAACAACATCATCAAAATCAACGCCAAGCCAAATACCAACATGCGCACATTCTCAGTTGGCAATACCACTTTACCCAACAACATCATTTGCACAGGCTCAGCAAATTCACGCAAAACTTCAGGAATAAAAGTAATCAAAATTGCACCAACAATCACACCGCGAATATTGCCCATACCGCCCAAAACCACCATACACAAAATCATGATAGATTCAAGCAACACAAACGATTCAGGCGATACGAAGCGTTGATACGAAGCAAACAAGCCACCTGCCATACCACCGCTCAAAGCGCCCAAAGAGAATGCCAACAATTTCATGTTGCGAATGTTAATACCCATCGCTTGTGCAGCCACATCGTCTTCACGCATCGCTTCCCAAGCACGACCAATACGCGAGTGTTGCAAGCGGCTACAAAAAAGCACTGTCAAAGCAGCCAATAACAAGAACAAATAATAGTAAGCATACGCTTTAGGATACGACTGACCAAAAATGTCGATGCCTGAGCTTAATTTGTAATCGCCAAACATGATAGGATCAATGGCACTGATGCCTTGGGGACCGTTGGTAATGTTGACAGGTTGGCTCAAATTATTCATGAAAATTCGAATGATTTCACCAAAGCCCAAAGTCACAATTGCCAAATAGTCGCCCTTCAAACGCAATACCGGCGTACCCAACATAATGCCGCACAAACCAGCGAGCAAGGCACCAATCGGAATGGTGACATACCAAGGCCAATGGATGCCAAAATGTGGCGAGGCCAGCAAAGCAAACGTGTAAGCACCGACTGCATAAAACGCCACATAACCCAAATCGAGCAAACCTGCAAAACCCACTACCAAGTTCAAACCCAAAGCCAGCATGACGTAAATCAAGGCGAAGTTAAGCAAGTTCACCCATGAATTGCCAAATGAAGTACCAATGATGAATGGCAAGACCACTAAAGCAGCCAATAAAGCGATGTTAATGCCTATATTCAAGGCGGGATTATTTTTTGTCATCTTTTCCCCCTTTACGCACGGTCAGCTTGTTTTTCGCCCAACAAACCGCTTGGACGGAATACCAATACCATAATCAACACGAAGAACGAGAAGATGTCTTGGTAATTGGAACCCAAAAAGCCATTGGTAATATTGGAAATCGTGCCTGCAAAAAAGCTCTCTGCAATGCCCAAAACCAAGCCGCCCACCACAGCGCCTGTCAAATTACCAATACCGCCTAAAACAGCCGCACAGAATGCTTTCAAGCCAATCATAAAACCAGTGGTGTAATGGATTTGATCATAATTGGCAGCATGCATCACGCCAGCGATGGCACCCAAACCTGAACCCAACATAAAGGTCAAAGAAATGATCCAGTTCACGTTTACGCCCATCAAACGAGCCACATCAGGTTTTTGGCTGGTCGAACGCATAGCGCGACCCAATTTGGTTTTGTTCACCAAGGCCAACATGCCAAACATCACCGCAAAACACAAAACCACAATCAAAATTTGAATTTTGGTTACGACTGCGCCCATGATGTTAATGGGCGTGTGGTCTAAAACAGCAGGGAATTTCACATAAGAAGTGCCCCAAATAATCACGGCCACTTGTTGCAATACAATTGACAAACCAATGGCCGTAATCAAAGGTGCCAAACGCGGCGCCTTACGCAGTGGACGGTATGCGATCAACTCCATACTGAAGCCCAAAGCCATACACACAGGAATGGTACAAATCATGGCCAACAACACCATGGCAAAACCAGGCAAATCGATGCCCATACTGATAAACGCAGACAGAATACTGATACAAATCATGCCGCCAAACATAACCACTTCACCATGGGCGAAGTTGATTAAACCCATAATGCCATACACCATGGTATAGCCAAGTGCAATCAAACCGTAAATCGAGCCAACAACAAGCCCGTTTAACAGCAATTGCATGAAAATTTCCGATGTCAAAATTTGCTCCTTCTTCTGTGCTTTATGGTTATTTATTCCTATGGCTATCAAAACGAGCCATTTTTTCACATTCAATCAGCTAGGGAAAATAGCACAAATTTTTGCATAATTAAAATGAATTTAACCAATTCACCAAGGTAATTTGGCAGATATCGGCAGTTTTTGCTGTTTTCTGCAAAAAATAGATTATTTTTGCATAAAATACAGGTGTGCTAAGATGTTTTCATACTTTGAGTATATATAGGAATGACCATGCAGGTGTATTTGGTAGGCGGTGCCGTCAGAGATGGCTTATTAGGTTTGCCCATAAAAGACAAGGATTGGGTAGTGGTCGGTGCCACGCCACAAGAAATGCTGGATTTGGGTTTTGAAGCGGTAGGCAAAGATTTTCCGGTGTTTTTACATCCCAAAAGCCGAGAAGAATATGCTTTGGCGCGTACCGAGCGCAAAATTGGCGCAGGTTATCATGGTTTTCAATTCAATACCGCGGTCGATGTCACCTTAGAACAAGATTTACAAAGACGCGATTTGACCATCAATGCCATGGCTCAAGATGCCGATGGCAACATCACCGACCCCTATTTGGGGCAACAAGATTTGCACGCAGGTATGTTGCGCCATGTCAGCGCCGCGTTTAGCGAAGACCCTGTGCGCATTTTACGCGTTGGTCGTTTTGCCGCTCGCTTTGATTTTCAAGTGGCTGCCGAAACCATGGTTTTGATGCAAAAGATGGTTGACGCAGGCGAAGTCGATGCATTGGTTCCCGAACGGGTATGGCAAGAATTGTCCAAAGCCTTGTTAGAGCCGCAGCCACAACGCTTTTTTGAAGTGTTGTCACACAGCCATGCGCTGCATAAAATTTTACAGGCCGCTGATACTTTGCAACAGCAAGCGCCTGATTTGTGGCAAAACACTTTGCAAAATTTACAAGGCTTCAGTCCATATCAACATTTAAGCATGAGTTATGCGATATTGTGTTTGCACCTGCCCCCACCTTTACAAACCATTCACCAATCATTGCGAGTGCCAAAAGATTGTGCTGACGCTGCCAATATTTTACAGGACGCTTATCCAATACTCATGCAAACAGAGATTTTAAGTGCCGAACAAATATTGTCAGTATTCCAACGTTGTGATGTATGGCGACGACCTGAACGCTGGCAACAATTGTGGCAAACCTGTATCACACTTGCTGCCCTCACATCACAAACTCCACCACCATCGGTTTGGCCACAAGCACTGGCGGCTTGTTTGGCAGTCAACACTGCCCAATTGGCTTTACAATGTGAAGACAAACGCATGATTGCCAATACCATACACACTGCACGCTTAGCTGCCATTACTCAAAGTTTACAATAAGAAAACACACCATGAATGCTGAACTGATTAACTGCCTGCGCCAAGAATTGCGCTCACGCAAACAAGACATCACTCAAGACTATTTAAGCCATCGCCATCCTTCACGCTTTTTTGAAGCTTATGGCGCGGAACTAGACCGTTGTTTGGGCAGATTGTGGCAAGAGTTTTTTATCAATATGCCCATTTGCCTGATTGCCACCGGCGGCTACGGTCGCCAAGAAATGTATCCGCATTCTGATGTGGATTTGGCCATTGTCAGCACGCATATTTTAAGCGAGGCAGAAGAACAGCAAGTCGCTCGTTTTGTACAAACCTTATGGGATGTCGGCTTGGCACCTGCTGCTAAAATCGGCAGCATCCGCCAATTGTTATTGTCAGCACAAGAAGACTTGACCAGCGATACTGCATTTCTAGAGGCACGCTTTGTGTGTGGCAATCACAAAGTGGCCGATGACTTTTTAGCCAAACTCAATTTGCAACGTGATATTGCCACTTTTATTGATGGCAAACTGCTGGAAAAATCTCAACGCCACAACAAATCACGCGGTGCAACCAGCCAATTAGAACCGAATATCAAAACTTGTCCTGGTGGCTTACGCGACTTACACACCATGTTGTGGTTGGCCAAAGCACAAGGCTTGCGACCACATTTTTTGACTTTGGTGCACGAAGGCATATTGACCCGTCCTGAAGCGGGCTTATTGATGCACAGCCACAAACAATTGGCACGCATGCGCATTGAATTGCATTTATTGGCAGGACGTGAAGAAGACCGTTTGATTTTTGATTTGCAAAGCCAAGTAGCCGAACGACTTGGCTTCAAAGACAATGATTCGAGCATGAAAAGCGAACAATTGATGAAACAATTGTATCGTGCCATCAAAACCGTTAAACAGCTCAACGGTATTTTGCTGCCCATGCTCAAAGGTCGTGTGTTTTCTAGCTTGCCGCGCATCGTTCATGATATTGACGAACATTATTACCAAGTCGGCACGGCCATTGCCGTACGCAACATCAAACTGTTTCAGCAACAACCGCGTGAGATTTTCAATATTTTGCGCGTGATACAAAACCATCCTGATTTGGATTTGATTGCCCCACGCACTTTGCGGGCTTGGTGGTTGGCAGCGCAAAAAATTGATGACTCGTTTTATGCCGATGTCGAAAACCGTTTGATGTTCATTTCCATTTTCCGCCATGGTACAGGTGTGACCCACATTTTGCGCTTTTTAAACTTATATGGCATTTTAGGGCGCTACCTCAAACCTTGGGGCAAAATCGTCGGCTTGTTGCAACACGATTTGTTCCATATCTACCCTGTCGACGACCACATTTTGATGGTGGTGCGCAATATGCGCCGCTTGGCTTTGACCGCACACAGCCACGAACTGCCTTTTGCCTCAGGCTTAATGGAAAGCTTCCCTTACAAAACCGTCCTGTATTTGGCGGCATTGTTCCACGACATCGCCAAAGGTCGTGGCGGCGATCACGCTCAATTAGGCGTGGACGATGCACGTACTTTTGCCAAAGACCATTTTTTAACCAATTATGAAACCGATTTGTTGTGTTGGCTGGTAGAAGACCATTTGATTATGTCAACCACTTCACAAAAAGAAGACATTTCCGACCCTGAAGTCGTCAACCGTTTTTGCCAACATGTCAAAACCCGTGACCGCTTGGTGGCTTTGTATTTATTGACGGTGGTAGACATACGCGGTACCAATCCAAAAATTTGGAACGATTGGAAAGCAGGATTATTGGAAAACCTGTTTCAGGCCGCTTTAAAAACTTTGTCAGGCTTAGGCAGCAACCAACGCATTACCATCAGCCGCCGCCAACAAGCAGCCATTACCATCTTAGATCAGCAAGGGCATTCTGAAAAAAATCAACGTGCTTTGTGGCATATTTTAGGACCTTCGTATTGGGTGCGGCATGAAAAACAAGACATCCAATGGCATGTCAGCCAATTGATAAGCCGCGAAAACGAGCCACAAGCGAGCATTAAGATTGATGTCGCTTTGAAAACCTTGAAAGTCATGGTTTTCATGCCCAATGCACCAAAACTATTTGCGCAATTGTGTGCCATTTTCAACCAACAAAATTTGGATATTTTGACCGCCCGCGCTTATGTCACCAACCACCAATTCATTTTGGACACGTTTTATTTGCTGATTCCAGATGGTTTTGACGAAGATGAATATCCTGATATTGCAGCGATGTTACAGGCCACATTAGGGCATTTTATTTTGGGCAAATACATTAACATTCCAGCCCCACGCCCCGCTTCACGCCGCATTCGTCACACGCAAATTGCCCCCAGAATTCAACTGTATGAAGAAGACAGCGGCAAACAAGCGCATGTTTATGTGTTGAACATCATCACCGCCAACCGCCGTGGCTTGCTGGCCAATATTGCCAAAGTATTGTCAGATTTTGAAATCAGCTTAATACATGCTCATATCATGACTTTGGATGCGCGCGTAGAAGACACCTTCTTAATCAAATCGGCCAGTTTAGAAGATACCAAAACCCAATTGGCATTAAAACAAACTTTGTTAGAGGTATTAACAACATAACAATAAGCTTGATGCATGAGCCACCAAGCCACTGCATATTTGTCAACAGTATGACAACCCAACCCTTACAGGACGCTTGTATGCGTCCTGTAAGGTTTTTTGGGCGGATGGTAATTTATTTGTCTTTGAGCATGTTCATCATGCCCGATAAGCGGCTTTTGCCTTCGGCTTTGGATACAATCGGAGCAGTATTTTTGCGCCCTAAAATTTGAATGTCATCAGATGGCATTTCATCAATAAAGCGGCTCGGCGGCATAAATTGCCATTCGCCCGCTTTTTTACGTTTGACACAATGGGTCACAAACAACTGACGTTTGGCACGAGTAATGCCCACATACATCAAACGGCGTTCTTCATCGAGCATGCCCTCATCCACACTGTCACGGTGCGGAAACACGCCTTCTTCACAACCGACTAAAAACACACACGGAAATTCCAAACCTTTGGATGCATGCAACGTCATCATATTCACCGCATCCACTTCTTCTTGGTCTTTGCCTTCAAGCAGCGTCATCAAAGCAATGGTTTGTGCCACCTCCAAAATATTTTTACCATCTTTTTCGCCTTTATTGGCAATCCAACGCTGTAATTCCACCACATTGCGCCATTTGATTTCACCGGCTTTGCCTTCTTCTAACATCAACAAATGGGCTTCGTAATGAATCTCATCCAAAAGTTGCCACAAAAAATCGCCTGCATCTTGATGTTCAGCCAAATCTTGCCATTTGGCAAAACCCAGCATAAACGCTTGCACATCTTGCTTAGCACGACTGTTCAAAGTCGACAAAGCACCCAATTGTTGAGCAGCTTGGTACAAACTCAAATTATGATCGCGCGCAAATTCATTCAAGCGTGTCAAAGTGCTTTCACCGATACCACGCTTGGGCGTGGTAATAGCACGAATGAATGCAGGATCGTCATCTGGATTATTGAGTAAACGCAGATATGCCATCACATCTTTGATTTCAGCACGGTCAAAAAAACTTTGTCCACCTGACATTTTGTAAGGCAAACGACTGCTGCGCAAAGCCTCTTCAAACCGTTTGGCTTGGTGATTGCCACGATACAAAATGGCAAAATCCGACAATTTGACATTTGGATGGCTGTTTTTCAA
Source organism: Vitreoscilla sp. C1 (assembly GCF_002951955.2). NCBI lineage: Bacteria > Pseudomonadati > Pseudomonadota > Betaproteobacteria > Neisseriales > Neisseriaceae > Vitreoscilla > Vitreoscilla sp. C1. The sequence continues at coordinate 1,044,909 of NZ_CP019644.2, read as the reverse complement.
AAATGCAATCTTGCTGGCCACCGTATCGGCTTCGTGTTCTTCGTCCTTACACGCCAACACTTGCACCATTTCGCCCAAACCATATTCGCTCCACAATTTTTTTTCAAACAATTTGGGATTGTGGCTGATAACTTTATTGGCAATGCGCAAAATGCGCGAAGTTGAACGGTAATTTTGTTCTAATTTGATGACTTTCATATTTGGATAGTCTTGCTGCAACAAACGCAAATTCTCCAAATTGGCACCACGCCAAGCATAAATACTTTGATCGTCATCGCCCACAGCCGTGAATTTTCCATCCGAACCTATCAACAATTTGAGCAAAGCATATTGGCATTCATTGGTGTCTTGACACTCATCGACCAACAAATAACGCAAACGGCTTTGCCATTTGTAACGCACTTCAGCATTGTTTTGCAGCAATAAAGTGGGGATGCGAATCAAATCATCAAAATCCACCGCTTGATAAGCCAACAAGGTTTCTTGATAAGACGCATAAACCAAAGCAATTTGCTTTTCCCACTCATTGGCAGCGTCATCCAAAGCCTGCTCAGGGGTTTTGAACGCATTTTTCCACAATGAAATGCATTGTTGGGCCCGAAACAAAGCATCTTTGCCACTGGTTTGCAACAATTCTTGCAAAATCTTGGCGCTGTCACCTGAATCAAAAATAGAAAATTTTTTCTTCAAGCCTACCAAAGGCGCTTCTTCTCGCAAAATACGCATGCCCAATGAGTGAAACGTCGACACAGTCAATTGCTGGCATTGCTGTTTGCTCAAAAGCCCTGCCACACGCTCTTGCATTTCTTTGGCAGCTTTATTGGTAAAAGTAATCGCCGCAATCTGATGCGCAGGATAATGAGCATGATTCACCAAATGGGCAATTTTTTTGGTAATCACACTGGTTTTGCCACTGCCTGCACCTGCCAAGACCAATAAAGGACCATCAAGATACAAAACGGCTTGCTGTTGTTGTTGGTTTAATTGCATGTTGACATTTTTTTTGAAGAGGTCAGAATTTTAACATTTTTAGATGGTTTGGGTGAGGTGTGATGATTTTGTTTATGTTTATTGAAATGAAAATATATTTTAAATGCATTATGTTTAATTAAGAATTAATTATGAATTGAATCTAAAAAAGCGTCCTGTCAATGCTTACAGGACGCTTTATATTATTGCAATGTACAAAGAATTATTTCAAAGCACGAATACCAATAGCATCACGCACTTGGTTTAAACGCTCTTGCGCCACTTTGCGCGCTTTGGCTGCACCAAACTGCAAAACTTCTTCAATTTGGCTAGGATTGGCAGTCAACACAGCATAACGTTCGCGTTTTTCCGCCAATTGCGCATTGATGGCTTCAAACACAATTTGTTTGGCCTCACCCCAAGCGATGCCATCGGCGTAAGCTTGGCGCATTTGCAATTGCTCATCCGCACTTGAAAATGCTTGGTAAATTTCAAACAAAGTACTGCCTTCCACTTCTTTAGGTTGGCCCGGCTCTAAACTATTGGTGACAATTTTCATCACTGATTTGCGCAATTTTTTCTCGGTTTCAAACAAAGGAATGGTATTGCCATAAGATTTGCTCATCTTGCGACCATCCAAACCCGTCAAAATCGCCGTATGCTCGTCTACCACCGCAACGGGCTCAACAAACAATTCTTTGAAACGGTGATTAAAGCGGCCTGCAATGTCACGCGCCATTTCAATGTGTTGGATTTGATCGCGTCCCACAGGCACATGCGTGCCGTTGAACATCAAAATGTCCGCCGCCATCAACACAGGATAGCAATACAAACCCATTTCCACGCCGTGATCGGTGTCTTCCACACCTGCATCCACATTCGCTTGTACTGCCGCTTTGTAAGCGTGGGCGCGGTTCATCAATCCTTTGGCGCAAATGCAGTTGAAAATCCAATTGAGCTCCATGATTTCAGGCACATCCGATTGACGGTAAAACGTGACTTTGTCCGCATCCAAACCACAAGCGAGCCACGTTGCCGCCACGGCTAAAGTCGACTCGTGAATTTGTTCAGGCTCGTGGCATTTGATGATGCCATGATAATCTGCCAAGAAAATGAACGAGTCCACGCCCGCCTCTTGCGTTGCAGCAACCGCAGGGCGAATTGCACCCACATAATTACCCAAATGCGGCGTGCCTGTGGTGGTGACACCGGTTAAAACACGTTTTTGTTCAGTCATGACGTTTTCTTCTTTCTTGAGATATTCAGATATAAAAAGCGTCCTGTAAACAACTTACAGGACGCTTTAAAGGCTTTGAAACTGGTGTAAGTCTTTACATCAACCGAAACGCACGCACGCACGCCAACCCTGCTGCCAAGCAGCACGCACCAAAGCCACCAAAACAATTGGGCGCTCAGGCAAATTATGGGTGATTAATGCTGTGTTCATGTGATGCCAATTCCGATTCATCGACTTAAGAGTTGCTTATTCTAATTCAATTGCCGCCGCTAATAAAGACAAACGTGCCATCACACCATAAACATACAAACGATTGCGCTCAGCAGTCGCAGGCAAGCTGTGGTCTGCCACGCCCACATTTTGCCATTGTTCAAAATGGCGTTTGTCGGCATCTTCACATTGATACGGCACTTCTTGATCCATAGGAATGAAGCGCATGCCTGTGGCATTAAGATTTTCATCCATGCCACGCGCTTCATTGACACGGTAAAAACCGCCAATGACAAAGCGATCCATCATATACACAACAGGTTCAGATACTGCTTCACCAACTTTTTCATAAGTGTAAATGCCTTCTTGCACAATCACTTCAGACACTTCCAAGCCTTCTTTAATCACCGCCATTTTATTGCGATTTTTGCGATTGAGTTTGCGTACTTCTTCGGCAGATTTCACACTCATCACACCCATACCATAAGTACCCGCATCGGCTTTGACAATCACAAATGGCGTGTCGGTAATGCCTTTTTCATCGTATTTGGCTTGGATTTTATCCAACAAACGCTGCACCACGTCTGCCAATTGGTCTTCACCTTCACGCTCATGAAAATTCAAGCCATTGGCTTGCTCAAAATAAGGATTGATATCCCAAGCATCAATGCCAATGACGGCTGCAAACTCATCAGCCACTTGATTGTAAGCGGCAAAATGTTGTGTCTTACGGCGTGTGGTCCAACCCCCTTTAATCGGTGGCAACATCACTTGCTCAATGTTTTGCAAAATTTCAGGCACGCCACCTGACAAATCATTGTTCAACAACACCAAACATGGGTTAAAGCCATCAGCCAAACCCAAACGATTGCCTGTACGCACCACAGGTTCTAAGACCAGCTCATCACATAAAGCAGTGGTAAAAGCGGTTGCTTCGGTTACTTCCGCATTCAAAGAACCTATGCGCACGACAAAGCCTGCCGACTCTAAAATCTTGCTCAATGCATACACATTTTGCAAATAAAACGTATTGCGAGTGTGGTTTTCAGGAATCAACAAAATGGATTTTGCCGTAGGACAAGCACGCTCTACTGCGTCTTGCGCTGCCAATACAGCCGCGGCCAAAAAATCAGCATTGATATTATTGAAGCCACCTGGAAACAAATTCATGTCGATTGAAGACATTTTGTAACCTGCGTTGCGCAAATCTACCGACCCGTAAAATGGTGGACGGTGTTGTTGCCATTTGGTACGAAACCAAGCTTCAATTTCACTTTGTTTGTCCAAAATCACTTGCTGAAACACGGCAGCATGTTGTTCAAATTGATCGAACATCGAGATATTCATAAGCGTTATGCTTTCTGAAAAATTAACAAAATCATTATTTTTGTGGTGGGAAACAAGCAAAAAACCAACAAAATGGGATGGATTCTAACACAGCTTACCTTTGATACTATCGCAATAAAGCGACACAAATTAGACTGTATCATGGCAGTAACTGGCCACAGACGCAAAACCTTATCGTCATTAACTCATGCAAAAAAAGTATATGAATATCTCTCAATCATACCCATACAAATGGATTTGTCTGCTTTTCACCGTTTTTGTTCTGTCCGCTTGTGGCAATGACATCAAAAAAGATTTGATTGCCTTGGACCAAGCAATGTATGAATCAGGCATGACTGCAAGCAATAGCCAAAAACTGATTCAGCAAGCAGAACAAGCCCAAAGCATTGAAACACAAATGCAAGTGGCAAAAGAGATTCACCATCAGTTTCAAGTTTACAATCAAGCCATCGCCCAATTGGATTTTAAATCCAATGAAGTGCGCACTTTGCGCAACGAGTTGAGCGATCACAATCGCCAAATGATCAGCGCTTTAGATCAAATACTGCAATTGAACCTGCGCACAGGAATTGCCTTAAGCCCCGACCAACATCAACGTGCCACACAAACCATAGAGCGCTCACAACGACAAATACAACAAGCTGATGACAACATCCAAATTACCCACCAAAAAATCCAAGCTTTGGGCAAAGACAATGGCGTGAATTGGCGTTAAGGCCGCTCTTTTTGAACGCAGCATTTATATATCAATTCCACATCCGAAACGTAAGTTTCGGATTTTTAAACGCTTTCAATTTAAAAAATCACGTTTATTTTCAATCTTTGCATGCATCCATCCTGCCTTTTGAGCGCGATTTGTGCGAAAATAGCGCTTGCTTAAAAAGACCTAGATTCAGACAAATCCATGAACACACATCCTTCGGCACAAAAGCCGATTTTTTCTTATAAAAAATACTGGGCCAAACGCTTTGGCACTGCGCCTTTTTTACCTTCTACCCGCGCCGAAATGGACGAATTGGGTTGGGATTCTTGCGACATCATTTTGGTTTCAGGCGACTGCTATATTGACCATCCTAGCTTTGGTTCGGCTTTGATTGGTCGCTTGCTAGAAGCCCAAGGCTTCCGTGTTGGCATCATCTCACAACCTGATTGGACTTCTGCGGCTGCATTTCGTGAATTGGGCGAACCGAATTTGTTCTTCGGCGTGACCGCTGGCAATATGGACTCGATGATCAACCGTTACACGGCTGATAAAAAACCCCGCTCCGATGATGCATATACGCCTCATGCTGCACCCAATAAGCGTCCTGACCGCGCGGTGATTGTGTATTCACAACGCTGTAAAGAGGCTTATCCTGGCGTGGACGTCATGATAGGCTCCATTGAAGCGAGTTTGCGCCGCATTGCCCAATACGATTATTGGTCGGACAAAGTACGTCCCTCTGTCCTCATCAATGCACGAGCTGAATTGTTGCTATATGGCAATGCCGAACGTGCGGTGGTCGAAATTGCCCACCGCCGTGCGGCAGGTGAACGTTTTAAAGACATTCGCGACGTGCGTGGCACCGCATTTTTGGTACCTCATGGCAAAACGCCAGACAACCAAGAATGGATTGAAATCGATTCCACCACTGTTGACGTACCAGGTAAAGTCGATACAATTTTAAATCCTTATCAAGAGCTCAGCCCTGAAGAATTGGCCGCTCGCGACAACGACGTTAAAGAACACGCCAAACCAGTGGTATTCATGACGGCCAAAGAACGTGCTGAAGCACGCCGCCAAGAGCGCCACCAACAAGTGGTGCGCATTCCGAGCTTTGAAGCGGTAGCTTATGACCCTGTATTGTACGCTCACGCCAGCCGTACTTTGCATTTGGAATCCAATCCAGGCAATGCGCGCGCTTTGGTGCAATTGCATGGCGAGCGCGATGTGTGGCTTAACGCCCCTCCTATTCCATTAACTACCGAGGAAATGGATTATGTGTTTGGCTTGCCGTACGCACGCAATCCCCATCCAAGCTATGGCGATGCCCACATCCCTGCTTGGGAAATGATTAAATTTTCGGTCAACATCATGCGCGGCTGTTTTGGTGGTTGTACGTTCTGCTCGATTACCGAACACGAAGGCCGCATCATTCAAAGCCGTTCACACGAATCGGTATTGAAAGAAATTGAAGAAATTCGCGATAAAGTTGACGGTTTCAAAGGCTATATTTCCGATTTGGGCGGTCCGACTGCCAATATGTACCGTTTGGCGTGTAAATCACACGACATCGAAAAAAACTGCCGTAAATTGTCTTGTGTATGGCCTGATATTTGCCCTAATTTGAACACTGACCACACTTCTTTGATTGAGTTATACCGCAAAGCTCGGGCGATTGATGGCGTCAAGAAAATCAGCATCGGTTCGGGTTTGCGTTACGATTTGGCGGTAGAAAGCCCTGAATACATCAAAGAATTGGTGACGCACCATGTTGGCGGCTATTTGAAAATTGCGCCTGAACATACCGAAGCGGGTCCATTGTCGATGATGATGAAGCCTGAAATGAAAAAATACGACCGTTTCAAAGAGTTGTTTGAAAAAGCCAGTAAAGAAGCAGGCAAAGAGCAATATTTGATTCCGTATTTCATTGCGGCGCATCCTGGCACATCAGACGAAGACATGATGAATTTGGCTTTGTGGCTCAAAGACAATAATTTCCGCCTCGACCAAGTGCAAACCTTCATGCCAACCCCAATGGCTTTGGCAACAACCATGTGGCATACCGGTCGCAATCCGTTGAAAAAATTGTCTCGCAGCTCTAATAAAGTCGACATCGTCAAAGAAGGCAAGCGTCGTAAACTGCACAAAGCTTTCTTGCGTTATCATCTGCCTGACAACTGGCCGTTAATACGCGAAGCTTTGGTGGAGATGGGTCGTGAAGATTTGATAGGTTACAGCAAAAAACATCTGATTCCACCGACACAACCTGCAGGCTGGGAACCGCCAAGCAAAGGTAGCAAACGCTTGTCGACAACGGGGCACGAACACAAACCCACAGCCAGTAATGGCGGTAAAAAAGTCTTAGGCAACAACCGTCCAAACCATGCAGGCAGCAAGACCAAAACCCAAACCGCACGTACCGCTTGGCACCCAAGCGAGCGTTTTCAGGACGCTGGTAAAGGCGCACACAGCAATGGCAATAACAGCAGTCGCCGCGCCAAACCTAGCAAGCCAAAAGCCCGTTAATAAACGCTAAGCTTAACCTACACCACACCATAGCATGCTATGGTGTTTTTTCTACCCCATTCATTCATCAAAAATCATGTCTGTACACACCATTTTATTAGATTTAGACGGCACTTTGACCGACCCTAAAATCGGCATCACCACTTGCATCCGTTACGGTTTGGCCAAAGTGGGTCATCCGATTCATGAAGAAATAGATTTGGATTGGTGTATTGGTCCACCCTTACACGCTTCTTTAGAACAATTGCTACCACCTGAATACCAACATCTCACCGAAGAAGCCTTGGCAGGCTATCGCGAGCGTTTTGGTGATATCGGCTTGTTTGAAAACGAAGTCTATCCCAGCGTTGCTGAAACCTTAAACACCCTACAACAACAAGGTTATGCCTTGATTTTGGCAACGGCAAAACCGACTGTTTACGCCAAACGCATTTTGGAACACTTCGGATTGTCGCCCTATTTCACCGCCATTCATGGCAGCGAACTGGATGGCACACGCACCAACAAAGGCGAATTGATTGCACATATATTACACACCCATGATTTGTCTGCCGATAAGTGCATTATGGTTGGTGACCGAGAATTTGATGTCTTGGGTGCGCGTGCCAATGGTATGCCTGTCATCGGTGCGTCTTATGGCTATGGCAGCACAGCAGAATGGCAACAATCGCCTGCCGATGCTCAAATGAACACTTTTGCCGACTTATTGAACGTGTTAGAACACTTTCAGGACGCTTAAATCTTCCTTCTATTATTGATATTCAAATATGAGAAATCCTTTGGTTTTTTGGGGCAGCCTCGCCTTATTACAATTTCTTTGGCTGTTTGTCGGTTGGGGATTTTACCGCTACGTTCAACTATTCAAGCCTCAATGCAAGCATGCTTGGGTCTTTATGCTCGCTGCTGTTGTGATAGGCGATGTGTTGATGTGGGTTTTCAATGCCGCCATGCCCACCTTGCGCTGGCGTGGCACAATGGGTTTGTTGTTGTTCACCTCTTACGCGGTGATGTTTGTCGTGGCAGCAATCGCATGGTATTCAATAGGCAAACGCTTCATGTCTGCCAAAATCCTCCACACCAGCTTGCTCATCGCCATGCCACTGAGTTGGATGGCGGTGATTGCAGCCGGTTTGTATGGAGCATATTCACCCACCACGGTACATTACCAAGTCAAACTCGACAAACCCATGTCTGAACCCATTAAAGTGGCTTTGGTTGCCGATACGCACTTGGGCAAATTCATAGGCAAACACCATTTACAAGCCTTAAATGAGATTTTACAGCGCGAACAAGCAGACATTTTATTATTGGCAGGCGATGTGATGGATGATTTGCCTGATGATTATCGCACGCTGAACATGCACCCATACATGCAACAACTGTCAGCACCGTTGGGGAAATATGTGGTTTTAGGCAATCATGACAATTATCGCCAAGTACAAGCAGACATCGTACAAGACTTACAGGACGCTGGTTTCACTGTTTTGCGTGATGAGCGTGTACAAATTGGTGAACAATTGGTGTTAATTGGGCGGCGTGACAAAGTCGAGCCACGCTTGCCTGCTGCCCAATTGTTGCCGCAAAGTGATATGCCTGTGGTAGTCATCGACCACCAACCTGTCCCCGAACAAATGCAAGCTTTGGCTCATGCAGGCGCAGATTTGACGGTGTCAGGACATACCCATGGCGGACAAATTTTCCCGATGACGGCTTTGATTGGCTTTTTTCAAACCTATCCTTATGGGCATTACCATATAGACAACAATCAATTGATTGTGACCTCAGGCTTGGGGCTTTGGGGCTTGCCATTTCGTTTGGGTACCCGTTCAGAAGTGGTCATCATCCACATCACAGGCAAATAGGGGCAGCGAACTGCCCATATTCAGGCTATAATACGTCATTCGTTTATCAACGGCGCCCATTTGAAGCGCCGTTGTTTGCTCAGAAAGGATTTTAAATGCAAACCTTAGCAGTCAACCATCAAAGCAGTCATTTGCGTATCGGCGTGGTTCAAGCCCGTTTCACCGATGAAATCGGCACGCCATTGCGCCAAGCGTGTATCAGCAAATTATTGGAATTGGGTGTTTTAGAACACAACATCACTGTTGCGACTGTACCAGGTGCTTTGGAAGTACCCTTGGTTTTGCAAAATCTGGCAGCCACTGGCGATTATGATGCTTTGATTGCTTTGGGCGTCATCATTCGCGGTGAAACGTACCACTTTGAATTGGTTGCCAACGAATCAGGCGCGGCCATTACCCGCGTGGGTTTGGATTTCAACATCCCGATTGCCAATGCCATCTTGACCACAGAAAACGACGAACAAGCGATTGCTCGCATCGTCAAAGGCGAAGAAGCTGCTGTGGTAGCGGTTGAATTGGCGAACTTGTTGGCACAAATCAATGTGGCAGACAACGAAGAATAACAAGGAATTTATTTATGAAAACTGCCCGCCGCCGCGCGCGTGAATTTGTGGTACAAGGTTTGTACCAAGCCCAATTAAACAGCGAATTGACCGCAACCAACATCCGCAACAATTTGTTGGACAACGAACAATTTTTCAAAGCCGATGAACCTTTGTTCAACCAAGTATTTGAAAATGCGTTTGAAACCCAAACAGAATTGTTGAACTTGATGTTGCCACACTTAGACCGTGCTTTGGACGAAGTCAGCCCAATTGAACGCGCGGTTTTGTTGATGGCCACTTACGAATTGCGTGAAATGCCAGAAACACCTTACCCTGTCATCATCAATGAAGCCATCGAAATCACCAAAACTTTTGGTGGCACCGATGGCTACAAATTCGTCAATGGCATTTTAGACAAATTGGCACCACAATTGCGTCCTAACGACCCACCACGCAAATAATCTTTTTAACCATTCGGTTCAAACAAGCGTCCTGTAAACCTTTACAGGACGCTTGTTTCATTCACAGATACCGCAGTTTGCACAAACAACTCGCATTGTGCAAACAAACACGCATAACCGCTCACCAACACTTTTTGCGCTTGCACCTCTCCATACACGACACCACCGCGTTTGGAAACTTGTTTGGCACAAAGGTTGGTTTTGCCCAAACGCTCCGACCAATAAGGAAACAAGCCTGCATAAATCGAACCTGTCACAGGGTCTTCATCACCTCCATTGGCAGGCCAAAAATAACGCGATATAAAGTCAAATTCTTGCGTACTGGCTGCGGTAACCACCACATCATAAGGCGCCAAGGTTTTTAACAATGCCGCATTAATCGTCACATCGCGCACTGCTTGTTCATCATCATAAATGGCAAAATAAGCTTGTGCGCTGCGCAAAACTTGTTGCGGCTGATGTGACAAACCGTTTAACAACGCCTCAGGCACAGACGCCACCGCCGCCGCTTCACGTTTTGGAAACGCCATACGGATTAAACCATCGGCTTGCACCTCAATGGTAAATTCACCCAATAAAGCACACTCAAACACAATGTGTTCGCCTGCGCCATAAAAATGGTGCAATACATACGCGCTCGCTAAGCTGGCATGGCCACAAAATTCGATTTCCGTCAGCGGCGAAAACCAACGAATTTGATATTTCTGCCCTTGTGGCACCACAAAAACCGTTTCAGACAAATTGTTTTCAACTGCCATTTGCTGCATCAAATCATCGCTTAAAAAAGCAGGCAACACCACCACTGCCGCAGGATTGCCGCCAAACAAAGTTTGGGTAAACGCATCGACTATATATTGCTTCAATTGCATGACATCCCTTTCAAAGTCATCTATTTTTACTTTATCAGCCACAACTCAAGCGTCCTGTAAATGTTTACAGAACGCTTGAGTCACATCAAACCCCATTACACCGTCGGTTTGCCGTTGAATTCGTCCATGCTGGCATACACGCCAAAAACTTTCTCAGCCACCCAATCCCAAACACACAGCGGCAACACCCCACGACATGCCATGGCCAATTTGACCGTCCAAGGTGTATAAACCATGGCGTTGCCTTGCAACATACCACGCCAAGCACGTTCAACAGCTTGGGTCGGATTTAAAATAGGCGTCAATAACGGCCCTTTGGCACCATCGAACATGCCTGTGGACACATAACTTGGGCAAAACGTGGTCACACTCACATGTGTATGCCCCATTTTTTGACACTCCAAACGCAAAGAATCGCTCCAACCGATCATTGCCCATTTGGACGCGGCATACACGCTCATATTGGGATTGGCCAAAGTCCCTGCCGCAGAAGCCACATTCAAAATGCGTTTGCGACGGCTCGTGTCTTGTAACATTTCAGGCAAAAATTCGCGCGTTAACCACATCGGTGCCAAAGTATTGATGCGCATGGTCAATTCTATGTCTTTTTCACTGTCATGTTCCCAAAACAAGCTGCCTCGCACTATGCCTGCATTGTTAATCAACACATCAGGCACATCTAAAAACGCTTTCACTTGCTGCGCCCCAGCTCGAATAGAATCCAATTGCGCCAAATTCTCAGACACCACCAACACTTTCGCCCCTTGTGTCATCAAATCTACTGCCAACGCGTGCGCACCTTGCGCATCCACATCCCACAACACCACATATTTTGCCCCTTGCGCCACGGCTTTTTGCGCGTACAAAGCACCCATGCCGCGCGCAGCACCCGTAATCACGACTTTTTGATTGTAAAGCGTTTGCGTTTCTTGCCCCATTTCATTTCCTTTTGGTCAATAGCTTTTTTTCGAGCACGATGAAAGGTTTATATGTTGTCAAAAGCGTCCTGTAAACCATTGATAAGCCTCATGTGACAGATTGATTCAATGCATACAAACAGTTTTCAATCCAACCAATCAATGAATGGTACGATTGCGAGCAGGCTTGATTTGGGCAAAGCGCAACAGTTTGTTTTTTTTGTGTAAGTCCAAACGCAAAGTTTGGCAATGTGTTTGCAAATATGTGGTCATCAATTTGGCAAATGATGCATGATGGGTATCCCAAAAATGCTGACATTGGACATCCTCTTCCAATCGTGCAAACACTAATGGCGCTTTCAATGTGTGCATTTTATTCACCACAAAAAATGCAATATCAATGGCAGACAAAGACATGGCTTTCCTTAGGCAGTATGGAGTCAATTTTTACCATGTAATATTAAGTGTCACCATCGTGGCTGACAAGTACAGCAACACAGATTTCTATATGCAATAGACATGAAACAACATACCCATCATCCAACACAAAGCGTCCTGTAATCTTTACAGGACGCTTTTGGCTGAGTATCGACTTAAGAACAATAATCCGCTTTTTGTGTTGCAATCAAAGTTAAGGCCGCTTCAAATGCCATTTTGACATATTCAGGATGGTCTTCTTCGTCAAATTGTTGCGCCGTGTGCTCACACACTTCAGGCGACGGCCAAGTCATTTGTCCACCCATAGACAAAGCTTTGACTTGAATTTGACACGCACGCTCCAAGAAAAACATGTCGTGAAACGCTTGATGGGTACTGATGCCCGCAGCGAGCAAGCCGTGATTGCGTAAAATCATCGTGCGCTTGTCACCCAAATCTGCCACCAAACGTTCACGCTCATCCAAATCTGTCGCCACACCTTCAAAATCATGGTAAGCAATGCGATTGTAAAACTTCATCGCGTGTTGGCTGATGAACGCCAAGCCGTCTTTTTGAGTCGATACCGCAATGCCATCGGCCGTGTGCGTGTGAATCACACAATGGATTTCAGGGCGGGCATGGTGAATGGCTGAATGAATCACAAAACCTGCCACATTGACATTTTTGCCTTCATCATATGCTTCTACAATATGGCCATCATGGTCGATTTTGACCAAATCAGACGCTTTCATCTGGTCAAACAAAATGCCATAACGATTGATTAAAAAATGGTTCGGCTCATTCGGCACACGCATGCTGATGTGCGTGTCAATCAAATCGGTCATGCGAAAATGTGCCATCAAACGGTACAATGCCGCCAACTCACAGCGGGCTTGCCATTCAACTTCTGAAATGTGTTGCGCTAACATGTGTGTCCTTTGTGATTTTATGGTGTGAAAATAGCCCTTTAAGCGTCCTGTAACGGTTTACAGGACGCTTTAAACGTGTTGACCACCATTAATATGTATTTCTGCGCCATTGATATAAGACGAAGCATCCGAACACAAAAATTGGATGGTTTTGGCCACTTCTGTTGTGGTGCCCAAACGCTGCATCGGCACCAAATCTTTCACCAACTTATCGGTACCAGGAGACAAAATATCGGTGCTGATTTCGCCCGGTGCAATGGCATTCACCCGCACACCCAAAGGTCCAAATTCATGCGCCATTTCACGCGTCAACGCTGCCAAACCTGCTTTAGAAGCGGCATAAGCCACACCTGCAAACGGATGCACGCGCGAACCGACAATCGAGGTGACATTGACAATTGAACCTTGGGCCGCAATCAATTCAGGTGCCAAAGCTTTGGCCAGTAAAGCGGTAGAAATTAAGTTGACATTCAACACTTGCATCCAAGTGGTCGCGTCAGTATGTAACACACCCAAACGACTGCCGCCCTCACCTTTGGGTGAAATACCCGCATTGTTCACCAACGCCGCCAACTGACCATTGGGCAATTTTTCACGCACGATTTGCGCCAACTGTTCTATGCCGTCCAAATCACCCAAATCAGCTTGAATGTGGCTTTCGCGCGCAGCAGGCCAACGACACGCTTCTGAAAATGGATGGCGTGAAACGGTCAAAATACGCCAACCTTGTTCTTGAAACACTTTCACAGTCGCATGTCCAATGCCTCGACTGGCACCTGTGAGCAACATGTATTTGGTATCCATATTTCATTCCTTTCATCAAAAATGAGGGCATCCCTGCCCTCATTGTTACATCACTGGCTTATGACTCAGACAAGGTTTAAGCATTTTTCACTCGGCGTTGAATCAACACAGTCAAAATGCCCACGATAATGGTGCCAACAATGAACAAGAAAGCCGCCGAGGCAATCGCAGGGCTGATGTTTTCACGAATGGTCGAAAACATTTGGCGCGCGATGGTGCGTTGATTGGGACCTGCCACAAACAAACTCAACACCACTTCATCCAAAGATGTGGCAAATGCCAACACGCCACCTGAAATAATACCCGGTCCTGCCAAAGGCAAAGTCACACGTGCCAAAACCGTTTTAGGACTGGCGCCCAAACTTTCTGCCGCCAATTCCACACGAGTATCAATGCCAGCCAAAGAGCCACTGACACTGATGAATACCAAAGGAATCGCCACCACAGTATGTGCAATGATCACGCCAATATAAGTATTGGCCAAGCCCAATTGACCGAACAACAACTGCATGCCCACACCCAAAACCACCGCAGGAATCACCATCGGCAAGATGAAGATGGTACGAATCGGACCTGACAACATGATGCCTTGATGGCGCAAACCCAAAGCCGCCATCGTACCCAATACCGTTGCCAAAACAGTCGTACCAAAACCAATAATCAAGCTATTGATGATAGAACGCTTCCAAGCTTCATTGGTAAACAACACTTCAAACCAGCGGGTAGACCACTCAGGCACGGGATAAGTCAAAAAGCCGCCTGAAGTAAAACCCAATGGCAAGATGGCCAATAAAGGTGCAATCAAGAAAGTCACGATTGCAATGGCAAATAAAATTTTAATGATTTTTCCCATTATGCTTTCCTTGGTTTGTCATCGGTCATACGAGCGTAGACAAAATACAAAATCAAACACGCTACCAACAACACCATGCCCAAAGCGCCTGCCATGCCCCAGTTGGCTGCTCCCATTGCGTAGTAAGCAATCACCGAGCTGATCATTTGGTCGCTCGCACCACCAATCAAAGCTGGCGTAATGTAATAACCAATGGCCGTCATGAACACCAACAACATGCCAGACAAAATGCCACGCAAACTCAACGGCAACAAAACTTTCAAAAATGCGCGCCAAGGTGCAGCACCCAAAGAAGCGGCAGCTGGCATTAAATTTTTAGGAATGTTGGACACCACGCTGTAAATAGGCAAGACCATGAATGGCAACAACACATGCGTCATGGCAATGACCACACCAGTGCGGTTAAAAATCAATTGCAAAGGCTCAGCGGCCAATCCCAAAGTGGTCAACACGCCATTGATCAAACCATTGTCTTGCAACAAGATAAACCAAGCAGCAGTACGCACGAGCAAAGACGTCCACAACGGCAACAATACCGCACCAAACAAAATCGCTTTGGTCCAGCCACTGCTTGAAGCCAACAATACTGCATAAGGATAACCAATCAACACACAGAAAATGGTTACCAATGCCGCAATCCAAAACGTGCGCAACAACATTTCTTGGTTGGCCGATTTACCATCAGGCATGCTGACAATTTTGCCTTCTACATTACGCTCCATGTCCACTGCAGCCAATAAGAATCGGTCTGTCACTGGTGAAGACAATTTATCTATCGCGTGCCAATATTGAGGCTCACTCCAACGCTTGTCTATCGTCTCTAAATCCGGTGGCGTATCAGAAGCTTTCACCACATTCAAAGTCTTGGTAAACAAAGTACGGAAACCAGGTTGCTCACTGTTGAGTTTGCGTACCATGTCACCGATTTTTTGTTGGTCTGTTTCTGCTTTTAAATCCGTCACCAACCCTTGTTTCATTTCCAAAGTTGGTGGCGATTGTTTGTCCCAATTACCAATGATGTCAGTGGTTTCTTTTAAAACGACCAAAACCGCATCGTCAGACACAGACTGTTTCATCACAACGGTGATGGGCCAAATAAAAAATGTCAAAATGAATAAAATCAGTGGCGCAATGAGCAAGTACGCACGGGTTTTTTTATTGGCTAATATATTCATGATGTCATGGTCCAGCAATCGTTGGCATTGAAATTGGCCACCACTTCAGAACCAATATCCCATTCGCTGGTTTTGCGACCCAAATGCACCACAAAATTGTGGGCTTGTTCGTCCAATTGAATGCGCAAATGGTCGCCCAAATACACACTGTCTTTGACTTTAGCATGCAAGCTGTTTTGTGCACCGCTACAAGACGAACTCAAATCAATGCGGCCTGGACGCACTGACACCAAAGCTTCTTGACCCACTTTGAAATGCTCTTGTGCTTGTACCGTAATATCTTGACCTTGTTTGGTACGCACAGTGGCCAACTCGCCATTGACAGCGGCAATTTCACCTTCAAACAAATTGGTTTCACCAATAAACTCCGCTACAAATCGTGTAGCAGGATGGTCATAAATCTCACGAGGAGTGCCGATTTGTTCGATTTTGCCTTTGTTAAACACCGCAATACGGTCTGACATCGTCAACGCTTCTTGTTGGTCATGCGTCACAAACACAATGGTCAAACCCAAAGTTTTGTGCAACTCACGAATATCCAATTGCATTTGTTCGCGCAATTGTTTGTCCAAAGCACCCAAAGGCTCGTCCATTAAAACCACTTCAGGCTCAAATACCAAAGCACGTGCCAACGCAATACGCTGTTGCTGGCCACCTGACAATTGCGATGGTTTGCGGTCTTTCATTGGCAACAATTGCACCATTTCCAAAGCTTTGGTCACTTTGGTTTGGATATCTGCTTTGGAAACGCCACGCATTTTCAAAGGAAAAGCAATATTGTCACCCACGCTCATGTGCGGGAACAGAGCATAGTTTTGGAATACCACACCGATATTGCGCTTGTAAGAAGGCAAATCGTTCAAAGATTTTTCATTCAACCAAATGTTACCGCCAGTTTGTCCTTCAAAACCAGCCAACATCATCAACAAAGTGGTTTTACCTGAACCAGATGGACCTAACAGGCTGATAAACTCACCTTTTTCGATATTTAATTCAAGATTTTCAATGATTTTTACATCACCATAAGACTTGCTAATGTTTTCAAAACGAATGTGGTAATCGCTCAAAATCGACTCCTTCAAGGCGTGACCATACTCTTCCAACCACCTGAGGCGGTCGGAAGTTATTTTTATGTCGTGTTATATTATTTAGACAACCAAGCGTTAAAGCGCTCAGTCAACTCTTCTGAGTTATCGATCCAGAAATCACCATTCAAGAAAATGGCATCTTTTTGGTTAGCAGGCGTGGTTGGTAAATCTTTAGAAAACTCGGCAGGCACGTTAGGAATAGCAGCCTTATTGGTCACACCGTAAGCAATATTATTCATAGGCATTTTCACTTGATTTTCAGGCAAGCTGGCAAATGCAATCAAATCCATCGCAGCATCTTTATTAGCAGCGTCTTTCAAAATCACCCAGCTATCGATGGCATAAATGCTTTCAGGCCATACCATTTTGAAATTGCGGTTTTCGGTTTTGTTCAAACCAGGAATACGGCCACTGTAAGTGGATGCCATCACCACTTCACCCGAAGCCAAAAATTGCAATGGCTGCGCACCAGCTTCCCACCAAATCAAATGCGGCTTCAATTCATCCAATTTTTTGAATGCACGATCCAAGCCTTCAGGTGTGGCCAAGACGGTATACAAATCTTCTTTTTTCACGCCATCTGCCAACAAAGCAAATTCCAAGGTGTATTTAGGACCTTTGCGCAAAGCACGTTTGCCTGGGAATTTTTCCACATTCCAGAAGTCCGCCCATGATTTTGGCGCTTCTTTTAATTTGTCACCATCATAAGTCAAGATAGTAGACCAAACCATATTGCCTACACCACAATCACTTGCAGAACCGTCAATGTATTTGTCTTTGCCACCGAGTTTGTCCCAATCCAATTTTTCAAACAAACCATCGTCACAACCGCGGATTAACTCTTCCACTTCTACTTGTACAATGTCCCAGTTTGGATTACCGCTTTGAATTTTCGATTGCAAAATACCATAACCACCATCATAAGACTCTTCCAATACAGGTTTGCCTGTTTGATTTGCAAATGGTGTGAAGTAAATTTGTTTGAACACTTCTTGCGTTGTGCCACCGAAACCAGCCACAGTCAAATCACGCTTGCCGCCTGAAGTTGTGGCCGCTGCGGGAGCGGAACTGCTGTCAGACGTCGCCGCCGCTGGCGTTGAAGAAGAACCACCACCGCAAGCAACTGCTGTGGCCAAAGTACCTATTAAAAGTGCCAAGTGAGTCAATTTCATTGTAATGCTACCTTCCCGTTTGATTAAAAGATAAAAACAATTTACAAAACAAATTACACATCCATCTTTAATACTGATTGCACAAATACACTGTGCTTATTAGGAGGCTTGATAATAAAAAACCATTGCTATTGATGGTCATTTTTATAACCAAACCCTCTTTTATAACAGCCCAACAAGATTTTGCTCTTTTACTTCTTTACACCTTACTTCAAACCGCAGCAGCCATTAACATGGTCTTATTTGATATTCACCAAACACTGTTTTTGCAAAGCAGCGCTCAATGTTTGAATGAAAATTTCAATGTGTGATGCTGTGAATGTCAATGGAGGGCGAATCTTCAACGTGTCCATATTCGGACCACATTGGCTTAACAACACGCCATGTTGACGCATGTCATTGACCACAAATTTGGCACGTTCTGCCGCTGTTTGTGTGTCTGTTGCTGCCAATTGCACTCCCCAATACAAACCTTTGCCACGCACTTCGACCACGCCCAATTCTTTCAAACCCAGCAAAGCTTCTTGCATGGTTTCACCCAATGTATCCACTTGCTCAGGTAGATTGCGTTGCTCCAATTCATTCAACACCGCCATACCCACTTTCATCGCCACAGGATTGCCGCCAAAAGTATTGAAATAGCGGCCTGTATCGGCAAATGTTTGCACCAAATCACCTTTGGCAACCACGCCAGCCAAAGGATAGCCATTGCCCATAGGTTTACCCATAGTCACAATATCGGGCTTGAAACCTGCGCTGACAAAGCCCCACCAGTCCGAGCCCAAACGCCCAAAGCCTGCTTGTACTTCGTCGGCAATAATAAGCAAACCCGCTTCTCGTGCCGTATCAATGCCCAAACCCAATAAACCTTCATCAGGTGCAAAAATACCATCACTGGCAAAAACCGTGTCTATTAACAAAGCACTGGGTTTGATATGAGCGTCCTGTAAACTTTGTATTGCCGCTCGAATCTCTTGCGCAAACGCTTGCGCTGCATCCTCGCTTTGGGTTAATGGCGGCTGCACCACACGCACGAAATCGCCAATCGCACCCAAAGACGGCGACAATTGCGCCAACAAATGCGTCACGCCATGGTAAGCATTCGCTGTCACAATCACACCTTGTCCACCTGTCACGGCAAACGCCATCCGCAAAGCCAAATCATTGGCTTCGCTGCCGGTACATGTGAACATCACCCGATTCAAATATTTGGGAAAATGTGCCAACAAACGCTCACCATAATCCAACACCGCATCGTGCACATAACGGGTATGCGTACACAAAGTTTGCGCTTGCTCGCTCATCGCTTGCACCACTGCACCATTGCAATGGCCGACCACTGGCACGTTGTTATACGCATCCAAATAACGGCGGCCTGTATGATCGGTCAACCATACATCTTCGCCTTGCACCGGAAACAAAGGCTCATCGTAAAACAAGCGGTAAGCTGGACCTAAAATAGCGCGGCGCTCTAACAAATTTTCTATTGAATCACTCATGATGTACTTTCTGATGCGTAACGAGATGCCACAAACTCATGCTGTAACAAAGCTGCCAACACCGCTTTGGCATGAGCCGTACCACGTAAAATATATTCCGCATTTTCAGGAAAACGTTGCGCTCGCCAAGTGGTAATGACAATGCGCTGCACCAAACGGGCAACAATGACATCCATCAACAAATCTTTTTCAACATCATCCAATGAGCAGACCGATTCAAATCCAGCCACAATTTGTTGCAATGAAGTTTGCATCTCCAAATTTGTATCCAATGCATACGAAGCAGCAATGCCCAACTCCACCACGCGCGGCGCTTTGACCATGTCACCAAAATCCAAGACCCCATCAATCGCACATTCATTATCTGCACTCACCACCAAATTGCTTTGCGATAAATCACCATGAATGGCATATTGCGGTAATTGTTGTAATTTTGGTAACACCACAGCATTGAAATGTTTGAAAAAACTCAAAATGAATACATCCAAAGTTTCCACACCCAAAACCTCTTGCGCCCAAGATTCCAAATGACTCAAACGCATCACATCCCACAAAATCACTCGCTCCAAAATTGGATGCTCAAACGTCTGCAAAGCGGTAGAAATGTTCGCAGCAGTCACACCGAAAGCACGTTGCAACTCATATGTCATCGCCACTTGATTGACAGGAATGCCCTCTAAAAACGTGTAAGCACGCACATTCCAAGCCTGTTCACCTTGTTGATAACATTCCCAGTCATTGCCTGTTTTACTGGCAATGGCCACTGGCGTTTTGACTTTACATGCTTGTTTTTGTAAATGTTTTAAAACTTGAACCTGTACATCAATTTCCGCTAGTTGCTCACTTTGGCTAATGATTTTCAATACCCACAAATGATTTTGGTCTGTTTTCAATAAAAAATTTTTATCACGCTCGCCAGCCAAACTTTTAACCTGTGCCACAACATCATAATATTGCTGTGCAATATTGGCAGCTTGCTGATTATCAACTGTGGGTGGTGCTTGCATCAGAAATTGTTTGGCACCTTCATCCTCGCCAATTTCACTATACGAAACAACATCATTTTTAGCTGGCATTCAATTTCACTCTATCGAATTAACATGGAAACCAAAAAAATCCTGTTTGCATCAAAAAGAATTTTTTTTGTCTTACTGTGTTTTCAGTATAGGCAAATTGATGCATCATAAGCAATAAACATGAAAACCTTAACAAAAGTTAAATATTTAAGATTCTGTTTTAAAACAAAAAATAAATTTGCATTTTTTAGCCGATGCATCAATTCTACAAATGAGCCTAATTTAGCAATAGGGAAAAACTATGGAAAATACGCTTGATATGGTGTTACACGAGCATGACAACAAAGGGGATTGGATTTATACCCAACTCTCCCGAGATTTGATGAATGGTGTTTTACTGCCTAACGAGCGTTTGAAAATCAGAGAACTGGCACAAGCCATGGGCACCAGTGTCACACCCGTGCGCGATGCGTTGTTGCGCTTGGTGCATGAAGGGGCTTTGAGTTTGTCATCACAACGCGATATTCGCGTGCGCAATTTAAGCTTACAAGAATATTTGGAAATACGCAGCATCCGTTTTGAATTGGAAGGTTTGGCGGCTGCCAATGCTGCTTTAAATGCCACCGTTCAAGACTTGAACAAATTAAAACATTTGGTCGCACAAAATGAAATTTCCCTCAGCAACAAAGACTACAAAATGAGCATCGCTTTGAACCAAAACTTTCATTTTGAACTGTGTGACATTGCCAATATGCCGATTTTGATTAATGTATTAAGGCAATTGTGGATACGCATTGGTCCATTGATTGCTCAAGCTTACCAACATGGTGAACGCAACATGATCAATTACCATTATTTAATCCTAGAAGCCTTAGAAAACAAAGACCCACAAGCGGCTCGTGTGGCAATACAAGCAGATTTGATGTCAGGCGGGCACTTATTATTGCAGATGAAAGAGGCTGAACAAAATCTCAAATTGAGTGAAAACCAAGCCATGATTTAAAAACTCGCTTCAAAATCGTTTACTTGAATCCATTTGTATCACAGAGCATCTAGTCAATCATAAAACGCTCTGTGATACATTCCGACCTTGCGCTATCCGTCACTCTCATCCAATCGTTTTTCAAGCACAAAGACCTCAAGCATCTTAGAAGTCCTGTTAAAATACGTGCCATTGAATACTTGGCAAGACCAGGCCATTGGCAGGCTACAATCGGCCATGCAAAAACAGTCTCGTCTTGCTACTCTGAAAAAATAGAATGGCCAATATGAATGATTTGATTGTTTTGAACAAACCCTATGGTGTAATTTGTCAATTTTCTGAACATGAAAAACACCCCACTTTAAAACAATATGTGAATGTGCCTCATTTTTACCCTGCAGGCCGCTTAGATACCGACAGCGAAGGCTTGTTATTGTTAACTAATAATGGCAGCTTACAAGCGCGCATTGCCAATCCAAAATTCAAAACCGTGAAAACCTACTGGGCGCAAGTAGAAGGCACACCAACAGAAGAAGCTTTGAATCAATTGCGCCGTGGCGTGGATTTGGGCGATTTTGTGACCCGTCCTGCCAAAGTGCGTTTGGTTACCAATGAAGAAGCTGCAAAACTGTGGGAACGCAATCCTCCAATTCGCGTGCGCAAATCGATTCCTGACACTTGGATAGAAATCCAAATTTCTGAAGGCAAAAACCGCCAAGTGCGCCGCATGTGTGCCAAAGTGGGTTTGCCATGTTTGCGTTTGGTGCGTGTTGGCATCGGTTCCATCAATTTGTTTGAATTGGGTTTGGAGTTAGGACAATGGCAATACAGTACTGAACATCCATAATAGAATCCTTAAGCGTCCTGAAATGTTTGACATGATGATTGAAGATAGGAATGGCATTTGAACGTTTTGATACTCAGCGCGCGTGCGCCAGTGGCCTTGGAATGGGCCAGACATTTTCAGGCCGCTTCTTGGCACGTTTTTTTAGCCGATCATCAAGCAGGTCGGCTCAGTTGCCAAAAAGTATTGCCGCACACTTTCATTCCCACGCCAGCTGCCGCTCAAAATCCTCACATCTACATTCAAACTTTGGCACAAGCCATACACACACACAAGATTGATTGGTTGATACCGACTTGCGAAGAAATTTTTTACATCGCCAAATTTCAAGCTTTATTGCCGTCATCTTGCCGTATTTTGTGTGCAGATTTTCAGATACTGCAAAATTTACACAATAAATATGTGTTCAATCAATTGGCTCAAGATTTGGGTTTGCATGCACCTGCCACAGTCCGCTTGCAAAACAATCAAGATACCTCATGGCAAATGGATACAGCTCGAATTGTCAAACCATTGTTCAGCCGTTTTGGGCATCAAGTATTGGCCTTATCGCCATATCAAACTATTCCCACACACATTCCTTTGAATGGCTCTTGGTTGGTACAAGAATGTGTACAAGGGCAAGAATATTGCAGTTATAGCCTTGCGATTTCAGGACGCTTGCTGGCACATCAAAGCTATCAAGGTTTGTACCGTTATAAAAAAGGCGCCAGTTTTTATTTCGATCCCATTGTGCATGCAGGCATACAAACACAAGTAGAACGCGTGGTTCAAGCTTTGAATTTCAGTGGTCAAATCAGTTTTGATTGGATGGTCAATCATGACCATCAAGCTTATGTTTTGGAATGCAATCCTAGAGCCACCAGCGGTTTGCATTTATTGCCACACAATGGTTCTTTGCTGAATGCGTTATTAAATGAAACACCCATCGCCAATTATCAGCCCAAAGCAAAAATGTTATTGCCCATGATGTATTTACATGCCTTGCCTCAAGCAGCGGCTCAAGGAACGCTCAAAAAATGGTATCAAGATTACCAACGTGCAGATGATGTTCTACAACATTGGTCGCATCATGTGGGCAGTTTACAGGACGCTTATTATTTTTATCGTGTGTGTCGCCAACAAAACATCCCTTTGGAAGCTGCAACGGCTGTCGATTTTGCGTGGAATGGAGATTGAATATGCAAGCCATACCATCTGCCTCATTATTGGGTTTACACCAACATAGTGAAGCATTCAAAAGCATTATGTTAAAAAACGATTTAAATACCCTGATTCGAAATACCGACCAAGTGGAAATGGCGTTTTTACCATACCAAAAAAATGTGTTGCCAATGACGGTTTGCCACAGCGATGCCGCGCAAACTTGGGTGGTGTCGCCTTTGAGTACTTACATTGACTATGCGCAAGAAGAAAGCCTGCGCAATCTGTCTCCTCTGCTCGCTCGCGCTATTGGAGCGGTTTTAAGCGGCCTGAAAGTCTTTTTGCGCCGCCAACATTTTGCGCGGGCGGCGATGTTGAACAATTGGCTGGTCAGCACCAATTTGTACCCTGAATTTCATGCCGATGCCATCAATACTTGCATGAATCAAGCCATACGGCATTATCCGCATCATGCACTTTGGTGGCGTTCGTTGAATTTTTGTCATCACGCACCATGGCTGCATTATTTGCAACAACAAGGTTGTTTGTTGATTCCAAGTAGGCGCATTTTCTTATTGAGCAATGTGCAACACGCGCAAACACAACACCAAGATTGGCGCAACGACCGACGTTTACAACGCCAAACCAAGCTGACTTTGCGCCAAAATCACGAATTTGGTGCTGCGGACTATGCAACCATAGCGACATTGTATGCACAATTATATTTGGACAAATATTCTCGTTTGAATCCCGAATACACAGCCACATATTTACAACAATGGCATCAAGCAGGCTTAATTTATATGCAAGGTTGGCAAGATGAAAATCAGGTTTTACAAGGCATTGCAGGCAGCATTCACAATACCCAACAATTGACCACACCAATTTTCGGTTTCAATACCGATTTGCCACACAAACAAGGCTTATACCGCTTGAATAATTTGGTCGCTAGCGACCATGCCATTGAACACAATTTACAATTGAATTTGAGCGCAGGCGCAGGACGCTTCAAGCAAAATCGTGGTGCGGTGCCACACATTGAATACAGTGCCGTTTATGCCAAACACTTACCCATAGCGCAACAACAGGCTTTGAAAATGGTGCAAGCCATCAGCCATTACATTGGCAAACCCATGTTGGAAAAAATGGATTTGTAACTCACCTTTGAACTTGAATGCGGCGGCGTTTTTGGCTCATGGGAATGTCGGGCAAGGTCAAACTCAATTGCCATTGCAAGGCTGCCACATTCACGCCTTGCTGTTGTAAAAACACTTTTAAAGCGTCCTGTAAACGGTTTAAAGCCAGCATATCCACCACTTCTGCGGCCAAAAACACGTTATTGTCGCTTGTTTGGGTCAATTGGTAATCACAAACTAATGGCAAATTTTGAGCCATGATGCGCTCCAACGCATCGGCAAACACCGATACCACGCCACCGCCCACCTTAGGCAATGCCAACACATCGTTCAAACGCCCTTCTATTTGGCTGATGACGCGCGTCACCTGCCCACACGGACAAGGACGAGGATCGTTGTGCAAAATGTCGTCCAAACGGTAACGAACAATCGGCTGCGTGGTGCGGCTAAAATCAGTGATAATCGGTATAAATCGGGTTTCATCCAACCATTCAGGCTCCACCATCAACAAAGCTTCATTCAAATGCAGCCGCCCATGCGTGCATGTCACCGCCAAAAAACCTTCTGTGGCTTGATACACTTGCTGCACATGACCCAAGACTTCTGTGATCAATGCCGCATCGCGCTCACTCAACACTTCCGCCGCAGAAATCACTTGTTTGGGCTTCAAATCATGCTCGCCACGCTGTTTGGCCAAAGCCAAAGCACGCAAGACTTGAGCAGGTGCCACGATAATAGAGGGTTGATAAGCTTGCAATTGCTGCAAAATATTATCAAATGGCTGCAATAAGTCGAAAAATTGAAATGCAATAAAGCGATTGTCTATGGTTTCATACAAATTATTGTTCGCCCGCAAAACCAAAGCCACTCGTTCGCCTGCCAACAAGCCTTGCGGCAACAGTTTGGCCAAAATCACACCCGCCCAATGGGCTTGCTCTGCCTCAGACACCACAAAAACCCCTCGTTGGTGGCTGGTGCCTGAAGACAAACCCACGCTAAAGCCTTGCAAAGTCGGCGCAAAATCACGCTCTTTTTCTGCCCGCATCGCCACAGCAAAAGCGTCCTGTAAACGCAGACCTGCCGTATTCATCGCATCAAAATGTTGCAACATCACCGCTTTGTTCATCAACGGATAATCTGCCAAATCTTGTCCGACATAAGGCTTGAAATACGGACTGTGAATCAAAGTGCGCTGAGCAAATTGTTGCCATTTTTGTTGTTGATAAGATTCTAACGCTTGGCGAGTTTGAAATGACAAACGCTTGGTTTGCCAATACGACCACAATAATCGCAACAGTTTCATGTTGCCTCCTGATGGCTCAAATGAATGGTGAGCGCAGCACGCTCATCCAATTGGCGCAAAGTGTGCAAGGTTTGTTTGAAAGCTTGAGCGTTGTCCATGATTAAAAAACTCGGAGCCGCAGGCAATTTCCATTCACGATAATTGTCTTGATGCCAAGCAGCATCTGCCGCCAGCAAATGCCAACCATCGTCACACAATACCAAAGCACCCATATGCCCCGCCGCATGCCCGGGCAAGGCCACCAGCAACACTTCGCCACCGCTATCGGGCACAACATAAGCGTCCTGTAAAGGGCGCAAAGATTGCGGCAAAGCAATTTTCTTGCCTTGCTCCATATACCACAGCCTTTGTTCAACATCGCTAGGCATGACATCGGGCACAAAACCTTTGATGAGCGCGCGCAAACCACGCAAACGCCGCACTTGTTGCCAACCTTTGCCATGAACAATTAATGGAATTTTGGGAAAATCTTTCAGGCCGCCTATATGGTCACCATGAAAATGCGACACGATGATGCCGCTCAAATCCTGCGGCTGTATGCCGCGCTCACGCAATTGCACCAACATCGCTTCAGATTCATTGAAAAACACAGGCGTGACTTTGCGATACACAGCAAACAAACCGTGTGCGGTAGCATCCAAAAAATGGTGGGCATAACCTGTGTCAAACAGCCACATTTTGCCACGCGCTTGAATCAAAAACACTTGCGCTGGAAATTCACACGAACCCAAGCCGCTGCCACGCACCGCCATACAGGACGCATGGGTACAAAATCCTGCTTTGAATGTTTGAATGCTGGCCATATTTGAATTCAATCCGCTTTGAAAGCTTGCGCTGTTTTGACAATGGCATCATGCATATTGCTTACAGGACGGTATGCCAACACATTTTGCGCTTGCGTGTTGTCCAAAACCATATCAAACGACAAGGCGCCGATAGAATAAGGGGTGAACACAGGTTCTTTGCCACTGATATTGGCCCACGCTTGCGCCAAAGTCGCCACTTGTTTGGCCAACACATACGGCACTTTTTGAATGCGCATGTCTTTACCCAAAGCTTGAAACAATTCTTGCAACACTTGCTGCAAAGACCACGGCTCTTGGTTGGTAATATTGAACACGCTGCCCGAGGCAATGTGTGGACTGATGCTGGCCAAACGCATCGCTTCGATGACATTGCCCACATACGTCAAATCCATCAAAGTATCGCCACCTCGCGGCAATTTCAGCACGCCCTTGCCTTGTTGATGCAATTGCAATAGGCGTGGAATCAATACCCTGTCGTATTCCCCAAAAATCGCACGTGGTCGTAGCATCAAATATTGCGTGTATGGAAAAGCCGCCACTGCTTTTAAAACCGCCTGCTCTGCCAAATATTTGGTCGAAACATAATGATTGGCCCATTGTTGCGCCAATTGTGTTTCACACACACCCCGTCTGTGGCTAAAATCAAAATACAAAGATGGCGTAGAAATATGGATCAATCGAGAAATCTTCAGGCGGCCTGCGGCCTGTAACAAAGTCTCTACCGCTTGCACATTGATGGCATAAAAATCATCATAAGCTCCCCACGGCGATGACAAAGCCGCACAATGCCACACCGTATCACAGCCTTGTAACAAAGCTTCTGCTTGATGGGCATACATTTGGGTTAAATCAACAGCGTGAATGTGTACGGTGGCACTTTTTAAATGCTGCAAATGCTCGATATGGCGGGCAATGGCAACCACTTCAATATTGTGCTCAATTAAAAAATCCAAAG
Organism: Vitreoscilla sp. C1; assembly: GCF_002951955.2. Classification (NCBI taxonomy): domain Bacteria; kingdom Pseudomonadati; phylum Pseudomonadota; class Betaproteobacteria; order Neisseriales; family Neisseriaceae; genus Vitreoscilla; species Vitreoscilla sp. C1. The sequence goes on along the minus strand of NZ_CP019644.2, from coordinate 1,017,141 downwards.
CACTGCGACCCAATCCATGGCTTGCACCTGTCAACAAAACTTTTTTCATAAGCTTAACACCATCCCTCCCATAGCAAAGCCTGCGGCAGTGCCGATGAGCAACACTTTTTGACCTGATTGGGTTTTGCCGGAGCGGTACAATTCATGTAACGCCATTGGCATGGAGGCGGCCACTTGATTGCCGTGTGTGGCATAAATATCGATGATTTTTTGGCTGTCTAGCCCCAAACGATTTTTCAAATGTTCCATAGACAAATGGCTCGCTTGATGCGGCACCACCCAATCGACCTCATGAAATGTATAAGGCAAATCACTAAACAGATTGTGAATGAAAGCAGGCAATAATTGTGAAGCCAATTTGAACACAGGCTTGCCCTGCATTTGAAAATAATGGTCGGTTTCAAGCAAACCCATGCGCGGATTGCGCTGCGTACCACCTGCTTTGATTTGACAAAACGTGCGTCCAACAGGATGTACTTCCAAGCGTTGCGCCACACAAGCGGCAATACCATCGCCCGCTTCAACAATCACTGCCGCCGCCCCATCACCAAAAATAAAAGACGATTCAGCGTCATCCCAATTCAAGCCACGCGACGCAATTTCTGCCGAAACAATGGCAATGCGCCGATAAACCTTGGTTTGTAGCAAAGCTGCGGCCTGAAACAAAGCTGTCATGAAACTGATGCAACTGGCATTGACATCAAATGCAGCCAAACCATTTTTTAAACCCGCAGCTTGAATCACTGCGCTGGCCGTATTGGGCAACACTTGCTCAGGAATGGCGCTGGCACATATTAATAAATCAATGCTGTTGGTATCTATACCATGATGTTGACAAGCGTCCTGTAAAGCTTCAGCGGCCAACTGAGATTGGGTTTGCTCAGCACTGGCAAAATAACGCCACTGTATGCCGGATTTTTTGGCAACTGTACCTGTTTGCAAGCCCAAACGAGCATCCAAATCAGAAGACAATAGGCGTTCGCTGGGCAAAGCTTTGCCCGTGGCGATAATGGACAATGGCAGTTTCATGGCGCGACTTTACATGTAAAACGGGATTTAATCATGCCATAGCATACCTTAAATCCCGTCATTCACATCAAACCAGCCGCATATTTTGCTACTGCACTATTCAATATTTTGTACTTGTTCACGCATTTGCTCAATCAACACCTTCAATTGCATCGATGCATTGGTGCATTCAATGGCAATGGCTTTGCTGCCCAAAGTATTGGCTTCACGATTCAATTCTTGCATTAAAAAGTCCAAACGCTTGCCCACCGCGCCTTTGCCTTCTTGCACAATGCGCGTCACTTCAGCAATGTGACCTTTCAAACGGCTCATTTCTTCATCGACATCGGCTTTTTGCATGAAAATGGCAAATTCTTGCTTGATGCGATCGTCTTCCATATTTTCTACTGCTTCACGCAAGCGTTGTTCGGTTTTTTCCAAATGCGCTTGAACCAAACTTGGAAAAATACCTTGTAAATCGTCAACCACTTGCGTCATTTGCGCCAAACGTTCTAACAAATGTTGCGCCAATTTTTGACCTTCACGCACGCGTGATTGATTGAATTCTGTCAAAACTTGTTGCAATAAAGCCAAGACAGCGGCCTGTAAACCTTCTGCATCGGTTTGACTTTGTTGTACCACGCCAGGAAAACGCAAAATGTCTGCCACACTCAAAGCCTGTAAATGCGGGTATTGTGTCGACAAATCGCTGTTGATGGCAGCCAATTCTGCAACCAGGCTTTGGTTCAAATGCAAACCATGTTGCTGAGCCACCGCTTGAATGTAAATGCGGCATTCCAATTTACCACGCGCCACCGATGCGGCAATGTTTTCACGCATTTTGCCTTCGATGACACGCAAATCGTCCATCATTTTGAATTGCAAATCCAAATAACGGTGATTCACCGCGCGCAATTCCAAATTGATGCGCTCGCTGCCAAAATCTTGTTGGGCGCTGGCAAAACCCGTCATGCTGTTCATCATCATCAATACTTTCTAATGCCCAATCCAAAAACCGAGTCGCACATCAACACGGCCGTTATTAAGCATAAAATAAACAAATTCGGTTGCAATGCAAAATTTTCTTCTGCAATGCCGCAAAAAATTATGGAAATGGGCTATAATCCAAGCCTCTATTTATCATAAGCCCATTGCTATTTGTATGAATGCTGCCATTATCCGCCAACACCGCCAAGCAAATCAAATCCGCCCTATTTGCATCACCCCTCATTTCATGCCGCATGCTGAAGGCTCAGTATTGATTGAATGTGGTAATACCAAGGTCATTTGTACCGCATCGGTTGAAGAAGGCGTGCCAGGCTTTTTGCGTGGGCAAGGCTTGGGTTGGGTCACGGCAGAATACGGCATGTTGCCACGTTCTACCCATTCACGCATGCGCCGTGAAGCTGCAGCAGGCAAACAATCGGGTCGCACCCAAGAAATCCAACGCTTGATTGGACGTTCTTTGCGTGCGGTGGTAGACCGTTCTAAATTGGGCGAGCGTCAAATTTTGATTGATTGCGATGTGATTGCAGCCGATGGCGGCACCCGCACAGCCAGCATCACTGGCGCATTTGTCGCCATGCAATTGGCCATCAATGGTTTGCTTGCCAAGGGTTTGATTGCTGAAAATCCAATTATCGAAGCCATTGCTGCTGTGTCTGTGGGCGTGGTCGATGGTGTGGCTTTGTTGGATTTGGATTATCCAGAAGATTCAGGCTGCGATTCTGATGTCAATGTGGTGATGACACAAAGTGGCAAAATCGTTGAAGTACAAGGTACTGCCGAAGGTGCCACTTTCAGCATCAACGAACTGAACGAATTATTACAATTGGCCCAAAGTGGCATCAATGAATTATTGGAACATCAACAGCGTGCCTTGCAGTCACAAGCTGCCTGAGAGATTTTCAGAAACGACACCAATACCCTTGGTGTGGCACATGTCTGGTGCGTTTGACTCACATAGAAACGGAAGCAAAGAAACATGGCATTAATCGTACAAAAATACGGTGGCACATCGGTAGGTTCAACCGACCGTATCAAAAATGTCGCCAATCGCATTGCCAAATTCAAAGCAGCTGGTCACGATGTTGTCGTTGTCGTGTCTGCAATGAGTGGTGAAACCAACCGTTTGGTGGCTTTGGCTGAAGCCATGCAAGAGTATCCAGATCCCCGTGAAATGGATGTCATCTTGTCAACAGGCGAGCAAGTGACCATTGGTTTGTTGTCTATGGCATTGAAAAACATTGGTTTGGACGCTAAGAGTTATACAGGCTGGCAAGTGGCTGTCAAAACAGATACTTCTCACACCAAAGCCCGCATCGATAGCATCGATGCTGACCACATTCACGCTGACTTAAAAGAAGGTCGTGTGATTGTTGTGGCAGGTTTCCAAGGTGTGGATGAAAACAATGACATCACCACTTTGGGTCGTGGCGGTTCTGACACCTCAGCGGTGGCTTTGGCAGCGGCTTTGAAAGCGGACGAGTGCCAAATTTACACCGACGTAGACGGTGTTTACACCACTGACCCTCGTGTGGTTCCAGAAGCACGTCGTTTGAAAACCATTTCATTTGAAGAAATGTTGGAATTGGCGAGCTTGGGTTCAAAAGTTTTGCAAATTCGTTCGGTTGAATTTGCAGGCAAATACAAAGTGCGTTTGCGCGTATTGAGCAGTTTACAAGAAGGTGGCGATGGCACCTTGATCACCTTTGAAGAGGACGAAGACATGGAAAAAGCAGCAGTGGCAGGTATTGCCTTCGATAAAAACCAAGCACGTATCAATGTACGCGGCGTACCTGACAAACCAGGTATTGCATACCAAATTTTGGGTGCAGTAGCGGACGCGAACATCGAAGTGGACATGATCATCCAAAACGTGGGTGACGAAGGCACAACCGATTTTTCATTCACCGTACCTCGTGGCGATTACCAACGCACTTTGTCTATCTTGAACGAAGTTCAGAAAAACATTGGCGCAGCAACCGTAGACGGCGACAACACCGTATGCAAAGTGTCTATCGTTGGCGTGGGCATGCGTTCACACGTGGGCGTGGCGTCAACCATGTTCCGTACTTTGGCTGAAGAAGGCATCAACATCCAAATGATTTCCACTTCTGAAATCAAAGTATCGGTATTGATTGACGAGAAATATTTGGAATTGGCAACCCGCGTGTTGCACTCTGCCTTTGGTTTGGATGACCCTGAAAAAGTCGCTCAAGCTTAATTGACATGAAAATCGAACAGGGTTGCTCACACACAAGCAACCCTGTTTTTTTATACTCGTGCACAGAAGACTCACAATGATTTTAGCTTATATTGGTTTGGCCATTTTCATGATTGGCGGCATCGGTTCGTTGATTGCGGCTTTTAAAGTGCATATTGGTTGGTTTTTGGCCTGCTTGCTTTTGGCACCCGCCAGTTTGGTATTTTTAATATTGCATTGGCAAGACGCTAAAAACCCCTTTTTCTTGCAATTGGCAGGCCTCATTTTATTGGTAATCGGTGGCAATTTTACACAAACGGTATAATATCATTTGTATCATTTAATATATTGATAAGCGTCCTGTAAACTTTTACAGGACGCTTATCAAATGATTCAAAATGAATCACAACATTACAGCCAAAAATACACATAAGACAGACTGACATTCAACCACAAAATGAACGCAGCGTTCAAACTTACCCATTAGGTTGGATTCAAACTCAATGTTTCAAGCGACCTGTAAACTTTTTACAGGACGCTTGTTTCACCCAAACAATCTCAAGCTTGAAACCAGCGCAAGCGCAACGCATTGCTCAACACAAACACCGAGCTCAACGCCATCGCTCCAGCGGCAAGCATCGGCGACAGCAAAATACCGAAAAATGGGTATAAAATGCCCGCAGCAATCGGAATCAACGCGATATTATAAGCAAACGCCCAAAATAGATTTTGATGAATATTGCGCATGGTGGCGCGCGACAAAGCAATGGCATCCGCTACTGCTGTCAAACGCCCGTTCATCAACACCACATCAGCCGATTCTATGGCGATGTCTGTGCCTGTTCCCACAGCCAAACCCACATCGGCTTGTGCCAAAGCAGGCGCATCGTTGATGCCATCACCAATAAAAGCCACTTTGCCTTGATGCTGCAAGTCTTGAATTACCGCCACTTTGCCATCAGGCATCACTTCAGCCACCACTTCATCAATGCCCAATTGCCGGGCAATCGCTTCAGCTGTGACGCGATTGTCACCTGAAACCATCACCACTTTTAAGCCTTGTGCATGCAAAGCCGCGATGGCCGCAGGAGTGCTGGGCTTAATCGGGTCAGACACCGCCAATATTGCCGCCAACACCCCATCTATCGCCACATACAAAGGCGATTTGCCTGCCGCTGCCAAAGCCTTGGCTTGAACTTGCCACACGCTCACATCCAAACCCAATTGCTGCATATAACGGTCTGCACCAATGTGAATGTGGTGTGCATCGGTTAAAGCGGCAATGCCCAAACCTGTGTGTGATTCAAAATGACGCAACGAGGGTATATCAAGATGGGCTTTTTGAGCGGCCTGTAACAAAGCTTGAGCAATCGGATGCTCAGATGGTGATTCTGCGGCCGCCACCAATGACAAAACGTGTTCACGCTCAAAAGCGTCCTGTAACACCATATCCGTCAATTGCGGCTTGCCTTCGGTCAGTGTGCCTGTTTTGTCTACCGCCACCACGCTCACTTCTTGCAAACTTTGTAGCGCCGAGCCTTGACGGAACAAAACACCCAACTCAGCACCTCGACCTGTTGCCACCATGATTGAAGTCGGTGTCGCCAAGCCCATGGCACAAGGGCATGCAATGATTAACACCGCCACCGCATTGACCACAGCCAAACTCAAAGCCGCCTCGCCACCCAATAACCACCACAACGCAAATGTCAACAACGACAAAACCATCACCGCAGGCACAAACCACAACGTCACTTTGTCCACAGCGGCCTGTATCGGCAATTTATTGCCTTGCGCTTCGCTGACCATGCGAATGATTTGCGCCAACACAGTCGCGTCACCCACTGCTGATGCTTGTACACGCAAACTGCCTTGCTGATTGATGGTGCCGCCTGTAACGTTTGCACCCAAGTTTTTTTCAACTGGCATCGGCTCGCCTGTAATCATCGCCTCATCGACCCACGACTGCCCTCCCACCACCACACCATCGACCGCCACACGCTCACCTGGCTTCACCAACACCACATCATCCCTTTGCACTTGAGCAATGTCGACAGTCAATATTTGTCCATCGCGTTCAATCGTGGCCGTTTTAGATTGCAAATCGACCAAACGGCGAATGGCTTCAGAAGTGCGTCCTTTGGCACGTGCTTCCAAAACCCGACCTAACAAAATCAAAGTGATGATGACCACTGCCGACTCGTAATACACATGTCGCGCTTGCGGCGGTAATACATCAGGCAAAAATGTGGCGACCGATGAAAAACCAAATGCCGCCAAAGAACCAACTGCCACCAAACTGTTCATGTCAGGCGCGCCTTTGAACAATGCAGGCAAGCCTGTTTGCCAAAAACGACGTCCTGGCAATAATAAAACCAAAGCAGTCAATACGCATTGCAATAACCACGATGTTTGCATGCCAATATGGTGTGAAATCCAATGGTGAAAATCAGACCACAAATGCCCGCCCATTTCCAAAACAAACACAGGCACACTCAAGCCTAACGCCCATTTAAAATCTCGCTGCAATTGTTGTTGTTCCGCCGCTTTGCGTGCTTGCTTGTCCTCGTCCATACGATGAAGAGCGGCCTGTAAAGGCTTGGCAACATAACCTGCATCTTCAATCGCAGCGATGACATGAGCTTGGCTTGCCCAGCCTTGTACCACCGCTTGCTCAGTCGCCAAATTCACTTGGGCATCTACCACATTAGGCAAACGCTTAACCACACGCTCCACACGCGCCACACAAGAGGCACACGTCATACCTTCAACATCCAAAATCATCTGCGGCACCACCACGTGGTAACCTGCGTCCTCAATCGCATCAACCGCAAGAGGCAGTTGCGCGGTATCCATTTCAATCGTGGCCATTTCAGTTGTCAAATTCACTTGGGCATGGCTTACTTCGGGCAAACGGTTCAATGTCCGCTCCACTCGTGCCGAACAAGAGGCACACGTCATACCTTCAACATGTAACTGGATGATAGAAGCATTGGAGGATAAGGTTTTATTTACAGAGTCTGTTGATGTCATGGCTTACTCACTTGTCAAAACACCCGCACTCGGCGGGTGTTTGTCTTGGCTAAGATGGTTTATATCTTAGGGCGATGTTGGATTTTCCAACACTGATGAATTTTTTTATTGCGAAAATCTTCAGGCACAGATTGCTTGGAAATGTCTTTGACCACATAACGTTCGCTCAAAACCGCATCCAACTCAAACGTGCGCAAATTGTTTGAAAAATACAATACACCGTCTTGCGCCAACAATTTCATCGCGCCATCAATTAAGCGTTGTTGGTCGCGCTGCACATCCAAGATTTCCAACATTTTTTTGCTGTTAGAAAAACTCGGTGGATCCATCACTATCATGTCAAACTCTTTGCGATCAAAAAATGCATCGTCCAAATATTGAAATACGTCTTGGCGAACAATTTGGTGGCGGTTTTCATCCATGCCATTGAGTTCAAAATTGCGTTTGGCCCAAGCCAAATACGTGTTAGACAAATCCACAGTTTCACTGCTGATGGCGCCGCCTGTGGCTGCATACACCGTAAAGCTGCCAGTATAGGCAAACAAATTCAAAAAGCGTTTGCCTTGTGCCGCATCACCCACCGCTTTGCGCGTATTGCGATGGTCTAAAAACAAACCTGTGTCCAAATATTTTCCCAAATTCACCCAAAATTGGCGACCTTGTTCTACCACCACAAAGTCTTCGCCTGCCAACCCTGTTTTTTCGTATTGCTCTTCGCCTTTTTGACGTTTGCGCACTTTGACATACACGTCTTCAGGCGTAAAACCCGTGATGAAACAAATTGCCTCAATGGCTTCTTTGAGCCAAGCATCGTGGTCGTCTTTGTGCATCAACCAGCCCGTGTCAAATTCTTGCAAATGCACTTTGTCTTTGTACACATCCACAATCAAGGGATATTGAGGAATGTCACGTTCGTACAAACGAAACGCTTCAATGTTTTGGCGACGTGCCCATTTAATCAAATGTTTGGCATTTTTCCCCAAACGATTGGCAAAAGCGGTGATTTCAGACATGTAGCATCTATTTCAAAAAAAGAATGTGCTATTTTAACGTAAGCGTCCTGAAGACACAAAAAAACAGCTTGAAAAACGCCATACACATCTTACAGGACGCTGCAATATGCCCAAACCAACCTTAGACACAAAGTCTTTGAGCTTCTTTTTTTCAGCCAAGCAAACGCCTTATTGACCCAAAAATGGACGATTACATATTTCATCGCGAAATAGATACAAAAAGATATATGACAGTTGCCGCAATGAGGTTTTCCACACTGGATAAATTAAGAATTTAAGCAACTTTCTTTGTAATGACTTCATACAACGGTACAGTTAAAACTCAACATGTCATAGTCGGCAATCATACATTTATAGGTAATCCATTTTCTATATGGTTATTTTTTAATCCACTTTTATATTTTTGAAATATACCTATATCCCATTAAAATAAAAAATCAATTGCTAAGTTAAGTAAATATTGCTTTTTTACACAAATACACTTGATAAGCCTGACTACATCCATTACTATTTGCCCTCAAATTCCATATTGAAGCTGTCGTCTTCAACCTCTGCCTGCCTTTTCCTCGTGATTTTCTTAGAAAAATCAGACTCTCGAGCAAGCTGAACTCTCAACCGATGGGTTGTCGCCGACATTCGTAACCTAAAGCCATAGGGCTTTTCGGCAAAAACCATTCGGTTAAGCATTTCATGCTTATGCCTTGCTTTTGCTGTTTTCTATACACAGGAATGGTATTATGACCATCACATTTGCAGATTTAAATCTAAACGCAAACTTAGTTCAAACAATTACTGAAGCTGGCTACGTCTCTCCAACACCAGTACAGATGAAATCGATTCCTGCTGCGTTGGAAGGCCATGACTTATTGGTTTCTGCGCAAACAGGCAGCGGTAAAACCGCAGCATTCTTATTGCCATCATTAGAAAAATTACAAGCACGCAGCGACAAACCCGGCAAAGGTCCTCGCGTATTGATTTTGACGCCAACACGCGAATTGGCACAACAAATTGAAAAAAATGCCCAAGTTTACGGCGAAAACATGAAATGGTTGCGCACCGTGACTTTGGTGGGTGGTACCTCTTTTGGCTTCCAAACTCGTGCCTTGAGCCGTCCGATTGATATCATTGTTGCCACTCCAGGCCGCTTGATGGACCACATGCGTCAAGGTCGTATTGACTTCTCTCGTTTAGAGTTGTTGATTTTGGACGAAGCGGACCGCATGTTGGACATGGGTTTTGTAGAAGACATCGAAACCATCGTGGCTGCAACTCCTGAAGACCGTCAAACTTTGTTGTTCTCTGCTACTTTGGATGGCGTTGTGGGTAATATTGCTCGCAAAATCACCCACGAACCACAAAGCATCGAAATCGAACGCGTGCAAGAAGAAAGCCGCATCGAAGAACAATTGATGTATTGCGATGACTTCCGCCACAAAGACCGTTTGTTAGACCACATCTTGCGCGATGCCAACATCGACCAATGTGTGATTTTTACAGCAACCAAAGCATTTACCGAACAATTGGCTGACCAATTGTACGAAAAAGGCTACGCAGCAGAATGTTTGCATGGCGACATGCCACAAAGCTGGCGTAACCGTACTTTGAACAACTTGCGTACAGGTCGCACCAAAATCTTGGTAGCAACCGACGTGGCTGCCCGTGGTATTGACGTTCCAACGATTACTCACGTCATCAACTACGACTTGCCAAAACAAGCCGAAGACTACGTTCACCGTATTGGTCGTACTGGTCGTGCAGGTCGCAGCGGTATCGCGATCAGCTTTGCCGAAGTCAAAGAATACATGAAAGTGTCTAAAATTGAGCGTTACTTAAAACGCCAATTGCCAGAAACTGCGATTGAAGGCATGGAACCCACTCGCCGCAAACCAAAAGCAGGTGGTGCTGGTGGTAATGGTCGTCGTGGTGGCCGTCCTAATGGTGGTTTCGGTGGTGACAAACGCCGCTCATTCGGTAGCCGTGATGGCAACCGTGATTCACGTCCTCAAGGCGGTTTCGGTGGTGGTCGTGACGAACGCCGTGGTGGTGATGAACGTCGCAGCAGCGATGAGCGTCGTGGCGGTGATGAACGTCGCAGCTACAACAATGACCATCCGTCATCCCAAGGTGAAAAACGCGAAGGTGGTCGTCGTGAAGACAGCCGTCGCAGCGAAGGTGGTTACCAAGGTCGTCGTGAAGACAATCGCCGCAGCGAAGGTGGTTATCAAGGTCGTCGCGAAGACGGCGGCGCACCACGCAAATCATTCGGCGGCCAACGTGATGGCGCACGCAAACCTTTCAGCGGTAACGGTGAAAAACGCGAAGGCGGCTACAAAGGCGGCAACCGTCGTCCTTCTTCTGACCGCGGTTAATTAAAACGGCTGTTTGAAATCTAAAAAGCGTCCTGTAAATATTTACAGGACGCTTTTTGATATGTTCACGCATAAATACCATGACCTAGCACTTTCTGCACCAGTCACCAGCTTACAAAATAAACCTCAATAGGCGTTTTCATACCCAAATCCTGATGGGGTCTTCGTTCCTTGTAAAACTGTATCCAAAGCAGTTGTTAGCGAGCCATTACATGAATCCAAGATGAATGGTATTGTCTAAAAAACGTCTTATTCATGTTTACAGGACGCTTGTTTTTCGATGGAATGATTCATCCAACATTCAAATCACTGTTTTCTCACCGCCGTACCATATGCCAACACCTCAACCACACCACCTGTTTCAGTCAATTGCGTGGTGATTAAGCGCAAACCCATAATGTGGTTTAAACCTGCGGCTTGCGCATCTTGTTTGACGCGCAAAATGGCTTCACGTCTGGCTCGTTCGACCACTGTTTCATAACTGCCGATTCGACCACCCAAAAAATTGCGAATATTGGCCAAAACCAATTTGAAATAATCGTTCGCCAAAACCACATTGCCACTGACAAAACAACCTGCTTCATCACTGCGGCTGAATTTATTGGTGTCTATGCTGATGTGTGCCAAGGCTTTTTCTTGCTCATCCAAAGAGCGCCAATGGTCTCGTTCGGCTTTGCGACCAAAAAACCAACCTATGCCAAACAAACTCAAAAAAACAATGATTTCCAATAACATCTGGCTTCTCCCATGTTAACGTGCAGTGACCATGACAGCCGTACCATACACGAACAATTCCGATGCCCCCGGGGCAATATTGGATGTCGAAAAACGAATTCCGACAATGGCATTGGCACCCAAGGTTTGCGCTTTGGCCACCATCCGATCCATCGCTTCTTGGCGTGATTCTTCTAATAATTCGGTATAGGCCGTCAGCTCACCGCCCACAATATTTTTCAGTCCCGCCAAAAAATCTCGCCCCGCATGCTTGCTGCGCACCGTGCTGCCATAAACCACATCCAACTGACGGACAATCTCATGTCCCGGCACGGTTTCCAAATTGCTCAATAACATGTTCTCTCCTATACGATTAATTTTCATCTGTTAAAAAAGGCTTTTGTGCCAATAAAACATGGGCTTTTTTCACCAACTCGCGCCTATGAATCAAGATTGCTCCCAATGCGATGGCACGATCACGCTCGGCCCAAGTAATGTCATAATGCGGCAAACGTGAAGCCGCATGAAAACGTTGCTTGGGCAATTGCAACTGCTGTAAAGCAAATGCATGCATTTCTTCCCAAGAATCTGCCAACAAATGACACCTATCTTGACCGTTTTTGACAATGCGCATGTCGTCTACCCAAACCGTCATACACACCACCTTTCTGGCTAAAAACACATCATGGCACACTGTTTTGCTGAACGACAAGCATAAAAAAAGCGGCCTGTAAGCCGCTTTAACATCTTGGTGCTTTATTCGTCTACGGCACCCGAAACTTTTTTCACTTGTTCTATCGAAGAATGGCGAATATCAATGCCTTTGGCCAAATACACAACATGTTCCGACACATTCAAAGCATGATCACCAATGCGTTCAATCGCTTTGAACATGAACAACAAATCCAAGCTGGTACCAATAGTGCGTGGATCTTCCATCATATAAGTGATTTGCTGACGCAATAAATTGTCATATTCACGATCGAGCACAATGTCTTCTTTACTCAAAGCCACAACAACCGTGGCGTCCAAACGTGCAAACGCATCCAATGCACTGTGCACCATGCCCAATGAGCGTTGTGCCAAACGTTGTAAATCTTGAAATTGATGCGGCAATACACCATGTTTTGCAAGCAAATCTCTGCCATACAAAGCAATCTTTTTGATTTCATCTCCCATGCGTTCCAAATCAGTGATGATGCGAGTTACCGTCAACACCAAACGCAAATCGCCTGCCGCAGGTTGACGACGGGCAATAATCAATTGACATTGGTCATCAATACTCACTTCCATCGCATTGACTTGGGCATCGGCAGCAGAAACTTCCTCCAAGATGGCAATTTGACCTGTTTCCAAACCGTGCATCACTTGTTGCAATTGCTGCTCAATCAAGCCACCCATTTTCATCACTTGCGTGCGCACCGTTTCCAACTCTTGGTTAAACTGAGATGAAATGTGTTCTGACATATTCAAATTCCCTTTGCATGGTTTCAATACTGTCTGGCAGTATAAGGACACTCAGTGACATATTTATGACAGACCATCAAGCAGATTGTTTTTTGATGTCATTTAAGGCTTTGCTCAAATTCTCTTGTAACAATTCATCCACCATCGTTGGAATTTCTGCGGCCAAATTTTCTTGTAAACGCTGAACCAAGAAATGGGTTTGCTTGGTCAATTCTGTTTTCACCAAACCGGTTAACATGTCCACAAAATAAGGCTGCAAGCGTTCGGTCAATTGTGACAACAAATCCGCTTCACTAATCACACTGATGACGGCATCGTCCTCTTCAACTGGCATATGAAGATGCACATGAATCGGTGCATACATGGCGTTGTGGGCCAATGCATCAGGCTGCGTTACAATTTCAGGTACAACCGTCACTGCTGCTTCGTCGCCCTCAACCGCTTCAGGCTGTGTCTTCAGCCACATGACCGTTTCAGTATTGGCGCCTGCCACATCAGATTGCAAAATAGATTCATTGTGTTGCTGCCAATCTTCTTTAAACACAATGTGTGCTTTGCTTGCCTTGGTGTGTTTCGATGTTTGGCGGTCTTGCCACAAAGACAAAAAGCCATCTAACAAAGTCACTTTTTCTTCTGGTGTCAACGCGGTTTTTTGTGCCACCTCTTCGGCTTTAGCCAATAATGCAGGATCAATTTCATCCGTTTCGGTTGGCTCGTGTTTCATTGCTTTTGGGGTCAATGGCGCTGGTTCAACATACCAAGGATCAATCGGTACGTTTTTAGCAGCCTCTTTCAATTGTTTCATCTGCATTTGCAAAGACAATCCAGCCGATTCATCCAATAGCAAAGAGTCGGTTCGCACAGGCGCCGCAGTTGGCTCAATCAAATGGTGCTCTTGTTCAACCAGTGGCTGAGCCACCTCTTCAATATCCACCAATAATTTAATCAGTGGTTGTGTTTGCGGCTTGGCTTTGGGTTTAGATGCACTTAACGCAGCTGGCACATCCTTAGACTCGATCAAAGGTGCCGCAGTCACCACCACATCGACGGCCGCTTCATTCGATTGCGCCAAGGTTTCCAATACCAATTGATTTAAATCATCGGTCACTTCTTGTATCGAAGCAAATACCATCTCATTAGATGTTTGAGTGGACTTAGACACTTCAGCTGTTTCGGTTTCAGCTGCTTCGGCTTCAGCTGTTTCAGTTTCAGCTATTTCAGTTTCAGCTGTTTCAGTTTCAGCTGTTTCAGTTTCAGCTGTTTCGGTTTCAGCTGTTTCGGTTTCAGCTGTTTCGGTTTCAGCTGTTTCGGTTTCAGCTGTTTCGGTTTCAGCTGTTTCGGTTTCAGCTATATTCACCAAGGTAAGCAATGGCACATTGGCTTTTGCAGCTTCTTGCACAGCGACAAATACTGCTGCATCTTCGACTTTTGGCAAAATTTCTTCATTTTCAGGCAATAAAAGCTTGTCAACAATCGCCTTGGTCACGATTTCTTTAACATCAGCGTCCTGAATAGGTTTTGTCACCGTTTTTTTCGCTTTATTGGTCGCCTCTTGCATGTGCAAAGTGACCGAATCCAAATCCTTGCCTGCTGCAATGGCTTTAGCAGCAGGTTGGTATAAATGTGTGGCTTTAACCGAAGTAACTTTCAGCACTCCCGACAATGCCGAATGCTCTACTTGGGCAAATTGAGTCACTTGAGGCTTTGCCAATTCTGCAATCGGTGTTAAGCGATCTTCTTTATGATAGCGACGCTGATTGCGCAGCTGCTCCAAGCCTGCAATCCAATCGTCTTCTAAATCATCAACACCCAAATCCAAGCCTGCATTAGGCTCTAAAATGGCATCTTTCAAATGTTGTGTAAAAAACAATTGTGAGTCGAACACATCCGATGCCTCAGCATCATCCAACTCAGTCGATTTTTCTGTGGTGGGTTTGGCTTCTGTTTCAATAGGTGCAGGTGACTCAACCGCACGCTCTTGACTCAAACTCATGGTGTTTTTAGCTTGTGCATCCCATTCCTCTTGATAAGACGCAAGCAATTGTTTCTCTGGCACATTCACATCACCTGTATCTTCATTTGCCAAGTAAAATACCAAACTTTTATTCGGTTGCATCACTTACCACCCTTCAGCCATCGCCATCAAAACCATTTTCAAAATCCATGAATATCATTATGACATTATATACAAATATTTTAACATTAATCTGACATAGTATTGAGACAAGTTTACAGGACGCTTGGAAGCCATCACTTATGCAAGCAACCTGACAAAATGCTGTGACACCGCTACAATAACCATTTTCATTGTATGGATTCAGACCATGTTAGATATTCAAGTGTTGCGCAACGACATGAACCGCGTTATCGATGCCATGCAAAGCCGTTCGTTTGCTTTTGATGCCGATGTCTTTGCACAATTAGATGAGCAACGCAAACAATTGCAAATGACCGCCGAAGAATTGCAAGCCAAGCGCAACCAAGTGTCCAAACAAATTGGCATTGCCAAAAGCAAAGGTGAAGACATTGCCCCTATCATGGCACAAGTAGGCTCTTTGGGCGAAGAACTCAAACAAGCTGAAGAAGCTTACAAAAACGTACAACAACAATTAGACGATTTATTATTGCATTTGCCTAATTTGCCACACGAATCTGTGCCTGTGGGCAAAAGTGAGAATGACAATGTCGAAGTGCGCAAAGTGGGCACGCCTCGCACCTTTGATTTTGAAGTCAAAGACCATGTCGATGTCGGTGCGCCTTTGGGCTTGGATTTTGAAACAGGTTCTAAATTGGCAGGTGCACGTTTTACTTTGATGCGCGGCCAAATTGCATTAATGCACCGTGCATTAGCACAATTCATGCTCAATACCCACACTTTAAAACACGGTTATACTGAGCATTACACGCCTTATATTGTGAATCCTGAAATTTTGTATGGTACAGGTCAATTGCCTAAGTTTGCCGAAGACATGTACGCAGTACAATCAGGCGACACCGAAGTTGATACTCAAAAACAATATTTGATTTCAACTGCTGAAATCACTTTGACCAATACCGTGCGTGAAAGCATTTTAAAAGCCAGTGATTTGCCAATTAAAATGACTGCTCACTCACCATGTTTCCGTTCAGAAGCTGGCTCTTACGGCAAAGACACACGCGGTTTGATTCGCCAACACCAGTTTGACAAAGTAGAAATGGTACAAGTGGTTCATCCTGAAACCTCTTATGCCGCTTTAGAAGAAATGGTAGGACACGCTGAGGCGATTTTACAAGCTTTGGAATTGCCATACCGAGTGATTACCTTGTGTACAGGCGACATGGGTTTTGGCGCGGCCAAAACATACGATTTGGAAGTTTGGGTACCCGCTCAAAACACTTACCGTGAAATTTCAAGCTGCTCCAACTGTGAAGACTTCCAAGCGCGCCGCATGAAAGCACGTTTCAAAGATGAAAATGGCAAAAACCAATTGGTACACACTTTGAACGGTTCGGGTTTGGCTGTGGGTCGTACTTTGGTGGCGGTATTGGAAAACTACCAACAAGCCGACGGTTCTATTACCGTACCAACCGTATTGCAACCATACATGAATGGCATCACCGAATTGCGTGCTTAAATGCAATGACAAAATTGTTTAGGAGACATCATGAAACGTGTTAATCCCTCTTCAGGCAGCGAAGAAGACTTGCAAAACTTCAATGAACAGCGTTTTTTGCAAAAATTGGCACGTTTTGCCGTCACTCTAGGCAAACCGGTCATTGAACAAATTTATGCTTTGTATTTTATGATGCTGTCACCTGACACACCGATGAAAAGCAAATTGATGATTGTCGGTGCTTTGTTATATTTTGTCAGTCCTATGGATGCCATTCCCGATTTACTGGGTCCTTTGGGTTTTAGCGATGATGTTGCGGTCATTGCTTTGGTCTTCAAGCAATTGAAAGATGGCATGTCTATCGACATCAAAGCCAAAGCGCTGGAAGCAACTGAAAAACTGCTCAAAAAAGTGCAATCTTAAATCACCCAGCATATAAAAAGCGTCCTGTAACATTTACAGGACGCTTTTTTATAGACTCTGATTTTATTTCAAAGCTTGCAAACCCATCACTTCATTTAAAAAGTTGGTAAATGCAGGATTGGTGGGTTTGTTTTGCATATTCGGCCAACGTTGGCTCCAACCGCTCAAAGCATTTTGAATCAAACGCTTAGATTGATCGGTATTGATTTGCCCACTTTGACTTTGTGTCGCAGCACGCAAATACACGGTATACACATTGTCATCCACACTATTGTGTCCGACCAATTTAACACGATATTCATTTAACAATTGTGCTGCTTGCACTTTGGTCAATTCGCCTTGACCCACACGTATGCTCAATTCATTGGCACGATTACGAATACTTGCCACATCAGACCAATGGTTTGCAGACAAGCGGTAAGGTGTCACTGTATTGGTTGGGATCACTACCACACCCGTATTACCTTGATTGGTGTGGTTGCTTGGACGATTGCCGCCACCAAACAAATCGTTGGTTAACGTCGTGGTACAAGCAGTTAAGGCAGAACTCATGGCCAATACAGACACAAGAAGTTTGAATTTTTTCATTACTATCAATATTCATCCAAAAAGTCACGCCTTAACTTACCGCATTTTGACCTGTTTAACAAGTATTAAAACGACTTAAGCCAAATTTTCAAACAAAGCGGTAGACAAATAACGCTCACCGTTTGAAGGGATAATCACGACAATATTTTTGCCTTTGTTTTCAGGACGCTTGGCCACTTGTACTGCTGCCCACACCGCCGCACCTGAAGAAATACCCACCAAAACACCCTCTTGTGAACCCACTGCACGTGCTGTTTCAAAAGCCGCTTCGTTTGGCACTTGTACAATTTCATTGTAAGCATCAGTATTCAAAATCGCTGGCACAAAACCTGCACCAATGCCTTGAATCGGATGTGGACCCTTAGCACCACCTGACAAAACAGGAGACGCAGCAGGCTCAACCGCAATGATTTGAATGTTTGGATTTTTCTCTTTCAAGACTTCGCCCACACCTGTAATGGTGCCGCCTGTACCCACGCCAGCAATCACGATATCTACTTGACCATCGGTATCGTTCCAAATTTCCAAAGCAGTCGTATTGCGGTGTACTTCTGGATTGGCTGGATTTTCAAACTGTTGTGGGATGAAGAAACTGTCAGGATTGGCTTCTGCCAATTCTTTGGCTTTGGCAATCGCGCCGCCCATGCCTTCAGGGCCAGGGGTCAATACCAACTCTGCGCCATAAGCACGCATCAACATGCGACGTTCACGGCTCATGGTTTCAGGCATGGTGATGATCAATTTGTAGCCACGCGCTGCACACACCATAGCCAAACCAATACCCGTATTGCCAGAAGTAGGCTCTACAATGGTGGTGTTTTGGTTGATTTTGCCTGATTTTTCAGCTGCATCCAACATCGCCACTGCAATGCGGTCTTTTACGCTAGAACCTGGGTTAAAAAATTCCAATTTTGCATACACATTTGCCTCTGCACCATCGGTCACGCGGTTCAATTTTACCAATGGCGTGTTGCCTACCAACTCAGTCACATTATTTGCAATATTCATATTCATCCATCCTTGAGACGTTGATTAAATTTGATTGAATTCATTATGGCGTTTTTGTAATGACCCACTAAATTTCTGCTCAGGTATTATTCCATCTAGGAGATACTAAAATGAGTAGCCAAATGAGTGATGAAAACAAACGTTGGAGTGCCAAACGCAAGAGTGCATTGGTATTGGAAATCATCCAAGGTAAGACCACGGTAGCCGAAGCTTCTCGGCAATTTGATTTAACGCCATCTGAATTGGAAAGCTGGGTTGATCAAGCTAAAGAAGGTATGGAAAACGCTTTGCGAGCCAAACCTCGTGATGTGCGTCAGCAATACGAAAAGCAAATTCACCAATTACAGGCCGCTTATGGTGAAGCGATGTTGGAGCTGCGTGCGCGAAAAAAGTTGGAGGAATGGTTGGAGCGGGACGAGAACTGATTTGGCGTTTGCATGAACAGTTTGCATCTGATGGTGTTCACGTCAGCATCAGCCGCTTGTGTGCTTGGTTTGGTGTGGCTCGTCGTTCAGTGTATTACCGACCACATCGCAAACAGCCAGTGGTAAAAGAATGCTATTCAGAACCGATTAAACAATTGATTGAAGAACAACCATCATTTGGTTACAGGACGGTTGCTGCTTTGCTGAGTATGAATAAAAACACTGTCCAACGTGTGTTTCAGCTCAAAGGTTGGCAAGTACGTAAACGCTCAGTCGGTCGCAGACCTCGGATTCAAGCGGTGCCATCCAAAGCACAGGAGCCAAATCAACGTTGGTCTACAGATTTGTGTCGGGTTTGGGGTGGTAAAGATGGTTGGCTCAGTCTGGCTTTGGTAATGGATTGCCATACCCGTGAATTATTGGGCTGGCAACTTTCCAAAACTGGTAAAGCCAGTACGGCTGTGAGTGCATTGGAACACGCTTTGATCAGCCGCTTTCGCTGTTTGGGCAAGGTGCCTGAACGTTTCTTATTGCGTTCAGACAATGGTTTGGTGTTTACCAGTCGCAAATATACTGCGTTGGTGAGCAGTTATGGTTTGCAGCAAGAATTCATCACACCGCATTGCCCACAGCAAAACGGCATGGTGGAAAGATTGATTCGCACCATTAAAGAGCAATGCGTTCATCGCTACCGCTTTGAGAGTTTGCAACATGCCAATCGTGTATTGAGCGATTGGATACAGTTTTACAATGAACGAAGACCTCATCAGGCATTGGGTATGAAAACTCCTACTGAAGTCTATCGATTAAGCTTGTGACTTGTGCAGAAAGTGCTAGGTCATTACATTTTTTACACACAGGCGCAAAGAACATAAAACTATATCTATATACCATCCATGTAACTGTTTGATGTCATTGTGCAGATTTTGACCACCATGTTTTCAAAGGCCAATTGATGGGATCGTAATACAATGGCAAAGGCTGCGCTTGCTCAAATTTATCCCAATACACCATGCGCCATTGGTCACTATACCATTGTGGTACCACATAATATTCATGCCGCAATACCCTGTCTAAAGCGCGCGATACATCCACCAACTCTTGACGGGTTTCAAAGTGTTCAAAACGCTTGAGCAACGCATCAATCGCCTCGTTACACGTACCGGCACGATTGCGTGAAGAAGGTGTCTGCGCAGCAGCACAACTGTGCATTTCTGCTTGCTCATTGCCAGGGCTTTGGCTTTGTCCATAATTGTGCGTGATGATGTCATAATCAAAACTTTGTACCCGTTTTTGATAAATGGCGCTGTCTACCAAACGCAAGCGTAGCGTAATGCCCAATTTAGCCAAGTCCCGTTGCCATTTGGCACTGACACGCTCAAACGTCTTGGCATTGGTTAAAAATTCCAACACTATCGGTTTGCCTTGTTTGTCTAACAATTGGCCATTTTGATAACGATAACCGCCCTGTAACAATAAAGTACGCGCCAACAATAAATTCGGGCGCACGCCTAGCACAGGCGACACCACCGCAGGCATAGGCACCGCTTGGGTCAACACTTCAGGACGCAATTTGTCTTGTAAAGGCTTTAAAACTTGACGCTCACCGTCTGAAATCATGCCCGTTGCCGCCAATTCGCTATTACTAAAATAACTGTAAGAACGGGTATACAAGCCATAAAACATTTGCTGATTGATGGTTTCAAAATCAAAACTCAAAGCCAAAGCTTGGCGCAACGTGCGATCATCCAAAGGCGCGCGGCGCGTATTCATCACATACGCTTGCAAACCTGCATTATTGGAATGGGCAAATTCTTTTTTAACAAAGCCTCGCTCATACAAGCTCGGATTGTTGTATGAGCGTGCCCAGTTTTTGGCACTGTTTTCATACGACACATCAAATTGAGCCGCTTTCAAAGCTTCTAAATAAGTCGTCGGATCACGGTAATAACGAAAACGCACTTGGTCAAAATTCCAAAAGCCTTGTCGAATGGGCAACGCATCTGCCCAATAATCGCTGCGACGTTGGTATTGCACCAAACGGTTGTATTCAAATCGTTCTAATAAATAAGGACCTGAGCCAATGGGCAACACGGTTGCGGCTTTGCCCAAACCATCGGGATAACTTTTGTGTGAAAAAATCGGAAACTGTCCCAAAATCAAATGCAATTCAGCATTTTTTTTGGCAAAATCAAATCGCACTGCTCGCTCACTCACCGCCACCACATCTTTGACATCCGCATAATAAAAACGGTAAAACGGTGAGGCCGCTTCATCGGTAGTCAAGGTTTTGAACGACGCCACCACATCTTGAGCCAAAACCGCATCGCCATTGCTAAAACGTGCTTTGGGATTCAAAGTGAATGTCACCGACAAGCCATCTTGCGCCAAAGCAATGTCTTGCGCCAACAAACCGTACATCGCAAACGGCTCATCCCAACTTTCTGTCATCAACGTATCAAGCAACAAACTGTCGCCAAACGCCTCAGCACCTGCCAATTTACTGCCTTTGAGCAAAAATGGATTGAGCGTATCAAAATCGCCCTGTACGCCCAAACGCAACATGCCACCTTTCGGTGCTTGCGGATTAACATAGGCAAAAGATTGCTTACCCGAAGCGTATTTGGCTTGCGTACCCAATGCCAGACCATAAACACCTGCAAAACTGACCTGACTCAAACACAACAATACACCCGTGATTGAACCAATATAGAGCCCTTGTTTGAAGCCTTGAAAAATGGTTTTGAACATGCTTGTTTATCCACACTCACCGCAGTAAAAAGCCTGCTTGTTTCTTAAATTATAGCTAAAATTCACCAACTTAAAATTTTTTATGCACATTGAATGAATCCTGTCGAAAAAATTACCTCTACATAAAATTAAGTAATGGCACTAATTGAATCTATCTGTTTGCAGTCATTTGTGAGTTCATTTGAGTAAGTTTGTTGAAGCAAGTCATTGGAGTCGGTATCACAATTGGCTTATAATCCACGCTAATTTAACTCATGATACCGTATAAGGATAATTTTATGGGATTTTTGCAAGGCAAAAAAATTCTAATCACTGGCATGATTTCTGACCGCTCGATTGCTTATGGCATCGCTAAAGCTTGTCAAAACCAAGGTGCAGAATTGGCTTTCACATTCGCCGTAGACAAACTCGAAGACCGTGTGCGCAAAATGGCCAAAGAGTTTGGCTCTGAATTGGTATTTCATTGCGACGTTTCTAGCGATGATGAAATCAACCAATTATTCGTCGATTTAGGTCAACATTGGGATGGTTTGGATGGTTTGGTACATGCCATTGCATTTGCGCCTAAAGAGGCTTTACATGGTGATATTTTGGAAAGCTTAGATCGCGAAGCCTTTGCCATCGCCCATGATATTTCTGCTTACAGTTTCCCTGCAATGGCCAGAGCAGCACGTCCCATGATGCAAGGTCGTAACAGTGCTTTGTTGACTTTGTCGTATTTGGGCGCTGTTCGTGCGATTCCTAACTACAACATCATGGGTATGGCCAAAGCCAGCCTAGAGGCATCTGTTCGCTTTACCGCTGCGGCAGTAGGCAAAGAAGGCATTCGCTGTAACGCCATTTCAGCAGGTCCTATCAAAACTTTGGCAGCTTCTGGCATTGCCAACTTTGGTCGCTTGTTAGGTCATGTGGCATCTCACAATCCATTGGGTCGCAACGTAACTACCGAAGAAGTCGGCAACGTCGCTGCATTCTTGTTATCCGACTTGGCTTCTGGCATCACAGGTGAAATCACTTACGTCGATGGCGGTTACAGCATCAATGCGTTGAGCGTTGAAGAAGGTCAGTAATACACTGTTTGCTTTCAGTCTTACCCAACACCCATGGAACCCTTGGCAAAATCACAGTCAAAAGAACTCATGCGTGTTGGGAATGTATATTTCTGATCCACATGATGCAAAATCATCAGATTTTCAAATAATCAATGGACAGTGGTCATCATACTGCTCATATATTCATTGTGGAGGAGTAAAAAATATGGTTCGTAAATTTGGCACAGAGTTACGCGAATTTTTAATGCGTGGCAACGTCATTGACTTGGCGGTTGGTGTGGTCATCGGTGGCGCATTTGGTACCATCGTCAAATCATTGGTTGATGATGTCATCATGCCACCCATTGGCTTGTTATTAAACGGCGTTGATTTCAGCGAATTGTTTATCACCTTGAGCGATGGCAAAGGAACAGGCGATTACGCCACGCTCGCAGCCGCACAAGCTGCAGGAGCTGTGACTTTGAATTATGGTTTGTTCATCAACGCCATCATCCAATTTATGATTGTTGGCACCGCCATTTTCATGTTGGTGCGCACGGTGAATAAATTGCATCGCAAAAAAGAGGAAGAACCAGCAGAAGTCACCACCAAAGAATGTGGTTTTTGCTTTACCGAAATTTCCATCAAAGCACATCGTTGTCCACATTGCACATCGCAATTGGACAATGTCAGCGATGCCCAATAAGCGTCCTGTAAACTTCAAAAAGCCGCTGCTTATATTGCAGTGGCTTTTTTTTCATCATGCATTTACACATCCAAACTGGATTTTTTCATTTGCCAGTTTTCATACGCTTGCGCCAAAGCCAACAAAATGGTTGCTGTCACACCCCAAACAATGTGTTGATGCGGAAATTGTACGGTGTAAAACAATTTTTGATGGCGTTCTATTGGATAAGGGCGGTAGTTTTCAGGACGCATTAAATCGGCCAAAGGAATGCGAAACACCGTTTCCACTTCATCAGGATTGATGCTCATCTTCACCGCTTCATTCAAAACCCCAATCACCGGATGCACTTCATAAGCACTGATGGTCGGTAAAGGTGGCAACTGCCCATAGACGGTAATTTGCTGTGATGCAACACCCAGTTCTTCTTCGGTTTCCCGCAAAGCCGTGGCAATCAAGCTGGCATCTTCTTCATCTTTTTTACCACCTGCAAACGACACTTGTCCCGCATGTTTTTGCAAGCGACTAGAGCGAACGGTTAAGATAACTTGCGGAATTTTCAGGTTTTCAATCAATACCAATACCGCAGCTGGCTTAAACTGTTGCATGCCCAATTCAAAAAACCATTGCTTTTGATCGGCCAAATTGGGGTAATTTATTTGGCTCAAATCGCTTTGTACAAAGGTTTGCCAATCATGCCAATCCAAAAATGCTTTCGTCATCTCTAGACATTCATCCGAAAAACAAGCAGTATAACCTGTAACAAACATGTTGATGACAACAAGCGCTAAGATAATCTGCTAACTATGTAAGTGTATTTCATCTTTCATAAAACAATGGTAGGCTGTTTATTGTTATTCATACGTATACAAAACCACACACAAGCCTAAAAAAAATAAGATCCAAAGTTTTCAGTTCCTTCGAGCAGTTTAGATTAATTAGCAATGCCATCCACCTAAAGGAGATGCGTGTGAATCAGCCTTTTAATTTTGATCCAAAGAAAATGAACGAAGCCATGGAACAATGGCAAAAATTGTGGCTATCGGGCTGGCAGCCTGCACAAAAGGCTTCTCCACCACCAACACCTGTATTTGACAACAGCGCTTGGCAAAACATGTTGAACCAGCAAACGGAATTGTGGCAAAAAAATTTAACCAAAATGTTTTCCATGTCTGGTCATCAAGGTGTGGCAAATCCATTTGGTACGTTTAACCCATTAAACAATACCCCAGAAGCTTGGCAACAATTGCCTTTTTTCCAAAACATGCAAAAAATGTATGAGCACACTTGCGATTTTGTGGAACAACAATTAGAAAAAAATCCCGCTTATGCAAAGTTGTCTGCAGACCAGCAAGACAATATCAGTTTCATGACTCGTCAATATTTGTCAGCATTGCATCCTAACAATTATCTGATGACCAACCCTGACGCCCTACAAGAAGCCTATCAAACCCAAGGTCAAAGCTTGGTAAAAGGCATGCAAAATTATTTATCTGACTTGGAAAAAGGCCGCATCACCATGTCAGAAGAAGCAAGTTTTGTAATGGGTGAAAACATCGCTGCTACCGCTGGCAAAGTGGTTTTAAAAAACGAATTGATTGAATTGATTCAATACACGCCCACTGCTGCCAAAGTCTATGCCAAGCCTTTGTTGATTGTGCCGCCTTGCGTCAATAAATATTATTTGATGGATTTAGGTCCTCAAAAATCTTTGGTTGAATACTATGTTGAGCAAGGCTATAACGTCTTTTTAGTGTCTTGGCGCAGTGCCGTGGAAGAAACCAAACACTTTACTTGGGATACCTATGTTGAGCGTGGTGTCATCAGTGCCATCAATGCCGTTGCCAGCATTACCAAACAAGAAAGCATCAATGCCTTAGGCTTTTGTATTGGTGGTTTGATTTTGTCTACGGCATTGTGTGTGATGAAAGCCCGTGGCGAACAGCGTGTGGACAATTTGATTTTGATGACATCGATGGCAGACCATACCGAGCCAGGCGATATCAAATACTTCTTGTCTGAAGATGTGGTGCGCATGCGTGAAGCGAAAATAGCACAAGGCGGCATCATCAGTGGTTTAGAGTTACAGGCCACTTTCTCAGCTTTGCGCCCTGATGATTTGATTTGGAATTATGTGCAAAACAATTATTTGAAGGGCAAAACCCCGTCTTCATTTGATTTATTGTATTGGAACAATGATTCTGTCGATTTGCCATTGCCAATGCATACCTTCTTCTTGCGTCAATTTTATTTGAACAATGCTTTGACCAAACCAGGCAGCATGAGTGTTTGTGGCGTACCGATTGATTTGGCGCATTTGGATATGCCAATTTACTTCTTCTCCGCCGAAGCCGATCACATCGTGCCTTGGTTGGCGGTATATTCAGGCTTACCTTTGTATGGTGATGCTGCCGAACGCCGTTTTGTGTTGGGAGAATCAGGTCATATTGCAGGTGCTATCAATCCTGTTTCTAAAGACAGACGCAGTTATTGGACAGGCAATATTGAAGGCAAAACAGCAGAACAATGGCGCGCCAGCGCAGAAAATCACAAAGGCAGTTGGTGGAAAGACTTGAATACTTGGTTGTCTAACCGCTCAGGAAACTTGGTTGCTGCCCCACGTACATTGGGCAACACCTCACACAAAGCCGTGGCAGAAGCCCCAGGCGAATATGTACAAGCCAAAGCCATGAATGTGGTTAAAGCTCATTTGGTGTAAATTATCCAAACACCAATCATTACAATGGAGAACAATATGACTGAAGTAGTAATCGTTGCAGCAAAACGTACCGCCATCGCCAATTTCGGTGGCAGCTTGGCAAGCTTGAAAGCCGCTGATTTGGGCGCCACTGTGATCAAAGCCTTGCTAGAAGAAACTGGCGTTAAAGCTGTGGACGAAGTGATCTTGGGTCAGGTTTTGACTGCAGGTGCAGGTCAAAACCCAGCCCGTCAAGCGGCCTTAAAAGCAGGTTTGGGCATCGAAACCCCTTGTATGGTCATTAACCAAGTGTGTGGTTCAGGCTTGAAAGTGACCCATTTGGGCGCACAAGCAATCAAATCAGGCGATGCTGACATCGTGATTGTTGGTGGCCAAGAATCCATGTCTCAATCACCTTACTTGATGCCAGCGGCGCGCAATGGCTTGCGCATGGGCGATGGCAAAATTGTTGACTCTATGGTGTCTGACGGTTTGACCGATGTGTATAACAATTATCACATGGGTATTACCGCTGAAAACATTGCTGAAAAATACAATATCAGCCGCGAAGCACAAGACCAATTGGCTGTGGCATCACAAAACAAAGCCGAAGCGGCACAAACTGCGGGCAAATTCCAAGGTGAAATCGTGCCTGTATCGATTCCACAGCGCAAAGGTGATCCAATTGTGTTTGACACCGATGAGTTCATCAAAAAAGGTGCCACCATCGAATCTATCAGCAAACCAAAACCTGCTTTCAAAAAAGACGGCACAGTGACCGCAGCCAATGCATCAGGCATCAACGATGGCGCAGCAGCAGTGATGTTGATGTCTGCTGAAAAAGCAGCTGAATTGGGTTTGAAACCATTGGCGAAAATCGTCGCTTACGCATCAGCTGGTGTTGAGCCTGAAATCATGGGCATGGGTCCTGTACCTGCGGTACAAAAAACTTTGGCAAAAGCGGGTTGGACTTTGGACGAAGTGGATTTGATTGAAGCGAACGAAGCGTTTGCAGCACAAGCTTTGGGTGTGGCGGGCGAATTGAATTTTGACTTGAGCAAAGTCAATGTCAACGGCGGTGCGATTGCTTTGGGTCACCCAATTGGTGCTTCTGGTACCCGTATTTTGGTGACTTTGTTGCACGAAATGCAACGCAGCGAAGCCAAAAAAGGCTTGGCGACTTTGTGTATCGGCGGTGGCATGGGCGTGGCTTTGGCAGTTGAACGCGTGTAAATCTGTTTGATTGCAATACCATCAAGCGTCCTGTAAAAGTTTACAGGACGCTTTTTGTATCTGTTTAATATATCCAACAATCAGAACTGTCACTGTGAAAAAATTCTAATTTAATATTATTAAAATCTTTGTTCACGGCTTGGCACATTTTTGCGATTCGTTTTGTCACATGGTCGCAATAATCTTGGTTATTTTCAAAGACAGATATAGCTATTCTGTTTACATTTGATTTAAGAATTTGCTTTAAGATATGGTCATCTTGCTCACCAAAACCCCAACCATAAATGGTTAAAGATTCTTTCATTTTAGGAATCACCTCATGGTAAACAGTCGACAAATACGAACTATTGTGAATGGCGGTTTCTTTTTGTTTCGTCTCACCCTCACTAACAAATATCGGCACACTCTCGCCATCATTCCAAACTCTAAAAATGCTTGCTAGCAAATTGTCCCCTGCGCCGCCGCCCTTTACCTTAAATTCATACTCTTCAATATCTCTCGTCAAAATCAAATTGCCATGAGGATAAAAAACCAATGTATTAGACCATGCTCGATCAAGCGTACGACAACTCTCCCAATTTTGATTAAACTGCCCATAGCCATTAAAACAATCTTTATAAGTATGCATACGACCATTATTTTTATTCTTATTATTGCCCCACATCATCATCCAATAAATCAGCAAATCATAATTCAGTGAAATAAGAGTTTTAAATTGAGATGAGAACTTATGCATTTTTTCAAATTTATCTATCACTGAATCATAACTTGGGTGATTTTGTTGGATAGTTTGAATCAGGCAATCTCGGATATTTTGGTAAGCTTCTTCAGCAATTGTACCGTCTGGCACTTTTAAAATTTTATTAACTGTATTCGCTTGCCAAACCAATCTCAAAACCAATTCAAAATCATCGGTTTTAAAATTTTTGAATAAATCATTAACACTATCAATCATAAGACCTGCTCTGCAAGCTTTGTCTTTAAGATTTTTGTAATTAAAATCACCCGAAATAGCGATACTCGCACCATTACCCAAAAGAATAGAACCATTTTCATAACGGCTTGCAATATCCTGCCAATCATAAATTTCACGAACCATTTCCCCTCCAGCCTTCTTCAATCCAGCCTTCTTCAATATCAAATTCTATTTATAATATATGCGGATTCAACCGGTCAGCGCAACACCAATCCTACTTTTTATGTTAAAAGGATTGTTATGGTTTCCATACATGGAGCAATGACTGATGAACGTAAGAAACGAATCTGGTTTCTATGGAAGCAGGGAAAGCCTATGGCCTTCATTGCCAAAGACATTATGAAACCACCTGCGACCGTTTACTCATTTCTAGAATACCATGGTGGTATTGAACCTGATATTCGACGCCGAAAAGCGACCGATTTAACCTTGCAAGAGCGCGAATGCATTTCTCGAGCATTGGTAGCAGGACTGAGTTTAAGAGCCATAAGTCGCCAATTAAATCGATCGCCATCGACCATTTCGCGTGAGGTTTCACGTAATGGAGGTGCTCATAAATACAGGGCTTATTTAGCAGAGCAATTGGCTTTAAAGAAAGCAAAAAGGCCAAAATCTTTTATTTTATAAAGCAATTCATTATTAAAACAGATGGTTATTGATAAACTGTCATGTTGTTGGTCTCCCGAACAAATAGCAGGCTGGCTGAAATTCATACAGTTTCCTCATAATCCATCGATGCATGTTTCTTATGAAACCATATACAAATCACTGTATCTGCTGAAAAAAAAACATTCTGCCTCCAAAGCTAAAAAGACATCTTCGCAGAAAAAGAATGTTTCGCCACGCCCGCAATCATCACAACTCTGGTAAGCAGCAGATTCCAAATTTAAAGTCAATTTGGGACCGCCCTAAAGAGATTAAAGACAGACAGTATGTTGGTCATTGGGAAGGAGATATGATTATTGGCACATTAGCTTCAGCAATAGTGACTTTGGTAGAACGCAAATCTCGTTATACATTGCTAGGTAAAACGGCTGATAAAAAATCCATATCTGTTATAAAGGCTGTCATTGACCAATTAGCTGGATTACCTTCATCCATCAGGCAAACACTGACTTGGGATAGAGGTCATGAAATGTCTAAACACCATCTTTTAACTGCTCAATGCAATATGTCTGTTTATTTCTGTGATGCTAGCAGTCCTTGGCAAAAAGGCACAAATGAAAATACAAATGGGCTTTTAAGACAATATTTACCCAAAGGTAAAAATCTTGGTCTTTATTCACAAGAACAATTAGATAAAATTGCTTTGCAACTTAATACTAGGCCGAGAAAAATCTTGGGCTTTAAAACACCTCTTGAGGTCTTTCAAACAGGTGTTGCGCTGACCGGTTGAATCCGCATATACCAAACAACTAAATACAAATAAGCGTCCTGTAAAGGTTTACAGGACGCTTATTTAATCTTTCAAAGCATTGATTATCTTACATATTTCAATGCAAACCCAATTTGCCCGCCACATAATCGGCATCTTTGTCACCACGACCCGATACATTGACCACAATCTTGGTTTCAGGGCTAAGTTTTGGTGCTTCACGCAAAGCCCATGCCACAGCGTGTGAGCTTTCTAAAGCAGGCACAATGCCTTCCACTCGTGACAAAGTCATGAATGCATCCAAACATTCTTGATCGGTGGCGGTTTCATATTGCACCCGACCCAAATCCTTGAGCAACGAGTGTTGCGGACCCACACCAGGATAATCCAAGCCCGATGCAATCGAATGCACAGGCAACGGCTGACCTTGTTCGTCTTCTAAAACATAACACGCCATGCCGTGAATGTGGCTAGGCTTGCCCAAAGTCAAAGTTGCTGAATGTTGCATCGTCTCTAAGCCCAAACCCGCAGGCTCGACACCCACCAATTTGACCGCAGCATCATTCAAAAATGCCGTAAACGCCCCCATCGCATTCGAGCCACCACCGACACACGCCACCACATAATCAGGCAAAGCATCAAAACGCTCTTGTGTTTGCACCTTGATTTCCTCGCCAATAATGGCTTGAAAATCACGCACCATCATTGGAAATGGATGCGGTCCCACGACCGAGCCAATGGCATAAATATAATTTTTAGGGTCTTTCAAATACGCTTCAAATGCACTGTCTACGGCATCTTTCAGCGTTGCAGTCCCACGGGTCACCGCAATCAATTGAGCGCCCAAAATCTTCATTTTCACGACATTCGGATGCTCTTTTTCAATGTCGACTTGTCCCATATGAATTTCACATGCAATACCAACCAAAGCACAAGCGGTTGCCAAAGCCACACCGTGTTGACCTGCGCCCGTTTCGGCAATCACTTTGGTTTTGCCCATGTATTTGGCCAGCAATGCTTCGCCCAAACAGTGGTTGATTTTGTGGGCGCCTGTGTGGTTCAAATCTTCACGTTTCAAATAAATTTGCGCCCCACCCAATTTTTCAGACAAGCGTTTGGCATGAAACAAAGGGCTAGGACGACCGACATAATGTGCAAACAATTCTTTCAATTCGGTTTGAAACGCTTCGGTTTGGCGAATTTCTTGATAAGCTGCATTGATATCATCCATCGCTTGCTTCAAATCATCTGGAATAAATTGACCACCGTATACGCCAAAAAAGCCTTCGTCATTAGGCAAAGCAATACCATTAATCTGTTGTTCCATTGGTTTTCCTATTTTCGTCACCATTTCATCATCTCGATTTAACTACCCAATTTGGGTAATCACAGCAATCAGAACATAACCTGATTCACCCATCAATTCAACTTTATTTTGGTTCAATATCATCCAATTGACAGGCTGCCTAGATTCATTTTTTGGATACGCTTGTATATTGTTCACGGCATCTGCCAATATGCAGCACGACCCAATACAAGCGTCCTGTAACATTTATGCACGCCATTCAAGGTTTTTTAAACATCCACAAATTGCCCATCAAAATCAAAATCATGCCCACGATGGCTGTCACATGCCACTGGTATCCTTCCCACACGGTCGAAATGCCCAATGCCACCAAGGGAAACAACAATGTTGCATAAGCCGAACGGGCGGCACCCAAGCGTTTGACCAAAGAAAAATAAGCGGTAAATCCAATCACCGAGCCGAATATGGCCAAATACAATAAAGACCATGTGAAAGTCATTTCCTGCCATGGTACTTGCAAAGTCGTGCCCGTTATTTTGGCTAAAAACCACAACACCACCACACCATACATCATGGCATAAGCATTGCTGGAAAACACATCCAAGCCATGGCGTTGATGGCGCAAGCTGAGCATATTGCCCAAAGAAAAGCCCAAAGTCCCCAAGAGCGACAAAGCCACGCCTTTTAATTGTCCCATATCCCCATTTTGCCAATTCCACTCTTGCCAAAAGAGCAATACCATACCCGCTAAGCCTAACAATGCCGCAGGTATCAATTGGCGGCTTGGTTTTTGTTTAAAAAACAACCACGCAAACAAGGCATTAAAAAACACCGCCATCGAAAAAATCACCGACTCCAAGCCTGAATGGATGTATTGTACTGCCGTATAAAAACACACAAAATTCAAACTGAACACGCACAGACTTTGTAACAAACACATCACATGGTCTTGCCATGACAAGCGCTGCAAACGCCGACACAGGCATAAACCGCCAAAAAATACCGGCCAACGGTGGCACATAATGGCTTTGTAAAGTAATGCCTATCCATGTTGTCCCCCAAATCAACACTACCGCCACATACAATATTGCATTCATTCCACACCTGCCACAGTTTCAAAAAACCACTCAATTGTGACCGACTCGCTGGTTTCAAACTGCCACTTTCTTGTGTTTCGCTTGCCTGTTCTTGCGTTTATTTAATACAAGCGTCCTGTAAGCTTACGGTTTTGTTTACAATCACCCTTCCATTGAATACAGAGCCGCAGTCATGGTTTACCAAACCCGACACATTTTAGAACACACCCATGCCAAGCTGCATGACAGTTTGAGTTTGAATGCAGGCATGCAATTGGCACATTGGTCTAATGAGCAAGACCGTGTCAAAGTCTTAAGCAATCACCATACTTTGAGTTTGTACATCCGAGATGGTTATGAGAGTTACCACAAAACGGCTCATGGTTGGAAAAATGGCGGTGCGCCTGATCATTTTTGTTTGATGCCGCAAGGACAAGCAAGCGAATGGGACATTCGTGGGCGTTTGGGCTTTGTGCATTTGTATTTTACCGCAGCCCATGTACGCGATTTGTCCATTCAAATTTGGGACAAAGAGCCACTGAGCATCAGTTTAAACGAACACACTTTTGCACAAGACCCTCACATTAGCAGCGTGTACCGTTTGTTTTTACTCAACCAAGATTGGCATGAACCGAGTCAACATTTGCAAATCAGCAGCGCCAATACCTTGTTGATTAACCATGTTTTACAACATTACAGCAGTGTAAAATGGGCGTTACCACGTATCAAAGGAGGTTTGTCACCGAGCAGCTTGCGCACCGTCACCGCCTATATTGATGCCCATTTACAGGACGCTTTGAGCATACAAGACTTGGCTACAATCACTTGTTTGAGCCCATACCATTTTGCACACATGTTCAAAGCCAGCACAGGGCAATCACCGCACCAATATGTTTTACAGCGCCGTTTAGAACATGCCAAAAATTTAATGGCATACCCACCCTATTCACTCACAGACATTGCCAGCGCTTGTGGCTTTGCCAGTTCTAGCCATTTCAGCCGCCGCTTCAAACAATATTTTGGTATCACACCATCACAATATCGCTAAATTTGGCAGAATAAAATGCTTTTATCATCAAATCAACCAGCACAGACTACAATGCCACTTTAATATTATTAAAGCACATTGACATGCTTGCGCTATACTCCTAGCATTAAATAGCCATTTTGCAAGCAGTTGCTCAAGGAAGACATGTCTGCGCAATATTTTTGTTTCCAATTCTCGGTTTTGACGGCATGGTCTTTGTGCATCAGCATCGCTCATGCTCATAATTTACGGGGCTTAGACAGCAGTCGCAGCAATCCCGAATTGGTAGCCAAAGCCATTTTAAATACCGATCACAGCCAGTTGCAGCATGAAACGGTTGTGCGTGAAAACTGGGTGGATGAACAACACCATCAAGCCAGAGGCCAACTGAGTACTTGGGCGCACCATATGGATGATTGGTTTGGCGAACCTGACGAAGACAAGCCCGCGTCTGCGAGAGTGCGGGCGATTTTAGACCAAAGTTGGAGCCCGACTGATGGCTATAAAGTCAAACCACGCATACGCGGCAGCATTAAATTGCCGACTTTAAAAAAACGTTTAAGTCTGGTGTTTGGCGATGAACATTTAGAAGACGAATTCCAACAAGCGGCTCATCTACGCAATACCCCAATGCCTTTAAATGAACAAGAAAAAAACCAAGTTCAAAAAGACACTTCCAGAAATCAATCTTTGGCTTTGCGCATGTCCAAACAAACCAAACGCCTAGGTCTAGATACCGATTTAGACGTTGGTATTCGCAGCGGAAACGATGTGTATTTGCGTGCCAAGGTCGGTAAAGATTGGCAATTGAATGACACACAGAGCATTCGTGCAGAACAAATTTTGCGTTACGGCAGCGACAGCCAATTGCATGCACGTGCCAATTTAGAATGGCGCAAACAAGTGTTTGAACAACATTTTTGGTCCAACCAATTGCATATTGGTTATGAAGATGAGAATCAAGATTTAGGCTTAAAATGGGGCAATAATTTGTTTGCCGAACACAGTTTTTTTAAAAATCAGCGTTTAAGCTATGGCATCAGTACCAATGGTTCTGAGAAAAAACAACATTTAAACAGTTATGGTCCATTTGTCTCATGGCGACAACCTGTTTTGCGCGATTGGTTTTTTATGCAAGGCGATGTGAATTACCAAAATGATCGCAATGCCGATCGTGGTCATGAATTGGGTACGTTTATGCGCATGGAAGCCATTTTTTAAACTGATGGCACATACCGATATGGCACCACACAAAAGCCGCCTTGAAAGCGGCTTTTGTAGATTTTAACCGTTTGCTATCTTACAAAGGCAAAACCGTTTTGCCATAACGCTTGTTAATCATGATGGCGGAAGCTTCATAAAAAGCAATCGAACCACACACAATCCCCACCCAACCGGCAACGGCCAAAATGGTTTTACTGGCGGCAAAATTGCTCGCTGCCAACAAAAAGAACAAAATGCTCAATGAACCAAACAACAATTTACCCACCATCGGACCTTTTAAGGTCTGAATGAAATTCACCACAGTGAACAAACCCCACATAGTCAAATAACAACCCATAGCATTGCCATCGGTTTTTTCCACACCAGCCAAAGGCGCCAACCACGTCACCACCAAAGTCAACCAAAATGCGCCATACGCCATAAAAGCGATACTGCCAAAATCATTGCCTTTTTTCCATTCCATGACGCCTGCAATAAATTGCGCACCGCCGCCAAAGAAAATGCCCATACCAATGATCATGCTGTTCACAGGGAAAAATCCTGCGTTGTGAATGTTCAACAAAATGGTGGTCATGGCAAAGCCAAACAAACCCAATGGACCTGGGTTGGCTGTGTAATCGTGTGATGCTGTGTGCATTTTGTTCCGCTCTGTGGTTTTTAATTCAGCCGCATCATACTTATAAATAAAATAAAATCAAGACATTTATTTACTTGTTATTAAAGAAGATAAACTTTAAAAACCGAGTTTAAATGGCAAATAAACCAGCAAAAATCAGAATAAATCAATGCGCATCAAAGATTTAATTTTAAAAAATCTGAATATTAATTCATTAATATTCAGATTTTAAAATAATGCCAATACAAAAAAAAACCTTGCTGTTAGCAGCAAGGTTTTTGGAAATTCAATCTTTCAATTGGGTGCCATGAATTTGCCCATCAAGCGATAACGGCTGCTTGGAAACCACAAGCGTACAAACGTGACAATCTGCCCTTGGCTCCAAGTGCGGCGTTGCACCACCAAACAAGGCTCGCCTTTGGGCATATACAAAGCTTCGGCAATGAATTTAGGCGGCATCAATGCTTCGACAATGTGTTCACCTTCACTAAATGGTGTCGTCGCAGTCAAATAATCATGTGGCGTGGTATGCTGAAAATCTTGCTGTAAATATGTCGGCGCCATCGCAGGATTGACCCAACGGTCTTCAAACTGTACCGCTCGACCATCTTCATCATGCACCATTTGCGAATGAAACACCGCTGCACCTTGCACCAAACCCAAAGCCGCAGCCATCTCCGCTTCAGCCGCCACACATTCCAATTGCAACACATGACAACAATGTACATGACCACGCAGACGAATTTCATCGGCAATGCTGTTGACTTCAAACAAAGCCGATTGCGCTTTGGGCTCTGCCACAAACGTGCCCACACCTTGCAAACGCACCAAACGCCCCTCATCGGTTAATTCACGCAAAGCCCGATTGATGGTCATGCGTGAAAAACCAAATTGCGCCACCAATTCGTTTTCAGATGGCAAACGTTGATTCACTTGCCACTGACCGCTGTTGATGTGTTGCAAAATATGTTGTTTGACTTGTTCATACAAAGGTTGTGGCGTATTCAAACTCATGGCATTCGCTTGCAATAGTATTTTCATAGTTGATATTGTACGATAATTCAGAACAATAAGCGTCCTGTAAGTGTTTACAGGACGCTTAATATGATTTCATTTACATCAACATTACGCCAAACTGCACAAGATTTGTTGTGGCAATAAATCACTCAATTGGCGTTGTGCCAGTAAGTCAGCTGCCGCTTCAATGTCAGGTGCAAAAAAACGATCTTCTTCATAAAATGGGACTTGTTCACGCAAAATCGAGCGCGCTTGTTCCAAAGCAGCAGTGGTTTTCAAGCCTTCACGCAAATCCAAACCTTGGCAGGCACCGAGCCACTCAATGGCGACAATATGACGCACATTCGCCGCCATTTCCCACAAACGCGCGCCTGCTCGTGGCGCCATCGACACATGGTCTTCTTGGTTGGCGGAGGTGGGAATGCTGTCTACCGAATTGGGAAACGCCAAAGCCTTGTTTTCGCTACAAAGCGCGGCTGCGGTCACTTGTGCAATCATAAAGCCCGAATTCACGCCACCATTGTTCACCAAAAACGGTGGCAATTGTGACATGTGTTTGTCCATCATCATCGAAATACGACGCTCAGACATCGAGCCAATTTCCGCCAAAGCCAAAGCCAAATTGTCGGCTGCCATCGCCACAGGCTCGGCATGGAAATTACCGCCCGACAACACATCACCCGTATCGGCAAACACCAATGGATTGTCCGAAACGGCATTGGCTTCCACTTCTAAAACTGCCGCCGCTTGACGCAATTGCGTCAAACACGCGCCCATCACTTGCGGCTGACAACGCAAACAATACGGGTCTTGCACTTTGCCACAATGCTCGTGCGAATGACTCACTTCGCTTTCATTGCCCAATAAATGGCGATACACACTGGCTGCGTCGATTTGTCCTTGTTGACCACGCACCGCATGAATGCGTGCATCAAACGGCGTACGCGAACCCAAGGCCGCTTCCACTGTTAACGCGCCTGTCACCGAAGCAGCAGCATACAAATCTTCCGCTTCAAACAAGCCTTGCAATGCAAAAGCGGTCGACACTTGCGTACCATTTAAAAGTGCCAAACCTTCTTTGGGTGCCAACTCAATCGCTTCAATGCCTGCTTGTTTCAAAGCATCTTGAGCCGACAACCATTGACCGTTAAAACGCGCTTTGCCGTCACCCAACAACAGCAAACTCATGTGTGCCAAGGGTGCCAAATCGCCCGATGCACCGACCGAACCTTTTAAAGGAATGTGTGGATACACTTGCGCGTTAACAAGCGCCATCAAATGGTTCAATACCACACGGCGTATGCCTGAAAAACCGCGCGCCAAACTGTTGATCTTCAAAACCATAATCAAGCGAACCAAATCGTCGCTCAAGGCTTCACCGACGCCTGCCGCATGACTCAACACAATCGAGCGTTGCAATTTTTCCAAGTCTTCGTTGGCAATGCGGGTGGAGGCGAGCAAACCAAAACCCGTGTTAATACCGTAAGCAGTACGGTTTTCCGCCACAATTTGGTTCACACATGCCACCGATTGCTCAATATTGGCATCGGCATTCGGATGCAATTGAATCTGTACGTCATTTTCAAACACATGACGCAATTGTGCCAAAGTCAAAGTACCCGGTTCTATCATCAATGTATTCATATTATTGCCCATTCATCAATTTATTGGATTGTCGTAGCATCAAGCGCCCTGTAAATGTTTACAGGACGCTTGATGCTTCACATGTTGATCATCAGCCTGTAATCATCGGCAAATTCAAACCTTGCTCTTTGGCACAATCAATGGCGATGTCGTAACCTGCATCAGCGTGACGCATCACACCAGTGGCTGGATCATTGGTCAATACGCGGGCAATGCGCGCCGCCGCTTCGTCAGTACCATCACACACAATCACCACGCCCGAGTGTTGCGAAAAACCCATGCCCACGCCACCACCATGATGCAAAGACACCCACGTCGCACCGCCTGCGGTATTCAATAAAGCATTCAAAAGCGGCCAATCTGATACTGCATCCGAGCCGTCTTGCATGGCTTCGGTTTCACGGTTCGGGCTTGCCACCGAGCCTGAGTCCAAATGGTCACGCCCAATCACAATCGGTGCCGACAATTCGCCTGAACGCACCATTTCATTGAACGCCAAACCCAATTTGGCACGCCAGCCCAAACCCACCCAACAAATGCGCGCAGGCAAACCTTGGAAAGCAATGCGTTCGCGCGCCATATCCAACCAACGGTGCAAATGTGCATCATCAGCAATCAATTCTTTAACCTTGGCGTCGGTTTTGTAAATGTCTTCCGCGTCTCCCGACAACGCCACCCAACGAAACGGTCCCACGCCACGGCAGAACAATGGGCGAATGTAAGCTGGTACAAAAGCTGGGAAATCAAACGCGTTTTTCACACCCACATCTTGCGCCATTTGACGAATATTATTGCCATAATCAAACGTTGGCACACCCATTTGTTGAAAATCCAACATCGCTTGAACATGCACCGCCATCGATTCTTTAGCGGCCTGTACTATCGCTTCAGGCTCGGTTTTGGCACGCTCTTTGTACTCTTCCCAGCTCATGCCTTGTGGCAAATAACCGTTCAATGGATCATGCGCGCTGGTTTGGTCGGTGACCATATCAGGACGCACACCGCGGCGCACCAATTCTGGCAACACATCCGCTGCATTGGCACACAAAGCAATCGACACCGCTTTGCCTTCTTGCGTGTATTGTTCAATGCGCGCCAAAGCATCGTCCAAATCAGTCGCCTGCTCGTCCACGTAACGCGTGCGCAAACGAAAATCAATACTCGCTTGTTGGCATTCAATGTTGAGTGAACACGCGCCTGCCAACGAAGCCGCCAAAGGTTGCGCCCCACCCATGCCGCCCAAGCCTGCAGTTAAAATCCATTTGCCCGTC
The DNA here is from genome assembly GCF_002951955.2 of Vitreoscilla sp. C1. Lineage (NCBI taxonomy): Bacteria > Pseudomonadati > Pseudomonadota > Betaproteobacteria > Neisseriales > Neisseriaceae > Vitreoscilla > Vitreoscilla sp. C1. Next base: position 978,365 of record NZ_CP019644.2, on the reverse strand, counting down.
AAGTCACCGTTATAATGTTGGCGACCCGCTTCCACAAACGTTTCATACGTACCTTGCACAATGCCTTGCGAACCGATGTAAATCCAACTGCCTGCGGTCATTTGACCGTACATTGCCAAACCCTTGGCATCCAGCTCATTGAAATGTTTCCAATTCGCCCAATGCGGTACCAAATTGGAATTGGCAATCAACACACGCGGCGCGTCTTTGTGGGTTTGGAACACGCCCACAGGTTTGCCCGATTGCACCAACAAAGTTTCATTGTCGTTCAACTCTTTCAAGGTTTCTACGATTTTGTCATAACATTCCCAATTGCGTGCCGCACGACCAATACCACCATACACCACCAATTCTTTCGGATTTTCCGCCACTTCAGGATCCAAATTGTTCATCAACATGCGCAGCGGCGCTTCGGTCAACCAAGATTTGGCATTCAAAGTGGTGCCACGTGGCGCACGAATTTCCACATCACGGAATTTGTTTTGAGCGGTGTCAACAGCTGAATTTGTCATGGCTTCATCCTTTGTTTCTTAGGTGTTGGGTGTTGAGCGCAAAACTTGCGCTAACTTGTATAGACAAGAATATACAAATATTGTAATCTGCATGCAAGTATTTTTTATGCAATTTTTATAAAAAAATTTAAAATCCACACCAAACCGTTGGAAACCGTTCATTGATAAGGATGATGACCATGACCCAAGCACACCAAACCTTGTGGCAAAATGCCACCATTGCCACTTTTGACCCACAAATAGATGATTCATATGGATTATTAACCCATCATGACATCTTAGTTGAAGGCAATCAAATCATTGCCATTGCCCCATCAGGTGAATTATCAGCCGACACCATTTATCCCTTACAGGGCGCTTTGATTACACCGAGCTTAGTCGATTGCCATACCCATTTGGTCTTTGGTGGCAGCCGTGCCAATGAGTGGGAACAACGTCAAAACGGTGTGTCGTATCAAGACATCAGCGCACAAGGTGGCGGCATCAACGCCACCGTCCAAGCCACTCGCGCCATTTCTGAAACAGATTTATTCACACTCAGCCAAAAACGCTTACAAAGTTTTTTGCATGAAGGGGTGGGATTGATTGAAATCAAATCAGGTTATGGTTTGGATTTGGCAACCGAAGCGAAAACCTTGCGCGTGGCACAACAATTGGCACAACATCAAGCCATAGAAATCAGCCGCACCTTGCTTTCTGCGCATGCCATTCCGCCTGAGTTTACAGGACGCCCTGATGAGTATATGAACCACATCATTGAGGTGATTATGCCGATTTTGTGGCAACAAGATTTGTTCGATTGTGTGGATGTGTTTTGTGAAAATGTGGGTTTCAATTTGGCACAAAGCGAACGCTTGTTTCAGGCCGCCCAGCAACTGGGCATTCCCATTAAAGGTCATACCGAACAATTAAGCCTCATGGGCGGCAGTGAATTGGTGGCACGTTTTCAAGGTTGGTCGGCTGACCATGTCGAATATTTAGATGAACAAGGCATACAAGCCATGGCACAAAACGGCACTGTGGCGACCTTGTTACCGGGCGCATTTTACTTTTTACGCGAAACCCAAAAACCGCCGATTGATTTGTTGCGCCAATATGGTGTTGCGATGGCAGTGGCATCAGACTTTAACCCTGGCACCAGCCCATTTGCCTCGCTGCGTTTGGCGATGAATATGGTGTGTGTGCAATTTGGTTTGACACCGTTGGAAGCTTGGCAAGGCGTGACCGTGCATGCTGCGCGCGCTTTGCGCCGTGAACATGATTTTGGCAGCTTGCAAGTGGGTAAACCCGCCCATTTCAACGTGTGGGATACCGACACGCCTGTGGACATTGTGTATGAATTGGGTCGCTCATTTTTAAAACAACGTGTGTTACACGGCAACATCACTGTGGGAGCGTAATATGTGGCAAGCCTCTGATAGCAAAATCTGGCAAGGGCGCGACGACAGCCGCGAAAGCCCTACTGCCAAACGGGTATTTCAAACCATACATTCATTACAAACTTGGCAGCCTGAACAAACTGCTCAACATGTGGCTTTGTTGGGTTTTGCGTCCGATGTCGGAGTGGCGCGTAATTTAGGGCGCGTGGGCGCAGCCAAAGCGCCGCCTGTCTTACGCCAAGCTTTGGCGAATATGGCCAGCCAAACAAGCGCCTATCCTTTGCTTGATGCAGGCGACATTCATTATCCTGATGGTGACTTGGATGCAGCTCAAAACGAATTTGCCCAAGCCGTACAAGCCATTCATGCCCATCAAGGCAAGACTTTGGTTTTGGGCGGTGGCCACGAAACTGCTTTTGCCCACGGCAGCGGCCTGTACGCAGCCTACCCCAACCAGCGCATTGCCATCATCAATTTTGACCCACATTTAGACTTGCGCCGCCACCATCAAGCCACATCAGGCACGCCATTTGCCCAATTAGCCCAATTGGCGCACACTCAAAATCGCCCATTTGATTACACTTGCATTGGTGCCTCTGGTGCTGCCAATACCGCCGCGTTGTTACAGGACGCTGAACATTTGGGCGTGAATATTGTTTGGGACACCGATATACATTGGGGCAATGTTAACGCTGTTTTAAGCCACATCGAACAAGTTTTAAGTCGTGCCGACATCGTTTATTTGACCATAGATTTGGATGTCTTACCCAGCTACCAAATGCCTGCCGTTTCAGCCCCTGCCGCCTTAGGCATTGCGCTAGATTTGCTCATACACTTGATAACACCAATTTTACAAAGTGGGCGCTTGGTTGGCGCAGATGTGGCAGAATTCAATCCTGATTTTGATATCGACAAACAAGGCGCACGGGTGGCCGCACGTTTGCTGTGGCACATTTGGCAAACTTGGCGTTGAAGTGCTTGATATTCATGCCACTGTCTTTTAGCATGTGCCATTTAACCATTTGGAATCACCGCCAAAAGACAGCCATATGAAGCCATTTTTATCCAAATTGGAATTAAAAATCCCACCTGTATTGTTGCTATGGTTTTGCCTTAGCGGCGCTTATGGGCTCGCGTGGCTTTTTCCGGCTGCCCAAATTGTTCAAACGCCCTCTACACATTGGCTGCATATGATGCTGTGCAGCCTCATCGCCTTTATGGGTCTGGCATTCATTGCAGCGGGCGTGATTGCATTCAAACGCCATCAGACCACCGTCAATCCTTGGCAACCTGAAACCAGCGCACATTTGGTGCAAACTGGCATTTATAGGCGAACTCGCAATCCCATGTATGTTGGCTTTGGCTTGATTTTACTGGCTTGGTTGGTGTATTTGGCACATGCCTTCGCCATTTTATGGCTGCCATTTTTCATAGCGTATCTGACTTATTTTCAAATCCTGCCTGAAGAGCGTTTTTTAAACATCAAGTTTCAAGATGCTTTTCAACAATATTGTCAACGAGTCCGCCGTTGGCTTTAATGCCTCTTTAAGCGTCCTGTAAACGTTTACAGGACGCTTAAAAGACCCATGCACATACTCAATGCCCGCAACACCAGCGTTTCAAAATCCATATTTCAATCGAAAATTTCACCGCAACTGGCTCACAAAACGGAATAAACCTTAGCCACCGATGCCAAACAAACGTAAAATACGCCTTTCTCATTGTTTCAAATATGGCCAGTCCATTCACAAAGGTTTTTACACACATGTCACAACATTTTGACACCATCATCATCGGCGGCGGCGCTTCGGGATTTTTTGCAGCGGCTCAATTGGCTGAGCTCAGACCTGATTTGAGCATCGCCATTTTAGAGCGCGGCAAAGACGTTTTGTCCAAAGTCAAAATTTCGGGCGGTGGCCGTTGTAATGTGACGCATGCGTGTTTTGTACCGAATGAATTGACCAAGTTTTACCCGCGTGGCGAACGCGAATTGAAAGGCCCGTTTCATTCGTTTTGTACAGGCGACACGATGGCGTGGTTTGAAAACCGTGGCGTGCGTTTGAAAATTGAAGAAGATGGGCGCATTTTCCCAGAGTCAGACGACTCACAAACCATCATTGATTGCTTGATTAAAGCGACTCAAAACGCACAAGTATTAACCAGCACCACCGTTCACAGTCTGTACCAACAAGAAGGCGTGTGGCAATTGATGAGCAATAAAGGCTTGTTCAGCGCCCAAAAGGTGGTGGTCGCCACAGGCAGCAATCCCAAAGTGTGGGAAATGATGGCGACATTGGAACATGACATTGTGCCACCTGTGCCATCTTTGTTCACGTTCAATACCAAAGACAAACGCTTGCAAGACTTAATGGGCGTGGCTGCCAACCCAGTCAATGTCAAAATCAAAGGGCAAAACTTGCAAGCGAAAGGTCCATTGTTGATTACCCATTGGGGCATGAGCGGTCCTGCGATTTTGCGCTTGTCGGCTTGGGGCGCGCGGGCGTTGGCCGATGTGAATTATCAATTTGAGTTGGTTGTTAATTGGACGGCAGAATATACACATGATGAAATCATCGAAGAATTGTTGGCATTCAAACAAGAGCATCCGAAAAAAACCATCAGCAAATACCCACAACACCACATTCCTAACCGCTTGTGGCACAGCTTGGTGCAAGCATCTGGCATTGCCGAAACCTTAATTTGGGCAGACGCCAACAAAAAACAATTGCAACAATTGGCCGAACAAATGACGCAATGCACGTTTCAAATCCATGGCAAAAGCATTTTCAAGGAAGAATTTGTCACCGCAGGTGGCATGGCTTTGAAACAAATCAACTTCAAAACCATGCAAAGCAAATTGCATGAAAATCTGTATTTCACAGGCGAAGTCTTGGACATCGATGCCATCACTGGCGGCTTTAACTTCCAAAATGCGTGGACAACCGGCTTTTTGGCTGCCCAAGCCATTGCCGCCCAATAAGCTTTTAATCTGCAACAAACGGCCTGTAAATATTTACAGGACGCTTGTTGTTTGCTATTTCAAATACATATTATATACGGCCTTAAGATGATGAAGGCTGATTTCAATTGGCTTGGTTGGCAGATAAATTTTGCGCCCTGCCAATCAATTCCACCAATTCTTGGCGCAAACCAAACTCATCCTTGCCTTTAGCCTCTTTCGCCCATGTAGACGCATCCGACCATGTGCGTTTGCCCACCATGTCACCGCCACGCAACAATTGTCCATAAGTGGCCACCGCAATGGTAAAACGGGTGTCGTTGCTGGCTTGTGCTAAGGCTTTGCTGCTCACGAGTACAGGACGGCTTAGCAACACGCTGGTGGATTTTCCCACTGGTTTGTAACGCACATTCACATGGGCATATTCTGCTTTATCGCCTTGGGATGGCGCAGGGTTTTGATAGCGCGAAGTATTGAGCCAACCTTTGACGCCTTGTGGCACAAACTCATACAAAGCCGTCACCGTATGCCCTGCACCAATGTCACCTGCATCTTTGTTGTCATTATTAAAATCTTCTTGCTTGAGCAAACGGTTTTCATAACCAATCAAGCGGTATTGTGACACCGTGGCAGGATTGAATTCCACTTGAATTTTGACATCAGATGCCACTGTCGACAAAGTCGAGGTCAACTGCTGTTGCAACACTTTTTTGGCCTCTTTTTCATTGTCAATATAAGCGTAATTGCCATCACCAGCATCGGCCATTTGTTCCATCAAATGCTCATTGTAATTGCCCGTACCAAAACCCAAAGTGGTCAAAGACACGCCACTTTTACGCTGCTGCTCGACACGGCTTTTTAAGGTATTAAAATCCACCGTACCCACATTAAAGTCGCCATCTGTCATCATCAAAATGCGATTGATGCCGTCTTTAATATGGTGTTTTTGCGCTTGTTTGTACGCCACCTCCATCGCGTCCGCTCCAGCCGTACTGCCACTGGCACGCAATTGGTCTATCGCTTTGAGCAAGTCGTTTTTATCCCGACCATTGGCACCACTGATGTGAACTTGTGTGCCACTGGCATACGCCACCAAAGTCACTTTGTCTTGCGGTCGCAATTGCTCGGTCAACAAACGCAAAGTTTGCTTCACCAACGGCAATTTGTTGTTGTCATCCATTGAGCCTGACACATCGACCAAAAATACCAAATTGGCAGGCGGCATGGCTTCTTTTTTCTGCTCTTGTGCTTGCATCACGATGCGCAACACTTTAGCGTCCTGTAACCAAGGCGAATCCACCACTTCCGTTTCCAACGCAAAAGGATGTGGTTTGTGTGCCGTCAATTTGGCATCCAATGGAAAATAATTGATCAATTCTTCCATTCGCACAGCATCTTTTGGCGGCAATTGTCCTTGGTTTAAAAAACGCCGCACATTGGCATAAGAACCTGTGTCCACATCGGCACTGAAAGTGGAAATGGGCTCGCGACTGACCTCTTTAACAGGATTGTCTACCAATTCACCATAACGTTCGGTGTCTTGAACCGATGCGGTTGCCACTTCTGGCATATAAGGTGCGGCAGCAGCATGAATCGCTTGTGGTGCCAAGTTACGAGCCATGGTTTCAGATTGCGCTGATGTGGATAGCTGATGTGCAGGGTTGCCACCACAACCACTTAATAACGCACTGACCACCAAAAACGATGATATTTTGATATGCATGCTGCCACTCCTTTAAATTTAAAAAGGTGATTGGGATATGTGTTGTATAGAATATAAACCTTAAAAGCCACATCTCCAATGATTTCACGGTCATTTCACCCAAATTTCAAAACCCAAAGCTCACACAACAACACAGACAAATTGGATGACAACGGTTAAAATAGCAAATGTGTTGTCGGTGCTTTGAATTGTGCCACCTAATCCCCATCTATCCAGCCTTAATAGCAATAAGCCACCTTATGTCATTTGATTTGAAACAAACCCTCAGCCGCGACCGTCATTTTTTACAGCAAGCTTGTAAACACCCTGAAAAATTTGGTGGACAAGCCGCAGTAGAACAAAAATACGCACGGTCGCACGAACGCTTTTTGGCACGTCTCGCCACTTTGCCTAAGCCAAGTTATACGGGAAATTTGCCCGTACATGACAAATTGGACGACATCAAAGCCGCCATTGCTAAGCATCAAGTGGTGATTGTGGCAGGTGAAACGGGTTCAGGCAAAACCACACAATTGCCAAAAATTTGTTTGCAATTGGGTCGTGGCGTGGCAGGTTTGATTGGTCACACGCAACCGCGTCGTTTGGCTGCGCGTGCAGTGGCAGAACGCATTGCTGAAGAATTGGGTTCGGAAATTGGCCAAGCAGTCGGTTACAAAGTGCGTTTTAACGACAAAACCCGTCCTGAAAGCCACATCAAATTGATGACCGACGGCATTATGCTCGCCGAAACCCAAACCGATCGCTACTTGACCCAGTATGACACTATCATCATTGACGAAGCGCACGAACGCAGCCTCAACATTGATTTTTTGCTCGGCTATTTGAAAAATTTGTTGCCGCGCCGCCCTGATTTGAAAATCATCATCACCTCAGCCACCATCGATTCAGAACGCTTTGCCGAACACTTTGCCATCAACGGTAAAAAAGCCCCTGTGATTGAGGTTTCAGGCCGCACATTCCCGATTGAAATGCGTTACAGGCCGCTGGGCGACGATGCCAACGAAGACGAAGAAGACATGACGCTGATGGATGGCATTGTCGATGCGGTGGACGAATTGTGCCGTTTGGGAGATGGCGACATTTTGGTGTTTTTAGCAGGTGAAAAAGACATCCGCGAAGCAGCCGAAGCCTTGCGCAAAGGCAATCGCCGCAACTTAGATGTATTGCCTTTGTTTGCACGTTTGTCTGCGCAAGAGCAACACCAAATTTTCCATCCCAACGGTCAACGTCGTCGGGTGATTTTAGCCACCAATATCGCTGAAACATCGCTCACTGTACCGGGCATCCGCTTTGTGGTCGACACAGGTTTGGCAAGGGTCAAACGCTATTCAGCGCGCGCCAAAGTTGAACAATTGCATGTGGAAAAAATTTCTCAAGCGGCCGCACGCCAACGTGCAGGACGCTGTGGACGGGTTGCCGCAGGTGTGGCGATACGCTTATATTCTGAAGAAGATTTCAATACCCGTTCTGAATATACCGATCCGGAAATTCTGCGCTCCAATTTGGCAGCGGTGATTTTGCGCATGGTCAGCTTGAATTTGGGCGATGTGGCAGCGTTTCCATTTTTGCAAGCGCCCGATCAACGTTATATTAACGATGGTTTTCAGGTGTTATTGGAATTGGGTGCAGTGGGTGAAAACAACCGCTTGACCAAGTTGGGCGAACAAATGGCAAAACTGCCTGTCGACCCCAAAATCGCACGCATGATGCTTGCAGCCAAACGCCTCAATTGTATGCCGGAAATGCTGATTATTGTGTCGGCTTTGTCGATACAAGACCCACGCGAACGCCCGTTTGAAGCCCGTGAAGCGGCAGATAAAATGCACGAACGCTTCAAAGACAAAGAATCCGATTTTTTATCGTATTTGTATTTGTGGGAATTTTTCCAAAGCACGCGTGCACAAAAATCTTACAAGCAAACCATGCAAATTTTGCAGCAACACTTTTTGAGTGTGCCACGCATGCGTGAATGGCGTGAACTGCACCAACAATTACAACAAACTGCCCGTGATTTGGATTTATTGCCCAAAGAAATGGTGCACAGCGATAAAACCATTAACATTCAGGCCGCTCCTGACAGAAGTCACAAACCTGCTTATAAAACCAATAAAAATGAACATGCAGTCGACGCCAAAACGCAACACAAAATGTTGCAACACGGCGGCGCGGAAGCCAGTTATGACCAAATCCACCGTGCTTTGCTCACAGGTTTGATTGCGCAAGTGGGTTTGAAATCGCCTGAAAGCCACGAGTATCAAGGCGCGCGTGGCAGCCGTTTTCATTTGTTCCCAGCCTCCAATTTGTTCAAAGCCAAACCAAAATGGGTGATGGCGGCGGAATTGACCGAAACGACCAAGCTGTATGCGCGTGATGTGGCGAAAATCAATCCAGAATGGATCGAAATCGAAGCGCCACATTTGGTCAAAAAACACTATTTTGAGCCTCATTGGTCCAAAGAGCGTGGCGAAGTGTTGGCCTCCGAACGCGTGACTTTGTACGGTTTGACTGTGTTGCCGCGCCGTTTGGTCAGCTACGGGCGTATCGCACCACAAGAAGCGCGTGAATTGTTCATTCGAGGTGCTTTGGTGGCGCAAGACGCGAACTTTCAGGACGCTTTTTTCAAACACAATGCCAAACTTATCAAAGACATTGCCGATTTGGAGCACAAATCACGCCGCCAAGACGTGTTGGTGGACGATGAAGTGTTGTTTGATTTTTATGAGCAACACATTCCTGAAACATATGTCAGCGGCAAAAAAACGTATCCCATTGTCGATGCCGCCTCTTTTCATGCATGGCTCAAACAATATGGCGATGAGCAAAGTTTGTATTTAAGCCGTGATGATTTGATGCAGCATTCCGCTTCTCACATTACCGATGCGCAATTTCCCAAAACCTACAAAACTGCGGACGGCGCATTCAAATTGACTTATCGCTTTGAGCCGCACCATATTTTGGACGGCGTGACCATGACGGTACCTTTGCCTGTACTCAATCGTTTGGATGCGGTGCAATTGGAATGGTTGGTTGCAGGTTTGATACGTGAAAAATTGCAATTATTGATTAAGGCTTTGCCTAAGCAAGTGCGACGCGTGTGCGTGCCTGTGCCTGATTTTATCACCCGCTTTTTGGCACGAGAACCGAATCAAAACGAAGCAATTTTGCCGCAATTGGCACAATTTATCGTGCGTGAGGCGGGCGATGTGCGTATTTTAGAACAAATTGATTTTGATGCGTGGGCACAAACTGAATTACCAAACCATTGTTATTTCAATATTCGCGTGATTGACGATGGCGGGCAAGAATTGGGCATAGGTCGAGATTGGCTCGCTTTGCAACAAAAACTCGGTCACGCCGCTGCAATCACTTTTAGCGACAACGCCAACGAATTTGAAAAAGAACATATCACCAATTGGACCATTGGCAAACTACCCGATTCGATTAAATTTGCCCGTGGCAAACAACAATTGACCGGCTTTTTAGGCTTGCAAATACAAAGCGATGCCAGCATTGCCTTGAAATTGTTCGACACCGCTTTGGCTGCCGAACAAGCGCATTTTGATGGTGTGATTGCATTGATGAGCCGCCAATTAAAAGAACATATCAAAGATTTGAACAAAGGTTTGGCCTCGTTCACGCAAGTGGCGATGTTGCTCAAACATTTGGGTGTGGATGCTTTGCGTGAAGACATCACTCGCGCTGTTTGCCAACGGGCGTTTATTGGCGATGATGATTTGCCGCGGGACGAAAAAGATTTCAAAGAGCAAATCAAACGCGCGCGCAGCCGTTTGCCTGCGGTAAAAGAGGCTTTGAACCAATATTTGTTGGATGTGGCACAAGAATATGCGCCCTTAATACAACGTTTGCAAAAACACCCTTTGAAACATGTTTTGCAAACGCAATTAAACAGCTTGATTTACGATGGTTTTGCCAGCCAAACGCCTTGGAGCCAATGGCCACATTTGGCGCGCTATTTGAAAGCCATGAATTTGCGCATGGACAAATACAGCGCCAATATGGCGCGCGATGCCGAGCGTGAGCGGGATATTCAAGCCTTAACCCAACAATGGCAACAACATCTGGATGCGTTAAAGCGCAACAATCAAGACATCAACCCTGCATTGCAACAATTCCGTTGGCACATCGAAGAATTGCGTGTGTCTTTGTTCGCCCAAGAACTGAAAACGCCTTATCCTGTGTCGGTGAAGCGTTTGCAAAAACTGTGGAGCGAATTAACGCGCGTGGTGAAATAAGCGTCCTGTAAACTTCAATTGACTCATTCATTTGGGTTTGAAAGATAAACAAGCGTCCTGTAAAGGGTTTACAGGACGCTTGATTTTATTGGGTACGGTATTTGTTTTTAATGTCTGCGGCGACTTTGTCGATATCGGTAAACAAAGTGCCTGCGGAAATGGCAAGGGCTTCTAATTGTTTGATGATAGTAACTTTGCTATCTTTTGGAATGTGAATGGTGACTTTTTTACCGTTTTGTCGATACAGATAATCTACAGGAATATTAGGCGTGGTCAATTTATTATGCATCCGACTGCCCACACCAAATATGAAAAATGCACCACTTTGGCGGATGATGTGTGGATTGTCTTGCTTGGGTTTGACACAAATCACTTTACTTAAGTCATTCGGTTGCATTAAATCACCATTAAAATAAGGCTTTTCAGATTGAATAAAATGTTGATACTTTAAAAACCTTGCCTTTTGTTTAGCATAATTAAACAAGCCATTAGAGTCTTGCGTAAGGTAAAAACCTTTAATAAACTCATTAATCTCATTTAAAAATTGAAAAAAATCATCACCGCTGCGACTGATTGCTTTTTCTAAAAATTGTGAGATTTGCCTTTGATAACATTCAAGAAAATTAATGTATTCATCAGGAATATATTCTCCATATGAATCATTTAATATCGATTTTTCTTCATCAATACGCGACTCAATTCTGTATTGGATTTTACTTAAACAAGACACTAATTGACCCATCTCTATCTGGTCAAAATCCTGTCGCTTGCTTAAAATTTTTATCTCTAAAAAAAATTTCATTTCCTCCAAATCAAAATCACTCGGCATTTTCACCAAATTCGCCAACATCGCCACTGTATCGCTGTCATGGCGTTTGATTGCAGAATTGTCAATTTTAAAAATATCTACCTTAGCATCCGCATTCACTTTTTCATCATCAGCACACGCAAAATACAACGCCACCAATGGATTTTCTGTAATGTCCAATAAGCGTGTTGGCACGCCGTAATGTTGCATCATGACCAAGTTGTCAAACGTGTTGTCACAATGCTTGAAATCATCAGAACAACGGGACAGCATGTCATAGTAAATGTGGTCTTCATTTGAAATGAATTTTTCATCACGGTAAATAGACGGAATATTTTCCCATGATGCATCGCCACTGCCTCGAAAACACAAGGTTTCAGAAGCTTGAATGTCTAATTTTTCCAAATACTTCATATAGTCAGAAACACTTTTAACTTCTTCTATATGAATATATTGATTGTCTTCTTGCATGGTGAATGATTTCCCTCTATTTTGACTGCATTCAGTATATTGTCATTTTTTATCTTGTACCAACTCAATCAACCAAGCGTCCTGTAAAGATTTGCTAGATACTTTAAAAGCTTCAGATTCATAACCAATAAAAACACTTTAGCCCTCTAAAACCAAAGCAAAAAATGCTATAATGTTCGGTTTCCCCTAGGACAGAAACGTCACGCCATGACCGACTACATCCGCATACGCGGCGCACGCACGCACAACTTAAAAAACATCGACTTGGACATTCCACGCCACCAATTGGTGGTCATCACAGGCTTATCGGGCAGTGGCAAGTCCTCACTGGCGTTTGATACTTTGTATGCCGAAGGCCAACGCCGCTATGTCGAGAGTTTGTCGTCTTATGCGCGTCAGTTTTTGCAAATGATGGACAAACCCGATGTGGACTTGATTGAAGGCCTCTCGCCTGCAATCTCCATCGAACAAAAATCCACTTCGCACAATCCACGCTCGACTGTTGGTACTGTCACCGAAATCCACGACTATTTGCGCTTGTTGTTTGCTCGTGTTGGCACACCACATTGTCCTGAGCATGATATCGCCTTGTCTAGCCAAACCGTTTCGCAAATGGTCGACAGTATTTTGGCATTGCCTGAAGACACCAAAATCATGTTGTTGGCACCTGCGGTTTCAGGACGCAAAGGCGAATTTGTCGAACTGTTCAATGATTTGCGCGTGCAAGGCTTCACGCGTGTGCGCATTGATGGCACCACTTATTCTTTAGACGATGAATTGCCCGTCCTGAATAAAAATCAAAAACACCATATTGATGTGGTGATAGACCGCATCAAAGTGCGTCCTGATATGCAACAACGCTTGGCTGAAAGCATCGAAACAGCATTGCGCCATGGTAGCGATCGGGTATTGGCTTTGGAAATGGACACCGATGTTGAACATTGGTTTTCAGCGCAATTTGCTTGTCCGAAATGTGCTTACAGCTTGATGGAGTTGGAGCCACGCTTATTCAGTTTCAATAATCCTGTTGGTGCCTGCCCCACTTGTGATGGCTTAGGGACAATGATGTATTTCGATGAAGAGGCAGTGGTCATTCATCCGGAATTGTCTTTGGCAGCAGGTGCTATCAAAGGTTGGGACAAACGCAATCAGTTTTACCATCAAATGATTGTGTCTTTGGCCAAGCATTATGATTTTGACATCAATACACCTTGGGAAGATTTGCCTAAAACCACCCAAAAAGCGGTGTTATATGGCTCAGGAAAAGAAGTCATTGAATTCAAATATTTAAATGACAAAGGCACAACATTCAACCGCAGCCACGCTTTTGAAGGCGTGATTCCCAATTTAGAACGCCGTTACCGTGAAACCGATTCGCAAACGGTGCGTGAAGAATTGGCCAAATACCAAAGCTTCCGCGCTTGTACCACTTGTGGCGGCGCACGTTTGCGCAAAGAAGCCCGCTTTGTGTATGTCGGTGGCGAAAATTTACACCATATCAGCGCATGGCCTTTGAGCAAAACTTTGGATTTTTTCCAAAACTTGGATTTGGGCGGCAACAAACAGCAAATTGCCGAAAAAGTCTTGAAGGAAATCACCGAACGCTTAGGCTTTTTAATCAATGTCGGCTTGAATTATTTGTCACTCGCCCGCTCTGCTGAAACCTTATCAGGCGGCGAAGCGCAGCGCATTCGCTTGGCCAGCCAAATCGGTTCGGGTTTAACTGGCGTGATGTACGTCTTGGATGAGCCGTCTATTGGTTTGCACCAACGTGACAACGACCGTTTGCTTGGCACGCTCAAACATTTGCGTGATTTGGGCAACAGTGTGATTGTGGTCGAACATGACGAAGATGCCATTCGTGCGGCCGATTATGTGGTGGATATGGGTCCTGGCGCAGGTGAATTGGGCGGCGCGGTACTGATTGCCGATACACCTGAAAAAATCGCCGCATGCGAGCAATCGATTACAGGACGCTATTTAAGCGGCAAAGAAGCGATTTACATTCCGGCACAGCGCACGCCCAAAGATGCAGAACGCATGTTGGTATTGAAAGGTGCTTCGGGCAACAACTTAAAAGATGTGACTTTGGAATTGCCCTTAGGTTTGATGACGTGCATCACTGGCGTGTCAGGCAGCGGCAAATCGACTTTGATCAACGATACTTTGGCCAAAATCGCCGCGCGTGATTTGAACCGTGCCACCAAAGACGAGCCATCGCCTTATACCGAGATTCAAGGCTTGGAGCAATTGGACAAAGTCATCAATGTCGACCAAAGCCCAATTGGACGCACGCCCCGCTCCAACCCTGCAACCTATACAGGTGTATTCACACCGATTCGTGAATTGTTTGCAGGCGTGCCTGTTTCACGTGAACGCGGTTACAACGTCGGTCGCTTCTCGTTCAACGTCAAAGGCGGCCGCTGCGAAGCGTGTCAAGGCGATGGCGTTTTAAAAGTAGAGATGCATTTCTTGCCCGATGTGTATGTACCGTGTGAGGTTTGCCACGGCAAACGCTACAACCGTGAAACTTTGGAAATTTTGTACAAAGGCAAAAACATTCACCAAGTATTGGAAATGACGGTTGCCGAAGCGCATGCTTTTTTTGAAGCCGTTCCCACCTTATCACGCAAATTACAAACTTTGATGGATGTGGGTTTGAGTTATGTGCGTTTGGGTCAAAGCGCGACCACATTATCAGGCGGTGAAGCGCAACGGGTGAAATTGGCATTGGAATTGTCCAAACGCGATACAGGCCGCACTTTGTACATTTTGGATGAACCAACCACAGGTTTGCATTTTGCCGACATCGCTTTATTGCTAGAAGTTATCACACGCTTAAAAGGCAAAGGCAACAGCATCGTCATCATCGAACACAATTTAGATGTCATCAAAACCGCCGATTACATCATTGATTTGGGTCCTGAAGGTGGCGATGGTGGCGGACGCATCATTGCCCAAGGCACACCTGAAGACGTCGCAGCAACGGCGGGCTCTTACACAGGGCAATATTTGTCCCAAGTTTTGGCCAACAGCCAAACTGCTGCTGTGTAAATATCAGACGTAAAAAAACGCACCTTATGGTGCGTTTTTTATGTCCTGAAAGCGGCCTGAAACTTTATTCAACCGCTTGAGCGTACAAATCTGCTTCCACTTGAATAAACACATCTGCAATCACGCCATAAGCCTTGCCCCACGCGTCCAAAATGTCATCGGTTGCGGCATCGCCCAATACTTCTTTAATCGCACCCAACAATTCTTGACCGACAATCGGATAATGCGCTGCTGCCACGCCTGCTTGACAATGTTTGACTGCAATTTTTTTGACCGCAGGCAAAATAGCTGGCAAATTTTCAATGTTTTGCGCTGCCGCCAATACCGTCATCGCCAAAGCCTTAGGCTGCTCCAAAGATTCTTGGCGACCCATATCAAACAAAGGACGTACTTCAGGGTGTTTGGCAAACAAGTTTTTATAAAAAGTCGTGGTAATGGTAACGCCATGCTCCTTCAATACAGGAACAGTGGCTTTGATGATGTTAATGGTTTGCTGGTCTAACATGAGGGTCTTCCTTAAGTTCATTATTATGGTTTTGCCATACATCAGTATGGTGTAGCAGCACTTATTATAATCTTTATTGCCTCTTAAAACTTAATCCACATCAAAACTCAAATACTTTTAACCCCAGCGTCCTGTAAGCTTTTTCACATTGAATTTAATGGCTGAAACTATTTATGTTGCTGCTATAAAAAACGCCCTTAATGGGCGTTTTGACATCATGCTCACAATGACCATTTATTGAGTGGCGCCATCCACCAAAAACTCACTTGGAAACACAGCGGCCTGAAACACCGCAGGTCGCTCTTGGTCTTGCCAAGTAATGGTCATGCGCTGCTCTTGTTGCAAACGCAATGACAAAGCCACTGTATCGGCAGGCGATTGCAACTTCCATGTGTGTTCGGTCGCTTGAACAGGATAAGTTTGAGGTTTCTCATCACCCAATTGAACGGTAATGCGACATTCGGTTTGCTCTGCCGCACAAACTGTCGTTTGATGCTCCAAAGGCATCAAAGCCAAGCTGCCATCTTGTTGCCATACCCACAACCATTGCGGCTCATGCTGTTGCTCAGTCAAATACAAAGCTTGTGGCGTGCGATGCCATTGCGCCTCGGTTTGTAATTCTTTCAGCCCGATAGCTTGCCAAGACGCAGGTGTCACCAAACCCAATAATGGCGATGTGAACGCATACCACAACGCAGCCAGCACAACAATCAATCCTAACAAATACCAACGCCCTACTTTTCGTGGTTTGGCCGCTTGCGCATTGACAGGACGCTCCAACACCGCTTGCGATGGTGTTTGGCGTGAAGTTGCTGCCGTTTGCATAAAGACATCAGGCTGTTTTTGACGCAGTTTGCTGTCATAACGCTGACGCATATCCGTATTGAGCAACCACACCTCTGCCTTATCCAATACCTCCACAGGTATTTGGTTTTGCAAGCGTTTGAGCTTAATCATGGTTGCGATGGTTTCAGTTGGTGCATACACACCCACGCCCAATAAATGATAAAAATTAACCAACTTGCCGCCCTTATCCGTCACCTATATACAATACGCATGACGAATATAACATTGAAACGTTCCCATCGGCAGTTATTCGTGTCAACAAACCAGCTGAGTCACAACATTTTGAAACCATTTATACACACTATCAATTTTTTAAAATGAAAATTATTATCATCTGTATTAGAATAATGTCCTCTTTTGATTCCCAAACAAGTTTGTCCGACCATGTCCCGTTTCTCTACTTCTTTGCGCCCCATCGCATTTTTAATTTTAGGCTTAAGCACTTCTGTTTATGCAAACGATGCCGCCTCTGACAACGATACCGATTTAGGTGCTATCACTGTCACGGCCAATCAATCGCCTTCACAAATCAACAGCGATAAAGTCAGCGTGCGCCAAGCCGACAGCATTCGTGATGTATTGCGTGACATTCCCGGTGTTTACGTCGGTGGCACCAACAACATGAACCAGCAAATCCAAGTGCGCGGCGTTGGCGAAACAGGTTTGAATATCACCGTCGATGGCGCGCGCCAATTGGGCACCATTTTCCATCACAATGGCCGCACCTTAATTGATACCGATTTGATCAAACGTGTGAACGTGGATGTTGGCAGTCATTCGGTGTCTGCGGGCATGGGTGCTTTGGGCGGGGCGGTACAATTTACCACCGTCAGCGCTGAAGATTTATTGAACAATGAAGAACGCTTTGGCGGCAAAGTCAAATCCAGCTACGCCACCAATAATAACCAATGGCAAAACTCAGTCATGCTCTTTGGTCGCCCAACAGACAACACCGACGTATTGGGTTATGTCAACTACAAATCGATGAATTTGGGTGAATCAGGCGACAACCGTCCTTTAGGCGGCGATGGCGAAGAAATCGATTATTTGATTAAAGCGGGCTGGAACATCACGCCTGAACAAAAAATCACGGTGTCAGCCGAACGCAATGATTTGAGCGGCCTGTATCCTGCGCGCATGGAATTTCCACACAATGATTTGAACAGCAATCAATTCAACCCTTTGATTGATCAAGAATACACCCGCGACACCCAAACCTTGGGCTATGCTTACAATCCAGCTGCCAACGAATGGATCGATTTGGAAGCGAAGATTTATCGCACCAAAATCCAATTGAATAACGGTAAAGATGCCCAAAAATACGTTGGCGTGAGTGCTTTAAATTGGTTGTCCAAATTGGAAATTGAAACCGTTGGCGGCACCTTGACCAACACATCGGTTTTCGATACAGGCTCAGTCAATCACAACATGCGTGTCGGTTATGAGTTTTTTGACACTGAAAACCAAAAACAAGATGCTTACACGGGCAAAATCAGCCAAGGCGAAAGCGGACGCTTGCATTCTGTGTATGTCGAAGACCGTTTGAATGTGGGCAATTTCAGCGTGACACCGGGTTTGCGTTACGACCATTACCGTTTAGAAAACCCTGTGAGCGGCTCTCGTGACTATGACAATGTCAGCAAAGCATTGGAAATTGCTTACCAATTTGACAACGGCCTGAAAGCTTACGCTTCTTACACCGACTTGTTCCGCGCACCTGACACAATG
The DNA here is from genome assembly GCF_002951955.2 of Vitreoscilla sp. C1. Lineage (NCBI taxonomy): Bacteria > Pseudomonadati > Pseudomonadota > Betaproteobacteria > Neisseriales > Neisseriaceae > Vitreoscilla > Vitreoscilla sp. C1. The sequence goes on along the minus strand of NZ_CP019644.2, from coordinate 960,127 downwards.
AACGCCATGTTCTTGTCTTATGCCAACAACACCGATTTGAACACTTTGGAAGCGGAAAAAGGCAAAAACAAAGAAATCGGCTTGTCATACAGCAAAAGCCAATTATTGGGTGACGACGATTTGAGTTTGCAGGTGAAATACTTCCAAGCCAACTACGACAACATCATCTCGGTTTCAGGTCCACGCAACAGCTTAGACCGCAAAAATATCGGCTCAGGCGACATCACAGGTTTTGAAGCGAGCGCACGTTACCGTTACGAAAACTGGCGCACAAGTGTTGGTTTTAGCAAATCTGACATTGATTTGTATGATGGCATTTCTGCCAACAACACCGCCATTGGCCGCGACATGGGTGCCAAATGGAATGTGTCTTTGGCATATGACTGGATTGGCACAGGCATCAGCGCACAATGGGATTCAACCTTCCAACGCCGTTACACCAGCTACAATGCAGAAAAACCCGGTTACGGCATCAGCGACATCAGCGTGCATTGGAAACCACAAAGCGGCAGCTTCAAAGGCTTGGAAACAAGCTTGGGTGTGTACAATGTGTTTGACAAATTCTATGTCTCACAAAGCGCACGCCAACAAGACCCTTTGAATCCATTGACCGACTATGAAATGGGTCGCAATATCAAAGCCACCGTGTCTTATCGCTTTTAAGTAAGCCACAATGTTTACAGGACGCTTCAAGCGTCCTGTAAACATTGAAACAATACTGATTTGATTTATTTCTTGTCTAGGCTAAGCGGCAAAGCTGCGCTATAATGAGAACGATTATTAATTAGAAACCAGCCCTATCCACGCAGCGACCATTGAGCCCAATACAAGGCTTTGATATTCAGATTGTTTTCATTATCTGTTATTGCCCCGCTCAATGTTCACGCACAGTTCGGGTTCATCTATTGAGGCTATCTTGATTTTCACTGCGATTCATTTGCCCACATTAGCGGCTTGGTACAAGTCGAGTTAAGGGCAAACCATGTTGAAACTGCGTTTTTTACTTCCGCTTACCTTCTTACTTGGCATAACATCCATTTTCATTGGTGTGGGCAATGTCAGCTTATCGGGTTTGCTGGCGGGGCGGCCTGAAGATTGGCTTTTATTCACCCAAAGCCGCTTGCCACGCTTATTGTCCATTCTCATTGCAGGCGCAAGCTTAAGCGTTTCTGGTTTGATTTTACAAAGTTTAAGCCGCAACCGCTTTGTCTCGCCCACCACCGCAGGCTTAGAAGATTCGGCAAGGTTCGGTGTCTTACTCGCCTTAATTATGTTACCCGCTGCCACAGGCTGGTTGCAAACATCTTTGGCAATCGCCACTACCTTCGTCGGTGCTTTGATTTTCATGGCCATTTTAAACACCTTAAAACACCGTGATACAGTTTTTGTGCCTTTGGTTGGCATGATGTTTGGTAACATCATCAGCGCTATTACGGTATTTTTTGCCTTGCAATTTGATTTGCTGCAAAACATCAATGCTTGGCTACAAGGCGACTTTTCCAGCGTTTTGAGCGGTCGCTACGAAACCTTGTTTTTAAGCGTACCTGCTTTGATTTTTGCTTATTTGTATGCACAACGTTTTGTACTGGCAGGTATGGGCGAAGACTTTGCGACCAATTTGGGTTTGAATTACAAACGCACACTCAATTTGGGTTTGGCATTGGTGTCCATTGTCACCGCAGTGGTCATCGTCACAGTCGGCTCCATTCCGTTTTTGGGCTTGATTGTTCCCAATTTGGTGGCTTTGTATTTGGGCGATAATTTGAAGCTGACTTTGCCGCATACAGCGGTGGTGGGTGCTTTGTTGGTATTGGTGTGTGACATCATTGGTCGGGTGGTGATTTATCCCTATGAAATTTCAGTCAGCTTGATGATGGGCGTGATTGGCAGCGCTGTATTCTTAGCCATGTTACTCAAGAGGTACCGTCATGGCGGAATCTAAACGTTTAATCGGCTTGCTCATACTCACCGCTGTGGTTTTAGCAGGCTATTTCTTCTGGAACAACACACAAATGACGCCATTTGTGGTGCAATTGCGCCTCAAAACCATCGCAGCCATGGTCATCACTGGCATGGCTTTGGGCGTGGCAACATTATTGTTTCATGCCGTTTCCAATAATCGCATTGTCACACCGTCATCGCTAGGCTTGGAATTTTTATACGTCTTGGCCAAAACCGCTTTTGTGTTCTTTTTTGGTGCCAGCGCCTTAATGAGTATGAATGTGGTCGCACAATTTGTGTTTGGCTGTTTGACTTTGGTAGGCTTTGCCTTGCTCTTATACCAAATGTTCTTCAAAGAAGGCAAAGAGAACGTCTTTTTCTTGTTATTGGTCGGCATGATTTGCATGTCGCTGTTTTCCAGCAGCAATATGTTTTTAGGCATGTTGATGGATCCAAGCGAATTTCAAATTGCGCAAGACGCAGGTTTTGCCAGTTTCAATCGTGTGGATACCACTGTTTTGACTTTGGCAGCGGCCATCGTCATTCCCATTACGCTATACAGTTTCAGCTTATCACGACAACTCGATGTGCTAACTTTAGGTCGTGATACTGCCATCAACTTAGGCATTGCTTACGAATCATTCAGCAAAAAAGTGATGATTTTGATGGCCATCTTGCTGGCTACTGCGACGTCGTTGGTAGGGCCTATGTTCTTTTTTGGCTTATTAGTCTTGAATTTAACATTACAATGGCTGCCCACTTTTCGCCATCGCATCTTATTTCCCGCCATGATTTTGGTCAGCGTGTGCGTGTTGGCAGTCGGTCAAAGCATCGTGTTTCACGGCTTGAATTTAAAAACTGAGTTGGATGTCATCATCAATTTTGTCGGTGGCGTGTATTTCTTCTGGTTGCTTTTAAAAGCGAATAAACAATGGCAATAGACATTTCCCATTTAAACAAACGCTACGGCGACAAAACCGTGGTTGACGATGTCAGCCTGTCCATTCCCAAAGGCAAGGTAACATCATTTATTGGCCCCAATGGTGCGGGCAAATCTACCGTATTGGGCATGATGAGTCGCTTGCTCAGCGCCGATTCGGGCAAAATTTTGCTCGATGGTGCCGACATCAGCCACATTCACAGCCGTGAGATTGCCCGCAAATTGGCGATTTTAAAACAAAGTAATCATGTGGGTTTGCGTTTGACGGTGGAAGATTTGGTGGCGTTTGGTCGTTTTCCCTATTCTCAAGGCATCCTGAATGCCGAAGACAAGCGTTTCATTGATGAGGCGATTGCTTATATGGATTTGGGTGAATTGCGCACACGTTATTTGAATGAATTGTCTGGCGGCCAACGCCAACGCGCGTTCATTGCGATGGTATTGGCACAAGACACAGAATACATCTTGCTCGATGAACCTTTAAACAATTTGGACATGAAACACTCAGCGCAAATCATGCGCGTGTTGCATCAATTGTGCCGTGACAAAGGCAAAACCGTGGTAGTGGTGATTCACGACATCAATTTTGCCTCCGTTTATTCCGACCACATTTTCGCCATGCAACAAGGCCGTTTGGTCTTTTCAGGCACCTCAGAACAATTGATGAGCAGCGAACAATTGGAAGCCATTTTTGGCTTTCACATGCCTGTGCATCAAATCGACGAACACCGTTTGGGTTTGTATTTTATTGCTTAACAAAGGATTGAATAAATGAAACGCTTGATTCCTGCTTTATTGGCAGCCACAGTCGCTGTCGCTTTGAGTGCTTGCGGCGGCAACACCGAACAAACTGCGAATACTACTGCAGCAGCTTCTGCACCAGCAACCGCCAGCAACACGGCATCCGCACAGCAAATTCAATTGCAAGGTAAATTGGGTACAACGCTTGTGCCTGCCAACGTAGCACGCATCGCCGCATTGGATTACACCACCATCGACACATTGATGGCTTTGGGCGCTACCGACAAAATCATCGGTTTGCCATTGGCATCGAATGTACCATCGAGCTTGGACAGCTTTAAAAATGGCAAATACATCGATTTTGGTGCGGTCAACAACATCAATTTGGAAACTTTGGCATCCAACCAACCTGAATTGATTATCAGCGCTGACCGTTTGGAAAAACAAAACGACAGCTTCAAACAAATTGCCCCAACCTACCAATACCACATCGATACGGCCAATTACTGGCCTAGCTTCAAAGAGCAAACTTTGAATATTGCTAAAGTGGTTGGCAAAACAGCAGAAGCAGAACAAAAATTGCAAACTTTAGAGACTCAAGTTTCTGAAATTGCCGCCAAAACCCAAGGCAAAACCGCTTTGATTGTGTTGGTCAACAACGACAAATTAATGGCTTTTGGTGCAGGTTCTCGCTTTGGTTTGATTCATGAAAAAATGGGTTTCACACCTGTTGACCCTAGCATCAAAGTCGGCACCCACGGCCAAAGCATTTCTTATGAATTCATCACCGAAAAAAATCCTGACTACTTATTCGTGTTAGACCGTGCTGCATCTGTAACAGGTAAAACAGGCGGCGCAGAAGCGGCGATGAACAATGACATCATCAAACAAAGCAAAGCGTTTAAAGACGGTAAAATCGTGTATTTGAATACCAACAATTGGTATTTGATGAACGGCGGTTTGAATGCAATGCAAGAAATGATTGTTGAAGTGCAAAACGTGGTGAAATAATTCACTGTTTTGCAGCAAAAAAAGCGTCCTGTAAATATTTACAGGACGCTTTTTTAAGACCATTTTACAAAGAACTAAGCGGCAATAGAGGTGGCACAATAGTGATTCCCATCCACACGCTGGAAAATATCATCCCCCAAACCACTGTCTACACACAAATTCAAACACTCTATGCCTTTTGCTTGCAACAACACTGCCGCCAAAGCAAAAGAAGGTTCAATCACTGTTTTGAAATCCGCATCCAATTTGGTGGGCAAACGGTTGTGTTCGGTTTCATAAAAACGGGGCTGATGAAAATGTTTCATGTCCACGCCTGCCAAAAAAACCCGCCGATAAGCCATCGCCGCAGCCCATTGCAACGCGGGATACACCACCGTCCCACCACCCACAAAGCCACGTTGTATATCCAAACCAAAACCAATCGCAGTATGTGCTTGCCAATACAATTGTTCAGGATGAAGCAAACTGTCTTGGTACAACATCTCAGCACTGGGCTTAGCTTGGTAAACCGGCTTTTGTCTTTCTTCCAAAATACATATTTGCGCCTTAACACCATCACGCCCAAGCAACTCATACACTTTATTCAAACAAAATACAGTGGTGATGAACACCACTTCAGGCCGCTGTAAAATCGGCTGCATCAAAGCCATTTGATCTTGGACAAAACCTTGATCAATCACCATATAATAATGACATTGAATGTGTGGCCGTCCATCCAGCAAACTCACCGCCCCATTGACCATCAACACATCCACATCAACCAACATATCCCAATTGATTTTCAATGCAGATAAACCGCTGCCCACAATGACCAACTCCCGCTGCTGCCGAGTTTGCAATGTCTGCCAAGAAATTTGTTCCACCACTTGTCCCAAACAAGAAATCTCGCACAAACGCCCTTGCTCATCGCGTTGGATGTCCACATAACGCCAAATTTTATCGTTGTGGTGCCATTCCGATGGATGCCAATAACGATACCAACGTTTGCTCAAAGAACGGATATTGATGATATTGTTCATGGTTGTTCCTCTGCAAAACCCTGATGAGCGGCCTGTAAATGCTTAAGTCGCTTGCTTTAAACCTTCAAAGCCATCTTCCAAAATGGTCTGAATCTGAATCTCACCTACCAACAATTTGTGCACAGGACACGATTCAGCCACTTTGAACAAACGTGCTTTTTGTGCCTCGTCCAAATTGCCAGTAATATGCAGCTGACGCACAATCAAACGGGCTTGCTTAGGCTGCGTTTTATCGGCTTCTACCAAACTCAAATCCACTTGCACATCTTGTACATCCCAACCTTTGTGCTCGGCATACATTTTCAGAGTCACCGCCGTACACGAACCCAATGCCGACAACAATATTTCCATCGGGCTCGGTGCTGTATTGCCACCACCTAAATTCTCAGGCTCATCCACCCACCATTGATGTTGACCATTGCTCAATTGCACGCGATACGCTTCTTGCAATAATTGTGCTTGGACGGAATGTGTCATGTTTTTCTCCCTCATTATGGGTTTAGAATGTGTACACCATAATTTCCATATCCTAGATAAGTCAAGTCAAGGTGTTTTAAGCGGTATTTTATCCATCTCAAATTGATATAAACACCACAAAAAAGCGTCCTGTAAACTTTACAGGACGCTTAAAATCATTTGCAATATCAAACTCGAGCATCAAGCCTAAACGATGTCATCGTCAACGAACCCATCACCGCTTTGTCATTAAAGAAACTCAATTCATCATTCGCTTCTTGCAAACCCAAAGCGTATAGCATCGGATAATAATGGTCTGGTGTCGGAATCGCCAAACGCACCGCCTCGCCCAAATTTTGCCAATTAGCTAGGCGTTCATACTCACGCTGCACAATCAAATCTTTGAACACATCGTTCGCTTCCCAAGCCCAATCAAAACCAAAAGCCTCATCCAATTGTGCGGTGCGGCTCATCATGCGCAAGTTGTGCACCATATTGCCACTGGCAACAATCAATACGCCTTTGCGACGCAAAGCCGCCAATTGCTTACCCAAAGCAATGTGATAAGCGCCATTTTGGCTATAATCAATGCTCAATTGCACCACAGGCACATCCGCCTCAGGAAACACATGCGTCAACACACTCCAAGTCCCATGGTCCAAACCCCATTCCATGTCTTCGTGCACTTTTGTCAGACTGATGTTTTGAATGGTTGCTTGTACCAAACCGGCATGTCCTAAAGCAGGATATTGCATGTCAAACAATGCTTTCGGAAAACCACCAAAATCATGAATGGTTTGCGGCTGATTCATCGCGGTAACAGCGGTGCCGCCTTGTGTCAGCCAATGCGCTGAAATGGCCAAAATCGCAGCAGGCTTAGGCAAATTGGCACCAATTTGTCGCCATTGACGTGTAAATTCATTCAATTCCAACGCATTCATCGGCGTACCATGACCAAAGAAAAACACAGGCATGGTTTCGGTATCAGGTAAATGGCGACCCATTTGGTATAAATCATGTAAGTTGTTCATGTCAGTGTCTTTCATCAATCATGGAATGTCTTCATTTTAAAACAAGCATGCCCAATAAAACAGACACCATACAGCGACAAATCGTTTCCAACTAAGAAACCATTAACCCCTTCTTTGACTGACAGGCGATAAAAAGCAGACTCTGTTCATCACAATCTGCTTCAAAAATATCTTATCAATGACTCAATGCATTTGACTTAAACGAGTGGGATACCAATCAGGTACCCCAGCCTCACCAAACCAATCTTGTGCACGCAACACATTGGCACTCAAACCCAAGCTGCCATCATAATAAGCATAAGCCAAACGCAATTGTGCCGCACGGAACGATTGTGCCGCACTTTTTTCATACCATGCCAAAGCCTGCTGCACATCCACACCCACACCCAAACCATGCTCATACGCCATACCTAATTTATATTGCGCTTGGGCATCGCCATATTGAGCATAACGTTGCTGGTGCAAAAACAATGTTTGATTGTCCACATTCGCCTCACCACGGTAAAAATTATTTGGATTGAGCACGCTGCGATCATTGCGCTCAGGCACAGCAGCCACTTCTCCAAACCATTCGGAAATATTGGGAAGTTTCACCGCAGGCGAAGACATGATTAAAATATAACTGACACACATGAGCAAAAACCCGTGATTTAAATGCACAACACTGTCCTAAAAATACAAAAAAGCGCCTGTTAGCGCTTTTTATAAATAAATTAATATTAATATCTAAATTAAATGCATTATAACCCTATTTAATTGAAAATTCAGCCATAAATTAAAAAATCTTGATAAAATCAATCGTAATCATTTTAATAGACAATCAAATTTTTCACATTGACACTGAGTATTTAAGCTTGCAGCATGGTATTTTGGTCAGGCGGCTAACCATTTTAAGACACAAGAGGTTTTGTATGAAATTCACTTCTGTATGGTTCATTGGTGCTTTGATGACAATCAGCGCAGTAGCGTATACCCAACCCACTTACGACCCCGAATGCTATGCCAAAGCCCAATATGCTCAAGATGCGCAAAGATGTAACCAAATCCGACACCAACATTTTGACCGTATCCTCAACCAAAGCTACCAAGCCTTGCTAAAAAAACAATCCAAAACAGGCCAAAAATCCTTGCGCCAAATACAACGTGCTTGGTTACAAGAGCGCGATGACGTTTGCCATGAATTGGTCGCCAAGGCGGTGGTCAGTGCAGGTCAAATTGGTGATGCGTGTTTTGCTGATTGGACCGAAGAACGCGCGCTCACCATGCGTGTATGGTTGCAAAAAAACAAGCGTTTTTAAAACCATCAAGCGGCCTGTAAAACATTTACAGGCCGCTTGATTCATGACTTTCTATGCTTTGAAGCCATATAAATGCTTACATCACGTCCAATACCTCAATGCCCAACAAATCCAAGCCTTGCTTCAAGGTTTGACCAGTCAATTGAGCCAAAGCCAAACGAGAAGCCAACACCTCACCCTCAGCTTTCAAAATCGGACATTGCTCGTAAAAACGACTGAATAAAGTGGCTACGTTGTATAAATAGCTTGCCAAATGATGTGGGTAAGCGCTGTCCGCCACTTGCGTCAACACATCTTCAAATTGCAACAATGCCAATGCCAACTGTTGCTCAGCAAACGCTTCCACTTGCACTTGACCCGCAGCCACATTTTGCTCGGCCGCTTTGCGCAACACACTTTGTACACGAGTATATGCATATTGCAAATATGGTGCGGTATTGCCTTCAAATGACAACATTGTTGACCAATTGAAAATATAGTCTGATGTGCGAGATTTGGCCAAATCGGCATATTTCACGGCACCAATACCAACCGTATGACCAATGTGTGCCGCAGCATCGTCTGCCAAATCGGTATTTTTAGATTTGACCAAAGCCGTCGCACGCTCTTCGGCTTCTTTTAACAAGTCCATCAATTTGACCGTACCACCATCACGGGTTTTGAACGGTTTACCGTCTTCACCCATCATCGTACCAAACGCAATGTGTTCAGCCGCCACGTGTTCAGGCAAATAACCTGCTTTGCGCGCGGTGGTGAACAATTGTTGGAAATGCAAAGCCTGACGCGCATCGACCACGTATAACAAACGGTCGGCATTGAATTCGCTCACAGAATGGCGAATGGTCGCCAAATCAGTCGTAGAATACAAGAAACCACCACCTGCTTTTTGCACGATGTAAGCGGCATCATCGCCTTCTTTGTTTTTGAATTCAGGCAAAAACACCACTTTAGCGCCATTAGACGCCACCGCCAAACCGCGCGCCATCAAATCATCCACGACAGGCTGCAAATCATTGTTATACGCCGACTCACCGATGACATCGTCAGGCGTGAGCAAAACGCCCAATTTGGCATACACTTCTTCAGCATGCTCCATAGAAGACGCGACAAATTGACGCCACAAATCCAAAACCGCGTCGTCACCGCTTTGCAATTTCACCACATAATCGCGCGACAAATTGGCAAAGTCTTCATCTTCGTCAAAACGCACTTTCGCGCCACGGTAAAAGCCTTCCAAATCAGACAAAGCCATATCCGCATCGCCCGTTTTTTGCTGTTCGACCAAATACGCCACCAACATACCAAACTGCGTACCCCAATCACCCACATGGTTTTGGGCAATCACTTTGTGACCCAAACGCGTCAAAATACGGTTCAAGCTGTCGCCGATGATGGTTGAGCGCAAATGACCAACGTGCATTTCCTTAGCCAAATTAGGCGAAGAATAATCAATGACGATGGTTTGTGGGTTCGCCACAGGCACGATATTTAAATTGTCATCGTTCAAAGCGGCCTGTAAGGCTTGATTCAAAAAAGCACTGTTCAAACGCAAATTGATAAAGCCCGGACCTGCCACTTCAGCCGATGCAACAATGTCTTGTTTGGCAGCCAAAAAAGCCGCCACTTGCGTTGCCAAGTCGCGCGGATTGGTTTTGCGGCGTTTGGCCGCCCCCATCACACCATTGACTTGGTAATCACCAAATTCAGGCTTGCCCGCAGGCTGCAATAAAATCGCGTCTTCGTTCAAGCCAGCTTGGTTGAAAGCGTCCTGAACCACTTGAGATACGGTTTGATGTAAATTCATATTTTTCTTTGCTTAGGGCAATCGCCCTGAAGGGAAGGTTTGTCAAAAATCCAATAATCAATGGCTTTGGCGTTCGCGTTTGCTCGGTCCCACATGGTATAAAAACATGCTGATTAAGACCAAAATCGCCATCATCACATACAAGTATTGAAACCCTGTGAACGGCAACAACAAACCCAATACAAACGGTCCAAAGCCCAAGCCAATTTCCATGGCGATGAAAAAAGTGGTGGTGGCAACACCGATGCGGTGTGGCTCTGCCATGCGCACGATGATCGCTTGGGTGCTCGATTGCATATTGCCAAAGCCCAAACCCATTAACACCGCGCTGCCAAGCAACATCATACCATTGTCTGCTTGACTCAATAAGCCCAAACCCAATGCAAACAAAATGAATGCGGGATACATAACGGCATTGGCACCATGGCTGTCTAACAAGCGGCCTGTAAACGGTCTAGACACCAATACCGCCAAAGCATAGACCAAGAAAAACCATTTGGCAGTGTTGAGTAAGTCTTGCTCTGTGGCATACAAATTAATGAATGCCAACACGCTGGCATAACTCAAAGAAATCAACATCAAAACCCAAAACACAGGCAATGCTTTGACTTCAAAATATTTATTGATGTTAAAACCGTGAGAGACTTGCTGGGTTTTAGATTGGTGCAAAGCAGGCATAGGCATGATAAATGCCAAAACCCAAATCGCCACAGAAATGGCCGTACACAAACCGAATAACACATTAAAGCTTGAGTATTGCATCAATGTAATGCCCACAAACGGTCCAATGGCCGTAGCCAAAGTGCTGCTCATGCCAAAATAACTGATGCCCTCGCCTTTGCGTGCTGCGGGTATGATTTGAGCTGCCCACGTGCCGATAGCCGTACTGGACACGCCCACCATGAAGCCTTGGGCAAAGCGGGTCAATAACAACAACTCAATGTTGATTTTGATAAAATACAACAAGCTCGCCAATGCAAAGCCACTCAAACCCAACATCAAAGTTGGTTTTAAACCCATTTTAGGCATTAAACTGCCTATGCTCAAACGCCCAACCAAAGCCCCCACAATGAACAAACCTGTAATCAGGCCGCCCATGCTGAGGCTAGCTTGGTATGCTTGTTGCGAATAAACCGTAATAACCACCAGCAATAAGTAAAATACCAAAATCAAAGCAAAATTAATGAGGCCAGCAGCAATGAAATGCCGTGTCCACAAACGATAGCTAGCCATATTCGGCGATATCACGTCACTCATATATTCTGACCTTTTCATCCCATCAATCTTGTTTCAAATCCACGTCTTTTAATGCAATCAGACGGGTTTTGTAACGGAATTTGTGATAAAGGAAAAATGCTAAGAAAATCGGCACGCCCATATAGGTAATCAGCATCGCGCTCCAATCGACTTTGCCATGTAACAGCAAATCGGTGTCTTGTCCTGCAATCACCAACACACACAACACCAAAGCAAGCAAAGGACCCATCGGAAACCATTTGGCTTTGTACACCAATTCGTTCACATCTTTGCCTTGCAAGACATAAGCACGACGGAAACGGTAATGGCTGATGGCAATACCTAACCACGCGATAAAGCCAGTCAAACCAGAAGCGGCCAAAATGTATTGGTATGCTTGGTCATTGCTCAATTCAATGCCAAAAATCACCATCACCACCACACTGGTCAAAGCCAATGCCCACAAAGGGTTGCCGTCTTGGTTGGTTTTGGCAAACGTTTTGTAAGCCATGCCATCTTTACCCATGGCATATAACATGCGAGTAGAAGCATACATACCCGAATTGCCTGCCGATAAAATCGAAGTCAAAATCACCGCATTCATCAATGCCGCAGCAAACGCCCAACCCGCTTTTTCAAATACCAACGTGAATGGCGATTTGGCAATTTCATCCAAATTCGCGCCTAACAATTGCGGACTGGTATAAGGAATCAGCAAACCAATCACCAAAATCGCTAAAATGTAAAAAATCAAAATACGCCAAAACACTTGTTTGATGGCTTTAGGGATATTGGTTTGTGGGTCTTCTGATTCGCCTGCTGCCACGCCAATCAACTCGGTGCCTTGGAATGAAAAACCTGCAATCAAAAACACACCCAAAGCCGTTAAAAATTGGCCACTGAAGCCATCGCCCAAGAAAGGTGCATCACCTATGGTGAAGTTTTGAAAGCCGACATATTCGCCACCCAAAATGCCAAAAATAGTCAACAAACCCACAGCTAAAAATACGACCACCGTCACCACTTTGATCAAAGCAAACCAAAATTCTGATTCACCATACACCCGCACCGACAACGTATTCAACCCTATGATGACCGCCAAAAACAATAAGCTCCAAGCCCAAGAAGGCATGAATTGCATCGGTTCCCAATAAGAAATCACCAAAGCGGCAATCGAAATATCAACGGCAATCGTAATCACCCAGTTAAACCAATAATTCCAACCCAATGCAAAGCCCAAAGAAGGATCGACAAAACGGCTGGCATACGTGCTAAATGACCCTGCGACAGGCAAATATGTCGCCATTTCACCCAAAGAAGTCATTAAAAAATACACCATCAAACCAATGGCAGCATAAGCAAACAATGCCCCACCCGGACCTGCACTGTGAATGGCTTCACCACTGGCCATAAACAAACCCGTACCAATACAACCCCCAATGGCAATCATCGACAAATGTCGCGCTTGGAGATGCCTTTTTAATTCTGTATTATTTTGATTATTCTGCATATTTAAAGCAAAATCAGGCTGCCGAAACTCGGCAGCCTGATTATTTTTCCTAATTTAAGAAGAAATGATGCGAGCAAGCAAAGCTTTGTCTTTGCCTTGCATATTTGGAATGCGCACTTGAATGCCATTGCCTGGCGCCACATCGACACGTTCACCTTTGCGTTCGATGGTTTCTAACACCACTGTTTGGTTGCCTTGCGGGTGAATGACTTCGATTTTATCCCCCACAGAGAACTTGTTTTTCACCTCAACCGTTGCCCAACCTTCAGCATCCACATCAATCACATTGCCAACATATTGACTTTGTTTTGCCAAAGAATGACCATTCAAATAGTTTTGGTATTCTTGGGTTTGGTGGCGTTCCAAAAAGCCTGGCGTATAACCACGGTTGGCCAAACCATCAAGCTCAGCGAGCAAGCCCAAATCAAATGGGCGACCTGCAACCGCATCGTCAATCGCTTTGCGGTAAGACTGCGCCACACGAGCCACGTAATACATAGACTTGGTACGGCCTTCTACCTTCAACGAATCCACACCAATTTCAGCCAATTTGCGCACTTGTTCAATCGCACGCAAATCTTTGGAGTTCATGATGTAAGTGCCGTGTTCGTCTTCCATAATCGGCATCAATTCACCAGGACGATTAGACTCTTCAATCAAGAATACTTTGTCCGCAGCAGGATGGCGCACTTGGCCATTGATGCCTTGGAACATGCTGTCGGCTTCTTCTTTGTCACCATGGAAATTGAAACCATCCAAGCGTTGTACATCGCCTGCGGCATCGTTTTCAGTATCGTGTACTTTGTAATCCCAACGGCAAGCATTGGTGCACGTGCCTTGGTTCGGATCACGACGGTTAAAATAACCTGACAATAAGCAGCGGCCTGAATAAGCAATACACAAAGCACCGTGTACAAATACTTCCAGTTCCATGTCTGGACATTCTTGGCGAATTTCAGCGATTTCGTCCATAGACAATTCGCGCGACAAAATAATGCGCTCTACGCCGATTTTTTCCCAGAACTGCACGCCCCAATAGTTGGTAGTATTCGCTTGTACTGACAAGTGAATCACCGCATCAGGCCAACGGTCTTTGACTTTCATAATCAAACCAGGATCGGCCATAATCAACGCATCAGGATTCATTTCCATGATGGGTGCCATATCATCTAAGTAAGTTTTCAACTTAGAATTGTGCGGCAAAATATTGCTGGCCAAGAAGAATTTTTTGCCACGAGCGTGAGCTTCTGCGATACCTTGTTGCAATTCTGATAATTTTGAAAACTCATTATTGCGCGCACGCAAGCTGTAACGCGGTTGACCGGCATACACCGCATCGGCACCGTAATCAAAAGCGGTACGCATGCGCTCTAAACCGCCAGCAGGCAACAGTAATTCAGGTGATTTCATGTTTGTGGGTCTTGTGATGTGTGTTCAGCGCCAAAGCAAACAGCCGCTCAGCGCACAAATAAATAAAGCCCCTAAGGGCACGGCTTAATAATAAATTATGCGCTTTTTTGACTTTTAGGTCAATTTACACCCTAGTTTAAAAAATCAATTTACAAAAAATATCAACCACTTATGTTATTTAAATTTCAAAACAAAGTTCACACAAATACGGTATTTGAGTACAAATACCGCCCAAAACACACACAAGCCAGACAAAGCATGCTTTAATGTCCTTGTTTATCAAAACCCACGACTGCATGAGCAATATGAATACGCGTCCTGTCATCATCCAATCTTTATTGGATACCGATTTGTACAAATTCACCATGTTACAAACGGTGTTACATCAATTTCCACAAACCCACAGCGTCTATCATTTTCGTTGCCGCAATTATGACAACATTGCCTACCCTTTGCATGAAATCAAAGCCGAGTTAGACCAAGAATTGGACATATTGTGTGAGTTGAGTTTCACCCAAGACCAATTGGATTATTTGCGCTCGATGCGTTTTATCAAAAGCGATTTTGTCGATTATTTAGAGTTGTTTCGTCTAAAACGGCGCTTTATCAAAACTTCTGTTGACGCTGAAAACCGCTTAGACATCATTGTAGAAGGTCCGATGATACAAGCGATGTTTTTTGAAATTTTCGTGTTGGCCATTGTCAACGAATTGTATTTCCGCCGTTTGGAAACGCCTGAAGTGTTGGCAGAAGGTGAACGTCGCCTGCAAGCCAAAGCCGAATTATTGCGCCAATACGACCAGATACAAGGCGATGGTGAGCCGCCATTTTTAATTTCCGATTTTGGTACCCGCCGCCGTTACAGCTATGCGTGGCAAAAACATGTGATTCAAACCTTACATGCCGCTGCTCCGCGCATTTTACGTGGTACTTCCAATGTGCATATCGCCAAAGAATTGGGCATCACACCGATTGGCACCATGGCACACGAATTCATGCAAGCATTTCAAGCTTTGAACAATGTGCGTTTGCGTGATTTTCAAAAAGCGGCTTTGGAAAGTTGGGTGCACGAATACCGCGGTGACTTGGGTATCGCGTTGACCGATGTAGTCGGCATGGATGCGTTTTTAAACGATTTTGACTTGTATTTTGCCAAGTTGTTTGACGGTTTGCGCCATGATTCAGGCGACCCATACGAATGGGGCGACAAAGCGTATGCCCATTACCAAAAATTGCGTATCGATTCACGCACCAAAATGCTGACGTTCAGCGATGGTTTGGATTTGGAAAAATCTTGGGCTTTGCATCAATATTTCAAAGACCGCTTCAAAACCAGCTTTGGCATTGGCACCAATTTAACCAATGATTTGGGGCATGTGACTTTGAATATTGTGTTGAAATTGGTCTTGTGCAACGGTCAATCGGTTGCCAAAATTTCCGACACCCCCGGCAAAACCATGACCGACAACGACACTTTCTTGGCTTATTTGCGTCAAGTATTTGGTTTGCCAGAAGCATAAAGCATCCTAAAGCGATGCAGTGTGTCGATATCTATTGGTTTACAGGACGCTTGTAATGTTAAATGGTTTGAAATATTTATGTTTGAGCATGATATTGATATTGGGTTTGAGCGCTTGCCAAAGCGTTCCACTTGAAACTTCAACGCCACCTGCCATACCCATGACCCAAGCCAAAGGCGAATGGTCTTTGGTAGACATGACCGCGCCCAATGAGTTTGATATGAGCCAATTGCGCTATCGCATCAGTTTGCGCATCACGCGCCAAGAATTCAGCTTGGCCGCGCCTTGCTCACGCTTATTAGGACATTATCGCAGTAGCGCAACTGTCTTGCACTTTCAAAACATTGAGCAACGCGATATCGTCTGCGCCAATGTTGATGAAGCTTCATCGCTGCACCATTTGCTGCAACAAACCCAATATTATCGCATGTCTTCCGAAGACAGCATGCAATGGTTAGACCAACACAAGCAAGTGTTGGCTGTCTGGCAACGCATTTATTTATAATTGATTTGCATATACTATTTTCATGCTATTAAAGCGTCCTGTAAGCTTTACAGGACGCTTTATCCTTATGTCCGCCTGAAATGATATTTGAAACGTGCATTTGGCATTGAGCATCTTAAATCAACCATATTACAATGAGCACTTTACTTCATTTCGTTTTACAGAAAGCCGTATCCATGACGACCACTTACAAACGCTCTTCGACCATGCAAGCGCGCTTGGAACAAAATAAAAAAGCCATTTTTCAGGCCGCTCGGACTTTGGTAGCCAAAGGCGGTTTTAAAGAAGCTCAAATGGTGGCCATTGCAGAGGAAGCGGGTGTTTCAACAGGTTTAATTTACCGTTATTATCCTAACAAACACGAATTGCTGGTGGAAATTTTGGCGCAAGCAAATCAACAAGAAGTCGACATTTTAAATGCCATCATCGCGCGTCAAGACGAAGATGTGGTGCACAAATTGCGCAGTGCCGTCATGACATTTGTTTGTCGGGCTTTGAGTGGTCCCCATTTGGCGTATGCCTTCATTGCCGAACCCGTAGACACTTATATTGAAGGTGAACGTTTGCGCTGTCGCCGCTTATTGTCCAATACTTTTAAAACTTTATTATTGCTAGGAATGGCTGAAAAAACCTTTGCCATTGACGATGTCGACACCACTTGTGCATGCATTGTCGGTTCCATGCTCGAAGGCGTTATCAGCCCTGTCACACCCAGCACCGAAACCATACATGACAAAGTGCGTTTGGCATCGTGGATTGCCGATTTTTGTGTCAATGCCGTGTGTAAACAGCCACAGCCATAAAATAAAAATGCTGCCTTGAAAGCAGCATTTTTTATCATTCATGCTTCAAGCAAAATGCCGTTGCATGCCATCGTGTGCCAAGACAAATTTAGGTGGCAATGGTTCTTGTAAATGGGCAACCCATTCATCCATAGCATGACCAATGTGCGTCAAAATCATTTCTTTACAGCTTAATACCGTTGCCAAATATTGCACCATATTAAAATCATTGTGATTGCGAGGCGTTTTCGCTTGTGGTGGATATGCACAATCAATCACCAAAGCATCCAAATGCACACCACTCAAATAAGCCAATGTCTCATCAGGCAATCCTACCGTATCGGTCAAATAAGCCACTTTGCTGTTACCATTGTCAAACAAATAACCCAAAGTAGGTTTGGAATGGTTCATTGCCAAAGCGGTAACGATCACATTCTGCCATTGCCAAGCATCACCATGCGCCAAACGCTTTGAAAAATCCAAAATACCAGAATGTTTCAATAAATCGGCAAAACCCTCATCATCATGCGGCCCCAATACTTGTATGGATTCGCCCACGCCCCAACGCAAATGCAACAAGCCTTGTACATGATCGGCATGGTAATGCGTTTGCAAAATATGTTTCAACGTCCCCTTAGGGAAACGCTCCGCCAAATCAGTTAAGCCACTGTCAATGAGCAATTTGTGCCCATTGACTTCCAATAAAGCCGAACATGGCAAACGGCGATAAATTTTAATGGCTTGTGCCCGCATGCATATGAAACATTCACAACCATAAACGGGAATTTGCGCAGCATCTCCCGTTCCCAGCAAAGTCAAAGACATCATGCTGCCGTCTCCAACAATGCCAATTGCTGCATGTGCTCCATAAACTGTTGGTATACCGCTGGTACCGATTGATTGGCATCCAACACCACACATTCATCAGGCAAATGCTGCAACATCGCCACCGAGCGTGCTACTCTGGCCTCAATTTGCGCCAAATTTTCTCGACCTCGACCGAGCAAACGCGCCGTTTGCACCTCAGCGCTGACTGCCAAATAAACGGGTACACACACATTTTTCCAAGCGTCATCCAAAGCCTGAAAATGTTCACGCGAGCCATTGATTAAAACCATTTTCCCAGCATCCAAAGCGGTGTGGATTTCTTGACAAATGGCATATTGGTAACCATTTGCCTGCCAATGAAACGCAAACAAACCCTCATGTTTTGCCGCTGTAAATGCCTCAAGCGGCATGTAAACATGTTGTTCTAGCTGCGTTTCATTTACAGGACGCGTGATATAACGACGTGGAACATAAACCGCTTCAGACAAATGATTTTTTAACTGAGCAATCAATGTGTCTTTGCCTGAACCTGAAGCACCCATCAAATAAATCAAACGCCCTTTTCCCATCAAAATACCCGCTTTCCGCTCTTCCAAACTTGCTGTACCAACGGCAAATTTTGGTGTTTAACATGCACCAAATCGGCAATCTGACCCACCGCAATTTCGCCTCGATCATATAAATGCACCGATTGAGCAGGGTTTTTGCTGACCGTGCGTATCGCTTGCGGCAAAGTATAGCCAATATGCTCTTGCGTTAACATGAAAGCGGCCTGTAACAAACTGTTTGGATAATAATCGCTCGATAAAATATCCAATAAGCCCAATTGCGCCAAATAATGTGCCGAAATATTGCCTGAATGTGAGCCTCCACGCACCACATTAGGCGCACCCATCAACACTTTCAAGCCTTGTTGATGCGACAAACGAGCAGCTTCCTCTGTGGTTGGGAATTCGGCAATTTCCATCCCCAAACCCACCGATTCGTCCACATGTGCTGCCGTGGCATCATCATGGCTTGCCAATGCCAAATCGTATTCACGGCAAAATTCGGTAATCGACAAACGATTGGGTTGACTGTATTTTTGTGCATTAGCGACCTGTAACTCTGAAAAATCGTCCATTTGTGCATCGGTCAAACCATATTTACCTTGATAATACTCGCGGTATTTTTCAATTTTGGCAAATTGGCGCTGACCTGGTGAATGGTCCATGATGGAAACCAAACCCAAATGCTGATTGTCTTTGAGCGCCATGAAACGCTCATACGTGCTTGGATGTGCCACCTCACAACGCAAATGGATTTTGTGCTCCGCTCGCGTTAAACCCTCTTGTTGACTGGCAGTAATTGCGTCAAGCATGGGTTTTAAGTTGGTCAAACGGTCGCCCTTAGGGCTGATGTCACCAACAGCCAAAGCATCAAATACCGTTGTAATGCCCGACGCAATCATTTGGCTGTCATGTCCAATCACCGCCGACATAGACGGCCAATTCACACTTGGGCGGGGATTCATGAATTTTTCCAAATTATCGGTATGCAATTCTACCAAACCGGGAATCACATAATCCCCGCCAAAATCTTGCGCTTGCGGCAAAGTCGACAATGAAGTATCTATGGCTTTGATGACACCGTCCTGTAAAAACATCGAACCCCAAACCACTTCATCGGCCAACACCATCTTGACATTGCTTAAAATTTGCTCATTGGACATGGCTAGAAACCTCATTGGCAGAGACGTTAAATTGTTTGTCACCGATGGCTTGGCGTACGGTTTGGTCATGAAAAATGCCGACCATCGCCGCACCTTTGGCTTTGGCTTCTTGCATCAAATCCACCACCACTTGGCGATTGGTTTCATCCAACGACGCCGTTGGCTCGTCCAACAACAACACATCCCAATCCACCATAAATCCACGGGCAATGTTCACGCGCTGCTGCTCACCACCTGAAAACGTGCTCGGTGCCAAAGCCCACAAACGACTTGGAATGTTCAAGCGGCTAAGCAAGTCTTCTGCACGTTTTCGTGCAGCGTCTTCGCTCCAGCCACGCTCTAAAGCAGGTTCCATCACCACATTCAAAGTCGACACTCGAGGAATGGTTTTCAAAAATTGGCTCACATAACCGATGGTATGGCGGCGCAATTGCACCACGCTGCGAGGGTCAGCGCCGACCATTTCTACCCATGTATCGCCTTGTTTGACTTGTAAGCTGCCACCCGTTGCCAAATAATTGCCATAAATCATTTTCAATAAAGTCGATTTGCCACTGCCTGAGCGGCCTGAAAAAATCAAGCATTCGCCACTTTTGGCAGTGAAATTCAATTGCTGCAATACGTCCAATTGCACACCGTTTTGTTGGTGCAAAATAAATTGTTTACTCAGGTTTTGTGCCTGTATGCGTACGTCTGTCATGTCAAATCAAGCCTGTAAAATCGAAGAAACCAACAATTGTGTGTAAGGATGTTGCGGATCGTCCAAAATTTGGTCGGTCAATCCGCTTTCAACCACACGCGATTTTTGCATCACCAGCAATCGATCCGCGAGCAAACGCGCTACCGCCAAATCATGCGTCACCAAAATGATGGACAAATTGTATTGGCGTACGAGCGAGCGGATTAAATCTAACAATTTCGCCTGCACCGACACATCCAATGAACTCGTTGGTTCATCCATAAATACCAAGCGTGGCTTGGAAATCAAATTGCGCGCTATTTGTAAGCGCTGTTGCATGCCGCCTGAAAACGTGCGTGGCAAATCGTTGATGCGCGCTGCATCGATTTCCACTTGCGTCATCCATTCTTTGGCCGATTCATGCAAAAAACCATAATGACGCACACCTTGTGCCATCAAACGCTCGCTCACATTCGCGCCTGCCGACACATTCATGCGCAAACCATCGCGAGCATGTTGCTCAACAAACCCCCATTCAGTACGCAACAATTGACGACGCGCAGCTTCGCTACAATCATAAACATCCACTGGTTCGCCATTACCATGAATGTAAATCAACTCACCATCATTGGGTAAGATACGGCCTGAAAGCAAAGACAACAAAGTCGATTTGCCTGAACCAGACTCACCCACAATCCCCAAAACTTCGCCGGGATACAGGTCAAAATTCACATTTTGGCAACCTTGATTGGGGCCATACAATTTGGTCAAACCACGCACACGCAACAAAGCTTGCGTTTCGGTTTCTGTACTGTTCCAAGCCGCTTGTGGGCTCACAGAATCAACATGGGTATTCATGCTCAATTTTTCTCTTTCAATACAGACTGTTGCTCACAATAATCGGTGTCCGAACACACGAACATGCGTGTGCCCTCGTCATCCATCACCACTTCATCCAAATAAGTGTGGCTGCTGCCGCAAATGGCACAAGGCTCATCCCACGTTGGAATGTCAAATGGATGGTCTTCAAAGTCCAAACTCGCCACTTGTGTATAAGGCGGCAAAGCATACAAACGCTTCTCGCGACCTGCACCAAACAACATCAAAGCAGGACTCAGATTCAATTTTGGATTGTCAAACTTGGGAATGGGCGACGGATCCATGATGTAATGCTCATTCACTCGTACAGGGTAAGCATAAGCGGTCGCGATGTAACCGAATTTGGCAATGTCTTCATACAGTTTGATGTTCATCACGCCATAGTCTTTCAAAGCGTGCATGGTTTGCGTTTCGGTTTCCGATGGCTCAATAAAACGCAAAGGCTCAGGAATCGGCACTTGAAACACCATCACTTGGCCTGAAGTCAAAGCTTGCTCAGGAATGCGGTGGCGCGTTTGAATCACAGTGGCCTCAGATGTGTGCGTGGTGGTCGCAACACCTGCGGTTTTGGCAAAAAATTGGCGAATGGATACGGCATTGGTCGTGTCATCCGCACCTTGGTCTATGACTTTCAACACATCACTCTGACCCAAAATACTTGCCGTCACTTGAATACCACCCGTTCCCCAACCATAAGGCAATGGCATTTCACGCCCGCCAAAAGGCACTTGATATCCAGGAATGGCAATGGCTTTGAGCAAGCCGCGGCGTATCATGCGTTTGGTTTGTTCATCCAAATAAGCAAAATTGTAATCTTGATGGGTGTTCATGCGTCTGCCTTTGTGGCTTGATTGTGTGAAGTGGCTTGTTTGCGGTGAATTTTGTGTATCAATTCCAATTCAGATTGGAAATCAACGTAATGCGGCAATTTCAAATGCGACACAAAACCCACTGCACTGACATTGTCACAATGTGCCAAGACAAATTCTTGCTCTTGAGCAGGTGACTCGATTTCCTCTTGATAATCTTCTGCACACAAAGCCCGATCGACCAAAGCCATCGCCATGGTTTTGTGTTCGGCATGACCAAACGCCAAGCCATAGCCACGCGTAAACACCACCTCATCGGTGGCTTCGTCTTTGACAAATTGCGTCAACATCTCGCATTCGGTCACTTCCAGCGCACCCAGAACAATCTCAAAGCCCAATTCCGCTGGCGTGAACAAAATCTCCACTTCACCGATGCGAATCTCGCCCACAAATGGATGATTGCGACCATAACCACGCTGAGTGGAATACGCCAAAGACATCAAAAAGCCTTCATCGCCTCGTGCCAAAGTTTGCAAACGCTCCGAGCGTTTCATCGGAAATTCTGTTGCATGGCGCGTCAAATCCTGACCGCCATCGTCTTGCGTATTGGCTTGCTTCATCAAACCTTCACGCTCCAACAAAGACATCACTGGCATGCAATTCATGTCTACGGCTTCTTCGCTTACAGGACGCTCTAAAGAAACAGGTTCACCTTCTGCAAGCAACGCAAAATCCAACAAGCGATGGGTATAATCAAAAGTCGGACCCAAAATCTGACCTCCGGGTACGTCTTTGTAAATGGCAGAAACACGGCGAGAAATCAGCATTTGATCGGTTTGTAACGGCACGCTGTCACCAAAGCGTGGCAAAGTCGTCCTGTAAGCACGCAACAAGAAAATCGCTTCGGTAATGTCGCCTGCTGCTTGTTTGATGGCCAAAGCTGCCAATTCTCGGTCGTACAAAGAACCTTCTGTCATCACTCGCGCCACCGCCAATGGCAATTGTTGCTGTATTTGCGCTACGGTCAATTCAGGCAAAGACGCATCACCTCGACGATACTGCGCCAACAATTGGTGTGCGGCGACAATCGCTTGCTCACCGCCTTTTACGGCTACATACATATTGCCACTCCTTCAAACTGCACTTGGGTCGTGCGCGGCAAACCCATTAATGAATTTTCCTGCGTGAATACCACGTCCACACCCAATGGAAACGACAAAGCACTGGCTCGTTGCAAACAAAACGCTTTGTCTATGGGCAAACTCACTGAACGATGATTCAAAATGCCCGATCCTTGCCAAATAGTTGCCATCTCGTGGCTATTTTCATTGTCATCCAATTGCACCAACATCGTCGCTGATTGCTCAGGCGAACGCTCGCTACCACGCTTGAGTTGGCGCCAATCCATGTTTTGCGCCATGGCAGCAGTCACCACCAAAAAATCAGCTTCAGCAACATCATTCACCACGACACAAGCACAATGAAACAACACGTTTTGCAGCATTTTGTCCGTTTGCAATTCTGGTGCAATGTACAAACACGTATCGCTGTCTAACATCGCTTGTAAAATCGACCAAGAGGCCGCATTCAAACCATCCAAAGCGTCCTGTAAAGCCAATTCTTGCCACAAACCCGGTTCGCTCAAAGCTTGCAATGTGGTACGAAACACGTTTTGAGCGTCCTGTACTGGCTGTTTGAAGCCCGCAATCAAATCTGTTTGCATCAATCTTCTCCTCGCACCATGGTGAAAAAATCCACTTTGGATGCAGCAACTTGTTGGGTGTGTTGCTGTTGTTGCTCACGCCATCGTTTTGCCAAAGGCTCAATCAAATGGCTTAACCAATAATCTTGTTGCTCGGTTTGCAAATGGGCATCTGCCAATGCAATCCAAGTCGCTTGTTGCTTGTTGCGACCCAAAACATAACCAAAACCCGTTTGACCTGTTTGCAAACGCAACACACAACGGCTCACCGTGGTTTCACCTAGGGCAAATGGGGCGCCCTGACCTTCGGTTCTGCCTTTGACCATGACCATGCCGACTTCAGGCTGGCGTATCCATTCATATTCCATGGCGGTCAAATCCGACTCAAATTCAGACAAATGCGCCGCTTGATGAGCCAATACTTGCAAGCAAAATTGACGCAATGCTTGTGGCTCGGTAGGCAATTGGACGCTAGAAGACAAATACATGATTTTTCTTTCTGACTTTTCAACGATGACTGTGAAATACAACTAAATAAAACGTTTACGTAAATATTGCGATACGGTGTCGATGATGCTGACAGTGACGATGATGATAATCATGATGGCGCATGTGCTTGGGAAATCGAAACCGCGCAAGTTTTCCCACAACAACACACCAATACCACCTGCTCCGACCATGCCCACAACCGTTGCCGAGCGCACATTTGATTCAAAACGGTACAGTGAATAAGAAATCCACAGCGGCATCACTTGTGGCAACACGCCATAAATGATTTCACCCATTTTATCGGCACCAGTAGCACGCACACCTTCGACGGGGCCTGGCTCAATCGCTTCGACCGCCTCAGAAAACAGCTTCGCCAAAGTACCCGTACTGTGTAAAAACAGCGCCAACACGCCCGGAAAAGGTCCTAAGCCAACCGCTGCGACAAATATCATCGCAAACACCATTTCATTGATAGAGCGCAACGCATCCATCGCGCGACGGGTGATTTGGCACAACCATTTCGGAGCAATGTTTTCCGCACACATCAAACCCAAAGGCACGGCACAAATAATGGCCAAAAATGTGCCCCAAATGCCGATGTAAACAGTAATAATCATTTCGTCCAAATAGGAACGCCATTGTGAGAAATCCGGTGGGAAGAAATCGCTCACCAATTGCCACATATTGCCCGCATCAGCCACCAACTTCAGTGGTGCCATTTCGCTGCCATTCCAAGCCAAGGTTATGACAGCCAACACCACACCCCAAATCAAAGTATTCAACCATTTGGTTCTATGATTTTTTGCTGCTGGGATTTGCATTTGATTCATTTGCTTTTGATATCCTAAAAATTATGCTGCTTTTTTCTCTGCTGCTTGTTTTTTAAACGCTTCCAATTCACGAATGGGTTTTAATTGGTCGTTGTTAGAATCTTTGAATTTGCTCCAACCCAAATCATCCAAAATCTTTTTCTCTTCTGGCGTGCTGCCATAGCTTAAGAAGAAATCTTTCAATTTGATTTTGACTTCATCATCCATGTCTTTGCGCCACACCAATGGATCGGATGGAATTTCAGGCGAAGTCCATACAATTTTCAATTTCTTCACAATGTCAGGATTTTTTTGTTCCATAAATGCCCAACCTTCAGAGTTGAAAGTCGCCACATCCACTTGTTTATTCGCCACCGCCATCGCATTGCTTTCGTGATTGGCATTCAAAGTGCGTTTGAAAGCGGTACTTGAATCGACACCATTTTTAGCAAACACGTAATACCCTGGCACCAAGTTGCCTGAAGTGGAATTAGGGTCGCCATTGCCAAACGTCAATTTAGAAGCATTTTTTAAGACGTCTTGCTCGGTCATATAAGGGCTGTCGATATTGACAATCATTAGGCTGTGATAACCTGTGGTACCATCATTGTTCACCGTTTGCGCAAACACTTCGCCATTGGCACGGTCTACCGCTTCCATCGCAGATTTATTGCCATACCAAGCCAAATCAATTTTTTGAAAACGCATCGCTTGAATCACACCAGCATAATCTGAAGCAAAAAATGGCTTGATGTCCAAACCCGTTTTTTGGCTCATTTCTGCTAAAAATGGCTCCCAAGTACTGCGCAAATTTTGTGAAGACTCGGTATTGATAATGCCGAACTGCACCACTTTTGGAATTCCTGTGGCATCTTTGATGGCTTTGGCTTGCTCTGCGGTGTCGCTGGTTTCTGGTGTTTTGCCACCACAAGCGGCCAAACCCATCGCCATAACTGACAAACCAACCCATTTTTGTAATGTTTGAATACTCATTGCGTTTCCCTTGATGACACTAAAATATGATTACTGAGATAAAACGACATTGGCAAAACTGGTGGAAGCTTCAGTCACTTCTTCCAATTGGGCCTCACTACCGTACAATTGATTTAAAAATGCATTGCTCAAAAGCGTGGTGGCATCATCAAACTGCACCACGCCTTGTTTCAAAGCCACCGTTCGTGGGCAATAACGATGGGCATAATCAACTTGATGCAAAGTCACGATGACGGTTTTGCCATCTTCTTGATGAATGTTTTGTAAGGTATTCATGACAATTTTGGCGGACTCGGGATCAAGCGATGCAATCGGCTCGTCTGCCAAAATGATGTCTGCTTGCTGCATCAAAGTTTTGGCAATCGCCACACGTTGTTGCTGACCACCAGACAATGTAGAAGCTCGCTGCAAAGCCAAATCCACCAACCCCACTCGTTCCAAACAGAGCAACGCTTGTCGTTTTTCAGCTTCGGTAAATGTACGGCTATAAGCGCGCCATTTTGGCAGGCGACCCAATGCCCCAATCAAAACATTATCAATAACAGATAAACGATTGACCAAATTGAACTGCTGGAAGATAAAACCAATTTTGGCACGTTGTTGCCGCACATTTTTAGACAGACGACCTTTGGACAATAAAGCCAATCCATTAATGCGAATGTCACCTTCTGCCGCTATATTCAAGCCATTGACATGACGTAATAAAGTGGACTTACCCGATCCTGATGGACCAATCAACGCCACCATTTGATTGCGCTCGAATGACAAATTGATATCAAATAAAACTTGTTTTTTACCAAAATGTTTGTTCAAACGATCAATTTGAATTGTCTGCATGGCTGCTTGCTCTGTGTTCATTAAAACGAGGGCAAGAATAAAATGACTTCATGACATCTCAATGTCAGTTTTTTGAAATTTATATGACAATCAACATGAGTAAATAACCCAATACAAAGGCTCAGAAGCTCAAAAAATATTGGGTGCTCACACTCTAAATACCCATCAAACCCATGATATTTTTTAAAAAGACACAATTTTTAATGATTAAAAAATCATATTGATATGACAAAAAAACAAAAAAATAAGCGTCCTGTAAAACCTTTACAGGACGCTTATTGCATATAAAAAAACCTTCACACCACCATCATGGCAGACTATTTTTGACGGGTAATTTGAATGCCCACTTCTTTAATCCCACTCAAAATCCCCGGTTTCACCACTTTCACCGTCACTTCTAACACGCCAGTTTGCGCCAAAATCAATTGAGCCGTGTGTTCTGCCACCGTTTCTAACAATTGAAATTGTTGTCCTTGCAAATCATCACGCACCAAATGGGCAATGTCTGCGTAAGAAATGGTATTGCCCAAATCATCTTGGCGGTTCTCATTGGATGCCATACCGACTGTCACATCTAGCATCAATTTTTGCTTTTTTTGGCGTTCCCACTCAAACACGCCCACCAAAGTTTCCACACCCATGCCATTTAAAAAAATGATATCCATTGTCTGTACATCTTTCTCAGCGTAAAATTTTTGTTTTGGCATTTTAGTGAAAAATCGATGGGTATTGTAGATATTTTGGTCATAGTAATGGCTTATTTGCTGGGCTCACTGTCTTTTGCAGTGATTGTATCCAAGTCCATGGGCATGGCCGACCCACGCAGCTATGGCTCGGGCAATCCGGGAGCAACCAATGTGTTGCGCAGCGGCAAGAAAAAAGCAGCGGTGTTGACTTTGCTTGGCGATGCTTTAAAAGGCTTGGTCGCGGTGTTGATTGCCAAATACTTATGGGATGCAGGCTCTATTACCACCACCACAGTCGCTTATGTGTCAGTAGCGGTATTGGTGGGGCATATGTGGCCCATCTTTTTTGGCTTCAAAGGCGGTAAAGGTGTCGCTACGGCTGTGGGCGTGTTGTATGCATTGAGCTGGCCGGTGGCATTGATTTGCACCATGGTGTGGTTAATCATGGCTTTTGGTTTGAAAATCTCTTCATTGGCCGCTTTGGTCGCTACCGTGTTAAGCCCTGTGCTGTCGTTTTATTTTATGGATGAAACGAGTTGGTCAGTGGCGGTGATTGCCATTGCGGTATTGGTGTTGTATCGCCACAAAAGCAACATCCAAAATTTGCTTTCGGGCAAAGAAAGCAAAATCGGTCAAAAACAGCCATAATCACTGTTTTCCAGCAGCTTCCAAGCGTCCTGTAAAGTTTACAGGACGCTTTATTGCAATTGCTTGCTGAAATAATGACTAAAAACTGCGATAATTCGCATGTTAATTTAAATTAAAATTTTTTAAGGATACGTCGCATGCATCAGCTTAAGCTGGCTGTCTCAGGTGCGCAAATTTTATTTGTCGCCTTTGGCGCCTTGGTATTGGTTCCCCTGTTAACGGGTTTGAACCCTGCCATGGCATTATTAGGAGCAGGTGTCGGCACCTTGTTGTTTCAACTCATCACGAAACGACAAGTGCCGATTTTTTTGGGCTCATCGTTTGCATTCATTGCACCTATCATCTATTCCATCCAAACTTGGGGCATGGGTGCGACCATGTTCGGTCTGTTTTGTGCCGGCTTCATGTATTTCATTTTTGCGTTAATGATTCGCTTTGGCGGCATTGAAGCGGTCAACAAATTGCTGCCACCGGTGGTGATTGGCCCTGTGATTATGGTGATTGGCTTGTCTGTTGCGATGGTTGCCAGTGAAATGGCGATGGGCAAAGCAGGCGGCAACCAAGTGGTGGATTACACGCAATCGTTGATTTTGGCAGGCTTCACCTTCGCAGTCACCACAGTAGTAACCGTTTACGCCAAAGGCATGATGCGCTTGGTACCGATTTTAATTGGCGTGGCTTCAGGTTATGTATTGGCATGTTTCATGGGTTTGGTGGATTTGGATAAAATCGCCGCAGCGCCTTGGTTTGCGGTTCCTGTGTTCCACACACCTGAAATCAATTGGCAAGCGGCTTTGTTCATGTTGCCGGTGGCGATTGCCCCAGCCATT
The DNA here is from genome assembly GCF_002951955.2 of Vitreoscilla sp. C1. Classification (NCBI taxonomy): domain Bacteria; kingdom Pseudomonadati; phylum Pseudomonadota; class Betaproteobacteria; order Neisseriales; family Neisseriaceae; genus Vitreoscilla; species Vitreoscilla sp. C1. The sequence goes on along the minus strand of NZ_CP019644.2, from coordinate 931,023 downwards.
GAACACATCGGCGGCATCATGGCAGTCGGCAAGGTGACAGGCAAAGACTATACTAAAAATCCGGGCTTGGACAAAACCTTGGCAGGCGACGGTTTGGGCGTGTGTTTTGCAGGCTTGATTGGTGGCCCTCCTGTTACCACTTATGGCGAAGTCACAGGTGCGGTGATGATTACCAAAAATGGCAATCCAGTGATTATGACTTGGGCAGCGATTTTTGCGGTGTGCATGGCATTTTTTGGTAAATTCAACGCTTTATTGGCGTCTATCCCAATGCCTGTCATGGGTGGTATCATGATTTTGTTGTTTGGTACAATCGCGTCTTTAGGCTTAAAAACTTTGATTGATGCCAAAGTGGATTTGATGAATCCGAAGAATTTGGTGATTGTCAGCACCGTTTTGACCACAGGCGTGGGCGGTATGTTGGTGCAAATTGGCAGCTTCAGCTTCGCTGGCGTGGGCTTGTGTGCGGTATTGGCCATCATTTTGAATATGATTATTCCTCACCGACCTGAAGTCGATGAGGTTCAATCCTAATCTAAAACCCTATTATCAATGGTGATTGTGGTGCTCATTCTGAGAATGGGCACCATTTTTTTGATGCGTCGACACCATGCCTTCGCCGTTGTTCACCGTCACTGTCACCGTTTGGCTGCGACCTGATGCATATTTCAACACCAACGGAAACGTTTGTTGCAATTTCAACGGTTGTTTCAAACCCATCAACATCACATGCAAGCCACCCGGTTGTAAAGTCACATGACCCTCTGCTGCCACCTCAATTTGAGCCACTTGGCGCATGCGCATCACACCATTGTCATGGATATGATTGTGTAACTCCACTTTTTTCGCCACCGGTGTGGTCGCAGACACCAACGCATCCGCTTCTTTACCCGTATTGTGTAATTGCATAAATACCACGCCCGTAGGCGCTGTTGCTGCTGTCATCCGTGACCAAGCGGCATCTGCCACCACTTGAGCTTGTGCACTGGCACTGATTGCCACCAAAACGGCTGCCGCCATCCATTTTTTCAACATTTATTCTCTCTCATTAAAACCAAAATGACACATAATCGCGCCACAAAGCCATTGTCCAAACACATGCCAACAACAACAAAGCCAAAGTCTGTGCCGCTGAGCCCGTGTCTTTCGCTCGTTTTGCCAATGGATGCTTGTCCAGCGAGGTGTGGTCTACCGCCGCTTCAATGGCGGTATTGAACAACTCGACAATCAAAGTCAAAAATGACGCACCCAATAAAATCAGCTTGGTATTCAAACCAAAGTTCAAAATCAACAAACCGATTACCAATGCCGCATTCAACCACAACAATTGCCGAAAGCCTTGCTCTTCACAAGCGGCCTGTAAGCCATCTTTAGAATAACCACAAGCATTGATAATGCGTTTTAAGCCTGTTGTGCCTTTGATCTGTTCTGCATAACTTACAGGACGCTTGTCATCATTCATTTTGCATGTGCCTCAACTGCATCAATGAACAATGCCGCCACATCCAAGCCTTTTTGCTTCATGATTTCTTGGAAACCTGTCGGACTGGTGACATTCACTTCGGTCAAATAATCACCAATAATATCCAAACCCGCCAACACAATGCCGCGGCGCATCAATTCTGGTGCCAAAGCTTCAGCAATTTCCATGTCACGCGCACTCATCTCTTGCGCCACACCTTTTCCGCCTGCTGCCAAATTGCCACGCGTTTCACCATTTTGTGGAATACGTGCCAAAGCATATGGCAACGGTTTGCCATTGATGACCAACACACGTTTGTCGCCTTGCACAATTTCAGGAATGTAACGCTGCGCCATGATGGTGCGTTTGTCGCCCAATAACAAAGTTTCCAAAATCGCGCCAATATTGGCATCGTCTGGCCGAATACGGAAAATGCCCATACCGCCCATGCCGTCCAATGGTTTGACAATGATGTCGCCATGTTCGGCTAAAAATTCACGTACTTGCGCACTCGATGTCGTCACCAAAGTCGGCGCTGTAAATTCAGAAAAATTCAAAATCGCCAATTTTTCGTTGAAATCACGCATCGCCTGTCCACTGTTCAGGACGCTTGCACCTTGCTCCGCTGCCATGGTTAACAATTGTGTGGCATACAAATATTGCATATTAAATGGCGGATCTGTGCGCATGATAACTGCATTCAACTCATTCAAAGCCAATATTTGTGGGTCTTGATAATCAAACCACGCATGATCGTTGTCATGAGTGGCGCCTAAAAACTCAAACCCACGCACCCGTGCTTTGACCAAGCCATCGGCAATGAACAAGTCTTCACTGTAACAATGAAACAATTGATGACCGCGTTGAGCCGCTTCGCGCATCATCACATAGGTGGTGTCTTTGTAAACTTTGAATGTTGCCATGTCATCGGCAATGAATAAAATGTTCATTGATTGAGCGTCCTGTAAAGTTTTGAGCCATTGTAGCACCGCTATTGTGCTTATCGCAGCCAAAATCATTCCAAATAAATGGCTCTAGGCGGTGTTTTGAGGCAGTTTACCCTGCTTAACCTATTCTAACGCAAGACCACATCCCTATTTTCGACTGGCAAAACCACGTTGACCAACCATGATCCATTCAAAATAGTTTAATCGAACATTTTATTTGAAAATGGTTTTATTTTTAAATCAATAATATATGAAAAATATTCAAAAATTAGCCTGATTGGATTTGACACCCACTCAGGCTTACTATATTATTCGACTTCTGATGTGGAGGGATTCCCGAGCGGCCAAAGGGGGGAGACTGTAAATCTCTTGCGAAAGCTTCGAAGGTTCGAATCCTTCTCCCTCCACCACAGAACACTATCTGCCTATTGGCAGCTTTTTTTTGGCCGTTTATCCCGCAATGGTACAAGATACTCGGGTATTGCCAGCGCCCGTTGTACTCACATAGTCTTGCCAACTGCCCTGACCAAACAAGGCATTCAAAGCCGCACGGTTTTTCGCAGGACTGCCTTCTGCCACCCAATAATAACCAACACTCTCATAAGGCGACGACACCACGTTCAAAGCCACTCGATTAACATACAAACCAAACCGCTCCACATTCACACCCAAAGCCAATTGTTGCCCATTGACACTTTTCAAAACTTCCGCCGCTTGTATGCCTGTGTAATTTACCCCTTTGACTTTCAAAGTTTGCTTGCTCGGCATAAACTGGTATGTAAACCCCTCATCATATGCCACAGCACCCATCGTCAAATGCAATAAATGGCTATTATCCACATCGCAAGACATCCCCTTTTGACTGAGTAATTGTTGCACTGTCACACTTTGACCTTGCACATACAGCGATGTAAAGCTCAAACACACCATCAAACCCCAATATTTTCCTACCATTGCTGGCTCCTTTTGATTGACCATCTGCGCCTCATCATTTTGAGCAATATCTCTTTTAAATTCAAGCAATATGCTTTTGTCTTGCATCTAAAATACCATATGATTTCTTTTCAATTAATGATTGTTGCCAAATTAACTATTTTCAGGACGGCGAACCATTCCTTATAATGCCAACTTCATTTTAATATCCCACATCCGCATAAGGAAAAAACATGAACATCGTGGCATTCGGTGCAAGCAATAGTAAGCAATCCATCAATCAAAAATTGGCAACATTTGTCGCAGGTGAAATAGAAAACCATCAAGTTCGTATTTTAGACTTGAATGATTTTGAAATGCCGATTTACAGCGTAGAGCGCCAAGCAGACGGCTTTCCAGCTCAAGCACAAGCTTTCTTAGATGAAATCAACGCCGCTGATGGCATTATTATTTCTTTGGCCGAACACAATTTGAACTTTAATACTGCATTCAAAAATATTTTGGATTGGGTATCACGCATCAATATGACGTTCTTAGAAGGCAAAAAAATGTTGGTATTGTCAACTTCTCCAGGCGGTTTTGGCGGTGGTAATGTCATGGAAGTGGGCTTGAAATATTTTGGTTTTGCCAAAGGTGAAGTGGTAGCAAGCTATTCTTTGCCAAGCTTCCAAAACAATTTCCAAGAAGGCGTAATTGTGAATGAGGAAATTCAAGCAATTGTGGCGGAAAAATTGGCGACTTTTGTACAAGCTTTAGAAACTGCTGACGCTGCGAACTAAATCCTTTTCAGTTTAAACTGATATTTTATGTGTCAAGCCACTGATAAACAGTGGCTTTTTCAATTCATCAGAATCCATCAGTGGATATTTCAATGGATGAATATGAAATGACTTCTAAATGCATTATGTTACTTTAAGCATAATTTAAAAACCAATTTGACCACTTCTACACCAACAAAAGCGTCCTGTAAACGTTACAGGACGCTTTTCATACCACCATTACATCTACTAAAATTGATTTTTCAATTGGCGCAATGACGCAAATACAGCCGCATCATTAATCATACTCATGCCTTGTAGCGCTACTTGTTGTTGAATTTGCTCGCTGTCTAAGCGCAAAAATGGATTGATGGCTTTTTCATGCGCCAAAGTCACAGGTAAAGTAGGCGTGTCGGTTGCCACTGCTAAAGCGGCAATAGCAGCTTGATTATCAGGCTCAACGCTCAAGGCAAAACGCAAATTGCTGGCAGTGTATTCGTGAGCAGGATAAAACAAAGTGGCATCAGGCAAGCTCTGAAAACGTGCCAAACTGTGTTGCAATTGCTCTATCGTGCCACAAAATACCCGTCCACATCCTGCGCTAAATAAAGTATCGCCACAAAATACATGTGGCGCAGCGGTTCCGTGGATGGTCAACAAATAAGCGATATGGTTATGCGTATGTCCCGGAACTTCCCAAACCACAACAGGCTCACCCAAAACATCTAACACATCACCTTCTTGCATTGCCTGTGTCACACAAGCAATATCCTCAGGACCATAAATGATGGCATCGGGAAATGCCTCTTGTAAATCTGCCACGCCACCTATGTGGTCTCTATGGTGATGGGTAATCAAAATACTGTGCAATGACAAGCGATGTTGTTGCAAATACGCCAACACAGGTGCAGCTTCGCCAGGGTCGACGCACACAGCTTGTTCGTTTGCTTGCATGAGCCAAATATAATTGTCATTAAAAGCGGGAATGGGGGTTATCGTCATCATGTCTGTTGTCCCAATCAAGTGATTAAAATCGCGCGAAAGTCATTGACATTGGTACGTGTCGGTGTGGTGATGATTAATTGGTCTAGTTGTTGAAAAAAATCATACGCACAATCTTGCGCCAATAATGCCACACCATCAAGCCCAGCTGCTTGTGCCGCTTGATAACTGGCCTCGTCCATCCATGCACCAGCATTGTCTTCGCTGCCATCAATGCCATCGGTATCAATCGCCAACGCATGAATGCCTTTTTGTCCTTTCAAAGCCAACAGCAAAGCCAACAAAAATACTGTATTGCGCCCACCTTTGCCATGTGGATTTTTCACCGTTACAGTGGTTTCTCCACCTGACAACAACAATACAGGTTTAGAATTTGCTGCTTTACTCGCTTGTATGTGTTTGGCAATACCCGCCATCACCAATGCCACCTCTTTGGACTCGCCACTGATTTGATCGCCCAAATACCACACATCCACATTTTGATTTTTTGCCCACATCGCCACCGATTCACACACTTGATTGGGTGTAATCATCACATGGGCTTGACTGTTTTCCAATGTTTTAGGCGTTTCCAAATCAGCATTGGCTTGGGCTAAATACGTCTGGATATTGGCAGGTAACGCAATATTGTATTGCGCTATGATTTGATGCACTTCTTGAAATGTCGTGGCATCTGCCACCGTAGGACCTGAGCCAATCACACTCAAATCATCGCCCACCACATCCGATATGGCCAAAGTCAATATTTGTGCAGGATAAGCCGCTTGCGCCAAACGACCGCCTTTAATGGCAGACAAATGCTTGCGAACGGCGTTCATCGCCTCAATAGGCGCACCACTATTGAGCAAAGCTTTGTTCACAGCGCGTTTGTCTTCCAAGCTGATTCCCGCCACAGGCAAAGCAAGCAAAGACGAAGCCCCACCTGACATCAAAGCAATCACCAAATCATCGGCCTGTAAGTTTTGTACGCTGTCCAAAATACGCTGCGCCGCCACTTGCCCTGCATGATCGGGCACAGGATGAGAGGCTTCGACCACTTCAATACATTGCGTGGCGCAACCATGCCCATAACGGGTAATGACCAAACCATTCAATGCCACATCAGCATAAGGCCAAACTCGCTCCAATTCCGCTGCCATCGCCGCCGCTGCTTTGCCAGCACCCACCACCACAACCTTGCCTTTAGGCGCTTGTTTGGGCAAATACTCGTAGAGCTGATTGACACAAGAAGCGGCCTGTAACGCTTGCTCTACACACAAATTTAAAAATTGTTTTGCTTCTTTGGCATACATCAAACTTCTCCCATATTTTTATCCTAAATCTTCATGAGTCAGCTTCAACATTTTCATTACATCGAATACCATTTATTCTGCCTTTTCAAAACCATGGTTTGTAATAAAATGGCATAATTATTACCATATCATAGAATTTGTGTAGTATCTGTTTATATATTATTAGATATAATGAGCATTATCTAAAAAATGATGGCAAGCCAAACCATAAGGCTTTGTACATCTTGACCATTTATCAGGAATACCACCCATGAGCGCTTCGGAACAAGTCATTGAATTTTTACACAGCTTACAAGCTCACATTTGCCAGGAATTGGAACAATCAGACGGTGAAGCCCAATTCATCACCGATGTTTGGCAAAGTCAATTAGGCACAGGCATTACCCGTGTTTTAAAAGATGGGGCCGTGTTTGAGCAAGCAGGCGTCAATTTCTCGCATGTTAAAGGCGATAGCTTACCCGCATCGGCCACCGCTCACCGTCCTGAATTGGCAGGCGTGGCTTGGGAAGCCATGGGTGTGTCGTTGGTCATCCATCCTAAAAATCCCTATATACCAACAAGCCACGCCAATGTGCGCTGTTTTTTTGCTTATCCTGAAGGTCAAGAAGCCGTTTGGTGGTTTGGTGGCGGTTTGGATTTAACCCCGTTTTACCCATTCAAAGCCGATATTGTGCATTGGCATGAAGTGGCAAACATCATTTGCAATGCTTTTGGTGATGATGTGTATGCCAAACACAAAAAATGGTGTGACGATTATTTCTATTTAAAACACCGCAAGGAAACCCGTGGTGTCGGTGGTTTGTTCTTTGATGATTTGAACGAATGGGATTTTCACACTTGCTTTAAATACATGCAAGCTGTGGGCATGGGCTTTACCGATGCGTATATTCCGATTGTGGAACGCCGCAAAGACACGCCATATGGTGAACGTGAACGCCAATTCCAATTGTACCGTCGCGGTCGTTATGTAGAATTCAATTTGGTATGGGACCGTGGCACACATTTTGGCTTACAAAGTGGTGGACGTACCGAGTCCATCTTAATGTCTATGCCGCCATTGGTGCGTTTTGAATACCAATACACACCTGAAGCAGGCTCGGCTGAAGCACAATTGACCGATTTTTTACAACCACGTGATTGGCTTAACGAACCGTTTGAAGTGTAAACAGCTAGCGCACAAAAAAGCGTCCTGTAAACGGTTACAGGACGCTCATTCACCAGTTCATTTAAGACTGCAAAGCTTGCCGCAATACCTTAACATTGTGGCGGTACAAAGCAAAATAATCTGGCGCATCGTCTGCCAAAGCATCTGAATACAGCGTCCCTTGTATGCTCAATCCCGTTTCTTGGGTCAATTGTTTGAGCAATCGCTCATCGGCAATATTTTCCACAAACACCGCTTGAATGTGCTGGGTTTTCACTTGCCGAATCAAATCCACCAAGGTTTTGGCCGAAGCTTCCGCTTCATGCCCTCCGCCCACAGGAGCAAAAAATTCAATTTGATAACGCTGACCCATATAACCAAAAGCCGCATGACTGGTCAATACTTTGCGCTTAGCCACAGGAATACTTGCCAATTGGTAAGCATTTTCACCATGTAAGCCTGCCAATTTCAATTGGTACATCTGCCAACGCAAACCATAATACAAACTGTTTTCAGGCTGTTGCTTTATCAAAGCTTGGGTAATATTGCGGGTATAAGCTGGCATTTTCAATGGGTCTAGCCACACATGTGGGTCTAAACCCGTATGGTTTGCCGAAATGGACTCATGCTGATGTTCATGCGCATGTGCGGCATGTTCGACTTCTGTTTCATGCGCATGGTCATGATGCTCATGTTCTGCATCGGCCTGTAACAAACCATCCAACCCTGCCGCAGCTTCCACTATCGGCACTTGGGTATTTTTAGCCGCACGCTGCAATGCCGCCGACTCAAAACCCAAACCATTGAACACAATCAATTGGCTGTTTTGCAGATTTTGCACATCAGAAGCACGCAATTGATGACCATGGCTGTTTTGATTGCGACCAATTAAAGTGTTCACATTGACATGGTTTTGACCTGCCAAATCAGCGGTAACACTGTGTAAAATACTGAAACTGGTCATGACTTGTGGCACATCTTGCGCTTGTGCCACCGATTGCCACAACAAAGCCGCTAGGCCACAACACCATAATTTTTTCATGCTTTTTTATGGCGACCACGCATCCACTGCGCAATCAAACCACCCTCTGTTCCCAAAAACACCGACACCAAATACACCATGCCACACAATAAAATAATGGCAGGTCCGGAAGGAATTTCCACATAAAATGACAACAACAAACCCAAATAACCACACACCAACGCCACCAATGCGCTGATGCTTAAAATCATGCCCAAACGCTGCGACCACAAACGCGCACTAATGGCAGGCAACATCATCAACCCCACAGACATCAATGTGCCCAAAGCCTGAAATCCTGCAACCAAGTTCAAAACCACCAACAACATCAATAATAAGTGCCACCATGAGCCCTTGCCGCCGACCGAGCGCAAAAACAATGGGTCGATGCTTTCCATCACCAGCGGCCTGTACATCACCGCCAAAGCAATGACTGTGACGCTTGCCACACCTGCAATCAAAGCCAGTGAGGCAGCATCAATGCCTAGAATCGAACCAAACAATAAATTCAACAAATCAACATTATTACCACTGCGGCTGACCATCAACACGCCCAAAGCCAAGCTGCTCAAATAAAAAGCGGCAAAAGAAGCATCTTCTTTCAATGTGGTAAACCGGCTGACCAAACCGGCTAAAATCGCCATTAAGACGCCAGCAATAAAACCACCCAAACTCATGGCAGGCACACTCAAGCCAGCAACCATATAGCCTGCGGCAGCACCGGGCAAAACCGCATGACTCAACGCATCCCCCATCAAACTCATGCGCCGCAAAACCAAAAATACACCCACAGGTGCCGCGCTCAATGCCAAAAAACACACCGATACCAAAGCCGCACGCATAAACTGAAATTCAGTAAATGGCGCAATAAAAACATCCCACATTTATTTTTCCACCGCTGTTGTTGGCGTGGTTTGACACCATTGATTGCTTAAACCGGTCTGCTGCAAAGTGGCAAACGCTGTTTGTAAATTTTTTTCAGTCAACACATCTGTCGTCGCACCACACGCAATCACTTCGCGCGCAATCATCACTGTATTGGCAAAATTCGCCCGCACTTGCTCATAATCATGCAATACCGCAATCACAGTTTTGCCTTGCTGCAAACATTCTTGCAATACATCCAGCAAAGCAGAAGTCGTGGCAGCATCCACCGCATTAAAAGGTTCATCGAGCAATAAAAACTGAGCTTTTTGCACCAACATCCGCGCAAACAATACCCGTTGAAACTGCCCATTAGACAAAGCGCCAATGTTTTTTTGTGCCACACCGCCCAAATTTACACGCTCTAAAGCGGCCTGTACGCGTTGTTTTTGCGCTGCTGTCACTCGACCAAAAAAACCAATCTCATACCACAATCCCATTGCCGCTAATTCAAATACCGTCATCGGCTGTGTGCGATCAACTTCTGACTGTTGCGGCAAATACGCAATGTCTGCACGTTTGAGATTTTCAAATGTGACTTTACCCGTATCGGTTTTCACCAAGCCCATTAAAGCTTTAAGCAATGTCGATTTACCCGCACCATTGGGACCAAAAATAGCATACGACTGAGCTTGCTCAAATTGCAAATTAATATGATGGATGGCTGGATGGTGACGATAACTGACCGTCAAATTTTGAACATGAATGGGCATATTACACAGCCCAAACAAACAATGACCAAATGAATGCCACAATCACGGCAGCCAAGATTAAGCGCAAATTCAAACTGGTTAAAAGCAAAGATGACATGGATAAATGATATTCATTTGAAAGAGATTCAAATGATACTATATAACATTACATCCACTCAAGCATGAGACGGCAACAAATGCCATTTATAGACCTAAGCGAGCATGGTTGTCATGTACACGTTGGCTCAAAGGCTTTAAAGTTTGATTCACAGATTGCAAAGATTGTTTGATTAAATGTTCATAATGTTGACTTGTAGCAGGTTGTGTCAGCAACCATTGATTTTGATACACCGATACATTCGCCCAAGTTTGCCATGCCTCGGTAAAGCCTTCGGCTTTTTCTGTGAACATCAATTGGTATTCAGCCATGGTTTGATTGTCCCAAGGCTGACTAAACAACCACATACGCTGACTCACTACCAAAGGTATTTCGACTGCCATTTGCATGCTGGTTTGCCAAAAACGCCACATTTCCTGATTCGCACTCATGTTGTCTTCCTTTCATGGTTATGGCTGTCAATTCAAACAGTCAATCGCCTCATTTGTGCGATGCACAAATTTTAACATCTTCATCTTCTGACAACAAAAGGATTTTTAAATCAACCAATATATATACAAAAATACAACCTTTTTACAACGTCTAAACGAACAAAAGGCTGCTATTAGCAGCCTTGGGATGTATGCCTCACTTGAAAAATTTCATCTGGCAATGCAGGTTTGGTTCCTTGAATGTTTCAATAACATGTAATGTATGCCTATTTTTACAAGCCAAGCCACGCCATTCATGCCATAAACCAAGTTTATGGTGAGTAACTGTGTAGATTGATTGTCATCATCGTTTGTCAGCATATCCCTCCATCAAAGTCATGTGTCAAAACGTCAAAACTCATTCACCGAGTGTGTTTGCCGCAGATTGAGTAGATGCGTCCTTTAAATAGCGGTACATCTGATCTTTGAGTTGCAGCTTCTGCTTTTTCAATGCCTCTAAATCCAATCCTGTTGCTGCTTTGGAATCGTTGCACAATAGCTTGATTTGGTCATCTAGTTGCTGATGCTGCTGGTAAATCAAGGAAAAATCAGGATCTTCATTTCTCAATTGTATGGTCAAATCACGAAACTCTGGAAACATTACACCCCTCCCTGCCTTGTTATTTATGTTTAGACTAACATAAAAATACGTTGGTTTGTGCGATTAAGAATCTTTTACATTACATCAACTTAAAAATAAATATACAAGATTATTTTTCAAAAAATGCCAATTTTTAACTTAGTTTACACAACATTAACACGGCTCCTAGCGGTACAAAAAATCAGATAATTTTTCATTCATTCAAGTGCAACGCCCGTTTCAAGGCATCTAGAAGCCATGATAGAATAAGCGATTAAATTTTTATTAATCGACCAAAACAATCAAGTAAGGACACAAAATGGCAGGACACAGTAAGTGGGCGAACATCAAACACAAAAAAGAACGCCAAGATGCCAAACGTGGCAAAATTTTTACTCGTGTGATCAAAGAAATCACAGTTGCCGCTAGAATGGGCGGTGGTGACCCTAACTCTAATCCTCGTTTGCGCTTGGCCGTGGACAAAGCCGTTGATGCCAACATGCCTAAAGACAATATCCAACGCGCTATCGACAAAGGTACAGGTAACTTAGAAGGCGTGGAATACATTGAATTGCGTTACGAAGGTTACGGTATTGGCGGTGCGGCGGTGATGGTAGACTGCTTAACCGATAACAAAACCCGTACTGTTGCTGATGTGCGTCATGCATTCAGCAAAAATGGTGGCAATTTAGGCACTGATGGCAGCGTGGCTTTTAATTTTAAACATCAAGGTTATTTGGTCTTCACCGAAGTGGATGAAGATGCATTGATGGAAGCGGCTTTAGAAGCTGGTGCGGAAGATGTGATTACCGACGAAGACGGTGCAATTGAAGTCATTACCGACCCATATGAACATGCTACAGTGAAAGCGGCTTTGGAAGCTGCAGGTTTTAGCCCTGTAGACGGTGAAGTGACCATGCGCGCACAAAACGAAGCCGTCTTGACAGGCGACGATGCCATTAAGATGCAAAAATTATTGGATGCCTTAGAAGACTTGGACGATGTTCAAGATGTCTACACTTCTGCTGTTATCGAGTTAGATTGAGTCAGATTATGTCAATACACTTGGCTTAATAACTCAAATGCATTTAAATAAGGACAGATTGAAACTGTCCTTATTTTTTTGAGGGATTTACCTGTATGAAAAAAACCTTATTTCGTTTGTCCGCTTTGACTGCCACAGCCTTATCTTTGGCTGCATGCGCCAATACTGCGAGTCCCGATATGAGCCAAAATACCGATGTATTAAAAAAATACCATTGGCAATTGCAAACAGCAACCGATGCCAAGCAACAAACCTTGACTGCTTTTTATGCAGGTGAAACCACGCCTAAAGCGCAATTGGATTTTCACAATGAATCTTTGTTTAACATCTATGGTTCTTGCAATCGTATGGGCGGTACTTACCAAATCAATGGTGAAAACATCCAAAGTAACCATTTGCGCAGTACGATGATGGGCTGCGATAGTAAACGTGCTGAACAAGACCGTGCTTTAGCAGGATTTTTTGGACAACAGAATATACATTATGATATTGACCAAAATGGCTCTAGTCCAGTATTAACATTGAAAAATCAACAAGGTCAAATATTGCGTTTTCAAGGTCAAGCTACCGCAGAAACCAAATACGGCTCCCAAGGTGAAACCCTATTTTTAAAAGTATCTCATCAAACCAAGACATGTAATGATGGCAACCGCAATATGTCATGTTTACAAGTCAAAGAAGTGCGTTATGACCAACAAGGTTTACAAACTTATATCGCACCAGAGTGGTCCTTGTTTTACAGCCCGATTGAAGGCTATACCCATAGACCCAACACCGAGAACATTTTGCGTGTCAAACGTTACGAAGTGCAGAATCCACCTGCTGATAGCAGCAAATATGCTTATGTTTTAGACTTAGTTGTGATGTCGGGTTCTGTGAAATAAAGCCTATCATATCCATGCCCATTCTCATGCTGCTACAATAAGCCATTTTAAGAATGGGCATTATCATGTCAGATGTATTGATTCAAGCTTGCCAAGAAGAAGCGGCAGGCAGCGTAGCAGAAATATTGCAATTTTTCCTAGAAGAATGCGAAATCGACCAAGCTCCTTCTTATGCCGAAATCGAACAATGCCGTGATATTTTAAAACAACGCGGTGGCAAATTCGAACGTTTGTCCCATATGTGCCAACAATGGCTGGATGAGGAAACACCCGCATGAATCGCTTTGTGATGTTTGCCATCGCATGGTTCATTCTGACCGCTTACGGCTTGTTTGTGCGTCCGCCTCATCTTGACATAGTGCCTTTGTTTCTCCATTTTGACAAATTCGTACATTTTTCCTTATTTTTTGGTCAATTTTGGTTGATTGTACGGGCATATAGCGCGCAAAATCGTCCCATGCCCATATTGTTTTGGTGCATGATTGCCATTGTTTGGGCCATCGTCAGTGAGTTAATACAAAGCCAATTGCCTAGCCGCTCAGCTGATGTATTCGATGCATTGGCAGATATTTTAGGCGCTTTTTGCGCACTTGCCATAGGTTATATTTTAAGCCAACACCGTCAACGTTTGATGAAAGAACCACAACCATGAGTTTTGATGCCAGCATTTACCAAGCACGCCGTGAACGGGTTTACGATGCCATTGGTCGGAATGTCGCCATTTTGTTTGCGGCACCTGAACGCACTCGCAGCAATGACACCGAATATCCTTATCGCCAAGACAGTTATTTTTATTACTTAAGTGGCTTCACTGAACCTGAAGCAGTCATGATTTTAGATGGCAACAAACGCCAATCTATGTTGCTGTGTCGCCCCAAAGATTTTGAAATGGAAACTTGGGTCGGCTATCGTTTTGGTCCTGAATATGCAGCGGAGGTCTTCGGTTTTGAAACTTTTGATGTGCACACACAATGGCAAAACCATTTACAGGACACTTTGAAACACAGTCAAACCTTATATGCTTTGTGGCAACACGACGGCGTACCAGACCAAGACATTTTAGCCATATGGCGCAAACTGTGCAATCAAGCGGGTCAACGCATGATCAGCCAAGACATCATCACCCCAGCACACCAAATGTCGGATTTGGCACAAATCCTAGACCCAATGCGCTTGATCAAAGACGAACATGAAATCGGTTTGTTGCGCCATGCCGCCAAACTCAGCGCTCAAGCACACAATATTGCCATGCAAACGGCCAAAGTCGGCATGAAAGAGTACCAGCTCGAAGCGGAAATTTTATACCATTTCATGAAAAACAATGCCCGCTCACCGGCATACAATAGCATAGTGGCAAGCGGTAAAAATGCGTGCACTTTGCATTATGTCGAAAACAAAGATGTGTTACAGGACGGGCATTTGATTTTGATTGATGCGGGGGCTGAATACGAATATTACGCAGGCGATATTACGCGAACATTCCCTGCTAATGGTCGCTTTAATGGTGCGCAAAAAGCGGTTTACGAGATTGTTTTAGAAGCCAACAAACAAGCCATTGCCGCTACTCATGCAGGCATTTATTGGCATGATGTCAACGATGTGGCTTTGAAAATTTTGGTGCAAGGCTTGATTGACTTGAAACTGTTACACGGCTCAGTCGATGGCAATATTGAAAGCTTGGCATATCGCCGCTTTTACATGCATGGCTTGGGTCATTGGATTGGTTTGGATGTGCATGATGTCGGTGGGCGTTTTGAACATGGTCAACACCGCTTACTGGCCGAAAACATGTGTACCACCATTGAGCCGGGTTTGTACATCAATGCCGCAGATGACATCCCTGCTGAGTTTCATGGCATTGGCATCCGCATTGAAGACAATATTCGCATCACTGACACAGGTGCCGAAATATACACCCACGACACCCCTAAAGAAATCAGCGATATAGAAGCTTTAATGAATACTTAATAAGCGTCCTGTATATCTGTCCGCATTCAATTTGAGATATTGTTAAACTTAATGCGGACTTTGAATCTCTTATTTAAGCATTATTTGACAAAAGGCATTTGAAAATGAAAACTTGGTGGCAATCTTGTTGGATGATTTTATGTGTATTTTTCAGCATACAATTGGCGCAGGCCAATAACTTAACCCATCCTGCACAGTTACAAATGCAACAAAATACCAATGCCATTATGGCCATCATCAATGACAACAGTTTAAACAATCCGCAGAAAATCCAACGCTTGAATGTGTATGCCGACCGCCATTTGGATTACCAACGCATTGCTGCTTTGTCTGTGGGTCAGCCTTGGCGCCAATTCACAACGCAACAAAAACAAGATTTCATCGCTGCATTCAAAGACATGATGATTTCTGTATATGCCAATACCGCATTACTGGCAGCACAAAATGCCAAAATTACCGTATTACCGCGCAATAGCAGCGACAATACTACCACTCAAGCCCGTGTGTATACGCAAATTTTGAACAATAAAAACAAATCTTATGCCGTAGATTACCAAATGTACAAATCTGGTAATACTTGGAAGATTTACAATATCAACGTAGAAGGTGCCAGCGTGGTCACCATTTACCGCAATCAATTTGGTGAAGTCATTCAAAAACAAGGTATTGATGGTTTGATTCAAGCCTTGCGCAATAAAACCATTGCCGTTAAATAGTCATTGGTTTACATCAAAAATTACAGGACGCTGATTAACACCAGCGTCCTGTATTTTTCCAATACTTAAAAAACCTTATAAGCCCAATTCATTCAAAAAGCGAATGTCATCCGCCCAGCCTGATTTGACTTTAATCCATACTTTTAAGAAGACTTTGGCATCAAACAAGGTTTCCATATCCACACGTGCTTCGGTAGATATCTTTTTCAAACGCTCGCCACTTTTGCCAATGACAATCGCTTTTTGATTGTCACGATCGACCAAAACCGCAATATAAATGCTGTACATGCCTGTTTCTGGATCAATTTCAAATTGTTCCACTTCCACATTCATCGCATACGGCAATTCTTCGCCTAAATAGCGGAACAATTTTTCACGCACAATTTCCATTGCCAAGAAACGACTGGATTTGTCTGTCACCATGTCTTCTGGATACATCGCTTCAGAATGAGGCAACATAGGTTTGAGCAATTCAATCAATTGACCAATGCGTTGACCATGTTTGGCACTGACCACTTCAGTTGCCGCAAACTGATATTCTTTTTCAGCATTGGCAATGAATTCTGCCAAAACCATACGGTCTTTGGCTTTGTCCAATTTGTTCACCACAAACACCACTGGCGTGTGTTTTGGCAATTGTTCAAGCACGGTACGGTCTGCATCGGTAAAGCGCAATGCTTCAATCACAAACACAATTACATCCACGCCATGTACCGCTTCGGTCACATTTTGATTCAATCTATCGTTCAACGCATTGCGATGGTAAGTTTGATAGCCAGGTGTGTCGACAAACACCAATTGTGCGGTGTCATCGGTATAAATACCCGTCACTTTATGGCGCGTGGTCTGGGCTTTTTTACTGGTAATACTGATTTTTTGACCAATCAAATGGTTCATCAACGTGGATTTGCCCACATTCGGACGACCTACAATGGCAACAAAACCGCAACGGTAATCGGTATTTTCTGATTCTAAATTCATTTATGGCCTTTTAAAGGAACATTTTTTTTCAACATAATTAAGAGCTTCTTTGGCAGCTGCTTGTTCCGCCAAACGACGGCTATGGGCTTGGGCTTTACATTGGAACCCCAACTCACCCAAATCACACACTATCACAAACGTTTGCTCGTGCGCTTCACCAAATTGGTCTTCAATGCGGTATTTAGGTAATGGCAAGCGGCGTGCTTGTAAAGCTTCTTGTAATAAAGTTTTGGCATCTTTGCCATGATTGCGCAAATCAATATTGCGGATACGATTTTGGAACAACAATGTCACCACATGTTCTGCTTCATCAAAATTAGCATCAAAGCTGACTGCAGCAAACATGGCTTCCATAGCATCGGCTAAAATCGAGGGGCGGCGAAAACCACCACTTTTCAGTTCACCCACACCTAAAAACAAACAATCGCCCACATTCAACTCAGTGGCAATATCAGCCAAAGTGTCTTGATTGACCAAATTGGCACGCAAACGTGACAACTCGCCTTCAGTCATGTCAGGAAAAGTCAAAAATAACATTTTGGCAACCGTATAATTCAAAATTGAATCACCGATAAACTCCAAACGTTCATTGTTTTTCGCTCCATAACTTCGATGTGTCAAAGCCTTATGTAACAATTCCACTCGTTTAAAACGGTAACCCAATTTTTTTTGCAAACGCTCAATCTCTTGATTGCGTTGCACAGACAAGCTCATGCTCATTCCTTAGTGAAGGTGGAAACTTACCATGAAAAACAACAAGCTGCCTAAAAAGCAGCCTGCTGAATCACAGTTTTAACAATCATTTAATGTGTGTGCCAATACGTGAGAAATCACCAAAGTTCATCCACACAAAAAAGGCTTTACCCACAATATGGCGATCAGAAACAAAACCCCAATAACGGCTGTCATCACTGTTATCGCGGTTATCGCCCATAGCAAAATATTGACCCTGCGGTACTTTACATGTGAACGACTCAAAACCTTCGTATTGACAAGCTGGGTTGTTTCTCATGTACTCACGCACCACTTGAGGGTTAAACGGTGCAGCCTCTGGCAATTGATACACTTGGTATTGATGACTGCCCCATTGTTCATCCAAAATCTCTGGCTCCAATGTGATGGCACCCATAGGTGTATTTTCAATATACTCTTCCTGACCCAAAACTTTTTGCGGTACTTCTTGGCCATTGACAATCAATTTTTTATGGCGGTATTCGATGGTATCCCCTGGTAAAGCCACAATGCGCTTCACAAAGCTAACACTTTCATTTTCAGGATACGCAAACACCACCACATCGCCATGTGCAATCGGATTCATAGGAATGACTACTTCATTGCTTACAGGCATGCGAATACCATAAGTGAATTTATTGACTAAAATAAAATCACCCACCACCAAGCCAGGACGCATCGAACTAGATGGAATTTGAAATGGTTCTGCAATAAAGGTTCTTAATACAAATACAATCGCAATGATGGGGAAAAAGCCACTCATATAGTCAACAAAATGACCGACTTTCCCTTCATACGCTTGCTGCTGTATGGCTTTGCGCGTGGCCTTATCATCAGGCAACGACCTTTGTTGTGCCAATTCTTGGCTGGCTTGGCGGAAAATCCATTTGCTTACGCCCCAAACCACACCTGTAAAGGCTACAAATACCAACAATACTGCTGTAAACGACAAGTATTTGGCCAAAACGCCAAACACACCAATCATCATCAACAAATAGCCCCATTGCAAAGGATTGGACCATTCACCATTGTCTTGACGCTGTTTATTACTGCTTAACAACAATACCAATCCGACTACAAATGCAGCCACTGCCATATAGAGCAAACGTTCACTCATCGATTACTTATCTCCGACCTGTAAAATCGCCAAGAACGCAGTTTGTGGAATTTCCACATTGCCTACTTGTTTCATGCGACGTTTACCAGCTTTTTGTTTTTCCAACAATTTTTTCTTACGCGAAATGTCGCCACCGTAACACTTGGCCAAAACATTTTTACGCAAAGCTTTTACCGTTTCGCGTGCAATGATTTGGCTGCCAATAGACGCTTGTACCGCAATGTCAAACATTTGGCGTGGAATCAATTCACGCATTTTTGATGCCAACTCACGACCACGATACACTGCATTGGCGCGGTGCACAATCAAACTCAAAGCATCGACTTTTTCACCATTGACCATGATGTCCAATTTAATCAAATCTGCCGCTTGAAATTCCTTGAATTCATAATCCAAAGAAGCATAACCGCGTGAAGTTGATTTCAATTTGTCAAAGAAGTCCATCACCACTTCATTCATAGGCAAATCATACGTCAACATCACTTGACGGCCCATATATTGCATGTTTTTTTGGATACCACGTTTTTGATTACACAAAGTCATCACCGCACCCACATATTCTTGCGGTACTAAAATCGTTGCAGTAATAATTGGTTCAAACACGGTATCAATCAAACCCACATCTGGCAATTTAGATGGATTTTCTACTTCAATTTTTTCGCCAGACTTCATCAACACTTCGTAAATTACCGTTGGTGCAGTGGTAATCAAATCCATGTCAAATTCACGTTCTAAACGCTCTTGAATGATTTCTAAGTGCAACAAACCCAAGAAACCACAACGGAAACCAAAACCCAAAGCTTGTGATACTTCTGGCTCAAATTTCAATGAAGCATCGTTCAACTGCAATTTTTCCAAAGCATCACGCAAAGCATCGTAATCATGGCTTTCCACAGGATACAAGCCCGCAAATACTTGCGACTGCACCTCTTTAAAGCCTTCTAAAGCCTTCTCAGCAGGGCGGGCTGCCAAGGTGACGGTATCGCCCACTTTAGCGGCCTGTAACTCTTTGATACCTGTAATCAAAAAGCCCACTTCACCTGCTGACAATTGTTTTTTCTGTACCGATTTTGGCGTAAACACACCCAATTGCTCAACCAAAGTTTCTGATTTGGTCGACATGAATTGTACTTTGTCTTTCAGTTTTAAAGAGCCATCAATCACGCGAATCAACATCACCACGCCCACATAATTGTCAAACCAAGAATCGACAATCAATGCTTTTAAAGGCGCATCCACATCGCCCACAGGTGGCGGCACTTTTTTAACCACTTCTTCTAATACATCTTCAATGCCGATGCCGCTTTTGGCTGAACAAGTCACCGCATCCATAGCATCAATGCCAATGATTTCTTCAATTTCTTGCGCCACACGCTCAGGTTCCGCTGCTGGCAAGTCAATTTTGTTCAATACAGGCACCACTTCCACACCCAAATCAATGGCGGTATAGCAATTGGCAACGGTTTGCGCTTCCACACCTTGAGATGCATCCACAACCAACAACGCACCTTCACAAGCAGACAAAGAGCGAGACACCTCATAAGAGAAATCCACATGTCCTGGAGTGTCAATCAAATTCAATTGGTAAACTTCACCATCACGGGCTTTGTAATTCAACGCAGCCGTTTGCGCTTTAATAGTAATACCGCGCTCTTTTTCAATGTCCATAGAGTCAAGCACTTGCGAACTCATTTCGCGCATGTCTAAGCCACCACAGTATTGAATGAATCGGTCAGCCAAAGTCGATTTGCCGTGATCGATGTGGGCAATAATAGAGAAATTTCGAATGTGTTTCATATCGTCCAAAAACGCGGTCTTTAAAAAGTTTATCGTAGCCATAAAATCAATGACAGGCCTTGCGCCTGTCATTGATTATTGCAAGCAAAGGGTCTTATTTTAACCCATTCAAGCCAAATATGCACTGAAAGCCTGTACAAAGCTATCACAAGCAACAAGCTGCCTACGCATATGGGCTTTGACAGCATGTAAAAAATGATTTTTAGCTTTGCTTAAGATTTTTCTTCTTTAGGCATCACACCCATATTTTGCCAAAACTGCACAGTTTGTTGCTGTAATGATTGCTGCCATTGCAACAAGCCTGCATTCGATTGTAAGCCACCTGAAAAAGGTTTTAACCAAGAAGCATTGCCTGCAGGCGCGGTTTCTTGTGCTACTTTTTGCCAGTCATGGAACAATTTCATGTTTTGCTCCATAAATGGGGCAAATACAGACTGAGAAGCTTGTCCATACATGCGAATAAATTGGAACAACATCATATTATTGAAAATAGGCGAACCACCTGCCTCTTCTTCCAATAAAATTTGCAATAACACTTGTCTGGTCAAGTCTGCGCCCGTTTTGGCATCCACCACTTGAATTTCTACATAATCAATGATCATTTGTTTGACATCGGCTACCGTAATATAGCCACTGATAGCCGTATCATAATACAAACGGCGATTAGGATATTTCTTAATCAAACGCACTTCTTTAGACATACATTCTCCTTATTGATTTTTTATTCTAATTAGCGGTACTGCAAAACCAAATTTGAATATTTTTGCAGTGCACAAAAAACCTAAAAGCCTTTTTTTATTGAAATAATCTGCATATTAAATATACCAAATAGGAAATTTGTTGCAAATTTTATAAATTGTATTAAATACTTAGATTTTAAGATTGATATTTTGCAGTGCAACATAGTAATATCCACCCATCAAGCACTCATCCTTGATAACAGCATGTTACTTTCCATCTTGTAACTTGGCAACCGCGGTAAAACACACACTGGATGGGTTTTGAAAGAGTCAATACAAAAGAAGTCGATGAATCATCTTTTTTTACCATAATTCACCTACAAACCCGGGAGAAATACCATGTCTAACAATTTGAATGAAACTTTTAGCAAAAGCAGCTTGGAAGCATTGGCAAAATTGAACGAAGCAACTGCTTTGGCTTTGAAATCTACAGAAGAGTTGTTCCGTTTGAATTTAGAATATACCAAAAAATCTTTTGAACAAAATTCACAAATCGCTGAATCTTTTTTCAAAACACCTGGTAATCCACAAGAAAAAACCAAAGAAGTCACTCAATGGGCCAATTCACAAAACTCACAATTGACTGAGCATTTGCAAGCTTTGTACAAATGGTCTGAAGAAGTACAACAAAATACCCAAAAATTGGCTGAAAGCCAATTGGAATCAACCCAAGAAAGCATCAAAATCCAATTAGATGCTTTGAAAGCGGCAGCACCTGAACAAGCGCAACCATTTTTTGACCGCATTCAAGCGGCGTTCCAAACTTCACAACAAACTGTAAGCTCGTTGCAAAATACGGCTAAAGAAGTACAACGCAATGTTGCTGAAACGGTTAAACAAACCCAAAAAGCGACTGCTGAAGCCGTAAAAAATGCTGGCAATCAAAACTAATTGACAGTATCAATAAATGGACACAATGCCTTTTCAATATGAAAAGGCATTTTTGTTTTACAGGACGCTTATAACAGTTTGCGCTACAATGATTGCTTCAAAAACGAAAGCATTTACCATGAAAATCAGTACCCAATTTGATGCCGGTGCCATTACCGTAATGGCAGCGGATAATTTTGAAAATATTCGCTTGCGCTTGCGCCCTGACAATGCCTCCGAATTCAAACAATGGTTTTATTTCCGTTTGCAAGGCGCAGGCTATGAACATTGTATTTTAACCATTGAAGACGCGTCAGAAGCGGCTTATCCAGAGGGTTGGGAAGAATACGAAGCTGTGGCTTCTTACGACCGTGTCAATTGGTTTCGTGTCCCAACACGCTATGAAAATGGTCAATTAATCATTGAATACACACCTTTGTCTAACAGCATTTATTTTGCGTATTTTGAGCCTTATTCCAGCGAGCAACACTTGAATCTATTGGGTCAAGCGCAAGGCAGCGGTTTGTGTCAAATCGATGACTTAGGCTCAACAGTGCAAGGTCGTGACATCAACTTATTGACCATCGGTAACCAAGCAGCCAGCGACCTGAAAGTGTGGATTACCGCACGCCAACATCCTGGTGAAACCATGGCAGAATGGTTTATTGAAGGCTTATTGTCACGTTTACTCGATAGCCAAGACCCCACTTCGCGTACCTTATTAGACAGTGCCACCTTCTATATCGTACCGAACATGAATCCAGATGGTTCGGCTTTGGGCAATTTGCGCACCAATGCCGCGGGTGCCAATTTGAATCGCGAATGGGGCAATCCAAGCATCGAATCCAGCCCTGAAGTGTATTATGTACGTGAAAAAATGCACGAAATCGGTGTAGACTTGTTCTTAGACATTCATGGTGATGAAGCCATTCCTTATGTCTTTGTAGCGGGAACAGAAGGCGTACCCTCTTACAATGCCCGCATTCAAGGCTTGGAAAATGAATTCAAAAAAGCTTTGTTGGCAGCAAGTCCAGACTTTCAAACTGAATATGGTTATGAAGTAGACCAATTTGGCGATGCCAACATGACATTGGCGACGTCTTATGTCGGTCATACTTTCGAATGCTTGGCTTATACTTTGGAAATGCCATTCAAAGACAATCACAACTTACCTGATGTTGATTTTGGCTGGAATGGTCAACGCTCTTTGCGTTTAGGCGAAGCCATGTTAAGCCCTATTTTAGCGGTATTACCAACACTCCGTTAAAACTTTCTGTCTGCAAACTGACGACTGGCAACCATTGCGCTTATACTGAATCAATGATTACATCATGATAAAGGAATGCGGATGTTGCCAGTTTCAGTTTTAGACTTAAGCCCAGTTGGTATCGGCTCATCCATTGCCGAGAGCTTTCACAATAGCGTGGTTTTGGCCCAAAATGCTGAGGCCTTAGGCTACAAACGCATTTGGTTTGCAGAACACCACAATATGCCCGGCATTGCCTCTGCTGCCACCTCTGTTTTGTTGTGCCACATCGGCCACCATACCCAACATATTCGCATTGGCGCTGGCGGCATTATGTTACCCAACCACGCCCCTTTGGCCATTGCAGAACAATTTGGCACTTTAAACACCTTGTTTGGCGATCGTATTG
This sequence comes from Vitreoscilla sp. C1, assembly GCF_002951955.2. NCBI lineage: Bacteria > Pseudomonadati > Pseudomonadota > Betaproteobacteria > Neisseriales > Neisseriaceae > Vitreoscilla > Vitreoscilla sp. C1. Next base: position 907,175 of record NZ_CP019644.2, on the reverse strand, counting down.
ATTTGGGATTAGGGCGAGCCCCCGGTAGCGACCCCACCACCATCCGAGCCATGCGCCGTCACCACCATTTACATGAAGAAGAACATTTTGCAGATGAAGTCGTCGACATGCTCAATTACTTCGACAATCCGGGACACTCTCATGTACAAGCCATTCCTGGTGTCGGCACACATATACCTATTTGGATTTTAGGCTCTAGCACTTATGGGGCAAATTTGGCAGCACATTTGGGCTTACCGTATGCGTTTGCCTCTCATTTTGCACCACAATTATTGCCGCAAGCATTATATTTATACCGCCAAAACTTCAAACCATCCAAACATTTGGCCAAACCCTACGTGATGCTTGCAGTCAATGTCATCATTGCCGATAGCCATGAGGAAGCACAATATCATTTTTCGTCTTTACAACAAGCATTTTTAAACACCCGTCGCAGCATACACACCCAAATTCCCAAACCTATTGAAAACATTCAAGCCATTTGGTCTGAATCGGAAAAACTGTCTGTGATGCACAGTTTGTCCTGTTCTTTTATCGGCACCACTGAAACCGTACAAATGCAATTAGATCTTTTTAGAAAAGAATATCAACCTGATGAACTGATTATTACCCAATTGATTCATGATCAAAATATTCGTCTGTATACCTTACATCAATTCAAAACATTGAATTTGGATTAATCTCTTTGCATTCAATACCATGATAAAAGCGTCCTATAATTTACAGGACGCTTTTATCATGGTATTAAAATATATCAATAAAAAAGCACCTACTATCATAGTAAGTGCTTTTTTATTTTCTGGCGCGGCGGACGGGACTCGAACCCGCGACCCTCGGCGTGACAGGCCGATACTCTAACCAACTGAGCTACCACCGCTAATTTCTTGGTGGGTGATGACGGAGTCGAACCGCCGACATTCTGCTTGTAAGGCAGACGCTCTACCAACTGAGCTAATCACCCATGTACTACATCACTGCTTCGCTATTCTGGCGCGGCGGACGGGACTCGAACCCGCGACCCTCGGCGTGACAGGCCGATACTCTAACCAACTGAGCTACCACCGCTAATTTCTTGGTGGGTGATGACGGAGTCGAACCGCCGACATTCTGCTTGTAAGGCAGACGCTCTACCAACTGAGCTAATCACCCATGTACTACATCACTGCTTCGCTATTCTGGCGCGGCGGACGGGACTCGAACCCGCGACCCTCGGCGTGACAGGCCGATACTCTAACCAACTGAGCTACCACCGCTAATTTCTTGGTGGGTGATGACGGAGTCGAACCGCCGACATTCTGCTTGTAAGGCAGACGCTCTACCAACTGAGCTAATCACCCATGTACTACATCACTGCTTCGCTATTCTGGCGCGGCGGACGGGACTCGAACCCGCGACCCTCGGCGTGACAGGCCGATACTCTAACCAACTGAGCTACCACCGCTAATTTCTTGGTGGGTGATGACGGAGTCGAACCGCCGACATTCTGCTTGTAAGGCAGACGCTCTACCAACTGAGCTAATCACCCATGTACTACATCACTGCTTCGCTATTCTGGCGCGGCGGACGGGACTCGAACCCGCGACCCTCGGCGTGACAGGCCGATACTCTAACCAACTGAGCTACCACCGCTAATTTCTTGGTGGGTGATGACGGAGTCGAACCGCCGACATTCTGCTTGTAAGGCAGACGCTCTACCAACTGAGCTAATCACCCATGTACTACATCACTGCTTCGCTATTCTGGCGCGGCGGACGGGACTCGAACCCGCGACCCTCGGCGTGACAGGCCGATACTCTAACCAACTGAGCTACCACCGCTAATTTCTTGGTGGGTGATGACGGAGTCGAACCGCCGACATTCTGCTTGTAAGGCAGACGCTCTACCAACTGAGCTAATCACCCATGTACTACATCACTGCTTCGCTATTTTGGCGCGGCGGACGGGACTCGAACCCGCGACCCTCGGCGTGACAGGCCGATACTCTAACCAACTGAGCTACCACCGCTAATTTCTTGGTGGGTGATGACGGAGTCGAACCGCCGACATTCTGCTTGTAAGGCAGACGCTCTACCAACTGAGCTAATCACCCCGAGTTGCTTCATGCAATTCGTTTAGAGGGCGTATTAAAACATAGGAACCGATTTGCCGCAAGCATCAAAACAAAGTATTTTCCAATAGGATTGTTCCATAAAGAAAAAAAGTTTTGATTTTATCTAAAATCCAATCAACACCGAGTGAACACGCCCCAATTCTATTACAACATGTGTCCCAATTTATCGTGTTTGGTTTGCAAATAAGCTTCGTTTTCACGATTCAAACCCACAATCAATGGCTCACGCGCCACCACATTGATACCAGCGTCCTGTAAAGTTTCTACCTTTTGTGGATTGTTGGTCATTAATGTAATATCGGTAATATGTAAAAAACGCAATATATTGCGAGCCAGCACAAAATTACGGGCATCCACAGGCAAGCCCAAAGCCACATTCGCTTCAACGGTATCCATGCCTTGATCTTGCAATTGATAAGCACGAATTTTATTGATTAAGCCTATGCCGCGACCTTCTTGACGCAAATACACAATACAGCCACGACCTTGGGCTTGTATCGCTTGCATAGCGGCCTGTAATTGTGGACCACAATCACAACGTTGCGAAAACAAAGCATCACCTGTCAAACACTCAGAATGAACACGCGTTAAAACGGGCTCACCATGATTGACATCACCCATGGTCAAAGCCACATGGTCTTGACCACTGATGACTTCTTCAAATCCATGCATTTGAAATTCGCCCCATTCAGTTGGCAAACGACAAGTAGCAACATGACGCACTTCGATATCATTTTGTGGTTGATTGGGTTTGATTTCAGGTTGATAAATCATATTAATCCTCTAAATCTGCGCCCACAGGCGGAAATACATTGTACAAAGCATCAGCTACCGTCAAAGCCGCACCCAACCACCAAGCTTGTGCATTTTCATCAAACGCAGCCACTTCTGGCGAGGTCACATACAAAACACCCAAAACCGCACCACTGGGCGTGGTCAACGGCCACAACATTTGGCTCAAGCCCAAATGGCTCTCTTCAGCACTCATTTCACTGATATTGACCCAGCGCTGAGCATCGTCAATCAACTGACCCCAACCTGTTTGCGCCACACGATGCAGCAAGCATTGCCCATGCTCAGCAGCATTCAAACTTTGTGGCATATTCATGCCATTGTGCCAAAAACGGTTCAAAACCAAACCTTCTACTTCAGGCTGCACCACATACAAAGCTACTTTGGCTGGATAGCGCTGGAAAGTGGAATCCAAAACAGCATATACCGAACGCAAAAAATCGTTGTGAATCCCAGATTGCTCCAAAACAGAAACCGCATCAAAATCATGTGTCGTGTCTTGCCATAGGTTTGCTGGCAAATCCTTGACTTCAGCAACGTTGTAAACCGTACCCAAAGTCAAATACGCCACTTGCACCATCTCAATTGGCAATTTGATTCCTTGGGTGCGCAAATAATCTTTGATTAAATTTTGACTCATCACGCCACCTTAAAACTGTTCTTCAGGACGTACAAAACGCCATTGACCTTGCGGTAAATTACCCAATTTGATTTGGCCAATACGAATGCGTTTCAAACCTACCACTCGCAAGCCTACCAATTCACACATGCGGCGAATTTGGCGTTTTTTACCTTGGCGCAAAATAAAGCGCAATTGGTCTTCGTTTTGCCATGTCACACGTGCAGGTTTTAACGCCTCGCCATCCAAACTCAAACCATGATTGAGCAAAGCCAAACCATTAGGCTGAATTTGACCGCGCACACGCACCAAATACTCTTTGTCAGTGCGACTGTCTTCACCAATCAAATGCTTGGCCACACGACCGTCTTGTGTCAACACCAACAAACCCGTTGAATCAATGTCCAAGCGGCCTGCAGGAGCCAAACCTTTGAGCATAAATGGTTTGAACGTGCGGCGACTGGTATCCTCGCTCCAGTGGTTTTGCGCAGTAATCAACTCAATGGCAGCACGGTATTCTTTTTCAGGTGAACCCGATACAAAGCCGACAGGCTTATTGAGCAATATGGTCACACGTTCCGCTTGTGCTTCGTGGGCTTGCTTGGCCAAATCAATGCGATCGGCTTCGGTAACTTTCTGTCCCAATATTGCCACCACACCATTGACCTTCACCAAACCTTGTTCAATATACGTATCTGCTTCACGGCGTGAACACAAACCCAATTGTGCCATGCGTTTGGACAAACGCATCGATTCTAATTCCATCTCTTACTTTCCTCGCCTCACGGCGTTGTCAATGTTTACAGGACGCTTACACCATACTGATGCCAGATATTTCGCGGGCCATTTTGGCTGCGGCATTGTCGGTCATGCCACCGACAAAATCCAACACTTTCATATAGGCTTGATAAACGCTGTCTGTTTCTAAAATAGGGTCTTCTTTTAACAATTCCAAGACCAAAGATTGTCTGTGGCTGACTTTTCTTTCCACCACATAAGCCAATACCGCAGGCAATAACAATTCCAAAATTTGTCCCAAACAAGGAAATGCTGCAATTTCATTCATCAATTTGCTCGGATGTCGGAAAATATACTGGCGTGCTGCTTCTTTGGCCACTTCCAAAGTATCTCGCACCTCATTAGAACAAAATGCCAACAAATCTTTGCCTTGAAATGCGCCTGCTAATAATTCTTGCTGATGCAACATAAAAGTATTGGCAACGTCTTCCACCGCCCGACCCACCGCCACGCCACGCAACATGGCACATTTTTGGCGTGCCGATTGCGCTTGCCAAGTAGATTCAACAAACGTCAATTTCGACAAAATCGCCTCCACTTGCAAATCCGACAGCAAACCAATTTCAACCGCATCTTCCAAATCCAATAAGGCATAACAAATGTCATCTGCCGCTTCCATCAAATACGACAAAGGATGTCGCACCCAACGGTCAGTGTTCACAGATATCAAGCCCAATTCATCCGCCACACGGCGCACATACGGCAACTCAGCTTGATAAACATTGAATTTATGTTGTCCCATATTGGGTTCAGAACTCGTCCAAGGGTATTTGAGCAAAGTTCCTATTGTTGCAGCGGTCAAACGCATGCCGCCACGATGGCGATACATTTCTAAAGCAGAAACTGTGCGCAAACTGTGGGCATTGCCTTCATAAGTTTGTAAATCACAACGCTCGGCAGCACTCAAAGGTGCCAAATAATGCGCATGTTGCGGATTGCGAAACCAATCGCGCAATGCATCTTCACCAGTGTGTCCAAACGGTGGATTGCCCAAATCATGCGCCAAACAAGCGACCTGAACCACGCCACCGATGTCTTGAGGCGTGTAGTTAGCAGGCAAAAACCCACCATGCGCCAGCATCGCTCCGACACGATTGCCGATGCTACGCCCCACACTGGCCACTTCCACGCTGTGAGTCAATCGATTGTGTGTCAAATCGTTTTCCGCAAACGGATGCACTTGGGTTTTGCGACCCAAACGCCGAAATGCACCTGAAAACACCACACGATCGTAATCGATGTGAAAATCTGTGCGCAGCGCATCGATGCCTTCTTGAGTAGAAGGGGTGCGCGTAGGCATCACCTCGCCATCGATTTGCTTAAAACGTTGTGCGCTGAGCAGCTGTTGCCAATTCATTGTCATAAACATTCCTTATTAAAGGGCGCCACATAATAGTACAGGACGCTTTCACCCTTGGCAAAAGCGTCCTGTCAATCAGCTACATCACTTATTTCAATGCATCCAATACTTTTGCTGCAATAACGTCCACTGCCACTGTTTGCGATTCATTGTCGCGACGCGCTTGGTATTCTACCTCGCCCGCTTTCAAACCACGGTCACCAATAACGATGCGATGTGGAATGCCGAGCAATTCAGAATCATTCAACAACACGCCCGCACGCTCATCACGGTCGTCCAGCAACACATCCACGCCCTCAGCTTTCAATTGTGCATACAATGCATCCGCCGCTTCACGTACCGCTTCAGATTTTTTGTAATTCATTGGCACAATCACCGCTTGGAATGGTGCCATTGAATTGGTCCAAATGATGCCACGCTCGTCGTTGTTTTGCTCAATCGCCGCAGCGACAATGCGCGTGATACCAATACCATAACAACCCATTTCCATCACTTGGGATTTACCATTTTGGTCTAAGAAGGTCGCTTTCATCGCTTCTGCATATTTAGTACGCAATTGGAATACATGACCCACTTCAATACCACGTACCAATTTCAACACACCTTGACCATCAGGACTGGCGTCGCCTTCGATGACATTGCGCAAATCCACAAACTCAGGCTCAGCTGCATCACGACCAAAATTAAAGCCTGTGTAGTGGTAGTCGTCTTCGTTCGCACCCACAACAGTATCATTCAACAATTCAATCGCATAATCGGCATACACGCGGCCTGTAAAGCCCACAGGGCCCAAAGAACCACCATTGGCACCAAACGCATCTTTGATGGCTGCAGGCGTTGCCATGGTCAATGGCGATTTCACGCCTGCCAATTTTTCTGCTTTGATGTCATTGAATGCATGGTCGCCACGCAACAACAACAATACCAATGAGCCTTCTTCTTCACCTTCTACCACAATCGACTTCACCGTTTTTTCAATCGGTACATTCAAAAACTCAACCAAAGCTTGAATGGTTTTGGTGTTCGGGGTATGGATTTTGGTCAATTCTTGGCTCGCTTGTGCACGTGTGCCTTCTTGACGCAAAGTCGGTGCCAATTCAATATTGGCTGCGTAATCAGAACCTGTGCTGTAAGCAATCACATCTTCGCCACTGGAAGCCAATACTTGAAACTCATGCGAACCTGTGCCACCAATACTGCCTGTGTCCGCTGCCACAGGACGATAATCCAAACCCAAACGGTCAAAAATATTGCAATACGCTTGGTACATCACATTGTAAGTGGCTTTTAATGAATCAAAATCAGCATGGAAAGAATACGCATCTTTCATCACAAATTCACGCGCACGCATCACACCAAAACGCGGACGCACTTCGTCACGGAATTTGGTTTGTACTTGGTAAAAGTTTTTTGGCAATTGTTTGTAAGATTTGATTTCGCTGCGCACGGCATCGGTAATCACTTCTTCATGGGTCGGACCCACGCAAAAATCACGACCATGACGGTCTTGCAAACGCAATAATTCTTTGCCGTAAAATTCCCAACGACCAGACTCTTGCCACAATTCAGCAGGTTGTATCGCAGGCATCACCAATTCAATTGAACCCGCTGCATTCATTTCTTCGCGCACAATCGCTTCAACTTTGCGCATTACACGCACGCCCATCGGCATCCATGTATACAAACCTGACGCCACACGCTTAATCAAACCTGCACGCAACATCAGTTGGTGACTCGGCAATTCTGCTTCTGCTGGTGCTTCTTTTAAAGTCGAAATAAAAAATTGACTGGCTTTCATTGTTTTCTTTCTGCACGTTACAGCGTGCTTTACTATCCATCCACCAAGAGTTTTGTTTGTTATCCACCGCTTGACAAATCAGGCTTTATCCAAAATATTCAAAACCTGTCTTACTATGGTCACATGGTAACCACAATTTGTCACACAAGTCTCTTGACATTATTAAGTATTTGATTTTAAACAATATTAAAAAATTGTCTATTATTTAAGCAATCATGCTGCCAAGCTTGATTTTACTGTATTTTTACGCTCTACCCACAACTTATCTACATATTTATCCACAGGCTATGTGGACAATATTTTGGTGAGTTACACCATCGGCGATGATGGTGCTAGGCAATGCCCAATGTGGTCACTACAAACATGCATCGAGCATTTTTACTAAAAATTCATTAATATCTGCTATTTAACTCGGGTAAACACCAAATCCCACACACCATGACCCAAACGTTTGCCACGAGCTTCAAATTTGGTTTCAGGACGGTATTCAGGGGTTGGTGCATAATCCGTGGCAGTGTTTTGCAAAGCATCAATGCCTGACAATACTTCCAACATTTGCACTGCATATTCTTCCCAATCGGTCGCCAAATGAATATAGCCACCGATTTTCAATTTTGGCAACAATTGCATCACAAATGGCGTTTGAATCAAGCGGCGTTTATTGTGGCGTTTTTTATGCCAAGGGTCTGGAAAAAAGACATGGATACCAGCCAAAGAACCATCAGGCAACATATTGTTCACCACTTCAACGGCATCGTAGCGCATCACTTTCAAATTGCTTAATTCGTTTTCTTCAATCAATTTCAACAAATTACCCACACCCGGCGCATGCACATCAATCGCCACAAAGTCTTTTTCAGGCAAAACCTTCGCAATGTGAGCTGTCGCCGTTCCCATACCAAAACCGATTTCAAAGATTTTGTCATTGTCACGACCGAATACGGCGTTCAAATCAATGAATTCAGGCTGGTATTCGATGCCATATTTTGGCAAACCTTCAGACATCGCCGCTTTTTGCGCATCACTCATGTGACCTTGGCGCAAAACATAACTGCGTATGCCACGTTTGTGACTCACTTCATTGTCAATGTCAGAGGTTTGGTATTGTTTTTCAGATTCTTGTTCGCTCATGGGCTGTATCACTGCAATCATTTCAAAGATTGCCATTATACAAAATTTAAACGTCCTGTCGGGCTTACAGGCCGCTTAAATTTCAATTGCGCACACATCTAGTATGACTTTGCCATTGGCACACCATTATTTGAAACATCGCAACACACACCACATCCCATCCCATTTCCCATCAAAATCACCCAATCAGCATTTCAATCACCTGACAACATTCATTTACAGGCCGCTTGTATGCTGTATTTTTGAAAAAATCACTTGCCATAGCAAGCGTTTAAATACCTGACAAATCTCAATCATGACCAAGCACATTTTTTTATTTATCTTACCCAAAAGTTCCTATATGATGGCGCACCTTTTTTAACTCTCTATTGGAAAATCGACTCTTTCATGGAAATTTTAGACCTACCCATCACTTGGAATGTAGAGCAAATCCTAGATGATTTGGCTCAACACGGATTCAGCGTGATTGACAATGCTTATCCTGCTGCATTTGCACATCAAGTCTTGAACGAATGCATGGACAATTTACAAAAATTTCGCGATGCTGGCATTCAAAGCGGCGTGCAAAGTCACATTCGCAGCGACCACATTTTATGGATTGATACCCAATTGGAAATCGCTCAACAGCACATCCACACCTTAAAAATATTGTCCGATGCATTGAATCGGGCATTTTTTTTGGGCATCAATGACGTTGAAGCGCATTTTGCCTGCTATCACACTGGCGAATTTTACGCCTTACACCGTGACAATCCTCATGGCAAAAATGGTCGTGTCATTTCCACCGTGTATTATTTGCATGAAACATGGGAAGAAGATTGGGGAGGTCAATTGCATTTCAAAGACAAAAATGACGTTTGGCATACTCTCATACCCAAACCCAACCGCATTGCCTTATTCCAAAGTGACTTACTGCACGAGGTTCAATTGGCACAACAACAACGTTTGTCCATCACCGCATGGCTGCGCAACGACCAAACCATTTGGTAACACCATGCCGCCACTCATACCGATGTCGCACAGCGACCTGCATTTTGATGCCAAACATCTTATTTCAATGCCAAAAAGCGTCCTGTAATCGGACGCTTTTTTGATTTTGACTTTGGAGTATTAAGATATTAAAAGGCAATATGTTGACTATATAATGCATTTTGCATTTTTTGCAATTTTAATTGGTCTTCAGTCAAAGCCGAAATCTCATATTCATGCCACGCACCCTCCCATTGAGAAATGCCATTGTAAACATCTTGTTTGGTATGCAAAATTCGATTGGGGTATTGATGAATGTGCTCGCCATTTTTTAAAAAAACAGCCACAAAATCATTCCAATCCTCAGCTGCAAACAAAGTTTGAGCCACAGCTTGTTTGCTTGTATAAGACTCTAACAATACCGCAGGAATGTGGTTGCGTCTGGCCCAAGTCACCAAAGCATGCCCACTATCAGGATAAAATCGCCAACAATCGACAGGATAACGATGTACCACACCATTTGACGGCGCATTCAAATAAAACAAACCGTGTGGCTTTAAAATGCGCATCACCTCTAAAAACACCAACCAAAACATTTCCGAATGTTCAAAACAAGAACTGCTGATGACGATATCCGCCATTTCATCTTCAAAAGGCAAGCTATAAGGATCATCTAATACCACATCCACACCCTTGCCTGCGACAAAATCCACGCCCACATATTCAAAATCCATAGGCACATGAGTTTTAAGAGAGCCATTGACATCTTGCGAGCCAATTTCAACCACTCTTTTAATTTGCCCATCAAATGAAGCGGCGTAGGTTTTAAAAAAAATCTCTGCGTTTTGCATGGCTGTTGGGTGCATGGTTTCATCCTTTTTATCAAATATCATATGCCATTGACAAAAAAAAATCCCATTCATTCCAATCAAATATCATAAAATTAAACAATGTATTTAAAAAAAATACAATAATACCAATGACAAACGTCCTGTAATAATATTACAGGACGTTTGTCATTAAATTTAACCATTAAGCAACTGCCTTTCCAACCAATTTTCCATCTCTTGTGGACTCATTTGGGCGATATCACCGCCACAAATGACCACCAAATCACCTAAATCATATTCGTCGTCATACTCATCTTCATACTCAAAGTCATTCAATTGCACCCCATCCATTTCAGGCTCCTTTTCAATGTTGGCGACAACCACACCTTGATTTGACAAACCTTAATGACATGTAAATTAAAAAACTGGTTCAAGATTACAGGACGCATTTCCAACATTGATTGAGATAGCTCAAAAAAATATCCAGATACAATTGAAATTAAACATATTTAATTCAATTAAAAATTGAAAAACACAAAAAAAGCGTCCTGTAATGATTTACAGGACGCTTGCATGATTTAAAATCAGCTATCAGGCATTTGCCTATCTATCCAATCCCTCATCTCTTCTTCGTCCATACCATCTGCCATATCACCACCACACATCACAAACATGTCTTCCACATCACGACTATCACTTGAGTCATCTTCATATTCGTCTGCATCAAAATCATTCATCCCAATCTCCTAATGCTGTGTATGACTGCTTCAATCTAAAGCCAACCATCCGCTCATATAAGCACTTGTTTTTTTAAATTAACATATGTACTGACTATACAGCAATTTCTTGCACCAAAAAATATTTCAAAAACCATAACCAACCCTACTCCATCCATACAAAAAAGCGTCCTGTAAACTTTTACAGGACGCTTTCAAAATCACAATTCAATTAAAAAATTAAATTAGTTTTTCTCTTGGTCAACCAATTTGTTTTTAGCAATCCAAGGCATCATGTCGCGCAATTGTTTGCCGACGATTTCAATTTGGTGTTCTGCGTTCATGCGACGACGAGCGGTCATTGAAGGGTAGTTCAATTGGCCTTCGTTGATGAACATTTTCGCGTATTCACCAGACTGAATGCGGTACAAAGCTTTTTTCATCGCAGCTTTGGTTTCAGAAGTCACCACTTCCACGCCAGTTACGTATTCGCCATACTCAGCATTGTTAGAAATTGAGTAGTTCATGTTCGCGATACCGCCTTCGTACATCAAATCTACAATCAATTTCAATTCGTGCAAGCACTCAAAGTAAGCCATTTCAGGTGCGTAGCCCGCTTCAACCAAAGTTTCGAAGCCACATTTCACCAATTCAACCGCGCCACCACACAATACCGCTTGTTCACCGAACAAGTCAGTTTCGGTTTCTTCACGGAAATTGGTTTCAATCACGCCGCCTTTGGTGCCGCCGTTAGCCGCTGCGTAAGACAAAGCGATGTCACGAGCGCGACCGGTGTTGTCTTGGTAAACCGCGATCAAAGATGGTACACCGCCGCCTTTCAAGTATTCGCTGCGAACAGTGTGGCCTGGGCCTTTAGGCGCAACCATGATCACGTCAACATTTTTAGGTGGCACGATTTGGTTGTAATGAATGTTAAAGCCATGAGCGAAAGCCAATGCAGCGCCTTCTTTCAAGTTAGGTGCGATAGAATCACGGTAAACAGCAGGTTGGCTTTCGTCAGGCAACAAAATCATCACCACGTCAGCAGCAGCAGTCGCCTCAGCCACTTCTTTAACATTGTGACCTGCATTTTCAGCTTTTTTCCAAGACACGCCATCTTTGCGCAAACCCACAACCACGTTCACACCTGAATCTTTCAAGTTTTGAGCGTGTGCATGGCCTTGTGAACCGTAACCAATAATCGCAACAGTTTTACCCTTAATCAAAGACAAGTCAGCATCTTTATCGTAAAAAACTTTCATTTTATTTCCTTAAATTCCAAAAATGGTATTGTTAAAGGCGTTCTGTAAGGTTTAAGAACACCTAAGTATCTATGTTTTATGTGTCGCGATTCAGATGCGCAACATTCTTTCACCACGACCGATGCCAGCGGCACCAGTGCGGACGGTTTCCAAAATCAAACTTTTTGGCAAAGCCTGAACAAAAGAATCCAATTTTTCAGTGGTGCCCGTCACTTCGATGGTATAAGTACGCTCACTGACATCCACCACACGACCACGGTAAATCTCTGCCAAACGCAAGAATTCATCACGGTCTTTGCCCACAGCACGCACTTTCACCAACATCAATTCACGCTCAACAAAATGCGAATCGTTCAAGTCGATGACTTTGACCACTTCAATCAATTTATTCAATTGTTTGGTGATTTGTTCAATCACTTCTTCATCACCGCGCGTTGAAATCGTCATGCGTGACAAAGTTGGGTCTTCGGTCATCGCCACTGACAAAGAGTCAATGTTGTAACCACGAGCAGAAAACAAACCAATCACACGGCTCATCGCACCTGATTCGTTTTCCATCAAAATCGATAAAATATGTCTCATTATGGCACGCTCCGAGTGTCGTAATCACGATCGTGAACATCGTTCACGTCAGAATCTGCAATGGTTTCACGCATGTGCGGTGGCAGAACCATTTCGTTCAAGCCTTTACCATTGCCTACCATAGGGAAGACATTTTGTTTTCTATCGGTAATGAAATCCATGAATACCATTCGGTCTTTCAGTGCCAATGCTTCTTTCAAAGCACCTTCTACATCGCTTGGTTTTTCAATGCGCATGCCCACATGGCCGTAAGCTTCTGCCAATTTCACAAAATCAGGCAATGAATCCATGTAAGACTCAGAATAACGGTCGTGGTAATAGAATTCTTGCCATTGGCGTACCATGCCCAAATAACCGTTGTTCAAGTTAATCACTTTCACAGGAATACGGTATTGGTAGCAAGTCGACAATTCTTGAATGTTCATCTGAATCGAGCCTTCGCCCGTGATACAGCAAACATCTTGCTCAGGGTTCGCTAATTTGGCACCCATCGCATACGGCAAACCCACGCCCATCGTGCCCAAGCCGCCTGAATTCATCCATTGGCGTGTGCGGGTAAACGGATAATATTGCGCAGCATACATTTGATGCTGACCCACATCGGACGTCACAATCGCTTCATTATTGGTCAAACGTGCCAAAGTGCTCACCACATATTGTGGCAAAATCACATCGTCGCCTTGATCAAAATACAAGCAATCGCGTGAACGCCAAGCCTCAACGGTTTTCCACCATTTTTCCAAAGCCGCGGGTTGCAACATCAATTCTTGCTCTTTCCAAAGCGCAATCATCTCTTGCAATACCAGTTTCACATCGCCCACAATCGGCACGTTCACTTTCACGCGCTTGGCAATGCTCGATGGATCGACGTCTATGTGAATGATTTTTTTAGGTGTGGCCAAAAATTTGCTTGGTACCGAAATCACACGGTCGTCAAATCGCGCACCAATGGCAATCACCACATCGGCTTCTTGCATCGCCAAGTTCGCTTCATAGCGACCATGCATGCCCAACATACCAATGAATTGGCGATCGGTAGAATCGTAAGCGCCCAAACCCATCAAAGTGCCCGTTGTTGGTGCACCCAATAACTTCACAAATTCAGTCAATTCGTTTGAAGCATTGCCCAATACCACGCCACCACCGAAATAAACCAATGGGCGCTTGGCACCTGCCAATACTTGCAAAGCTTTTTTGATTTGACCAGTATGGCCTTTGGTTGCAGGCTGATACGAGCGAATGAACACTTCTTCAGGATAGCTGAATTTTGCCATCGCTTGCGTGATGTCTTTTGGAATATCGACCACAACAGGACCGGGACGACCAGACTCCGCAATATAGAATGCTTTTTTAATGGTTTCTGCCAAATCTGCGATGTCAGTCACCAAAAAATTGTGTTTGACGCAAGGACGGCTCACACCCACCATATCAACTTCTTGGAATGCATCAGAACCAATGGCAGGCGTACCCACTTGACCTGAAAGCACCACCAATGGAATCGAATCGGTATACGCTGTGGCAATACCTGTAATGGCATTGGTTGCACCAGGACCTGAAGTCACTAACGCAACACCAGCTTTGCCTGAGCTACTAGAGCGTGCAAAAGCATCGGCAGCATGTACGGCAGCTTGCTCGTGTCGAACCAAAATATGACGGAATTTATCTTGCTGATAGATGGCATCGTAAATTTCAAGAACTGCGCCACCAGGATAGCCAAAAACGTATTCTACGCCTTCAGCGATGAGAGATTGCACAACAATCTGTGCACCTGATAATTGCATAAACACCTCTTAATAATACGAGTATTCCAAAAGGCATGAACGATTTCATACAAGGCTTGTAAAAAGCACCCAATATTGACGACGATTTTTGGTACGTGACAATACTTAAGTCATGACAATCCATTCACACAATCATTCAAAATAGACGTTGTGGGTTTGAACAACAGAACAACGCTTAAGATACTGCATCGCAACACGAAAAACAAGGCAACAAAATGTCCAATTACTTCACTTATAAACAAATTATCTTAAATATTGCTTATTAATGTCATAAATTAGAATTTAATTTTCACATACACGGAAATTAATATATTTTAATCTTGTTTTATAAAAAAAATTAATTCATATTAACAATTGTAAATAAAATCAATTACATGCCAATAAAATAAAAGCCTGCTTGCTAATGACATTAGCTTTACAGGCCGCATCCAATCTAATCTATAAAATTGATATGATTCACTATTTTCTAAAATGAAGACCCAGGTTTTTGTAAAAACTCCACCTCTTGCATGCTAGATGGTCGACCTAAAACAAAGTTACGATGAGGAAAACGCCCAAACTCTGCCACAATATCACGGTGTCGCTGCGCAAAATCCAAAGTATTGTCATTGGTATGTTGCTTAAACAATGGTAAAGAAGCGTCCTGTATGATGAGCGATTCAGAATGCATCATCGGTAACAAAGCAAATTGTTTCTCCGTTTCACTCAAATCAGCAAACCCTTCTTGGCGCAACATTTCTTGGCACAAAACCAAAGCCATACCATCTTGATCGAAAGCACGGCAATCTTCACGCCACAAATTGCGGCTGAATTGGTCTAGCACAATGATTTCCGCCAAGCGTCCTTGCAAGCTGTCTCGCCAAGACCACAACTCGCCTGCAGTTGCCGCTTTCCAAGTTTCCCAAAAACGCTCACGAATGTGTTCATCGACATCTGAATCTTTGCTAAAACGCTGCTCAGAACTCAACTCATCCAACCAAAAAGCCAATACTTCCTGTATTGATGCCAATTTCATTGTTCTCTCCTTATTCGTGTCAGATACAACCTGATTGCAGCTTGTGATAAGCTTGCTTGATGCTTATTTTACCCAAAAGGTGACCTCATGACTCAATTTGAAGTGTTAAACCAAGCCAAAACCGAATTAAGCCCAGGTTTTGAAATTCTGCGCGGCTTACCACAACGTGCGTTGCGCCGTATTGGTGCGTGGATTTTCCTAGACCATTTAGGTCCCGTACAAGTCACTCGTGCAGAACAATTGCATGTACACTCCCATCCTCATATTGGCTTGCAGACGTTTACTTGGATGATAGAAGGTGAAATCGAACACAAAGACAGCTTAGGCTACCATCAAACCATTCAAGCAGGTCAAATCAACTTAATGACTGCAGGCAATGGCATTGCCCATACTGAAATAAGCTTGAACCCTACAGGACGCTTGCATTCAGCTCAATTGTGGATAGCCTTGCCTGACAGCCATAAAAACATGCCTGCTGCATTTGAAAACTATCCCAATTTGCTTGCCATAAAAACAGATGAATCCACGCAAACGATTTTGGTGGGCTCATGGCAAGGACAGACCTCTAGCGTCAAAGTTCACACGCCTTTGATCGCAGTAGATATCCTAAGCCAACAAACCCATCAGGTGACTTTGCCTTTGAATCCTGATTTTGAATATGGTTTGATGGCATTAGAAGGCAACTTCAGCATAGAACAAACCGATTGCGATGCGTCAGTCTTGGTTTATTTGCCTAAAGGTCAAACTGAAGTGAATGTTCATTTACCAGCCAATAGCCGAGTATTGCTCATTGGTGGTGAACCGATGCAAGAAGAATTGATTGTATGGTGGAATTTGGTGGCACGTACGCAAGCAGAAATCGAACAAGCACGTGAAGATTGGCAAAATCAAAGCGAACGCTTTGGCAATTTAAGCCTATTAGGTGATGGCTGGTTACAAGCACCGCTCATTAATGGCACCTTAAAAGCCAGCGGACCACGTTCTTAATATTGTTTTTATACCATCTTCATGATTGATGTCATGGAGGTGGTGAAAGCGGATTTTCATTAGCATGATGCAACGGCTGTTTTAAAACATCCTCAATACATTACTCAAAACTCCCACCCCAACACATATTATAACGCACCAAATCCAAACATTGAGCCTCATAATCTCCTTCAAAAACCACCGCGCCTTGGTCCATAAAACGCTCTAGCCAACCTGAAGCAGCCCAAGACTCTTTTTGCTCGGGACGCAAATACAGAATTTTGCCATGGCTGCGCATGCGGCCATCTAACATTTGCGACAAATCATGTTCTACTTCTATGACCTCAGGATGGTACAAAGCAAAAGCCAATTTGTGCTTTTTTGCCAATTTTAAAACCTGTGCATTGTCATTTTTTTGAGCGGCAACCACTGCTTCTGCATCAAAAATTTCCACAATGCTATCGTAATTTTTGTATGCCGCTAATTGTATGGAAACATTATTACTTTGAGATTTGGCTTTCAACAAATACATGTCTTTTCACTCCTCATATTTTTGTTTTTATGGTCTATCGAAATAGAATTGATACTGCTTATCTATATTCTCATTGCATGAGAATCTTATTTTTCTCAGATGACTATGACATCAAATTGTTGCTTCATCTTGTATAAAAAATCCCAAAATAAATAACTTCACCAATTAAAACAGTATATTAAATACCTATTATTCATCTATTGGAAAGCATTTAAATCAACAAATGAGCATTTACAATGCCAAAAAACCATCAATACATAAAAAAACGCCCTGTCGCACCGTACAGGACGCTTAGAACACCATTCTAACCCGCGCTACAACACCGACTGCACCCATTGCTCAATTTGTGCAGCACTCATAGCGCCAGAGACACGAGCCACTTCCTTACCCTCGATAAACACCACCATCGTCGGAATGCTGCGGATATGGTAAGGTGCGGCCGCTTGTGGATGCGCCTCGGTATCCAGTTTCGCCAATTGCGCGATACCCAACAAACGGTCTGCCGCCTCTTCAAAAGCAGGTGCCATCGAGCGACATGGCCCACACCACGGTGCCCAAAAATCCACTACCACCGGCAATTGACTGCGCCCAACATGACGCTCAAATGATGCAGCATCCAAAGCAACCGATTTTTCGATTAATAAAACATCTTGGCAATGTCCGCATTTGGCCTCTTGATTTAAGCGCTGCGTGGGCACACGGTTGGTTGAATGGCAATGTGGGCACACCACATGTATGTTCTCGGACATCATTTTTCTCCTTGGCAATTTTCAAACCAATATTATCGTAGTTTTCCCACGCACTGTTTGCCCAAATAAGACTCAAGGCCAATTTGATTTTTATTTTTATTTTTATTTTTACTAAAAATAAAAATTGTTTCAATTTTTTCACAAAAAAACATTGAAACAAATTGGCTGTTATTTTCAATAAATTCATTCGAAAAATTTCAAACTCATACCCACATCTGATTCCAAAATAATGTTTGATATAGCAAAGAAAATTTTTCTATTCAATATTAAAAAAATAATATTTTCATATTTAACATTCAGATATTATTTAACTTTATTAACCATTCCAATTTCAAATTATTTGTAAAAATTCATTGATTTTTCAAATACCATACGCCTATCTTAATGACTTATGCATTTAAAACCAATACCAATCTTTTTTATTCTTTGAAGACCAAAACCATGTCACACAACAACATTTCTTTTTGGGTCAAATCTTTACCAGAACACACTGCATTTAATGCCAATGCCCAAACTTTTGATGCACAAGTGCACCAACATTTTGATGTTGTGATTATTGGTGCTGGTTTCACTGGTTTGTGGTTGGCGTATTATTTAAACCAAGCCCAACCTCATTGGAATATTGCCATTTTTGAAGCCCAACAAGTGGCTTATGGCGCATCTGGACGCAATGGCGGCTGGCTTTCGCCTCACATGCCAGGCATTGTCTCCAAAATGCTCAAGGCAGGTATCAGCCAAGAAAACATCGTGTTTTTCCAACAACAAGTGACCGCCACCATAGCCGAAGTCAGACAAGTTTGCCAAAAAGAAAATATCGATTGTGATTTGCATGAAGGTGGTTTGTTAACGATCGCCATGAACCCTGCACAAGCCACGCGCTTACATAAATTAAAGCAGCACGACCACCAATTTGGCTATCCACAAGACGAAATTGAGTATTTGAATCAAACCCAAGCACAAACGCATTTGAACAGTAACAATGTCAAAGCCGCATTGTTATTCAAACATGGCGCACGCATTCAGCCTGCGAAATTGGCGTTTGGTTTGCGTGATTGTTTGCGCACACGAGGGGTCAAAATTTTTGAAAACAGCCCTGTTACAGCTTTTGGCAAACAACACGTTCAAGTCCAAGGTCAAAAAGTGTCGGCCAATTACGTTGTCAGCTGTACCGAAGGCTACAGCGACGCTTTGCTCAAAAACCGCAAAATCATTCCGGTCAATTCATCCATCATCACCACAGAAGTGTTACCAGAAGCTTTTTGGCAACGCTTTGGCTGGACACAAAAATACCTTTTGAACGACCAATCACACCAATTTTTCTATGCCCAACGCACACGCGATGATCGAATTGTCTTTGGCGGCCGCGGCGCGCCTTATCAATTCAATTCAGTTGATGCAGGCCATGGCCATTTGGACAACGCCACCATCGCTCAATTGCAACACAAATTGGCAGCGGTATTTCCAGAATACCCCATTGCAATTGCGCATGCATGGAAAGGCTCTTTGGGCGTGACACGCGATTGGTGTGCCAGCGTCAGCCTGAGCCCCAACACCCAAGTCGGTCACGTTTATGGCTTTGCAGGCCATGGCGTAGCAGGCACAAATTTGGCCGCTCGCCACATGGCCACCAAAGTTCTGCAGCAACAAAGCGAGCTGGAACGCTTGCCTTGGAACAATTTTCAAAATCCCACATGGGAAACAGAGCCATTTCGTTGGATAGGCATCCACAGCATGTACCGCATGCTCGGTTGGGCCGATCAAATCGAATACCGAAAACAACAACCTCAAACCACCGCATTGGCAAGCATTGCCTACAAAATTTGTGGACTTAACTAAAAACAGCTTCAACCACACACGGAGTTTTTTGATGCATTTGAAACCGATGTTAATCACCATTTGCAGCGCTTTGATTGCTTTGAGCGCTTGTAACAATCCGCCCGCAGAGCCTTCTAGCACACCTATACCAGAAGCCAGCAGCACATCGAGCACCAGCAATAAGACACGCGATTTGACCATCGCTTCTTGGGGTGGCACTTACCAGGATGCTCAGCGTGAAGTCTATTTCAAACCGTTTTCAGAGAAACTGGGCAAATCGGTTTTGGATGAAAACTACGATGGCGGTTATGGTGTGTTACAAGCAAAAGTGCAATCGGGCAACCCAAACTGGGATGTGGTTCAAGTAGAAGGTGCGACTTTGGCATCGGCTTGTGAAGATGGTTTGTTAGAGCCTTTGGATTGGGACAAACTCGGTGGAAAAGACGCTTATTTGCCAACTGCAGTAAACGATTGTGGCGTGGGCGCCATTGTTGTGTCTTCAGTCATTGCTTACGATGGCAACAAAATTCAAAGTGGCCCGACTTCTTGGGCGGACTTTTGGGATGTGAAGAAATTCCCAGGCAAACGCTCACTGCGCAAAACCCCTACTTACACGTTGGAATTTGCTTTGATGGCTGACGGCGTACCACAAGACAAAGTGTATGAGGTTTTGGCAAGCGAAGAAGGCGTAGCACGTGCATTCAAAAAGTTGGATGAAATCAAACCGCATGTGCTGTGGTGGGAATCTGGCGCACAACCTTTGCAATTATTGGCCTCAGGCGAAGTCTCTATGGCATCGGTTTACAATGGTCGTGTCGCCGGCTTGAACCGCACAGAAGGCACCAATTTCAAAATCGTTTGGCCAGGCAGCATGTACTCGATTGACAGCTGGGCGATTTTAAAAGGTGCGGCAAACAAAGAAGCCGCTATGGATTTCATTTCGTTCGCAAGTTTGCCAGAAAACCAAGTGAAATTACCAGAGTTCATGGCTTATGGCTTACCAAACAAGCAAGCGGCGGCCAACGTACCTGAAAAATATGCAACTGAATTACCAACATTTGCAGCCAATATGGAACAAGCATTGCCATTTAACGCAGCATTTTGGGGTGACCACTCAGAAGAGTTGATTCCACGCTTTAACGCTTGGCTGGCCAAATAATTTAGGTTGAAGAGTTTCGTACCATACAAAACAAGCGCCCTATAAAACTTACAGGGCGCTTGTTGTTTGTTTTCAAAAATCAAAACAAATTAAATGCCGCGCAACAATTCGTTCACGCTGGTTTTGCTGCGAGTTTGTGCATCCACTTTTTTCACAATCACTGCACAATACAAGCTGTGGCTGCCGTCTTTGCTAGGCAAAGAACCAGACACAACCACCGAGCCTGCTGGAATGCGACCGTAAGTGATTTCACCGGTTTCACGATCCAAAATTTTAGTAGATTGACCGATGTAAACGCCCATAGAAATCACAGAACCCGCTTCAACAATCACGCCTTCCACGATTTCCGAACGGGCACCAATAAAGCAATTGTCTTCAATGATGGTTGGACTCGCTTGCAAAGGCTCTAACACACCACCAATGCCCACGCCGCCTGACAAATGCACGTTTTTACCGATTTGTGCGCAAGAACCAACAGTCGCCCAAGTATCGACCATCGTGCCTTCATCAACGAAAGCACCAATGTTGACATAAGAAGGCATCAACACCACGTTTTTACCAATGAAAGAACCCGTACGAGCAACCGCACCTGGTACCACACGGAAGCCACCATTGCGGAAATCTTCATCAGTGTAAGCATCGAAACGCGTTGGCACTTTGTCAAAATATTGGTTCACGCCATCGTTCAATACTTTGTTGTCATTCAAACGGAAAGACAACAAAACCGCTTTTTTCACCCACTCGTTCACCACCCAAGCGCCGTCGATTTTTTCAGCACAACGCAATGCGCCAGTGTTCAATTGGGCAATCACTTCGTCCACAGCTGCTTTCACATCAGCAGGTGCTGTGGCAGGTGTGATGTCAGCACGGTTTTCAAAAGCTTGTTCAATGGTGGTTTGTAAATTAGACATGATGCTCCCTAGTTGATTTGATTGACCAACACGCCTGCAACCATTTCTTGTTGCAACTGTTGTTGGCAATAAAGGTTTAAAGCGTCCTGAAAATCTGCAAATTCGATTTCCAAAGCGCCAAATCTGGCCAAATGGTGTGTGTGCATTTGGCAATCGATCAATTCGATGCCGCAAGATTGTAAATACTTTACGGCGTGGACAAAAGCGATTTTTGAAGCATCGCCTGTTAAGGCAAACATCGACTCACCATAAAACACCCGTCCGATTTGAATGCCATACAGTCCGCCCATGAGCTGCCATTGGCTGGCATCTTGTGCAGATTGTTGCCAATATTCAAAGCTATGCGCATGTCCTTGACGGAACATTTGTGTTAATGCCCATTGCAATTCGGCTGTCAACCAAGTGCCGTCTTGTCCTTCTCGTGGCACATTCGCACAAGCGCTTAAAACGGCTTGAAACTGTTGATTGACGGTGACAGCATAGCGACGATTGCGCACGTTTTTGGCCAAAGAGCGACCAATGTGCAAGTTTTCAGGACGCAAAACCATGCGTGGTGCCAAAGCCCACCAACAAATCGGTTGACCATCGCTATACCACGGAAAAATGCCGCGTTGGTACGCGGCAAGCAAACGCTCTACACTCAAATCGCCACCAATGGCCACCAAACCATCGCGCTGCTGTTGGGCGATGGTCAAATCAGGCCAAGACTGAATGTCGTCGTTCAAGTAAGACAATTGCATGATTATTTTTTGGCTTTAGCCTGACATTCAGGACACACGCCATACATGTACAAAGAGTGGTCAACAATGCGAAAACCATTTTCCTGTGCAATTTGCTCTTGAATGGTTTCGATGCGTTCATCAAAAAACTCAATCACACTGTTACATTTAACACATACAATGTGATCGTGATGACCGCCACGATTGAGCTCGTATACTGCTTTACCTGTCTCAAAATGATGACGGATTAAAATTTCAGCTTGTTCAAATTGTGTCAACACACGGTAAATGGTGGCGACGCCAATGTCGCTGTCATCTTCCAATAGCAAACGGTAAATGTCTTCAGCACTCAAATGTGCATCTGGATTTTGTTCAAACAAATCCAAAATTTTCAAACGTGGGCCGGTAACTTTCAAACCGCTGTCTTTTAATTGGGCAATGTTGTTATTGTGATCCATGATGATTCCCACTTGATGTCATAAGCCGCTATAATACCTACTTTCTGGATGGTTGCCCACCGCGATTGCAGCGGTAAATCAGCTTCATAGTAGGCCATCTGCACGACCCTCATCCTGTCACAATTTTTTCATTACTGAACCGAGGTAATCGAGTGAATAAATACATTGTCCTAACTTTAGCCGTAGCTGCCTTGGGTTTGAGCGCTTGTTCATCTGAGCGTGTTTCCAATTTTCCATCATATAAATTGAAAGTTGAACAAGGCAATGAGCTAGATCCACAACGTCTGGCGCAATTGCAAGCTGGCATGACACGCGAGCAAGTGCGTTTGTTATTGGGCACCCCTAGCATTCGTTCCGCTTTCCACGCCAACCGTTGGGATTACCAATTTGCAGTGACTCGCAACGGCATCACTCAAGAAAATCACAATTTAACCGTGTATTTTGATGGTGATGTGTTAAGTCGTGCAGAAGGTTCTGCTTTAAACCCTGCCGAAAAAACCAACGACCAATAAGCGTCCTGTCAGTTTCCAACGCATGTAGATGGCTTCCATGCCATGACATGCGATGCCCACAGTTTGTTAGTTAAAAAAGAAAAAATATGTCTGAGTTATTGAATATTGCCATCGTTGGCGCCAATGGTCGTATGGGTCGTGCTTTGGTACAAGCCATCCACGACCACCCGCAATGCCGTTTATCAGGTGCTTTAGAACACGACCAATCACCTGCTTTGGGCTTGGATGCAGGTTTTACTTTAGGCTTGGAAACAGGCGTTAAAATTTGTGCCGATACCGATGCGGTTTTGGCAGTCAGCGATGTGTTGATTGATTTTAGCCGTCCTGAATCGACTTTAAAATATTTAGATGCTTGTGTGGCACAAAACAAAGCCATGATTATTGGCACTACGGGTTTTGATGACGCAGGCAAAGCCAAAATTGCCGAAGCCGCTGCCAAAATCGGCATTGTGTTTGCCGCCAATTACAGCGTCGGAGTGAATTTAACATTTGCCTTAATCCACAAAGCCGCACAAGTATTGAACGAAGGCTTTGACATTGAAGTCATCGAAGCACACCACCGCCACAAAGTGGATGCCCCTTCTGGCACCGCTTTGCGCATGGGTGAAGTTTTGGCCGATGCCATTGGTCAAGATTTGAAAGATGTGGCTGTGTATGCACGTGAAGGCATTACAGGCGAACGTGAAGCGGGCAAAATCGGTTTTGCCACAGTGCGCGGTGGCGATATCGTCGGCGACCATACCGTCTTGTTTGCAGCCGATGGCGAGCGCGTGGAAGTCACTCACAAAGCTTCTAGCCGCTTGACTTTTGCCAATGGCGCTGTGCGTGCCGCCGCTTGGCTCAAAGACCAACCTAAAGCTTTGTATGACATGCAAGATGTTTTAAACTTGCGCTGGTAAGTTTCAATCGATTGATGATTGTCACTTAGATTACAACAAAAGCCAATCTTGACGATTGGCTTTTAATTTAAAAAACGATTCAAAAATATCAAAAAACAAACCTACATTTTTGAATGAATCAACTCGGCTTTACACAATAACAACATTCCCATAAACAACGGCGGATTACCATTTCTTACAGGACGCTTGTTGGTTGATGCCACAATGTTAGCGATTACGAATTGCTGGGCATATTGCGCAATTTAGGCAAATTCAAACCTTGAAACACAGGATCGTTTTCTGGCAATTCCGATGCACCCATGCGGCGTAAAATAATATTGGTTTTGTTGCGCAAACGCTTGTCTTTGGGATGCTCACTGTAATAACGTGGGCGAGGAATCATTGCCGCCAAACGCGCCGCTTGTTGCTTACTCAAACTGCGGGCTGATTTTTGGAAATGGTATTGTGCCGCCGCCTCTGCGCCAAACACATTCGGTCCCCATTCAATCACATTCAAATATATTTCAAAAATCCGCTCTTTGTCTGTCGTCGCTTCCATCATCAAGGTAATCACAGCTTCTTCAGCTTTGCGAACATACGATTTGCCTTCCCACAAAAACAAATTCTTCGCCAATTGCTGTGAAATGGTTGAACCGCCCGCTTTGATTTCACCTGCTTTTTCATTGCGCTTGATGGCATTTTCGATGCCACGCCAATCAAAGCCATCGTGATTGGAAAATGCTGCATCTTCCGAAGCAATCACCGCTTGTTTCAAATTAACGCTAATTCCATCGTAATTTTTCCAATCATATTGGATATTTTCATTAGGATATTGCGCCGCCCGAGTACGCATAAAACTGGTGGCATCTGGTGCAAACGCACGCCAAAATAAAATGCTGCCATAAGCGTAACATTGGAATACCAATACGACACCTAAAATCAATGCCAATACCATTTTTAAGCTTTTGAACATAAGCTGGCTCTTAATGATTGCAATACTGATTCTGTTTGCGGCTGAAAACCACGCCACCATTGATACGACACCGCAGCTTGACCCACCAACATTCCCAAACCATCCGCAGCTTGCTTGGCGCCACCTTGACGCGCCAAATCCATAAATGCCGTTGGCTTAGCTCCATACACCATGTCATAAGCCAATTGACATTGCTCAAACGCCGCCAAAGCCAAATCAGGGGCTTGGTCAGATAAGCCGCTAGACGTACCATTAATGATGATGTCAAATTGACGCAAAGAAGCGTCCTGTAAACTCAAAGCCTCGATGTCCAAAATGTGTGCCAATTCTTGCGCTTTAGACACTGTTCGATTGGCAACGCTGACTGCTTTGGGATTTCTTTCCAACAAAGGCTGTAAGATGCCACGCACCGCACCACCTGCTCCCACAACCAATACGGACAAGTCTTGCAAAGACACGCCATATTGTTTTTCAATGTCATTCATCAAGCCTAAACCATCGGAATTGTCACCATAAACGCTGCCATCGTCACGCACCACCAATGTATTCACCGCACCTGCCAATTGCGCACGCACGCTCAATTCATCAGCAAATTCACAAGCATCTAATTTGAATGGCACAGTGACATTTGCACCTTGTAAACCAGCCTGTATCTCGGCAGCCACACCTTGGGAAAAACCCTCTATGGGTAACAAAATTTTGTCATAACTGATATGTACTTGCTCTTGCAATGCAAAAGCCAAATGGATTTCAGGTGAACGGCTGTGAGCGATTGGATGGCCAAAAACAGCATAACGTGGTTTTGTTTGCATATTCATAAGTAGGTCAATGATGTAACAAGAAAAGCATATTATGCTTATTTTATCCAATGTGCAAAAAGTTCCTTTTTGAGTATAAATGAAAATGCAAAACTATTTTTATAAAAAACTCAATTATTTGTCCATTATTGTTCATTTATTGTTTATTTTTTTGCATTGCCACATTCTTTTAATAATAGAAATGTGGCACAATCGTTTCACTTGCATTGAACTATCCACTCTTTCTTTCGCATTGCTTTTAAAGGAGCTGCTATGTCTGTCCAAAATGTCTTGGACCTCATTGAACAAAATGATGTCAAGTTCGTTGATTTACGCTTCACCGACACCAAAGGTAAACAACAACACGTGAGTGTGCCTGCACACGTGGTTTTAGAAGATGGCGAAGAATGGTTTGAAAATGGCCAAGCTTTCGACGGCTCATCCATTGGCGGTTGGAAAGGCATTCAAGCTTCAGACATGTTGTTGCGTCCTGATGCCAGCACTGCTTTCATCGATCCATTTTACGACCACCCAACAGTTGTCATCACATGTGACGTGATTGACCCTGCAAATGGTCAAGGTTATGACCGCGACCCACGTTCTATTGCCAAACGTGCTGAAGCTTACTTGAAATCAACAGGTCTTGGCGACACAGCTTTCTTTGGTCCAGAACCTGAATTCTTCATTTTTGACGGTGTTGAATGGGAAACCACCATGCAAGGCACCCGCTTCAAAATCCATTCAGAAGAAGCAGCTTGGTCTAGCGGCGAAAGCTATGATGGTCAAAACACAGGCCACCGTCCTACGGTTAAAGGCGGTTACTTCCCAGTAGCACCTGTGGATTCAGGACAAGACTTGCGCTCTGCGATGTGTTTGACTTTGGAAGCTTTGGGCATTCCTGTAGAAGTGCATCACCACGAAGTGGCGACTGCTGGTCAAATGGAAATCGGTACCAAATTCAGCACTTTGGTTCACCGTGCCGACCAAACCCAAGACATGAAATACGTGATTCAAAACGTGGCGCATAACTTTGGCAAAACAGCGACTTTCATGCCTAAACCGATCATGGGCGACAACGGTTCTGGCATGCACGTTCACCAATCGATTTGGAAAGACGGCCAAAACATGTTCGCAGGCGATGGCTATGCTGGTTTGAGCGATATGGCTTTGTATTACATCGGCGGCATCATCAAACATGCCAAAGCTTTGAATGCCATTACCAATCCGTCAACCAACTCATACCGCCGTTTGGTGCCTCATTTTGAAGCGCCAATCAAATTGGCTTACTCTGCGAAAAACCGCTCTGCGTCTATCCGCATTCCTCACGTTGCCAGCGCCAAAGCTCGCCGTATTGAAGCGCGTTTCCCAGATCCTACCGCTAACCCATACTTGGCATTTGCGGCTTTGTTGATGGCAGGCTTAGATGGTATCCAAAACAAAATCCATCCGGGCGATCCAGCTGACAAAAACTTATACGACTTGCCGCCAGAAGAAGATGCATTGATCCCAACAGTTTGCGCATCTTTGGACGAAGCATTGAATGCATTGAAAGCAGACCACGAGTTCTTGACTCGCGGTGGTGTATTCAGCGCAGATTGGATTGAAAGCTACATCGCCTTCAAAACAGACGACGTACGTCGCATCCAAATGGCGCCACATCCAATCGAATTTGAAATGTATTACAGCTTGTAATTCGATACGGTTACCCTTATTTCCAAACCGCCTTGTTGAAAGGCGGTTTTTTAATCCGCTTTATTTTCAAACGATTTCAATCACACAAGCGTCCTGTAAAAGTTTACAGGACGCTTGTCATTATCAATACTTAAGGCATGCCCTGATTTCATTTCACATCCAATGCTGTTGGCAATACTCATGCCCACAACACGCCTTAACCACAAGCGGCGCGAATGATTTTTTTGGTTGCAGGATCAACGACAATTGTCACGCGTTCAGAGCGATAATCTGCTGTGACTGCTTGATTTGGTCCCACTTTGCGCACCGTTTGAGCACGGGTAAATTCTTTAATGCGTGCATCTGGCCAATCATCTTGACCGACCAAGCGCATGGCCAAAGCCGCTTCACATTGTTTGTTCACTTGTGGTGCGGGCTTGGTTTCAGGCTGATTGTTTTGCGCACATGCACCCAAACCCAGTGCCAATAACAATGCCCATCCCATTTTTAATTTCATTTTGAACTCCTTACCATGATGATACGGTGATTGATGGTTTGTTTTTCTTCTAACAACCAGTTATACAGACTCTCAAGCCCATAAATAGTTTATGAACATCCTTGTTTCAAGCGGCCTGTAAATCTCATCTGTGCTGACAAAACAGAGGCTTCATGGCTGTGTTACAATGGCTGCCTTTTTGAAAACGATGTTTAGAGGATTTCGCTCATGGTCAGCGCACAACAAATTGAAACCTTATTACCGCAAACCCAATGTGGTCAGTGCGGTTATCCAGGTTGTGCGCCTTACGCCCAAGCCTTATCTCAACAAGAAGCAACCATCAATTTGTGTCCTCCTGGCGGTCGTACGACGATTGTGGCATTGGCCGAACTTCTGCACACTGCCATACTGGAACCTGCAGACATCGAAAAAACCGATGCACCCAAAGTTTTGGCAGTGATTGATGAAAATATTTGTATCGGCTGTACCGCTTGTATCAAAGCATGTCCTGTGGATGCCATTGTTGGCGCAACCAAATGGATGCACGATGTGATTGCCAACGAATGTACTGGCTGCGGCTTATGCGTACCACCTTGCCCTGTGGATTGTATTGATTTGGTGGCGGTGAACGATGCGTATTTGCCACGCATCACACCCGAACCAAACGGGTCAGCGCAACAAGCGGCAGCACATGCAAAAATCCGTTTTGAAAAACGCAATCAACGCTTGGAAAAATTAGAGGCACGCAAGCAAGCCGAACGTGTTGCCAAACGTGAAGCCATGCTCAAAGCCAAAGCAGATGCTCAAGCAGCGCAAACTCCAAGCCAAACCAAACCTATTGCCAAAGCGGCATTCGACCCTTTTGCTCTGATTGCCAAAGCCTCAGCCAATGCCCAAGCACAGAAAAAAGTTCAGGTATACAATCAAGATGAACACGTAGAAACCCAAGTTCAGGCCGCTATGGATGCCGCTGCCATACGCCAAGCCATGCGTGATATTGAGTTTGGCTCAGAAACAGAAAAACAAGCAGCGATTAAATTGCTGCGAGAGCAAAAAAAACGCCGCAAAGCCAACAAAAATTAACTCAATTCATTCAATACTTTTTGGGTAGAACGCTGCCACGCCACAAACATACCAGCGACTGCCCATTCCCCATCATCCTCATCATCGTCATCGTCATCCAAAGCAAAAAATGCTTGCTTCAATTGGTATAACAATTGTTCTAATTTGCTTTGGAAAGAAACATTGAGGTTTTTCGCCACATCGCTGGTTTGTAACACACGTTCCAAAAGTGCAATGTCTGCCAATTTAATATTGTCTAACAAAGTCACCAATGACACCCAACCATCAACGGTCAACACTTGACCATTTTCATTTTTGGTCAACATGACTTTAAAACCATCCACTTCAAAATCAATGATATTCAAAGCATAGGCTTTAATCAAAATTCGACGTATCGCTTCTGCACTGTATTCTGGATCAATCAACGCATGCTCCATCCAACTGACCAAACGGTGTTCTGAATGAAGCTGAAAAAATGCCCGTTTGATATTGTCATATTCACTCAAGCTGTTTTGATACATACTGGCCAAATGTGTCATGGCCGGCCATGTTTTGACATTCAAATGATAGACACTGATTAAGTCCAAATAGTTGCTTAAAGACTGCGCAGGTTTGACATCTGCCATTGTCAACTGTCCTGCTTTTAACAATTGGTCTAACACAGGCTGAGAGCTGGTATCTTTCACCCATTCTGGTGCAAAAAATTTTGAGTCTTGGTCAAAAACATGTGCTAAATGTGGGGTAAGACTGGGCACGTAACTATGTGGTTGGTTAATGCTGACTACTTTTTGCAGAAATTCAGTAAACTGGTTCATCTTGCGCTGAGGTGTGAGATTGACTGCCGCTGTAATCAACTCACTGGTTTCAGGACGCTTGTTTTTACCTGATAATAAAAAATCCAAATGCTCTGCATAACCATCGGAAATTTTATCCAATGACATACCAAATTCTTTTTGACCCAAATGCTCATTGAAAATATTGAAATTGGCATGTTGTGAGAATTGATCGCGCAATTGGCTTTTGAATTTTTTCACAAAGCTTTTGATTTCAAAAGGTTGTGCAAAAATCTGATCACGCATTTTTTCAATTTCCAAATACACATTCAAAGACACTTGCTGAATATGCGTATCACGTTGATGTGAAACCCACGTGCCTTTGGCTGAAATTTGGTCAATTTGCTGCAAAATTTTGGCATAACGATCGCGTACAGTGACCAAATGATTGAAAATCTCACTGATTTGATCATGCAATTGATCTAGCTTGTCATACAAACGTTCAAACAATCGACGGGCAAACAACAAAGATTGAATGTGAGTTCGGGCGGTAAAAATTGCATACAATTGGTCATCTAATTCACCCAACTCATTGCGATCGGTACCGAACAAACGAAATAAAGTTTTGTTATCGGCTTTTTCGGTTGCCAAGCGTTGATATTGAGCCATGTGTTTGGCTTCTTTTTGCTCATGCTCTTCGCGCTCCTCTTCTAAAGCCTTGCTTTGGTGTTCCAGATAATCCATGACAGACAAAACCATCGCTGGTAAATCTGCCAAGCCACGCTCATAGTTCCACCATTGGGCAATCAGCGATTTTTCAATATTGCTGACCAATTTAAACGCCAATGCATCCAAGCGGCTTTCGGTCCATTCCAATTCGTAGAAATTGTCTACACCTTTTAAACGGAAACGGTCTTGGTAAAAGTCTTGGTATTTTTTCAACAAAACATCGGAACGTTCAGAAGAAGACACATCGCTCAAAGAGTCTAAACGCTCTTCACGATTGCGCTCCCACTCCATTTCGACCGAAGCCCATTTAGGATGCAATTTCGATTGGTCATTGGTCATCAATTTGTTCAGACGCAAATAATCCGAGTCCAAACACCACTCTCGCATCATGTAATCTAGTTGGCTGACAAACTCTTGTCGGGTTTCGTAATTGTCATCAGCAATAAAACCAATGCCCTCTTGCCAATTGGCAAACAATAAGGCATTCAAAACTTGGACGGTAAACAGCTTTTTATAATACTCGGTTGGATAATCCACCGTAACCGACAAACGCAACATACCAAAACTGACAAAATTGGGTTTTTTCACCCTTTGCCCATTTTCATAATGAGCATATTCGTCTGAAAACAAGCCTTGCCATACCGTATCTTTGACAAAAGATTTGCGTAGCAATAAAGCACTCAAGCCAGAAACATCGTATTGTTCATTGTCTCGCTCCACCAAATAACACGCATTGACCCAATTGCCATCTTCACTCAAAGGCAAAATATTCAATAAATTTTCAGGCAACCAATGGTTATTTAATAAAGCATTGAGCTCCACAAATGTGGCGTACAACGAAGCACTTTCTGTAGGCTCCATCTTGGTCACGCTGAAATTAGGTGGCAACAATACAAATACGCTCAAGCGGCAAAACAAGGAAGGATAATGCTGGCGCAATTGCACCACAACATCACTCAAAATGGCTTTCACCCATTCGTTCGAGACATCCACCAACAAATGTAACGCCAAGCCTTCATCATCGTATTTGCTTTGCAAACGCAAATACGCAGCATGAATTTGATTCAACAATTGTTCTAAAGCGGCTGCCAAATTCAGGCGAATCACACGCCGAGGCAATTTTTCAATGTCTTCTGAATTAGAATCAATCAAAGAGGCCCAAAATACTTGCTCTTCGGCATCCATTTTCAACCAACGATGGTCGCGCAAAAACATCAATGCATCGCGAATGGTAGGTGGCTCAACGGTAATGGATTGAATCTGATAATTCACTTCTACTGTATTTTCAGGCAAATTATCAAACAAATACAATTTTTGCTGTTCCACATCGGTAACGGTTAAAAACTCCGCATGCAGTGACGAACTTTTATCAACCGTACTGCTTTTATACAGTTGATAAAAATCACCCAATGCTTCTTTAGCGGCATCGCCTAGACCAATATAAATATGATTCATTTGTATTCCCTTACAGTCATTGTTCCCTAACGGCTGTGTTTCAATTGTTTTTTGACTTGTGCATACCAATGCCACAATTCATCTTCTGATGCCTGACTCGAAGGGTCATAACGCCAGTGTGTATATTGCTGTAACAATAATTGCCATTGTTCGGTTAGCAATTGGTGTTGTTTGAGCCAATCTTGTAATTCCAACGCTCCGATACGCCATTTGTCTTCATGTTCATCTTCCATGAAATGGTGTTTAATCAATAAAAAACCT
Source organism: Vitreoscilla sp. C1 (assembly GCF_002951955.2). Lineage (NCBI taxonomy): Bacteria > Pseudomonadati > Pseudomonadota > Betaproteobacteria > Neisseriales > Neisseriaceae > Vitreoscilla > Vitreoscilla sp. C1. The sequence goes on along the minus strand of NZ_CP019644.2, from coordinate 874,496 downwards.
GCTTCTAATGGATCAATTTGTTGTCGATATTGTCGTCGCCACCACCAAACAATCGGTCCCAGTGTCAATAATAATACCAACACCCATACCAACAACCCTTTTACCACAGCAAACACGCCACTGCCTAAATTCGAAAACAAGGCTTTTTGATTGTTTGCATCATAATTGACTACCCATTGTTGCCAATAATATTGCGATGTCGCCAACCAACGTTGCAATGGTGCAGGCCAATTGCCTTCAATTTGACTCATATTTTCAGGCAACGCAGCATTGATACCATCGTCAATTCGTGAAGCTGAAACAGAACTGGTAGGATCCACTCTCACCCAAGCTTGCTCTTGTTCTAGCCAAACCTCAGCCCAAGCATGTGCTTCCTTACCCCGCACTTGCCAAAACTGTCCTGTTTCATTAAAACTGCCACCCAAATACCCAGTGACCACACGAGCAGGTATGCCAGCGGCACGCATTAAAATGACAAAGGAAGTAGCATAATGCTCACAAAAACCGACTTTGGTATCAAATAAAAATTGGTCTACTTGTTGACGGTTTTGTTCTAATTTACCCGGACTTAAACTGTATTGAAACTTTTGTTCTTGATAATAACGCAGTGCTTTTTGAATCAATTGCTCATCACTCAAGCCTTGATTTTTCCAACTTTGGGCCAATGCGATGGTTTTTAAATTGGACTGCTCAGGCAACTCTGTCCAACGCTTGATTTGATACGAACTCAAACGTTCACCAATGCGATCGCTCACGACACTTTGCATGCTCACTTGTCGCAATTGCGAATAACGTCTTTTAGCCGTGACCACTTGATTTTCACGTAAAAAAATACTTTCATCCCAAGATACCACTTGCTGTAAAGCTGGAATATGTCCTTGAAAATCATGCAGTGTCATGACATAAGCCACTTTAGCTGGAGCCACATTTTCCAAGAAGGTTTCTTGCGCTAAGGTGCGGCCTGTATTGGCATGCCAAGTATTGCCATCAAAATCATTCATCACCATCGTACGCCAATACATTTGACGCAGTTTTGGGAGAAACGTCTCTTCAAATGTCACATTGAAAGCCAACTCATTGGATTCAATGACCGAAGCCATATCACCCAAAGTCAATTCAGTAGAAAGGCCAGTTTTGGCAGCGGGAGATTGCACTGGCAAACGCCATAATGGCTCCGAAAAACGAGGCATGGTCAAAAACAATACTACCATCAAAGGAATAGACAGCCCTAAACTCAACAAAGTATTGCGCCATGCTTCACGCCACGACAAACCATTGAGCAAACACAAACTGCCAAAAATCATGCTCACAGCACACAAAAGCCACACGCCTATTTGCAAAGTTTGTTGAAACAGCAAGCCGCCCACCACCAAAAACAAACTGGCCACCAATAAAACTTGCCAGTCTCGCGTACTTTGACCTTCAAACGATTTGATCACCACCATCAACAACAGCAACGCCACGCCACCTTGCTGACCAAACAAGGTTTGCAATTGCACATATACCGCCAAACCTGCTGCAATCAATAACACAATATTCAGCCAAGTCGGTATGCCACCAATACCCAAACTGGTCAACACCAAACGAATGCCAAACAACAAGCCAAAAAAGATGCCCACGCCCATAGGCAATTGCAACAACAAAGGAAAAGCAATCCACAACAAAGTGAGCAATGCAGCCACTTGGGCATATTTACTGGTCGGCTGTTGTAACTGCCAATGCGCTAAAATCGCCATTACATCACCGCCAATGCATTCAAACACAAACTGCGCTGCTTGGCTTGTGGCAAGATGGTCAAATGAGGCAATTCTAAGACAAATGGTTTTTGCAATTGATGTTGTTGCAACACTCGATAGCACAACATAGACGCCAATTGATCGGTAGCATGAACATTGGGATAATCTTTATAAGAAATGACATCAGGCAAGCTGGCAGTGGGATATTCAAAATGTTTGCTCAACAATTGACCCGTTTTGGCATATTGCTTCCACGCAATGGTTTGTAAGGAATACCCATCCACAAATTGCTTCAAATACGCCACCTCATCGCCGCCTTGTTGTCTTTGAGTGCCCGCCTCTTCGCTGCTAGGGCGTCCTGTAAGAACAACAGTGTGTTCCATCGGTGCAGGATACACAATGAATGTTTCAGTACATTCACACACCACCGACACTTCTAACAATCCAAATGGCGCCGTACTGATTAATTGCAAATGCGGAATGCTTTGATAACCACGATGCGTGGTCGCGACACTCAAATGTGTTTGACGCAAATGATTGGAATGGGTGTGTAACACATTCAAATCTTCTTTGCTCAAACTTTGTTTGATAGTGTCTTCATTAACCATACGCACAATCAAGCGTCGATTGCGCAAATCCTCGGCAAGCAAATTCACATTCACCACGCCCGACTCGCCCACAAACACTTCATCAGGCAAATCCAAGCGCAAACGCAAGCCCAAAAGTTGGCGTATACTCAATAAAGAAGCCACGCCCATGGCGCTGACTATCCAAAAAGACAAGCCATACGCCAAATTGACCGAGTAATTGAGCGCAGCTAGCCATGTAGCGGCGGCAATCAACCATAAATTGATGCCCAATTGTGTCGGGCGTACAGAAATATGGTGCCAAGAAACAGGTTCTTGTACATCCAAAATGATTTTTTGCCGTTTGATTCTAGGCCACGACCACATGTTGTATGATTTTCTGTAACAATTGATCAACGGTCACATTGCTTTGCAATGAGCGCAAACGGTGATTGGCTACCGATGGAAAAACAGCCTGCACATCTTCTGGAATCACAAATTGACGCGATTGCAAAAACGCCCATGCCTTGGCCGCTGCAATCACCGCCAAACCTGACCGTGGACTCAAGCCCAATACAAAAAGCCCCAATTTGCGGGTTTCTTGAACCAAGCGATATGCATAATCGGCCAAAGCTTCACTCACTTGTACTTGTTGAACTTGCTGCTGCAAAGCTTGCAACTGCTCGCCATTCAAAGCGGCCTGTAACTTAGGTAGCAATTGGCGGCGGTCGCCATGCAAATACAAGTATTTTTCGGCTTGCTCAGCAGGATAGCCCAAAGACACACGCATCATAAATCGGTCTAATTGGCTTTCAGGCAAGGGAAACGTTCCCAATTGTTCGGTTGGATTTTGCGTGGCGATGACCATAAAAGGCTTGGGCAACATATATGTGGTGCCATCTACCGACACTTGCCCCTCTTCCATCGCCTCTAACAAAGCCGATTGCACTTTGGGAGACGCCCGATTGATTTCATCTGCCAATAAAAATTGGTTGAACACAGGACCTTGATGGAATTTGAATTGAGATTCTTGCGGCTGAAACACATTCACACCCAATAAATCCGATGGCAACATGTCATTGGTAAACTGCACACGCTGATAACTCAATCCCAACACATTCGCCAAACCCGTCGCCAATGTGGTTTTACCCACACCGGGTACATCTTCTAACAACAAATGACCACGTGCCAACACACATGTTAAGACCAAATCCAAAGTCGAATTTTTACCCAAAATCAGACTGTTCAATTGTTTTTGTATGGTTTGTAATGCAGGATTCATTCAATCTTGCCTTTTTATCATTGATTTAACATACATATTTGAAAAAACATCTCTAAAAATGCGGATGTTTATGTTCACAAGCAGCCATTTTGATTCAACATTTAAACATAAATGCTTTCAGGACGCTTGTAACAAAGGCATTTGTTTTAATATGCGAAAGATATATTGTAATTGTAAACTGGGGATAGACACAGACAAAGATACGCGTCCTTGCTCAATATCGCTTAAATAATTGACCATGGCACCGACCAAATAACTTTTGAACACCGCAACCGTCTTAGGCACATCGGTATTCTTAGGTAAAGCACCAACCACCACGGCTTGTTGCATGATGACTTCAATGCGATCTTCCCAAGAATATCGATAACGGGCGAGCAAAGACACAACTTGAGCATTGTTTTCAGTCATTTCGCATTTTAAATGCACCACTGTACAAAACTGACGCAATAATAAATTTTGTTCTAAGCGCTCAAAAAATCCCACATAATAAGCCTCCAATGCATGCCAATACTCATCCCCTTGCATTTGGCTCAAACAATCATCCAATTCATGCAACTGTGGCATGACGGTTTGGAATACCGCATCAAGAATATCGGCTTTGTTGTTAAAATGCCAATACAACGCACCACGTGTCACCCCTGCTTCACGGGCAATTTGTTCCAAAGTTGCCTTCGCCACGCCCTCTCGATAAAACACCTTACAGGCCGCTTCAATCAATTGCAATTTGGTTTCTGCCGCTGCTTGTTTGCTTCTTCTCATTTTTTTCTCATTCTTCTCAAATAATTAACAATTTAATCATTTGGAACTTTTATACCACAGCCTCACCAAAATCTATACTTGCAAGGCTGACACACCAAAAGTCAAGCTCTGTAAAATGCCCATTGACTGAACATACATCAATGTATGTATAATCGCAAATTGCCATGATATTAACATTTGCTTTGTCTTAGTTCAAAAAGCTGATTGAATTATCCATTTCCAACAAGATTTCTTTTCCATCAAAGGGAACATCACATGTCGTTCGTAAAACCACTGACACATGCTTCCAAACCAAAACGGTTTAAAGCCTGCATTCTTGCTTTGATTGTGACCACAGCATTGGCCGCTTGCGGTGGTGAAAAACAAGGTCCAGGTGGCGCTGCTGGCCAAACGCCACCGCCGCCGACAGTCTCTGTGTTCACAGTTGAACCAGGTACAGTAGCCATTACCAATGAATTGCCAGGTCGCTTGGAAGCCAGTCGCACTGCACAAGTTCGTGCACGCGTTGCAGGCATCGTTTTAAAACGCCTGTTTACTGAAGGCAGTTATGTCAAAGCAGGTCAGCCTTTGTTCCAAATTGACAATGCCCCATATTTGGCACAATTGGACACAGCCAAAGCACAATTGGCCACTGCAGAAGCAAACTTAGCTAAGGCCAATGCCGATGTGGCACGTTATGCACCATTGGTAGCCGAAGGTGCTATCAGCAAACAAGAATACGATGCCGCTATCGCCCAACAGCGTTTGGGACGTGCTCAAGTACAAGCAGCCAAAGCCGCAATTAAAACCGCTCAAATCAATGTGAATTATGCTTATGTGACAGCACCTATTTCAGGTCATATTAGTAAAGCTGATGTGACAGAAGGTGCTTTGGTCGGTCAAGGTGATGCCACTGTTTTGGCAACCATTCAACAAACCTCTACTTTGTACGTCAATTTGACCCAAGCCACAGGTGACATCATCAAATTGCGCCAAGCCATGGCTAATGGTGAAATTTCCATGATTAATGGTAATCCAGAAGTCACTATTTTATTGGAAGATGGCAGCGAGTATCCGCTTAAAGGCCGCTTGTTGTTTACAGATGTGACAGTAGACCAAGATACAGGTCAAATGTCTTTGCGAGCAGAAGTGCCTAACCCTGACAATTTATTATTGCCAGGCATGTATGTGCGTGTGAAAGTGCCACAAGCAGAGATTGCCAATGCCACTTTAGTACCACAACAAGCTGTGACCCGTGGTAGCCAAGCTGACATCGTTTTGATTGCCAATGCCGATGGCTCATTTGCTCCACGCCCTGTCAAAATTTCTCGCTCACAAGGCAGTTATTGGGTTGTGACCGATGGTTTGAAACCAGGCGACAAAATCATTGTCGATGGCATGGCGGTAGTGGGTATGACACAAGCCAAAACTGTTCAAACCCAACCATGGAAAGATCCAAGCAAAGCAACCACTACACCACAAGCCGCTCCCGCTTCTGCGCCAACACCAAGCTCAGCACCTGTAGCGGCCAGCCAAGCGGCTGCATCATAAAGGACGGTCAACATGTCTAAGTTTTTTATTGACCGCCCCATTTTTGCATGGGTGGTCTCCATTTTCATTGTATTAGCAGGTTTATTAGGCATACGCAGCCTACCTGTTGAACAATACCCTCAAGTCACGCCACCAACCATTCAATTGAGTGTGGCGTACGCTGGTGCTGATGCACAAACCTTGCAAGACTCGGTATTGTCGATTATCGAAAGACAAATGAATGGTCTAGAGGGCATGGACTATATGGAATCTTCTGCCACATCCAATGGCACAGGTTCTTTGACCATCACTTTTAAACCTGGCATCGATGAAGACATTGCCCAAGTCAACGTTCAAAACCGTTTGGCACAAGCAGAATCACGTCTACCCGAAGCGGTCAAACAAGTCGGTGTTACCGTCAGCAAATCAACATCTAACTTCTTGATGTTCTTAATGTTGTATGACGAAAGCGGCAAAACCCCCGTGAGCGACACGCTAGACTATATTGCACGTAACGTACAACCTGAATTGCAACGGATTGAAGGTGTCGGCAACGTACAAGTGTTTGGTTCAGAGCGGGCAATGCGTGTTTGGATTGATCCAGCCAAACTTCAAGGCTTAAATCTGTCGATTAACGAAGTCAATGCTGCGATTCGCTCTCAAAATGCCCAAGTAGCACCAGGCACTTTGGGCGATAAACCATCAGGTAACAACCAAACCATCAGTGCCACCATTACTGTTCCAGGTCAATTGAGCACAGTAGAAGCATTTGAAAACATTGTTTTACGCGCCAACAGCAATGGTTCTACTGTACGCTTGAAAGATGTCGCGAAAGTCGAGTTGGGTCAACAAGACTACAGTACTGAAGCACGATTGAATGGCAAACCTGCGGCAGGTATTGGTATTCAATTATCCCCTTCAGGCAATGCTGTGGCCACATCTGATGCCATCCGTGCCAAAATGGATGAACTGGCGCCATTCTTCCCAGAAGGTGTGCAATGGAAAGTGCCTTACGACAGCTCTTTATTCGTCGGTATCTCGATTGAAAAAGTGATACATACCTTGATTGAAGCCATGATTTTGGTATTCATCGTGATGTTCATTTTCTTACAAAATATCCGCTATACCTTGATTCCGACTCTTGTTGTGCCGATTGCCTTGCTGGGTGCTTTTGCCATCATGCAATATGCTGGCATGTCTATCAACGTTTTAAGCATGTTTGCAATGGTTTTAGTCATTGGTATTGTGGTCGATGATGCCATTGTTGTGGTCGAAAACGTCGAGCGCATCATGGCAGAAGAGCATTTATCACCATTAGATGCCACCAAAAAAGCCATGGGTCAAATCCAAGGCGCAGTGGTAGGTATTACCGTGGTTTTGGTATCGGTATTCATTCCGATGGCATTTTTCACAGGTATTACAGGTAATATTTACCGTCAATTTTCATTGGTGATGGCAGTTTCAATTGTTTTCTCAGCATTCTTAGCTTTGTCTTTGACACCTGCTTTGTGCGCTACTTTATTAAAACCAGTTGACCCAGACCACCATGTTAAAAAAGGCTTTTTTGGCAAATTTTTCAATTGGTTTAACCAAAAATTTGACATCAATGCCAAGCGTTATGAAGGTTTTGTCGGTAAGTTATTGCGCCGTTCAGGCCGCATGTTGGTGATTTATGCCGCTTTAATTGGCGTATCTTTGTTCGTATTAGCACGCATTCCGACTGGTTTCTTACCCACAGAAGACCAAGGGGTGGCTTTGAGTATCATCCAATTGCCACCAGGTGCTACGACTGATCGAACCATGGAAACAGTCAAGACTTACGAAAACTTCGTCATGAATTTACCCGAAGTTGCTGAAACCGTGACAGTAGCAGGCTTTAGCTTTGCAGGTCAAGGTCAGAATATGGGTATGAGTTTCTTGACTTTAACGGACTGGTCCGAGCGTTCAGCGCCAGGCCAAGATGCCAATTCGATTGCAGGCAAAATCACTGGCACTATGATGCAACAAGTCAAAGACGGTGTGGTGATTGCCTTAACCTTGCCTGCCATTCCAGCTTTAGGCACAGGTAACGGTTTTAGCTTCCGTTTACAAGACCGTGGTAGTCATGGTCATTTGGCATTGGTAGAAGCTCGCAACAAATTGTTGATGGCAGCACGTCAAAGCCCTGTTTTCAATCCTCAGTCGCTTCGTGCTGAAGGCTTAGAAGATGCCCCTCAATTGCGTATCGACATCGACCGTGATGCTGCCAATGCTCAAGGTGTGCCTTTTGCCAACATCAATGCTGCTCTTTCAACAGCAATCGGCTCAACGTATGCCAATGACTTCCCTAACCAAGGTCGTATGCAGCGTGTGGTCGTACAAGCCAAACCTGATTCGCGTATGCAGCCTGAAGACATTTTGGCCATCAGTGTCATCAACAACCAAGGTGTTGCCGTACCTTTGTCTACTTTTGCGACTGCCAACTGGATTTCAGGTGCAATGCAAGTGGTGCAATACAATGGTTATCCTGCGATGAAAATCACAGGTGAACCTGCAGTCGGTTACAGTACTGGTGAAGCCATGGCAGAAATGGAACGTTTGGCTTCAGACTTGGGTACTGGTTTCGGTTATGAATGGACAGGTGCTTCTAAAGAAGAAAAAGCCGCGGGCAATCAAGCCGTGTATTTGTATGCTTTCTCTATCTTGGCCATTTTCTTGTGTTTGGCGGCTTTATACGAAAGTTGGAGCATTCCTTTAGCCGTGATTTTGGTGGTACCTTTGGGCTTATTGGGTACGGTTTTAGGTGTTTGGGGTCGTGGTATGACATCAGCAAGCTCTATTTACTCATTCAACAATGACGTGTATTTTCAGGTCGCTTTGATTACCGTAATTGGCTTGTCGGCGAAAAATGCCATCTTGATTATTGAGTTTGCCAAAGACTTGCAAGCACAAGGCAAGAGTGCGGCACAAGCTGCATTGGCAGCCGCCCATTTGCGTTTCCGCCCTATCTTGATGACATCGTTTGCCTTTATCTTAGGTGTGGTACCTTTGTTCTTTGCTTCAGGTGCCAGCTCAGCGAGCCAACGTGCCATCGGTACAGGCGTATTCTGGGGCATGACCATTGGTACAGTTTTGTCAGTTTTATTTGTACCTGTGTTTTATTTGGTAGTGCGCAGTTTGTTCAAGCAATCTAGCCGCCAACAAGAACGCGACATGGCACATGCCAATGCAGCTGGTGTCGATCAAGAGATGTGTGACCATTATGTCAACAAAGTGGAAGCCTCTTTGAGTGAAGAAGATCGCAATGCCTTGAAACAAGAAATCAAAACCGAGTTGTGGGCAGAATACCGTAAAAACAAAGCAAAAGAAAACGAGGACAAACATGACTAATGGTCGCAAAACCATTGGTGCCAAATTGTCTGGTTTGACAATCACCATCGCTGCTGCGATGGTATTGTCAGCTTGTAGCATGGCACCAAAATACCAACAGCCTGAAGTTTTCTCAGAAGACGCACAGTTCCGTTACAACAATACCAACCATGCCCAAATTCGTGCTTATGATTTGGGTTGGCAAGCGTATTTTACCGATGCTCAGCTGAAGCAATTAATTGGCCTAGCGTTGGAAAACAACAAAGATTTACGTCTGGCAGCTTTGAATGTTGAATCGGTTGAAAAACAGTTTCGTATTCAAAACTCAGAGCGTTTCCCTGGCTTGAATGTCAATGGCAGCAAAAACCGTTCACGTTCTGCTGCCGACTTGCGCGGTCAAAACAGCGATGCCATTAGCCAAAGTTACAGTGTGGGCTTGGGTGTTGCGTCGTTTGAATTGGACTTATGGGGCAAAATCAAAAGCTTGAGCGATTCGGCTTTGAATCAATATTTCTCTAGTCGTGAAGCGCGTGATGCGGCACAAATCAGCTTGGTAGCCACCGTCGCCAAAGCCTATTATGCTGAACGCTTTGCCAATGAAGCCATGAAAGTATCGCAAGGCGTGATGGAAAGCCGCGAGAAAAGTTTGCGTTTGGCTTCGCTGCGTTATCAACATGGTGTGTCATCTAAAATTGATTTGCGCCAAGCAGAAACCTTGGTTGAGTCTGCCAAAGCCGATTACCAAGCACAACTGCGCGCACGAGAACAAGCACGCAATGCTTTGGTGACTTTGGTCGGCGGCAATTACCCTAGCCAGTTGGCAGCTGCCAGCAACTTGACGCAGCAGTTTGCTTACGACAGTTTGCCTGCTAGTTTGCCTTCGGAAATGTTGCTGTATCGTCCTGATATTCGCCAAGCAGAATACCAATTGAAGTCTGCCAATGCCGATATTGGCGCAGCGCGAGCGGCATTTTTCCCATCCATTAGTCTGACAGGCAGCATAGGTTCAGGCAGCACATCTTTGGACGGTTTGTTCACAGGACCGAACCGAACTTGGTCATTCATGCCACAAATCAGTTGGCCAATTTTCAACTGGGGTGCGACCAAAGCAGGTTTGGATTTGGTGAAAGTGCGCAAAGAAATCAGCATCGTCAATTATGAAAAAGCGGTGCAAAATGCGTTTCAAGATGTTTCGGATGTTTTGGCAGCCAATGCAACACTGAAAGCGCAATATGCGTCTCAAAGCAAAAGCACTGCCGCTGAAGTCGATCGCAACCGCTTAATGCAAATGCGTCACGACCGAGGCATTACCGATTCTTTGGCACTATTAGATTCACAACGCCAAAGCTATGCTGCACAAATGAACTTATTGGCAGTGCAACAACAATGGCTCAACAGCCATGTAGATTTGTATCGCACCTTAGGAGGCGGCCTGAAAGCGTATAGCGACGGTCAAGTGCCTACGATACAAAACAGCCAACCATAATGTTTTTGTCATGACAAATGCCACCCTTTAAAAGGTGGCATTTTTGCATCTGCGCCATCAAAATAGCGGATTTAAGCGTCCTGTAACACGATTTTAGCGCCTGCGACTGCCGCCAATTGTCCCAACTGCGCTTGGCTTAAAACGCCATAGCCCAATCGAGTGACATTCGCCAACACAGGCAAATGGGTATATTTGACCGCTTGCGCAATGGCTTCAATATCCAAACGGTAAGACTGTTTGGCTTGAATATTCAAAGTCCCAGCTTCCCCCAAAATCAATTGATGATTGCCATGCATCGCCACACGTTCTGCCGCCACCAACCATTGTTCCAAAGTATGGTGCTTGTCTTTGCACACCACCACTGGCACATTCAAACGGCCTATTTCTTGCTGCATCACACGGCTCTCTAGCCATTCGCCACCAACATAAATCATGTCAGCTTGCGCTGCCAACACATCATCCAATTGGCGCAAATCACGCACACGCACCATCACAGGCTTGTACTGCTGATGCCAAGATGCCACTTGCTCTACCAATTGTCGACTCAATTGCGTTTCAGAAATCGTGGTCTGTGCTTGATAAGGACTGTGAGGGATATAAAATGGGTCTAAATATGCCACAGCACTGTTTTCAGGACGCTTGATGTCCAAATTCAACAACTCTTGCCCCAAAAACACACCAAAACTCACATACACACTGTCATTGGGCTGTGCTTCACGGCTGATGATGCGCCAGTCATGGACAATGCGCACCGCACGCTCTACTTGTGGCAATTGCTCTAACACGCGCGCATCCAAAACACGCTCATCGCCCACCGCTCCAATGATCACACGCTCCGCACCCACAGAAATGTGTTCACGCAAACCAGCCTTATGCAAATATTGAACCACTTGCTCAATGGCTTCAGCAGCAGCTTGTGGCTGCATCACAATAATCATATTTTTTCTCTTAAAACGGGAACCTTTATCATATACCAACAATCAGTTTTTGGATTAAAGATATGCCAATGAACTGAAAAATCACCATGACAAATAAGATATAGTCTACAATCATAAATCCAAATCAAATCATTAAAAATCTATTGGGCTTAATATCCCATGAAAGATTGTTGAATTCAAACCAGTGACAGTCGTCCACCCAACCGTTACATCTCAGGCAACAACCTCTCTACAAAGGAGTTCTTATGAGTTTGAATCAAATCTGCCAAGATATTTATAACGAAGTTCAGGGCACTATTGCCATGGCTGTTGTAGATTTGTCTACAGGCTTGCCATTATCGGTATACCACCAAGTGCCACATTTTGACCAAAGTTATTTGGATGCCGTATCTTCTGCTGCGGTAGACATGTTTCGAGGTAAAACCGTCAAAACCGTTGAAGCCATGTTAAGCGATCAGCGCAAAAAGCCTGCCAACAATGCCATTAAAGAAATCCAAATGACAACGGATGGTACGTTCCATTTCATGGCTATTTTACCTGACAAACCCGATATTCTAGCCATTCTCATCACCACCCAACGCACCAGCTTGGGCATGGGTTGGACAGCATTGCGTCGTGCCATTCCCAATCTCACCGAATTGGCTCCCTAAACGACAGTTTGATTTTTGAACCATGGCGCCATTAAACCCACTCATGTAAAAAGCCCCAATCTTTTGATTGGGGCTTTTTATTATTTGGTGCCGGCACCAAGAGTCGAACTCGGGACCTTTTGATTACAAGTCAACTGCTCTACCAACTGAGCTATACCGGCGTCACTACTGGTTTATACCCTTAGTAGCATGGGTTTTTGGTGCCGGCACCAAGAGTCGAACTCGGGACCTTTTGATTACAAGTCAACTGCTCTACCAACTGAGCTATACCGGCGTCACTACTGATTTATACCCTGAGTAGTATGGGTTTTTGGTGCCGGCACCAAGAGTCGAACTCGGGACCTTTTGATTACAAGTCAACTGCTCTACCAACTGAGCTATACCGGCGTTACTACTGATTTATACCCTAAGTAGCATGGGTTCTTTTGGTGCCGGCACCAAGAGTCGAACTCGGGACCTTTTGATTACAAGTCAACTGCTCTACCAACTGAGCTATACCGGCAAAAGAGGGTTGAATTATGCAGAATTATTCACACTTTGACAAGCATTGAAACACTTTATTATCGCAACTTTTTTTCAATTTAGTGATTTTAAAAAGAATTTAATTCTCACTTATCTGCTTAAAATAAGGCAAAATGAAGCATCGCTTACAAGGAGTGTCACATGAGTGCATTGTGCAGTGTCGCGGTATTGAGTAAAAATGGACAAAGCCATATTGCCAATCAAATGCAATTGGCCGAACCGATGATGGTGGTGTTTGACAATTATGCCATCACAGAGTGGGAAACCGCCTTGGTCGACCCACGTTTACAAGCTTTGATTTTAGATGCCAACAGCTTGACTTTGGCACAATTACAAAGCTTACAGGACGCTTATTTGTCTGAAAATTGGCGCAGCGAGTTGTCCGTATTCTTATGGGACTACCAACAAAAGAAAAACGAACGCTTTCATTTGTGGCCCGTATTGACTTACGCCAAAAATGCCACCGATTTGCTGCTTGCCCAAGTATGCTCGCATTTACAAGCCAAAGCGGCCACACCATTTTTCTCTGCACTGAAATCTTATTTATCCAAACACGCCGACTCATGGCATACCCCCGGTCACTCCAATGGCGATTCTTTACGCCAATCGGCTTGGGGCAGCGATTTTTACCATTTTGTCGGACAATCGATGTGGCAAGCGGATTTGTCAGTTTCGGTTTTGGCATTGGATTCTTTATTGCATCCTGAAGGCGTAATACAAGAAGCGCAAGATTTGGCAGCACAAGCATTTGGTGCCCAACACACTTATTTTGCCACCAATGGCTCATCTACTGCCAACAAAGTGATTTTACAAAGCTTGCTCACACCGGGTAACGTGTTGCTACTCGATCGCAATTGTCACAAATCTGTGCACCATGGCGTGATTTTATCAGGTGCCAAACCGGTCTATTTAGACAGTGCCATCAACAATGCCTTGGGATTGTTTGCTCCAGTGCCATTGCAATCGATTTTACAAGCCATCCAAACACATCCCAATGCCAAAGCTTTGATTTTGACCAGCTCAACTTACGATGGCTTGTGTTACGACTTACAACCCATCATACAGGCCGCTCATGCACGCGGTATCAAAGTCATCATCGATGAAGCTTGGTATGGCTTTGCCCGTTTCCACCCTACTTTTAGACCAACGGCTTTGGAATGTGGTGCCGATTATGTGACCCAATCGACCCATAAAACCATGTCTGCTTTTTCGCAAGCGAGTATGGTACATGTCAATGACCCTGATTTTGACCCACATTTGCTGCGTGAAACCTTCAATATGCACGCCTCAACCAGCCCGCAATACAGCATTTTGGCCAGCCTCGACGTCGCTCGTCAGCAAATGGTGATGGAAGGCTACGGCCTATTATCGCGCGCTTTGCAATTGGTGCAAGTTTTGCACGAACGCATCAATCAAACAGGCGTTTTTCGGGTCTTGCAATTGGAAGATTTGTTGCCTGAATCTTTAACCCAAGACGGCATTCGTCTAGACCCCACCAAAATCACCATTGACACCCGCTTAAGTGGTTACAGTGGCGACCAAATACAAGACATTTTGTTTGAGCGTTTTCACATTCAAGTGGAAAAATCCACGTTTGCCACCATCAGTTTATTGGTCACTATCGGCACCACTGCTGAAAAAACCATGCGCCTGATTCATGCTTTGAATACATTGGCACAAGAAGCTCCTAAAAAGAAAAAACTCAAAAAGAAATGGCAAAAATGGGATTTACAAGTGCCGCATTTTTCACAATTGGCATGTTTGCCACGCGATGCGTTTTATTGTGATGGTGAGCGACTCCCCTTAATCAAAGACAAAAAAGCCCACCAACAATTGATAGGCAAAGTCTGTTGCGATCAAATCGTACCTTATCCACCGGGCATTCCCGTGTTGGTGCCAGGACAAATCATTACCGCTGAAATCGTCAAATACTTGGCCAATATTTTAAGCCAAGACAAACCGATTGAAACCCATGGTTTGATTGGTCATGGCAAACATGCGCACATTCGTGTGTTGACCGAAGCAGAACAGCTGGCACTACAAACCTAGTTTCATCTTGTCAATAAATTAAAAGCGTCCTGTAAATATTTACAGGACGCTTTATACTCTTCATTGCGGCTAAACAATCAATAAACCATGAGTCAATTGAATACAGCGCTTACAACATCATACCTCTTGTAAAGCAATCGCTTTGCTTTGCGGCAAACGGCTGCACCACAAAAAGCCCAACGTCAACGCCACCAAGCCATATAACAAACCATTGCTGCCCACAGCACCCATCAACGCATTGCTAAGCAATGGTCCTGCCAAACTGCCTATGCCCCACACGATACCAATAGCGGCATTGGCAGCAATTAAATCCTGTCCTTGAAAATGACCGCCCACACGAATCAAGCCCAAAGTATACAAACCGCCAGCACTCGCACCCATAATGACCAACATCACCCACAACAACCCACTGCCCATCACCCAAGGCAAACACAATAAGCTCACGACAAATACTGCGGCGCTGCCCACATGAACCCGTGCAGCACCCAATTTGTCTGCTAGCCATCCCAACGGCATTTGAAACACCGCATCGCCAATAAACAACACACTCACAGCCAAAACAGCGATTTGCTCACTCAAGCCATATTGCAAGCCATATAGCGGCAGCAAAGCCAACATCGCCGTATCAAAAAAGGCAAACGTAAAAATAGCTAAAATAATCGCAGGCACATACGCAATGACTTTCCATGGCGACAAACTGTGATGAGAATCGGTATCCAAATTCATATCACATTTGGACGGTAACAACAAAGCAAAACCCATTGCATTGAGCGCAAACGCAATCCAAATAGGCCAAACAGCATTTGAGCCAAACCATGCTAAGATGCTGGGTCCTGCCACTTGGCAAATGGTATACATCGTGGCATAAGCAGCGACCACACGGCCACGCCATCTTGGCGTGGAAATCACATTCACCCACGTCTCACCCAAAACCACCAACAAGCCACAACCAAAACCCATCACAAAGCGCCATGCCAATAACCATGTTAATGAATCGGTAAAACCCAAAGCCAAAATACTGATGGCACTCATGCCTGAGGCACAAAGCAATAAGATTTTGTTAGACACTTTTTTGGCCAAGCGGTGGCTGATTAAAGATGCCAACAACATGCCAATAGCTGGCATCGCCGCAGCAATACCAAGCCAATCAGAGGCCAAGCCTTTTTGATTCAATAACAAAGTCACAAGGGGAATGGTCAAGCCAGTGCTCAAACCAACAATGGACACGCTGGCAAACAATGCCACCATGTCCAAACTGAGCCAAGATTTTTTCAACACAATGAATAGCCGTCAAGTAAACAGTCTTCATTGTCTCACATTGAGTAGATTATTTCAAAATTAACAATAAAAAATAAACAGTTATTGCAAAGTCACATTGGCACTCAAAGTAAAGCGTGGAATCGGCACTTGAAACCGCTCACCGCTGGCAGTTTCAAATTCATAATGTCCAATCATTTCACCCCAAGGCGTGTGCAAACGGGCGCTGCTGGTGTAATCAAATTCGTCGTCTGGCGCCAAAGTCGGTGTTTCACCAACCACACCTTCTCCTTCTATTTCATCGATACGACCCATGGCATCGGTAATGCGCCAAAAACGGCGTTTTAGCGTCACCGTTTCATAGCCTCGATTTTCAATCACAATATGGTATGCAAACACGTATTCATCGTGCACCATGTCACTGTATTCTGGCAAAAAACGTGGTTCCACCACCACCATAATTTCGCTCACCATGTGTTTCATCCTAATATCCACCGTATGATTGCCAAAACCACCAAAGCAAAGCCAGCTGCAATCACATCATCTAACATGATGCCAAACCCACCATGCACTTTGGCATCAAAAAATCGAATGGGCCAAGGCTTGACTGCATCAAAAAAACGAAATAAGGCAAATGCCAAGACCCACCACCAAAAACCTGTGGGTGTCCATGCTAAAACCAACATCATGGCCACAATTTCATCCCAAACAATGCCACCATAATCTTGGGTACCGAGGGCTTTTTCGGTGTAATCACAAATGCCAATACCGACAAAAAACAACAACACCGATAAAATGGTTAAACCCCATGGTCCTAAGCCCAAGACCAATAACAACGCTGCAATAGGTAGAGCAGGCAAGGTACCAAATGTTCCCGGTGCCACAGGCGCCAAGCCTGAGCCAAAACCAAAACCTAAAAAACAAATGGGTTTTTCTAATAACCATGCCAAAGTGGGTTTGATTGGATTATTCAAAATGATCAAACCCCCATTGTTCTAATGTCACTGCTTCACCGTCTGAGTCTAACAACATCAAATCAGTCTGCTCAGTAATGACACCTACCAAAGAAACCGCTGTTTGTGTGGTTTGAGCGGCCTGTAAAATCGCTTGGCGTTGATGCTTCGGTGCAGTAAACACCAATTCATAATCATCTCCACCGGCACACACCCAATGTTGCCATTGTTCGTGGTGTTTTAATGCAGGCAAAGTTGGCAAAGCATCGACATTGATAACGGCTCCGACACCAGAAGCTTTCAAAATGTGCGCCAAATCTTGCGCAAAGCCATCAGAAACATCTTGTGCCGCATGCGCCAAAGACACTAGGTGTTGTCCCAAAGCCACGCGCGGACGCGGACGCAAACGAGCCGCTTCACATTCAGCAAACACATCCATATCCAATTGCACCTCTTGCCAATGATCAAACAAAGCCGCGCAAGCCAACCCTAAGCGTCCTGTAACCCAAATATCATCACCTACTTGCGCCGCATCACGACGCAAGCCCAAGCCTTGAGGCGTTTGTCCCATAATGGTGACATTGAATGCCCACGGCCCTTGCGTGGTATCACCGCCAATGATATTCACACCATATTCGTCTGCCAAAGCAAACAAACTGTCGCAAAAATCTTGCACCCAATCTTCTTGCAATTGCGGCACTGCAACGCTCAGCAAAGCCCATTTAGGCGTTGCGCCCATGGCAGCCATGTCAGACAAATTCACCGCCAAAACTTTGTACGCCAAATCCGCTGCACTGACATCGGTAAAAAAGTGGCGACCGCCAATTAACATGTCACTGCTGATATGAATATCATGGCTCGTATCAGGGCGAATAATGGCGGCATCATCACCAATTCCCAACACCAACTGCCCATCTTGACTTTGACGGTTCACCAAATACTGCTTAATAAAATCAAATTCTTTCATTTGCCACCTAAAATTCTTGCTAACAAACCTGCCACAAAAACAGGAAAGTGCTTGTTTTTAAAAGTAAAATATGCCATATAAATGTCAGCTTTGGTAAACATTGTACTGCATTCCCACGCTAAACCTGCAAAAAGGGCTATAATCTCGGCTCCTTTTTGTATGACAAAGCTTGGTAAAGAGACCACCATGAGCGCCATTGACTTAGAAAAAATTTATTCCGGTAAGGTTCGTGACTTATATGCTATCGACGATCAACGTATGTTGATGGTCGCTACAGACCGTTTATCGGCTTTTGATGTGATTTTAGATGACCCAATTCCAACCAAAGGTGAAATTTTGACCCAAATTTCTAATTTTTGGTTTGATTACTTAAAAGACATCATGCCTAACCAATTCATCGGACAAACTGTATACGACGTTTTGCCTGAAGAACAAGCTCGTGTATTGGATAAGCGTGCTGTGGTGGTCAAAAAATTGACCCCTATCAAAATCGAAGCAATTGTACGCGGTTATTTGACAGGCAGCGGCTGGAAAGATTACCAACAAACAGGCAAATTGTGCGGCATCGATTTGCCAGCAGGCTTGCAACAAGCGCAACAATTGCCAGAAGTGGTGTTCACCCCTTCTACCAAAGCGGCGGTAGGCGAACATGACGAAAACATTTCGTTTGACGAAGCTGCACAAATCATTGGTGCAGATTTGGCCAATGAAGTGAAAGAAAAAGCGATTGCCTTGTACAAAAAAGCCGCTGATTATGCAGCCACTCGCGGCATCATCATTTGCGATACCAAATTTGAGTTTGGTACTGATGAAAACGGTACGTTGGTCTTGATGGATGAGGTTTTGACGCCTGATTCTAGCCGTTTTTGGCCAGCAGATGAATATGCAGTTGGCACCAATCCTCCTTCTTTTGACAAACAATTTGTACGCGACTGGTTGGAAGCATCGGGTTGGAACAAACAAGCACCCGCACCACAAGTGCCTGCTGATGTGATTGCCAAAACGGTTGCCAAATACGAAGAAGCTTTGCACTTGTTAACCAAGTAAGCCTTTCGCAGCTCGCATGATTAAGAAGTTACACTCGGGTAAATTTTGGCTCCAATTGGTTTTTTGGTGTAGCCTTGCATGGGTTATTATTATGTCCATCGGTTATGCTATTTCCATTTGGGGCCTCAGCGATGAGCGTATTCGTACCTCTTTGCAAAAAGCCATGCCAACTGGACGTACTGTCCACATTGGCAGCATCAGCAACAAAGGTTGGTTGCCTTACCCGAGCGTGACTTTAAACAACATCAACATTACCTATCCTGATTCTCACAACACGCAACTACACATCAAGCAATTAGATATCCATTTGGCGTGGCGCAGTCTGCTCGGTCACCCTCATATCCAAAGCTTTCATGTATTGCAACCCCAACTGACTTTAACCAGACTGCCTAACAACAGCTGGGACATGGATGATTTTTATCAATCGCCTCAAAGTGCACAAATTTTCAATGATTTGAATATTGTAGATGGCATCTTAAAAGTACAAGAAACAGAACATCAATACCATTTACACAACATCAATGCTTCGGTGCAAGATTGGCAGAACACCAACAGCCAGCTGCATTTAGGGTTTAATTGGAACAGTAACTTGCTCGGAAAACAGCATGTGAATTTGCAAGGACAGTTGCAAAAAACCGCCACAGGTTTCAAAAGCAACAATGTGCGCATTCAATTAGACAACCAATTGCCCCACATTGGAGCAGTGACATGGCTGGCCACAGGTCAGTTTGAACACAAGTGGTTAGAGCACCGCAATGAGTTCCAAAACATCCAAATCAAAGGTCAAGATGCCAACAATACTTTCACGGCACAATTGAGCATACCACAAGCCTATTGGCAAAAAATTTGGTATGTCAATCAGACCAACGGCGTATTACAATGGCAACAAAGTCACAATACCTTGGCCACTGCGACCATCAAACTCAACCCCACGGAGTTGAGCAGCCGTCACTTTAAAAACGATGGCAGTAGCATCGACATTTTGCTCAAGCATGCAGAAGACACTTTTTCTATCAAAGCAGCGGGGCACATAAGTGCGCACAACAGCGGCGCATTTAGTCTAGACAATTGGCATATCAGCAGTCGCCAATCCGATGCCAATTTGACCAATAGTGGTTTGTTCCGCACAGAAGGCCTGCTCAATGTTTCAGGCAATATCCATGATCAATGGCAATTGCAATGGAAAGGTCAAATGGACAATGATGCAGTGCAAATTGATTTGCTTGGAGAGTCACCTGAAAAATGGCAATTAAATGTACTTGCCCAACAATTGGAATTAGATCGTTACCAAGATTGGTTCGATACCCGCTCTGATTTTAATTTAATAGACAATCCAAGCAAAAGCCTCCAAAAAATGGAGCAGCAAGTACAACAATGGGTACAAACTTGGGCAAACTTACCCGAGCAATGGCAGCTTAATGGCAACCTAGACATTGCCAATTTGCGCAGCAACCAAATGCAATTAAGCAATGTTACCGCCAAACTGGCTTTGAATCGAGATTTATTGTCCCTCACCCAAGTACAAGCTAATGCTTATGGTGGTCACTTAAATGCGTCTTTACTGATTCCACGTGATGTCAAAACACCTAATCAATTGCAAATGGATGTGCAACAAATGCAAATCCAACCATGGTTGCAACATTGGCGCGATTATTCTCGTTTAAGCGGCACAGGCAATTTAAGCGTCAATCTGCAAACCAGCGGGGCACATTGGGATGACATACAAAGCCAGCTCAATGGTGATTTACGCTTTGATATCAAAGATGGTATGTTTCAAGGCATCGCATTGGACAATTTTTTACAGGTCGATGGCAATCCAAACATGCAATTGACTTTAGACGATCAAGCGCACACCACATTTGACGTATTCAAATCTCAAAGCTTGATTGCCGACGGCGTGTTTTATACCAAAACGGTGGATTTAAATCTACCTATGGGTTTGCAGCTACAAGGTAGCGGCAAATACCATTTGCCTAATAATAAATTGGATTACCAGCTCAAACTAGGTCAAGATGTATTGGGCAGCAAATTACCAGTGCGCATCAGCGGACCAATTCAACAGCCTAATTTTGCTTTGGACTATCAAGGTTTGACTCAAGGCTTGACCAACTCCACAGACAAATCCAATGCAGTGCGCAATGCACTACGCAAGCAATGGCAATTGTGGCAAATGCCGGAATTCAAGCTCCCTGAAAAACCATGAGCCGTCCTGTCATCAAAACATGGCTCACGCCACCACCTGCGAACCCCGTTAAACATGTCATCATTATTGGCGCAGGCATTGCAGGTGCAAGTACGGCATATGCTTTGGCAAAACGTGGCATTGAGGTCACGGTATTAGATGCAGCCGAAGCCGCCAGCGGTGCTTCTGGCAACCATCAAGGCTTACTGTATGCCAAAATCACTGCAGCTGATACGGCTCAAAATCAATTGTTGCGTTTGGCTTTCCCCTTTGCCTTGTCACACTTACAGCATCATTTTCCTGATAAAGCTTTTTGGGATGATTGTGGTTTATTCCAATGGGCTTTCGATGACAAAGAATATCAGCACCAGCAAAAATTGCTGCAAAGCCATTACATCGCCATAGAGAATTGGCAAAACTGTACCGCTCAGCGCTCATCTATATGGCAAGAGCAACAAGGCTTGTGGTGGCCACAGGGCGCTTGGGTCAGCCCGCCTTTGTGGGTGCAAGCCTTATTACAACACCCCAATATTCATGTTCACACCCATCAAAAAGTCCATCATTTTGATTGGCAACACCCGCAATGGCAAGTGCATACAAACAACGACTGTTTTCAAGCCTCCCATTTAATCATTTGCTCTGGCAACCACAGCGATGTCTTTACCCAAACCCAATGTTTAAACTTACGCCGCATTCGTGGGCAAGTGGCTTATGCAGACAGCCACGCGGCTATTCACATTCCTCACGCCATCACAGGCCAACATTATTTGACCCCTGCTTTTCAAAATCGCCATACTTTTGGTGCCAGTTTTGTCTTCAATGACGAAGATATTCAGTTTCGTGTGGCAGAACACCAACACAATTTGAATGGTTTGCAACAATTGTCACCGCAGCTAGCCGATGTTTGTGCAACGCAACAAATACAAGGGCGCGCTTCAATTAGAGCAGACAGCATAGACCATTTACCCATTTTGGGTCCGCTAAGCGATGCCAGAGCCATGCAACACACTTATGCAAAACTTTCTCAAGATAAGCACTACTTGATTGAAGCAAAATGCCCATATTATCCCAATTTATGGATAAATACTGCTCACGGTACCCGTGGCATGGTGACTGCTCCTATCTGTGCGGAAAGCTTGGCTCGACGTTTGTGTCAAGAAACCGATATTTTACCTCAGCCTTTACAGGACGCTTTACACCCTAATCGCTTGCCCATCCGCCAACTGATTTACGGTCAATCCGCATTTTAAAGCTCTTTCAGCTTTACAAACGGCAAGGTATGATGAAATTTCATTGATTACGCCAGATTGATTGATTCATGCCAAGTACACATCTCCATGTACAAAACACTGTTGCTCAGCAAATAACCGATGCCGATACCATCAATAGACGCATCGAGCAGGTGTTTTTACGATCCTCTAGTGCGGCTTTGGCATACGATAATGACATTACTTGCTTATTAGACAGTCGTGAAAATTTTCCCGCATGGATAGAAGCTTTACAACAAGCCAAGCACAGCATTTGCATTGAAATGTACATTTTTGCTACCGATATTTTCGGTCAACAAGTACGAGATGTGTTGTTAGAACGCTTGCAAGCTGGTGTACAAGTGTTTTTGATTTACGACTGGGTAGGCAGCATCGGCGCACATTACAAAGGCTTTTTCAAATCATTGATTCAAGCTGGCGCACACATTCATGCTTACAATCCATTAAGCCTAGGTACTGGCATCACTTTATTAAGCCGCAACCACCGCAAATCCTTCATCATCGACCATCACACCGCTTTTGTCAGTGGTTTGTGTATTTCAAATCAATGGAATGGCAACCCTCAAACCAACATCAATGCATGGCGTGATACGGGTTTAAAATTACAAGGTGCGATTGTCCAAGATGTTTTGAACGCTTTTTTAGACACGTGGCAAGCCATGGGTTTACAGCAGCCATCAATCTTGCTGACGCCAGCGACTCATATTGACATCCCTACTTCTCACGCCAGCGCCCATAATCTGTTTTCGCATGCGAACGCCCGCTTGATTGCCACCACAGGTACCAATGCCAATATGATGCGTTTGGACTTATTGGCAGTAAGTATGGCAGAAAAAACGTTGTGGATTACCGATGCGTATTTCATGCCCACACGCATGTACAGTCAAGCCTTAATCAATGCCGCTCGTGATGGCGTGGATGTGCGTATTTTGGTGCCGAGCACTTCTGACATCAAATGGATTGGGACAGTATCACGCACACAATATCGAGCTTTACTCGAAGCAGGCGCACGCGTGTTTGAATGGAATGGCTCTATGGTTCATGCCAAAATGGCGATTGTAGACGACATGTGGGCACGCGTTGGTTCCACCAATTTGAATTTTTCCAGTTGGTTTTCCAACCGTGAATTGGATGTCGCCATTGAAAATGCTGCGACCATTGAATATTTAAAACATTGTTTTATTCAAGATTTAGAAAACAGTACAGAAGTCGTATTAAACGAACAATGCCAAGCGCGCTTGGCCAAAGAAAGGCAAAAAACCAAATATAACTATAACCATTTGAAAGATCCATTTAACCACTCACACCGCCAAAAAGCATTGCATCAAATGGCGCAATTCGGTAGCTCGTTGGACTCTGTCATCCGTGGTTCGCGCGAAGTGGATGACAATGAAGCTTGGGCTTATTTAAGCATTGGTCTAACTTTACTGCTGCTGTGTGTGTTGCTTTATTTTGTACCTCAGATTTTGATTTACCCCGTAATCTTTTTACTGCTCATTGGTGGTGGTTCCATCACCATTCATGCAGTCAATGGATTGCGTCACTTGCGCCGTCAATCGAAGGCGCAAAATCACAAGCAGTCTGATTAGCAATTCATATTTAACAATAAGAGGAGTGACACAAATGACAGACAAAATCGCATTGGTAACAGGTGGTATGGGTGGTATCGGACAAGCAATTTGTACGCAATTGGGCAAGGCTGGCTATACTGTGGTCAGCACTTTCATGCGTACAGGACGCGATGAGGCGTGGTTAGAGCAAATGCAAGAGCAAGGCATCAAAGCCAAAGCATATCAATGCGACGTGTGTGATTTTGAACAAGCGCAACAATTGGTTGCCAATATCAAACAAGATTTGGGTGCCTCGGTGAGCGTTTTGGTAAACAATGCGGGCATTACCAAAGACGGCACTTTGCGCAAAATGACTTACGAACAATGGCAAGACGTGATCAATACCAATTTGAATTCGGTATTTAATTTATCCAAAGCCGTTGTCGATGATATGACCAATGCTGGATTTGGTCGCATTATCAACATTTCGTCTATCAATGGTCAAAAAGGTCAGTTTGGTCAAACCAATTATTCTGCTGCCAAAGCAGGCATGCACGGTTTTAGCATGGCTTTGGCGCAAGAAGTGGCGAAAAAAGGCGTGACGGTGAACACCATTTCACCAGGCTATATTGCCACGGAGATGGTGATGGCAGTCGATGAAAACATCCGCAACCAAATCATCGCGCAAATTCCGGTAGGTCGCTTGGGCAAACCTGAGGAAATTGCCAGTTTGGTAGACTATTTGGCCAGCGAAGCAGCAGGCTTCATTACCGGCAGCAATATTGCCATCAATGGCGGCCAACACATGAAATAAGCGTCCTGTAAGTTAAAAAAGCGGCTTTACAGGCCGCTTTTTGCATTTGGCTGCCATCGTTAGCAAGACAACCGTTATAATAGCGGCTATTTATGAATATTTGATTGCTGTGACATGTCTGATTCTCGCGCTGTGGCCATACTCGGTCCAACTGCTTCTGGTAAAACCCGTTTGGCTTTGGAATTGGCAAACCATTTGCCCATCGAAATCATCAGCCTCGATTCTGCTTTGGTGTACCAAGACATGAATATCGGCACCGCCAAACCCAGCCAAGCCGAAATGGCGAGCGTGCCGCATCATTTAATTGACATCATCAGCCCTTTGACTGTGTATTGCGCCGCCGATTTTGTACAAGACACCGTGCGTTTGGTTGCAGAAATTCATGCTCGCAACCGTTTGCCTGTCATTGTGGGCGGCACGATGATGTATTACCAAGCTTTGAGCCAAGGCTTTAACCAATTGCCTAGCGCCAATACCGACATTCGCGCCCAATTGGCACAAGACAAAGCAGAACATGGCTTGGCATCTTTATACCAACGTTTACAGGACGCTGACCCAATAACCGCTGCACGTTTAAGCCCTAACGACAGCCAACGCATAGAACGGGCTTTGGAAGTGTATTTAATCAGCGGCAAACCGATGAGCCAATGGTTGTCGCAAGACAATGACACCCATGCTTTGAACTTACACACCATCACTTTGATTCCCGAAGAGCGCGCCCGTTTACACCAAAGCATTGCCCAACGCTTTGATACCATGTTACAGGACGGCTTTGTGCAAGAAGTCCAAGCGTTACAACAAAAATACCCTGATTTGCACTCTGATTTACCGTCTATGCGCTGCGTCGGTTATCGCCAAGTGTGGGATTATTTGCAAGGTGCTGTCAATGCCGAACAAATGCGCGAACTGGGTATTATTGCCACGCGCCAACTGGCCAAACGCCAATTAACTTGGTTGCGCAAGATTCCAGCTGACCAAAGCTTGGATCCTTATCAATGCCAAGATTTGACCCAAACAGTTTTACCTGAAGTCGTCCACCACTTCACCAACACCCATAAATTGCCATCAATGGGCTAAAAACAATCGAAATAAGATTTTAATCTGTAAAAAAAACAGAATTTTCTGGTTGATGCTTGCATCAAAGCCAAATCATATTTGCCCTAGATATTGTGCAACAATCAGCAGGCAAAATGCACAAAGTCACACAATTTGGGTACAATTTCACCTACTGCTTACAAGGGAAACCACCATGCGTTGGAAGGGACAAAGACAAAGCAATAACATCGAAGACCGCCGTGGCAATAGCTCTGGCGGTGGTGGTGGTGGCCGCGGCGGTTTAAGCATTACCGGCATCGTCATCATTTTAATTGGCTATTTTTTATTCGATGTCGACTTGAGCGATGAAGTAGGTGTATTAGACAAACAAGAAACCACCACCATCAGCCAAAATGCACCCGTACAAGAATCTCAACAAGAAGCGGATTTGCGTGGTTTAACTGGCATGGTTTTAGCGTCTACCGAAGATTCATGGGGCGCGTATTTCAAACACCACGATGCTTATTACCGTGAGCCAAAATTGGTCTTATACCGCAATGCCACTTCCACCGCTTGCGGCAAAGGCACGTCGGCCACAGGTCCCTTTTATTGCCCAGCTGATGAAAAAATTTACATCGACTTGTCATTTTACGATGATATGAAAGACTTAGGCGCCCAAGGTGATTTTGCCTTTGCGTATGTGGTGGCACATGAAGTGGGGCACCATGTGCAACACTTATTGGGTATCAATGAAAAAGTGGCTCGTCAACAAGAACGTTTGAGCGAGAAAAAAGCCAATCAATTGTCGGTCAAACAAGAATTACAGGCCGATTGTTTTGCGGGGGTTTGGGGTCATTATGTGGACCAAAAAGGCTTGCTTGAAATGGGTGATGTACAAGAAGCAATGGACACGGCAGCCGCCATTGGAGACGACCGTTTGCAACAACAAGGTCAAGGTCATGTCGTACCCGATAGCTTCACCCACGGCACATCAGCACAACGCATGCAATGGTTCAATCGCGGCTTCAAAAGCGGTGACCCTGACCAATGCAATACTTTTGGCTAAAGCGGCCTGAAAGACATTTTATGAATCTCAAACAATATGGTTTGCCTTTGGCTTTAAGTTTGTCTTTAAGCGCTTGCCAAATCAATCCTGCCGATATTGGCTTGGGTTTTGGTCTAAGCGGTGGCAGTGGTGGCGGTGTCCACTTTGGCACGGGCATCAATATCCCCATTCGCGCCATCATCGGTAGCGGCAATAACCCTGAAAAATCAGGCATCCACATCCAAGAAGAACAAGTCATCAGCTATTTTGCTGCCGACATCGACCACCACCGTGCCAGTACCCAACCTGTTCGCGGCGGTTTTTACCGCAAACTTTTAGGCAAACAAGGCGCACAATCTTTGGTGCAAGATTTTTATTACGACTCAGGTCGCAAATACAATGAACCGATGTTGCTCAATCAAAACGAAGTTTACCAATTTGACTCCCTGCCCCCTAGCGGCACTTTGTACACTTACCATGAAAATGGTCAATTGGCCTCCAAACGCGAGCTACTGAACCAACGTTTGATCAGCGCACAATATTGGAATGTCAACGGCCACGCTATACGCTGATTTTGTATTTTTTAATACCTTCCTTAGAAAAGAAAAGACACACCATGCCAGGCAATACTTTCGGTCAAATCTTCACCATCACCACTTTCGGCGAAAGCCACGGCAAAGCCTTAGGCTGCATCATTGACGGCTGCCCACCACTATTAGAACTGTCAGAAGCCGACATCCAACCTGATTTGGACAAACGCAAACCTGGCACCAGCCGCCATGTGACTCAACGCCGCGAAGCCGATGAAGTGGAAATTTTATCAGGTGTGTTTGAAGGCAAAACCACTGGCACACCGATTGCCTTGCTCATTCGCAATACCGACCAACGCAGCAAAGACTATGGCAACATCGCCGAATCGTTCCGCCCAGGTCATGCCGATTATACTTATTGGCATAAATATGGTATTCGCGATTATCGTGGTGGTGGTCGCAGCTCAGCGCGCGAAACGGCAGCTCGTGTGGCAGCTGGTGCGATTGCCAAAAAATGGTTGCGCGAACAGTTTGGCACTGAAATCGTCGCTTATGTGACGCAAGTGGGCGAAAAAGAAATTGCCTTTGAAAGCGAAACCCACATTCACGACAATCCATTTTTTGCTGCCAATGAAAGCCAAATTACCGAATTAGAAAGCTATATGGACAGCATCCGCAAATCTTTGGATTCGGTTGGTGCCAAATTGACCATCCACGCACGCAATATTCCTGTGGGTTTGGGTGAGCCTGTATTTGACCGTTTGGATGCCGACATCGCCCATGCCATGATGGGCATCAATGCGGTGAAAGGTGTGGAAATTGGCGATGGTTTTGGCGTGGTTGCACAACGCGGCAGCGTGCATGGTGACGAGTTGACCCCAACAGGTTTCAAAACCAACCATTCAGGCGGCATTTTGGGTGGCATTTCAACAGGTCAAGACATTCGTGTCAACATCGCGATCAAACCGACCAGCTCAATTGCCACTGAGCGTGAATCCATCAATATGCATGGCGAATCAGTACAATTGGCCACTCATGGCCGCCACGACCCTTGCGTAGGCTTGCGTGCCGCACCAATTGCCGAAGCGATGCTCGCTTTGGTGTTGATGGATCATGCTTTGCGCCATCGTGCGCAAAACGCCGATGTCAGCGTGAGCACACCAGATATTGAAAATTTGTAAGATATGGCTGGATTCCCATCCCTATAAACAAGCGTCCTGTAAATATTTACAGGACGCTTTTTAATGCAAACACAGCTTAAGCATGCATTTTGTGAATCACACCACGCACACACGCTGCCGCTTTTTGCCAATCTCGCTCTAACATCACCCCATGACCAAAACCATCGAGCCAATGTATTGAAACACTATAACTCATGGCTGTCATTTGTGTGATGGCTGGCGGCACCAAAGTATCATTGCTGGCAGCAACCAATGCCATCGGACAATTTTTTAACCAAGGCGTATACATTGCCCCTTGCATCAAATCGCTCCACAAACGTGGTGCTTCCACCACGGTTTGCTTGGCATAATCTTGCAATCGCTCAGCCTCAATCGGTTGCGCAAACATGCCAAACTGTAACTGTTCAGCATTGATAGCTTGCTGTGTCAACATCAATTGACCCAACTCTAACATTTGCAGCGGGCGCAAACACCAATTGCCCACAGCCAAAGGCAACAAGCCTTGCGGCGGCATAGCACACATCAAAACCGCGCCAGCCAATTGGCGGGTCAACATCAAACGTTGCAATACCAAACCACCCATAGAATGTCCGACAACCAGCGGCATCTGTCCTGTCACGCGTTTGATTTCATCGACTGCCGCTTGCGCATCCAGCACAAAATCATTCAGGCCAAACTCACCATCGCGGCTACTATGCCCATGTCCTCGAAAACTGATGGCCCAAGCATCGTAACCATGTTCAGCAAAATCTTTCAAAAAATGCTGCCAACACCAAGCGCCTACAAAAATCCCGTGTAAAAATAAAATCGGCGGTGCAGCGCGCACAACATTGGGTACATGCCGCTTGCATTCCACATATCCATCTTTTACTGTCAATGGCCAATTTTGCTCTGATAGTGATTCAGAATGAGGATTTACAACATTAGAATATTCAATTTCCATATTCAATATGCTCCCCTATGTTGATTATTTATCCAAACCCTCTTGCACCATGTGTGCCGCTTTCACAACCGCCATCGCTTTATTGGTGGTTTCTTGCCATTCTAATTCAGGCACCGAATCGGCCACCACACCTGCACCCGCTTGCACATACAACGTATCATTGCGAATCACCGCAGTGCGAATGGCAATCGCCCAATCCATATCACCACTGAATCCCAAATAACCAACCGCACCACCATAAATGCCGCGTTTGGATGGCTCGAGTTCTTCGATGATTTGCATCGCGCGAATTTTTGGCGCACCCGACAAAGTACCCGCTGGGAAAGTGGCTTTCAATACATCCATATTGGACGTATTCGGTTTCAGGACGCCTTCTACATTGGAAACCATGTGCATCACATGCGAATATTTTTCAATCACCATCGTATCCGACACCGTCACTTGACCGACTTGGGCAATGCGTCCGACATCATTGCGCCCCAAATCAATCAACATCACGTGTTCAGCCACTTCTTTGGCGTCTTGCTGCAAATCCTGCGCCAAAGCCGCATCTTCTGCCTTGTTCGCGCCACGTTTGCGTGTGCCTGCAATCGGACGCACCGTCACCACCTCACCTTCGCGACGCACCAAAATTTCAGGCGATGAGCCGACAATAAAGCAATCGTCCATATGGTAATAAAACAAATATGGCGATGGGTTCAAA
This sequence comes from Vitreoscilla sp. C1, assembly GCF_002951955.2. NCBI lineage: Bacteria > Pseudomonadati > Pseudomonadota > Betaproteobacteria > Neisseriales > Neisseriaceae > Vitreoscilla > Vitreoscilla sp. C1. The sequence goes on along the minus strand of NZ_CP019644.2, from coordinate 844,176 downwards.
GTGCGCAACGCTCGGTACAAATTAATCGGTTTTTCGGTAAACGGCATGCTCATGCGGCGCGATGGCACCACTTGCATGCAATCGCCATCCAAAATGTATTCACGCACTTTTTCAACCATGCCCTCAAATTCAGCTTGGCTCAATTCGCTCACAGGCTCGGTTTTAGGTGCACCCAAAGACAAAGGCAATACCGCACTTTGGCGCAATTGAATGCGCAAATCTTCCAAGCGTGCACGCGCTTGTTGGTAGCCTTCGCTGTTTTCAGCATTGGCATACACAATCAAATGGATTTTGCCTGCCAAATTGTCAATGACTGCCAATTCTTGCGACAACATCAACACAATGTCAGGCGCGCCAATCGGGTCATTGTCAGCATAATGACCCAAACGACTTTCAACATAACGGTTAATTTCATAACCCATATAACCTGCCAAGCCGCCTGTAAAACGTGGTAAGTTGGGAATTTCAGGGGTTTTGAAACGCGTCATGTACGCATCAATGAAATCCAAAGGATTGCCATCGTGCGTTTCCACCAATTGATGCTGTTCAAACACTTGCGTTTGCCAAGCATTGACTTTCAAGTAGGTATGACAAGGCAAGCCGATGAAAGAATAACGCCCAAAACGCTCGCCCCCTTCCACAGACTCCAGCAAATAGCTGTAAGGCTGGTTTGCCAATTTCAAATACAAAGACAACGGTGTGTCCAAATCGGCCAATAATTCTTGTACCAATGGAATACGGTTGTAACCTTGTGCTACCAAATCTTGATATTGTGGCAATGTCAGCATAAATACACTTTCAGGACGCTTAGATTCGTTCGAGCAACACACCCGCTTCTACGTGATGGGTGTGTGGGAATTGGTCGAATACCGCCGCAGACACCACTTGGTGGGTTTGCGTCAAAATTTGCAAATTGTCGGCCAAAGTATTCGGATTACATGAAATATAAATGATGCGCTCAAAGCCTTGCAACAACTTCAAGGTATCGTCATCAATGCCTGCACGCGGTGGATCAACAAAAACGGTTGAAATGTCATATTGTTTCAAGTCGATACCCGCTTCTTGCAAGCGGCGAAATTCACGCTCACCACTCATTGCCTCGGTCAATTCTTCTGCCGACAAACGGGCAATGGCGATATTATTGCAAGCGTTTTCCTCAATGCTCCACTGCGCCGCAGCAACCGAGGTTTTGGAAATTTCAGTTGCCAACACTTTTCTAAAGCAACGTGACAAAGGCAGCGTAAAATTGCCATTACCGCAATACAATTCCAGCAAATCACGCTCGTTTTGTCCTGCGGCATTGACTGCCCACGCCAACATTTTTTCGCACACCCAAGCATTCGGCTGCGTGAAACCGCCTTCGATTTGACGGTAACGGTATTTTTGGCCGTTCACATTCAACTCTTCAGTCACATAATCACGGCTCAAAACGATTTTTTGCTTGCGACTGCGTCCAATGATATTGACATTCAACTCTTGTTCCAAAGCACGCGCCGCTTCTTCCCAAGCAGCATCTAAAGCGCGGTGATACACCAAGGTAATCAACATTTCACCGCTTAAGGTCGCCAAAAATTCCACTTGAAACCATTTGTGCGTCAAAACATCATTGCCTGTCACCGCCGCCATCAAGCGTGGCATCACTTGGGCGATTGATTCGTGCACGATCGGCCATGTTTCAATCAATTGGATTTGACGCTTGCCGTCAGTGGTATCGTAAACGGCATAATGTGGTTTGCCATCTTGGTGCCACACCCGAAATTCTGAGCGTATGCGATACGCATCGCTAGGCGAGGCAAACATCTCGACTTCGCCTTGATAATGAGGGGCTAAAAACTGTTGTAATTGTTGGGCATGTTGTTGCAACACCGTAGGCATTCCTGTTTAAAACTGAAAGAAGACGATTATACTAGCTGCCCAAGTACTGAACCAAATATAAATGGATTTTTGACACCAATTCTTGAAAATGTCCATCCTGCTAAAAACATATACTTGCATCAAAATACTCAAAAAAAATTATTCTTAAGCATTATTTTTATTCCATAAAAGCATCATCCGTTAACACCTTAACGGCAGTTAACCCTTGAAACCGTTATAATGTTTCTACCTTGTTAGAGTGTGATTCCAACCGAAAAACGGAATATTCATCTTTGATTCTGCTTGATCCACAGAAAACAGCAACACCTAAAGAAAGGACAAGCCATATGCAACATCGTCGTCGATTGAGCGTTTACCGCGCCATGAAAAAAGCGCAAGATTTACCTGTACCAAGCAGTACAGATTATTAATCCAACCTGCCGCCAGCATTGGCGGCTTTGTTTTTATATGAAAAAGGCGTCCTGTAAAAGTTTACAGGACGCCTTTTCACTTCAGATGGTTTACTGCTGTAAAGTCATCAAAGCAGCATTGCCACCTGCCGCGGCAGTATTGGTGCTGCGGCTGACTTCATGCAATAAAGGCGCCACATCCAAGCCTTGCGACAAATCGACCCATTTGACCAAAGCACCAGAACGCTTGGCCAACAAGGTTTTCAAAGCCACATCGACTTTGCTCAAACCAACACACACATCAATTGGCTTGCTGCCCATTTCCGCCTCAGACAAGGTTTTCACACCCATTTTGGCCAAACGCGAGGCAGCACGATGGTTGGCACTCAAAAACACTTGGCTGCCCGATGCTTGTAATACCGCCGCCAAAGCGGCCACACTCAACTCATCACCACCATCAATTAACACGTGTTTTGGTACATGCCAATTCAAGCTATTGGTTTCACCGGTAGGACCTTTGAGCAAAATACCACTGCTACATGGCAAGCTGTTCAACACACAAGTGACATGCGCTTGCCACGTCATGCGCTCATCCACCGTAATGCCCAATTTCTGCGCTTGTTCATTCACATTCACCGCCGCTTGCCCCACTTCGCTGCCTTCAGGCAAACGCCATGGATTGGTCAAGCTCAAGCGTTGTAAATAAAACGGACCGCCTGCTTTCGGGCCTGTACCTGATTGATGGTGACCACCAAATGGCTGCACGCCCACAACTGCCCCAACAATATTGCGATTAACATACACATTGCCCGCTTCAATACGGCTGGCAATGTATTCAATTTGACCATCGATACGACTGTGTATGCCGTGAGTCAAAGCGTAGTTTTGTTGGTTGATTTGGTCAATCAATTGGTCTAACTGATGGGCTTTAAAACGCACCACATGCAACACAGGACCAAATACTTCTTGGCTCAAATCGCCTAAGTGTTTCAATTCCAAAATCGTTGGCGGTACAAACGTGCCTTGTGCTGCCAATTCTGGTGCAATCGACCATTGTGTCACTTGCGTTGCCACACTGCGTTTGCTGTCGATGTAAGCCAATAAACGCTGTTGCGCCTCTTCGTCAATCACAGGTCCAATGTCGACATTCAATTGCGCAGGATTGCCAATACGCAATTCTTTCAGGCCGCCTTTGAGCATTGTAATCACACGGTCAGCAATATCGTCCTGTAAACATAAAATCCGCAATGCCGAACAACGTTGTCCTGCCGAATCAAATGCCGACAACAACACGTCTTGTACCACTTGCTCAGGCAAAGCCGTACTGTCAACAATCATCGCATTTTGGCCGCCTGTTTCAGCCAATAACAAAGGCATGTCTTCGCGTTTGGCCAAACCGCGGTTAATCAATTGAGCCACTTCAGTCGAACCTGTAAACAACACACCTTCAACCCGCTCATCCGCAGTCAAAGCCGCACCCACATCGCCTTCACCCAAAACCAATTGCACCGCACCGTCTGGCACGCCAGCGGCCAACATCAACGTCACTGCCGCGTGGGCAATCAACGAAGTCTGCTCAGCAGGTTTGGCGATAACCACATTGCCTGCTGCCAAAGCCGCCACCACCTGACCCACAAAAATCGCCAATGGAAAATTCCACGGACTAATCGCCACCATCACCCCACGAGATTTGGCGTGTTGTGGTAAAAACTCTTCGGTTTGTTGGGCATAATAGCGACAAAAATCCACCGCTTCGCGAATCTCACCGACGGCATTGGTTAATGTTTTGCCCGCCTCCTTAATGGCCAAATACAACAACACATTTTGATTGGCTTCTAATAAGTCTGCGGTAGCGCGCAAGACTTTAGAACGCTCGGCTGCCGATTTGCCTTGCCATACAAATTGCGCTTGAATCGCATCTTGAATCACATCGGCGACAGCTTCCACTTTGATAAACGATACTTCACCTATCACTTCATGGTGATTGGCTGGATTCAATACAGGATGGGCAGGATGGTGCGCCACTTCTTCAGCGGTAATAGATGCTATATGGTGCGTTTTTTGGGCTTCTTGATTCAAAGCATCCTGTAACTGCAACAATTGCGCTTCATTGCTCAAATCCAAGCCACGAGAATTCACACGACCATTGCCATAAATGGCCGCTGGCAACGCAATCGCAGGATGTGGCAAGCCACCGGTTTGCGCCACTTGTAATAAAGGATTTTGCACCAAAGAATCAATGTCTATGGTTTCATCGACAATTTGATTCACAAAAGAAGAGTTGGCACCGTTTTCCAACAAACGGCGCACCAAATATGCCAATAAGGTTTCGTGCGTGCCCACAGGTGCATAAATGCGCACACGGCGGCCCCAATTGTTTTCACCGACCACTTGGTCGTACAAAGTTTCGCCCATGCCATGCAAACATTGGAATTCAAAGTCTTTGTCACCACCCAAACTGCGTATTGCCGCCACAGTGTAAGCATTGTGCGAAGCAAATTGTGGGAAAACGACATCGGTAGCGCCCAATAATTTTTGCGCACACGCCAAATACGCCACATCAGTGTGTACTTTGCGCGTGTAAACTGGATAGCCTTCCAAGCCTTCTACTTGCGCCAATTTGATTTCGCTGTCCCAATACGCGCCTTTGACCAAACGAATCATGAAGCGGTGGCCGGAACGACGTGCCAAATCAATAATAAAGTCCAACACCGCAGGACAACGTTTTTGGTAGGCTTGCACCACAAAACCAATGCCTTCAAACCCTTTTAAATCTTCATCCAACGCAATCGCTTCGAGCAAATCCAAAGAAATGTCCAAACGATAAGATTCTTCTGCATCAATGTTCAAACCAATATTGTATTGCTTGGCAAGCACATACAAATATTTGACCTTAGGCAGCAATTCTTTCATCACCCGTGCGTGTTGGTTGCGGTGGTAACGTGGGTGCAATGCCGACAACTTCACCGAAATACCATTGCTGTCATACACATCACGCCCCAAACTTTGGCGACCAATGGCATGAATGGCATTGATATAATCTTGGTAATAACGCTCGGCATCCAATTGCGTCATCGCCGCTTCACCGAGCATATCAAACGAGAAGCGATAACCTTTGCCTTCACGTTCCACACCGTTTTTCAAAGCTTCGTCAATGGTTTGCCCTGTGACAAATTGCTGACCCAACATACGCATAGCATAATCCATACCTTTGCGTATCATCGACTCACCGCCTTTGCTGATCATGCGGTTTAAGGCACTGCTCAGACTTTGTTCCGTAGCAGGTTGCGTCATTTTGCCGGTTAACAACAAACCCCAAGCTGCCGCATTCACAAACAAAGAAGAACCTTGTCCCACATGGCTTTTCCAATCCCCACGAGACAATTTGTCACGAATGAGCAATGTTTGAGTGTGTTTGTCTGGCACGCGCAGCAAAGCTTCTGCCAAACACATCAACGCCACCCCTTCTTCGCTCGACAAACTGAACTCATGCATCAAAGCATCGACACCCGCCATTTTTTGGCGTTTGGCACGAACTTCCGTAATCAAACCTCTGGCCCAAGCTTCAATTTTGGTAGCCTGCTCAGAAAAATCCAACTCGTTAGCCAAACGATTGACTACAAGTGCTTCATCCTCACGATATAAAACGGTCATATTCTGGCGTAGTGGCGTTTGCTCTTTGGCAAAATCAAACATCGGGTCGTACTCCTATGGTGTCGTATTCTTGAAATATGTTTTAACTACAAAAATCCAAAATTGTGCCTGCAAAACGCTAACATTGCTCAAAAATGACATCGGTGTCAATGGCTATGACATAAGGTTTCGTCTAGCGAACAAATAACAGTCATTTTGCAGATACACTGTCTACTAAGCACACTTGGCATTACAATCTGTCTTCTTGTTTTACAGGTCGCTTGTTGTTTATGAATCCTTTTGCCATTTTGTCTTTGCCCAAAGAACCGCCTGCCAATTTTCGAAAATATTTGCCTTTGTTGTTGGCCATGGCGATTTTCATGCAAATGCTTGATACCACGATTTTAAATACCGCGTTGCCGCAAATTGCCGCTGATTTACACACCTCGCCTTTGAACATGCAATCGGTATTGGTAGCGTATACATTGACATTGGCATTGCTCACGCCTATCAGTGGTTACTTAAGCGACAAAATAGGCACGCAACGCATTTTTTTATTGGCCATCACCTTGTTTGGATTGGGCTCTATTTTATGCGCTTTAGCACCCACGCTGTCTATGTTGGTATTGGCACGGGTGATACAAGGCGTGGGCGGTGCGATGTTGACACCGATTGCACGCTTGGCACTGATTAAATCTTTTGACAAAGCCGATTTGGTCAAAGCCTTGAATTACGCCATCATGCCCGCACTCATGGCACCGATTATGGGACCTTTGGTCGGTGGTTATTTGGTTGAAGTGGTGTCTTGGCATTGGATTTTTCTCATCAACATTCCCGTATGCATGGTGTGTTTTGTCGCCGCTTGGCGTTTCATGCCCAATTATATTGAACCTACTACCCGCATCGATTTACTCGGTATCATGTTGTTTGGCAGTGCTGCGTTTTTTCTGACCATCGGTCTAGAATTCATGGGCACAACTTCGTTGCCTTTTGCCTTATTCACCTTGTGTTTGGGTTCGGCTTTGTTTTACAGCTATTACCGCTACGCCTTAAACCACCAAAACGCCATTTATCCATTGAGCCTTTTGTCCGTGCGCACGTTTCGCATTGGTCTCAATGGCAATTTGTTCACCCGCTTGGGTGTCAGCGCCATTCCACTGCTCTTGCCTTTGCTGTTACAAATTTCATTTGGCTACGCTCCTAGTGAAGCTGGCTGGATGATTGCACCAATGGCCATCGCCGCCATGATGACCAAGCCCATCTTGCAGCGTTTGCTCAGAACTTTTGGTTATCGCAAAATTTTGATGAGCAATACGGTGATGGTTGGCATCTTGATGGCTTTGGTCGCTTGCCACACACCCACGAGCCCTAAATGGCTGCTGATAGCCCATTTTTTCATTTTAGGCGCCTGCAGCTCCATCCAATTTGCTTCCATGAATACTTTGACTTTAGCCGATTTGCGCAAATACCAAAACACCAGCGGCAACAGTCTGATGGCAGTCAACCAACAATTGGCGATGGGGTTTGGCATTGCTTTGGGCTCGTTGATTTTACGCTTTTATCAAAACCATGAAATCCTGACTCAAGGCAATACCCAATTGGCGTTTCAATATACTTTCATCAGCATCGGCATCATTACCATCCTCTCAAGCTTGGTGTTTCACCGCTTACACTACCGCGATGGCGATGGCTTGGCACATCGGCATTAAACCCAAAAGCGTCCTATAAACCTTTACAGGACGCTTTTCAACACCAACACAGGATTTTAAGTATATTGATTCGGAACCATTTGGCAGTCTTGATTCACCAAGCTACTTAACATTCTAAATAAAGTCCCATGCAATGAACCAGCTTACCACCCAAGACTCCCAAGCCGAAGTCGCCATCAGCGTCAAAGAATGGATTATCATGTTGCTGATTTTTGCCATTCCTTTGGTCAACATCATCATGATGTTTGTATGGGCTTTCGACAAAAACATTCCAACGAGCAAATCCAATTTTTGTAAGGCGTATATTATTTTCACCTTTTTAATGTTCTGCTTTACTTTGCTATTGGTTTTCAGCTTAGGCTTGTATGCAACGATTATTCAAGCCATACATTCTTAATGCTATCTACATCAAAAACGTCTACTTCCTTCAAAAGGCGTTTTTGATGCTGATTATTTTCATTACAATGGTCTTTATTCTGCGCAATATTGAGATGACCACATGAATCTATGGCAATTGTTCCACAAAATTCGCCCCTTTGTCCGCCCTTATCGCTTATTGGTTGTGGCGACTTTATTGTTGACTTTGGTTGCAGCATTCATCGCCCAAGTCAATGCCATCACGTTAAAATATGCGGTCGACCACATCAGCCAAATCCTAGACAGCGGCGGTGGTTTACACGAAGGCACACGTTTATTAATCGTCATCAGCATGGTTTTATTGGGCAAAGAGGTTTTGAGTGCTGCCATCGGGTTTGGGCAAAAATACTATGGTGAAAAACTGCGTATTTTGGTATCACAAGACTTGTCGCAAGGCATTATCGAAAAATTCTTGCGTTACCGCGTGGCTTTTTTTACTGCCGAAGACCACCAAGCAGGCAAATTACAAACCCGCATCGACCGAGGTATCGGGTCGTTAACCCGTTTGGTTCAAATTTTTTTCATTGATATTTTGCCTTTGTTCACCAGTGCCATCATTGCCTTAGGCTTGATGTTTTACGCCAATATATGGGTTGGGCTTATTGGTTTGGTGACGGTGCCGATTTATTTTTGGGTCACGTATTTGCAAGCCCAAAAATTAGGCGATTGGCGCCGTGCTTTTCGGGACAGTCGTGAACAAAAAAGCCAAGGTATTTTGAGCATCATTCAATCCATTACCGTCATCAAATCCTTCAACCGCGAACACATCGAAGCACAAAAGCAATTGGCTTTACAACACCAATTGACGCTCAACCAAATGCGTACGCGTCAATTGGCATTTTTATTTGATGGCGGCAAAACCTTGATTGAACAAATCGGCGTGGTATGCATCATTTTGATGACTTCGTTTTTGGTTTTAGACGGTCAAATGACCATAGGCATGATCATGTACCATGTCTTGCTGTTTAACAATGTATCAGCACCGATTCGTTCTTTGCACCGCATTTACGATGAGGTTAATGATGCCTTGGTGTATTCAGAAAGCTTTTTCAAAATTCTAGAAGCCGACAATCAAATTGAACCGCAAGGCACACTCAAACCAACGCCATTGACAGGCGACTTTATACTGCAAAATGTGGATTTTACTTATCCCAATGGTCACAAAGCCCTGAAAAACATTAACATGCACATCCGTCCCAATCAAATTACAGCTATTGTTGGCTTGTCTGGTGCAGGCAAATCCACACTCATCAGTTTACTAGACAAATTCTATGCGCCCGATTCAGGCAGCATTATCATCGATGGCGTGGACAGTTTGGACATGCACACCGCTTATTTGCGTGAACACATTGGCTTGGTATTACAGAAAAACCACATTTTCCAAGGCAGTATTGCCGACAATATCCGTTATGGCAAAACCGATGCTACCGACGAAGATGTCATACAAGCAGCCAAACAAGCTTCGATACACGAACAAATTTTATTGTTACAGGATGCTTATCAAAACGATGCCACCATGCTTTCAGGCGGACAACAACAACGCATTGCCTTGGCGCGCATGTTTTTAAAAAATCCACCGATTATTTTTCTAGATGAACCGACCGCCAGTTTGGATGCCATTGCCACCGAACAAATCAAACAATCGCTGGATGCCATCAAACAAGGCCGCACAGTGGTGATGATTTCGCACAGCCTCTCGCAAATCATCGATGCCGATTACACTTATGTGATGGAAAATGGGCGCGTTGTCGAACACGGTACTCATGAAGATTTGTACCATCAACACGGTGCTTACAAACGCATTTTCGATGCCATGGCCAAAAGCCTGAACATAGACAAAATCGCCAAAACTTTGGAGGATTAACAGGCTTCGCACCCAATTCACATCTAAATGACATGTAAAAAAGCGTCCTGTAAAGTTACAGGACGCTTTTTAATGAAAACAGCTTACCGTATTTCAGTCTTCTTCACGCTCTGCCAAATGCCATTGCACACCTGCTTCTTGTAAACGGCGCTGTAAAGTATCGCTTGGCGTAAAATCGGTAAACACCGCATCAAATTCGCAAATATCACCCATGCGCACCAAAGCATTGCGACCAAACTTCGTATGGTCTACTGCCAACACTGTCTGACGGGCATTTTGCATCATCGCCTGTGCCACGCTGACTTCTTTGTAATCGAAATCCAACAAAGAACCATCTGGCTCCACGCTTGCTGCGCTCAAAATGGCATAATCCACTTTAAACTGATTGATAAAATCCAAAGGAGTTATTGTCAAATCTGGTGTATGGCATTCAGGCCGCTTTCTCTGTTGATTGCTCGTCTTCCTGCTTGCCATCTTTGAAGATGACGTTGTTGACCACCAAGGTCAATAAGTTGAATCCTTGAATCCGGCGCCAACGCTTTTGGGCCGTTTCCAATAATTTGTACACCATCGCCAAAGTGGTTTCTCTGGAACCGCAGTTTTTAGCCCGCTTACTACGCAATCGTACGGTAGCAAACGTGGATTCAATCGGGTTGGTGGTGCGGATGTGCGTCCAATGCACATTTGGAAAGTCATAGAATGCCAATAACTCTTCTTCATCCTTCACCAGTTTGTTAATGGCTTTGGGGTATTTGTCACCAAAGCGAGCCACTGTTTGTTTGAAGGCTTGTTCTGCACTTTCTTTGGTTTCGGCCATCCAAATTTCTTTCAAAGCCTCTCGCAATTTGCCTTGTACCGATTTGGGTACGGCTGCCAACACATTGGCCGTTTTGTGCACCCAACAGCGCTGATGTTTGGTGTCTGGATAAGACTTGGCCATGGCATTCCAAAAGCCCAACGCACCATCGCCGACCGCCAATTTTGGACTGGTTTCCAAACCCCTCAAACGCAAGCCTATCAACACTTCTGACCAACTGACTTCAGATTCCCGATAACCATCTTCAACCGCCACCAACTCTTTATGTCCTTGATCAGTCACACCAATGATGACCAGCAAACACAGTCTATCGTCCAATCGCACATTGCTGTAAATGCCATCGGCCCACCAATACACATAGCGTTTGCCCTTTAAATCCCGCTGGCTCCATTGCCGATGTTCGTCCGTCCAATGTTGCTTCAAACGACTGATGGTATTGGCTGACAAGCCTTTGGCCTGCTCTCCCAATACAGCCGCCAAAGCTTGTTGGTGGTCACCTGTGGAAATGCCTTTCAAATACAGCCATGGCAGCAATTCTTCGATGCTTTTGGTACGTTTCAAATAAGGCGGCAACAATTGACTGTTGAAACACACACCGTCACCACTGCGATCTCGTACCTTCGGCACTTTCACCTGTACATCACCAATGCCAGTCTGCACTGTTCGTTCCGGCAAATAACCATTTCTGACCAATGCTTGGCGACCATCGGGAAGTTTCTTGGGTGAGTGTTGCTCCAGCAAAATCTGCAATTCGGTTTCAACTGCTTTGGCAATCAACTCCCTGGCTCCCTGACGCAGCAAATCGGTCAATGGGTCATTGAATGTTTGCTGTGGTTGTACGAATGCATTTGGGTTAGAATCAGTCATGGCGTATTCCTTTTGTTGGTTGAAATCTTTGGTCGGAAATCAATCAACAGGATACGCCTTCTTCATTTGTTCGTCATACACCAGAAATGACTATAGCTCAATCCAAAGTGGCCACACCCGTAATACCGCCATCACTGGCACGCACCACGCCTGAAGTAATCATGATTTGGTAATCAGGTCGTGACGACATGATAGATGCCACATGAATATTATTGGTGATAATGCACAAATTTTTGTGCGTATTCACCAACGCTTGTGCCACGGCTTCAATCGTTGTACCGATGCTCATAAACAAAGAAGCATTTTCAGGAATGTGTGCGGCAATCAAATCGGCAATATGCGATTTTTCGCTTTGGTTGCGGTCTTTGCGGGCGCTGTAATCCTCATTGTCCACGCTGCTGCCTAAAGCCGCACCGCCATGGTAGCGACGCAAAATATTGTCTTCACACAATTGATTGATGTCACGGCGTATGGTTTGTGGGGTGACATCCAATACTTTCGCCAATTCTTCAATCGGCATAAAACCACTATCGCGCACTAAGGCAACGATTTTTTCATGACGCGGGGAACGCAAAGTCATTATAGGGTCACTTTTCAGTATCAAAACAGAATGTTAAATTGTGCCAAAATGTTCGATAGTGCGCAAGTTATTCACCAAAAATGTTATTTTTAGAATTTCGCATGCGCAAAAAAAGCCATTAAAATCGGGGAGATAACATTCATAATGAAACCAAAGCTGATGGCTAACGGCACCATTTCTACCCCACCTGATTTTTGAATAGTGGGCAAAGTAAAGTCTAAAGAGGTCACGCCACCTAAGGCCACGGCGGCTGTTGGCGTGCGTGCCATCAAAATAGGGATACATGCCAAAGCCACAAATTCACGCCCCAAATCATTGACCAAAGCCACGCTGCCCCAAACAGCACCATAAGCATCAGTCATGATAATGCCCGACAAAGAATACCAACCCCAACCCGAACTGATGGCCAATGCTTGACTCAATGGAATGTTCAAAATCCAACTTAAAATGACACTGGCAACAGCAGAACTGAACACAATGAAAATAGCTGCGACCACGCCACGGCGGTTAAAAAATACCCGTTTGACACTGATACCAGTGCTGCGCAATTGCACACCAATCAAAAACAACAATGCTGCCAAAGCCACACTGATACTCATATGAGGGGGCATCCACATGCCCGCTAATAATTTTGCTAAGACAAAGCCTGCCGCCACACAAGCCATTTGCTTCAGGCTGCCTAGCAGGGCATGACTCAATGACAAAGATGTACCATTTTGTTGCGAGCGCAAACGCAAGGGAAATTTCCAGTCTATGAGCATCACAGCCAAAACATTGCACACCACATTCACGACCAAAAACAAACAGCTGACGCCGAGGATGAATCCCAGCTCTTTGCCAAGATTGTCCACTTGCGCCAGCTCTATGCCGATGAGAATCAAAATCAGATAGACGATGTAAGTCAAAGACCCATTGATGAAGTTTAACTGCTTGGTATGGTGTATTCTGATACAAAAGCCAACACACAAGGGCAACAATATCCACAACACCAAATCCAACATCTACATCTTCCTTTTCATTCTGACATTCGAAACTGCATCGGTTGCTACTAGTTCAATCTAAACAGATTACTTCTCGACAAACGCACGCTCAATCACATAATCACCACGCACGCCTGTTTTCGGTGACACTTGAAGACCAAACTCATCTAACATCGCTGCCACATCTTTTAACATGCCAGGGCCGCCACACAACATCGCGCGGTCAGTTTCAGGATTCATGAATGGTAAGCCAATGTCTTCGAACAGTTTGCCTGAACGCATCAAATCAGTCATGTGACCACGTGCTGGAAATTCTTCGCGTGACACGATTGGGTAGTAAATCAATTTTTCTTTGACCAAATCACCCAAATGCTCATGGTTAGGCAATTCTTGAGTAAAATGATCGAAATAAGCCAAGTCTTTTTTGTAGCGTACGCCGTGAACCAAAATGACTTTTTCGTATTGTTCCAAGATTTCAGGGTCTTTGGTCACGCTCAAAAATGGAGCCAAGCCTGTGCCAGTTGACAACAAATACAGGTTTTTACCAGGATTCAAATCGCTGGCAATCAAAGTACCGGTTGGTTTTTTGCTGATTAAAACCTCATCGCCCACTTGCAAATGCTGCAAACGGCTGGTCAAAGGACCGTCCTGTACTTTGATACTGAAAAATTCCAAATGCTCTTCCCAGTTTGCCGAAGCCACACTGTAAGCACGCATCAATGGCTTGCCATCGACTTCCAAACCAACCATCACAAATTGGCCGTTTTCAAAACGCAAGCTTTCGTCACGCTCGCAAGTGAATGAGAAATAAGCATCGGTCCAGTGGTGTACTGACAAAACCTTCATGCTGTTAAATGCTGCCATTTATTGCTTCCTTCAGTGAAATCTGATAAATCAAGATGAATAATTAAGTTTGTTTATGATGTATTAATTGAGCCGAATGCAAATGCGCATAACGACCTTGTTGTTGTAATAATTCGCTGTGTGTACCTTGCTCGACCACTTCGCCGTGATCCATCACCACAATCAAATCTGCTTGTTCGATGGTGGACAAACGGTGGGCAATCACAATCGTGGTACGCGCTTGCATTAATTGTTCCAAAGCGGCCTGTACCAAGCGCTCTGATTCATTGTCCAAAGCACTGGTGGCTTCGTCCAAAATCAAAATCGGCGCATTTTTGAGCAAAGCGCGGGCAATCGCGATGCGTTGACGCTGACCACCTGATAGTTTGGTGCCATTTTCACCAATCAAGGTGTCCAAGCCTTGCGGTAATTTTTCGATAAATTGCCACGCATTGGCCATTTTCGCCGCTTTTTCTACGGCTTCACGGCTGTGTGTCGCCAATTCGCCATACGCAATATTTTCCAAAATCGAGCCATTGAACAAGACCACATCTTGGCTAACCAAAGCAATTTGACTGCGCAAAGAGCGCAAATCCAAATCATTGATTTCCACGCCATCGAACTCAATGCGGCCTGAATCGGCAATCAAAAAGCGCGACAACATGTTCGCCAAGGTGGTTTTGCCACAACCTGATGCACCCACCAAAGCCACCACTTTGCCCGCTTGAATGTCCAAATTCAAACCATTAATAGCATTGCGCTCGGCACCTGTGTAACGAAACACCACATCACGCAAAGTGATGCCTTGCTGCAAACTGGTTAAAGTTTTTGTGCCATGATTGGGTTCGCCTTTTTCATCCAAAAAGGCAAACACACTTTCTGCCGCCGCCAAACCCAATTGCAAAGTTTGTGACATATTGGTAATGCGTTTGAATGGTGCAAACAACATCAACATGGCCGACAAATAAGATAAAAAATCACCTGCGGTAAACGCATTGCTGCGCGCACGTTCTGCGGCAAAATACAAAATAATCGACAATGCCACGGCAATGATTAATTGCGTAATGCCCGTATTCAAAGACGACGTAATGCTTTGTTTGACCTTGGTATTCAAGACTTCGGTAATCGTACGACCAAAACGCACACGCTCTTGCGCTTGACCACCATACACTTTCACCACTTTTGCCGCATGCACCGATTCGCTCAAAGCTTGCGTCATTTCACCCATGTATTGTTGGTTTTTGCGTGAGAGTTTGCGCAAACGCTTGCTGACAAAACGCACACACACGGCCACCGTCGGCAATAACACAAACATGATTAACGTCAATTGCCAATCGGTATAAACCAACCAACCGAGCAAACCCAAAATCGTCACACCGTCTTTGACGGTGACGGTGATGATGTTAAAACCAGCATTGGAAATTTGCGTCACATCATTGGTAATGCGTGAAATCATGCGACCGCTTTGATGGTCGGCATAATACGCCATCGGCAAATCCAACAATTTGTCGAACAACTCTTCGCGCATTTTTTTCACCAACGTGCCAGCCAATAGCGAGGTGGCATATTCATTGATAAAACTGGTCACACCGCGCAACACAAACAAACCAATGATGGCAAATGGAATCCATTGCATGGCTTCGGCATTTTTACCCACGAAGCCTTCGTCAATCAAGGGTTTGAGCAATGCGACAAATGCAGGCTCAGTGGCCGCAGCAATGGCCATGGCCACCAAAGACACCACGAACAACAGCCAATAATGACGCAAATAAGGGAAAATTCGTTTGTACAACTCCCAGCCCGACAAGGTCGACTCTGGTTTTGAATTTGAGGCCATAAGAGGCGACAGTCCAAGCAAATAAAGGGAGCTATTGTAAGCGAAAACGGCTTTCATCACAATCTGCCGCTGGACATACAAAAGCGTCCTGTAAAGGTTTACAGGACGCTTTGAGTTAAATACCGTTAATGTTGCATATTATGCGGTCACAGCTTGGCGAATGATGTCTTTAACCACTTCGGCATTGTTGTCAATCACCGTCACTCGTTGCGGCAAATCTTCCAAACCACTCAAAGCCTCAGGACGTGGAATCACCACATCGTTGCCCAAAGCCTCACGCACGGTTTCATCAAATTTGGTCGCCAAAGCCGTTTCCAAACAAATGATGGTTTCACCGTCCAAACGCACTTGGCGCGCCACTTTGATGCCGTCAGCGGTGTGCGGATCGACAAAGCCATCGCCTGCAGCATGCACCGCTTTCATTGTATCCAAACGGTCTTGGTGAGTGGATGAGCCTGAAGCGAAGCCGTATTGACCATGTACTTGGGCCAATTGGTCTGCCAAATCAAAACCTTCACCACTGTTTACACCTGCCCACAATTGGCGCACTTTTTCGCCATCTTGACCGACCAAATCGAACACAAAACGCTCAAAATTAGACGCTTTGGAAATGTCCATAGATGGACTGGATGTGATGAAAGTGTTGTCAGAAGTGCGTGGACGGTAAGCGCCAGTTTTGAAGAATTCGTCCAACACATCGTTTTCATTGGTCGCCACAATCAAGCGTTCAATCGGCAAACCCATTTGGCGCGCAATGTGACCTGCACACACATTGCCAAAATTGCCTGACGGCACACAGAACGACACTTTTTCATCGTTGCTGGTGGTCGCTGCCAAATAACCGCGCACGTAATACACCACTTGCGCCACAATGCGCGCCCAGTTAATCGAATTGACTGTACCAATGGCATATTTTTGTTTGAATTCGGCATCCGCTTGCACCGCTTTGATGATGTCTTGGCAATCGTCAAACAAACCATTCACAGCAATATTGTGAATATTTTCATCGGCCAAACTGAACATTTGCGCACGTTGGAACGCACTCATTTTGCCTTCAGGCGAAAGCATGAACACATTAATGCCTTGTTTGCCGCGCATCGCGTATTCTGCTGCAGAACCAGTATCGCCACTGGTTGCGCCCAAAATGTTCAAAGTTTTGTTTTCGCGTGCCAAAACATATTCAAATACTTGACCCAAAAATTGCATCGCCATGTCTTTGAATGCCAAAGTTGGACCGTTAGACAATTCTTGTACCAATAAACCGTCCTGTAAGCGGCGCACAGGCGTGATATCGGCCGTACCAAACACTTCTTCGGTATAAGTGCGCTCAAGCATCACACGCAAATCTTCGCTAGGAATGTCGTCAATGAACAAGCTCATCACTTCAAATGCCAATTGGGCATAAGACAAACTGCGCCATTGGGTCAAGGTCTCGGTCGAAATTTTTGGATAACTCGTTGGCATCATCAAACCGCCATCGGGTGCCAAACCCATCAACAATACTTGGCTAAATGAACGCAATGGGCTTTCGCCACGGGTACTTTGGTATTGCATGATAATCCTTATTTCACTAAACGATTCAAACAAGACGATACGGTTTTGGTCACCGCATTGGCCACAATTTCAGTACGCGCTTGAGGATTGACTGCCGCTTGGGTCAAATCATAAACCGTCACGCTGTTCGGTGCTTCTTCTGAAACACAACCACAAATTTGCTCTTCCCACTGTGCTTGTTTGTCAGCACTCACCGCCAATGCCATCAAACGCCATTCTTGACGCTTGTTCAATTCTACCGAACATTGGTTGCGTGCATAGCTTTGAACCAAAGTTTTGCCCAAGCCGCTCGCAGCATTAGTATTGCCTGTACTGCCTGTGTTGCCATAACCCAAACCCGTTGTGCCACCGGCACATGCCGCCAAAGTCAAAGCCAAAACAGTTGCAGTAATAATATGTTTCATCGTGCTAAATCCTTAAGTAGACTGTTGTTCAATCGCCTGCCACACCGCGTCCACAGGAATGGCGCTCAAATAACGTTCTTTGGTATTGACATCAATGCTGTTCGGATGCGGCAAATCGCCAAAATCGGCGGCATACACCACGCTAGCTTTGTCCGTCCAAGGTCGCCAACGCTGAATAAAAGTCGGTCCAAACAAAGCCACACCAGGCGTTTGCGTGGCCGCTGCCATGTGCATAGGCACCGAATCCACACCAATGAATAATGTAGCATGGTCAATCAGAGCGCCCAATTGGCGCAAATTCATATTGCCCGCCATCACCAACAAGCGTCCTGTAAGCACATTCAATTGCGATTGAATGTTTTGCAACATCGCCAATTCACGCTCATCAGGTGCCGCGCTCAACACCACTGTTTTGCCTTGATTCAATAATTTTTGGATGACAGCCGTCATTTTATCGTCATCCCAACACTTGAAAAACCAACGCGAACCCGGATGCACCACCACATAATCCTCGCCTTGCCAGCCTTGCGCTTGTAATAAAGCCTCTACTTGTTGCCAATCATCAGCGTGGTACGCCATTTTCAACGGCACACGCGCCGTCGGCTCAATGCCCAAAGGTTTTAATGCCAATAAATTTTGTTCGACAATATGATGATGAGAATCCAATTCAGGCACCACATCTGTCAAACACACCCGCCACATTTTGCCATCTCGATACGGATACGCAATGCCAATGCGTTTGGCCGCACCACTGGCTTTGGCCAGCAAAGCCGCACGCCATTGGTCTGCCAAACACACCACCACATCATATCGACTTTGCTTCACACTTTTAAGCAGCGCCCATTCATGCCCTATTTGCGCTTTGATGCCTTGTTTTTTCCATGAACGGTCAATGAGGTGAATATGATGAATATCAGGATGTGCCGCCAGCATGTCGCGGGTTTCTTTGTAAATCACCACATCAATCACACAATCAGGCTCGCGCGCCTTCAAAGCCGCAATCACAGGTGTGATGAGCAATACATCGCCATGGTGCCTTAATTTGATGATGAGATACCGCTTGGCCATGCGCCGCCACCTTCAGAAATAAAGGCGCAATTATAACCCAATCCGATTACAAAACCATGCCAGCAAAGCAATAAAAAAGCGTCCTGTAAACTTACAGGACGCTTGATTCCATCACCGATGACCGCTTATGCAGTCACCGTTTTTTTCATAGAGCCGGTTTCTGCCAAACGAATGTGCCAAGCGAATGCTTCGCCCAACAAATGTGGTGTTTGACCGCCTACTTCAGCACAAGCGCGCTCAAAGTAAGTTTTCAACTCTTCACGGTAGTCTTCGTGTACACAGTTGTTGATGATTTCAATCGCGCGTTCACGTGGCGCCAAGCCGCGCAAATCTGCCAAACCAACATCAGTCACCAAGATGTCCACGTCGTGCTCGGTGTGGTCAACGTGAGAAACCATTGGCAACACATGCGAGATTTTGTTTTCTTTAGATGCCGCTTGCGTCACAAAAATCGACAAGTAAGCATTGCGCGCAAAGTCACCTGAACCGCCAATACCATTCATCAAACGGCTACCGCTGATGTGGGTTGAGTTCACGTTACCGTAAATGTCAAACTCAATCGCTGTGTTGATGGCAATCACGCCCAAACGACGAATCAAACCTGGTGTGTTAGAAATGTTTTGTGGACGCAACACCATTTTGTCACGGTAAGCATCCAAATTATTCATCACACGGTCGTAACATTCAGCAGAAACGGTGATTGAAGACGCAGAAGCAAAATCCATCACACCGGCATCAATCAAATCAAAAGTGGAGTCTTGCAATACTTCAGAGAACATCGTCAAGTGTTTGAAGTTAGAGTCTTTAAAGCCAGTCAAGACTGCATTGGCAACTTTACCAATACCCGCTTGCAACGGCAACAAACGCTCGGTCAAGCGTTCCGCTTCCACTTCCGCTTCCAAGAATTTCAAGATGTGGCCAGCAATGGCAGTGGTTTTTGCATCAGGTGCAGCGATGTCCGCTGGACTGTCATGTTTGCTCGTGCGCACAATCGCCACAACTTTACTGATGTCCAAAGGAATGGTGCGGCGACCAATTTTGTTGTCCGCAGCGACCACAGGAATCACGTTGCGGTATGGGTAGCTTTCAGCCATATAAATGTCGTGAATACCCAAAACATCTAATGGTACCGATTCGTTCACTTCCAAAATCACTTTGTCAGCCAAAGCTGCGAAGCTGGCACTGTTACCCACAGAAGTGGTTGGAATCAAGCTGCCATCTTTTTCAATACCAGCGACTTCCAAAACAGCCAAGTCTAATTTCATGAAACCGTTGTGCAACAATTCGGCTGCTTCAGACAAATGTTGATCCAAGTACAAAATCTCACCTTGGTTGATTTTGCCGCGCAAAGTGGCATCTACTTGGAAAGGCATGCGTTTTTTCAAAGCACCCGCTGCTGCCAATTTACCATCGGTACCATGACCCAAAGAAGCACCTGTTAACAAGGTGATTTGAACTTTTTCACCAGCTGCGACACGATCTGCAAATGCAGGCAAAACTTCTTTACTGTCGCCTGCTTTGGTAAAACCACTAGAACCGACTACCATGCCGTCTTCAAACAACTGTGCCGCTTCTGCTGCGCTCATCACTTTGTCTAATAAAGATGCTACTTTAATGCGTTCTTGAGTCATGTCGTTCCTCTTTTAATTTACTTATTCATAACTGGATTTAATGTGGGAGTGATTTTACTTAAAATCAGGTCCATTTCCATCTAATCGGATGCAAACATAGCGTTTAAATCAAAATATATCAAGCATTTCAAATGTTGCTCTGCACAATAACTATTAACTTATTTAATAATACATATGTTAATTGTTGCCTCATCCACATAAAAAATCATACGTAACAAACCACTTAATTCAACCATAATGCAAAGACCATAAAGCCCGCTTTTCGACCAACACAGTGTTATGATAAAAGCCTTTATTCAATTTTGGCGTGATGTTATGGATTTGTTTGCTTCAACACCCCTACCACCATTGGCAGAACGCTTGCGTCCACAAAAATTATCTGATGTGGTGGGTCAACAACATTTATTGGCAGCAGGAAAGCCTTTGCACACGGCCGTTCAAAGCGGCAAACCACACTCTATGTTGTTATGGGGACCACCCGGAGTGGGCAAAACCACGTTGGCACGCATTTTTGCACAAAGCTTCCAAGCGCAATTTTTGCCATTGTCTGCTGTTTTAAGCGGTGTCAAAGACATACGCTTGGCGGTGGAACAAGCGCAAATGGCTTTACAACGTGGGCAAATCACCATTTTATTTGTCGATGAAGTACATCGTTTTAACAAATCACAACAAGATGCATTTTTGCCATATGTTGAAAGCGGCTTATTAACTTTCATTGGTGCCACCACAGAAAATCCATCGTTTGAAGTCAATCCTGCGTTGTTAAGCCGTGCTCAAGTGTATACCTTACACTCACTCTGTTCTGAAGATTTACAGGTTTTGGCACACAAAGCATTGGCTTTGCCTGAATACCAAAATATCTCCATAACTCAAGAGGCCCAAGAAACATTGGTACACATGGCAGATGGCGATGGCAGACGCTTTTTAAATCTATTAGAACAAAGTTTACAGGCCGCTTTAGCCCAAGCAAGTACCCAAATAGACCCGACTTTTCTCAGC
Source organism: Vitreoscilla sp. C1 (assembly GCF_002951955.2). Taxonomy (NCBI): domain Bacteria; kingdom Pseudomonadati; phylum Pseudomonadota; class Betaproteobacteria; order Neisseriales; family Neisseriaceae; genus Vitreoscilla; species Vitreoscilla sp. C1. The sequence continues at coordinate 822,709 of NZ_CP019644.2, read as the reverse complement.
CAATGCTTAGGCAGCCAATTGCGCCGTTTTGACAAAGGCGGCGATTCTTTTTACGAACAAATTTCTGCCTTACACAAATCCGTGCGTGGCTCACACCCAAATGCGGCTTTGTATTGGTTCACACGCATGGCAGATGGCGGCGCAGACATGGCGTATTTGTCACGACGCATTGTGCGCATGGCTTGGGAAGACATAGGCTTGGCAGACCCGCGCGCCATGCAATTGGCCAACGATGCCGCCACCACATACGAACGATTGGGCAGCCCCGAAGGCGAGTTGGCTTTGGCACAAGCCGTCCTGTATTTGGCCGCCGCACCCAAAAGCAATGCAGGTTATGTGGCATACAAACAAGCACGCCAATTTGTTGCTCAAGAACCCACGCGTGAAGTGCCAATACATTTGCGCAATGCGCCAACCAAATTGATGCAACAAATGGGTTATGGTCATGCTTATCGCTACGCACACGATGAACCACATGCTTATGCTGCGGGTGAAACGTATATGCCAGACGGTATCGCTGAACCTGAATTTTACCAACCGGTCGAGCGTGGCTTAGAAATCAAATTGAGAGAGAAACTACAATGGCTCAAAAGCTTGGATGAACAAGCTTAAGATTCCACACAAACCACAAAGCCCAACTGGTATGGTTGGGCTTGGTATGGATGCTTTTGGCTTTTGAGCCAACGCCACCAACATTTATGCCATATTGTGTGCACGTTGCTGAATGGCTTTTTGTTGTTGGGTAAAAAATAAAGGCAAAAAATCCAAAAATTTTTTCAGCATCAAAGGAATGTGGTTTTGAGATACAAAGACCGCCATGACTTGATAAGTTGGCAAATCATAATCTGCCAAAACCCGCACCAAGCGTCCTGTAGCCACATCTGCCGCCACCAAATCCATAGGTAACATACCAATGCCTTTGTGGCGCAAAGCCATTTCTAACAAGACATACACATCATTGGATTGAAATACCTTATTAAGCTTATATTCACGCACTTGTCCGCCTTTTTGCGTCAAAGGCCAAACTTTTTGTGACAAATACGAATGCACTAAACATGAATGTAACAGCAATTGCTCAGGGTGATTCAACGGATGAGCTTGTTGTAAATAAGTCGGTGTGGCAACCAACCATGGCTCTACTTGACCCAAAACCAAGGTTTCATATCCATCGGTTTCATGTGCGCTCACACGTACCGCCACATCCACATGATTGGCAATCAAATCCACCATCTGCTCTTGTGACAACACATCAAAAGCCACATATGGTGCTGTTTTTTGAAACGCCACAATCGCATCCAACAAATACGCACGAGCCATAAAATGCCCTGCACTGATACGCAACACCCCTTGTATTTGAGCATCGGCATTCAATTGTTGCAGCTTTTTTTCCTGCTCTAAAATCGTCAAACAATACCCTAACGCCTCTTCCCCAGCTTGAGTCAATGACACTCGGCGGGTATTGCGCTGCATCAATCGGGCACCAAAACGATTTTCTAAAAACTCTAAATACCGCGATACCATCGCCCGAGACAACATCAATTTCTCCGCTGCCTTGGTCAAACTGCCTTGTTGATGTATCTCTACAAACACTTGTATCGCTTTTAACGTATCCATCCCATCACCTTTTTCTTGGTCAACCTATTCCAACAAAGGTCTACCATTTTGAATCATATTGTATCTTCAAAATTAGCAAATTTTCATTTGCCTCAAGCAAAATGAGGATGTTTGATCACGATGACACGCATCTCTGACTCCCAAAACACCATGAAAATGTCATCAAAATACAGTTGTCTGTACAAATTAAAAATTTAATTTGCATATTATATATGCAATCTGAAAATATCTTTCAATGAAGTATCACTATCATCATTGCCATACTTTCACACCAGAAAATATTCTCTGTACTTCTAGATAAAAATATAACTTAAATTCAAACTTTTATCATAAATTTTTCAAATTATGAAGAAACGTATGTAATGACCCACTAAATTTCTGCTCAGGTATTATTCCATCTAGGAGATACTAAAATGAGTAGCCAAATGAGTGATGAAAACAAACGTTGGAGTGCCAAACGCAAGAGTGCATTGGTATTGGAAATCATCCAAGGTAAGACCACGGTAGCCGAAGCTTCTCGGCAATTTGATTTAACGCCATCTGAATTGGAAAGCTGGGTTGATCAAGCTAAAGAAGGTATGGAAAACGCTTTGCGAGCCAAACCTCGTGATGTGCGTCAGCAATACGAAAAGCAAATTCACCAATTACAGGCCGCTTATGGTGAAGCGATGTTGGAGCTGCGTGCGCGAAAAAAGTTGGAGGAATGGTTGGAGCGGGACGAGAACTGATTTGGCGTTTGCATGAACAGTTTGCATCTGATGGTGTTCACGTCAGCATCAGCCGCTTGTGTGCTTGGTTTGGTGTGGCTCGTCGTTCAGTGTATTACCGACCACATCGCAAACAGCCAGTGGTAAAAGAATGCTATTCAGAACCGATTAAACAATTGATTGAAGAACAACCATCATTTGGTTACAGGACGGTTGCTGCTTTGCTGAGTATGAATAAAAACACTGTCCAACGTGTGTTTCAGCTCAAAGGTTGGCAAGTACGTAAACGCTCAGTCGGTCGCAGACCTCGGATTCAAGCGGTGCCATCCAAAGCACAGGAGCCAAATCAACGTTGGTCTACAGATTTGTGTCGGGTTTGGGGTGGTAAAGATGGTTGGCTCAGTCTGGCTTTGGTAATGGATTGCCATACCCGTGAATTATTGGGCTGGCAACTTTCCAAAACTGGTAAAGCCAGTACGGCTGTGAGTGCATTGGAACACGCTTTGATCAGCCGCTTTCGCTGTTTGGGCAAGGTGCCTGAACGTTTCTTATTGCGTTCAGACAATGGTTTGGTGTTTACCAGTCGCAAATATACTGCGTTGGTGAGCAGTTATGGTTTGCAGCAAGAATTCATCACACCGCATTGCCCACAGCAAAACGGCATGGTGGAAAGATTGATTCGCACCATTAAAGAGCAATGCGTTCATCGCTACCGCTTTGAGAGTTTGCAACATGCCAATCGTGTATTGAGCGATTGGATACAGTTTTACAATGAACGAAGACCTCATCAGGCATTGGGTATGAAAACTCCTACTGAAGTCTATCGATTAAGCTTGTGACTTGTGCAGAAAGTGCTAGGTCATTACACGTATTCAAACAACTGCAATAAGCGACTCATCATATTTTTGTGGCACACATATCCACATCTTGCCCATCAGAAATCAGTAATTCTCAAATTAACAACCTAATTTGTTTTAACCGAGTTCAAAACAATGTCAACAAAAAATGAATATAAATTCACATTAACAATCATACTCTAAATTAAATTTATATCAAAATTTATCATATTTATAAAATAAAAACTTAAATTAAATACAAAATATAGAATTATTTATAATAAATATTTACATTACATTGAATTCATATGATTTATGTTTCATTTAGCAATTGACAAGCGTTTCAAAATCATTATTAATAATAAAAAAACAATGATGTAAGTCTGATTCACAGTCCCAAAAATAAAATCATTCGACAAAGGATAAAATATGGCAGATTTTGATACCGATTTGACCCAGCAAACCGCTAACTACGCTGCGTTGACCCCCATTGACCATTTATTGCGTGCGGCTGAAGTTTATGGCGACCAATTGGCCATTGTGCATGGCAGCTTGCGTCAAAATTGGCGTGATACTCACCACCGTTGCTGCCAATTGGCAGCGGCTTTGCGCCAACAAGGTGTCAGTCGCAACACCACAGTGGCTGTATTGCTACCGAATACGCCTGCTATGGTCGAAGCACATTTTGGCGTGCCGATGTCTGGTGGTGTATTGTGTACTTTGAACATCCGCTTGGATGTCGAGGCGATGATTTTTTGTTTGCAACACGGCGAAGCCAAAGTTTTAATTGCCGACACTGAATTTGCCAGCGAAGTGGCTGCCATTAAACAAGCCATGCCCGATTTGTATGTGATTCAAGTCAATGATTTATTGGGTCCTGAAGAAGACGATTACGGCCATATTGAATACGAAACGTTTTTGAATACTGCCGAAGATTTGAACAATTGGGTTTTGCCTGAAAACGAATGGGATGCGATCGCGCTGAACTACACTTCAGGCACCACAGGCGACCCTAAAGGCGTGGTTTATCACCATCGTGGCGCGATGATGAATTCTTTGTCCAATATTATGGATTGGGACATGCCCAAATTCCCTGTCTATTTGTGGACTTTGCCAATGTTCCATTGTAACGGTTGGTGTTTCCCGTGGACGATTGCCGCTCGTGCAGGTGTCAACGTGTGTTTGCGTCGTTTTGACCCTAAAGTGTGTTTTGAGCTCATCAAAACGTTTGGCGTGACTCATTACAGCGCCGCACCGATAGTGCATGCGGGTTTGGCCAATGCGCCTGATGAACTCAAACAAGGCGTGACACATTTGGTCAAAGGTTCGATTGCAGGTGCTGCACCGCCTGAAGCGGTTTTGGCAGCGATGGAAAAAATGGATTTTGAAATCACCCATGTATACGGTTTAACCGAAGTATATGGCCCTGCTTCTGTGTGTGTGCAGCGTCCTGAGTGGCTGGATTTGGACATTTCAGGCCGTGCGGCACAAAACGCGCGTCAAGGTGTGCGCTCACATTTACAGGACGGCTTAAGCGTCTTAGACCCCATTACAATGGAAGCTGTGCCACACGATGGCGTGAGCATTGGAGAATTGATGTTCCGTGGCAATATTGTCATGAAAGGTTATTTGAAAAATCCGCGTGCCACCCAAGAAGCCTTTGCCGATGGTTGGTTTCATACGGGCGATTTGGGCGTGGTACATCCTGATGGTTATGTGCAAATCAAAGACCGTAGCAAAGACATCATCATTTCAGGCGGTGAAAACATTTCATCCATTGAAGTGGAAGACGTGATTTACAAACACCCACAAGTGTTAAGTTGCGCTGTGGTGGCAGTGGGAGACGAAAAATGGGGCGAAGTGCCGTTTGCGTTTGTCGAATTGCGCGATGGTGTGGATTTGACGGTAGAAGCCTTGCGCGAATATTGCCGTGAACATTTGGCGCGTTACAAAGTCCCAAAACATTTTTCTTTCAGCGACATTCCAAAAACTTCAACGGGTAAAATCCAAAAATTTGCGCTGCGCAACCAAGCCAAAGCCATCGTTGAAGCCGCTACTACACCATAATTGTCATTAAAACATCTTAAAAAAGCGTCCTGTAAACTTTACAGGACGCTTTTAAGCCATGCGCACAAGCTCATAAATGTCTTGTGCTATCATGCGCACTTTCTCACTTGATTTAAGAAAGCCAACCATGTCTTTACCTGCTTGCCCGCACTGCCAATCTGAATACACATACGAAGATGGCACCTTATTCATTTGTCCTGAATGCGCCCACGAATGGTCAGCCAATGAAGCAGTTACCAACGAAGAAACCACCATCAGCAAAGATGCCAATGGCAATGTTTTACAAGATGGCGACAGCGTCACCGTCATCAAAGATTTGAAAATCAAAGGCTCTTCGTCTGTGGTCAAAGTCGGCACCAAAGTCAAAACCATTCGCTTGTTGCCTGATGCTGCCGACGGTCACAATATCGATTGCCGCATTGATGGCATCGGTGCGATGAAATTGAAATCAGAATTTGTCAAAAAAGCCTAATTGCAGTTTCAAATGAAAACACCTGATACGATTTTTTCATTTGAAACTGTACGAGCAGCAAATTCGCTGCTCACATCGCCATCTGATAGAATAAAAATATTGGTTTTGCATGTATGTTTTCAGAAGACATCTTCATTTCACGAAATGTCATTTTTTAGCGAAAATGCTTCTGGCTTCATCGTTTAACAGCCACAATTAAACCTGAATAAATGCTGTTAATGCGCCATTGACCTGAATGTTGAAGACTAAAGATAGCAATATAATGTCTATGGATTAATTGATATGCATGACGAAAGCGTCCTGTAAGGTTTACAGGACGCTTTTATTGGAAATCAATATCCATTTTCATCCAAACACATTTTCATCCTTTTTGATGATGACAAAACACTATCATCCCAACCGTCCCCACTCATTCATGCAGATTTTTGGCATAAAATTTGTCGCAACAAATCTGCCGTGTGCGCCACTTGCTCTAACGGAAACATGTGCCCACCTTGCACCACAGTTTGCTGGATGCCAAATTTGCGTGTGAATGCCGTCGTGTGCCCTTGTTGGTAAAACAAACCACCACTTGCCGCCAACAAATGTACTGGCAGATTCAATGCCACAGAAGGTTTGCGCCACCAATACACAGGAAATTGCCGAAAAATTTCTGCTTCAAGCCGCTTGGGAATGCGCAAAGTCACCGTCTCATCGACACCAGTCGCCACCAAACCATGTTGCATATAATCGGCAAAACAAGCCTCTTCAAAATGTTGAAACAAGCGATTGTGGCGCAAAGATTGATACGCCTCGTCCCGATGCTGCCATGTATCCCGCCGCCGCAAAGTCACACCAGCTGGCGAAAATTTGTCGGCCATTTTCAATTTAAAATACTGCAACGGCTCAAACACCATCGCACGCATACCCATCATAATCGGCGGATCCATTAACACCAATTGCGTAAACCTTTCAGGACGCTTGAAAGCACAACGCCACAACAACAAAGCCCCAAACGAATGCCCCACTCCAATCACAGCTTCGTTTCCATATCTTTGCTGCATGTCTTCCAAAACCTCATCCACCAAAGCCTCCCAATGCAAGCTCACAGGATATGCCGCATTCATGCCCACTATCGGCAAATAAGACACTTGATACGTGTCCTGTAAACATTGCCACAGACTTTGATATACCGCAGCAGGAATGCCATTGGCGTGGGCGAAGTAAATTTTGGATTGCATGCATTCGTCTCTAAAAATATCAGGGATGGTTTAAACCAATCATCGGACAAGCTGTTTGATTAATCTATATGTATTAAGATACACAGATTCAAAATTTTTAACGACTCTTATAAATCATTTGGAATATGCCATGAATATTAAAAACCATACCATATTGATTTTAATGATGCTGTGTTTCCTTCCATTGAGCATCGCCTCACCCAATCAACAACGCGGTGTCCATTTGAACAATCAAGGCTTTGCGTTGGCACAACAAGGTCAATACCAGCAAGCCATCAGTTTGTACCAACAAGCTTTACCTGATTTGACTGCTACCGATGCCAAAACCCAAATCAATCGGGCGGCTACTTTGAATAATTTGGGTGTGGCATACATGCATCAAAGAAATTTACAGGACGCTTATTACGCTTTGAGCGAAGCTTTGTCCTTACGAGAGCAATATTTAGGAATGCTTGATGCATTGACCTTATTGAGCAGGCACAATTTGGCAGTGATTTTATTGTCGGGCAATCAAAACAAATTAGCATGTGAACACATGCAACAAGCTTATTCAGGACGCTTAAAAGTATTGGGACAACAACATGAAAATACGCAATTGAGCTTGAAGTTTTTAAAACAAATACCCAATTGTTAATCCATGCTAACTCATTCAATTTACATACCCATTTTATATATAGTTCAACCTAGCAAGCATCCTGTAAACATTACAGGACGCTTATCATTCAGATAAGTTTGCCATTGAATCATGCTGTTTCAATATGACTTTCAATTCATCAATGGAATATGCAGGCTTTTTTTGATGCAACATGGCATGACAATTAGGACAAACAGGTACCAAATCTACCATCGGATTGACTTGGTATTCGGCCTCAATACACGCCAAATCTTCACGATGATGAACATGAATAAAGTTTTTGCCAATCGCACCATATTGCCGTTCAAAATCAAAACCACAAACTTGGCATTGATAACCATAATGATCCAAACAAGCTTGGCGGGCTTTGGAATGGCGCTCATAAGCGTTGACGGTGATGGTTTTGCGAGCACCTTCTAGATAAAGCACCTCTGGTGGTTCTGATGACACCGATGAGTCTTGTTCATCAAAATACAAAATAGTCGGCTGAGGCAAATAAGCTTCAAATTGGCGGTAAATTTTTAATCGTCCTATTACCGGCTTTTAAAACTCATTTTCATACCAATCAATATGGCTTTTAAAACTTTTCATTGCCACGGCAAAATTTTCCGTAGTTTCTTCTTGTAAAATCCTATTTAAAAAATAATTCAATGCTTCTAAATTAATATCTCTTGTCGCAACCGAGCCACGTCGCAAACACAAATAAAATGTCACATACATTTCAGCCGATTTTTTATTCATACCAATATGAACCAACTCACTAGCAGCTTGTGTCAAAGTCATGTATTTTGAAAATACTTTTTTCCCTAACTCATACGCCAAATGAATGTGTTCAGTTAAAATTTTACCCATGGATTCTATTTCATGATGGTTATTCTATACATATATCATAAATATTGAATAAAATAAAAAAAGCGTCCTGTCAATTTTACAGGACGCTTAAATTGCTTTTAACAAGCCATCACACGCTTTGTTTTAATTGTTCCAAAACTTGTGGGTTTTCCAAAGTAGAAGTATCGGCGGTGATTTCTTCGCCTTTGGCCAAAGTGCGCAACAAACGACGCATGATTTTGCCTGAGCGGGTTTTCGGCAAATTGTCGCCAAAACGAATGTCATCAGGTTGTGCGATTTTGCCAATTTCATGCGCCACCCAGCTCTTCAACTCTTGCGCAATGCGTTTGGCATCTTCACCTTCTGGACGATCGCCTTTCAAAATCACAAACGCCACCACCGCTTCGCCTTTGACATCGTGTGGCTTGCCCACCACCGCAGCTTCTGCTACCAATGGATTGGCTACCAAAGCCGATTCGATTTCCATCGTACCCAAACGGTGACCTGAAACATTCAATACATCGTCAATACGACCCATAATCCATACATAACCGTTTTCATCACGGTGTGCCGAGTCGCCTGCCAAATACAAATTACCGCCCAATTCTTCTGGGAAATACGTATTTTTAAAGCGTTCGTCATCGCCCCAAACCGTGCGCAACAAAGATGGGAATGGACGTTTGATGACCAAGAAACCACCGTTGCTTTGGTCAACCGATGCACCTGATTCATCCACAATGTCTACCATAATACCCGGCAATGGCAAAGTACAAGAACCTGGTTTGATGGCAACCGCACCAGGCAAAGGCGCAATCATGTTAGAGCCTGTTTCTGTCTGCCACCACGTATCCACAATCGGGCACTCGCTGCGACCAACAGTTTCGTAATACCACATCCACGCTTCAGGATTGATAGGCTCACCCACAGAACCCAACAAACGCAAGCTAGACAAATCGTATTGATTAGGCAAATCTGCACCCAATTTAATCAATGAACGAATCGCGGTTGGTGCGGTGTAGAATGTGGTCACTTTGTGTTTTTCTACGCTTTCCCAGAAGCGGCCTGCATTAGGATAAGTTGGCACACCTTCAAACACGATTTGTGTCGCGCCCCAAGCCAAAGGACCATAAGCAATGTAAGTGTGACCGGTAATCCAACCTACGTCAGCCGTACACCAGAATACATCGTCTGGTTTGTGGTCAAAAACCCATTTCAAAGACAACATCGCGCCCAATAAATAACCTGCAATACTGTGTTGTACGCCTTTTGGTTTGCCCGTACTGCCTGAGGTGTACAAAACAAACAAAGTATCTTCTGCATTCATCCATTCAGGTTCACATTCGCTGGCCTGATTGGCAATCAAATCGTGCCACCAAATATCGCGTGCCGCGTCAAACGCCACTTCTTTGTCAGTGCGGGCAAACACAATCACTTTTTCAATGCTTGGGCAATCGCCATCTTTCAAAGCTTCGTCTACGGTCACTTTCAATGGGGCACTTTTACCGCCACGAACGCTTTCATTGGCAGTGATGATGATTTTGGCAGCAGCGTCCTGTACACGGTCTTTGACCGCACCTGCTGAGAAACCACCAAACACCACAGAATGAATCGCACCAATGCGCGCACACGCTTGCATCGCCACCACAGCATCTGGAACCATCGGCATGTAAATAATCACGCGATCGCCTTTGCCCACGCCCAAAGATTTCAAACCATTGGCAAACTGACACACACGCTCATACAATTGTTGGTAAGTGATGTTTTCAGAAGAACCATCGTCTTTTTCATAAATAATGGCCGTTTTATTGGCTTTGTCAGCCAAATGACGATCCAAGCAATTGTAAGAAATATTCAAATCACCATCAGCAAACCATTTGTAAAATGGCGCATTGCTTTCATCTAAAACTTGTGTAAATGGCTTTTTCCAAGTAATCATCTCTTGTGCCAAATCGCCCCAAAAACCTTCGTAGTCTTGGTTGGCTTTCTCACACAAAGCGTTGTAAGCGGCCATGCCACTCACATTAGCGGTGCTTTGAAACGCTTCTGATGGTTCAAACACACGATTTTCTTTTAATACCGATTCGATTGCTGCCATGATTTGATTCTCCGTTGCATTTTCTTATTTTGTTTCAGGACGCTGTGTTAGCCGTCCTGAACCTATTTACTGCCAATTAATAACCATCTTTTTTAATGATCTGAAGCATCCGTGATACCGATACCCGTCATTGAACGTACATATTGTGCTTCAAAGCCTGCACGGTCTTGTACTGCTTGAGCTGAGTTATCCGTCACAGACACAATCCAAGCCATGATGAATGCCAATGGAATGGTGAAGATAGCAGGGTTACCGTAAGGGAAAATTGGTGCATCATGGTGCAACACAGATACCCATACAGTTGGTCCCAACACGATCAACAAAGCGGCAACCAACAAACCTGAGAAACCACCAACAACCGCACCACGAGTGGTCAAGCCTTTCCAGAACATTGACAACACCAAGATTGGGAAGTTACCTGAAGCTGCCAAGGCAAACGCCAAGCCCACCATGTAAGCCACGTTTTGGTTTTCAAAAGCAATGCCCAAGAAAATCGCCAACACACCCAATACCAAAGTGGTCAAACGAGACATTTTCAATTCTTCCGCTTGAGTGGCTTGACCTTTTTTAATCACAGTTGCATACAAGTCATGGCTCACAGCAGAAGCACCTGACAAAGTCAAACCTGCAACTACCGCCAAAATTGTTGCAAACGCCACCGCAGAAATGAAGCCCATGAACAAGTCACCACCCACAGCTTGAGACAAATGTACCGCCGCCATGTTGGTACCACCAATCATTTGCATCACAGGTGCACCGTCTTTGGTGATTTCTTCAAAGAAGTTCGGGTTTTTGGTCAAAAACATGATCGCGCCAAAACCGATGATGAATGTTAAAATGTAGAAGTAACCGATGAAACCCGTTGCAACAAAAACAGATTTACGCGCTTGTTTGGCATCTTTAACGGTAAAGAAGCGCATCAAGATGTGTGGCAAACCAGCCGTACCGAACATCAAAGCCAAGCCTAAAGACAAAGCGTCGATTGGGTTTTTCACCAAACCACCCGGAGACATGATGTCGTCACCTTTAGGATGTACTGCAACCGCTTCAGTGAACATTACTTCTGGGCTAAAATTGGCGACTTTCAAAACCATCAAAGCCATGAACGTTGCACCAGACAATAACATCACTGCTTTGATGATTTGTACCCATGTCGTTGCCAACATACCACCGAACAATACATACATCACCATCAACACGCCCACAATCATTACCGCATACATGTAATCCAAACCGAACAACAATTGGATCAATTTGCCTGCGCCAACCATCTGAGCAATCAAGTAAATGATGACTACCAACAAAGTGCCTGAGGCAGCGAACAAGCGCACAGGTTTTTGTTTTAAGCGGTAAGCGGCCACATCGGCAAAGGTGTATTTACCCAAATTGCGCAAACGCTCTGCAATCAAGAACAATACAATAGGCCAACCCACCAAGAAACCCGTTGAATAAATCAAACCGTCATAACCTGTGGTATATACCATCGCAGAAATACCCAAGAACGAAGCTGCTGACATGTAGTCACCGGCAATCGCCAAACCATTTTTAAAGCCTGAGATACCACCACCTGCGGTATAAAAGTCTTTGGTCGATTTGTTTTGCTTGGCTGCCCAAAATGTGATGTACAAAGTCGCCGCAACGAAAATGAAAAACATGATGATGGCAGACATATTCACCGATTGTTTTTTGACTTCCCCTGTCAAGGCATCTGCTTGCGCAAACGCCCCTGTCAACGCCAACAAGCCATACAATGCATATTTTTTATATTGAGTCATTTATGCCTCCTTTGCCGCAGCATTCACAGCATCAGTATCACTGGCTGCATTTTTAGAAGCTGAATCGGTTTTGGTATTGTTCAATACTTCACTCACCACATCTTGTGTAATCACTTCTAGTGGACCATTGGCTTGACGCACATACACACCCGTAATAGCAATGGCAAATAAAATGACAAACAAACCCACATAAATACCCACAGTAGTGGTACTGCCTTCTGAAACTGGTGTCCCATATACATGATGAAAATCCTGGTGTCCCATATACATGATGAAAATCACATAAATGACAAACATCAAAGCCGAATAACTCCAGCAATACATACTCTTGGTTTTGGCCATCTTTTGAAACTTTGGATTTTCAAGCACTTGCCGTGCAATATTTTTCTCCATTTTTCTCTCCTTTGTACGTGGTTGGTTTCGCACAGTGAGAAATGTAAAGCCCGATTTACATGGCGCATAATTTTTTTTTTGGATGGCTTGGATTTGTTGAAATTATGATGCATCGCAATAAGTGTTTATTTTCAATCATTTAATACAAATAATCACTGAGGTATTTTTTTCAAAATCCCCAAATCTTTTTAATTTCTTTTGTGCTAACGCAAAAAATCAGACTTACAAACAAAAAATTCTTGTTAAAAATCATAAAACTTATCCATAATGAAGCATTGACCACTGTAAGGGGAAATAAGCTGTGGATTTAAATCAACTCAAAAGCTTTGTGGCTGTCGCACACCAACAAAATTTGACGAAAGCAGCTGAAACCTTGCATTTGTCTCAACCTGCTGTTTCAGCCCAAATCAAGGCATTGGAAAAAAATTTAGACGTACAGCTTTTCGATCGCAATGCCCAAGGCATGAGTTTGACCAGCGCAGGCAAAGTTTTATTGCCTAGAGCCGAAACCATGTTACAACAAATGCACCATCTAGATTCTTTTGCCCAAAGCATCAAAAATGATTTTCATCTGCAATCCAAAGTCGGCATCATTCAAATGTTACCCGTTCCTTTTTTGACCGAATGTGTGGGGATATTGCAAACCGAATTTCCACACATTCACCAAAGCTTCAGCTTGGGTTTGAGCGGAATTATCTTGAATCAAGTCAAACAAAGAGAATTAACGGGTGGTTTTTTTGTAGGGGATAATCCTTATCGCAATGTGCACACCGTCGACATCATGCCACTCAAATTTGAAGTCGTCATGGCTCAAAAATGGTTGGGGCATTTTGAAAATAACCAAAAAGCCATGCAACAATTGCCATGGATTAGCTTGTCTGCATTCTCTGCCCTCACCCGCTTTACCCAAAAAATTTGGCGGCAATGGAAAGTCACTCCCACTACCGCCTTACAATGCGATGATATGTACGCTTTATTAAACTTGGTTGAAGCAGGTCACGGTGTGGCATTGCTACCGAGTCATTATTTAGATGTTCATGCTCAACGTGATGCGATTGTGCGCTTGCCTGAAATTCAATTGACTGAAATGTTGTCTTTTATCTATGCCATAGATTTAGAACAAGATCCCATTATTGAAGCTTGGAAACACACTTTGGCCAAAGTCACGCAAAGGATTGAGCAAATGTAAGCAAACGTTTGGCTGCCTCTACGCATTCATCCACATTGGCGACCAAAGCAATGCGGATATAACCTGCACCAGGATTGCCATGAACCGTATCTCGTGCCAACAAATGTCCTGGTAGAACTTGTACGGCTTGTTCTGCCCACAAGCGTTGGGCAAAACGAGCATCGTCGCCATCAGGTACTTTTAACCAGATATAAAACGAAGCATCAGGAATGCTGACTTCATAAGCGTCCTGTAACAAAGCCACCACTTGCTCAAATTTTTGTTGGTACAAAGCACGGTTTTCTTCAACGTGTTTTTCATCGTTCCAAGCAGCAATGCTTGCGTGTTGCACAGAAATGCCCATCGCGCTGCCGTGATAAGTACGGTATTCCAAGAATGCCGCCATCCATTTGGCATCGCCCGCCACAAAGCCCGAACGCAAACCAGGCACATTAGAACGCTTAGACAAACTGGTGAACATCACCAAATCATCCCAAGAACGACCCAACATCGAAGCGGCCTGTAAACTGCCCAAAGGCGCATTGTCGCCAAAATAAATCTCGGAATAACATTCATCCGAAGCAATCACAAAACCATATTGGTCTTGCAAGGCAAACAATTCTTGCCAATCTTCCAATTGCATCACCGCGCCCGATGGATTGCCAGGACTGCACACAAATACCAATTGCGTGCGCTGCCATGTCGCGGTATCAATCGTTTTCCAATCGGGCATGAAATTAGGCGCCTCACAATTGACATACTCCACTTCACCGCCTGCTAGAAAAGTGGCGCCTTCATAGATTTGATAAAACGGATTGGGACTGATGACCACAGGTTTCTCAACACTTTGCGCATCCAAAACCACTTGCACAAATGAAAACAAAGCCTCACGACTGCCATTAACTGGCAAAATCTGCGTGTTGGCATCTACCAAAATATCATAACGACGCTTGAGCCAAGCACTGCATGATTCACGCAACGCATCGATGCCTTTGCTGGCTGGATATTTAGACAAACCATCCAAATTTTGCACCAAAGCGTCCTGTATCACTTGTGGTGTGGCGTGCTTGGGCTCACCAATTTGCAACATGATAGGGTTCAAATGCTCAGAAACTTGCACATCGCGCATCAATGCACGCAAGCGCGCAAAAGGGTATGGATTCAATTGCTGCATGAATGGGTTCATAGTGGCTTACAAAAAATGACAAAAATGCGATTGTAACGAAATTTTGTGTTTCAACGCCAAACTATTTGCAAGCAAACCCATATTTTGTGCCAAAGTATCGGCAGGCAAGTCCATCAACAAAACATTGTTGGCACGACCTGCATGCAAACTCATTTTCATGCCAGCGGCCTGAAAAGGCAGACCATGAATTTCAGCAAATGCCTGCGCTCGGGCATTGGCCGTTTGCAGCATCGGCAATAAAGACACATCCAAATGAAATTGTTTGACACCCAAAACCAATAAACGCGCTGCAAACCAATCGGCTTCATCCGTAATATGCTCTTGCATGCGGCCTGTAAAGTCCAAGCGCAAACTTGCCATCATCATCGCCACCGTGCGAATCAATGGTAACAAAGCTTCGCTGACCAGCAAGCCATGTTCAGGTACCGCAGGATTGAGCAATTGGGTGGCATGGCTGTTGCCATCGACCACCAAGCAAATGGTTTGCACAGGTTCAACTTGAGTATGGGTAAGTTTTAACATTGCTACGGTATTCATGATACGCCTTCCTTGCTTTTGAGATTTGCTTGATTGAGGCGTTCACTGTGGATATAAAAAAAGCCGCCTCAATGTGAGCGGCTGTTTTTATCGTGTTTGAATGTGAATCTGTCATGCACCACGAAGCGCCGCTGTATTTGAGCGGTACCAATAGTAAGCAAAAGAAACATTCACAGACATCAAAGTATTCATGTTTATTACACTAACCCATATGATTGAATGTTGTCAAATCTAACCTGCCAACTTTTCCAATAGCCACATAATCCATGACACAAAACGCCACAGCAACTCTAATAATTGCCGCAAGCCCTCCACTTATTCCTCACCCCAACGTGGCAGCAAATCATGCTCAATGCGCAATTGATCCAAAATACGAGCCACCACAAAGTCAATAATGTCTTCAATGGTTTTCGGGTGCTGGTAGAAACCGGGAGATGGCGGCAACACACAGACGCCCAAACGAGCCAATTTCAATAGATTTTCCAAATGTAGCGCCGAAAATGGGGCTTCTCGCGGCACAATGATCAACGGACGTCCCTCTTTAATGCACACATCAGCCGCGCGCTCAAGCAAGTGGTCTGAAGTGCCATAAGCGATGGCTGCGACCATCCCCATCGTAGCAGGACATACCACCATCGCATCGGCAACATGCGTACCCGAAGCAGGTGGCGCTGACCATTGATTTTGACCGAACACCCGCAAACGAGACGCATCCACACCATAGCGCTCATGCAACATTTTTTCACATGCAGACGGTGATGATGGCAATTGCAAACCCATTTCTTGTTGTGCCACAATTTGTGCAGCTTGCGAATACACCAACCACACAGTTTTACCATAACGCAGCAAACATTCTAATAAACGAATGCCATATGGCATGCCGGAAGCGCCAGTTAAACCCAAAGTGACAGTTTGAATCGGGGTAGAGAGCATCATCAATTTTAAGCGTCCTGTAAAACCTTAATTGTACCGAATAAGCGTCCTGCACCCAAACTTATCGTGAGATGGGTCAATTTTTAATCAATATTTGCATTTATTTTTCATTAAACAGGTGAACCTTTAATCACAAATTGGTTACAATGAAGTGTTTTTTCATTCTTAACTCAGGAAGTGCTTATGTTCGTACGTCGTCTGTTGGTCAGCGCAGTGTTGGCATGTTTGTCTGCTTGTACCGCCGTACCCACGCCCATGTCAACGAACTCAACGCTTCAATCCAATACGAATGAAAGCACTCGAATCGGTGGCGTCAATGCGATGAATCACAAAACCATGCCGAGCCGTGTCGAAAATCCCCACAGCACGACCCAGTCCAATCACAGCGTCGCAGACACTTCCAGTTGTTTGCGCCAAAAATTGGCGACAGAATTCAAATTGCCAGCAGAATTCATCAATCACAAAGTCTATACCGACAACAATCACAGCGTAGGCTTGATTAATCCATTCACACAAACCGAAGGCATCACCATGGATGTGATTGGCAGAGGTTCTAGCAGTGAAATCAAACTGTATGGCAATGGCAATTTATTGTCGCGTGCATGGCAACAATTGCCAAGTAAATGTGGTCAAGGCAAAACCTCGACTGTGGCGCAAATTGTTCCACCGTCTAAAACAGCCAGCACCCAAATGGCAGCGGCTCGCCCTGCTAATAATAATATTAATTTCGTCGCACGAACGCAAGATGGTACCAATAACGCTTGGGTAGACACACGCAACAATGCCAATGTACAAACCACAACAGTGACGGCACCTCGTGTCGTGAACACACCACAAGTGGCTGCTATCAACACGCCTACTCAAACGCCATCTCATCCAAGCATCGCAGCAGCTCAACACAGTAGCGCAACACCAAGCAATTGGAATAACAATACCGAATTAACGCAAGATGATATGAATATTGTCGCGCCATTGACTGCTGCCATGGTTGCAGCACCGTTGGCAGCCAAAGCATTGAGCAGCTCAAACAACACCCAACAGTTGAACAACAACCATCGTTCAGCCGTACCAGCGACCCCTACTCGCACAGTAACTACCAATATAAGCAACAACCGTGTTGCCATAGCCAGCAACACACCTACTCGCACCACAACCGCAGCGAACACCTCTGCAACACGTACAAATAGCACCACAACCAGCAGCACTGCCAAACGCACAACAACCAACACAAACACTGCTAAAAAAGCCACTACACAAACCGCTGCCAACACAACGAAAAAATCAAGTACCAAATCCAACAGCAGCAAAGCCATTGTAGACAACAAAAAAGCCACTCGCAGCCAACAATCTGCTCAAAAAGCCACGACCAATAACAAAGACACCAACAAAACAGCAGTAAGCAAAAAAGCAACCAGCAAAACAGTTGCAAGCAAAAAAACAACCACTAGCAAAACCACGAACAATAAAGCAACCAGCAACAAAGCAACTTCTAACAAAGCACAAAATAAAAAAGTGACTACCAACCCAAAAACAACAGTTAATAAATCAACAACCAATAAGGCCAATGCCAGCAAAGCCACTAAAAAGCCTGTTGATAACAAAAAAGTTACTACCCAAAAGAACAGCCGTACCAATGCTGCCACTAAAAACAATGCTAAAAATGTTAAAGAAGATAACCAAAAAGCCAACACCAACAAAAAAAACGCAGTACAAAACAATAAAAACAACAATACCAAATCAGCAGACAATAACAAAACTGCTAAAACCAATAACGCTAAAACACAGACAAAAAATACAAACAAAACAACATCAAAAAGCAATAGCAACAAAAAATCCAATTAATATTAACGCTGTCATTAATGGATTCAAACAGCAAGAGCAAGCGAGTTTTTTTGCTCATGCCGTTAAAATCGGTTAAGATGCAGTCATTGAATTCAGACGGCACTGCTTAAATCTATAATCAGGCCGTCATTGTCTTGATGCGGTAAGGACTGAAGCAAACATGCAAAACGAAACAAGCATTGGCGCAGCATTAAAAGCAGCTGTGCAAACAATGAGCAAAAAGAAACAAACAGATATGATTGGTATTCATATCTATGAAAAATACGATGTATTCAAAAAATTTAAGCCATTGGCTGTCGGCATCGATCAAGACTTGATCGCGGCTTTACCACAGTTTGATGCGACTTTGATTGCTCGTGTATTGGCTAACCATTGCCGTCGCCCACGCTATATCAAAGCTTTAGCCCGTGGTGGTAAACGCTTTGACTTAAATAGTCGTTTCAAAGGTGAAGTGACTGCTGAAGAGCAAAAAATTGCTCAAAGCCACCCTTGCATGCAAAGCACCAAGCCTGCTGAGGATGTTGCTACGGCTGAAACACTCACAGCTTCTGTTGAAGTTGTGCAAGATGACATCATCCAAGCATAAAGATGTGTTAATAGACAGCCACTGTCATTTATTAGATACGCCTTTATGGCAAAAGCTGCCTGAAATCATTCAGGCAGCTTTTGCGTCTGCTGTACATCATTTTATTGTCCCATGTAGCCATCTTGCCGATTTTGACAAACAGCTACAATTGTGTGAGCGCTATGCATGTGTCACACCTGCTTTTGGCGTCCATCCATTTTTTATAGCCGAAGCAGACTTACACATTACCCTCCAAAATCTAGAATCCATCTTACTCACGCAGCCACAAGCATTGGTCGGTGAAATTGGTTTGGATTTTGGCAACAAACATTTATCTGACGCCCACAAACAACAGCAAATTGACTTTTTTGAAGCGCAATTGTACTTGGCGCAAACATACCAACGCCCTGTCATTCTCCATCATCGTGCATCACTGGATATTATGTTGCACAGCATCAAAAAAATAGGTTTTCAACAGGGTGGTTTCTTACATGCTTATTCAGGTAACATACAACAAGCCAGACCTTGGTTGCAATTGGGGTTCAAATTGGGGCTTGGCTCAGTCTTACTCAAGCCCAATGCCAAAAAAATTTACCAATTGTTACCCCATTTAAATTCGCAAGATTATGTTGTTGAAACCGATGCCCCTTATATGCCATTTCAAAATATGTCTAAAGAATATAATGAACCTGCAAATACCTTGCTAGTGGCTCAAATTTTGGCAGACTTCTATCAAGTTTCTTGGCAAACCATCGCCCAAAATAGCAGTCAGAACGTGCACGCAGTTTTAGCAAGACGACCTCTTACATCTTTTTGAAAGATACCACCATGAAAACCTTATTTGGATTACTTGTTTGTGCTTTGGCTTTGACCGCATGCAGCTCTAAAAACAGTCCTTCTGGTCCAAACAAATACAATGCCAGCGAGCGCAAAGTGATGCGCAGCCATGCCATTGATGCGCCGCCGCCAATTTTGGTTTCACAATAAGTCCATTTTAAAGAAGCGTCCTGTAAGTTTACAGGACGCTTCTTTTTGGCCATATCACTTGTGCTTAATCAGCCGCCATTACAGTTTGCCTGCCACTTTTCGATTGCGCATCACACACAACAAATCCGCCGCAACGTGTGCCGCTGCAATCGCAGTAATTTCGCTTTGGTCATACGCGGGAGATACCTCCACCACATCGGCACCGACAATATTTAGGTTTTCCAATTTGCGCAAAATCCCCAAAGCCGTATGGCTGTTCAAACCGCCCGCTACTGGCGTGCCTGTGCCTGGTGCGAAAGCGGGATCCAAACAGTCAATGTCAAACGTAATGTAAACCGGATTATCGCCCACCACTTCGTAAATGCGCTCCACAGTTTTGTCGATGCCGTTTTCATTCACCCATGGTGCAAACAACATATTCATGCCCATAAAATCGCTGTTCCATGTGCGTATGCCCACTTGTGCGGAAGTTTTCGGATCGATTAAACCGTCCTGAATCGCTTTGTAAAACATGGTACCATGGTTCAATGAATCCGCATCAGGATCAGGCCAAGTATCGCAATGGGCATCAAAATGCAACAATGACAAAGGTTTGCCATATTTTTCAGCATGTGCTTTCAATAATGGATATGTGATGTAATGATCGCCACCGAAAGTCAACATTTTGGCGTTGCTGTTCTGAATAATACCGCGTGCATGTTCTACGATAGAATCATGAATCGTCCAAGGATTGTGCGCATCGAAAAAACAATCGCCATAATCAATCACCGCCAAATCATCAAACGGATCAAAACCCCACGGAAATAATAACAATTCAGCCAATTGCACACTGGCAGCACGAATTGCCGCAGGACCCAAACGTGCACCAGAGCGAAATGTCGTGGCCAAATCCAAAGGCACGCCCGACACCACCACATCCACATCGGTCAAATCACGTGAATAATTGCGACGCATAAAGCTCAAAGCGCCACTGTAAGTCATCTCCGTGGCGGAACCAAACAAACCTTGACGGCGAAACGCCGCATCACCATAAATTTTTTCTGACATCATCTGTCCTTCTCAGTGTTCCTGAACATCCCAGTCAAATGCTGGGATCCATGTCATTGCCGCTTTTCCAACGACGAATTGTTTTTTGAAAAAAGGCGCTATTAGGCACTTGAATCAAAGTATAACGCCCATCTTCACGCCCCATTTCTTGCAAAACAGTATAAAGCAAATGAATCGAAATCACCCGCCCATGTATGCCGATTTTGTCAGAAGCATCTAAAATTTCCAATTCGTCACCAATGCGAAAAGGTTGGGTGGTGAAAATCAAAAAGGCGCAAAATGTATTGGACAACACGCTCCATGCCGCAAAAAACGCCACCGCCGCTACCGCGGTAAAACCTGTAATGGCCGTCCACAACACTTGTCCAGAAACGCCCAAACGCTCTAATATCATCAGCAACGCAACGACAAAAATTACCCAACCTGCGATGGTTTTCAAAGGTACTAAAATATCAATGGGCATATCATGACGCTTGACCAAACGGTCAGCGACCTTGCGAAAACCACGACGCAGCAACCATGCAAGCAATACAATGATGGCCACCTCTAATACCAATAACCCATCTTGCACCCACATGGGAAATTGTTGTTTTAATATTTCCATACTCGCTCCTTGCGGCGCATCATAGCAAAGCTGAGACTAATGGCAACTGCTTTTTCAAGCCTTAAACAAATTAAATCCCAATATTGGCATTCGCCATCAATCGACTCGACACATTTGTCATGAAATCAATGACCGTCTGATGACGCTGTTTTGAACACATTCTTGGCTACGACAAATCCAAAAGATGTCACATCCCCTTGCAAGAAAACAGACAGCCCACTGGCTTGACAGCTTCAATCAATGCTACTCTTGCTTTATTAATGACAAAAACATGAGTTTGCGCATGAAAACGATTTTGGTAGCAAATTTAAAAGGTGGCTGTGGCAAAACCATGACCGCCATTACCTTAGCCTCGGCTTTCGCTCAACAAGGCTTGCGCATCGGAATTGCCGATGCCGATCCTCAAAAATCGTCTTTGCAATGGCTCAAATACCGTCCTGAAAGCGCGGCTAAAATTGTGGCGGTGGATTGGCGCAATGAAAAATCTATTGGTCATGCGCCTGAAAATTTGGATTATTTGATAGTCGATGCGCCCGGTGCTTTATCAGGCGAGCATGCCGAACAATTAATCAGTGAAAGCCATGCCATTGTCACACCTTTGCAACCGTCTGTCTTTGACATCGACAGCACCAAACGCTTTTTAAAACATTTGAAAGACATCAAGCGCATTCGCAAAGGCAAAGTGCAGATTTTATTGTTGGGCAACCGTTTGCGCCCCAATACCCACAGTGCCGAGCAAATCAAAGCCTTTTTCCAACAAATCGAGCAAATACCTGCCGCTTTGATTTTAGAACGCAGCTGTTACGACCAATTGGCGCAACAAGGCTTGGCCTTATTCGATAAGCCACAAAAACAATACACCGACATTCAAGCGCAATGGCAACCTTTATTGAATAAATTGTTACAGGACGCTTGATGTCTCTTGTTTGGGCCACAAAAAAGCGTCCTGTAAGATTGACAGGACGCTTATCATCGAAGTCATTCGATGGTATCAATCATGCGGCTCATGATAAGCCGCCGTGCCTTTGTTCCAATAGCTGGCATGTTTGACATCGTCTTTGTCCCAACCATTGTTCCAAAACCACTCACGCAAAGCACGCACTTGCTCACGCTCACAGCCAATCCATACTTGCACATCATCCGTTGGCAAAGTCGCTTGCTGAACTTGCTCTAACAAAAAGTGCGCACTGGTCGCCGCAGCACCACGACGATACGCCCACACGACTTTCACATCAGCCGCACTTGGCAAAGGCACTTCGTCTGCTTCGCTGTTGATTTCAGCAAATACATACGCAGTACTGCCTTGTGGCAACTCGCTCAAGCGGCGGCGAATCGCAGGCAACGCTGTTTCATCGCCTACCAACACATAATGATTCACTTCCATTGACAAAACCAAAGCACCACGAGGACCTGCAATGGCGATTTCTTGTCCTAACTGCACATTTTTCGCCCATGTGGTCGCAGGACCTGCATCATGTATGGCAAACTCTAAACGCAAAGTTTGACCGACCAAATCAATGCCGGTCGGCGTGTATTCACGCACCGCAGGTTTTTCCACGCCCTCAGGATACGCCACGCCACGCTCACCAATTTGTGGCAATACCAATTGACCATCGGCATTGGGAAAAAATACTTTGATATGGTCATCAAAGCCATCGCTTTGAAACGTGTCCAAAGCCTCACCAGTAAAGGTAATGGCACGCAGACTTTGGCTTAAATCTTCAATTTTAGCCACTTGCAAACGGCGAATTTTGATATCGTAACGGATGCGTTGCGGCTTATTTTTAGTGCTAATCATTCTCACCTCAGCTTTCTTAAAAAGCGTCCTGTAAACATGTTACAGGACGCTTTGGGCAAAACTTACACGATGCCTTTTTTAGACAAATAGGTTTCGTAATCACCCATGAAGTAATCGTGACCACCTTCACCGTCTAATTCCAAAATTTGTGTCGCCAAAGAGCTCACAAATTGACGGTCATGCGATACAAAAATCAACGTGCCTGGGAATTTTTCCAAAGCCATGTTCAAAGACTCGATGCTTTCCATGTCCATGTGGTTGGTCGGCTCATCCATGATTAAGACATTGGGTTTTTGCAAAATCAATTTGCCATACAACATGCGACCTTTTTCACCACCTGACAACACGCGCACGTTTTTGGTCACATCATTGCTACCAAACAGCAAGCGACCTAAAGTACCACGAATCACTTGTTCGTCATCGCCTTCTAAACCCCATTCACGCATCCACGAAGTCAAGTCATCATTGGTATCAAAGTCTTTTTCATGGTCTTGTGGGTAGTAACCGATATTGGCTTTTTCCGCCCATTTAATGATACCTGCATCAGGTGTCACACCATCTGCATATTCTTCATCAAACGCACCTGCCAACAATTTGAGCAAAGTCGATTTACCCGCACCGTTAGGGCCGATAATCGCCAAACGCTCGCCCGCTTCCATAATAAAGTTGACTTTGTTAAACAAGGTTTTATCAAATGCCTTGCTCACGCCATCTAGCTCTACGGCATGGCGGTGTAGCTTGGCTTTTTCGTCTACTTCAAAGCGGATAAATGGATTTTGACGGGTAGAAGGTTTCACTTCGACCATTTCATCTTTAATCTTATCTGCTTGTTTCAAACGAGAAGTCGCTTGACGGGCTTTGGATTTGTTGGCTGAAAAACGCGCCACAAACTCTTGCAATTCTTGCAATTTTTCTTTGGCTTTGGCATTGTCTTTCATCGCGCGTTCCCGAGATTGGGCACTTGCCAACATGTATTCGTCGTAATTACCTGGGTAAACCGTCACTGTGCCATAATCGACGTCCGCAGTGTGTGTACACACTTCGTTCAAAAAGTGGCGGTCATGCGAAATAATAATCATGGTCGATTCGTATTGGTTCAATACATCTTCCAACCAACGAATGGTGTTGATGTCCAAGTTATTGGTCGGCTCATCCAACAACAATACATCAGGCTTAGAAAACAAAGCTTGCGCCAACAACACACGCAATTTAAAGCCAGGAGCCACTTCGCTCATGGTTGTATTGTGCAATGCTTCTTCAATGCCCACACCTGAAAGCAATGCACCCGCACGCGCTTCTGCGGTATAGCCATCGTATTCGGCAAACTTGCCCTCTAACTCAGCCGCGTGCATGTAATCGTCTTCGGTCGCTTCCATATTGGCATAAATGGCATCGCGCTCGGTCATGGCAGCCCACATTTCAGTGTGACCCATCATCACCACATCCAACACGCGCATGTCTTCATAAGCAAACTGATCTTGGCGCAATTTACCCAAACGAGCACCGTTTTCAATGGCCACCTCACCGCCGGTCGCCTCTAAATCGCCACCCAAGATTTTCATAAAAGTAGACTTACCAGAGCCATTGGCACCGATAAGACCATAGCGATTGCCTTCGCCAAACTTCACCGATACATTTTCAAACAAGGGCTTAGCGCCAAACTGCATGGTCAAATTATTCGTGCTGATCACGTGAGAGTGTCCTTCAAAAAACGGTTAATCAATATAACGGCGTATTTTACCACGTTATATCTGAATATTGCGGTATATAGGTGTTTTGACGTATGCTTCTTAGATAAAATAAATCAACTGTTTAAGCAAAGTTCTTGTGTTTTTTAACTTAACTTAAACCATTAATAATGCTTTGAATGTGTGGCAAGATTCAAAAATACGCTACAATTGCCCACATTTATTTTATCAATTCGATTGTTTCTAACCCCATTATTTGGTTGTTATAAGGCTTACAACATGATTAAAGGCAGTATTGTTGCCATCGTTACCCCGATGCATGCAGATGGTGCAGTGGATTTTGAACGTTTTAAAACCTTGATTGATTGGCACATTGACAATGGTACTCAAGCCATCGTCCCAGTAGGCACCACTGGTGAAACTGCCACATTGAGCATGGAAGAGCATTTGGCTGTGGTAGAATGCGCAGTCAAGCACGCCAATAAACGCATCCCTATCATTGCTGGTGCAGGCGCCAACAACACTGCAGAAGCGATTCATTTGTCTAAAGAATGTGAACGTTTGGGTGCAGATTACACTTTGTCAGTGGTTCCTTATTACAACAAACCTTCACAAGAAGGCATTTACCAACATTTCAAAGCCATTGCACAAGCGGCTGCCATTCCTATGATCATTTATAATGTTCCAGGACGCACAGTAGTAGATATGAGCAATGACACCATTTTACGTTTGGCAGAAATTGACAATATCGTGGGTGTCAAAGAAGCTTCAGGCGATATTGGCCGTGCTTGTGATTTGATCAAACGTGCACCTGAAGGCTTTGCTTTGTACTCAGGCGATGATTCTAGCGCCTTAGCATTTTTATTGTGTGGTGGCGATGGCATCATCAGCGTCTGTGCCAATGTTGCACCGCGTGAGTTCAGCGATATGTGCCAAGCCGCTTTAGAAGGCGATGTCATCAAAGCACGTCAATTGAACAATCCATTGCAATCATTGCATGTGGACATGTTCTGCGAAGCCAGCCCTGCACCTGCCAAATGGGCGATGGCTCAATTGAACATTATTGAATCTCATGTGCGTTTGCCTATCTTGCCAATGACCACGGTAGGCGAAGAGAAAGTACGTGCGGCCATGCAAGAAGCTGGTTTAATTTAATCCCAATTTAGAGGCATAGATGAAAAAAACCATACAACTGACTGTCGCAGCGACTGTATTATTGAGTTTAACGGCTTGCTCAAATAGCAACAAAGACACATTAAAATATGAATCGACCGTCAAAGCAAACCAAGTTCGCTTAGATGTGCCACCTGATTTAACCAATCCCAATCAAGGTGACCGCTATGTCATTCCAACCGGTTCTGGTGCAGTTCGTGCCAGCGACTTAAATCGCAGCCAAGGCCAAACCACTCAAGCTGACTCACGCATTTTGGCACAAGTGGCCAATGTCCATATGGTCAGCGATGGTGCTCAACGCTGGTTGGTGATGGATGGCGTCAATGCTCAAGAAATCTGGCCTCAACTGAAAGTTTTCTGGCAAGAAATGGGCTTCACCATCGGCAACGAAGAGCCTGCCATTGGCTTTATGGAAACCGATTGGGCTGAAAACCGTGCCAAGCTGCCCAATGATGGTTTCCGCTTCTTGTTAGAAAAAGTCGGCTTGGGTAGCATTTATTCAACTTCTGAGCGTGACAAATTCATTTCTCGCATGGAGCGCACTGACAAGGGCATCCGTGTGGCATTTGTTCACAAAGGCATGGAAGAAGTTTATAACAGCCGTAACAAAGACAACACGGTATGGCAGCCTCGCAACAGCGATGTGAATTTGGAAGCGGCATTTTTAGGTCGCTTCATGCACCGTTTTGGTCAAAATGAAGCCCAAATCAAACAGCAATTAGAACAAACTCAAACCAATCCCATTCAAGAGTTTGCACGCATCGAGGGTAAAAGCTTGATTGTGCGTGGCGATGCTGAACGCAATTGGCGCCGCATTGGCTTGGCTTTAGATCGTGTCGGTTTAACCGTTCGTGACATTGAACCATCACAACGCATTTATATTGTGCAACCGACTTCAGCCGAAAGCGAAGCCGTCAGCACTGAAAAACCTGGCATGCTCAAACGCATGTTTGGCAGCAAAGCCAAAGCAGCAGCACCTGCACGTGAAAACTTGGTTGTCAAATTAACTGCCATTGAAGGTGGTGATCGCTTAGTAGTCTTAGACCGTCAAGGCTCACCGTATCAAGGCAGCGATTTGAGCCAAATTTTGAGCCGTTTGCAAACGGAATTGCGTTAATTCTTAACCCAGAAATACAAGGCAGCGTCATGCTGCCTTTTTTAACTTTATGAAAATCAATCCACTTAGACGCGCTTTATTGGCCGTTTTATTGTTCACCATTTTATTTGCACTGTTGATGGTGACAGCGGCTTATTTGTGGACGCACGATGGCCAACGCATGGCAATGGTGTGTTTTATTGCCGCCTTCATCGCCATGTTGTGTCAAATCGGCAGTTTCATGTTATTTGTGCGCCACAAGCAATTGCAAGCGATGGCACGCAAGCAAAAGGAAAATCAAAATGCTCAATCACAATGAAATCGTTTTGGCCAGCAACAATGCCGGCAAATTGCGTGAGTTCAAAGCTTTTTTTGAACCTTATGGCATCACCGTATTGCCACAAAGCCAATTTGATGTGCCCGATTGCCCTGAACCATACCATACGTTTGTGGAAAATGCGTTGGCCAAAGCCCGCCATGCCAGTGCGCTTACAGGACGCCCAGCTTTAGCGGATGATTCAGGCATTTGTGCTGCCGCTTTGAATGGTGCACCGGGCGTGTTTTCAGCCCGCTATGCAGGCGAACACAAAAGCGATTTGGATAACAATGCCAAACTGTCTGAAGCTTTGCGCGAACACAGCAACAAAAACGTTTGGTATGCTTGCGTGTTGGTGTTGGTGCGCTCACCTGAAGACCCACAACCGATTATTGTTGATGGCGTGTGGGAAGGCTGTTGGCAAGAAGAAGCCCAAGGCGAAAATGGCTTTGGCTACGACCCTCATTTTTTAGTCACCGAATACAAACAAACTGCCGCAGAAGTATCGACTACTTTGAAAAATCGCATCAGCCATCGTGGTCGTGCGATGTTGGCTTTGATGCAAAAAATGGATGAGTTATACCATTTCCACGGTTTGGATGTTCCAGAAAAAGCGTTTTTCAATGATTGAGTTTCACCCTTTAGGCAGCGGCCTGAAAGCCCTGCCGCCTTTGTCTTTGTACATACACACACCTTGGTGCGTACAAAAATGTCCGTATTGTGATTTCAATTCACACCAGTTTTCAGGTGCCGCTTTACCAGAAGATGCGTATGTCGATGCTTTGTTGCAAGACTTAGAACAAGAATTGCCTTACGTTTGGGGTCGTTCAGTAGAAACGATTTTCATCGGTGGTGGCACACCAAGCGTGTTTCAGGCCGCTTCTATTGACCGTTTGCTAGCAGGCGTGCGCGCGCGTATCAAAGTGTTGCCAACGGCTGAAATCACGATGGAAGCCAATCCAGGCACGTTTGAACAAGAACGTTTTGCAGGTTTTGCCGATGCTGGCATCAATCGTTTGTCTTTGGGCGTGCAAAGTTTTCACCCTGAACATTTAAAAATCCTAGGGCGCATTCACGATGACAAACAAGCCAAGACTGCCATCGAAGCCGCTTTGAAACTGTTTGAACGCATCAATATTGATTTGATGTATGCCTTGCCCAATCAAAGCATAGCCCAAGCTTTAAACGATGTGAATACGGCAATGGCTTTGGGTGCGCCACACATTTCCGCCTACCAATTGACACTAGAGCCTAACACCGCTTTTGGCCATACGCCGCCTGCGAACATGCCTGATGACGATCATTTGATTGACATTGAAGAAGCGGTGCATGGTGCTTTGTTTGAACATGGGTTTACACGTTATGAAACATCAGCGTTTCAGCGCGATGGTAAAATGGCACGCCACAATGTCAATTATTGGCAGTTTGGCGACTACATCGGCATTGGCGCAGGTGCACATGGCAAGATTTCTTACCACGACCGCATTGAGCGCACTGTGCGTGTGCGCCATCCCAAAGATTATTTCAATGGCATCAAAGACGGTTCTACAACCAAACGTGACGCAATCGACAAAGCCGCTTTGCCGTTTGAGTTTATGATGAATGCTTTGCGCTTACAACAAGGTGTACCCAGTCATTTGTACACCGAACGCACAGGCTTAAACTTTGGTACAATCGCCCATGCCCTCAAGCAAGCCACCGAACAAGGCTTGCTAGAAGCCAACCCTACACGTTTGCAAGCAACGCCATTGGGGCAGCGCTTTTTAAACGACTTATTGCAGTTATTTTTATAATCCCTTTTTAAAGGAATGAACATGAGCAAACAAATCATTCACACTGAAAATGCCCCTGCAGCCATCGGTGCTTATTCTCAAGCCGTTCGCGCTGGCAACACTGTTTGGATTTCAGGTCAAATCCCTTTGGTTCCAGCAACCGGTGAAGTGGTTGAAGGCGGCTTTGCAGAACAAACCGAACAAGTGTTCAAAAACTTGGCAGCAGTCATTGAAGCGGCTGGCGGCACGTTTGACCAAGTGGTGAAAGTGAATGCTTACTTGACCGACTTGTCTAACTTTGCCACTTTCAACGAAACCATGGCCAAATACATGAACCAACCTTATCCAGCTCGTGCCGCTGTTGGCGTGTCTAGCTTGCCTAAAGGCGTGTTGGTTGAAGCGGAAGCGATTTTGGTTTTAGAATAATCAGCCATTGATTTTGCATACAATAAGCGTCCTGTAAACTTTACAGGACACTTTTTTATAAGCAGCTGCAAACCATCGAACTTTTGACTATGATTTGGGTTTAAATGAATGCTTATCTTTGTGAGAAGAAGCCATGAAAACCTTGTCTTTTGCACTGGCTTGCAGCTTCTTTTTAGCCGCCTGCCAATACCGCACCCATGCCCAAATCGCCGCCAATCACGCCCGCCACCAAGACCACGACCACATGCGTGAACACCTTGCCTATTCCATGACAGGTGACACCGCAGAAAACAGCTTGGATTGGGCAGGTTTATATGTCGGTCACATTCCTTGTCCTGAGTGTGATTCCATCCGCATTGATTTGGAACTGCGCCCTGACAAAACCTATCATTTACAAGAACAACATCTCACCGAAAATCGAATTCATCACCAACAACAATTTACAGGACGCTTTGAATTCGATGCCAGACAACCTTCACTCATTCGCCTTGATGCTCAAGCGGCGCAACGCATTTTTTTCATTGGTGAAGGCTATGCCGAAGCTCGCAACCGACAAACAGGTGCGCCATTGTCGAATGAGCGAAGTTATCGCATTGCACAAATCAAAGCCTATTAAGCACCATCAAAAAGCGTCCTGTAAACGTTTACAGGACGCTTTTTGATGGCTTTAGCAAGATAAAATCAATGTCCTGCTTTAGAAAACAATTGAATGACAATGACGCCCGCCAAAATCAAGCCCATGCCCAGCAAAGCAGGTAAATCCAAGCGTTGTTTGAAAAAAACCCACGCCACCGCTGAAATCAAGACAATGCCCATGCCCGACCAAATGGCATAAATCACACCTGTAGGCAAGGTTTTCATCGTCAAAGACAAAAAGTAAAACGACACACAATAGCCAACAACCGCCAAAATCGATGGCCACAAATTGCTAAAGCCATTGGAGGCTTTCAAAGCCGAAGTCGCAATCACTTCAGCGATGATTGCCACTGTCAATAATACCCATGCCATTGTTTGCTCCATGATTTGCGTTTACAGATTATCTTGTTTGCTGCCAACATCACTCAGTTCTGGTTTGTGGCTGCAAATCCAATTTGTCCATCAATATTCTGTCCACATCGTCCGCAGGATTTTCTGTGGTCAACAATACATCGCCATAAAAAATAGAATTGGCGCCCGCCATAAAACACAAAGCTTGTGTGGATTCTGACATGCCACTGCGACCTGCCGACAAACGCACATAACTTGTTGGCATGATGATGCGTGCCACAGCAATGGTGCGCACAAATTCGGTCCAATCCAAATCGTCAGCGTCCGCCAATGGCACGCCTTCGACTTTGACCAATTGATTAATCGGTACCGATTCAGGCTGCGGCTCTAAATTGGCCAAACTGGCTAACAAGCCCGCACGGTCTTTGCGCATTTCTTGCATACCAATAATCCCACCACAACACACTTTCATACCCGAATGTCTGACTTGCCCTAAGGTATCCAAACGGTCTTCGTATTGGCGAGTGGAAATAATATCAGCATATTTATCTGGCGCGGTGTCCAAATTGTGGTTGTAATAATCCAAACCTGCGGCTTGTAACTGCGCCGCCATATCTTCTTTGAGCAACCCAAACGTCCCACATGTTTCCAAACCCAAAGCTTTGACCGCTGCAATCATCTCGGTCAATCGCGACATGTCTCGTTGGTGTGGTCCGCGCCACGCTGCGCCCATACAAAAACGGCTTGCACCGCGTTCTTTGGCAATTTTGGCTTTGGCCACCACATCATCCACAGGCAAAAAAGCTTGTTTTTCTAAGCCAGTATCGTGATGTGCAGACTGAGGGCAATAAGCACAGTCCTCAGGGCAACCCCCAGTTTTGATGGATAACAAACTGGACAATTGAATTTCATTGGGATTGAAATGTTCACGATGCACTTGCGCGGCACGAAACACCAAATCCATGAACGGCAAGTCATACAATGATTCCACTTCACACACCCGCCAATATTGCGCACGGGCATGAAAATGAGCTGGAGACTGCAAATGTAATTTCACTTCAGACTGCATTGACCACACTTCCTCTGTTCATTCAAAATAAGTCCAAGCTCAGTATCCAAATGATTATGATGACGAAGACACCTTGCTTTCAGGACGCTTGATTAGACTTCTGATCCACACAAAAAACAAAGGCACAAACAATAAGCCTAATAGGGTAGAAACTACCGTACCCCCTAAAACCGCTGTACCAATAGCAATGCGACTGGCAGCCCCTGGTCCTGTGCTGATTGCTAAAGGCAACACACCCAAGCCAAACGCCAGCGAAGTCATGATGATGGGACGCAAACGCAAGCGGGCAGCTTCGGTTGTTGCCTCCCACAGTTTCATACCACGTTCTTGCAATTGCACGGCAAATTCTACAATCAAAATGGCATTTTTTGCCGCCAATCCCACAGTGGTTAACAAACCGACTTGAAAGAATACATCATTATGTAAGCCACGCACAAACGTTGCCAGCAGCGCACCTAAAATACCCAAAGCCGCCGCTAAAATCACGGCCAATGGAATGCTCCAACTTTCATACAAAGCCGCCAAACATAAAAACACAAATACAATCGACAAGGCATACAACAATGGCGCTTGGCTGCCTGCTTTTTGCTCTTCTAAAGAGCCGCCTATCCATTCAAAATCAAAACCATTAGGCAATTGCGCCATGATGCGAACCACTTCTGCCATCGCCTCACCCGAACTCACGCCCTCACCAATATTGCCCATCATTTCCATAGACAAATTGCCATTGAAACGCATCAATTGTGGCGGTGCAAGCGTCCATTCTAAATGGGTAAAAGTCGACAAAGGAATCATTTGTCCCAAGGCATTGCGTACTTTCCATTGCCCAATGTCTTCAGGCGCCATGCGATACTGTGCATCGGCTTGAATGTAAACCCGTTTGATACGGCCATTGTGAATGAAGTCATTCACGTAAGAGCCACCCAAAGCTTCACTGAGCAAACGATTCACATCTTGTGTGTTAATTTGATGGGCAACGGCTTTTTGATCATCAAAAATCACTTGCAATTGGGTACGGTCATCTTGGTTGGTCGCACGCACACCGCGCAAATATGGGCTTTGTTGGCTCAACGCAATGAATTGGTCTTTCGCCGCGACCAAAGCTTCATAGCCCCCACCATTCATGTCTTTAATCACAAAACTCACGCCCGTTGCTGAGCCCAAACCTCGCACTGTCGATGGCAAGCTGACAAAAATTTTGGCATCGCTGCGTTTTTTCAATTCACGGCTAACACGTTGCTCCAAAGCAGAAGCCGATTGGTCTTTGCCTGTACGTTCATCCCAAGACTTCAAACGGGCATACAAACGAGCCGAACCTTGATTGCCGCCCAAACCAGTAATGGCATGTACCAATTCCACTTCAGGCTGCGCTTCCAAATAAGTACTGACTTCAGACACAACGCGCTGCACACGGACATCGGTTGCACCTGCGGGCAAAGTGATGTTCACACTCAAAGAGCCTTGGTCTTCTTCCGGTAAAAACGAAGATGGCAAATACCAAAAGAGCCCTGCACACAAGGCTAAAATACTGACAAATGCGGCAAACATCAGTTTAGAGCGCTGCAGCAATGCCTGAACAATCGTTTGATAACGCACAGACACATTGTGAAACATGCGATTGAACCATATGAAAAAGCGTCCAAACAAACCATAAGAATGATGCGAATGTGCTTTGGCTTTGAGCATGGTCGCGCACATGGCAGGTGTCAGCGTTAACGCCACCAGTACCGAAAACGCCATCGCAGCAATGATGGTCACTGCAAATTGACGATAAATCACACCTGTTGAGCCGGGGAAAAATGCCATCGGTACAAATACTGCCGACAAAGTCATGCCCACACCAATCAAAGCCGATGAAATTTCTTGCATGGATTTTTGCGTGGCAGCTTTGGCATCTAAACCCTCTTCATGCATCACCCGCTCCACATTTTCCACCACCACAATCGCATCATCAACCAACAAGCCAATTGCCAACACCAAAGCAAACATGGTCAACGTATTGATGGAATAACCAAACAGCGCCAACACGCCAAATGTTCCCATCAATACCACAGGCACGGCAATAGTCGGAATCAAAGTGGCGCGCCAATTTTGCAAGAACACATACATCACCACCACCACCAAAACGATGGCTTCCAACAAGGTTTTGATTACCGCATTGACAGAAGCACGCACAAAAGGCGTCGAGTCTTGGCTGACATATGTTTTCATACCCAAAGGAAAATTGGGTTCCAATGCTTGAATTTTTTGCATGATGGCGTCCGATGCATCCAAAGCATTGGCACCATCTGCCAAAATAATGCCTACTGATGCGCCCGTTTGACCATTAATTTTGGTTTGGACGTTTTCAGATTCTGCACCCAAAACCACACGCCCAACATCTTTAATTGTCACCACAGAACCATCTGGCTTGCTTTTTAAAATGATGTTTTCAAATTGGTCGACTGTTTGCAATTTGGTACGTGCTTGAATGGGCACGTTCAACATTTGCTCAGCCAGCGATGGCAATTGTCCTAATTGGCCAGCAGAAACTTGATTGTTCTGCACATTAATCGCAGCACTGACATCCGATGGCATCAATTGGTATTGTTCTAAACGGTTGGGGTCTAACCACACTCGCATGGCATAAGGACTGCCATAAAGCTCAACTTCCGCCACGCCATCGATTCGAGCAATCACATCGTTGACATTGCTCGACAAATAATCGCCTATGTCGACTTTGCTCACTTTAGGGTCGTCCGATGTGAACACCAAGGTCATCAAGCTGTCTTGGCCACCTTTGGTCACGGTCACGCCTTGGCTTTGCACCGATTCAGGCAAGCGCGGAACGGCTTGTTGTAACATGTTTTGTACTTGCACTTGGGCAATATCGATATCGATGCCCGGAGAGAAAGTTAAAGTGATGCGTGCGCGTCCTGAAGAATCACTGGTTGACTGCATGTACATCAAGTTGTCTAAGCCTTTGAGACGCTGCTCTATCACTTGTACAACTGAGTCATTAACCGTTTCAGCAGAGGCGCCATTGTAGTTGGCGGAAATAGAAATTCGTGGTGGTGCGATGTCGGGATATTGCTCTAAAGGCAATGAGAAAATAGAAAGGGCACCTGCAAATGTGATAAAAATTGCCAATACCCACGCAAAAACCGGTCTTTTGATGAAAAATAAAGCCATAATCAATCGTGTCGTTTCATGAAATGAGAAAATAACAAGCCGCCAACACACGACTGTTTGTCACCAATTGTAACCTATTCTCATTTACATCATCATGGCTAATCGTATTTTTACCAAATTTTTATACCAAATACTTACAGGACGCCTCATTAGCTGAGCCAAACCGATACGGTGTGAATGATCAATCCCACCAAACCACCCACCAAAGTGCCATTGATGCGAATATATTGTAAATCCTTACCCACGCTAAGCTCTAATTTTTCCACCAACTCCTCGCTGTCCCAAGATTTGACTTTATCGGCCACATAATCAGACACTTTGAATTTGTATTGCTCCACCAATTCGCGCACCCACAATGATAATTGCGCATCAAAACGTCTCAACACTTCAGGCTGTGCCGCGCCTTGAATCAACATTTGATTCAACACTTTCAACACTTGTTGCATCAACATCGAATCGTTTTTCTCGGCGTCTTCTTGCGCCCAATTTTGCAAACCTTGCCATGAATGTTGAATAAAACCTTGTACCGCTTCGGATTCAATCAAACCATCTTTGACTTGATTTAAGCGACGGTGCATGATGTCTGAATGCTGCAAAGCCCACACCAATTGGCTGACTTTGCGGTCCATACTTTGGTGCATCGCATGGTCATCGTTGTTGATGACTTCTTGGCAATAATCATCCGCCCAATCGAGCACTTTGCGCGCGACCCAACCATCCACCATTTCGACCGCACTGCCTTTGAAAGCAGCAACCAATTTGTCCCATTTGGATGGGCTGTCACTTTTGATTTTGGCTGCCCACGCATTGATATTGTCTTCAAGCAATGTTCGCGTGTGCTCATTTTTCAACCATGCTCGAATTTGCTCCAACACACCTACCAAAGCAATGTGATGGTAACCATTGGCTTGCAACATGCTCAGCATTTGCGCCAAAGTGGTGCCTATGCTTTTGCCATCATATTGGCGTTGTAGCAATTGCCCTAAAAACAGTGCCATTTGTTCTGGTTTGACAGATTTGAGCAAAGCAGGAATCTGCTTCACAATGAATGGCGCAATGAAAGCTTGGTTTTCTGGCTTAGACAGCCAATCCAAACCTTTGCGGCTGGGTTCTAAAAAATACACTTTTTTGGCAATCGCTTTTTGGTCTAAAAAATTATTTTGGATGAATTGCCCCAAATTATCGGCAATTCGCTCTTGGTTTTTTGGCAAAATCGCCGTGTGCGGAATCGGCAAGCCCAAAGGATGCCGAAACAATGCCACCACAGCGAACCAATCTGCCAAAGCACCCACCATCGCCGCCTCTGAAAACGCTTTCACATACGCAAGCCACGGATATTGCTTCAACAATAAGGTGCTGATGACAAAGATAATCGCCGCCAAAACCAATAAAGATGTGGCAATGGTACGGGCTTTTTTCAAACGGGCTTCTGGTGTGGCTGCATCGTACTTCATGTGGGTGCCATGGTATTCATGAATCGCTATTGTAACAGTTATCTGAAACTTTACAGGACGCTTATCACAGCGTCCTGTAAATGTTTAACGAACCACCACTTCATCACTCAGTTCATTGTCCGCTATATGGCTGCCATCGCGTGGAATGTGTGCTTGCAAGACATCGGTCAATTGTTGCAACGCGGTTTCAGTACCCGTTTCAAATTGTTGCGCGACAAAAGCTTGTGACAATTGTTGGCAAATTTTTTGCCAAACTTGCTCATCCACTTGGCGAGCGATGCCCCGGTCGGCCACAATTTCCAAAGCACGATCGCTCCAACCAATATACAGCAACACACCTGTATTGTATTCCGTATCCCATACGCCCAATTCACCAAAACATTGCCATGCTCGCTCACGTGGTGACACGTTCGCCCACACATCGGACAAAGGCATATTGTTTTCAATCACCACCCGTATTTGACCCAAATGTTTTGGTTCAGACGCCGCAATCAAGGTTTCAATGCGTGTTAAAAGCGACTTGGGAAACTGTTGTTGCCATTTTTTATGAGATGCTGTGGCATGACGCCACAAACGTTGAAAACGATTTGTTGTGTGCATTACCAATCTCCCGAAGCACCACCACCACTGAAGCCACCGCCACCACCACTATAACTGTCGCTACTACTCCAACCGCCACCACTGCTACCGCTATCATGCCAACCGCCGCTGTCACCATGCCAACCACCGCCACCGCTATTGGCCAAATTCACATTCACCAAAATACTGAACAAATATACGCCCGCACTCACTGCCAACAACAGCAACCAACTGAGCTCAAACAAACTTAGCAAACCGACAACCAAAACTGCACTGAGCAAGCTGCCCCATTGTTTGCCAAATATTTTCTTCATCACAGTGGTAAAAATTAACAAAGGCAACAACAAGGCCAACAAAATATCCCAAGTAGACCCAAAGCTCTCTTCCATACTCGCTTCAGGCAAAGCCTCACCTGCAATCAAGCCTTGGATTTTGGCAACAGCATCGACAATACCTTGGTCAAAATTGTCTTGTTGAAATTGTGGGCGCACCACTTCGCTTAAAATACGGTGCGCATCCACATCGGTAATTGCCCCTTCCAAACCACGTCCCACCAAAATTTGATTGTTGCGGTCGTCTTTGGCAATCAGCAATAACACCCCATCTTGCTCTTGCGCACGTCCCAATTTCCAAGCTTGAACGACACGGATGCCATAAGAAAACACATCCTCAGGCGCCGTAGTATTGACAGTTAACACCACCACCTGACTGCCTTTTTCGCGTGTATATTGGCGCAACTCTTGGTTCAATTGCTCACGCCTTTCAGGCGACATGATTTGGGCTTGATCAATCACAGGACCTGTTAAATCAGGTATGGGTTGCAAATTGTCTGCCCAAGCCCAAGGCATCACCATCACTAAACAGACGCTCAAAAAAAGCCGTACCCAGCCTTGTTGCCACACTCTGACATCCATGATTTGTGCCATGTTGTACCCTATTGTCCAAGAGAACCAATAAATTGTCCGCAACTTTAAAATGCCACTTTCGGCGCAGTGCTGATGGCTTTTTCGTTTTCAACACTAAAATTCGGACGCACGGTCATACCAAAAACCTTGGCAGTCAAATTATTCGGAAACGTGCGTACTGTGGTGTTATAAGCTTGAATAGATGCAATATACGTATTGCGCGACACAGAAATGCGGTTTTCTGTACCTTCCAATTGCTTTTGCAAATCCAAGAAATTGGTATTGGCTTTTAAATCAGGGTATTTTTCCACCACCACCATCAAACGCGACAAAGCCCCTGTCAATTGACCTTGTGCATCGCTAAAAGCCTTCAGTTGTTCTGGGTTATTGGCCATATCCGCACTCACTGGCACTTGACCGACTTTGGCACGCGCTTCGGTAACTTCAGTCAACACCTCTTGTTCGTGTTTGGCATAGCCTTGTACCGTCGCAACCAAATTCGGAATTAAATCTGCACGGCGTTGGTATTGGTTCAACACATCCGCCCAAGCGGCAT
Organism: Vitreoscilla sp. C1; assembly: GCF_002951955.2. Classification (NCBI taxonomy): domain Bacteria; kingdom Pseudomonadati; phylum Pseudomonadota; class Betaproteobacteria; order Neisseriales; family Neisseriaceae; genus Vitreoscilla; species Vitreoscilla sp. C1. The sequence goes on along the minus strand of NZ_CP019644.2, from coordinate 784,206 downwards.
TGGCTGCCTCATCTTGGCTTTGCATGGTGTTGTAGCCACAACCTGACAAACTGATGGCGATCAATACCGCCGCTGCCCATTGTTTGATCATTTTTTTATCCTTTTTCAAAATACGCTGGCCGTTATTAAGCCCAACATCATACCGATTATTTCAATGCCAAGCTCATTTTTTTAAAGCCACTCTAATATTAAAATGGTAGACGCTCATGCCGATGAGCAAGCCCCAAAACGCACTGCTGATACCAAACAATTGTATGCCTGAAGCCGATGCCAATAAAGTCAATATTGCCGCATCTCTGACCCTTGCATCACTCATGGCGGTCACCAAATTGTCGGTCAAAGTGCCCAAAATGGCCATACCCGCCAATGTCACCAACAACGCTTTAGGTAAAGCGCCAAACACCACCACCACCATCGCACCCATCGCCGCCAAGCCCAAGCTCAACACACCATGAATCATCACAGCTTGATAACGTTTTTCAGGCCGCTCATCCACATCATTTCCCATACAAATGGCGGCACTGATAGCCGCTAAATTAGACATGAACAAGCCAAAAGGTGCCAATAAAACCGTTGCCAGTCCTGTACTGCCAATAATGGGAGATACAGGCGGCCTGTAACCATGTGCATGCAATACCGCTACCCCCGGAATGTATTGTGTGCTTAAAGTCACCAAAAATAAGGGAATACCCAAACTGATAATCGTTTGCCAATTGAAAGTAGGATCAATCCATTGCAATGCTGGCCATTGCCATTGCACAGCATCCACTGTGAAATGACCGCTGCAATAGGCATAAACACAACCCAAAGCCAACATCCACAACAAACTGTATTTAGGCGCATACGCTTTACTGATTAAAAACGCGAACAACATCAAGGCAACCAAAATCAAATCCGTTTGCATACTGACAAAAACATTGGTACCAAAACCAATCAAAATACCCGCCAGCATCGCTGAAGCAATGCTCGCTGGAATGTGTTTGACCATCCATGCAAACAAGCCACTGACCCCTAAAACCACATTCAGTAAGCCCGCAAATATCATCGCACCAATGGCATCCGACAAAGCGATATCAGTGGTCAATGCTATCATCGCAGCACCGGGCGTCGACCAAGCAATATAAATTGGTGTTTGATAACGCCAAGACAATGCCATGCTCAACACACCGCTGCTCAAAGCAATGATGGTCAACCAAGATGCCGTTTGAGCCTCTGTGGCATCCAAAGCTTGAGCGGCCTGAAAAATAATGACAACGGCACTGCCCCACGACACAATCATCATCGACACCGCTGCTGCCCAATGTGACGGTTTTCCAACCATATTATTTAACCCAGTCATACGCCTCTATTTCAATCCTATATTTTTTAGTCAATTTGAACACAAATACCAAATCATTCAAGATGTGGTTTGGCTTGTGGTCATTGTGCTACGCAACACCGATTTCATTGGCAAATAAGCATAAATTTCGTGTATTGTGATTTACAGAAGCTGTTTGATAATGTTTTCATATTATTCAACTTTTTAATGGTGGTGATTTTTAAGCGCTTTATTTAGCCAAACGATTGGGATTTGTGCATTGCCCTGTCTAGCGGGGTCGCATACAATCCGCTCTGAAAACATATATAGAATATATGATAACGAGCAAGACAAGCATCTTTTGATTGTTTAAATTTATTACTTTGTCATTGACGCATAAACTGGAGCATGGCCCGATTATGACCGATACTGTCACTCAAACCACCAAACAACCGTATTTACAAATACAAGGGTTGGTAAAAAAATTCGGCGACAACCTCGCTGTTGATCATGTAGACCTGAACATTGAACGCAACGAAATTTTTGCATTATTAGGCAGCTCAGGCAGTGGTAAATCCACTTTGCTGCGCATGTTAGCAGGTATGGAAAAGCCAAGCGCAGGTAAAATCTTACTGGACGGCTTGGACGTGACTTACCAAGCACCCTACGAGCGCCCAATCAACATGATGTTTCAAAGCTATGCCTTGTTTCCACACATGACAGTAGAACAAAACATTGCTTTTGGCTTAAAGCAAGACAAAATGGCCAAAGGTGAAATCGATGCGCGCGTCGAAGACATGTTGAAATTGGTACAAATGACCAAATACGCCAAACGCAAACCGCATCAATTATCTGGCGGTCAACAACAGCGTATTGCTTTGGCACGCTCTTTGGCCAAACGTCCAAAATTATTGTTATTGGATGAACCCTTGGGTGCATTGGACAAAAAATTGCGCCAACAAACCCAATTAGAGTTGGTCAACACCTTAGAGCAAGTCGGTGCGACCTGTATTATGGTGACGCATGACCAAGAAGAAGCCATGACAATGGCAACCAGAATTGCCATCATGTCGGACGGTAAACTTCGCCAAGTCGGAACACCAAGCGAAATTTACGATTACCCAAACAGCCGATTTACGGCTGAATTTATTGGTGAAACCAACATCATTGCTGGCGAAGTGGTCGAAGATGCACCAGATTATTGCATCATCAACAGCCCTGATTTAGCCCACCCAATTCGCTTAGGTCATGGCATTACAGGTCCTAGCGACCAAGACATTTGGGTCAGCTTGCGTCCTGAAGATGTGGGTTTAACACGCAATAAACCAACAGCAGACTTTAACTGGGCTGAAGGCAAGGTCAAAGAAATTGCTTATTTGGGCAGTTTCGCTATTTTCCATGTGTTGTTGCCTAGCGGCAAAGTCATCAAAGCCACTGTTGCTTCTTCTCGTTGGTATCTGGCAGATGAAACTGCACCCACTTGGGATGAAACCGTATATGTGACTTGGCGCGACAATTTGCCTGTACCATTAACCCGTTAGGAGCTGCGTCATGAAGCCACTCAATATAAGCAGCGCATTAGGTCGCTGGTTTGTCATTGCCGTGCCTTATGTGTGGCTGTTGATTTTATTTTTGATTCCCTTTTTGATTGTTTTCAAAATCAGTTTCGCCGAGCAAGAAATTGCCATTCCACCTTATACGCCATTGGTCACCACTGACAGCGATATGGGACGTGTCATTGTTCAAGCGTCTTATATGAATTACGCTGACATCTTCAAAGATTTTGGCTCTTCATTGATGCAAATTTTGAATCCATTTCATTCAGGCAATGGCGACAATATTTACTTACAAACGTATTGGTCGTCTTTGAAAACCGCAGTCATTGTAACCATTTTGTGTTTGATTTTTGGTTACCCGATTGCTTACGCGATTTCACGCATGCGTGAAGACATTCGCAATGGCGTGTTATTACTCATCATGTTGCCATTTTGGACATCGTTTTTATTGCGTGTTTATGCGTGGATGGGCATTTTAAGTACCACAGGCTTGGTGAATACTTGGTTGCAAAAATTAGGCATCATCAATGCACCGTTGGATTTGTTTTACAACCAATTTTCATTGATTTTGGTGATGGTATACGCTTATTTGCCATTCATGATTTTGCCTTTATACACACAATTGTTAAAACTGGATGGACGTTTATTGGAAGCGGCCAATGATTTGGGCGCCTCTCCTATCAAAGCGTTTTTGACCATCACTTTGCCTTTGTCCAAAGTTGGTATCATTGCAGGCTCGATGTTGGTATTTATTCCATCGGTGGGTGAATATGTGATTCCAGAATTGGTCGGTGGTCCTGAAAATTTAATGATTGGTAAAGTGTTGTGGCAAGCGTTCTTTGACCAAAACAACTGGCCTTTGGCATCAGCCGTGGCGGTCATTATGGTATTGCTGTTAGTGGTACCGATTGCCATCTTCCACCATTATGAAAACCGTGAAATTGAGGGAGAATCTGTATGAGTGCGAGCACAGGAAAACTCTCTTGGTTCTTGAAAGCATCGTTGTTTTTAGGCTTATTGTTCTTGTATATTCCATTGATTATTTTGGTGGTGTACTCGTTCAATGATTCCAAATTGGTGACCATTTGGGGCGGCTTTTCAACCAAATGGTATGGCACTTTGATGCAAAACGATGTCATTTTAAACGCCGCGTGGTTATCGGTTAAATTGGCAGCCTTCTCGTCTTTGGCAGCAGTCATCTTGGGAACTTTGGCCGCTTATGCTTTGGCACGAATTAAGCGTTTTAAAGGCTCTACCTTGTTTGCTGGTATGGTTTCAGCACCGATGGTGATGCCTGATGTGATTACAGGCTTATCGATGTTGCTCTTGATTATTCAAGTGCAAATGTTGTTGCAATCAACACCTGCTTTAGAATGGTTGTATTTTGACCGCGGCTTATTCACCATTTGGTTGGGACACACCACTTTGTGTTTGGCTTATGTCACAGTCGTCATTCGAGCCCGCTTGATGGAATTGGATCAAAACTTAGAAGATGCGGCGATGGACTTGGGCGCACGTCCATTTAAAATCTTCTTTTTGATTACTTTGCCATTGATTGCACCTGCTTTGGCTTCGGGCTTTTTATTGGGCGTGACCTTGTCTTTAGATGATGTGGTCATCACTTCATTCTTGTCAGGTCCAGGTTCTTCCACCTTGCCACAAGTGATTTTCTCCAAAATCAAATTGGGTTTGGATCCACAAATGAACGCCTTGGCAACCATCATGATTGCCATTGTTGGTACGATTGTGATTTTGCTCAATTGGTTGATGATGCGCCAAACCACACGCCGTGAGCGTGAAATGGCCAATGCTTATCGCCAAGTAGCAGAGCAAGAAAAGAAAACTGCTTGATTGGACTCATGCGCCCTGTATCAACCGATACAGGGCTTTTTCTATTTTAAAGGCTTATTTATGTTGACCTCTCCTGCACAAGCTGAACACGTTGATTCTTATTATGCCGCCACACGCACTTTGCACCAGCAATACCCCACCCTAACAGAAAAAATCGAAGTTGATACTTGCATCATTGGTGGCGGCTTGGCTGGAATTGGAACGGCTTTGCCTTTGGTGCAAGCAGGGCAAAACGTGGCTGTTTTAGAAGCTGCACGCATTGGTTTTGGCGCTTCAGGACGCAATGGTGGTCAAGTCATCACCTCTTACGCATGCGAAATGGAATTTTTACACCATCAATTGGGTTTAGAGACCGCACAAAAAATGTGGCAATGGTCGGTTGATGCGGTCAATTTGGTTGAAAAACAAGTACAAGATTACCAAATCGATTGCAATTGGCAACGTGGTTATGCTTCAGTTGCCGTCAGCCCCAAAAAACTCGATGCTTTGCTTGAATACAGCGAGTATATGCGTCAAAACTATGGTTATACGGGTTATCAAGAACAAACCCGCGCACAACTCAAACAACATCTCAAAAGCGATCGTTATGTAGGGGGTGTATTTGACACCGATTCAGGGCATATTCACCCATTGAATTATTGTTTGGGTTTGGCAAAAGCTGCCGCTGAACATGGCGTACACATCTTTGAACAATCCTTTGTCACCGATTTTCAACCGCAAGGCGACAAATGGCTGATTAAAACCGCGCAAGGCGAAGTTTTAGCCAAACATGTGGTTTTGGCTTGCAATGTGTTTGCAGGCGTCCTGAAACAATCTGAATACTTAAAAACCTTGTCCGACAAAATCATGCCCGTAGGCACTTATGTCATCGCCACAGAGCCTTTGGGTGCACGCAGCCAAGATGTGATTACCAACAATATGGCAGTGTGTGACACCAATTTTGTATTGGATTATTACCGCTTGAGCGGTGACACACGTTTGTTGTTTGGTGGCAAAGTCAGCTATTCAGGACAAACGCCAAAAGATTTGGCCAACGCCATGCGCAGCGACATGTTGCGGGTATTTCCACATTTGGCCGATGTCAAAATCGATTACGCTTGGGGCGGCTTTGTCGACATCACCATGAACCGCGCACCGCATTTTGGTCAACTTGCCCCCAACCTCACTTTTTTACAAGGCTTTTCAGGTCATGGCGTGGCATTAACAGGTTTGGCAGGACAAATGGCCGCAGAAAACATCTTGGGCAATACGGAACGTTTGAATGCTTTCAGTCGCATTTCACATCGCAGTTTCCCCGGCGGTCCTGTCTTTAGAACACCGTCTTTGGTTTTGGGTATGGGTTGGTATCGTTTAAAAGATTGTTTACAATAAACTTATGATGCAATGCTGCTCAAGCGTCCTGTAAAAGTTACAGGACGCTTATTTTAAAAGAAACTCTCTCAATCTATATTTCATATTGTTTTGCCGATAAACCAAAACAAAAAAATCGCAATTTTGCTACAATTGGCGTCTTTTTTAGTGGTATTTGCCGATGTTAGAATCTCTTGCAGCAAGCAGTGTTAAAGCCTTAGGCTGGTCTATCGACAATCAATTTCCAAGCGACATTCAACAATGTGTGATGCTTGCTGCGCCTCACACCAGCAATTGGGATGCTTTGTACGCTCGCCTCACTTTAAAAGCCATGGGCATCAACGTGCGCATCACCATCAAAGACAGCTATATGAAATTCCCGATGGGTCCATTCATCCGTGCATTAGGTGGTATTGGCATCGATCGCCGTCCCAAGCAAGCTGGCGAAGAACGTCCCAGCATGGTACAAGTGATGATTAACTTGTTTCAAGAACATCCCAAATTATGTATGTTGGTGACACCAGAAGCCACGCGCGCGCGCCAAGAAAATTGGAAAACTGGTTTTTACTACGTGGCAATCGGTGCAGGTGTACCAATTGCTTTGGCATATATGGATTATGAAAAGAAAATTGCAGGCGTGGGTAAAATCATTTATCCAAGCGGGGACTTTGAAGCCGATATGCGCGAAATCATGGCTTTTTACCAAAATATCCATCCCAAATATCCTGAGTGTTTCAGCATAGACCAACGCTACAAGCCTTAAAATGCATCACAGAGCCATCACTCTACGGTTATCTTGACTCAGCGCCTTAATGGCGCTTTATTTATGGTAAACACTGTCATTAAGCCACAATCTGCTGCTATTAGGCTTAAATATCATTTTTTAATAGCTTAGACCCATTATTTTATTAACATAGAAAAAATGTTCTAAAAACGACTTACCGTATTCACACCATCCATCATCTAAAAATCACAAACTCACTTATTAATATCAAATTTAAAATTTAAAATCTCATAATAATCTTATAAGTCACTTTTTATTAAGATAAATATTTAAAGACATGATTTTGACAAAAAATATTAACACTAAATTAAAAACCATGCTGACAACCAAACAAAACACACATACGAAAAATGACAAAAAAATTAATTTGAATTAAAAATTCATAATTAATATAAATTAACCTAATAAATATTAATTTTTATAAAAAATATAGAATAAAATTATAAAATTATTAATATATGTCGCTTTTAAACAATTAAATGATTAAATTGGCAAAAAATTGCTGAATCACAACCACTCATGCAATATTTATAGTTTTAAATTTAACAAAAATCCAAATAATTGGCACATAATTTCGTTATACGTAAAAACATGAAAAAATATGTTTTAATTTTTGTAAATATGACTTTACAATGAGCTTGTAAATTATCAGTTGTATCACGGATCAATGTCACAATTAAAAAAGTAGTCGCCATTACATACTTCAAGGAGTCAGATTTATGCAAGCAATTGTTGATTTTCTCAATGGGCTGATTTGGAGCTTGCCGTTGATTTACGGTTGTTTGCTCATTGGCCTTTACTTTTCCATTCGTACCCGCTTTGCGCAGGTGCGACATTTTTTTGGCATGTTGCGCTTAATGATGGACGGTAAAAGTTCTGATGCAGGTGTGTCATCATTCCAAGCCTTGACCATGGCTTTGGCAGGTCGTGTCGGTACAGGTAATATTGCAGGCGTGGCAGCAGCCATTACTTTCGGCGGTCCTGGTGCTTTGTTTTGGATGTGGGCGGTGGCATTCCTAGGTGCAAGTACTGCTTATATTGAGTCAGCCTTAGCACAGATTTACAAAGAACGTCATGATGGTCAATTCCGTGGCGGCCCGGCTTTCTATATCGAAAAAGGTTTTAAAAACAAAGGTTTTGGTAAAATATATGCCATCATATTTGCTTTTTCTGCCATTTTAGCCTGTGGTGTGTTATTACCCGGCATTCAAGCCAACTCTATTGCTGGAGCCATTAACAACGCTATAGGCGTTGATACTGCGGTCACTGCTGCTATTTTAGCAGTCATTTTAGGCTTCATCATTTTTGGTGGTGTCAAACGCATTGCCAAATTTGCCGAAATCGTTGTACCTTTTATGGCATTGGCTTACATCATCATCGCGTTGGTGATTGTTATCATGAACATCGGTGAATTACCAAATGTATTGGCTTTGATTTTCAAATCAGCGTTCGGAGCAGAAGCCGCTTTTGGTGCAGTATTAGGTTTGGCCGTTGAATGGGGCGTGAAACGCGGTGTTTACTCAAACGAAGCCGGTCAAGGTACAGGCCCTCATCCTGCAGGTGCTGCGAACGTATCTCACCCTGCAAAACAAGGTTTGGTGCAAGCATTCTCTGTGTATGTAGACACTTTATTGGTATGCTCTGCAACAGGCTTCATGTTGATCATCACTGGCATGTACAACACACAAGACCCAGTCAATGAAGGTGTGTTCTTACACCATGGTGTACCAGGTGTGACAGGTGCAGGCTATACGCAAACGGCAATGGAAAGCGTATTGCCAGGTTTTGGTTCATTGTTTGTGGCCTTTGCTTTGTTGTTCTTCGCTTTCACCACCATCATTGCGTACTACTACATTGCAGAAACCAACATTTCTTACTTGGTTAAAAACAATGCCAAATTGCGCTCTCTTTTGATGCAAGTTTTGAAATTGGCGATGATTGTCATGGTGGTATTTGGTTGTATCAAAAGTGCAGACTTGGCTTGGGCCTTGGGTGACGTGGGCGTAGGCTTGATGGCATGGTTGAACTTGATTGCCATCTTGATTTTGCAAAAACCAGCCATCGCCGCTTTGAAAGACTATGAACGTCAAAAAGCACAAGGTAAAGATCCAATCTATGTTCCAGAAGAAAACGGCGTGGACAATGCGCCAATCTGGAAAGAAATTGGTGAAGAGTTCCGCAACAAACAGTGATTTTCATCCGTTTGCCAGACTAAAAAACACCTGAGACTTCTCAGGTGTTTTGTTATATAGAGGCATGTGGCAAGATTCAATATACGATTTGTATATCATCACAAAGCGCCCTGTAAACACTACAGGACGCTTTCAATATTCCTCTGTCAAGCAATCGCGTTAGCCACCACGCGATACAAAACAACCTGCCATATTGGTTTTTAAAATATCCGCCATAACTTGCGCTTCTTCTTGTTCATTTTGGGCTTGCTGCAATAATGGCATTTGATACAGTGCATTGTTTTCAAAATGAGTCCCTGTACAGCGGCAAAACTCGTCCCGACTCAAACCATCTTCTGCAAGATTTTTTCGATATTGTGCACTGTCAAATCCTGATATTTTTCCATTCACCGCATCCAAACACGCTTGCTTACCAAAATTAGATAAAGGGCTCGCCCAAGCCACATGACCACAAAGCATCATAGTCATACTCATCAAAATATATTTTTGCATGTTATTTCCTTAGTATTGGTCAATGAATAACAAAATCGTATGCTATATCAATCTACCTATATGGCATCTTAAAAATTATTTATCTAGGTTTGTCAGTACGCGAGCTGGCTACGGCTGACCCATGCATCTCTTTCACTTGGGTTTCATTAATATCACTCAATAATTTTGCCACTGTACGAATTCTTGTATACAACTGCTCTTTGGTATTAACCTTATCAGTACCAATTAGCTTTAAAGCATAATCTTTCAAACGTTCCTTATCAGCCATTGTCAACGTATACATCCCCCATTCCATCTTTAATCCCCTTATTACCAAAAAATATATTTAATGCCTACCTACAATACCATCTTGCACAATGAATCTGACCTTAAAACCAGTACGCCCTGATATAAAAAAATTTATAATAAGATTTATTATTTAAGCGAGTTGATCAATGAGCCAAAAATCACACCATACCCACTGCCCTTGTCAAAAAGACACTAATTTAGAATATCCTCATTGTTGTGGGCTTTATATTGATCAAAAACAAATACCGATGAATGCAGAAATATTAATGCGTTCCAGATATACCGCTTATGTCATGGAAAACCAAGAATACCTATTACAGACTTGGCATCCATCTACCCGTCCTATGCAATTGGATTTTGAACCTACCAAGTGGATAGGATTAACCGTTCATTCTCATACACAATCGGATGAAACCCACGCTCAAGTGACATTCAGTGCCCGCTATAAAGTCAATGGCAAGGCCTTTAAAATGCATGAATGCAGCTCATTTATCCAAGAATATGGACAATGGTTTTATATTGATGGCGATTATTAAAGAATAATCAATATGATGAAATAATATCAAAAAGCATTACAAAATCATATTGTAATGCTTTTTATTTCTACTGTATTTTGCGTATCATTGCTTAACGATAATAGCCAGCCATCGATTGATAGACCTTATTTTCAGCCTGCAATCTCACATAACGACTGTTTAACCAATCCAAATAAGCACTGTCGTAAGAAGATTGTGCATTGATATGGTCTTTGAATTCAGCCGCACCTCGCTCATAACGGGTTTGGTAATAGTGTCTGATTTTGGCCTCAGCTGCCAATTTGGCAGCGGTATTTTTTTCAGTTTGCAAGGCTTGTTGATAAGCAAAATACAAACCATCGACTTCATTCAAAGCTTGGTTGATGCTTTGTTCAAACGCCAATAATTGGCTTTGATATTGCACTTCTGAAATACGAATATTCCATTTAAGTTCATTCCAATTTAAAAATGGCAACGAAATACCCACATTGCCACCTAAAATCGGCACATTCAAAGCTTGTCCTATGTTTCTAGACGATGAGGACAAATTCGCACCCAATGTCACACTTGGATACACTGATTTTTGCATCGCTGCCCAATCTTTGTATGAAGCACGCAATTGGTATTCGGCTGCACGCAAATCAGGACGATTGGCCAAGACACTTAAAGGCACATGGGTATTCACCCCCAAAGCCTTGATTTGGTCTAGCTTGGCCACATTCAGATTCCAAGCTTGATTGGGCTTAAGATGAAGCAATGTGCGCAAAGTTTGTTCAGCGGCTTGCTGTTGGCTTTGTAAATTCAGCAAACTTGCCTCAGCATTGCTCAAAGCTTGCTGAGCTTGTGCAGGCTCAATGGATGCCACTTTGCCATGACGGTATTTACTGTTACTAATATTCAACAATTGTTGATAAGAGCGAATGTTGTTTTGCGCATGATCAATAGCGGCCTGTAAATACACCAATTCAAAATACGTATTGACTGTACTGTTAATCAAGCTCAAGCGAGCGGTCGCCAAATCGGCTTCTGTCGCACGAAATTGCCATACTTTGGCATCCGCACTGTCACGCAAACGCTGCCACAAATCAATTTCATAACTCACACCCAACTGACCGCCATAGCTGCGACCACTTGAACCACCTTCTTTGATATTTTTAGAAGTCGAGCCTGACAAACTGCCCGAAACCGATGGCAACAAACCCGCCCCTTCGGCATTAGCCTGATACATGGCTTGACGTACGGTCAAAGCCGCTTGTTGCAAATCCACATTATTGCGCAGCGCCGCATCGACCAATTGGTTTAATTGCGTGTCTTGGTATTGTTGCCACCACGCTTCATCCACCGAATATTGCGCTGCCACATCTTCTTGCCATGCCACCGCAGCTTTCACTGTGGTTGGAGCAGGCATTTGTGCTGTTTGGCAAGCACTTAAAAACAAAGCCATCGAGGCTGCCGCACAAGCGGCCTGTAAACGAGAAAATTTTTGCATATTAATCATGTGCCAAAGCATCTATCGGATTCAATTTGGAAGCATTGCGTGCGGGCATAAAACCAAATGCCACACCAATAATGGTAGAGCAAGCCAATGCTAAAATAATGGAGCTACTGGACAAACTCATCGGGAAGTTTTCGACAAATTGATTGAACATAAAACTAATGCCTGCGGACAAAGCAATGCCAATCAAGCCGCCCAACAAACAAATCAATACCGCTTCAATCAAAAATTGTGACAAGATATTCATTTGTCGCGCACCAATCGCCATACGCACACCAATTTCTTTGGTACGTTCAGTCACCGACACCAACATAATATTCATCACACCAATCCCACCGACCACCAAAGAAATCAATGCAATGCTGGAAATCAACATCGTCATCGTGCCTGTGGTCGATTCAATGGTTTGTTTGATGGAATCGCTGTTGCGGGTATAAAAATCTTTTTTACCATGACGTGCTTCTATCAAAGCGGTAATGCTTTGTTCTGCTACTTGAGTGGAAATGTCATCTTTGATTTTGACAGTAATCGAGCCAATGTGGCGTGCGCCAGTGATTTTGTTCATCATCGTGGTGTATGGTGTCCACAAATTCAAGTTCTCACTCGCACCACCAAAACCTGTGTCCGCCTCAGTAATACCAATCACTTTTAAAGGCACATTTTTAAACAAAATCACTTTGCCCAAAGGTCGCTCTCCTTCGCCAAATAACTGTTTGACAGTATTAGGGTCGATGACCACGACAGATTCATTATTGCGCACATCGTCTTCAGTAAAAAAGCGTCCTGCGGCCAATTTTTTACCATTGACATCAAAAAACTGTGATCCAGCACCCGTTAAAGAAGCATTCAAAGATTTGTTTCCAAACACCAATAAACCACTAGAAGACATGCTCGGTGTCACGCTGTCTACATACGATTGTCCCGCCAAAGCTTGTGCATCGGCCACATTCAAAGTTCTGATACGGTTGCTGGTACGATCACCAAAACCACTGCCCGGATAAATGGAAATGGTATTGGTACCCATAGAAGAAATATTATTCAAAATTTGTTGTTGAGAGCCTTGCCCCAACGCCACCACCGACACCACCGAAGCAATACCAATAATGATGCCCAACATGGTCAACAACGAACGCATTTTATGCGCCACAATCGCCTGAACCGCCATTTTGAACGCTTCCATGACTTGGTCTTTGTAAAAACCAAATGTGGACTTTTCTTTTAATTTAGGCTCAGCTGTTTGGGTTTTGACTGTTTGTTTACTGATATCAGAAATGATGATGCCATCTTTGATTTCAATAACACGATTGGCATAATCAGCAATCTTAGGGTCATGTGTCACCAAGACAATGGTATGACCTTTGGCATACAATTCTTGCAAAATGCCCATCACCATCACACCAGAAGCAGAATCCAATGCGCCTGTAGGCTCATCGGCTAAGATGATTTCACCACCATTCATCAATGCTCGTGCAATCGATACCCGCTGTTGCTGACCGCCAGACAATTCACTTGGCTTGTGGTCAGTTTTATCTCCCAAGCCCAAATCAGTCAAGAGTTTTACAGCCCGCTCATTGCGCTCACTCTCATCGACTCCCGCATACACCGCAGGCAAAGCCACGTTGTCACGTGCCGACAAACTCGACAGCAAATTGTAACGCTGAAAAATAAAACCAAATTTTTTGCGTCGCAAAGCCGCCAAATCATCGGCTTCCATATTCAAAGTTTCAATGCCATCCACTTGATACGAGCCTGAAGTAGGCGTATCTAAGCAACCAATGGCATTCATCAACGTCGATTTTCCTGAACCTGATTGTCCAATAATCGCAATGAAATCACCTTGTTCAATAGACACATTGATGTCTTTGAGAATTTGTACCCGATTGTCACCCTCACCAAAATATTTGTTGAGGTTTTTGATTTCAATCATCGCCATGCTGCTTACCTCGGACCCATGCCGCTAGGACGACGATTTTGTCCTTGTGCAACGGCTTGGGATTTCTCAGAAGCATTCATGCTGCCCATTACCACCAAATCGCCCTCTTTCAGGCCGCTTTTGATTTCTATGTTCAAACCATCATTCAAACCAGTTTGTACTTCGGTTTCGACAACTTCATTGTCTTTTTTAAGCACACGGACTATTTTTTTGCCTTTGATATTGCGTACAGCCATGGTTGGCACTACCGATACATCTTTGACTTCTTGAGCAATGATGGTGTTTTGCGTGGTCATACCAATGCGCAATTTGCCCTCTTCATTGGGTACCAATAATTTGGCATAATAATACACCGCAGCATCACTGCTAGAAGTTTCAGAATAATTGCCATCGGTCAAACTGGTCAAACCCGGATCAATGGATTGCAAAGTGGTTTTGAATTTGGCAGTCGGTTCCGATAAAATCGTATATTCAACAGGCATGCCTGCCGCCACTTTGGTAATATCACCCTCAGCAATTTCCAACTTCACTTCCATTTGACTTAAATCGGCGATTTCCGCAATCGTCGGCGTGGTTTGATTGGCATTGACTGTTTGCCCTTCCTCCACAGGCACCGACACCACCGTCCCTGTAAACGGTGCAATGATTTTGGTATAGCCCAATTCCACTTCCGCTGTATTAATCGCAATATTGGTTTGCTTCATTGATGCTTCGGTTTGTTTCACTGCGGCTTTGGCTGCCGACCACGCATCTTTGGCATTTTCCACGGCTTCAGCCGAACTGGCGTCTTCAGCCAACAAGCTTTGCTCACGTTTGTATTGCTTGGTGGCAATTTCCAATTGGATTTTCTGATTTTCCAATTGTGCCGTTTGTGCTGACAATTCCGCGCGACGCGTTTGTAAGGTATTTTGCTGCGTGGTCGGATCAATTTGTGCAATCAAATCGCCTTTTTGCACTTCATCACCCACTTTGATGTACAAATTTTTAATTTGTCCTGAAGCCTGTGCACCCACCGTCACTTTTTGCGCCGCCGATACCACACCTGTGGCATTGACCGTCATACTAACATTGCCTTTTTGTACTGGCTCTGTAATGTATTCCACTTTTTCAGGTTGATTGAACCACAAAAAATACGCCGCAACACCTGCCACAATCAGCACTGCTAACACCAACCATTTGATTTTTTTCTTCATCGCAAAGAAACCTATTTGATTTGTCATCATGCACCCAGCATGGGCGCATCTCGTCGACTGTGATTATGCCTCAGCAAACTTAGCGTAAACTTAGTAAGCCCTCAGTTTCAAGCATCCACCGCCACATTCACCGCTTGGGGGTTCAAAACTGCCAAGTCTTGCGCTTGCATCGCCACCAAAAATCCACGTTTGCCACCATTGATATAAATCGTATCCAAATCCAAAATACTCGCCTCCACATACACAGGCAAAACCATTTTACTGCCAAACGGGCTTGTCCCTCCGACCAAATAACCCGTCCATTTGTTCGCGTGCTTAGAATCTGCTGGTTCAATGTGTTTCATACCCAATTCGCGTGCCAATTGACGTGTGGAAATGTGTTTGTCACCATGCATCAACACGATTAAACCTTGTTTTTTTTCGTTCTCACATACAATTGTCTTAATGACAATGTGTTCGTCTACACCCAAACAAGCTGCCGAATGTGCCGTTCCGCCTCGTTCTTCATAATCGTATAAATGTGGGGTAAATATGACTTGTTTGCTGCGCAAAAATCGCACGGCTTGTGTCACAGGATAATCATTTTTCGCCATATGCTGCTTTCATCTGCTAATATCAAGCTCCTATTGTAAGGAGTTATTGTATGAGCATTCAACGTCACATCACCAATCACCGTTTATCTGAAGCCGTTCAAGCCAATGGTTTCATTTTCTTGGCAGGCCAAGTACCCACCATCACCGTACAAGATGCTGAAGCACAAACGGCTGACATCTTACGCCAAGTAGATGAATTGTTAGCACATTTCGGCTCAGACAAAACCAAATTGGTGGAAGCCACTTTGTTCATCACCGACTTGGCCAACTTTGATGCGATGAACCGTGCATGGGATGCGTGGATTCCTGAAGGTCATGCACCAGCTCGTGCTTGCGTACAAGCGCAATTGGCCAATCCTGAATGGTTGGTTGAAATCAAATTATCGGCTGTGGCTTAATACTCATTGAGCAGCACATTTTAAAGCGTCCTGTAATCTTTACAGGACGCTTTTTTGTGATTATGCAACATTAGGCACTTCATCCAATACATTTACCAATGCTATTCAAGCCGCCCATTTTCAAAGCCAGCTCCAATATTGCTTATGATGAAGCTATTTTGACAAGCCAAAACACTTTATTTGTGATTTTCTGTCCAATCCAATCATGCTCCGCCTGTCAATTATCCAAAATTCACAGTGTTTAAAGCGTTAAAATGGCAAAATATTAAAATTTAATTCTTTTATTTATGAGTAAGTTAAATACATTCACTTAAATTAAATCAACACAGCACTTGACGCAAATGGCGCAAATGCTTATTATGCATACCTGTCCTGACGGCAAATACCAACAGCGACATGGAGAACTGGCCGAGTGGTCGAAGGCACACCCCTGCTAAGGGTGCATACGGGCAAAACCTGTATCGAGGGTTCGAATCCCTCGTTCTCCGCCAAGATTTAAAAAGCCTCTTGAGAAATCAAGAGGCTTTTTTACATATGTTCTTTCCACTACAATTTATCCTGACAACGAAATTATTTCACGCTCGCACACTCCATCTATATCACAGACGATAAAGGTGTCACCATGAAACTTCCTACTTTCATTCTCATTGCAACAGTGGCTTTCATTGGATTAAGTGCTTGCCAATCCACACAAACCAACAGGCAAAAAACAGATTTCAAAACCTTGGCCGTAGAGGATTTTGATGTCCAGCGTTATATGGGCAAATGGTATGAAGTGGCTCGGTTTGACTTCAAATGGCAAAAAAATCTTAAAAATGTTACCGCAGATTACACTTTACAAAACGATGGCAGCATTCAAGTCGATAATCAAGGTAGCGACATCACCACTTTGGAACGCAAGCAAAGTATTGGCAAAGCCAAATCCAATGGCAATGCAAACAATGGCGCTTTGAAAGTGTCTTTCTTTGGTCCATTTTATTCAGAATACAATGTGGTTCAATTGGATCCCGATTACCGCTATGCGCTGATTTTTGGCGAAAACAATGACTATATGTGGCTGTTATCGCGTGAAAAAACCATGCCTGATTCAGTCAAACAAAAATACCTCAACTTTGCGCAACAATCAGGTTATGATTTGAACCGTTTGGTGTGGACGCAACAAGACTGATATCGTCACATAACAAAGCGTCCTGTAAAGATTACAGGACGCTTTCAATCGCCTCACGCGTATTGTATAGACATTAATTGTCTTGATTTAAATGGCGCCGCTCATACACAGCTTGCGCCAAAGTCCCTGCATCCACATACTCTAATTCACCACCCAAAGGCATGCCTCGTGCCAAACGAGTGATTTTATATGGCAAATCCTTCAACAATTGATGCAAGACATAAGCGGTCGCATCGCCTTCAGCGGTAAAATTGGTCGCAATGATGATTTCATTAATGTGGCTGTGTTTCAAACGCTCTACCAATGGGGCTATGGCAATGTTTTTCAAATCCATGCCTTGCGTTGGATTGACCATGCCCATCAACACAAAATACAGACCATCGTGACAATGTGCCGCCTCCATGCTTGCCACATCCACAGGATGATGCACAATCATCAAGACATCGCTGCGTCTATTGGTGTCGCTACACAAAGCGCACACCTCTCCCTCGCACAAAGTATTGCACCAGCGACAATGTTGTACGGCGCTCAAAGCATCTGCCAAAGCCTGTTGCAAGAACAGCGCACCGTCCCGATTGTTTTGCAACAATTGGTACGCCATGCGCTGTGCTGTCTTAGGGCCGACATTGGGCAGAACTTTCAACGCTTCAATCAAACGTGAAAACGCATCCTGTTGGGCCATAATGCTTACTTAAAGAAATCACCCATACCCGCAGGCAAATTCAAACCTTGGGTATATTTAGACATGCGTTCTTGTGTGGTCGCTTCCGCTTTGCGCACCGCATCGTTCACAGCAGCAGCAATCAAATCTTCCAACATTTCTTTGTCATCAGCCGCATCGCTCAACAAAGATGGGTCAATGTTCAAACGCTTCACACCATAATGGCAAGTCATGGTCACTTTCACCAAACCAGCGCCCGCTTCGCCTTCTACTTCCACATTGCCCAATTCAGCTTGGGCTTGTTTCATCTTGTCTTGCATTTGCTGCGCTTGCTTCATCAAACCAGCGATACCTGCTTTACCAAACATACTCTAACTCCTTCAAGTCATCTGTTAATGAGATGACGATTTCAAATGAACGCTCTCAGGCAACCAATTGCCCTCAAACAAAGTACTTAATTGTTGTGCTGTCGCATCTTGTGCCAAAATCGCCAAACCCTGTGCAATAGCTTCTTGTTCTTGCCGCAATGCCATGGCATGCGGCGTTTCCGCTGTGTCTTGCCAATCTTGCAACACCACATGAATCGCACGCCCACAATAAGCGCTCAATACCTCCGCCAATTTGGCAATATAAGGACGCTCTTCTATCAATTTACCACCTTGGGCAATTTGCAATTGCAATTGGGCACTGCTGTCATCAAAGCCAATAAAAGCGGCATGTTGTGCCAACATACGCGCAACACTTAATTGCGGAGCGATATGTTGAACGATATGGGGCCAATTGTCTGCATTTAAAGCCAATACAGGTGTAGTGGCCACAACTTCAACCATTTCTACTGTTTCAGACTTTTTTACAGGACGCTCATCCTCCCAAGGCGGTGTATCAGCTGCCTGCACAGACTCTATTTGCGTCTCATGCCACGACATGTCTTCCCACGGTCTGTCCTCATGGCTATCGCTCAACATGCTGTTGACTTCATCCATATCAGGCTCTAAAGCGGCCTGTAAAGATGTTGGCATCGTTGCAGTTTCTGGGCTAGGCGCTTTTGCCTCAACCACAGATACCGCATGGACATGAGTTGCAGGTGTCGCAAACGCTACAGGCTCAACTTCCGCTACCACCTCAGGCACAGCAGCTTCAATCTGAACGGCGGTCTGATTAGGCACAACCACTTGTTGCGTGGTTTTAACATCATTCATGCCCAACGGACGCAGCGCCAACATGCGCAACATCGTCATCATCACGCCTGCTTGTTCGTCTGGCGCCAAAGGCAAATCTTTTTTACCATGAATGGTGCATTGGTAAAACAATTGTACTTGCTCAGGACTCATTTGCTGCGCCAAATATTGCAACGCCACAGCGTCCTGTAACTCATTCACACTGCTAGGCAACAATTGCACCATCGCCACTTGCTGTAACACCAAGGCCATTTCTTGCAATACTTGTGCAAAACCCGCACCTTCGCTCAAAATCGCTTGCACTTGCTGCATCAAAGCTTGCGCATTGCCCTGAGCCAATACTTCTAATAACGCATAAACAAATTGGCGATCGACCGCTCCGAGCATTTGGCGAACCGTCGCCTCTTGTACTTGGCCACTGCCCAAGGCAATGGCTTGGTCTAATAAACTCAAAGCATCACGCATAGAACCATTGGCAGCGCGCGACAACAAATTCAAAGCATCGCCTTGATAGGCAATATGTTCGTGCTCTAAAACATATTGCAAATGGCTCAACACTTGTTGCGGCGTCATATTGCGCAGCACAAATTGCAAGCAGCGGCTCAATACCGTTACGGGTACTTTTTGCGGATCGGTAGTCGCTAAAATGAATTTAACATGCTCAGGCGGCTCTTCCAAAGTCTTCAACATCGCATTGAAAGCCGACTTAGACAACATGTGTACTTCGTCGATGATGTAAACTTTGTAACGCCCCATACTTGGCGCATATTGGGCGTTTTCTAAGACTTCACGGATGTTATCAATACCCGTATTCGATGCCGCATCAATTTCCACCACATCCACATGGCGGCCTGTATCGATTTGCACGCATTGCCCACATTCGCCACAAGGCTCACCTTGATTGGGATGTTCACAATTCAGACTTTTTGCCAAAATACGAGCGATAGTGGTCTTGCCCACACCGCGCGTACCCGTGAGCAAATAAGCATGATGCAAACGACCTTGCGCCAAAGCATTGCGCAAAGCCCCGACCACATGCTCTTGACCCACCAAATCGGCAAATTTTTTCGGACGCCACTTACGGGCTAAAACTTGATAAGCCACCGATTAACGACTCCGAGCCACAGTTTCAGCAATTTCTTTCACTGCTGAAACATACAAACGGCTGTGGTTATACTGCCAAATGGTATAAAAATTGTTCAAACCCAAATAATAATCGTATTGACCCGGTGCCACTTCCAAACGGTATAAAAACGCTTTTTCATTATCAGACACAGAAGCGTCCTGAACAGACATGCCCAAACGCTTAAAATCACCAACAGTGTGAGTTAACTGAGTGTTTTCATCCAATTTGGCTTGCAAGGCTTCGGTCATTTGGAAAGTTACGGGTACAGAAATCTTACCACCCGTTTTCCAACCATGTTGTTTCATGTAATTAGCGACAGATGCCATCACATCTTGCTGGTTATTCCAAATATCACGCTGACCATCATGATCGGCATCGATTGCCCATTTTCGGAAACTAGACGGCATAAATTGCGGCACACCCATTGCGCCTGCATAACTGCCTTTAAAGGTGAACATATCGCGGCGCTCTTCATGCGCCATCAATAAAAATTCATCCAACTCTTTGCGGAAAAATTCTGCACGACGTGGATAATTAAACGCCAACGTCACCAAGGCATCAGCTGTGCGGAACGAGCCCATATTGCTGGCATAGTTGGTTTCAATACCGACAATCGCCACCAATATTTCAGGCGCTACACCATATACACGGCTGGCCTGCGTGACTGCATATTCGTTGGCATTCCAATATTTGACGCCGCCAGAAATGCGATTGCCAGCGACATTGTTTTTACGAAACTCATACCATGGGCGCGAAGTACCTGGCTTGTCCATAATACTGATAATATTGGGTTTGTTTTCCACATTGGCGAAAAATGCTTCCATTTCCTCGCGTGAAAACTGACCTGATGCGACTTTGCGGTCAATATAACGCTGTACATCAGGACGGCTTAAAAATGAAGTGCCTGCGGGATACGTCACCGTTGAAAAAATTTCAGGCTGTTGGTTTATTTGAGGGGCTGGTTTGACAGTTGAACCACTTTGCGTGGTTTCGACTGCTCTTGGCGCACAAGCAGCCAAGGCCAACAAAGAGACTAAAATTGCAATTTTTTTCATCGGATTAACCTTCAGACATTCTTGTCAGACAGTGTACCAAAATCTGCCCGCCAAACAAACAACAAGGCTGCCTGAATCATCAGGCAGCCTTGAATTCACAACAATAAAATTACGCAGCCAAAGGCGCTACGATGATTTTTACAGTTGCAACAGCATCATGGTGCAAAGCCACTTCAACTTCGTACTCACCAACCGCTTTTAATGGGCCGTTTGGCAAACGTACAGTTGAACGAGCCACTTCAACACCAGCAGCAGTAATCGCTTCAGCGATGTCAGCATTGGTTACTGAACCGAACAAACGGCCATCAACACCTGCTTTTTGCTCAACGGTGAATTCTTTACCGTCGATTTGAGCTTGAGCAGTTTGAGCAGCAGCCAAGATTTCAGCTTGTTTTGCTTCCAATTCAGCGCGACGAGCTTCAAATTCAGCCAAGTTAGCTGCATTAGCACGACGAGCTTTACCAGTAGGAATCAAAAAGTTACGAGCATAACCGTTTTTAACAGTTACTACATCGCCCAAACCACCTAAGTTACCAACTTTTTCAAGAAGAATAATTTGCATGTTTAAATTCCTTTTTATTCTTATTTATGTTGATCAGTGTAAGCCAACAAAGCCAAGAAACGAGCACGTTTCACAGCAGTTGACAACTGACGTTGGTAGTTAGCTTTAGTACCAGTGATACGAGCTGGAATGATTTTGCCATTTTCAGCAACAAAATCTTTCAAGATATCTACTGCTTTGTAATCTACTTCTTTGATGCCTTCAGCCGAGAAACGGCAGAATTTTTTACGTTTGAATGTATTACGAGCCATTGTCGTTAACCTTTTTTCATTTCAATATGTTGTATGTGCAAAACCAATTGGTTGTTTTTCAAACTGCGTTTGGCCAAGAAACCTTGAACTTCAACAACTTGACCAACTGAATTTTGCCATTTCAATGCCATGTCGCCGGTGATTTTGGCATCTATTTCACAAGTCACTTGTCTTAAGATGTCCATTTCTTGCTGCTGGGATTGATGCGTTAACTTCATCATCAAAATCGGTATACCCGCAGGGGTATATCGAATATCAGCAGCCTCACCCACTTCGGCACTGAGCGTCAGCTGATTGAACACTTACGCTTCAGAAGACTCAGATTCAGTTTTAGCTGAAGTGTCCAACAAATTCTTCGCTTTTTCTTCTTTCATCATTGGAGATGCTTCAGTCACAGCGTGTTTGGTTTTGATGGTCAAATGACGCAATACAGCATCGTTGAAACGGAAAGCAGTTTCGATTTCTTCTACAACAGCTGGAGTCGCTTCGATGTTCATCAAAACGTAGTGAGCTTTGTGGATTTTGTCGATTGGGTAAGCCAATTGACGACGACCCCAGTCTTCCAAACGGTGAATGACGCCAGAGGCTTCAGTCACCATGTTTTTGTAACGCTCAACCATCGCAGGTACTTGTTCGCTTTGATCTGGATGAACGATAAACACGATTTCGTAATGACGCATGTTAACTCCTTGTGGCTATTTAATCCCGCTTCCATGCGTTTCAGCAGCGGGCAAGGTTAGTAAAGCCGAAAATTATAGCGCCCCTTCTCAATTAACACAAGACTTGAACACATAAAATTGACCTATTCGCCCTATTTGATACCCAATTTGTCTCGAACTTTGTCCAAACCTGATTATCAAAGCGTCCTGTAAGCCTGTGTTAATTGGCTAGCTCCTCAAACAGAACCTGGTTAAACACTGCTAAAATGATGTATGTTTCATTTCCCAACAGCGATGGCTTTGCCCTCTCCTAGTTGGTTTTGACCCAGTTTTACCGTATCTCAAAGGCATTCTACACATGGCTGAACCCAATACCCCTCCTACTTTACAAGAAAATATTGAAAATATTCCGGAACAACTCGGTGAAATCACCCGACAAATCAGCGAATGGGGTATTTTTGATTTATTCACCTCTTCTATCGCCAGAAGAGATTGGACCAGTCAATTGATTGAGCGCAGCTTGAGTTCCACTCACGGCTGGATTGAATTTCTGTGTGCAGCTGCTTTGATGTTTCTAGGTTATTTTTTAATCGACCGCGCACAAAAAAAACACCTTAACGATGCCAATGTAGGGCAAGCAGGTCCCGTTAAAATCAGTTTTTTCCGACATTTGGCCAATCGACTTGCATGGCCGTTATTGTTAGGCATGACCGCCTCCATCGTTCTCAAAGTCGGTGAATATTTTAACCATCAATTATTGTGGTTTGGTCTTATCATCATCGCGGCAGCTTGGATGGGGATGATTCGTCTGATTGCGGCGATATTGCACTTTACCTTACCCTTAAAATTTTTTGGTCCACGCTACGAAACCATTTTTTCATCCACCGTTTGGGTATTGTTCCTGATGTGGATTACAGGCATCACCGAAGTGGCCATCAATTGGACGCAAAGCATCAAACTCAGCGTGGGCGAAAACAGCTTGAGTTTATTTAATATATTCAATGGTCTTTTATGGCTCGCCATCATCATGGTTTTGGCGATGTGGTTGGCCAAAATATTGGAAAACCGCTTGATGGGCTTCACGCGTATGGACATGAGTTTGCGCATTGCATTGTCCAATATTGCCAAAGCCTTTTTAATTGTGTTGTCGTTTTTAATTGCCCTGCCTTTGGTCGGCATTGATTTAACCATTTTGTCCGTATTTGGTGGTGCGTTGGGTGTAGGCTTGGGCTTTGGTTTACAAAAAGTCGCTAGTAATTATGTATCTGGTTTTATTGTTTTATTTGACCGTTCGGTGCGTGTGGGCGATCGTATCAATGTCAACAACTTCACAGGCTATGTCACACGCATCACCACCCGCTATACTGTTGTGAAAAATTCCGATGGTGCGGAAGCCTTGGTGCCTAATGAGAATTTCATCGCCAGCATGGTGATTAACGAATCTTTCAGTGGCAAATCTTTGTGGCGCTCGATTCCGATTCAAGTCACTTACGACACCAATGTGGTCGAAGCTTTGAATATTTTAAAACATGCTGTCGAAAAACAAGAGCGTGTCGAAGGTGAGGCATCGGCCACTGTGGTGAATTTTGGAGAAAACGGCATTAATTTAAATGTCGGCTTTTGGGTAAAAGACCCTGAAAATGGTTTTGGCGCATTAAATTCCAATATTTTATTGGATGTTTGGCAACAATTTCATGCCGCTAATATTCAATTTCCTTATCCTCAACGCGAAGTGCGCATTGTCAAAGACAATGAACATGAATTGGAATTGATGCAAAAAGTGTCTATTCCCACTTCTAAAGAAAGTGCCATTTCCAATGAGCCTGCCGCCATCCAACAAAAACCTGAGGCACCGAAAGAATAAATGAATCCCACCCCAAAACCCTTCAAGCGGCCTGTATCGGTATTGGTGGTCATCCACCATCAATACCAACAATTTTTATTATTGCAACGCAGCGACAATCCTTTATTTTGGCAATCGGTTACCGGCAGCTTGGAAACGGATGAAACCCCGCTGCAAACAGCAGTACGAGAATTGTGCGAAGAAACAGGTGTCTGTTTAAGTGCATCGGACATAGACGATTGGCATTTAAGCTATGATTATGATATTTACCCTGAATATTGGTATCGTTATGCACCCAATGTCCGCACCAATACCGAACATGTTTTTTCAGTCAATATCGCTCCAAACGCCACCATCACCATTGCCCCACGCGAACACAGCGCCTACCAATGGGTCGATGCCGACACAGCTTTAAGCATGGCTTATTCGCCTTCTAACCAACAAGCCATTGCCGCATTAATCCAACAAGGCAAAAATAAGGTGTCACAATAATCCAAAGCGTCCTGTAAAATGTTTACAGGACGCTTTCATATCAAACCAACGTGATGATGCCAATCAATGCCATGTTTTATATTTTCAGCGCGAACGCACAGCAGTATTTACCATTCTCAATAGGCAAGCTATGAGCGATACTTTCACCGTCACCACTTACAACATACACAAAGGCATGTCGCCTTTGAACCGTTATGCCAAAGTCAATGGTATTGCAGCGGCCTTAAAGCAATTGAATCCAGATATTTTATTGTTGCAAGAAGTACAAGGGCAACATTTGCAACGCACTTTACAATTCAATGATTTTCCCGATCAATCGCAACATGAATTTTTTGGTGAATTTTTATCGCTCAACAGCAGTTATGGCAAAAATGCCATCCACCCCAATCGCCATCATGGCAATGCTGTTTTAAGCCGCTTTCCTCTAGACCCCAAACACAATGTCAATATCAGCGTTAACCGCCTCGAACACCGTGGCGTTTTGCATTGTGAAATTTATCCGCCCAATTGGAGCAAACCGCTGGTGGTTTTGTGTGCACATTTGAATTTATTGGAACACGACCGCATCAAGCAATACCAAGCCATTGCCGATTATGTTTTAAATACCATAGACCCATCTTGGCCATTGATTTTAGGCGGGGATTTCAATGATTGGAAATTCAAATCCGACCACCTCATTGCCCACCATTTGGGTTTAACCGAAGCCTATGTCAGCCATTGTGGTCATTTGGCTAAAACCTTCCCTGCCAAACTGCCTGTTTTGAGTTTAGACCGTTTGTATGTGCGCCATTTAGAAGTAGTCAAAGCCGTGGTGCATGATGGAGAACCTTGGAGTGGTTTGTCTGATCACCTTCCTATCAGCGCTGTATTAAAACCCAAATTTGCAGATTAAAACGCTATTTTTTGCTGATATGCTTAAAGAATATCATTAAAGATATAACCATTGATTGTATCCCTTAGAACAAATTGGTAATTGACGAAGACACCTTAACCATTGTTTAATATCGGTCTAATTTTTTAAAACGCCGATTTGAATTCAGCTTGCGGGCGTTAAAACTGCTAAAGCGACTGAATTTGTGTCGCAAATTCAATTGCTTTAGCCCGTTGCTTACCCAACGGGCTATATTTTTGGAGTCAACATGATAGTTCTAGACCAAGTTAGCAAACGGTTTCAACGCCGTGATAAATCTTGGTTCGATGCTGTGCATCCTTTGTCATTAACCATTGAACAAGGCGAAATTTTTGGCCTGATGGGTTATTCTGGTGCAGGTAAATCCACCTTATTGCGCCTCATCAACTTGCTTGAGCGTCCTGATAATGGTCGTGTGCTCATTGATGAACACGACTTAACCGCTTTAAGTGCTTCAGGCCTACGCCAAGCCCGTCAAAATATTGGCATGGTGTTTCAACAATTCAATTTATTGTCCAATCGCAGCATTGCCGACAACATCGCGTTTCCTCTGGAAATAGCTGGTTGGAGCAAAGCTGACATCGATGTACGCGTGCAAGAATGTTTGAATATTGTCGGCTTGTCTGAACACTCAGACAAATACCCATCGCAATTATCAGGTGGTCAAAAACAACGTGTGGGCATTGCCCGCGCTTTGGCACCTCGTCCGCACGTCATTTTGGCAGACGAACCCACTTCTGCTTTAGACCCGATTACCACACGCAGCGTATTGGAGTGTCTACAAGACATCAACCAACGCTTTAACGTTACCATCGTTATCGTGACTCATGAAATGAGCGTGATTCGCCGTATTTGTAACCGTGTTGCCTTATTGGACAATGGTCATTTGGTGGAAGTGGTGAATGTGGAAAACAACCAATTGTATCCACAATCGCCTGTGGGTCAAGAATTGGTACGGGAGGATTGATTATGGGTTCAGGTTGGGACAGCGTGTGGGCTTTGCGAGAAGAATTCATCAAAGCCATGACAGAAACGGCCATTATGGTCAGCATCGCCTCTAGTATTGGCATTATTTTAGGTGGTGCTTTGGGTGTGTGGTTGTATTTAACAGGTGACAGACAATTATTTCAAAATCGCCTTTTAAATGAAAGCTTAAACTGGATCATCAGTTTTATGCGTGCTTTCCCATTTGTGATTTTGATGATTGCGTTGATGCCAGTGACTCGTGCCATTGTCGGCACTTCGTTTGGTCCTTTTGCCGCCTCCGTGGCCTTAAGTCTTGCCGCCATTTTCTATTTTGCGCGACTGGTAGAACAAAATTTGAATGAAGTACCGCGCGGTGTGATTGAAGCGGCAGAAGCAATGGGCACACCACCACGCCAAATCGTAACCAAAGTGTTGCTGAATGAAGCCCGCTCAGGTTTGGTTTTAAGCGTCACCATTTTAATCATTGCCGTATTGGGCGAAAGCGCTGCATCGGGTTTGATTGGTGGTGGTGGTATTGGTGACTTGGGCATACGCTATGGCCACCAACGTTACATGCCAGAAGTGATGTATGCAGTATTGATTTTATTGACATTCTTGGTAGTGGTGATTCAAACCGCTGGCAACAGTTTATCTAAAGCATTGAACAAACGTTAAAACGTGACTTAGGAGAAATAAAAGATGTTGAGCTTGAAAACAACTTGGACTGTAAGCGCTGCTTTAATCACTTTGGCTTTGGCCGCTTGTGGTGGTGAAAAAGCCGCTCCAGCTGCACCTGCTGCCGCTTCTGGCGCAGCCAGCTCTGTGAGCGTGGATACTGAGAAAAAAGACATCAAAATTGGTACGACCGTAGGCGACTTTGGTGATATGGTGAAAGAGTCCATCAAACCGATTTTGGAAAAAGAAGGCTATACAGTCACTTTAACCGAATTCACTGACTACGTGACTCCTAACCAAGCTTTGGCTGAAGGTGCGGTAGACGTCAATGTGTTCCAACACAAACCTTATTTTGACAGTTTCATTGCAGAACACAAATTGGATTTGGTTACAGGTTTCCAAGTGCCAACCGCACCTTTAGGTTTGTATCCAGGCAAAGTGGCTTCTTTGAACGATGTCAAAGAAGGTTCGACTGTTTCCGTGCCTAACGACCCATCTAATTTTGCGCGCGCATTGGTGATGTTGAACGAGTTGGGCTGGATTAAATTGAAAGACAATGTTGATCCTTTAAAAGCTTCTAAAGCTGATATCGCTGAAAACATCAAAAAAATCAATTTGGTAGAAATGGAAGCGGCCAACTTGCCACGCTCACGCCAAGACGTTGATTTTGCAATTGTCAATGGTAACTATGCCATGTCTAGCGGCATGAAATTGACCGAAGCTTTGTACCAAGAGCCAAGCTATGCTTATGTCAACTGGGGTGCATTCCGTACCGCAGATAAAGACAGCAAATGGGCACAAGATGTTGTGAATGCTTATAAATCTGAAGAGTTCAAAAAATACGCTTTGGTCAAATTTGCAGGTTATAAATATCCAGTGGAATGGAATATTGCCAACAATGGCGCTTCAGGCAGCGGCCCTGCTGCGCCAGTAGCAGCATCAACAGCTTCTGCAGCACAATAAAAACCATATGGTCTAACAAGCGTCCTGTAACTATTTACAGGACGCTTGTTTATGCAAAAAAAATATTAAGATATTGAGAAAATCAACGCATATCGCTCATTTTATGCGACAATCTACTCAAATAAAGTCACTTCCATCACAAAGGAGAAATCATGTATTGGCTCATCGCAGCAGTGGTCTTGATTGTGTTAGAAGTCATGATAGGAACATTTTATCTCTTGGTTGTCGCTGCCGCTTTGGCCAGTGTAGGATTGACCGAATGGCTGTTTGGCACACCATTGAGCGTTAATTTAAGTTTGTTTGCCGTTTTGTGTTTGCTAGGCATTCCTTTGGCACGCCGCTTTCAAAAAAACCGCTCTCAACGCACCAAAGCCGTTAACTTACCTTTGGACATCGGTCAAACTGTCATCATAGAAAAACATTTGCATCACCAAATTTATCAAGTCAAATACCGAGGTACCACTTGGCAAGCACAATTAAATGAAGGCGAGGCGGAAGCCAATCAAACAGCTTATATTTATACTCGCCAAGGCAATCTGTTATACATTCAACTCATCGAACCTGTTCATCAAACACCATGATAAAGTCTGTATACCAATATCATCCAATCACCCTCTATCCCTCTTCTACATCATAAGGAGTGTTGCACATGGATTTCTCTATTTTTCTATTGATTATTGCGGCTGTCGTGGTTTTTTTAGGTCTCAAAAGTTTCAAAGTCGTGCAACAACAAGAAGCATTTGTGGTCGAGCGTTGGGGACAATTTCATACCGTTTTAGAACCTGGTCTGCGCTTTTTAATACCAGTCATGGACAAATTGGCGTATCGCCATTCTTTGAAAGAAATTCCATTAGATGTGCCTAGCCAAGTGTGTATCACACGTGACAACACCCAATTAACGGTAGATGGCGTCCTGTATTTTCAAGTGACCGATCCTGAATTGGCATCTTATGGCAGCAGCAACTACATTTTAGCCATTACCCAATTGGCACAAACCACGCTGCGCTCTGTGATTGGTCGTATGGAATTGGACAAAACTTTTGAAGAGCGTGATGACATTAATCGTATTGTGGTGGCAGCTTTAGATGAAGCTGCTGTGTCTTGGGGCGTGAAAGTCTTGCGTTACGAAATCAAAGATTTGGTGCCACCGCAAGAAATTTTGCGCTCGATGCAGCAGCAAATTACTGCCGAACGTGAAAAACGTGCACGCATTGCCGAATCTGAAGGTCGTAAAATCGAACAAATCAACTTGGCAGACGGTCAACGTCAAGCTGAAATCAAAAAATCAGAAGGCGATGCCCAAGCTTCAGTCAATGAATCTAACGGCGACAAAGTCGCCCAAATTAACCGAGCAGAAGGTGAAGCACACGCATTGTTATTGGTCGCTGAAGCCACAGCCAAATCCATCAATTTGATTGCCGAAGCAGTACGTCAACCCGGTGGTATGGAGGCGGTGAATTTGAAAGTTGCAGAACAATATGTGGAACAATTTGGTAAATTA
Source organism: Vitreoscilla sp. C1 (assembly GCF_002951955.2). Classification (NCBI taxonomy): domain Bacteria; kingdom Pseudomonadati; phylum Pseudomonadota; class Betaproteobacteria; order Neisseriales; family Neisseriaceae; genus Vitreoscilla; species Vitreoscilla sp. C1. The sequence goes on along the minus strand of NZ_CP019644.2, from coordinate 754,259 downwards.
GCTCAAGAATCCACCACATTGATCATGCCGTCTAACGTGGCGGATATTGGCTCTTTGGTCAGTGCGGGCATGCACATTGTGCAAGGACAAAAAACGACTTCATCTATTCAATCATAAGCATTTTAACCACTGGCACGCCTTATGGCGTGCTATACTTATTTACATGATATCTAATTTATCTCGTGTCCAATCGTTGCGGCTATTTGGACTTTTGTCTTTACTGATTTATATAGCTTGCTTGTCCACACGCCAATTACACTTATTGACTTCTCTCAATATCATTACTTGCGTCGTTCTCAATGCATTGATTTGGTTTATCATTCCAATATCACTGTTAAATTTTATCCCAATCAGCCGCTTATTGTTTTTAGATTGTGCTTATATCGGTGCTTTCATCGCGCTGGATGTCTCTTTACAAGAACCATATATTTTAATCATTGCAGCCATGCTGGCAAGCAGCATTTACTTGTTGAGCAACCACTACTTGGTCGGTTTGGGTGGGCGTTTGGGTACGCAAGCTTTTATGACTTGTTGTCTATTAATCGGATTACACTCATGCTTATACCTTATTTAAGCATCGCTTTATTGGGATTTTTGGCCAATTTGGGCTGTTACTATGCCATTCACCGCCACCAAATCGTGCCCGTTGCAGCATCAGCGGGTGCCACATTAAGTGCTATTGCTATCGCATCTTTATTACCTAACTCATGGCAATTACTCGATACCACTTGGCAAGCATTCTGGTTAGGCAGTAGTTTTTGTGGCATGAATAATAACAAATGGGTCAATATGCGCAGCGTGAACATCATCTGGCTCATTTATACCATTTTATTTGCTTTGTCTTACCATTATTTGCCTTTGCCTGGTGGCTATTTAGGCACAATGGCTTTAGTCTCTTCAGGTATCTGGATTTTACCTTTTGCAGCTGCCATCAAAAAATAATGGCAGCTTTCAGACCGCCATTATTTTCTGTATTCGATAATCAATTAGAACCCACAACGACTGAATCATCATCTTCTTCATCGGTTTTCAATGTTTCTGTGCCAGTAGATTTGCGCATTTGCAAATAACTGTCCCACATCATCAAAGACAAACCCAACCAAATCATGCCATAAGTCATCATCGCATCGATTGTCAATGGTGCACCCATAAATAAGATGGCCAATACAAATAGCAAAATAGGCTCACCATAAGTCAGCATGCTGAACAAAGTGATGGGCAATGCACGCATGGCATACAACAAGCCAAACATTGCCAAAGCACTGATAATGCCCAAGCTGACAATCAAAGGAATAAATTTCCATTGTGCCGCCAACAAAGTAAAGCTATCCGAATATACCAGCAAATACACCATGGCCACTGGTGCAATCAACACCAAATCCAACCACAAACCCACCAATGCAGGCACTGCCAAATGCCGACGAATACCATAATAAAAAGGATAAGACAAACAACACAACATCGCGACCCAAGACAAAGATTGTGCCACCCACAACTCATGTCCTACGCCCATCGCAGCAAATGTAATCGCCCATTTTTGCCAAGTGTTTAATTTCTCACCAAACACCATCAAAGCCATCAAAATAGTCGTCAATGGTAACAAAAAATAACCTAAGGCTACATCAATACCGTAGCCGTTGACAGGTCCCCACATAAATATCCAAAAATTCACAGCCACCACTGCGGTTGACAGTAAAAACAACAACCACTGCACTGGTTTTTCATTCATGCGTACAATAAACGCCTTAGCTTCTGGCCAAGCTTTCAGCATAAACATCAATGCTGTTAATGCCACTAACATCGACACCATACGCCACGCAAAAACATCGGTTCCAAGCATAGGTTGCATGAATGAACCATATAAATAAATCACACCAAACAACACATTGGCCGTCAACACCGCCACCACACCGCGACGCGAAATCACCATGAATTCAAAACCTTTATTTCAAGCAAAGATTTCGATTATATCCGAGTCGAGCCTACAATATTCTGTCTCTTCCATACGAAACAAAATTATTGATCAATGTGTGGTTTATGCATCAATGATTGCCACTTAAACAGTAGTTTATCCTTTGTTAAATCAATATCAAAATATTCACTCTAAATCTTAAAAATCATTTATCATTTATCACAAATGAATTTATACATCTTGATTCAAATCAAAAAACCATTATAAAAAAATTTGGCATGGCTTTTGCTCTATACAAACAAAAGAATCACTCAATACCAAAGCTCTTAGAGGATAATGTCATGAACCACTTACAATTAACTCAAGGTAAACAAGCTGAACTCAGCTTACAAGAGATTATTTATAAACAAATCAAACGCTTAAATGAAGGTAATAAAAAATATTGCTTAGAACTGATTATGTTACTAGAAGCGGATGAGCGCATCATATTTTTAAATGCATTTATGGTCGCTATGAATCACTTAGGTCACAATAATATTGCTGCTGCATAAAAACACATCTTTATTTTAATTATTTTTTTATATCAGATATATGAATAAAATTAATTTTACTAAACACCCAAAAATGCCTCACGGCTGGCCAGCCAACGATTTAAATGGGTTTCAACCACTTTTTGATCATGCATAATTAAATACTGTGCAACATCTCTCGCTTGCTCTAATAACTCCAAATCATCTTCTAAATTAGCAAATCTTAGTAAAGGCACACCGCTTTGTTTGGCGCCTAAAAACTCACCAGGACCACGAATAGCCAAATCTTGTCTGGCAATTTCAAAGCCATCGGTATATTCATACATCACTTTCAAACGGGCTTTAGCCAAATCGCTCAAAGGCTCAGTAAACATCAGCACACAGACACTAGCAGCTTGTCCACGCCCAACACGCCCACGCAACTGATGCAATTGTGCCAAACCCATACGCTCAGCATGCTCTATCACCATCAAACTGGCGTTTGGCACATCGACTCCCACCTCAATGACAGTCGTAGCCACCAAAATCTGCATTTCATTGGCTTTGAAAACTTCCATTTGTGCGGCTTTGTCTGCTGCTTTCATTCGACCATGCAATAAACCCACGGCATATTCAGAAAAAGCGGCCTGTAACTGCACATGCGTGTCTACCGCAGTTTGCAACTGTAAAGTTTCACTTTCCTCAATCAAAGGACATACCCAATATACTTGATGCCCTTGCTTAATCGTATGGCGAACAAAAGCTTCAATTTCTGCACGCCGCCCTGAATTAATCAATTTGGTTTTGATGGGTGTTCGGTTCGGTGGCAATTCATCAATAATAGACACATCCAAATCTGCAAAAAAACTCATGGCTAAAGTTCTTGGTATCGGTGTGGCAGACATCATTAATTGATGCACATCTTGACCTTTGCTTTTCAAGGCCAAACGCTGCCCTACACCAAAACGGTGTTGCTCATCGACAATCACCAAACCCAATTGCGCAAAAACCACATCGTCCTGAAACAAAGCATGCGTTCCCACCACCACGCGCAAACAACCATCAACCAAACTTGTTTTGATTTGGTCTTTGGCCTTTTTACGCGTACTGCCCGCCAACCAACCCACTTCAATACCCATAGGCTCTAGCCATTGCTTGAATTTTTGAAAATGTTGCTCCGCCAAAATTTCAGTCGGAGCCATAATCGCGACCTGTGCCCCAGCTTCCAATGCATGTAACGCGGCTAATGCCGCCACAACCGTTTTACCGCTACCCACATCGCCCTGCAACAAACGGAGCATAGGATAGGTTTGCTGCAAATCTTGCCCAATTTCTTGCACCACACGTTGCTGTGCCGCAGTCAACGCAAACGGCAATGCCTCTAACAAAATGGGTGTATAACGCCCATTACCAATTAAAGGTGTGGCAGAACCTTGGCAACGCTGCTGATAAGCCAGCTTCATCGACAATTGTTGTGCTAATAATTCGTCAAATTTTAAACGTTGCCATGCAGGCAAATGACCATTGTGCAATTGTGCACTGTTCATGCTGGATGGAGGTTGATGTAATAAACGCAAACTGGCAGCCACATCAGGTAAATTCAAACGATGCAATAAGGCTTTAGGTAAGGTGTCAGACAAGTCTACTTTTTCCAAAGCCGTTTGTATAAAGCGACGCAAAGTCGGCTGTGTCAAGCCACTGACTGTTGGATAAACAGGCGTTAAAGTATCGGATAAAACAGCCCCCTCTGCCGCACGAATTTTAGGATGAATCATTTCATCGCCATAAAATCCGTGTTTGATTTCACCCAATGCACGAATGCGTTGTCCTTTGGCCATTTGCTGCTGCTGACTGGGATAGAAGTTAAGAAAGCGCAAAAACAAAGTCGCCCCCATACCGTCCTGAATGTGTACCAACAATTGCTTACGAGGACGAAATTGAACTTCTTGCTGTAAAACAATCCCTTCTACTTGCACCGACTCACCGATTTTAGCGTGAGCAATCGCTGTAATTTTGGTTTCATCTTCATAACGCAAAGGTAGGTGCAAGATGGCATCCCATGCATTATGGATGTGCAATTTGGCCAGCTTTTGCTGCCATTTGTCGGTAACACCCAAATCTGTCAATGTCGGAATTGGCATGGATACCACTTTTCAAATCAAAAAAGACATTCAGATTATAATAGAGCCTAAGCCATCAGCGTTAGCATTTACGCATGACACGCGCTCTGAAAAGCATCAAAATCAAATTTTAATAAATAAAAAGCGCTCTAATTGCTTAGAGCGCTTTTTTCCCTTATTTTCACAAAACCCATTGCTTTGGCAACATGATAGATTGTGATGATATTCAAATTTTATGCCCTTAGTATACCTAATTTTCATGTCATTAACATTGAGATAACACAAAAATTACCATAATTATGGAACCTAAAAGGTATTGCATTTATTTAAATAAGATGATAACAATCTCAGATAGAGTCTCAGCTTGTCATCAGCTATAATACGAACTTCTAAAAATTAACCAAGTTGATGAATATGTACTCTTCTGCTGCTGAGCACTTACACACAGTACGAGATGTGTTTCGTTTTTTAATCAGCCGCTTCAATGCTGCTGATTTATTCTATGGCCATGGCAATGACAATGCTTTTGATGAGGCAGCTTACTTGGTTTTACACAGTTTGAATTTGCCGATGGATACTTTGGACACCTTCTATGATGCCAAATTGTTACCTGAAGAAAAGCAAGCCATTTTAGATTTGGCGCAAGAACGCATCGATACACGCAAGCCTTTGGCTTATTTGACCAATGAAGCATTCCAAGGCGAGTTTGATTTTTATGTCGACGAACGTGTTCTGATACCTCGTTCATTCATATATGAATTATTAGGTGAGCCGTTAGCACATTGGATTGAATTCCCTGAATTGGTACACAATGCTTTGGACTTGTGTACTGGCAGTGGCTGTTTGGCCATTCAAATGGCACATCACTACCCTGCTGCACAAGTCGATGCGGTCGATTTAAGCTTAGATGCCTTAGAAGTGGCGGCAATTAATATCGAACGTTATGGCTTAGAAGATCGCGTGCAATTGATACACACTGATTTATTTGAAGGCATCGACAAAACATATGATTTGATTATTTCAAATCCACCTTATGTGGATGCTGAAAGCGTTGAAGCTTTGCCTGAAGAATATTTACATGAGCCAGAAATGGCTTTGGGCTCTGGCGAAGACGGCTTGGATGCCACACGCCAAATATTATTACAGGCCGCTAAATACCTGAATCCTCATGGGGTATTATTGGTAGAAATGGGACACAATCGCGAAGTCTTAGAAGCCGCTTACCCTGAATTGCCATTCATGTGGATGGAAACCAGTGGCGGCGATGGTTTTGTCTTCTTATTGACCCGTGAGCAATTATTAGGTCAAGAATAGGCGCATTACAAAGCGTCCTGTAAACTTCTTACAGGACGCTTTTACATAGGTATTTAATTAGCGCTAGATGAAAAACTGTTCGGATTAACCGAAGATTGTCTGGTCAAAATACGGGTCTCTGCAATACTTGCAGGCGCCATTTTTACATCCACATATTGCCGAGGTTTATTAGCATCAGGATAAGTACGATAACTGAACTCGACATCATTGAGTGTTAACAATTCAGACTGAATGCGAAAACCTGGACGACCTTCTGTGCCCAGTCCGACTAAGGTCAAAATCTTACCATCATCGGAAATCGACCAATTGCCTTCATACGTCAAAGACGTATCCATCGTCACCATACGAAACGTACCATTATTATAAAAACGAGTCACACCTGCCAAACGAGCAACAGCCTCTTCTTTGCCACTGTACATACGGCCGTCCACATTGGTCAAACTGCGAGTCACCCAAGTCCCTGTTTTCAGTACCCAACGCTCATAAGGATTCAAATCTGCTTGAGTCACATTGGTTTCAATCGCCTTGGTTTGTACATTGCTACAAGCACCCAGCGCTAACATACAACTTAAACCTAAAATATAAGCTTTAGCCCATTTGTTCATTTTTGTACTCCTGTTTATGGTCATCAGTCGCGCCTTTAACAATAAAAAAGCGTCCTGTAAGAAACCAGAACGCTTTAAAAGTTCACAATCAAGCCAAATGCTTACTTCTTCATCAGTTTACTCAATGATTGCGCTAATACAAAGACCACCACCACAGGCAATAACCAAGCCAGTGAAGCAGAAGCCATAGGCCAAGATGCCACCACATTTGGTGCAAATTGACTCACCAAACTCACCACTACCGCTGTAGCAACCGTGACTTGATACACACAGCGACTAGAATTCAATACTGGATGCAACAATAACAATACAATCACTGTCATACCGATTGGATATAAAATCAACAATACGGGAATGGACAAACTGATGACTTGTGCCAAACCTTGGTTCGCCAACACAAAACTGATGATGGTAAAAATCCACACATAAGCTTTATAAGAGACCGCAGGAAACTGAGTATGGAAGTAATCAGCAACAGCAATGACTAAGCCAATTGCCGTTGTCAAACAAGCCAACAATACGATAACGGCAACCAAAATAGGACCAAAAACACCAAATGTCGCTGAGGCAATATTCACCAATAAATATACACCTAAATGCGTACCATCAGCTTCAATTTGGGACATGGTTGCCGCATCAATTGGGTAATGATTGCCAGCCCAACCCAAAGCCAAATACACCGCAGCCAAAGCAACACCTGCAATGATGGCAGCCAATGAACAATAACGTACTACATCTTTTTTATCATGAATACCCACAGCCTTCACTGCAGACAAAGCAATCATGGCAAATGCAATCGCTGCAATTGCATCTAAGGTCAAGTAACCCTCTAAAAAGCCTACTCCCCAAGGTGATTGTTCAACAAATATAGGCGTAGAATCAGACACTGCCTGATCAAACTGGAAATATGCAGTGGCACACAATATTGCAATGGTGATTAATAAAGCAGGTGTCAACCATTTGCCAATAATATCGACCATTTTCGAGCGATTCAAACTCAATGCCAAAACCACTGCAAAAAAACCTAAGGCAAACAAAAACAAACCCAATGGTGATGAACCAAAGCTTGGAACCAAACCAATTTCATACGAAGTAGTGGCTGTACGAGGAATGGCAAACAATGGGCCGATGGTCAAATAAATGGCAACCATAAACACCACAGAAAACCACGGATGAACACGTTCAGATAGGGTTTCAGCAATACTTTTACCTGATAAAGAGCCTGCAATCAAACCTAATAAAGGCAGACCTACCCCTGTAATTAAAAAACCAATCAATGCAGGCCAAAAATATGGACCACTTTCATAACCCAATTTTAAAGGGAAAATTAAATTACCCGCACCAAAAAACAGTGCGAATAAAGTAAAGCCTATAGGTAATATTTTCTTCATGGTGCACAATCAGTTATTTAAAAAAACTCTTCAATATCTTCAATATATATTTTATTTATTATGAATATTTGAAAAAATAAATAGAATAAAGCCCTGATGCGTTTGCATCAGGGCTTTAGAATGGGGCGTTTGACGATGACCTACTTTCACATGGGTAATCCACACTATCATCGGCGCTAAGTCGTTTCACGGTCCTGTTCGGGATGGGAAGGCGTGGGACCAACTCGCTATGGTCGTCAAACATAAACTTTAAAATCAGAAAGCCGTCTGTATTACAGAGCTTTGAAATAGGGCTGTATTATACTGTCTATTTCAATCTTAATCAACTGGGTAATAATTGTATGCTTTATGTAGTAAGCATTATCATTGAAGTTCTTCAAATGATAGAGTCAAGCCTCACGAGCAATTAGTATGGGTTAGCTTCAAGCGTTACCGCTCTTCCACACCCCACCTATCAACGTCCTGGTCTCGAACGACTCTTTAGTGTGGTTAAACCACAAGGGAAATCTCATCTTCAGGCGAGTTTCACGCTTAGATGCTTTCAGCGTTTATCTCTTCCGAACTTAGCTACCCGGCTATGCCACTGGCGTGACAACCGGTACACCAGAGGTTCGTCCACTCCGGTCCTCTCGTACTAGGAGCAGCCCCCGTCAAATTTCCAACGCCCACTGCAGATAGGGACCAAACTGTCTCACGACGTTTTAAACCCAGCTCACGTACCACTTTAAATGGCGAACAGCCATACCCTTGGGACCGACTACAGCCCCAGGATGTGATGAGCCGACATCGAGGTGCCAAACTCCGCCGTCGATATGAACTCTTGGGCGGAATCAGCCTGTTATCCCCGGAGTACCTTTTATCCGTTGAGCGATGGCCCTTCCATACAGAACCACCGGATCACTATGTCCTGCTTTCGCACCTGCTCGACTTGTTGGTCTCGCAGTTAAGCTACCTTTTGCCATTGCACTATCAGTCCGATTTCCGACCGGACCTAGGTAACCTTCGAACTCCTCCGTTACTCTTTGGGAGGAGACCGCCCCAGTCAAACTGCCTACCATGCACGGTCCCCGATCCGGATAACGGACCTGGGTTAGAACCTCAAAGTCACCAGGGTGGTATTTCAAGGACGGCTCCACACAGACTAGCGTCTGTGCTTCAAAGCCTCCCACCTATCCTACACAAGTGACTTCAAAGTCCAATGCAAAGCTACAGTAAAGGTTCACGGGGTCTTTCCGTCTAGCAGCGGGTAGATTGCATCTTCACAACCATTTCAACTTCGCTGAGTCTCGGGAGGAGACAGTGTGGCCATCGTTACGCCATTCGTGCGGGTCGGAACTTACCCGACAAGGAATTTCGCTACCTTAGGACCGTTATAGTTACGGCCGCCGTTTACTGGGGCTTCGATCCGATGCTTGCACATCTTCAATTAACCTTCCAGCACCGGGCAGGCGTCACACCCTATACGTCCACTTTCGTGTTAGCAGAGTGCTGTGTTTTTAATAAACAGTCGCAGCCACCGATTCTCTGCGGCCTGGCGTTGCTTACGGAGTAAATCCTTCACAATACCAGGCATACCTTCTCCCGAAGTTACGGTATCAATTTGCCGAGTTCCTTCTCCCGAGTTCTCTCAAGCGCCTTAGAATTTTCATCCCACCCACCTGTGTCGGTTTGCGGTACGGTTCGATTTAAGCTGAAGCTTAGTGGCTTTTCCTGGAAGCGTGGTATCGGTCACTTCGGTTCCGTAGAACCTCGTTATCACTTCTCGGTGTTGAATGAATTCCCGGATTTGCCTAAGAATTCCACCTACTGGCTTGAACAAACTATTCCAACAGTTTGCTGACCTAACCTTCTCCGTCCCCACATCGCACTTAAATCAAGTACAGGAATATTAACCTGTTTCCCATCGACTACGCATCTCTGCCTCGCCTTAGGGGCCGACTCACCCTACGCCGATGAACGTTGCGTAGGAAACCTTGGGTTTTCGGCGAGGGGGCTTTTCACCCCCTTTATCGCTACTCATGTCAACATTCGCACTTCTGATACCTCCAGCAGACTTCACAATCCACCTTCGCAGGCCTACAGAACGCTCCCCTACCACATGCACTAAGTGCACATCCGCAGCTTCGGTTATAGATTTGAGCCCCGTTACATCTTCCGCGCAAGACGACTCGACTAGTGAGCTATTACGCTTTCTTTAAATGGTGGCTGCTTCTAAGCCAACATCCTAGCTGTCTGGGCCTTCTCACTTCGTTTACCACTTAATCTATCATTTGGGACCTTAGCTGGCGGTCTGGGTTGTTTCCCTCTTGACACCGGACGTTAGCACCCGATGTCTGTCTCCCGAGGAATCACTTCATGGTATTCTTAGTTTGCCATGGGTTGGTAAGTTGCAATAACCCCCTAGCCATAACAGTGCTTTACCCCCATGAGTGTACCTCGAGGCACTACCTAAATAGTTTTCGGGGAGAACCAGCTATCTCCAAGTTTGTTTAGCCTTTCACCCCTATCCACAGCTCATCCCCTAATTTTGCAACATTAGTGGGTTCGGACCTCCATTACCTGTTACGGCAACTTCATCCTGGCCATGGATAGATCACTTGGTTTCGGGTCTACGCCCAGCAACTAATCGCCCTATTAAGACTCGATTTCTCTACGGCTCCCCTATTCGGTTAACCTTGCTACTGAACGTAAGTCGTTGACCCATTATACAAAAGGTACGCAGTCACGGAACAAGTCCGCTCCCACTGTTTGTATGCATCAGGTTTCAGGTTCTATTTCACTCCCCTTCCGGGGTTCTTTTCGCCTTTCCCTCACGGTACTGGTTCACTATCGGTCGATGATGAGTATTTAGCCTTGGAGGATGGTCCCCCCATATTCAGACAGGATTTCTCGTGTCCCGCCCTACTTGTCGTTAGCTTAGTACCGCAGTTGAGATTTCGAATACGCGACTATCACGCACTATGGTCATACTTTCCAGAATGTTCTTCTATCTCGACTACTATCACTAACAGGCTTTTCCGCGTTCGCTCGCCACTACTTGCGGAATCTCGGTTGATTTCTTTTCCTCCGGGTACTTAGATGGTTCAGTTCTCCGGGTTTGCTCCAGTGACCTATGTATTCAGTCAAAGGTACCTAATAAATTAGGTGGGTTTCCCCATTCGGACATCGCGGGATCAAAGCTTTATTGCCAGCTCCCCCACGCTTTTCGCAGGCTTACACGTCCTTCGTCGCCTATCATCGCCAAGGCATCCACCTGATGCACTTATTCACTTGACTCTATCATTTCAAGAACCTCTGACTTTGCAGAATTAGACAGTTGACGTGTCTTCCTTCTGCTTGATTCTCTTCATGTTAAAGCTTACTACTTGGTTGTTACAATCAACGCCTTTTGAATTCGTTGATTGCAGATACAATCATCACCCAAATTTACTGTGTTATTTAAGCGGCCTGTAAAGGCTGTCTAAACAACAACATTGTCTTTTGTTTGTTGATTTCGGCTTTCTAATTTTTTAAAGATCGATGCGTCGCTTTTGTGTGTTTCGCTTTGTACTGCTTGTCCGCTAACACGCTTCGCAAATCAAAGAAGACTGAGAGTATATCATCTCTTTATTAAGAGTGAAATAAAAAACAGCGTCAGCTGTCAATCGTCTTTGATTTGCAAAGTATTTTAGTTCATTGGTGGAGGCAAACGGGATCGAACCGATGACCCCCTGCTTGCAAAGCAGGTGCTCTACCAACTGAGCTATGCCCCCAATGTTCCACAACCTTACTTGTTACCAAGTTTGATGGTGGGTCTGGGAGGACTTGAACCTCCGACCCCACGCTTATCAAGCGTGTGCTCTAACCAGCTGAGCTACAAACCCAGGTCGTTGCTACTTGCATCTTTATTTACAGTTTACCGATAAGTGTGAATGCGTTAAGCCTCTTCTATCTCTAGAAAGGAGGTGATCCAGCCGCAGGTTCCCCTACGGCTACCTTGTTACGACTTCACCCCAGTCATGAAGCATACCGTGGTAAGCGGACTCCTTACGGTTATCCTACCTACTTCTGGTATCCCCCACTCCCATGGTGTGACGGGCGGTGTGTACAAGACCCGGGAACGTATTCACCGCAGTATGCTGACCTGCGATTACTAGCGATTCCGACTTCACGCACTCGAGTTGCAGAGTGCGATCCGGACTACGATCGGCTTTATGAGATTGGCTCCACCTCGCGGCTTGGCTACCCTCTGTACCGACCATTGTATGACGTGTGAAGCCCTGGTCATAAGGGCCATGAGGACTTGACGTCATCCCCACCTTCCTCCGGTTTGTCACCGGCAGTCTCATTAGAGTGCTCAACTGAATGGTAGCAACTAATGACAAGGGTTGCGCTCGTTGCGGGACTTAACCCAACATCTCACGACACGAGCTGACGACAGCCATGCAGCACCTGTGTTACGGCTCCCGAAGGCACTCCTCCGTCTCTGGAGGATTCCGTACATGTCAAGACCAGGTAAGGTTCTTCGCGTTGCATCGAATTAATCCACATCATCCACCGCTTGTGCGGGTCCCCGTCAATTCCTTTGAGTTTTAATCTTGCGACCGTACTCCCCAGGCGGACAATTTCACGCGTTAGCTACGCTACCAAGAGCTTTTAATCTCCCAACAGCTAATTGTCATCGTTTAGGGCGTGGACTACCAGGGTATCTAATCCTGTTTGCTACCCACGCTTTCGAGCATGAGCGTCAGTGTTATCCCAGGGGGCTGCCTTCGCCATCGGTATTCCTCCACATCTCTACGCATTTCACTGCTACACGTGGAATTCTACCCCCCTCTGACACACTCTAGTTATCCAGTTTCAAATGCACGTCCCAAGTTGAGCTCGGGGCTTTCACACCTGACTTAAATAACCGCCTGCGCTCGCTTTACGCCCAGTAATTCCGATTAACGCTTGCACCCTACGTATTACCGCGGCTGCTGGCACGTAGTTAGCCGGTGCTTATTCTTTAGGTACCGTCATCACTCTTGGATATTAGCCAAAAGCTTTTCTTCCCTAACAAAAGTACTTTACAACCCGAAGGCCTTCTTCATACACGCGGCATTGCTGGATCAGGCTTGCGCCCATTGTCCAAAATTCCCCACTGCTGCCTCCCGTAGGAGTCTGGGCCGTGTCTCAGTCCCAGTGTGGCGGATCATCCTCTCAGACCCGCTACTGATCGTCGCCTTGGTAGGCTTTTACCCCACCAACTAGCTAATCAGACGTCGGCCGCTCAAATAACGCAAGGTCCGAAGATCCCCTGCTTTCCCCCGTAGGGCGTATGCGGTATTAGCCACTCTTTCGAGTAGTTATCCCCCATTACTTGGTACGTTCCGACGCATTACTCACCCGTTCGCCACTCGTCAGCAAGAAAGCAAGCTTTCTCCTGCTACCGTTCGACTTGCATGTGTAAAGCATGCCGCCAGCGTTCAATCTGAGCCAGGATCAAACTCTTATGTTTAATCTCTAAGCTTACTATTTAATTTCTGGTCTGCTTCTCAAAGAAAAAGAGCGAGAAATGATTAAAAATCATATCTTGTCTTTACTTCTTTAGCAGTGTGAGGCTCTTCGCACTCACACTTATCGGTAATCTGTTTTTTAAAGAGCTGTGCTGTGAAACTTGTGAAGCTGACCGTTTGGTCTGTTTCGTTTCTGTCTCAGCAGCGAAGAAACCGAATATTACAGAAACACCGAAAACCCGTCAACACCTAATTGTAAAAATATGGCTATAAAAACAAAATGCTATTGAATTTAAATAAAATTATTTTCAAATAGATTCCAAAATCATTCTAAAAAGTATCAAAGTTCACTCAATACTCACTTCATCACACACTTAACTGAAAAAGCACGGCCAAACCAAATCTACAATCAAACTCACCATATCCCATATCAAAGCGTCCTGTAATCCATGAAAACGTTCTTTGGTGTCATATACTATTTGTCTTGTCATGTTATTACAGGCATTGACTCTCTAAAATATACAATACATCTTCCCGACATGAACAAAATGATACAACTCATTCCATAAAGCCACCTTGTCAAAGATGAAAATATATCGCTATGATGGTTTGCACTTTAAGATAGATGCGTAGCATCGGTCTTAATACAATATCCCATATCATTTTCAAAAAGAGGTCTTGCATGAACCAAGCCGAACACATTAATCAATGGTTAGATGCTCACAATATTACTGAAATCGAGTGTTTGGTACCTGACATGAGCGGTACCGCTCGCGGCAAAATCATTCCACGCCACAAATACAATCCAGCAGAAGGCATCCGCATGGCCGAAGCTGTGTTCACCCAAACAGTAACAGGTGACTTTCCCGAAGAGGATTTTACCGATGTTGCCGATAACGACATGCGTTTGATTCCAGACCCATCTTCGTTGTGCTTGGTACCATGGGCCAAAGATCCCACTGCTGCCATCATTCATGATGCTTACAATTTCAAAGGTGAGCCAATTGAAATTGCGCCACGCAATGTTTTAAAACGGGTTTTAAAAGCTTATGCTGATTTGGGCTTAAAGCCGATTATTGCGCCTGAGATGGAGTTTTATTTGGTGCAAATTCAGCCTGACGAAGATTTGCCATTGGCGCCGCCTGTGGGTCGTACTCGCCGTACCGAAGCAGGCCGCCAAAGTTTCAGTATTGATGCCATGAATGAATATGGCGATATTTTTGATGTGATGTACGATTGGTGTGAGATACAAAACATTGCTTTGGACACATTGATTCATGAAATGGGTCCTGCTCAAATGGAAATCAACTTGGATCATGGTGATCCGCTGGATTTGGCTGACCAAGTGTTTTTATTCAAGCGCACCATTCGCGAAGTGGCATTGCAAAACAATATGTATGCCACATTCATGGCCAAACCGATGCAAGGACAGCCGGGCTCAGCCATGCATTTACATCAAAGCATCGTGAATATTGAAACAGGCGTGAACATTTTTGCCGACCCCGATACGGGCGAATCCACCGAAGTATTTTTCAATCACATAGCGGGCATGCAAACTTATTTGCCTGCTGCAATGGCATTTTTGGCACCTTATGTGAATTCTTATCGCCGTTTGAGCCGCTTCAGCTCGGCACCAATCAATTTGGAGTGGGGTTTTGACAACCGCACTTGTGGTTTGCGTGTACCAGAATCGAACGCTGCAGGTCGCCGCATTGAAAACCGTTTGCCCGGCGTGGATGTGAATCCGTATTTGGCTTTTGCTGCCAGTTTGGGTGCAGGGCTCCTTGGCATGCAGCAAAAACTCAAACCATCCGACGCTTTGGTCGGCAGTGCTTACGACAAAGCGGCCAACCTGCCACATCACTTGGATGATGCAGTGGCAGAATTGTTGGCGTGTGAACCTTTGGCACAATTATTAGGTCCACATTTTGTGCGTTGTTATGCGGCCATTAAAGAAACCGAGTTTGAAGAATTTTTCGAAGTGATTTCACCATGGGAACGCCGTTTCTTATTGTTGAATGTCTGAATGTGATTCGATTGCATTAAAAAAGCGTCCTGTAACATCACAGGACGCTTTTTCATATTGTGAATATCCAATCATCTCTTGTTACCCGCATCCCCATCATTTGTACATCACCGCATTCCATTTTACAATTGACACATCAAACAGAAAGGTCTCACATGAATTCAGCAGTCGACTACAGCGGCTTGGAATTTTTAACCAAAATCAAAAACGGCGAATTGCCCCACTCCAATATGGCAGCCACCACCGCCATGCGCTTGGTCAAAGTGGCACAAGGCACAGTGGTATATGAAGTCACGCCTGATGAGCGCCATTTGAATACTTTGGGCGGCGTACACGGCGGTTTGTATGCAACCGTAATGGACACCATCACAGGTGCTGCCATACACAGCATGTTGGATGCTGGCATTAACTTTGGCACTACTGATTTGAATTTGAAAATGTTGCGGGCAATGAAACCACACCACACTTACCGTGGCGAAGGCAAAGTCATCAGCATCGGGCGCACGCTTTTGACCGCCGAAGGGCGCATTGTCGATGAAAACGGCAAAATATATGCTTATGGCTCTGCAAGCTGCTTGGTGATTAAATAAGCGTCCTGTAAATCAAAAAAAGCGTCCTGTAAACCTTTACAGGACGCTTTGTTGATTTTCAAACACGATCAGAATGATTCTTTCAAACCAACAGTGCGGTTGAACACAGGTTTTTCAGGCGTATGGTCATAACGATCGGTCACGAAATAACCCAAACGCTCAAACTGATAACGCGATTCTGGCGCCAAAGTATTGGCCACAGGTTCAATCAAAGCGCTGACTTCGGTCACAGAATGTGGGTTTAAGAATTCGGTGAAGTTTTTGTATTCACCGTTTTCATCACGCACCGCATCTGGACGCTCTTGCGTGAACAAACGCTCGTACAAACGCACAGTCGCGTGTACCGCATGTTCGGCTGACAACCAATGAATCACACCTTTGACCTTACGGCCTTCTGGTTTTTTGCCCAAAGTGTCATGATCAATCGAGCATTTGAGCTCAATGACATTGCCCATTTCATCGGTCACCACATCTTCGCATTTGATCACATAGCTGTAACGCAAACGCACTTCACCGCCCACAGTCAAACGTTGCCATTTTGGCGGCGGCTCCAAAGCAAAATCATCTTGCTCAATGTAAATATGGCGTGCAATCGGAACATTGCGCTCGCCCATTTCTTCATGATGCGGATGAAATGGTGCGCTGCGGCTTTGGGTTAAGAATTCATCAAAATTGGTCAATTCAATTTTCAATGGGCTCAAAATCGCCATCAAACGCGGTGAAGAGTTTTCCAATTCTTCACGCACCGCGCCTTCTAACACGCTCATGTCCACCACATTTTCACTTTTGGAAATGCCAACGCGTTTAGAGAACAAACGCAAACCAGCAGGCGTATAACCACGACGGCGCATGCCTGCAATCGTTGGCATGCGTGGATCGTCCCAGCCTGAAACATGGTTTTCAACGACCAATTGGTTCAATTTGCGTTTTGAGGTAATCGAATACAACAATTCCAAACGTGAAAATTCGTATTGACGTGGGTGCGTTTGAATCGGGATATTGTCCAAAACCCAATCGTATAATGGACGATGGCTTTCAAATTCCAAAGTACACAATGAATGGGTGATGTTTTCAATCGCATCCGAAATCGCATGGGTGTAATCATACATCGGGTAGATGCACCATTTGTCACCTGTGCGGTGGTGGTGCACGCGGCGAATGCGGTAAATCACAGGGTCACGCAAATTCACATTGCCTGCTGCCATGTCAATTTTCAAACGCAAAGTCTTGCTGCCATCAGGAAACTCACCCGCACGCATGCGTTGGAACAAATCCAAGTTTTCTTCTGGCGTGCGATCACGATATGGACTGTTTTTGCCTGGCTCGGTCAAAGTACCACGGTATTGACGCATTTCTTCGGCGTTCAATTCGTCCACATACGCCTTGCCAGCTTGAATCAAACCGATGGCATATTGGTATAAATCTTCAAAATAATCCGATGCAAAATGCGGCTCACCTTGCCATTGAAAGCCCATCCATGTCACGTCCTCTTTAATAGAGCGCACGTATTCATCTGATTCTTTTTCAGGATTGGTGTCGTCAAAGCGCAAATTGCACAAGCCGTCGTACACAGTGGCCAAACCAAAATTCAAGCAAATGCTTTTGGCGTGACCAATATGCAAATAGCCATTAGGTTCGGGTGGGAAACGGGTTTGAATTTGTTGGTGTTTACCGCTGGCCAAATCGTCTTCAATAATGGTGCGGATAAAATGATTGTCCGCGAATTCTTCTTTGTTCATAAGCTCTGTATGTCTGTAAACAGTTAATGAAGATTGTACCTGATTTGCTGCCTCGCAGCATCTATCTGCACATCAATTACTCATTTAAAAACTTTATTTACCTCAAACGCTTGACTATACAAGCGACCTGAATTCACCTTCTTACAATCAAATCGACTGTTGATAGCCAATCTAAAACCCAATATAGCTTGGTAAAGACAAGAAAAAGTTTTCAAATCAATATGTGAATGATTTCATTTAATCAAATCAAAATATTGCCATTACAAGCGGCCTGTAAAATACCTTTTACGCAACAAAAAAGGGTGTCAAAGACACCCTTTTCATCTCATTTTAGTTTGTGGCGGAAGCAGCAGGCGCGGCTGCAGTGGCAAACCATTTCGCATAAATCTTATCATAAGTACCATCAGACTTGATACCTGCCAATCCAGTGTTGATTTTGTTCAACAAATCATCACTTCGGCCTTTTTTCACTGCAAAACCGTAATATTCTTTTTCAAATGTTGGGTCTACCAAAGTGCGCAACTTAGCGCCCGGATTATTGGTCACAAAGTTTTGTACCACGCCATTGTCACCGACAGATGCATCCACGCCACCTGCTAACAATTCTTTCAAAGCCAAAGGCATGCTTTCAAAACGCTTGATTTGCTTGCTGTCAGCGCCCATCAACTTTTGCGACACAATGTCACCTGTCGTACCCGTTTGTACCGATACCAAATGTTTGCCATTTTTCAAATCAGCAAACGATTTGATGTCTGCACCTTTGTTATCATTAATTGCAATCATTTGTGTGGCTTCAAAATACGGCTCAGAGAAATCCATTTGCGCTTTGCGTTCTTCGGTGATGGTCACACTTGAAGACACAATATCGCTGTCACCGGTATTCAAAGTTTCAAAAATACCTTCCCAAGGTTTGTTCACAATTTGGATTTTAATGCCTGCTTTATCGGCCACTGCCTGAATCACTTCTTGAGAAAAACCAATCACTTGACCTTTGTCATCTTGATACTCAAATGGCGCATAAGTGGCATCAGAACCCACAGTATAAACCACATTGCTGGTATCGGCTGCAGGTGCTGCGCCAGCTGAATTGGCAGGTGCGGCAGGCTCTTTACCACCACATGCACTTAACAATAGGGCTGCGGCAATAGTACACAAACTGAATGAGGTTTTTGAAATCATTTGCATCTTGTCTTCTCCGAATGGTTTTGTAAGTAGCAGCACTGTCTCAATTTTTTAATCAACACATAAGCTAAATCAACTCTGTTACATCAAGCTGTGTTTTTGGCAAATTATGTTGCACTATAAATTTTCACTGTGGGATGGTCAATGTTTGTGACTTTAAAATGACATATAATTTTTAGAGCCGCTCGCATTGCAGGCAAATGACAACAACGTCATAATGGTTTCTTATCAGTTTTGTAGTGAGTTTTTACATGTTGATTTTGCACCAATCTAACCGTCTTGAAAATTTGGCACAATCGTTTGCCTCTTTGCTACAAAACCTACCGATAAATGGTGTGTTCACACCTGAAACCATAGTCATTCAAAGTCAAGGGATGAAACGCTATGTCAACCGCTTTTTAGCATTGCACAATGGTATTGCTGCCAATTTAGATTTCAATTTGCCTGCACGATTTATGTGGAAAACCATGCAACAAAGTTTGGGACAATTGCCCAAAGTGAGCCCGTTTTCATCCACAGTTTTGCATTGGCGCTTGATGCAATTGTTCGAAAATCCACAATTCAAACAACAAAACAGCCCTGCCGCCCAATATCTGAGCAATTACATCGACAGCCGAGATGAGGCGTATTTTGATTTGGCATTTATCTTAGCCGACATTTTTGACCAATACATGGTCTATCGTTTCGATTGGACTGAGGCTTGGCAACACAATCAATTACTCGGCTTGGGCGCTGATGAAGCGTGGCAAGCCGATTTATGGCAGCAATTGACCGCTCAAGAAAGCCACCAAGGCGAACACCGTTTGCAAGTGTGGGAGCGTTTTTTAGAAGCTTTGCCCACAGCCAAGCTGCCTGAACGCATTTGGGTATTTGGCATTACTTCTATGGCGCCGATGTATTTGGACTTGTTTCGCCAATTGTCACAATACACCGATGTACACATTTTTGCGACCAATCCCAGTCAAGCCTATTGGGGCGATGTAATTGAACCCACTTTTTTATTGCGCAAATACGAATCCATGAGCACTGAAGAGGCGGCACAACACCAAGGTCATCCGCTATTGGCATCGCTTGGGAAACAAGGACGGGATTTTTTCAGTGCTTTAACCAGCGATATTGAATACGAATTTAGCTTAGACTTATTCCAAGAGAACGCCAATACGACTTTATTGGCTCGTTTGCAAAACGATTTGTTGCATTTACACAGTCCTCAAAACCACGCCACCGACCCCACACACAGCGGCCTGAACCATCCCGATTTATACGATGGTTCTATTGTCATGAACAGCGCACACAGTGCTTTGCGTGAATTGCAAATCCTCAAAGACCACATTATTCAGAATTTGGCACAAAACCCAACATGGCAATTGCACGACATCGCTGTTTTGACTCCGCAAGTTGATCCTTATTTGCCTTATTTAGAAGCGGTGTTTGGTCCCAATTGTCCCGATGGCAAACCTTTGGCATATTCGGTTTCCGATGTACGTTTGAGCCGCCAACAACCTTTGATGCAAGCCATTGAACAGTTTTTACATTTGATGGACAGCCGTTTTGAATTGTCCGACATGTTACCGTTGCTGGATACACCCGCTTTGCAACAACGTTTTGATTGGGATACCGATGACGTCGCATTGCTGCACACCACCATCCGTGAATTGAACATACGTTGGGGCTTGGATGACAATATGCGCCGCCAATTTGGTGGTGAAGGCGATGCGTTCACTTGGAGCCAAGCTTTAGAACGGGTGTGCATGGGTTGGATGTTGCCCCAAGGCAGCAGCCACATTGCATGGCATGAGTTGGTACCCTATGACAGCGAGCCGAATCATTGGGCCATCTTGGCGCAATTGAACCACTTGGTCAGCTTATTACAAAGCTACCACCAACAATGGCAAGAAGACACGGATATTGCCACTTGGGTCATGCGTTTACAGGACGCTATCAAAGAATTGTTTTTACCGCTAGAACGTGATGCGTTTTCTTTACAACAATGGCAACAAAATTTGCAAGAGTGGCAACAATACGCCGACATGGCGCAATACCAAGGCAAATTATCGTTTGCCATTGTCAAACGCCATATCAGCGCCTTCTTACAACAACAAAGCCAAGCAGGGTTTTTGCGTGGCGGCATCACTATTTGCTCGATGGTGCCGATGCGTGGTTTGCCGTTTCAAATGTTGTGTTTGCTCGGTATGAACGATGGCGAATTTCCGCGTGACACCAAAGCCCCCTCGTTTGATTTGATTTACCAAGATGCCCTCCACCACCGCATGCGCAAGGGTGACCGTTCTCGCCGCGATGACGACCGCTATTTGTTCTTAGAAACCTTGCTCAATGCCCGTTCGCAACTGTATTTGTCTTATATCGGCAAAAGCATTAAAAATGACGAACGCTTGGCGGCTTCAACAGTGGTTTATGAATTCATAGACACCATTGCATTGATGGTTGGCGCAAGCAGCCAAGATTTGATAGAAGGCGATGGCGAACAAGCGCCGTGGATCACATCCCATCCGTTACAAGCATTCTCACCCAATTATTTTGCGCCACAAGCCAAGGTTTACAGCTACCGCCAAGACATTGCCCAAGCTTTGAATGCGCCCGCCAAACACATCGAAGCATTCATCGATGGTGCTTATGAAAACCATTTACAAGCCTTACCGACTCAACATGAAGACTTGAATTTGCACATGCACGAATGGTTGGCATTTTGGCGCAATCCCACCCGTGTTTGGCTCAAGCAGCAATTGTCATGGCAAGACACCTACGCCCAAGATGCTTGGCCAGAGCAAGAATTGTTTGAACTAGACGCCTACGACAGCATGCCGCTATATGAGGCTTTTTATGATGCCCGTCGCCAACGCCAATCTTTGGAGCATGTGGCCGCGCAAATCTTGCAACGCAACCAAGTGCCTATGGGCAAACTCAGTCAATTACACATTGAAACCATTCAAAAACAAGTTTTGTCTATGCCAAGTGAATGGTTCCATGCTCCAACATTGCCCAACTTAGACCATGTCTTAGAACACCGCTTTCACGATGGCAGCCATGTACAATTGCAATTGAGCCTCAGCCATCGCACCGATTGTGGACAGATTTTTTGGTTTCATAAAACCCCGACTGCACCTGAAAAAATGGCAGCTTGGCTAGAGCATTTGGCCTTCTGCGCCATCGACCACAGCCACATTCCCAAAACCACCATCATCGCTTGGGCAGAAAATGCTTGGCAATGGCGGCCTGTAAATTCCGATGTGGCAAAACAATATTTACTCGAAAGTCTGATTTTGTTGCGTTTGGGCAAACACAAACCGTTGCCATTTTTTGCTCGTGCTTCGCTTGCCGCTGGCGAGGCGTGGTACAAACAAGCGAAAAAAACACCTGACGATGAAGCCATCATCCAAGAAGAATCCCGCAAAAAAGCCTATGTGGCATTTGCAGGCAATCATTTCAAAAGTGGACAATTGCAACAAGAAGAAGGCACCAATTTGGTCTATGCCCACAGCGAAGATTCGCCTTTAGACAGCCATTTATTCATGGAAGTGGTCAAACAAATGTGTGTGCCCATGTACGAATACATCGTGGCCATTGAAGATGCCGATAAGGAAACCCATGCAAGCTGAAACCTTCAATGCTTTGAGCATTCCCATCAACGCCACCAATTTGATTGAAGCATCCGCAGGCACAGGCAAAACTTGGAGTATTGCCGCGTTGTTTTTACGTTTGGTGTTACTCGAACGCATTGCTGTCGACAAAGTCTTGGTCGTGACTTTTACCAATGCGGCCACTGCCGAGTTGAAAACCCGTTTGCGCAGCCGCTTAGATGAAGCCTTGCGTGAATTAAAAGACTTGCCCGACGACAACGCCAGCGCCTTATTGGAAGAAATATATACACAAAAAAACGCTGCAGAAGATGCGCCAGAGTTTGAGCCATTTTTGTACGAGGTGTTGCAACTGGCTTTGCAACAAGAAGCTGCTTCACGTGTGCGTTTGCGTTTACAGGCCGCTTTAAACCAATTTGACCATGCGGGCATTTTCACCATTCATGGTTTTTGCCAACGCGTCTTGCGTGAATTTGCCTTTTTGTGCCAAGTGCCCTTTCAAATCAGTTTGTCAGACGATACCGCCATCGCCAAACAACGCATTGCCGCCGATTTTTGGCGCAAACATGTGATTGAAGACGAGCAACGTGCACGCTTGTGTTTTGAGCACAACATCACTTTGAACGATGCTTTAAATCGCATTCAAAATTGGTTTGGACGCTCTGAACACCACATCCAATTTCAATTGGCACAACCTAGCCATGCCTTAGAAGACTTACATGCCCAGTTAGATGAATTGGCGCAAGCCATATTGCTCCAATTGGAAGAATGGAAAATCTCGTTCACCGACATGCATCCAATGCTCAATGGCACCACGTTCAAATTACCGACTTATCTGACCTTGTTTGACGATTTGGCACAATGGCTGCCCCGCCAACAATGGCACAAAATCAGCAGCAAAGAAAAACACATTCTCAATTTACAGGCCGCTTATTTACAAGAAAAAACCAAAAAAGGCCAAGTTTTAAGCGATACACAACTCAATCAATTTGCACCATTACACCGTTTATTGGATTTGTGTCTGAGCCTTAAAACCGAACAAGACGCTTTATTTGACCAATTGCATTTGGATTTGTACCACTATTTGCTACCCAATTGGCAGCAAGAAAAACAACGAGTACAACAATTGGGCTTTGATGATTTGCTCACCGACGTGGCCAAAGCGTTGCAAGATGAAAAATACGGTTTGCATTTGGCTTCTTACTTGAGTGAACACATGTGGCAAGTGGCTTTGATCGATGAGTTTCAAGACACCGATCCTTTGCAATATGGTATTTTTGACACCATTTTCCGCCAACATCACAAACCTGTGTTTTTGGTCGGTGATCCCAAACAAGCAATTTACCGCTTTCGTGGTGCAGACATCCACGCTTATTTGCAAGCCAAACACGAAGCCAACCGCTTGTATACGTTGGACACCAACCGCCGCACCCACCAACAATTGGTCGCCAGCATCAATGCCTTATTTTTGAACAAAAACAAACCCTTTTTATTGGACGATATCGATTACATCGACGTACAGGCCGCTCGTGCTGACAGCCGCTTGTTACCCAATGACACACCGTTGGAAATCCAATGTTTGTTGCAAGGCGATGAAACTTATCTGAACAAAGAACAAGCCAAACCACGCGCGGCTTTGTATTGCGCATTGGACATTGCACGGCATTTGGCGTTGAGCAGCCAAGGCAAACTGCAATACGATGGCGGCCCCTTACAAGCCAAACACATTGCAGTATTGGTTCGCACTCATGGCGAAGGCGAATTGGTACAAAAAGAATTGCGCAAAGAAGGCATTAGCAGCGTGATCTTGAGCCGTGACTCGATTTTTGCTTGTGAACAAGCCAAGCCTGTATTGAGTTTGTTGCAATGGTGGCAAGCACCACAACAACAAGGCTTGTTGCGTTCGGTTTTGGCCAGCGATTTGCTCAACTACCGCAGCAGCGATTTAATGCGTTTGAACCATGCCGACTCACAAGACGAATTGATTGGTTGGATGGAAGATGCATTACAAGCACAACAAGTCTGGCAACAGCGTGGTGTGTATGCCGCTTGGCAAATGTTCGATAAAAAACGAGGTATCAGCGCAGACTTTTTAAGACGCAATGACAAGCGCGGCTTGACCAATGTGCAACAATTGTTTGAATTGCTCGCCAAAGAAGAAAGCGAGCGTTTTGGTGCCGCTTCATTGATTCAATGGCTCAACGAACAAGTCAGCCAACAAACCCATGGCGAAGCGTATACTTTGCGTTTGGAGAGCGATGAAGAATTGGTGAAAATTGTCACCATGCACGCATCAAAAGGCTTGCAATACCCTGTCGTTTTTTGTCCATTTGTATGGGACCATCGTGACTTTAAAACGTCTGAATTCAATATCGTCCATCAAAATGGTCAAGTGCGCATCGTCAGCGAATATTGCTTGAGTCAAGACGATGAAGTCAGTTTGATTGAAGACGAACGCTCGGAAACCTTGCGTTTATTATATGTGGCGTTCACACGTGCCGAAGAAAAATTGATTTTGTCTTGCAGTTTGCTCAAAGACAATGGCAGCGCCAACAATGTCTTGCACCATTTGATTGCCGGCGAGCCCGACCACTCATGGGAACAAACTCACGCCTTATGGGCCAATGCAGGCAAAGACAAACGGGTGTGGTATCAAGACTTGTGGTTGCAATGGGCGCAAAAATACCATGTCAATTTATTGTGGCGGCCTGAACAACCAGAATACTCAGGTTTGATACAACAACAGATTCAGCGCACCGAATACACCGCATTGCAAACAGCATTGCCATTTTATCGTTTTCAAGAATACACCAGTTTCAGCGGTATCAGCCGCCATATCAGCCATCTTGCCATGGATGAATTGGTGCCTGAAATCGATGTGGGTGAATTACAAGACGATCAAGTGGTATTGGATGAAGAGACAGTCTTGCCTGAAGCGCACGAATTTGATATTTTTCATTTCCAGCGCGGTACAGATGCAGGCTTATGTTTACATGCTTTATTAGAACACACCGATTTCCAACAATCGGCCATCAGTCAAAGCGATGTATACGCACCGATTTTAGAGCGTTATCACATTGATGAATCATGGCAGCCTGCGCTCTATGCTATGATTGATGCCACTCGTTTGGCACATTTGGATGCAGATGTTTGTTTGGCTGATTTACCTCCAGAGCAATGTTTGGCGGAGATGGGTTTTGTGTTGAATGTCAATCAATTTACCGCAGCCGACATCCAACAATGTTTGTTAGAATCGCATTTACCATCGGCAATCAAACAGGCCGCTCAAGGCTTGCATTTTCGTGATGTGATGGGTTTTTTAAATGGTTTTATCGACTTGGTTTGCGTGAACTTAGATGGCAAAGTGTATGTCATCGATTACAAGTCTAATCATTTGGGTATGTTGCCCAAAGATTACCATACCAATGCTTTGAATCTTGCCATCAATGACCACCATTATTATTTGCAAGCTTTGATTTATGCCATTGCTGTCGGTCGTTATTTGCGCAGTCGCCACTTTGATTTTGACGCCATTCACATACGTTATTTGTTTTTGCGTGGTTTACAGCCTGCGAGCGAACAAGGTGTATGGCGTTGGGACATCGGCATAGATGAGTTAGATAAAATTGACGCTGTACTTGCTTCATGACAATATCAACCTACTTATTTTTTTAATTATCAAGCAACACAAAGGACACCCACCACATGAAAAAACCTGAAGAAATCATCATGGCCGTCTTAGCGGCTTTATGGGTGGTTCTGACTTATTTTATTTTAAATTATTTTGGCGTGCGCACCGAAACCACCTTGACTATTACGGGTTTGACCTTACTTTGGTCTATAGTCACATTTGTGTTTTGGCAAAAAAACTTGCTCACGTTTATTTGGCCTGTGTTCGTAGGTTTACTGGTCGCTTGTTGGTGGCCTTGGTTTGACTGGTTTGCAATGAAAGACGTCATCGACCAATCACGCATTGGTGATACTTTGTTATTAACCCGTCCATGGTATGCCACTTGGGGCTTTAAATTCACAATCGCCATCGTACCCATGATCATCGGTTATGTGGGCGTATGGAAGTTGGCTCAACGTCGCAAGCAAAAAGCCTCACCACAAAATTTATCGGCTTAACAGTTACAGAAAGATTGCACCATGTCAGAAGACAAAAGTAAAGCCTTAGCCGCCGCCTTGGCGCAAATTGAAAAAAGTTTTGGCAAAGGCGCTATCATGAAAATGGATGGCAGCCACAAAGATGAAAACTTAGAAGTCATTTCGACAGGCTCATTAGGTTTGGATTTGGCATTGGGCGTAGGCGGTTTGCCTCGCGGTCGCATCGTCGAAATCTATGGTCCTGAGTCTTCAGGTAAAACCACGCTGTGTTTGGAAGCCATTGCACAATGTCAAAAAGCAGGCGGTGTGTGTGCTTTTATTGATGCGGAAAATGCGTTTGATCCTGTGTATGCACGTAAATTGGATGTCAAAGTAGAAGATTTGTTGGTATCGCAACCTGATACTGGCGAACAAGCTTTGGAAATCTGCGACATGTTGGTACGCTCAGGCGGCGTGGATATGGTCGTGGTCGATTCGGTTGCGGCATTGGTTCCTAAAGCCGAGATTGAAGGCGAAATGGGTGACAGTCATGTCGGCTTACAAGCGCGTTTAATGAGCCAAGCCTTGCGTAAACTGACTGGCAATATCAAGCGCACCAACACTTTGGTGGTCTTCATCAACCAAATTCGCATGAAAATTGGTGTGATGTTCGGCAGCCCAGAAACCACGACTGGTGGTAATGCGCTGAAATTCTACGCATCGGTGCGTTTGGACATTCGCCGTACTGGTCAAATCAAAAAAGGCGATGACATTTTGGGCAATGAAACCCGTGTCAAAGTGGTGAAAAACAAAGTGGCACCACCATTCAAACAAGCTGAATTTGATATTTTGTATGGTCAAGGTGTCAGTTTAGAAGGCGAAATCATCGATATTGGCGTGAAATTGGGGATTGTCGAAAAATCAGGTGCTTGGTATAGCTACAATGGCAGCAAAATCGGTCAAGGTAAAGACAATGTCCGCTTGTGGTTGATTGAAAATCCTGCGATTGCCAATGAAATCGAACAGAAAATTCGCAAAGAAGTGGGTATCAATCCCGACAACACCGAAGGTGTGTTGGATGAAACCGATGGCGAACAACCTCATTAATCCATAATCCATCTAAGCTTTAAACCAAGCGTCCTGTAAGTTACAGGACGCTTGATTCATTTGATACGCTAGATGCTATTGATGATGAATGTATTCTAGCGATTCATCATTTTGACAGGCCGCTTCAAACCACATTCCTATCTAAAAACCAAATGTTTTAGACAATTCTTGTGCTGCAGTTTGCAAACGTGGAATGAACGACAAAGACACCGTCAAAGGTGTGGTTGCCACTTGACCATGCATGGCAATGGCGGCAATACAATTGTTTTTGTCATCAAAAATCGGCACCGCCACACAAGTAATACCCAACACAAATTCTTCATTGTCGATGCTGACATTGCGCACATTGATGCGCTCTAGCTCCGTATCCAATTCATCCAAATCGGTCAACGTGTTTGGCGTCAAGGCTTCTAGTTTGGTTTGACGCAACAGTGCATGGCGTTTGTCTTGGCTCATTTTGGATAAGAACAATTTACCACTGGCGCAAGAATGCGCAGGTACGGTCGTGCCCGGTTGCAAATCCAAGCGCAAAGGTGAAGGCGATTCCATGCGGTCTAAATACAACACTTGCGATTTGACCAACATGGTCAAATTACAAGTTTGTCCGATATCTGCCACCAAGCTTTTCAAAATCGCATGACGCTGGCGTTGTACATCACCATGATTCAATACCGTACTGCTCAAACGGGTCAAACGAGGACCAATGGTGTAAGCATGTTTGGCACCTGCATCACGAATAATCAAACCACCCGCTTCCAATGCCGCCAAATGACGGTGTATCGAAGGTTTCGGAATATCCAATACTCGCGCCAATTCCGTTAAACTCATGGCATGGTCTGATGCGGCCAAACATTCCAACAATGAAAACGCTTTTAAGGTAGGGGTTTCATTTTCACTCATACGCAGCAACTCCTAGCGACGCTTGACGCCAAAATTAGACTGTAACAAAGCGCAAGACAAACGCTGACTGCGCACTCCACGGCGACGACGACCCTTAATCAAAGGTGAGTCAGGAAAATCATCCAATGCCACATCGGTTTTAGATTCCACAGATGACGCGGCAGCCAGCGCTGATTTACGCGCTTGGGTATTGGAAGGATGAGCAGCACGAGGCTTGTCTTTGGTCACAGCAGCTTCTTTGGGTGCTCTGCTCGCCGCCACAACCAGCTGACCTGAAGTGGTATGTGTACTTTGAGCTTCGTGTTTTTGCATCCAACGTGGCTCAAAATTTTCTATTTTATCCAAAGGCAAATCTTGTTTGATGAGTTTGCAAATCGACTCATACATTCTTTGTTCGGTTTCATCCATCAAGGACAATGCAATGCCTTCTGCACCTGCGCGGCCTGTACGACCAATACGGTGTACATAGTCTTCTGGATTGCTTGGCAATTCGTAATTGATTACAAACGGAAATTCACTGATATCCAAACCACGCGCCGCCACATCGGTCGCAACCAAAACTTTCACTTTACCCTCTTTGAAAGCCGCCAAAGTTTCGGTACGGGTTTGTTGCGCTTTGTCACCGTGAATGGCTTTGGCAACAATGCCTTTGCGCGACAAATCACGCGTCACTTGATCGACACTGATTTTGGTTTTACAAAACACAATCACTTGTGGCATGTCCAAATCTACAATCAAACGCTCTAACAAATGGCGTTTGCGAGAAGCATCCACCGCAATCATGTGTTGTTCAACATTTTTATTGGTAGCGTTTTGTGCCGCTACTTCAATGATTTCAGGCAAATGCATAAAATCATTGGCCAAACGCTTGATTTCAGGTGCAAACGTGGCGGAGAACAACAAAATTTGACGGTTTTTTGGCAACATCGCAATGATTTTACGGATGTCATCAATGAAGCCCATATCCAACATGCGGTCGGCTTCATCCAATACCAAAATGTCCACTTTGTTCAATTGGATGGTTTTTTGCGAGACATGATCAAGCAAGCGACCCACGGTTGCCACCACAATCTCACGTCCGCTGCGCAAAGCCTGCACTTGCGTATCCATATTGGTGCCACCAAACACCACCGTGTGCTTCAACGGCAAATATTTGATGTAAGAAGTGATATTGGCATCAATTTGGTCGGCCAACTCACGCGTTGGCGTCAATACCAACATGCGCACAGGATGCATGGCAGGTGAAGCACTGGTATTGGCAAAACGCTTCAAACGCTCCAAGCTTGGCAACATAAAAGCAGCCGTTTTGCCCGTACCTGTTTGTGCAGCCGCCAAAATATCATGACCTGCCAAAACTTTGGGAATGGCAGCGGCCTGAATCGGTGTTGGCGTGGTATAACCTTGTTCGTCCAAAGCTCGGACGATTTCATTGGACAAACCCAATGTATTAAAAGCATTCATGCTTTGTATTCCTTGTCTCACCGTGCTCTTGCTCACAAGAACACGGTATTAATCACTATAAGATGTCTTTGTGCGCCAGTTGTTGGGCTTGCTGCTCACGTTGTTGTTCTTGGCGATAATGGGCTAATGAAGACTCAACATAATCAATGTGTTTGGCTGCCAATTGTTGCGCCAAAACTGCATCTTTAGCACGAATTGCCGCAACAATGGCTCGGTGTTGTTCTCGCAAACTGATTTTCGCTTCATCATCAATCGAGAACATATTGGCCAGATTTTTTTGAGTATGTTGGTGCAAAATACGCAGCAAGCTGGCGGACAATTGACTGAATAATACATTATGTGAGGCCTCAGCGATGGCTTGATGAAAGTTCACATCCGCTTGTGATTGTAATTTAACACTTTTTTCTGCACTGCGACATCAATTTGTCTTAGCCAATACTCTATTCTTTCCAAATCGGTCTCAGTTCGGCGCTGTGCTGCCAAAGCGGCCAAAGTACCCTCTAAAGAGCGGCGAAAATCCAACACATCGCTTTCTAAATAGTCATGTGTTTGCAATAAACTCTGCCAACCACCAATAAAAGCCTGTTGCAATTGGTCAGACACATAATAACCATCGCCTTGTCGTGCTTCGAGCAAACCGCGCGTCGTCAAAACACGCAAAGCATCGCGAATAGATGGGCGAGATACGCCAAAATCTTCTGCCAGCTGGCGTTCTGGCGGCAACTTACTTTGCGCAGCATACACGCCTCTGACAATGCGCTCTTCTAATACCAATGCGATTTGTTCAAACAATTTTTGCTGTTTTATCACACTCATTGCCACATATCCAAAAAAAATAAAAAATAAAAAATATCAAATACTTATTTAAAAAATCCGATTGAATTCATTCTCAAAATACATAATAGCTATGATTCAAATCTTGACCAAAACAACCTTTTTTTTGTAAAGTATTTGTAAATATAAAAATTGGTCTGACCAATTTACCAAGGATAACATAGAATGGAACACCAAAACAATCAGTCGCACCGCGTGACCGATGTTTACTTTTTTGGTACCTGCGTGATAGACATTTTCATGCCAAACGCTGGCATGGATGCCATGACTTTGCTTGAAAAGCAAGGCATACGTGTTCACTATCCGCAAGCTCAAAGCTGTTGTGGTCAGCCTGCGTTCTCTTCAGGCCGCCCGAAAGAATCGTTTGCTGTTGCCAAAGAACAATTGGACTTGTTTCCCGAAGCTTGGCCTATTGTCGTGCCATCAGGTTCTTGTGGCGGCATGATGAAGCATCATTGGCCTGATTTATTCAAAAATACCGTGTATGAACAACAAGCTTTAGATGTTTCAGGCCGCATTTACGAGTGGTCACGCTTTTTGGTAGACGTTTTGAATTATCAGCCGCAAGACACAGGCACGCCGATTAAAGTCGCGGTACACACCAGTTGCGGTGCGCGCCGAGAAATGAATGTGCACACGTCTAGCTGGCAATTGGTCGATGCTTTGAGTCACGTTGAACGTGTTGTGCATGATCATGAAAGCGAATGTTGTGGTTTTGGCGGTACTTTTTCGATGAAGCATCCTGATATTTCAGGCGCGATGGTCAGCGACAAAGTCAAAGCTTTGAAAGACACACAAGCGGTTGAAATCATCAGCGCCGATGCAGGTTGCATGATGAATATTGGTGGCAAAATCGCCAAAGATGACCCATCCATGCCCAAACCCAAACATTTGGCGACGTTCTTATTGGAACGCACAGGACACAAAACTTGTGAGGAATCGGTTTGATGAGCGCGCGTGACCAAATTTTAAACCGTTTGCGAGCGGTACACACCGAAACTTTGCCACAGCCACAAACGGCTGAGTATTACACTGAGATGAGCCCGAAATGGGACACGCCTGCGCTGCGTTTGCAACATTGGGCGAATACCATGCGCAAAGTCAAAGGCGAGATTGTTTGGTGTCATCGTGACACTTGGCAAGACACTTTTGCTCAAGTGGTGGCTGAAAAAAACATTGCCAAAATCGTATTGCCATTGCAAACGGAACATGGTCAACAAGCGGCTGAAATTTTACACAATAAGCGGCCTGTAACCGAAATTTGTGCTTATTCACAAACATTAGAGCAATGGAAAGACGAGTTTTTCAATACTGTGGATGCAGGTTTTACCGATATCAAAGCAGGCATTGCCCACACAGGTACTTTGTTATTGTGGCCAACGCCTGAACAGCCTCGCACCATGAGTTTGGTGCCACCGATTCACATTGCCTTGTTTGATACCACCACGCTTTACGATGACTTTTACGCAGCCATGCATGGCTTGGATATGGCCGATGGTATGCCGACCAATGTGGTATTGATTTCAGGACCTTCTAAGACTTCTGATATTCAATTGACTTTGGCTTTTGGGGCACATGGTCCTCGAGATTTGGTGGTGTTGGCGCTTTTACCTGATGACATTTCAATGGAAGATGTAGAGGGGGCGGCATGAAAACACAAACCATCCATTTTATGCCTGAAACATTCAAGTCCAATGCCAAAACCGCCTTAGCCGATGCACCACTACGCCAAAGCTTGCGCACAGCCATGGATGGCTTGATGAGCAAGCGCAAAGCGGTTTTGTCTGATGAGCACGAATTGCAAGCATTACGCACTTTGTGTGAGAGCATCCGCCAACATGCTTTGTCTCGTTTGCCTGAATTATTAGAGCAATTGGAAAGCAATTTGACCCGTTTGGGCGTGAAAGTCCATTGGGCGCAAACGCCTAAGGAGGCTTGCCAAATCATTGATGGCATCATGAATCAGCATCAAGCTTCATTGATGGTCAAAGGCAAATCGATGGTCAGCGAAGAAATCGAGCT
Organism: Vitreoscilla sp. C1; assembly: GCF_002951955.2. Classification (NCBI taxonomy): domain Bacteria; kingdom Pseudomonadati; phylum Pseudomonadota; class Betaproteobacteria; order Neisseriales; family Neisseriaceae; genus Vitreoscilla; species Vitreoscilla sp. C1. Next base: position 721,388 of record NZ_CP019644.2, on the reverse strand, counting down.
GAATCATTATTTGGAAGCGCAAGGCAAAGAGGCGATTGAAAGCGACATGGGCGAATACATTGTGCAAATGGCACATGAAAAGCCCACGCACATTGTGATGCCTGCCATTCACAAAACCAAGCAACAAATTTCCAAACTGTTTCACGACGAATTGGGCACACCACTGACTGATGATGTCGATGAGATGATTCAAATTGGCCGCAAAGCCTTGCGCAGCGTCTATCGCAATGCTGATGTGGGTTTATCAGGCGTGAACTTTGCGGTGGCTGAAACAGGTACTTTGTGTTTGGTAGAAAACGAAGGCAATGGGCGTTTGTCAACTTCGGTACCGCCTGTGCACATTGCCATTACTGGCATTGAAAAAGTGGTCGCTCGTTTGGACGATGTGGTGCCTTTGTACAGTTTGCTCACACGCTCTGCCATCGGCCTGAACATCACCACTTACTTCAACATGATTACAGGCCCCCGTCGTTCGCAAGAATTGGATGGTCCACAAGAAATGCATTTGGTATTGCTAGACAATGGTCGCAGCCAAGCCTATGCCGATGAGCAATTGCGCAAAACTTTGCAATGCATCCGTTGTGGCGCATGCATGAACCATTGTCCTGTGTATTCACGCATTGGCGGCGCAGCTTACGGCACCACGTATCCCGGTCCTATTGGCAAAATCATTTCACCGCATTTATTGGGTTTGGAGTCTACCAAAGATTTGCCGACCGCTTCTAGTTTGTGCGGCGCTTGTGGTGAAGTGTGTCCTGTACGCATTCCCATTCCTGAATTGCTTGTGCGTTTGCGCACCGAAGCACAGCGCGATCCAAACGAGAATGTGCCACATCCTATTCGCGGACAAGGTGCCAACCATTCATTGAGCGAGAAAATGGCATGGCGAGCGTTTGAAGGCATTTTCAGCGGCAATAAAACTTACCAATATTTTGGCAAAGTGGCGACCAGTTTGCGTGGTTTAACCCCAAAACATCAAAAGGGCTGGACACAAAACCACACGCCATTAAAACCCGCTAAAAAGACTTTGCACCAATTGGTCAAAGAAAAACACAATACTTTTAATTGAAAAATACACCATTCATTATCCAAGGAGGCCGCACATCAACACAATTTTAAACGCATTGTCATTTGGTCAAACCCAATAATAATCAGCGCAAAAAGCGCTTTAGCCAATGATAATTTAACTGAGAAAAGAAACTAGTAAGTCATTTGGAGTAACCCAAGATGAGTCTATACACGCTATTAGCACTCGCCCCCATTGCGGTGGTATTTTTATTGATGGTGGTGATGAACCGCTCAGCGGCTTTGTCCATGGGCAGCTCGTTCGCTGTCACCGCCTTATTGGCTTTATTTGTGTGGAATGCCCCAGGGGCCGTGGTTGCCGCTGCCACTGTTAACGGCATTGTCACAGCTTTAACCTTATTGTTCATCGTATTTGGCGCGATTTTATTGCTCAATACTTTGAAAGAAAGTGGTGCCATCAAAGCCATTCGCAAAGGCTTTATGGACATTTCTCCCGACCGCCGCGTACAAGTGATCATTGTGGCTTGGTTGTTTGGTTCTTTGATTGAAGGCTCGTCAGGCTTTGGTACACCGTCTGCCGTAGGTGCGCCTTTGTTATTGGCTTTGGGCTTCCCTGCCATGGCAGCGGCGATGGCGGTTTTGATCATTCAATCAACGCCAGTGTCTTTTGGTGCGGTAGGTACGCCTGTGTTGGTAGGTGTGCGTTCAGGCATTGACAATAAAGAAGACGTGGCTGCATTGATTGCACCACAAACGCCATTGGAATACTTGCAACAAATCGCTGAAAACGTATCGATTTTGCATGCATCTGTGGGTTTTGTGATTCCAGTGATTTTGTGCGCGTTCTTGACCCGTTATTTCGGTGCCAATCGTTCGTTCCGTGAAGGCTTGGCAATTTGGCCATTCGCCATTTTTGCTGGCTTGGCATTTGTGGTTCCTTACACCATTGTGGCACACATTTTAGGCCCTGAATTCCCATCTGTATTGGGTGCTTTGATTGGTTTGGCAATCGTGGTTCCTGCTGCGAAAAAAGGTTTCTTACAACCAAAAACCGTTTTTGATTTCCCACCTCGTTCACAATGGGAACAAAAATGGATCGGTACCATTGATGACAAAGACGACGGCCAACCATCACAATTTTCAGTCATTCGCGCCTTCTCACCTTACATCATCATGGTGGTATTCTTGTTGTTGACCCGTAACATTCCGCCATTGAAAGCGTTCTTGACAGGCGAATTGACGACTTTGAAAGTCAGTGGTTTGTTCGGCACCCACATCAATGCTTCTGCACAATTGTTATACTCTCCGGGCTTTTTGTTGATTTTGGTGTCTTTGATGTGTATTGGTTTGTTCAAAATGAATGGCCAACAATACATGACAGGTGTGAAAAACTCTGCACGCACCATGTTAGATGCAGCGCCTGCGTTATTGCTTGCTGTGCCGATGGTACAAGTATTTGTGAACTCAGGCTCGGCTGATCCTAGCATTGCAGGCGCATTGCCTAATATGCCGATGGTGTTGGCACAAGGTGCTGCGGCATTGGCAGGTTCTGCTTGGCCAAATGTATCGCCTTGGGTAGGTGGTTTGGGTGCGTTTATTGCAGGCTCTAACACCGTATCGAACATGATGTTTGCTTACTTCCAATTCCAAACCGCACAACAAATCGGTTTGAGCGTAGACCAATCGTCTATCGTGGTGGCATTACAAGCCATTGGTGGTGCAGCAGGTAACATGATTTGCGTACACAACGTGGTGGCAGCAGGTGCTGTGGTTGGCTTGATGAATCGTGAAGGCGAAGTCATTCGCAAAACCTTGATTCCATTTGCATTCTATTGCATTCAAGGTGGTTTGATTGGTCAGGCTTTGATCACTGGCAACTTCATGTGGTGGATCATGGCAGCCGCTTGGTTGGCGATTTTCTTTGCATTCTTATACACACGCAAACAAGCGCAACCTGTCAGCAGCCAAAATACTGGCAAAGAAGTTTCATCTTCTTAAAAAAACATCCTTCTTCTGATGTGTCTTTTACCCACTCTGCAAAGAGTGGTTTTTTTATGGTGCATCTATGCAATCAAGCGTCCTGTAAATATTTACAGGACGCTTGATGATCAGATGATTATTGAACGATACAACACACTGTCATCTACTTGCGACACCTTGGTTTTGCCGCACAAAGCCATGGTCGTGTCCATTTCTTTGGCTATGATTTCCAGCACACGCCGCACACCATCTTCGCCATATGCTCCCAAACCATAATTGTAAGCGCGCCCAATCAACACGCCTTGCGCGCCCAATGCCAAAGCCTTGAAAACATCTTGACCCGAACGAATACCACCATCTAACCACACTTCAATGTCTTGTCCCACTGCCGCCACAATTTCAGGCAAGACTTGTATGCTCGATGGTGCACCGTCTAATTGCCGCCCACCATGATTGGACACAACGATGGCATCCGCGCCACAAGCCACTGCCGCTTGCGCATCTTCCACATCCATGATGCCTTTGATGATGAGTTTATCGCCCCATTGCGCTTTGACCCAAGCGACATCATCCCAGCTTAATTTAGGGTCAAACTGTTCGCCCGCCCAAACCGACAAAGAACGGGTATCGCTCACGCCTTCCACATGCCCTACAATATTACCCAATTGATGGCGTTTGGTTTGGCTCATGTAATAACACCAACGTGGTTTGGTCAACAAATTCAAAATGGTTTTCACCGTCGGTTTCGGTGGCGTGGACAAGCCATTTTTGATGTCTTTGTGACGCTGCCCCATAATTTGCAAATCTGCTGTCAACACCAAGGCGCTGCAAGCGGCTCGTTTGGCACGCTCAATCAAGCGTTGCATAAACGCTCGGTCTTTCATCATATAAAGCTGAAACCACAAAGGTCGCTGCGGTGCGTAAAACGCCACCTCTTCCAAAGCGCACACACTCATGGTCGAAACAATATAAGGCACACCAAATTCTGCCGCTGCTTTGGCAGCCAACATTTCACCATCGGCGTGTTGCATACCCGCCAAACCTGTTGGTGCCAACGCCACTGGCATACTCACCGCTTCGCCCAACATCGTGCTGTGTAAAGAACGGCAACTAATATCTTGCAACACTTTTTGGCGCAATAAAATTTTTTGGAAATCGCTTTCATTGTGGCGATACGTCAACTCCGTATAAGAACCCGAATCAACATAATCGACAAACATCTTAGGTACGCGGCGGCGATACACTCGGCGCATGTCCTCAATACAGGTAATGTGTTTCAAATCTTGCATCAATTTTTCACCACTTCATCAACATAAAAAAGCGTCCTGTAAACACTTACAGGACGCTTGCGCATTCATTTTCAGACAAATTCTTTGGCCACTTCAATCGCAATGCGTTCACTCAACGCTTTGATTTTGTCCATATCACCCATTTGTGCCGCATGTCTGCCTAAATCGCGAATATGGCTGGGAATCACATGAAAATGCACATGCGGAATCACTTGACCGACCGCTTCACCATTGGATTGCACCAACACCACGCCACCGGCATCCATGGCCGCATTCACGCCACGGGCTATTTTTTGCACCGCTTGAATGGTCTGTGCCGCAGCATCAGCAGGCAATTCAAACAATGTCACCGCAGGCACTTTAGGAATCACCAATACATGACCGTCTGCTTGCGGCATGATGTCCATAAAAGCCAAAACATGTTCATCTTCATATACTTTAAACGCTGGCATTTCGCCACGCAAAATTTTTGCAAAAACATTGTTGTTATCGTAAGCCATACTATTCCTCGTCTTCAAATATTGGTATAAACCATACCAAGCTTAAGCCTCAAAAACAAGCACTACACACCGTTTTCATTCACATCAAACTGTGCCATTTGACTCATCCAAGCGTCCTGTAAATCGTCATTGACATCTTTGGATTGGATTTCTAAATGTAAAGTCGCACCAAAATGCGCAAAATGCGCAAAATGCATGGTAGCTTCGTCTTGATGGCGCGCCAATCTATGCGTGCGCTCAATCTGTGCCATGACTTCGGCTTCCGTCCAAGCTGGTTCATTTTTCATCTGCAAGCACGCCATTACAATGTGTGTTAAGGCTGTTTGACATCGCTATCAAACAAATCTTTGAAAGAAGCATGTTTTGAATGAGCCGCTGATTCTGCTTGATTTTTAAATGGGCTGTCTTCATCCAATAAACCATTGACCAATTGCTTCAAATCAGGCGCACCTTCACCCAATAAATGAGTCAACGTGTTTTGCAAATCCCCTTCCATATCTTGCCACGCCTCAGGTGACATAGAAGGCAAATCAGCAGCACCTTCATCCTCTTCTTCAAACAAAATTTCAGCATCCATAATGCCGCCATGCTTGGCAGAATAGACATAATCGCTTTCTTCCAAAGCTTCAATATGCGCATCTAACCATGCTTCTAAGGATGTCGCTTCCAAGCTGCGCACCATATTGTCAAAGCGCACACGAATGATTTGACCCATCACCCCATCTGCGCTCGGTGCCAAATCCACACACACATAATTGCCTTGTCCATCATCGCTAAAAGGCAACCACGCATCATGCCACCACAAAGCTTGCACCTCATCATCCGCACTCAAAGCAATATCTTCATGAGACATTTCAGTTACACGCGTTTGCATGTGTTGCCAAAGCGCTTGCATGCGGGACAACGACAACCATGCTGCACCATTGAATACATGCTCACTATTGGGACTTTGTCCATCAAACAGACGATACCATTGCTGCAAATCATCAGGAAAAACCACATTCAAATCAGCTTGCACTTGTACAAGCTGTGCCTCAGTGGCGCCATCATTCAGTTCTAACCGTGATAATGGTTGTTGTTTTTGGATTTTTGCCAAAACGGCTTGAAAACGCTGTGCTAAATTTTGAATCATGATGACCTATCTTTCTACATCCAACCTAAAAACCAAATGAATTTGTGGCTGCGATTTTAGCACAGCCACAATAAAGCCTTGGTCTACATCCTTAAGCAACCACGACCCATTTAAAAATCATTCATTCCTATCAACGCTTGGCCGCTTGATAATAAGGCATCACTTGTGGAATGGTTTGTTGAATCTTGGCAATGCGATCGGCTGAGGCAGGATGGGTGCTTAAAAAAGACACCGATTGTCCCGATTGTAAGTTTGCCGCTGCCATTTTTTGCCAAAATGTAATAGCCGCATTGGGATTGTATCCAGCGCGCGCCATCATTTCCAAACCAATCAAATCCGCTTCGGTTTCTGCGCTGCGGCTATTGGGTAAATCCCAACCGTATTTACTGGCCAAACTCACCACTTCATTACCCGTATTGCTTAAGCCAGCATAACTGGTAATCAAACTCGTCACCAAACCACCTACCGCACTTTTACTCGCTTTTTCACGCGAATGCTCACGCAAAGCATGCGCAATTTCATGTGCCAATACTGCCGCCAATTCGTCATCGGTTGGTTTGACTGCATTCAACAAACCTGTAAACACCGCAATTTTGCCACCAGGCATAGCAAACGCATTGATGTCTTTGCTTTCAATCACATTCACTTGCCAATTCCATTGTGCCGCATCAGCTCGGTATATCGGCACTTGTTGCAATAAGCGCTGACTGACACGTGTTACTTGCGCATTGCTTTTTAATTGTCCACTGGCTCTGACTTGCTGAATCAATGAGCCATAATCTTGCGCCGCTTGTGCATGATATTGCTGTTCAGGCAGCATGATAAACTGCTTGCGGTTGCCTCCCAAAGTATTTTCATTGGTGGTAGAAGCACAAGCACCCAACATCAAGCTACTGCTTATCGCTACGGTCCATATCACATATTTGGCTGTTTTTTGCATGATGACTCCTTATCTTGCCATATGAATTTGAGAATGAAATACATCATCCACGATAAAGCTATTTTTGTGCAAGTGCATTCCCATGTAGATGGATACTATTGAAAGCCATATCAAACCATCAATCGCACCCATAAGAAAAGCCGTCTGAATCGACGGCAGTTCCAATCAAGAAATAGTAAAAACATTAAGATTCAAATGGTGCACTCAAGTTCAAATTGGCTTCAAAAGCATCATTAAAGTCTGCCAATTCCCACGTATGCTCATCCCACTCGACCAATATTTGTGTGTCTTGCAAGTTTTTTTCATTCATACCACAATCTACAACCATATCCATGGATAATCCTCAGTTTCATACTCTTTGTTTACAGAAGATAATAAAGCCAATCTGTCACTCAAGCCAATCAATAAGCATTTACATTGCCAATTTTTGATTTGTCGCAAGAAGATGTCACCAGAAAATAGAAAAGACTTGTTAAGAACAAAAATGCCCTGAGACCAAGTTCAGGGCATCACAAAACATCATCGGCTCATTAGCTTTGACGCTCTACTTGAGACACATCACGCACCGCACCTGTATCCGCAGAGGTCGTCATTGCTGCGTAAGCACGCAAAGCTGCCGACACATAACGGTCACGATTCACAGGTTTCCAAGCCTCTTTGCCTTTGGCTTCCATTGCTGCACGGCGTTCTACCAATACCTCATCTGAAACTTGCAAATTAATACTGCGGTTTGGAATGTCAATTTGAACGGTATCACCTTCTTCAATCAAACCAATCGCACCACCTTCAGCCGCCTCTGGTGAAGCGTGACCAATAGACAAGCCCGAAGTACCGCCTGAGAAACGACCATCGGTCAACAAAGCACATGCTTTGCCCAAACCTTTGGATTTCAAATAAGACGTTGGATACAACATTTCTTGCATACCAGGGCCGCCTTTAGGGCCTTCGTAGCGAATGATAACAATGTCGCCTGCCACAATGTGATCGGCCAAAATGGCTTCTACTGCCGCATCTTGGCTTTCAAACACACGAGCGCGGCCTGTAAATTGCCAAATGCTTTCGTCCACACCAGCCGTTTTCACCACACAACCGCGCTCAGCAATATTACCAAACAATACCGCTAAACCACCTTCTTTAGAATACGCATGTTCTGCATCACGAATACAGCCGTTTGCACGGTCAGTATCCAAGCTTGGCCATGAACGGCTTTGGCTAAATGCCTCAGTCGTGCGCACGCCACCTGGCGCGGCACTAAAGCGTACATGCGCTTCGCTGTCTGCTGCGGTTGTCATGATGTCCCATTTGGCTAAGGCATCGCCCAAAGTCGCTGCATGTACCGTGTGTGCATCGGTATGAAGCAAGCCAGCACGATTCAATTCCGCCAAAATCGCCAACACCCCACCGGCACGGTGAACGTCTTCCATGTGGTATTTTTGTGTGGCAGGCGCAACCTTACTCAAACAAGGCACTTTGCGGCTCAATTGGTCGATGTCGGTCATTTTAAAGTCCACGCCCGCTTCGTTCGCAGCTGCCAACAAATGCAAAATGGTGTTGGTTGAACCACCCATGGCAATATCCAACGCCATCGCGTTTTCAAACGCATTTTTCGTCGCAATCGAGCGAGGCAACACAGAAGCATCGTCTTGCTCATAATAACGCTTGGCCAAATCCACAATGCGGCGACCTGCTTCTAAAAACAACTCTTTGCGGAATGCATGTGTGGCGAGCAACGAACCATTACCCGGCAATGACAAGCCCAAAGCTTCGGTCAAACAATTCATCGAGTTGGCGGTAAACATGCCCGAGCAAGAACCACACGTTGGACAAGCCGAACGCTCAATTTTCGCCACATCTTCATCAGATACTTGGTCATTGGCAGCTTCTACCATTGCATCGACCAAATCCAATTTGCGGATTTCGCCTTCGATGATTTGACCTTGCGCATTGGCAATGCCAATGACTTTGCCCGCTTCCATAGGGCCACCTGACACGAAAATCGTTGGTATGTTCAAGCGCATCGCAGCCATCAACATCCCTGGGGTGATTTTGTCACAGTTGGAAATGCACACCATCGCATCGGCGCAATGGGCATTGACCATATATTCCACGCTATCGGCAATCAAATCACGCGATGGCAAGCTGTACAACATGCCACCATGACCCATCGCAATGCCATCGTCCACCGCAATGGTATTGAATTCTTTGGCAATGCCGCCCGCCGCTTCAATTTCGCGCGCCACCATTTGACCCAAATCTTTTAAATGCACATGGCCTGGTACAAATTGGGTGAATGAATTGGCAATGGCGATGATTGGTTTACCAAAATCACCATCTTGCATGCCAGTGGCGCGCCACAAAGCGCGAGCACCAGCCATATTGCGACCGTGGGTAGAGGTACGAGAACGATATTGAGGCATGTTACACAATCCTTATTATATTAAAGACAGCTGACTGCTGATGATTGATTTCATTGTAACACCGAGGAGCAGACTTGTTGATAGCCGCACCAACATGCTTATTTTTTATACAAAATACAAAATACCATTTATTTTAAAATATTAAAAATATAAATCCTTTGTTTTTTCAATATATAAAACTTTCATCCAAAATAAACCCATTTATGCCACATTCAAAAATCATCAAACTACCAATCCTCTCATAATTATGATTCAAAACCCACTGATATTGACCAAGCGTCACCCGATGATTCACAACAATCACAATATTAAAATGCCAGAATCATTCCCTTCATTCACATCAAAAAAAGCGTCCTGTAAATGTTTACAGGACGCTTTTTATCTCCAAAATGACTGTTCAAACCATTTAACGCATATTATCGTTCGACTCTTCTTCTTTGCGCACCATTTCAGAAACCACTGTTTTTTTACTTTTGGTACGGCGGCGTGGTCTGGCCAAAATCGGATGGGCAATCTGCTTCAAGTCTTTTTCCATGTCGCCCAACGCAATTTCCAAAGCATGACAAGACAAAATCAACTCATACATCGAAATCAACAATGACACCACCAAACAAGACAAACTGATCGTGAACAAACTCACGCCCCAAAATTGACTTTCAAAAAACAAAGCAATGATGCTGGCAATACTAAGCATGATACAAGCCACGCCAAACATTTGCATGTTACGCACCATGATGACGCGCCGCTGCAAATTGTCAATTTGCAATAACAAAGAATCATCAGGATGTTGTTGGTATTCGTGCGTCAAATTGCGAATGACCGTCGACACACCTAAAAATCGATTGGTGTAAGCCAACATAATCAATGAGATGGCTGGAAAAATCAGCGCAGGGGTGGTCATTTGTAAGTCCATATAGATACTTTTCTTTATTTTAAAATATTAAAACCCATTGGTTTGTCACAAAGTTTCAGTGTCGCTGTGAGTAATACCATCCAAACGGGCTTGCAAACGCTCTACTTGCTTTTTCAATGCCATGATTTCAGCACGGGTATTCTTAATCATCTGCATCAAACCCGCACAAACCACACCCAAAATAATCAAATTCAACACAAACAAAGTAAACATCTTTCATCCCAACTCAAATACAAAAATCTTGACCAAAATCCAATTGCTGCACTGCAATAAAAATACCACAAACCACCATCACACACCACTAGCTTCTGTCCATTGAGCAGACACAAACTGTGTGAATATCAAACCTATTGGCATCATATCTTGCCATGTTTGGCAAACAAATTCAAAACCCTACAAAAAAGCCATCTTGCTGTGAAGCAAGATGGCTTAAAAATCTAAAAGAGGTCAAACCAATTTATTTTAATTCAACCACTTCTTGACCAAACAAAGCCGCAGCGGTGCGCAACATTTGGCAGCTAAAGCCCCATTCATTGTCATACCAAGCCAATACTTTGACCATATTGCCGTTAGACACTTTGGTCAAAGTCGAATCGAAAGTTGAACCTTCGGTAGAATGGTTAAAGTCGGTTGAAACCAATGGCAAAGTATTGAAGCCCAAAACATGTTTCATACTGCCTTCAGCAGCGGCTTTGACAATGGCATTGACTTCATCAACAGATGTATCGCGACCGGCTTCAAACGTCAAATCTACCAATGACACGTTAATGGTCGGCACACGCACAGCAAAACCATCCAATTTGCCATTCAAATCAGGCAATACCAAACCCACGGCTTTGGCAGCGCCTGTTTTGGTCGGAATCATGTTTTCAGTAGCAGAACGCGCACGACGCAAGTCTTTGTGACGCACGTCGGTTAATACTTGGTCATTGGTGAACGCATGAATCGTGGTCATCAAGCCTTTTTGAATGCCCAATGCATCGTTCAAAGCTTTGGCAACAGGTGCCAAACAGTTGGTGGTGCAAGACGCGTTAGACACAACCGTCATGTCAGCAGTCAATACGTCATGGTTCACACCATAAACCACAGTAGCATCCACATCATCGCCACCTGGCGCTGAAATCAAAACTTTTTTTGCACCTGCATCAATGTGTGCTTGGCATTTTGCTTTGGTGGTGAACGCACCTGTACACTCCAAAACCAAATCCACATTCAATTCGCCCCAAGGCAATTCAGCTGGATTGCGAGTAGAGAAAAACGGAATCACATCACCATTGATGACCAAAGCATTGTCTTGATGAGTCACTTCTGCACCAAAACGGCCGTGTACGGTGTCAAACTTGGTCAAATGTGCATTGGTGGCCAAATCGCCAGAAGCATTCACGCCAACGACTTCAAACACATTCGTCAATTTGTAATCGTAAATGGCACGTAAAACTTGGCGGCCGATGCGGCCATAACCGTTGATGGCTACTTTAATCGTCATGGAAAATCCTTAGTTGGTTTAGGAGACACAAAAACGGCGGCAATTATACCAAAAATGTCGCCTTTTGGCTGTCATAAGTTGCAAATGAATTTAAGCGGCTGCAATAAACAGTGCCAAAATACACACCAAACCCACCATCCACGACCCAGAACGCAAAGTCGCCATGTCTTTAATGTACAAGAAAATGTACAGCAAGCGACTCAACACAAACAAAACCGACCAAAAAGTTATCGCAGCTTGCGATGCGCCGCCCGTCATATGTGCAATGATGACAGCTGCGGCAAACGCAGGGAAAATTTCAAATGAATTTTGCTGCGCTGCATTTGCACGCTTGGCTTCGCCTTGCGTGTGCAACATAAAATCACGTGGATTGTGGTTGTCTTGACCTGCAAAACCGCCGACCCGTTTAGCATAAAACGCACACAACCACGGTAAAAACATTGCAATAAACACACACCAATACGCTAAAGTCATGCTAATTTCCTTTGTTTTCAACATCAAAAAGCGTCCCGTAAACCTTTACAGGACGCTCGATGGTTTCAAGAATGTTTCTGTGTTTTTTGACACAAATCCAATAATAAATCTTGCATAGATTGCCATGCCTTGCCATCGGCAGCACCTTTGATTTGACGGTCTATCAGCGCACACTGTTGCAAAGCCATCAAGACGCGTCTGACACCTACACGGCGCAAAGCTTGTTGCGCCCATGCATATTTGTCACCCCACAAACGCAAGTTGCGCCGCAAAATCTGCTCGCTTTCGCCTGAAGACAAACCCGCTTTCAAACGCAACAAAGCACGCAAATCCTCGCTCACCGCCCAAACCACCAACACAGGTTCATCGCCTTCGCTTTGCAAGCTCGCAAGCAATTGCAATACTCGGCTGACATTACCTTGCATCCAAGACTGCGCCAAATCAAACACGTCAAAACGTGCCACATCTGCCACCGCTTGTTGGGCGTCCTGTAAACCCAAACGCGCGCCTGCACCATGCAACAAAGCCAATTTGTCGATTTCTTGCTTAGCCGCCAGCAAATTGCCTTCCACACGCTGCGCCAACACATCCAAAGCATCGGCTGCCATGTGCAATTGGTGTTGCTGCAAACGCTGCTCTATCCAACGAGGCAATTGCGCAGCGCTAACCGCTTTGCATTCCAACACACAAGCGGCCTGTAACCACGCTTGGAACCACTTGCTTTTTTGCTGCGTTTTGTCCATATTGGGCAAAACCAATACCGTGACAGTATCTTCTGCAAAAGCAGCCGCGGCCTGTAACAACGCTTCGGCACCTTCTTTGCCTGGCTTGCCTGTTGGCAAGTGAATTTCAATCAATTTTCGCTCAGAAAACAAACCCATAGATTGCGTCGCTTCACGCAACAACGACCAATCAAAATGGCTATCCACCGTCAAAACCTGACGGTCAAAATATTCTTGTTCTCTGGCAGCAGCACGCAAGGCGTCCACAGCCTCAATGCGCAACAAATCTTCTTCACCAAACACCACATACGCCGCTGGTAATGGCTGTTTTAAACTGGCCATCCAAGCTTGAGCATTCAACAAAGCCACTACTGTCGCACTCGCAAATCAGCTGCATTGACCATGGCAATGCGCAAAATCAACTGCGCAGCCGCCTCACGACGCATGTCTTGCCACAGTTTTTGTTCTTCATCGTCTTTACTTAAAATCTCATTGTCTGAGTATTTCATAAAGCGACGCACTTGCACACTCATCGGCTCAGACACAATCATGCCGCCTTGTTCGATGCGAATGGTGACGTTCAAAGTCATCAAATACTCAGTGGTGGAACCTTCTAAATTCAAAGACTGTGAACGTCTGTCGGTGCTTTCCTCTAAGACACGCAAAATGGCTTGCGATTGAGCTGCATCCACCACTTCTACGTCTTGACGGCGTTTCAATTCGTATTTGATTGGGTTATACATGCCCTTTGCATCTTCAACCGCCCAACGGTGGTAAGGCAATAAAGTGTCGGTCAACTCAACGCCACGCAAATTAAAGCCACAAGCGCTCAATAAAAACAGACAACTCAATATCAGCCATTTTTTCATGTGTGTCCCTTATTAAACCAATTTGGCTTTCATCAAATCTTGCACTTGCGCAGGATTGGCTTTGCCACGGCTGGCTTTCATCACTTGACCGACCAAAGCATTCAAAGCTTTTTCTTTACCGGCTTTGAATTCTTCGACCGATTTAGGATTGGCTGCCAACACTTCGTCAATCATTTTTTCAATGGCGCCAGTGTCATTGATTTGTTGCAAACCATCACGTTCAATGATTTGTTCGGCTGACAAATCGCTGCTCCACAAAGCTTCAAACACTTTTTTCGCCAATTTGCTCGACAAAGTGCCATCGACAATTTTTTTCACCAAACCAGCCAAACGCACCGCGTCAATCGGGCTGTCTGCCAAGGTTTTTTCTTCACGGTTCAATGTTGCTGCCAATTCGCCGTTCATCCAGTTGGCAACCAATTTGCCTTCGCCTGAAGCTTTCGCAGCGGTTTCAAAATAATCCGCCGTGATTTTGGATGTCGTTAACAAACGCGCATCGTATTCGGTGATGCCAAAATCCGCCACAAAACGCTCGGCCATGTCCGCAGGCAATTCTGGCATTTCCGATTTCACACGCGCCAATTGTTCATCAGAAATGATCACAGGCAACAAATCAGGGTCTGGGAAGTAACGGTAATCGTTGGCGTCTTCTTTGGTACGCATCGCGCGGGTTTCGCCTTTTTCAGGGTCCCACAAACGCGTTTGCTGAATCACTTTACCGCCGTCTTCAATCAATTCGATTTGACGCTCAACTTCGTAATTGATGGCCGCTTCCAAAAAGCGGAATGAGTTCAAGTTTTTGATTTCGCAACGCGTGCCAAATTCAGCCTGACCTACAGGACGCACCGACACGTTCGCATCAATACGGAACGAACCTTCGGCCATATTGCCGTCACAAATATCCAACCAAGTGACCAAATCATGCATCGCTTTGGCATATGCCACTGCGTCGGCTGCGCTGCGCATTTCAGGTTCAGACACCACTTCCAATAAAGGCGTGCCCGCACGGTTCAAATCAATGCCCGTAAAGCCTTGCACCGCATCGTGTACCGATTTGCCCGCATCTTCTTCCATGTGCGCACGGGTCACATTGATGGTTTTGAGCGTATCGCCAACGACGATGTCCAATTTGCCATGTTCGACAATCGGATAATCCATTTGGCTGATTTGGTAGCCTTTGGGTAAATCAGGATAAAAATAGTTTTTGCGGTCAAAAATATTGGTTTGATTGATGGTGGCTTTCAAGGCCAAGCCCAATTTGATGCCTTTTTCAATCACCGCACGGTTCATCACCGGCAATGCCCCCGGCATCGCCAAATCCACTACCGATGTATGTGTGTTGGCATCGGCACCAAAAGCTGTGGATGAGCCGCTGAAAATTTTTGATTGTGTGTTCATTTGGACGTGGATTTCCAGTCCAATTACGGTTTCCCAAGTCATATTCTTACTTCCTATTCAGATTACAGGCGTCCTGTAAACGGGTGTTACTTAAAAATCTGGGGGTTATGAAGCCAAATCAGTGGCTTGTTTGAGCAATTTTTTGACAAACACGCCACGACCTTTGGCTTCTTCTGCCTCGCTGACAGAACCCGTGACCACCAATACTTGCTGTGCACGGGTCATGCCTACATACAATACTTTGGCGTCCGACGCAGTGCGTTTGGCTTCTGGTGCCAAGCTGCCCACACCCACCACGACCACATGTGTGAATTCCAAACCTTTAGACGATTGCAACGTCATGATGGCGACGCTGTTGTCGTCTGGCAAATACGCTTTTTTGGCTTTGCTATCGACCAAAATTTGTGTGGCCACATTCACCTGTTTGAAAGCGTCCTGTAAAGGTTTGGCTTGTTCCAAAGTCACCACCAAAATCGCCATTTTGTGCAAAGCCACACCTTCGGCTTGCCAAGAGACTATTTGCTGTTTGGCTTGGGTGATTTCCTCACTGAACGATGGCAGGCGGTAAAACACAGGTTTCGGACCAGACACGCCACCGGACTCAGGTAAAACCAAAGGAATGTGGTCGTCGTCTTTGCTGTCTGCACCGGTTAAATATTCGCTGGCAAACTCATACGCAAAATGCAAAATTTCACGCGTATTGCGGTAATTCATTTTCAAAATCGAAGTGCGGCCTTGTGCTTTGATGCCGACACTGGACAAAGTAAAATTCAAACCACCACGACGGTAAATCGATTGTGCATCGTCGTATAACAATAACAAATTGCCATCGTCTATATCCACCATTTTGGCCACAGCTTGCAGCCACTCAGGCTCAAAATCGTGGCCTTCATCTATCATTACTGCGCCATATTGTTCACGTGAAATCCTACCATCTTCCACCGCCGCCAACATAGTGGCAACTTGGCGTTTGTAAATCGGCTCAGAGCCTTCGATGGTAGCAATATGGTGTTTTTTCAGTTGCTCAATACACCAACCATTAAAATGGTGGACTTGGACTTTGTCGCCCAAGCCTTTATTTTGCAACATCGTCTTTAATTTGACCGCCAAAACAACGTTGTAACACAAGACCAAAATCGGTTTGCTCAACATTTGCGCCAAATATTGACAATGGTAAGCCAAAATCAAGGTTTTTCCCGAACCTGCCACACCATGAATCACCCGATGTCCCGCACCCAAATTGCGTGCCAATTGCTCTTGCTGCAAATCCATGACTTTGATTTTATCAGGCAAAGACATGGCACTAGCGTCCTGTAAAACCTCTAGCGATGGCTCATCATCAAACAAATTGGTTTGTGACAATTGCAAATCAATGCGCAATTCTGGATACAAATGCCAACGCACACGGTTGATTTCGTCCTCACTCAAACGCTGCCCAAATTGATACGGGAACATGTCCCACAATTTGTTTTGAAATGCCTCGTCATCCACATCATCACGCAAATCTTCTTGGTACAACACCAAATGGTCGGGTAAGACCAAATTGCGGCTGTCTTCGGGCAAGGCATTTTCCATTTGACTGCGCAAGACTTTGGAAAAAATCACCCCACAACCATACGGCATTTTCAATTGTCCCAAACGATGGGCGGCCGTTTGCTGTAAAACAGGGTCGGCTTTCAATTGATTGACCAAGGCAAAAGCACAACCACGCACTTGTGCCAAAGGATTGGGATCGGTGCGCAAACCATTGCTGGTTAAGCGTTGAATGTCATTGGGATTGATGGATTTGAAAGTTTTCGGCTCCCAATCTTTCACCTCCAAAAACAACAAGCCTTTTTGCGGATGCAACACGATGAAATCAGGATAGCGGCGTTTTTTGCCCACTGCCACGTCATACCACACCAAACATTCATCGCCTAATTTGCGTCGCAAAACCTCTGCCACACGCCGCTCACCTGCCGTACCGCGACCTTTGAGTTGATTCAAATTGGGGATAATGATGGCCATAAGCGCGACGTCCTAAGCATGAAAACAGGTTTAAGGAATACTACTTGTCCAATAGATGTTTACAGGACGCTTAAAACAGCGTCCTGTAAACACGATGAATACCTTACGCAGGTGTGCGTGTGTGGTAGTCACTGTTCAATTGGATTTGATGTGCCACGTTTAACAATTTGGCTTCCGCAAAATAATTGCCAAACAATTGCATGCCAATTGGCAAACCGTCTTGACTGAAGCCTGCTGGTACGCTGATGCCCGGCAAACCCGCCAAATTCAACGATGTCGTAAACACATCACTCAAATACATTTGTACGGGGTCTTTGGTTTGACTGCCAATGGCAGGGGCTGCCGTTGGTGAAGCTGGCGCCAAAATCACATCGCATTGCTCAAAAGCGGCCTGAAAGTCATTCGACACCAAGCGACGCAATTGTTGTGCTTTAACGTAATAGGCATCGTAATAACCATGTGACAATACATAAGTACCCATCATGATGCGACGTTTCACTTCTTCGCCAAAACCTTCAGCGCGGTTTTTGCTGTAAAACTCATCCAAAGACTCAAAACTATCAGTGCGATGACCATAACGCACGCCATCAAAACGTGACAAATTGGTCGACGCTTCGGCTGTCGCAATCACATAATACGCAGGAATCACAAATTCGGTTTGACGCAAGCTGATGTCTACCATTTGTGCACCCAAAGATTTGAGCAAATCAACGGTATTTTGCACGGTTGCCGCCACATCTGCATTCAGGCCGCCTTCTAAATACTCTTTTGGCAAACCCACGCGCAAACCGGTCAATGGCAAGTTCAAATCGCGCATATAATCTTCTTTGGCACGCTCCAAACTGGTCGAGTCACGTTCATCAAAGCCTGCCATCGCATTCAACAGCAAAGCGCAATCTTCTGCCGTTTGTGCCATCGGACCGGCTTGATCCAAACTCGAAGCATAAGCGACCATACCAAAACGGCTGATAATGCCATAAGTGGGTTTGATACCTGTCACACCGCAATGCGCCGCAGGTTGACGAATAGAGCCGCCTGTATCTGAACCCAAAGCCGCAGGTGCCAAACGAGCCGCCACAGCCGCAGCAGAGCCTCCACTTGAGCCGCCCGGAACGTGATTTAAATTCCACGGATTGCGTGTGATGCCAAAGAAAGATGACTCACTGGTAGAACCCATGGCAAACTCATCCATGTTCACTTTACCCAAGCTGACCATGCCATGGTTGCGCACGTTTTGTACTACGTGTGCGGTATAAGGGGCGATAAAGTTCTCTAACATCTTCGAACCACAAGACGTCGTCCAACCTTCTTCACAGAAATTGGCCTTGACCGCAATAGGCACACCTGTGAGCAAACTGTCGGTGCCACTTTGCAAACGCTCATCTGCTTTTTGCGCTTGCGCTAAAGTTCTGTCTGCATCCAAATGAATGTAAGCATTGATTGCTGGATTGTGTTCTTGAATTTGATTTAAGTAATCTTGTGCCAACTCAGTGGCTGAAATTTGTTTGCTTTGCAACAAATCGCTGCATTGCTTCACGCTTAATGGTTTCATGTCGCTGTCTCTTTGCGCGGTTTAATCAATGACTTTAGGGACCAAATACAGGCCGTCTTGAACAAGTGGTGCATGCTCTTGGTAGCGTTCACGCTGGTTGCTTTCGCTTACCACATCGTCACGCAAGCGCAAAGCCACTTCATGTGGATGGCGCATAGGCTCAACACCCTCAGTAGGAATGGCTTGCATTTTCTCAAGCATGGTAAAGACATTGTTCAATTGAATTTCCACAGCATTCAACTCTTCATCGCTTAAATGCAAGCGGGACAAGCGTGCAATTTTTTGCACATCACTGGTGGTTAACGCCATGAGAATATCCTTCACCTTCAATAGTATTTAAATAATACGTTAAACTGGCAGCCTGATGCTTAGCAAGCGGCATAAACTCAGGTATGATACACGCTTTTGGTTTTAGGCTACCGTTACAGGCGAGAATTATAACCGATTTTCACCAATGGGTAAGCCTTAGCCTGCTATACTGCATTGCAGCAAATCACTTGCTTATTAAATATTAATCACGGACCAATTAACCCTTTCAGGAAACTCCGATGTTGCGCTTTTTAACCCGCTTTTTTTCAAACGATTTAGCCATTGACCTTGGCACTGCTAACACTCTGATCTACATCAAAGGCAAAGACATCGTCTTAAACGAGCCGTCGGTTGTCGCCATGCACATCAATCCAAATTCCAACAAAGACGAAACATTGGCCGTAGGCACAGATGCGAAAAAAATGTTGGGTCGTACACCAGGCTCGATTCAAGCCATTCGTCCAATGAAAGACGGTGTGATTGCTGACTTCAATGTGACCGAACGCATGTTGAAAGCTTTTATTCGCAAAGTGAATAACGGCAAACTGTCTGCACCGCCTCGCATCGTCATTTGTGTACCTTGTGGTTCAACCCAAGTAGAACGCAAAGCCATTCGCGACTCAGCCTTAGCTGCAGGTGCTTCTAGCGTGAATTTGATTGAAGAGCCTATGGCTGCGGCTATTGGTGCAGGCTTACCGATTGAAGAACCAACAGGTTCTATGGTGGTGGATATTGGTGGCGGTACCACTGAAGTAGGTGTTGTGTCTTTGAGTGGCTTGGTTTATTCACACTCTATTCGTGTGGGCGGCGATGCATTTGATGAAGCCATCATCAACTATGTGCGTCGTAACTACGGTATGTTGATTGGTGAAGCCACTGCTGAACAAATCAAAAAAGAAATCGGTACGGCTTTTCCTGGTGCTGAAGTGCGTGAAATCGAAGTCAAAGGTCGTAACTTGGCTGAAGGCATTCCGCGTTCATTCACCATCACATCTAATGAAGTTTTGGAAGCTTTGTCTGAACCTTTGAACCAAATCGTACAAGCGGTGAAAAATGCTTTGGAACAAACCCCACCAGAATTAGGTGGTGACATTGCAGAACGTGGTCCTGTTTTGACTGGTGGCGGTGCTTTATTGCGCGACATCGACCGTTTATTGGCAGAAGAAACTGGCTTGCCTGTTAACATTGCAGACGATCCCTTGACTTGTGTGGCACGCGGCTCTGGCTTGGCTTTAGATAAAATTGGTAAATTAAATTCCATTTTTGTGGTCAATCCTTAATATATCGTCATTAATATATCGTCATTTTTGAATATAGTCATTGTAGATGTCTGAATCATTACAATTTAACCAACGACGCCTGCACCCACTAACCAAGTTGGTGCTCTTGGTGTTGTTGGCTTCTATCTTGCTCATCACCGACAAACGTGTCGATGCGGTGAAGCAAATGCGCAGCCAATTGGCCAGCATTTTTTATCCCATTCAATGGGCTGCTAACCAACCTGTCAATTGGTATAACAGCCTTAACCAACATTTTGCAGAACAAAATCAATTGGTACAAACCAATCAAGCTTTGCATGCCGAAAATGCCCGTTTGAAAACTGAGTTAAGCCAATTAAAAGGCATCAACAACAGTGTCGATGAAATCACTGCCAATGAGCGCCTGAAAGATTTGCTGTCCTTACCCACCACCGATGCCAAAATCGTCCATGTGGGCATAGAACCTTTTCCGACACATTATTTATTGGACAAAGGCAGCCAACACGGTGTTCAGGTCGGTCAAGCAGTCGTGACGGCTGCAGGTCTATTAGGGCAAATTACGTCTGTGGGTAACCGACATTCTGAATTGACTTTGCTCAACAATGCGCAAAACGTCATTCCTGTTATGGTCGCTCGTACGGGTGTACGCAGCTTGTTGTATGGCAATTTAGAAGACTTGGAATTGCGCTACTTCCCTGTCAGCGCCGATTTGCAAAAAGACGATGTTTTGGTCACATCAGGCATGGACAATGTGTATCCAGCGGGCATTCCCGTAGCCACAATTACCTCGATTACCCCTACTAGCGGCACCCCTTTCTACAAAACAACCACAGCAGCCACGGCCAATTTGACCAGCGTGCGCTCAGTTTTGATTTTAGAAAGCAAGCCGGTTGTTTATTTGAATGAAGCTGAATCAGCCAATGTTGCGACTGCATCCGCCGTCTCTGCTGCATCTGCGCCTATTAAGACCGAAAGTGCTCCTGCTCCATGACCGCATACAGCTCTTCTAATCCATATAAAGTTTCAGGACGCTTTATCACCACAACATTTGTTGCGGCGATTATGTTTGACTTGATTGCTTGGCCAAGAGAGTATTTTTTCTGGCTGCCTGAAGCATGCTTATTGGTATTGATTTATTGGGTTTTACACCGACCTGAAAGCATCAATATTGGCATCGCCTTTTGTATCGGCTTGGTGATGGATTTGTCTTTAAGCTCACCCTTAGGACAACATGCCATCAGTTACAGCATTATTGCTTTTTTAGCCAGCCAGCAACACCGACAACTCTTGCTATACCATTATGGTTTCCAAGCCATTGCCGTAGGTGGTTTTTTCTTATTACACGCAGGCATTATGATATTGGTGCGTCTGTTTTATGACCAAATCTTTTACGGTTGGTTGTATTTCACGCCTGCCATTACGGTGGCCATATTATGGCCTTTACTTAACACATTGATGGTTGGCATCATGCATTGGCGGCAAAATAAACGATGAAATCTTTGCGTGAATACCAAAGCAGATTCAAACAAAGAAACCAACGTGACTTCCAATTGCGCCTTTTGGTTTCCTTTGTTGTTGTGCTGATTTTAAGTGTGGTTTTGATTGTGCGTTTTGCTTATTTACAAGTTGAAAAACACGATGAATTCGTGCAACGAGCTACCAGCAACCGCGTTTCTGTCATTCCGACACCGCCTATTCGAGGTGAAATTACTGACGTCAATGGCGTCGTTTTGGCACGCAATTATCCTGCTTATTCTTTGGAAATCATCCCAAGCAAAATCGAAAGCAAATTCGATGATTTGGTGGTGCAATTACAAAAATATGTCACGGTTTCTGACGCAGATATCAAGCGTTACCGCCGCATGCGCGCGCAAAGTCGTGCTTATGAAAACATTCCTTTGAAATTGAAACTGTCTATCGACGAAGCCAGTGCTTTGGCACCAGAGCTGTATCAATTTCCGGGCGTTGAAATCAATGCTCGTACGTTCCGTGAATACCCTTATGGCAAGCTCACCGCTCATATCTTAGGTTATATTGGCCGTATTAGCACCAAAGACTTGGATAAACTCAGTGAAGACGGTCGTCAAGATTTGTACCGAGGTACCACACATATTGGCAAACTTGGTTTGGAATCCTATTACGAGCCTCAATTACATGGTATCCCGGGCATGCAAGAAGTGGAAAAAGATGCCACAGGTAATATTGTCCGCGTCCTGAACAAAATGCCAGCGCAAACAGGGCAAACCTTGCGTTTGGCTTTGGATATTCGTGTACAACAAGAAGCTGACCGTTTGCTTGGTAACCGTCGTGGTGCGGTGGTGGCCATCGACCCACAAACAGGCGGTATTTTGGCCTTGGTATCCAAGCCAACGTTTGACCCCAATTTGTTCATTGACGGCATTGATACCGAGTCGTGGAAAGCTTTGAATGAGAACTGGGAAACACCCATGCTCAATCGCACCACGCAAGGTTTATATCCACCAGGCTCAACCTTCAAACCTTTCATGGCCATGGCCATGTTAGAAAGCGGCAAGTTGACCCAAACCAGTATTGTGCCCGCTCCTGGTGCATGGAGTATTCCTGGCACCAAACACGTGTACCGCGATTCGGTAAAATCCGGTTACGCCCCAATGAATTTACAACGTGCCATTACGGTTTCATCCGATACCTTCTTTTACCGCATCGGTTATGAAATGGGTATTAATATGGTAGCGCCCCACTTAAGACGCTTTGGCTTGGGTGAGCGCACTGGCATTGATTTGCCCAATGAAAATCGTGGCATTTTGCCTACCAAAGAATGGAAAGCCGAACGCTTCAAAAAAGGCAAGCCGCGAGAACGCGAATGGCATCCTTCAGAAATGGTGTCTATTAGTATTGGACAAGGTTATAACACTTATACTCCTTTACAAATGGCACATGCCACAGCCACTTTGGCCAATAATGGTGTGTCTTTCAGGCCGCATGTGGTCAAAGAATTACACAACCATCAAACGCGTGAAATCACTTTGGTCGATCCCAAACCTGAAGCTGTTTTGCCCTACCAACAAAACAATTTTAACTATGTCAAACAAGGCATGCAAAACGTGTTGCGACCAGGTGGTACTGCTTGGCGTGTGGGATCAGGCTTGCAATACAGTATGGCAGGCAAAACAGGAACGGCACAGGTGAAAAGTATTGCACAAGGGGCAACATACAATGCCGCAGCCTTGGCGGAACGTCACCGTGACCACGCTTGGTTTATTGCCTTTGCACCTGTGGAAAATCCTAAAATTGCCATTGCCGTGATTTTAGAAAATGGTGGTTGGGGTGCCACTGCCGCTCCGATTGCTCGCCAGCTTTCTGATTTTTACTTATTGAAAGTTTTAGGCAACAAAGGTTCTAGCGATGATTTGCGCATACCACAAGCCAATACTGTCTTGGCAGACGAAACCTTAATTTCCAGCAACAGTAAAGACAATAAAACCACCCACGCGCAAACTTCTTTACAGGCCGCTTTCCAATCTGCACAAAAAATACCTCGTGCAGCATCAGGTGTGACCCCATGACTTCCAATCACCCACTCAAACGCTTATACGATATTTTTATCGCACCTATGGATCGATGGTTATTACTGTCTATCTTAATCATTTACATCATGAGCTTGTTTTTGCTCTATTCTGCTGACGGTGGCCAATTTTTCCAATTAGAGAAAAAAACCCTACATACTTTCCTAGGCTTCATGCTGTTGTGGGGCTTATCGCGTATCAAACCGCAAATGCTCGCGAGCTTGGCTTTGCCAGCGTATATTGGTGGCGTCATTTTATTATTGGGCGTAGAGTTTTTTGGTGTCAGCGTCAACGGTGCCAAGCGCTGGTTGGACATCGGTCCCTTGCGCATTCAACCTTCTGAAATCATGAAAATTGGTTTACCCATGATGGTGGCAGCTTATTTTCAACGCTATGATACCGAATTGCGTTGGTACCATTATTTAGGTGCTTTGGGCATTATTGGTCTGCCTGTAGGTTTGATTTTAGACCAACCTGATTTGGGTACAGCCGTATTGATTGGCGCATCTGGTATTTTTGTGATGTTTTTTGCTGGCTTGTCTTGGCGCGTGGTTTTTGTCACCATTGTTTTAGCAGTCTTATCCATGCCGTTGATGTGGGAATATGGCATGCACGAATACCAACGTGTTCGAGTCAGAACGTTGTTTAATCCCGCAGCAGACCCTTTGGGCGCAGGCTATCACATCATCCAATCCATGATTGCCATTGGTTCAGGCGGCGTGTGGGGCAAAGGATGGCTCAATGGCACACAAACCCATTTAGACTATATTCCTGAGTCCACAACCGACTTTATTTTTGCCGTTTATGCCGAAGAATTTGGTTTGATAGGCAATATTTTATTAGTCGCAGTGTATGTGTTTATTGTCGTTCGTGGTTTGATTATCAGTGCCAATTCGCGCACTTTGTATGAACGTACTGTGGCAGGAGCTTTCACGATGACAGTGTTTTGTTATGCGTTCGTGAATATTGGCATGGTCAGCGGCATTTTGCCTGTGGTGGGCGTGCCTTTGCCTTTGGTCAGCTATGGCGGTACGGCAACTTTATCGGTGATGATTATGCTTGGAATGTTAATGAGTATTCACAGCAATCAAACCCGCGGCAATCAATCCAAATATTAAACTTTGTGCACGCCACAACGACTGTGTTGTGGCAACAAACTTAAATGATAAGGATGGCGTAAAAACGGCTGCACACATCGAGTTAATTGTGGCAGCCGTTTTTGTAAAGCATCGACCTGTAAATATGTAGCCGCAAAATAATGAGCAACGACTTCCGCTTGTTGCTCCATATTCAATTGGGCAAACGCAGGCAAATCTTGCCCTTCTTGCCAATAACGGTAAGCACGGGCATGAACATATCCCGCTTGGCCAAACAAACAAACACCTGACAATAAAACCGAAAACCCACGTTGGTATTGCCACACATGCGTCATTTCATGCATGAACCATATTTTCAAATGCACGGGTGCTTGTGAAAAATCGGCGCAATACGCCGATTTGGGAAAGTAAATACAACCATTGGGTGCCACGGCTGCACGGCTGAAAGTTTGCCACCAAGCACCAAAGACCAAACGCACAGAGGCATAATCAACAGCGTCCTGAAACATCCAACGCGCCAATTGCATTTCGCCCGTGGTCAATTTACGCTTCATTTTATTTCAATCGCTCATGCCGAGAGCGCCAACGACTGACGGTACGGCAACGCCAACCGCCGCGTACCAACACATAGCCTATCACAGCCAGACTTCCCGAAAACAATGGGACGCCTAGCATCAAATATTTGGCTTGTTCAGCCAAAGCCGCGCGCAAATCCGAACCACCTGCTTCAATCACCACTTTCCAATCCGAAAATGCCATTAAAGTGTGTCCAGGCTCAGCCAAAACATGAAAGCCCAATTGATAAGCCAAATAATACAAAGGCAGATACGTCAACGGATTGGTATATAGAGTCATGGCCAAAGAAATAGGCAAATTGGCACGCAATACATACGCCAAAATCAATGCCATCAACATTTGCGTAGGCCCTGGCATCATGCCTGCAAACAAGCCAATGGCCACAGCCAACGCCACTTTGCGACGCGAGGCGACCCAAAAATAAGGCTTGTTGAAATACGGAGCCAAAGGTTTTAACCAACGCTTGGCAAAGATTTCATCGTGCGTTGGGACTTTGTCTCGCAACGCATGCCATTTTTGACGCCACCAACTTTGTCGCAACATGTTTTAGACTTCTTTAGCGCAACAGGCTTTGTATTTTTTGCCGCTGTTACAAGGACAAGGGTCATTGCGACCGACTTTTTCACCACGGAAAATCGTTTGTGGCTTGTTTTGCACCGCTTTCCAATAATGGAAGAATTGCTCTGCGGTGGCGGCCAATTGTTCAGCCGATTCTTTGCGCTCTTTTGGGCTAATGTCTATGCCTTCTTCATCATAAATGCCTGCTGTCACCATCATTGGATAAAACGCATCTTCAAACTCTTCATCGTTTGCTGCCTCAAACCAATCGGTATTGACCACATCCAAAGCAAACAAATAAGCGTTCGCCCAAGTTTGGTAATCAAGCTCACCGTCTTCATCGTCTTCAAGCAACAAAGTCAACTCGCGCGCTTCCAATTGCGCTGCCCATGCATCGCTCAATTGACGAATCAATTCCAAAATTTGCGCTTTTTGTGCATCAGAGAACAAATTTTCATCACCCAAAATCTCAGGCATCCAATCTTCCAATTGAATGTCATCGGGACCCGACAACACCGCGCACATGAAGCCTTGCACTTCATCCACGCGCATGGTGTCACCGTCAATATACGGGTGCAATAAAGTGGCTAATTGTTGTTGTAAGGCTAAAATATCACTCATGGTTTACTTCTCAATCGTTGTCGTTGTTGTTCAAAAATACAAATGGTGGCAGCCATCGCCACATTCAAGGATTCTGTCTGTGCATGCATTGGAATGTGAACACTCTTTGCACAATATTGCAAAAGCCCAGTGCTAATACCCGCGCCTTCGTTGCCCATCACCCACACGCCATCTTCACACAAATCCAAATCATACACGCTGTCGCTCTCTTGCTTCAAAGCTGTCATCCACAAGCGTCCTGTAAAGTTTTGCGTCCAATCAATAGCATCGACATCGGTGTAAATGGGCAGCGTAAAATGCCCACCCATCGCAGCGCGCAAAACTTTGGGCGACCAAGCATCGGCACAGCCTTGGCTTAACACGAGCCAATCCAAACCCACTGCCGCTGCGCTGCGAATGATGGTGCCAATGTTGCCTGGGTCTTGTACGTCTTCTAACAACATGCCATTGCCAGAAATTGGCAACACATCGTTTACAGGACGCTTGATGACACTGATGATGTCATCGGCTTCGGTCAAAGCCGTGATTTTGCTTAAAGCATCTCCTGTCACTACATACACCACGCCTGCTGGCAGCAAGCGCAATAATTTGGCCACTTCCACATCGCTGCTGCGCTTTTCCGACACAAACACTTGCTCAGGAAACGCACCTGTTTGCAAATACGCTTGCAACACATGCACGCCTTCCATCGCCGCCAAACCCAATTGACGGCGCACTTTCGCTTGCTTGAGCAATTTGCCCAAGCGTTTTAATGACTCGTTTTGAGCCGATTGAATCAAATACATTTTCAGGACGCTTTCAAAACCGTTCTAATTTCATCATTGCCTTTTAACGGGCGAATCGCTTCAAACAAAACATGCGCTTGTGGATAAACCAATTTCATCATCGCCACCCATTGTTTCAAACGTGCCATCGGATATTTGGAGTCGCCCGCCTTGATACAACACAACTCAAAAAACAAGCGCACCCAATGCATGATTTCAGGCCAATCCATTTCAGTGACAGTTTGACCTTGTTCGTACAACATGATTTGACGCGCCAAATCAGGACGACGCACAGCGCCGCGACCGAGCATCACACTGTCGCAGCCCGATTGTGCTTTGATGGCAATGTAATCGTCTAAACTGAACACATCGCCATTGGCAATCACAGGAATGTTCAAAGCCTCGCGAATACGGTGAATGTATTGCCAATGTGCAGGCGGCTCATAGCCTTCGATTTTGGTGCGTGCATGCACCGCCACTTCACACGCACCGCCGTCAGCAATCGCTTGAGCGCAATCTAAAAATAAATCCTTGCTTTCATAACCCAAGCGCATTTTGGCGCTCAATGGCACCAATTCTGGCAAGGCTTGGCGCACAGTAGATACGATTTCCAACATGCGTTCAGGCTCTTTCAAAAGCACCGCACCGCCTTGATGGCGATTGACTGTGGGTGCAGGACAGCCAAAATTAATATCAATTTTTTGCGCCCCATAACGCACTGCTTCTAAGGCATTGAGTGCCATGTTTTCAGCATCTGAGCCTAAAATTTGCACCGTACACGGCACACCTGCAAACGTTTTGGCATCGTGTTCCAATTCAGGAATCAACTTCATCCACATGCCACGCCCATGCACCGTGTGCGTGATGCGCACAAATTCGCTCACACAAGCGTCCAACCCACCCATGCGGGTCAATAAGTCGCGCATCACATCGTCCACCAAACCTTGCATTGGTGCTAGAATCAAACGCATTGAATCTTCCTTTATCAATAGCCCGCTATTTTACCCTGACATGAGCACACTCGCCCAACGCTATTTCAATCTTTATGCTTCAAACAAGCGTTGCCAAACCATCTTCTCAATTCATTTTGAGACGATTGCAGTCATGAAAATCTTCATGGCATTGACCTTGAGAAAATTGCCATCATATCCATACCCTATGCCAAGAGATATGATGCAAAATATGTGTGCTCATTGAGTGCATTTGAATTGGAATGAACTGGAAAGGATTTTAATATGCAAACAGCCATTTTAGCTGGTGGATGTTTTTGGTGTTTGGAGGCAGTATTCTCTCAATTACAAGGCGTCCTGAATGTCAAAAGCGGCTACATCAACGGCCACACACGCCATCCCACTTATCGAGAAGTGTGCACTGGCAATACGGGGCATGCTGAAGCGGTTAAAATTGATTTTGATGAAAATATCATTCGTTATGATGAAGTTTTGGATGTCTTTTTCACCATCCATGATCCCACCACATTGAACCGTCAAGGTCATGATGCCGGTACGCAATACCGCTCAGGTATTTATTATTTGAACGAGGAACAAAAACAACAAGCGCAAAACAATTTAGCGGCTTTGCAATACGACATTCCCGAACCGATTGTCACCGAAATTGTGGCTGCGCAAACGTTTTATCCTGCTGAAAACGAACACGATGATTATTTTTTTGAAAATCCTTACCAAGGCTATTGCCAAGTGGTGATTGCACCGAAAGTACAACAAGCGAAACAACAATTTGCACATTTATGGCGTACAGCATGATGCTGTTTGTAAGACTTTGCGGTAAAGTGACGCTGCTTAGACACATTGGAGCCCCATGCTTTCTACTCAATTTCAACGCATAGGCATTGCTTGCCGCATCGCAACACCTGAGGCGTTTGGACCTGTCAGCAAAATCGTCCAAACCTTGCTAGATGATGGCTTAGAAGTGTATTTGGACGAAGACAATTACCATGACTTGGCGCAAATGCCGCAAATTGAGCATTGCCAAATCGTCAGCAAAAGCGATTTAGGCCGCCATTGCCATGTGGTGATGGTATTGGGTGGCGATGGTACATTTTTGTCAGTCGCGCGCAAAATTGCCCCATTTTATGTGCCCATCATTGGCATTAATTTGGGTCGCTTGGGCTTTTTAACCCAAGTACCCGTGGAAACCTTGGCCACTGATTTGCGCAATATTTTGAGTGGCAAATACTTGCCTGAAGATTTGATTTTGCTAGAAAGCAAAGTGGTGCGTGATGACAAAACCATCAAGCAATCTTTGGCTTTGAACGATGTGGTGTTGTCGCGCGGTGGCTTGGGGCAAATGGTCGAATTTGAAGTGTTCATCAATCGCCAATTTGTCTATACACAACGAAGCGATGGTTTGATTGTATCCACGCCCACAGGCTCGACGGCTTACTCTTTAGCGGCAGGTGGTCCGATTTTACAATCGTCGATGCATGCTTTGGCTTTGGTGCCAATTTGCCCACAATCGATGACCAACCGTCCGATTGTCATTTCAGACACCAGCGAAATTGAAATCATGTTGACCAAAGGCATGGATGCCCGCGTGCATTTTGATGGACAGTCGTTTATCGATTTGCAAAAACTCGATCGCATCATCATTCGCCGTTATCGCAATACTTTGCGGGTATTACACCCAACCGATTACCATTATTACCGTACTTTGCGCACCAAGTTGCATTGGGGCGAACAACTCGTCTAGGGACGTTTATGCTGCTTGCCTTATCTTTAAAAGATTTTGTCATTGTTGACCAATTACATCTGAATTTTCAATCAGGTTTGACTGTGATTACCGGTGAAACGGGCGCGGGCAAATCCATTACTTTGGATGCTTTGGGCTTATTATTAGGCGACAAAGCCGATTTTTCACAAGTGCGGGTGGGTCAAAAAGAAGCCCAATTGTCCGCTTTGTTCGACATCACGGCATTGCATGCTTTACAGGACGCTTTGCGCGAACAAGGCTTAATGCAAGACGATGAAGACAAGCAATTGAGCATTCGCCGCATCATTGATGCCAAAGGCAAAAGCCGCAGCTTTATCAATGGTCAAACCGTCACTTTAAGCCAATTGCGTGACATGGGCGCGCATTTGGTCGACATCCACGGACAAAACGCCCACCAATCGTTGAACAAAGAAGCGATGCAACGGCAATTGCTTGATGCTTTTGCAGGCGCGCAAGAATTGTCATTGTCGGTCAAGCACGCTTATCAAACATGGCAACAAGCGCAAAAAGATTTACAGGACGCTTTGAATTCTGGTGAACAATTGGCTTTGGAGCAAGAACGTTTGCAATGGCAATTGCAAGACTTGGAACAACACCAATTGTCTGCCAAAGAATGGGACGAACTCAATCAAAGCCACGATGCTTTGGCGCATGCTGCGGACATTTTAGAAGCGGCGCAATGGGTAGATGAAGCGATAGATGGCGCAAGCAGCGTGCAGCAACGCCTCTACCAATGCCAACAACGCTTGAGCCATTTGGCGCAACACGAACCACGTTTTCAAGAAAGTTTGCCATTGCTTTTGGCAGTAGAAGCGGAATTGGCAGAAGTGGCCTCGAGCATGCGTGATGTGTGCGCTGATGTCGACATCAATCCACAAGAATTGGCTGTCCAAGCCGAACGCATTCAAACTTTAAACACCTTGGCACGCAAATACCGGGTCGAGCC
The DNA here is from genome assembly GCF_002951955.2 of Vitreoscilla sp. C1. Taxonomy (NCBI): domain Bacteria; kingdom Pseudomonadati; phylum Pseudomonadota; class Betaproteobacteria; order Neisseriales; family Neisseriaceae; genus Vitreoscilla; species Vitreoscilla sp. C1. The sequence continues at coordinate 690,278 of NZ_CP019644.2, read as the reverse complement.
ACCAGAATTGTTTGCCAAGCAACAAAGCTTACAGGACGCTTTAAATCAATTGGAAGCCGCAGGCGATACGGAGGCTTTAGAACAAGCGGTTAACAAAACCCAAGCAGCTTTTGAAACACTTGCCCAGCAATTGAGCGCCAAACGCCAACAAGCGGCACAACTATTGGCGGCTGAAACCACCGAGCGCATGCAAGAATTGGCGATGAATGGTTCACGTTTTGCCATAGAATTACTGGCATCCAACGCAGGCTCACATGGTTTGGAACACGTCCAATTTCTGGTGGCTGCTAACAAAGGCAATCCTTTGCGGCCCATGGCAAAAGTGGCTTCAGGTGGCGAATTGTCACGCATTTCTTTGGCATTGCAAGTGGTCACCAGCCGTTTGCAAAGCGTGCCGACGTTGATTTTTGATGAGGTAGACAGCGGTATTGGCGGGCGTGTGGCCGAAGTGGTGGGCAAATCATTGCGCCAATTGGGGCAACATTACCAAGTGTTGGCCATTACCCATTTGCCGCAAGTGGCTGCGTTTGGCAACCAACATTGGCAAGTGAGCAAACGCGATGTGGGCGAAACCACATTGAGCCAATTGCTGGAATTGGTGGACGATGCACGCACCGAAGAAATTGCGCGCATGCTCGGTGGCGAAACCATCACCACCACCACGCGCGAACATGCCAAAGAAATGTTAATCCAAGCAGCTGCCGCCATTTAAGAGCACGACATGGATAATGTGGCGTATTTGCAAACCATGTGGCAAACGCTGTGGCAACAGACACCGCGTCTTGCACCTGAGCTGGCGCCCATCATCGCTGCGTATCAACAGCCGCAACGCCACTATCACACCACCCAACATTTGCGCGAATGTCTGCAATATTGGCACACTTGCCAACAGGCAATGCCCAATGCATTTGCCATTGGTGTGGCGTTGTTTTACCACGATGTGGTGTATGAGCCTCAGCGCCAAGACAATGAAACGCAAAGTGTCGCATGGATGCACCATCATTTACAGGACGCTTTAGACCCGCACACACTGCAAACCATCGCCACTTTAATCATGGACACACAAAACCATCAGGCCTCTTTGGGCGAAATCAGCGCATGGATGTTGGACATTGATTTGAGTATTTTGGGTGCCAATGCGCGACGTTTTGCCGAATATGAAGCGCAAATCCGCCAAGAATACCGCTTTGTGCCTGCGATGTTATACCGCTATCGCCGCCGCCAAGTCTTACAAACATTGGCACAACGCTCGCCTTTGTTTCAAACCCCCTACTTTCAACAACAGCTTGGCGCACAAGCACAAATCAATTTAAGCGGCCTGTAAAAAAACAAGCGGCCTGTAACATTGACAGGACGCTTGTTGGAACACCATCTCTCAAATTTTATAACTGATGCTTGTCATCACTTTTGACATCGCTTCCATCACCATTTTCACAGGCAAAGGCAAAGGCGCTGCACCAAAATCATGCGCCATTTCAGCATGTTTCATTTCATCTTCACGCATTTGCGTCACCACCGCACGGCTTTTGGCATCTTGTGCAGGCAACGCTTCCAAATGTTCTTCTAAATGCTTGGTCACTTGTTTTTCGGTTTCTTCTAAAAAGCCCAAATTCCATTTGTCGCCCAACACACCTGCCGCCACACCAATGGCCAAAGATGACGCATACCAAACAGGATTGAGCAAACTCACACGCCCGCCCAATTCCTGAATGCGTTTTTCTGTCCACGCCAAATGTTCTACTTCTTCTTGCGCAGCATGCTGCAAAGCTTCACGATTGCTTTGGTCGCGTGCGGTCATAGACTGCCCTTGATACAACGCTTGCGCACACACTTCACCAACATGATTCACACGCATCAAACCCAAAGCATGTTGACGCTCGTCTTCGTCCATCTCCCCTTCTTGTATGCCTTGATCGGGATAAGGACGCGTGGTTTGGGCAGGCGCCAATAAGGTGCGCAACACGATGTCTACGTTTTCAATCATGCGATCGGGCAACACGGCAATCTCCTTTTTATTCCATCTATTACCAATAAAATCAATGACACAAGCTTTATCTGATTTTTCAGCTTGCATTAAGCAAAGTATTTTACCGCAAAAACCCTGCACTTGTGCGGTGCATCAGTTTTGGATAAAAACAAATTTAAATCAAACTGTGTTGCATCAAAAAAATTTGGTTTTTTATCCTATCCTCACCTTGTTTAAGCATCGCTTACAGGTTTGATACTGTTATAATGTTACTGTTTTATCCTTCAACCATTTTGAGAACATAATGAACATTAATGCTATCAAACCTGCTACCAGCATTCCAGACGATTTCAATGTTGTGATTGAAATTTCTGCCAATGCAGCACCGATTAAATATGAATTCGACAAAGAAATTGGCGCTATTTGTGTAGACCGTTTCATGGGCACCTCTATGATGTACCCTGCCAACTACGGTTTCGTGCCTAACACTTTGTCTGGTGATGGCGATCCTTGCGACGTCTTGGTTGCTACCCCATTCCCATTGCCATCTGGCGTTGTGGTTCGTTGCCGTGCTTTGGGCGTGTTGAAAATGGAAGATGACGGCGGTGTAGATGCCAAAATCGTAGCCGTTCCAGTAGAAAAATTGTGCCCGATGTACAAAGACATCCAAAAATTGGAAGACTTACCACAATTGTTGCGCGACCAAATCAAACATTTCTTTGAACATTACAAAGATTTGGAAAAAGGCAAATGGGTTAAGATTCAAGGCTGGGAAGGCATTGAAGCGGCAACCGAAGAATTAGAGTCTGGTATTAAAAACTTCAAATAAGTTTGTAATCTGTATAAAAGCCCATCTTCATGATGGGCTTTTTTTTGTCTAGATATAATGGCTTATTGACATTGACTCAGCCATTGTTGCTTTTGCTGCGGCGTTAATACTTTGAAAAAATAATGCTGCATGCGCAAATCTTGCATATCAAGTTCCGCATTGTACAAATATTTCTGACTGACATATTGGCGCGCAGCATGATCGTTAAAATCATCTTGCATCAAAATTTGTACCAAATCGCGGCGAGCCGTCGCAGCAGATGGTTTTTTTCGTGTCATATCATCACGTAATGTTCGATACTCATGGCGTAACTGTCTGAGTTGATTTTTTTGAGTTGGCGTCAATCCCAATTGGCTGGTATTACAATTCATACCAACCGCATGCGCCGTTTGCATACAAGCAAAAAAGCTGACAAACAACACACAACCTAAGGTTGTTTTTTTCAGTGTGGGTATCATGACAGAGCCCATGCATTCAAACCAAATAAATTAAGAATGTTTGCATTGTATCAGTGTCGGTGTGAAACTGAACCTCAAGCCCGTAAATCTGTGTAAATCGAGCATTTGCTTAAGTTATTTATGTCATTTAAGAATTTGATTTTAAATCCAACTAAGCATGGTCGACCCTGCACAAAGCCGTTACAATATAGCCTCCTCTTGCTAACAAAAATGACACACACACCATGAATTACCGTATTTCTCCAAGTATTTTGTCTGCCGACTTTGCCCGTTTGGGTGAAGAAGTTTCCAATGTGATTGCAGCTGGTGCAGACTTAATCCATTTCGATGTCATGGACAACCACTACGTACCCAATTTGACTTTTGGCCCTATGATTTGTGAAGCCATCAAACCTTATTCGTCTGTTCCGATGGACGTTCATTTGATGGTAGAACCTGTGGATGATTTGATTCAATCTTTCGCCCAAGCTGGTGCCAACATCATCACCTTTCACCCAGAAGCCAGTCGCCATGTTGACCGCAGTTTGGGCTTGATTAAAGCACAAAACTGTCAAGCAGGCTTGGTCTTGAACCCTGCGACACCTTTGCATGTATTGGATTATGTTTTGGACAAAATCGACATGGTGTTGTTGATGTCAGTTAATCCTGGTTTTGGTGGTCAAAGCTTCATCCCTAACACTTTGGATAAAATCCGTGCTTTGCGCTTAAAATTGGATGAATACGAACAGCTTTCAGGCCGCCGCATTGCCATCGAAGTTGATGGTGGCATCAAAGTCAACAATATTGCCCAAGTGGCTGCAGCAGGTGCAGATACGTTTGTGGCAGGCTCGGCTATTTTTAGTCAAAGCGATTACAAGGCAGTGATTGATGCAATGCGTGTCGAATTGGCAAAATTAAATTCTTAATAAAATCAAGCAAGCACCATTTTATGCTGCAAAAATTGTTTTTTTAAGTTGACAGTTTTTTCAAGGTCGCTATAATGCACACCTATTCCCTGATAGCTCAGTCGGTAGAGCGACGGACTGTTAATCCGCAGGTCCCTGGTTCGAGCCCAGGTCGGGGAGCCAAATTTAAAAAGCCGGCTGATCAGCTGGCTTTTTTCATATTCATCTTATCTATAAAATCTTTGTTGTTTATCAAAAAATCATTCCTGTTTAAAAACCTTGTCTGGCTTACGTTTACATCCACAATAAGCGTCCTGTAAACATTTCATCTGTGCCATTTCAAGCTAAACACAATTATTTATTAACAATATTACAATGCATTTCTGATACTTATCTTCAAGCCTGCATTTTTCTGTTAAATCTGGCTTGACAGTTTTTTCAAGGTCGCTATAATGCACACCTATTCCCTGATAGCTCAGTCGGTAGAGCGACGGACTGTTAATCCGCAGGTCCCTGGTTCGAGCCCAGGTCGGGGAGCCAAATTTAAAAAGCCGGCTGATCAGCTGGCTTTTTTCATATTCATCTTATCTATAAAATCTTTGTTGTTTATCAAAAAATCATTCCTGTTTAAAAACCTTGTCTGGCTTACGTTTACATCCACAATAAGCGTCCTGTAAACATTTCATCTGTGCCATTTCAAGCTAAACACAATTATTTATTAACAATATTACAATGCATTTCTGATACTTATCTTCAAGCCTGCATTTTTCTGTTAAATCTGGCTTGACAGTTTTTTCAAGGTCGCTATAATGCACACCTATTCCCTGATAGCTCAGTCGGTAGAGCGACGGACTGTTAATCCGCAGGTCCCTGGTTCGAGCCCAGGTCGGGGAGCCAAATACAAAAAGCCAGCTAATCAGCTGGCTTTTTTCATATCTGTATCCTCTTGTGTATTTTTCAGGACGCTGCGACACTGCCAGCATTCCATTTCCCATTACAAAGGACATACCATGTCATTTCAAGCCATTTTATTCGATTGCGATGGCGTATTGGTCGACAGCGAAGGCATTACCAACCGCATCATTTGGCAATACATGAACGAACATGGTTGGTATGTCAGCGAAGCCGAATGTTATGACATTTTCTTGGGCAAAACCGTGCGCAGCGAAACCGCTTTAATTGAAGCCAATCTTGGTCGCTCAATAGATGACACTTGGATGCAAGAATTTTACCGCCGCCGCAACATCGCCTTATTAGAAGAATTGACCGCCATTGAAGACAGCCATCTGGCGGTACAAGCGGCATACGCTGCTTGCCAAGGCAATATTGCTTGCGCTTCAGCAGCCGATTTGCACAAAGTGTGTATGCAATTGGATAAAGTCCAACTCAAACCATTTTTCAAAGCGGTTTTAAGCGGTCACAACTGCCCTCGCAACAAACCTTATCCTGATGTGTATTGGGCAGCAGCCCAAGCTTTGAACGCAGACATTGCCCAATGTTTGATCATTGAAGACAGCGTCACTGGTATCCAAGCAGGCGTTGCCGCTGGAGCAACGGTATGGGCTTACTTACCTGAAAACAGTCATTTTAATGCTGAAACTTTGCAACTAAATGGTGCAAAAAAAATATTTTCAAGTATGAAAAATCTAGAACAACTGATTCATGAGCATTTTTCATTTTAAAATTTAAAATTATTAATCAAATCAACCTTTAAAAATAATATTGATTCTTCCACTTACCGCTTAGATTACATAAAATAATCCTAAACTTACAAAATTGAGCAATATTCATTCAAGATTACAATTTTTTGCACCATGATAAACCTCGACCATTAAGATATAATTATAAATTGCCTAGTTTATACGGCAAACTGTGCGTTTTATCCAACCAACAGAAAACTCATGCCACGGATTGTCATCCAACCGTGGCTTTTTATATTGCGCTAAGGATAGATCATGAATCAACCTCAACGCGTCGACCATTTTGCCAACTATCGTGAGTTAACCATTCGCGGCATCATTTTAGGCGCACTCATTACGGTGATTTTCACCGCGTCCAATGTTTATTTGGGCTTAAAAGTCGGCTTGACCTTTGCGTCAGCCATTCCTGCCGCAGTCATTTCGATGGCAGTATTGAAGTTTGCCAAGGATTCCAATATTTTGGAAAACAACATGGTGCAAACCCAAGCTTCGGCAGCAGGCACTTTGTCTTCCATCATTTTTGTCTTACCGGGCTTGCTAATGCTTGGCTATTGGCAAAACTTCCCATTCTGGCAAACCACTATGATTTGCTTGGCTGGTGGTATTTTAGGGGTGATTTTCACCATCCCATTGCGTCATGTCATGGTGGTTAACAGCAATTTGCCTTATCCAGAAGGTGTGGCGGCAGCTGAAATCTTAAAAGCGGGCACCAGCGGCTTGGTTGTCAATGAAAAAGGCGAAATCGAACAAGATGCCAACTCCAAACCTGAAGAAAGCGGCATCAAAGAAATCGTCATGGGTGGTGCTTTAGCAGGTGTGTTCAGCTTTATGGTCAACGGTTTGCGCATCGCATCTGACCATGCTTCACATTGGTTCAAAATGGGCAATGCCATTTTCCAATTGCCGATGGGTTTTTCCGTTGCCTTGTTGGCAGCAGGTTATTTGGTAGGCATCGCTGGCGGTATGGCCATTTTGACCGGTATCGCCATCGCTTGGGGCGTAGCAGTACCTGTATTGTCTAGCACAGCTCCTATGCCTGCCGATGCAGACATGGTGTCTTATGCCATGACTTTGTGGAAAGAAAAAGTGCGCTTTATCGGTGCCGGTACAATTGGTATTGCAGCCATTTGGACTTTATTGAGCTTAGCCAAACCGATGATGGAAGGCATGCGCATGTCTTTTGAAGCCATCAAAAACCCAGCTGCCGCAGCCAATACCCATCGTGCTGACCGCGACTTGAGCCCTAAAGCCATGATAGGCATCAGTTTGTTGATGGTATTGATTTTGTTCATCACTTTTTACAGTTTTGTACAAGCAGCCCCAATTTCAGCTGGCTTAGGCTGGGGTTTGGTCGCTGTTGCCACTTTATTGGCTGTGGTCATTGGCTTTTTGGTCGCCGCTGCATGTGGTTATATGGCAGGCTTGATTGGCTCATCTTCTAGCCCAATTTCAGGCATTGGCATTGTGTCGGTGTTGTTGATTGCCACCACATTCTTGATTGTTGGCGAAAGCACTGATTTATTGTCCACCACAGAAGGCTCAAACTTCTTAACCGCATTGACTTTGTTTGTGGCTTCGGCAGTGATGGCAGTGGCCACCATTTCCAATGACAACTTACAAGACTTGAAAACAGGTTATTTGGTCCATGCCACACCTGCCATGCAACAAATTGCGTTGATTATTGGCTGTGTGGTCGGTGCCGTGGTCATTTCACCAATTTTGGATTTGCTCTTCCAAGCATACGGTTTCACTGGCGCCATGCCACGTGAAGGCATGGATGCGGCGCAAGCTTTGTCAGCACCACAAGCGACATTGATGACCACCATTTCAAAAGGCATTTTTGCCCACAATTTGCAATGGGACTTCATCTTGATGGGTGTGGGCATCGGTATTGCCGTCATTATTGTAGATGCATTGTTGAAAAAATCCAGCGGTGGTCGTTTGACTTTACCTGCTTTGGCAATCGGCATGGGCATTTACTTACCACCTTCAATCAACATGCCATTAATCATTGGTACGGTGATGTCTTATTTGTTACACCGCCACTTGAAAAAAACCCGCGGTGAAGCAGCATTTGTCAAAGGCGAACGCCGTGGCACCTTGTTTGCCGCAGGTTTGATTGTGGGCGAGAGCTTAATTGGTGTGGCCATGGCGATGATCATCGTGGTGTCTGTAACCTCTGGTGGTTCAGATGCGCCTATGGCCTTGCAATTGGCCAATTGGGACACAATGGCAACGGTATTAGGCTTGGCTGGTTTCTTGGCAGCTTTGGCGTTGTTTGTCCAACGCGTTTTGCGCAAATAACCCTTTTTGACATTTTAAAGCGTCCTGTAAATCTTTACAGGACGCTTTTTTCGATTTGAATTCATGCCTCAACATACCTTTTAATAGGCTTCATCTTTCCTAGGCTCATGCCCCAAAACACACATTCACCCAAGCAGCCGTCTTCAAACCGATGAATTGGAATAGACCACCGCAGGTCGTTTCAATAAAAAGCGTGCGATGCGCAAATACCAATAATGGTATTTTGAAGCATATAATGTTTTGATCAGACCATTGTCACCGATTTCAAATGCCACAGGCAATCCTCTTAAAGGTGGGAAAGTGTGTTGCCATGTTCGAATGTGAAACACATAGGTTTTACCTTCAACACTGACAATTCCTCCGCCTGCTTTGACAGAGAAATCCACAATTTTTCCTTTATATTCCATCTCCATGACTCCTTTTCAGACCTCTTCAAACCAGATAGCGCTCCTTGATGATTAATATGAGGAGCCCAACTTTGCCTTGCTTAGAAAGCATATTACTCACGCGTGCAGACAAGTGGTGTCTCCTCTCCACATTAAGACCTCATTTTGCATAAAAAAATGACAATAGATTTGATATAAGTGAAAGTATTTCTTGCCCATACAAAGAGGCGTCCTGTAAAACTTTACAGGACGCCTCTTATATCCAACACTGGCTATTTTTTAACTGTATTATTTTTGTGACTCAGGCAACAACCAGTTCAAAATCAATGCCGCAATACCACCTGTGGCTACGCCAGAGCTGAAAATATTGCGTATCAATTCAGGCATGTGTTCCAAATATTGTGGCACTTGTGCAATGCCCAAGCCCAAGCCCAAAGACACCGCAATAATCAGCAAAGCACGACGGTCTAGCGTGGTGCCCGCCAAAATATTAATACCCGAAGCGGCAACCGAACCAAACATCACAATGACCGCACCGCCCAAAACTGCTTCAGGAACCGCTTGAATCACGGCAGGCACCACAGGGAACAAGCCGAGCAATACCAACATGCCCGCAATCCACAAACCCACATGGCGGCTGGCAATCGAAGTCAATTGAATCACACCGTTGTTTTGTGCAAACACAGAACTTGGGAATGTATTGAACAAGCCTGCCAATAATGAATTGGCACCATTCACCAATACACCGCCTCTGACACGCTCCATCCAACGTGGACCTTCCACTTCTTGTTTGGACAATTTACTCGTTGCCGTCACATCGCCAATGGCTTCCAAAGATGTCACCAAATAAATGAATACCATCGGAATGAACAAAGCCCAAGAAAAACTCAAACCAAAATGCATCGGTTTAGGTACTTGGAATAAAGGCGCTTGCTCTAAAGCTGAGAAATTCAACAAGCCCATCACACCTGCCAACACATAGCCTACGACCAAAGCAATCAAAATAGACGCGCTTTTAACCCACACAATTTTGACGCGATTGAGCAAAATGATTAACACCAACACGGTCGCCGACAAAATCAAGTTTTCAAAATTGGCAAAACTGCCTGTTTGCATGGCGTAATAACCACCGCCCATACTCACCAAACCTTCTTTAATCAAGGTCAGACCAATGAGTAACACCACCACGCCGGTGACCAATGGTGTAATCAATTTTTTCACCCACGGCAAAATGCGAGAAACGCCCATTTCAATGAATGAGCCGACCATCACCACGCCAAAAATCGCTGCCATCACTTGCTCAACAGGCGTACCCGCCGCCACCATGCCACTACCGATGGCAATGATAGGACCAATAAAATTAAAACTGGTACCTTGCACAATCAACAAACCTGCACCAAATGGTCCCACTTTTTTACATTGCAAGAACGTCGCGATACCCGAAATCACCAAAGACATCGACAAAATCAAATTTGTATCGACTTCGCTCACGCCCAAAGCCTTACAAATCAAATAACCCGGTGTGACAATCGGCACCAAAATCGCCAATAAATGTTGCAAAGCTGCAAAAAACGCCACCAGAGGTTTCGGCTTATCATTGATGCCGTAAATCAACTCGGATGGCGCTTGTGGCGTAGAATTGTGTTCTTGTTGTGACATGATAATGTGACAAATGGATGAAAAGCGCGCATTATAAACCATACGCCACCTCATGAACACCTTAATGACTTGTTATTTCAATTATTTTTGCCAATAAGTTTTCACATTCACAAATTCATACAAACCAAATTCAGACAATTCTCGCCCAAATCCAGATTGCTTGATGCCACCAAATGGCAAGCGCAAATCGCTGCTGGTATGGCGATTGATGAACACACTGCCCGCTTGCAAACGCTTGGCCAAAGCCCAAGCTTGTTCGGTATCGTGACTGTAAACTGCTGCTCCCAAGCCAAAGCAAGTATCGTTGGCCAAGCGAATAGCATCCTCTTCGTCTTGCGCCCGCAACACGCTTAAAACGGGCGCAAACACTTCTTCTTGGTAAACACGACATGCGGCATTCACACCATCCAAAACGGTGGCTGGATAAAAATAACCCACGTTTTCAGGCAACACGCCACCACACAACACTTGTGCGCCATGCGCCACAGCGTCCTGTACTTGTGCATGGGCTTTTTGTTGCAATGTTTTGGTGTGCAAAGGCGCCAAAGTCGTTTCAGGACGCATCGGGTCACCCATCACCAAAGCCTCACTCAACGCCACCACTTTGGCAATGAGTGCATCGGCAATTTGTGGCGTCACAATCAAACGCTTAGCGGCATTGCACGATTGCCCTGCATCGCGAAAGCGCGAATACACCACGTCTTGCGCCGCTTGTTCAATGTCAGCATCATCCAACACAATGAAGGCATTGCTGCCACCGAGCTCCAACACACATTTTTTAATGTGTTTGCCCGCCAAACTCGCCAAATAGCGGCCTGTATCGGTCGAGCCAGTAAACGCCATCGCATCGGTTTGCACAATCGCTTCTTCTACCGCCTCATGTTCCAAATAAGCGGCCTGTAAAGGCAAATCGCTGCCGACCAAAGCCATTAATTTTTGCGTCACTTGTGCCACGCTTGGCGCAGGTTTCACCACACAAGCATTGCCTGCACACAAAGCTGGAATGGCAAAACGCATGATTTGCCACACAGGATAATTCCATGGCATCACTGCCAACACCACACCCAAAGGCTCAAACCGCACTTGCGATAAGCTCGCTTGCGTGGTGATGGTTTTGGCATCGAGCAACTCAGGCGCAAGTTTGGCGTAATACCGCACCAAATCCACCGTTTTATCAATCTCCGCCTCACACTCACGCAAACAACGTCCCACTTCCAAACACACCGCTTGCGCCAATTCATCTTTAGCCGCCTCAATGCGCAATGCCAATTGCAATAAAACAGCACAACGTTCGGTCACTTTTTTATCCGCCCAAAATTGTTGCTGTTCACGCAAATCCTTTAAAGCGTCCTGAAAATTATCCAACGTTTGTGCTGGTCTTTGCGCCAAGATTTGCGCACTGGCAGCATGAGTGCTGACATACATATTGCCTGTTTTTTTCACATCCATTTTATTATCATCATCCTGCTATTTTGAAACCAAAAATCTCTGCCCCTATGGCCATCATATTCACATCACAAAAAAACCCAGCTTAACGCTGGGTTTTGAGCATACGCATGTCGATGTATTAACGCAACACACCCGAACCATCAATCTCGATTTCCACGCGGCGGTTAGGCTGCAAGCAAGCAATCAATTGTTGACGACCCAATGTTTCATCACACTGCTTCACAGGCTGCGACTCACCCATACCACGAGGCTCAATCAAGTTCGCAGGAATGCCACGGTTCACCAAATATTGTGCAACAGTCACTGCACGGCGTTGTGACAATTGCAAATTATAGCTATCAGAACCCAAGTAATCGGTATGACCCACAACTACAATGCGATTCAAACGATCAAAACCACGCAAATTTTGAGCCAATTGGTCTAATTCAGCACGACCACCTGCCAAAATATCACTTTCGCCATATTTATCAAACGTGAACAAAGCGTCACCGCTCAAAGTATAGCGTTGAATCGTAGGCGCTGCAGCTGGCGCATTGCCTGGAGGACAAGTAGCGCCTGCTGGATCGACTGGATTCCAATAGAAAGATTGACCACGCATACCAGAATCAAACAATACTTTGAATTGACACGTGGTCACATCATTCGTACCTTGACCTGGAGTATGGAAATGGAACAAATAATTCCACTCACGCACACCAATAAAGCCTTCATTGTAATGAGGGCGACCCAATAAATAATACAATTGGTCTTTGGTCACACCAGCTTTGACTTGTGCCAAGCTAGATGGATCTGGAAAAGTACCCAAACTTTTACTAAATGTAGATGCGCTTGGCTTAGGCCAGCTTAAGCTGTTAGCAGAGCCATCTGCGCTGATTTTAGAGCTACCACATGCCGCTAACAATAAGGCCGTAGAAACTGCCAACGCTGCCTTAATTAATTTAGATGACGCTTTCATTGTCATTCCTTTTGCTAAGTTTTAATAATAAATGGAAAGCTTGGTTAATAACCATGACATGGCAATAATACCCCATTCTTTTAAAGCAATACATCTGTATTCTACGAATTAGTCTCAAATTGTTGCGAAGCGAGTGAGTATCTCTTGTCCTACCAGTGTGGCAACCCTCAATTCAGACCGACTCATTAAAACAACACTTCTAATCTCTTCACTCTAATGTTCAATTTTACAATCATATTGTGATATTTAACATTAGTCTCACACAGTCTTTGTATCCAATTTGTGCTTCAAGTTCCCACTTTTCAAGCATAAGTCACATTACACCTCATATATATAATTTTTGCATATAGAGCAGACTATTAATTCTTTCTCAAATGTTTTTGATTCCTCTATGATGAAAATCATATTGTCATCATTCTTATGGGAACAACACCATGTCACGCTTTTTGTCTTACACTTTGATGGTCGCTGCTGCAGCGAGTTTGGCAGCATGCGGTGGTCAAAAAACCGAAACAACACCCGCACAAACGCCTGCCAATGCTTCTTCATCTACCACAGCCGCACCCGCTGGCGGCGATGTAACCATTATGAACGTGTCTTATGACGTTATGCGTGACTTTTACAAAGAATACAACCCTTTGTTTGAAAAAGAATACGCTGCCAAACATGGTGGTGCCAAAATCACTATCGAACAATCGCACGGTGGCTCTAGCAAACAGGCTTTGTCAGTTGCCAATGGCTTAAAAGCCGATGTGGTCACAATGAACCAATCAAGCGATGTGGAATTGTTGGAGAAAAAAGGCTTGATTCAAGCTGGTTGGCAAGCCAAATTGCCTGACAATGCCGTACCTTTTACCAGCACCACCGTATTTTTGGTGCGCAAAGGCAATCCTAAAGGCATCCAAGACTGGAACGACTTAATCAAAGATGGCAATCAAGTCATCATCGCTCACCCCAAAACCACCGGCAACGGCCGTTACAGCTTTTTAGCAGCTTATGGCCAAGCTTTAAAAGCCAACAATGGCGACGAAGCCAAGGCCAAAGAATACGTCAAAGCTTTCTTGAAAAATGTGCCGATTATGGACAATGGCGGTCGTGCAGCGACCACAACATTTGTCCAACGTGGCATTGGCGACGCCTTGATTACGTTTGAAAACGAAGCAAACTTGGCTTCTCGTGAGTTTGGCAAAGACCAATTTGAAATCATTTATCCTAAATACTCGATTAAAGCTGAAAACCCTGTTGCAGTCGTCGACAAAGTCGTCGAAGGCAAAGGCACGGGCGCAGCGGCCAAAGAATATTTGGATTATTTGTGGAGCCAGCCTGCGCAAGAATTGGCAGCGAGCTTGTATTTGCGTCCTAGCAATGCCGAAGTATTGGCAGCCAATCAAGACAAATTCCCTACTATGGAAACTTTCCGCGCCAACGACGTGTTCGGAACTTGGGATGAAATCATGAAGAAATTCTTCGCAGATGGCGGCGTTTTTGACGAAGTCAACAAGAAGTAAATCCATACCCAAAACGGCGTCCTGTAAAGGTTTACAGGACGCTTTTTTAACCGATTCGGACTGTCTATGTTGTTTTTAAAATCTCCTACAGTATTACCCGGCTTCAAGTTCAGCTTGGCGGTATCTGCGTTTTGGCTGTCTATTTTGGTATTGCTGCCTTTTTCAATGTTGGCTTTGAGCATTACCGACATGGGGTTGGCTGAATTTTGGCGCACCATCACCGAAGAGCAAGTTTTAGCCGCTTTGTGGCTGAGTTTGAAAGTGTCTTTTTATGCCGCTGCAATCAATTTGGTCTTTGGCACTTTGATCGCATGGGTCATTGTGCGTTACGATTTTTTTGGCAAAAGCATCATCAATGCCATTGTGGATTTGCCTTTTGCGCTGCCCACTGCGGTGACAGGCATCACTTTGGCAACGCTGTATGCACCTAACGGTTGGATTGGGCAATTGTTAGCGCCTATGGGCATTAAAGTGGCGTTCACGCCATTGGGCATTTTGATTGCGTTAATCGTCGTGAGCTTGCCGTTTGTGGTACGCACAGTGCAGCCTGTATTGGAAGAATTACAACCTGAGCTCGAAGAAGCTGCGACCACCATGGGCGCGAGCCGCTTCACCATCATTCGGCGCGTAGTATTGCCAGAATTGGTACCTGCTTTGATTACCAGTTTTGGCATGATGTTTGCCCGTGCCACAGGTGAATATGGCTCTGTCGTTTTCATTGCTGGCAACATCCCTATGGTGTCGCAAATTTTGCCTTTGGTCATTACCTCTAAACTAGACTTGTTTGATGTTCAGGGCGCTTCTGCCGTGGCTTTGTTCATGTTGCTCATTTCATTTGTAATTTTGTCAGTATTGAACATTGCCCAATGGTCGGTCAGCCGTAAAATTGGAGCAAAAGTATGAGCATGACGCCTTTAGAACTCAAAACCAAAGCGGGTTTAACCGAACCAAAATGGATACGCATCACGTTAATCAGCGTGGCATGGATTTTCTTGGCTTTGCTTTTGCTCATTCCCTTGTGTGCCATTTTCATCGAAGCTTTGCGCCAAGGTTGGGATTTGTACATTGCCTCGCTCACCCATCCTGATGCCTTATCTGCCATCAAATTGACTTTGCTCACAGCCGCCATTGTGGTACCGATTAATGCGGTTTTAGGCGTGTGTATTGCATGGCTTTTGACCCGTTTTGATTTTCGCGGAAAGCAATTTTTAACCACATTATTGGATTTGCCGTTTTCAGTTTCCCCTGTGGTGGCAGGCTTGATGTTTATTTTATTGTTTGGCAGCAACAGCTTATTGGGCGGATGGTTAGAATCACACGGCTTTCAAATCATTTTTGCCATTCCCGGCATTGTTTTAGCCACTTTGTTTGTGACTTTCCCTTTTGTGGCGCGTGAATTGATTCCCTTAATGCAATCACAAGGCGACAACGAAGAACAAGCGGCCTTAATTTTGGGTGCTTCAGGCTGGCAAATGTTTTGGCGCATTACCTTGCCAAACATCAAGTGGGCATTGCTATACGGCTTGATTTTGACCAATGCCCGCGCAATGGGTGAATTCGGTGCGGTGAGCATTGTTTCAGGACACATACGCGGTCAAACCAACACCATTCCTTTGCATGTAGAAATTTTGTACAACGAATACAATTTTGTCGCTTCGTTTGCAGCAGCGAGTTTATTAGCGGGCTTGGCATTATTGACATTGATTTTGCAAAATGTGTTGAACCATTTGCAAGAACGCAAAATGCGTGCCGCCACCCGTGAAGCCAAACCCGATACCGATTTAATTCAAGTGAAAAAGAGCCAAGCATGAGCATTACGATTAAGAACCTGAACAAACATTTCGGCGACTTTCATGCGCTGCAAAACATCAATTTACAAGTGCCTACTGGTGCTTTGGTGTCTTTACTCGGTCCTTCGGGCTGTGGCAAAACCACGCTTTTGCGCATCATTGCAGGCTTGGAAACCCATAATAATGGCGAAATTTGGTTTGGTGACCAAAATGTGAGCGACAAATCGGTGCGTGAGCGTGGCGTGGGCTTCGTGTTTCAAAACTACGCACTGTTTCGCCATATGACAGTGTTTGACAACGTCGCTTTTGGCTTACAAGTGTTGCCCAAAAACAAACGTCCCAGCAAAGACGAAATGGCTGAACGTGTGCATGGTTTGCTCAAAATGGTGCAATTGGAATGGCTCGCCAAATCGTATCCGCATCAATTGTCAGGTGGTCAACGTCAGCGCATTGCTTTGGCACGGGCTTTGGCGGTCAAACCACAATTGTTGTTATTGGATGAGCCGTTTGGTGCTTTGGATGCCAAAGTACGCAAAGAATTGCGCCAATGGTTGCGTGACATTCACCACGAATTCAATGTCACCAGCTTGCTCGTTACCCACGACCAAGAAGAAGCTTTGGAAATTTCCGACCAAATCGTGGTGATGAACCATGGCAAAGTCGAACAAGTCGGCAGTGGCGCACATTTGTACGAGCAGCCTGACAATGCTTTTGTAACGGAATTTTTGGGCGAAGTGAACCGCTTTGAAGGCTATATTGAGCGAGGCGAATTGGTTTTAGGCCATTTCCGCTACCAAGCAGTGCCGCCACAAGAAAAATGGAGCGAAGGCACCGCCACCGCTTATGTGCGTCCACACGAATTCACCATCAGCCGCGACCAAACAGGCAGCATGTTGGCAGCACAAATTCACCATATTTCGGTATTGGGTCCGATTGTGCGTGTGAGCTTATACGATGCCACAGGTCAAGACATCGAAGTGATGATTCCACACCAACAACAATTGCAACACCAATACCGTGTTAACGAAACAGTGTTTTTAACGCCGACCAATATCAGCGTGTTCTCGCAAAAAAGTTTGGTGGATTATGTCATTTGATGTTTCGCTTGCATTTGATTGAGCGGTAAACGGTTTTCTCTGCCACCAAAAGCGGCGGCCTGTAAATGCTTTGAAGTGCAATTGTTCATCTAAAATCCATACCGCACCGCCTTGCATATCGGTGCGGTATAATTCAATTTCATGCGCGCTCAACCGATTTTGCACCGCGGGCGTGGGATGGTGATAGGCATTGTTCCAACCTGAGGACGCAATGGCAATATCCGGATCCACCACATTGAGCCATGCACCGCTGCTTGAACCACTAGAGCCGTGATGACCCAAAATCAAAACAGTGCTGCGCAAATTGTGTCCATATCGCTGCAACAAGCCTGCTTCTTCAGCATGCCCTATGTCTGCAGGAATCAACACAGCTTGTCCTTGTGTCACCACACGCAACACACATGAACGGGCATTGGTGGTATTTTTAACGTTTTGCAGCGGCAATGTGAGCCACTCAAACCAAACGCCATCCCATTGCCATGCGTGCTCTCGGCAAGTGTGCGTTCGCCACTGCGGGTATGCTTGCGTGTCACTCACCCAAATGTTGTGCGCGGCAATGGTTTGTAATAACTCTGCTGCCGCCCCATCGTGATCGTCATCATGATGCGACAACACCAACACATCCAAGTCCCGCCAACCTTGTGCATATAGCGCAGGAATGATGGCTGTCTGTGCCGAGCTGCGCCCTGTATCAAACAACAAGCGATGGTTTTGTGTGTTGAGCAATACCGACAAGCCTTGTCCAACATCCAAGACTTGCAGGCGCAATTGTCCTTGTTCCAATACAGGCGGCCTGTAAACCATCCACAACACCATTATTAAAACCGTTACAGGACGCATCAATGCCGCTTGTGGCAACAAACACAAAAAAGCCGCCAGCAATGCCAAAATCAACATCCAAGTCGATTGTGCCGCAATCACATACTCCGGCGAATATGCCACCGCCCACACGCTGACATCCACACTGTATTGCGCCACCGCCACCACGCCTAATAATGGCGCATCCCATGGCAATAACACCGCCACCAATGCCCATGGCGTCAACACCCAACTGAACCACGGAATCGCGATGGCATTGAACAAAGGACTCAAAACAGGCACGATGTGAAAATAAGCCCCGACCAACACCACCGTCAACAACATCAAACCTGTTTGCACTCGCAATAGAACACGCCAAGTATTTCCACGCTCACGCCAAGCATGTGCTGCCCACATCATTATCGCCACCAAACCAAACGACAGCCACAAACCAATCGACAAAAAAGCCGCAGGCTGCAAACCCACTACCACCGCCAAAGCCCGCCACCATACTTGCCCTAAAGACAAACGCCATTTGCCTGTCAAAGCGATGGCAAATACCAACAACATCCATACTGTGCGCTGTGTCGGCACTTGAAAGCCTGCCACCAATGCATATAAAAACGCCACCGCCACGCCTGCCCAGCATTGCCACAACATCGGGGTTTTGACGGTATAAGGCAAGTAACGCAATAACGTTCCAACAAGCCATCCTACCAATACCGCCAACATCGTCACATGTACACCCGAAATACTGACCAAATGCACCACACCCAATTGGCGCATCGCTTGCCAAGTGCTTGAGCTCAAACCGTCCTGTACGCCCACAGTCAAAGCCGCCACCATCGCTTTGCCTTGATGGTTTGGCGTATTGAAGTTTTGCAAACGCTGCCACACATTTTCACGCCACAAATGCCAAAACTGCCATGTATTTTGCAAGCTGGATATTTGGCAATGTTTACCAATATGCGCACTGCCATCCATGCCATTGGCCAAAGCCCACGCCTCCACATGAAATCCTGCGGCATTCACCGCCCCAATATTCGGACGCAAACGCACATTGCATTGACTGATTTGCCCAACCTTCCATATTTGTTGATGCGCATCATAAGCATACACTTGAAATGTTTGACCATCTTGCAAGATGATTTGAGCCAAAAATCTTTGCCCATACGTTTGTTCGGTCGCCACATCCAAAACCGTCACTTGAGCAGTTTGCGGCACTATGGCATTTTGGATGGGCACTTGTTGCTCCAATGCCCATTGCAAACGGAAAAACGCATACACAAAACCCAAACACAAAAAGAGCCAAGCATGCCATTTTCCCCATTTGTGCGCAGCACAGCCCAACAAGCCAGCTGCCAACAACAGCCACAACCACGGCAGTGTGGGTAAAAACACACACAACATCACCCCCAAACACCACGCCACCCAAGCCATTTTGTGCCCTATTTCATCCCAATGCCCATGCTGATGGAGTGTTTGAGACCACAATTAATTTCCCAACACCAAGCTATAAGCTAAAATCCAATCGTTGATCAAGTATTAAAAAAGCGTCCTGTAAATGTTTACAGGACGCTTTTTTAATCATGCCAATACAATTTATGCTTCTAACCAAATGGCGCTGACCATGCGCCCTGTTTGACCATCACGGCGATACGAGAAAAAGTCTTCTCGTTGCAATACCGTACAGTGTTCGCCACCGTAAATATCCAAAATACCCAAAGCTTGCAAACGCTGGCGCGCCAGCAAATAAATGTCTGCCAAATATTTGCCATCGCCAATGTCAACAAATGCCTTGGCAGCTTGCGCATCGTGCGCCACAAATGCAGCACGCACTTCTTCGCCCACTTCAAACGCATCAGCACCAATGGCAGGACCCAAATAGGCTAATAAGCGACCTGTCACATTCATCGCCGCCACCGTGTTTTCAATCACGCCACCGACCAAACCACGCCAACCTGCATGCGCAGCCGCTACCACCGTCCCTGCCGCATCACACAGCAACACCGGCAAACAATCTGCCGTCATCACCGCACAAGCGGCCTGTCCATTGCAATTGACGCTGGCATCGGCATCAAGCAAATCTTGCAATGCCGCTTCCGCCTCCACCACATCAGTAGAATGGGTTTGATTCAAATAAGCCAAAGGCATGGACGCGTGTTGTTGCACCAACGCGCGGTTTTGCGCCACATGCTCCGCCACATCGCCCACATGCGCACCCACATTCAAACTGGCATACACACCTTCACTGACACCACCGTGACGAGTAGAAATCAAGGTTTTGACATTGGCAGGCGCTGGCCAATTGGCAGTAAAAACAGATTCAGACAAACGCGTTATGGCAAGGTTTTTCATGAAAACATCCTTCAATAAATCAAGCTTGAAATAATATTGCCCATTGTACGTTTGAAAATGGCACAGCCCAAGCCTTTCCCAGTCCATACAGCAACACCCACACCATGACGGTACATGTCTCCACATCTCAACACCATCAAAACCAAACCATAAGCGTCCTGTAATATAGACAGGATGCTTAAAACTCAAAAAAGCCTCGACAAAATATGCGAGGCTTTTTTAAACCAACTCAATGCAACCGTATTAATCGCGGACGTAAATCACTTCCACATCGTCGTCATCATCCCAATCGTCATCGTCGTCCATGCCCATTTCATCGGCATAACCCGCTTCATGTTGCAAAGATGAATCCAAACCCGCTTCCAAACGCAACAAAGACAACAAATGATACATATCGTCTGGCATCGACGCTTCAAACGACACCAATTCACCTGTCACAGGATGTACAAAACTCAAACGGTAAGCATGCAAAGCTTGACGGTGTAGGTTTTTCACCACTTCTTTGACTTTGTCAGAACACAGATGGCGGACATTACCATACACAGGGTCTGCCACCAATGGATGGCGCGCTTCACGCATGTGAACACGGATTTGGTGAGTACGGCCCGTTTCCAAAGCACATTCCACATAGCTGTGATTCAAATAACGCTCCAGCACTCGCACATGCGTAATCGCCTCTTTGCCACCATATTTGACCACCGCCATTTTCAAGCGATTGTGTGGGTCGCGACCAATCAAGGTTTCAATCTTGCCATCAAATGGTACGATACCATTGCACACTGCACGGTAAATACGCTTGACCGTACGTGCTTGTAATTGCTGTACCAAATTGTTTTGCGCTGGCAAAGTTTTGGCAACAACCATCAAACCACTGGTGTCTTTGTCCAAACGGTGCACAATGCCCGCTCGTGGCACTTGCGACAATTCAGGACAATAATGCAACAATCCGTTTAATAAAGTACCATTCCAGTTACCAGAAGCTGGATGAACCACCAAACCTGCTGGCTTATTGATAACAATGACAGTATCATCTTCGTAAATGATGTCTAAGTCCATCTCCTCAGCAGTAAACGCCGCGGTTTCCAAGCTAGGGGTGATGGTGACGGTTAAGTGTTCAGAACCAATGAGTTTGTGTTTCGGTTGAGCGGTCTTGCCATTGAGCATCACTTGCTCATCTTTGATCCATGTGGTGATGCGGCTACGTGAGTAGTCAGGCAGCATGTGTGCCAAGGCGGCATCCAACCGTTTACCTGCCAATTCATTTGGTACGGTCAACTCAATGACTTGAGCCTCTACCGCTAAATCCAAATCATCGTTATAATCTTCGGCGTTATTCAAGGAAATCTGCTTTCATGAAAAAAATTTTAATTGCCAGCTGTGTGGCGCTTGTTTTAACAGGTTGTGCCAATAAAGGTACTTCTGTCGACAAAGATGCCCAAATCACCCAATCGTGGACTGTGCAGCAGTTGTATACAGAAGCACAAGATGACTTGAACGGCAAAAACTATACCCGTGCTGTCAAATTATACGATATTTTGCAATCCCGTTTCCCAAATGGTCGTTATGCTCAACAAGCTCAGTTGGACAAAGCTTATGCGCATTATCGCGATGCTGAGCCTGCTAAGGCGTTAGCGGAATTGGATAGTTTTGAGAAAAAATATCCAAAACACGAAAATTTAGATTACGTGTTCTATCTACGCGGTTTGGTGGCTTTCAACGAAGACACCTCTTTTGTGACCAAATTGGCCTCTCAAGATTGGGCTGACCGTGACCAAAAAGCCAACCGCGAAGCCTATGGCCACTTCAATACATTGATTACACGTTGGCCTGACAGCAAATACGCACCTGATGCGCGCGATCGCATGAGCAAATTGGTGGTGGCATTTGCTGGCAATGAAATGGCCATTGCACGCTATTACTTAAACCGTGGTGCTTATGTTGCCGCAGCCAATCGTGCGCAAAACGTGATTCAACATTATCAAAACACACCGTTTACCGAAGAGGCATTAGCCATCTTGGCAGCGTCTTACGATAAATTAGGTCAAACCCAATTAAGCCAAGACACGCAACGTGTGTTGTTAAGCAATTTCCCGCAAAGCCAATTTTCGGAAGGTTGGAAGAGCAATGACATCCCTTGGTGGCGTTATTGGAAATAATCCTGATGTGATGGAATCAAGCGTCCTGTAAACTGACAGGGCGTTTTTTTATGTTCATTTTGAAACATGCCATCGGCTATTATAACCGACACAGCCACAGATATCACACCTAAGCTGCAAAGGAATGATTTTGTTGGCTCATATATGAACACACCACAGCCTCATGCAAATGGTTCATCTGCCTCATCACCGAGCGCCAATAACCAAACAAAGCAATGTCTAGCCACACACAAGCGACCTGTAAAACTGGTGGATGTGCTTGGTCTTCGGTCCATTCGTGCGACAAAGTCATCACAGCCTGATCAACCTACGCGCAATAAAATTGCCCATCATTCGGCAGCACTTCAATGCTGCGCCCTCAAGCGTTATCATTTTTCGCGTAGTCTCTCATCTTGACCACGGTTAGATACCCTTATGACCCTACCTGATGCCTTTTAATCGCCATCAGGCACCAAGACCGATGCCACACCCATATTGGCCAATTCATCTGCTCGTTCATTGCCTGCATTTCCTGCATGGCCTTTGACCCATTGCCACGATACCTCGTGTTGTTGCACCAAGTCATCCAATTGTTGCCACAAATCCACATTTTTGACAGCTGCTTTGGAAGCGGTTTTCCAACCACGCGCTTTCCAGCCTTCAAGCCACTCCTCCATGCCTTGCAACACATATTTGGAATCGGTATAAACCGTCACCACACACGATTGTTTTAACACTTTTAAGCCTGCAATCACTGCTGTCATTTCCATGCGATTGTTAGTGGTTTCTACTTCACCGCCAAACAATTCTTTAACGTGCTCGCCATATTGCAGCTTCACGCCCCAACCTCCAACGCCAGGGTTGCCTTTACAAGCGCCATCGGTATACATGGTGACGTGTTTTTTATTTGTGGTCATACTTTGGGCTTTCTGATGAAGCTGGATTCAAAATCAATTCGGTTTGTTTCAAATGTCGGTGCCGAGCATGCTCAGACAAAGGACGCAAATACACGGTTTGTTTGATGGCCAGCATCGCATACATCGCTGCCATATGCGGCCACCAACGATTGCCTGCCAATTCTAACCATTGCCATTTTGGCGAAGGGCGGCCTGTAAACAAAGGGCCATAATGGATAAAACGACTGCTTTGTGGCTGTAAATCCAATAATTTCAACCAATCTGCCATGTGTTTGGGCGTCACGCTTTGATGGCTGTGGCAAGCGGTCAAACGCTGCCATTGTTGAGATTGAATGCGCCACAAAGAATGTGGATTCAAATCCACAATCACCAATTGCCCATAACCACACAACACCCGTTGCACTTCGCGCAAAATGGCATGGCGGTTTTCATATTGGGACAAGGCAAATGGCAATACTACCAAATCCATGCTTTCGGTTGGCAAAGGCAAATAATCAAATTGAGCCACAATCGGCGCCTCTTGCTCAGCCATGATATAACGATGCACCACGCCCGTTTGTGGTAATAAGTCCACGCTTGGCAAGCCCAATTGCAGTGCATGCTCATAATGTTGCGTACCAATCAACTGTTGCAATTGGGTTTGCACTTGCGCCAAGATTTCTTTGCCATGTGGGTGTTGCAATAGCCATGTTTGTAGATGATTTGAATTCATTTTATACAAACACCATCAATTTACTTATCATAAAAAAATGTCCTTCTTGATGATTAAATTTTGTAAAAATTGCTTAAAAATCAGTTAATTTACACTTTTTAAGCAACTTGCTTAAATTGACAACATTTGTAAACACTTTTATTATCCACTGCAATTAAAATTCCTATTTCTGATTGTTATGACCCATTTCAAAACCCTGCTCCTGACTTTGACAGGTGTATCGATGGCACAAGCGTCGTTGGCGCAAGTGCAAACACCTTTTCAAACTCAAAAAATGGCGCATGACTTGATGCGTTTGAACTCTAGCTTGCTCCATGGCCAACAACAAAAATATACCAATGTTTTCGGTCGCATTAGCAGTCGTTTTGAAATGCCTGAAGTCAACTCAGAATTAGTGCGTCGCCACGAACAAAAATTCGCAAAAGAATCAGCGTATTTAAATCGTACCATCAAGCGCAGCGAACCTTATCTACACCATGTGGCAACCGAAGTCGAACGCCGCAATATGCCAGGTGAAATTGCGTTATTGCCTTTCATTGAAAGTGCTTTTGTCATCAAAGCAAAATCACCAGTGGGCGCATCAGGCTTATGGCAATTTATGCCAGCCACAGGTAAAGATTATGGCTTAGACCAAACCTATGTTTACGATGGCCGCCATGATGTTTATGCTTCCACCGATGCTGCTTTAAATTATTTGGAATATTTATACGGCTTGTTTGGTGATTGGTCTTTGGCATTGGCAGCGTATAACTGGGGACAAGGCAATGTGAGCCGTGCCATCAAACGTGCGGAAAGCCAAGGTTTGTTACCTGTGTATGAAAACCTCAATATGCCGCAAGAAACGCGCAATTATGCACCAAAATTACTGGCTTGGCGCAACATTCTACATAACCCAGCTGCTTTTGGCGTACAAATACCGCACATCAACGACGAAGCTTATTTCCAAGCTATCGACATCAACACCCCGATTGAAACTACCGTCGCAGCTCGCTTAGCAGGCATTAGCCATGATGAATTTTTACGCTTAAATCCAGGACCCAATTTACCTGTCTTCATTCCTGCTGAAAATCGTAAAATTTTATTGCCAACCGCTGCTGCCAACCAGTTCATGAAAAACTACCAAGCGAGCAAAGCAGAAGACTTATTATCTTATCAAGTTTATACGCCTCAATATTCTGAAAAAGCCGATGATGTCGCAGCCAGCTTTGGTATGAGTTATCAAGAATTGCGCCAACTCAATGGCTTAAAAGGCAATACTTTAAGCTCAGGTTTGCCTGTATTGGTGGCTAAAAACCGCTCACCCTTGCAAAACACAGACGCATCTTTACAACATGCTGTTTTAGAAATGGGTGCCAATTTCTTGCAACAACCTGCTGTGACCGTGCGCCAAGCCGATAGCTTGAGCAAACCACAAGCACAATTGGCTGGTGCACTGCCAATTAAAATGCGCGGCAGTCACACGCCTTATGGTTATGCTACGCCTGCGGCTTTGGCAGGTGCGGCGATGCCAATATCTAACCAAAACTTTGCAGCATCTGAAATAGAGCGGCCTGTAAGCCATATTCAAGTGGCACAAGCAGAAAGCTTTACCCATACGACGCCAGCGGTGAATACAGCGTCCTTAACACCTACCGTCAATTTATTGCAAACGCCCAAAGCGCGCACCAGCCAACAAATGGCCACAGCCGATCCTTTGTCTAATTTGATGAACCATCGCAGCAACACACGTCCAACGCCTGCTGTACAAGCAGTCGCCAAAGCACCTGTTGCAACGCCAAGCGTTGCCATCAATACGCCTGTTCTGCAAGAAAATATGGTACTCACACAAGCACCGTCCACGCAAAATATGGTTTTAGAAGCAGCGAACATACCGAAGTTACAAGACAATATGGCGCTGACTCAAGCGGTCAACATCACTGAAAACCAAGCCTCTGCAAACCAGATTACCGACGCCAATACAGTGGCTACTGATATACAAGCGGCAAGTATTGAATTGACAGAAGTTCAAACCACACCGATTGCAGCGTTGCAATTGGATGAGAACCATGCTGCCAATTCCGTACGCTTGGCAATTGAACGTGAAAATGAGCGTGAGGCACGCGAAGAAGCGCGTTTGGCCAAATTACAAGCAGAAGCAGAAAAACGAGAACGCCAATTGGCCAATGCCAATGAACACAAAGTATCTTCTGGTGAAACTTTGTACAGCATTGCCAAAACGTATGATATGCAAGTGTCTGAATTGCTCGCTGCCAATGGTTTAGAGAGCAATACCATCAAAGTAGGTCAAACTTTGAAAGTGGGCAAAGCTGCTGACAAAGCCATTCAATTGGCACAAGCCAAAGACAGCCAAGCTCAGAAAAAACAAGCTACCAAAGACCAAAATACGCCTAAAAATGTCAATTACGTGGTACGCAAAGGCGATACTTTGATGAGCATTGCTGGCAAGTTCAATGTACAAGTCAATGATTTGAAAAAATGGAACAACACTGGCAGCAATTTGCAACCTGGTCAAAAACTGATGTTACGCCAATTATAAAATTGCATTGCAATATGAAAAAAAACAGCCTTGATGGCTGTTTTTTTTTGATTTTTATGGTCTGATATTGCCTATGGTCGTGATTGTTATGTGCCATGTCGTTATCTGAATGTTGGCATTTAAAAACCTTCTTTACAATGGCAAATATAATAAACCTCATTTACCGTGATACATCACAGACAGGTACCTTTTTATGATTAGCGTTTTTGACATTTTCAAAATTGGTCTGGGTCCTTCTAGCTCTCATACTGTGGGTCCGATGAAAGCAGCTGCTGCTTTTGTGGCTCAATTGCAAAGCAATGGCTTGTTGTATCAAACCCAACGCCTTGCTGTAGAAGTCTATGGCTCATTGGCATTAACAGGCGAAGGTCATGCAACGTTTGAAGCCATTTTATTGGGTTTAGAAGGCGAACAACCTGACTCTGTCGACTTAGACAGCATTCCTGCTCGCTTAGCGGCCATCAATAATCAAGCCATTTTGCCTTTGAGCGCAGACTACAGCATTGAATTTATTGTTGCCCGTGACATTGTGATTCGCTATGCCGAAAGCCTTCCAAAACACCCCAATGGATTGCGCTTTACCGCTTATGATGTCAACGAAAAAGAAATTGCACAGCAAATATATTATTCCATTGGCGGCGGTTTTATTGTCACCGATGCCGAGTTCGGTCAAGACTTAAGCAGTGGTATCTGCGTACCTTACCCTTTTCACAATGCCCAAACCATGGCGGAACAGTGCCAAACCCACAATATCAGTTTGTCTGAATTGGTTTTGGCCAACGAAATGGCTTTGCAGCAAGCCGATGTCGCAACAGTGAAAAAACGCATCTGTGATGTGGCGCAAGTCATGTTTGATTGTGTGGAACGTGGTTTAAACCAAACAGGTGAATTACCAGGCGGCCTGAAAGTCACCCGCCGAGCCCCATTATTGGCTGCAAAATTAGGAGACTTGCGTGAAGGCAATCAAGTGAACACGCAATTGTGGCCGATGGTGTTTGCAATGGCAGTAAATGAAGAAAATGCTGCAGGCGGCCGTGTCGTTACGGCACCGACCAATGGCGCAGCAGGCATCATTCCCGCTGTTTTAACCTATTATCGCCGCTTTCACCCGTTGTCTAGCGATGATGGCGTGGTGCAATTCATGTTAACTGCTGCCGCAATTGGCATGTTATACAAAATGAATGCCTCTATCTCAGGCGCGGATGTGGGTTGTCAAGGCGAAGTAGGTGTGGCTTGCTCGATGGCCGCAGGTGCTTATTGTGATGTCAGCGGTGGTACGATTTGGCAAATTCAAAATGCAGCAGAAATGGCCATGGAACACCATTTGGGCTTGACTTGCGACCCTGTGGGCGGTTTGGTACAAATTCCATGTATCGAGCGCAATGGTATTGGTGCTGAAAAAGCCATTAAATTGGGTTCTTTGGCTTTGCTTGAAGATGGCTTGGGTAAAAAAGTGTCGTTAGATGCCGTCATTGCAACCATGTTACAAACGGGTCGAGACATGAAACACATCTACAAAGAAACCTCTTTGGGCGGCTTGGCAGCGACCATGAAACACAAAATGATTCCAGTTTCAGTGTCTGTGATTGAGTGTTGAGTTTGTGCAAGGCAAGATTGCGGTATACTGTCGTTTTCCAGCATGAATCCTGCAATAAATGGATACACATTACTACAGCGTCAGCCTTGCCACAGGCGAGCATTTGGGCTTTTTGGTCACTGTCTTAGAAAGCGAAGACGGTGCGTCCGCTTTTGGTCAAGCCATGCTTAAAATTCAACCCAGCGATGATGCTTGGCTTACGCGTCCTGAAAGCATGGCTTTAAATCACTTAATGGTTCATCAACCATTGCAATGGCAACATCAAAATGATGGTATCGTATTGCGCGATGACTCAGGCGCGGTGTTGACACGGATGGTCGATGGCTACTTCAAATGGCAAGGTCATGTGTTTTTGGTCAATGACATTTCCAGCACAATGTGATGTGAACAAGCGATGTCTCACTGATTCGAACCCATATCATCATTGACTATCGTTTGACCTGAATCAGGTTAGCAAAACCTTATTTGCATACTAAAACGACGCTCTTTAACCAAATCAACTTCATAAAAGAGTTTACAGGACGCCTTTATGTTTGAATTTGCCCGTACCCGCCGCTTTGCACCTTTGTTTGCCACCCAATTTTTGGGTGCATTCAATGACAATTTATTCAAAACCGCTTTGGTCACCCTCATCAGCTTTTACAGCTTGGGCAGTGATAGTGGTGTGCGTCCTGAAATTTTGGTCGCCATCAGTACGTTGCTGTTTGTTTTGCCCTATTTTTTGTTCTCATCCATTTCAGGACAAATGTCCACCCGTTGGAACAAAGCTACCTTGGCCAAAGCCACCAAAATTTGGGAAGTGCTGATTATGTTGGTGGCCGCTTATGGTTTTATCAACAACCAAATTTGGCTATTGATGGGCTGTTTGTTCATGATGGGCACACAATCAACCGTTTTTGGCCCTGTCAAATATGCCATTTTGCCTGAATACTTACCAAATAAAGAATTGCTCAACGGCAACAGCTTGATTGAAAGCGGCACGTTTTTAGCGATTTTATTGGGTCAAATTTTTGGTGCTTTGATGGTCGCAGGAGGCACATACGTGGTAGTCGCTGTGATTGTGTTGGTAGCGATATTGGGTACGGTGACCAGTTTTTACATGCCCGCTACACCACCGCAAAACCCTGCGCAAAAAGTTCAAATCAACATTGTTAGTTCGACTCGTGATTTGCTTCAACAAGCAGCCAGCATCAAACCGATTAAAACGGCCATCATCGGCATTTCATGGTTTTGGTTGGTCGGTTCGGTATATACCACGCAATTGTCGAGCTTTGCCAAAACCTATTTGGGTGACTCAGAAGCCTTGTTTTCCGTTTTATTGGCCATGTTTTCCATCGGCATTGGTATCGGTTCGATTTTGTGTGCCAAACTCAGCCACGGCCGTTTGAATTTGCGTGTGGTTTTATGGGGCGCGGCAGGTATGGCCATCAGCGGCGTGTTGTTTGCCGTACATACTTTTGGCTTACCACCTGCCAATCCTGATACCAGCATCTGGATATTTTTAAGCCAAGCCCAGAATTATTATTTATTGGGTTTGCTCACTTTAATGGGCTTTTTTGGTGGCTTTTTCTCAGTGCCTTTATACACTTGGTTACAAACTGCCAGCTCCGATGCTTTTCGTGCCCAAGCGGTTGCGGCCAACAATATCATCAACGGTTTGTTCATGGTGGCAGGTGCTTTAATCAGCTCGGTGGTCATTTTTGTTTTTGACAGTTTGGGCTTATTGTTTTTAATTTTGGCTTTGGGCAATATTGGCATCATTTATTTTTTAAGCCGTTTAAGCCCTGAAATGTTGGGCAACCATGCTGTAACAGACACACAGGCCAAACAATGAAATCTTTGTTTTATACTGGCTTATTCTTATTGAGTTTGCATACGCCTGCTTGGGCATTTGATTTACAGGACGCTTGGAATGCCGCGTTAAACCACGATGCTGGACATACAGCCAATGCCTATGCGCGTCAAGCTGCGCAAGAACAAACCACCCAAGCGCGTGCTTATTTATTGCCCTATGCCAGTTTGGGTGCCAATTACCAACGCAATAAACCGCTAGAGCCCAATGCCGATTCGTATAGCCAACACGGTTACAGCGTCCAAGCCACACAAACTTTGTTTGATGCAGGCAAATTGGCAGACTATCGCCAAAGCAAGATTGCGGTGCGTTTGGCAGATACACAATTTGATTTGTCTGAACAACAATTGCTGTTAGATGTCAGCCAAACGTATTTTGATGTTTTAACAGCGCATGACATGATTGCAGCGACAAATGCCTCCAAAGCTTCATACCAACGCCAATTAGACCAAGCCAAAACCATGTTTGATGTCGGTGCGGCAACGATAGTCGACACGCATGAAGCGCAAGCGGGTTTGGATGCAGCGCAAGTACAATGGCTCAATGCCCAACACAAATTGTCTGTGGCACAAGAAAAATTGCGCCATTTAACGGGTTTGAATCCTGAAGACATTCAAGTGTTACAAGCTGGCAAAGTGGCTCAAATTCTCCCTTTGCACACTTTGGCTTATTGGCAAGAGCAAGCACAAGCCAACAGCAGCAATATTGCCGCCAAAGCTTTGGCAGTGGAACAAGCGCAAGAAACGATTAAAAAAGCTTATGCACAAATGTATCCCAAAATTGAGTTACAGGCCGCTTATCAAGACCAACATCAACAAGCCTCTGCTGCTACTTTAGGTCAAGCCACCCACAATCGCGGTGCATCCATAGGCGTACAACTGAGTATGCCATTGTATGCTGGCGGTGGCATCAGCAGTTATCGCCGTCAAGTGGAATCTGAATTATTGCAACGCAAAGAAGAATTGCTTGCCGCTAAGCGTGAAATAGAATTGCAAGTGCGGGAGCGTTATTTGAATGTGCAAAACGGCTTGGCGCAAGTGAAAGCTTTGGAGCAATTGCTGTTAAGCAATCGCAAAAAATTAGAGTCTAGCCAATTAGGGCAACAAGTGGGTGTGCGCAGCAATTTGGATGTGGTGATGGCACAGCAAACCTATGCCGATGCCGAGCAGCAATTGGCAGCGGCACGTTATCAGTATTTGCAAGCGCAATTGGCCTTGGCTCAAAGTGCGGGTCAATTGCAAAGTGGCGCCACTTTGGCTCACATTAATCAAGCCATTTCCCAGCAAACGCTTCGCAAACAGCCCTAAATAATGGCATAATCAGAACGCCTCTTATGAGGCGTTTATTATTTTATGTTGATTGAAACAATGGTTTTAACCTTGCACCATCAACCTCCGTACAACGCTTTGACAGGTAGACAGGCATCATGCTGCTGATGATTGATAATTACGACAGTTTCACCTATAACATCGTGCAATATTTGGCGCAACTGGGACAAGAAGTGGTTGTCAAGCGCAATGATGAAATCAGTTTGGACGACATCAGCGCCCTGAATCCAGATTATTTGCTCATCGGTCCCGGTCCATGTGACCCGCAACAAGCAGGCATTTCTTTGGCAGCCATCCGCCATTTTGCTGGTCAAATTCCGATTTTAGGTGTGTGTTTGGGACATCAATCCATAGGCGAGGCTTTTGGCGGACGCATTGTGCGTGCCAAAACCTTGATGCATGGCAAAATTTCAGCCGTACACCACACCGACAGCGGTGTGTTCGCCACTTTAAACAACCCTGTCAATTGCACCCGCTACCACAGTTTAGTGATTGAAAAAGACAGTTTGCCAGCCTGCTTAGAAATCACCGCTTGGACAGACGATGGTGAAATCATGGGCGTGCGCCATAAAACTTTGGCCATAGAAGGCGTACAATTCCATCCTGAAGCGTTGTTAACTGAATCGGGCCATCAAATGTTTGCCAATTTTTTAACCCAACACGCTACTGCTTGATTTTTTGACCACACGGCATCGTCCGTGTTTTTGCATTAAAAGGACCACACATGATTACGGCCACCGAGGCTTTGAACCGCTTGATTGATCAAAATGAATTGTTCTACGACGAAATGACCGATTTGATGCGTCAAATCATGTCGGGACAATTGCCTGCCGAAGTGGTTGCAGCTTTGCTCATCGGATTGCGTATTAAGGTTGAAACCGTTTCGGAAATTACCGCTGCTGCCAATGTCATGCGTGAATTTGCTACCAAAGTGCCAACTCAAAACAAACAACATTTGGTTGATATTGTTGGCACAGGTGGCGACCAAGCCCATACTTTCAATATTTCGACCACTTCGATGTTTGTCGCCGCAGGCGCAGGCGCACGCATTGCCAAACATGGCGGTCGTGCCGTGTCTTCTTCTAGTGGTGCTGCGGACATCATCGAGCGCATGGGCGTGGCAATGACTTTGTCTTCTGAGCAAGTCGGTCGTTGTATTGATGAAATTGGCTTGGGTTTTATGTTTGCGCCGAATCATCACAGTGCGATGAAATATGTGGCTCCCGTGCGCAAGGCTTTGGGTGTGCGCACCATTTTCAATATTTTGGGTCCCTTAACCAATCCAGCCGATGCTCCCAACCAAGTTTTAGGTGTATTCCACCGCGATTTGGTCGGCATTTTGTCACGCGTGTCACAACAAATGGGACGTGAACATGTATTGGTGGTTACAGGTAGCGATGGCTTGGACGAATTGACCATCACCGGTAAAAGCCATATTGCCGAATTAAAAAATGGTCGTATCGAACAATACACGATTCATCCTGAAGATTTTGGCTTGGCGGTCATTGACGATTTGCGCCCTTTAAAAGCACAAACCGCAGAAGAGTCTTATGTCAAAATGAACAGCGTTTTAGATGGCGAAGCCAGTCCTTGTCGTGACATTGTGGTGTTGAATGCTGCAGCGACCTTAATTGCCGCCAATTTGGCTGATGGTTTTGAAAGCGGCGTGGCCATGGCACAAGCTGCCATCGACAATGGTAAAGCCAAACAAGCGCGTCAACAATTAATTGATTTTTCTCAGCAACTTGCTGCACAGGATTAACACATGAGCCCTACACCCACTTTAAACGCCGACATTTTCAAGGCGTATGACATTCGTGGTGTCGTCAATGAAACCTTGACCCAAGAAGCGGTATACCACATTGGTTTGGCCATCGCCCTCCGTGCACGCCAATTGGGTGTAAGCCATATTGCTGTCGGTCGTGATGGCCGTTTATCAGGTCCTGATTTGGTCAACAGTTTGGCAAACGCTTTACAGGACGGTGGTTTGAATGTGGTTGATGTTGGTATGGTCGCCACACCAATGTTGTATTTTGCAGCACATACTTTGACCCAAGGCTCAGGCATCATGGTCACAGGCAGCCACAATCCACCGCAATACAATGGTTTGAAAATGATGCTTGCAGGCACCACGTTGTCAGGTGATGCCATTCAAGATTTGTATCAATCTATTGTACAAGGCCAAGCCACTGCTCACCATGAGCGTGGACAATTGAGCCAAGCTGATGTCAGCGCCAATTACCAAGCACGCATCGTCAGCGACATCCAATTGTCTCGCCCCATGAAAATCGTCATTGATGCAGGCAATGGCGTTGCAGGCGCATTTGCAGGCGATTTGTACCGTGCTTTGGGTTGTGATGTGACCGAATTGTTTTGCGATGTTGATGGCACTTTCCCCAACCACCATCCCGACCCTGCCAAACCTGCCAACTTGCAAGATGTGATTGCCGCTTTGAAAGCAGGCGATGCTGAAATTGGCTTGGCTTTTGATGGCGATGGCGACCGCATTGGTGTGGTCACTAAAGACGGCAACATCATTTGGCCAGATCGCCAATTGATGCTGTATGCAGCCGATTTATTGCAACGTGAGCCGAATGCCAAAATCATTTACGATGTCAAATGCACCCGTTTGTTAGCGCCTTGGATTGAACAACATGGCGGTCAGCCGATTATCAGCCGCACAGGTCACAGCTTGATTAAAGCGGCGATGAAAGAACATGGCGCAGCTTTAGCGGGCGAAATGAGTGGACACACATTCTTCAAAGAGCGTTGGTTTGGTTTTGATGATGGTTTGTACACGGGCGCGCGTTTGTTGGAAATTTTATCCCAACACGATAATCCTAGTGCCATTTTGAATGCTTTGCCTGAGGCTTTGTCTACGCCTGAATTGAATATTGCCATGCCAAACGAAGGCGACAATCACCGCGTAGTGGCACAATTACAGCAACAAGCACAATTCCCACAATCGCAAACCATCATCGACATCGATGGCTTGCGGGTAGAATATGCACAAGGTTTTGGCTTGATTCGTGCCTCCAATACCACGCCTGTGTTGGTGTTGCGTTTTGAAGCTGAAACCGAGGCAGCTTTGGCAATGATACAAAACGAGTTCAGAGCCGTATTACAGCAAGCAGGCATTGAAGATTTGCCGTTTTAAAAATAGCGGTTAAAACAAAGCGTCCTGTAAACATTTACAGGACGCTTATCAATTGTCACGCTACCAAGACCCACATTCAAGGCTTAGGCGCAGACAATTCACGCACATCACGCCAACCTTTATCAGTGCGCACCAAAGTCGCCGTCAATTCATTGGGTTGTTCTAATTTTTGTTTCAATTCAGGCATGCCTTCTTTCATCAACTGCTTGGCAAAACCTTCTAATTTGTATTCAGGCTGATAACGCACTTGCGTGATGGTCATGCCATTGGCAGGTGTAGGCTCGGTGAACCAAGCGACTTTGTCTACTTTGACTTGACCCAAACACAAAGCATGACCTTGTGCTGTACCACGAAGGAATTGTTTTTTACCTTCTTCGGTCAATTGGTAGCTGCTCACAGGCACTTGTAAATCATTTCCTAACAAAGCTTTTTGTTCTTTTTTGCCTGCTTTTTCATACAAGCCAGCACGGGTCAAGACACGCAATTGTTTTTGAGCCGCTTCGTTGATGTCATCGCCATTCAAATTCTCAGTCGTGATGTGTATCCACTCATCACCCAAACCACCTTTAATCAAGTGCGCTGTATTGCCTGCTTGCTGTGCCAACAAGCCTTGCACAGGCACACAAAATGGATGGTCACGATTGTATTCATCGATGGCTTTGCTCAAATCACTCTTGCTAACACCATTACCCGAACAAGCAGCTAAAGTAGCCACCAAGCCTAAAGCGATCCAATATTTCATGTTTGTCCCTTAAAAAAGCCTATTTGATTTGCCTATATCATGACAAGAATGCTGCAGCCTCGCAAGCGACATTTTCAGTCTGACCCACTAATGTATTCTAAAAATCAGTTAAAATGGTATTTTGTTCACAAAGGCACTGTTATGTTGCATCTGTATGGTATTCCCAATTGCCAAACGGTTAAAAAAGCCCGTGTTTGGTTGGAAGAAAATGGCATTGAATATGTGTTTCACAATTTCAAAACCGAAGCACCCACAACCGAATTATTGCAATCATGGCTGCAAACCACCAATCTAGAAAGCTTGGTC
This sequence comes from Vitreoscilla sp. C1, assembly GCF_002951955.2. NCBI lineage: Bacteria > Pseudomonadati > Pseudomonadota > Betaproteobacteria > Neisseriales > Neisseriaceae > Vitreoscilla > Vitreoscilla sp. C1. The sequence continues at coordinate 654,855 of NZ_CP019644.2, read as the reverse complement.
AACAAACGTGGCACGACTTGGCGCAAATTGTCAGAAGACGAACAAGCTGCGTTACAAAACCCTGAAACAGCCATGGCTGTGTTGATTGCCAACAGTTCTGTCATCAAGCGTCCTGTAGCCGTTATTCCTGAAACACCCTTGATTTTAGGCTTTGATATCGATACTTACACGAATGCATTTGTAAAATTATGATTCAACATTTCATTTCCCAACTGAATTTAAGCATTGACAATGCACGCAATAATTTTTTGTTTATGAAATATTTGGCCGAACACATGGGCAAAATCGATGCCTTGTATTTGGTGGACAATATTTTTGATGTTTGGACGGGAGATGAAAACCGCCACCATGTGACGGAGGAGTTGATTACCGCATTGGCTGTCTTCACCCAACACACACCCGTTTTTATTCAAACTGGTTGGACTGATTTTTTATTAGGCGATGTTTTTGCACAGCGTACAGGCATCACTTTTTTACCACCTGTGGCAAAGATTGCTCATCTTGATGAAACCATTTTATTGGTTTCGAATACTATTTTAAGTATATGGCATCCTCAATACCAACAATTGCGCCAAGAGTTACTCCAACAAAAATCGATCAGTTTGTCCCCCAAGCAGCAACTCATACTCGCTCAAAACATCCAACAAGCAGCAGCCCTTCCTCACACTCAAGCTGAAAATACGACCATTCAAACTTTATTGCAACATAATGGTATGGATTTTGCTTATAATCGAACCATCCTATTTGGTCATACAGGTAGCTTCTTAGCAGAATCAACCATTTGGCATAAAAAATCAACCACTTGGTATGACTTACCACATTGGCAGCAAGACCATGGTATTTATTTAGTATTGTCTGATACTGAACAAAAACTCATGTTAGATAGCTCTGCTAGAATCTAACGACTCTCTCCAATCACTTTCATATATTGAGCGATCATGGCTTCTACTATCTTAGAAATATTACAAACACGGGTTCAAACTTTAGGCAATAATATCGTGAAAACCGAATCTAAAATCAGCCTAATTCAAGAACAACTGCAACAAAATCAAATCCATCTCACCCAAGCACAGCAAGATGGTGATTTAACTTTGATACGTGAATGCTTAAGCAAGCAACAAATTTTACAAGAAGCCATCCCACCCTTGCAAAAAACATTGGCCAACATTCAAAAAAGCCACCGCTTATTTGAACGCCAATTGCAACAAAACTCTGTTGCCTTAACCAAATAATCTTATGTCAATATCCCAACTCATATAAAAATCCACCTATAAATAGGTGGATTTAATGTCTTCCCAAACCATCATTAACGCAAATAACGCAATAAATCATCCAAAACATACACACTCACAGCCATCAGCCCGACCAAAAAGGAAATTTGAATCTGGCTAATGGTCAAATAATGTACAGGCTTAGCACGCATACGAGCAACCAATGCAAACATTCCCATAATCAACCACTGTATCAAAATCCAATATACAGGCTGCAAAAAATACAGCTGCAACAAACCCATTAAAACATATGGACTTAACCCCTCAGGATGTTGGTACAAAGCAGCAGCCATAGGAATCAGCCAAGCCAGATGCAGCGTCATACCTGTTAAAGCCAAATACATTAAATAAGGTGAACAAGGCGGTTCTGCATAAAAAACACGAGTTGCAGCATGATAACGCCAATGATTGACAAAGAAAAACAAGCTACCTAAAGAAATCCACAAAGGCAATAAATGCAGAAATAAAATAGCATGGTGGTATACAAAGCCAGGCAACACACTGGCCAATAACCAAATAGAGCCCATTCCTAAGCCTATTGTGGCCAACATCCATTGTGTATGACCATTGGTATGCGCATAGTAAAAAAACAAGCCTGCATAAATAAAAATGACCACTGTGCTTAACATAACACCGTAACACCCATGATTCTGGCCAAAGCAGCACCTAAAACTTGCACATATGCTTCAAGATAAGTCGTGTCTAATTGAGTATTAAAATAATCCTGTTGATCAGATGCCACCACCCACATACCCAAAGTATGACCTTGATAGACAATCGGCAAAACCAAAAAACTAGCATGATTGTGCTCAAACCAATTACTCATACTATTAGGCAAATGCGAGTAAGCGCGTACCTCATTCAAATGAACCACCATATCCATTTGCAAATGACGCGGTACAGGACGCTTATTACATGGTGCGAACAGTTTCAATGCATGGGCTGGAAAATCCAAAGATTCAAACAACAAAACATCCAAAACCGATTCTATTGCCTGATAACCATTAGCTCGTGCAAGATGTGCAGCACTGTCCCACAATAAATAAGACAATTTTTCATTCATACGCAAAGCCGCTAACCATTGCTGCTGCCGTTGGCTCAAAATATCATTCTCAACTTTGGCTTTGACCAGTTGCGCTTCACGAAAATCTTTCACCTTAGCACGAACTGACACCTGCAAATCCTCTTGCTGAGCAAGCCAATCGGGATTTGCAGCCAAATAATCAATGACTTGCTTTTCAGTCAATTCACTCAATATGTCAATACCCCACTGTAAACTTCAGCCGCAGGACCTGTCATCAATACCGACTCTCCTTCTTGCCATTGAATGGTCAGCGTACCTCCTGGCAAGTTAACCAACACGTTTTGATTCAATAAACCATGACGTATACCAGCAACCGCCGCCGCACAAGCACCTGTACCACACGCTTGCGTTTCACCAACACCACGCTCAAATACACGCAAATTGATTTCATCACGCGAAACAATCTCTGCAAAACCCACATTCACTTTTTGTGGAAATTGTGCGTGTGATTCAATTGCTTCGCCCAAAACACTCACTGGTGCTTTGCGAATATCATCTACCAATAAAACTGCGTGAGGATTGCCCATATTGACACAACTGATAGTGACCGTATCAGTACGAACAATCAAAACATGAGCCATAGCATCGTGATCAGTAGGGCTGCTTGGAACATAAGGAATTTCTTCAGGCGCAAAATGTGGTTTGCCCATGTCTACGGTAATTTGCCCATCTTCCAATACATGCAAAACAATGATGCCACGCATGGTTTCTACCATGACAGATTTTTTATCTGTCAAACCATGTTCTGTCACATATTTAGCAAAACAACGCGCACCATTACCACACTGCTCGACTTCACTGCCGTCAGCATTAAAAATACGGTATTTAAAATCACAGCGTTCATTGCTAGAAGGCTCAATCACCAATAATTGATCAAAACCAACGCCTGTATGACGATTAGCCCATGCTTGAATGTTCGCAGCTGTCCATGAAATAGGCTCTTTGGTTGCATCCACAACCAAAAAGTCATTGCCCAAGCCATGCATTTTGGTAAATTTCAATGTATTCATACGTCACTTCTACTTTCATTCATCATTAGATTCATTGTGTCACAAACCAGCACTCTATTATAGTATCTAAATCCAAATTCATATGCCACCTACTTATAACAATAATACACGACTCATAACGTAAATAAGATGCTCCTAATTCCATATCAGAAGCATCTTATTTTCATTTTCAAGAACACCATTACGCTACCAGCGGCGATTCTCGAGCTATAGTCATTTCTGGTGTATGACGAACAAATGAAGAAGGCGTATCCTGTTGATTGATTTCCGACCAAAGATTTCAACCAACAAAAGGAATACGCCATGACTGATTCTAACCCAAATGCATTCGTACAACCACAGCAAACATTCAATGACCCATTGACCGATTTGCTGCGTCAGGGAGCCAGGGAGTTGATTGCCAAAGCAGTTGAAACCGAATTGCAGATTTTGCTGGAGCAACACTCACCCAAGAAACTTCCCGATGGTCGCCAAGCATTGGTCAGAAATGGTTATTTGCCGGAACGAACAGTGCAGACTGGCATTGGTGATGTACAGGTGAAAGTGCCGAAGGTACGAGATCGCAGTGGTGACGGTGTGTGTTTCAACAGTCAATTGTTGCCGCCTTATTTGAAACGTACCAAAAGCATCGAAGAATTGCTGCCATGGCTGTATTTGAAAGGCATTTCCACAGGTGACCACCAACAAGCTTTGGCGGCTGTATTGGGAGAGCAGGCCAAAGGCTTGTCAGCCAATACCATCAGTCGTTTGAAGCAACATTGGACGGACGAACATCGGCAATGGAGCCAGCGGGATTTAAAGGGCAAACGCTATGTGTATTGGTGGGCCGATGGCATTTACAGCAATGTGCGATTGGACGATAGACTGTGTTTGCTGGTCATCATTGGTGTGACTGATCAAGGACATAAAGAGTTGGTGGCGGTTGAAGATGGTTATCGGGAATCTGAAGTCAGTTGGTCAGAAGTGTTGATAGGCTTGCGTTTGAGGGGTTTGGAAACCAGTCCAAAATTGGCGGTCGGCGATGGTGCGTTGGGCTTTTGGAATGCCATGGCCAAGTCTTATCCAGACACCAAACATCAGCGCTGTTGGGTGCACAAAACGGCCAATGTGTTGGCAGCCGTACCCAAATCGGTACAAGGCAAATTGCGAGAGGCTTTGAAAGAAATTTGGATGGCCGAAACCAAAGAAAGTGCAGAACAAGCCTTCAAACAAACAGTGGCTCGCTTTGGTGACAAATACCCCAAAGCCATTAACAAACTGGTGAAGGATGAAGAAGAGTTATTGGCATTCTATGACTTTCCAAATGTGCATTGGACGCACATCCGCACCACCAACCCGATTGAATCCACGTTTGCTACCGTACGATTGCGTAGTAAGCGGGCTAAAAACTGCGGTTCCAGAGAAACCACTTTGGCGATGGTGTACAAATTATTGGAAACGGCCCAAAAGCGTTGGCGCCGGATTCAAGGATTCAACTTATTGACCTTGGTGGTCAACAACGTCATCTTCAAAGATGGCAAGCAGGAAGACGAGCAATCAACAGAGAAAGCGGCCTGAATGCCATACACCAGATTTGACAATAACTCAGCGATTCTCGGTCGTGTCTAACAATGGTCTTAAATCAGCGGCAATCACTTCTCGCGCTCGGAAAATACGGGAACGTACAGTTCCAATAGGACATGCCATCACCGAGGCAATTTCTTCATACGACAAACCATCTATTTCTCGCAAGGTAATCGCACGACGCAAATCTTCTGGCAATTTCGCCACAGCACTTTCCACCGTTTCCAAAATCTGACGGTTCATTAATTCTGCTTCTGGTGTTAAATCATCGGCAATTTGTTCTGCCACATCCAACACCTCACCATCACTATTGGCAATATCACTGGAAGTAATGGGACGTTTATTAGAGTTGGCTAAGAAATTCTTCGCAGTATTGATACTGATACGATATAGCCATGTATAAAATGCACTTTCTCCGCGAAAACTGGGTAAAGCACGATAAGCTTTGATAAAAGATTCTTGTACCACATCGTTTACTTCATGTTCATCTTTTATAAAGCGTGAGAACAAACGTGCCAAGCGACGTTGGTATTTCACCACCAGTAACTCAAACGCATGGTGATCGCCCTGTTGCGCTTTTTCAACCAGCTGCTGATCTATTTCTCGATCTTCCATGAGCACTCACTTACAAGAGATTAAAAGTCAAATAAATTCCAATGAATTAATTCGGTTGTATTAAATACAAGTCTAAAAAAGACAAATATTCATTCCATATTGGAAACTGCCGTAGCATCTCACCATCTTGTATTTTTGCTGCCCATACTTGATGGCTACCTTCACTCAAAATCCAACAAGGCCATTCTTCTATAACAAACAAAGGGATTTTTTTTGCCTTCAAAACCTTCATCAATTTATTCAAAGTAATCTCATCAGTGATTGAGCGAACTTTGGATAATGGCAACAACGCTACTCCATATTTTCGTAAAGAACTGCAATGATTAGTATTGTCGAACTGTTTTAAGAATGCAAGTGCTAATTGGAGCTTATCTTGTTCATTGATAAATGAGTTCTCAAAAAAATCAAATAATTGTTTAAATTGCCCCTGTTGTTGCTCACCCCAAGCATATAATCTGCCTCGGTCTGCTTTAACTTGATTACATCCTAATGATATTTGATGCCGAGTAGTAGGAGAATGCGCTAATTCAGCTAAAAAATGGTTTAATTTGGCTTTACTCCAAGTACTTAGCTGATAATGTGTTGCAAATAATAATAATTGTTGTTCTTGTCGCGGGATACTCAAGCTGAGCATTTTATTAATACTGAAAACTTTTTCTGAAAAAATATATTTCCAATCTTGCTCTTGTATCTCATTTAATACAGATAATTCTTGCTGACGCTGATAAATCCCTGCCAATATTTTTTTATTAGTGTATGCATCATACAAATTCAATTGGGGTAAAACTGTCTTTCTCAACCAATTTCTGGTGTATGACTCATCTGCGTTACTTGGATCATTAACATACGCCAAATTTTCTTCTAATGCATATTGTTCTAAATCGCTCTTAGAAAGATTTAAAAACGGTCGCCACAACTGAACAGCTGCATTTAAAGGTCTCCAAGCTGGCATGGCCGCTAAGGCACGCAAACCGCCACCGCGTAAAAATGCCAATAATGCCGTCTCCACCTGATCATCGCTGTGGTGTGCCAAAACCACCACATCTGCCGAGGTTTTCGCAAAAGCCTGATACCTTGCCATTCTTGCAGCAGCTTCTATACCCAATTTCGCTACTTGCTCCACTTTTACATTCTCAATGCGTAAATTAATTTGCAAACGCTCACACAAACGCTCACAAAAGCTTACCCATTCTCCTGATATCAGCTGTAACTGGTGGTTCACATGAACGGCAGAAATATGCCAATTCATAGTGTCTTTCAAAGAGGCTAAAACATGTAATAAAACGACCGAGTCCAAACCGCCACTTAAAGCCACTTCCAAATGAAAATGGTCAGAACCATTAGGCTCTGACCATGAATTGACAATGGCTGCTTGTAATTTATTTTTCAGCATACGTACCATAAGCCATAATGCGATCAAAACGCACCGTTAATAAATCCGCCATAGGCATGTCTTGTGCCTGACGCAATTGCTCTACTATCACACTTTTGACATTGCGCATGATTTCAGGGAAATTGCGATGTGCACCACCCAAAGGCTCATCAATCACACGATCGACCAAATTCAATTCATGCAAACGCTTAGCGGTAATACCCAAAGCTTGAGCTGCATCGGCCGCTTTTTCTGCCGTTTTCCACAAGATGGATGCACAACCTTCAGGAGAAATCACTGAATAAGTTGAATATTGCAACATATTGACTTTGTCGCCCACAGCAATAGCCAACGCACCACCAGAACCACCTTCACCAATGACCGTACAAATCACAGGCACACGCAATGTAGTCATTTCATACAAATTTCGACCAATCGCTTCAGATTGACCTCGTTCTTCTGCACCAATCCCAGGATAAGCGCCCGGAGTGTCAATAAAAGTAATGACTGGCAAGCCGAATTTTTCAGCCAATTTCATCAAACGCAACGCTTTGCGATAACCCTCAGGTTTAGGCATGCCGAAATTACGATAAATCTTTTCTTTGGTATCACGGCCTTTTTGGTGACCAATGACCATCACAGATTGACCGTTCAAGCGTGCCAAACCGCCAACAATGGCAGGATCATCTGCAAATGCACGATCGCCATGTAACTCTTGGAAATCGGTAAAAATATGCTGGATGTAATCTAATGTATAAGGACGTTGGGCATGACGAGACACTTGCGATACTTGAACAGGTGTCAATTTCGCAAAAATGTTTTTGGTCAGCTCATCGCTTTTCTTTTGTAAGCGTTTGATTTCTTCAGAAATATCAACTACGGAATCGTCCTGAACAAAACGCAACTCTTCAATCTTTTGGCTTAATTCTGCAATCGGTTGCTCAAAATCCAAAAATACTTGCTTCATGCAGTGGTATCCATGTGTCGTAAATTATCAATTATCATACGCTATCTTATTCTTAGGTGCAGCTGTTTTGCATCGTGATTGATGCAAAGCAACATTCAAATCCTTAAAATTCAGCGCATCTTGCATTATCGCATAGCCATTCTAGGTTTAAAATACAAATACTAACTATGACTACTCATTATTCACTGTGATATTCATTGATTGCATACAAACACAGTACAATAACTTGGCATCATTAAGGAAAACATCATGAGTGACATCAATACCATGCGTTTGGATAAATGGCTATGGGCAGCCCGTTTTTTCAAAACCCGTGCCTTGGCGCAAAAACACATTGAACTGGGACGCATCAAAGTCAACAACGAGCGCATTAAAAACAGCAAATACATCGTTGTAGGCGATGTGGTGGACATGAATTTGAACAGCTTGCCCCACCGTTTGACCATCAAAGGCTTGAATATGCAGCGTCGTCCTGCGCCCGAAGCACGTTTGTTATACGAAGAAGATGCTGAAACCATCGCCAAACGTGAGCACATGAAATTGCTCAATCAAGCTGCGGACATGCAAACTTATTATCCCGAAGGTCGCCCGACCAAACGCGACCGTCGTCAAATCGACAAATTCAAACAAGATTGGTAAACCCAAGCGTCCTGTAAACGTTTACAGGACGCTTAAAGCTTGTTTTCCGTTACAATGCCTGTTTTGTTTCATTGGCAATCGGGCAATATGCGTCTTACCCATATCAAATTGGCAGGTTTTAAATCTTTTGTAGATCCGACCACTTTACACGTTCCGGGTCAATTGGTTGCAGTCATGGGACCTAATGGTTGCGGTAAAAGCAACGTCATCGATGCTGTGCGCTGGGTTTTAGGCGAAGCGTCTGCCAAACAATTGCGTGGCGAATCGATGCAAGATGTGATTTTCAATGGTGCTACCACCCGCAAAGCGGTGTCTCGTGCTGCCGTAGAATTGGTATTTGACAACAGCGATGGGCGTTTACAGGGCGCTTTTGGACAATATACTGAAATTGCCATCAAACGGGTGTTAACTCGCCAAGGACAATCAACGTATTACATCAACAACCAAGTGGTGCGACGCCGAGACATTACCGATTTGTTTTTAGGTACGGGCGTGGGTGCGCGTGGTTATGCGGTGATTGAGCAAGGCATGATTTCACGCATCATCGAAGCACGTCCTGAAGAATTGCGTGCCCACATCGAAGAAGCCGCAGGCGTATCCAAATACAAAGAACGCCGCAAAGAAACCGCCACCCGTTTAAAAGACACCACCGAACACTTGCAGCGTTTGGCAGACATTCAATCGGAATTGAACATTCAAGTCAACAAACTGAACACCCAAGCCCAAACCGCTGCCCAATACCAAGACTTGTCTGCCGACTTACAGCACCAACAAAATCACATGGATTTCATCCGTTACCGTGAAGCCGAAGCTTCATGGCAACAAGCGCATCAAGCACAACAAGATTTGCAAACACAATTGGATATCAGCCAAACACAAGCGCAGCAATTGTCAGATGATTTATACCAATTGCAAATCAACGAACAAGTCGCACAACAACATATCCACACCTTGACCGAGCAACGCACCATCAAGCGTGAGCAAGCGACACGTTTGGAAATGCAAATCCAACACCTCCAAACCAACCATGAGCGCATTATTCGAGAACAAGAACAAGCATCTGAACAATTGCAACACATTGAAATGGAGCGAAGCAATTTAATCGCCTCTGCCGAAGAAGCGCACATTGAGCTAGAAGAATTACAATATTCACACGAACAATGGCAAATGCAGCTAGAGCAATTGCAAGACACTCAACCACAGCAACAACATGCCAGCGAAGATTTAGAACAAGCGTGGCAACACCAACAAACCACGCTGCACCGCTTAGAACGTGAATTGGCATTATTGACACAACAGCAACAACACCAGCGCCAACAACAGCAACAGTGGCAACAGCGCCAACAACAATTGCTGCAACACCAACAAGCCTTAGATTTACCGACAACAAGCAGCTTACAGGACGCTCAAGAGCGAGTGGCATTGTTGCAAGAACAGGTTTTAGAAGCTGAAAATCTGATATTACAACATGAAGATGCACAACAAAGCTTACAGGACGCTTTAAAACAAGCACAACAACAAGCGCAACATTGTCAGCAACAAATCATTGCCATCGAAGCCAAACAACAAACCATTCGTGCATTATTGCCCAATGTGTCCAACACGATGTCGGACGATTCACAAATTTTGTGGCAACACATGGAAGTGTCTGAAGTTTGGGTACATGCCGTGCAAACGCTGTTGCGAGAACGCCAACATTGTCGCAGCCATGCACCACACATGGTATCCGATCAGCCTAACGCCATCAGTTGGCTGAATATGCCTGATGACTTGCCCGATGCTGCGATACTGCCTGACAGTTTGGCGCATGTGATTCATACCCACGCCACCTTCACTCCTGCGATTGCCTATTGGTTTGGTCATATCCGCTGCGCTCCTGATTTGGAAACTGCTTTGGCGCAACAATCGCAATTGCAAGCTCATGAAGCTTTCATCACGCCACAAGCTTGGTGGATCGATGCGGTGAGTGTGCAAGCCTTAGCACAAGAAAGCGAAGCTTTGCTAGAACACCAAGCACAACTGCATGCCTTGGCAACGCAATGGCAACAATGGCAACCGCAAACAGACCAAGCACAAAACATTGTCTTGCAACTGCAACAAGATTTAGACACACAACAACAGCAATACAAACAAGCCCAAACGCAACACAAACAATGGCATGAGCAATTGCGTTTGGCTCATACCGAAGCGACTCAGTTATTAGAACGCACGCAGCAAGTACAACTGCGCCACAATCAAATTGAACAAGAATTGGCACAGTTGCAACTCTCTTTGAATCAAAATGAACAAGAGCACAATCAAAGACAAACTCAGATTCATGAGTTACAGGACGCTCAAGAACAATTAAATCTAGAATTAACGCAGTTATCAGAACAACGTGAAAGCCAACAACACCACCAACAACAATTGCATTTGCAAATATTGGAAGTGCAACGCCAACAAGGTTTGGTGGCTTTGGAATTGCAAAAAAGACAACAGCAAAACCAACACATTCAGCAACGTTTACAGCAATTGATGCAGCAACAACAACATTGGAGCGAGCGCCAGCAAAGTTTGGCTTTGCAATTTGACGATGATGCCAATACCGATTTGTTACACACACAATGGCAAGCATGTTTGCTGCAAATCGACACTTTGGAAGAACACATTCAAAGCGAGCAACAGCACAACCAACAACATGTCGCCACACGACAACAGTTGCAGCAACAACAGCAACAATTGGACACACAATTGCCGCAGCAACGAGCACAATTGCAACAACAATTGTTATTGCAACAACAAGCGCAATGGAATCAAGAGCGTTATTTGGAGCAGCTGCAACAACGTGGTGCCCTTTTGAAAGATTTGATTGATTTGCCTGTGGTCAGCTTGGCACCACTGCAACAAGCCATTGTGCGTTTGAACCAACAATTACAAGCTTTGGGTCCTGTCAATTTGGCCGCTTTGCAAGAGTTGGAACAAGCGCAAGAGCGTTGTGATTATTACCAAAATCAACGTGAAGATGTGGAACAAGCCATGGCTTTACTCAATGATGCGATGGCGCAAATTGACACCGAAACCAAAAATTTGTTTGAGCAAACATTCCATGCAGTGAACGAACACATGCAAGCGTTTTTCCCGACTTTGTTTGGCGGTGGGCAAGCGAGCTTGAAATTGGTGGGCGAAGACATGCTCGAAGCTGGCGTGGCGATTATGGCGCAACCACCGGGCAAGAAAAATTCGACCATTCATTTGCTCTCAGGTGGAGAAAAAGCCTTGACGGCAATGTCATTGGTATTTGCACTGTTTAGTCTCAATCCTGCACCGTTTTGTTTGCTTGATGAAGTCGATGCGCCTTTGGACGATGCCAATACCGCACGTTTTTGTCGTTTGGTTGAAAAAATGAGCCAACAAACACAATTTTTATACATTTCTCACAACCGCTTGACCATGGAAATGGCGGAACAATTAATCGGTGTGACGATGCAAGAAAAAGGTGTATCACGCATTGTCGATGTCGATATCAAGCAAGCAATGGCTTTGACCGAGCAAACCATTTAGAGTCCCATTAGGCTTGTTTTTTATTCAAACTGAATTTAAAGTTTGCACTTTAAGCGTCCTGTAAAGTTTACAGGACGCTTTTTAACAAGCTGTGTGTTTTATTAAGGAAACATAAAGATGTCATTTACCCAAGACGTTTGGCAACGCAATCACGCGTTATACCAAGCCACAGTCCAGCATCCATTCAACCAAGAATTGGCCGCAGGCACACTGAGTCGTGAGGCATTTATTCATTATGTCATTCAAGATGCGCATTATTTGCTCGCTTATGGTCGGGCTTTGGCAGTGATTGGTGCGAAAGCTTATGATGCGGATTCTGTGATTCAATTTACCGAAGCGGCCAAATTGGCCATCATCGTTGAGCGCAGTTTGCACGATGGTTTTATGGCGGATTTTGGCATCAGCAAAGAAGATTTCGAAGCCGCACCTTTGAGCCAAGCTTGCCACCATTACACTTCATTTTTACAAGCGACCGCTTGGGCAGAAAGCTATCCGGTGGCGTTGGCGGCAGTGTTGCCATGTTATTGGGTGTATGCACAAGTGGGCAATGACATTGTCGATCAATCGGTCGCCAACAATCCTTATCAAAAATGGGTCGATACTTATGTCAGCGATGAGTTTCAGGACGCTGTGACCAAAGTTTTGGCCACCATTGATGCTTTGGCAGAACAAGCCGATGCGGCGACAGTCGAAAAAATGCATGCAGCTTACACTCGTGGCGCTGAATTGGAATGGGTATTTTGGGATTCGGCTTATCGTTGTGAACAATGGCCTTTGTTACAGGACGCTTTGAAACCAGCTTAATCACCTTAAAGGAAATACCATGCCGTTTGCTGCCAAACACAATCCTTTACAGATATGGCTGCACCAACGCTATGCCCAACATTCCGATTTCCGATATTTGAAGATTCAATGTCAGGATGAACAAGGTTTGTTTTGGCACAAACGGCATTTATACCAACAAAAACCCAATCAAGTTTTCCAAGCCAAATTTGTCAAACGCATAGATTACAACGACATCGACAACATCCACATTGCCCGTATCGATGGCAATTTGGCACCACCATGGTTACTGTATCCACAGCCTTGGCGTGATGGTTTGTTGCTGGCTTGTGTGGGTATTTTATTGGTCATGTTGATGGTATGGCTATTGCGCTTTATGCCTGCCTCGACCATGCCATGGCTTTATCCTGTGTTATTGAGCATGGTGTTTTTCAGGACGCATGAGCAATTGCTACAAACTTTATTGACCTATCACCAAGCTTCGCTGCCCCAACATGCTTCTTTATTGCACCCTCCTCGTTGGCTCAAATGGCTGTTACGTTTGGCTTTGTTCACCTTGCTGTTCATGGGTATGGGCATCCCGATTACGATATGGTTACAAACTTTAGAACGAGCCACCTTGATGACGACAATGGGCTACGGTATGGCTTATTTGATTGCCATCAGCGTGGCAGATATTTGGCTCAACCACCGCTTGCGGCAACGCCACCCTACTCAAGCAGCACATTATTTTGTGTTGCAACTGCATTTATTCGATGATCATCGGGTGGATTTTGCGTATGCCCAAGATGAAGCTGTGTTGCAACAATTAAGGCAACACTTACACCAGCAACATCCACGTTTACAGGCCGCTTGACATGTTAAAACTCAAAGCCAAAGACAATGTGTTGGCGATGTTTTTAAGACAGCAAAATCTGCCTGAACGTGAGCTGAATTTTTTAAAGTCTTGTGGCAGCGATAACCTGAGCGTGTATCTGCATAATATGTATTTGACTGACTTAATACATATCCAATCCACCAGTATCCAAACCATTCACAAACGCTTGCGTGACTTCAAAAGCATGACGCCGTGGCAATTTTTCCTGTTGTGGATAATGATATTTGCCCAATTTTTCCCCATTCATTTATGGTCGCACATACAACCGTATTTGCCTGATGGTTTTCAGACTTATCTTTGGACTTTAGTAGCCATTTATCTGTGTGCTGAGGTGCTGGTTTGGTTTATCAAACAGCGTCAACATCCGCAAACACATTACCAATTGACGCTGCACACCCGCTTTGGTGAACAATATGTGTTTGCCAAAGCAGAATCCAAAGACACTTTGTTGCTGCTAGAAGCTTGGTTACAAAACCACCCGTCCCACTCGAAAACTTCTGTCAACTAAACATTTCCAACCTTAACGCCACCAACATCGACCCATCATTCACGATGTGAAATAATACGCCTCAACCATTCTCATAACGAAGAATACAAATACATGCGCATTTTATTAGTTGAAGACGATTTAATGATAGGACAAGCCGTTTACGAAGGCTTGCAACAACAAGCTTATGCGGTGGATTGGGTCAAAGATGGCGAAGCGGCTTTACTGGCTTTGAGCACACATGAATACGATGTGGGTGTGTTTGACATAGGATTACCAAAAAAAAATGGCTTACAAGTGCTGGCGGCACTGCGCGGACAACGCTCTAGTTTGCCTGTGTTATTACTCACAGCACGCGACACCGTGGACGACCGCATTACCGGTTTAGACACAGGTGCCGATGATTACTTGGTCAAACCATTTGAAATGAAAGAATTGCTCGCGCGCATTCGCGCCATCAGTCGTCGTCGTCAAGGCAATGCTGAACCCATTTTGGACAATGGCGTCCTGAAACTCAATCCTGCAACCAAAGAAGTACAACGCGATGACAAAACCACCCGTTTGTCCTCACGCGAATTTGCCTTATTGCTTGCATTGATGCAACAAGCAGGCACGATTTTGTCACGCAGCGATTTAGAAGAACGCATTTACGGTTGGAATGAAGAAGTCGAAAGCAATGCAATCGAATTTCTGATTCACAGCTTACGTAAAAAATTAGGCAGTGACAGCATTAAAAATGTGAGAGGTTTGGGATGGTTCGTCGCCAAGGCTTAGGCCAATCGTTACAATTTCGCTTGGCATTGATTATCAGCATCGTCTTGCTCATCATTGCGGTAGTGGTCAGCGTGTGGTCGTTTCAGCGCACTTACAACCGCATTCAATATTTCCAAGACCGCAGCATGCAAACTTTGGTGTCTATGGTGCAAGACGACAATGTGTCTTTGGTCGATGCCGATGATACCAGCACCACCACTACCCCTCATCATGCTAACCCGACTTCATCTGCGCATAAAAGTTTGCCACAACCGCCTATTAATCAGTTAGCACCGCCACACGAGCAGCAAACCATCATCGACACTGTCGACAATCCCGATTTGGCTTTGTTATTTGACTATCCAAATGTCAATCAATACTTAATGGCTTTACCCGATGGTTTTCATGATTTACAAGGCAAAGACGATACTTGGCGTGCCTATTTACTCACGCAAACCGACCAACGGGTTATTGTGGCACAACCGTCTGGCTTTCGTGATGAAATGGCCCGCAAAAGTGCTTGGCAAGCATTGATTCCTTTATTGCTATTGCTGCCTTTATTGATTGCTGCTGTTTATATTACAGTCTATCAAGTGTTCAAACCTTTGCGCCAACTGACACAAGACCTTGCCAATGTGGAACATTTACAAGCACCCTCTTTGTCTGAACGCTCGATTCCCAACGAATTGCAGCCCTTTACCCACGCTGTTGACGACTTGTTTTTGCGTTTGAATGATGCCATGCAATTGAATCGGCGTTTGATTGCCAATGCCGCTCACCAATTGCGTACACCCTTAACAGCTTTGAGCTTACAAGCAGAACAATTGCAACAAGCCACCCATTCATCGGAACGATTTACCGAGCAATTGCATCAATTACAACAAGGCATCCATCGCCAACGGGATTTGGTGGTGAAATTATTGGATTTAGCACGTAGCGAAGAGGTTTTAACCCAACAAAAACCTCAGCCCTTGTCTGTCATCGATGAGGTTACCGCCGTCATGCAGCAATGTTTACCCATTGCCATGCATAAAAACATTGATTTGGGCGTCACCCATTTGGACAATATGCCTTTGGCGATGAGTCGATTGGATTTTCAAACCTTATTGCAAAATTTGGTTGAAAATGCGGTTCATTACACGCATGAAGATGGTCAAGTCGATGTCGCTGTTTGGCAAGAAGCACAAGACATTGTGTTACAAGTGAGCGACAATGGCATTGGTATTGATGATGCACACAAAGACATGGTTTGGGATGCTTTTTACCGTGTCGAAGACAACCGCCAAAACAGCACGGGTTTGGGTTTGGCCATTGTCAAAAATTTGGTAGAACGCTACCATGGTCGCATCTATTTAGAAGACAATCACCCACAAGGCTTGATTGTCACTGCCCGTTTTTCCATTGATTGAGAGAATATGTATGACCCAATTAGTTGATGAACAGACCGTCATTTGGCGTTTACATGCCGATAAATTAATGTGGATACGCGATAATGGCACACATACTGCCATGGTCGGTTTTCAAATGACCGCCTCTTGGTTTAACAACACACCACCTAACTCTTTGGATATCGAATATGCTATTCAACTGATTGAAGATGGTTTATTGCCGTTAAAACAAGAAAGTTTTGCTGTCACAGACTGGCTCACCGATGACAAAATATTTGAACAACTGAGCTTGCGCATCAACCACACCAAACACATTAGTCGTGATGAGTTGGAAGCTTATTTCCAAAATCTCACTCAACAACTCAATCGCTCTGTGTTTAGCCAACATCCATTGACCAAACAAGAGATTGCTTATGTATTGGTTTTGCGTGAAGCGATGTTTCATTTGGATGTGTTACACATGCGTTTTTTAGGCTGACTTTATTACAAAAATTAACAATTTGCTAAGTATGGTCTAAGTCTTGTTTCTTATACTGTTTCACAAATGAACCACGCTTCCAACACAACGTGGCTCATTGAGTAGTATCGCAATACGGCAAGCAGACTCCCTGACAGACAGTTTGCTTGCCGTTTGCCTTTCTTTATTGCATTTGCATATGGATATCCGCGGATGAAATTCATTTGGTTATTTTGTTTGAGTATTGTATTGACCAGTACTGCAGCGTGGGCAGATGCGCCAACGGCTCAAATGTCGCCTAAGATACCATCTTATTCAGAAGCCAATCCCAGCACGGATGACTCTTCTACACCAGCGAAAAAAATATATCGCAGCAAAAAACTGCGCATTCACAAATACGACGGCACACATCGTTCTCATAAAGACAAGCCACACCGCCTTAAAAATGATGTGAAGCGTCCTGAAAAAAACCCTCAATCACCTCCCGAACAACCATAAAATAAGCATCCTGTAATCATTACAGGACGCTTATTAAGTATATTTCATCATTTGCCCTTGATGATGCCCATAATTGTGCGACTAATACTTTTGCTGACTTGATTGGAAATGGAATGTCCCAATTGCGCGCCAATTTTATTGCTCATACTCGCTTGGCTTTTGCGCCGCCCACCCAATAATCCTGTTAACAGCCCATCTAATAAACCAGGCTCTTCTGCTGCTGGTTGCGGCTTTTGTTGCTCAGTGGCTATGGTGTTTTGTGTCATCTCTTTTGCTTGAGCTGCTGCCGCTACTTGCCCCTCTTCATAAGCCAAAATAGCCTCATACGCAGAATAACGATCCACACTGGTTTGATAAGCAGCATATAAATCATCATTTTGAATGTGTGACACGATATCGTTTTCAGTTTTAGGTGGCAATGCGCTGCTTGGTGGGAAAATCAAAGCGCGCTGTACAGGTGTAGGCATGCCTTTTTCATCTAAAAATGATACCAAAGCTTCGCCCGTTGCCAACTCTGAAATGGCTTGAGTCACATTTAAATGGGGATTGCTGCGAAATGTTTCTGCTGCGGCTTTCACCGCTTTTTGATCTCGTGGCATGAATGCCCACAACGCGTGTTGAACCCGATTGCCCAATTGTCCCAAAATGGTATCAGGCAAATCCAATGGGTTTTGCGTGACAAAATACACGCCCACACCTTTAGAACGAATCAAGCGCACCACTTGCTCCACTTGTTGCAATAAAGCAGGCTCTGCTTGATCAAAGAGCAAATGGGCTTCATCAAAAAACAAAACCAATTTCGGCTGCGGCAAATCGCCCACTTCAGGTAAACGCTCAAACAACTCTGCCAATAACCACAATAAAAATGCACTGAAAATGCGGGGCGAACGCATCAAACGCTCACCTTGTAAAATATTGATGATGCCTTGTGTGCCCTCTGTTTGCAACAAATCATCCAAGTTGATATCAGGCTCGCCAAAGAGTAAATCTGCCCCATCTTGTTCTAATTGCAACAATTGACGCTGTATCGCACCCACGCTGGCAGCAGACACATTGCCATAAGTGGCACGAAAATCCTTAGCATGCTCAGACACATATTTGAGCATGCCACGCAAATCTTTCAAATCAATCAAATGCCAAGCTTTGTCATCAGCCACTTTGAACACCAAGCTCAACAATCCCGATTGGGTATCATTCAAGCTGAGTAAATGTGACAATAACACAGGTCCCATTTCAGAAATGGTGATGCGTACAGCCAAGCCTTTTTGCGCAAACACATCCCAATAACGCACAGGAAAACCATGCAAATAAGCGTCCTGTAAATCAAATTCTTGCATGCGTTTGGCAACAAAGCCACTGTTTTCACCAGCATCTGCAATACCTGACAAATCGCCTTTGACATCCAATAAAAAAACCGGAATGCCAGCATCGCTGAAGCATTCCGCCATTTTTCGTAAAGTCACTGTTTTGCCCGTGCCTGTTGCGCCTGCAATCAAACCATGTCGATTGGCCATCTTGGGAATCAAGCCCAAATCATGTTGTTCCGCATTTTTGGCAATGGCAAACAATTCGTTCATTTCATTGAAGTTCCATTCGTTGTTGTAACACAGACAAACCATCATGATATTGGTTCATGAATTCTTCATGTACATAAGGACGCAATAGATTGAATACCTGTACCAAACCACGTACTTTGGATTTTTCATCCAATTGATGGTGATTCAAAGAACCATCAAACACAAACCAATAACGGCAAATTAACCAAATATTCAAGGCCAAAACATCGACATCCAAAACCTCACCACGCAAAGCACCGCTGCGTACCAAATGATTCAAGTGCTTGTGTATCATCGGTGAAACTTGTTTCCAAGTGAAATTTTGATACTCACCTGACAATTCGCTGTTGCGCATGAGTAAGGTGTTCACATCGGCAAACAAAAAGCGGTAACGCCACATCACATCAAAGACTTCTAAGAAATAATCCACCATGCCCGTCATGTCTTCTGGCGTTTCATTGCGACTGAGTATTTCAGTCAATTCCGAACGATAACGCTTGAACAATTGTAAAATGATTTCATCTTTATTGCGAAAATGATAATACAAATTACCTGGACTAATACTTAAATGTGCTGCAATATGATTGGTACTGATTTTGCGCTCACCTTCCGTATTGAACAACTCCAAACTCGCATCCACAATACGGTCATAAGTGTTTCGTTTGCCTTGCTTCGCCATGAATACAACCTTTTAATATCAAGTGTGTGTAATAAAACAACGTCGGTTAAAACGCGACCAACATCCCAATGCACCAAACGCACATTGGGCTTTTTAATCAGAATAAGACACGCACTTTGATTCAAAACTCATGCCTTATTCTCACCAAAAAGTAGGTTCAATGTGTAAATTCACATCAAACTGATCCAACACCTCATTTTGAATTTGTTTGGCCAAATCCAAAATATTTTGGTGTGTTGCCTGTCCTTTATTCACCAAAACCAACGCTTGCTGCTGATGTACTGCTGCACCGCCTTGTTGCAGACCTTTTAAGCCTGCTTGATCAATAAGCCAGCCTGCCGCAATCTTTATCTTGCCTTGTCCTTGCAAGTATTGCGGCATGGATGGATATTGCTGTTTTAATAGTTTCGCTTTTTGTTCTAACAAAATGGGATTGTGAAAAAAACTGCCCACATTGCCCATTATTTTAGGGTCTGGTAATTTACTTTGACGAATCTGACACACTGCATCACTGACAATTTTGGCAGTCATTTGACTGCCTTGCGCCATTGCGATCGAGACTTTTTCCAAGTCACCATAACCCACATTAGGTTTGAATACTTTATTTAATTCTAATATTACCGACCAAATTAAATAACGTCCATGCTCTGCATGTTTAAAAAAACTATCACGATACTGAAATTGGCATTCGGCATTTGAAAACACACGCCATTTTTTTTCATGCGTATCAAAACATTCCACTGAATGAATAATGTCTTTGACCTCTACACCATACGCACCAATATTTTGCACAGGTGCCGAACCGACTTGTCCAGGAATCAAACTCAAATTTTCCAGACCACTATAACCCAAGTCGATACAATGCAATACAAACTGATGCCAAGACTCACCCGCTTGTGCTTGAATCAACACTTTATCATCTGTTTCAGACAAAACCTCAATGCCTTTATTGGCAATATGCAGCACCCATGCATCTATCACAGGTGCCATGATAATATTACTGCCACCACCTAACCACTGATGCTTGATTTGTCCAAACCATTCATGTTCCACCAATTCATACACATCGTTTACGGTAACCAATTCAGTAAAATAACGGGCGCAACTTCCCAAGCCAAAGGTGTTGTACGGCTGCAACTCAAAATTCGATTCAATTTTCATGATGGTATTTGCTCAAAAAACGTTTGCTCACACGAGACAATAAAATGATGAATGCCACTGCTGCTACAGATAAAGATAAAATCAAAGCACTCCAAAAACCATAAATGCCCATATTAAAGCGATAACACAAAACATAACCTAAACACAGTCCCAAGCCCCAAAAAGCAATCAAATGCACAATCATCGGCAAACGGGTGATTTTATAGCCACGCAAAGCACCAGTGGCGATGGTTTGCAAGGCATCAGGGATTTGAAATACCGCATTGAAAACCAATAATGCAGAAGCAATAGCAATGACAGCAGCATCAGTAGTATACAAAGATACAATATGATAGCGGCCTGTAACAATCACCAGTACGGTCATCAACGATGCTATCAAGCCTATACTCAGCCCCACGCCTGCAATATAACGTGCTCGTTGAAAATGACCTCGCCCAATGGCATAGCCAACGCACACACTCAAAGCAGCGCCCAATGATTGGGGAACCATATAAACCATCGTACTGATATTAATCACCACTTGCTGACTGGCCACATATTCCACACCCAAGTTAGCGATTAAAATGGCAATCATGGTGAACAAACTGACTTCAATTAAAAATGACAAGCCAATCGGAATACCCAAAGACACAATGCGTTTGAGTACGGCCACATCTATGCCACCATTTAAACTCAAGCTACCAAACTGCTTAAAATAAGGATGCAAGCTGATGTATAGCCACAAACAAATGGTATTAAATGCAAAGACAAACACAGTCGCCAAAGCACAACCAATCCCACCTAAAGCAGGCAAACCCCATAAGCCATAAATCAACACATAATTCACAGGTACGCTCAAAGCCAAACCAATCAAGCTGATCCACATAATCGGCTTAGGACGGTTTAAACTGCTGGCATACGCATGCAAGCTGCGATACAACAAAGCAAATGGCAAGGCAAATGCTACCCAAAACATAAAATACGCAAACACATGCTTCACATAAGCACTGAGTTCGAAATAACGATTCAAGGGCACAATCAAAGCCCACAACACCAACATACCCAACACACTAAGCAACAAGGCCAGCCACAAACCTTGGCTGCCGACCTTACTGATTTCGCTTGTTTTTTGCGCACCATACAACTGCGATACAATCGGATTTAACGCTGTTAATACACCCATTAAACTGATGTAAATGGTTAAAAACAAACTCGTACCCAACGCTACCGCTGCCAAGTCTTCCGCACCATAACGCCCAGCCATGACCGTATCGACCACGCCCACACCCACTTGAGCAATTTGTGCCACAAACATTGGCCAAGCCAATTGGATGATTTTTTTCGCTTCGCTGCGATAAACACCGCCACTGAAACGATTGAGATCAAATAACATACATTCTTTCAACATGTTTCACATGTACATTCAAATACAAAGCGACGCTGCGGCCTTAAAGACTCACAGCGTCGCTTTGGCACGTAAAAGGCTTAATCAATCACATTAAGCACGTTTACGGAATTCGTGGGTGCGGCTATCGATTTCGATTTTTTCACCATTTTCAACGAATGCAGGCACCGCAATTTCAAAACCACCAACCAAACGAGCAGGTTTCATCACTTTACCAGAGGTATCGCCTTTCACTGCAGGCTCGGTGTATTCTACTTCGCGTACCACAATAGTAGGCAACTCAACAGAAATCGCTTTACCGTTGTAGAAAGTCACTTCACAGATTTCTTCCATGCCGTCTACGATGTAAGGTAATGCATCGCCCATGTTTTCTGCTTCAATTTCGTATTGTTCGAACTCTTGGTCCATGAACACATACATAGGATCGGCAAAATAAGTGTAATTACACTGTTTGCGTTCCAAAATAACCACATCAAATTTTTCGTCAGCTTTGTAAACTGATTCAGTCGCAGCGCCGGTCAACAAGTTTTTCAACTTCATTTTCACCACTGCTGCATTGCGGCCAGATTTGTTGTATTCTGATTT
The DNA here is from genome assembly GCF_002951955.2 of Vitreoscilla sp. C1. NCBI lineage: Bacteria > Pseudomonadati > Pseudomonadota > Betaproteobacteria > Neisseriales > Neisseriaceae > Vitreoscilla > Vitreoscilla sp. C1. Next base: position 632,186 of record NZ_CP019644.2, on the reverse strand, counting down.
TTGTACTACCATAGGGTCGTTGCCAACCATAAATACATTACCGACACGCAATTCTTGTGCTGTTTTCATAATCTAAATTCCGCATTAAAAAGTTTTAAAACGCGCTATTTTAACTGATGGCGAATGAAGTTGGCTAGCTGTGTCGCTAAACTACCCTTATCCCACAACAATTGCCGCCATTTTTGCAAAAATACTGCTAAATATACTTGATGTTCACACACATATTGCCATGCTTGCGCACGTTCTGACACCGACAAATGCCTCACATCATTGAGCTCATCGGACAATAATTGATGCGATTGCCATACTTTCTGCGCAGCAGCGTCCTGTAATATCTCCGTATCATCAACAAAACGTTGCCAAAATGCCTTGAGCTTGATGTGATGTGCTTGCGCTTCTTGGCGATAAATTTGCCACCAAAACACTTGTCCTTGCCACAGCGCGCGCAACACGCTGTCTTCACCACGCACCACGCACACATCAGCGGCCTGTAACACTTCATCAAACTGCGCTTGTGCCACAAATGGCACCAAACACACAGTGACACGTCCCCAAACCACACTGTCCCCGACTTGCTGCAAAGCTTGTAAAACAGGATATTGGGTTTGCAATTGCGTTAAGACGCTGCCTTTGGCCAACCAAACTGTTAACGATTGTGCGCCATGAGCCCACATTTCAAACCACAACGGCCACATCTCATCGGCATAACCAAACACATACACATGTGTATTGCCTGCAATAGATGGCAAGGCATGTTGTTCACGCAATGCTTGCTTATGCACGCTATCGACAGGCCATTTTTTTGCAAGCAAGTTTTGCTCATACGATACGCCACCAGTTTGCTCGCTAAAACCAGGACAAAAAAAGTATTTCGCCACACCATTGCTTTGCAACGAAGGCAATAAATGGATGCCGTCCACCCAATCTTCAGCCGTCAAATACTCCAAATTGAGCCACACCACTTGTTTTTGCTCAGTCAACCATTGCAATACTGTTTCAGGTACATCACACGCAAACGTTTCAATGACTGCATCCGCAGCAGGCATATTTTGTAACCCTTGCATGCTTTGCGCCTCATTCCAAAAACGCAATAAAACCCCTTCATACTCACAAGGCTGATGACCGACATCAGGCAATAAAGCTTGTACCGCTTGCCAATCATCCACCCACAACACCACCTGCATGTTTTGTTCGCACACCAATTGTTTGGCCAAACGCCAAGACACGCCAATGTCACCAAAATTATCTATCACACGACAAAACAGCCATGCACACAATTTGTTTTTTTTCATAAGTCTCATTATGCCCCAATCCCCATAATGAAGCGACCAAGCATCCTGCCAGCTAATTTTACAGGACGCTTTAAAAAAGCTTACAAATACTTTAAATCGATGATTTTTTAACTCTGAGCCAAATAAAGATAAGCGTCCTGAAATATGGGCTTTGTGCTATACTCACAGGCTCTATAGACCATGTGTTCAGTGTTATGACCGATTCCTTATTTGCCAAAGAAACCATCGCCATTAGCCTCGAAGAGGAAATGCGTCGTTCATATCTTGACTACGCCATGAGCGTGATTGTGGGTCGTGCTTTGCCCGATGTGCGCGACGGCTTAAAGCCCGTCCATCGCCGCGTTTTATACGCCATGCACGAGTTGAACAATGATTGGAATCGTGCTTATAAAAAATCTGCTCGTATCGTCGGCGACGTGATTGGTAAATACCATCCTCATGGTGATACTGCGGTTTACGATACCATCGTGCGCATGGCACAAGATTTTTCGATGCGTTATATGCTGGTCGATGGTCAAGGTAACTTTGGTTCAGTCGATGGCGACAGCGCTGCGGCAATGCGTTACACCGAAATTCGCATGGCCAAAATTGCACACGAATTATTAGCCGATATTGACAAAGAAACGGTTAATTTTGGTTCCAACTACGATGGTTCAGAATCTGAACCTTTGATTTTGCCAGCTCGTGTACCTGCATTATTAGTCAATGGCAGCTCAGGCATTGCTGTAGGCATGGCCACCAACATCCCACCTCACAATTTGAATGAGGTATTAGATGCTTGTATGGCTTTATTGCAAAACCCTGATTTGAGCATTGATGAATTAATCGATTACATTCCAGCGCCAGACTTCCCAACAGGTGCCACTATTTATGGTTTGAGCGGTGTACGTGAAGGCTACCGTACAGGTCGCGGTCGTGTGGTTATGCGTAGTAAAACCCACATCGAAGCCTTACCGAAAGAGCGCGAAGCCATCATCATTGATGAAATCCCTTATCAAGTAAACAAAGCCAAATTGGTCGAAAAAATCGGTGAATTGGTACGTTCAAAAACACTGGAAGGCATTTCTGATTTGCGCGATGAGTCAGACAAATCAGGTATGCGAGTGGTCATTGAGCTCAAGCGTAATGAAAATGCCGAAGTTATTTTGAACCAATTGTACAAAATGACACCATTGCAAGACAGTTTTGGTATCAATATGGTTGCTTTGGTTGATGGTCAACCTCGCTTGCTCAATATCAAACAAATCCTAAGCGAATTTTTACGCCATCGCCGTGAAGTAGTCACACGTCGCACCATGTTTGAATTGAAAAAAGCCCGTGAGCGCGGCCATATTTTGGAAGGTCTAGCGGTAGCTTTATCCAATGTTGATGCCATTATTGCCTTGATCAAGAGCAGCAGTACACCACCCGAAGCCAAGCAAGCCTTATTAGGTCAAGCATGGAAATCTTCTTTGGTCAACGACATGCTCAGCCGTGTTGAAAATTTAGACATGGTGCGTCCTGAAAATGTGGCAGCGCATGTCGGTTTGCATGGTACACAATACCAATTCAGTGAAGCCCAAGCCCAAGCCATTTTAGAAATGCGTTTACAACGCTTAACTGGTTTGGAACAAGACAAAATTTTGGGCGAATACAAAGACATCATGACCACCATTTTGGACTTGATTGATATCTTGGGCAATCCTGAGCGCATCAATCAAATCATTGATGGTGAATTGAGTAGCATTAAAGTGCAATATGGCGATGAGCGTCGCTCTGAAATCAACCCATTTGGTGGCGATATTGCTGATGAAGACTTGATTCCACCACGCGAAATGGTGGTCACCCTGACTCATAGCGGTTATATCAAGACACAACATGTCGATGATTACCAAGCACAAAGACGTGGCGGCCGAGGCAAACAAGCCGCAGCCACCAAAGATGAAGATTTCATTGAATCGTTGTTTGTCGCTAATACCCATGATTATCTAATGTGTTTCACCAATTTTGGGCGCTGTCATTGGATTAAAGTTTATAAATTGCCTGAAGGTGGCCGCAATAGCCGTGGTCGCCCTATCAGCAATGTGATTCAATTGGATGATGGTGAAAAAGTCAGCGCTATCTTGGCTGTTCGTGACTTTCCCGACGACCAATATGTGTTCTTTGCGACGGCTCAAGGTTTGGTTAAAAAAGTACAACTGTCTGCTTTTAAAAACGTCAGTAGCAAAGGTATTAAAGCAATTGCCTTGAAAGACGGAGACAGCTTAGTTGGCGTGGCACAAACCAGTGGTCAAGACGACATCATGTTATTCTCTAATTTAGGCAAAGCCATACGTTTCAACGAATACTGGGAACGCAGTGGTGATAGTGATGAAGCAGAAGATTTAGACAGTGACAATAGCATTGAACATACCGATGGCGACAATGATGCCACTGAAATAAGCAAGCCTGCCAATGGCGTACGTATTTCTAATCGTGGTAGTGGTGGTTTACGTGGTATGCGCTTACCTGCCGAAGGTCGAATTGTCAGCCTGATTACCTTCGCGCCAGAATGTGAGCAAGGCCAATTACAAGTATTAACTGCCACTGCCAATGGCTATGGCAAGCGTACACCTATTGCTCACTACAGCCGCAAAGGCAAAGGTGGTCAAGGCAATATTGCCATCAATACAGGTGAGCGCAATGGTGAGTTGGTCGCTGCCACTTTAACCGACGAAACCGATGATTTGATGTTGATTACCTCTGGTGGCGTGTTGATTCGCACGAAAGTCAATCAAGTACGCGAAACAGGGCGTGCTGCTCAAGGCGTTCGCTTAATTAATTTAGATGAAGGCGAACAATTGGTCAGTTTGACTCGTATTGCAGAAACTGAGGAAGATTTATCAGAAGATGCCATTGAAGCTAACAGTATTGAGACACCTACAACTAATATTGAATAAAAGTTTTATTGATTATCAAAAGCCCACACGATGTGGGCTTTTTTCAGTGATGAATATCCAAGCATATCAATTCGATTTCAATTGTCAGTTGACATCAAAAAAGCCGCTCTTTCGAGCGGCTTTCATTACAACCTAACTACCTCACCACTGATAACCTGCACCAAGCGTACCACCAATGTGACCGCGAGAATTACCACTTGCTGAGGCTTTGACTACCCAGTTACCACCATCTGAAATACTTGAGTAGCCTACTGCATAACCAGTTTCACCTCGGTACACACTACCAGCAACCGCAACCATGCTCTTACCAGGTAAATATGCTTGTGGCAATCCAGCTACAGCCATCGCAGTGGCAGTACCTGCATTAGCATTGTTTTCTACCTGATTAATACGGTTGTTCAGGGTGCTGCCCATTTGTTGCAACTGTCCTACATTGGCAGCATCTGTTGGTGCTGCACCTGCCGCAACATTAGACAATCGTACAGGATCAGTACCATCTGCAGCATCAACCTTACCATCGCCATTTCTATCCACAGTTGCCGGTTTACCCGTCAAGGTTGCGTTATTGCTAACCACGCCGCCATTGCTAACTGTTGGATTGTTACCATCTGAATACTGCACGATACCCGCTGCACCTTTATTCAAATTATTAACAGCTTCATTGGTTGCATACAACTGGCTACCATTGATGGCATCGGTACTGGTTTCACTGATGCGACCTGCTGCAACATTGGTAACAGTACGTTCAGAACCTGCACTACCGACACTGACAGTACCTACTGGAGCAGAGCCTGCAAAATCATAAGTATGATTTTGAATGGTCACACTCTTAGTACCCACTGCCGCAGCCACTGTTGAGCCATTACCTAAGCCCATAGAGCCTTTAAAGCTTGCTCCATTTGCCTGAGTCATATCATCAACATTACGATCAATAACTATATCGTTACCAACTGTAAATGAGTTGTCTGCTGCAATGGTATTGTTGTTACCCAATGCATAAGAGTTATTGCCACTTACGATATTAGGGTCACCAAATGCACCGGAATTATTACCACTAACCACATTACCAGTACCAACACTCAATGCTTGCTTACCACTGGCTATTGAATTGTGACCAATTGCAATTGCACTGCTACCAGTCGCTTGAGCACCAGAACCTATGGCCACAGCATCGGTTGCATCATTGCCAACAAAGCTGTTATGTCCCATAGCCACAGAGCTAGTACCGCCTGCTTGAATAATGGCATTCACACCAATTGCGCTTGAGTTTTTACCACCAGCGCTTGAGTCATTGGTAGGTCCAATCTTGCCTTGTTCGTCAACCTCTGGTACGCCATTAGTATGCATATACTTAATACCACCAGTATTCATTGCATTAATAGTACTTACCAAGTCTTTATGCTCAGTCATATTTTGACCTGACACATCGAATGTAGCACCCAATTTATCCATATCACCAATATCAGTTTTAATCTGATTGATGACAACATTTTGTTGGTTGTTAGTAGATGTTACCAAACTATTCAATTGGCCTAAATTCACCGCCTGATCGTCAGTAACTGCATCAGCAACATTGCTAATGTTTTTACCTGCCATATCAATGCCACCTTGGGTAATGCTTGGTCCATCTTTAATCGTCAAACCACCTTGATTCAAAACAGTACCACCCAAGTCTATTGAATCTACTGTGACATTTTTAGCCAAACCAACAGTGATGTTACCCGCTTGATTGGCAATCACAACATTACCATCGTTATTCGAAAAATCTACTTGCGACCCTGGAGCCACGTTATGAACAGGACCACCGTTAGTTGATACATCCCAACCACGATTCGCTACATTACTAACCGTTGTCAATTGGTCAACATTCACAGCATCCTTACCGTCTTTACCTTCTGCTACATTGGTAATTCTGCCATCAGCAACCAATTTAACACCCTCTTCTCCAAAACTATTTACAAAAGTAAGACTAGGGTTAACACCGCCTGAACCCGCTGTACCTACAATGCTAAAGCCTGGATGTCCTTTACTATCTGCAAACTGAATTGAAGCATCTTGTCCATCTTTGCCATTGAGTACTAAACCTGAGAATTCAGGACGATCTGCCAATTGAATTTGCAAACCATTTTTGGTTACCACTGTTTGGATGTTTTTCGCAGAATAGTCACCCGCAGTTGCATACAAGCTCTTATCTTCAGAAATACCCAATCCAGTCAAGGCACCAATGATGCTCAATGTATCACCCAAGTCTCTGTGAATTACATTGCCATCACTGGCAGTGAAGTTTAAACCATCACTAGTCAAGTTAGCAGACACACCATCCAACTGACTCTTATTCACCGCATCATTTGGACGTGTACCATCTGCCAAGTTAGATATAGTGCCATCATTATTAAAGCTCACACCGTCTTTACCATCTTTACCCACTACGGTTAAGCCTGGCACGCCATCAGCGCCTGGTTTACCCACCAAAGATGCACCTTTGTTGCCACTAGGATCGGTGAATTGAATCGATGCATCTTTACCATCTTTGCCATTCACAACCAAACCTGAGAATTCAGGACGGTCTGAGAAGTTAATGGCAATACCATCTTTACCAACTACTGTTTCCATATTTGAAGAAGTGGTGGTCAAGCCCAAAGTTTCACCCAATTTGCGATGAATCACTGTGCCTGCATCGTCAGTAAAACTCAAACCTGCGTTGGTCAATGCATCTGATACACCATCCAACTGACTCAAATTCACTGCATCTTTCGGACGAGTGCCGTCTGCCAAGTTAGAAATCGTACCATCGTTATTGAAGCTCACACCATCTTTACCATCTTTACCCACTACGGTTAAGCCTGGCAAACCATCTGCACCTGGTTTACCTACTAATGCGGTACCTGGATTGCCACTAGAATCAGTGAATTGAATCTGTGCTGGCTGTCCATCTTGACCATTTACCACCAAGCCTGAGAATTCAGGACGATCTGCAAACTGCAATTGGATGCCTTCACCTGTAGTCACTGTTTGAATATTGCTAGCACTGTATTTACCTGCTGTTGCATCTTTAGAGGTATCAACTGCCAAATTCAAGCCAGTTTCTGAACCAATCACACCCAAAGTTTGACCCAAGTCACGGTGTACCAACGCACCTGAGTTGGCTGTAAAGTTCAAGCCATCTGATGCAATACCATCTAACTGGCCTTTATTCACCGCATCATTCGGACGGAAACCATCCGCCAAGTTAGAAATCGTGCCATCGTTGTTGAAGCTCACACCGTCTTTACCATCTTTACCCACTACGGTTAAGCCTGGCAAGCCATCTGCACCTGGTTTACCCACCAAAGATGCACCTTTGTTGCCACTAGGATCAGTGAATTGGATCGATGCATCTTTACCATCTTTACCATTCACAACCAAACCTGAGAATTCAGGACGGTCTGAGAAGTTAATGGCAATACCATCTTTTCCAACCACGGTTTCCATATTTGGAGAAGTGGTAGTCAAGCCCAAAGTTTCACCCAATTTGCGATGAATCACTGTGCCTGCATCATCAGTGAAGTTCAAACCAGAATTGGTTAATGCATCTGACACGCCATCCAATTGACCTTTGTTCACGGCATCTTTAGGACGAGTACCATCTGTCACATTAGAAATCGTGCCATCGTTGTTGAAGCTCACACCATCTTTACCATCTTTACCTACAACAGTCAAACCTGGCACACCATCAGCGCCTGGTTTACCCACCAAAGATGCACCTTTGTTGCCACTAGGATCGGTGAATTGAATCGATGCATCTTTACCATCTTTGCCATTCACAACCAAACCTGAGAATTCAGGACGGTCTGAGAAGTTAATGGCAATACCATCTTTTCCAACCACGGTTTCCATATTTGGAGAAGTGGTGGTCAAGCCCAAAGTTTCACCCAATTTGCGATGAATCACTGTGCCTGCATCGTCAGTAAAGCTCAAACCTGCATTGGTCAATGCATCTGATACACCAGTCAACTGACTCAAATTCACTGCATCTTTCGGACGCGTGCCATCTGCCAAGTTAGAAATCGTGCCATCGTTATTGAAGCTCACACCGTCTTTACCGTCTTTACCCACTACGGTTAAGCCTGGCAAACCATCTGCACCTGGTTTACCTACTAATGCGGTACCTGGATTGCCACTAGAATCAGTGAATTGAATCTGCGCTGGCTGTCCATCTTGACCATTGACTACTAAGCCTGAGAATTCAGGTCGGTCTGCAAACTGCAATTGGATGCCTTCACCTGTAGTCACTGTTTGAATATTGCTAGCACTGTATTTACCTGCTGTTGCATCTTTAGAGGTATCAACTGCCAAATTCAAGCCAGTTTCTGAACCAATCACACCCAAAGTTTGACCCAAGTCACGGTGTACCAACGCACCTGAGTTGGCTGTAAAGTTCAAGCCATCTGATGCAATACCATCTAACTGGCCTTTATTCACCGCATCATTCGGACGGAAACCATCCGCCAAGTTAGAAATCGTGCCATCGTTGTTGAAGCTCACACCGTCTTTACCATCTTTACCCACTACGGTTAAGCCTGGCAAGCCATCTGCACCTGGTTTACCCACCAAAGATGCACCTTTGTTGCCACTAGGATCAGTGAATTGGATCGATGCATCTTTACCATCTTTACCATTCACAACCAAACCTGAGAATTCAGGACGGTCTGCAAACTGCAATTGGATGCCTTCACCTGTAGTCACTGTTTGAATATTGCTAGCACTGTATTTACCTGCTGTTGCATCTTTAGAGGTATCAACTGCCAAATTCAAGCCAGTTTCTGAACCAATCACACCCAAAGTTTGACCCAAGTCACGGTGTACCAACGCACCTGAGTTGGCTGTAAAGTTCAAGCCATCAGAAGCAATACCATCTAACTGACCTTTATTCACCGCATCATTCGGACGGAAACCATCTGCCAAGTTAGAAATCGTGCCATCGTTATTGAAACTCACACCATCTTTACCGTCTTTACCCACTACGGTTAAGCCTGGCACGCCATCAGCGCCTGGTTTACCCACCAAAGATGCACCTTTGTTGCCACTAGGATCGGTGAATTGAATCGATGCATCTTTACCATCTTTGCCATTCACAACCAAACCTGAGAATTCAGGACGGTCTGAGAAGTTAATGGCAATACCATCTTTTCCAACCACGGTTTCCATATTTGGAGAAGTGGTGGTCAAGCCCAAAGTTTCACCCAATTTGCGATGAATCACTGTGCCTGCATCGTCAGTAAAACTCAAACCTGCGTTGGTCAATGCATCTGATACACCATCCAACTGACTCAAATTCACTGCATCTTTCGGACGAGTGCCGTCTGCCAAGTTAGAAATCGTACCATCGTTATTGAAGCTCACACCATCTTTACCATCTTTACCCACTACGGTTAAGCCTGGCAAACCATCTGCACCTGGTTTACCTACTAATGCGGTACCTGGATTGCCACTAGAATCAGTGAATTGAATCTGTGCTGGCTGTCCATCTTGACCATTTACCACCAAGCCTGAGAATTCAGGACGATCTGCAAACTGCAATTGGATGCCTTCACCTGTAGTCACTGTTTGAATATTGCTAGCACTGTATTTACCTGCTGTTGCATCTTTAGAGGTATCAACTGCCAAATTCAAGCCAGTTTCTGAACCAATCACACCCAAAGTTTGACCCAAGTCACGGTGTACCAACGCACCTGAGTTGGCTGTAAAGTTCAAGCCATCTGATGCAATACCATCTAACTGGCCTTTATTCACCGCATCATTCGGACGGAAACCATCCGCCAAGTTAGAAATCGTGCCATCGTTGTTGAAGCTCACACCGTCTTTACCATCTTTACCCACTACGGTTAAGCCTGGCAAGCCATCTGCACCTGGTTTACCCACCAAAGATGCACCTTTGTTGCCACTAGGATCAGTGAATTGGATCGATGCATCTTTACCATCTTTACCATTCACAACCAAACCTGAGAATTCAGGACGGTCTGCAAACTGCAATTGGATGCCTTCACCTGTAGTCACTGTTTGAATATTGCTAGCACTGTATTTACCTGCTGTTGCATCTTTAGAGGTATCAACTGCCAAATTCAAGCCAGTTTCTGAACCAATCACACCCAAAGTTTGACCCAAGTCACGGTGTACCAACGCACCTGAGTTGGCTGTAAAGTTCAAGCCATCAGAAGCAATACCATCTAACTGACCTTTATTCACCGCATCATTCGGACGGAAACCATCTGCCAAGTTAGAAATCGTGCCATCGTTATTGAAACTCACACCATCTTTACCGTCTTTACCCACTACGGTTAAGCCTGGCACGCCATCAGCGCCTGGTTTACCCACCAAAGATGCACCTTTGTTGCCACTAGGATCGGTAAATTGAATCGATGCATCTTTACCATCTTTACCATTCACAACCAAACCTGAGAATTCAGGACGGTCTGAGAAGTTAATGGCAATACCATCTTTTCCAACCACGGTTTCCATATTCACTGAAGTGGTGGTCAAGCCCAAAGTTTCACCCAATTTGCGATGAATCACTGTGCCTGCATCATCAGTGAAGTTCAAACCAGAATTGGTTAATGCATCTGACACACCATCCAATTGACCTTTGTTCACTGCATCTTTAGGACGAGTACCATCTGTCACATTAGAAATCGTGCCATCGTTGTTGAAGCTCACACCGTCTTTGCCATCTTTACCCACTACAGTTAAGCCTGGCAAACCATCTGCACCTGGTTTCCCTACTAATGCAGCACCCTTATTACCACTAGGGTCGGTAAATTGGATCGATGCATCTTTACCATCTTTACCATTCACAACCAAACCTGAGAATTCAGGACGGTCTGAGAAGTTAATGGCAATACCATCTTTTCCAACCACGGTTTCCATATTCACTGAAGTGGTGGTCAAGCCCAAAGTTTCACCCAATTTGCGATGAATCACTGTGCCTGCATCATCAGTGAAGTTCAAACCTGCATTGGTCAATGCATCTGATACACCAGTCAACTGACTCAAATTCACTGCATCTTTCGGACGCGTGCCATCTGCCAAGTTAGAAATCGTGCCATCGTTATTGAAGCTCACACCGTCTTTACCGTCTTTACCCACTACGGTTAAGCCTGGTAAGCCATCAGCACCTGGTTTACCTACTAATGCAGTACCTGGATTGCCACTAGAATCAGTGAATTGAATCTGCGCTGGCTGTCCATCTTGACCATTTACTACCAAGCCTGAGAATTCAGGACGATCTGCAAACTGCAATTGGATGCCTTCACCTGTAGTCACTGTTTGAATATTGCTAGCACTGTATTTACCTGCTGTTGCATCTTTAGAGGTATCAACTGCCAAATTCAAGCCAGTTTCTGAACCAATCACACCCAAAGTTTGACCCAAATCACGGTGTACCAATGCACCTGAGTTGGCTGTAAAGTTTAAGCCATCAGAAGCAATACCATCCAACTGGCCTTTATTCACCGCATCTTTCGGACGCGTGCCGTCTGCCAAGTTAGAAATCGTGCCATCGTTGTTAAAGCTCACACCGTCTTTACCGTCTTTACCCACTACAGTTAAGCCTGGCAAGCCATCAGCTCCTGGTTTACCCACCAAAGAGGCACCTTTGTTACCACTAGGATCGGTAAATTGAATCGATGCATCTTTACCATCTTTGCCATTCACAACCAAACCTGAGAATTCAGGACGGTCTGAGAAGTTAATCGCAATGCCATCTTTTCCAACCACGGTTTCCATATTCACTGAAGTGGTGGTCAAGCCCAAAGTTTCACCCAATTTGCGATGAATCACTGTGCCTGCATCATCAGTGAAGTTCAAACCAGAATTGGTTAATGCATCTGACACACCATCCAATTGACCTTTGTTCACTGCATCTTTAGGACGAGTACCATCTGTCACATTAGAAATCGTGCCATCGTTGTTGAAGCTCACACCGTCTTTGCCATCTTTACCTACAACAGTCAAACCTGGCACACCATCAGCTCCTTGTTTACCCACCAAAGAGGCACCTTTGTTACCACTAGGATCGGTAAATTGAATCGATGCATCTTTACCATCTTTGCCATTCACAACCAAACCTGAGAATTCAGGACGATCTGCAAACTGCATCTGAATACCATTACCTGTGGTCACTGTTTGAATATTGCTTGAGTTGTATTTACCCGCTGTTGCATTTTTAGAGGTGTCCACTGCCAAATTCAAGCCAGTTTCTGAACCAATCACACCCAAAGTTTGACCCAAATCACGGTGTACCAATGCACCTGAGTTGGCTGTAAAGTTCAAGCCATCAGAAGCAATACCATCTAACTGGCCTTTATTCACAGCATCTTTCGGACGTGTGCCGTCTGCCAAGTTAGAAATCGTGCCATCGTTATTGAAACTCACACCATCTTTACCGTCTTTACCCACTACGGTTAAGCCTGGCACGCCATCAGCGCCTGGTTTACCCACCAAAGATGCACCTTTGTTGCCACTAGGATCGGTAAATTGAATCGATGCATCTTTACCATCTTTACCATTCACAACCAAACCTGAGAATTCAGGACGGTCTGAGAAGTTAATGGCAATACCATCTTTTCCAACCACGGTTTCCATATTCACTGAAGTGGTGGTCAAGCCCAAAGTTTCACCCAATTTGCGATGAATCACTGTGCCTGCATCATCAGTGAAGTTCAAACCAGAATTGGTTAATGCATCTGACACACCATCCAATTGACCTTTGTTCACTGCATCTTTAGGACGAGTACCATCTGTCACATTAGAAATCGTGCCATCGTTGTTGAAGCTCACACCGTCTTTGCCATCTTTACCTACAACAGTCAAACCTGGCACACCATCAGCTCCTTGTTTACCCACCAAAGAGGCACCTTTGTTACCACTAGGATCGGTAAATTGAATCGATGCATCTTTACCATCTTTGCCATTCACAACCAAACCTGAGAATTCAGGACGATCTGCAAACTGCATCTGAATACCATTACCTGTGGTCACTGTTTGAATATTGCTTGAGTTGTATTTACCCGCTGTTGCATTTTTAGAGGTATCCACTGCTAAACTCAAGCCAGTTTCTGAGCCAATCACACCCAAAGTTTGACCCAAATCACGATGTACCAATGCACCAGAGTTTGCAGTGAAATCCAAACCTGCTGATGCGATATCATCCAATTGACCTTTATTCACTGCATCTTTCGGACGAGTACCATCTGTCACATTAGAAATCGTGCCATCGTTGTTGAAGCTCACACCGTCTTTGCCGTCTTTACCTACAACAGTCAAACCTGGCACACCATCAGCTCCTTGTTTACCCACCAAAGAGGCACCTTTGTTACCACTAGGATCGGTAAATTGAATCGATGCATCTTTACCGTCTTTACCATTCACAACCAAACCTGAGAATTCAGGACGGTCTGCAAACTGAACTTGAAGACCATTGCTTGTGGTCACTGTTTGAACATTGCTTGAGTTGTATTTACCCGCTGTTGCATTTTTAGAGGTATCCACTGCTAAACTCAAGCCAGTTTCTGAGCCAATCACACCTAAAGTCTGACCCAAATCACGATGTACCAATGCACCAGAGTTTGCAGTGAAATCCAAACCTGCTGAAGCGATATCATCCAATTGACCTTTATTCACTGCATCATTTGGACGAGTACCATCTGTCACATTAGAAATCGTGCCATCGTTATTGAAGCTCACACCGTCTTTACCGTCTTTACCCACTACAGTTAAGCCTGGCAAGCCATCAGCTCCTGGTTTACCCACCAAAGAGGCACCTTTGTTACCACTAGGATCGGTAAATTGAATCGATGCATCTTTACCATCTTTGCCATTCACAACCAAACCTGAGAATTCAGGACGGTCTGAGAAGTTAATCGCAATGCCATCTTTTCCAACCACGGTTTTCATATTCACTGAAGTGGTGGTCAAGCCCAAGGTTTCACCCAATTTACGATGAATCACAGTGCCTGCATCATCAGTAAAACTCAAACCTGAATTAGTCAAACCATCAGCAATATCATCCAATTGACCTTTGTTTACAGCATCATTCGGACGAGTACCATCTGTCACATTAGAAATCGTGCCATCGTTGTTGAAGCTCACACCATCTTTGCCATCTTTACCCACAACAGTCAAACCTGGTGCACCATCAGCTCCTGGTTTACCCACCAAAGAGGTACCTTTGTTACCACTAGAATCGGTAAATTGAATCGATGCATCTTTACCATCTTTGCCATTCACAACCAAACCTGAGAATTCAGGACGATCTGCAAACTGCACCTGAATACCATTACCTGTGGTTACAGTTTGAATATTGCTTGAGTTGTATTTACTGGCCGTTGCATTTTTAGAGGTGTCCACTGCCAAATTCAAGCCAGTTTCTGAGCCAATCACACCCAAAGTTTGACCCAAGTCGCGGTGTACCAATGCACCAGAGTTTGCAGTGAAATCCAAGCCAGCTGATGCGATATCATCCAACTGTCCTTTATTAACGACATCACCTGGATTTTTACCATCGGTCACATTCGAAATCGTGCCATCTGGATTGAAAGAAATACCATCTTTACCATTGGCACCCGTCATGCCTTGAATACCAATGCCATCTTTGCCATTGACGCCCAAACCTGTGATGGACAAGCCATCTTTACCAAATTGCACTGATGCATCTTTACCATCTTTGCCATCCAAAACCACACCTGACAAAGTTGGACGATCTGCAAATTGAACTTGAACGCGGCCTGTATTTGGATCGGTCACAGTTTGCAAATTACGGCTGTAGTATTCGCCAGTCGTAGAACCTGCAGCTGCGTTGTCAAATGCCTTATTCAAGTTTTGGGCAGAGCCAATAATACTCAAAGTCTGACCCAAATTACGGTGTACCAAACCACCAGCATTGCCTAAGAAATCCAAACCACCGCTAGCCAATTTGTCAATTTGGTCTTTCGTCGCCACATCACCTGGATTTTTACCATCGGTCACATTCGAAATCGTGCCATCTGGATTGAAAGAAATACCATCTTTACCATTGGCACCCGTCATGCCTTGAATACCAATGCCATCTTTGCCATTGACGCCCAAACCTGTGATGGACAAGCCATCTTTACCAAATTGCACTGATGCATCTTTACCATCTTTGCCATCCAATACCACACCTGACAAAGTTGGACGATCTGCAAATTGAACTTGAACGCGGCCTGTATTTGGATCGGTCACAGTTTGCAAATTACGGCTGTAGTATTCGCCAGTCGTAGAACCTGCAGCTGCGTTGTCAAATGCCTTATTCAAGTTTTGGGCAGAGCCAATAATACTCAAAGTCTGACCCAAATTACGGTGTACCAAACCACCAGCATTGCCTAAGAAATCCAAACCACCGCTAGCCAATTTGTCAATTTGGTCTTTCGTCGCCACATCACCTGGATTTTTACCATCGGTCACATTCGAAATCGTGCCATCTGGATTGAAAGAAATACCATCTTTACCATTGGCACCCGTCATGCCTTGAATACCAATGCCATCTTTGCCATTGACGCCCAAACCTGTGATGGACAAGCCATCTTTACCAAATTGCACTGATGCATCTTTACCATCTTTGCCATCCAATACCACACCTGACAAAGTTGGACGATCTGCAAATTGAACTTGAACGCGGCCTGTATTTGGATCGGTCACAGTTTGCAAATTACGGCTGTAGTATTCGCCAGTCGTAGAACCTGCAGCTGCGTTGTCAAATGCCTTATTCAAGTTTTGGGCAGAGCCAATAATACTCAAAGTCTGACCCAAATTACGGTGTACCAAACCACCAGCATTGCCTAAGAAATCCAAACCACCGCTAGCCAATTTGTCAATTTGGTCTTTCGTCGCCACATCACCTGGATTTTTACCATCGGTCACATTCGAAATCGTGCCATCTGGATTGAAAGAAATACCATCTTTACCATTGGCACCCGTCATGCCTTGAATACCAATGCCATCTTTGCCATTGACGCCCAAACCTGTGATGGACAAGCCATCTTTACCAAATTGCACTGATGCATCTTTACCATCTTTGCCATCCAAAACCACACCTGACAAAGTTGGACGATCTGCAAATTGAACTTGAACGCGGCCTGTATTTGGATCGGTCACAGTTTGCAAATTACGGCTGTAGTATTCGCCAGTCGTAGAACCTGCAGCTGCGTTGTCAAATGCCTTATTCAAGTTTTGGGCAGAGCCAATAATACTCAAAGTCTGACCCAAATTACGGTGTACCAAACCACCAGCATTGCCTAAGAAATCCAAACCACCGCTAGCCAATTTGTCAATTTGGTCTTTCGTCGCCACATCACCTGGATTTTTACCATCGGTCACATTCGAAATCGTGCCATCTGGATTGAAAGAAATACCATCTTTACCATTGGCACCCGTCATGCCTTGAATACCAATGCCATCTTTGCCATTGACGCCCAAACCTGTGATGGACAAGCCATCTTTACCAAACTGTACGGATGCATCTTTACCATCTTTGCCATCCAAAACCACACCTGACAAAGTTGGACGATCTGCAAATTGAACTTGAACGCGGCCTGTATTTGGATCGGTCACAGTTTGCAAATTACGGCTGTAGTATTCGCCAGTCGTAGAACCTGCAGCTGCGTTGTCAAATGCCTTATTCAAGTTTTGGGCAGAGCCAATAATACTCAAAGTCTGACCCAAATTACGGTGTACCAAACCACCAGCATTGCCTAAGAAATCCAAACCACCGCTAGCCAATTTGTCAATTTGGTCTTTCGTCGCCACATCACCTGGATTTTTACCATCGGTCACATTCGAAATCGTGCCATCTGGATTGAAAGAAATACCATCTTTACCATTGGCACCCGTCATGCCTTGAATACCAATGCCATCTTTGCCATTGACGCCCAAACCTGTGATGGACAAGCCATCTTTACCAAATTGCACTGATGCATCTTTACCATCTTTGCCATCCAATACCACACCTGACAAAGTTGGACGATCTGCAAATTGAACTTGAACGCGGCCTGTATTTGGATCGGTCACAGTTTGCAAATTACGGCTGTAGTATTCGCCAGTCGTAGAACCTGCAGCTGCGTTGTCAAATGCCTTATTCAAGTTTTGGGCAGAGCCAATAATACTCAAAGTCTGACCCAAATTACGGTGTACCAAACCACCAGCATTGCCTAAGAAATCCAAACCACCGCTAGCCAATTTGTCAATTTGGTCTTTCGTCGCCACATCACCTGGATTTTTACCATCGGTCACATTCGAAATCGTGCCATCTGGATTGAAAGAAATACCATCTTTACCATTGGCACCCGTCATGCCTTGAATACCAATGCCATCTTTGCCATTGACGCCCAAACCTGTGATGGACAAGCCATCTTTACCAAACTGTACGGATGCATCTTTACCATCTTTGCCATCCAAAACCACACCTGACAAAGTTGGACGATCTGCAAATTGAACTTGAACGCGGCCTGTATTTGGATCGGTCACAGTTTGCAAATTACGGCTGTAGTATTCGCCAGTCGTAGAACCTGCAGCTGCGTTGTCAAATGCCTTATTCAAGTTTTGGGCAGAGCCAATAATACTCAAAGTCTGACCCAAATTACGGTGTACCAAACCACCAGCATTGCCTAAGAAATCCAAACCACCGCTAGCCAATTTGTCAATTTGGTCTTTCGTCGCCACATCACCTGGATTTTTACCATCGGTCACATTCGAAATCGTGCCATCTGGATTGAAAGAAATACCATCTTTACCATTGGCACCCGTCATGCCTTGAATACCAATGCCATCTTTGCCATTGACGCCCAAACCTGTGATGGACAAGCCATCTTTACCAAACTGTACGGATGCATCTTTACCATCTTTGCCATCCAAAACCACACCTGACAAAGTTGGACGGTCTGCAAATTGAACTTGAACGCGGCCTGTATTTGGATCGGTCACGGTTTGCAAGTTACGGCTATAATATGCACCAGTCGTAGAACCTGTAGTAGCAGTATCAAAAGTCTTATTCAAACTCTGAGCAGAACCAATGATGTTTAAGGTTTCACCCAAGTTACGATGAACAGTTCCACCTGCATTGCCCGTAAAATTCAGACCAAGTGCTTTGGTGTCGTCCAATTGTTTGTTGGTAACCAAACCGTCAGGATCCGTATTTTGTACGACATTGGTAATCGTGCCATCTTGATTAAAGGTAATGCCATCTTTGCCATTGGCACCCACAATGGTAATACCATCTTTACCATCAACACCCACACCCTTCAAAGACAAACCATCTTTACCAAATTGAATCGAAGCATCCTTACCATCTTTGCCATCCAAAACCACACCTGACAAAGTTGGACGGTCTGCAAATTGAACTTGAACGCGGCCTGTAATTGGATCGGTCACAGTTTGCAAGTTACGACTATAATATGCACCAGTCGTAGAACCTGTAGTGGCAGTATCAAAAGTCTTATTCAAACCCTGAGCAGAACCAATGATGTTTAAGGTTTCACCCAAGTTACGATGAACGGTTCCACCTGCATTGCCCGTAAAATTCAGACCAAGTGCTTTGGTATCGTCCAATTGTTTATTGGTAACCAAACCATCAGGACCTGTACTTTGTACGACATTGGTAATCGTGCCATCTTTATTAAAGGTGATACCATCTTTACCATTAGCACCCACAATGGTAATACCATCTTTACCATCAACACCAACACCTTTCAAAGACAAACCATCTTTACCAAATTGAATCGAAGCGTCTTTACCGTCTTTACCATCCAAAACCACACCTGAGAATGTCGGGCGATCAGCCAATAACATTTGCAACGTTGTGTCACCAGTCAATGAATTGACAACTGTGACTGTCTGCAAGTTACGAGCATAGTAAGAGCCAGCAGTCGTTTCTTTGGTCGCATCACTGCTCTTATTCAAAGTTTGAGCCGAACCGATAATACTTAAAGTTTGACCCAAATCACGGTGTAAAGTAGGACCTGTATTACCAGTGAAATTCAATCCCAATGCTTTATTGGCTGCCACTTTATCATCTACTGATTTGTTAGTTGCCAAACCATCAGGAGTTGTGCTTTGAACCACATTGGTAATGGTACCGTCTTTATTAAAGGTAATACCATCTTTACCATTCGCACCAACAATGGTAATACCATCTTTACCATCAACACCAACACCCTTCAAAGACAAACCATCTTTACCAAACTGTATTCCAGCATCTTGGCCATCTTTACCATCTAATACCACACCTGAAAGTGTTGGGCGATCTGCAAATTGGATTTGAATACGTCCTGTAGTTGGATCAGAAACGGTTTGTGTATTGCGAGCTGAATATTGACCAGCCGTTGCAGCCACTGATGTAGGTTCAATTGTTAACGCTTTGTTATTCAAAGAACCTACGATATTCAAAGTTTGGCCCAAATCACGGTTCACAGTACCACCTGAGTTGGCTGTGAAATTCAAACCTTGATCAGCAAAAGCAGCCACCACATATAATTGAGAGCCATTAATGGCATCGGTGCTGGTTGCAGTTACACGGCCTGCAGCAACGTTGGTGACTGTTCGTTCAGAACCTGCTTTACCTACACTTACTGTACCCGTTGGAGTAGTACCTGCCACATTAAATGTAGTATTACCCAATGTTGTTGAGGCAGTACCAACCGCAGCAGAAGTCGTTGCACCATTACCCAATGCAACACTATTGGCTACACTTGCGACTGCGCCACTACCTATGGCAATTGCATTGTTAGCAGTTACCTCACTAGTATTGCCTAACGCGATAGAATTGGTAGAGGCTGAATGTGCAGCAGAACCAATAGCAACTGAATTACCGCCCTCTGAATTAGAATTGGTACCATATGCTGCAGAAGAACTTCCTACTGCCGTAGCTCCCACACCAACTGCCGCTGCGTTGAGTCCACTTGATGCTGCATTACGACCCACAGCAATACTAGAATTACCCGTTGTTGTAGCTTTAGTACCAATTGCAATAGTATGGTTAACAGCACCGGCATTAGTCATAGTACCCAAAGCAATCTGACCATCTGTGCCTGTGGTTGCTTTGTAACCAATTGCAACTTGCGCGCCACTAAAACCTTCGGTTGGCTGAGTAGAAATTCCAGTTTTCGCTTCTGTACCTATAGCAATATCATTAGAAAGTTCGGTTGAACTGTTATTACCAATAATATAACTGCTACTTCCTTTGGCAGTATTGTTATTACCCAGCACATGAGTTGAGTTACCTGATATCGTATTATTATTACCAAGAGCATACGAATTGTTACCACTGATTACATTTGGGTCACCAAAAGCACCAGAATTATTACCTGTGACTTGGTTTTTATAACCAACCGCAATGGATTGATTGCCAGATGCGGCACTGCCAACACCAATGGCAATAGAGTCTGGACCTGATGCGTTAGATTGGTAACCCATGGCAATAGCATATCTGTCTATTGCTTTAGAGCTGTCACCAACAGCAACAGAATATATTCCAGAAGCAGTAGATTGAGAGCCAAGTGCCATGGCACTCAAAGCAGAAGCATTAGATTGGTAACCAAACGCCGCAGCCTTACTACCAGCAGAAGCAGCACTGTGGCCCACAGCAATCGCATTTGCAGCACTGGTATTAGCACCACTACCAATCGTCACTTGATGCTGAGCAGATATTGCACCAAAAGAAGCCGCATTAGGACCAATAGTGACAGAGTAACCTGCAGAAGTATTGGCACCATAACCGATATTAACAACTGCATCACCTTTATAAGTTGAAGCATCATGACCAATGGTAATGGAATTCACAGCATCGTTGTTAGAACTCTTGGCACCAATAATAATACCCTGACTACCATCTCCAACTGAGCTAGCGCCATCACCAATGACAACCGTACTATCCGCCACACCATTGCTGACTGCGTTGGTACCTATCACAATAGAATTAGCTCGTGATGCCAAAGCATTGTGGCCCATTGCAGTTGCATTAGCGCCCGATGCTTTACTTTGTGTACCAATAGCCACGCCATATTGACTGGTTACCTGTGAATTGACACCCATTGCAATACTGGCTCGACTAGCATCAGTCGTATTAGCACGATAACCAATCGCAATCGAACCACCTTCGGCATCATAAGCACCGCGATCAGCTGAAGCTTCCTTACCTAATGCGACACTGTAAGCATAGCTGTTGCTATTTGCACCTATGGCAATAACAAATTGTTCCGCAGCACCATAATATTCTGATCTGGCATTGTCACCAATGACAATAGCACCTACATTCTGAGCATTTACAATAGATGCCTTATGTCCTAATGCAATCGAATTGGCAGCTGGATTTTTGGAGTTAGAGCCTATCGCAATACTGGCCGACCCACTTGTAGAAGATGCAGTACCCAATGCCAATCCATTCTCAGCACTGGTCGCTGAATCTCGACCAATAGCAATACCATTTGAAGCCCCGGTTACTTTAGTAGCAGCACCTATTGCAATAGCATTTGCCGAGTCCGTCACTTCAGCACGGCTACCAAATGCAGCTGCATAACCACTGTTCGTTACTTTATGGCGGTCACCCACAGCCGTACCACCATCACTCCCTACAACATGAGTTTGATTACCAATGGCAGTTCCTAAAAAAGAATTTTGCAATTTGGTCTCACGACCCACTGCGGTTCCTCCTTGAGAAGCGAAATCCACATTAGAATAGCTACCCATTGCAATACTGTTGATACCAATATTATTCACACCTGTACCAATGGCAATCACCCTTTGACCATTAAGCCGTGTTTGAGTACCGATGGCGATACTGTCATGGGAATCAGTGCCACTGCCAACAGTCATACCTGACTCATTGCCAATCACCACCATGCGGGTGCCACCAACATTGACTTCATTACCAATAGCAATAGTGCCAAACTCTTTACTTGTAGCTTCGGCGCTAGAAGTTAAAAGAGTGGATGTACTGGTAATGTTGTTACCAATCACCACATCATTTTGGTTACCCGCAATAGTATTGGTACCCACCGCCACCGAATTGGTATTTTGGGCTCTAGCGTTTTGTCCTAATGCGATACTGGAAGCACCATTTGCACTACCCAATGAACCAATAGCAACAGAATTGGCAGCCGCAGCAGTAAGATTTACACCAATAGCAATAGAATTTGTATTGTTATTTCCAGAATTTGATAAAGTGGTACCAGTACCGATGCGAATACTATTGTTACCATCACCATTCGTACCGCGATTACCCAAACCAAGAACGCCTGAGTTCACATCCAAACGACCGCCCAATGTCAAACTAGTTGCACCCATTTGCCCATCACTTGGAGTCGTCGCCCAATTGTTGGCATAAAATAAAGTACGGTTGGTTTGTGTATCACGATTTTGAGCTCCAGTACCTCCATTATATTGACATGGATTTATAGTAGCACTACCAAAAATAGTCGAAGATGTACCTGTACCAAGTATATGTCCCCCTTTACCGTCTGATACTCGCCCGTCAGAGTAAATATCCGTAACACTTTTACCACCCCCATTGATTGCATTGAAACCGCCTGTTTGACCATCATCATACAAATTGATACAGCTTGAATCATTGCCATCGTTAATAAAAATGGTGTTAGCAGCTTCTGCCTGTTCTGGCATCACTGTAAATATGGACATCACTGCCAGTGGAATAGTCAAGAGCTTTGCGTTATCAACGCCTAAAGCCCGAAGTTTATCCACCATCACCCCTGTCTCATTGATTTGTACTGTACTGGAGGTTTTTTTCCCTCTAGAAGATTCAATCTCTGCGACGGCAACATAGGTTCCCGTTGTTTCGTTGTAGACAACTTTATATGCCTTGTTCATGGTACATTCCTTCTCTATCAAGACGGGTCATCAAACCCATTTTTGGTGCAATATCAGATTTACGTTCATATAAAAAATGTAAATTTTTTATGGCTTTGTATATGACTCAAAAAATACGCTTTGTTCCAAAAGACTCTTTCTCTTTTAGAACAAGATTCAAAGAAACAAAACTATATCAACGAATTACGTCGCTTCAATAAACCATTTTTTTTGCAATTGGTTCCTTTTTTTCATTAAAAAAGGCTTACAAAGGCTTACTTTTTTTGCGTTAAATCAAGATGGTTTTTAAATTTTTATGATTGAAAAAATGCTGACACGAAAAAAGAGACTGTCCATTGGCAATAAATGAACTCGAAGAACCATCAAAAATGACTGATTTGATGCCCATATTGGGCATGAATGAATACAAAAAAGCAGCGCCTTTACAGGACGCTGCTTTTTTTAAAACACAACTGAATATTACGAAGTTTGTTGTTCAACCAAATTAGAAACCGTCAAAACATGGTCTATGCTGTGCAACAATTGCTGTAATTGTTGCTGCACTTCTATGGCATCAACAGCAGGGTTTCCCGCCTCATCCACAAAATTGTGCGTGAACGCATCCACATAAGGGGCAAATGTGTGTTTGAGCTGCATCACTTTTAACACATCCAAACGGGTATAGTGTCGACCACCATAACCAACGTAACCATAATCACGCTGCCACGCTTCAAACTGCTTTTGACTGATACCAACCAATTGACACAACTGATCTAACGTAAAATAACGCTGTGCCGGAATCGACCAATTATCTTTGCTTATCATAATGATGTTCCACCATGCCTTTTAATTTTTGGCTTGCGTGGAAAGTGACAACGCGACGCGCGCTAATCGGTACTTCTTCACCGGTTTTAGGGTTGCGACCTGGGCGCTGCGGTTTGTCACGTAATTGGAAGTTGCCAAAACCAGAGATTTTGACTTCTTCGCCACTTTCCAAAGCCTGACGAATTTCCTCAAAAAACAATTCTACAATTTCTTTGGCATCATTTTTATTCATTCCAGCGACTTTGTCGACCAAAATATCTGCCAATTCGGCTTTCGTTAATGTCATATTCCAACTACCTTTATACTCTAAATGTGTGCTGTTAATCAGCTAAAAACGTGTTATTCACTTCTAAAACATTATGCGCGCAAAGACACACCTAATGCTTGGGCTGCTTGAATCAATTGTTGAACCGCTTCTTCAACCACCACATCGGTCAAAGTATTTTCAGCGTCCTGTAAAATGATTTTCACTGCCATACTCTTAAAGCCTGGTTCAATGCCTGTACCGCTGTATACATCAAACAATTGCACATCACGCACCAAGCTGTTGGCGCTCTGACGCAATGCTTGTAATAAATCACCAGCTTTGATGCTGTCTGCTACCAAAAACGCCAAATCACGACGCACAGGTGGCAATTTCGATACTGTTTTGTACGCAACTGCTTGGCTTTGCAATACCACGCTCAAATCCAATTGAAACAATATCGGCGCTTGTGGCAAATCATATTGTTGTACCCATTTCGGATGCAACTGACCCAAGACACCCACTTGTTGGCCATCCAACAAAATAGCCGCACAACGACCCGGATGAAAAGCAGGATGCGTAACAGATTGATATTGTAACGGTAAACTTGGGTGGAGCAACTGTTCTAAATCGCCTTTTACATCAAAAAAGTCCACAATGCGCGCCGCTTCGCCCCATTGTTCAGGCACAGCCAAGCCATAAGCCAAACCGCCTACTTTTTCAATTTGTACAAAACCACCTTGTTCATCTTTACTGAACACGCGCGCCACTTCAAATAAGCGCACACGATTTTGCTTATAATTCAAATTGTGTTGCAAGGTTTTGATCAAACCGCCAATCAAAGTCGAACGCATCACGCTCATGTGACTGGCCAATGGATTTTGCAAACGAATCGGATTGTCATTATTGGCAAAATCTTTTTCCCAAGCTTCGTCTACAAACGCATAGCTGACAATCTCACGATAGCCACGTGCAGCAAAGGCATGGTAAGCAGCAAAACGTGGACGACGACTTTCAGGACGCTTAAGCATAGACAAGCGGCCTGAAGTGTAATCATCAGGAATTTTGTCATAGCCATACACACGGCCGACTTCTTCGATGATGTCTACTTCTTGCTCAATGTCAAAACGGAAACTTGGTGCCGTCACTTCAAAGCCACCTGCAACCGCCACAGGCTCCAAACCCAAATGGTTTAAAATCGTCACCACTTCGGTCTCAGGCACTTCAATACCCAAAATTTGATTGATGCGCGCCAAACGCACAGTAACTTTGTTTGCCGCTGGCAAATCCCCTACAGCCTCAGTCAATGCGCCAATTTTGCCACCACAAATGCTTTGCACCAAGAATGAAGCACGTTCAATCGCCTCTTGTTGCAATTGGTAATCAACACCGCGCTCATAACGGAACGAAGAATCAGAACCGAAACCGTATTGGCGTGATTTGCCAGCAATCGTATCAGGCTGGAACCAAGCCGACTCCAAAACCACATTGGCTGTTTCATCCGATACGGCACTCGCAGCACCGCCCATCAAACCAGCCATACTCAACGCGCCCGCTTCGTCTGCCACCACCAAAGTATCGGCAGCCAAAGTCACTTCTTTGTCATTCAAGCACAACAAAGTTTCGCCTTCATTGGCACGGCGCACAATGATAGAACCTGTCACTTTATCGGCATCAAAAATGTGCATCGGTTGACCTAATTCAAGCATCACATAGTTACCAATGTCTACCAATGCTGAAATCGAACGAATGCCTGAACGGTTCAAGCGCTGCACCATCCAAGCAGGTGTCACTGCTTGAGCATCCACGCCTTCAATTACACGCGCAATAAAACGACCGCAATCCGCAGGCGCATCAATGCGCACCGCTTGTGTTCGTGTCGATGCCACAGGCATGGCTGGAATACTGAAACTGTGGTGCTCACACTGCGTTAAAGCCACTACTTCACGTGCAATGCCTTTAATACCCAAACAATCGGCACGATTCGGTGTGATTTTCAACGTCAACAAATCATCGTTCAAAGCCAAGTATTCACGAATATCAGTCCCAACAGGTGCGTCTTCCGGCAACACCAACAAGCCATCCACATCATCAGGAATGCCTAATTCTTTGCCTGAACACAACATGCCATTGGAAACCTGACCACGCATTTTGGTCGGTTTGATTTTGAAGTTGCCTGACAACACAGCCCCTGGCAACGAGCAAGGCACTTTAATACCAACTTTTACATTCGGTGCGCCACAGACGATTTGCACCAATTGGCCTGTACCAGCATCCACTTGCGTGATATTCAAACGGTCTGCATCAGGGTGTTTTTCAATGTGTTTGATTTCAGCAATCACCACTCCTGAAAACTCAGGCGCTGCTTTTTCAACTTCTTCCACTTCCAAACCCGACATGGTCAACAAATGTGCCAATTCGTCCGCGGTTTTATTGGGTGAAACCCATTTTTTTAACCAGTCATATGAAAATTGCATGATGGATTCCCAATTAGAATTGATTCAAGAAATTCAAGTCGTTGTCGAAGAACAAGCGCAAGTCATTCACGCCGTAACGCAACATCGCAAAGCGATCGAGGCCAATACCAAACGCAAAACCTGTGTATTTTTCAGGATCAATGCCCACGTTACGCAACACGTTCGGATGCACCATGCCACAACCGCCTACTTCCAACCAACCACGCTCGCCCAAAATATCAATTTCAGCAGATGGTTCGGTAAATGGGAAGAATGAAGGACGGAAACGCACTTGCATGTCGTCACGTTCAAAGAAATTGCGAATAAACTCAGTAAAGACCGCTTTCAAATCTGCCATCGTCACACCTTCTTCTACCCACAAGCCTTCAGCTTGGTGGAACATCGGTGAATGGGTGGCATCGGAATCGACACGGTAAACACGACCAGGCGCAATGATGCGAATCGGTGGATTTTTCTTGTCCAACATATAGCGTACTTGAATAGGAGAAGTATGCGTACGCAACACATCGCCATTCTCCACATAAAACGTATCTGCCATCGCACGCGCTGGATGATTTTCTGGAATATTCAAAGCTTGGAAATTGTAGAAGTCTTCTTCAATCTCAGGACCATCTGCCACTTCAAAACCCATGCCAGCGAATAAAGTCACCACACGTTCTAAAGTATTGGTGACAGGATGCATACCACCCATCGCTTGACCACGTCCAGGCAAAGTCACATCCAAGCTCTCCGCTTGCAATTGTGCCTCTAACTTAGCCGCATTCAAATCATCACGTTTTTGATTGATAGCGTCCTGAAAACGTTGTTTTTCAATATTAATGGCCGCACCGAAGGTTTTTTTCTCTTCGATAGACAATGCGCCCAAACCTTTCATCAACGAAGTGATTTTACCAGTCTTACCCAAATATTCAGCTTTGACCACTTCCCAAGCTTGCAAATCGGCAATTTGCGCCACTTGCGCAATACCGCCATCCACAAGCGCGGTGACTTCTTTCATGTCCATAATATAACCTTGCGAAATAAAGAAGGTGGCATCTTGTGACAGCTTTACAGGACGCCTAAAAAAAACAATAGTTTGCTGATTGATTGTATGTGAACAAACCAATAGGCAAACTATCGATAAAAAAGGGAGGCTAGGCCTCCCTTTTTATGAACCTGTATTAAGCAAGTTGGGCTTTAGCTTGTTCAACCAATTTAGCAAATGCTGGTTTGTCGAACACGGCTAAATCAGCCAATACTTTACGGTCAATGTTGATTGACGCTTTTTTCAAGCCGTTCATGAATTTGCTGTAAGACAAACCATTTTCACGAGCTGCAGCGTTAATACGCACAATCCACAATTGACGGAATTGGCGTTTGCGTTGACGACGGTCACGGTATGCATATTGACCGGCTTTCATCACCGCTTGTTTGGCTACACGGTAGACGTTCTTACGACGACCACGGTAACCTTTGGCTAAGGCTAAGACTTTTTTGTGACGAGCACGTGCGGTAACACCGCGTTTTACGCGAGGCATAATCTACTCCAATTAAGCGTAAGGCAACATTTTTTTGACAGCCAAAGTATCGCTGTCATGAACTTGAGTGGTACCACGTAAGTTACGTTTAACTTTAGTGGATTTCTTGGTCAAGATATGGCTTTTGAACGCTTTAGCGCGTTTGATACCACCACTGCCTTGCACGATGAAGCGTTTTTTCGCGCTCGACTTGCTTTTCATTTTTGGCATGGAATACTCCAGTTATTTAATTAGGCATTGGGCGGCCTGAAACAAGCCCTTTAAAGCCCAGCACCACGGTTTTTATGCTAACTTAAACAATAAAACTGCCAAGTCGGTCAGCCTCAACTTGGCAGCCATAAATTATAGCTTTATTTTTTCTTTGGGGCAACCATCATTACCATTTGACGGCCTTCCATTTTCGGAAATTGCTCTACCGCACCCACTTCGACCAAGTCTTCCTGAACACGTTTTAACAATTGGGCACCCAATTGTTGGTGAGCCATCTCACGACCACGGAAACGCAAAGTGATTTTCACTTTGTCACCATCGGCCAAGAATCGCACGATATTGCGCATTTTGATGTTGTAATCGCCATCATCAGTGCCTGGACGGAATTTGATTTCCTTAATTTGCACTTGTTTTTGTTTCTTTTTGGCTTCATCACGTTTTTTGGCTTGTTCGTATTTAAACTTACCAAAATCCATCAATTTGCACACAGGTGGCGTGGCGTTGGGAGAAATTTCTACCAAATCCACATCTTGCTCTTCAGCCAAAGCCATGGCTTGACGAGTTGAAACGACACCCAGTTGTTCACCGGTATTGCTGATTAAACGCACTTCTCTAACAGTGATTTCACCGTTTATACGTGCTTCGCGTTCTTGAGCGATGGTAATACTCCTTCAGTTCTATCATCAATGAGCGAAAGTCGTAGCGATTTCTTGCTGCATATAAGCAATAAACTCTGCCACAGTCATTTGACCTAAATCTTCACCACGACGGCGAATGGCCACTTTGCCCGCTTGTTTTTCTTTTTCCCCAATCACCAATTGATAAGGGACACGCTGCGCACTGTGTTCACGGATTTTGTAACCGATTTTTTCATTGCGCAAGTCGGTTTCAACGCGGAAACCGGCTTCGGTAAATTGTGTTGCAATATTGCTGCAATACTCAGCTTGGTCTGAAGTGATGTTCATCACCACCAATTGCACTGGCGCCAACCACAATGGGAATGCACCTGCATGGTGCTCAATCAAAATGCCAATAAAGCGCTCCAAAGAACCCAAAATAGCACGGTGCAACATCACAGGACGGGCACGGCCATTGTCTTCGGTCACATACTCAGCATCCAATCGTTCAGGCAACACAAAGTCAAGCTGAATAGTACCACACTGCCATGAGCGACCCAAAGCATCTTTAATATGGTATTCAACCTTAGGACCGTAGAATGCACCCTCACCCGGCAATTCTTCCCACTGCACACCACAAGCACGCAAAGCATTGCGCAAACCTTCTTCGGCTTTATCCCAAATCTCATCTGAGCCAGCACGTTTTTCAGGACGCAATGACAATTTGATATCGATATCGGTAAAATCAAATTGTTTATAAACTTTCATCACCAAACGGTTAAAAGCTTGCGCTTCGCTGTCAATTTGGTCTTCGGTACAGAAAATATGCGCATCGTCTTGCACAAATCCACGCACGCGCATCAAACCATGTAAAGCACCAGAAGGTTCATTGCGATGACATGAGCCAAACTCAGCCAAGCGCAATGGCAAATCACGATACGAACGCAAGCCTTGGTTGAACACTTGTACGTGACCTGGGCAATTCATCGGTTTCACAGCATAATCGCGTTTTTCAGATTCTGTGATGAACATATTGTCTTTATAGTTCGCCCAGTGACCTGATTTTTCCCACAACACTTTATCCATAATGGTTGGCGTACGGATTTCTTTATAACCTGCCGCAGTCAACTCTTTGCGCATGTGTTGTTCAATGGTTTGCCACAAAGACCAACCTTTAGGATGCCAAAATGCCATACCAGGCGCTTCGTCTTGCATGTGGAACAAGTCCAATTGGCGACCCAATTTACGGTGATCACGCTTTTCTGCTTCTTCAATGCGTTGAATGTATTCTTTTAATTGTTTTTTGTCTGCCCACGCAGTACCGTAAACACGTTGTAATTGCTCATTTTTAGCATCACCACGCCAGTAAGCACCCGACATTTTGGTCAATTTAAACGCTTTTAAGAAACGGGTATTTGGTACGTGAGGACCACGACACATGTCGACATATTCTTGATGGTAATACAAACCCATATGCGTTTCATTTGGCATGTCGTCAATCAAACGCAATTTATACGTTTCGCCACGCTCAGCAAACACTTTGATGACTTCATCACGCGGTGTCATCTTCTTGATGACATCATAGTCTTGATCAATCAATTTTTGCATGCGTGCTTCAATCGCTTGCATGTGTTCAGGTGTAAACGGCGTTTCACTGTAAATATCGTAGTAAAAACCATCTTCAATCACAGGACCGATAACCATTTTCACATCAGGGTACAACTGTTTCACCGCGTGACCCATCAAATGCGCACAAGAATGGCGGATGATTTCCACGCCTTCTTTGTCTTTGGCAGTGATGATGTTCAATTTGGCATCATCTGCAATGATGTCTGAAGCGTCTACTAATTGACCATTGACTTTGCCTGCAATCGTCGCTTTGGCCAAGCCAGCGCCAATAGATTGCGCCACTTCCATGACACTGACAGGATGATCGAATGACCGAACTGAGCCGTCCGGTAAAGTAATTTGAGGCATGGTTCACACTCCGTGTTTGAACACCAACTTGATGCGCTGTTGTTTTTACCACTACTTGCAAAAAAAACAGCGAACTTCAGGTTCGCTATGGGTATTTTTGGTAGGCATGATTGGATTCGAACCAACGACCCCCACCATGTCAAGGTGATGCTCTAACCAACTGAGCTACATGCCTATGCTTAACTTTTAAAATAGGCGATTATTGTAGCGAGATTCGATTTAATTGGCAATACAATACAGGCGTGATTGGCTTATAATGGCTTTTTTATTTGCTCTACCAATTCTATGTTGAAATTTGAACTGTTAAAACAAGATGGTTTGGCCCGCCGTGGTCGCATCACTTTGAACCATGGTACGGTCGAAACGCCCGTTTTCCAACCTGTTGGCACTTACGGCACTGTCAAAGCCATGACGCCAAAAGACTTAGACGACATCAATGCCCAAATCATTTTGGGCAATACTTATCATTTGTGGTTGCGTCCTGGTTTGGATGTGATTCGTGAGTTTGGTGGCTTGCATGATTTTATGGGCTGGCAAAAGCCTATTTTGACCGATTCAGGCGGCTTCCAAGTATTCAGCTTGTCTGACATGCGCAAACTCACCGAAGAAGGCTGTACTTTCAAAAATCCAATCAATGGCGACAAATTGTTTTTGTCTCCTGAAATCTCGATGCAAATTCAAACCGTCCTGAATTCTGATATTGTGATGCAATTGGATGAATGTACTCCTGGTGATGCCAGCGCTCAAGCGGCACAAAAATCTTTGCAAATGAGTTTACGTTGGGCGGAACGCTCTAAAAATGAATTTGACCGCTTGAACAATCCTAATGCATTGTTTGGCATTGTTCAGGGCGCGATGTATGAAGATTTGCGTGATGAATCTTTGGCAGGTTTGAATGAACTGGATTTTGATGGTGTGGCCATTGGCGGTTTGTCAGTGGGCGAAGCCAAAGAAAACATGTATCGCATTTTGCAACACATCGGTCCGCAATTGCCTGCTAACAAGCCACATTATTTGATGGGCGTGGGCACACCTGAAGATTTGATTGAAGGCGTTGCCAATGGTGTGGACATGTTTGACTGTGTGATGCCAACACGCAATGCGCGTAATGGTTGGTTATTTACCCGCTTTGGTGACTTGAAAATCAAAAATGCTGTCCATAAATTAGACAAACGTCCCATTGATGAAACTTGCACCTGTTACACATGTCGCAATTTCAGCCGTGGTTATTTACACCATTTGCATCGTGTTGGCGAAATTTTAGGTGCACAATTGAACACCATTCACAATTTGCACTACTACCAACAATTGATGCAAGACGTACGCGACGCCATTGATGCAGGTCAATTTGCAGCTTTCCGTGTGCAATTTGCAGCAGAGCGTGCGCGCGGCGTGTAAAGTCTACGTAAAAAACAAGTGGCGTTTTTGACTTTTAAGCAAGAGTCATTACAATAGCCGCTGACTGTTAATTCAATTTTTAATACATTAAGGAAGACAATGAACGAACAAGTACTGTCGTTTTTGCCAATGATTTTGGTTTTGGGTGTGTTTTATTTCTTGATCATGCGTCCGCAACAAAAGAAATTCAAAGCCCATCAACAAATGTTAACTGAGTTGAAAAAAGGCGACAAAGTCGTGACTGGCTCAGGTATGGTTGGCAAAATCACCAAAGTGAGTGACCGTTTTTTCACTGTTGAAATTGCTCCTAATGTGAATGTGGAATTTGAACGTCAAGCCATTACTGCTCGTTTGGATGCCACTGGCGCAGCCGTCGAAGACAAAAAAGACTAATCATTTCTCTCCAATAAACCGCTCTGAAGAGCGGTTTATTGTGCTTCAAAGGCTTAAGGCATGAATCGCTATCCTTTATGGAAATACCTGTTGATTGCCGTATTGGTCGTCATCAGTTGTATTTACACCATACCCAATTTCTATGGTGAAACCCCTGCTGTACAGGTTTCTACCAACCGCCAAGCCATTGTCATTGACGATGTATTGGCACAAAAAATCAATACTGCGCTGACTCAAGCAAACATCAAAACCGAAGGTGATTTTTTTGATGATGGCAGTTTGAAATTCCGTTTTGCGTCTACTGAAGAACAAATCAAAGCGCGTGATGTGATAGACCAAGCTTTGGGCGATGGCTACATCATTGCTTTGAACTTGATTCCCAACACACCGACTTGGATGAGCAACATCAACGCTCGCCCGATGTTCTTAGGTTTGGATTTACGTGGTGGCGTGCATTTCACTTTAGAAGTGGACATGAAAGCAGCGCAGCAAAAAACCTTAGACCGCATCACAGGCGATATCCGTCGTGAAGCAGCCAAACAAAAATTAATGATGGGCGAAGTCAAACTCACCGATAACAGCGTCATCATTCCGTTTCAGGACGCTGCTGCTGCGCAAGAAATGTTCCGCAGCATGAGCCGCCAATTGGGTCAAGAAGCCACGTTGCAATTGCTTGAAGGCAATCAATTACAAGCATCGTTAACCGAAGCACAACTATTGCAAATCAGCTCGGCTGCTGTGTCACAAAACATGAACACCTTGCACAATCGTGTCAATGAATTGGGCGTAGCGGAACCTGTGATTCAACAAGCAGGTAGCAACCGCATTGTGGTGCAATTGCCAGGCGTACAAGACACAGCCAAAGCCAAAGACATTTTGGGTCGTACGGCAACGTTGGAAGTGCGCATGGTGTCGGATGATCCCGCTTTGGTACAACAAGCGATGTTAGGTACTGCACCTGATGGTTATGAATTGTTGCCAAATGCAGGCGGTCAAGGTTCAACTTTGGTCAGCAAACAAGTGGAATTGACTGGTGACAACATTCAGGACGCTCAACCTGGTTTTACTGAAAACAACCAAGCATCTGTGAATTTGGTTTTGGACAGTTCTGGTTCAGACATTTTTGCAGATTTGACTCGCGCCAACCGCAACAAGCGCATGGCGATGGTCTTAATCGACCAAGGCAATGCCGAAGTGGTGACTGCACCGACCATCAACGAACCGATTACCGGTGGTCGTGTACAAATTTCAGGCAGCATGACAGCGGCGGAAGCCAACGATACAGCCTTATTATTGCGCGCGGGTTCTTTGGCAGCACCGATGCACATCATTGAAGAACGTACCATTGGCCCTAGCTTGGGTGCAGACAACATTACCAAAGGTTTCCATTCAACCTTATGGGGCTTTATAGCTGTGGCCGTATTCATGGTGATTTACTACCGTGTGTTTGGTGTATTCTCTGTGATTGCGTTGACCTTCAACTTATTGTTCTTAATTGCTTTGCTGTCCATCTTACAAGCGACCTTAACCTTACCAGGTATTGCTGCCATTGCATTGACTTTGGGTATGGCCATTGACTCTAACGTGTTGGTCAATGAACGCATTCGAGAAGAGTTGCGCGCAGGGCTCCATCCTCATATTGCCATCAGCAAAGGTTATGAACATGCTTGGGCGACGATTGTGGACTCTAACTTGACTTCGTTGATTGCAGGTGTGGCATTGCTCATCTTTGGTTCAGGTCCTGTTCGTGGTTTTGCGGTGGTGCATTGTTTGGGTATTTTGACTTCGATGTTCTCATCGGTAGTGTGCTCACGTGCGTTGGTGAATTTGTGGTACGGTCGCCAAGCCCGTTTGAAATCCATTTCCATTGGTCAAGTATGGCGTCCTGAAACAGACACACGCCCTGCGGTAGAAAAGGAGTAAACCATGGAATTGTTCAAAATCAAACGTGACATTCCGTTCATGCGCTATGGCAAATTGACCACAGCCATTTCATTGATCACTTTCATCTTGGCAATGTTTTTCTTGTTTACCAAAGGTCTGAATTTCTCAGTAGAGTTTACAGGCGGCACGGTGATGCAAGTGCAATACAGCCAAGGTGCAGACGTCAATAAAATCCGTGACGATTTGCACACTTTGAACATAGGTGAAGTACAAGTTCAAGCCTTAGGCACCACGCGTGACATCATGATACGCTTGCCTAACAAAGGCTCAGAAGCCAATGCCAATTTGTCCAATCAAGTGATGGAATTGCTCAAAAAGCAAGACCCGAACGTGCAATTATTGCAAAACGATTTTATTGGTCCACAAGTGGGTGAAGAGTTGGTAAGCCATGGCTTATCGGCTTTGGCGATGGTGTGTATCGGCATTATTATTTATTTGTCGGTGCGCTTTGAATGGCGTTTTGCGGTATCTGCCATCATTGCCAATATGCACGACGTCATCATCATTTTGGGCTGTTTTGCCCTCTTCCAATGGGAATTCTCATTGACGGTTTTGGCGGGCATTTTAGCGGTTTTGGGTTATTCGGTGAACGAATCGGTGGTGGTATTTGACCGTATTCGTGAGAACTTCCGCAAACCACAAATGCGTGACAAAACCATCCCTGAAGTTATCGACAACGCCATCACTGCCACGATGAGCCGTACCATCATCACCCACGGCTCGACCGAAGCGATGGTGATTTCAATGTTGATTTTCGGTGGCGCGGCATTGCATGGTTTTGCCATGGCTTTGACCATCGGTATTGTGTTTGGCGTGTATTCATCGGTTTTGGTGGCCAGCCCATTGTTAATGGCATTTGGTTTGAACCGTCAAAACTTGGTCAAAGAGCGTAAGAAAAAAGAAGAAATTGTGGTTTAATTTCTGCCTCTCAAAGCGGCCTGAAACCTTTCAGGTCGCCTCTACATTTGAAATACATACAATATTATGGATTTTTTCTATTTCATCATCGATTTCATTTTGCACATTGATGAACACTTAA
Source organism: Vitreoscilla sp. C1 (assembly GCF_002951955.2). NCBI lineage: Bacteria > Pseudomonadati > Pseudomonadota > Betaproteobacteria > Neisseriales > Neisseriaceae > Vitreoscilla > Vitreoscilla sp. C1. The sequence continues at coordinate 596,489 of NZ_CP019644.2, read as the reverse complement.
CCCAACTGAGCGCACAATATGGCGTGTGGATTTACGCCATATTGTTCGCGATTATTTTTTGTGAAACTGGCTTGGTAGTCATGCCTTTATTGCCAGGTGATTCATTGTTATTTGCCGCAGGCAGCATTGCGGCCATTGGTGGCATGAACATTCATTTGATGGTTTTATTGCTGATTATTGCTGCGATTTTGGGCGATGCGGTCAATTTCACCATCGGCAAATATTTTGGTGAAAAGCTGTTTTCCAATCCCAATTCCAAGATATTCAAACAATCTCACTTACAAAAAACCCAAGATTTTTACACCAAACATGGCGGCAAAACCATCATCATTGCCCGCTTTATGCCGATTGTGCGAACTTTTGCACCATTTGTAGCTGGCATGGGTCGCATGCATTATGGACAATTTTTCTTGTACAACGTCATTGGTGCGGTGTTGTGGGTAGTGGGTTTTTCTTATTTGGGTTATTTCTTTGGCAATATGCAAATCGTTAAAGACAATTTAAGCTTGGTTTTGATTGCCATTATTGTGTTGTCTGTTTTGCCTGCAGTGATTGAAATTGTCCGTCACAAAATGGCTGCCAAAAAAGAAACCGCATGAACCAACGCATCCATACCTTACCCGACCACCTCATCAACCAAATTGCCGCAGGCGAAGTGGTCGAGCGTCCTGCAAACGCGCTCAAAGAGTTGTTAGAAAATGCGTTGGATGCTGGTGCTACGCGCGTGGACATTGCTTTGCAGCAAGGCGGCATCAAACACATTCGTTTGACTGACAATGGCAATGGCATCGCTCACGAAGATTTGGCTTTGGCTTTGCACCGCCACGCCACCAGCAAGATTCGCTCTTTGCAAGACTTGGAAAATGTTTCGAGCATGGGTTTTCGGGGCGAAGGTTTGGCGAGTATTGCCGCCATCAGCCGCTTAACATTGACCAGCAAAACTGCGGATGCGCCGCACGCCATGAGCGTCACCGCCATCGATGGCGTCTTACATGCCCCAACGGCTGCCGCTCACGGCCTAGGCACCACGGTGGAAGTGGCAGACATTTATTTCAACACGCCTGCGCGACGCAAATTTCTAAAATCTGACCAAACCGAATGGGCGCATTGTTTGACCGCCATCGAACGCATTGCTTTGAGCCGTCCTGATGTCGCATTTTATATTTCACACAATCAAAAAACCGTACACCAATTGCCTGCACAAACCTTGCTTGAACGCATAGGCGCTATCGTTGGCAACGATTTTCAGGACGCTTGTTTGCCCGTACAAGGCGACAATGGCTTGATGCATTTATCAGGCTTTATCGGCAAACCCACTTACAGCAAAGGCAAAAGCGACAAACAATTTGTGTTTGTGAATGGGCGTTTTGTGCGCGATAAAATCGTTTTGCATGCAGTCAAACAAGCATATCAAGATGTGTTACATGTAGCTTTGACGCCTGCTTTTGTGTTAAACGTCAACGTGCCTGCGCATGAGGTGGATGTCAATGTGCATCCAACCAAATCCGAAGTGCGTTTTCGTGACAGCCAATCGGTACATCGTTTGGTGTTTCATGCTTTACACCAAGCACTGTCCAAAACCGATGCACGCCACACAGATTCAGTCAGCAATGCTGGTGAAGTTTTACAACAACAAGTCCAAAAAACTGCTGCTGCGCCCACTCAAAACAGCTTGCCATGGCGTGATACGTCGGCTTTCGAACGCCACACATCACCAGCATACAACAGCCAAGACCATCACCCCACTCGTTCACAAACGCCGTTTCAATACGCTAGCAACACCTCTTCCAAACCATTGAGCGCGCATGAAAGCAGACAGGCTTTACAAACGTATGCCACCTTGTACGACAAGCCTTTGCACCCAGCTGCCGCCACTCAAGCGCATACCAGCGCATCAACCTCAACCCATACCAACCATTCACACGATTTGAATATGGATTTGGCAGTCGACGATGAGGTGGAAAATCCATTAGGTTATGCTTTGGCGCAATTGTTGGGCATTTATATTTTGGCGCAAACGGCCGATGGTTTGATTTTGGTAGACATGCATGCCGCGCATGAACGGGTGACTTACGAAAAACTCAAAAGCCAACATGAAAGCGGCAATGTCGCCACACAAGCGTTGCTGATTGCGCAAGACTTTCGCGCAAGCGCGTTGGAAATGGCCACATTAAACGGTTTTCAGAACGCCTTACAACAATGGGGATTGAGCTTGAAAGCCGTTGCTGAACACACGATTGCCATTGAATCCGTGCCTGCATTACTGGCCAAAAGTGATGTCGAAAAACTCAGTCGTAATGTGTTGGCAGAATTGGCACAAGTAGGCAGCAGCGACACCTTACAAGCCAGCCAAAACCATATCTTAGCCACGATGGCGTGTCATGGCTCGGTGCGAGCAGGACGCAGTTTGACTTTACCTGAAATGAACGCATTGCTGCGTGACATGGAACAAACCCCTCGCGCCAACCAATGCAATCATGGCAGACCAACTTGGGTCAAACTCAAACTTAACGATTTGGATGCTTTGTTTTTGCGTGGTCAATGAATCATCCTGATTGACCCAATCAAGCGTCCTGTAAAAAGTTACAGGACGCTTGATTGGATACCATCATCAAAATTCTCAGACAACACATCAATGGTCTGGATTGTATCAACTTGAAATACCAGCGCAGAGCTGATGGCGCAGGTACCAAACAACTGAATGCAGTTAATCACCACCTCACTTGGCTGGCAAATCCAAACGCCAAGGCGAGCCCTGCCAAGGTATGATGCGACCATCGTGGCTGATAAGCGCCAAAGTCAGCCATTTGCTTTGACCTACCTGAAACCAAAATGCCTGATGGTTGGCCATACAAGGACCGTGAGACAATTTCAATTTGGTATGCCCATTGATGAGCGTAGGCTGCAACAACCACGTTTTGGCATCTCGCATGTCAGCATCATCAGCTGCGGTTACCATCACCAAATAATTTTCAGGTGCCACTGTCACATCCAATCCCAAAGTCACATGTCCCACCTGTCCCCATGGCGATTGATGCACTTGCACCGCATCCAAAACGGGCTTTTGTCGCCACTTCAACTCGGTATTGGGTTGAGAAACACCAACCTGAAACGAATTGTTCAACGCCACCATGTCCGTATATTCAGCGGTGATTTGCTTGGAAGTCACGGTATACGTTCGACCAGCAACATAAGGGCGATTGGGCACCAATGCCACCCATTGTGGCAACCAATGCACGGTTTGGGTCATGGTATCGCTCTTACCATGTTGGCTTTGTAGCCATACTGGCGCGTAAGGTGCGGATTCGACTCGATTCAACCATACCACCGAATGCGGCTGCATGGTTTGGGTGTGAACCACAGAAAATGGTGCAGAAGGCAAACAGCTCAAAGCCTGCGCCTGAGCCATCCAAATACCCAATACCCCCACAAGCCAACCTTTCATAATCGCACTCCTGTTTTCATGATCCACGTATTGCAAATGTTTACAGGCCGCTTGCCATCACACACATGTGCTAATAAAGCCGCACATCAAGGTGCCAAACGTACTTTCGTCCACTGTCCATCGTCTTGCAAACGGTATTGCACTCGGTCATGCAAACGACTTGGGCGACCTTGCCAAAACTCCACACAATCAGGAATCACCACAAAACCACCCCAATGCGGCGGACGAGGTACATTTAACGGATGTTTCAAACCGATGGCAGTGGCACGTTTCATCAAATGGGTTTTGTTCGGAATCACTTGGCTTTGTTCACTCGCCCAAGCACCAATACGGCTGGCGTATGGGCGCGAAGCAAAATATTCATCCGATGCCGCTTCATCCAATTTAACGACTTTGCCTTCCACCCGCACTTGACGCTCCAATTCTGGCCAAAAAAACGTCACCGCCGCGAATGGATGTGCTTGCAAAGCCTGACCTTTGCGACTGTCGTAATTGGTAAAAAACACCAAACCGTCATCACTCAATTCTTTGAGCAACACAATGCGCGCATTCGGACGCCCGTTTGCATCGACTGCCGCCACATTCATCGCTGTCGGTTCATTGACTTTGGCATGCAAAGCCGCCTCCAGCCAAGTTTTGAGCTGCGTCAAAGGAAGTTCAGCGCAATCATTCAATTCTAAACTTTCTTTGGCATAATCTTGTCTGATGACATGTAAATCCATTCTCAACCCCCAATCAAAGCAAACGCCTCGATAAATCCAATTTAATTAAGTTATTAAACAACCCATTAATATGTCGTTTTGACGCAAAATGCGTTAAAATACGACCCAAGCTTTTCAAAAGGATGCATTTTGCCATGCAATTGACTGCAATCGGTTTGAACCATCAGACAGCCCCATTGAGCATACGCGAACGCTTGGCGTTTGCGGCACAATCGTTGCCTGACGCAGTGAAACAAATTGTACAAAACCGTGCGGCGCGCGAAGCAGTGATTTTATCCACTTGCAACCGCACCGAGCTTTATTGCGTCGGCAAAGCCAATGACATCGTCCACTGGTTGGCAGACTACCACAGCTTGCCTGAAAACGACATCCGCCCTTATTTATACACCTTAGACAGCGACGAAACCATCCGCCACGCTTTTCGCGTTTCTTGCGGCTTGGATTCTATGGTTTTGGGTGAACCACAAATTTTAGGACAACTTAAAGATGCCGTGCGTGTGGCACAAGAACAAGCCAGCATCGACACCACACTGAACAATCTGTTTCAAAAAACATTTTCCGTCGCCAAAGAAGTGCGCAGCAATACTGCCGTCGGCGACAGCTCTGTGTCTATGGCGGCTGCATCGGTCAAAATGGCTGAACAAATTTTTCCTAAAATTGCCGATTTGAATGTGTTGTTCATTGGCGCAGGCGAGATGATTGAATTGGTAGCGACTTATTTTGCTGCCAAAAGCCCGAAAAAAATCACCGTTGCCAACCGTACTTTAGAGCGCGCCCGCCAATTGTGTTCACAATTGGGCGGCAATACCGATGCATCTTTATTGACCGATTTACCCAATATCATTCATCAATACGATGTGGTGGTGTCTTCTACTGCCAGCCCATTGCCGATAGTCGGCAAAGGCATGATTGAATGCGCCCTGAAACAACGTCGCCGCCATCCGATGTTCTTATTAGACTTGGCGGTGCCTCGCGACATTGAAGCGCAAGTGGCAGACATCAACGATGCTTATTTGTATACCGTCGATGACATGATGCAAGTGGTACAAATGGGCAAAGAAGCCCGCCAAGAAGCCGCCGCAGAAGCAGAATCCATCATCGAAAACCGTGTAAACGAATTTTTATTGTGGCAACGCTCACGCCAAGTCATTCCGACCATCAAGGCTTTGCGTGAAGCGGCAGATGTGCAGCGTCAGCAAGCTTTGAATACCGCGTTGAAGCAATTGGGCAAAGGCGTGTCTGCCGAAGAAGTTTTAGAAAAATTGTCTTTGCAATTGACCAACAAGCTTTTGCATGCGCCCACTGTCGCTTTACACCAAATCAACCAACATCCGCATTTGTCTGAAGCGGTCTCCGAAATTTACCGTTTACCTGAACATTTGTAGCGCTGTTTTTCACACAAGCAAGATGTGTCCATCGGACGCATCTTGCTTGTTTGCATTGTACACACGCTATTTTGAATCGCTCTTTAGAAAGTTGACATGAAAGAATCCTTGTTACAAAAACTGCACCAATTGGCAGACCGTTTAGAAGAAGTGACACATTTATTGGCCAGTGAAAACGCCACTGCCAATATGGATGAATACCGTAAGCTGAACAAAGAATATGCAGAATTGACGCCATTGGTAGAAACTTACCAAGCTTACGAGCAAGCCAAACAAGACAAAATCGATGCTGAAGACATGTTATCTGACCCTGACATGAAAGAATTTGCAGCTGAAGAAATTCAGGCCGCCAATGACAAAATCGAGCAATTGGATTTGGCTTTGCAAAAATTGCTTTTACCTAAAGACCAAGATGATGACAAAAACGTCTTCATCGAAGTGCGTGCAGGCACAGGCGGCGACGAAGCGGCTTTGTTTGCAGGTGATTTGCTGCGCATGTATGTGCGTTATGCCGAGCGTCAAGGCTGGCAAACGGAAATGGTATCTGAAAGCGAATCGGATTTGGGCGGCTACAAAGAAGCGATTGTGCGCATCATTGGTACAGGCGTTTACAGCCAATTGAAATTTGAATCGGGCGCGCACCGTGTGCAACGTGTGCCTGCCACCGAAAGCCAAGGTCGAGTACACACTTCCGCTTGTACGGTGGCGGTGATGGCGGAAGCAGATGAACTCGAAGAAATCACCATCAATGCCGCCGACATTCGCATTGACACCTTCCGTGCTTCAGGCGCAGGTGGTCAACACATCAACAAAACCGACTCAGCGATTCGCATTACCCACTTTCCAACAGGCTTGGTGGTGGAGTGCCAAGACGGTCGTTCGCAACACAGCAACAAAGCGCAAGCGATGAAAGTCTTGGCCGCACGTTTGAACGATTTGCAACGCCGTGAAGCACACGACAAAGAAGCGGCTGAACGCAAGAGTTTGGTCGGCAGTGGCGACCGCTCAGAGCGCATTCGCACTTACAACTACCCTCAAGGTCGTGTGACCGACCATCGCATCAACCTGACTTTGTACAAATTGGATTTCATCATGGATGGCGATTTGAGCGAAATCACCAGTGCTTTGGTCACCGAACACCAAGCAGAATTGTTAGCGTCTATCAGCGACGATTAAAAAGATTCAAATCAAATCAAAGACTTTGCCAAGCGTCCTGTAAATCGGCTACAGGACGCTTTTTGTCTGCCTCACAATTGCAGTAAGATAAAACCCAATCCCACTTCAAAGTTTGATTCTCAGAACTTTGTGCAAGAACACTGTCATACATTCTCAATATCCTCGTATGACATTCACAAACAGGAGTACCACATGGCCCATTATGCTATTGGCGATGTACAAGGTTGTTACACACAATTGATGAAATTGTTGTCTAAAATTGCCTTCAATTTTGGCAGCGACACCTTATGGTTGACAGGCGATTTGGTCAATCGCGGTCCCAAATCTTTAGAAGTTTTGCGCTTTGCCAAAGAACATGATTATTGTGTGCAAACCGTTTTGGGCAATCATGATTTGCATTTGCTGGCGGTGGCACATGGTCATGCTGAAGCCAAAAAAGGCGATACTTTAAGCCCGATTTTAAAAGCCACAGACAAAGATGTGTTGCTCGATTGGCTGCGTGCGCAACCATTGCTGGTCCAACACAAACAACATGTGATGGTGCATGCAGGCTTGCTGCCGCACTGGGACATTGATATGGCAAAGCAATATGCCGAACAAGTGCAAAACGTGCTCACATCAGAGCGTTTGGATTGGTTTTTACAAAACATGTATGGCAACAAACCGATTAAAGACCATGGCGAAATGACCGAATTAGAACGTTTGCGCTTTACTTTGAATGTGATGACGCGGATGCGCGTGATCAATCAACAACACGAGTTGGATTTGGATTTCAAAGGTGAAGTGTCTGATATGCCTGAAAATTTATTGCCTTGGTTCAAAGCCAAAAATCCAGCATGGAACGACCATACCATTGTATTTGGACATTGGTCAGCTTTGGGCTTGCATATAGATGACCATGTAATTGGTTTGGACACGGGTGCCATTTGGGGGCGCACCTTGACTGCCATCAATTTGTCCGACCACCAACGCATTACCCAAGTAGATGCCTCCCATTGAATTGATTTGAGAAAGTGTGTTGATGAGTGCTGAGTCTTTACAAGAATCGTTTGCGGCAATCCATGCTGCCAGTCGCCGCCACATCATTGTCGATTGGGCAACGCGCCAACACCGTTTGCAGCAATTATTGTTATTGCTCAAAGAACAGCAACACGCCATAACAGCAGCCATTGCTGAAGATTTTGGGCAACGCAACCCAATTGAAACCTCGGTATTGGAACTGATTCCAAGCACACAAGCCATCCAACATGCTTTGAAACATGGCAAAAAATGGATGCGCAAGCGGCCTGTAAAAACTTCGTGGTTGTTTTTGCCTGCATCCAATCATGTCTTGCCACAGCCGAAAGGCGTGATTGGTATTGTGGTGCCGTGGAATTATCCTTTGTTTTTGACCATCGGTCCTTTGGTCGATGCTTTGGTCGCCGGCAATCGAGCGATGATTAAATTGTCTGAACACGCACCTGTCTTTGCGGCATTGATGGCACGCATCATACCTTTGTATTTTCAAGACGACGAAGTGAACATGGTCACAGGCGGCGCAGAGGTCGCAGCGGCATTTTGCGCCTTGCCATTTGACCATTTGCTGTTCACCGGCTCAACGGCTATCGGTAAACATGTGATGCAAGCAGCAGCGCCAAATTTAACCCCTGTAACCTTAGAATTGGGCGGCAAATCACCTGTTCTGATTCACGATGTGCGCCATTTACAGCAAGCTGTTGCACGCATTATGTATGGGAAAATGGTCAATGCAGGGCAAACTTGTATTGCGCCAGACTATTTGCTCATCCACCATACTTTACTCGATGATTTTGTCGCAGCGGCACAAGCTTGGTTTGCGAAGACCTATCCAAAATGGGAACAAAATTCCGACTTCACGCACATCATCAACACCCAACAAAACCAACGCTTGCAAGCTTATTTGGATGAAGCCCAAATCCAAGGCGCGCGCATCATGGCATTGGCACCTGCCAAAGAAGGCTTAATAGCACCAAGTTTGGTCATCGATGCACCCAATCATTGCGCTTTGATGCAAGAAGAGATTTTTGGTCCCATTTTGCCGATTGTCACCACCGCATCATTGGACGACAGCATTCATTACATCAACGCCCGCCCTCGCCCTTTGGCCTGTTATGTGTTCAGCCAAGACTCAGCCGTACAAGAACGCTGTTTGCAAGAAATTGTGGCAGGCGGCATGTGTATCAATGAAGTGTTGCTGCATGTGGCGCAAGACGGTTTGCCTTTTGGCGGCATTGGTCCATCGGGCATGGGCGCGTATCATGGCAAAACAGGATTTGACAGCTTGTCACATCTGAAAGCGGTATTGGTACAAAAACGCTTCAATACCATGGGTTTGATGGGGCCACCTTATGGTGTCGTGATTCGCAGTTTGTTGAAAATTTTAAAACCTTAAAGCGATAAGCAATCAAGCGTCCTGTAAAGGTTTACAGGACGCTTGATTGTTACCAAATTGAACCATCACAACACGCCCAATCTTCTCTCACTAAAACCATTTGCAAGACAATTTCAAAACCATCAACCACCCATTTATAACACTTTTTCAAAATACACCCGATTAAAACCCTCTTCGCTGCGCCTATCCACTTCCACATAACCGATTTTTGGATACATCGCCGAATTGTTCGTCATTTTCTCATTGGTGTACAAACACACTTTGTGGATGCCCCAAGATTGCGCCGTTTGTTCACAAAACGCCACCAATGCCTTACCCACGCCTTGCCCTTGAGCAGCTTGGATAACCGCCACGCTTTCCAATAATACCGCTTCATCTTGTTGGAAAAACACAATATAACCGCATAAAATCCCATCCTCATTCTCAGCCACATACACACATTTTGCCGCAATTTGTGCCGCAAAATCTGCCAACATGGGCGCAGGTTTTCGCCCTATGGCTACAATATAAGGCGAATAAGCAGCAATTGCACAAGCTTCAATCGCAGCAACATCGGTCTGTTGTGCCAATCTAATGTTCATATTTTCCCTTTTGCCAACCACAAAAAAGCGTCCTGTAAAGTTACAGGACGCTTGATTTTAATACAATTTAAACCGTAGCCGCTTCTTGATTGGCCACTTCTGTAATCGCCTGACCTAAAGTCGAGAAGATGCGTTCAATTTCCGCTTCATTGACAATCAATGGCGGAGAGAATGCCAAAGTTTCGCCCGTCAAGCGCATCAACACACCCGCTTCCCAACATTTTTGTTGTACTAAGCCTGCACGTTTGCCCAAGCCTGCGCTGCTTGTTTCCAACTCCACGCCAGCGACCAAACCGATATTGCGGATGTCTTTGACAAATGGTGTGCCTTGTAAACTGTGCGCTGCTTGCTCAAACACAGGTGACAATTGCGCTGCGCGCTCAAACAAACCTTCATCGCGGTAAACGTCTAAAGTCGCAATCATTGCGGCACAAGCCAAAGGATGCGCTGAATAAGTATAGCCATGTGCAAACTCAATGGTTTTCTCAGACGCGGCATCCACCACCGTATTGTAAATGCCATTACCCACCAACACCGCACCCATCGGCACCACACCGTTGGTGATGCCTTTGGCACAATTTAAAATATCAGGTGTCACGCCCATCGTGTTGGTCGCCCAATCGCCGCCTGTGCGACCAAAACCCGTAATCACTTCATCAAAAATCAACAAAATGCCATGTTTGGTACAAATGTCACGAATGCGTTGCAAATAACCTTGTGGTGGCAAAATCACGCCCGCAGAACCTGCCATAGGCTCAATAATCACGGCTGCGATGGTTTTAGGATCGTGCAAAGTGAAAATACGATTTTCCAATTCATCCGCCCACTCCGCGCCATATGCAGGCAAACCTTTGGTAAAACCATTGCGCTCAATGTCCAAAGTGTGGCGCAAATGATCGACAAACGGCAACAAATGGTTGAACGCTTTGCGGTTAAAACCAATACCGCCAACAGAAGTACCACCGAAATTCACACCATGATAGCCTTTTTCACGACCGATGAATTTGATGCGACCTGTTTCACCGCGCGCAGCATGGTAAGCCAAGGCGATTTTCAAAGACGTGTCTGCAGACTCAGAACCTGAATTGGTGAAAAAGACTTTATCAAAACCTTTAGGTGCCATCTCAACCAAACGCTCAGCGGCCTTAAAACCAATGTCATGAGACATATTGAAAAATGGTGCATAATCCAATTTTTTTGCTTGTTCTGTCACCGCATTGATGATGCGCTCATTACCATGACCTGCATTGACACACCATAAACTGGCACTGGCATCCAAAATTTGGCGGCCTGTATTGTCGGTAAAGTACATGCCTTGCGCGGCAGTGATAATGCGAGGATTGGCTTTAAAGCTCTCATTGGCACTAAAAGGCATCCACATTGCATCTAAATTCATGGCGTTTCTCTTTTCTGTCTTTGTGGGGGATTACATTCAAATGAAGTGCTCACTCTATGCATTTGCAGCCTAAAAAAACAGTGACACTTTTGACAATTTTAGACTTACTGTATAGGTCTGTTTTCCTATACAGTTAAGATATTTTCATTCACCTGAATCCTGCCCAACCATGACCACTTTAGTAGACGAATTGATTCGAACCATACGTGCACAAATTGAGCGAGGACAATTGCCTCATGGCAGCAAATTGCCATCCATACGCCAAGCAGCCAAATTGCATCAAGTCAGCACGTTTACCGTTGCCGAAGCATATTCACGCTTGAATACACAAGGCTGTATTCAATCTGAAGCTGGTCGTGGATTTTTTGTCAGCCAAGCCAAAACCACGCCTTTACACATTCGCACACCCCGCCAACCATTGAATCCAGAATGGTTATTGCAAGGCATTTACCAAAGCGATGATGCCATGTTGCAAGCGGGCTGCGGTTGGCTGCCAGATGATTGGTATGATCCAGAATTGGCCAGCGCTGCTTTGCGCAAATTGGCACGTTCACCATTACAGTTAAACCAATACGGTCAACCGCAAGGCTTATTGCCATTGCGCCAATTGCTCAGCCAACGCTGGGCAGCACACCATCTGCCGCTGGATGACCAACAAGTGTTGTTAACCCAAGGCGCTAGCCAAGCTTTAGACATCATCACCGCCACATATTGCCAAGCAGGCGACACTGTTTTTATCGACAGCCCCGGCTATACCAATTTGCTCACACGTTTGCGCAGCAAACAATTGAACATTGTGGGCGTGCCTTGGCGTGAAGATGGTCCTGATGTGGTGCAATTGGCGCAATTATTACAGCAATATCAGCCCAAATTGATGTTTACCAATCCCGTTTTACAAAATCCCACAGGCGCGTCATACAGTCTTGCCACTGCGCATCAAGTGTTGCAATTGCTCAAGCAGGCCGATTGCTTGTTGGTTGAAAGCCAAGTGTCGTTTTGGCTCGCCCACAATCCACCGCCACCTTTGAGCGCATTGGACAATATTCAAAACAGCATTTTGATAGGCAGTTTTACCAAACATTTGTCACCTGCTTTGCGTGTCGGTTATGTGTTTGCCACAGAAGGCCGCATCCAAGCTTTGATGCAACAAAAAATGCTGGCGGGATTAACAACATCCGTCATCAGCGAACATTTGGCTTTGTTGATGTGGCAAGACTTGCGCAGTCACAAACAATTAAGTTCGTGGCGCAGCCGTTTAAGCCAAGCACAACACCAAATACAACAATTATTAGAAAGCTTGGGTTGGGAAGTATTTGCTCATGCCAGCAGCGGCTTGTTCGTTTTTGCCAAACACCCGTTGATTGACGATGCCTATCAATTTGCTCAAGACCATTACCAAGACAATCTCACCTTTGCACCGGGCATGTTGTTTGCCATAGACCAATGGCAAAGCCATCCGTGGTTTCGTTTTAATGTGGCTTTTTGCCAAGAGCACGCATTTGCACAATGGCTAGAGCAAGCCACCAAAGATTTAAATCAACAAGTGTCCTGTAAACTGCCGTCAGCCTAGTGGTTGTTTTTAAATTATAAGAGCATAATGTCGCTCTGTTTTTATTCTGATAACATGCGAATATGAATCAAATTTTCAATATCATTGCACCTATTTTAATCTTAATAGGTTTGGGTTTTGTCTGTGTGCGTTATGAATGGCTCAAACGTGAACACATTCAAGGCATGGGTGTTTTTGTCTTGAAAGTGGCTTTGCCTTTGTTGATTGTGAATGCGTTGATGCAAAAAGATTTTGCCGAAATTTGGCAAACCCAATATCTGATTGCTTATGGCATCGGCTCTTTGGTGGCGGCATTCACCGCTTTGTGGCTCTACCATATTCGTTTACAAGAAGCTTTGCCGCAAGCGGCGATTATGGCGATGGGTGCGTCTATGTCCAATACAGGCTTTATTGGTTATGGTGTTTTAAGCATGCTCATTGGCCCGCAAGCGGCAGTGTATTTTTCCATGAATTTGCTGATTGAAAACTTATTAATCATCCCTTTGGTCTTGACCTTAGCCGAATGGGGAAAACAGCAAAACAGCACGGCTTCTATGAGCAAAATCGCTTTGCAAACTTTCAAAAGCGTCATCAAAAATCCATTAGTCATTGGTTTGGTGATAGGTTTGCTGTTATCAGGCTTCAAAATCAGCGTCGGTGCCCCAATAGAACGGGTATTAAACCTCATCAGCATGTGCGCTTCACCGATTGCATTATTGGTCATTGGTGGTTCATTGGCAGGCACATCCATACAGGCCGCTGGCAAACATGCTTTATTCATCAGCGCAATCAAATTGGTGTTGATGCCGGCGACCGTTTGGTTGGTGTTTCAATTTTTACCCAATGTCAGCGCCGAAATGGAAATGGCAGGCGTGTTGCTTGCATCGATTTCAATGGCAACGGTTTTCAGTTTGTTTGGACAGCAATATGGCATTGGTCCACGCAGCGCGGCGGTTTTACTATTGACCACTTTGATGATGTTTGTGAGCTTGTCTGTGGTCTTGATTTTATACCCTTCTTAACGCTGCCTACTCAATGTGAATAAGCATAAAACTAAGTAAAACCAAACATTGCCTTGATAAAATAGAAAAAACAAATGTTATCATATTGTTGTCTGTCACCACCCAGATGCAGCTTTGTACATTCGCAATTTTTGACTGCATCTTTTTAGGAGTACCCATATGAATCTCTTGTTCAAACGAAGCCTGCAAATTTGTGCTGCTATGGCAGTTTTGAGCACGACCGCATGCGTGATAGATCCTTATTATTCTGGTGTGGATTACGACTACACTGGCACCACAGTACACCCTATCAATACGGTAAGCACCCAAACCGTTTATACCCATTCTGCTGCCGCCTTGACCACAGGTTTTTTGATTGGCAACGCTTATTACTGGAACGACCGCTATTATCCAGTGAATTATTACACCAATAATAACCGCCGTTATTACCGCCCTGATTTTAACCGCCCTTCGATGTACCATCCCAATGCGCGTTACCGCAATTTGAATGCGGCACAAATGAATCATTGGAAACACAATCAAACCTCGTCTTTTGATCCCCAATATCGCCCAACGCCACCGCACATACAACGTCCAAATCAAAACAGACCCAACGTACGCCCAAACAATGGTCGCCCCAATACACAACAAGTAAGACCCAATCAACCACAGGTCAATCAGCAACGACCACAAGTGAATCAAAATCGACCACAGCTCACTCGACCAACCGTCCAACAGCGTCCGAATGCCCAACAAAATCGACCTGCGCCACAAAAAATGGGGCCTAATTTGAATGCGGCGCAACGCCAAGAAATCATGCGCCAAACGCAGCAAAATCGTCAAATACAATACCAACAAAATCGCCAAGCGCGTGAATTTCAAAATCGGCGCATGAACGAACGTTGATGCCCATTCCATCAAATAACAAGCGTCCTGCAAATGTTACAGGACGCTTGTCTTGTATCATTTACTACCATTTGCATTTATTAAGAAAGAAGCTTTCATGTCTATCCTTGCCCGAGGCATTTACCGCCATTACAAAGGTCAATTGTACGAAGTTTTAGATTGTGCCCGTCACAGCGAAACCGAAGAAATACTCGTGGTATACCGTGCTTTGTATGGTGATTATGGTTTGTGGGTGCGACCTTTCAAGATGTTTACCGAATCGGTTGAACACCACCATCAAATCGTTCCACGTTTTGCCTTAGAAACCGCTTTTTAAATGCCTTAAACACAAAAAAGCCCGCATTCACGCGGGCTTTTGTTTAAAACCATCACTTTAGCTGCCTTTTTTGATGTCTTGCCACAAGCGCACAGCCAATTTCAAACTGTCAGGATTCATTGGAATCATCACAAAACCATTTTGCAAATCTTGTTCTGTTGGGAAAATAGAACGGTTATCAGCATATTCTTTTTCCATCAAATCTTTCGCACCTTTGCTCGCAGGCGCATAAGTCACAAAATTGCCATTTTTAGCCGCTACTTTGGCATCCAAAGTAGAATTGATGTATTTGTAAGCATTGGCCACATTCGCCGCATCTTTTGGAATCATCCAAGAGTCAATCCACACACCAAAGCCTTCTTTAGGCACCAACACATCAATGTTCACATTGCTGCCGACTTCTTTGGCACGGCGTGCAGCGATGTTCAAATCACCACCGTAACCCAACACCACACACAAATCACCACGCGCCATGTCATCAATATAGCCTGACGAACTGAAACGGCGGATGTTCGGACGAGCCTTCATCAACACTTCTTGCGCGGCTTTCAAATCTTCCGCTTTGTCACTGTGTGGGTCTTTACCCATATAGTTCAAAACCATTGGGAATACTTCAGCAGCGCTGTCCAAAATGCTGACGCCACAAGACTTCAATTTGCTCGAATATTCAGGCTTGAACAACAAATCCCATTGATTGTCAGGCAATGGACCGCCCAAAGCCGCTTCTACTTTGTCTTTGTTAATCGCCAAAGTATTGATGCCCCAGAAATAAGGCACGGCATATTCATTGCCAGGATCGACTTCATTCAACAATTTCAACAAAGATGGGTCAATATTATTGTAATTAGGGATTTGGCTCTTATCCAATTTCAAATAAGCGCCCGCTTTAATTTGGCGGCCTGCAAATGAATTGCTTGGTGCCACCAAATCGTAACCTGATTTGCCGGTCAATACTTTGGCTTCCAATGCTTCGTTGCTGTCATACACATCGTAAGTGACTTTTACGCTGTTGGCAGCTTCAAATTCTTTGATGGTTTCTGGGTCAACATAATCAGACCAATTGTAAATTTTCAAATCACCTGTTGCCGCTGCCACAGGTGCGGCTGCTGCACCACTACTGGCCGCTGGAGCATTGTTTGTTTCAGATGGCGCCGTTTGTGTTGCATTGCTATTACCGCCACCACATGCCGCTAAAAACATAACCACAATTGAAGATGCCAGAAGTGTTTTTTTCATAATTGTATTCCATAAAGTTGACTGACCTTCACCCACGTTGGAATGTATGTAATGACGTGGGTCAAGCCTATAAAGTTTGACTGATTTATGACGGTAAACTTGCCGACCATTAAACTTCGTTTTTTCTAAGCTGACAAGTCATTTCTGCGTTTTTCACCATCTCCGTGGCTTTATCATGACGCGCTTCCAAAAAAATCCATAGCCAGTTCAATCCAAACAACAATTTATACAATCAGCTGATTAAGCCACTCTATTCAAATATTCAACCACACACGCCACACCTCCAATCAGCCACAACACCACACTTCATCGACCATCACATTCATCCTCATCGCCCATTTCCCTGATTTAAAAACCATCAAAATCCATCAATCAATACCATTGCCATAAGCTCTCACACATGCGGGCAAGCTGTGGCAATTTGGGCTACAATAACGGTCTGTAAAAATAGGATATGCAACATGTTGGTTTTGGGAATTGAATCTTCTTGTGATGAAACTGGCGTCGCTTTGTATGACACCGAACGTGGCTTGATTGGCAACCAATTGCACACGCAAATGGCGATGCATGCCGAATACGGCGGCGTGGTGCCTGAATTGGCTAGTCGTGACCACATCCACCGTTTGGTGCCATTGACGCAAGCGTGTTTGGCAGAAGCAAATGTCAACATTGCCGACATCGATGCCATCGCTTACACACAAGGTCCCGGCTTGGGTGGCGCTTTGCTCACAGGCACCAGTTTTGCCAATGCGTTGGCTTTTGCCAATGACAAACCTGTGATTGCGGTACACCATTTGGAAGGTCATTTATTGTCACCGATGTTGGCCGATGACAAACCTGAATTTCCATTTGTCGCTTTATTGGTTTCAGGCGGTCACACGCAAATCATGGCGGTGACCAATGTCGGACAATATCAATTGCTAGGCGAAAGCATTGACGATGCTGCAGGTGAAGCATTCGACAAAACCGCCAAACTGCTCGGATTGCCATACCCAGGTGGTGCCAAATTATCGCAATTGGCCAAAGAAGGTGTTACAGGACGCTTTGAATTTCCTCGTCCGATGTTGCATTCACACGATTTGAATATGAGTTTTTCTGGTTTGAAAACATCTGTTTTGACCACGGTAAACAAAATCAAAGCCGAACAAGGCGAAATTGATGAACAAACCCGCAAAGACATTTGTTTGGCGTTTCAGGACGCTGTGGTCGATGTATTAACACGCAAAGTACAAGACGCTTTGAAACAAACAGGCTTCAATACTTTGGTCGTTGCCGGTGGCGTCGGTGCCAATTGGAAATTGCGTGAACATTTAAAACAATTGCCTGCCAAGGTGTTTTTCCCGCCTTTGGCTTTGTGTACCGACAATGGCGCGATGATTGCGTTTGCAGGGGCGATGAATTTGCACAAAGCGCAAACGGTTGGCGGCTTTGATGTCAAACCGCGCTGGCCATTGATTGCCACACGTTAAGCGCACATCAAAAGCGTCCTGTAAAAGTTTACAGGACGCTTATATTATAGCCATTCAATACAATTACAACACCGCCAACGCCGCAGCGTAATCTGGCTCTTCTTTGATTTCAGGCACCAATTGCGCATGAATGACTTGGTTGTTTTCATCCAACACCACCACCGCACGAGCGCACAAACCTTTCAAAGGACCTTCTGCCAAGTCAACACCGTAATCGCTTTGGAACGAGGCGCTGCGGAAAGTCGACAAATTCACCACATTGTCCAAACCTTCAGCACCACAAAAACGCGCTTGCGCAAACGGTAAATCAGCAGAAATACACAATACCACTGCATTGTCCAAAGCACTCGCTTCTTGATTGAATTTGCGAACGGAATTGGCGCACACAGGCGTGTCCACGCTTGGGAAAATGTTCAAAATTTTGCGTTTGCCTGCAAAATCTGCCAAAGCCTTATCGCTCAAATCCGCTGCGGTCAGCTGAAAATCCGTTGCCGCTTGACCCACTTGTGCAAACTCACCGTTCAATTGTACTGCGCTACCTTGTAAATTCACTGTTGCCATGTATTTGCTCCCATGTGTGGTGATAAAAAGCTGTTTGTTGCTGCTTGCCAAACAGTCATCGACACATCTTACAACAAGAATGCTTGTCAGTGTGCAGAACCAATTTCAAAAGTCAACGTGGCATAAGCCGCCAATTTTTGACATTCACTTAAATTGGCATAATCGGCTTTGTGCACTACTTTCGCCTTCCAATGCCCTTCACGCAAAGGAATGATGTGTGTGATGCCTTGAGCATCGGTTTGATCCGAAAATGCTTGTGCACCCAAAGCATGGCTTTTATCGTTAGAATCTCTTGGGCTAAAACCATCGAACGTCGCCACCAAAGTCGCGCCCGCCAATGGCTCACCTTTGAACAACACTTGCACCGGCATTTTTTCACCCACATGCACTTTGGCAGGATTGAGTAAAGGCACAATCTCCAGCATTTGCCCTACAGGACGGCTGATAACAGCATTGTCGGTCACGCCATGACCGATATTCAAAACAGCCTTACCATACATCGCCGATTGTTCACAATAATGGGCATCTCTCATTTGCAACAAAGATTGCTGCTTCCAACCTTGTTGGTTTTCCGACCAAAATGTCGGCTGATACGTCGCCAACAACAAATACGAGCCTTCTTTTAATGGTTTTTTGCTGACATATTGATAATTTTTACCCTGTTGCTTCAGCGTTTGTTTGCCTTCACGTCCAACCAATTCCATGGCTTTGAAAATCGCCAAACGCTCCGCCACAATCGGCTCTTGCTTGGGAAAATGTCCATAACCAATCGCCGCTTGCAACATTTCGCCGCCATGTGTGTGTTTGGCTGCTGCCCACATTTCATGTGCCGATGCCGCTTGTGCTGCGACCAAACCCAATACCACCCAAACTGCTGTTTTCTTCATTCATGACTCCCAATGTTTTGAATCGAATTTGCTTGCTGTTAATTTATGTTATGTTATAACATTTCAATTGTAAAGCCTGATTATCGATTCTCTCCATGATTAAGACCATTTCAATTGGCAATGAAAGACCTATAAATGAATATTTTTAAACGTTGGATTCTTATACTTATGCTGGCTTTCATGCCTGTGATGGTTTGGGCTCAAAAACCCATTGCGATTGTGACCAGTTTCAGTATTTTGCAAGACATCACGCAGCAATTAGGTGGCAATCGGGTTCAGGTCACCACGCTGATAAGTCCCAATACCGATGCCCATACTTATCAATTGCGTGCGCAAGACATGCAAAAGATTCAGGCCGCTCAATTGATTGTGCTCAATGGTTTGAGTTTTGAGCGCGCAGACATTCGCCGAGCTACTCAAAACAGTGGTAAAAAAATCGTTCACGCTGCTGCTGGTTTACCTGCATTGCCTATGGCAGAACACGAACACCATGCAAGTCACGAACACGGTGCATTCGACCCACACGTTTGGCATGACCCGATTTTGATGCAAACTTACAGCCGCAATATCAGCCAAGCATTGATACAAATAGACCCGCAAAGCAAAGCGTATTACCAACAGCGTTTGCAACAATACCAAAGCCAATTGCAGCAATTGCACACTTGGGCAGCGCAACAGTTTCAAAACATTCCACAGGCACAACGCAAAGCTTTGACGGCACATGAGTCGTTTGCTTATTTGGGCAAGCGCTACCACATTCATTTTTATGCACCGCAAGGCATTTCTACCCATGATGCCGCCAGTGCAGCCAGCGTGGCGGCACTCATCCAACAAATCAAACGGGACAAAATCAAGGCGGTGTTTGTGGAAAATATGGTCAATCCCAAACTGGTGCAGCAAATTGCCAAAGAAACCCATACACGCCAAAGCGGCGTATTGTATGCCGATGCTTTGAGCCAGCAAGCGCCTGCCAATACTTATTTGGGATTGATGCGCCACAATATTCAAGCACTGGCAAACGCGATGCGTTAAAAAGCGTCCTGTAATCCATACATCATGATGGGCAGATGGTGTTAAAATGGTGGCTCATTTGTTCTGTGTGCCATCATGATTTACATTCAAAACCTGACCTTACAACGCGGCAATAAAGTCTTATTTGACCAAGCCAATCTGACCATCAATCCCAATCAACGCATCGGCTTGATTGGTAAAAACGGAACGGGCAAATCGTCTTTGTTCGCCTTGCTCAAAGGCGAATTGCACAGCGATGGCGGCGATGCTTCTGTGCCTGCGCATTGGCTGCTCGCTTCTGTGGCACAAAACACGCCTGCATTGGATTGTTCAGCCATCGATTATGTCTTGCAAGGCGATGCGCAATTGCAACGTTTACAGGACGCTTTGAAACAAGCCGAAGACAGCAATAACGGTGAAGAAATGGCGCATGTGTTGGCACAATTGGACGAAATTGATGCTTACAGCGCGCCTGCTCGTGCGGGAAAATTGCTCAACGGTTTGGGGTTTTCCACCGAAGAGCAACAAAATGCCGTTAAAACTTTCTCGGGCGGCTGGCGCATGCGTTTGAATTTGGCACAAGCATTGATGTGTCGCGCGGATTTATTATTGCTTGACGAGCCGACCAACCACTTGGATTTAGAAACGGTGTTGTGGCTCGAGCAACATTTGGCGAATTTAAATTGCACTCAAATCATCATTTCGCACGACCGCGATTTTTTGAATGCTGTGACCAACACGACCGTGGAATTAAGCCAACAAAAATTGACGGTTTACGGCGGCAATTACGATTTTTACGAACAAGAACGCGCACAGCGTTTGGCACAACAACAATCAGCCTATGTGAAACAACAAGCGCACATTGCCCATTTGCAATCGTTCATCGACCGCTTCAAAGCCAAAGCCACCAAAGCCGTACAAGCGCAAAGCCGCATCAAAGCTTTGGCACGTTTGGAGCGCATTGCACCTGCCCATCTGGACAGTGAATTTTCCTTTGAATTCATTGAACCGGCACATTTGCCCAATCCTTTGTTGAAATTGGACGAGGTGGATTTGGGTTATGCTGACAAAACCATTGTGAAAAAAGTGTCGCTCTCGATAGAAAGTGGCGCGCGCATTGGCTTGCTTGGCGTCAATGGCAGCGGTAAATCGACTTTAATCAAAACCATTTCAGGCGAAATTCCTGCTTTGGCAGGTCAAATCATCCGTGCTGAAAAACTCAATATTGGCTATTTTGCCCAACACCAATTGGAAACGCTGCGCTCCGACCAAAGCCCGATTTGGCACATTCAACAATTGAGCCCGCAAGTGCGTGAACAAGAAATTCGCAATTTTCTAGGCGGTTTTCAATTTCAAGGCGAGATGGCGATGCAAGCGATTGCCCCGTTTTCAGGCGGTGAAAAAGCGCGTTTGGCTTTGGCGATGATTGTGTGGCAACAACCGAATTTATTGTTATTGGACGAGCCGACCAACCATTTGGATTTGGACATGCGCCACGCTTTAACAGTGGCTTTACAAAGCTTTCAGGGCGCTTTGATTGTGGTGTCGCACGACAGAAGCTTGCTCGAAGCCACGACCGATGGTTTTGTGTTCATTCACGACCATCAATTGCACCAATTTGATGGCGATTTGAACGATTACCGCCAATGGCGTTTGCAACAAGAACAAGCTGCCAACCAATCCACAGGCAACGCCAATGCCACGCCTTCGAGCAGCAGCAATCGCAAAGACCAAAAACGCCAGCAAGCGCAAATACGCCAACAATTATCACAACAAGCCAAGCCTTTGCAGAAAAAAATTGCCACCGCCGAAACGACAATGGCAAAATTGGGAGACGAACAACAAAGCTTAGAAAGCTTTTTGTCTTCTGAAGAAGCTTATGCGCCCGAAAACAAAGCCCAAATGCAGCAAAGTGCCACACGCTTGGGTGAAATCAAAGCACAATTGGCACAAATAGAAGAAGATTGGCTGATGTGGCAAGACGAATTAGAACAATTGACTGCCGACATACAAGCCCAATTCGGTGAATAATCAAACAGGAGTATGAACATGAAGCCCATCTTGTGGTTGGCTTGTGTCGGCTTTGGCATGTTATCGGTGTCTGCGGCACAAGCAAACGTTTATCATTGTGTGGTCAACGGTCAAAACGTCTACACCAATAAGCCCAGTGGCAATTGTCAAACGGCAAAATTAGAGAAAATTGGCTCTTATACCAGCGATAAAACGATTTTAGCTCGCCAAAATGAAGCCAATCATGCCAGCGCAGCCAATCCACCCGCTGCCGCACCCAAAGCTCGTACCCAAACCGCCGCCGCCGCGACACACGCAGCAACACCCGCGCCTGCGGCGGCCACTGCCAAACCTGTCAATCATCCGCAAAACCATCGTGACCAAGGTCGACGAGACATTCTCACCACCGAATTGTCCAATGAGAAAAAAGCCTTGGCACAAGCCCGTTTGGCTTTGAGCAATGGACGATTGATCCGCTCAGACAATGACCAACGCCAACAACAAAACTTGGCCAGCTTGCAACGTGCGGTTGATGATCGCATGCAAAACGTCCAAGCCTTGCAAAACGAATTGTCACGCATGTAATGCGATAGATTCAGAAAGCCTGACTGCATGCCTTTACCTACTGTGATTCGCCCTGCTACTGTTGCCGATTGTGATGAGATTTATCATGCCCATTTGTATGCGGTGCGTTATACCTGCGCCAGCACATACAATGACACGATTTTGAATGCGTGGTCTGTGTTGTTGTCGCCTGAGAGCTATTTGGAAACCATGACTTTGCCACACAAAGCCTTATGGGTGATTGAATACAAAGGGCATGTACAAGGCTTTTTCCAGCTCGATACCCAAGAAGCACAATTGGATGCTTTGTATGTGCATCCGTTTGTATTCAAACAAGGCTTGGGTACGGCTTTGCTACAAAGAGCTGAAAAAGTCGCGTTTGATGCAGGTTTGGGCTTTGTGAAACTGTATGCATCGCTCAATTCAGTGCCATTTTATGAACTGAACGATTACCATGCTTTGGGTGATGCCGAATTGAATTTGAATGAACAAGTGACTGTGCAATGCCAATTGATGCGCAAACACTTAGACATACATGGTTAAACCCATTAAAAAGCGTCCTGTAAAGTTTACAGGACGCTTTTAATCATCTGTTGTCGCAGCATCAAGACCCACAACCTGCGTCACCCAACACATCTTGTTGTAAATAATGCTGCAATGCATGTCCACGCAAACCTTGGCTCAATCCCACCCATACTTTGGCATAAGCGGTTTCCACTGTCCAAGCTCCCGCCATAAACACCTTCGCATCTAACAAAGCTTTGGAAGCTTCATATTGCGCTGCGACATGTCCATCAAAAACTTGTGAAACATTGATAATCATACCGCCTTGCGCTTGATACGCTTGCATCACTTGCACATCTGCTTGGCTAAACCAACCATTGCCATGACCAAAACTTTGCAAAATCACGGCATCTGCACCGCTGTGCAAAATAGCACGCAGCGCCCATTGCTCACTTGCTGGCACGCAATAATGACTGGCGATACGAATATTGGGGTTGAGCGGTGTCATAGCAGTTTTTGGCATCAACGCCACATTGGTTTCGCATAAAGATTTCAACCATAAAGCGTTTTGAAATTCATTCAAAGGTGGGTGATGCTTATTGGCAAAACCATCCAAACTTTGTGTGCTGATTTTACGGCTGCCAATGGCTGCCAACATTTGGTTTGCAAACACCACACTCACTTGTTTGGGCGCGGCTTTTTGCAACAATGCTTGTACCGCCGCTTCTAAATTGGTTTCAGCATCGCCATTTTCGGTGCCCAACGGATATTGCGAACCTGTCAACACCACAGGCACACGCAAGCTGCCCATTGCCAACGCCAATACATTCGCCGTATACGCCATCGTATCGGTGCCATGTAAAATCAAAATGGCATCTGTATGAGTTTGCTGTTGCAACCATTGCTGCCATTCGCACCAATGCACTTGTGTCACTTGCGATGAGTCTATCAATGGATGACACACCGTCACGTCAAAATCGGCTTGTGTTTGATAAACCTTCAAAGCTTGTAAAACAGTCTCTTGGCTCGGACGCAAACCATTCTCACCCGCATACATGCCGATTGTACCACCTGTGTACAACACGGCTATTTTCATTTTTTCATTCATTTTGCATTGTCTTATTCAATTTTATTTCAGCACCATACAAAAACCAAAGCGTCCTGTAAATATTTACAGGACGCTTATTTAGAATAGATATAACCTAATTTATGAATGCAACCAATAACGGTGTAAAGCGCGAGCGCTGCTGTCCAATGCCCAACCAATCACGCCAATCAAAATAATCGCCGCCATCAATTCTGAATAGGCCAAACGGTCGCGCGTATCCAAAATAAAATAACCCAAACCTTCGTTCACGCCCAACATCTCACATGGTACGAGCACAATCCACACCACGCCTATGGCCAAACGCAAACCAGTTAGAATCGGGCCTATGATGGCGGGCAAAGTGATTTTAGTCAGCATTTCCCAACGTGTGGCACTTAAAGATGCACCCAGTTGCAACCAATGCGGATCAATGTTTTTAACACCTGTGGCAGTATTCAAAATAATCGGCCAAATCGCTGCAAAGGTCAGCAAAAAGTAAATCGGCGCATTGCCAATGCCAAAAAGCATCACCACAATCGGCATCCATGATAATGGCGAAATCATGCGCAACAATTGAAACGAGCCGCTACTGGCCGTCTCCAATAAACGCGATTGTCCAACTGCCAAACCAATGGGCACGCCCAAAGCCAAAGCCAAACCTAAGCTAATGCCCACACGCTGCAAACTGGCTAAAATATGCTCAGTCAGTAAATTTTCAGCCAACAAATGGTATAAATGACTGAATGTCGCCGTTGGTGATAATAATTTTGCCAATGGCAAATTTTGCCCCAAAGCCGCCACGCCCACCGACCACAACAGCAACAAAACCGCCAAACCTGCAAGGTTCAACAACAAATTTTTCTGATTCATACAAAGACCTTACACAATGATGGTTTCTTGGCGTTGCAAAGATGGCGGTAAAGCAAATTTTTCAAACGCATTTTGGCGCTGCAAAGCCGCTTTGACAAAACGTGTGTCCACCAAATCTTGCGCCACTTGCTTGCCATCCAAATCATTTAAGAACGTGTTCACACCAGCAATATGCGTTTGTTGGAGCATGTCTACCAAGGATTCGGTATAACTTGGGAAAGGATATGGTTGAAAATCAATGCGGTGTTGCTGCCAATCGGGATGGCGAATGATGCCGCTGTCGACATACGATTGCCATTGCGCACTGTCAGGCGACAACACGCGTTGCAACACTTTTTCTTCGTGTGGCGTGAATTTGTTTTGCCCTTGCTTACTCATCAAATGCGCGGTTTGGGCGCGGTTTGCATTTGCCCACAATTGCGCTTCAACCAATGCATCCACCACCGAACCGACCCATTCAGGACGGTTTTGCACATCGTGTTCGTGCATCAGCGTCACGCAACACGCATGATCGCGCCAAACATCGGCACTGAAACGCAA
Source organism: Vitreoscilla sp. C1 (assembly GCF_002951955.2). NCBI lineage: Bacteria > Pseudomonadati > Pseudomonadota > Betaproteobacteria > Neisseriales > Neisseriaceae > Vitreoscilla > Vitreoscilla sp. C1. The sequence goes on along the minus strand of NZ_CP019644.2, from coordinate 570,863 downwards.
GATTTTGCCCACGCCTTTGACTTCCGCCACCGCATTAAACGGCTCTGCCACGATGAAACCTGCAATGGTTTTGGCAGCCAACGCCGCCACCATGTCCGCAGGTGCCATCACCGACAAACGCACTTCTTGCGCATTTTTAGGCGTTTTTTCAGTAACTTTCAGGCCGCTTTCACGCAAAATATGCTGCAACACCACATTGTGTATCGAATACCAAAATGGAATGGCGACGGTTTTGCCGCCCAAATCTTGGACGCTGTTGATGTCCAAACCAACGGTTAAAGCCGAGCCTGCCATGTGATTCCACATCACCACTTTGGCAGGTGCAGTTGAGCCGTAACGCGTCCAAATCGTCATGGGAGACAACAAATGCACCACATTGACTTGGCCTGAAATGAACGCTTCCACCAATTGCGCCCAACTGCGAAACATTGCCGCACGCTCAACTTCCAAACCACGTTTTTCAAACAAGCCTTGGTCTAAAGCAACCAATAAAGGCGTGGCATCGGTAATCGGCAGATAACCAATTTTCAGCGGCGCATTCGGTTGTTGGGCAAAACGCTGTCCACAAGCTTGTAAGAGCGGCAAACTGCCTGCCATACTGAACAAACTGGCGAGCTTTAAAAATTCACGGCGATTTCTTGGCATCATGAGCAAGCGTCCTTAAATCACAAAATCAACAGTGGCCGTTTGCAATTGCTCGCCTTTGGCACTTTGTAAGGTACGCAAAATGTCTGCGCGCTCGTGTTGCAATTGCAATAAAGCCTCTTCACCCTCGCCTTGGCGATGCACAGTCCATTCACCAATCGTGCGGCCGGGCATTTTACCAATCAACACAATGCGCTGCGACACGAGCAAAGCTTCATCAATGTCATGCGTCACCAGCACAGCAGCAGCTTGGTGTTTGTCAATCAAACGCGTGAGCAAACCTTGCATTTGTGTGCGCGTGATTTCGTCCAGCGCACTGAATGGCTCATCAAGCAAAATGATTTGCGGCTGACGCGCCAAAGCACGTGCCAAAGCCACACGCTGCGCCATACCGCCTGACAATTCGCTCGGATACAAAGCACCCGCATGTGCCAAATCCACATCTGCCAAAGCTTCGGTAATGCGCTGCTCGGCTTCTTCTTTGCTGATTTTCGGTTGGTCTTTGAAACGCAAACCAAAACCAACATTCTCACGCACATTCAACCACGGCAATAAAGACGGGTTTTGAAACACAAATGCCAAACGAGGATGTGGTTGGGTAATTTTTTGGTCGAATAACGACACTTCACCGCTTTCAGGACGCTGCAAACCCGCCATCACACGCAACAACGATGATTTGCCCACGCCACTGGGGCCAAGCAAAGTCACCAACTGACCTTGAGCCAATTGCAAATCAAAGTTTTGCAAAATGCGCTTGAATTGACCATCTTTTTGCTGATAGCCAAGATTGATGTTGTGAGCATGTAAAACAGTCATGAAACGGATTCCAAGCAATTAATCGGGTAAACGGGTGAAAAACTCTTTGTCGATACCGCAATCAGGGCATTCCCAATCCTCAGGAATGTCTTCAAACAACGTGCCTGCAGTCAAACCATGTTCTGGGTCGCCCACAGTTTCATCGTAAATCCAGCCACAAGGCTCACAAATATAACGTGCCATTTTTATCTTAACTTTCTGCTGTTGCCGCTTGTATCAACTCGCATTCGAGCTTGGCAATTTCTTTGCGCAAATGTTTGATGGCAGGAGTCACAATCGCCACGAACATCGCTTCACGGTTGCGTCGCTGCGCAGGATGGCGCATCAAATAACCCTTAGCACCTGCATGCAACGCCGCCGACTGTGCCGCAGCCAATGACAATTCAGACGCCTCCAAACGGGTTTTGCACACCTCCAACATCGACACATCGCCTGCATCGGCTTGCTCAGCCAAGCGCACCGTCGCTGCCCAATTGTCAGCCAATTGTGCTGCTGTTTCGGCTTCGCCATCGTCCAAATATTGATTCACATGTGCTGTGACCACATTGCTTTCACGCATGATGTCGATGCAACCATCCACCACACCCGCACCCATACCAATTTGCAACAAAATAAAGCCCGGTTTAATCGCTTTGATGAAATCAGCAAATTGATGTGTGTCTGCCAATAAATCGGCTTCGGTAATCACCACATCTTTGAATTTCACACCCAAAGTGCGCGTGCCTTCCAAGCCGCAAAACTCAGGACAATCACGCAAAGTCACACCATCCATATGCGTGCCCGTCATGAACATCACAAATTCGGTTTCACTCACTTGCGCTGTTGCTGCCCAAACATGACCTTCACCAATGTTAGATACCCACGGCAACATGCCGCTGACCACATAACCATCATCGGTTTTTTGTGCTTTGAGCAAATGTTTTTCAATGCCAGACAAATGTTTGACGGTGTTGGACATGCCTGTGCCTGCCAATACATTCGCTTGCAACACATCTTTCAAATAACGCTCACACACGCCAGCATTTTGACTTTGGTGTAAATACCAAGCACATGCGCTTTGGCACCACGCCATAAATGCTGTAGAACCACACTCATGACCGATGCGGCGAATGACTTCAATTTGCGCCGCCAAGCCCAAACCCAAACCGCCTTCAGCCACCGTTCCCAATGCCGCAAAACCACCCAATTCACCCACGCCACGCAAATAATCAGCAGGATAAAAACCTTCGCGGTCGATTTTTTCAACCAAAGGGCGCAATTGAGTTTGAGCATGCAAACTCACCGCTTGCATCAAAGATTCACGAGTCATGGAGGGTGTTCTTTCAAAAAACAAATATCAAAGACAACAAATAAAAAAGCGTCCTGTAAGCGTTTTACAGGACGCTCACACAATCAATGCATCAATTAAGCAAATGCTTGCAATTGTTCATTGATTTCAGTTTGAGCCAAATTGTTGGTGTAATTGCAAAGCGTTGCCAAAGCCACACCCAACACCACTTCAACGGCTTGTTGTTGGTTGTAACCTGCGGCAAAAAACGCAGCCAATTCTTCGTCACTCACTGCACCTTTGTTTTGCATCACCGCAACGGTGTAACGTGCCAAAGCGTTCAATTTAGGTTCTTGCGCCGCAAAGTCTTCTACCGCGCGAATGGCAGTCAATACTTCCTCAGCAAACAATTTTTTAAGCGTTGAGATTTTGGTGTGACCTGCCACGCAAAAACCACATTCATTGATGCGAGCAGCCGTGATTTGTACCACTTCGATTTCCGCGGCAGACAAGCTGGTGCGTGCATTGATTTTGCCCACTTCTTGGTACATTTCCAAAGCCGTTGGTGCGTTAGACAACACACCAATTAAGTTGGGAATGAAACCATTGGCTTTTTCAACCGCTTCTACACGGGCTTGGGCATCGCTAGGGGCAGTGGCAACGGTATTGATGGTTAAACGAGACATTCTTGAGCTCCAATTTATGATGTTAATATATTATTTACTAACATCATATAGGAAGCTTGTACAAGAAAAAAGGAACTTTATTTCATACCTATATACTCAAAAAAGCATATGGATTTAAAAACAGATTTTAAATCCATATGCTCAACAGAAAAATACCATTGATAATGCATTGTTTCATTGAGAAGAATAAAACAATGCTTTCAAAAAGCATATGCAATTTTATGATCAAAGGCTGATTATGACACTTTAAACGCCGAACGAGACAACACGCTAATGGCAATGATGGCGCACAAAGTGGATGCAAACATCATTGCAGGCATCACCGTCACATTGCCTGCTGTTGTTGCATGCAATTCAGCAGTACTCCAACCAATCAAAGCCGCAATCATCTGCATACACGCACCTAACAATGCATTGGCGCTGCCCGCTTCGCGACTAAAGTAAGACATATAAATTGCCTGATTGGATGGCACAATCAAGCCTTGTGCACCAATAGTTAGCATCAACAATAAAACCATAAGTGGCAATGGCGGCAAAGCCACCAAACTCCATCCCAGCAACACGCTTGCTGCAATCACTTGCACTGCCAAGCCCGCACGCAATAAGTTTTTTGGGGCTGAGCCTTTTTTCAAACGCCAAGCCGTCATTCGGTTAAACGTTGCCATTGCAATGATATTGAACATGAATGCCCATGCATATTGGGTCTGATTCAAACCATAATGGTGTTGGTAAACCCAAGACGACTCCGTCAAAAACACAAACATACAACTGAAACAAAAGCCTTGTAACAACAAAAATCCCATGGCTTCTTTGTGTTTCAGGACGCTTTGATAGCGGCTAAAAACACCACTCCAAAACGCTTCATTGGGTTCTCGTTGTGGCTTATTGTGTGGCAAATATTGGTACATACATCCTAGCAAAGCCACACCATACAATAGCAAAAAACCAAAGATTGCTTGCCAACCCCAAATTCCTTGAATCAAAGCACCGACCATTGGTGCAATCGCAGGCGCAATCATAATGATAATGCCAATGGTGGCAAACATTTGCGCCGCTTGGGAACCTGTATAACGATCACGCACCATCGCTGGCACAATCACCGTTGCCATACCCGCACCCGCACCTTGAATCAAGCGCAATGCAATCAAGTGGTCGGCTTGGCTGGTTTGTGTAATCCATGCCGTGCTGATGACAAAAATCAACAAACCCACCAAACAAATCGGTTTGCGCCCTTTCAAATCTGACAAAGAGCCCCCAAACAATTGCCCTAAAGCGGCACCCACTAAATACACACTCAAACTTTTTTCAATGGTATGTACATTGCTGTTCAAAGCCTCTGCCATCATAGGCATGGCAGGCAAATAAGTATCTATAGAAAACGGCATAATGGCGACCAGCAAAGCCAATAATAAAGACAGTTGTTTGTCGCTCAATTTCGATTTTGTAACAGGGATATCAGAATGGTTCACGGACACAAATCACCAAAAGAAAAAAGATTTCGGTACTGTCCGAAATCTTTACAATAAAACAAGTATGTTACCTAAAAATGCTTAAGCCTGCAAAAAGCTTACACAATATTGGTATTAAGCAAGCTGAATATGGCGTAACCAACAATCAAACAAAACCACATACCAGCTGAAAAATAAGAAGCATATATGCCAATTCTTGCTGCTTGTTCGCCATAAAATGTTTCAGGATTTTGAGAGATTTCGCGCAATGCCGATTGACCACTCAACACGCCTGCCCATGATGCGATCATCGGCAAGATGGTATAGGACAAGAGGGTAAACAACACACATAAATAAATATGGCTGTTCAATTTGGGTTTTTGAATCATGGGCAGTATTATCGTTATTTTTTACATCAATTAACGTAATATTTTACACCAAAAAACATAAAAATCCGAAACATTTTACAATTAAACAAATTAAAACAAGCAACAACCGTGAATATGGCTCTTATAGACTACATTCAAAGCCATCTAAACCAGTCATACAGCGAAAACCATCTTATGACATCAACCAACTATTCCTCATTCAACTCACAAAATACCTCATGCAAACCCATCTTCACGCCATCAACATCATTCACAAACGACCAACAATGTAGTCCTTAACCACACGAAAACACAAGCCAATTAATGTTCATGGCTTTAATTTTATCTGTCAAAAAAATGGCAATAATTAAAATTTTCATACGCTAAAATTTCAATAAAACCACCCAGTCTTTATCATGTCACGCCTTGTATCAAAGCCCAACCAAACCAAACGACAAAACCAATGAGCAAAGTCACACAAACCAATTGCACATACGACAAAATCAAGCCTAATAAAGCCATAATACTACTGGTCTCATGTGGTCTTTCTAATAACTGCCCTCTGGCCAAATGGCCACAAATCACACCCACAATCGCTCCTAAAATAGGAATAATCACCCAAGCCGCCACACCTGCGACCAAGCTGATAATCGCTAAGGTATTGTGTGGTTCATCTTGGTAAACTTGCACTTTTTTGTGTTCAGACTCCATTTTTACGACCTCTTTCATAGAATCATCTTGCTTTGAAATCAAGGCACAAGATGGAAATAATCAGATTTATCACACACTGCCATACAAACAGGTTACCATTTAAGGTTCAGTAACCAAAATAATACTAAGGAAAACAAGCATGAGTATGGTGCGTTTGATTTCACCTTCTTTCTTCTCAACCAAGCAACAAATTTTGCAAGCCATTAGCGAAACGTCTGCAAATTTGGTGGTTTTGCCAACTTACAACCCAAGCCTAAGTCACATCAATAGTGACTATGTGTTTGAGTACCCAAGTGTGGAAGAAATTCAAGCCGTGTTACACAAAGGCCAAAAAGTGTATTGCCAGCAAGTGCGTGTCGGTCACGCACCCAAACATGTGTTGGTCAGCCGCAAAGATGTGGATTCATTGGGTCGTGAATGTAGCATTGAAGAAATCACCCAACAAGGCGACAAATTCATCAAGCGCATCAACAAAAAACGAGTATTGAATGTGCGTGGTCATCAAGTTTCTTTTGCGTTTGGCGATGAAATCCATGCTTTGCATGCAGATTTATACGCAGGCTTACAGGCCGATGTCTTGATTTACCCAAGCCAAGTGCGCCCGACATCATGGGTCAAATTAGGCAAAACCATCAAAGCCATCTCTGAACATACCAGCGTTGCATTTGTATCTTTAAATGACAGCGACAATGCCAAAACTTTGAGCAAAATTAAAACCAGCACCAAATTATTCAATCAAGGCGTGGAAAACACCGATGCTGCGACTTGGGACAGTGCTAAAAAATTGTTCTGCGTGGATATTCCATTGGACGATTAAATAAACATTTTCAAGCCAATAAAAAGCGTCCTGTAAACAGTTACAGGACGCTTTTTTAATACTGATGAATCAATCAAACAAATCGCGTAATTTATCCATGAATGATTTTTGGCGCGGGGTTTGTGAACGCTCTTGACCCGTTGAAATGGTTTCAAACTCTTCCAACAATTCTTGTTGACGTTCGGTCAAATTCACTGGCGTTTCTACCAAAATATGGCAATACAAATCGCCGACTGAACTTGAGCGCAATGATTTGATACCCTTGCCTTTAATGCGCATCTTACGACCGTATTGGGTTTCTGGTGGAATTTTCAATTTCACACGTCCGTCAATAGTCGGCACTTCCACTTCACCGCCCAAAGCTGCGGTGGTAAAACCAATCGGCACTTCACAATGCAAATCAATGCCATCACGTTCGAAAATCTTGTGTTCAGCCACTTCAATAAACACATACAAATCGCCTGAAGACGCACCGTGCGTACCTGCTTCGCCCTCACCGCTCAAACGGATACGGCTGCCTGTATCCACGCCAGCGGGGATATTGACATCCAAAGTGCGACTGGTGCGAACTTTGCCATGACCTTTACATTTGATACATGGGTCTTTGATTTCCACGCCTGCGCCTTGGCAAGTCGGGCAAGTTTGCTGTACTTGGAAAATCGCTTGTCGAATGTGTACCGAACCTGAACCATGACAAGTATGACAAGTTGTAGGTGTACTACCAGCTTTGGCACCTGTGCCATGACAAACATCGCATTCATCGTGTGTGGCAAACGTGATTTGCTTTTTCACGCCATGCGCGGCTTCTTCCAAAGTGATGCGCAAATCATAACGCAAATCAGCACCACTATAATCAGGTTGACGCGAGCGACCACCACCGCTACCTGCGCCACCAAACATTTGGCTGAAAATATCGCCAAAATCGCCATTAAAACCACCACCACCGCCAAAGCCGCCACCAAAACCACCGCCGCCCATATTAGGATCTACACCGGCATGGCCATATTGGTCGTACGCTGCTTTTTTATCAGGCGTGGACAAGATGTCATAAGCTTTCTGAATTTCTTTGAATTTTTCTTCAGCTTCTTTGTTATCTGGATTGCGGTCAGGATGGTATTTCATCGCCAATTTGCGGTAGGATTTTTTAATTTCCTCATCGCTGGCGCTTTTCGATACACCCAACACTTCATAAAAATCACGTTGACTCATGTTCGTTGGTTTGGCTAAATGGTTGAGAATGGGGTACAAATATGGGTGCAAACTCAAATTACAAGAGCCGCACCCATAAATTGTTGTGAATTAAAGCGTGGTTAAGCTGTTTTTATCTGCGTTTTCAGACTTATCAACACCTTCTTCCATCATCATAGGCTTTGTATCTTCTATGATGATTGCTTCAGCTTTAAGGCTTTCATCCGATACAATAGAAGCGTCCTGTAAAACAGTATTATCCTTCTGAGTCTCTTGACTAACTGGGCTTGACGCTGTCACGATTGTCTCCGATTCACCAGCAGAAGCGGCATCTGCTGATTCTTGCGCTTGCTGTGCTTGCACATCTTCTAATTCCTGCGCGACCAACACGCTGCCCATGCCTGCATTCACTGGCATAGACACATAACGACCCCGTTTTGCCAAAGGAATCACGGCTTGAGTCAAAGCGAAGACCAACAAAATCCCAGCCAATACCAAGTATTGCAATACAAAGCCTTCTGCACCCATATATTTCATCAAAAAGCCCAATAACAAAGGCGATAAAAATGAACCAATACAATAGCTGAACAACAAACTGCGACCAACCTCTACCACATTGGAGTGCGCAGGAATACTGTCGTTGGCTCGAGCGGAACTCAATGAATACATGGTAAACACGCCACAACCCATCAAAAATGCCGAACCAATTAATACATATTCATATTGCCCCAAGGTCCACATCAAAGCAGCCGCCACAATGGCAAACGATGAAGCCAAAATCAAACCTGCTCGACGACCAAAGCGATACGAGAATTTCCCCATTGGAATTTGAATCATCAAACCTGCGGTCATGGCTGCCAAAATAAAATACGATGCCACTTGATTGTCCAAGCCACGCAAAGACACATACACAGGCGCCATCGTGATAAAGCCACCGACCAAGAAACCCGCTACCACCGTCCCAAGCAAGGCCAATGGCACGACTTCCCACAATTTTGGAAAACTGATGCCCATTTTATGGGGTAACTCAGGCTGTTCGGTGCGCGTGAGCATGATGGGAATGATGGCACCCACCGCCAATATGGCACACAAAACATACATAGATGCGGCACCAATAGGATAAGCAATGACCAATGATGCGACCATGAACGCCATGTAAAAAACCATGGTATATACTGCCAAAATACTGCTGCGGTTTTTGTTGGTAGAACGGGCATTGAGCCAACTTTCCACCACCATTAACAAACTGTAATCGGCAAAACCCAATATCACACGAAAACCCACCAAAGCATATTCATTTTTAACCAAAACATGCATTAAAATACTGATGACAACCAATGCCGTAAACAATGCAAAAGCGCGGATATGACCCACTTTGGCCACCCAACGCTGCGCGGCAATGCCACTGAGCAATGCACCAAAATAAAAACCTGCATTGATTAAGCCAATTTTTTCAGAACTCACACCTGCATTGGCCAACTCAATATTGGAAAAAAAGATGAACAAACCGACGCCGATGAACAACACCGAGACCGAGGTAAACAATGAAGACAAAGCCATTATGGATTTCATAAATCATTCCAATATCATGTTAAACAAATACCAACCTGCATTATTACAGAATCTCTACCGCTTCCTAACATAGCCATACAAGAAAGCCCATTTTTAAAGGATTTTGCATGCGTTTATACGACAACAGCCGCACTGTAGCCAATGAAGATGCCATTTTGGTGGATTTTCAACAACGCAGTAGCACCGTTTACCAAAACCATCCCAACCACACACTGACTTATGGCACCCACCCACGCCAAAACATAGATGTATTTGAATGCGCGCGTGAACAAGCGCCCGTATTGGTTTTTATTCATGGAGGCTATTGGCAGTGGTGCTGCAAAGAGGATTTTGGTTTTATCGTGCCATCTTTATTGGCCACAGGTTTGGATGTTTTATTGTTGGAATATCCATTAACACCTGATGTCTCGTTTGAACAATTGGTTCAAAGCGTTGGACAAGGTTTGGATTTTTTAGCACAACAGCCACAATGGCAAAACCGCCAAGTGTATTTGTGTGGTCATTCTGCGGGCGGACATTTAAGCGCACAATGGCAACACCATGCTTGGGTCAATCATATTATTGCCATCAGCGGCCTGTATGATTTACAACCTTTGGTGCATACCCATTTGAACGAAGCTTTGAAACTCAGTAAACAAGATATTGTGCAATACAGCCCAAGTCGCCACACAGCCAGTACCAAGCCTTTGCACATTGCTTATGGCTTGGAAGAACTAGACGAGTTGCAATGGCAATCGAGTCATTATGCTGAACAACTGATGCAACAAGGTTTTCATCCCATCGTGCACCCGATGACTCACACCAACCATTACACTATTTTAGACAACATCTTCAATACGACCGATGCTACATTGGCGCGCTTATTGGAAATAACTCAAGCATAAATAATACAGGACGCTGATGTGACTCAGCGTCCTGTAAAATCAAACCATCCAATGAATGACTTAAACTTGCTCTTGCTCTGCTTGAGTCAAAGTTTCAGGTGCTTGTGGTTTGCGACGCAACACATAATACAAACCGACCAAAGCGATGGTGAATGGTAAGCCAAACAACAAAGTGGATTTGAATACATCAGTCATATAAGTGGTCAACATAATCGCCAACATCAACACCGCACCCAAAATCGTACCAACAGGGAAACCAGGGACACGGAAACTCAACACACGACCTTCTTTTTCAATTTGACGACGGAAAAAGAAATGCGTCACAAAAATCATGCCCCAAGTGAGCATCGCCCCAAACATCGACAAAGAAATCATCACTGGGAAAGCCGCCTCAGGATTGATGCCATACACAATAGAAGCCACCGCAATGCCGCTGGCTGACAAAATCAACGCATTCATCGGCACACCATTGGCTTTGATTTTACCGAACATTTTCGGCGCATCGCCTGCGCGTGACAAACTGAACATCATGCGAGTAGAAATGTACAACATACTGTTCATCGCTGACAAAGCTGCAATAATCACAATAAAATTCAAAATGCCATCAGCAAACGGAATACCCAACTCTTGCATCACAGTAATGAATGGACTGCTCGCACCTTTAGCCACCAATGCCGTCCAAGGTACCAACATTACAATCAAACTCAATGATAACAAGTAAAAAATTACCAAACGATATACAGTGGCACGAAAAGCTTTGCGCACCGACTCTTCTGGGTTTTCAGCTTCGCCTGCTGCCACCGCAATCATCTCAATACTCAAATAACTGAAAATCGAAATAATCACACCAACCCAAATACCCCAAAAACCATTCGGAGCAAAACCTTCATGTGCGGTCAAATTCTTCATGCCATCGCTGATGCCATGTTGACCAAACAACACAATCACCGCCAATAAAATGAACGCCAAAATTGCAAACACTTTCACCGATGAAAACCAATACTCCACCGAACCAAAAGCTTTCACACTGTAAGCATTCACACCAATCAAAGCCGCAGAAAAACCCACAATCCACCACCATGAAGCCACATCAGGAAACCACATTTTCATGTATTCCGCCACTGCCGTCACTTCTGTACCCACTGCCAACACAATACACGACCAATAACTATACCTCACCAAAAAACCCGCCAACGGACTGATATAATGCTCGGCATAAGCACCAAACGAACCTGAAGTAGGATGGGCAATCGTCATTTCAGCCAAACATGCCATCAATAACAAAGCAATCACACCGCCAATGGCATAACTGACAATCACCGCAGGCCCTGCAAAACTGATGGCAAACTTACTGCCCAAGAATAAACCCGTACCAATGGCGCCACCGATGGCAATCATGCTCATTTGCCGTGCAGTGAGCTTTTTGTGCAAGCCCGCCTCACGGGCTTGAATTTTATCAAATTGACTCATCTAAACTTCCTTCTGACATTTTGTAATTTTGCTTTTTGCTTTTGTAGTATTGCTACAAAAAAAAGCGATGCTTATTTGTTAACCATCGCTTTTGATTGAATCAGATTAAGTCACAGCACCACGACGGTGAAAATGGGCTTGATTCCAGCTGCCTGTGTCTAAAATATTTTTCAAATGTTGTACCGCATCCCAAATGTCTTCATGGCTCAAATAAAGTGGTGTAATACCAAAACGCATCACTTCAGGCTCACGATAATCTCCCACCACACCACGCTCAATCAATGCTTGGATGATGGCAAAGCCATGTTCATGACGCAAACTCACATGGCTACCACGAATGCTTTCATCACGCGGTGTCACCAAAATCAAGCCATGCTCACCACACTCTTGTTCTACCAAATCAATGAACAAATTGGTCAAAGCCAAAGATTTGCTGCGGATTTGGGACATCTGTGTTTTTAAGAACACATCCACGCCACACTCCACCAATGCCAAAGAAGTGATTGGCTGTGTCCCACTCAAATAACGGCGTATGCCTTGAGCAGGCGTGTAATCGGTCGCCATATCAAACGGCTTAGCATGTCCCCACCAACCAGACAAAGGCTGACCGACTTGGTTAACGTGTTTTTCAGGCACCCACACCATCGCAGGCGCACCAGGGCCACCATTCAAATATTTATAAGTACAACCAATAGCAAAGTCAGCATCGCTGCCATTCAAATCAATTTCGACCGCACCAATAGAATGACACAAATCCCAAATAACCAAAGCACCGTGAGCATGAATTTGAGCGGTGGTTTCTTGCATAGGCCATAAATAACCGCTGCGATAATTCACATGTGACAACACCACTGCCACCACTTCATCACTCAAAGCGTCCTGTAAATCTTGTGGGCCATCAATCAAGCGCAACTCATAACCACGCTCTAACCATGCTGTCATGCCTTGAATGATGTACAAATCGGTTGGAAACGCCTCACGTTCAGCCAAAATGATTTTGCGTTTGCTGTCATCTTGTTGAATTTTCAAAGCTGTTGCCAACACTTTGAATAAGTTAGAGCTGGTAGTATCGGTCACAGCCACTTCACCCGCTTTCGCACCCACCAATTGCGCCACTTTGTTACCAATGTGCAAAGGCAGCTCCCACCAACCATGCGTGTTCCAGCTGCCAATTAAATCTTGTTCCCACTCTTGGCGCACAATGTGGTTAACACGCTCTAAAGCAGCATGTGGGCGCACCCCTAACGAATTGCCGTCCAAATAAATGGTGTTCGAAGGCAATGCAAATTCAGATTTCATCGACGCCAAAACGTCTGTCTCGTCCAATTGGCGGCAATATTCTAATGTCAACATACTCTTTTCCTCTATTTCTCAATGGAATGTGTGATTTAAATCGTTTTTCAACGGTTCGATGCAAAAGACATGCATGCCACCACTTCTTGTGGCGGTTGTGGCAATTTGTGTCTTGGCATCAAAAATGAGGTTAATTCTGAAATTTCTTTGAATATCATGTGGCTTTCAGCAGCGGCTTTCAAATAACCTGCACCAGTGCTGCCGCCTGTACCCACACGTTTGCCTATTGTGCGACCGACCATATGAATGTGGCGATAACGCCATAAAGACAATTGTTCGTCAATTTCCAACAACAAATTGAGCAATTCATATGGCAATTGCAACAAAGGATGGTCACGGTACATCATGATGAACAACGCATTTTTGCTCGCCAATTGGCTCAAACGCCGTTCTGTCGGATAAGTGTCTTGCGTCATAAACAATTGATCAAACACCGCTAAATTGTTTTGCTCACCCTCAGACAAATCTTTGGCATACGTATGACGCAACTGCTGCCAAAAACCCCAATCTTTCTCATGGCTTGTAGCCCATGCATTGTGATGTTCGGCCAAAGGCATGCGTTCTAACCAAACATTGAGCAAGGACAATAATGACGTTTCACTTTCTACCGCTTGCACACGCACACGATCTTCTTCACTCAATTGCGACAAATAATATTCTTGCCCGTGTCGGCTTTGGTATTGCAAGCCCAATAAGGCTTCAATGATTTTGAACTGTATGCTTTGGAAACCCGATGCTGGGCGCAGAAAATCGCGAAAATCCAAAAAATCCAATGCCGTCATGGTTTCTAAAACTGAAATTTGCTTGACCAATACTTCTAAAATCTCACACACCCGTTTTAAACGACTCACTGCATTGTAAACATCAGGCGCATTATCAGACACATTGGGCTGCGCAAAAATATCACGCACAATGTTGATTTCATGCAATATTTGCTTAAACCAAAGCTCATAAGTTTGGTGGATAATGATGAACAACATTTCATCATCAGCACGCACACCCTCTTTGACGCTTTCAGGTGCTTGAGCATTGAGTATTTTCTCTAATTGCAAGTATTCTGCATAATAAACAGGCGGGCGTTCATTTTTCATCATAATCTCAATAAGATATTAAATTCACTTAAAAAATTTTTATTTTTTACTACAAAATCATAAATCAGTGTAGCATAAGCCTTCATGCAGAATATTGCATATATATGACATGGAAAATAGTATTTTCAAATAATATTCTAATTAATAGCTTATTTTTCGCAGGAGTAATGATGTTAGACCAAACTGACTTTAAAATCCTTCGCCACTTACAAACCAATGGCAGACTCAGCAATCAAGATTTGGCCGATATGGTTGCTTTATCCCCTTCTGCTTGCTTGCGCCGCGTCAAAACATTGGAACAAGCTGGGTATATTCAGGGCTACCATGCTTTGCTCAATGCGAAAAAATTAGGCTATACCGTTGAAGCTTTTGTACAAGTGCGCATTGATCAAGGTGCAGACGATTGGCATCAATGTTTCCAAGATGCAATCGAACAATTGGATGAAATTTCTGATGCTTATGTGATTACAGGTGGCTCCAATTATCTGCTACACATTCGTACGCAAGACTTTGAGCATTTTTCAGAATTCATCGTCCACACTTTGAATCAAATCAAAGGTGTGCGTGACATACAATCGAATATGGTGATGATGAGTTTGAAACGCAACGGGCGTTTATTGCCATTGCAACACAAGAAAATCAAATGATTTGTCAGACATAAAAAAGCGTCCTGTAAATGTTTACAGGACGCTTTAAAAACCGAATACTCAGTTTAATTAGTGGTGATGACCACCTACACCGTGTACATGACCGTGAGCAGTTTCTTCTTCAGTCGCTTCACGCACTTCTACGATTTCTACTTCAAAAGTCAAATCTTCACCAGCCAATGGGTGGTTAGCGTCCACAATCACCAAGTCGCCTTCTACGGCTTTAACAGTGATGATTTGCACGCCTTCTGGTGTACCTGCTTGAAATTGCATACCAGGCTCAATCACATCCACACCTTGGAATGCTTCACGCGGCACTTCGTTAACCAATTGCTCATGGTATTCGCCGTAAGCTTCTGCAGCAGGAACATTCACAGTCAATTTGTCACCAGCGACTTTACCTGCCAACTCTTTTTCCAAACCAGGAATGATGTTACCTGCACCGTGCAAGTAAGGCATAGGATGCTCTTGAGATTTATCCAAAACTTCACCAGCTGCATTGGTCAAGGTGTAATGGAAGCTAACTACTTTGCCATTCTCAACGGTCATGATATGTTTCCTTCAAGTTAAATATCGTGGCATATTACCGTGTTTTGGAAACATTACCAATACTTATACTGCATTGACTCTATAGTTATTGCATCTGCTCTAATTTTTTCTGATGCGCCTCAGCCGCCTCATTTAATTGCCGCTCTATGGCTTTGTGTTGTAACTCATCTGGCTGTGCAGGATGGTTGGACCACGCTTTTTGCATGGATTCTTGTGCTTTTTGATATTCGCTATTTGGATTTTGATACAATTGTTCGGCCGCTTTTTGCTGTCCTAACATCACATAACCAAGCGGTATGAACAAAGACAACACCAAAGCCACGCCACCACCCACATAACGCCAATCCGTTCCTACTGACAATCGATTTTTTTCACGAGTACGCGCCTTAATACCCATTTTTTGATTGTATTGAGCTCGTCTTTTATCATGTAATAAATAATTGCTCGCCAATTGCAAATAACGCTCTTCCACATTGCCTTGGCTTCTTGCCAACCGAATGGCTCGCTCGATAGTCAAGCGATCTGCATTTTCTGGTATGTCTAATAACTCATATAAATTGACCATTGCACCATTCCTTTACACCTAGACAGCACTGAACACGAGCTAACCATAGTTTACAATGTTACCGCAGTTAACAACCGTCCTGTTTGCATAAAGCTGGCCACATTGTCCAACAACAACGTATCCATGTCTTGACGGGTTTCCAAAGTCGCACTGCCCATATGTGGCGTTAATACCACCGTACCATTTTGCAACAATGCAGTCGGTATATTAGGTTCGTATGCATACACATCCAACGCCGCACCCGCCAGTTGCTTGGTTTGCAAAGCCTCAATCAACGCCACTTCATCAACAATAGAACCTCGAGCAATATTGATTAAAAAACCGTTTTCGCCCAAAGCTTTCAGGACGCTTGCATCAACCAAATTGCGCGTTTCATTGCCGCCCGGGCAAGCAATCACCAAAAAATCAGCCCAAGTTGCCAATTCAGACAAATCATTAAAATAAGCATACGCCACATCCGCCACAGCTTGTCGATTGTGATAGGCAATGTTCATACCAAAACCTTCGCCTCGCTTGGCAACTGCCTTACCAATGCGACCCAAACCCAAAATACCCAAGCGTTTGCCGCTGACACGCGTACTGTTACCAAAACGCTGTTTACCACCCCAAGACAAACTGCGCACATAGCGGTCTGCCGCACTGATGCGTCTGGCAACATCTAAGATTAATCCCCATGCCAAGTCAGCCACACAATCGGTCAATACATCGGGCGTATTGCTCAAAACAATGCCGCGTTTTTGCAAATCTGCCACATTGATGGCATCGTAGCCCACGCCAAAACTGCACACTGCTTTCAAATTCGGCAAGTATTCTAATTGGGTTTGAGTCAAACCAAACTGTGCCGATGTCACCACCAAATCAAACCGATTGCCATTTTGGCGCAAATATTCGTCCGCTTGTGTTTGTTGCCAC
This sequence comes from Vitreoscilla sp. C1, assembly GCF_002951955.2. Lineage (NCBI taxonomy): Bacteria > Pseudomonadati > Pseudomonadota > Betaproteobacteria > Neisseriales > Neisseriaceae > Vitreoscilla > Vitreoscilla sp. C1. The sequence continues at coordinate 553,874 of NZ_CP019644.2, read as the reverse complement.
AAAAATGTGGTGTCATAGCCACTGGCCAAAGCTTCATTAACATCATTTGACAAACGTCCAAGCTGTAATATGCGCATATTTATCCCTTTGTATTGAATCAAAACACCGTCAACGGTCATTTGAATTTTTTTAACTGATTATTTTTTAATATAAAATTTTATTACATTGCGGTGCAATAGAAATTGCATCATGGTTTTTTGAATGGTGCTATAATGTACTGTTACAAAAAATTCATTAGATATCAACGAGATTATGAGCAAACAAATTCGCAATATCGCCATCATTGCCCACGTCGATCATGGCAAAACCACATTAGTGGACCAATTATTACGTCAATCAGGTACATTTAGCGCTCACCAACAAGTAGATGAACGCGTAATGGACAATGGCGACATCGAAAAAGAACGTGGCATTACCATTTTGGCAAAAAACACTGCCATTGATTACGAAGGTTACCACATCAATATCGTTGACACTCCAGGACACGCGGACTTCGGTGGTGAAGTTGAACGTGTATTGGGTATGGTTGACTGCGTGGTATTGTTGGTGGATGCGCAAGAAGGTCCTATGCCACAAACCCGTTTTGTGACCAAAAAAGCTTTGGCTTTGGGTTTGCACCCGATTGTTGTAGTAAACAAAGTAGACAAACCAGGTGCGCGTCCTAGCTGGGCGATTGACCAAACATTTGAATTGTTCGACAACTTGGGCGCAACCGACGAACAATTGGATTTCCCAATTGTTTACGCTTCTGGCTTATCTGGCTTTGCCAAATTGCAAGAAGAAGACGAATCAGACAACATGCGTCCTTTGTTTGAAACCATTTTGAAACACACTCCAGAGCCAGCTGGTTCGGCTGACGAAGTGTTGCAATTCCAAATTTCACAATTGGATTACTCAACCTATACAGGTCGCTTGGGTATTGGTCGTATCTTGAACGGTCGTATCAAACCAGGTCAAATCGTGTCTGTGATGCAAGCTGATACACAAATCGCTCAAGGCCGTATCAACCAATTATTGGGCTTTAAAGGTTTGGATCGTGTGCCTTTGGAAGAAGCTGAAGCTGGCGACATCGTCATCATTTCAGGTTTGGACGACATCAACATCGGTGTGACCATTTCTGACAAAGAAAACCCTAAAGGTTTGCCAATGTTGTCTGTGGATGAGCCGACTTTGACCATGGACTTCATGGTGAACACTTCACCTTTGGCAGGCACTGAAGGTAAATTCGTTACCTCTCGCCAAATCCGTGACCGTTTGACTCACGAATTGTTGACCAATGTGGCATTGCGCGTGGAAGACACTGCCGATGCGGACATCTTCCGTGTGTCTGGTCGTGGTGAGTTGCACTTGACCATTTTGTTGGAAAACATGCGTCGTGAAGGTTTTGAAATGGCTGTTGCCAAACCTCGCGTGGTATTCAAAGACATCGATGGCGTGAAATCTGAGCCTTACGAAAACTTGACCGTAGACATGGAAGACAACACCCAAGGCGCGGTAATGGAAGAATTGGGTCGTCGCCGTGGTGAATTGGTGAACATGGAAAGTGATGGCAAAGGCCGCACTCGTTTGGAATACAAAATCCCAGCACGTGGCTTGATTGGTTTCCAAGGCGAATTCATGACCATGACCCGTGGTGTGGGTTTGATGTCTCACGTCTTTGACGATTACGGTCCTGTCAAAGCTGACATGCCAGGTCGTCATAATGGCGTGTTGATTTCTCAAGAACAAGGCGAAGCCGTGGCTTACGCATTGTGGAACTTGGAAGACCGTGGTCGTATGTTTGTGAGCCCAGGCGACAAATTGTACGAAGGTATGATTATCGGTATTCACAGCCGTGACAACGACTTGGTGGTTAACCCATTAAAAGGTAAAAAATTGACCAACGTTCGTGCCTCTGGTACTGACGAAGCGGTTCGTTTGACCACACCTATGAAATTGACTTTGGAAAGCGCGGTTGAATTCATCGACGATGATGAATTGGTAGAAATCACACCACAATCAATCCGTTTGCGCAAACGCTACTTGAGCGAAACCGAACGCCGTCGTCATTTCAAAAAATTAGACTAATGCTCTCACGTTGATGTCTCACCAGCGTCCTGTAAATCTTACAGGACGCTTTTTAATCCGCTTTTTAAACACGCTTTAAACCACTTTTACCTGTACAAACCCTATTTATAATCACAAAGCTTTATGATGCAGCCTTTCTCCCAAAGTCCGCACTCAAAATACATGAAAAAACTCTTTTCACTGTTGCTCGTTCTCAGCTTGCTTGTCATCTTCGCAGCCGCAGCTTATTCTGCTTATTTTTTCTATCAAAAACAGCAACAAATCAGCCAGCAACAACACGTGACCATCACGCATGAAGGCGTATTAACCAAAATCCAAGAACTCAATCGCTTAGAAACCATGGCTTTTCACATCGACACCGTGGTGCATTCTGAGAAACAAGGCAATTGGTATAAATTATGGCAAGACCATGAAAAAGGTGTAATGACCCACTAAATTTCTGCTCAGGTATTATTCCATCTAGGAGATACTAAAATGAGTAGCCAAATGAGTGATGAAAACAAACGTTGGAGTGCCAAACGCAAGAGTGCATTGGTATTGGAAATCATCCAAGGTAAGACCACGGTAGCCGAAGCTTCTCGGCAATTTGATTTAACGCCATCTGAATTGGAAAGCTGGGTTGATCAAGCTAAAGAAGGTATGGAAAACGCTTTGCGAGCCAAACCTCGTGATGTGCGTCAGCAATACGAAAAGCAAATTCACCAATTACAGGCCGCTTATGGTGAAGCGATGTTGGAGCTGCGTGCGCGAAAAAAGTTGGAGGAATGGTTGGAGCGGGACGAGAACTGATTTGGCGTTTGCATGAACAGTTTGCATCTGATGGTGTTCACGTCAGCATCAGCCGCTTGTGTGCTTGGTTTGGTGTGGCTCGTCGTTCAGTGTATTACCGACCACATCGCAAACAGCCAGTGGTAAAAGAATGCTATTCAGAACCGATTAAACAATTGATTGAAGAACAACCATCATTTGGTTACAGGACGGTTGCTGCTTTGCTGAGTATGAATAAAAACACTGTCCAACGTGTGTTTCAGCTCAAAGGTTGGCAAGTACGTAAACGCTCAGTCGGTCGCAGACCTCGGATTCAAGCGGTGCCATCCAAAGCACAGGAGCCAAATCAACGTTGGTCTACAGATTTGTGTCGGGTTTGGGGTGGTAAAGATGGTTGGCTCAGTCTGGCTTTGGTAATGGATTGCCATACCCGTGAATTATTGGGCTGGCAACTTTCCAAAACTGGTAAAGCCAGTACGGCTGTGAGTGCATTGGAACACGCTTTGATCAGCCGCTTTCGCTGTTTGGGCAAGGTGCCTGAACGTTTCTTATTGCGTTCAGACAATGGTTTGGTGTTTACCAGTCGCAAATATACTGCGTTGGTGAGCAGTTATGGTTTGCAGCAAGAATTCATCACACCGCATTGCCCACAGCAAAACGGCATGGTGGAAAGATTGATTCGCACCATTAAAGAGCAATGCGTTCATCGCTACCGCTTTGAGAGTTTGCAACATGCCAATCGTGTATTGAGCGATTGGATACAGTTTTACAATGAACGAAGACCTCATCAGGCATTGGGTATGAAAACTCCTACTGAAGTCTATCGATTAAGCTTGTGACTTGTGCAGAAAGTGCTAGGTCATTACAAAGGTTTGTTCATTGTCAAAGGACAAGTGGTGGCAGGTGTGGATTTATCAAAATTAGATGCCAGTGATGTCACAGTTTCGGCCGATGGTCAAAAAATGATTGTCGATTTGCCTGCTGCGGAAGTTTTTTCCACCCAAATTTCCAATATTCAAGTTTACGACCACCAACGAGGTTGGATGAATTTAGAACCATTGGATAACAATCTACTCCAACAAGCACAAAATGCTGCGAAGGTTCAAATCCAACAATCTGCTTGCCAAGCAAAAATTTTGCAACTGGCCAATGACAATGCTAGCAAACAAATGACTCAGTTATTTAGCTTAACCAAAATGGATATCACCATCCGCTCTCAAGCGGTTAAGCATTGCTAAAAATTGACTTAACATATCAATATATTGCATTGCGGCATTACAATAAATGCCATTTAACATAAATTATTTCAAGCAGGTTTCTTAACCATAAGATATAACCATAAAATAAAGAAAGAATAAGCCATGCACTTGCCTGACGACCAGCCCAAATTTGACTTACACCCAGACCGCCTACGTGCGTTGAGTGTCTTATTCAAATTGCCACAACCCCAACCGGTTGAACAAGCGCAAATTGTTTTATTGGGTGTCAGCCATGGTGCCAATGCTTTGGCCTTAGCATGTGAATATCCGAACGCAAAAATCATTGCGGTGGCCAGTGCTGCTGTGTATGCCCAACGAATACAGGAAGCATGCAAACACTTAAAAATAAAAAATGTGCGCATACTTTCTGTATCTAAATGGTTAGACTTCACTCCTAAAACACCAATTGACTACGTACTGTGTCATGGTTATTACAGTTATTTATCGGATGATGAAAAACAACGCCATACTGCGCAAATTGCCAAAGTGATACATCCACAAGGCATGGTTTACATTGATTATTTAACCACATCAGGCTGGCAAGCTTTTGAAAACATGCAATATATATTGACGCAAATTTACCCAGCAGAAAATTTGCAATCTATTGATGAAACCACGTTCAATCAAAGCATTAATTTGCTGTATCGGTATTTACCGACCAGTCATCCTTTATGCCATCAACTCAACCACATCATGCCAAAAATGAATTTGCGTACCCATCCGAGCCTCAATGGCTATTGGTCACTCAAACAAGCTCAGACGGAAACTGCAGATGATTTTTTACACCGATTACATGAATTAAAATTAGGTTATGTTTGCGACAGCGATATTTCCCGCTATTATTTTCAACCTTTACCAGATGATATCCAAGCGCACTGCGGCCGAAACAGACATTTAAGTGAGAATTTATACGACTTACTCACCCATCAAAGCAGCCGCGCAAGCTTAATCATGCCGATTGCACAATTGCTGCAATTTCGACTGCCTTCGCATGAGGATATGTATGAAAGCTTGGATTCACTACACATCTCAGGTCATTTTCAACTCGAGCAAGAGCAAACCATTTGGCGCAGCACTTTAAATCCACAAATCGCCGTCAGTGCCACTATTTTGAACAGCATGTTGCTAGAATCCATCAACCATGTTTACCATGCTAACTGCACTTTGGCAGTTAAAAAATTGCTAGAGCTACTGGAAACCAAATTCAAAGCCGTACCTGACATTCATCAATCGGTTTATATGATGTTGTTAAGTTTGGTTTTATCGGGTGCGTTGCACATTCGCAGTCAACGCCAAAGTGGTTTTCACCATCAAAGTGCCATGATTGCATTACATGAATGGCGCATGCACCATGATCCACATTTGACGCCTGCAAACAAATGGCTGCAACCGATTGCCAAAAAAGACTTAGAAGTCATGAAAATAGCCGAGGCTAATGCACAATAGCGCAGCCTTATTTAACCTCTGCGCTTGCGTCTGTTAAAATAGCGGTCTGAATCTTTTTGGATGTAGACCGCTGTGAACACATTACTCCCTGATACCCGCCCCTTCCCAACTGACCCAGTTAAAAATGACTTGTTGATGTATGCAGGTCAAATGGCTGCCAATCCTAACAATGCCCAAGGCAAATTGGCAGGCGAACAATTGCGCCATCAAATTTCTGACATGTTGTTCCAACGCCACATTTTAGGCTTGTCAGTCGCCATGTCTATGGCACCGGACGCAGCGGTTTACCAACAATTGTGGCTGTCTTTGAACCAAGTGTTATTGGCGCAAACCGAAGAAGAAATTCAATGGATTGCCATGCCAGTGATTTTGGTGGTCGGTAGCAAACAACCTGTGCAATTGAAACAAAGCTTGCCTGATTTGAATGCCTTTTTTGCGCAATACCCACAATTTGCCGCCTTACAACAAACAACGTGGTTGCCCAATTTAATCGACGGCTCTGATTTGGCTTATTTCAAATCGGACGCTTGGTATGCTGCCAAACAAAACATGGCGGCATCGGAACAATTGGCAGCACAAATTCCAAGTGCTTCATTGCAATTTGCCGCAGGCCAAGAAGTGGTTGTGGCTTATGCTGTTGGCTATGGTCAAAAACACTTACAGGACGCTTTGAACCAAGCCTTAAAAGAAGCTGCAATGCCATTGATGCAATTGTGGATTGAGCATTTACATGGCAATGGCGTCACCGTTTTTGCCAATCCCGTGGCACCGACCACACCGATGTTGGCCTTGCAACAAGGCTCGGCTTTGCGCACACGCATGGCTTTGGATGTCTTTGCTGCCAATGCTTTGCGCGCCATTCGTTTACAAAGCCCGCGTGCAGGTGTGGTGGTGGTAGCACAAGAAGGCGGCAAAATTTTGTTTGGCTTTAATTCAACCGACGAAGTCATGAGTTTGGCACCACAAATTTTCACATGGACTTTGGCACCGAATGACGATATCAATCTGATTTTGGCCAATTTCATTGATTTGATGGTCGAATGCCAAGTAGAACACATTCGCATTTTGCATGAAGCTTTACAAGACACAGATGTTTTGCCTAGCTATGCCAGAGCCGTAAACATGCCAAGCCACAATCCGATGTTCCCTAACTAAAACATTTACAGGACGCCTTCAAGCGTCCTGTAAACCAATGGAGCTGGTCATGACGCACATTTTATTTGTTTGTTTGGGCAATATTTGCCGTTCACCGATGGCAGAATTTATCATGAAACAATGGCTGACAGAACAAGGGCAAAGCCATTTGTTTCACATCGACAGCGCAGGCACATCAGGTTGGCACAATGGCGCAGACATGCATTGTGGCACTGCGGATATTTTAGACGGATTGAACATAGACAGCCGCGGCTTTGTCAGCAGCCAAGTGCGCCCACAAGACGCGGAAAAATACGATTATATCGTGGCGATGGATGCCAACAATTTACAAACCTTGCAGCAGTTACTCACCAAAGATGCCCAACACATGTTTGTCATCACCGATTTGCTTCCTGAATTAAACTATCCACAAGGCGTACCCGATCCTTGGCATACGGGTGACTTTGAAGAAACCAAACGTTTGCTACAAGCGTCCTGTAAACCTTTATTGGCACATATTACGGCACAATCGGTTTGATACCAACCTACCCAATTCTAGCTAAAATGCTTCATAAACCGACATGTCATTTTCAATGCAAAAATGATTGTTCCTTGCAAAATGTCTGTTTACAAAAGATTTGTTCCGAATAAATAAACAATTGCGCATTGCAAGTATTTTCAGCCCATGCAAAAACCTTCAAGATGGGCTAAAATACCATTCCTGATTCAGGTTTTTGACCTGTTTTATGCACTCTCATTGGAAGGATAGTCATGTTTTCTCGCAGTGTTACCGTTGCATCATTTGATCCAGAGTTGGCGCAAGCCATTGCCCAAGAAGTAGAACGTCAACAAGACCACGTTGAATTGATTGCTTCTGAAAACTATGTTTCACCAGCCGTTATGGAAGCCCAAGGCTCACAATTGACCAACAAATACGCAGAAGGCTATCCTGGCAAACGCTATTATGGCGGTTGCGAGTTTGTCGATGTGGCTGAACAATTGGCGATTGACCGTTTGAAACAATTGTTTGGTGCTGAGTTTGCCAATGTTCAACCACATTCAGGCTCACAAGCCAACCAAGCGGTTTACACTTCGGTTTTGCAACCAGGCGACACCATCATGGGCATGAATTTGGCGCATGGCGGTCACTTGACGCATGGCGCATCGGTGAATATTTCGGGCAAATTGTACAAAGTTGTGCCTTACAGCTTGAATGATGCCGAAGAAATTGACTACGATGAAGTAGAACGCTTGGCCATCGAAAACCAACCTAAAATGATTGTGGCAGGTGCTTCGGCTTACGCGTTGGAAATCGATTTCAAACGCTTCCGCGAAATTGCAGACAAAGTCGGTGCGTATTTGTTTGTTGATATGGCGCATTACGCGGGTTTGATTGCCGCTGGCGAATACCCTAACCCTGTGCCTCACGCGCACTTTGTGACCTCTACCACTCACAAAACCTTGCGTGGTCCTCGCGGAGGTATCGTGTTGACCAATGACGAAGCTTTGGCGAAAAAAATCAACTCAGCGATTTTCCCATCGTTGCAAGGCGGCCCATTGATGCACGTGATTGCTGCCAAAGCGGTGGCTTTCAAAGAGGCTTTGGATCCATCTTGGAAAGATTACGCCAAACAAGTGAAAGCCAATGCCAAAGTTTTGGCTGAAGTGTTGACCGAGCGTGGTTTGCGCATTGTTTCAGGCCGCACCGAAAGCCATGTATTCTTGGTAGACTTGCGTGCTAAGCAAATCACCGGCAAAGCGGCAGAAGAAGCTTTGGGCAAAGCACACATCACTGTGAACAAAAACGCCATTCCTAATGACCCTGAAAAACCATTCGTGACTTCAGGTATCCGTTTGGGTACACCTGCCATCACCACTCGTGGTTTTGACGAAAACGACACGCGCGAATTGGCTCATTTGATTGCGGACGTTTTGGATACACCAAACGATGATGCTGCGTTGCAAGCGATTGCAGTGAAAGTAACGGCTTTGTGCGCTAAGCGTCCTGTATACGTTGCTTAATTCAATCTGACTTTTAAAAAGCGTCCTGCTGTGAATCAGGGCGCTTTTTTTACTTTAAATAAAAACATTGATATAAAACAATAAACCCAGTTATTAACTCGTTCTCATCACACAAAACATAACCTTGGCATAATAGATGCTTGCTTTTTAAGACACACTAAAGGTGATGTCCCACACAACAACACCTTAAAACACACACAAGGTTTCACCATGTATCTATGGAAAGAGTGCACCCACTTTGAGCAGTCATGGTTGGTGTTCTGTATCATTTCATTTTTAGCTCTGTTTGCCTTAGAGCAACTCGACGGACTGTCGTTGGTCATCGCATGCGCTGGTAGTTTGTGTATCTTCTTTGCAGCAAAAGCCAAAACCATCACTTTTTACTGCGGCGTGGTTTACAACCTCTTATATGCCTTACATTGCTATTTGGTCAATGACGAATTGACGATGTATTTACACCTTTGCTTTCATCTGCCTCTACAAATTTTGGGTATTTATCTCTGGCAAAAAAACAGCATTGGTCATCCTACTTTACAAGAAAATATTTTACTGCGGCGCTTGTTTCCCAATGCGTGGATTGCCATTGTATTGGGCATGATTTTAATTGCAGCTTTTACTGCACAAGTCATTTACAGTTTGGGCAATGGCATGCCTAATTTGGTGATAATTGCGGTTATTTTCAGTATCATCGCCAATGTTTTGATGTTGGCACGCTTCGTAGAGTGTTGGGTCGCTTGGATAGCAGTCAATGTCTTTAACATTGGTTATTGGGCTTATACCTCCATGCTCAGCCCACCTATTTACATTTCAGGCTTTATGATGGGTATTTTTTTAGTCAATTGTCTTTATGGCTGTTACCGTTGGAATCGAATAAGTCAATTGCAAAATGAAATGTTTGTCGGCCCTTATTGCTCTTTGCGTTTGGCCTCCAATATTCAAAAACCCATCCCTCAAGTAGGAAAAATAACCAACCCATAACACAATTTTGCTAGCTACATGACTCATTTGTTTGCTAACCCTTATTGATAGAATGCTACCACCACACCATGAACACTATCCGCACTTTCTGGCAACAATGCAGCACTTTTGAAAAGTGGTGGTGCATCACGTTCACAGTGGTCGGTTTGGGCGTGGCAGTATTTAAAAATACGCCATTGCTAAACATGTCTGCCACCATTTTAGGTATGTGGTGCGTCTTTTTGGTTGCGAAAGGGCATTTATCCAATTTTTATGTTGGCACGGTTTATGTCACATTACATGCTTATATCAGTTTTAAATATGGCTTATATTTCATGACAGGATTGTATTTGTGTTTCTATCTACCCTTGCAATGGGTTGGGTGGAAAGTGTGGTCTAAACACAAGCCGCTGTACGCCATCAAACACGAACACATTGTGATTCGAGAAATCTTTCCTCGTGGTTGGTTGGCCATCTTAATTGCCCTCATCATTGTGTCCTTAATCTATATACAAGTCTTACAAATTTACTACCAAGCCGACTATTTTCCGTGGGACAGCGTATTGATGATTATGGCCATAACGGGACAATTGCTCATGACTTGGCGGTTTGTAGAACAATGGGTGGCTTGGATTTGTATCAATATCGTCAATTCAGCCGTTTGGTTACTGCTATTTACACCCGGAGATGATGCTGCTTGGATATTTGTTGCCATGTGGCTACTGAAAATCATCAACGCCATTTATGGATGGTACAACTGGAAATATATGCAAAAACAGCAAACTAAATTGGTAGCTGGCCCCTATTGTCCTTATCAACCACAGTTTACCCGTCGTTATTAAGCTGACAAGCGACCTCAAAGTCGTTTAAGCTAGTCTTTCTGACACACATATAACAGAGGAAAAACAATGCCAGCCTTACGCAACGACATTGATACAGAGGGTTTGTTGGAATATTCAGTGGTCTATACCGACCGCTCACTCAACCACATGTCACAAAAATTTCAACAAGTGATGCGTGATTTATCAACCACATTAAAACAAGTTTACCAAGCCGATGCAGTCGCCATCGTGCCAGGATCAGGCACTTACGCCATGGAAGCCGTGGCACGCCAATTGGCACAAAACAAAACTTGCTTGGTCATTCGCAATGGTTTTTTCAGCTTCCGTTGGAGCCAAATTTTTGAAATGGCGCGCTTACCACAAGAAGAAATCGTCTTAAAAGCACGCCAAATAGATGCCAACCATCCACAATCACCATTCACCCCTATTCCTGTCGAAGAAGCCGTTGCTGCCATTCGCGCGAACCAACCACAAGTGGTATTTGCAGCACATACCGAAACCGCAGCAGGCATGATTTTACCTGATGACTACATCCGCCAAATTGCGGCTGCAACCCATGAAGTTGGTGGTTTATTGGTTTTAGACTGTATCGCTTCAGGCTGCATCTGGGTGGATATGAAAGATTTGGGTGTCGACATTTTGATTTCTGCACCACAAAAAGGTTGGTCAGCACCACCTTGCTGCGGCATGGTAATGATGAATGAAACGGCCAAGCAAGCTGTGCAAACCAGCCAAAGCAACAGTTTTGCAATGGATTTAAAAAAATGGTTGGAAATCATGCAAGCTTATGAAAATGGCGGTCATGCTTATCATGCAACCATGCCTACCAATGCTTTGGTGGTATTGCGTGATGTGATGCAAGAATCGGCACAAATTGGTTTTGAACAATTAAAAGCCAAGCAACAAGAATTGGGCGAGCGCATTCGTGATGTCATGAAACAACGTGGCGTTGTCAGCGTGGCGGCAGACGAATTTGCAGCGCCTGGCGTGGTTGTGTGTTTCACCGATGACGACAACATTTCCAACACCAAAAAATTCATCGCCGAAGGCGTACAAATTGCAGGAGGCGTGCCTTTGAAAGTCGATGAACCTGCTTCTTACAAATCGTTCCGCATTGGTTTGTTTGGCTTAGACAAATTAGAAGACATCGAACGTTCAGTGCAATTGTTCAGCGATGCTTTAGACAAAGTTTTGGCGCAAGCCAACGCTTAAAACACCTCTTATAAGCGTCCTGTAAACTTACAGGACGCTTTTTGTATCTGTATTTATTGAGACAAAGGCAATAAATAAGCACTGGCATGTTCAATCAAAGCTTGGTTCAAACGCTGCATTTTAGGCGATTGCAAACGCCAATCATGCCAATACAAAGGCACATCCACAAATGCTCCGGGCATCAAATCCAACACAGCGCCCTGTAATTGTTGTTGTTGCACATCCAAAATCATGCCATAACCCAACCCCAATTCCACCGCTTTATAAAATGCTTGGGTAGACGGAATCATCAATTGTGGGCATGCATCGGCATTAAAATGACAAAACCGATGTAAAAAATCATGTTGCAACAAATCTTTGTGGTTATAACGCACCAAAGGCGCGGCTTTCAAAGCAGCATGCGTCAAGCCTTGAGAAAAATAACGCTGCTGGAACGCCACATTGGCCATCAATCGATAACGCACCGTACCCAAAGGTGTCGCCGCACAGCCTTTAATCGGCGTGTCTTTCGATGAAATGGCAGCGACAACCGAACCATCGAGCAGTTTTTGATGGGTAAATTCTTGATCGTCCACACTCAATTGCAACAACACATTTTCCGCAATCGCCACAGGTGCCAAAGCAGGCAGTAACCATGTTTCTAAGGAGTCATGGTTGGTGGCAATCGGTGCATGCATGAAATATTCGTTGTGCGCAAAATTGGCTGCAAACTCCTCTTCCAAGAGCTTACGCCGCCGCAAATATTGCAACAACATGCGTCCTGAAGCCGTAGGACGACAAGGTCGAGTACGCTCAACCAAAGGCATACCAATGCCCGCTTCCAATGCCTTGACTCTTTGTGATACTGCTGAAGGTGTTAAACGCAATTGTGTAGCGGCCAATTCAAAACTGCCACTATCCAATACGGCAAGCAAAGCCTCGGTTTGTTTGCTGTCTAATGGCTGCATGTATTTGCTCTTAAATGAAGTAAAATTTAATCTTACTAAAATTTATTCACTTTTGTTTCATTTAATTGGCACACAGCACACAATCTCTTCTCAAAGAAAACAGTCATAAGGGACAATCAATGGTGGTTTTTTGGCAAGGTTTATTCGTAGGTGCCAGCTTGATTATAGCGATTGGGGCGCAAAATGCTTTTTTAATCAAGCAAGGCTTGAGCAAACAATACATTGCCACCGTGGCGGGGATTTGTTTTTTGGGTGATGTGGTTTTGATGAGTTTCAGTATTTTGGGCGCAGGCAGCATGTTGACGCGCATTCCTTTACTGAGCTTAATGTTAGCGATTGTCGGTGCCATCTTTTTGTTATTGTATTCGTATCGCTGCTTGAAAAGTGCTTATACAGGACAATCTGCCTTGCATTTACAGGCCGATCAAGTGACATTGCACAGCCACAAAAAGGTTGCTTTGATGGCTTTTGCACTGACTTTTTTAAATCCACATGTGTATTTAGATACCATCATCATCATAGGCGGTATCGCAGGGACTTTGACTTTAGAACAAAAATGGTGGTTTCTCACAGGTGCGCTAACCACGTCATTGATTTGGTTTTTTGGTGTGGGCTTTGGCGCTAGACTATTGCTGCCTTGGTTCTCCAAATCCAAAACATGGCAAGTTTTGGACTTTGGCATTGGTGTATTGATGTTTTGGCTGGCTTTGGGCTTGGTCTATTACGCGCATAATTTACTACAAAATCCTATTGTTTAAAGTCATTTATCGATTAGAAATTTGACAAGCAGCGCGATAAACATGATAATGAGCACACAAAAAAAAGGCCCCCGAATGAACGGGGGCTAACGGAACACACCTCATAAACTCCGTACGAACCGATTGCCTCGCAATCGGTTTTTGACTTTTGGTCAGATGCATCAACCATGCATCTTGACACAGAAAAAGGACTAAGGCGTACAATTTGAGGAACTGATACACCAACGAATCGGTTGTCCAATCTTCACAACTTCACTGACCATGACCTGTTGCAGCAAAATCATTTCACTCGAAAAACCCATTCGTGGCGTATGAATTTCAGTCATTACTCACAAGACCCATCCCATTTAAAACCAAACTATTGACGCTTGATTTAGATTGCAACTGCAATGAATAGTCACAATCAGATGGCTTGTTTGCTTCCCCTTAGCTTGTTCGTCTTAAGCTGGAAACATAGTAATCTAAGTTTTTCACTTTGTAAATGATAATTATTACTATTTATAGTAAAGATTCCATAACCTGTCTCTATTTAAACCCTTAAATATCAAAAAATCAGCCACTTAAGACTGATTTCAATGTGTGAATTTTTAATCTAAAATTCTATTTTCAGGTACACGCCCTACCCAATCGCACACAAATTGCCATGCAACCCGTCCTGAACGTCCGCCCCGGCTCAAAGACCAATTCAAAGCAGCTTGTCTTGCCACATCATCGTATGCCACATCATAAGCATGTAACCAATTTTCCACCGCTTGCAAATATGCCACTTGATCAAACGGGTAAAAACTCAACCACAACCCAAAACGATCCGATAAAGACACTTTTTCCTCGATAGCCTCTTGTGGATGCACTTCGCCGCCTATACCCGTATGTCCTGTATTTTCGCTGAAATACTCAGGCAATAAATGACGACGGTTGCTGGTGGCATAAACCAACACATTGTCCGCTCGCTGTGACAAACCACCATCCAAAGCCGTTTTCAGGGCTTTATAACCATGATCCCCTTGCTCAAATGACAAGTCATCGCAAAACACAATAAATTTTTCAGGACGCCCAACCAACAAATTCAACAAGCTTGGCAAACTCGATAAATCCTCTTTATCCACCTCAATCAAACGCAAACCTTGCTCAGCATATTCATGCAATAAAGCTTTGACCAAAGAAGATTTACCCGTACCACGCGCTCCAGACAACAACACATTATTGGCAGGACGACCAGCTAAAAACTGCTCCGTATTGCGCACCAATTTTTGCATCTGCCCATCCACTGCCGCCAAACGTGACAATGGGAAAGTATGTGGCGTTGGTAAAACCTGCAAAATACCTTGTTGACCTACTTTTTCCCAACGAAACGCCACTGCTGCCCAATTAGGCTCTTGCAATGCTTGTGGCAATAATGCATCCAAACGCTCCAAAACCGACACCGCACGTTTGAAAAAAGTATTGATGGTTTTGATTTTAAATTCGCTCATTTTTTCCTTTCAAGATGCAGACCCAGCGTCCTGTAAACGCTGATGAATATGACATTTTTGTAATTGTGCTTGTAGCCAACGTTGGTAAATTTCAGTTGGAATATTGTGCAACGCCAATTCTATCGTATAAGGCGTACGAGGGTTTCGGTCTAACAGCCTTGCCATATGAAACCCTACCGATTGAATGCCCATCGGATGCACATAAATCAAAAATTCCTGATAAAACGGCTGTTGCAACAAAGCCAACATTTGATTGGCAATTTGGCGTTGTGCTTGAGGCAGTGCTTGCCACAAATTGGAATCTTTTTCGATGAGCAAACGTTGAAAATAACGCCTGTCCACTTGGTTAATACTTTGTGACAAATGCCACAATTTTAAATTGTCACGTTGAAATCGTATCAAACCTTGCCCTTTTGACAATTGCTGCTGCGCAGCAGCACTGACCGCCACCACAACAAAATTCTCTGCTTGATTGCTGATATCATCCAAATACGAAGCATCTTTTACATGCACAATCATTCCCGGTGCACCTAGCCATGCCTGCCGCCCTAAAGCAGCCGTTTTGCGACCAGAGCCATCCTGAAACCACTCACCTTTATGGCGTCCCAATAAAATACTGTCAGTGTCATGCAAAGAAATTGACCTGCCTATGCTTAATTCTGCAGCAGTAAACACACGATTGAAATCTTCATCTCCAAACAATTCACGCAAAGTAGCTATTTGGGCAATTTGGCGGCCTGTACTGCATTCGGTACGCACTTTGCCAGAATAAAATACTTCAAAAGCGTCGCTATGGGTATATTGAGGCTCAAAACGCCGCCCAAAACTTTGTGTTTGCCGCCATAACAACCGCTCATTTGCGCCAAAATTGACCCAAGAGGCTTGCACAGCAGTAAAACGAAAACCTGTATTCAAACTTAATTTTTGTGTGGCAGACTGAACCGCCGCAGACATCTTAAATTGAAAAGCGCAGCGACTGGCTTGGCTGTTCAAAGCGGCCTGTAACACTGCGACATTCTGATGCCAATGACTGGGATAATGCAGACTTGATTGGCTTTGAGCGGCTTGTAAATGGGGCATATTGCATATGGAAGCGTCCTGTAAGCGAGGTTGCACCGCTTGCGAAACTGCTTGCCAACCCAAACCTTGTAACACTTGCGCCTCACATGGCAAATCGCTCGCCCATGCAGACATGCTACCCATCACACAACACACAGCCCATAACCCTTGTCGATACAGTCTGCGTGCCATGTTCATTCACCTTTAATGTGTGTGCACAATCTCCCAACCGTGTTCGGTGGCATGTGCCAATAAAATGTCATCAGGATTGACCGCTACAGGACGGCTCACATCTTGCAGCAAAGGCAAATCATTGCGTGAATCGCTGTAGAAATAAATATCGTCATAATCAGAACGCGTTTTGCCTTTTTCTTGTAGCCACTGCTCTAAACGAACAATTTTACCGCCTTGATAACTCGGCACGCCGATATAATTGCCTGTATAACGCCCATCTACACCAATTTCTAAAGTCACACCAATGACTTCAGTAATGCCAAATTCGTTCGCAATCGGCGTAATGATGAATTCGTTGGTTGCCGAAATCAGCAACAAATCATCACCCGCTCGCTGGTGTTTAGCCACCAATTCGCGCGCCACCTCAGTAATGGTTGGACGAATGAACTCACACATGAATTCCTCATGCATCACCGCCAACTGTTCCATACTGTAATGGGTTAAAGGTTCTAATTGAAACTCTAAAAACTCATCCACATTCAAACGACCCTGCAAATATTGCTGGTAAAAATAATCGTTTTTCTTTTCTACGAAGGCTTTGTCAACGATGCCTTTGTGCATCAAATATTTTGGCCATTCATTGTCTGAATCGCTGGCAATTAAAGTGTGGTCAAGGTCAAATATGGCTAGATTCATTTTGGTCTTCAAGCAGTTTTTTCAGTAAAGGTAAAGTAATGTGTCGTCCCGTCATCAGGGAGTAATCATCCAGTTGCTGTACCATCGTCACCAATGAATCCATGTCACGGCGCCAATGCAACAGCAGAAATTTGAATAAATCGTCACTAATGGCCAATTGGCGAGATTGCGCCAAATCTTGTAAAGCCGCCAGCTTTTCATCGTCGTTGATGGCTTTAAGCTCATAGACCAAAGCATAAGCCATGCGGGTGCGCAAATCCTCACGCAAAGACAATTGTAACGGTGGAATGTTGGCGCACATTAACAAATAACCAAACCCGCCATCACGAATTTGGTTAAATAAATGGAATAAATCTTGCTGTTCGGTGCTATCGAGAAACTCAATGGCATCAATGGCGATATATTGGGCTTGAGCCGATGCGAGGGCAAAAGGTTTGGTCTTGGCATCCCAATATTGTGCCGAATGCCCTTGACTCACAGCCTGAGCCACCCATGCTTTGAGGAAATGGCTTTTTCCCCGCCCCTCTGCGCCCCATACATAGATCAAACGCTCTTGCTGATCTTGTAAGACTTGCAAAAGTTCGCGGTTCGCCTGTCCTAAAAATTTGGTAAAATCAGGAGAAACTTGATGCTCAAAATTCAAAATCAATTGAGACACAATATAGAGATTTCATGAAATAAAAAGAAACACATGAGGCTTATTGTAGCGTGCGCCCCCTAGCAAAGCAACCGCACGCCATCCTATTAAGAAACATCTTAACGACGATAATAATGACTTTTATAATAGTTTTGCATCAATTCGCGGAATAAGACCAAACAAATAGCGGCCAACGGCAAAGCCAATAACATACCGACAAACCCCATGAGCTGACCAAAAGCCATCAATGCAAAAATCACCAACAATGGTGATAAGCCTATGCGCTCACCTACAAATCTTGGCGTAATGACATAGCTTTCTAAACTTTGCCCCACTAAAAATACCGCCCAAACAGACAATAAGCCACTCAAATTACCAAACTGCAATAAAGCTGCCATGGTAGCCAACAATAAACCTATAAACGCACCCAAATAAGGAATAATGACCAACATACCTGCAATCATGCCAATGGCAAAGCCCGAATCCAATCCGATTAAAGCCAAACCACCGCCATAAATCAAACCGACCAAAATCATGACCAACAACTGACCACGCAAATACTCGCTCAAGGTTTCATCGATTTCATGACCAATGCGGCTAAAACGCTCTAAATAACGCCGCGGAATCATCTTCACCAGTCCTGCCGACCAACGTGGCCAATCCACTAAAAAGTAATACAGTAAAATCGGCAATAAAAACAAATTCACCAGCATCACGACCAAATGTCCACCTTGATTGGCCAAAAATGGCATGATTTTGGTCACACCTGTGCGGATTTGCTCACCATTTTCAGTCACATATTTGATGACAAATTTACTGTCCAAACCCCACTGAACATGGAAAGTCTGATTCACCCATGGCAACAAAGCCGTTTCAATATAACGCACCATATCAGGCAATTTTTGCCATGCTGCCTCAAATTGCTTCAACATCATCGGAATGATGAACAAAATGAGACTCACCACAATAAAAATAGCAAATAAAGTCACCAAAATGGCCGAAAAGTTGCGGCTCAATTTACGCCTAGTCAATTGATTGACCACAGGATTTAAAATATAAGCCAAAATAGCTGCAGCAATGAAAGGCGTTAAAATGGTACTTAACTGGTGAACGAGAAAGCCTAATATCAATACAATGACAAAGCCAACCACCCAATTGAGATACGTACTGCGTTTGCGCACATACATAACCACTCCTTGTGCCAAGGTAAAAAGATGTTCCATCCTAACATGAAGCAAGCATAGTCCTGCGTGAAATGAATATGAAATCCATTGCACTGGCTATTATCATAAAAACAGGGTGCTTGCCTCTGGCAAACACCCTGTTTTAGACTAAAAAGCCATCTATTATTTGCGAATGGCTTCTACTTGAATTTTCAATTTGGTTTTCATGTTAAAACCAAACTTCTTAGCATAATCCACACCAAATGCATCACGGTCAAACTCACCTTCTACATCCGCGCCACAAGTGTAAGCTTTGGTCATCGGATTTTCCATGCATTTGAAGTTTTCAATATCCAAATTCACAGGTTTGGTCACACCTTTCAAAGTCAAATGACCTACTACTTTGCCTGGTTTGCCATCTTCAAAATCGGTTAAACGACCTTTGTAAACCGCGGTTGGGTATTTTGCCACATCCAAAAGGTCTGCACTTTTGGCATGGGTATTAAAACCCTCATGACCTGAATTAAAAGAATTCATGTCAATAACCGCTTCTAATTCACCCGTTTTTTTCGCGGTATCAATGGTGACAAAGCCACTGGTTTTATTAAACTTGCCACGCCAAACCGACAAACCACCCATGTGATCGGCTTCAAAACTTGGATAAGTGTGTTCAGGGTCAAATTCATATTTCACTGGCGCAGCTTGCACAGACAAAGCCGCAGTCATCAACACTGTTGCCAAACCCAATAATGCACTTTTTTTCATGAGAACGTCCTTTTTTAGTATGGTAATGGTGGTCACTGCAACATGTGTTGCTACAAACAAAATATATGACACAAACTAAGTAATGTAAACGGTTTTGCGCCAATCAACAAGTTGGATTGATGCAATGCTCTTTTACTCTTGGTTAACAATAAAAAGCGTCCTGTAAACTTTACAGGACGCTTTATGATGTCATTCAAATATGACAATAATGTTTATTGCCACACCAACAAAGCATGCAATTTTTTACCACGACGAATGATGGTATAACGACCAAAGCGTTTGTGCTCATCGGTCAACAAATAAGCATCGTCTGGTTTTTCAGGTGCGTGTTCAGGATTGTTAAGCGCAGCAGCCGCGCCATTCAACGCCACCGCACCACTGGCAACAAAACCACGACCTTCTTTATTGGATTTCGCCAAGCCGCTGACAATCAATGCTTCCACCACATTCACATTGCCAGTCATCTCAAACACAGGCAAACCATCCAATGCCAATTGCTCAAAATCGCTTTCGGTCAATGCACTTTGGTCTTCAGCAAACAAACTTTCAGAAATACGCTTGGCAGCTGCCAATGCTTCTTCGCCATGAATCAAGCGCGTCATTTGCTCTGCCAAAATGCGCTGCGCCTCAGGTTTAGTACCGCTGGCTTGGTCAGCAGCTTCAATCGCATTGATTTCTTCTACGCTCAAGAAAGTAAAGAACTTCAAGAATTTATAAACATCCGCATCGGCCACTTTCAACCAAAATTGGTAAAATTGGTAAGGCGAGGTTTTGCTAGCATCCAACCACACCGCACCACCTTCGGTTTTACCGAATTTGGTGCCGTCAGATTTGGTCACCAATGGCAAAGTCAAACCATACACGCTGTCTTTGTTCAAGCGGCGGGTTAAATCAATACCTGCGGTAATATTACCCCATTGATCAGAGCCACCAATTTGCAATTTACAACCGTGGCGTTTGTTCAATTCGCTAAAGTCATAACCTTGCAACAAGCTGTATGCAAATTCGGTAAACGAAATGCCGACATCGTCACGGTTCAAGCGTTGCTTCACAGATTCTTTGTTCATCATCGCGTTGACAGAAAAATGCTTACCGATGTCACGTAAAAAGTCCAAGCAGCCCATGCCGCCGAACCAATCGTAATTGTTCGCCATCACCGCCGCATTATCGCCTTCAAACGACAAAAATGGCGTCAATTGATTGCGAATTTTTTGCACCCAACCTGCCACGGTTTCAGGCGTATTCAAACTGCGTTCTACTGCTTTAAAACTTGGGTCACCAATCATGCCTGTCGCACCGCCAACCAATGCAATCGGTTTGTGACCTGCCAATTGAAAACGGCGCAAAGCCAATACTGGCAATAAGTGACCGATGTGCAAACTGTCAGCAGTAGGATCGAAGCCGCAATACAAAGAAATTTGGCCATCGTCTAACAATTGTTGTAAGGCTTCAGCATCCGTAGTCTGTGCAATCAAACCACGTTGTTGTAATTCATTGATCAATCCGCTCATCGTTAACTTATCTTCAAAAACAGTGTTAAAAAAGCTTTCAGGCGACCTGAAAGCTGTAAATAAATATGTAAACGGCGTTCATTTTACAGGATAGTGAGCACTTGGGCTAACCTTATGCGCAAACAAACTATTCAACAATCATGTTTCCATTCAATCCCACCATGCCCGCCACGCCAACACGCGACAAATAAACACAGTATTGGCGCGGCACAACCAAAGCCAATAAATGTTCAATATCAATATAACCGTCTAGCTCCAAACGCTTATACATCATGTCACACATGGCCTCAAACCATGCTTCAAATTTGGGCATCAACACAGGGTCAAAACTCCACAAGCGTGTCATATAATGCATTTTGGTTCCACCGCTATTGTGTAAAGGTAAAAAACCATCGGTACGACACAAAAAAGCGGCTTTATGGGCAAATTGTTCATGGTTGTAAAAATCTTGTGAAAAAGGTGCACACACACGATAGCGGCCTGAAACCTTAAACACACGGCGATAACCATCCAAATATTGATTCAAACGCGCCCATTCTAATAAACCGTGCATGCCTGCCATTTCATTCAAATTTTTAATCACATTACCCATCGGATCTGTCTCAGGCGAACAAATGGCGTAATTGTGTTGTATGGTTGGATGTTGAGAGAAATGCAGAATATGGTTCGCGCCATGTTGCATAAAATTTTGCTCATATTGCGGGGGAATACGTTCACGCGACAATTCCATCACAATAATGTCTGCATGCGGTGCCATTTGGCGAATGCTGTCCAATGTTGCCATCGTTTGCGCCAAACGTTCTTCAGTCGGGAACAGACCATATTGTGTGACCAATGCCGATGACACAATGAATAAATCGCGATAATGCATTTGGTTTTCCCCTTTATGGTTTCAAGCCTAAATATTTATTTTTTAAATGCAAAATACACAGCCCCTAAAATAAACCCAAAACTAATCAAATAATTGAGTTTAAAGCCTTCTTTCAAATAAAATACAGCAAAAAAAGCAAATACTGTTAGCGTGACCACTTCTTGCATGATTTTCAATTGAAAGGGTCGTATGCCCCATTCACTGCCAAAATGATTAGCAGGAATAACCAAGCAATATTCAAACAAAGCAATCGTCCATGAAATCAAAATGATTTTCCACAGCGGCATTTCTGCACCACCAGGTTTCAAATGCCAATACCAAGCGATGGTCATCAACAAGTTTGAAAACACCAATAAAATCAATACCACTGCGGTTTTAGTCAACATTATTCACACTTTAAAAATCAAAAACGCGCTATTTTAGCGCGCTTTATGATGCTTCAAATTGTTTACGCTGCCTGTTGTTTCAATAAAGCGACATAAGCATGGACCCATTGTTGCAAAAATGCAGCGCTACGCTTATTGAAAACACCTTCGGCATCCATCAAATCATCAGTCCATTGTACAAAAGCTTCAGGCTGATTCACCGTCGGCATGTCCAAAGCTGCCACGATGTTGCGCAAATGTTGTTGCGCTACTGCCGTTGCTATTGCTCCTGGCGATGTACCTATCACACCTGCAACTTTACCTGCCCAAACGCTTTTACCGTAAGGACGAGAGCCATGATCTAAAGCGTTTTTCAAAGCTGCGCTAATAGAACGATTGTGTTCTGGCGTTACAAACACCACACCTTGTAGCGCAGCCACAGCTTGCTTGAAAGTGCTGACTGTTTCGGTCGGCTGATTGTCCAAGTCTTGGTTGTACAAGGGCAACTGGCTGATATCGACAAAAGAAATTTCAATCTCGCTTGGAAACAATTTTGCCAATGCTTTGGCCAATTTCAAATTGAAAGAATCTTGGCGCAAACTACCGACCACCATACCCACTTGATAAGCTGCCATAGTCATACTCCTTCATCATGATATCAAAATGAATTAGAAACCAAATTCACTTAAAGTTCACTCATTATGAATAAAAACCCATTCATTGAAAGGTTTTCAAAGCGGCCTGTAAAAACGCATCTAAGAAATCATAGCCCGAATGCGAGCCACCTTCGATTAATTTCACTTCTTGAGCAGGGAATGCTTTTTGTGCCACACGATAGTCCAATACCTCATCAGCAGTGCCCAACATCACCAAACGCTTAGCACCATTCGATTCGGTATAAGCTTTTTCTTGTTTATACTCGGCCAAAGCTTCAATGTCTTTGCATTTGGTTTGGTAAAATTCGATAGCAGGATTGGCAACTGCCACCGCTACTTTGCGTAAGACACCCACACGATTGGCCCAATAACCACCCAAGCTACAGCCAATACAACCAATGATTTCATGCCGCTTGAAAATCAAATCAATGATTTTATCAATCGCATTCGGTGGAGTGTTTTCATAATCGAGTTCCATGCCCACCACTTGTATGCCATGCTCGGCAAAAAATGCTTTGGTGCGGTCAAATTTCTCCGTTTTACAATCAGATTGATAACCATGAAAATAAATAATCGTACTCATCACCGCTCCCTCAGTTGAATTTCAATTAAAAAAAGCGCCCTCAATCAGGCGCTTTTTTTCACAATGCTTTACACATTGAATAAGAAGTTGATGACATCACCATCTGCCACCACATATTCTTTGCCTTCAGCGCGCATCTTACCAGCTTCTTTGGCTTTCACCTCACCACCCAAAGCGATGTAATCATCAAATGCAATTACTTGCGCACGAATGAAACCACGTTCAAAGTCAGTGTGAATCACGCCTGCCGCTTGTGGTGCAGTATCACCTTTGTGAATCGTCCAAGCACGCACTTCTTTCACACCAGCGGTGAAATAAGTTTGTAAGCCCAACAAATCATAGCCAGCACGAATCAAACGATTCAAACCAGGTTCTTCCAAGCCCATTTCTTGCAAAAATTCGTTCTTGTCCGCGTCATCCAAATCCGCAATTTCCGCTTCCATTGCCGCACAAACCGCTACCACAGGCGCACCTTCTTTGTTCGCCAATTCGGTCAAAGCATCCAACAATGAATTGTTTTCAAAACCGTCTTCTGACACGTTTGCCACATACATCGCAGGTTTCACCGTCAACAAACAAATCGGCTTGATAATCGCCAACTCATCCGCATCCAAACCTGCCGAACGCACAGGTTGACCTTGGTCCAAATGCGCTTGCAGACGTTCTAAAATTGCTACCAATTTTTGTGCATCTTTATCGCCAGATTTGGCTTTTTTGCCTTCACGCAAAATCGATTTTTCAACCGATGCCAAATCCGCTAAAGCCAATTCGGTGCCGATGGTTTCGATGTCAGAAATCGGGTCCACTTTGCCTGCTACGTGAATAATATTGTCGTCTTCAAAACAACGTACCACGTTCACAATCGCATCGGTTTCACGGATATTGGCCAAAAATTGGTTGCCCAAACCTTCGCCCTTGCTCGCACCTGCTACCAAACCAGCAATGTCCACAAACTCTACAATCGCAGGTTGCATTTTTTGCGGATTCACAATTTTAGCCAAATCATCCATGCGTGCATCGGGTACTTCTACGATGCCGACATTAGGCTCAATGGTACAAAATGGGTAGTTTGCCGCTTCGATGCCGGCTTTGGTCAATGCATTGAATAAAGTTGATTTACCCACGTTAGGCAAGCCA
Source organism: Vitreoscilla sp. C1 (assembly GCF_002951955.2). NCBI lineage: Bacteria > Pseudomonadati > Pseudomonadota > Betaproteobacteria > Neisseriales > Neisseriaceae > Vitreoscilla > Vitreoscilla sp. C1. The sequence goes on along the minus strand of NZ_CP019644.2, from coordinate 529,373 downwards.
ACGATGCCACATTTCAAACTCATAAGGCGTCCTGAAAATCTTTAGTCTTAAATAATGGCGTTATTGTAACATAAGCCTCTGTTTATGCTTTAAGCAATCCACACAAGCGATGCTAAATCCTGTTTTCACACTGAACATGATTGAAGCATGGTTTTAGTACACTTCTGTACAAAAATACAAAAAAGCCACCTTTTCACAAAGATGGCTTGGTTTAATCCATACATTTACTGACGGTACAAACTCACAGGACAGTTTTGACCCAATGCATCAGAGCAATAACGCACATGATTGGCGTTTTCCCATTTTAAAAAATGGGTGGTACTTTGACCTGATTGGTTAGCACCGTTTCCAAAACAATCTACCATGCCATTGTCTTCTACAAACACCACATTCATTTGCGGCAATCCCGCTGTATTTTTCACTTCATAGCGCGCGCTGATACGCTCTAAAGCGCTGTTAATTTGCAAATTTCCATCGGCTTCAAAACGATAATATTCAGAACATTGAGCATTGTTTGGCACGGGCATTGCCCAACTTCCAACCAAATTGGTTTCTGTCACCGCCCATGCAGGCATAGCCATTGCCGACACTACCGCCGCTACCATCCATTGCTTGCAATTCATCACTTACCCTTCTAAATGTATTTCTAAATTATCAATCAAACGCGTGTTGCCTAAACGAGCCGCTGCCACAATCACCACGTGAGCATCGCCCGCATGAGCGACCTGTAAATCATGCGTATTGCGTACTTCCACGTAATCCACAACCCAAGCTTGTTCCGTCAAAGTTTTGACTGCTTGTTGCTCCAGTTTGGCATAGTCTTGGCGACCTGAACGAATTTGGGCAGCCATTTGTGTCAAAGCTTGATACAACTGTGGCGCTTGTGCGCGTTCGGCTTCACTCAAATACCCATTGCGACTGGACAAAGCCAAACCATCCGCCGCACGACCTGTATCCACGCCAACAATTTTAATGTCCATATTCAAGTCTTCAACAAAGCCTCGAATCACCGCCAATTGCTGGTAATCTTTTTTGCCAAAACAAGCGACATCAGGTTTGACAATATTGAATAATTTGGTTACCACTGTTGCCACACCACGGAAATGACCCGGTCGGAACACACCACATAATTCATTTTGAATATTTGGTGGCTCGACATTATAGTGTTGGCTCACATGTGGATACAACTCTGTTTCATTTGGCGAAAACAAAACATCGACACCTGCGGCCTGTAATTTTTCAGCATCAGCATCCAAAGTACGCGGATAAGACATGAAGTCTTCGCCTTGACCAAACTGCAAACGGTTCACGAAAATACTGACTACGACTTTTTCAGCATGTTTTTTCGCTTCGGCTACCAAAGCCAAATGACCATCATGTAAATTGCCCATGGTTGGCACAAACGCCACCACGCCCGCTGCTTTGCGCCAAGCGCGCAAATCCTGAATGCTTGTGATAATTTGCATCACGATTTCCTATTTTTATGAAAGACAAAGGCCACCAATGATTCATTGGTAGCCTGATTTTGCTCAGATAAACTTTATCTTACTCGCTAAATTGATGCTCTGCAGCAGGGAATTCAGATTTTTTGACCGCATCCACATAAGCTTTGACTGCAGCTTGAATGCTGTTTTGCCCTTGCATGAAGTTGCGCACAAAACGTGCTGTTTTGCCAGGATACACACCCAACATATCGTGCATCACCAATACTTGACCATCACAATCGACGCCAGCACCAATACCGATGGTCGGGCAAGCCAAAGAAGCAGTCACTTCAGCAGCCAAAGCCGCTGGTACGCATTCCATCAATACCAAAGCAGCACCTGCATCCGCATGGGCTTGGGCATCGGCTTTCAAAGCATTGGCAGCCACATCGCCTTTACCTTGTACTTTGTAACCGCCAAACGCATGCACAGACTGTGGCGTCAAACCAATGTGTGCACACACAGGAATGCCACGCATTTGCAAAAATTCAGTGGTTTCAGCCATCCAAGCACCACCTTCTAATTTGACCATATGCGCACCTGCCGCCATCAATTCAGAAGCGGCTGCAAATGCTTGCTCTTTGCTTTGCTGATAAGAGCCAAACGACAAATCCGTCACAATCATCGCATTTTGATTACCGCGTGCCACCGCTTTGGTGTGATAAACCATATCTGCTAAAGAAACTGGCAAAGTAGAATCATGACCTTGTACCGTCATGCCTAAAGAATCGCCCACGAGTAACATATCCACACCAGTATCACTCATCAAGCGGGCAAAACTGGCTTCATAACAAGTTAACATGGTGATTTTTTCACCAGCTTGTTTCATTTTTAATAAAGTACTTACAGTAATCATCGTGACTCTTTATATTTTTTAATACGTGGTGGTTTCATTCAAATTCAAATAATGACGTGAACCACGCATATTGTGCATGGTATCGAGCAACATTTGAAAATGGTCTTCATTGTGAATGAAATCCAATTCATCGGTATTGGCAATCAACAAAGGTGCATGAGTGTACAAATGGAAAAAATGGCTGTATTCCTCATCCACTTGTTTCATATAACCATTCGGGAATAATTTATAATGCGCTGATTGTGCAGTACTACCCGAATGTTTATTCGCATCTTGCTTGCCTTGCAAGTAAATGACCAAATCCGGTACCGGATATTCAGGCAAAACTTGCTGTTTGACTTGCCAATATAAGGTCGCCTCATCATCTTGCAAGACAATCGGCACAAATATTTGATCTTTTTCCAATAAAAAATCACTGACAACCCGTTGTTGTTGGCGATCTTCTTCTAAAACCATGGTCGCCGCCGCAGCTCGCTCCATCAAAAAATGCAATTGTGTAGCCAAACCATGATTCGTCGCATTCAAGTAAAACTTGGTCAAAAACGGGTTTTGCTCTGGGGCCTCACTCAGCAGCTCGCACTCAAAACGCTCGGCCAATTTACGACTCAAAGCCGTTTTACCACTTCCAATTGAACCTTCTACGACCAAATAGCGGTAATCCATCACTCAACTCCCGTTTCTATCCAAGTTATTGTATTTACTTCACATTACATCGTGCAAACACTCAATGTCACTGACATCTACTTGCGCCAATAAATCCGCAACACTGCCTTTTTCACCTAAATAAACATTTGGCACAATGTCATGTAAAGGCATCAATACAAAACCACGCTCATGCGCGCGAGGATGCGGTAAAGTCAAACGCTCTGTATTCCAAATTTGACCTGCGTAATCAATGATATCTAAATCCAAAGTACGTGGCGCATTTTGAAATGTCCGCTCACGTCCAAAATCTGCTTCAACTTGATTCAGAAGTTGTAACAATAACATGGGTTCAAGCGTGGTTTCTATTTGCACTGCAGCATTAATAAAGTCAGGCTGATCTAAATAACCTACAGGCGCTGTACGGTATAAACGAGAGGACGCAATAATGTCAATTGCATTATGCTTTTTCAAGCAATCAATGGCTCGTTGCACTTGAGCAACAGGCTCAGACAAATTGCTGCCCAAAGCAATCAAAGCAGTATATTTCAACATAGTTTAATTTTCATGAATCATAGAAGTGTTTTTCGGACGACGGCGACGGCGGCGTTTTTTAGGTTGTTCTATAACCACTGCTTCTACCGCTTCGGAATAAGGGCGCGCCGCAGTACCCACCATGGCCTCACGTTCATGAGTCGATACTTCTTGGAAACGCTGCCACCACAGCGCCGCCTCAGTATCAGCTTCTCCTACCTCATAGCGCAACAACAAAAAGTCGTACGCCGCTCTGAAACGTGGTTGTGCAATCAAGCGATAAGGACGCTGACCTTTTTGATTGTCAAATTGCGATTGCAATTGCCAAATCTCACGGCACATAGCCGTCATACGATGTGGCAAACCCCAGCGACTACCATCGAGTTCTTCTCGCACCGATTCCACAGCCGCACTCAAAGCCATAGATTTTTTCAGGCCGCTTGCTATAAAAAATTGCCACTGGTCTCGCACTTTAGGCCACAACAATGCTGCCAATAAAAAACCTACCGACACATGTTTGCCTTGTTTGATACGCAAGTCGGTATTTTTCAAAGCCAACTGAATAAAAGGCTCGTTCAAGTCTTGTGTCATCAATACTTGTAAAAACGGATGCACATTCGCTTGTATGCCAAAACGGCGAACATTTTGCAAACACGCCAAAGCATGACCAGACAATAACAATTTGATCAACTCATCGACCAAACGTGCAGGCGGTTCAGCGGCAAGCCACGGCGCACACTCTGCCATCACGTTGGCGATGGCATCATCCAATTCAAAGCCTAATTTGGTCGACAAACGCAAAGCACGCAACACTCGCACAGGGTCTTCGCGAAAACGCTGCTTAGGCTCGCCTATCATCACCAAGCGGCGTTTTTGAATGTCCGCCATACCATGATGATAATCAATAACCTGATTGGCGATGGCATCGTAATACAAAGCATTGCATGTAAAATCACGACGCAAAGCGTCTTCAGCTTGCGAGCCAAACGTGTTGTCACGCATGATGCGACCTTGCTCATTTTGCTGCATCTGATCGCCACCACGATAAGTAGTCACTTCGATGGTTTCAGCACCCATCATCACATGCACAATGCGAAAACGGCGACCAATAATGCGGCTGCGTTTGAACACTGCCTTGACTTCTTCTGGCGTGGCATTGGTAGCGATATCAAAATCTTTAGGCGATTGACCCACCAATAAATCACGTACACCGCCGCCGACCACCATGGCATCATAGCCAGATTGATGTAATTGTTTGACCACTTTTTGCGCTGCATGGCTTAGGCGCGACAAGCTCAAACCAAACTCATTACCATCCCAAATATGGACAGGTAACGATGGTAAATCAGTGGTCAACAAAGGGGATAACTTCTTTTTTGAATTCATGTGTATCGATGCTGGCAAACAGCATCACAGTAAATATAGTGGGCTCATTATACGTCAATTGCTCGGTTTTCATGCGAACCACGCCAATTTATGCTGCAAGCTGCTACCTAGTGGCCTGAAGTTTGGTTATAATACGCCTTTATTTTTTGCTGGCTCAAGCCATAGCTTGAGCATGATAAGACAGAGCCAACTATGTACAATTACCAATCAGATTTCACCAAATTCATGAATGAATACTTGGAGCAAAATCCAGATGTGGCCGCTGAGCGCCTGACCAATCGTGCCAAATTGTGGGACGTGACTTTGAAAAACGAAGAACAAGCCGACTTCGAAGCCGCTGAATTGCCAAAGCCAGCTTACACTTACCAACCTAGCGCTGAGTAATTGTTGTGACAGTGGCTTCTTGGAGTATTGCTCCTGAATTGGCGCAATATTTACATGCTATTGGTCCTAGCGAACCGAACATTTTAAAACGCTTGCGTGAGCGCAACGAAGGTCATCGCTTGGGCAAAATGAGTTTGGCACCTGAGCAAGCGCAATTATTGGTATTGGTATGGTTAGCCAAGCTCACAGGCGTGAAATGTTATTTAGAATTGGGCGTGTTCACAGGCTATAGCAGCACTGCGATGGCTTTGGCTTTGCCTGAAGATGGCCGCATTGTTGCCTGTGATTTGAATGCCAGCTTCACCGCTTTGGCACAAGAAGCATGGCAAGAAGCAGGTGTCAGCGATAAAATTCAATTGCGTTTACAGCCTGCCTTATTCAGTTTAGAAGAGTTGCTAGACGAAGGCATGGCAGGCACGTTTGACATGGCATTCATTGATGCCGACAAAGCGCCCACACCTGAATATGTAGACTTGTGTTTGCAACTGGTTCGAGATGGCGGCATCATTGCCATAGACAATGTTTTACTAGGCGGTCGTGTGTTACAGGACGCTGATGAACACAGTCCACCGAGCGTCGCGATTTTGCAGCAATTCAATCGCAATATGCCGCAAGATCCTCGTTACATGGCCATTACCTTGCCTGTTGGCGATGGCATGACTTTACTGATTAAACATCCACAAGGTTGACATCATGATAAGGCGTTTGAGTGTGATTTTGGCAACCATGATGAGCATCAACGCGTGTAGCCAAATGACGGCGCCTTCATCGTTCAACACTTCCACACATACGCCCCCTTTGCCCACTGCATCTGCATCGACTCCCGTAGCACCAGCACATCACGATGATATGGATGACATTGATGAAGTGGAAATTTTGCAAGAGCATGTGAAATTGCTAGAGCAAAATCTGTTTTTAATGCAAGAACAAATGCGTGCTTTGCAACGCCAACAAGTGGCTTTGAATCAAAACATGGAGCACGTTGCTAAAAATCAACGCATTCATGTCAAAACCGTTGACATCGAAACACACAACGACTTGCCGCACGATGCCACTTATTCTCGTGCATATGCACAATATCAAAAAAAACAATACGCCCAAGCCATACAAACTCTCAAGCCATACAACAGTGGTGGCAGTGGCTCAACTGATGCCATTAACGGCATGTATTTGTTGATGCTGTCGCACAAACAACTCAAACAATGTGAGTCCACCATCACCATCGGACGCCAATTTCAACAACGTTTCCCTACCCACATTCGGGCAGCGGAAGCGCTTTACAGTGTTGGTCAATGCCAATACGATATGCAGCAAAAAGACATCGCCCGTGAAACATGGAAACGTGTGCGTGTGCTTTATCCTCACAGCGCCGCCGCTCGTATGGCTGCGCAGCAATTACGATAAGTTAAGGAAAACTCTAATGGTACAAGTGGGCATTATTATGGGCAGCAACAGTGACTGGAACGTCATGCAATATGCCGCCGCCTTCTTACAAGAATTTGGTGTGGCTTTTGAATGCAAAGTCGTGTCAGCGCATCGTACCCCTGATTTGATGTTTGAATATGCCGAACAAGCGCGCGAACGTGGTTTGAAAACCATCATTGCAGGCGCAGGTGGTGCGGCGCATTTGCCTGGCATGGTTGCGGCTAAAACCACTTTGCCTGTTTTGGGTGTGCCTGTACCAAGTAAATATTTGCGTGGTGAAGATTCTTTGTTGTCGATTGTCCAAATGCCCAAAGGCGTACCTGTAGCAACTTTTGCCATTGGTGAAGCGGGTGCTGCGAACGCCGCTTTGTTTGCCATTTCTTTGCTTGCCAATGAAAACCCTGAATTGGCTCAAAAATTAGCAGACTTCCGTCAAAAACAAACCGACACGGTTTTGGCCATGGATTTACCTGCTGTTGACTTGTAAGACCTTACAGGACGCTTGTACACCTGACCACTCTCAGCGTTGCGGTGTCATCAGCGTCCTGTAAACCCTATCTGCATTTTCAAATTGAATAAGTAAACGACACCATGCACATTTCTACCCCCATCTTACCTCCTGCTCGTTTGGGCATTTTAGGCGGCGGCCAATTAGGTCGCATGTTCACCGTAGCAGCCAAAACCATGGGCTACCAAGTGGTGGTACTCGATCCCGATCCATTGGCACCTGCGGCTGAATTTGCCGACGAACATTTGTGCGCTGCTTTCACCGATGACATTGCTTTGGCACAATTGGCACAATGCGCAGCGGTGACCACCGAGTTTGAAAACGTTAATGCCGATGCGATGCGTTCTTTGGCGCAACACACCACCGTCTCTCCTAGTGGCGATTGTGTGGCGATTGCACAAAACCGCATTTTGGAAAAAGCATGGATTGCCAAAGCAGGTTTGCAAACTGCACCTTACCAAGTGATAGAACAAGAATCTGATATTTCCGATGCATCGGAAGCATTTTTACCAGGTATTTTGAAAACAGCGACTTTAGGCTACGATGGCAAAGGTCAAATTCGTGTCAAAACCTTGTCTGAATTGGTGGCCGCTTTCAAACAACACCAAGGCGTGGCGTGTGTACTTGAGAAAATGGTGGATTTGCGTAGCGAAATTTCGGTGATTGTGTGTCGTTTGAATAACGACACCAGCATGTGTTTTGATCCTGCTGAAAACGAACACATTGATGGCATTTTGGCATATTCGATTGTGCCTGCACGCTTGCCTGAATCTTTGCAACAACAAGCCAAAGACATGGCCAAACGCTTGGCAGATGAATTAAATTATGTAGGCGTATTGGCGGTAGAAATGTTTGTGGTGGGCGATGATGCACAATTGGTGGTCAATGAAATCGCCCCTCGTCCGCACAATTCAGGACACCATACCATCAATGCCTGTGTGACCGATCAATTTCAACAACAAGTGCGTTTGATGTGCGGCCTGAATCCTGGCGACACATCGTTGTTATCGCCTTGCACTATGGCAAATATTTTGGGTGATGTGTGGGGCGAAGATGGTTCTGAACCCAATTGGTTGCCATTGCAACAACACGCAGCCAGCCATTTGCATTTGTATGGCAAAAAATCGGCTCGTAAAGGTCGTAAAATGGGCCATTTCACCACATTGGCACAGGACGCTAATCAAGCTTACCAATGGGCACAAGACTTACATGCCCAACTGAAAAAATAAAGTGTATGCTTGCAAGCAGCCTACGGGCTGCTTTTTTTATAGCTCATTGATTTACAGGACGCTTCATTTATGAACATTCCTTGGCATATTTACCGCAGTTTTGCGCAGCAACATTTTCCTGATGTGCTCAAACCTCGTGCAAAAGACAGCCACAAAGGCACTCATGGTACAGTTGGCATCATTGGCGGCAATGTTGGTATGAGTGGTTCGGTCATTATGGCTGCCAAAGCCGCCCTGAAATTGGGTGCAGGCAAAGTCAAAATTGGCTTTGTGCAAAACAGCTTGCCCATGCCTGTTTTGGAAAGCCAGCCTGAAATTATGTTGTACACTGCCCAACAATTGTTGCAACAACAAGACATTAACGCATGGCTTATAGGATGCGGAATGGGTACAGATAACAATGCTTGCCATATTTTACAAACATTGTCTGAACATCAATTACACAAACCCATTGTTTGGGATGCGGATGCGTTAAATTTATTGGCGAAGTATACAAAATTTCACACTTTATTAAACTCAAACCACATCATCACCCCTCACCCCACAGAAGCAGCAAGATTGTTGCAACAGCAAACCGCTGAGATTCAAGCACAGCGGACGCTCGCTGCTTTAAATTTATATCAGCAATACCACTGTATCAGCGTCTTAAAAGGCTATCAAACTTTGGTACAAATCACTGATACTCAATACTATTTAAATGAAAGTGGTCATGCAGGTTTGGCAACGGCAGGCAGTGGTGATGTTTTGGCTGGCATGATGGTCAGTTTGCTTGCTCAAGGCATGGATTGCGCTCAAGCGGCTTGCGCAGCTGTGTGGTTACATGGCGTTGCAGCTGAAATTTTGTCTTTACAACAGATTGGACCTATTGGTATGGTAGCAACAGAGTTGATTGATGCAGCAAGACAGCTGCGCAACCAACTGTTGATGACAGACAATTGATTTTATAGACTGATTTGGTCACGATTTTGTCATCAATGACGGTTAAGATGCCACGCATCTGAACCATTAATGATAATAAATAAGAAAAGGATAGAGATCATGCAACACCGTCGCAGAATGCAAAACTTTCAAGCCTTACAACACACTCGCCGCCAAGTGGCTGATAAAAACAGCACTGTACCTGTGCCACAAGCAGAGCCTGCTGTGAGCCATGTCAGCGAGCGTTAATCCATCTGCTTTTAAACAGCAACCGACTGAGCCATTCGCAAGAGTGGCTTTTTATTTTGATACAATATGTATCGAAATTGTATAAGACGGTTTCCATGTTGTTGATTCGGTGTTAAGGTTTCCATCTAGTAAAGTTGGCAAAATACTTTGCGTAATTCATACCTACAAAGAAAATCAAAGAAATTGAGGAGTCTGAATGAATAAGCTTTATCCTGATGCAGCCACTGCTTTGGCTGATGTCATTGCCGACGGTCAGACTGTGGCTGTGGGTGGTTTTGGTTTGTGCGGCATTCCTGAAAGTCTGATTGTGGCAGTGCGTGACAGTGGCAAAACCGATTTAACTTGCATCAGCAACAACGCAGGTGTCGATGGTTTTGGCTTGGGTTTGCTGTTGGAAACCCGCCAAATTAAAAAAATGATTGCTTCTTATGTCGGTGAAAACAAGGAATTTGAACGCCAATATTTGGCAGGCGAATTGGAAGTAGAATTGACGCCACAAGGCACTTTGGCGGAAAAATTGCGCTCAGGCGGCGCTGGTATCCCTGCCTTTTTCACCAAAACAGGCGTAGGCACACAAATTGCCAAAGGCAAAGACGTTAAAATATTCAACGGTCAAGAATACATTTTAGAAGAAACCTTAACCGCGGATGTGGCTTTGGTCAAAGCACAAAAAGCCGATAAAGCGGGCAACTTGATTTTCAATAAAACGGCACGAAATTTCAACCCAGAATGTGCCATGAGCGGACGCATTACCATTGTGGAAGTGGAAGAAATTGTGGAAATTGGCGAATTAGACCCCAACCACATTCACTTGCCCGGCATTTACGTACAACGCATTGTGGTGAATGCCCACCCTGAAAAACGCATCGAAAAACGCACTTTGCGTGACGCTTAAGAAAGGATACACAATGGCTTGGACACACGATCAAATGGCAGCTCGCGCTGCACAAGAATTACAGGACGGCTTTTATGTGAATTTGGGCATAGGCTTGCCGACTTTGGTCGCCAATCACATTCCCGAAGGCGTGGATGTGTGGTTGCAATCTGAAAACGGCTTACTGGGCATTGGCGAATTTCCTACCGAAGACACCATAGACCCCGACTTAATCAATGCAGGCAAACAAACCGTGACCGCACGCCAAGGCGCAAGCTTTTTTTCAAGCTCAGAATCGTTTGCGATGATACGCGGTGGTGCGGTGAATTTGGCGATTTTGGGCGCGATGGAAGTCGCGGGCAATGGCGATTTGGCCAACTGGATGATACCGGGGAAAATGGTCAAAGGCATGGGCGGTGCGATGGATTTGGTAGGCGGCGTACAACGCGTGATTGTGTTGATGGAGCATTGCACCAAAAAAGGCGAATCCAAAATCTTGCCAAGTTGCACTTTGCCTTTAACCGGCAAAGGCGTGGTCAACCGCATCATCACCGATTTGGGTGTGTTAGACATTACCACTGAAGGTGTGAAATTGGTAGAGTTGGCAGAAGGCGTGAGTTTGGAAGACTTACAAAATGCTACTGCCGTCCCTGTTTTAGTTTAAATTCAAGCCATCAAGCGTCCTGTAAGCTTTACAGGACGCTCAATTGCCAGTTTGATACTCAAAGCACTGTCATTCACATATTGAAAAAGGAAGCTTTATGCCAACACAATTAAGCACTCAATTACAAGGGCAAGTAGCATTGGTCACAGGTGCTGCAAGCGGTCTTGGGCGTGACATTGCCGAAACTTTTGCACAAGCAGGTGCAGCCGTTGGCATTGCCGATTTGAATTTGGCTGGCGCACAAGCCACCGCCGATGCCATCAACGCAGCAGGCGGCAAAGCCATTGCCATTGAAATGGATGTCACCAATGAAGAAGCAGTGATAGCGGGTACACAAAAATTGGTCGACGCATTTGGTCGCTATGATATCTTGGTATCCAACGCAGGCATCCAAATCATCGATTCGATTGCCAACATGCCTTATTCGCAATGGCAAAAAATGCTGAATATTCATTTAGGCGGTGCATTTTTGACCACGCAAGCGGCCTTAAAACACATGCACCAACAAACAGAACCTAGCACAGTCATTTACATGGGTTCGGTGCATTCGCATTTGGCATCGCCCTTAAAAGCGCCTTATGTTACCGCCAAACATGGTTTATTGGGTTTGGCGCGGACTTTGGCCAAAGAAGGTGCACCACACAATGTGCGTTCGTATGTGGTGTGTCCGGGCTTTGTTAAGACACCGTTGGTGGAAAAACAAATTCCCGAACAAGCGCTTGAACGTGGTATCAGCGAAGAAGAAGTGGTTAAAAATGTCATGCTCGGTCAAACCGTAGATGGCGAATTCACCACCACCGATGACATCGCCCAATTGGCATTGTTTTTAGCCGCCTTTCCTACTTCAGCCTTAACAGGGCAATCGTTTATTGCCAGCCATGGTTGGCACATGCATTAATCGATCACATCGGTTTAAAAAAAGAACAAATACCGCAACAAATATTGGTATTTGTTCTTTTTTCCATTCAACTTAACATCATGCTTTATTTGAATTTAAAGCATTGATTTTTAATCAAAATTAAACAAATCCAATATTAAAAATACTTTAATTAATGACAAATTAATTAATGGTAGCGATCAGCGCCATATGTTTTTCATAAAAAATCACTCCCACTCATTTAAAACTTCCAAAATTGCCAGTAATATCCCATCCGAAATATCAAAATAAAACTTGTATTACTGGAATAATGCTGTATCAATGTAAAGGAAATCCCACCTATGGATCGCAAGCAAGCCTATCAATATGTTTGTGAATTGCTCAAACTCATGTTATCCAAAAAAAGCAGTGACTTATTCATTACGGTGAACTACCCTCCTGCTATGAAAATTGATGGCAAAATGACCAAAATGGGTCCGCAAAATTTAACAGCGACGCATACTTTGGCATTGGTTCAATCCATCATGACGGAAAATCAAATCAAGGAATTTGAAACCACCAAAGAATGTAATTTTGCCATTTCTCCCAATGGCATTGGTCGTTTTCGTGTCAATGCTTTTGTACAACAAGGTTCGGCAGGGATGGTATTGCGTGTGATTCCAACCGAATTGCCGACCATTGATGGTTTGGGTGTGCCTGAAATTTTAAAAGATGTGGTAATGGCCAAACGTGGTTTGTGTATTTTGGTGGGCGGCACAGGCTCGGGCAAATCCACCACGCTCGCGGCGATGGTAGACTATCGCAATGAAAACTCACACGGTCACATCATCACCATCGAAGACCCTGTGGAATTTGTACATCCACACAAAAACTGCGTGGTGATGCAGCGTGAAGTGGGCATTGATACCGACAATTGGGAAATTGCTTTGAAAAACACCTTGCGCCAAGCGCCTGATGTGATTTTGATGGGTGAGATTCGCGATGCGGAAACGATGGAACACGCGATGGCGTTTGCCGAAACGGGTCACTTGTGTTTGGCCACGTTGCATGCCAACAGCGCCAACCAAGCGATTGACCGCATCATTAACTTCTTCCCAGAAGAACGCCACCAACAATTGCTGATGGACTTGTCTTTGAATTTGCGTGGCATGGTTTCACAACGTTTGATTCCACGCAAAGGCGGTAAAGGACGTGCAGCTGCAATTGAAATCATGCTCAATAGTCCATTGATTTCTGAATTGATTTTCAAAGGTGAAACCGGTGAAATCAAAGAAATCATGAAAAAATCGCGCGAATTGGGCATGCAAACCTTTGACCAAGCTTTGTTTGATTTGTATATGCAAGACAAAATTTCATACGAAGAGGCTTTGCGCAATGCCGACTCGGTCAACGATTTGCGCTTGACCATCAAATTGCATGGCGACCAAAAACCCATCGATGGTGTGGACGAAAACCACGACCCATTGGCAGCATTGAATTTGATGAACGATGCTGATTTGGCAGAGGCTTTGAACTCTTAAACCAAGTTTAAAATGATTAAAAAGCGTCCTGTAATCTTTACAGGACGCTTTTTATATCTGGATATTAAGCAATCAATTTTTAAGCATCTGCCAAAACTTTGACATGTACCGCCACGCTGCGCGCCAACGAGGACAAATCATAACCACCTTCTAAAACCGACACAATACGCCCATCGCACCATTTTTTTGACCACTTCACAATGCGCTCAGTGATCCATTTGTAATCCGCTTCAACCAAGCCAAAATTGCCCATATCGTCTTCCAAATGCCCATCGAATCCTGCACTGATAAACACCATTTGCGGCTGAAACTCCTCCAATTTGTATTGCCACAAATCTGCGACCACTTCACGCACCTCTTGCCCATGCGTGCCTGATTTTAAAGGTGTGTTGACAATATTGGGATTACTGCCCAAGGCTTTGTCGCCGCTATACGGGAAAAATGGATGTTGGAATAAAGACAGCAACATGACCCGTTCATCGTCTTTGAAAATCTCTTCTGTGCCATTACCATGATGCACATCGAAATCCAAAATCGCCACCCGCTCCAAACCATGCTCAGCAATGGCATGCATCGCCCCAACAGCCACATTATTGAAAAAACAAAAACCCATGGCTTTGTCGCTGCAAGCATGGTGTCCTGGCGGACGAATGGCACAAAATGCATTCGGTGCTTGCTTTTTCATGACCATATCAACCGCCTTAATCACCGCTCCTGCACTGTGTCTGGCAGCATTCAAAGTCGCACTGTTCATCGCCGTATCGGTGTCGACACGAAACGTGCCCACATGCGGCTGTACCGATTCCAAATAAGACAAATAACGCGGTGTATGCACACGTGATAATTGAATATCACTGACTTCGGGTGCTTCAATTTCATGCAAAAAGTCGAAAATTTGCGAAGCCATCAAACGGTCTTTAATGGCAGCCAAACGCTCAGGTCCTTCAGGATGGCCCTCACCCATATTGTGTTCCAAACACTTACCATGGGTAATATATGCCGTCATACCACGTTGATTGAGATCATGCAGATATTGCTTCGTCATTTTCAACCCTCTTTGTAGATAATTGATCCAATTCATATTATTTTTATATATTTCATTGACTGCTGCGCTTAATGTAATCCATTTATGACATTGGTTAGCAAAATCATGATACTCCCGTTTGTGACTACTGAACAGAATCAAACAAATGTCCAAATTTGATTTAAATACAATAACTGCGTATTAAAGCGTGTTGTGGTATGTTTGAGTCTTGATGATGTCACTAAAGCAATGAACCATGATGAAAATTGAAATTTGGTCAGATTATGTCTGCCCGTTTTGCTATATCGGCAAAGCCAATTTATTGCAAGCCTTAACTGAACTGCAAGTAGAAGCCGAATTTGTTTGGCGCAGTTTTGAATTAGACCCAACCTATCCTATCGATGGTCCTAGCCATCATTACGATGTGTTACAACAAAAATTCCAAGTCAGCGCCGAACAAGCGGCTGAAAAATGTGGACAGTTGGCAAAGATTGGCGAAAGCTGCGGCCTGAAAATGGATTTTGAACAAGCCTATTATGGCAATACTTTCTTGGCTCACCAATTACAGCAATACGCCAACAGCATTGGTAGTGAGCAAGGTCACGCTATAAACCAACTTTTATTTGATGCGGTATTCAATCGTGGTTTGAATATCAATCATATCGATGTTCTAGCTGATTTGGCTACTGAAGCGGGCTTAAACCATACTGCCACGCAAAAAGCATTACAAAGCCAAGCATTTGCTACGGCAGTGCGAGTAGATGAAGCATCAGGACAAGAATTAAACATCACAGGCGTGCCATTTTTTGGTTTTGATGGCCGTTTGGCGGTGGCAGGAGCCCAATCCATTGATGCATTCAAAGAAGTGATTCAACATATTTTGAATCATGATGCATCTGAAGATGCCAAACTAACCCGCCAATAATCAGCACACTGATATCAATATACAGCCCAAAGTACCTCGATACTTTGGGCTTTTGTGTTGGGATATTATGCCGCCATCGCTTTGCGCTGACCAAACAACACTTGGGCTTGTGCTCGAATCTCAATCAAATCAGACACATTCAGACGCACCGCAGGGCGTAATTTCAAACAAGCCTCATCGCTTAAACCATGTATGCCACCGCTCAAACCATCACACCACGCATCTTCTTGCACATGGTATTGCCCAAGGTGTAATATTTGTGAGCATTGCACAGGATTGACCCACCACACCCCCACAACGTGTGAATGTTCAATGGTTTTGAAAACAATGTCACAATTTAAAGCCGCAATATTACAATAAGTATTCATCGTATTTTCTTTCTTGATTTAGCGTTTGATTGGTCGCAAGTTAAGATAAATCACCAAAAAAAAACCTTCCATCAAAAGAGGAAGGCCACAGTATCATTAACAAACTCGCTTTGTTGTTGATTCACTCAACCTCATCTTTACGTCCACCTTGCCCGAGTTGGTAGGTTGGCATGGTGCATAGCACCAAATCTGGATGATTCAAGACACAGCATAAATAAAGCAGTTTGTTTTGTCAAAATATTTACGCACAAAAAACCAAGCTCAAAATCCTCACACAAGACCATCACACATACATCAAGCGACCTGTAAACCTTACAGGACGCTTGTATCTTATCTGGTGCTTGATATCACATTAACGGCTCAATGTTTTCATGTCCTCATTCAAAATTCGCCTGATTTCTAAAATGGCTTGCGGATGCTCTTGAACGCTGTGATCTGCCGCTACTATCACTTTTTCAGATTGTGCATGCGCCAAATGGGCACTCAAATAAGGCACTACCCCATCATTGCTTTGTTCTAAAGGCACGTTAGGCTTACGTTGGGCAATAATAGAATAGTAAGGAATGGTCTCTGAAATCCGAATATTGCGATTGGCTATGACAAAACGGTTTTTTTCATCCAAATTATCAATGCTATTGGGCACAAAAATCCCATCTTTTTGCAAACGCAATAAATCTCGTCGATTGTTGGAAAATGCATCGGCCAAACTTTGTTCTAGCGTTTGCAATGTTCTAAATGGCAGACGCACCACGCTGCCAATCAACCGCCCCACTTTGCCGCCAGCCATTTGCGTCCCTTGATGCGGTGCCGCGATAAAAACCACTCGACCAATTTGTGGCATCGGCTCAAAGCGTACCAAAGGCAATATGCGTGGTGGAATCTTATCTACACCCAAAGCTTCTTTAAACCACTCATCCAAAGCACCACCATCATTGGCAATCATCATGCGTCCAATGACACCGCCCATGCTATGCCCTACTAGCACCATATTCTGTGAAGCAATGTTTTTTCCCTGTGGATCAAAATGTTGCATCGTTTCATTCACAATATGGCGTATCGCCACATGATTCAAAACAATCGGCATATTGGTCGGATAATATACTTGCCAAATTTGATAAGTTTGGCGCAGCTTCACATCGCCTAAAATCTCATTGGCCATATTCACCCAAGCCTCAGGACTGCTGGCCAAGCCATGCACCATCAATAAAATACGCTTGTTCGGATCATACGGCTGCATCAAAAACACATGTGGCTTTTCAATACCACCATCTCGCCCCAATAAGGTTTTAATCGCTTGCTTAGCAAAACCAGACTCAGCCAACCACACCCCATAAGGCGCAGTAAAATTGGCAGCCAATGGCACTTTTTTATGATTAATGGTGATGCTGTCATAAGTAAAAGGATCAAAAGATTGAATGTTTAAATCATGAGTTTGTAAAACTTCATCTAAATTCTGACCTTGAAAATGCACAATCAATGTGGCAGGTGCTGTATTGGTTTCGCTAAAAGGTTGGTCTGTTTGCAGTAACGGCTCATCGTCTAAAATCGCGACCAATTCTGCACCAAAGCCATCACGCTGATACACATTGCGCAAACCTGCAAATTTTAGATTGGAGGCAATAACAATGTCTTTTGGCCAAGCCATGCCATCTGGCAAATTCAATTGGCTCATATCGCTTTGCAAACGCCATTTACCCAATTGCATTTGCCCTGTTTCCGCCAGTTCGCGCCAATCTTCCACCGCATACCGCTTGGCATTATTGCCCACAAATTGTTGTATGGCATAATTATAATATTCCACAATTTGCGTTTGGCGTGACTCTAACACTCGTTGTTTGGGGTCACGGCTACCAAAAAACAAATACGCATACGCATAACGAGCACTTTCTAACAAAGCATCTTGTATGGTTTCAAATGGCTGTTTGTTTTTCTCTAAACTTTTGGCTTGCAACAACCACAATTCAGACAAAGCAGCCAAACGCATGTCTGCTTCGGTTTCTTCTAAAGCAGCAATTTTTTCAATACATTCGGGTAGTTTTTTTTCACATTCTGCACGAGCCAATCCAACCACCGAAACCGTTGTCATGCTAGCTTCACTGAGCACACCTTTACTCAATACATCATCTCGTTTGATGGCAATATAATCGGCATTGGTCTGCTGTTTTAAAGACACCATCGCACAGCCATTGAGCAATAAGCTCAATAAAACCATCCACATCAATACAAAAATGCGCATCATTTTCTCCTTATTTTGCGCCATTGTACCGCAATCCATATTGCCATCCTCGCATCTGTCTTTAGGTACCAAGACAACATAAAAAACAGCCCTAAGGCTGTTCTTCTGACATCGTATTAATAACGCAATTTTGCCAAAACATTTTCACCCTCATCAAACAATTCAGGTCGGATAAAGGCAATATTACCGCTGGTATTTAACACCGCATCAATCAAATCATCGACCACATCATCAGTGGTTGGCGTTTCGCCTTCAGCCAAATTGACCACCACATCTAAGGTTTCTGCATCCACTTGAGCAGGTGCCACATAACCTTTGCGCACAAACAACGTATCAATACGCCCTTCTTTGGCACTGCGATAAATAGACGCCAAATCTGCCATCAGCAAATTTTGACCACGGGTTTGACCAATCAAATCAACCGCCGCTTTTTCTTGATTCAACTGATATTCATCCAGAACTGGCTGTAAATCCTGAATCAATAAACGCACATCCCATTCCACATTTTCAGTTTGCGTCAATGACCCTGCTACAATACTCAAATTGTCGCTTTCTTGTTGATAAAAAGCCACTGCCTTGTCATCACCTGCCACAAACACAGGCAAAGCCAAAGATTTGTGGATTTCTTGCATGCTCTTGTCAACACGATTCAAATATTCACGGTATAAATTCTCTTTGGCAATGCTATTGGCTTGGTCGTCAGAAGTTTTTTCTTTGAACAGCGTGTTTGCAATTGGGAAACTCACGTTATCTAGCAGCTTGTCTTCGCCTGTAAAGGTTTTCACTACCGCACCATTGAACACTTCGTACAAATTCGCTTCGCTCCAAGACACCGTCAGCAAATAATAATGCTGCGATTGCAAATCTTCACGTATCACATCGCGCAAAGCAAAATTGTCATCAAAAATCACCCGTGGCACAACATGAAATGGGAAATTGTATACCTCAGCTTGGTCTGGCGTGGCAAAAATAGCCAAGGTGTCCAAATTGTAATTGTGATCATGGTTTTCGAACTTCTGATTGATGTGTCCCATCACATCCCACACCAAGCGTTTTTCATAATGTTCTAACAAACGTTTTTCGGTTTCAGACAAAGCATTTTTCAGTTGAATAGAATCT
This sequence comes from Vitreoscilla sp. C1, assembly GCF_002951955.2. NCBI lineage: Bacteria > Pseudomonadati > Pseudomonadota > Betaproteobacteria > Neisseriales > Neisseriaceae > Vitreoscilla > Vitreoscilla sp. C1. The sequence goes on along the minus strand of NZ_CP019644.2, from coordinate 510,151 downwards.
GCTTCATTGTCAGGAAAAGTACGGTGAGTTGGCACAAAGATGCTCACGGCAGGATTGCTTTTCACCTCTTTTAGCTCTCGATAAATCTTTTTTAAGTCCATGTTTCACCTCTTGTATTGGATTTATGATGCAGCTTACCACCCAGCTCTTATCCCACACTGCATACATTTAGAATGTTAAAAGTCACACCATTGGTCAAATAGCTGCCTTAAAAGTTCAAAGCTTCCGCTGCTCTACACACCATTGAGACCTCCATCTGTCATGGCATACACCTTAATTAAAGTGACATTTCAAAAAACACAATCCATTCAAAAGATTAAACCACGCCCAATTGAATTTAAAAATATGTAAATCAAGCTGTTATACTGTGGGTTTTGCAGCCTATCTTAACCATGAGCCAGACCGATTTAGCCATTCGTGACCAAATTCAAGCCTTGAATTTAAAACTGTTTCGCATCAGTGTCACTGCCGATACAAGCCTCAAATTACCCATCAAAATCCCGTTAAAACCCATGAAAACAGTGGCCCATGCGCTAGCTAAAGTCAAATACCTGCGCTTTAGCCGCAGCAAAGGCTATCACATCGGTTTGATACCACTAGAGCCTCGCCATTTTCTGGTTTTACAATCCTCAGATGCAGCATTTTTAAATGCCTTACAACAACATCTACCCGTTTTGTATTGGAATGCCTATCAAGCCCAAGCATGGATTCATGCCGACCATTGGCATACAGAGCTTGCCAATACCCTCATTGCAGCAGGATTTTCTTATGATGTTCTGAATCCTGAGACAGGCGTTGCGGCATTAACAGGCTTTGCGTCATAAAAAAGCGTCCTGTAAACATTTACAGGACGCTTCTCCAACCACATATTTCAATTAAAAAGCCGCTTGGTATTCACGAACACGTTTTTGTACCCATTTGCTGTCGCATTGCAAACGCACTATTTCCAATTCTGTTTCAGTGCCATAAGTGCTGAGCGATTCTTTTTTACAAGCCGCTGCTTTTTCATCTACCCAAGCTTTTTGTGCGCCTTCAATTTGGGCTTGAATATCCGCATCCAAACCTGACCAAATGCGATTCAATTGCTGTTTGTACAATTTGTTTTCTTCTTGTACTTGTTTCAAACGGGCTTTTTGCTCCGCCTCTTCCGCCAACTCTATGCCACGCACACGCGCTTCTTCGGCCAAAATTTCTTTTTGTATCGCAGCATCCGCTTCTTGTTGCAAGCGTATTTCTTCGGCCTCGGCTTCAGCTTGCGCTTTTTGCTCTTTGTTTTTAGCCTCCAAAACCATCAATTTGCTCATCGAAGCATGCAACACATCGCTCACGCCTTCGGCCAAATCTTCTGCATTGTCCACTTGCGCATACACTTGTTTGCCATCATCCGTTGGTTGCACCGAATACAAAACCGTCGCTTGGTACACGTTCGCGGCATTGCCCGACTTTTTAAAGCCATAACGCAACAAGGTTTCTTCCACCGTGCTGTCCACGCCACCCATTTCTTCTAGCGACATGTTCGCATCATCCAAAACCTTCGTTGGCACCATCAACGCCAATTCCGCCTCACAAAACACCTTACTGCTGTTGGGGTCTTCCTTGCTGGTACGAATGCTTTGCAAAGCGTATTGCAATTGCGACACCGACGCGCGAATATTGGCCAAATCAAAACGGCGTTTGCCATCGTCGCCCACATAGGCTTGCAAGTGTTTTTGTGCTTGCTCTTTGATGATGTCATGCACCAAAGTTTGACCTGTTGGATCGGAACACGATACTTTTTTGCCTTGCAGCGCACTGATGTAATCACATCCACCCAAACCCAAAGCCAAAATCAGCCACCAACTTGTTACTATCGAACGCTTACCCATTGCCATTTCCTGTTGTATTTGTTTTGTTTTCAAATTCACACAATCGCCGCATTATATGACAATTAGGCATATTTATTCCATTGCAATACATACACTGCGCCCATCCAAACACAAAATTTCAGGATGCTTGCCTTCTATGTTTCAGAACTTATTTGTCATGATGGCTTCTAAAAGGCTGATTGCTTGCCAAACAAGATAAGGATTTTCCCATGAAAGCATGGATTTTAGGTTTGAGTGCCAGTTTGATTTTGTGCGCCAACAGTGCTTTTGCCCAAAGCAAAAACACCATTCCCGCAACCTTTCAAGACACATGGGTGAACATTGCCAGTCCAAGCGAGCGCGATGTTGTTTGCCAAAATGGTTTTGCCCATGCCAATTTTGATAATGCTAAAAAACTGCATGTAATTGACATTTCGCCTGAGCAAATCGTCCACCACCATTTCAGCGCCAAAGGTCACACCGTGCGCATCAATTTAGACACGCTTCGCTTTCGCGAACACTCCGACTCGGTCATCCGCGGCACCAGCCGCCGTGAATACATCGCCGACAACAACAAACCAAACGAATCGCGCATCTACAAAGCCTATTCCTACCACTACAGCCTCAAAGACGACGCTTTGAAAGTCGGTGCTTTGCCACAAGAAACGTTTTACCGTTGTGGGTAGTTGGGTTTGAAATAAAATAAATGATTTTTGTTGTTCAAAACATAAATAAGCGTCCTGTAAAAGTTACAGGACGGCTTTTTTATCAAACAAAACTCTGATTGAATTTATTTTTCTTAAATAATTTTTAAAACACTATTTTCACTTTTCAAGATTCAAATTCTGAATTTTATCAATATAGAAATCTATTCGATTAGCAACCATTTTCGCATCAAAATCTTCATACGAATAATTTTCAACAATCAATTCACCATCAAAATCTTGCTCATGTTGTTTATGAGAGGCAATAAATCTAATGTCTTTTAAAGCTTCTTGAATTTCTTCTATTGAGTAATACTTTTTACGACGATTGTCATACATCACAATAGATATAGATACGCCATAAACTAAGGTACCTACTCCAAGCGTAATTTGACTGCCATTCAATACTTTTTTAATAGTATCTGAATATAAAAAACTTCCTTTATATTTCCAAGAAATAGAATCATTTCTTTTATCTTAACATTTTGAAAAAAATCTTCCTTGTAGTTTGATTCCTCTATTATTTCTGTAAGATAACTTTTCGTGACATCAAATACATCCTTTTTTCTAGTTTGAATTTCATCAATTTCATTGTAATGCTCTGTAACCAGTTTAAAAAAACTTTTTTTATCATGATTGATTTGAGTATTGGACATTTTAATCATCGCTTTTATGTAATCTTCAATAAAATAAGAGTAGCGGTTTTTTTCTGTATTTTGAAAAAACTCCTCAAGTTTGGATTTTAAATTCAAACAAAAACTCTCATGACTGACAAATACATAATTTTGGGAATTTTTTTAGGCTTATCAATCGCCATCAATATAAAATGGTTTTTACCACTGTAACTATTTTTTTTAGTGTATTGTTGTTTTACAAATAATTGTAATGACCCACTAAATTTCTGCTCAGGTATTATTCCATCTAGGAGATACTAAAATGAGTAGCCAAATGAGTGATGAAAACAAACGTTGGAGTGCCAAACGCAAGAGTGCATTGGTATTGGAAATCATCCAAGGTAAGACCACGGTAGCCGAAGCTTCTCGGCAATTTGATTTAACGCCATCTGAATTGGAAAGCTGGGTTGATCAAGCTAAAGAAGGTATGGAAAACGCTTTGCGAGCCAAACCTCGTGATGTGCGTCAGCAATACGAAAAGCAAATTCACCAATTACAGGCCGCTTATGGTGAAGCGATGTTGGAGCTGCGTGCGCGAAAAAAGTTGGAGGAATGGTTGGAGCGGGACGAGAACTGATTTGGCGTTTGCATGAACAGTTTGCATCTGATGGTGTTCACGTCAGCATCAGCCGCTTGTGTGCTTGGTTTGGTGTGGCTCGTCGTTCAGTGTATTACCGACCACATCGCAAACAGCCAGTGGTAAAAGAATGCTATTCAGAACCGATTAAACAATTGATTGAAGAACAACCATCATTTGGTTACAGGACGGTTGCTGCTTTGCTGAGTATGAATAAAAACACTGTCCAACGTGTGTTTCAGCTCAAAGGTTGGCAAGTACGTAAACGCTCAGTCGGTCGCAGACCTCGGATTCAAGCGGTGCCATCCAAAGCACAGGAGCCAAATCAACGTTGGTCTACAGATTTGTGTCGGGTTTGGGGTGGTAAAGATGGTTGGCTCAGTCTGGCTTTGGTAATGGATTGCCATACCCGTGAATTATTGGGCTGGCAACTTTCCAAAACTGGTAAAGCCAGTACGGCTGTGAGTGCATTGGAACACGCTTTGATCAGCCGCTTTCGCTGTTTGGGCAAGGTGCCTGAACGTTTCTTATTGCGTTCAGACAATGGTTTGGTGTTTACCAGTCGCAAATATACTGCGTTGGTGAGCAGTTATGGTTTGCAGCAAGAATTCATCACACCGCATTGCCCACAGCAAAACGGCATGGTGGAAAGATTGATTCGCACCATTAAAGAGCAATGCGTTCATCGCTACCGCTTTGAGAGTTTGCAACATGCCAATCGTGTATTGAGCGATTGGATACAGTTTTACAATGAACGAAGACCTCATCAGGCATTGGGTATGAAAACTCCTACTGAAGTCTATCGATTAAGCTTGTGACTTGTGCAGAAAGTGCTAGGTCATTACATAATTGATAGACATCAATCGGATTATTCAATATATGTCTGACTTTATTTTCAATGATCAAACTGAATTCAGATGTATGCACAACCAAATCAATGAATCCTAAATTATCATGTTGACTTGATTTAGCATGAACTTCAGACAAAACCTCTGTACCCTTTAGCATATGTTCATATTGAATTTTTGCCTCTTCCAACAACGCAAGCAATGCTAAATTCCCAATCTCATGCTGTTCATCAATTTGAAATAAAAATTCCAACATTTTAGAACTAACGTTTTCATAACGATTGACATCAAGTCTTTCAAACATCGTGATTTCATGGGCGGCTGTTGTTGCAGGCAATCCTTTCAAATCAAAAATTAACTGATCAAAATTCACACAAAACATTCCTATATTCTATTTATTATTTGATGTGCAATCAAAAAGCGTCCTGTAAACCTTACAGGACGCTTTCAAAATACTCAAATCAAATAATTTATATATCTATATTATTGATTTATTAGCAACACATATAATCAAATCACAAGACCGATTTAACAGCCGCCACCACATTCTCCGTGGTAAAGCCAAACTCTTTGAACAAGATGTCAGCAGGGGCAGATTCGCCGAAGTGATCGATGCCAACCACCGCGCCGTCCAAGCCAACATACTTGCGCCAGAAGTCCGACACACCCGCTTCAACCGCCACGCGTGGCAAGCCTTTTGGCAACACAGATTGTTGGTAAGCTTTGTCTTGTGCATCAAACACATTGGTCGATGGCATAGACACCACGTTCACATTCACGCCTTCTTGTGCCAAAGCCGCTTGCGCGTTCAATGCCAATTCAACCTCCGAACCCGTCGCGATGATGACCGCTTGTGCTTCGCTTTCGGATGCTTTGATAACATAACCGCCTTTGGCAATGTTCGCCAAAGTCGCTTCGTCACGCGCCACAAACGGCAAGTTTTGACGGCTGAAAATCAAGCAAGCTGGGCTGGTTTTCGCTTTCATCGCTTCAGACCAAGCCACCAAAGATTCGGCCGTGTCGCAAGGACGCCAAACTTTCATGTTAGGAATCATGCGCAAAGTGACGATTTGTTCAATCGGTTGGTGCGTCGGGCCATCTTCGCCCAAACCAATCGAGTCGTGCGTGTACACAAACAAAGTATTGGTTTTCATCAACGCTGCCATACGCAAAGCATTGCGCGCGTATTCACTGAACATCAAGAACGTGCCGCCAAACGGACGCAAACCGCCGTGCAAATTCATGCCATTCATGATGGCGCTCATGCCAAACTCACGCACGCCGTAATGAATGTAGTTACCGCCGTTGTCGCGCGTTACCGACACAGAGTTAGACCAGTCGGTCAAATTCGATGGTGTCAAATCGGCAGAACCACCCACCAACTCAGGCAACACTTGCGCCAACACTTCAATCGCGTTTTGGCTGGCTTTGCGAGTGGCGATTTTTTCAGCTTTGCCAGAGATTTCAGCCAATGCGTTCTGAATATGCGCATCAAAATTCTCAGGCAATTGGCCGTTTTCACGGCGCAAGTATTCTGCTGCCAATTCTGGATATTGTGCTTGGTAAGACGCGAACAACTCGTTCCACGCGCTTTCCAAAGCCTCACCGCGCTCTTTGGCATTCCAAGCCGCGTACACTTCTTCAGGCACTTCAAACGCGCCGTAATTCCAACCCAAAGCCTTGCGTGTGGCTTCGATTTCGTCCGCACCCAAAGGTGCACCATGCGTTTTGTGGCTGCCCTCTTTGTTCGCTGCGCCCTTGCCAATCAAGGTTTTGCAGCAAATCATTGACGGTTTGTCGCTATTTTGTTTAGCTTCTTCAATCGCTGCTGCCACCGCTTTGGCATCATGACCATCAACATTTGCCACCACATGCCAGCCATAGCTCTCAAAGCGTTGTGGTACGTTTTCGCTAAACCAGTTGTCAATTTTGCCGTCGATAGAAATGTTGTTGTCGTCGTACAAGCAAACCAATTTTCCCAGACCTAAAGTGCCTGCCAAAGACGCCACTTCGTGCGAAATGCCTTCCATCAAGCAACCATCACCCAAGAATACATAAGTGTAATGATCGACAATCGGAAAGCCTTCGCGGTTGAATTCTTTGGCCAACAATTGTTCTGCCAACGCCATGCCCACCGCATTGGCAATACCTTGACCCAAAGGACCTGTGGTGGTTTCCACACCATCGGTGTAACCGTATTCAGGATGGCCTGGGGTTTTGCTGTGCCATTGGCGGAAGTTTTTCAAATCATCAATAGAAACGTTGTAGCCAGACAAATGCAACAAAGAATAAATCAACATCGACGCATGTCCGTTTGACAACACGAAACGGTCACGGTTAGCGAATTTTGGATTGTTTGGGTTGTGACGCAAAAATTGATTCCACAACACTTCAGCCATGTCCGCCATGCCCATAGGTGCGCCTGGGTGACCTGAGTTTGCTTGTTGAACTGCATCTGCTGACAAAAAACGAATGGCGTTTGCCAATTGAGAAGCCATAATGATAAACCTTATTTGGTGAGGTTAAGCGATGGGCACATATTTTACCTGATACTTGCCTTTGCCGTCACATTGATTGCATTTTATGCATATGTTAAATATTCAATCTAAGCCTAGATTCAAATTATGACACCTTCACAACAAGCGTCCTGTAAACACCTTAAAACCATCTCAAAAAATGGAATGAATTAAAAATAATTATTCCATTTTTGCAAACATTCCCTGTGATTTGCGCCAAAACAAGACAAAAGAAAACACTCTTGCTAGACTATTTCCAAAATAAAATCATATTTGTCTACAAAAACGAGAAACGAGATCGGTCATGAGTGCAACACTCAAACCTACCATACAGGCATATTTGGACATTTTGAACCACAAAATCATCCCCAAATTGATTGCCAGCGGTTTCAAACCCAATCTCATCAATGCCCGTGAAGCTTTGGCGAATGTCACCAAAACTTTGGTTACCAAGACTGTCGATTGTGCGGGCGTGTGGGACGACACGTTCAATACGCAGCCTTATGCTGTGCCTGTGCGCATTTTTCACCCGCGTCCTGAAAAAGCATTGCCTGTTTTGATTTATTTTCATGGCGGCGGCGGTGCGGTAGGCAGCGTGACGGTTTACGATCCGATTTTGCGCCGTTTGGCTCAAACCACCCAACACATTGTGATGGCGATTGAATACCGTTTGGCACCTGAAAACCCTTATCCAGCAGGTCAAATCGATGCAAAAAATGCTTTATTGCATTGGCGTGAGGTTTTGGATACGCGCAATATTGCCTACATCAATCAAGTGAGCATTGGTGGTGACAGCGCAGGTGGTGCTTTGTGTAACAACTTGGTCAGAAATTGGGATTATAGCCAGCAAGCCATCCACGCTCAGATTTTGATTTACCCATCGGTTGATTTTTGTATGGGTTCAGAATCGGTACAAACCTTAGGACAAGGTTATTTCTTAACAGCAGAACGCATGCGTTGGTATTTTGCGCAATACTTTCAAAATGGCGAGGATTATTGCCATATGTCAGCCTTGCACAATCCCATCCATCCACAAACGCCACCGACACTCATTTTCACCGCAGGTTTTGACCCTTTGCGTGACGAGGGCTTGGCATATGCTCAAAAGCTTCGTGACCAACACATTACGGTACAACACATTCAATACGATGATTTGATTCATGCTTATTTGAATTTGGAAGATTTGTGTGCCGAAGAATGCGAACAAACTTACATGCACATTGGCAATTTTCTGAATAGACCAAACGCTTAAAAGTATTCACATTTGATTGAATATTCATTATTGTGTCAACTTGGCTTGTATTGAAAATTGGTCAGACCAATAAAACCCTTATGTTTATTGGCATAAGAATATAATTGGTAAAGTCGCCAACCCATTTTTTGGGCAAATATTGGCCATTTACAGGAGATTTGCCATGCGTTATGCCGTGATTTCAGACATACATGCCAATGTTTGGGCTTTGGAAGCGGTATTGCAAGACCTTGCGAAACACGGTGTGGATGCCATCGTGCAATTGGGCGATGTTTTATATGGTCCGTTGGCACCACAAGCGACGTTTGAATGTTTACAGGCCGCTTCTGTACCTGTGTGGCATATCAAAGGCAACCAAGATGACGAGATTTTACAAGCCATGGATTCGCCAACACTCTCAGCGACGATGGCATTTGTGTTGCAAGAATTATCGCCCCAAGCCATTGCATGGTTGCGTGCATTACCAAACACATGTTCGCCACAGGCTGAGTTGTTTGCATGCCATGGTACGCCGCTTGGTAACACAGAATATTGGTTGGAAGACGTCTCATCGGGGCAACCTAGGCTAGCGACAGACCAAACTTTGCTGCAACGTTTGGCCTGTCGAACCGAAGCGGTGTTGTTGTGCGGTCACAGCCACATTCCACGTCATGTGCGTTTGAATAATGGTCAAACCATTATCAATCCCGGTAGCGTGGGTTTACCCGCTTACGAAGACGCATTGCCATGGCCACACCAAATGCAAACCTTCCGCCCTGATGCCGCCTATGGCATTTTGGAACACCAAGCCCATGGTGTTTGGCAATGGCAACAATATTGGTGTGCTTATCACCATGCCGAAGCCGCCGCACAAGCACAAAGTTTGCACCGCTTTGATTGGGCGTATGCACTGCAGTCAGGGCGCGTTTTGTCATCTGTCTGACCCTTTTTGCAACACCTTAATATTTCACTAAAAGAAGGTTGAAAAAACCATGGAAACAACTCAGAGAAACCGTTTAAGTGAGGACGAGCGCGTGCGTTTGCAACAGCGCTTGCATACTCTTTGGTCAGACATGTATGTATTGACCAAACCTGAAGAAGTCATTCCTTATGAATGTGATGGTTTGGCAGCTTATCGCGAAGTGCCTTTGGCAGTGGTTTTGCCTGAGACCGAAGCACAAGTGCAGCAGGTATTGAAAACATGTCAACAGTTAAATCTACCTGTGGTGCCGCGTGGCGCAGGAACAGGTTTGGCAGGCTCAGCCATGCCCATTCCCGATGGCGTGGTGTTGTCTATGGCGAAATTCAACCGTATTTTGGACGTTGATTTACAGTCTCGCACTGCTACGGTGCAACCGGGTGTGCGCAATTTGGCTATTTCCGAAGCAGCAGCACCCTATCAACTGTATTACGCACCCGACCCATCTAGCCAAATTGCCTGCACCATTGGCGGCAACGTGGCGGAAAACTCAGGTGGCGTGCATTGTTTGAAATACGGTTTGACAGTGAACAATGTCTTGCAAGTGCGTGCGGTCACCATTGATGGCGACATCATCGAATTCGGTTCACGCGCGCCTGATTCTCCCGGCTTGGATTTATTGGGTGTGTTGATTGGTTCGGAAGGTATGTTTTGCGTGACCACTGAAGTGGTCGTGAAACTCGTTCCAAAGCCACAATTGGCGCAAGTAATCATGGCATCGTTTGACGACATGGGCAAAGCAGGCGATGCGGTAGCGGCGGTGATTGCGGCAGGGATTATTCCAGCTGGCTTGGAAATGATGGACGGTCCTGCCACGCAAGCGGTCGAAGACTTTTTACACGCAGGTTATGACACCAATGCCAAAGCAATTTTATTGTGCGAATCTGATGGTACGCCTGAAGAAGTGGCCGAAGAAATTGCGCATATGGAAGAGGTTTTGAATGGTTGTGGTGCCACTCGCATCCAAGTCTCCCGCAATGAAATTGAGCGTTTGGTGTTTTGGTCGGGTCGCAAAAATGCCTTCCCTGCCGCAGGACGCTTATCGCCTGATTACTACTGTATGGATGGCACCATTCCTCGCCGCTCCATTGGTAATTTGTTGCGCTCGATTGAAGAAATGGAACAAAAATACCAATTGCGCTGCATCAACGTGTTTCATGCAGGCGATGGCAACATGCACCCATTGGTATTGTTCAATGGCCAAGACCATGAAGAATGGTTGCGCGCGGAAGCATTTGGTGCGGATATTTTGGAAGAATGTGTGCGTTTGGGCGGCACCGTCACAGGCGAGCATGGCGTGGGCATTGAGAAAATCAATTCAATGTGTGTGCAATACACCGAACAAGAACGCGATGCGTTTTGGAGCGTGAAATATGCCTTCGATCCGACAGGCTTGCTCAATTTTGACAAAGCCATTCCGACCAAAAACCGCTGTGCCGAATATGGCAAATTGGTGGTGCGTCGTGGCGAAACCTTGCCTCATTCTGAATTAAGCCGCTTCTAAGCGTCCTGAAAGCCTCAAAACATGCGAAACGAATTACATTTATTACAAGAACACATTTTACAGGCCGCTCAAACAGGCACCCAACTGACCATACAAGGCGGCGGCACCAAAGCGTTTTATGGTGAGCAAGTGGCCACCGACCATATTTTAGATACCCACGCTTATTGCGGTATCGTCGAATACGATGCGCCTGAATTGGTGATTACCGCCCGTTGTGGCACGCCTTTGCAAGACATTGAAGCGGCTTTGGCTGAAAAAGGGCAAATGCTCGCGTTTGAACCACCACATTTTGGCAAACACGCCACCATCGGCGGCTGTGTGGCAGCAGGTTTATCGGGTCCACGACGCGCACATGCAGGCGCGGTGCGTGATTTTATTTTAGGCACCAAACTCATCAACGGCAAAGGCGAACATTTAGAGTTTGGCGGTCAAGTGATGAAAAACGTCGCAGGCTATGACGTTTCACGCTTATTAACTGGTTCTATGGGTACTTTGGGCTTGATTACCGAAGTGTCGTTGAAAGTCTTGCCTCGCCCTATGGCCACACAAACCATTTGTTTTGAATACGATGCCAAAACCGCTTTGGCGCAAATGAATGGTTGGATGGGCAAACCTTTGCCATTGGCAGGCACTTTGTGGCAAGACGGCATGTTGTATGTGCGTTTGAGCGGTGCACGAGCGGCAGTAGATGCAGCTATCAAAACCCTTTCAGGCCGCTTAATAGACGCAGAGCAAGCCACGCCATTGTGGGCAGATTTGCGCGAGCAGCATTTGCCATTTTTCAGCGAGCGTCCTGAAAACCAAACCTTATGGCGCATCGCTGTACCTGATACGGCACCGTTTTTTGATTTGGGTGGCGAGCAAATCATCGAATGGGGCGGCGGCTTGCGTTGGATTCGGACTCAAACGAGTGCGCAAACTGTGCGTGATTTGACCGAACGCCATGGCGGCAATGCCACCGTATTCAAAGGCCATCAAGCAGGTGTGCCGGTATTCACGCCAGTTTCTGCCGCACATTTGGCGATACAAAAACGTTTGAAAGATGCTTTTGATCCCAATCATGTGTTCAATATTGGCAGAATTTACCCTGAATACTGAATCCAGCGTCCTGTAAAAGAATAAAACCGAAGAGAACACCCCATGCAAACCACTTTAGCCGATTTCATCAAAGACACCGAACAAGGCAAAATCGCCGAATCGATTTTGCGCAAATGCGTTCACTGCGGTTTTTGTACCGCCACTTGCCCGACTTACCAATTGTTACAAGACGAATTGGACGGTCCTCGTGGCCGTATTTACCAAATCAAACAAGTTTTAGAAGGCACACCCGCCACTCCGACTGTGCAAATGCATTTAGACCGCTGCTTAACTTGCCGCAGCTGTGAAACCACATGCCCGTCAGGCGTGGAATACGGCAAATTGATTGAAATCGGGCGCGAAGTGGTCGACAAACAATTGCCACGCACAGGTGCAGATAAATTCAAACGCCAAGCCTTGTTCAAATTAACCACCTCACCGAAATTGTTCCACAGTGCTTATACGATGGGTCAATCGGTGCGCGGCTTTTTACCAAAAAAATTACAAAGCAAAGTGTTGGCTCAAAAGCCATTAAAAGCCGTTCCAACCCAAACACACACACGCAAAATGTTGATGTTAGAAGGCTGTGTACAACCTTCTATGTCACCGAATATCAACCACGCCACCTTGCGCGTTTTAGACAAATTGGGTTTGGAATTATTGCGTCCAAGTTCAGCGGGCTGTTGTGGTGCGATTCATTTGCACAATCAAATGCATGATGATGGTTTGAACGACATGCGCCGTAATATTGATGCTTGGTGGCCTGCCATTGAAGCGGGCGCAGAGGCGATTTTAATCAATGCTTCAGGTTGCGGTTCAACCGTCAAAGAATACGGTTTTCATTTGCAAAGCGATGCGCGTTATGCCGCCAAAGCACAACGAGTTAGCGAATTGGCCAAAGACATTGTCGAAGTGTTGATTGGCGAAACCGAGCGTTTGCAAACCCTCTTCACTCAGGCTCCGACGCAACAAACTTTGGCATACCACCCGCCTTGCTCATTGCAACACGGTCAAAAGTTAGGCGGTAAGGTAGAATCCTTGTTAGCGGGTTTGGGTTTTCCTGTGTTGTTGCCTAAAGACAGCCACTTGTGTTGTGGCTCTGCGGGTACGTATTCGTTCTTACAGCCTGAATTGTCAGAGCGTTTGCGCCAAAACAAAGTCAACAATTTAGAAGCCCTCAAACCTCAAGCGGTGCTTTCAGGCAATATCGGCTGTATCGCCCACATCGGTAGCGGTACCGATATTCCTGTCATGCATTGGATTGAATACTTAGACCAACAATTGGGTGGATAAATGAAAGCATTATTGGGACGTGTTGTGTTAATCAGTGGTATGTGTTTGGGTTTGGCGGCTTGTTTTGAACAATCAACAGTCACCATTCCTGATGCGCCTAAAAACGATGAAACATACAAACAGCAGTTTAGCGATGATTTCAATCAAGCTTGTTACAACGGCTTTATTCAAAATTTTGAACAACGTCCACAACCTGCTACCGAACGTGACTATCAAGCTGCTAAAGGCATCTGTGAATGTATTTCTTTCAATTTGGTACAAAACAACGACAACACCCAATTAACCGCTTTATCCAAGCAAACACCTGAGCAAATGTTAGATTTGACGCGCCCATTGGTGTTGTCTTGCTCAGAACAAATACAACAAAAACTGGCTGCTGAATATGCGTCTGGCCCTATCGCCAGCGAAGCGCAGCCTTAATACCAAAACTGTCATATTTGTCAGTTTTCAACACATAGAAACAAAGGACTATTTGATGCAAACCAAATCTATCTTAGGCGAACAAGAAATCCAAGCCATGTTGCAAGCTGCCACTGCCAAAGCCCATGAAAACAATTGGCAAGTCGCTGTTGCAATTGTGGATGATGGCGGTCATTTGTTGGGTTTTAGCCGCTTAGACGGTTGCGCACCTGTGGCTGCACACATTGCTTTGGAAAAAGCCAAAAGTGCCGCTTTAGGTCGCCGCGAAACCAAAGGTTATGAAGACATGATTAACGGTGGTCGTACCGCATTTGTATCAGCACCGCTACAAGGTTTGTTAGAAGGTGGTGTGCCTGTTGTGGTAGATGGTCAAGTGATTGGTGCTGTGGGCGTATCAGGCTTGGCAAAAGAATTGGATGCAGAAGTAGCCAAAGTAGCCGTTGCCGCCATCGGTTAATATCGTATTAAAAATAGCCATACCAACAGCAGATGGAGATTAAATCCATCTGCTGTTTTGCCATTCACTCTCGGTACAGATACTTTACCTTCATCACAAACCGAGTATAATATCTATTTTGAATTTTATATCTATCGAAACATCGTTCTGTCAAATATGACAATTAACAAAAATTAAGCAATATAATTTTTCTTCAAACAAGTATTATTACAAGCAATTTCCTTACCAATATCACGATTAAATTAAAATTATTATCATGATATCACTGGCAAAAAGATTACTGCGAGCCAAATTTTTTGCGCATAATAGAGCCACTGTGACCTCACTTGATTAAGAGTAGATGCCATGCCAAATTCTCTAGCCCGCTATCCTGAATACAACCAAATCATTCAATCCGTTTTGAAAGCAGATGCATTGTTATCTGGACAAAAAGAAGTCTTAGAGTTATTGGCCAAACGCGCACCTTTATTCCAAGTATTACACCGCTTGGTTTCTATTGTAGAAGAGCAATATGAAGGCACTTTTTGCTCTATTTTGTTGGTAGACAATGTACAAAAAACCTTTAAGGCCGGTGTGCGTGTTGAGTACGAAAAAAACTATTGTGAAGAGGAAACTGGCGTTTCTATTTTGCCGCCCTATATGGGACCTTGTTGCATGGCTTCTCATTTGCATGAACCCGTTTTGGTCAGCGACATTGAAAACGATGACCGTTGGCAAGCACCATGGCGTGATTGGGCATTGAGCAACGATTTGCAATCATGCCGTTCTCAGCCTATTTTTTCGTCTACGGGCGAAGTGCTGGGAACGTTTGCGATGTATCACAAAAAACATGTAGACCCTGCTTCTACCAATTTATATCAAATTGAAGTCACCTCACACATTGCGGGTATTGCCATTGAGCGCAAATTAATTGAACAAGAAGAATTGATCAAAGCCGAACAAGCACGTCTATTAAATGAAGAATTGACCAAATCCATTCATATGCGAGATGAGTTTTTGTCTATTGCATCGCATGAATTAAGCTCGCCGTTGGCTTTGTTGAAAATGCAAACCGAGATTAATAAGGAAATGTTACAAGAAGGCGAATTATCACAAGAAGATATTTTAACCCTCTTAGACAACCATGCCACACGCATTGATAAAGTCATTGCGGCAGTTCGCCAAATGTTGGATTTAAGCAATGTGGCAGAAGGCAAACTACAATTGCGTTGCCATTATTTCAATTTGACTGAAGTGTTACACGATGTCAGTGACCGTTTACAGCCTTTGGTCAAAGAGGCCAAAACCTCGTTGAATTTGCATTCAGAGGCAGAAATGATGGGTTATTGGGATCAATTTAAAATTGAACAAGTGTGCACCAATTTGATTACCAATGCTTTGAAATATGGCGACAACCACCCTGTCAATATTCATTTAAGCTTGCAAGATGGTGTGGCTAGATTAGAGGTGCAAGACCAAGGCAATGGCATTGCCGCATGTGACCATGAAAAAGTGTTTCAACGCTATGAACGGGTGGTGTCTCCTAACAGTAAAAAACCCGGTTTGGGATTGGGATTGCACATTGTCAAAGAAATTGTACAGGCACATCAAGGCAAAGTTTGGGTGGAAAGCGACATTGGACAAGGGGCACGCTTTATTGTCGAGCTACCTATTGATGCCTCACACATAGAATAAATATTCATTCACAATCAAAATAAGCGTCCTGTAACTTACAGGACGCTTATTTTTTTATGCAAACACTTAAGATTCAATTGTATGGGCATATCTAACCATTCATGTTTGAATCTGTATTGTGCAGACAGAAACGATACTACTATTGAGAGTGGAAGCATCACAATCTGTGGTATTGGGTGGCACGCCCACAGGGATTCGAACCCCGGTTGCCACTTTGAAGAAGTGGTGTCCTTGGCCAGCTAGACGATGGGCGCGATTGTTAGAATAAGCCAAGAAGATAAACCAAACATTTGCAACTGTCAAACCATAAGCCTCCTACCATTATTGCAAAAAAAAGGTACAATATGTGCCGAAAATAGGGGAACCCAAATGAATATTTTAATTTGCAATGATGATGGCTATTTGGCTGAGGGCATTCGTACCTTGGCTCGTGTCACCTCAGAATTTGCCAATGTGCGCGTTGTGGCACCCGATCGCGATCGCAGCGCTGTCAGCAATTCACTCACTTTAGACCGCCCATTGACGATACGCCAAGCTGACAATGGCTTTTACTATGTCAATGGCACTCCTACTGATTGTGTTCATTTGGGTTTACATGCCATGCCTGATTTTGTGCCTGATATGGTTTTTTCAGGCATTAACCATGGTGCCAATATGGGCGATGATACTTTATATTCAGGCACTGTTGCTGCGGCAACCGAAGCGTATTTATTGGGCATTCCTGCGGTGGCTTTTTCATTGCACGACAAAACCGAACGTTATTTTCATACGGCAGCAAAAGTAGCATGGGAAGTGGCCAAATATTTCAGCCAAAACCCACCCAAAGCACCGATTTTATGGAGTATTAACATCCCCAAAGTCGAACCAGAAGAGCTCAAAGGCTTCAAAGTCGCTCGCTTAGGTCGTCGCCATCACATGCAAAGCATAGTCCCTGCTGAAAATCCTCGTGGTCAGCCTGTATATTGGATCGGTTTACCTGGCGAAGCACAAGACTGCGACAGCGGTACCGACTTTGCAGCCACTGCCGAAGGCTATATTACCGTGACGCCTCTTTCTATTGATTTGACTGCTTACAATCAAATGCCACAAGTGCAAGAAGCCATTCGCCAATGGAGTCTTTAGTCTCTCGTAGCGGTCATTGGCAAGGCTTTGATTGGCGACGTGAACGCATGGTGCATCGCCTACAACACATGGGCGTGCATCAACCCGATGTCTTACATGCTTTGTCACGCACGCCGCGCCATTTGTTTGTGGAAGAGGCTTTGCGTTCACGCGCCTATGATGAAACCGCTTTGCCCATAGGATTGGGGCAAACCATTTCTCAGCCTTATACTGTCGGCATCATGACCCAATTATTGATTGGTGCTGGAGTGAGCGGTGATGAAAAAGTGTTGGAAATTGGCACAGGTTGCGGTTATCAAACCGCCATTTTGCACGCCATTTATGGCAATCGTGTTTTTTCCATAGAACGCATTTTTGAACTACATCAATTGGCCAAAAAACAATTGCGCAGTGTGGGTGCAAGCTTGGTGCGCTTGGCTTATGATGATGGTTATTTGGGTCTGCCTTCCGAAGCGCCATTTGATCGTATTATTGTGACAGCTGCAGCTCCCAACATGCCTTTAGCACTATTACAACAATTGGCTATTGGTGGCAGAATGGTTTTACCATTAGAAGAACCAGATGGCGTGCAATACTTATGGTTAATTGAAAAAACGCCCTACGGTTTTCATGAAACATGCGTACAAGAAGCCAATTTTGTACCTCTGATTAATGAGCAAGATGCTGATTTTTAAGACATGCAAATAATATATGTAAAATAGTGTCATAAACTGGCAGTTTCGCTCAAAATGCCCTACCATCATATGGGGCTAACATGGATTTCACACATAAAAATAAGGGTTACTCACAGATGCAACAATCAAAGCTTTTGAAAACAGGTTTGCTGACTGCAACCATTTTGAGCATGGCCGCGTGCCAAAATTGGACTCAACCTGCTGCCACCGTGCAAGACGGTACCCATAGTGGCAGCCTGACCCAAGGCAATGTGGTGACCACCACTTTGCCCGATAACAATCCTTATGGCACCGCACCGATTGATAACCCTTATGGCAACACCACTGTCAATACGACACCTTATACTCCGCCTGCCAATACAGGCAGCGGTAATGCTTATGTGGGTAATTACACCCCTGTGGATGTCAACGCTGTCTCGCATACAGTCACTGCAGGCGATACTGTTTACAACATCACCAAACGCTATGGCATTACCCAAGACCAATTGCGCTTATGGAACAATTTGGCTGACAACAACATCCGTTTAGGCTCACGCTTGCGTGTCAAACCGACTGACTATGTGGCGTCAAACGCCACACAAACCGTGACACAACCGATTACTCAGCCAGTTGTCACCCAACCTACTTACACGCCACCACCCGTGGTTACACCTCCAGTAACCAACACGACCAGCGCAGTTCCAAGCCAATCGACCAGCACAACGGCCAATGGGACTCGCAGTGTCAACGGTATTACATGGATGCGTCCAACCCAAGGTAACATCATTACCCAATTCACCACTGTGAACAAAGGCGTTGATATTGCAGGTAACGCAGGTCAAAACGTGGTTGCCGCTGCCGATGGCAAAGTGGTTTACAGTGGCAGCGATTTGCGCGGTTATGGCAATTTGTTGATTGTGCAACACAACTCTACTTTCTTAACCGCTTATGGTCACAACCAAAAATTGTTGGTGAAAGAAAACGACACTGTCAAACGTGGTCAAACCATCGCTCACATGGGCAATTCACACACCGACCGTTACAAATTACACTTTGAAGTGCGCCAAAACGGTAAACCTGTGAATCCATTGGAATACATTCCAAATTAATATTCAAAGCGTCCTGTAAACTTTTACAGGACGCTTGATTCCCTTTTTTGAATACCGTATCGCACTTGGTGCGATATTTTTATTTGAGGTCTGCCTATTATGTGGTTCAAACAAATCAGCGTGTTCGCCTTAGCACAAGACTTAAAAACCGATTTTGAAGCTTGGCATGACAAATTGTCTGCCGCAGCATTCCAGCCTTGCCAAGGTTTGGATTGGAAAAGCGAAGGCTTTGCGCGCGCAGTGCCATTTCGCGAAGAATTGATTTTCAATTTTCAAGACACATGGCGTTTTTCTTTGCGCCAAGAAGACAAAGTGTTGCCAACTACGGTGGTGCGTGAATTTTTAGATGAGAAATTGGCTGAATTGCAAGCCACCGAAGGCCGCATTATCGGGCGCAAAGAAAAAATGCAATTAAAAGAACAAATCACCGATGATTTGTTGCCTCGCGCATTTGTACGTTCACGCTATACCGAAGCGGTGATGGATTTACAAAGCCAGTTGTTGTTGGTCAATCAAAGCAATCCCAATAAATCTGAGAATTTTGTCAGCCAATTGCGCCAAGCTTTGGGCGGTTTGCCAGCCTCATTGCCCCGCACACAAGAATCGCCTAGCAGCTTAATGACCGCTTGGCTTATGCAAGGGGAAGCGGCGGGCAATTTTGAGCTAGACACCGACTGCGAACTCAAAGGCACAGGCGATATTGTGCCAGTGATTAAAATTAGCAAACAAGCATTAGACACAGAAGAAGTCAAACAACACCTAGAACATGGTAAAATCTGCACCCAATTAGGCTTGATTTGGAACGAACAAATCCGTTTTGTCTTGAATGAAGACTTGAGCTTGAAGCGCATCCAATATTTGGACATGTTACAAGAAGAGGCTGCCAACCAAGGCGACGATCCCGAAAGTTTGATGAGCGCAACCCAACTCATTATGACCCAAAACTTGAGCCTGTTGGTACATGAATTAATCGACCACTTAGGTGGCTTACAAGCGGCCTGAAAGACTATATATGAGCATCAAATCCGATAAATGGATTCGCCGCATGAGCGAAGAACATGGCATGATTTCGCCATTTGAACCGAATCAAATCAAACACCGTGATGGTGAGAAAATCATCTCTTACGGCACTTCTAGCTACGGCTATGACATCCGTTGTGCGCGTGAATTCAAGATTTTCACCAACATCAATTCCACCATTGTCGACCCTAAAAACTTCGACCCACGCAATTTTGTGGAAGTGGAAGACGATTATTGCATCATTCCGCCAAACTCATTTGCTTTGGCGCGCACAGTAGAATACTTCCGCATTCCACGCAACGTATTAACAGTGTGTTTGGGCAAATCAACTTACGCTCGCTGTGGCATTATTGTCAATGTGACACCATTTGAGCCTGAATGGGAAGGCTATGTGACTTTGGAATTTTCCAACACCACGCCATTACCTGCAAAAATTTATGCAAATGAAGGGGTTGCACAAGTCTTATTCTTCGAAAGTGATGAAGACTGTGACGTATCTTATAAAGATAGAAATGGTAAATATATGGGTCAAACTGGGGTAACTTTACCAAAAGCCTAAAGCAATTGACTTTAAAGCTGAATTTAAAAAACATTTTTACGCAAGTTTGCGATTTAATAGTGTTTTTTTAAAAAAAAATGGGTAGAATATTACTTGCAAATGTTTCCTCCTGGATATTTTGCATTATTCCCTTATTTTGAATTGATATTCAAACGCTGTACAGGCTGTCCCCTTGCCGTACAGCGTATTTTTTTGGGCTAAATATACGCATGAATATTTATTCTCATTTCATAAATGACCTATCTGGCCATCCTATATCTTTAACAGATTATCAAAACCACGCCATTTTAATTTTCAATTCTGCCAGCGAATGTGGCTTCACCCCACAATTAACGCAATTAGTACAATTGCATCATCAATACGCCCACCAAGGTTTGGTCATTATAGGTTGCCCATGCAATCAATTTCGCCAGCAAGAACCTGGCTCTGCGAACGAAATTGCGCAGTTTTGTGAAAGCCGCTATCACATTCCTTTTTTGATGACTGAAAAAATCGATGTCAACGGCCCTCACACCCACCCTTTATGGCAAGACTTAAAACAAGCCCAAACAGGCTTCTTAGGCACTTCATCCATCAAATGGAATTTCACCAAATTTTTAATCAATCGTTCCGGCGAAGTTGTGGAACGTGTTGCCACTTGGCGCAATCCAATGAGTATGGTCACGGCAATTGAAAAAGTGTTGAAATGAAAACAGAGAATCAAATTGGTATCATGGTCAGCCTAGCTTTAAGCTGCGTATTACTGCTGACCGCTTGTTTGAGTATTCAAAAATCTGAAACCACCACGCCATCGGCACCGTGGTTAACCAACCTAATCACCCAAGCCGAAGCCGAACCTCACTTACTCCAAGCCGTTTACACTTTAGAACACTATCAAGAAAAATATTATCTGACCGTGCCCGGTTGTTGTGACCGTTTCAGTGTTTTATACAATGCCCAAGGTCAAAAAATTTGCTCGCCCAATGGTGGTTTTACAGGACGAGGCGATGGTCAATGCGGCAATATAGATATCAGAACCTTATCAAAAACCAAAATCTGGCCGAAAAAATCCGCTGATACCCATCAGAATATGGCAAAATAATGCCTTTTTATGGTGACGAACAATGGCGGTTTTGGTTTTGCAACACCCCAATCTGACTCAATTGGATTGGCAATTTTGGTCTGACACTTTCACACCTAACAATCAGGCACCATCATCCGTTTGGCGAATTTCAGTCAACGCCGATTTCAAACTCACCGAAAATCAAAAAATCTGGTTGCTGCAACATCAAGTTGATGCCGCTATCATGCCGACCACTGCCAAATTTACTGATTTAGGCTTGGTGGTCAGCGACATGGATTCCACATTGATTACCATCGAGTGCATCGATGAAGTCGCTGCAGGCAATGGCTTAAAAGACCAAGTAGCTGCCATTACCGAGCGCTCTATGCGTGGCGAATTGGATTTTGAAGCGTCTTTGCGTCAACGTGTGGCTTTGCTCAAAGGCTTGCCTGAAATGGAATTGGCTTATGTTTACGACCATGTATTGCAATTGAATCGTGGTGCAGAAGCCTTCTTGGCTCATTGCAAACAACATGATGTCAAATTCATGCTCGTTTCAGGCGGCTTCACCTTCTTTACCGAACACCTCAAAAAACGCTTGGGTTTTGAATACGCTTATGCCAATGAATTGGAAATTGTCGATGGCAAATTAACCGGCAACCTTACAGGACGCCTCATTGATGCCCAAGCCAAAGCCGATTTGTTGCACCAATATGCCAATGAATTGAACATTCCTCTAAGTCAAACTTTGGCCATGGGCGATGGTGCCAATGACATTCCAATGTTACAGGCCGCAGGTTTCGGTGTGGCGATTCATGCCAAGCCCAAAACCCGTGAGCATGCAGATATTTGTATCGACTTTGGCGGATTGGATGCGATATACCATTGCTTCAACAACGATTAAAATCTGCTATGAGCACATAAATTGGTCTTGATAATAGTTGACCAATTTAGTCGGAAATAGGATAATTAATACATATTCAAGCAGGAAAGACGTATGCGATTAACCACTAAAGGACGGTTTGCGGTTTCAGCCATGTTGGACTTGGCCTTATATGGTCAAGACAATGCGGTCAGCCTGACTGCCATCAGTGAACGCCAACACATTTCCTTAGCTTATTTGGAACAATTGTTTGTGAAGTTGCGCCGCGCGCAATTGGTCAAATCCATACGGGGTCCTGGTGGCGGTTATGTTTTAAACCGCACTACCAATGACATCAGCATCGCTTGCATTGTCAATGCAGTCGAAGATGGTTTGGATGCGACTCAATGTGGTGGCAAGGGAAATTGTCATGGTGAGGCGCCCTGTATGACCCATCATTTATGGGAAAACCTCAACAAAACCATAGACAATTACCTGAGCAACATCCATTTGGATGACTTGGTCAAACAACAACACGCACCTCAAGAACATGCGGTACGTTTTAACGCACCCACCATTAGTTAAAGAGAAAAATTATGGCTGTTCAAACTCCAGTTTATTTAGACAACGCTGCCACCACCCGTGTGGATCCTCGTGTCGCTGAAAAAATGATTCCGTTTTTGACTGAAATCTATGGCAATCCTGCCAGCTCTAGCCATGCTTTTGGTTGGGCTGCAGAAGAAGCTGTAGAAACCGCTCGTGAGCAAGTGGCAGCTTTGTTGAATGCTGACAGCAAAGAAATCATCTTTACTTCAGGTGCATCTGAATCTGACAACTTGGCTATCAAGGGTGCGGCACATTTTTACCAAAACAAAGGCAAACATTTAATCACTGTTAAAACC
This sequence comes from Vitreoscilla sp. C1, assembly GCF_002951955.2. Classification (NCBI taxonomy): domain Bacteria; kingdom Pseudomonadati; phylum Pseudomonadota; class Betaproteobacteria; order Neisseriales; family Neisseriaceae; genus Vitreoscilla; species Vitreoscilla sp. C1. The sequence goes on along the minus strand of NZ_CP019644.2, from coordinate 487,084 downwards.
GAGCACAAAGCGGTTTTGGATACGATGCGTGAATTGGAACGCCAAGGTTTTGAAGTGACTTACTTGGATGTACAAGACAATGGTTTGATTGACTTGGAAGTCTTCAAAGCGGCTTTGCGCGACGATACCATTTTGGTGTCTGTGATGTGGGTTAACAACGAAATCGGCGTGATTCAAGACATCGCTGCCATCGGTGAAATTTGTCGCGAACGTGGCATTGTGTTCCATGTGGACGCAGCGCAAGCGGCCGGTAAAATTGAAATCGATGTGAATGCGGTTAAGGTAGACTTGATCAGCTTGTCAGCGCACAAAATATACGGCCCTAAAGGCATTGGCGCTTTGTATGTGCGTCGCAAACCTCGTATTCGTTTGGAAGCGCAATTGCACGGTGGTGGTCATGAACGTGGTTTCCGCAGCGGCACTTTGGCTTCACACCAAATCGTCGGCATGGGCGAAGCATTCCGCATTGCCAAAGAAGAAATGGCTGCAGAAAACGAACGTTTGTTAGGTCTGCGCAATCGCTTCTTGGAATTGATCAAAGACGTTGAAGAAGTGTACATCAACGGTGACTTAGAACAACGCTATGTTGGTAATTTGAACGTGAGCTTCAACTATGTAGAAGGCGAAAGCTTGATCATGGCCATCAAAGAATTGGCTGTTTCAAGTGGCTCTGCATGTACTTCTGCAAGTTTAGAGCCTTCATACGTATTGCGTGCTTTGGGCCGCAACGACGAATTGGCACACAGCTCTTTGCGCATCAGCTTCGGCCGCTTTACCACCATGGAAGAAGTAGAATACGCAGCTGAATTGATCAAATCAAAAATTGGCAAATTGCGCGATTTATCGCCTTTGTGGGAAATGTTCAAAGAAGGCATCGATTTGTCTACCGTACAATGGGCAGAACACTAATCATTTGATTTGGGCGGCATCAGCCGTCCTGTAAAAGGAATACCATCATGGCTTACAGCGATAAAGTAATCGATCACTACGAAAATCCACGCAATGTGGGTTCATTTGACAAAAACGACGGCAGCGTGGGTACAGGTATGGTTGGTGCCCCTGCGTGTGGCGACGTGATGAAATTGCAAATCAAAGTCAACGAAGCGGGCGTGATTGAAGACGCTAAATTCAAAACTTACGGTTGTGGCTCTGCCATTGCTTCTTCTTCTTTGATTACCGAGTGGGTCAAGGGCAAAACTTTGGACGAAGCGATGGCAATTAAAAACAGCCAAATCGCCGAAGAGTTGGCTTTGCCACCTGTAAAAGTACACTGCTCTATCTTGGCAGAAGACGCCATCAAAGCAGCAGTCAGCGACTATAAAACCAAAAACGGCAACTAAGCTGATTTTGGTAGTTTGACCTTTTACAGGACGCTTAAAAGGCGTCCTGTAACCCATATAAATGGGTAGACCTCATAAGGATGCACCATGATTACCTTGACCGAAAGCGCAGCAGCGCACATCCAAAACTTCTTGAACAACCGTGGTAAAGGCGTTGGCATCCGTTTGGGTGTGAAAACCAGCGGCTGCTCAGGCATGGCTTATACTTTAGAGTTTGCCGATGAAACCACCGAAGATGACATCGTATTTGAAGGTTTTGGCGTCAAAGTCATCACCGATGCCAAAAGCCACGCTTATTTAGACGGTACCGAATTGGATTACACCAAAGAAGGCTTACAAGAAGGCTTCAAATTCAACAATCCCAACGTCAAAGACGAATGTGGTTGTGGTGAGAGTTTCCACGTTTAAAACGTGTTTGAGTGTGTTTACAGGACGCTTTGTATGGCCATAGATTATTTTAAAATGTTTGCTTTGGACAAAAGCTATCCTTTAGATACGCAAGTATTAGAGCAAACATACCGCCGCCTTTCCACCCAATACCATCCAGATAAAACCGCACATTTGTCCGCATTTGAACAGAAACAAGCGGTGATGTTATCGGCAACCATCAACGAAGCCTATCGCGTGTTGAAGTCCCCTTTGGATCGTGCGGCATATTTGCTCAAAGAACAAGGCATCCATGCCGATGCGCCTGAACATACGCAATTTGCACCCGAGTTTTTAATGCAACAAATGCAATGGCGTGAAGATTTGGACGATGCTCAAGGCAATGAAGCCGCTTTATTGGCACTGCAAAAAGACATCAACCAAGCTTATCAAACTTTGCAACAAGACTTGTTAAACGATTTTGCCCAAGAACAATGGCAACAAGCCGCCGCACATGTGCGTGAAGGCCGCTTTATCAGCAAATTACTACAACAAATCAAACAAGCCTTACCTTAACTAAAGAACAGAACACAACTCATGGCTTTACTACAAATCGCCGAACCAGGCATGTCAGCAGCGCCCCACCAACACCGTTTGGCAGTGGGTATCGATTTGGGTACCACCAACAGTTTGGTGGCAACGGTGAAAAGTGGCAGCGCCAACTGTTTACCTGATTCATTTGGTCGCAGCACAGTACCATCGGTGGTGCGTTATGGTGAAGACATTGAAGTAGGTTATGGCGCACTCAAAGCACAAAAAATTGACCCATTGAACACCATCAGTTCCGCCAAACGTTTGATTGGTCGCCAAGTGGGTGATTTAGACCCTACTCAATGGGCTTATCGCTTCACTGACAATAACAAAATCATCGAATTGGAAACCCGTCAAGGCTTGAAAACACCGATTGAAGTGTCTTCCGAAATCCTCAAAGCGTTAAAACAACGTGCTGAAGAAAGTTTGGGCGGTGCTTTAACGGGTGCGGTCATTACTGTTCCTGCTTATTTTGACGATGCCCAACGCCAAGCGACCAAAGACGCTGCCAAGCTAGCTGGTTTGAACGTATTGCGTTTGTTGAACGAACCAACGGCAGCTGCGATTGCTTATGGTTTGGACAACCGTTCTGAAGGCACGTTTGTGGTGTTTGATTTGGGTGGCGGTACGTTTGATGTGTCGATTTTGCGCTTAGAGCAAGGCTTGTTCCAAGTTTTGGCAACAGGCGGCAACAGCGCTTTGGGCGGTGATGATTTTGACCACCGCTTGTACACTTGGTTATTAGAACAAAAAGACTTGAATGATTTAGCCGAACAAGACGCTCAATTATTGTTAAGCTTGATTCGTGCAGCCAAACAAGAATTGACCGACAGCGAAACCGCCACTTTGCGTGCCGTATTGAGTGATGGTCACGAAGTGCAAGCAACGCTTGCTCGCGAACATTTCCATGCCTTAACTCAAGACTTGGTCGCACAAACCATCGAGCCTGTGAAACAGGCTTTGCGTGATGCAGATGTCCATAAGAGCGATATCAACGGCATTATTATGGTCGGTGGCTCAACGCGCATGCCGCATGTACAACAAGCGGTGGCAGACTTTTTTGGTCAAGCGCCATTGAACAATTTGAATCCCGATGAAGTCGTGGCTTTGGGCGCGGCAATTCAAGCCAATGTTTTGGCAGGCAACAAAGCCGATGACGAATGGCTGTTATTGGATGTAACACCTTTGTCTTTGGGTTTGGAAACCTATGGCGGTTTGGTGGAAAAAGTGATTCCACGCAACTCCACCATTCCAACGGCAATGGCACAAGAATTCACCACATTCAAAGACGGTCAAAATGCGATGATGATTCATGTGGTGCAAGGCGAGCGTGAATTGGTCAGCGATTGCCGCTCTTTGGCACGTTTTACCTTGCGTGGCATTCCACCGATGGTGGCAGGTGCTGCACGCATTCGTGTGACCTTCCAAGTGGATGCCGATGGTTTATTGTCCGTGTCAGCGCAAGAACAAACCACAGGCGTACAGGCCGCTGTCGAAGTGAAGCCCTCTTACGGCTTGGACGATACAACCATCATGCAAATGTTGAAAGATTCCATGAAATTTGCCGCTGAAGACATGACCAGTCGTGCCCGTCAAGAAGCCTTGGTGGAAGCAGAAAGCATTTTGACTGCAGTGGGCGTGGCTTTGGAGAGCGATGGTGATTTGTTGAATGAACAAGAGCGTGCCGATGTCGATGCTGTGATGCAAGCTTTGCGCACTGAAACCGAATCAGGCGATGCTGCCAGCATTCGTGCCAAAATTGAACACTTAAATCATGCCACCGATGCTTTTGCAGCAGCACGCATGGACCGCAACATCCAACGTGCGTTAACCGGTCACAATATTGCCGATATTTAAACCATTCATACGCCAATATTGATACACCATACAACTAAAAAACAGGTTACAGGTCGCTTATACAGCGTCCTGTAACACCAAATTGCTGAATTAAGAACAAGAATCCGCTGCTTGTTCCACCATTAGGAAACCACATGCCCAAAATCACGGTATTACCTCATCCTGTCTTGTGCCCTGAAGGCGCACAAATCAATAACGCCGAACAAGGTCAAACCATTTGTGACGTGTTGTTACAACACCATGTTGACATCGACCATGCTTGTGAAAAATCATGCGCATGTACCACTTGCCATGTGGTGGTACGTGAAGGTTTTAACAGCTTAGAAGAAGCGACGGACTTGGAAGAAGATTTGTTAGACCAAGCTTGGGGCTTGACCTCTTTGTCACGCTTGAGCTGCCAAGCCAAAGTAGCGGACAAAGATTTGGTGGTAGAATTGCCAAAATACACCATTAACCATGCACGTGAACACTAACAGCGTCCTGTAAAATAAGGAACCCACCATGAAATGGACTGACACCTTACGCATTGCCGAAGATTTGGCTGACACTCACGATGACATCGACCCCCAAACCATCCGCTTTACCCAATTGCGTCAATTGGTTTTGGATTTGCCTGATTTTAACGATGATCCCGATCGTTGTGGTGAAAAAATCTTAGAAGCGATTCAACAAGCTTGGATAGACGAAGCCGAATAAAAAAACGTGCCCAATGGCACGTTTTTTTATTTTCATTATTCTCAATACTCAAATTTGCAAAGTGTCGACCAAATCGATTAAAAAATCAATGTCGCTGTTGTCGTTTAAAATACGCCATTTTCTAATATTAATATCTTGCAACATGCCTTGATAGGTATTGCCATTCAAATCATTCAAAATATTCTTCAACGGTTCTAATACAGTCGGATATTGAGGTGATAACAACAACACATGGCTTAATACCTCAACATCGTCTTTCATCGTTTGCACCAATGGGCGTACTGATTTGCGCAAAGTAGCACTCCAAGAGTGATACACATCTGTTGGCACAAAAGCCAAATCCACCGTACCATTCATCAAATATTTGACGGCTTGCAAATGATTTTGCGCTGTTTGCATGTCAATGTGATCGGCATCAATGTCTGCACATTCTAATAAAATCAAACCCAATTGCTGCACTTCTGGACTATCAACACAAGCAATCGCATGATACTCATCATGCATATCGTCCATACTTTGCCATGGCGCATCTTCTCGACACAATACCATCACTTCGGTGACATCATTTTCAGGTCTCGCCACCACTTGAAAATGCTTTTGCTGTACTAAAAAACTACAATCGGCAGCACTGGCAAATACCAAGTCCAAAGCATCGTTTTCTAAGCCTTGGCGCAATTGTCCAAAATTTTCATACGTTGTAATATTCAAACGTACTTGTAGTTGTTTTTGCAAATAACGCAAAAAAATATGCCAACCTGATAAATAATCTGGATGTACATCGGGAGCAATCGCAAAACGCAAATGAATGTCACTCATTTCAAGACACCTTTGTATATTGACTAATGAATGTTTCCATTTCTAAAATTTTAGCCCGCGCAGGTTTGCGTCGAACCGAAGTATAGGCAACGATTTTACCATCACGATAATTGGGATTGACCGAAGCATAAACCCAATAATAACGACCATCTTTACGCAAATTTTTCACATAACCAAACCACGATTGACCACTTTGAATCGTTTGCCACATCTGACTAAACACACTATTTGGAATATCTGGATGACGTAAAATGCATTGCGGCGCACCAATTAACTCTTCTCGCTCATAAGCAGAAATATCAACAAAAGCTTGGTTGGCATGGGTAATCACCCCATTCAAATCTGTTCTAGAAACAATCATCCGGCCATCAGGATACGGCACTTCCTCATCTAAAACCCATAGTTTTCTTTTCTGACCATTAGAAAACTGATGAACATATTCATAAGGATGAGAATCTGCAACCACATCATCTAAAGACATGTCTTGCCACAAATAGTTGTTCATGACATTTTCCTTTTGCTTATTAGAATAATTTTCTGTAAATATGCTAAAAATACTCAATGAAAGTATTATTACAATTTTATCAATAATTTAAATAACATTTTCCACAAGGCATATGACTGCGACAAGGGTTACCAAACGAAAAATACATTTCACTCAGCAGGCAAAAGCATGCCAAAAATAAAGGAACGCGTTTTAATCTAAGACAAGCTTTCCACATAAAAAAAGCCTATATTCAATCAGAATATAGGCCTATCAAGACTTCATTGATTTATATCAAATCTATTATTTCTCAGCTTGTGCACGCAAATAATTCAACAACAACGGTACAGGACGACCACTTGCACCTTTATTAGCACCACTAACCCAAGCCGTACCTGCCACATCCAAGTGTGCCCAAGAATAGTTTTCGGTGAAATAAGACAAGAATGTGGCTGCGGTAATCGTGCCCGCACCAGGAGTACCAATATTGGCCAAATCAGCAAAATTGCTCTTCAATTGGTCACGATATTCTTCAAACAAAGGCAATTGCCACACACGATCATTCACATCTGTACCAATTTGTACCAATTCATCTACCAATGCTTGATCATTACCCATCACACCACTGACTTGGTGACCCAATGCCACAATACAAGCACCCGTCAACGTGGCGACATCAATGACTGCTTTAGGTTTGAATTGCTCTGCATAAGACAGCGCATCGCACAAAATCAAACGTCCTTCGGCATCGGTATTCAATACTTCAATGCTAATGCCATTCATTGCTTTGACAATATCACCAGGTTTCACTGCGCCACCTGAAGGCATGTTTTCACAAGTTGGTACAATGGCTTTCAAATTAATCGGCAAATTCAACTCGGCTGCAGCACAGAATGTTGCAATCACAGAAGCCGCACCGAACATGTCATATTTCATTTCATCCATGTTGGCGCCTGGCTTTAACGAAATGCCGCCTGTATCAAAAGTAATGCCTTTACCAACCAACACATACGGCTGTTCATTGGCATCTGCGGCGCCATTGTGCGTCAATTCGATCAAATAAGGTGTTTCAACACTGCCTTTGGCCACAGACCAAAATGAACCCATACCCATGCTTTGGATGGCAGCTGCATCATGTAACACCGCTTGTGCACCTACGGCTTCAGCATGGGCTCGGGCTTGCTCAGCCAAGAATGTTGGTGTGCAAATATTGGGTGCTTGATTGCCCAAATCTTTGGCAAATGCCATCGCTTTAGCCAAAACCACCGCTGTATTCAAAGCGGCCTGTAAGCTGTCATCTGCCAAAAATTCAACTTCTTGTAAAGACACTGCTTTGGCATCGCGTTTGTGTTCGTCAAAACGATAAGCCGCTTTGTCAAATGCCAATACCAAAGTTTCCAAGCACTCTGCGCCTTGCTCAGCGGTCAAAGCAGTCAAATCCACCACAGCGTGGCTGGCTTGACGCTCTTCAAAATACTGTGCAATTTTGACAGCTTGTTTTTCAATTTTGGCACGTGTGGCATCTGCCGTCACTTGCAACACTGCCATAGGTACTAGCGTTGCATCTACCATAGTCAAATTTACGACACTGTCTACCGCCGCATCTGCATCTAAGGTATTTTGCAATGCATTCAATACTTCAGCATACGCTACCGCTTCTTTTTTATCGCCTTTTACTGTGACCTGAACATAAGCCGATGCTGGTTCTGGCTGATTTTTTTCGCTATTTATGCTAAATTTCATATCATTTATCTCCAAATTTTGGCTAATAGAAGTCTATGCCGTCAAACCACTTTATTGTACCTGACGACAACCTCTAAAACCATGCCAGTTAGGGCAAACAGCTCATTATGATTTATCAACGCAAATTTATAAAAGAACTCTCTTACACCGCCATAGGTATATTTTTGGTGTTGTTGGCGATTTTATTGTGCACGCAAGTGGTCAACTTACTTGGACGTGCCGCAGACGGCCGTGTCGCCATCGATGCCGTCGGTGCTTTGATTGGCTTTTGGATGGTTGGTTTAACGCCCTTATTGTTAATTCTAACGGTCTTCATCAGTTTGTTAACCGTATTAACCCGTTATTGGCGTGACAGCGAAATGGCAGTATGGCGCGCAGGTGGCTTGTCTTTGCACAGCTGGCTCAAACCTGTGGCATGGTTTGTCGTACCCTTTGCTTTATTGATTGGCGGTTTGACCTTGGCGGTATTGCCTTGGGCAGAAAGTCGCAGCCAAGAATACGCACAAATTCTCAAACAACAACAAGCTTTGTCTATGGTCGAGCAAGGTGTGTTTCGTGGTATTGGGGATCATCGTTTGTATTTCATCGAAACATTCGACAGCGAAGCAGGCATTGCCCAAAACCTATTCATCCGTGAACAAATGGAAGATGGCAAAAGTGCGGTCATCACCGCACAATCTGGTAATTTCAACATAGACCCACATGCCACTGAACGCTCTTTACAATTGCTCAATGGTCGCCGCTATGTCGGCACACCGGGACAAGCCGATTATGAAGTGGTGCATTTTGCACAATTGGATTTATTGCTAAAAAATGACATTGAGCCCATTACAGCCAGCACCGCTCGCCAAGCCATTCCAACAATGACGCTCCTTGGCAGTCATGAGCCTCGCCATCAAGCAGAATTGATGTGGCGTTTGTCCCTGCCTTTAACCGTATTGGTGTTAGGTCTGCTATCTGTGCCTTTGTCACATTTTAATACCCGCTCAGGTCACAGCTACAATTTGATTGCCGCAGTGGGTCTGTTTTTAGTGTATCAAAACGGTTTAACTTTACTGCGCCGTGCGATTGAAGATGGTTTACCATTCTGGGTTGGCTTTTTACCGATGCACATTTTCATGATGGCATTGGCTTGGCTGATGTTGCGTTATCGAAATCAACCTAATGGCGCATTTTGGCCGACTTTAAAAGCCGCAGTGAAAGGAAACCGCGCATGAGTTTATTGACCCGCTACCTACTCAAACGCTTGGGCTCCATGACACTATTTAGCCTGATTGCTTTATTGGCTTTGTATGTGTTTTTTGATGTTTTGAATGAAAGTGCCGATTTGGGCAAAGATGGTTATAGCGTAAGCAACATGTTTGTCTATGTTGCCTTGCTCATTCCTGCGCACATTTACGAATTGTTGCCTTTGGCGGTGTTGATTGGCGGCTTGATTGCTTTATCAGGCCTGGCTAACAGCAGTGAATTGACGGTCATGAAAGCCAGTGGCATTTCAACCAAACGCTTTGTCACCATCTTGCTTGGATTTGGCATGGTGTTTGCCATTTTGACCGCTGTTTTGGGTGAATGGCTCGCCCCGCAAACCCAACAATGGGCTGAGCGGGTCAAAAACCATGCCCAAAGCAAAGATGCGCCCGTTGGACAGTCAGGTGTTTGGATTAAAAATGAAGGTCGCTATGTCAATTTTGGTGAGTTATTGCCTGATTTAAGTGTGCGCGATTTCACCATTTACAGCCACAACGCTGATTACCAATTGACCCAAACTTTGTATGCCAAACAAGCGAAAAATTTAGGCAATGACCAATGGCAATTGACCGATGTCGCCATCACTGATTTACAACCCAACAGCAGCAAAGCCTCTAAACAAGCGCAATTAACGCTGGCTTTGCAAATCGATGACAATGTTTTGAACGCTTTGCAAGTCAAACCAGAACAAATGTCTTTGATGGCTTTGGGCAATTACATTCAACATTTGAATGCCAACCAACAACAATCTGAGCGTTATGAAATTGCATGGTGGCGCAAACTCACGTATCCGATTGCCGCTTTGGCGATGGCCTTGATTGCCTTGGCATTCACGCCGCAAAACACGCGCCGCAGCAACACCACTTTGAAATTGTTTGTCGGCATTTTCATTGGCGTGGCATTTCACTTTGCCAATCGTTTTTTTGCTTTCAGCGCTCAGTTGTACAATATCAACGCAGCAGTCGCTGCCGTATTGCCAACATTGTTATTCTTGATTGTTGCCATTTATTGGATACGCCGCCAAGAACGCCGTTGATACACATGTGCTATTTTAAGCGTCCTGTAATATTTACAGGACGCTTTTTTATCACGCTTTTATACATGGCTGACATCAGTAAATTGCATCATGCATCCACTCGTTTTCAATCCATGCTTATTCAAATTCCATAAACAAAGCGTCCTGTAACATTTACAGGACGCTTAAAAACAACCATCAAACTTATTGTGACAAAGTCGCTACCATAACAGCCTTAATCGTGTGCATGCGGTTTTCCGCTTGGTCAAATACCACAGCGGCCTCGCTTTCAAACACATCATCGGTCACTTCCACGCCCACCAAACCAAATGTTTCTTCAATCCAACGACCCACTTTGGTTTCATTGTCATGAAAAGCGGGCAAGCAATGCATAAATTTCACATTGGCATTGCCTGATGCGCTCATCAATTCACGGTTCACTTGATAAGGTTTGAGCAAAGCAATGCGCTCTTGCCACGCCGATTCAGGCTCACCCATAGACACCCACACATCGGTATGAATAAAATCCACGCCTTGCACAGCGGCCTGTAAATCTTCCGTCACCAATACATGCGCACCGCTTTGTGCCGCCAAAGCCATACAATGCGCTAACACCTCAGCGCTTGGCTGCAAGGCTTTAGGTGCTGCAATGCGCACATCCATACCCATCAAACAACCGACTTCAAGCAAAGAATTGCCCGTATTGCAACGTGCATCGCCTGTGTACACAAACGAAATTTCATTCAGAGGCTTGGTAGAATGCTCTTGCATGGTCAACAAATCCGCCAACATTTGTGTTGGATGCCATTCATCTGTCAAACCATTGTAAACAGGCACGCCAGCGTATTGCGCCAACTCCTCCACAATCTCTTGACCAAAACCACGATACTCAATCGCATCATACATGCGACCCAACACGCGCGCGGTGTCTTTGATGCTTTCTTTGTGACCGATTTGGCTGCCAGTGGGGCCCAAATACGTGGTCGTAGCACCTTGATCGGCAGCGCCTACTTCAAAAGCACATCGGGTACGAGTCGAGGTTTTTTCAAAAATCAACGCCACGTTTTTGCCACGCAAAGCTTGTGTTTCAGTACCGTTTTTCTTAGCCGCTTTCAAGTCTGCCGCCAAACTTAACAAAGACAAAACTTCAGCTTGTGAAAAATCCGCCAACTTCAAAAAATGTTTACCATACAAAGAAGACATTTACACTTTCCCTTAAACTGCCAAAGACACCAACATACGTTGGTAAATATTCGATAATGGCTCAATATCGGCCACATTCACATGTTCATCAATTTGGTGAATGCTGGCATTGATTGGGCCCAATTCAATCAACTCTTTTGCAATGGCTTTGATAAAACGGCCATCAGAGGTACCGCCTGTGGTAGAAAGCTCGGCGCGAACACCACATTCGGCCGCAATCGCCGCTTGTGCCACTTCAGTCAAGCGGCCTGCATCGGTCAAAAATGGTTGACCTGACAAAGACCACGCCAATTCGTATTGGATATTGTGCGCATCCAAAATGGCATGCACACGCTGTTTCAATTGCTCTGCCGTCACTTCGGTACTGAAACGGAAATTGAATTTCACATTCAAGCTGCCCGCAATCACATTGGTAGCACCTGTACCGCCGTTAATATTGGAAATTTGAAAACTGGTCGCAGGAAAATATTCATTGCCTTCATCCCACACTTCACGCGTCAAATCCGCTATTGCAGGGGCAAATGTATGCACAGGATTAATCGCCAAATGCGGATAAGCGATGTGACCTTGCTTGCCAATCACTGTTAAATTGCCCGATAAGGAACCGCGACGACCGTTTTTGATGGTGTCACCCAAAACCGTACTGCTCGTTGGTTCACCCACAACACAATAATCAATCAGTTCGCCACGCTCACGCAACACATCCACCACTTTGGTCGTACCATCGTGTGCATCGCCTTCTTCGTCAGAAGTGATGAGCAATGCAATACTGGCAGGGTAATCAGGCTGATCGGCAAGCAAACGCTCACATGCCGTCACAAAAGCGGCAATGCTGGTTTTCATATCCGCCGCACCGCGACCGTACAATTTGCCGTCACGCTCAATCGGTAAAAATGGATCAGAAGTCCATTGCTCCACAGGTCCTGTTGGTACCACATCTGTGTGGCCTGCAAAGCAAATCAACGGGCTTTGTGTGCCAAAACGCAACCACAAATTATCGGTTTCACCAAAACGCAAACGCTCAGCCGTAAAGCCAAGCGCTTCCAATCTGTTTATCAATACTTGCTGGCAACCTTCGTCCGCAGGCGTCACCGAAGCTCTTGCCATCAATTGTTTGGTTAATTCTAAAGTACTCATCACTGTCTTTATCGTCATCATTGCTCACGCAAACCCAAGTCAAAATATACTTTTGCTTGCACACTTTTACCTCTTCTAAAGCTTACATGATTTTATTCACTTGATAAAGAACAAACCCAAGCAGAACATACAAACCTGAGTGACATACCAATCGCTCGCCAAACGGCATGAAAAATCTTTTGTTCACTATGGCATCACTTGGATTTAAATTTGTTGGGGTAACCTCCGTGTAACCATTTCAACACCTTTTTGTTGACCATTTTCTTTTAAGATACGCCCCACTTTTCGCAATGCCGACAAAGCAATGCTGACATTCATCACACAAGTAATCGTTTGTAATAACAGCAAATTGATTTGCACCAACGTCCCTAATGCCAATAAATATCCCGCAATACTCACTAAACCAAACGCAAACAAAACATAATTCAAAGCCGCAACCACATGGTAAAACGTGATACTGCCTCGATTTGCAGATGTAGATTTCAAATAACGGCGACTGCTCATCAGCCCACTGATGGCACTGACGATGCTCATACCCAACCATATTGACCACATCATTCTCACATCCTCTTAATCAATTCTTACATATTGAGCCACTTCCTGAATTTTGAGTTTAAAAATAAAAATAGATTCACGTAATTTTACTTTTTACATTTGAACCATATAAAAAAGCGCCCTGTATCGTTACAGGACGCTTCTAATCACTTTATTGCAAATCAACCTTGACGATGATAATGCACAAAATCAAAACCAATGCCTTTGGCGCTGACATGTGGCAAACGCTCGCATTCTACAAATTGATTTTTGTCTATGCTTGGGAAAAAAGCATCGCCATCGACCATTAAGTCCACTTCAGTGATACGCAAATCGGTCGCCAATGGCAAAGCCTCAGCATAAATCTGCGCCCCACCCATGATGATGGTTTCCGCTTCTTGCGCACACAAAGATAAAGCGGCCTGTAAGCTGTCGACCACTTCTGCGCCTTCTGCGACATAATTTTGATTGCGGCTGATGACAATATTGCGGCGATTCGGTAGCGGTTTTTTAGGCAAAGATTCCCATGTTTTGCGCCCCATCACCACAGGTTTGCCGGATGTATAGGCTTTGAAAAACGCAAAGTCTTCAGGAATGTGCCACGGCATGTCGTTGTTGATGCCAATACATCCGTTTTTTGCTGTTGCGACCACCAAGGTGATGAGTGGTGTCATACCGCCACCGCCGCTTTGATGTGTGCATCAGGCTCGTAACCGACCAATTCAAAGTCTTCAAATTTGAAGGCGAACAAATCGGTCACTTCAGGATTGATTTGCATTGTTGGCAAAGTTTTAGGTGTGCGGGTCAATTGCAATTGCGCTTGTTCAAAATGATTGCTGTATAAATGCGCATCGCCCAAAGTATGCACAAAATCACCTGGTTTCAAACCGCACACTTGCGCCACCATCATCGTCAGCAATGCATAAGACGCAATGTTAAACGGCACGCCCAAGAAAATATCGGCACTGCGTTGGTACAATTGGCAACTGAGCTTGCCATCGGCCACATAAAACTGGAATAAAGCGTGACAAGGCGGCAACGCCATTTCATCGACCAAAGCAGGATTCCAAGCCGACACCATCAAGCGACGTGAGTTGGGATTGGTTTTAATCTGCTCAATCACATTGGCGATTTGGTCAATGTGACCGCCATTAGGATTGGGCCAAGAACGCCACTGATAACCATATACAGGTCCCAAATTACCATTTTCATCCGCCCATTCATCCCAAATCGACACGCCATTGTCTTTCAAATAGCGAATATTGGTGTCGCCCTGTAAAAACCACAACAATTCATGAATGATAGAACGCAAATGCAGTTTTTTAGTGGTTAAAACAGGAAAACCTTCGCTCAAATCAAAGCGCATTTGGTAACCAAAAACCGAACGTGTACCCGTACCCGTACGATCGCCTTTGTCTTGTCCATGCTCTAAAACATGGCGCATCAAATCATGGTATTGCTGCATGTGTGTACATCCCAATCTCTTATTTTGCAATGCCTTTTTGAAATAGACATGCTCAGAAAAATTTAAAAACACACTATTATACATGATTCTGAAGATGGCTCTAAAACCCACTCAGCCATCACTTATTTTGCAAAATGGTGCAAAACACAAACATTCAAGCACGATTCCCAAGCTTGACGCCGAACCAAAAAACACAATCAAAATCAATATCATACCAAGCAACAAAATCATCAGGATTATCATGGCACATTCTGAACCACCCAGCGCTTTACTTCGCCTCGGCTTTTCCGCAGAAGCACGCTTGCGCCATATTTTGATTTGTATTTGGCAAACTTTAGGTTTGCTGTTCATTTTGACATTTTTAATGCCTTATACTTGTGCTTTGGTCAGTAACCAGTGTTCACAAATCATGAGCTCTTCTTGGAGCACTTGGCTACCTCTTTGGTCTGGTTTCTCCCCATCTACAACATCTTTTATGTGGCACATCATTTTATTGGCTTTGGCAGTGATGTTGTTTAGAAATTTGGTTTTGAATCTATTACATGGTATTTTTCAAACGGAATTGGTCTTTGAAGAACATTGCTTGTATTGGTATTTACCGACTTTGCATCTGCGTACCAAAACCATAGATTTAAAAAACATCACCTATATTGATATTTACAACCACAATATCGATCACTTACTCAGTCAAGCGCCAGCCAATATTACCTTGCGTGCACGCCTCACGCCATGGCCATTATTAACCTACCATGCAAGAGATTTCACCAATAGCCAAGCCAATGACCACAACTTACCAACTTTGATTATGCTGCACTGCCCACATTTGATTTTTCGCTTTTTACAAAAATAAATGATCTTCATCACGCCCGAACACTGATTGCAAAGCCACCGTTATCTGTGACACAAATATGGCTGCCCCAATGCATTTATGCGACAATGTAAGTAACTATTATTCATATTGGGCGAATGAGCATGTTAGACAGAGAAGGTTATCGCCCCAATGTTGGCATCATCATCGTCAACAATCGCAATCAAGTATTCTGGGGCAAACGTGTACGAGAATACAACTGGCAATTTCCACAAGGCGGCATCAAACCAGGCGAAAGCCCAGAAGCAGCCATGTATCGAGAATTGATGGAAGAAGTCGGCTTGTCACCACACCATGTCAAAATCTTAGGGCGCACACGCGATTGGCTGCGCTACGATGTGCCCAGTACTTGGGTGAAACGTGAATGGCGCGGTTCTTATCGTGGGCAAAAGCAAATTTGGTATTTATTGCGCCTAACTGGGCGTGAATGCGATGTGTATTTGCGTGCCAATACCAAACCTGAATTTGATGCATGGCGTTGGCATGATTATTGGGCACCTGTCGATGAAGTCATAGACTTCAAACGCAATGTCTATTTGGATGCCTTACAAGAATTATCGCGTTTTTTAAGGCCGCTTGAAAACTGGGAAACCTATCAACAACGCAAACAACACTCTATTGGAATCAATGTCAGCCTGAACCAAGATGCGTGACTGAACCCACGCATCTTTTTTGCTCATCATAGAAGGATTACCATGTCAGATATTGTTTGGATGCTCATATTTTTATTGGCCTTTTTATCGTATCTTGGCGTTCTTTTGGGAGCAATGGCATGGATGGCTCAGAATGCTGCCAAATCGGCACCCAAATGCGTGGTTCATATTCCTAGCCAAGACAACATCTTGTCTACCATACAAACCTTTGCACAAGCTTACGGCTACAAACACCTGTCCGAACATAACGGCATACAAGTCTTTCGCAAAGGCAAGGGCTGGCTCACCAGCTTGACCGAATTGCACTTACAACCCAATACCGACGGCAGTGCCAATTTAGAGGTTTTGGAAGCGGTTAATTTTTTATTCAAAATGATTTACTTTCCCATCAACGCGCCCTCTTTTTTGGGAAAAGCTGTGCGAGCGCACAAAATCAAACGCATCAACTTACTGCTAGAACGCTTACAGGCCGCTCCAATTCAATTCGCGCGGACTCAGCCCAAAGGCAAAATCCGTTTAAAAAAATAAACTGTCACACTCTGATTGAAAAAAAGACCTTCAACCTCATGTAAGTTGAGCGGAATTTTGCCTGATTTGTATTGCATTTGTGGTAATACGGCAAAAACCGTTACACTAATCCCATTTTTGAATCGCTCACACTCCTTATGTCAGATTTACAGCAGCAATATGACGAATCCAGCGTCACAGTCTTAAAAGGCTTGGAACCTGTTAAACAGCGTCCAGGCATGTACACTCGCACCGACAATCCTACTCACATTTGCCAAGAAGTCATCGACAACGCAGCCGATGAAGCTCTGGGTGGCTACGCTTCGACCATCGCTGTCACCATTCATACCGATGGCTCGATGAGTATTGCTGATAATGGTCGTGGTATTCCTGTGGGTTTGCATCCTAGCGAGCAAGTGAGCGTCGTCGAATTGGTATTCACCCGTTTACATGCTGGCGGTAAATTCAATAAAAAAGACGGTGGTGCTTATGCGTTTTCAGGCGGCTTGCATGGCGTAGGTGTATCAGTGACCAATGCCTTGTCTACCCGTTTAGAAGTTACTGTCAAACGCGATGGTGTGATATCGAAAATTGTCTTTGCAGGCGGCGATATTATCGAGCCTTTGCAAGCCATCGGCACTTGCGCCAAAAAAGATACTGGCACGACGGTGCGCGTGTGGCCTGATGGACAATATTTTGAAGATGCTCACTATTCTATTGCTGAAATCGAACGCTTATTGCGTGCCAAAGCCGTTTTGTTGCCCGGTGTCAAAGTCAGTTTGACTTTGGCCAACTCTCAAGTGCAAGAATGGCATTATCCTGATGGCTTACAAGGGTATTTGCAAGATTTGGTTGAACAAAACCATGCTCAATTGCTGGTACCTATTTTACATACCGCACAATATATCGGCTCCGAGCATGACGATTTTCAAGCTGGCGAAGGCGCTGCATTTGCCCTGTCTTTTTTAGAAGAAGGTTCTATTGCCAATGAAAGCTATGTCAATTTGATTCCGACGCCATTGGGTGGCACCCATATTGCAGGGCTCAAACAAGCTTTATTCATTGGCGTTAGCAATTTCATTGAACACCACAATTTATTGCCACGAGGCATCAAATTACAGGCCGATGATGTGTTTGCCAAAGCGGCGTTTGTTTTGTCAGCGCGGGTTTTAGATCCACAATTCCAAGGTCAGACCAAAGACAAATTAACCAATCGTGATGCCTTGCGCTTGGTGTCTGCAGTGGCGGTCGATGCCATTGAATTGGCGTTGAACAAAGACACTGAAATTGGTAAAAAAATTGCCGAATTGGCCATCAAACAAGCACAAGCACGCCAGCGATCCGTTAAGAAAATTGAAAAACGCAAAGGCTCAGGCGTGGCGGTTTTGCCTGGCAAATTAACCGACTGTGAAAGCGAAGACATACGCGAAAATGAATTGTTCTTGGTCGAAGGTGATTCGGCAGGTGGTTCTGCCAAATTGGCACGCAACAAAGCCACTCAAGCGATTTTACCTTTGCGTGGTAAAGTTTTAAATTCGTTTGAAACCCACCAAGACCAATTGTTTGCCAACAATGAAATCCATGATATTTCGGTTGCCATCGGCGTCGACCCACACGGCCCGAATGACAAAGTGGATTTATCAGGTTTGCGATATGGCAAAATCGCGATTTTATCCGATGCCGACGTGGATGGCTCTCACATTCAAGTTTTATTATTGACGCTGTTCTACCGCCATTTCCCACAATTAATCGCTCACGGTCATATTTTTATTGCTCAACCACCGTTATTCCGCGTGGATGTCAATGCGCAAGGCAAAACCAAATCTGCACGTAAATTGTATGCACTAGATCAGCAAGAATTAAACAGCATTTTAGACCGTTTGCAACAAGAAGGTGTCAAAGAGACAGCATACAGTATCAGCCGTTTTAAAGGCTTGGGTGAGATGAATCCCGACCAACTTAAAGACACGACCATGCATCCAGATACACGCCGCTTGTTACCTGTGTCCATCCCAGAACAAGAACATGAACAAACCCATGCCATCTTTGTGAAATTGATGGGCAAAGGGGAAGCAGCCAGCCGTCGGGCTTGGATGGAAGCGCAAGGTCGCGATGTGGACGTAGATATTTAAGCTGTATTTTTACAGGCCGCTTCTACTGGAAGCGGTTTTTAACTTTCATTCACACATACAATCACAAAAGGAAGCACTGTGTCTGCATTTAAATCTTTGTTTCAACCTTTGACTGTCGGTCAAATGACATTATCCAATCGCATCATCATGGCACCGTTAACCCGTTTGCGCTCGATTGAGCCAGGCGATATCCCTGGCCCATTGGCAGCACAATACTATGCCCAACGCGCCAGTGCGGGCTTTATCATTGCAGAAGCCACACAAATCTCTGCTCAAGCCAAAGGCTATGCTGGTGCACCAGGTCTACACACCGATGAGCAACAAGCGGCATGGAAAAATGTTACTGCTGCCGTTCACGCTCAAGGCGGTAAAATTGGTGTGCAATTGTGGCACACAGGTTTGGTATCGCACCAAAGCTTACAGCCTGAAGGCTTAGCGCCGATTTCAGCTTCTGCCGTCGACATTGAAGCGGTTCGCACTTCGCTCAAAGATGCGCAAGGTCAAGTTTATCGTGTTGATACCACCGCCACACGCGCGGCTTCTTTGGCAGAAATTGAACAAGTGATTGCTGACTTTGCCGCAGCGACAAAACGTGCTCAAGCCGCAGGTTTTGATTTTGTGGAAATCCATGCTGCACATGGTTATTTGTTACATCAATTTTTATTGTCATCTATCAACCACCGTGACGACCAATATGGTGGCAGCTTTGAAAATCGCAGCCGCTTAATCATGGATGTGGTCGATGCATGTATCGCAGCTTGGGACAGTGAGCACGTTGGCATCCGCATTTCGCCTTTGGGTAAATTCAACGGCATGCCAAGTGATTTGGGTGAAGCCGAAAGCTTGCAATTGATTGAACAATTGCATCAAAAAGGCGTGTTGTATTTGCATATTTCAGAGCCAGATTATGCAGGCGAAGCCTCTTTAAGCGATGAATTGCGCCAACAAATTCGCCAACGCTTTACAGGCTGCTTGATTGGTGCGGGTTTGTATACGCCTGAAAAAGCGCAACGTTTGATAGATGCCAATCTAATCGATGCTGCCGCTTTTGGTCGTGCATTCATTGCCAACCCTGATTATCCTGAGCGCATCGCCCAACAAAGCGACCTGAATCCTTATCGTGCTGAAACGGTTTATGGCGGTGATGCGAAGGGCTATACTGATTATCCATTTTTATCTACCCACATAGAAAGCATGTAAATGACCCATACCTCAAACAGCTTATTGCCTTTTTTGGGTGTATTAAAAGTCACAGGCGAAGACCGTGCGGCTTTTTTGCACAACCAATTGTCTAACGACATTAATAATCTGCCTGCCTCTCAAGCTTGCTACGCCACTTACAACACGCCCAAAGGTCGTGTCTTAGCCAATATGTTGGTTTTAAACACGGGAGACGCTTTGTGGCTCATCATGGCGCAAGATTTAATCGAAGTCACAGCCAAACGCTTGCGCATGTTTGTGATGCGCAGCAAAGCAGTATTGGAAAATGCCTCTGAAACTTTAAGCGTGGCTGGCAGCTTACAACCTACTGATGAAGATTTTGATTTACCAGAAACGCCACCATTATTATTAAATGCAACAGAACAACAAGATTTTTGGCGCATTGCATTGCCACATGCTGGCGAATTACTGGTCGGCGATACTGCAAGCTTGCCTGAATACCATGAAAAGTCAGCTTACCAATGGTTGAGCCATGAAATCAATCATGGTTATCCATGGATTGTAGCAGCCAATACCGAAACTTGCGTGGCGCAAATGTTAAACCAACACCTTTTAGGTGGCGTGCATTTTCGCAAAGGCTGTTACCCAGGCCAAGAAATCATTGCCCGCGCACAATACCGAGGTCAGGTCAAACGTGGTTTGGTGATGTATGGCTCTCAGAATTTAGTGGAAGCTGGCGAAGCTTTGTTGGACGATGCGGATGAAGAAGTGGGCGTGGTCATTAACACCGTACCGCAAGCGATGGGTTCTTTGATTTTGGCAGTGGTCAAACACAGCGTGGGTGAAGAACGTTTGCACACTGAAAAAGCCGCTGGCTTAGACTTCAAACGCCGCTTTTATCAAGTGAATCCAGCATCATGATAGAACAGCTCAAACAATGGGTGTTTTCCGATGCCACACGTTTGCGCCGTTTTATGAATGTTTGGCCGCCATTTTTGTTTGCAGGCATTTACATCCAAGAGTTATCGGATGATTTTAGTCGTTGCAAAGTCAAGCTGCGCGCTTGGCCTGCCACACGCAATGTCAATGGCAGCCAGTTCGGTGGCAATTTGTTTGCCATGACCGACCCGGTTTATCCATTGATGTTATTAGGTATTTTTGGTAAGCAATATTTTGTTTGGGACAAAGAAGCCACCATTGAATTCATCAAACCCGCTTATCAAGCGGCGTATTTTGAATGTCATTTGTTGCCCGAAAAAATTGCCCAAATCAAAGCGGCCTGTAACGATGGCGACAAACATTTTCCCGTCTTGGAAAATCACATTGTCGATGCCAACGGTCAAGTGATTGCCAAAGTCAAACGCACTTTGTACATCCGTTTAAAGCCTGAATACCGTCGACAAGACTGACAAAATGCTGTCATCATTTACAGGACGCTTACAAGCGTCCTGTAAACATGGCTTAGCCTACAAACTACATAAAGCCTAAGGCCGTTTTAGAGCCTTGTTCTTTGAGCGCACATTCCGCTTGCAGCAATTGTAAAAATTGCTCGGCAGATTGTATCGGCGTAATGCGTGAACATTTCACCACCACCGCAAAATCCCCTGGCGTTAACACATGCAATTTGCCTACTGCATATTCTAAGCTGTGTGGACATGCCAAGCCAAAATGCTGACAATAGGCTTGAAACAATTGCCAGCGCTGTTCCAAACGCAAAAAGCCAAACTCGATTTTAAAATCAAAACGGCGCAAAGCCGCTTGATCCAAATGCTTCATTAAGTTGGTCGTTGCCACAAAAATACCTGAGAATGCTTCCATTTGTGTGAGCATTTCATTGACTTGTGTCACTTCCCAATTTTGGCTTGCTTGGCGGCGGTCTTGTAAAAAACTGTCCACTTCATCAAAAATCAAAATGGCATCGTCACGTATTGCCTCTTCAAAAGCCTCCGCAATCAAACGCTCACTTTCGCCCACATATTTGGACAATAAATCCGAGCCTTTTTTATACAATAGCGGCCGTCCTAATTGGCGTGCCAACCACTTCACATAAGCACTTTTACCTGTGCCTGGCGGACCGTACAAACACAAACTGCCGACCGCATGATTGGCCAAACCTTGTGACAATTGCTGTAAATCATGATGGGTATTGATCCAAGCCACATCGTATAACGCACCATAATCGCTTTTGCGATTCAAATAAGAACTGATGCCTTGCGCTTTGAGCGTGCTATGCAACAATTGCTTATACAAAACCGCTTGCTCAGCTGCACTGAGCACCTCGGCAACTTGCTCGGTGACTTTGTGTGCACGTTCTAACATCGCAGGCACCAAATCTTCATGCTCAGCCAGTTGTTCCACTTCGGCTGCATTCAAAAAGCCTTTGGTCAAGCGTGCAATCATCTCACGCCGCTTGGCTCTTGGAGGGGCTTTCATCTCAATGACCATGTCAAAGCGGCGCAAAGCCGCCCTGTCCATCATGTCCACACGATTGGTAATCCACACCGTTGGTACCGCATTTTGTTCCAACATGCGATTGAGCCACGCTTTGTTCAATTGATAGTCTTTTTGCTCCGTATTAAAGACGTCTTCGACTTCATCAAATAACAATAGAATGTTTTGCTTGGCGAAAATATGCTGCGCAGCACGCAACGCACTCATGCGTGCCTCACGGTTAGCAGGATTCCCTTCATCATCTGCCCATGCCACTTCAATGCATTCTAAACCCAACTCTTGCGCCAAAGCGCGTGTGAATTCGGTTTTGCCCGTACCTGCCACACCGTAAATCAAAATATTGCAACCTGCTTGCTGTTGCGACATGACTTTAGGCACATAATGGCGCAAGGCAGGCACCAAAGTCCCCAAGTGCGCAAAATCATCCAAAGCCAATTCGGTATTCGGTGCCACATGAACATGGCGTTTGAGCAACTCAACTGGACTGATACACTCCAAACACATCCAAGTGGCAAAATAACCACTCATCAAATCAATCTTGCTGCGCAAAGGATATTCACTGCTGTGATCAACTTTAAGCAAACCTGTGTGAAACAAAGTTTGCTGATGCCCTAAAGCTTCTCGAACATCGGCTTCAGGCAATTGTAAAATTACCGACAACGCCAAAACCACCTGACGGCTGTTCAGCTCGCCCATCAATTGTGCGGCTTGATTCAATACATTGTGATGGTAAAGCAAAATCACAAAAGTCAGAATTTTGCTTTCGGTGGCATTCAAGCCTAACAATTCTTGCCAAGCAGCAATATTGGCTTTCAAAACATTAGGGACACCTTTTTCGTACAAACCATCCCAATGAATGTGTTGTTGCCATTGCATATAATGTCGCTTAAGCTGCGCTCTGGCGGCAATCGGTTCATATTCATCTTCGGTCTCAAACCACAAATGTGCTTTTAACAAATTGGCCACATTCATGTCTTCAAAACCATGGTCACCAATGAAATCCAGTTGACCACCCAAAGGCAACAACATCTGCCAAATCCAAGCCTGCAACAACAATTCGGTAGCAGGGTCGATTTGGTTTTGCTGCAATAAAGACAAAGGATCGATAGGCTCTACATCTTCTACATCAATTTCATCGCTCACACGTTTCTCACTCTCTGACATAGATTCC
The DNA here is from genome assembly GCF_002951955.2 of Vitreoscilla sp. C1. Lineage (NCBI taxonomy): Bacteria > Pseudomonadati > Pseudomonadota > Betaproteobacteria > Neisseriales > Neisseriaceae > Vitreoscilla > Vitreoscilla sp. C1. Next base: position 463,646 of record NZ_CP019644.2, on the reverse strand, counting down.
TCTCACACTGATTGCTCAGTCGCGACGACAAATTTCAACAGCTTCTTGGATAGAAGATACCCCATGTAGGGTTAGTTGGGGAAAATCACTTTTTTGACGCGGCAAATTGGCTTTGGGAATGATGGCATGGGTAAAACCCAATTTCTCAGCCTCTTTCAAACGCTCTTGCCCACGAGATACAGGACGCACCTCGCCTGACAAACCTATTTCACCAAACACAATCATTTTTTGCGGCAAAGGTCGATTGCGATGGCTAGAGACCATGGCCAAAATCACTGCCAAGTCAGCAGCAGGCTCCATGATTTTAACGCCACCCACCGCATTCAAAAACACATCTTGATCAAAACAAGCAATGCCTGCATGGCGATTGAGGACGGCCAATAGCATCGCCAAACGATTTTGCTCCAAGCCTACAGTCAGGCGTTTGGGTGTGAAACCATGTGCATCGTCTACCAAAGCTTGAATTTCTACCAATAATGGACGACTGCCTTCTTGCGTGACCAATACACAAGAACCGGGGACATCATCCCGATAAGACGCCAAAAAAATCGCTGATGGGTTTGCCACACCTTTCAAACCTTTGTCCGTCATCGCAAACACACCGAGCTCATTGGCAGCACCAAAACGGTTTTTAATGGCTCGTATCATACGATAATTACTGTGCGTATCGCCTTCAAAATACAAAACCGCATCCACCATATGCTCTAACACACGAGGTCCTGCAATGGCGCCATCTTTGGTCACATGCCCCACCAACAAAATGGTTACACCTGTTTGCTTGGCCACACGTGTCAATTGCGCGGCACACTCCCGCACTTGCGACACTGAGCCTGGAGCAGAAGTGATTTGATCTGAATACAGCGTTTGAATCGAATCGATGACCGCCACTTTAGGCTGGCGCTCGCGCAGATGTTGCACAATGGCCTCTAGACGAATTTCTGCCAATAAGTGAATGTGTGCAGGATTCAAGCTCAAACGCTGTGCCCGCAAAGCCACTTGCTGCGCCGACTCTTCGCCTGAAACATACAAGCAAGCACGATTAGCCCCCATCAATGCGTTCGCTTGTAACAATAAAGTAGATTTACCTATACCAGGATCGCCACCAATCAAAACCACCGCGCCCTCAACCAAACCGCCACCTAACACACGGTCTAATTCAGACAAACCTGTACTAGAGCGAGGCACTTCTTCAGCGGTAATATCTGCCAAGTTTTGCACTTTGCTGCTGGTTTGGCTCCACGCATCAAAACGGTTTTGGCTTTCAGGCAAAATGACACTTTCTTGCAAGGTATTCCATTGCCCACAAGCAGGACATTGCCCCTGCCATTTCAAAGTGCTACCACCACACTCTGTACATTGGTATTGCGTTTTAACTTTGGCCATAATCTTTCAGGACGCTTGTATGGGTTGCTAGAATACAGATAACAGATACACGCCAATGCCAATTGCTTTCAGGACGCTTGAATCTTCACTTTGGTCAAACACATTAAATACTTTTCCAATCAGCCAAACACATGGCTGCGGCCATTTGACCACTTTGCACTGCACCTTCTAAAGTTGCAGGATAATGCGGGTGACAATAATCGCCTGCCAAATACACGCCTTGCTTATTCAAAGCAGCCATAGACGGCAAAGCTCGGTTAACGGTTGCATGAGCCGTCGCACGTTTTTCAGTAATGACTTGTGAAGCCATAGGCTGAGGCAAATTGGGTTGCCATTGCAACAAATCTTGATGCACAGCATCCGCCCATTTTTGCGGTGTCATGTTTTCATGCTGCTCAGACACACTGATGACCACTGCCACTTCGTTGCGATGATTGGCATTCAATTGATCACGATGAATCACCCATTGACTCAAACCATATGCCGTCCCTTGAATGGTATGTGGCAAAGTCAATGGCTCAGGATAACGCAGATAAACTGTGGTAATCGCGCTGTATGTCAATTGTTCAAAATAAGTTTGCACCGAAGATGCATGCTCACCCAACACATCGACCACATGATAAGGCGCAGTCGCGACAATCACACGATCAAAACATTGTCCATCTACAAACCAATGTCGACCATCCACATCTTTTGGTAAATTTTGTACGCGGGTTTGCAATTGTATATTGACACCATGGCGACGCAAATAACGGCAAACAGGGTCAACCCACCACTGCTGTAAATCCACTTGTGCCAAACAAAAATCACTGTCTTGACGCTCGTTGAGCATCCCCTCTGTCACCACTACTGCCAAAATACGCAAACTGGCAATGTCCAGAGGTGTGTTCATGGTTGCCAAAACCAAAGGTTGCCAAAATTCAGCAATGTGTTTTTGCGGTACTTGACGCTGATGCAGCCAAGTTTGCACACTGATATCGTGAGTTTTCAGCCAAGAGACAGCACTTTTGAGTGCATATGCATCCTGTAAAAATCGCTTTTTATCAGAAAATCGCCATGTTTTGGCTCTTAACAAACCCCATATAACATGAACTGGGGCTGGTAATTTGGGCGTTGTAAAATCCAAACCATCTAATAAATGCCACTGCGAAGGCAGACGCAATGTGTCTTGCTGCGCCGATACACCAGCTTGCTGACGCAAGCGTAACACTTGATGGTATGCACCTAACAACAAATGCTGACCATTATCAACATGCTCAAATACTTGATTTTTAGCAGTCAAACCACGGGCCCTACCACCTGCTTGTTTGCTGGCTTCAAACACCGTCACTTTGGCATAGGCAGACAGCTGCATCGCAGCAGCCAAGCCTGCCCAGCCTGCCCCAATAATGGCTATATTCGGTTTCATGGCTTAAATCCAAATAACCATGTTTTCAAAGCAATGCGCAATTTACGCGGATTGGGAATGGCAATTTTATACCGTAAGACATTGTGACCACCGTCTTTTTGAATTTCATCCAATAAAGTGTGGTAAATCGCTGCCATGATAAAACCAATTTTCTGTGCTTGTTTGTCCTCTGGTGGCAACAAAGCCATCGCCTCTTGATACGTTCGATTAGCACGATCAATTTGAAACTGCATCATTTGCTCAAACTCAGGCGTGGATTTCAAAGCCATCAAATCAGTCGCCAACACAAAGAACTTCTGCAAATCTTCTACAGGCAAATAAATCCGACCATTGCGTACATCTTCGCCCACATCACGAATAATGTTGGTTAATTGTAAAGCCAAACCCATTTTGTCGGCATATTCCAAAGTTTGTGGGTTTTTAAATCCCAAAACTCGCACAATCAGACGACCGACCACACCAGCGACACGATGGCAGTACAATTGTAAGTCACCAAAACTGTTATAACGAGCTTGCTGCAAATCCATTTGCATGCCATCGATGATGGCCACAAACTCTTCTTGCGGCAATTGATAGTGCTCTTTGATGCTTGCAATGGCTTGGTGTACAGGATGCTCAGGCACCTCACCGTCCACAAACACTTTTGCCAAGTCTTGACGCCACCATTGTAAGGTTTGCATCGCCACATTGGCATCAGTGCAATCGTCTACAATGTCGTCTACTTCTCGGCAAAAGGCATAGATGATGGTCAAAGCATCTTTTTTAGATTGATTTAAAAATTTGAAACTGACCAAAAAATTAGAGCCGCTCGCGGCGGCTTTTTGCTGACAATAGGCCAACGAATCCAAAACACGCTCCAATCATATTTTCACATACATTTTAACGTGTTTTGGCCCACATGGCGTATTGCTTGTAAAAAAGAATCTGTTTACGTTTAATACTTGGTACAAGAAGAGCGAGCTGCCACGCTGGCAGCATCTGGACATTTAAATACTTCACCCGTTGAATCTGTATACAAACCAGCTTTTGACGTATCTAAAGGCGTCACGCTAACAAATGTCTTGTTACCCACCAAAGCAGCTTCAAACTCAAAAAACGCCGTTAAGTTATTTTCAGTGGTTAAGCTAACAGCTTTTTCATTGACTGCTTCAATTTCGGCATCTGTAATTTGACCTGCTCTTAATTTCAACACTTTTAATTCTTGTTGTAATTGCAACGCCACAGATCTAGCTTGGGTTAAACGGGTATTTTCAACATGACGGCTGTACAAAGGCAAAGTAATACCCACGATAATACCCAAAATCACAAGTGCTACCATCATTTCAGTCAGCGAAAAACCTTTTTGATGCAATCGACTCATACTCATCATCCTACCTTTATCATTGTAATTAATCTATTTCCAGCTGGTTGTTGATGCTAATGACAGATTGCACAGTGACTTCTGTTGTGGCATTTCTACCCCAAGCTCTTGCAGTAACACGATATAAAGTGTTACTCACATCCGCAGAAGGACCTAAAAACTCAATAATATAGCGAGGGGATTGAGAAACATTAGCGTCACTTAATATATATTCAATTGATTTACCATCAACAAATATATCTCGCTTCCAAGCAGGCGTATCAGCATAAGCGCCACTTCCTCCAGACTGCTCCATGGCAGGAGCACATAAACCATTATCACAGTCCTCAGTAAATAATTTCCCAGAGCCCACCATTTCATCAAAAAAAACATCAGCTCGAGGAACCAACTCTTCTAAACTGCTAGTAATTAATGGATTGGCTAATACTTCCGTAGGATGTATGGTTTCTAAAGCATACAACTCACCCGCTTTTAGAGCTTCTTCTGCCAATCCAAAAGCATATTTTTTATCCGCATCATTGCTGCTGATACGCATTTCTGTATTCAGCGTTTGGCCTCCAGCCAAGACCAACGTTGCAATAATCGCCATTAATACCAAAACGATATATAACGTGAATCCCTGTTGCTTTACTCGGCTATACATGCATCTGCTCCTCGCATGGCGGCATTCAATACCATCACTTGTAAGTCATTATTGCTGGTTAATGTTTCAGATGCATTGCTAATGGTATTGATTGCAGATGGGGTTATTTTCAACTGCACGCCATTAGGCGTTAATACTTGCATATGGCCTGAAGCATTATTTTTCTCTAGGAATGCAGCTTGACTAACAAAATAGCTTTCAGCCACAGTAGGATTATCTACAACCACACAGTTATTCACATAAATATATTCTGCTTTCAAGTTACTGACATGACTGGCCAGTAATTGTGGTGGTGTCCATGCGCCATTGGTTTGCAACTCAAACCGATACAATGCATTCGCTTGTGAATCACCTTGAACTTTACCTACCACATAAGCCACTGTATACAGATTACTTAAGTTTGCCTGTGATGCGAAATGTCCTTCACCGCCAATAGCACCTGTTTGATTGATGATATTTTTGATATTCTCACCTGCTTGATACATAGGAATATCACCCAAACTTGCATCCAAAGTCGCAGCATCACCCGCAATCGTTAACTGATTACGCTTTAAAATATCTACACGTTGACAACTAGACAATACCAATCTTGCTGAATCAGCAACACTATCGCCAGTAGAATTAAAACTCGAAGTAGTACCGCTTGGCACAGAAAATCCTGCCAAGCCATTGACGCCACTGCGTGTGGTTGCCAACAAAGGCTGAGGGTTGATTCCATAATTAAAAATCACCACATCAGAACCCGCAGCAGCAACAAACGTATTATCAATCGCACTCATGACATCAGAATCAGATGCCAAAATCCGTGTTGCAAAAACACGATCATCATTCGCTGTGGTATTGACATTGAAATAGCTGGCATCTTGATCTTTGTCCAAAGAGCTGTGATCAATACTTGCGCCATTATCTGTAAAAGTAGCTACGTTAGCACAACCAAACGTCCCTGCCATACGGGCATCTCGCACCAATAAATTGCTTGCTAACCGCAACTCTTGTTGGCGGTCTACTCGCATCGAAGCAGTTTCATTGACTCTTTGAGTGGCTACATATGCCCCACCTATGGCTAAAATAATCATTAAGCCTAAAGCAGAGGCTACTACAAACTCAATCAAAGTAAAGCCCGATTGATATGCATAAGACGATGGATACTGTCTCGACATACCACTCAAACGCGGTTTCGTTCCTGAATTAAGCTTCATATTTATTCTCTATTAACCAATCGGTACTTGGTAAGTATACAAAACCGCAGTATTGTCTTCATTCAATATAATATCTGTATTTTTATATTGTTCTGCATCTTCTAACTCTTGTTCCCAAATCACCTTCAAAACAAAATTCGTTCCAGCACCACCACAAGCAATTTTCTTATCATCTCCCGTGCCTGTAAAACTCGGTGCGGTGGCAATGCTATCTGATTGCTCTTGGCAAATATTCCAACTCACTTTACCTGAACTTGGAATTTGATTGATTCTCTTCACAAAGCTACATACATGTGCTTTGGCAACAGCTTCCTTATTAACGCCACTGGTACTCGTTCCTGCAGTGCCCGTTAAAGACAATGCACTGTCATCAGTACAATTTTTAGTAATGCTGCCATCAGTCAAATCCACATATGCACCAAAATCGCGCTGCAATGCCAATGCCTCATTGTTTTTTTCTACCAAGCTGCGTGCAGGATTCATCATCATTGCTTCAACAAAAGAATCACCAGCATGGGCAATAATGGTCTGATTTTCAGCCTCTCTGGCCGAAGTCACAGTTTTCAACTGCATGGAAACCAATGCCAACAAACCAAAACCCAACACAAATACAGAGACTAAAATTTCTAGCAAGGTTGAGCCATGTTGTCTGTGACTAAATGGGTAATGATGGTTTTTCATTTTTCAATCCACAAAACGATTAGGTTACTTAATGACTTTTACGAATAACGGAACCAACACAATCTAATATTACTTGGACTCACTAGCCACATAATTCAGCAATTTTATTGCCTGTATTATTAGATTTAACTTGCTGTGAGCAAGATATGATTTTTCCCGTTAGCCCTAACAATACACGACCTGTATGTTGCGTATTGTTTTTGGATTGCATATCAATCACCACATAATTGGCACTGGCGACATCATTAATCACCACTTGGCTATTGGGTAAAAATTGAATATTTGGATTTGTGACAGCACTAGTACCAGTCAAGGGACTAAGTTTAACTGCAATATCCAACTTGTTCGCATCTGCCACGCCACTACCCGCATTAGGACTGTTGAATACACGAATATTGCGATCGACAGTGCTGTTATAAGCCGAATTTCTATTCACATCCGCATAAACAAAGACACCCTCAGACCAAGACTTCGTATTATTGGCACAACCTGCCAATTGACCTGTTGTACTGATACTGGCACCACAAGCTATCACTGGTACATTTTGACGAATGGCCTCATTGCGTGCAAAAGTTAACGCATTGGCATAGCCATTTAATGCACTTTTAATACGCTGACGCTCCATAAATCCATTCATGGCAGGCAGGGAAATAGCGGCCATAATACCCATGATAATAATGGTGACCATCAACTCAATTAAGGTAAAGCCTATTTGCTTTTTCATCCTAAACTCTCAATTTAACAAAATTGCCCTAGTAAATAATTTGATGACATACAATCAGTATAGATTCAAAGTCATGGCTACCATATCAAGATATGACCAATGGCAACTCATTTAGACAAACGAAGCAAACTACTCATCATCCCAACCGCCTTCAGGCAACGCTGCATTGTCAAATTTGGCATACTGTCCTAAGAAGGTCAAAGCCACTTTCCCTGTTGGACCGTTACGGTGCTTGGCAATGATGGCTTCTGCCAAACCTTTGTATTGGGTATCAGGATTATAATATTCATCACGATACATGAAAATAATGATATCTGCATCTTGCTCAATCGCACCAGACTCACGCAAGTCAGACATCATCGGACGCTTATCGGTTCTTTGCTCAACCGAACGGGACAATTGTGACAAAGCAACCACAGGCACACTCAACTCTTTAGCCAAACCTTTTAAAGAGCGAGAAATTTCACCCAATTCAGACGCACGATTATCACTGCTGCGTCCTGAACCTGACATCAATTGCAAATAGTCAATGACAATCAAACCCAATTTACCACCATATTGACGCGCCAAACGGCGAGCACGAGCACGCAATTCCAATGCAGTCAAACCCGGTGTTTCATCAATATACATCGGCGCATCAGACAACTTCACTACCGCATCATTGAGCTTATTCCAATGCTCATCGCCCAATTGACCTGTGCGCAACACATGTTGATCTAAACGCCCCACGGAACCGAGCATACGCATGACCAATTGCGTACCACCCATCTCCATCGAAAACACAGCCACAGGCAAATGCTCATGTACGGCAACATGTTCGGCAATATTCATCGAGAATGCCGTTTTACCCATAGATGGGCGTCCTGCAACAATAATCAAATCACCTTGCTGCAAGCCTGAAGTGCGCTTGTCTAAATCCAAAAAGCCAGTGGATACGCCCGTAACTTCATCTGGATTGTCACGCGAGTACAACATATCAATGCGCTCAACCACTTCTTTGAGCAAATTGGGCATTTTCAAAAAACCTTGCTGACCACGGCTATTGCTTTCGGCAATTTGGAATACTTGATTTTCCGCTTCGTCAAGCAATTGACTGGCCTCACGCCCTTGTGGATTGCGTGCCATTTCGGCAATTTCCATACCCACTTTGGCCAATTGGCGGCGTACCGAACGCTCACGTACAATTTCAGCATAACGGCGAATATTCGCAGCCGATGGCGTATTTTGTGCCACGCTAATCAAATATGCCAAACCGCCCACAGCTTGCAATTCGTCTTGCTGCTGCAATTGCTCTTGTACTGTAACCACGTCAGCAGGACGCGATAACTCAATCATGCGTGCAATGGCACGGAAAATATAACGGTGCTCTTGGCGGTAAAAATCTTCTTCGCTCAAAATATCCGCAATGCGATCATAGGCGCTATTTTCCAATAACAAACCACCCAACACAGCCTGTTCCGCTTCAATAGAATGCGGCGGCAACACTGCCAATACTTCATCATGGCCAGCCTCGTAATCACGGGCATCAAAAGGCTCAGACATGCTCATCCTTTAATTCAATTCGAGCGTTATTTTAACACTGTTCTACAAATCTATTAGAACCTAAATCAAAGCAGACGTTTTCAATTACCGAAAAGCTGCACATCAACAGTTACCTTATCAAACAAAACACAGTAGAATAGTCCCACAACATAACAATATGTTATTCAAATTGTTTAACGATGAATTTATATGGAGTCACATCATGGAACATAAATTACCAGAATTACCATACGCTTTGGATGCTTTAGCGCCTCATTTGTCTAAAGAAACTTTGGAATTCCATTACGGCAAACACCACCAAACTTACATCACCAACTTGAACAACATGATCAAAGGCACTGAATTTGAAGAAGCGTCTTTGGAAGAAATCGTGAAAAAATCTTCTGGTGGCGTATTCAACAATGCCGCTCAAATCTGGAACCACACCTTCTACTGGTTGGGTTTCACGCCTAAAGGCGAAGGCAAACCTGCTGGTGACTTGGCTGCTGCCATCGATGCAAAATGGGGTTCTTTCGAGAAATTCCAAGAAGCATTTGGCGCAGTAGCTGCGGGCACTTTCGGTTCAGGTTGGGCTTGGTTGGTTAAAACTCCAGCTGGCGAATTGGAATTGGTATCTACCAGCAATGCAGCAACCCCATTGACCACAGAAAACACCGCTTTGTTGACTTGTGACGTTTGGGAACATGCTTACTACATCGACTACCGCAATAGCCGTCCTAACTACTTGAAAGGCTTCTGGGAAATCGTGGATTGGGCAGAAGTGGCTAAACGCTTCGCTGCTTAATTCAACCCAATAAACAAAGCGTCCTGTAAATATTTACAGGACGCTTTTTTCATACTTTACCCATCACAGCATTATTGTGCTGAAGTCAATTCTTGTGTCCCTTTTTGAGCTGGGAATTGTGTTTGCAAATACTGAATATAACCCATCAAAGCACCATCATTTTGGTTTTTACCCAACAAGCCTTGCATTTGCTGTAACATTTCTGGCTTGGCTTCGACCGTACCAATTTTATCCACCGCCACCAAAACGGGCGCAGGTAAACCTTCGAGTAAAACATATTGTGGTTTACCTTCGCTTGGACGCACCGCAATCAATTGGCGGTATGCTTCAGGCGGCATGGTTTGTTGTGCTTGTTGTGGCGACATTTCAGCCGCAGGCGACCACGTTACCGTCGCGCTTTCACCTTTTTGCAATTTATCCAAAGCCTCTTTGGCAGCCGCTTGCGCCAATTTATTCGCCTCAGCCACAGTATGCGCTTGTTTCACCTGTGCTTTGGCTTCTTCCAAGCTCAATTGCTTTTCAGGACGCACATCGGTCACTTGTACCACCCAATAAGTATTTTGACCCACATCAATCGGCTCAGTCACTTTTTTATCAGCAATGGTTTTGGCATCAAACAAGACTTTTTGCAAAGCTTCTGGCATTTGTGCTTGCTTGGCTTGCTCGGCCGTCACCCACTCACCCACAGGTTGCGAAGCCAAGCCTGTGGCTTTAGCCACCGCATTCAAATCATCGCCATGTTTGATCGCCGCATCAATCAATTGTTTTTTCTTGGCATCTACCGCAGCTTTAATTTTTTCTTGGCGCAAAGTATCAATGATTTGATTTTTTTGACTGTCGAATGTCTGGCCGACTTCCAATACTTTCAAAATATGATAGCCAAACTCTGTTTCTACCAAGCCGCTGATTTCATCTTTTTTCAAGCCAAATGAAGCATCTTCAAACGGCTTGACCATCGTGCCATCTTTGGCAAAAAAGCCCAAATCACCACCATTTTGTGCCGAACCTGGGTCTTGCGAATTTTCTTTAGCCAAAGCAGCAAAGTCAGCTGGCTTGGCTTTCACTTTGGCTAACAAAGCTTCTGCTTTTTTCTTGGTTTGTGCTTTAGATGCTTCGTCTGCACCTTGTTCAAATGCAAGCAAAATATGCGCTACACGGCGCTTTTCAGGTAAAGAGGCTTGATTTTTATCAAAATAAGCTTTGGCTTCTTCATCAGTGACTTTCAACTGACTCAAAACTTCATTACCGCTTAACACCAGAAAATTAAATTTCAAACCTTGGGTTTGAATAAAGTCTTTTTGATGGGCATCGTAATAAGCTTTTAAGGCCGCATCGCTGGTGTCCACTTTGCTAGCAAATTGCTCAGGGCTGAACGTCATAGTACGAATGGTACGCGGTGCTTCAAACAACTGGATGGCTTGATTCAATTGGCTATCAGCCATAATTTGACTAGATTGAATCAAATTCAAAACCGTTTGCAAAGAGAAATCCTTGCGCAAACCTTCTAAAAATTGTTCTTCTTTCAAACCATTATTACGCAAGTAATCTTGGTACAATTTTTCTTGAAACGTACCGTCCTGTTGGAAAATAGACTGCGCCATGATGATTTTTTTCAATTGCTCATCGGACACGGTCACGCCCATTTGCTGCGCGCCAGCAAACAAATAAGCCTCTTGAGTCAAAGCCTGCAAAATGTCTTTTTGCACTTGATCAGTAATATCGCCTTGCTGTTGGCGCAAAACATCTCGCACCTTATCCAAAGTCACTTCTTGATCGCCTACTTTTACCAAATAATTGTCACTGCTGATGGCGCCAGTACCTGCAACACCGCCAGCTACTACAAATGTCAAACCAATCAAACCCAAAATTACTTTGGATGCAGTCGAATACTTCTGAACAAAATTAAACATGTTGGTATGCCTACCTTAAAATAATAAAAAAGGTGAACCCGAATGTTCACCTTTTCAGTTACGGCCAAATACAATTATAAAGCGTCTTTCAATGCCTTGCCAGCACGGAATTTAGGTGACTTGGCAGCAGCAATAGTAGTTTCTTCGCCAGTTTTTGGATTGCAACCTTTGCGCTCAGCGCGCTCACCCACATAAAAGGTGCCAAAGCCAACCAAAGTTACGGTATCGCCTTCTTTCAAAGCTTCTGTAACGGCAGTCACCATTCCATCCAAAGCTTTGCCTGCAGCTGCTTTAGAAATATCCGCACTTTGTGCGATTGCATCAATGAGTTCAGACTTATTCACAATGAAAGTCCCTTTCTGTGGTTATTCGTTGATAGAGTTCATCGCCTAAGGTTAAGCAATTCCATCCATACCTGCTTTATAACAAGGCTAAAATTAGCATGTCAAGCAGCAATGGGGGCTTGCCGCTATTTTTACCACTGTTTTACGAACAAGCCCACATTTTTGCAGAAAAATTAATGCTTAGTCGCTTTAGTACCCGTTTTTGCAACAGATTCGTTATCGGCAACAGGTAAAACAGCTTCAATGCTTTCTGGCTCAACCCAAGGCTTAGGATCTTCTGCCAAGCCCAATGCCAAGACTTCATCAATCCATTGCACTGGATGAATGGTTAACGCATCTTTGACATTAGCAGGAATTTCTTCCAAATCTTTGACATTGTCTTTTGGAATCAACGCGTGTTTGATACCACCACGCAATGCCGCCAACAATTTCTCTTTCAGGCCGCCAATCGGCAATACTTCGCCACGCAAAGTGATTTCACCGGTCATCGCCACATCCGCACGCACAGGAATATTGGTCAATGAAGAGACAATCGCCAAAGTCATGGCAATGCCTGCGCTTGGACCATCTTTAGGAGTTGCACCTTCAGGCACATGCACATGGATGTCGTGTTTTTCGTAAAAATCAGGCGCAATACCTAAATTAGCGGCACGCGTACGCACCACACTCATCGCTGCCGTAATAGACTCTTGCATCACGTCGCCCAATTGACCTGTGCGAATGATATTGCCTTTGCCTTTCAAAGCAGTGGCTTCAATGGTCAATAACTCACCGCCGACTTCCGTCCATGCCAAACCTGTCACCTGACCGACACGGTTTTCAGAATCCGCCACACCAAAATCAAAACGGCGCACGCCCAAATAATCGTGTAAATTTGCAGCGCTGACCACAATCGATTCTTTCGCTGCAGCTTTAATTTCCGCTTTGGCTGCTTTGGTTTTTGCTTTGTCTTCTGCCAATACCTGCTGCATCACCACTTTGCGTGCAATGCGAGCCACTTCACGATCTAATGAGCGCACACCTGCTTCGCGCGTGTAATAACGCACAATGTCACGTACAGCCGACTCTTCCACCACGACTTCATTGATTTTCACACCATTGGTTTTCAGCTGTTTGGGCACCAAATACTGCATCGCTATACTGACTTTTTCATCCTCGGTATAGCCTGACAAGCGGATGATTTCCATGCGATCGAGCAAAGCCGATGGGATATTCAAAGTATTGGATGTCGCAATAAACATCACATCAGATAAATCGTATTCCACTTCCGCATAATGATCAGAAAAACTGTGGTTTTGCTCAGGATCCAATACTTCTAACAATGCGCTGGCTGGATCACCACGAAAATCTTGACCCATTTTGTCGATTTCATCGAGTAAGAACAATGGATTTTTCACACCGACTTTGGTCATATTTTGCAAAATTTTGCCAGGCATAGAACCAATATAAGTACGGCGATGACCACGAATTTCGCTTTCGTCACGCACACCACCCAAAGCCATACGCACATATTCGCGACCTGTAGCTTTGGCAATCGACTCACCCAAAGACGTTTTACCCACGCCAGGAGGGCCTACCAAGCACAAAATTGGACCTTTGATGCGATCGACACGTTTTTGTACTGCCAAAAATTCCAAAATGCGTTCTTTGACCTTATCCAAACCATAATGGTCAGCATTCAGGACGCTTTCAGCTTTGGCAATGTCTTTGCTCACACGGCTTTTCTTTTTCCACGGCAAATCCAACAAAGTATCAATGTAATTGCGAACCACGGTTGATTCTGCTGACATCGGCGGCATCATTTGCAATTTTTTGAGTTCTGACAGGGCTTTTTCTTCCGCTTCTTTACTCATACCAGCAGTGTTAATTTTTTGCTCTAACGCTTCTAACTCGCTACGCTCATCGCCTTCGCCCAATTCTTTTTGAATCGCTTTCACTTGCTCATTCAAATAGTATTCGCGTTGTGATTTTTCCATCTGACGTTTCACGCGACCACGAATACGCTTTTCAACTTGCAAAATATCCAATTCGGCTTCTAACTGCTGTAACAAAGCATCCAAGCGCTCAGACACATTCAACATGGTCAATAATTCTTGACGATGCTCTAGCTTAATTTGCAAATGCGCTGCAATGGTATCTACCAAGCGACTCACATCTTCAATACCATTAACAGTGCTAATCACTTCTGATGGAATTTTTTTATTCAATTTGCTCAATTGTTCGAATTGAGACAACAAAGTACGACGCATGGCTTCAGTATCAACAGGGTCGTCCTGAAACTCTTGCACTTGTTCTACTTGTGCCAAAAAATAATTTTGGTCAGTATCATTCAAGTCCAAAACCTGAGCACGTTCCACACCCTCAACCAACACTTTCACCGTACCATCAGGCAACTTCAACATTTGCAAGACATTGGCAATCGTACCCATGCGATGTAAATCATCGACTTTAGGGTCTTCTTCATGAGGATTTAACTGCGCCAATAGAAAAACGGGTTTGTCTTGCTCCATTGCTGCATCCAATGCTGCAATAGATTTATCACGCCCAACAAACAAAGGGATGACCATGAATGGGTAAACGACCACATCACGCAATGGCAACATCGGTAAGGTTTGCTGATTTTTGTCAGCAGAAGATTCTCCAGCCATAGGGTCTCATCTTTCTATCTTAAATTAATTAATTGGCTAACAAATGGGTCTCATCAAAGAAAATTCAAGTGCTTTGCAATGAGATTTCAATCCCACAAGTAAAAATAATTGGCTGTTCACTTCTCACTTTTACCTCCCAATACATTTTTTCTATTCATCAACATGATAAGCTTTACATATGACTGTTACTTAATGCAAACGATTCATTGCACCACAACATTTTTTAATTCTGAGCGTGGTTTTAACCATCAATCCAAACAAAAAACGCCACCATTAGGCAGCGTTTTCATACGTCAAACTGATTTAACTAGCACTTTTTTTAGCAGTGCTACGACGCTTAGGTTTCATATCGTCAACATCGTAAATAAATTCAGGCTGCGCATTGTCATCAATGACTGCTCGAGTTACCACCACTTTTTGCAAACCTTGTTTTTTCAAATCAGGCAAATGGTACATGGTTTCGAGCAATACAGATTCCATAATCGAACGCAAACCACGAGCACCCGTTTTACGCGCCAACGCCAATTTTGCAATCGAGCGCAAGGCTTCATCCTCAAACGCCAACTCGATATTTTCCATGTTAAACAACACTTGGTATTGTTTCACCAAAGCATTTTTCGGTGCGGTTAAAATCTCAATCATTGCTACTTCGTCTAACTCAGCCAAAGTTGTGATAACAGGCAAACGACCAATCAACTCAGGAATCAAACCAAACTTAATCAAATCTTCAGGTTCCACTGTTTTGAACAGTTCACCCACCGATTTGTTTTCGTCTTTGCTCACGACTTCCGCACCAAAACCAATACCACCTTTTTCAGAGCGACGGCGAATGATTTTCTCCAAACCATCAAACGCACCACCACAAATGAACAAAATATTCGTGGTATCTACCTCAATGAATTCTTGATTAGGATGCTTACGGCCACCTTGTGGCGGTACAGATGCCACAGTACCTTCAACCAATTTCAACAAAGCTTGTTGCACGCCTTCACCAGATACATCTCGGGTAATAGATGGGTTTTCGCTTTTACGTGCAATCTTATCGATTTCATCAATATACACAATGCCACGTTGCGCTTTGTCCACATCAAACTCGCACTTACCCAACAATTTAGTGATAATTTGCTCAACATCTTCACCCACATAACCCGCTTCAGTTAAGGTGGTCGCGTCTGCCATTACAAATGGTACGTTCAATTTGCGTGCTAAAGTTTGTGCCAATAAAGTCTTGCCCGAACCCGTAGGACCAACCAACAAAATATTGCTCTTAGCCAATTCAACATCATCTTGCTTGGCCTTAGGATGACGCAAACGTTTGTAATGATTGTACACTGCCACAGACAATGCTTTTTTCGCCGCATCTTGACCAATCACATGGTCATTCAAGCTCTCAACCATTTGCGCAGGCGTCGGCAAATTGCCATCATCCCAATCAATACTCGTTTCATTGTCTGTGCTGTGTTCTTGACCTTGCTCAAACAATACGCTGCATGCTGCCACACACTCATTGCAGATGCAGCCTTGCTGACCCTCAATCAGATTACGGACTTCATTTTCATTTTTGCCGCAAAATGAGCATTCTTTTAGTTTATCCATCATGCTTTTACGCTATCTCGGCTGTTAATGACTTGATCGACCAAACCATATTTGTACGCTTCTTCAGCAGACATAAAATTGTCGCGATCGGTGTCTTTTTCTAATTGCGCCACACGTTTTCCTGTGTGTTCTGCCATCAATTCATTCAATTTGCGTTTGATTTTCAACAACTCTTTGGCATGAATTTCAATGTCAGAAGCCTGACCGCCTAAACCACCCAACAATGGTTGGTGAATCATAATACGGCTGTTTGGCAATGCAAAACGTTTGCCTTTGGTACCTGCTGACAATAAGAATGCACCCATGCTGGCAGCTTGTCCCAAGCACAAAGTGGACACATCTGGCTTAATGAAGTTCATCGTATCGTAAATAGACAAACCCGCTGTCACTGAGCCGCCTGGAGAATTGATGTACAAATAAATGTCTTTGTCTGGATTTTCACTTTCCAAGAACAACATTTGTGCCACCACCAAATTGGCAGAATCATCTGTTACAGGACCGACCATAAAAATGATGCGTTCTTTTAACAAACGTGAATAAATATCATAAGCACGTTCGCCACGGCCGCTTTGTTCTACTACCATAGGCACCAAGCCCAAAGATTCAATAGTCGGTTGCATATCGTCTCACCTTTTGGTCACAATTGTGAAAAAAGCACCAAAACAACACTTAGCTGTCTTGGTGCTTAGTGTATGTTAATACTCTACTTAAGCAGCAGTATTGCCCATTACTTCGTCAAATGACAAGGCTTTGTCAGCAACTTTTGCTTGGCTTAATACAAACGCTACAGCTTTGCCTTCAGTAGCCAAAGCGGTAGGACCTTGACGACGCTCAGCGTCATTCATGTACCATTCGATGACTTCAGCAGGATCTTCGTAGCTCTCAGCAAATTCAGCCACAATGTCACGAACTTCATCATCTGTTGGTTGCAATTGGTTTTCTTCTACCAATTGAGCCAAAATCAAACCCAATTTCACACGGCGCGTTGCTTGTTCAGCAAACATTTCCGCAGGCAATTGTGGCAATTGAGCAGCATCAAAACCTTGATTGATAAAGTTTTGACGCGCATCTTCCATCATGCGAGCCACTTCATCTTGAATCAAAGCTTGTGGCACGTCAAATTCAGTCACAGCCAACAAAGCATCCATTACCGCTTGTTTGGTTTTCTCTGCAACACGACGGTTCACTTCACGAGAAACATTTTTTTTCACTTCGTCGCGCATTTTCGCAACGTCGCCATCTTCAACACCCAATTGCTTCGCAAATTCTTCGTTCACTTCTGGCAACGCAGCTTCAGACACGTTTTTCAAAGTGATGGTGAATACCGCAGTTTTACCAGCTACTTGTGTGCCTTGGTAATCTTCTGGGAAATTCACTTCAACGTCTTTGGTTTCGCCTTCTTTCAAGCCTTCAACGCCCGCTTCAAACTCAGGCAACATTTGACCTTGACCCAAAACGAATGGGTAGTTTTGAGAAGCGCCGCCTTCGAACAATTCACCGTCGATTTTGCCTTCAAAATCGATGATGACACGGTCAGTTTTTTGCGCTGCACGTTCAACGTGGTTGTAACGAGTGCGTTGTTGACGCAAGATGTCGATGGTTTTGTCTACTTCAGCATCAGACACTTCAGTCGTGAATTTTTCGATTTCTTGAGCAGACAAGTCGCCTACTTTGATTTCTGGGAACACTTCAAATTGAGCATCAATTTTGAAAGTGTTTTCATCATCTTGGTTTTCAACTTCGTTGAAACGTGGGAAACCAGCCACACGCAATTTTTGTGCTTCAACCACTTCGTAAAATGCTTTAACGACAGCGTCGTTCAACACTTCATTGCGGATATCCGCACCGTGCATCGCTTCAACCATTTTCAATGGTGCTTTACCTGGACGGAAACCTTGAACCTTAGCTTTGCGTTGTGCTTGAGACAATTTTTTGTCTACTTCTGCAGTGATGCCAGCCCATGGCAATGCCAAAGTGATTTTACGGTTCAAGCCTTCCAAGTTTTCCACAGTTACGTCCATATCCATTAACCTTATATGTTATCAATCAATCTTAATTACGCCCTCATTGAGGTTTACAGGACGCATCATTAAAGCTTGTCCAAGTTATCAAGTCTCTATGCTTGACAATCCTAGGGACAAATAGTCCGTTAGTGTAGCATAATCAAATCCAATTGAAACAGTCTTCTCAGCACTCATTGCAAGGCAAACGCATACTGCGACTGATTTCATGCCAAAAACCATCAGGTCTTTGTTGCAATTGCGCACACCAAACGGCTTCGCCCAACGGCGCCACAGATTCAAAAGTCGCCTCCAACGGCACACGCAATGGTGATAATAACTGCCTAGACATGACTTGTGCATAACGAGTTCCCTCTAAATGCTGCCATACCTCATTTTTTTCAAGATACACACCACGCCAAGCATAAGAATTGATCGGCATTGGTACCGCCGCATCACGCCAAAAACCCATGCCTCGAATCACCGTCACTGCTTTAATATTAGTTATATCAATGCCTTGCATTTCACACCAACGCGCAAACAAATCATGCCGACTCCAAGCCAATTGCTGCACCAATTTGTCCGCCTTAGATTGCAAGGTATCGTGCGCTTGTATGCCGCGCAATTGTTGTGGCAAAGGTTGGGCGTGCGCATAATATTTACACGTCAATTCCAAATGATAAAGCCGATCATTGATACGAGCGACATAATCCAAAGCACCCAAAGTTGGGCTTTTAGCATGTTCTTGCAACACAATATTTTGTCCAAGCAATTGACAATGCGGTGCATGACTTAACCAAAACGCCAACAAATGCTCAGCATA
Organism: Vitreoscilla sp. C1; assembly: GCF_002951955.2. NCBI lineage: Bacteria > Pseudomonadati > Pseudomonadota > Betaproteobacteria > Neisseriales > Neisseriaceae > Vitreoscilla > Vitreoscilla sp. C1. The sequence goes on along the minus strand of NZ_CP019644.2, from coordinate 444,601 downwards.
AATACCCAATCGATGCGACTGCGGACGAGCGTCCTGTAAATACGTTAACAAGCTTTCAGGACGCTCATCCAAGCTTAATAAATAACGAAAACCTTGCTCGCCAATCAAAGTGCGGTGCGACAATTCCACACCGCTGTGCCACAGCGGCGGTGCGGTGAGCAAACTCGCCAAATCCCGCACTTGTGGCGTTTTGAGCTCCCACCACAAAGCATCCAAAGCAAAATTCATTTACAGACCGCCTTTACACAATCAATCTTGTTTCAATTTTTTTTCAATATTGTGAAAAAAGCCACGCAAAATGTCGATCTCTTCACGTTCCAATTGCGCACGGTCAAACACCGATTGCATACGGCGCATCAAACGCTCACGCGGACGGCGGTCAAAAAAGCCCACCGCATCCATAGCGTCCTGTAAATGTCCGACCATGCCTGTTACTTGCGCATGTGTGGCGTATTCGTGTTCAGGACGCAAATAATCCATGCTCAAATCCACATGGCTGAACAACTCATAACACACCACTTGCACCGCTTGCGCCAAGTTGAGCGAAAAATAATTCGGGTTGCCATTGATGGTCATCAAACGGTTGCATAACATCACTTCTTCTATGCTCAAGCCAAAAGTTTCATTGCCAAACACCAGCGCCACTTTTTCACCTTGGCGTGCCGCTTCAATCAAATTCGGACAAAGTTCACGCGGTGTGTGCATGGTCGCGGTCAATTCGCGTTTGCGGCTGGTCAAAGCACAGCTTAAAGTCGTGTCCGCCAAAGCGTCCTGTAAGGTTGCCACAATGCGAGCGTTTTCCAACACATCTTTCGCACCAGAGGCCAACACAAAACTTTCTTCTGGCAACACAAAGTTTTCAGGACGCTCAGCATCAAACACAGGTGGTATTTCTGTTTGTGGCGTCGCAATCAAATTGGGCGCGACCAACGTCAAACGCGTCAAACCCATGGTTTTCATTGCACGAGCTGCCGAACCGATGTTAGATGGATGCGAAGTACGCGCCAAAACAACGGTAATATTCTGTAAAAAATCAGGTAATTGAGGTTTTTCCATGGTGTTTGCTTCTTGGGTAGCGGCGGCATTTGGTTTATAATGCACGCCTTAGATTTTGTTCTTTAACAGCTTTAGTTTTGCCGCCTCGTCGCCCTTGCGACGAAAGAGGCTATTGTAACGCTACACCCGATGAATTTGGAAATCACAATATGACCCCGTTTTTGAATACGGCTTTGAAAGCCGCTCGCCGCTCAGCCAGCATGATTACCCGCGCTTCTAACAATTTAGATGCAGTGGCTTATGACAGCAAAGCCTTTAATGACTTTGTATCAGACGTCGACAAAGAATCTGAGCGCATCATTTTGGAAGTATTGTCTGAGGCTTACCCTCACCATCGTATCACGACCGAAGAATCGGGCAGCCACGGCAAAGCAAAAGCTGAATACGAATGGATCATCGATCCATTAGATGGCACCACCAACTTCTTGCACGGTCACGCACAATACGCCATCTCGATTGCATTCTTACAAAAAGGTCAAGTACAAGAAGCTTTGGTATTCGCACCTGAACGCAATGAATTGTTCATGGCAGCCAAAGGCAAAGGCGCATTGCTCAACGACCGCCGTATCCGTGTTTCTAAACGCAAAGACATGAACGAATGCGTCATTGGTACAGGTTTCCCTGTGGTAGACCAATCTATGATGGACGAATACTTGGCGATTTTGAAAGACTTCTTGGGCAAAACCGCAGGCGCACGTCGCGAAGGTTCTGCTGCTTTGGATTTGTGTAATGTGGCTGCAGGTCGCTTGGATGGTTTCTTTGAATACAATTTGAAACCTTGGGACATCGCTGCAGGCTCTTTGATTGTACAAGAAGCTGGCGGTATCGTGACCGACTTTGAAGGCGAACAAACTTGGTTGCAAACTGGCAATATCGTTGCAGCACCTCCGAAAGTTTTGGCGCAAATGTTGCAAGTGATTGCTGCAAACCGTTAATAAAATTAATCAGCGTCCTGTAAAGTATTTACAGGACGCTTTTTTAAGTATAGTCTGTATTTATATCTATATTAATTATCCATCTCAGATTAAAAGAGGCAGATACTGCTTATTTTTTAATCAAGGGTAATTTTTCCTTATGATTCAGCACTTGGGTCAGTTATCAACATGGTTATACACAAAAAATGTGTATGAATTGCCAACTTATCCACAGGCAAACTGCCTGTCACATCCCATCTCAACATTTTAACCTCACCACCGCTTTTCATTGCTTTAACACAAATATTCCATCACTGAACCATACATGGTTTGTCTTTATCCTATATTCATCCTACTATGTTTTCATAATTTGTGATGGACACGCCCATGCCTAATCAACACAGCCGCTCATTTACCAAGCAATTTTTATTTTTCCTGCTGCCTTTGATTGCCACCAATATTTTGCAATCACTCTCAGGCACCATCAATACCATTTATGTCGGTCAAATGATGGGGGTCAATGCCATTGCAGCCATTTCGGTTTTCTTTCCCATTTTGTTTTTCCTCATGGCATTCACCATCGGTTTGTCGGCAGGAGCCACTGTTTTGGTGGGTCAAGCTTGGGGCAAAGGTGAGTCTGATCAAGTACGGCGTATCATGGGCACAACGCTGTTCATGACGCTCATTGGTGGCACTTTGATTGCGATTTTTGGGGTGATTTACGCCAAAGACATTTTAACATTGTTAGGCACCGATCCTTCTTTACTGCCTTTGTCTCTACCTTATGTCCAAACCATGCTCGCAGGCAGCCCTATTTTGTTTGTCTACATTATTTACACATCGATTTTGCGTGGCGTAGGTGACAGCAAAACCCCTTTACTGGCTTTAGGACTCACGAGTATTATCGGTTTAACCGTCACACCCACACTCATCCAAGGTTGGCTGTTTTTTCCTGCTATTGGCATTTTGGCTCCTGCGGTTGCCACGATTTTAGGTTATGTCTTGGTGATGCTGTTTTTGGTCGTTTATTTGAATCGTCGCCACCATATTTTACGCATTGATAAAAATCTCCTGAGCCAATTGCGTTTTAACCGCGAGCTTTCACCGTTGGTTTTAAAATTGGGCATTCCCACGGGTGTGCAAATGGTCACCAATTCTTTGGCAGGTTTGGTCATCATCGGATTGGTCAACGGCTTTGGTCCACACGCCACCGCCGCTTATGGCGCAGTCAATCAAGTGAACAATTATGTACAGTTTCCTGCGATATCTATTTCCATTGCGGCTTCTATTTTTGCCGCACAAGCCATAGGCTCGGGACAAATGCAAAAATTGGCTCAAGTGACATGGACGGCACTGTCTATGAATTTATATTTGACGGGTGGTTTGATTATCTTGGCCTATTTATTTGCAGATCACTTAATGGCTTTGTTCATTACCAATCCAGAAGTGGTCGCTTTAGGTTCGGATTTATTACACATCGTGTTGTGGAGTTTGCTGTTTTTTGGTGCAGGCGCCATTTTTGCAGGCATCATGCGTGCCAGTGGCACAGTCGTGGTACCAATGATTATCAACATTGTAGCCGTGATTGGCATCGAATTGCCATGCGCGTATTGGTTCAGCCAAATTTGGGGTTTATCAGGCATTTGGATGGCTTATGCCTTAGCATTCGTGTGTTTGTGCATCATGCAAGGACAATATTACCATTGGGTGTGGAAGAAAAAATCCATTACCGCTTTGGTTTAAGCTCAAAATAACTTTACAGGACGCTTAATACCTATCAGTCTGATTGACTTAGGCATTTTTGTAAATTTTGCAAAACCTTTAACGTTGCATCATCCATATCCAACAGTGGCATGTGCGCCATGTTTTGCCATTGCGCCCACATCGCTTCAGGAACCAGCTGTTTGACTTGCTCACTCATTTGTTGCATTAACGCCGCTTGTTGCGCCAATCTGTTCGGATCAAAACAACCCGTTTGAGTAGATTTTTCATGCTCAATACGTTGGTAATCTGCTCGTTCACTGGCTAAAATCATACCGTGATAATCCACGTCAAATACCCATATTTTATTGTGCAAATCCTCAATGTAAGATGCCAACCACACACTCAAAGAAGGCGCAATCCAGCTCACAGGCTCACCATCATTCGCCAATAAAATTACTTGTCCATATTCCCCACCTTCCGCAGGGTCCAAATCCAACATCAAGTAATAACCATTGTCATCGGCAAATGGCAGCCATTTTTCCGACCAAAACACAGGTCGAACACGAGAGTCATGTGCCAAATCATCTTCTTCAAACTGTGCCAAACCTGCATCCTTAAAGTCTTGCCACACCGCAACCACACGCTCCAAACTCAGCCATTCATAGCCTGCCAACACATAAAAATACTCGGCCACAGAAACATTGTCACCATTGTAAACTTGGTAAAGCGCTTTGAAGTCTTCAGGCAACACCATGTCCATCTGTTGTGCCGCCGCATCCAAACACTCTGGCGTCACGCCTAATTGAAAGCAATCCACAGCCACCATATTGTGGCTGGCTTGGTGGATGGCTTGATACAAACGCTCTGCCAAACTCAACATATCTTGCCTTTTCATATGATAAAAGCGCCCTGTAAAGTTACAGGACGCTTCTTAATTACTATTTTAATCTTCGCGATCAGCAGCAACCACTTTGTAAATGATCGCACCCAACACCGCCCCGACAATAGGCGCCACCCAAAATAACCACAATTGACCCAATGCCCAACCGCCTTGGAATATCGCCACACCCGTAGAACGTGCAGGATTCACCGAAGTATTGGTCACTGGAATGCTGATTAAATGGATTAAGGTCAAAGCCAAACCAATGGCAATCGGTGCAAAATGTGGCTGAGATGCTTTAGAAGTCGCACCTAAGATAATGATGATGAAAAATGCAGTTAACACAATTTCAATCACCAACGCCGACAGCATATTGTAGCCATTAGGTGAATGTTCGCCATAGCCATTACTGGCAAAACCAGAAGCAGCCGCATCAAAACCCACTTTGCCAGAAGCAATCAGGTATAACACACCACCTGCGGCAATCGCACCCAAAACTTGTGACACAATATAAGGCAACAACAATTTGCTATCAAAACGCCCACCCACCAACAAACCGACTGAAACAGCAGGGTTAAAATGGCCACCCGAAATACCACCCACAGCATAAGCCATGGTCAAAACAGTCAAACCAAACGCCAAGGATACACCAGCAAAACCAATGCCCAACTCAGGATAAGCCGCAGCCAAAACAGCTGAACCACAGCCACCAAACACCAGCCAAAAAGTTCCTAAGAACTCCGCAAAATATTTGCTCATATTGCCTCCTAGATATATTTTTATTGCGTATCTGTCCTTTGTAAATGGACTCTATACGCATTGCTCTATCCAGAAGACAAGCCATGTTACACAGTCACACTCACAGGTCTTTGACCATTACTGGTCCACTCACTCCACGAACCAACATACAAAGCACCATCACCCAAGCCCGCATGTTTTTGTGCCAACAAATTCACACAAGCGGACACACCACTGCCACATTGATGAATCAAAGGTTTATTGTTTGCCCATGGCTGCCACAAAGCCTTCAACTGCTCTTGGCTAATAAACAAATGTTGCCCATCCAAATTGCGTTGAAAAAATACGTTCGCCGCACCTGGGATATGCCCTGATACTTTGTCCAAAGGATGTGGCTCCCCTGCATAACGCTCTTCACTGCGAGCATCAATTACCACCGCCTCTGCCATTTGAATGTTGTGCTCAATATCACTGGCAGTTTTAATGTGCAACAAGCTTTCTTGTGGTTGCCAATCGGTGGTCACTGGTTTTTGAGGCGCTACATTGCTTAAGGTTCCACCTTCTCGCAGCCAAGCGGGTAAGCCACCATTTAATACCGCCACTTGCTCATGTCCTAACCAACGCACCAAAGCCCAAGCCCGTGCTGCAAACATCGTACTGCCTTGATCATATGCCACCACTTGTACACGTTCTTGTAAGCCATGATTGCGCAACCAATGCGCCAAATGCTTGCGCTCAGGCAAAGGATGACGACCATTATGACCACTGACTTGACCAGACAATTCACGCTCTAAATGCAAATAGAATGCGCCTGGAATATGACCCAATTCATAAACCTGCTGTCCAAACGTCGCATCATTCAAATCAAAACGCACGCCTAATAGTAAAACAGGTTGATTTTGTTGCTGTATTTGTTGTAATTCTTGGGCGCTGATTAAAGTGGTGTACATCGTGCGACTCCTTGAAAAAAGGGAAGAGATGCCAAGACAAAATCTTGGCTATAAACCGATGACTTACGCTAACTCAAGCCATCCTCTTTGTCTAGTTTATTTAAATATCAGTACTTCATCCAAGCAATAAAAAAGACAGGAAATCCCCTGTCTAAAATTTTTTTATTTCAATGCTTTTTTATTGTATTGGCATGCTCGAATCAGCAAAGTCTCCAAACCTGTTCCAGGTGGTGGATACACCATTTTGGCGCGGGCATTGTCCCATTCTTTAACCACATTACCAACCACATCACGCGTCATGTCTCTCACATATTTAAGTTGACCTTTTTTACAATCAACATCAAATAAGGCAATTTCAGCACAAGTATTCATTCGGTATTTACTATGACATTGCACCACATCGGTTTTGACCAACATCGAAGCAGGATAACCGGCCTGAAAATGTTTGGTATCCATAAACGTTTTTTGTCCACGGCCATCATCATGAATAAATTGCCATTTACCACTGTCTTGATATTCGCTTGACGCAGCTTGCGCCGCACCAAAACACATGGTCAAAATCACAACCAATATCCATTGGTTGCTTTTGATTAACTTCATTTTTATGCCTCTACAACCTCAAAACTGTGAGTGACTTTGGCAGCTTGACCCAACATAATCGAAGCTGAGCAATATTTATCCGCAGACAAACTCACCGCTTTGCCCACAGCTTCTTCACTCAAATTGCGACCGACAACAGTAAAATGAATATGAATCTCGGTGAATACTTTAGGCACTGTTTCAGCACGCACCGCTTCCACACGCGCCTTACAATCCACCACATCTTGACGCTGCTTTTGAGCAATGCTCACCACATCAATACTTGAACAACCTGCAATGCCCATCAACAACAATTCCATTGGACTGGCACCGCGCTTTTCACCTGCCGTAGCGCTGCCATCCATCACCACAGTGTGACCGGTTGCATTGCTTGCTACAAAACAATTTCCATCTACCCATTGAGAGGTAATGAACATGTAAAGCCTCTTTTCTTTCTTTCAATCAACTGTGATGAATCGGCTCGGGTGAAACCAAAATACCATCTTCATCACTGTACACATAATGCCCTGGCACAAAATCCACAGCACCAAAACTCACCGTCACATCCACTTCGCCCACACCATCTTTAGCACTTTTGCGTGGATTGGTGCCCAATGCTTTCAAACCCATTTCCATGCGATTGATAGCCACACTGTCACGAATCACACCATAAATAATCACGCCACCCCATTGATTGTCACACGCCGCTTGTGCAATTTGGTCACCCATTAACGCACTTGCCAAAGAACCACCACCATCTACTACTAAAATATCTCCGTTACCTGAACTGTTGGCCAAGATTTTGACCAAGCCATTGTCACGAAAACAACGAACGGTACGGGTGCGGCCTGAAAAGCGTTGGTGTTTACCATAACGCTTGAATTGTACTTCACAAGAAGGTGTTTCAGGTGCCAAATCAATCAAATCAGCAGTTTGTATGGCTTGTTCTAAGGGCATAATCACTCTCCAATGAGCTTCCAATATGGTATTCAAAACAGCGAAGCGGCATTTAATGATGCAATGCAAGGTCAAATTTTTGCATGAACCCACACACAAAGTAAAGGCGTCCTGTAAAGATGCCTTGAAAATCAAATAGATTGCTAATAAGTAGAAGAATAACGCCTAGACAAATTGATAGGATGGGTATTGAAATGGCGTAAATATCGATCAAATACCATCGCCACATTGCGAATTAAAAAACGACCTTTGGGTGTCACATCCAACCCGTCACGATCAATGCGAATCAAACCTTGTTCTTCTTGTTGCAATAATTCAGGCCACTCTTCTGCAAAATATTGTTGAAACAAAATGCCATACTGCTCTTCAAATGGTTCAAACAACAAACTCGATTGACACATCAACGTATGAATCACCCCTCGGCGCAAAATGTCATCAGGTGTCAATAAAAAGCCACGCATGGTCGGCAAACGACCTTCATCAATGCTTTGATAATATTGCTGCAAATCTTTTTCGTTTTGGACATAACTGGCACCGATTTTACCAATACTAGACACGCCTACCCCAACCAAATCACAATCGCCATGAGTGGAATAACCTTGAAAATTGCGTTGCAAGCGACCTTGTTGAAATGCTACTGCCAATTCATCCGTCGGTTTGGCAAAATGATCCATACCAATGAACACATAATCTTGCTCAGTGAGCCAATTGACCGCCCATTGTAAAATGTCCATTTTTTCCTTGCTTGAAGGCAAATGAGCATCGTCAATGCGCCGTTGTGGCATGAACATGTGTGGCATGTGCGCGTATTGGTAAAAAGCCAAACGATCGGGATCCAATTCAATGACTGTTTGCAACGTTTTTTGCATCGAAGCCAAACTTTGATGCGGCAAACCATAAATCAAATCCACATTCACCGAATGAAATTTTGCCGCACGCGCCGCCTCAATGATGGCACGAGTATGCTCTACCGATTGCACACGATTGACCGCTTTTTGCACCGACTCATCAAAATCTTGCACACCCACACTCAAACGATTAAAACCCAATTCACGCAATCGATACACTGTTTCTACCGATATTTGGCGCGGATCAATTTCAATTGAATACTCGCCACGTTCACTCAACTGAAAATGGCGCTGGATGTGTTCCAAAATTTGTGTCAATTGCGTCGCTGTTAAAAAAGTCGGCGTGCCACCACCAAAATGCAATTGAGCCAATTGGTGTTGACCTTTTAAATGGTTGCCAATCAAATCTAACTCACGCCCCAAATACGCCACATATTCATCTGCGGTCGCCACATTTTTGGTCACAATTTTATTGCAACCGCAGTAGTAGCAAACCGTATCACAAAATGGAATATGCACATACAAAGACAATGGTCGACTCAAAGCCCCTGCCTGCCTTTGATGCAAGGCTCGCAAGTATTGTTTGGGTCCAAACTGCTTATCAAATCGCTCTACAGTGGGATACGAGGTATAACGAGGACCATTTTTAAATAATTTTTCAACCAATGGTCGGTCAAAATCTACTGCTGTATTTTTATAAGTAAACACTCGAAAACCTATCTATATATCATGCTCATACATCATTTAATTAAACAATATCGTGCCACTTTTTATGCCAAAGCGGTTTAGCCTATATCAACATAAACCATCTGAATCATTTTTTTTTGATTCACATCAGGAAATGGCTGAAGTAAAATGATGTGTAGATTCCAAAATATATAAAAGCTATGCACTTCAAATAGCTCGTACAACAAAGTAATAAAGCTTTTTCAACCTTAATTTGCTCATTTTGTTGCAGCCTTTTTTTTTAATTATTCACTTTATGAAAAGTCTCTGAATGCAACTAAAAACTTTGTGCTCCACCTGCTCTTTGCGCGAACTGTGTTTACCAGTAGGTTTAAATCCAGAAGAAATCACACAATTAGATGCTGTGATTCGCCAAAGCCGCCGCATTAGGCGTGGTGAATACCTGTTTCGAGCAGGTGAACCCTTTTCTGCCTTGTTTGCCATTCGCATAGGCTTTTTCAAAAGCGTCATTGCCAGCCAAGATGGCCGTGACCAAGTGACTGGTTTTTCTATGTCTGGCGAGTTGATTGGCTTGGACGGCATTTCATCAGGCGCCCATACCTGTGATGCCATCGCCCTAGAAGACAGCGAAGTGTGTGAATTACCATTTGATCGTATGGAAGATTTGACCCAAGAGATTCCATCGCTGCAAACACATTTTTACCGCTTGATGAGTCGTGAAATTGTCCGAGATCAAGGTGTGATGTTGCTTTTAGGCAACATGAAATCGGAAGAACGCATTGCTGCATTCTTATTGAATTTATCCCAACGTTTACAAAAACGTGGCTTTGCTGCCACCGATTTTATTTTGCGCATGTCACGCGAAGAAATCGGCAGTTACTTGGGCTTAAAACTGGAAACCGTCAGTCGCAATTTGTCAAAATTCCATCAAAGCGGTTTGATTGATGTGGACCACAAACACATTCGCATCAATGACATTCACAAATTAAAAGACATGGTCTCTGGCTGTGTTCACCAAACACCATAAAACAAACAACTATATCAAGCGTCCTGTAAACTTTACAGGACGCTTATTTTTTTAATGTGCCAAAACCGATTCCACCTTAAAACCACGCTCACGCAATAACACAATCAAACCATCCTTCCCAAACAAATGTGCCGCACCGACGGCCACAGTCGTTGGCTGTTGTTTGAAATGACGCTCCATTTTAGGCATCCACGCACGATTGCGCTGTGCCAATAAATCCTCATACAAAAACGCCTGCCAAAATGATTGATCTTGCGCAGCCAAATAACGCACCGCTGCTTTTTGATCTAAAATTTCTTGTACAAATGGGCGGCTGTTTTCATGTTGATATAATTGCAATAATTTCAATTGTTCTTGCAAAGCAGGCTCGTAATGTTGCAAGCTACTGTCCACACCACGCAATAAAACCGCTTTAGGAATCTGCATAAATGCCACTATTGGCTCTAAAGTTTCCAATGACAATACCGCTTTTTGCTGCTTTTTAGCTGCTTGATTGAGCAAAGCATCCACACCATATTCGATGCTGTATTCTGCAAAATTGTAATCGGTCACCATCATCATATAAGCCATCCATGGTGCAATGTGCGCATCGCCATCCAAAACCACTGCGCTACCATGTTGACTCAGCAAACGATTTAAAGCCGCAACACGCTTTTCGCCCCAATGTGCATGCAAAGACTTTTCATCATGTATCATCGCCTGCAAAGCCATCACATTGGCAATACCATCCACCCCTTGCCAATCCTCTTCTCTAGACTCCACCACCAACAAACGGCTGTGCTGTAAAGCTTGTGCATAATCTGGATGTAAAGTGCTGCCTTTTTTACCTGTGTGTATCGTTCCGATTAAATAAGATGTGGTTTGATTCGGTGCAGTGACTTGCCACACAAAACCACCATGAGCATCGTTTGCCCATGCAATAGACACATTCCAAAAAAATAAAAAAATACCCAATAAAAATAAATGCCATTTTAATAAACAAGTTTGCCTAACTCTATTCACGCTTTCTCTACTTTCTGTTTATTGATGTAAAAATATGCAACCTAAACCTTGACTCTGCCATATCTAAACCCATATGGGATACATCAAGTAAACCTATTACAGGAGTGTTCCATGCGTTTTGAACAATTGACTCAGCGTTTCCAACAAGCCTTACAGGACGCCCAAAGTTTAGCGATGCGCAATGATAACGGCTATCTGGAAGCGGTACATATCTTAAAAGTATTATTAGACGATTTTGACAGCGGCAGCCAGTCGCTGTTGCAGCAAGCCCGTGTCGATGTGTTGCGCTTACAAAATGAAGCCCAACAAATGATACACAGTTTGCCCAAAGTCACAGGTCAAGGCGGTCAATTATTGCCTAGCCGTGAGCTACAAAATATTTTGAATTTGATGGACAAAGCCGCTGCCAAACGAGGTGACACATTCATTGCCAGTGAATTGTTTTTCTTAGCAGCGTTGCAAGAAAAAGGCAGCTTGGGCAAATTACTCAGTCAAGCTGGCGCCACCGAAGCCAATATCAACCAAACCATAGACACCATTCGTGGAGGACAAAGCGTGGACCATGCCAATGCCGAAGACCAACGTGAAGCTTTGAAAAAATACACTTTGGATTTAACCCAACGCGCACGCGATGGCAAACTCGACCCTGTGATTGGTCGTGACGACGAAATTCGCCGTGCCATTCAAGTTTTGCAACGCCGCACTAAAAACAATCCTGTGTTGATTGGTGAACCGGGCGTGGGCAAAACCGCGATTGTCGAAGGTTTAGCACAACGCATTGTCAATGGCGAAGTGCCCGAGTCTTTGAAAGGCAAACGCTTGTTGGTATTGGACTTGGCGAGTTTGATTGCGGGCGCGAAATTTCGGGGTGAGTTTGAAGAACGTTTGAAAGCCGTTCTGAACGATTTAGCCAAAGACGACGGTCAAACCATCATTTTCATCGACGAAATCCACACTTTGGTTGGCGCAGGCAAGGCCGATGGCGCGATGGACGCGGGCAATATGTTAAAACCAGCTTTGGCACGTGGCGAATTGCATTGTTTGGGTGCGACGACTTTGGACGAATACCGCCAATACATTGAAAAAGATGCCGCTTTAGAGCGCCGCTTCCAAAAAGTCATGGTCAATGAACCGAGCGTAGAGTCAACGATTGCGATTTTACGCGGCTTAAAAGAGCGTTACGAAATCCACCACAAAGTCAACATCACCGACCCTGCGATTGTGGCCGCAGCCGAATTGTCAGCGCGCTACATCACCGACCGCTTTTTGCCAGACAAAGCGATTGATTTGATTGATGAAGCAGCGTCTTTAATCAAAATGGAAAGCGAATCCATGCCCGAAAGCATGGACAAACTCAATCGCCGCATCATTCAATTGACCATTGAAGAAGCGGCCTTAAAAAAAGAAAACGACGATGCCTCTAAAAAACGTTTGGATTTAATACAAGAAGAATTGCGTGATTTACAAAAGCAATTCTCTGATTTAGACGAGGTTTGGAAAGCTGAAAAAGCCGTATCACAAGGCTCTGCCGGCATCAAAGAGCAAATTGATCAAATCAAAATCAAAATGGCGCAATTGCAGCGTGAAGGCAAATGGGAAGCGGTCGCCAAATTGCAATACGAAGAATTGCCTAAATTAGAAGCACAGTTACAGGCCGCTGAAAACAGCCCCAAAGGTGAAGAAGGCAATAAATTGTTGCGCACCGAAGTCGGTGCTGAAGAAATTGCCGAGATCGTCAGCCGCATGACTGGTATTCCTGTAGCCAAAATGATGCAAGGCGAGAAAGAAAAATTGCTGAATATGGAAGCGGTATTGCACCAACGTGTGGTTGGGCAAGACGAAGCGGTAACGGCTGTGGCCAATGCCATTCGCCGTTCACGCTCAGGCTTATCCGACCCAAACAAGCCTTACGGCAGCTTCTTGTTCTTAGGTCCCACTGGCGTAGGCAAAACCGAGTTGTGCAAAACCTTAGCAGGCTTTTTGTTTGACAGCGAAGAACACTTGATTCGCATCGACATGTCCGAATACATGGAAAAACACTCGGTTTCGCGCTTGATTGGTGCGCCTCCGGGCTATGTCGGTTACGAAGAAGGCGGCTATTTGACCGAACAAGTGCGCCGCAAACCTTATAGCGTGGTGCTTTTGGATGAAGTGGAAAAAGCGCATCCTGATGTGTTCAATATTTTATTGCAAGTATTGGACGATGGTCGCTTGACCGATGGACAAGGCCGCACCGTAGATTTTAAAAACACCGTCATTGTCATGACTTCCAACATCGGCAGTGCCAACATTCAATTGCTCGGCGAGCATGCAGCATACGAAGACATCAAGTCTGCCGTCATGGATGATGTGAAAGTGCATTTCCGCCCTGAATTGATTAACCGTATTGATGAAGTGGTGGTATTCCACAGTTTGGGACAAGCGCAAATTCGTTCCATTGCAGGCATACAATTGAGCAGCTTGCGCAAACGCTTGGCAAGTTTGGATTTGCATTTGCAAATTGATGATGATGCTTTGGATGTTTTGGCTGAAGTTGGTTTTGATCCTGTGTATGGCGCACGTCCACTCAAACGCGCGATTCAAGCACAAATTGAAAACCCATTGGCACAAAAATTGTTGTCAGGCTCATACGCCCCAAACAGCACCATTTTGATTTCTGCCCAAAATGGTCAATTGGTATTTGGATAATATTGGATAAACCAAGCGTCCTGTAAAGTTTACAGGACGCTTATATAGATGATAAGTACCATCAAAAAAAGACGCTGTTAGCGTCTTTTTTATTGATTCCATACATCATGCTACGCGTTGTTTTTTGCCATTGACACTGGGCTTAAGCCATTGCTTACGCAAATAATGCGCAGCCCTACTCCAAACCACATAACGACCCGCATCACGCCAATCTGCATCTTCCAAATCCACACCTAAAGGCAAACTCGCTTCTTTGATGTGATTCAATACCACGTCCAATTGATTTAGCAATGCTTCAGATTGATTGGTAAATACTTTCTTCGTGCGCATTTGCTCATTGGCTTCCACCAATTGCTGAATGTGCTCAAATGCAATATAGTCCACCACTTCAACCAAATCATTGGTTTCAAATCGCAAAGCAGTGTTGGTATCCGATATATTCAATACATATGCCGAAGATTCCTCAACCAAGCGTCCTGTAATCAAAGCCAATAATAAATGCTGACGGATTAATTCACGATTGCGGTTAATGCTATTTCTTTGCATCACTTCAATGGTATCGTTACTGCCATCAATATGCAGATGCAACAAAGCCTCTTCATCAAATTTAAACTGACGGTAGGCATTCAAAAACTCAGGTAGCTCTACCCATTCGTCTAAATAACATGTACTGGCATACACAAACTGCACACTGCGCTCACCATGGAAAGAAATTACTTTTGCAGTTGGCATACTTTGTTGCACACATTGCGCCAACCAAACAGCCACCAATTCATTTTTCTGAATATTGTCTTCACACAGCAAACATGCACTCTCATTGATGCTGTATTGCGTTGTCAACATATCGCCTAATGGTCGAATCAGTGTTTCAAATTGCTGATTCAAATTACTCAAGGTCAAACCACCAAGATGTTGTACTTGTTTTTGATCCAAAGCAGTGATGCGCAACTCAAACACTTTGCTTAAGATATCAGGATTGGTTTGAATAACCTCTCTCGCTGTTTGCGCTGAAATTTCATCAGCGTGACTTTGCCAAGAACCTTGTCCAATAAAATTCAACAAAACGTTGAAATTAGAATTACTGTCTAAACCTTTGGTCCATAATTGATGCAACTCAATTGCGGCGGCATCCGTCTTCGCCCGAATCACATCCACAAACAATTGCAAGCTGGCTTGATTTGGCTTCAAGAGATAACAGCTTTGAACACTGTCACTGATGCGATGAAACCATTTTTCTTGCTGTAAACTTAAAGACTGATTCAGTTTTTTTTGTGCTTGAGTGGCATGACTTAACCATGCTTCAGCGGCATTAGACAATTGCTGTTGTAAATTCAATAAATAAGGCTGCATACCTAAAATCAAACGTTCGGCAAACACATTGGCTTTATAGTGACAACGATGCATGAACAAATCACTCATTTGATTGGCCACTTCTTCAATCGAAACCTCAGTTTCAATTTTTGCACGCTCTGTCCAATCACCACGTTGCCATTGCCCAGACATACTTTCCCACCACGCCGCGCCAGTTTTAACCTGCTCAATGGATTTTTCTTGCTTAATCAAATAATTGTGATGGTCTTGAACATAATGAATGATTAAACTCTCAATGACTGATTTCAAGGTACTTAAACCGCTTTGTCCTTGCTGCCATGATTGCCAAAAATGTTTTTCAATTTTAGCAATATACGCTTTAGACATTTTATTTAAGCGAATATCGGAATGGTCGTAATACTTTTCAACGCCTTTTTGACGAAATTTAGTATCATAATAACTGCGAAAATTGGTTGCAATGAATTCAGCTTTATCATGCCAACTGTCTTTTCTGTGCTCCAATTCCAATAAAACTTGGCGTTTGTATTGATCCCATTCATTTTCAATACTGTGTAACTCACCCAAAACCATATTGCAACTATCAGCATCTAAACACAATTGCTCACTGGTTAAAATAAAACCCAATTGATTCAAAGCTTCTAAGCTGTATTGCTCTTGCTCAGCACCCTTACCTTGGCTTAAAGCAGTCAATAATTTTGCTTGGCATTTGAGCATTAATAATTCTTCTAAAGCCTCCACATCAAAGTCCAATGCAATTTCAAGCATAGAAGCAAAGCGTGGTAGTAACTGCATACTTTTAGCGGTACTGCCTTGAAAAATCTTATGCCCCTCTTGACTCAAACTTTGACGCAAAGTCCCATAATCATTGTGCTCGACATTGGACAACTTCAACAAAGCATCTATTAATTGCAAAGTTACCGTATTGCTTTGCGCCTCTGGATATTGCTGTAAATAAGCAATGTCCCATAAAGGTGCATCATTAGTATAAGCATTGCCAGTACGAATATCCGAGGGCGTCCATTTACCTTGGCTTAATTGACTTAATTCAGTCACCGCAGCCCCAATAACCGCGGCTTGCTCAACCGATAAGTCATCCATCTTCGGCAAGAAAAATACAGGATAAAAGTGACAATTAGGATATTGCTGCTTCAAACCAAACAAACAATCTACCCATACTGCATTGGCAAAAGAATCCACCATATCAATAAGCATAACCACACTGTCAGGCTCAATGGCATTGTCTCTCAAACTAGAAGCCACACAACTCCACACCCAATCTTGATGTTGAGAAAACAACACCCGTGCATAACGACGTGACACCTTAAAATCTGCAAACGGAATTTTTTTCTTTTGAGCTGGCTCATTATCTAAGAATGGTAGTAATTGCTTTAATAAAGTGCGTCTTAAATCCACACAATACGGTTGCCACAAAAATAGACCATCAGTAGGTACAAACTGATTTTGGCTACTGCAAATACGCACTGCTGCATAAGAACTGTTTGCTACGGGAGCAGCCATTCCATCTAATTCACTAGAAGATTTAAACAAATCCCCCAATCCAATAATCAGCTTCTTTTCAGCATTCATTTCACACTCTCCGAATCACGGATGGATCACCTTCAAGACTTTTCATGTTATACAAAGCAATGATAATTTGCATGGAATAATATATAGATCTCAATTGCATCGATCTAATCAATAAACAGTTGCATAATATGCAATTCAATGTAAACTCACAAGCCAAAATCATAAAAACAATGACCATCACACCATGATTCAATGCCCATATATTGATTCCACCGAATAATAGGCCAGACATAAAATAATCATTTTAAATTAATAAATTAAATGGGATACTCACCTACATCTCTAATATTAATTAGTAAGTTAAACAATATAAAAGTTTCCATCATCAAAACTTTTCCATGAGCGTTATTGAATGTCACGCGTTGATTAACGGTATTTTTAAATTTTAAATTGTTTAAATTTTAATGACTTAAGTATAAATTAGGTGAATTTATGCACTTTACCGATTTCTTTGACCAAACATCTATCAGCCACTATAAAAAATTACATCTTATTTTTTTATTTAACTTACTATTAAGTGGCATTCTGTTTTTCACAACTTATTTGCTGTGGCAATTTCAGTCCGCCTGGTACATCATGCCGCTGTTAGGCATAGTCATGCAGTTTTTATATGCTTATTTTATTTGGCAACAACAAAACCAATTTCAACGACAACAACAACATTCATTAGCACAACAACAGCAATATGAAATGATGTTTCAAAACATCAACAGCGGACTGTTTTTACTAGATAGAAACCACCATCTAAACCAACAACACTCACGCCATCTAAATACCCTGCTACACCAATCTGAATTGCGCGGTAAAAATATGGTCGCAGCCTTACGTCCCTTCATTTCAAAAACAGAAGTGCCTTTGATTGAGCGCTTTTTGCAACAATTATTTGACCCTACTATTTCACTTCACTTATTACAAGAACTCAATCCATTAAGCCACATAGACTTACACTTCACCGACCAAAACACTGGCACACATATCTCAAAGTGCTTAAGCTTTCACTTTACACGTATTTATGAGCAACAAGACATTACACACATCTTGGTGACCGTCAACGAAATCACCCTAGACTCTCAAGTCGATAATGTCATGCCTCATGCTATTGATACACATACTCAGTTTTTACTGTCACTGATTTACTTAGATACCAGTTCTCTACAAAACATCATTGCACAAACCACCAAACATATTGAAGCCTTATCCTATCTTTTAAAACAAGAATGTAGCCGTCCTGAAGCTTACAAACTACTCATTCCAACTTTATTACAACACACTGAACAATTGCAACAAATGGCAAATCAATACGAATTAACTGTATTGTGCCATTTACTGGATGAATTTAATTTACAACTACTCGATTTAAAACAACAACATTATTTAAACCGCACCCATTTTCAGCCGCTACTTGTGTTAACCCAGAGACTACAAAATCTTGTCCATCTGATGGAACAAATTGATGCCCGTTTTGAGGCTTTAAAACAAACACCTCAAGAAGCGCATTTGGCATCCGAACCAACCAATTATTCTATGGAACTGGCTTGGCAAGAAGATGATCAACTTCAACAATGGCAACACGATTTGGCGAACATCGCTCAACACAATCACAAAAGCATTCACTTAACGTGCCCATCACATTTATTTCAACATCTTCCTTTGCAGTTGGCTTATAAATTACAAGACTGCGCATGGTATTTGATTCAATATGCAGTTATGTATCGGATTGAAGAACCTCTTTTGCGCGAACACCAAGGCAAAAATTCATTAGGGCAAATCACCGTCTCTTTCACCAGCACAGATTCACAACACATTTTAAACATCGAAGATGATGGTCAAGGCATAGATTTTGACGCCATTACTTTATATGCAATGGACTTGGGCTGGCTTGCAGAAAATCAAACTTCGCCTATAAATTCAGAACAATTGTTACATTGTCTTTTTGAACCTGAATTTGCGCCATTGTCTGCCATCAATGCAGCAAAAAATGCACAAAGCTTATATAGTTTACGCAACTGGTTAGATGAAAAAGGTGGTCAAATCAACATTCAAACTGAAAAAAATACTTGGACTTGTGTCACAATAAAACTACCAAAATCATAGAATCACTCAGGCAATTCTTTCATGTAATATGCAACTTTTAAAAAGGACTCTAATCTAAATATTCAATAAGCATACATACTTAAGCATCAAAATCACATTTCGAAACCTATCAATTAAAAAAGAGGGGGGTCTCTGTGTTTGAGCATAAAATCATCTTTACAGGTCCCGTTGGCTCAGGAAAAACCACACTCATCAAAGCTTTTAGCGGTTCTGATCCTATCTTAACCGAGGTACGCGCATCTGATGATGTATCCAAAATCAAAGACCAAACCACGGTTGCCATGGACTATGGTTCCGTCATTTTAGATGCAGAAACCAAAGTACACTTATATGGCACGCCAGGTCAAAAACGATTTGATTTCATGTGGGAAATTCTCAGCCGTGGCAGCATGGGTTTGGTCATATTGATCAATGGCAGCGCAGAAAAACCATTAGAAGACTTACATTTTTATTTGTCTGCATTCAAAGATTTGATTATCGAGCAAGATTTGCCTGTTGTGGTTGGCATCAATCAAGTCGACAAAGACAATCCCATGCCCAATCGCAGCGATTACAAAGGCATTACTGAGCAATTTCGCATCGGCATTCCTGTTTTATTAATGGATGCGCGCGAAGAACGTGAAGTCAGACGCTTGGTAATGACTTTGCTTTTTAGTTAGATTTTTTCATTGATCTCATGACAATACAAAATCACAATCACATCAGCAACACCATTATTATAAAAAAAGCGTCCTGTAATCTTTACAGGACGCTTTCATCATTACAATGCTAATTAAGCATTGCCTTGAACCGCTTCACCTTGTGATTGGTACATGGCTTCAAAATTGATTGGCGCCAACATCACAGGTGGGAAACCTGCGCGGGTAACCGTTGTAGAAATGGCTTCACGTGCATACGGGAACAAGATGTTAGGACAAGCCACGCCCAACAACAAATTCACATCTTCATCATCAATATTCGAAATGCGGAAGATACCGTTTTGAGTCACTTCACTCAAGAACATGGTTTTGTCTTCTGTCGCCAACTTAGCCGTCACTGTCACAGTCACGCTCACGTTGTAAAAACCTTCTTCAATTTTATCGCCACGCGTTGCAATTTTCATTTCAACTTCAGGAGACTCATTGGTCAAGAAAACTTGAGGTGCATGAGGCACTTCCAAAGACAAATCTTTGACATAAATTTTTTCGATGCTGAATACTGGTTGGTTTTCTTCTGCCATTTTCGTTTTCCCGTTCTTTAAAAAATCATTCGCCGTTTAATAAGGTGGCCAATTGACCTGCTCGATTGAGCGCATTCAAACTGTCAAATCCACCCACATGGGTTTCGCCGATAAAAATCTGTGGCACACTGCGTAAGCCTGTGACTTCTTGCATGTATGCGTATTGTTCAGCATCTCTATCAATTCTCACTTCTTCTACTTCAGTCACGCCATATTGTGCCAATAAGCGTTTTGCCATCACACAATATGGACAATATGAGGAAGTGTACATGGTCACTTTTTGCATCACACTTGCTCCATCTTTCAATATGGCATCAAGATAGGGACAATTGTCTCAAAATGCAAGTACTGCATCTGTGATTATTGTGCCAAATCCATAATTCTCATTGCCAAGGCATCCAATTGCTCGGTGGTGTGATTCGCTTCAGGACCATTGATAAAAATACTCAAGGCAATGGTCTGTCCACGTTTGTTCACTCCATAACCTGCCAATGCCTTAACCCCATTGAGCGTACCCGTTTTTAAAAACAATTGACCGCGCATAGACTGTAAGCGATTGCGCAAGGTTCCATCTATCCCCGCAATAGGCAAACTTTGTCTAAAAACCGCTTGCATCGCACTTTGGTCTATGTGTTTGAGCATGTCACTCATACTGCGAGCGCTGACTCGCTCAATGCGTGACAAACCTGAACCATTTTCAACGACCCAAGCTTTGGTATCCCAAGGAGCTTGAGTTAAGCGCTGACGCAACACACTCAAAGCTTGAGCGCCATCACCTTGGTTTTGAGGATGTGCCAACAAGACCAATGAACGTGCAATCACATTGTTAGAATACTTGTTCATGCGGTTGACCATCTCAGACACAGGCAAAGATGCATGTCGGCTCAATACTCTACCAGCTGGAATGGGGCTTTGGCTCACACTAAAAGTTTGTGCACCTGTACCACCCAAGCTTTGCCACAAACCTAAAAATGCCTTGTGTGCATATTCCGCTCCAACGACACCTTTGCTATACAATTGATTCTGAGCACAAGCAGCAGTCACATTGCCTCGCAGCACAATCACATTGTCAGCCGACCAGTCGCTTTTCAAACGGCGTTTGAGCATGCCACAAGCACCATTGCCCACACGGCGCACCAAATCATCATTGACCGTCACATGGGCCAAAGGAGGATGAACTTGCCAACGTGCTGCTTCATTGGGTGAATATTGCAGCCACACGACATGGTAATTGAGCATGTGCGGATGTGGATTGACCGTAAATGCGGCCTCACCATCATCGTTGAAATTCAAAGCCGTAGGAATGTTTTGCCACAAGCTTTCGTCCAAAACCAATTTGCCTTGAATATGACGTATGCCTTGCGCTTGCAATTGCTTCATCATACCCAACACATCTTCTTGATTGAGCAAAGGATCACCACTGCCACGCCACACCAAATCGCCTTTCAAGACGCCATTTTCAATTGGAGCGCGACTGTGCCAATAAGTGTGGACTCGGTGCTGCGCACCCAAAACATTCAAACTGTGCCAAGCCGTTACCAACTTCATGGTCGAAGCTGGATTCATCAGCGCATCAGCTCGGTGCTCCGCCACGACTTGTTTGGTTTGTACATTCTGTGCAAAGACAGCCACTTCATCGGCACGCAAAGTACCCAAATTCAAAGCCTGTGCCCACATCGGCATCAACAAGCACGCTAACAAACCTATTTTGATTGTTTTCTTCTGTAACATCCATCCCCCATTAAGCATCTTGTACATCCACATCCAAAGCAAAACGCCACTGGCTTTGATGCGGCATCGCATGCAGCAAAGCGGCCTGAAACAATCGTCCTGCTTTGTGTAAAGATTGTCGCGATGGCGCTTGTAAAAAAATTTGTGCGCGCTCACGCTGATTCAATCTGGCCATCAACATCGGTACGGGACCAAATGCGCTGACATCTTCAGGCAGCTCTATATTTTCTAAAATCTGCTCTAATAAATTTTGTGCCATGTCCATTTGTGGTGCATCCACTCGCACCGCCAACATGTGGGCAAACGGTGGGAATTGGTAAGCTTGTCGCAACGCCAATTCTTGATTGGCAAACGCTGCATAATCTTGCTTCACCAAAGCATGAAACACGGGATGCTCAGGCATTTGCGTTTGCAACAACACCCGACCTGCGGTTTCGGCTCGACCTGCTCGTCCTGAAACTTGCAACAATTGCGAAAACAAATGTTCAGGCGCACGAAAATCACTGGAATACAAAGCGCCATCAGCATTCAAAATCACCACCAAATTCAAACGAGCGAAATCGTGCCCTTTCGCAAGCATTTGCGTACCAACCAACACATCAACCGCATCGGCTTGGATTTTCTCATATAAATCGTGCCAATCTTGTTTGCCGCTGGTGCTGTCTCGATCCACTCGCACAATGCGAGCATGTGGCAACCATTCTTGTAAGGCCTCTTCTATTCTTTGCGTACCTTGCCCAAGCGGTTTCAGGTCGGTATCGTGGCACTCACTACAAAACGGTGGTACAGCTTGGCGCAAATCACAATGATGACAACGCAATTGATTCTGTCGTTGATGCCAAACCAATTTTGCCGAACAATTGGGACAATCAAACGTATGCCCACAAGAGGTACACGCCAATACAGGCGCAAAACCACGGCGGTTTAAATACACCAAAGACATACCGCCTTGTTGCCAATTTTTCAGCAATGCTTGTTTCACGGGTTCAGACACGCCATGTTCCAACGGCAAACGACTGACATCTAAAATATGTACCTTGGGCAAAGTCGCTTGGCTATTGGCTCGCATTGGCAAGGACAACAATTGAAAACGCGCCGTTTTGGCATTGTTCCAAGACTCTAAACTGGGTGTTGCGCTGCCCAATACAATGGGACAAGACGCTTGCTTGGCTCGCCACAACGCCACATCTCGCGCATGATAACGCAATTCGTTTTGCTGTTTGAATGAACCATCATGTTCTTCATCCACCACAATCAAGCCTAAATTGGGCATGGGCGTGAACACGCTTAAACGCGTGCCAATAACCAAAGACACCTCGCCTTTCATCGCCCGCACAAAATCTTGGCTGCGTACGCCTGCAGCAGTTTGACTGTGTAATACCGCCGTTTCATAACCATAAAACCGCTCTTGCACACGGGACAATAATTGCGGCGTCAAATTAATTTCAGGCAACAACATCAACACTTGTTGTCCCTGCGCCAATACTTGCGCCATCACTGCAAAATACACTTCGGTTTTACCGCTGCCTGTAATCCCATGCAGTAAAAATGCTTGAAATTGGTTCAACGTTGCCACGATGGCGGTTTTGGCTTGTTCTTGCGCTTCATTGAGCACAAATTCAGTCGCAAAACCCATTTTCAAAGGCGTGTCGCGCACATCCAGATAGCCTTGTGCTTCATATTGCGCCAACTGTGCTGCCGCTTGTGGATGGATTTGTTTCAATTCTCGCAGTGACAGACATTGACTGTGTAAAGCTTGCCACAATGCATGTTTTTTATGGTGGCTCAATGAGGGTTCTTTGACTGCGGTTTTGCCTGCTTCATTAAAGCGATACCAACGCTTGGTTTCTTGCGCCACAAAACCCTCTTTATCACGCAAGCCTTGTGGCAATGCCGCCCCCACAGCTTGACCCAAAGGGTACAAATAATAACGACTGCAAAAATCCATCATCTCACGCCAATGACGGCTTAAGGGCGGTACGTCTGCCAATACTTCCAATACAGGCAACACTTTGGCGGCATCAAAATCCAATTCTTCCACTTGCGCCCACACCACACCAACGCTGCGACGATTGCGAAACGACACCACCACCAAAGTACCCGCAGGCAACACAGTTGGATGAGAATAAGTAAACAAGCGCTCAAGCGGCACATTGATGGCGATTTGGTGCCAATACATCGAATTGAACTTTCTAACAAAATTACAACAAAGGTCCTAATAAACGCACCACGTTTTCAAGCAGGCGTGATGGCACAGAACGGTGTTTCCAAGCTTGCGCATCGACCAAAATACTGTCTTGCAAATAATGCTGTTGTTGTGCTGCCAACACACGAATATCTGCCACGCTGTACAAAGCCAAGGTCAATTCCAAATTCAAATAAAAGCTGCGCATGTCCATATTGACCGTACCAAAGAAAGCGACAGATTCATCAATCACCACACTTTTGGTGTGTAATAAACCGTCCTGAAACTGAGCAATGTGTACGCCGCTGTCGAGCAATTCTCGAAAATAAGCCAACGACGCATGGCGCACCAAAAAAGAATCGACCTTCGCTGGCACAATCAAAAAAACCGATACCTTGCGCCTTGCGGCTGTGGTCAATGCCAATAACAAAGCATCATCTGGTACAAAATAAGGCGTACTAATGACGATATTGTGTTGGGCCTGATACAACGCAGCAATCAAAACATCATAAAAAACCGTGTGAGATTGGTCTGGCGCGGAAGGAATCAGTTGTATGAGCGAACCTGTTTTCTGTAAACGCTGAGTGGCCAATTAAACAAAATCACCACGGTTGCGCCACCAATTTTGCACTTGTAATAAGTCTTGTTGCCGCTCAACTGCCACATCTGCATAAAACATTGCCAATAAATGCAATACCACCGCCCCTTCGACCCTCACCACCATATCGACCCATTGTCCCACATCCGAGCTTTGTTTGAAGACTTGTGAATCCACCAAATTGTAACTGCCTGTATACGCCACATGCTCATCGACGACCAACATTTTGCGGTGGTTGCGCAAATCACTGCGTACCAATAAAGTTTTTAGCAAGCCCACAGGCAAAGATTGATGCAATAGCACGCCGGCTTGACGCAAACGTTCATACCAAGCCGATTTGAAAAACGATGCGCTGCCCAAACCATCTGCCATAATTTCACAATGCACCCCTCGTTCACGTGCAGACAACACCGCTTCTAAGACATGCGCCACCTGACCTTTGGGTTCAATGATATAAAACATCAACACCACAGTTCTTTGCGCCTGATGAATATCGACCACCATGGCAGCTAAAATGGCATCTGTTTGATTTAAAAACTGACATTGATGACCGCTATTGACAGTAAACCCCGTAGCATGACTGGCTATATCGCTAATGGATTGCCAAGGAGATGGTAATACCGCTCGTGGTAAACCATGCGCCACATATTCGCGGCTGAAATCTTGATAAAACTGTGTCAACTCTTGCTTGCGTCGCAGCCTTGCTCGACCCAAACGGGTTTCGCCCACCAAAAAATACGCCACTACGCCTACCACTGGCGTCAAAATCAACACAACCAACCACGCCAAAGCCACGCCCGTTTTTTTCTGAAAATACAATACCCGCAGCGCACAAATCAAAGTCGCCATCAAATGCAACCACAATAAGATTTCAGACCAAGACGTGGCTGTTATCATGGCTTTAAAGCTCGATATTCAAAAACAAACGTGCTTTGATCTTGATCGGGCAATATGATCGTCACCTTGCCATCATGTTCAAAACTGCTTAAGACGCTGTCCGATACAGCGGCTGCCAAATAATTACCATGCGCCTGTGATGGCAAAGCAAAACGATTGTACTCATCAAAAACCAATTGTATGCGGCAATCATTTTCACAAAAAATATTTTGATCTAATACCATCAATAATTGCGCAGGTTCACCCTCTGGCACCGACAAAACCAGTTTGGCTTGTTTGAACATAGAAAATTCGTTTTGCAATTGTGTCGAGGCTTGCATATATTGCGGTGTCGGTGCATACATTAATTGGCTAGACTCCCACGCACCCATTTTAGGTTGGGCACTGTGCACGATACCCTCTTGTGCGTCTGCTTGTTGCATTTTGGCCATTTGTGCACGCTCTTGTGCTTCTTGTCTTTTTTCGGCTGCATCTTGTCGCGCAAAATGCAGCCCCACCAACCCGCCCAATAACAATACCACCAATACCGTCACCGGTATCCAAAACGGCATACTCGACTTCAAACCCGAACCGCCACGCACTCTAGCGGCGACTTTGATACCCATTTTATGGTTGTATATCTTGCGCATTTTAGGGTCAATCAAGCAATTGCGCGCTTGCATCAAAACAGTTTCTTCCACATCACCACGCTGGCGTGCCAAGCGAATCGCCTTTTCCACATCCATCGATGTGGCATTGCTTTCAATGCCTAAAATCTCATAAAAATTCTGCATACTTGTTCCCCTGACAATTCCCAACCAATAATGGTGTCAGCATTCTAAACGTGTAAAAAAGTGTCCTGTAAACTTTTTACAGGACGCTTGAAACATGATGCAATCAATCGTGGTAAGCACGCGACAATTGGTGCACTGCATCAATTAAAATCTTCGCATGTTCAGGCTGAGTAAATTGGTTGATGCCATGTCCCAAATTGAACACATGCCCCGAACCCGTTCCAAACTCCGCCAAAATACGTGCCACTTCTGACTCAATCAACGCAGGCGTACCAAACAAAGCAAAGGGATCGAAATTGCCTTGTAATGCCACTTTATCACCCACGCGAGCGCGCGCTTGAGCCAAATTGACCGTCCAATCCAAACCCAAAGCATCGGCACCGATGTCTGCCATTTTTTCAAGCCACAAACCGCCGCCTTTGGTAAACACAATCACTGGCACTTGGCGACCTTCAGATTCGCGTTTCAAGCCCGCCACAATTTTTTGCATATAACGCAACGAGAAGTTTTGATAAGCCGTTTCACTCAACACCCCGCCCCAAGTATCAAAAATTTGTACCGCTTGCGCACCTGCATCAATTTGCGTATTCAAATAAACGATAACTGAATCAGCCAATACATCCAACACGCGATGCAACAAATCAGGACGCTGATACATCATGGTTTTGATAGTGCGAAATTCTTTGCTAGAGCCGCCTTCAATCATATAACACGCCAAAGTAAACGGGCTGCCTGAAAAACCAATCAATGGCACTCGCCCATTCAAGGCTTTGCGGATGCTGGAAACGGCATCGGTGACGTATTGCAGTTTGTGCATGTCCATCACTTCCAAAGCCAAAACATCGGCTTCGGTTCTTACAGGACGCTCAAACTTAGGACCTTCACCTTCAGCAAAATACAAACCCAAGCCCATCGCATCGGGAATGGTCAGGATGTCTGAAAACAAAATCGCCGCATCCAAATCAAACCGTTCCAAAGGCTGTATGGTGACTTCGGTTGCCAATTCGGTGTTTTTACACAAAGACAAAAAGTCACCCGCTTGCGCACGTGTCGCACGGTATTCAGGCAAATAACGACCTGCTTGGCGCATCATCCACACTGGTGTGTATTCCACCTCTTGCTTTAACAAAGCACGTAAAAACACGTCGTTTTTCAATTCGGTCATGTCCACCATCACAAAAAATTTTTAATAAGATGCCTGATTATAGCCAAAGATGGTTTAATAATGGCTGAGTTCACACAAAGATGTTGATAGAAAATCCAAACTTTGTTCAGACACATGTCTCAAAATGCCTGACTCAATGTGTCACTTAACCCGATTAGGAGTATTGTTATGAGCAGTCATGAACCCAACCCTTCTGAATCCAAACCATCGAGCATCAGTTTAGACAAACATCAAAGCGTCACACCCACGCCTGAGCCGTCCCAAACAACTTATCAAAATCCGCCTCATGACCCAAGCAGCGATTCAGCCGAAGCGCGTCAATATGTGTTGATTATTTACATTTTGTTTGCCATTGGTGTGGTCACAGGTTTGAGCGCCTTAATCGGTGTCATCATGGCATATGTCAAACGCAATGATTTAGAAAGCACCGTGTATGCTGACCACATTACCTTTTTGATTCGGACATTTTGGATTGCTTTTGCCGCGTCATGCGTGGGTTTCATCACCACGCCCATTATAATTGGCTTGTTGATTTTGCCTTTGGTATTTGTTTGGTATGTGTATCGCTGCATCATGGGTTTTATCAAATTCAACGAGCGCAAACCGATAGATCCTTTGGCTTGGTGGTAAATTCCCATTTTATTAACGCCAACAAAAAAGCGTCCTGTAAATTACAGGACGCTTTTTATTTACATTGCAGCAGGTGTTGCTGATTTTTTCTTCATGCGTTTTAAAATCCACACCACATAGCCCGAACAACTGTAAGCCAAGAACATCAAAAACAACACCAAAGCTGGTTTCCACCAAATCAACAAAATGATACAAACAATCAGCAACATGGCCCAATAAGGCTCTTGGCGCAAAGGTCCAAACTCTTTGAAACTCCAAAATGGAATTTGCACAATCATCGACAAACCTGCAAACAACGTCAAAGCCAAACAAATATAAGCAATGCCCGGAATGCTTTCAAAGCCATGATGCACCCACACCAAGCCTGCAATCAAAGCTGCGGCGGTTGGACTTGGAATACCAATAAACCAACGCTTATCAGCCTTGCCGATCATGGTATTGAACAAAGCCAAGCGCAAGCCTGCACAAGCGCAATAAATGAAAGCAATCGCCAAGCCCAAATGACCAAACTCATACAATTGCCATTTGTACGCAATCAAAGCAGGCGCAACACCAAAACTGACCATGTCCGCCAAGCTGTCCATTTGCTCACCAAAAGCCGATTGGCTATTGGTCATGCGCGCCACACGCCCATCCATGCCATCCAAAATCATCGAGGCAAACACATAAATGGCCGCCAATTCAAATTTATCATGCACCGTCGCCAAAATAATGGCTTGAAATGCAGCAAACAAAGCAGCAATTGTGAACGCATTCGGTAGCAAATAAATGGCATTGTCACGCAAACGTTTTTGTCTGACTTCTTCTGGTTCTGATATATCGACTTCTTGTGTCTGTGTTATGGTTTCTTTTTCTGTTTCCATCCCATTCATCCTTCATTAAGCCTGCGCTTTTTCTGTCATCCAAGCACGCAAATCAGACAAGCCTGCCCCGCTTTGCACCGAAACATGCATTGCGACCACCTCACCTTTGGCATCGACCACAGCGCCTTCAGGCAACACATTATTCTGAGGCAACAAATCAATTTTATTCAATACCAATAAATTTGGAATATCATCTGCCTTGATTTGTTTCAACACTTCATTGACATCATCAATTTGGCGTGACCATTCAGGATGCGAACGATCCACCACGTGTAACAACACATCCGCTTGTGCCGTTTCTTCGAGCGTCGCGGCAAATGCTTCAACCAAGCTGTGCGGCAAATCACGTACAAAACCCACTGTATCGGTTAAGACCACGTTCACATTCGGAGGTGCCAAAAACAAACGCCGAGCAGTCGTATCCAAAGTGGCAAACAATTGGTCTTTGGCCAATACTTCCGCCTTGGTCAAACGATTGAACAAACTGGACTTGCCTGCATTGGTATAACCGACCAAGGCAAACGTTGGTGTACCATTGCGATAACGGCTTTTGCGCTGGGTTTGGCGTTGTTGTTTGACTTGCTGCAATTGTTGTTTCAAGCGGGTGATTTTGCTGCCGATCAAACGGCGGTCGGTTTCCAACTGCGTTTCACCCGGACCTTTCATGCCAATACCGCCTTTTTGGCTTTGCAAATGCCCATAACCTCGCACCAAACGGCTCGACAAATGCGTCAATTGTGCCAATTCCACTTGCAATTTGCCTTCTTGCGTGCGCGCTCGCTGCGCAAAAATATCCAAAATCAAGCCCACTCGGTCTATGACTCGACATTGGCATGCTTTTTCCAAATTGCGCTCTTGCGTGGGTGACAACGGGTGATTGACCACCACCAAATTCGCTTCAAACTGCGTCACCAAATCCGCCACTTCCTCAGCCTTACCACTGCCAACGAACAAAGCAGCATTGGGCTTGTCTTTTTGGCAAGTCAAGGTTTCGACCAACTCGCCGCCTGTGGCTTTGATAAGCTCTTTGGCTTCGGCCACAGCGGCCTGAAAGTCGTTTTGACGCACGACACGATTGCCACCAAAATCGGTGAAATCGACTGCCAACAACACAATGCGTTCAGGACGCTTGTCGCTGGCATCAATGTCTTTGTGAAGTTTAGCCATTATTCAGGACGGCTTTGTTCAGGCAAACGTGCCAAGACGGTTGTTGAGGCCGACACTTTTTGACCAATCGTCACTTGCGCTTGTGCATCCACAGGCAAATACAAGTCCACGCGTGAACCAAAACGGATAAAACCATAACGCTGACCACGATACAAACGGTCTGTGGCTTTGGTGTAACACAAAATGCGACGCGCCACCAAACCTGCTACTTGGACAAACGTAATTTTGTGACCCGTATCGGTGTGCATCAAAACCGCATTGCGCTCGTTTTCCAAACTGGCTTTGTCCAAATCAGCATTCACAAACAAGCCTGGAAAATATTCTACTTTCTCAACCTTGCCTTCAATCGGTGAACGATTCGAATGCACATTGAACACATTCATGAACACGCTGATTTTCAAAGCTTCACATTGGCGATAAGGGTCTTGGGTTTTTTCAACCACCACAATGCGACCGTCAGCTGGGCTGGTGATGGCATGTGCGTCATGAGTAGGTGTTTCGCGTGCAGGATCGCGGAAAAATTGCACCACAAATATGGTAATCAACCAAAACGGCAACGACCACGCACCAAACAAACACGTGATTATCAAACTGGCAATCAAAGTAACCGCAATAAACGGCCAACCTTCGCGTGCCAAAATAGGATGAGGATAATGAGCTTTAGCCACAATACTTCCTTTATAACTCGATATATTTAAGCAAGCATTATAACCACTTTCAATTGGCTGCTGTGAAAAAGCACCACAGCATAAAAAACAAGCGTCCTGTAAGATTTACAGGACGCTTGTTTTCATCGTGCATTCACACGCCCAATTGATAAAAATCCCGCACAAAATCACGATGGCGACAAATGGCAGAAATCACCGCAATGCCATCTGCGCCCGCAGCAAACACCTCAGGTGCCCGCTCCAAATTAATCCCTCCAATGGCCACCATCGCCACATCTGGAAAAGCCGCACGCGCTTGTTTGAGCCACACCAAGCCCGTTGGTGCATTGGCATCCATTTTAGAAACAGTAGGGTAAATCGGTCCCAAACCCACATAATCTGCGCCCATTGCCATGGCGCTGGCCACTTCTTCGACGCTGTGTGCCGACACGCCCAAAATTTTGTTGCCAATCAACGCACGCGTTGCCGCGACATTGGCATCATCTTGACCAATGTGCACGCCATCCGCATGAAGCTTCAACGCCAACGCCACATCGTCATTCACAATGAACGGCACAGCATGTTCACGACACAAAGCCAAACAAGCGCACGCAAATTGTTCATACGCTTCAGGCTGATTTTGCAAGCTACCAACCCCTTTTTCACGCCATTGAAACAAGGTGATGCCGTCTATTAAAGCATTTTTCAACACTTGCAAAGCCTGTTCAGGACGCCCATCCACATCTTGGCTGCCCATGATGAAATACAGTTTTAAATTTTCACGCCCAAACACATTCAACCTCACATTGTCCTTGTTGCTGACGATAAGCACGATGGTTGGTCGGACCGTGTCCATGACCCAAATGGATATCATGCACAATGCCCAAATGAATAAAGCGTTTGGCTTCGACCATCGCTTCAGGCATGCCAAAGCCTTGCGCCAAAAATGCGGTCAATGCCGCTGAAAATGTGCAGCCTGTGCCATGTGTGTTTGGGCTGTTGATGCGTTCGGTTGCCATGCTAAAACGGCGACCGTCGGCTAAAAATACATGGTCACGCGCAGCTTTTTCTTGGCTGTGACCGCCTTTCATCACCACATTTTTCACCCCAAAGCCCAGCAATACTTCTGCGGCTTTAGCCATGTCTTCGACCGTTTCAATTTTCAGGCCGCTCAATACTTCTGCTTCTGGCACATTCGGCGTTAACACCGTGGCCAATGGCAATAAATCAGTGCGCATCGCTTCAACCGCTTGTTGTTGCAACAGCGATGCACCACCTTTGGCAATCATCACAGGGTCAACAATCAACATGCCTTCAAAGTCTTGCAAACGCTTGGCAACGGTTTGGATGATGTCGGCAGAAAACAACATACCTGTTTTGATGGCTTTGACATCCAAATCGCTTAAAACAGCATCCAATTGTGCCAACACAAAATCTGCAGGCGCCGCATGCACGCCATGCACGCCCAACGTATTTTGCGCGGTCAAAGCGGTGACAACTGAAGTGCCAAACACACCCAATTCTTGAAACGTCTTCAAATCCGCTTGTATGCCTGCGCCGCCGCCACTGTCCGAACCTGCAACCGTCATCACCACGTTCATGCTGTTATCTCTGTTGAAATCTGTTGCAATGCATTCAAAAATGCCACTTGAAAACTGCCCACTGCTTGATGGGATGCCGCTGCGGCTTGTTCCGCCACACGTTTATAGTCTTGCAATACCGAAGCGGTTGCCTCTAGTGCATTGTCAGCGCCAACCAAACTCGCCGCCACTACCGCACTGAGCAAACAACCCGTTCCCGTCACTTGTGGCGTTAAAGTGCTGCCGCCAGCAATTTCAAGCACACGCTCACCATCGGTGACTATGTCGACTTCGCCTGTCACAGCCACCACAGTTTGATATTGTGTTGCCACTTGTTTGGCCAAAGTGATGGTATCAATGTCGCCCTCGCCTGCGTCCACGCCTTTTTGCTGCCATGCAACGCCCGCCACGGCTGCCAATTCACCGATATTGCAACGCAATACCGCCAATTTAACTTGCTGCATGATGCGCTCTGTGGTGGTACGGCGAAATTCGGTGGCGCCTGCACCAACAGGGTCAAATACGACCGGCACGCCCAAATTATTGGCAGCGATACCTGCAGCGAGCATGGCTTTGACAGACTCAGAATTGAGTGTACCCATATTGATAGACAAAGCACCTGCAATGGCAACCATTTGCGCCACTTCTTCAGGCGCATCAGCCATCACAGGAGATGCGCCAATGGCGAGCAATCCATTGGCTTTGAAATTGGCAACGACAATGTTGCTGATACAATGCACCAAAGGTGCGTGTTGGCGAATATGATATAAACCCATGTTGGTTGTCCTTTTGAGAAGTTCAAAAACCAACACCGTTCAGTGGTGAGTAAAGCGGCCTGAAAAGCCTTGCTTTTCAGATTCAAGACGCTTGCTCCCTACGCCGGTATTAACCGACAGGTTCAAAGGGTCAGATCGAAATCTTTCTCAACGCCCAAATGGCGTTCCCCTGCAACGATGTGATGTTTCGCACTATAACACTGTGCTCAAAACTTGTCAGTTTTACACTGTATGCCCTACACTTAAGCAAACAGTCTATTTGATTAATCACTTTCACGATTGCTGCAACGACAATGCTGAATTTATATGCGGTTTTAAACGTTTCTTCGACTGCCTCAGATGCTGAATTAAAACAAGCGATTGATGCCGCAGAATCCTCACAACAACTGCCTGATGCAGTAGTGCAAAGTGCCCGTTTTTATTTGTTAAATACCAATCTACGCCAAGCTTATGACCACTCACTCAAGCAAGCTTTGCAAAAAGGCACCTTAACCACCGATTGGAAAACAGAGCTGTCCAAACAAAAAACTTTGCCTATGACCCATACGCAAGCTTTAGCCCAACACCATCAAGCCACCACGTCAGCCCACACACATACCTATACACCTGCGCGCTCACCTGAACGCCCCAAACCACGTATGGGTGCTTGGCATTGGTTATTATTATTAGGATGTTTGCTGGTGACAGGTGTTTTGGTCATCGCATTGTGGCAAATGGCACAAGTACAAATGCGCCAAGACCAAAAGATTTTGCTGCAACAACATTTGTCCGAACAGCAAGTGCCGCCTGAAAATTGGAATACGTGGCTGCAAAAAGAGGGCGAGACGTATTTGCCTTCTAGCGATGCTTCTCACGCTTATTTAAGCATCCATAAAAATGCTACCCAAGATTTACCCGTTTTGGCTTTGCCGCGCGCTAAAAACATTGATTGCGGAGAACGTGGCAATCAGTTTTGTGACGTGACTTTTGTGTTTGACGGACAAGCACCATACACTTATACCGCACAAATCATCGGCAAGAATTTGGTCTTCAAAGATATGCAACAAGTCCCATTTTTAATGCGTGAATTGAGCCGCTCTTCGTATATCAAAGCCGTCTTTCCTAACAGTGACGATTTGCCTGAAATGCATTTTGGACGTGATTTGATGCCACCTGAAAACACCAAACCCGCTCGCAGACGTTAACGCAAAGAAAACCGTATGTTACATTGGCAATTTTTAGGTACTTCCGCTGGCATTCCAACCAAAAAACGCAATGTCAGCGCTTTGGCATTGGGTCAATACCAACGCAAGCCGTGGCTGCTCATCGATTGTGGTGAAGCGACGCAACACCAATTGCTGCATGCCGATTGGTCTATGCACCATTTAAGTGCTATTTGCATCACCCATGTGCATGGCGACCATTGCTATGGTTTACCCGGTGCAATTGCCAGCGCAAGCATGCACAAACGCACCGCACCTTTAACCATCATCGCTCCCGATGCAGTATGGCAATGGCTACAACAAACCATTGCCTTAACTGATATGCATTTGACGTATGAATTGCAATTTATCCATGTTGAACAACTTTTGCATGCGCCCATAACATTAGATGGCTTTGTCATCGAAACCCACGCTTTGAACCACCGTGTGCCAAGCCATGCGTTTAAAATCACTTACACCGAATCCAAACGCCAATTGAATCTTGCCGCTTTAGAACATGCTCAAGTTCCCAAAGGCAAAACATGGGGCTTGTTGCAACAAGATCAAGATGTAGAAATCAATGGACACACTTATGATTCTGATGATTTTGTCATCCAGCAACAACACCGCGCTTGTGTGATTGTAGCGGGCGACAACGACACGCCTGAACTGTTACAGGACGCTTGTGTGGATGTAGATGTGTTGATACACGAAGCGACTTATACCCAAGAAGTGGCGGACAAAGTGGGTAGTTTTCCGATGCACAGCTCAGCCAAACAAGTGGCTACATTTGCACAAAACACAGGTTTGCCAAATTTGATTTTGACCCATTTTAGCAGCCGCTATGCCACCAAAACTTTGTTACAGCCTTTGCTGCAAGAAGCGCAACAATTTTACGAGGGACAGGTATTTTTGGCAGACGATTTTCAGGTATACCATTTACTTAAAAATGGCGAATCTAACCGTTTATCATTGTTTTTGCAAAGCCATTCATGAGCCCACCTCGCATCAGCAACATCTACGTTTTACTGAGTCTCACACCGCTGGCAGACAGCCAAGCCATCGCACAAGCCATCCAAACCCACAGACACCATCACAGCCTCAATCCCGCTATTTTAGACAAAGCCGAAGCTTGGTTGCTCAACCCTGCAACACGTCAACGCTACGATGCCCAATTGCGCCAACAACAACCTGATTTGTTTACGTCCATATCCCCGTCATTGCAATTGGAAACGCACAATGAGCCGCATCGTTTGGGTTTGTTAGACAACAGCATTCACGATGGGCGGGGCGATGTGCGCATTGAGCCTGATGTGTATTTGGAGCAAGACATTTACGCCACATCCCACAAGCGTTACAGCTTGGTGAGCAAATTGATAGTGTATGGTGCCATTGCCGCATTGATTTTAGGGCTTGTTTTACTATTCAGTTGGCCTATTTTACAGCGCACCATTTTCGCGCCCAGCGATTGGGACAAATTAGAATTTCAACAAGCCTTGGTGCAACAAGGTTGGCAAGAAAATGCCCAAGAGCAATATGCTTATTTGGAAGCGGCTGAATATCCGAATCAATTGGCATTGAAATATGAAAAAAACGAAGTTTGGCCGATGTTAATCAATACTTCATGCGACATGAATCCGCAAGGTTTGTGTCAGGTGAAAGTCAACATCCGCACTCACAACCATAATGATTTTGAATTTGATGATACCGTTGGCATGGGTTTGCGCAACGATTTGCCTTTGGTCACGCGCGCACTGCGCTCTGACATGGTCACCGCATTACAGGAAGCCCGCCAAATCCAAGTGCGCATTTACAACGGCAATCAACCGATGGAAATGACTTTCAGGCCTGAATAAACGGTCTGTCAATGTTACAGGACGCTTAAATTATTTTTGGGTAATATTTTGAGCAAAGCGGTCAATTGTTCCATGCCCTTGAATGTGGCAGGGATTTTGTCATCGCTTGATACAATGGTCGAAAAAATTAAATTTTCGAACTTTAATAAGCAAGCTACCTAAGATATTTTAATATCATGGCATCACAAAGGAGTAGTAACTCAACCGATTATGAAAAATTTCTGTCTTTCAAATATCTGAAATCAATAAAGCCTGCGGGACATTTGAATAGGTTGGATAGAGGACATTAAAATATTATCACCAAACAATCTTTTAAACATCCCCTATCTATGCCTACAACCATTATCATCAAGGAGCAATGGCAGAAGCTAAAGCCAATTTTCCTAGATTTGAATATTGATGACAAACTCAGTTTGAAAGACACCTTTTTAGGCATCATTTACCGCCTCAAAACTGATTGCCCTTGGCGATATTTACCAAACTATTATGGCAAAGCGAATACTGTATTTAAAGCATTTAGACAGTGGTCTGCTTCTGATTTGTTTTATAGACTATTAAGAATACTGATATGAAGTAGGTTTCAACTGATACCACTTATGTTTTAATCCATCAAAGCAGTGCAGGCGCAGCAAGTGGTAGTAACCAAGGCACGACCAAAAGTGTTGGTGGTCACAGCCCGAAAATATATTTGACTGTTAATGCATATGGCAATCCGCTTGAATACTTGAACTTTTGGATTTAAAAGATACTGAGTTCTTAAATACAGACAAAGGCTATGCTTCTGAAGCATTTAAAGAACGCATTCATTTCCGAGAGACTCATACCAATACTCCTCGAAAGAAAAATGCCAAAACCAGTAATGGTCACATGGACTAGAGAATTTATCAGGCTAAGCATGTGGTTAAAATACATTTGCCTTGCCAATCTAAAGCATCAGCGGGCTGTATCCAATCGCTACGACAAACTGCTCAACAGCTATATTGGGACAGTTTCATTATCTTGCAGTTTGATTTGGTTAAAATTGTGAATGTTCAACAGCCCCTATAATATGTTCATCTAAAATTTTAAAAAGAATAAAACCAGATGCCCAGAGATACTTATTTAGATACAGGTAAGGCCATATTGATATTTTTAGTTGTTTTAGGTCATTTGTTGGAAAAATTGGTAGGATGGAAAAGTCCTGAAATTAAAGCAATATTAGCAACAATATACACTTTTCATATACCAGCCTTCACTTTCATCTCAGGAATGTTTTTCAAAGATAAAGATTTGGTGAAAAAAGTCATTTATTTTTTCTCTTTATTGATTCCTTTTCAAATCATTTATTGTCTTTTTAATTGGGGATTAAAAGGGGAGATTTATTTAGAGTATTTAATCTCTCCGTTTTGGATACTTTGGTATATAGCTGCTATGATTGCATGGACTGTCATGACTCCTTTACTGAAGAAACTCAAAACACCTGTCATTATCGCTGTGGCCTTATCATTGCTCATTGGGCTTTCACCGATTAATAATTATTATTTTTCACTAGGCAGAATTTTTGTATTTTTTCCATTTTTTGTAATGGGTGCTTTTTATGGACATCAAATCGTCAATTATGTAAAACAAAAGAAGCTTTGTTTATATGCTGCCCCATTCATTTTTATTGGTCTGTTGGTTTATTATTTTTATACAGATATCAACAAATACTGGCTTTATGGAAGTTTCAGTTACTCACAATTGGGCGTAGATGCAATATCAGGTATGATAAAGAGAATGGCTTTTCTAGCTCTTTCTTTGATCACTGTCTTAGCATTCTTTTCCTCTATACAATTGTTTCGTGGTCGATGGCTGCAATTAGGACAACGTACGTTATCTGTCTATATTTTTCATGGTTTCGTGGTGTTAATCATCGTATCATTGTTTAATCTCAAAGATGATGTTGCTTTCACTATATTTCTCAGTACTATCACAACTTTTTTAACTTGTTTAATGTTAAAAAAGAATATTTTTTACAATTCAATCAATTATATAAATAAAAAAATATGCAGCAATTCTCCCTTTTTTAATGGACAGAATCAGTAGAATCAAACAGTCATTGACCTTCTCTCCGAAAAATACTTCATTTAAATCAAAAAAATCACATGTTAACAGAGGCTTTTCTAAACCACATAAAGCCTCTGCCAACTGCTTCATCCAATCTTGTTAAAATATCTCATTTTCAATAGACTATTTAGTAATATGATTGATTTTCTTAAAAAAATTTTTGATTCTGATGGACTAAAATCAAACTTCTATCCATACAAAAACACCCTCTTATCAACTATTTATTTTATGCCAAAAACACATTAAACCAACTTACCCATACCAATATGAAATAAGCGTCCTGTCAATGTTACAGGACGCTTAAAATTGAGCCATGAAATACTCAATACATCATTCCTTCTGAGCCAATACCACTTGTTCTTGCTCCAAAATCATCGCCAATTCAAGCGCTGCAGTTTGGCGGCTGATTTGGGCTTTTTGTACAGATATGCCTTGATTTAGGCTTGACCATTGCGGATGGGTGCGCGCATTTTTCAAAGGCTTAGGCAAACGGCTGTTGCGCCATAAAGCTTCCCAATCTTGCAAATTCAAAACGTGTTGTGAGGCATGCCCACGTTTGTTCAAAGTCTCCATCAAAGCTTTGCCGCGAGTGGCCAACAACACGATGGTGGCAGGGTCGATGTGAATGGTTTTGATGCGTTTGATTTTGTCGCTGATGCTTGCCGCATTGGA
This sequence comes from Vitreoscilla sp. C1, assembly GCF_002951955.2. Classification (NCBI taxonomy): domain Bacteria; kingdom Pseudomonadati; phylum Pseudomonadota; class Betaproteobacteria; order Neisseriales; family Neisseriaceae; genus Vitreoscilla; species Vitreoscilla sp. C1. The sequence continues at coordinate 405,533 of NZ_CP019644.2, read as the reverse complement.
CAACACGCCACCGAGCATGCCACCCAAAGCCGCACCCAAACCGCCCGACAAACCCAAAGTCGCCGCATCCACACCCAATCCAACCAAAGCGCCCACTGCAGCTCCAGTACTCGTTCGAATGCCCATTTTTTTGAGCAATTCGGCATCAAATGGATTTTGTGAAAACGCTTGCGCCATCCAATGTGCAGGCAAATCGGCTTGTTGGTAAAAGCGAAACAATTGCAGCAAATTTTGTTGGAAATGAGCCTCACGTTGGCGCACTTTGGCTTGCATATTGGCCAATACAGGCTCTAACGGCTCATGCTCTTGTACGGTTTGCACAAATGCCGCCACATCCATCAAAAAATGTGCCAATAATTCATGCGCTTGCTGGTGCAAAACATGCCATTGTTCACGGCGTTGCGTTTGCAAAATGTCCAAAATCGAATGGTGATTGAGCAAAATATCCAACTGCGTCCACAGCAGCATTTCGCTGTCAAAATCAAATGCTACGGTGTCAAATTGGCTGTGTACATGCAAACTGCGCCGCGCGAGCATCTCGTGCCAAGCAGCAGCATTGCCTGTTTGCACAAAATTGAACACCGGCATCACAGGCTTGGCGCACCAAGACAACACCGTCAATTCGTCTTTGTATTTCGCCACCACAGGTTCACGCGCATCAATCACATACAAACTGACATCGCTTGCCAACACTTGACGCAAAACTTTGGCTTCTTGCGCAAACTCGTTGCGTGCCACAGCGTCCTGTAAAAATTGTTCGATGCGTTCAATGCCATCCAAACGATTGACTGTATTGTGTTCCAACCAATCGAGCAAACCGCCCGCATCTTCCAAACCGGGCGTATCAAACAATTGCACGGCATGGTTTGCATCCACTTCAATACTGGCAATTTGGACATGGCGCGTGGTGGCAGGTGCATTTTTCACCTCACCAAATACCTCATCACGCAATAAAGTGCGCAACAAAGAGGTTTTGCCAGTATTGGTGTGTCCGACCACCGCAATATTCAAATGCTTCACGACTGCCCTTCCTGTTGCCACAAAATCGCTTGCTCATTGAGTTTGTGTTGCCACAATTGCAAACGTTCTTCATCTGCGTATTCTTGCCACAAACAGACGGTGAAACCTGCTTGCACATGATCGGCATATTGGTTCAAACGACGCATCACACCACGATCGGGCATGCTGTGAACGCGCACCCACAAATACAATTGGCTCGCTTGCATTTGCAAACGCTGTAACAACACCGCTTGCTCTTCGCGACTGTCAATGATACCCAGCGACACTGCGCCTACAGGACGCTGCTGCCATGCGCGGCTATTGGGCTCGGTTTCCCAAGCCGCAACGAATACCGTGGCGTTGGCCACAACCGCTGCATTTTCAGGACGCTTGTGCAGTGCATCGTCACGATAATCGGCTGCGCTATCGACCACTTTCGTACTCCACAAACGCTTTAGGCGTTGGTAATACGGTAATTGCAATGGCAGCGCAAACAGCATTTTCTGACTGTGCAAATGGCAAAATACCCACGCCAACATTCGCGGCACAATGCCATACAGCAATAAAGACGACCACAATAAATTCGCCCACTGCTTGGAAAATGCCACATCGCCCAAAGCTTCGCTGCTCGCTACCGCATGTAAATCAGGCACATTCAAACCCAAAAGCTTCGGCAACCACGCCAACGCCATCACCATATTGCCCAAGCTGCCTGAATCGAGCAAAGTCGATTGCCAATTGAACGTGTATTGGCGCACCAACAACATCACCACCACGCCCAGCAACAACCCGCCCAAACTCGCCAACCACAATTGATGGCTAAGTTTGCCCCAATGCCACTTCATTTCAGGACGCAACCATTGTTCTTGGTAATAATCTGCCAAAATACGTTGTTCAGGACGCTTGTTGCCTAAAGTCGCGAACAATCCCAACCCACTCATGCCTGTTACAGTGCGCCTGCTTTGCCACAACCACACCAGCAACATCAACGCATTCATGCCCAAAACGCTGATTAAAACGTAAAAGAAATTCAAACTGGCCGTTTGCATCAAACCAACCGCACTGACCACACCCAACACCAACCACAATACCGTCAGCGCATACACCCACCATTTGGCTTGATTGTGCCAATGGACAATGCGCTTTTGTAAGCGTTGGTCTTGGTCTATGGCTTGGGCTCGCTGCCACAATTTGTCTTCCCAATGACCATCGGTCTCTTTTAAGGCCGCATTCACGCGCGCAGGGTCCACTGCAAACACATGTTGTGCCTCTTCCAAGCGGCGAATGTATTCAATCAATGTCACTTTATTTGGTATCACAGCCATTATTCCATCAAAAAACGCTTGCATTGTAACATTTTGCAAGCGTTTTTAAGGTGTTACAGGACACTTAAAGCATCCCACTGATTAAAAGCGATAAGACGTATTCAAATACACCGCCGTTTGGGCATTCACTGCATCACCAAACTGCGCATTCACGCCTGCGCCCAGATGCCATTGTTCGTTGATTTTGCCATTGACACCCAACTCCAACAAACCGCTGTTGCGCGCTTTGTCTTCGTTCACAGGCACTTCAAAATGCAAAGCATCCATGCTGTTCAAATGCGCACCCACTTTATCCACACCATCTTTGAATTCACGCTGCCATTGCAAAGAGGCAAACGTGTCCCATTTTGGATTGATTTGATACGCCATTTGATAACCCAAGCTGCTTTGTACCGATTCTTGCTTCAATGCATCAAATGTCATAGCGCTGAAATCTGCACCCGATTCTTGCAAACGATCTATTGACGCTTTTTGCATGCTCACACCCACAACAGGACCATGACTCAAATCACCATGTTGCCAATTCAAACCTGTCATCAAGCGCACACCATATTGGTCGCCATCGCCACTGGCTTGGTGATTCTGGGTTTTATTGCCCAAAGCCAATTGGCGCTGCGTGTCCACATCCAAATTGGCATAATACGCTTGCGCATTCACCCACGCAGAGCCGCTTTGCCAGCGACCATACACGCCACCTGCCAATCGCTGTTGGTCGTATTGGTGAATATGACCTGTTTTGCCATCAATGCTGTCGTGCGCCACATAAGTGCCAACCGTCCACTCCCCCAAACGCTTGTCCACACCGATGACCACTTTACCACCTGCGCCATCCAACTCACTATTGGCCGCATTGCCACTACCCAAAGCCACACCACCTTGTACCCAAACCGCCGTTTTGCCATCTTGTAAAGGTGCAATATTGTGCAAACGTCTGTCCACATGCTGCATTTGCGCCAAACCTGCTTGATTGGCAGCACGACCCAAAACCGCCATTTGCGCAGGTGCTTGCAGCACTGCTGCGGCATATTGTCCAACCACCTCATGGGCTTTACTGGTCGGATGCACGCCATCGGCAAACAAATACGTTTGGTCGGCATTCGGTTCTAATAATTGTGCAGGACCACATTGCACAGAGCTGGTTGTGCCACAAGCTGGCGTGGTGACATTTTTAAAGCCGTAAGAGGCAGGATTTTTAGAAACATCATCGAGCAAAGAATAAATATCTAAAGGAATGATATTGGTTTTGACGCTGTTTTTGATAAATGGCTCATACAACGCTTGGTTGTAGGTTTGGCTTAGCTGCGTACCCGCGGCTTCATTGCCACGAAAAGCAGGCGTCATACCTAAATTAGGTAAATTCGGCACCAAAATGTATGTTGCACCTGCACTGGATAAACTGTGTATGGCAGTCGTGTGATCAATAATCGCGGCGGTCATCGTCGCTTGTGCTGGCGCTCCTGCAGTAATGGCAAACAAATCATTTGCGCCACCCCAAACCGCATACAAAGCACGGCTATCCAATTTACCACCTTGAGAGGCTTTGAGCTGTGCAATCTGAGTCTTGATAGATGGAATGGCAACCGTCACTCCTGCTACCGTATCGCTGGTATCCTCACCCACACGCGCACCACCGACCGCATAATTGTTTCCACCCAAACGACTTGGATTGGCATTGCCGCCCAAATGAGCAGCCAAATGTTGCGACCAAACTTGACCTGGATTGGTGGTAAAACGTTGTCCCATAAATTGACCGCTGTCGGTCAAACTGTCGCCCATAAAATACGTATTGGAAAATGGCTGCGCCTGTACCAATACACTCAAACCCAAACAGGCCACACAAGCAGCCAAATATGTTGTTTTCATTGTATTCCTATTGGTTTTTATTTTAATTCATCAGCATAACAGAAGGTCTTTCATCCCCAATTGTTTACATCACAACGCCCATCACCAGCCAACACATTTACAACACAATCATTCAAAACCATCGTCATTAATGAAGGTTGGTGAGATTTTACTTTTAAATTTGTAACGAATCATGCGTTTTCTGTGCAGACACAATATGTCCACAAATACATGATTTCATTGAATTCACCAAAATGAATCTTGGAATCCAACAAACACATTTACAATATACCCCATACAAGGTTATGGTAAATGCTTATATTTAACTTGATGAAAATGTCATTGAAACCTTTGAATATTGGCATTATTGGCAACAGTCTGGCAGGTTTGACTGCAGCTTATGTATTGCGCCAAAACGATCATCGTGTCACTTTATTAGAACACTTCAATCCTACAGAGCAAAGTGCATATCAACATGTCCCTTCTCAAAACCATTTTGATGCTCCTTTTCACATATTGAATCCTACTTTGTGGCTCAATACTTTGTTGTTAGCAGAATTATTAGGCATCAATACTGACCACGTACACACGCACATGTCGTGTTCATGGCTGACAAGCAAACGAGAAGTTGGAAAAACTTGGCTTAAAACAGGTCGCTTAGGTGGCTTACAAACACCAATTCCGACTCATCCACGTTTTAACAAATATGCGCCTACTTTGGCTTGGGGAATTTATCGCTTTAAATGGGCCTTGCAAAAACTGCCAGAGATGAGTAACACCATAGATTTGCAAACATGGTTACAACAACAAAATTTACCACCATTGTTTTGGCATGGTTGTATTTTGCCAATGTTGTTAACTTTATGTAGTTGTGATGTGGCCAATTTAATGAAATGGCCAGCCAAGCCTTTATTGCATTTTTGTCATGTGATGTTACAAGGCAAAAACCTGTATCGGCTGCAAGGTGGTACCCAATATTTAGTCCGGGCTTTACAAACTGACAATACTCATATTCCTGCCCAAAACATTCAAGCTGTATGGCAAGAACATCAACAAGTGTATGTGAAAAATGACCTCGATCAGATTCACCATTTTGACCATGTCATCATTGCGACCACCCATGCGCAAACATCGTTTTTAGATTCGCATCAATTTGTGCAAGAACGACAACTGTTAAACCAGTTGCCCTATACAGAGGGAATTTTGGTCAACCATACGGACACACGTTTAATGCCCAATGATCGCCAAGATTGGAGTATTCTAAATTATCTGATGTCGCCCGATGCCCAACAACAAAGTTTGACTGTGTGGCTCAATCCCATAGAAGCGGCCTTAAAACATACCCATCAACCATTATTACAAACTTGGCAATCTTTGATGCCAATTCCATCCGAACACATCATCAGCCAAACTCACTTGACGCGTTCCATGTACACACCTGAGTCACTCCACTCCATACTCACACTACAACAATTGCAAAAACAAGCCTCTCCCAATCAAAAACGGGTGTGGTTTTGTGGTGCATGGTTCGGTGGTGGTTTGCCGATATTAGAATCTGCCGTGACTTCAGCAATTGATGTATGCAATCAATTGGGTGCCGCTTGGCCTAGATTGTTTGAGCAAGATGCCAACTCTTCAATACAAAAAGGCCAATGAATCGAGATGAATAAGCAGAAATACCAGCTGTCTTATGCCGCATCGTATATTTTATGGTATTCATCCCAATATTGATGCGCCAAACTTTGTTTTTGTAATTCACTTAAAATTTCTTTGGCTTTGGGAAAAAATTGCTCCTCTTCCTCATGCAAATGCAATAAAACCATGTCAGTCACTTGCCTCATTTTCACCAACCATTTGGAATGGCTATAATCCAAAGCATCGATTTCTCGCAGCAAATCTTCTAATTGATGGTGCTCAAACATAACATGACGGGTAATTTCTAACCCCTCATCATGAAACATCAATGGCGCATAAAAATAACGCTCCTCTGCTTGAGCATGGGCACGCAACTCCAGCATCAATTGTTGATGCAATTGGCGTCTTTTGGTTGTATCGCCTTTGGTCTGCATAATTTTGGCACACAAACCTCTTTGCTTATCGTGCGACTGCAACAATGCATCAAAAATACTCATGCTCAGCCCTTTTTAAAATCTGCTCAAATTCAAACAACTTGCTCAACAGAAAACAAAAAAAACAAAAAGTTTCCCAAATCAATGCATATTACTCATTCATACAACATCAACACCCATACAAAGTATTTTCAATATCCAACCATACCGATATTAAGGAGGCAATAATTGACGCAAACGCCCCTTACGACCATCTTCTAAAATCCATACTCGACCATCTGGGCTTTGTGCAACCGAACGGATGCGCTCTTTCATGTCATATCGTGCCATTTCTTGCGCACTATCGGCTTGGATACGCTCTCGAATCAAAGCTTTGGAAGACAAACCACCCATTAAAAAATCGTGTTGCCAATTCGGGCGGCCTGAACCTTGATAACGTATTAAACTAGATGGAGAAATCACAGGTGTCCATACGATTTTTGGCGCAATGAATTCAGGACGGGTATCATGATTGGGAATCACACGGCCACTGTAATGATCGCCATCTGACACTTCAGGGTAACCATAATTACCTCTTTTTTGTATCAAATTGAATTCATCTCCGCCTTGAGGTCCCATCTCATTGACCCACAAGCGGCCTGTAACATCCAACGCCATGCCCAATATATTGCGATGACCCAAAGACCAAATTTGCTCAGTCATGGCACCTTGCCCAACAAAAGGATTGTCACTAGGCGTGCTACCGTCATCGTTCAAACGAATGATTTTGCCCAAATGACTGTTCATGTCTTGCGCAGGTTGAAATTTTTGACGCTCGCTCGAAGAAATCCACAATTTGCCATCGTGACCGAACAACAATCTGTGACCGTAATGCCCCTTACCTGTGACTTTCGGCATTTGTCGCCAAATGACTTCCACATTTTGCAAAGATAAATTTGGGGCAACACCTTCAAGCTTGGCTCTGACCACTGCCGCACCTTGCGTGTGCTTGTCTCCTGCCTCAGCATAACTCAAATACACCAAACGATTGTTGGCAAAATCAGGATGCAACGCCACATCTCCCAATCCTCCTTGCCCACCATACACCACAGCTGGCACGCCTGAAATATTGTGAATGGCTTTGGTATTAACATCAACCCATTGCAGCTGACCAGATTTTTCTGTAATCAAAACAGCATCATTGCTCACAAACACCATCGCCCAAGGCTCATTCAAGGACACCACATCTTGCCATTGCAACACTTCTTCATTAGCAACAATGACAGACTTCGAAGTCGCGACCGTTTCAGCTTGGCAAGCGCTCATACTGAACGCCAAACTCAAACCTAAGCTACAATGGCATAACCATGCTGTCATTGTTTTCATTGCTGTTCCTGATTGTGCTAGATTAAAACCCACATACTCGTCTGAATAAAGTTTGCTCAGCCTCACCGCCTTCATCCACATTGCTTAACTGAAACAACAAACCTTGACGCAAACGGTAGTCATATTCATGCACCACTTGTCCCTTATCCGTCAAATATTGTGCCGCAGGCGTGTGAAATTGGCGCTTGTCACAACGATAATGACGCTGTGCAATCACAGAGTCCACAGATAAATCCGTGGCCTTAGATTGTCTCACCTCTGCATTAAACGCAGGCTGATCTTGCTCACGTTTCACAACCACAGTTCTGGCTTGTGTATCAATCGATTCAGGAACAAACGACAAACGTGGAGTATGGCTGTTATATCTTATACCAGATGGACTGCCTAATATGACCCATTGTTCAGCCATCGCCAAAGGCGCCAATCCCATCAAACAGACAAATCCAACCTTACGGAAATAACGCGACACAGCTCTTCCCTTCTATTCAAGTTTTCGCCATATAAATATGACATATAACCATGCAAATAAAATAAATTAAGTTGTTTTTAACCGAAACCACCGTAAAAAGCCACAAAAAAAGCGTCCTGTATTTACAGGACGCTTCTACAAATCAGATTGAAGCTGCGATTAAGCGACTTTCACCGCTTCATGACGTTGTAATAAAGTCAACAAATCAGCCAAAGTTTGTTTCATCTCACGACGATCAACGATTTGGTCAATAGCGCCTTTTTCCAACAAAAATTCAGCACGCTGAAAGCCTTCAGGCAAAGTTTCACGCACTGTTTGCTCAATCACGCGTGGACCTGCAAAACCAATCAAGGCATTTGGCTCAGCCACCACCACATCGCCCAAGAAAGCGAAGCTGGCAGACACACCACCCATAGTCGGATCGGTCAATACAGAAACAAACGGCAAGCGTTTTTCAGACAACAAATGCAAAGCCGCTGAAGTTTTGGTCATTTGCATCAAAGAATTCAAGCCTTCTTGCATGCGTGCGCCGCCTGAAGCAGCCACACAAATGAATGGACAATTCAAACGCACCGCTTCACGCACACCGCGCACGAAACGCTCGCCTACCACCGAGCCCATAGAGCCGCCAATGAATTTGAATTCAAATGCTGCCACCACCACAGGTAACCCAGCCATTTTGCCACTCATCACCACCAAAGCATCGTCTTCACCTGTCGCTTTGCGTGCGGCAACCAAACGGTCTGGGTATTTTTTGGTGTCTTTGAATTTCAAAATGTCTACTGGTTTAACATCGATACCAATCTCTTGGCGATCTTCTTCATCCAACAACACACCCAAACGCTCACGCGCACTCAAAGCATGGTGGTGACCACACTTTGGGCACACTTGCATGTTTTTCTGTAAATCAGTGGCATACAACACCTCTGAACAAGATGGACACTTGCTCCACAAACCTTCAGGCACATTCGAGCGGCTGCTCGTATCACGGCTTTTGATTTTTGGAGGTAAAATTTTGTCTAACCAACTCACGTCAGTCCCCTTATACTGCTGCTTTCACAGCTTGGTTTAACTCTTGTACGATGGCGGCAACAACCGCTGGCTCATTGCCTACATTGTTTTCAATGGCTTGCACCAAACGGCTACCTACAATCGCTGCATCCGCAACCTCAGCAATGGCTTTTGCACTGGCGGCGTCACGAATACCAAAACCCACGCCCACAGGCAATGGCACATATTGTTTGATGAGCGCAACTTGCTTGGCCACAGCAGCCACATCCAAATTCGCTGAGCCTGTCACGCCATTCAAAGACACATAGTATACAAAACCACTGGCTTCTCGAGCAATCGCTTCAATGCGCTCAACCGGTGTTGTTGGCGAAATTAAGAAAATACAATCGATGCCAGCAGGTTTCAAATATTGATTCAAAGCGCCAATTTCTTCAATCGGACAATCCACGGTCAACACGCCATCAACACCGGCCTCAGCCGCTGCTTGCGCAAACGCTTCGTAACCCAAGCGGTGAATCGGATTCAAATAACCCATCAACATCACAGGTGTGGTTTGGTTGGTCTCACGAAATTGTGCCACCAAACCCAACACATCGCGCAAAGAGACGCCTTGCGCGACCGCACGCGTTGCCGCACGTTGAATGACCTCACCGTCTGCCATCGGGTCTGAAAATGGCACGCCCAACTCAATCAGATCGGCGCCGCTGTCGACCAAAGTGTGCATCAATTGCAAAGTCGTGCCCAAATTGGGGTCGCCTGCGGTAATGTAAGGAATCAAAGCTTTTTTAGCTTGTAAATTGGCAAATACTTGACTGATTCTGCTCATAACAATTCTTTCAGGACGCTTGGATTAGATTTCAATGCCACGAAGCTTGGCAACCGTGTTGATGTCTTTGTCACCACGACCAGACAAATTCACCAAAATCACTTGGTCTTTGGCCATTTTTGGTGCTTCACGCACCGCCCAAGCCAACGCGTGGCTGCTTTCCAACGCTGGAATGATGCCTTCTTTGCTGCACAGCAAATCAAACGCCTGCATCGCTTCGTCGTCATCAACCGAATCGTAAACCACTTGGCCTGAATCTTTCAAATAACTGTGTTCAGGACCCACACCAGGATAATCCAAACCTGCCGAAATCGAATGTGTACCCAAAACTTGGCCGTTTTCGTCTTGAATCAAATAGCTTCTAAAACCATGCAACACACCTGGCTGACCTTTTGCCAAAGGTGCCGCGTGGTCTGCTGTATCCAAGCCGCGGCCTGCTGGCTCAATGCCGACCAATTTTACTTGTGGCTCGGTCAAATACGGATGGAACAAGCCAATAGCGTTAGAACCACCGCCCACACACGCCACCGCCACATCAGGCTGGCGACCAATCAATTCTGGCATTTGCACTTTGGCTTCGTTGCCAATGATGCACTGAAAATCACGCACAATTTGTGGATAAGGGTGCGGACCTGCTGCCGTACCTAAAATGTAGAAGGTGTCGTCAATATTCGCCACCCAATCGCGCATCGCTTCGTTGAGCGCGTCTTTCAAGGTTTTCGAACCACTGTCCACCGCCACGACTTTCGCACCCAACAATTTCATGCGAAACACGTTGGGCATTTGGCGCTGAATGTCTTCGCTGCCCATATACACAATGCATTCCATGCCAAAACGTGCAGCTACGGTTGCCGTTGCCACACCGTGTTGACCTGCGCCAGTTTCGGCAATCACACGTTTTTTGCCCATACGTTTGGCCAGCAAAGCTTGACCCAAAGCATTGTTGATTTTGTGCGCGCCCGTGTGATTCAAATCTTCGCGCTTCAAATAAATTTGCGCACCACCCAAATGTGCACTCAAACCTTCAGCATGGTAGCAAGGACTAGGACGACCCACAAAATGACGCAAATAATAGTCAAATTCTTGTTGAAACTCAGGATCAAGTTGCGCCTCAGCATAAGCGTCCTGTAACTGCTTCAAAGCTGGAATCAAGGTTTCCGCGACAAATACACCGCCATATTCGCCAAACCAGCCTCGTTCATTCGGTAAATTCTGTTCCTGCACATTTTGCTCCTTGTATGAATTGACGCATTTTCTGAGCGTCTTTAATGCCTTTGGCCGCTTCTACTCCGCTTGAAACATCCACTGCCATCGCACCAGTTTTGGCAACCGCTTCGGTCACATTTTCAGGATACAAACCTCCTGACAAAACCCATGCTTGAGTTAAATTTTTAGGCAACAATCGCCAATCAAACACCTGTCCTGTGCCACCGTACACACCTTCAACATGTGCATCAAACAACAATGCCCGTGCGTCAAAAAATGTTGCTGCTGCCGCTTCGATGTCTTGTACCGAAGCCACACGCACCGCTTTAATATATGGACGCATAAAAAGGCGACAAAACTCTGGAGTTTCATCGCCATGAAATTGCAACACATCCAAAGGTACTTGGCGCAACACTTCATGCACTTGGCTTTCACTTGCATTGACAAACAAACCCACTGTTTGCGTGAAAGCTGGCACCACTGCTGCAATTTGTTGTGCTTGTTCAATACTCACAAAGCGAGGGCTTTTTTCAAAAAACACCAATCCTAGTGCATCCACACCCAAAGCAATCGCTGCCTGAGCATCTTCTACTCGGGTGATGCCACAAATTTTCACACGCGTCATTTTGCTTCTATTCCCCACAACCAAGATGGCACCTGCGCCACAGGCATTGCAAAATGCTCAGGATAATGTACTTGTGTCAAATACAAACCATCAGGCATAAAAGTCGGCGGCGCTTGGGTGCGATTTTTTTGTAATAATAAATGATGAAATTCGTCAGGCGTCAGTTTGCCATAACCAACATACACCAATGCACCAACCAAATTGCGTATCATGTGATGCAAAAAAGCATTCGCTTCAAAATCAAAACAAATCATGCTGCCTTGCTGACTGATTTTCACGTCATACATGGTTTTAATCGGCGATTTGGCTTGGCACTCAGCAGCACGAAAACTGGAAAAATCGTGCGTCCCCGCCAAGCATACCGCTGCTTGCTGCATTGCAGCAACATCTAGTTCACGAAATGCCCAACCCACTTTGCCTGCAAGCAATACAGGACGCACCGCTTCATTGCACAACACATAACGATAAGCACGGCGATACGCATCAAAACGTGCGCTGAATTCAGGCGCTACTTCGTGCGCACTTTGAATGGCGATGCCTTTAGGCAAATGCGCATTGACCCCACGCACCCATGCCGATAAAGGGCGTTTGGCAGTGGTATCAAAATGTACCACTTGACCTGTGGCATGCACGCCCGTGTCGGTACGCCCTGCCACAATGGTGGCAACAGGATGTTGGGCAATTTTTGCCAAAGCGTGCTCTAAAGCGGCCTGAACGGTAGGAATGCCTTGGGGCTGAACTTGCCAGCCATAGAATGCACTGCCGTCATAGTGCAAAATCAGGGCGATACGGGTAGTAGACATGGCGGACATTTTACCTGAATCCGCTTGTGTTGGGTAAGAGTGCCACAAAGCGCGTCCCTTCGCTTATAATAAGCGCCATCAATTTACAGGATGCCCTCCATGACTGAGCCAGCGACCCACATCAATGTCGACCCTAGCGAAATCGAGAAATTCAGCCAATTGGCTCACAAATGGTGGGACCAAGAAAGTGAATTTAAACCGTTGCACCGCATCAACCCTTTGCGTTTGCAATACATCGATGATTATGCGTCCTTAAAAGGCAAAAACGTTGTCGATGTTGGCTGTGGTGGCGGCATTTTGACCGAAGCCATCACCCAAGCAGGCGCGACCACTTTGGGTGTGGATTTAGCAGAAAAATCATTGAAAATCGCCCAACTACACGCCATCGAAACCGAATTGCAAAATGTGTCTTACCGTTTAGTCAGCGTGGAAGATTTGGCGGCAGAACAACCCAAGCAGTTTGATGTGGTGGTGTGTATGGAAATGATGGAACACGTACCCGACCCAGCCAGCGTGATTCGCTCTTGCGCTCAATTGGCGACAGACGATGGTTGGATTTTCTTCTCCACCATCAACCGCAACCCAAAATCATATTTCCAAAGCATTTTGGCAGCCGAATACATCATGGGCTTGTTGCCACGCGGCACACACGACTACAAAAAATTCGTCACCCCTGCCGAAATGGCGCGCATGTGCCGCAACGCAGGTTTGGAAATTGTCAATTTTACAGGCTTCACTTTCAATCCATTGACCGATGTGTACAGCTTGTGCGACAGCATTGATGTCAATTACATGGCAGCTTGTCGCAAGATTCAAGCTTAAAACACCTTCAAGCGTCCTGTAAATGTTACAGGACGCTTGAATGAAATACGGGGAAATCAATATGAAATTGGCAGAAGCTTTATTAGAGCGCAAAAACTTGCAAACCCAATTGGCATCAATTGGTCAACGCCTGCAAGCGAATGTGTTGGTACAAGAAGGCGATGAACCGAGCGAAAATCCGCAAACTTTGTTACAGGACGCTTTGCGCTTGAACACACAATTGCATCGCTTGATCAAAGCGATTCATCTGACCAACGCTCAGGCGATGAGCACACACAACCGTCCGTTGATGGATGCTTTGAATGAGCGCGATGCGCTGCTGCAACAACATCGCATTTTACAACAAACGATTGATGCGGCCAGCGAAAAACAAAACCGTTACAGCAACCACGAAATTCGTTGGGTCAAAACCGTTTCGGTCGGAGATTTGCAGCAACAAGCCGATGCAGTCGGCATGCGCATTCGCACCAACAATTTGGAAATTCAAGCCTCCAATTGGCACATTGACGTCATTGGCTTGGATTGACTCTGTTAACGGGTGCATTGGGCGAATACAAGACCTCTTTATAGGGTTTGTGAGGTTTCAAACAAGACAAACCTTTTGCCAGAAGCAACACGCCTGCTTCAAAACCGCACTTTTTAGGCGTCGCACTTGGCATCTTTAATCTGTCACTTGGCATTTAAAACTACCGTGTATTGACAATGCATCCACCCATTAAAAAAGCGTCCTGTAACCGTTTACAGGACGCTTTTTAATCACAGTTTTGAAGCTTAATCATCTAATTTAGATGCCAAAAACTGAATCGCAAATTGTACCGCTTGCGCACGCACTTGATCGCGATCGCCATTGAATTGGCGTGATTCTGCCCAAATGCGTTGTTTGCTCGCCAAACCAAACCACACCAAACCCACAGGTTTGTCCTCAGTACCACCATCAGGCCCTGCAATGCCCGTGATCGACAATGAATAATGTGATTTGCAACGAATCAATGCACCCAATGCCATTTCACGCGCCACTTCTTCGCTCACCGCTCCGTAATGACGCAAAGTTTCTTGTTTCACATCCAACAATTGCTTTTTGGCATCGTTGCTGTAAGTGATGAAACCGACATCAAACCAATCCGAACTTCCGGGTAAACGGGTTAAATTTGCCGCTAACAAACCGCCGGTACACGATTCTGCACAAGTGACTTTCACGCCTTGTTTCGACAATTTAGTCGTCAAGGCTTGCAGTTGTTGTTGAAACATAACACTCCTGATAATAATCAATTAAACCAAACGTGGAAGCATCGTGAGGCACACGCACGCCACTGACCAACTCTTGCTCAATGGTTTTGGCCAAAACTTTGCCGTATTCTACACCCCATTGGTCAAAAGAGTTAATGCGCCAAATCACGCCTTGCACAAAAACCTTGTGCTCATACAGGGCAATCAACATGCCTAAAGTATAAGGATTGATGTCTGTCAGCATCAAAGTATTGGTCGGCTGGTTGCCAGAAAAGACTTTTTGCGCTGCCAAATGAATGTCTTGGCCGTTCAGCGCCAATTCTGCTTGTGCCTCTGCCAAAGTCTTGCCACGCATCAACGCCTCCGTTTGTGCCAAAGCATTGGCAACCAAAACCGTATGTTGCTTGCCCACAGGCAAATGGCTGTTCACAGGCACAATAAAATCGCTGGGCACCAACCGTGAACCTTGATGTAACAATTGGAAATAAGCATGTTGGCAATTCACCCCTTGCGAACCCCAAATAATGGGACCGGTAGCATAATTCACTGGCTGATTGTTTTGGGTAACATTTTTGCCATTGCTTTCCATGTCCAATTGCTGCAAATATTCTGTCCACGAACGCATGCCATAATCGTATGGAATCACTGCATGGCTGTGGGCATCGAAGAAATTATTATACCAAATGCCTAATAAAGCCATGATAACAGGCATGTTTTCTCGCCATGGTGCATTTTGAAAATGTGCATCCATCGCCCGACCACCTGCTAAAAACTGCAAAAACGCCTCTCGCCCAATCGCACACATCACGGGCAAACCGATGGTTGACCACACCGAATAACGACCACCGACCCAATCGAACATTTCAAACACTTGCATAGGGTGTATGCCAAAAGCCGCAGTGGCCTGTAAATTGGTCGAAATGGCGGCAAAATGTGCAGCAACCGCATCGTCAGGCCATGCAGTTTGTGCCAATAGCCAAGCTTTGGCCGCTTGTGCATTGAGCAAGGTTTCAGGCGTGGTAAAAGACTTGCTGGCGACCACAAACAAAGTGGTTTCAGGACGCAAATGCTCCAAAACATGGTGCAAATGTGCGCCATCCACATTGGAAACAAAATGCACATTCACATCGCCCGTGGCAAAAGATTTCAGTGCCTCAGTGACCATTTTCGGACCCAAATCCGAGCCACCCACACCCAAATTAACCACATCCACAATGCGCTGCTTAGTATAGCCCAAATGCATACCTTGGCGGATTTTTTCAGCAAAATCCAAAGCCTTATCCAAAGCTTGATACGCTTGCGCCACCACATTGACGCCATCGACTTCCACCACCGCATTGCGTTCTTGGCGCAAAGCTGTGTGCAATACCGCTCTTGCTTCACTGCGATTGATTTTTTCGCCGCCAAACATCGCTTCACGCCAACTTTTCAAATCGGAGGTATCGGCCAAATCACTCAATAATTGCCATGTTTCTTCTGTCACACGGTTTTTACTGTAATCGAGCAGCAAAGGTCCCACTTTTTGATGCATGCGCTCAAAGCGATGGGCATCTTGCTCAAACCAATCGCGCATGTGTTGCAAAGCAATGTATTGTTGATGCTCGGACAAATCTTCTAAAACTTTGGCCATTGTTTTTGATTCTCTAATCATACAGGCTCACCATCATCAACCAACGTCTTACTCACTTGCCTCGGTTTGGCTCAATTTTAAAAAATGTTCGCGATAATAACGCATCTCTGCAATGCTCTCTTCAATGTCGGCCAAAGCCTGATGTGCTCCTTTTTTCACCACACCTTTGGCAATTTCAGGTCGCCAGCGGCGCGCCAATTCTTTTAAAGTAGACACATCCAAATTGCGATAATGGAAATAGGCTTCTAAAGCCGGCATGTAAATTTGCATAAAACGACGGTCTTGGTGTACTGAATTGCCGCACATAGGTGAGGTTTTTTCAGGCACATATTGCTGCATGAACGCCAACAATTGCGCTTCCACTTCCGCTTCATTCATCGTGGATACTTTGACACGCTCGACCAAGCCTGTACGGGTGTGCGTGGCGGTATTCCATTCATCCATCGCATTGAGTAACTCATCGCTTTGATGCACAGTCAAAATCGGAGATTGTGCGATGGTATTCAATTCATTGTCAGTCACAATCATCGCCACTTCAATGATGCGCTCTTTGTTTGGGTCTAAGCCCGTCATTTCCATGTCTAACCAAACCAAGTTGCTTGCATTTGCCATTTTATTCATTCTTTCTAACACAATATATTGCGTCATTGTATTCAAACATTCTTCAAGCCATCCGCCCGTTCAAGGTCAATCATGCGATAATACGACACGATTATTTTTTCACTGATTTTATGCTGACTGGACTGTTTTTGCTGTTTTTTGTATTCAGCACATTATTGCAATTATACCTGTCTATTCGCCAAAGCTTGTCGGTTAGGCGGCATCGGGCTTTTGTGCCTGATGATTTTAACCACCAAATCAGCTTGGATGAGCATCAAAAAGCGGCAGATTATACGCTCGCCAAACAACGTTTACTGCGTTATGAAATTTTGTTTCAGGCCGCTTTATTGTTGATTTGGACGCTAGGCGGAGGCTTAAACTTGATTGCCAGCCTCAGTGCCAAATGGTTTGCATACGCACCAATGACACAAGGCGTGGTGATGTTGGGCTTGTTTGCGCTCACCAATAGTCTTTTGTCTTTGCCTTTTGCACTGTACCGCACTTTTAAATTAGAACAAAGTTTCGGTTTCAACCGCAACACTTTGGGACAATTTCTCAACGATACCCTCAAAACCACAGCAGTCGTCGCACTCATCAGTGTCCCTGTCTTGTATGTGCTAATTTACTTAATGGGCAGCATGGGAACAAATTGGTGGTTATGGGTGTGGATGGTTTGGGTCGGCTTGTCCTTGGGCTTATTGTGGGCTTATCCAAAATGGATTGCACCTTTGTTCAATCAATTTACACCCATACCCGAAGGCGACCTGAAACAACGCATAGAAGCCTTGCTCACTCGTACAGGCTTTGCCAGCAATGGCTTGTTTGTCGTGGATGGCTCTAAACGCTCAGGTCACAGCAATGCTTACTTTACAGGGTTTGGAAAACAAAAACGCATCGTGTTTTACGATACTTTATTAACCGAATTAAACGACAAAGAAGTCGAAGCCGTTTTGGCGCATGAGTTGGGGCACTTCAAACACGGCCATATCACACAACAAATCAGCATCCAATTTGTGTTGGGATTAGCAGTATTGTGGATTTTAAGCCAATTGTTAAACTTACCTGAGTTTGGTTTTTTCAACCAATTGGGCGTGCATTATCCTAGCCATGCGATGGCTTTATTGCTTTTCATGTTGATTTTACCTGTGTTCACTTTTCCATTTTCACCATTGGCAAGCCTGATGTCGCGCCGCAACGAATACCAAGCCGATCGTTTTGCTGCCCAACACAGCGAAGCTGCCGATTTGATTTCAGCACTCACCAAACTTTATCGCAGCAATGCCAGCACGCTCACGCCTGATGCATGGCACAGCCGTTTTTACGCCAGCCATCCGAATGCCAACGAGCGCATTGCCGCCCTCAAACAAGCAGGAAAACATTGATGCAAACTGCACAAATCATCACCAGTTATGGTCGCCAATACATTGTTCGTGACGAACAAGGCCAAACCTTTCAAGCCACCACACGCAAAAAGCGGGTCGATTATGCTTGCGGCGACCAAGTTAAAATCCAATCTATCAATGCAGAACAAGTGGTCATAGAAGATTTTTTACCGCGCCAAAGCTTGCTTTATCGCCAAGATGCGTTCAAAAGCAAATTGATTGCCGCCAATGTGTCACAATTATTGATTGTGATTGCCGCAGAACCTTCCCCGAATGAAATGTTAGTGCAACGGGCGTTGCTTGCTGCCGAAGCGGGCAACATTCAAGCCCACATCGTCCTGAATAAGTCTGATTTAGAAGGCACTGCCAAATGGCAAGCGGTGTTCCAATATTATGCGGATTTAGGCTATGGTTTTAGCACCTTGAGTGCCTTACAAAGCGTAGACGATTTGCGCCCGATTTTAAAAGGTCACAGCAATATTTTCTTGGGTCAATCTGGTATGGGCAAGTCCACTTTAACCAATGCCATTTTGGGCGAAAACATCGCCCGCACGGGCGACATTTCGACGGCATTGGATTCAGGCAAACACACCACCACCCACGCACAGCTTTATCAATTGGACGAAGACACGCAATTAATCGACTCTCCCGGCTTACAAGCCTTCGGTTTGCACCATTTAGAACGTGCCGATTTGTTGCATTATTTCCCTGATATGCGTCATTTGATAGGAGCCTGTCGCTTTCACAATTGCACCCATCGCAATGAACCCAATTGCGCGGTGAAAAATGCCGTCGAACAAGGCGTGTTACCAGCCAGTCGTGTGGATTTTTTACAAATGATTACGGACGAACTGTCTCACTAAAACTGGTTAGACATGAAAAAAGCGTCCTGTAAACTTTTACAGGACGCTTGTTCCATCTGACTTTCGCCTTATTGCATTTGTGGTACTTCTACGCCATTGGCTTTGAACAAAGTGATTAATTGTTCTTTGACTTTGGCTTCGCGGGTTTCATTGGCCAATTGGTCTTTAATGGCATCAAACGCAGGTGCTTCAGCACTCGCACGCTCATCAGCCACGCGGAACAAATAGAATTTGCCTTCAATTTCCACAGGCTCAGCAGTGATTTGACCTTTGACCAAACCTTGAACGCCAGCTGGGAATTGACCCATTTCAGCCGCTGGCCACCAATTGCCGGCCAAACCTTGTTCTTGAGCTGGCAACAATTTCACCAAATCTGTAAACATCGCGCCTTTTTTCAACAATTCTTGCGCTTGAATCGCAGCTTCACGGTTATCGAATTCTGCAAATTGCAATTTCAATTCGCGCGTCAATTCACGGTATTTGGCATGCAAATCAGCATCACTGATGACCACATTGGCTTTCAAATGCTCCACATATTTGGCCGCATACACTTCCGCTTCCATATTTTGCAACATCGCTTTGACTTCAGGCTGGTTATTCAAACCCAATTTTAAAGCTTCTTGCTTTAAAATTTCTTGCTGTTGCAAATGGCTTTTGATTTGACCTTTCAAATGATCGCGATCGGCAGCAGGCATTTGTTGACCGGGATTCATTTGCTCAAACTGTTTTACCAACGCATCAATACGCACTTCTTCAATTGCAGGCGCTGCTGCAACAGCCATACCTACCATGCACGCCATCAAAATGGCGGCAATACTGGTTTTTTTCATGTTTACTTAACCTTGTGATTCAAAATTACTGTTCAATTTTTGCTTTTTGGAACAATTGACCCGTTGCTGCATTCACACGCTCATTGCGCAATTGATTGACAATATTGGCTTGTACCGTCTCAAAAGCTGGAATATTAGCCGCACGTTTGTCTTCTAATTTAAACACGCCCCAAACATTTTGAGCGTTGACCGGTTGGCTATATTGACCTTTTTTCAAATTTGAAATCACCGCATAAACCGCTGGGGCATTTTGCTGCATGTCTTTCAAATTCACATAATTAGGATTTTCACCACCGCTTTGTTTGGCACGCGGGTCCAAGCTTTTGGCTTTGGCCACATCTGCAAACTTCTGACCTTTTTTCAAGTCAGCCACTACTGCCTTAGCATCGGCTTCTGTGCTTAAGAAAATCTCAGACAATTTAACCTCTTCACTGCCTTGGTATTTCTTCTGAAAATCGGTGTAAAAAGCCTGTACTTCCGCAGCTGCCACTGGATTTTGCTCAATCACATAAATAGCATAAGCTTGATTCAACAAATCACGCTCATATTGAGCAAATTCTTGCTTGAACGTTGGCTGTTTGTCTGCGCCTTGCTCTTTGGCTGCCGCGCGCGCTTGTTTCAGCGCATCTTTATATGCACTTGTTTGGTCTAATTTCAAGCGTTTGGCTTCTTGTACCACCACAGTTTGACCTGCCATGCGCTCTAGCAAACCATTGCGCAATTGTTGGCTGTCTTGAATTTGACCATTGCTCTTTTGAGTAATCAATTGCACTTGTGCATCAATGACAGCGCTGTCAATTTTCTCACCATTGACTGTCACCAATGTTGCTGCATGAACACCACCACTCAATACCGCCATCACAGCAGCAACCATGAATACTTTTTTCATTTAGAATCTTTCTGTTGTAGTTCTTGCCATTGCGCCACGCTCAAAGCACGAATACTCAAAGCATGTATTTGAACAGGGAATAAATCCTGTAACGGTGCATTCACCATGCGTTGACGCTCAATACGGCTCACACCTTCAAATGCTTCACTGACAATCAACAAAGCATAATGTCCACCACCATTGTTACCTGCATGTCCAACATGGTGATGACTTTCATCATCACACACGCATACCAATGGTTTTAACACCTGCAAACGTTGTTCAATCTCAGTCACTAAGCTCATTTTTCTAACGTCACACGAAATGGTTTAATCAACACTTCTGTATAAATGCCATTCAAAGCAAATGGATCTTGGCTCGCCCATTCTTCGGCAGCATCCAAAGTCTCAAACTCAGCCACAATCAAGCTGCCTGAAACACCTTCTTGCTCAGGATAAGGCGTTGGGCCTGCCAACAACAAGCGACCATCCGCCTTCATTTGTTCCAAACGAGCCAAATGTGCTGGGCGGTGTTCTTGACGCAACGCCGTACTGTCATCTACATCTGTTGCCAAAATCATGTACAACATGGTTCTATCCTTTGTATAAACTGCTGTAAATCATGTCTGACCATTTTCAGCACACGAGCTTACAAAACCTCGATAGTATCGCAGTTTTGTTGTGAGTTAAAAGTATCAGATGCATCTAATCTGTCCAAAATACACCACAAAACACTTTGCAATGACTGTCTCTACAAAGCAATAAGCGGCCTGAAAGAATATTTAATCACTATCCATTTATCCTTTTAATAACCCATATTGATGACATCAATCATCTATAAGCTTTCTCCCACAAGCCATTCAAATCCATCCTCTTAAGAAACTTGTTACCCATGCCTCACTCCAAAAGCATATAATGTAGGCATAACACTGTGGTATTTTAGGAACAAAAATTCTGTTATACAGTGGCAATCAAGCTGCATTTTTAGCGTAAAGCATGAAGCAATCAGCGTTTCATTGTAGATTGATGTTAAGCTAACATACCAATAATAAATATACGTTAAACTATCACTGATATTTGTAAGGCGTTCACAATGGCTTGTTGCCATTATTGAACGTACTCAAACCGATGTATAGATACGATGACTGAGGGATTATGTCTAAATCGAATATGAATCTAAAACTAGTAGCAGGCTTATTGGTAGCAAGCAGTTCTACAGCAGCCATGGCCTCTATGAACAACTTGAACGTACAGTCTCATTTAGGTGAGCGCTTTAATGGCAGCATTGTCGTGACTGGTCCTACGGCTCAAGAGATTTTAAAATCACCTTCGTCTGTCAAAATATCTGGCGCACCGGTTTCCGCTCGTGTGAGCAAGCAAGGTGATTCGGCAGTCATTCACTTGCGCTCTAAGACACCCATTAATGACCCTGTAATGCGTTTGAGTATTCAGGCAGGCACGCAAAGCCGCCATTACTCAGCCATTATCGATCCTAAAGACAGCGCGCATCAATCGGCACAAGTCAACGCCAATAAAGCCATTCCAGCTGTACCAACGACAGCGGCCAACAATGCGCAAGTGACCATGCCACCCAAACCAAACACAACTGAAAGCAATTCAAGCAGCCAAAATACGCCGCAAGCGACCAGTACCAAAGTCGATGAAGCCGCAGTCACAGCAAAAGCTAAAAAACCTGCTGCTGAAATGCCTCGCGTCAACAAACGCACCATTCAAAACAATCGTCAGCACGCTCAGCCAGTTAAAACACCCACCATACGTTCAGCGCGTGTAGCGGCAGCAGAGCAATACAAAGTACAGCCTAACGATAATATTCACGCTATTGCCAGTCGTTTCCAACCACAAGGCTTAAGTACTGCACAAACAGTCAATGCCTTATTGCGTGCCAATCCGCAAGCTTTCCGCAATAAAAATCCAAACTTATTGTATGGTGATGCCACTTTAAATATTCCATCAGCACAAGACATGCACTTATTGGCAACAGGTCGCATGCCTAAAGCAGCCATAGCTTCGAGTACCAATAAAATTGCAGCCACCGCAGCCGTTGCTACCGTAGCAAGCGCAAGCGTTGCTGCTCAAGCAGCCAATGCTTCAGGAGATGATGTTCAAGCCATCAAAAAACAATTGGCTGAATTAGAAACGCAGAAAAAACAATTAGAACAAAAACTAGCACAAGAGTTGGCAGAAGCAGAGGCGGCCAAAAAAGCCGCTATTGAAGCAGAGAAAAAAGCGGCGGCAGAAGCGCAAGCGGCAGCTGACAAAAAAGCGGCTGATACTGCCAATATTGATAAGCAAGCTGCTGCCGATGCCGAGAAAAAAGCCGCAGCAGATATTGCACAAGCTGCATCTGCGCCAATACCGATGCCAGCCTCTGCTCCGCAAGTGGCCGCTTCTGAAGCTACTGCCTCTGCGGTTGTTGCTTCTGCTGTTGCGACTGAGCCTGTCATCAAGCCAAAACCTAAAAAACCATTACCAGAGCCTGAGCCAGAACCTGAGCTTTTAGATTTGATTATGCAATACTTGCCATATTTGGCAGGTGGTTTGATTACTTTATTATTGGTTTTCTTCTTATTAAAAAAACGCCAACAAAAATCCAACAATGACCCAGATGGCGGAGATGACCATCATGATGATGGTGATATCCAATTTGACTTGGATGAGGCGTCCACAGATAAGAAAGACACCCAAGGCAATGATAGTAATAATCTGTCCTCAGCTGAATTAGATGCTTTAAATGCTTTTGACAGCTTTGATGCAGACAGCGATGAAACCTTGCATCAAGCCACAGCGCAACCAACAATCGCCCCTAAAGTCATTGCTGGTTCAACCGTTATTGGCGCAGCCGCAGTGGGTGCCACCTACGCGACCAACTCATTTGACAACGACTTCATGCCAAGCGCAGAAGATTTGGCGCAATTTGCTCATCCAGACGCCACTGTTGCACCTGAATTGGATGACTTTAATTTAGACGATTTAGACCAAGTATTTAAACCTCATCCATCTAGCTTTGCGCCTACAGCGGCCCCAACTCAAACTCATCAAAACGATGATTTAGGTGGTTTTGACCTCAATGAATTAGACAGTTTATTACAACAAAATGGCTTTGGTGATCAAACGCCTGCACCTATTCAAAATTTCACCAATCAACAACACGCTGATACCAACTTAAATTTTGATTTAGACGATGTTTTAAAAAATACAAACAGCTTTGCCCAACCAAGTGCCGCTCTCAATTTTGACAAGAGTACCAACCAAACCAGCCATCACAGCAATGCTTCATTTGACGACTTCAATGATGATTTCAATCTAGATACTTTAAATGATTTAGGCGACTTACCTAAAACGGCGATGGCGCAACCAGCGCCTACGATTAAACCAACGACTGCGCCTGCAGCTGATGAGTTCGATTTGGGTGATTTTGACTTGAGCAGCTTTGAAAGCTTAAACGATACACCTCAAATTGCAGTGGCCCACGCTGCGCCAACAAGCAAACCGACTGCCGCACCTGTCGCGGATGAATTTGATTTGGACAATTTTGATTTAAGCAGTTTCGAAAAATCAAACGATGTCCCTCAAATTACAACAGAACAATCGGCACCAACCACCCGACCAACTGCGGCACCTGTGGCGGATGAATTTGACTTAGGCGATTTTGATTTAAGTAGTTTTGAAAAATCAAACGATGCCCCACAACATACAACAGAACAATCAGCACCAACCACCCGACCGACTGCTGCGCCTGCTGCAGATGAATTTGATTTGGGCGATTTTGATTTAAGTAGTTTTGAAAACTTAAACAACACACCACAAATTGCAGCAGCCCAATCTGCACCGACCAACCAACCAACTTCAGCGCCAGCATTAGATGATTTTGACTTAAGTAATTTTGATGTTAGCAGCTTAGACAGTTTGAGTGAAATCGCTCAAACGGCTGCGCCTATTGCCAAAATACCGTCCTTAAATGATTTAGACTTTGAAGATGATTTCCAAGCCGCGGCTTCTGCCAAACCAAGCTTAAGTAAAACATCTGATATTAATTTTGACAGTACCACAGCTGCCAATGCAGGTTTGACTTTAAGCCAAGAAGACATCAATGACATTAACTTTGATTTCAATTTAGATACCATCGCTACCGAAACACCATCAGCTAAAATACCTGTGGCGGCAGCTGCATTGGCGGTAACAACTGCCGTCGTAGCAGAGGCTGAGCCCGTAGCAAATTTATCATTTGATGAATTAGACCTACCTGAAGAAATCACTGCTACAAACATGCCAAAAGTA
The DNA here is from genome assembly GCF_002951955.2 of Vitreoscilla sp. C1. NCBI lineage: Bacteria > Pseudomonadati > Pseudomonadota > Betaproteobacteria > Neisseriales > Neisseriaceae > Vitreoscilla > Vitreoscilla sp. C1. The sequence continues at coordinate 380,473 of NZ_CP019644.2, read as the reverse complement.
GAAGCGGGGTCAGATTCTGCAATAGATGATCACTTTGCACTCAATTTAGATGAATTGTTCAGTGAGTCTGATAATCAGGTCGAAGACCACACATCAAATGATGCCAGTATTGCCAATACAGAAGATGATGATTTTGTCAGCAAATTCAGCAGCATTTCATTGGAGTCAGAACACAATCAATTGGCTTTTGATGATTCGTTTAGCGGTTTAAACTTCGATGATTTGTTAAAAACCGATGATACTTTCGATACGTTACTGGCTGCCGAAGAAACTGAAGCGGCTCCCACAACATCTGATTTTCCTGAATTAGCGACCAAAGTAGAACAAGCTGCTTCGCCTGAATTCTCTGTACATGATTTCAAAGATTTCAGTATTGATACGCCACCGGCTAAATCTGATCGCCCTACCCAAGCATGGGCAGGTACAGGTGACTTTGGTTTGCCAACAGAAGAACATGCTGAACAACCAATTAATGCATTGCCAGAAGCAGAAGATGCTTTTGATTTTGGCAGCCTCAGCCTTGATGATGAAAATGCTATTGCCGATATACCAACCATACAAGCGGCAGACCCTATTTCCGATGCAGCGGCATTGGATTTGGATGCATTATTACAAACAGACGCAAACGATTTGGCTGCACCTGACAACACCATTGAGCTACCTGTTCATGACAGTATTTTGTCTTTAGATGTCGATACATCAGAATCGACATCATTGACCGAGCATGAAGCCAGCGATTTAGACTTTGATTTAAGTTTAGATAGTTTGAATCTGGATGAGTTGAATCCAGCCATAGAGCCGAGCTCTCAGCCTGCACCGACTGCGACCCCAGACATTGTCTCTCATCAGTTCGACTTCCCATCCAACGATGAGATAAACACGCCCAAAGAGACTGTTGCCACACCAGAGCCTGAGATTTCAGAATCCTTGTCTATCGAAGATTTTGATTTGTCATTCAGTGTGCCTGCTAATGCACAAGCGGTATCGAGCATGGGTCTTACTTTAGATAATTTAAACTTGGATGACAATGCCAACGCTAACACCACATCTCAAGATGAATTCAATTTAGATGATTTTGAATTGACTTTAGATGTTGATGCTGTTGATATGATGGATACCACGGCAGCATCTAGCAACACATTCTCTTTGGATGATTTTGCTTTATCATTGGAAACAGAAACCACTGCCGCAACCACCAGTGATACTGACATTGCCTTGGCATTAGAAGAATTAGAATCATTTGATTTGTCTGAGCTTATCAACACTCAAAATAACGCCAATCAACAGGCTTCTGAAGACATTTCATTAGACGATTTTGACTTGTCATTTGATTTGGATATGCCAAGCGATACCAGTTTACAGGATGCTAGCCATATCACAGAGACATTGAATGGTACCAACACTGCAACCTCATCCAGCCTGGATAGTTTGGGCTTAGATTTGGACTTGGATTCTGCTTTTAACAGCGAATTGTTCCAAGAAGCCCCTGATTTGGCATTGATAGAACCAAGTGTGACACCAACCACATCGCCATCCATCCCAGCACCTTTGGCCATGATTGAAACAGCACCACCTATCGTGGACAAAGATGCCTATTTGAACAATATGGAACATACGTATTCAGCCAAATGGGAATTGGCGCAAATGTACTCGGATTTGGGCGAATCTGACGCTGCACGAGAGATTTTGATTGATTTAATTGAAAGCGGCAGTGAAACCTATTCCAAACGTGCACAAAATTTGTTCAATAGTTTATAAAACACGTTGTATCAAAAAACCGCTCTTTTAAAGAGCGGTTTTTGTATTTCAAGCGTCCTGTAATACCATTAGCCTGCGGCAATTTTTTGTTGCCAGTGTTGTGCATTGGCCAATAAGTCAGCTTGATTCAAACGAGTCAATTCACCCTCTGCCACCAAATGCTCGCCATTAATCCAAACATGTGACACTTGCGAACGGTCTGCCGCATACACCAAATGTGAAATCGGATCGAACACAGGCTGAGTCGCCAACGCAGACAAATCCACTGCAATCATATCGGCTTGTTTGCCGGCTTGCAAAGTGCCAACTTTGTCATCCAAATGTAAGGCTTTGGCACCATTAATGGTCGCCATTTTCAACATGTCATATGCTTTGACATCGGTTGGTTTGCGCGTGCTGCCTTTGGCAATCAATGCACCCAAACGCATGTCGGCAAACATATCCAATTTATTGTTAGACGCTGCGCCATCAGTGCCCAAGCCCACATTGACACCCGCATCCAACATCGCTTGAATCGGCGCAAAACCAGATGCCAATTTCATATTAGAAGCTGGATTGTGCGCAATGCTGATGCCACGCTTAGCCACCAATGCCATTTCTTCTTCATTGGTATGCACCATGTGTGCCGCAATCAAACGTGGGCTTAACACGCCCAATTCATCCAAACGTTGCAATGGACGCTTGCCATGTTGTTTGACTGAGTCTTCCACTTCAAAAGCAGTTTCATGAATGTGGCAATGAATCAACCAATCGTGTTCTTCTGCCAACGCCACCACACGTTTGAATGTTTCATCTGACACCGTGTAAGGCGCATGCGGTGCCCAAACAAAGTTAATCAACTCTTCATTTTGATAAGCTTGGGCGTCCTGTAAAGATTTGCTGATGTATTCATCGGCATTTTGCGCATAATTGGTTGGAAACTCCAAAATAGAACAACCGACCATCGTACGCATGCCTGTTTTCAAGCCCGCACGAGCGACTGCATCATGGTAAAAATACATGTCGTTAATGGTCGTTGTGCCACCGAGCAACATTTCCGCCATCGCCAACACCGAACCATCATACACAAACTCATCACTGACGTGTTTGCCTTCCGCTGGCCAAATGTGGTTATTCAACCAATCCATCAAATCCAAATCATCGGCAAAACCACGCAGCAAAGTCATCGCGCTGTGACCATGTAAATTCACTAAACCGGGCATCAACACATGATTAGGCAATTGCAATACTTCATCGGCAATCATGTCTTGCGCTTGTTCAGGCGTGACAATGGCATCAATTTGATGGTCTTTTAATACCAAAACCTGATTGCGCAACACCACAGGCTCATCGCTCATAGGAATGATCCAACCTGCATGAATCAAAGTCGTACGGCTCATACTGCTTCCTTTTTAAAATAATGCTTCAAATTGCTGCTTTTGCAGCAATACAAAATGTTCATAGTCTTCGCGTGGGCGGTGACCTCGCCAAACGACTTCCCACTGCTTCAAGTTATTTTGTTGAGTTTGGCTCAAAACCACCAAACGGTATTGGCAATTTTGCTGCTCATCCATCGTGATTTTAACATCACTGTATGCTTCCCAAGCCAACCATGCTATGCGATTTTCTTGGGCATCAATGTACAAACAATCTTGCCCAGACACCAAACGCGCTGCGGTATTCAGATGCAAAGCAGCCTGAAATTGTTCCACAACAGGCCGATAACTTTTAGCCGCATCAATCCATGGTAAGAACAAAGTCATCAGCAAACTCCAACTTAAGGTCATGCCTGCTGCCCAATTGGTCACTGCTTGACGACCTCGCATGTGTTTGCGTGTCACAGCCCAAATCCACAATACTGTGAATAAAAACGCGATAATCATTGGGAAATAGTCAAAGTCAGGCTGATAATATGGGCTAAAATATGCTGCTCGTTCAGCCAGTTTAGTCGGCCAACCGAAATTCATGGCAAAAAAGCCCAACCATAAAAATATGGCGAGCATGCCAAACAACATTACGCCAAACCAATTCAAAAACGCCACTGCACCGCGACGCAAAGAGTCTAATTGTGCCGCACCCAATATCGCCAAAGGCAACAATAAAATCAATGCATTTTCAGTATACGTTTCGCGCATCAACGCCAACCACAATACACCGACCAATAACCAGATACCACAAACTTGCCACACTCGATGTGACACCTTGCTGCGGTTCATAAACGTCCAAACCGCCAAAGGCCATGCAGGAAACACATACCACAATGCTACCGTTGCATAATAGCCAAACTCATGCGCCAAAAAGTTGTATTTCCATCCGCCAAAACCACCAAAAGCATAGCGCTCCCACCACAATTGAAATACTTCAGGGTGGCTTTGATACAAAGCATAAGGCCAAATGGTAATCATCGGAATGGCCATCATCGCGGCCATGGCCAAAATGACCATATAGCGGCGGCTGCGCCAACGCGCAAAAACCAACATGCTGATGGCAATCAACATCACCAATAGCAATTCACTCAAGCTGGACGATAAAAATACCAACACCCAGCCCAATGCCAAACCAAATCCTGCCAAAGCAGTGTGGTCATTGGCACGCGTCATGGCGTATAGACTCAAAGCAAAACCCGCAAATGTGATTGCCCATGTATCCATACGATGACCTGCTAGCAACAAGCCGACACAGCCAATCAAAATCAACACCACACTGCGCCCATGGCGGCGACCAAGCAAGTGGCGACCCGCACCACCAGCACAAGCCAAGCCAATCGCCATGAATAAAACGGTGGTTAAACGAATGGCTGTGAATTCACTCAATAGCCACGGGGAAAAAACACTCTGAAACAAGCTGCCTACCCAAACATACAAAGGTGGCTGCTCCACATAAGGCTGTCCTGCCACCACCGGTGCCCAAAACTGTCCTTGATACAATACCGACTGCACTGCCGCATGCAATTCAAATTCATGCGGCTTCCATAAATCGTGATCGATGATGCCTGGCCACAGCCACACAAATGCCAACAACAGCAAAACCCAAGGTTTTTCTGTGGGTTTGCTTTCAGGGCGCTTCTCAGGAGGGATGTATGTCAACATCGCAAATCCACCTCAATATCTCATCCAGTGACCCCATGATACCCATCATTTGCACACTGGACATCAAATGATGGCAATAAAAAAGACAGCCGCAGCTGTCTTCTTTTTGGCATTTCAAACGAATTAACGGTTGAACATATTGCCGAATTTTTGGTTAAAGCGATCAACACGACCAGCCGTGTCAACGATTTTTTGTTTACCAGTGTAGAAAGGATGACATTCAGAGCAAACCTCGATATTGAATGTTTCTTTTTCCATAGTAGATTTGGTCACGAAAGTGCTGCCGCAAGAGCAGATTACTTGGATGTCGTGGTAGTTAGGTTGGATATCAGCTTTCATGTGCTTTCCTTTAAGTTTCGCGGGCATAGGGATTGTGCCTATGCTGCATAAAATGAACACAAGATTATATGTCAATCTTTCCTATTCAATCAAGGATTTTCCATTTAAAGCACGCTTCACAGACAAGCTTTGCGACAATAACGCTGCATTTACATCAAAAAGACCCATCATCAATGGGTCTTTTCAATCGTTTCAATCGACTATATGCAAGAATCTTACAGGACGCTTGCTGATTCACATCATTGACGACGCCAAGTGGTTACACCTGCTGCATCTTCTAAAATAATACCAGCTGCTGTCAATTCGTCACGAATGCGGTCTGATTCCGCCCAGTTTTTCGCTGCACGCGCTGCTTGTCGCTGGGCAATCAATGCATCAATCGCCTCACTGCTCAAACCATCGGTATCATGCAAATCACCTTGTAAAAATGCCACCGCATCACGCTCTAACAAGCCTAAAACATTCGCCAAAGCTTTCAGGACGCCTGCCAATTGCGCATCATTGGTTTTATTGACCTCCGCCGCCAATTCAAACAACACCGCCATCGCCTCAACCGTACCAAAATCATCGTTCATCGCCGCAAAGAAACGTTGCGTGTATTCGTTGCTGTCAGCAGTTATCGCCACATCAGCAGGCGGGGTGTTTTTCAAAGTCGTGTACAAACGCGTCAACGCACCTTTGGCATCATCTAAATGCGCATCTGAATAATTCAATGGGCTGCGATAATGTGCGCGCAAAATAAAGAAGCGCACAATTTCCGCATCGTATTTTTTCAACACTTCGCGAATGGTGAAAAAATTACCCAAAGATTTGGACATTTTTTCATTGTCTACACGAATAAAGCCATTGTGCATCCAATATTTGACATGGCTTTGCGTGTGTTTGCCTGCCAAATCGTCATGGCTGTGATTGCACACACCACTGGCACCGCAGCTTTGGGCAATTTCGTTTTCATGATGCGGAAATTGTAAGTCAGCACCACCACCATGAATGTCAAACGCTTGACCGAACATTTCTTCGCCCATAGCCGAACACTCAATATGCCAACCTGGACGACCATTGCCCCACGGACTTTCCCAAGCAGGCTCGCCCGCTTTGGCCGCTTTCCACAACACGAAATCCAATGGATCACGCTTAAAACCATCGACCTCCACACGCTCACCCGCGCGCAAATCATCCAAGGATTTGCCAGACAATTGACCATATGCCGCAAACTCACGTACCGCATAATACACGTCACCATTGTCCGCAGCATACGCTTTGCCATTGGCAATCAAACGCTCAATCATCGCAATCATTTGCGCCACATATTCAGTGGCTTTAGGTTCTTCGTTGGGTTTTTGCACACCCAAAGCTGCCGCATCTTCATCCATCGCTTGAATGAAACGCGCGGTCAATTCGCCAATACTTTCACCATTTTGCGCAGCACGAGCAATGATTTTGTCATCGATGTCCGTGATGTTGCGCACATAAGTTAACGGATAACCTGATTGGCGCAACCAACGTGCCACCATATCAAACACCACCATCACACGAGCATGACCCAAATGACAATAGTCATACACCGTCATGCCACAAACATACATGCGCACATTATTAGGATCGATGGGGTTAAATGCTTCTTTTTGACGGGTTAAGGTATTGTATACGGTTAACATAATTCACTTATGGTTTCAAAATTCTTAAGGAAAGGCAATTATACGATATTTGCCCCTTACAGGACGCATCTTGCACCTTTTTTATCAATATAAGCGTCCTGTAAAATTTTTAAATACATAAAAAAAGCTTTCCACTATACATGGAAAGCTTTTGAATCAAACAATTAAATCTTAACGACGGTTTAAAAAACTGGCACCGAATTTCAACACATCGCCCAAATCCAATTTGCCATCACCATTTTGGTCTAACACACTGGTCAATAAAGAGCCTGCCAAGCCACCTTGTTGCTGTACTTGTGCGCGCTCTTGTCCCAAAACCTGACCCAAACCACCTGCATCCAGATTGCTCGTTTGCACTTTATTGGCCAAGAAAGACATGACAATGGGCGCTAAAATTTGCAACAACTGTCCTGCATTGGCGCCACCTAAGCCCGAAGCTTGACCCAAATTGCTTTGTGCTTGTGCTTGTTGGCCACCAAAAATATGACCCAAAATCGCCGCACCACCTTGAGCGCCAGAACCGCCACCCAAAACAGAACCCAATACATTGCTCAATAAATCGCCACCACCCAAACCTTGAGCTTGTGCCGCAGGCTGAGCATGGTCACGCATCAAAGCGCCCAATAAATCACTGGCACCAGAACCTTGCGTGGCATTGTTACCCAACATACCCAATAACATCGGCACAGCACTGTTCACAGCACTTTGTGCCTGATCTGAATTGACACCCAATTGAGAAGCAATTTGTGAAATAGGGGCACCTTGTAATTGTGTCAATAATTGATTCACCAAAGATGATTGTGCATTCATGCGGCTGACTCCTGTTAATTAAGATTCTGGTTTAAATACTGAGCGATCAGTTTGCGCTTTTTCAACCACTTCTGTTGATACCGCACCTTGACGTGCTTTTTCTTCTAAAGCCAACTCTTTTTGACGCTCAATATAACCATGAATAGCATACACCAAATCTTGTGTACCTTGACGGTTGATGGCTGAGATTTCAAACACACGCGGTGTGTTCACATCAAATTCAAACTGGTCGTTGGGTTTTGGATGATTCCAACCCACTGCATCCAAGAAAGCTTGCACACGTTCAGCACGCTCTTCTTCAGGCAAAACGTCCAATTTGTTCAACACAAACCAACGTGGTTTTTCATACAATGCTTCATCGTATTTGCGCAACTCTTCTGCCAATGCCAAAGCTTCTTTAACAGGATCAACATCTTCGGCAAATGGTGCTAAATCAACCACATGCAATAACAATCCAGTGCGTGACAAATGACGCAAAAAGCGATGACCCAAACCCGCACCTTCAGCCGCACCTTCAATCAAACCTGGAATGTCTGCCATCACAAAGCTGTGATTCTCATCCATGCGCACCACACCCAAATTAGGATGCAAGGTTGTAAATGGATAATCCGCAACTTTCGGACGTGCTGCAGAAACGGCACTGATTAAAGTCGATTTACCTGCATTGGGCATACCGAGCAAACCCACATCTGCCAAAACTTTCAATTCTAAGTTCAACAAACGGCTCTCACCATCCTCGCCAGGCGTACATTGGCGCGGTGCGCGATTGGTTGAAGATTTAAAATGGATATTGCCTAAACCACCTTTACCGCCACGAGCCAAAACAAGGCGCTGACCGTGTTCAGTCAAGTCTGCAACGATTTCATCGGTATCCACGTCTTTAATCAAAGTACCGACAGGCATGTGCAATTCTATGTCATCTGCGCCTTTGCCATAACGGTCGGCACCATGACCTTTTTCACCATTTTTAGCCAAATATTTTTTCACAAAACGGTATTCAACCAAAGTATTGATGTTTTCATCCGCCACAGCAATCACGCTGCCACCTTTACCACCATCACCACCATCAGGACCACCGCGTGGAACGAATTTTTCACGACGGAAGCTAGACGCACCATTGCCACCCTTGCCTGCTACCACTTCAATTTTCGCTTCATCAATAAACTTCATGCTTAACCTCTTGATTCTGAATTATTAATTTTATCATTCTGATTGTGTGTACAAAACCGATTAGGCGGCCTGAAAACACATTAGACCTTTTTCAGGCCGCCTAATCAGTCTTGTGACCAAGTAAAAAATAAAAAAAGCCCTATCAACAGACAGGGCTTTTTCTAAATTAATGCTTATTCGCCAGTGTAAGGCTTAACGTTTACAGTTTTGCGGTTCAACGCACCTTTGGTGGTGAACTCAACATAACCGTCAACTTTAGCGAACAAAGTGTGGTCTTTACCCATGCCTACATTGGTACCAGCGTGGAAACGAGTACCACGTTGACGAACAATGATAGAACCAGCTGGAATCAATTCGCTACCGAAGGCTTTAACGCCCAAGCGTTTAGCTTCTGAATCGCGACCGTTTTTAGAGCTACCGCCTGCTTTTTTGGTTGCCATGTGATTTTACTCCTAAAATTAAGCGATTGCGTCGATACGAATTTCAGTGAAATTCTGACGATGACCTTGACGTTTTTGGTAATGCTTACGACGACGCATTTTGAAAATGCGTACTTTGTCGTGACGACCGTGAGAAACCACAGTAGCAGTTACTTTAGCGCCTGCAACAACAGGGGCACCGATTTGAATGTTTTCACCGTCCGCAACCATCAATACTTCTTCAAGTACGATTTGGCTGTCGAGTTCGGCTGGTATCTGTTCTACTTTTAATTTTTGGCCAACGGTAACTTTGTATTGTTTACCGCCGGTTTTTACGACCGCGTACATACTCAACTCCAATTAAAAAATTGCCAATATGGCAAAAGAGAATCGAAGATTATACGTTGTTTTAAAAAAAACGTCAAAAATAAAACCCAAATCAATCGATTATGTGAATTTTCATAGTGCAGGCCATATCAAAGCTTCTCTATATTGGCTTTTCCACAAAAGCCAAGTGTACACAAACAGCAACAATGTTATAATTGCGATTGTTATTTTGAATCCATCTGTCAAAAGTCAACCTATGCTAGAAACTGTGCCTTACTTCCAACGTCATTTAGAAAATGATTTGTCGCGCGTTGATGTGGTCATCAACCAAGCAGTCATGTCTGAAGTGGCATTGATTTCACAAATTGGTCAATACATCATCAGCGCAGGCGGTAAACGTTTGCGCCCTATCATGACCGTCTTGTCAGGTAAGGTTTTAGGCTACGATGAAGATATGTTGTACTCATTGGCTGCCATGGTAGAGTTCATTCATACCTCAACTTTATTACATGACGATGTGGTCGATGAAAGTGATTTACGCCGAGGTCGTAAAACAGCCAACAATATGTTTGGCAATGCTGCCGCTGTTTTGGTCGGTGACTTTTTATACACGCGCGCCTTCCAATTAATGGTACATACCAAAGACATGCGCATTTTGGAAGTCATGGCTGATGCCACCAACATCATCGCCGAAGGCGAAGTGATGCAATTGATGAACATCGGTAACATCAATATCACCGAAGCTGAATATCTCCAAGTCATTCAATACAAAACTGCCAAACTGTTCGAGGCGGCTGCACAAGTAGGCGCATTGCTTGCCAAAGCCACAGCCGAGCAAGAGCAAGCGTTAAAAGACTATGGTATGTATGTGGGTACTGCTTTTCAAATCATCGATGACATTTTGGATTATTCTGGCGACCCTGAACAAATCGGCAAAAATGTGGGTGATGATTTGGCAGAAGGCAAACCAACATTGCCATTGATTTATTTGATGCAGCAAGGCTCAGAGCAAGCAGCCAAAGATGTGCGCTATGCTTTAGAACATGCCGATCGTGAATATTTCGATGCGATTTATGCGCACGTACAAAATTCAGATGCTTTGGCATATTGCCGTCAAGAAGCTCACAAAGCAGTCAATCAAGCGATTGTTTGTTTACAGGCCTTACCTGATAACGAAGTGCGTACTGCAATGCGTGAATTGGCTGAACAATCGATTGCTCGCTTAACTTAAGTTAAAACATATAATCAAAACAAAGCGTCCTGTAACTTACAGGACGCATCTCGCCATAGTTCAACGGATAGAACATATGCCTCCTAAGCGTAAGATACAGGTTCGATTCCTGTTGGCGAGGCCACACATGACTGATTACTTGAATCCATTAAATCGGATTTTATGATTGATGGTTGCAACCGATTTATTAACTTCAATCATGTAATCTAAGTATAAGTCTTCTACACGCAACTTTGCCAAAGTACAACCTAAAGACGCTGCATGTTGATAATAATGCATTGCCTGTTGAATATTAGGTTGCAAAGTTTCATAGCCTGACTGGTGCATTAATCCTAAAACATACAAGGCAGCCAGATCAGATTTGAGCTCTCTTTGTAACAACTCCAACAAACTAAATTCACACACATCAATATAATGCTCAGAGCCACTTTCTAAAGCAACCCAATTATAGTATGCCGCTAAAGTCACAGTCTCACATCGAATCAAAGATTTGAAATAATAAGCTGCAAGCTGGGGGTTCTTTTCAATACCATTAGAACCTGTAGCATAATTCAAAGCTAAAGCAAACAACATATTGATATGATAATCAAATTCCACAGATATTACATTAGTAGATATCTCACTACCCAAATCACCCATGACAAATGCCCGAATATCATCTAGTAACGCATCATCACCATTAGGGTCAGCATTACAAAGCATTTGTGAAAAATTAAATTGAACATGCTTATCAGCATTAATGGTGATCTGACACTGCCGCCAATCACCATATTTTTTTTGAGCTTGTAATAGATACAATAGACTTAAAATCTCTTCTAAAACAGTATCAGTGAATTGAGTATTAACTAATTGAGCATCTTGATATGAATTACCATCATGAACCAAAGCAAAGCAAAGTCCGTAATCATCGTGAAGATGGGCTTGAACTTCAAATGTGTAACTTCCTTTTGGCATTAAAAATACCAACTTTGCGCCAATTTGCTGTTCTAAAGTAACCACGATGACACTCCTCTAATCTATTCTTCCATCTATTTTTTTATAATGTTTCACCTACATAAGATAAAAGCAATTGCAATACCAACTTTAATTTACTTGATATACATCAATTAAATCCATAATAATTAAATTTTTTTCAATACAGAAGCAATATCCATATTCTTATCTAACTTTTACATTATAAACAACAGTTTAAATTTGCCTTATCCTGTTAAATATCCTTGATATTAAGCTGACCCTTCCCCCCTACAAAATAATAAGAAGGCCTATACTCATAGGAATTAAACAGCCTCGCATCGCGAATGAAATATTAAAAAGAGCCAATTGGTCAAAGTAATATTCAATACTATTTTCAATTATTTGGAAGCATCCATAAACAAGCGTCCTGTAAAGTTTACAGGACGCTTGTTTATGTGAATGTGTATTATATTTAAAGCTATCTTTAAGAATGAATAAAGCCCTGATGCGTTTGCATCAGGGCTTTAGAATGGGGCGTTTGACGATGACCTACTTTCACATGGGTAATCCACACTATCATCGGCGCTAAGTCGTTTCACGGTCCTGTTCGGGATGGGAAGGCGTGGGACCAACTCGCTATGGTCGTCAAACATAAACTTTAAAATCAGAAAGCCGTCTGTATTACAGAGCTTTGAAATAGGGCTGTATTATACTGTCTATTTCAATCTTAATCAACTGGGTAATAATTGTATGCTTTATGTAGTAAGCATTATCATTGAAGTTCTTCAAATGATAGAGTCAAGCCTCACGAGCAATTAGTATGGGTTAGCTTCAAGCGTTACCGCTCTTCCACACCCCACCTATCAACGTCCTGGTCTCGAACGACTCTTTAGTGTGGTTAAACCACAAGGGAAATCTCATCTTCAGGCGAGTTTCACGCTTAGATGCTTTCAGCGTTTATCTCTTCCGAACTTAGCTACCCGGCTATGCCACTGGCGTGACAACCGGTACACCAGAGGTTCGTCCACTCCGGTCCTCTCGTACTAGGAGCAGCCCCCGTCAAATTTCCAACGCCCACTGCAGATAGGGACCAAACTGTCTCACGACGTTTTAAACCCAGCTCACGTACCACTTTAAATGGCGAACAGCCATACCCTTGGGACCGACTACAGCCCCAGGATGTGATGAGCCGACATCGAGGTGCCAAACTCCGCCGTCGATATGAACTCTTGGGCGGAATCAGCCTGTTATCCCCGGAGTACCTTTTATCCGTTGAGCGATGGCCCTTCCATACAGAACCACCGGATCACTATGTCCTGCTTTCGCACCTGCTCGACTTGTTGGTCTCGCAGTTAAGCTACCTTTTGCCATTGCACTATCAGTCCGATTTCCGACCGGACCTAGGTAACCTTCGAACTCCTCCGTTACTCTTTGGGAGGAGACCGCCCCAGTCAAACTGCCTACCATGCACGGTCCCCGATCCGGATAACGGACCTGGGTTAGAACCTCAAAGTCACCAGGGTGGTATTTCAAGGACGGCTCCACACAGACTAGCGTCTGTGCTTCAAAGCCTCCCACCTATCCTACACAAGTGACTTCAAAGTCCAATGCAAAGCTACAGTAAAGGTTCACGGGGTCTTTCCGTCTAGCAGCGGGTAGATTGCATCTTCACAACCATTTCAACTTCGCTGAGTCTCGGGAGGAGACAGTGTGGCCATCGTTACGCCATTCGTGCGGGTCGGAACTTACCCGACAAGGAATTTCGCTACCTTAGGACCGTTATAGTTACGGCCGCCGTTTACTGGGGCTTCGATCCGATGCTTGCACATCTTCAATTAACCTTCCAGCACCGGGCAGGCGTCACACCCTATACGTCCACTTTCGTGTTAGCAGAGTGCTGTGTTTTTAATAAACAGTCGCAGCCACCGATTCTCTGCGGCCTGGCGTTGCTTACGGAGTAAATCCTTCACAATACCAGGCATACCTTCTCCCGAAGTTACGGTATCAATTTGCCGAGTTCCTTCTCCCGAGTTCTCTCAAGCGCCTTAGAATTTTCATCCCACCCACCTGTGTCGGTTTGCGGTACGGTTCGATTTAAGCTGAAGCTTAGTGGCTTTTCCTGGAAGCGTGGTATCGGTCACTTCGGTTCCGTAGAACCTCGTTATCACTTCTCGGTGTTGAATGAATTCCCGGATTTGCCTAAGAATTCCACCTACTGGCTTGAACAAACTATTCCAACAGTTTGCTGACCTAACCTTCTCCGTCCCCACATCGCACTTAAATCAAGTACAGGAATATTAACCTGTTTCCCATCGACTACGCATCTCTGCCTCGCCTTAGGGGCCGACTCACCCTACGCCGATGAACGTTGCGTAGGAAACCTTGGGTTTTCGGCGAGGGGGCTTTTCACCCCCTTTATCGCTACTCATGTCAACATTCGCACTTCTGATACCTCCAGCAGACTTCACAATCCACCTTCGCAGGCCTACAGAACGCTCCCCTACCACATGCACTAAGTGCACATCCGCAGCTTCGGTTATAGATTTGAGCCCCGTTACATCTTCCGCGCAAGACGACTCGACTAGTGAGCTATTACGCTTTCTTTAAATGGTGGCTGCTTCTAAGCCAACATCCTAGCTGTCTGGGCCTTCTCACTTCGTTTACCACTTAATCTATCATTTGGGACCTTAGCTGGCGGTCTGGGTTGTTTCCCTCTTGACACCGGACGTTAGCACCCGATGTCTGTCTCCCGAGGAATCACTTCATGGTATTCTTAGTTTGCCATGGGTTGGTAAGTTGCAATAACCCCCTAGCCATAACAGTGCTTTACCCCCATGAGTGTACCTCGAGGCACTACCTAAATAGTTTTCGGGGAGAACCAGCTATCTCCAAGTTTGTTTAGCCTTTCACCCCTATCCACAGCTCATCCCCTAATTTTGCAACATTAGTGGGTTCGGACCTCCATTACCTGTTACGGCAACTTCATCCTGGCCATGGATAGATCACTTGGTTTCGGGTCTACGCCCAGCAACTAATCGCCCTATTAAGACTCGATTTCTCTACGGCTCCCCTATTCGGTTAACCTTGCTACTGAACGTAAGTCGTTGACCCATTATACAAAAGGTACGCAGTCACGGAACAAGTCCGCTCCCACTGTTTGTATGCATCAGGTTTCAGGTTCTATTTCACTCCCCTTCCGGGGTTCTTTTCGCCTTTCCCTCACGGTACTGGTTCACTATCGGTCGATGATGAGTATTTAGCCTTGGAGGATGGTCCCCCCATATTCAGACAGGATTTCTCGTGTCCCGCCCTACTTGTCGTTAGCTTAGTACCGCAGTTGAGATTTCGAATACGCGACTATCACGCACTATGGTCATACTTTCCAGAATGTTCTTCTATCTCGACTACTATCACTAACAGGCTTTTCCGCGTTCGCTCGCCACTACTTGCGGAATCTCGGTTGATTTCTTTTCCTCCGGGTACTTAGATGGTTCAGTTCTCCGGGTTTGCTCCAGTGACCTATGTATTCAGTCAAAGGTACCTAATAAATTAGGTGGGTTTCCCCATTCGGACATCGCGGGATCAAAGCTTTATTGCCAGCTCCCCCACGCTTTTCGCAGGCTTACACGTCCTTCGTCGCCTATCATCGCCAAGGCATCCACCTGATGCACTTATTCACTTGACTCTATCATTTCAAGAACCTCTGACTTTGCAGAATTAGACAGTTGACGTGTCTTCCTTCTGCTTGATTCTCTTCATGTTAAAGCTTACTACTTGGTTGTTACAATCAACGCCTTTTGAATTCGTTGATTGCAGATACAATCATCACCCAAATTTACTGTGTTATTTAAGCGGCCTGTAAAGGCTGTCTAAACAACAACATTGTCTTTTGTTTGTTGATTTCGGCTTTCTAATTTTTTAAAGATCGATGCGTCGCTTTTGTGTGTTTCGCTTTGTACTGCTTGTCCGCTAACACGCTTCGCAAATCAAAGAAGACTGAGAGTATATCATCTCTTTATTAAGAGTGAAATAAAAAACAGCGTCAGCTGTCAATCGTCTTTGATTTGCAAAGTATTTTAGTTCATTGGTGGAGGCAAACGGGATCGAACCGATGACCCCCTGCTTGCAAAGCAGGTGCTCTACCAACTGAGCTATGCCCCCAATGTTCCACAACCTTACTTGTTACCAAGTTTGATGGTGGGTCTGGGAGGACTTGAACCTCCGACCCCACGCTTATCAAGCGTGTGCTCTAACCAGCTGAGCTACAAACCCAGGTCGTTGCTACTTGCATCTTTATTTACAGTTTACCGATAAGTGTGAATGCGTTAAGCCTCTTCTATCTCTAGAAAGGAGGTGATCCAGCCGCAGGTTCCCCTACGGCTACCTTGTTACGACTTCACCCCAGTCATGAAGCATACCGTGGTAAGCGGACTCCTTACGGTTATCCTACCTACTTCTGGTATCCCCCACTCCCATGGTGTGACGGGCGGTGTGTACAAGACCCGGGAACGTATTCACCGCAGTATGCTGACCTGCGATTACTAGCGATTCCGACTTCACGCACTCGAGTTGCAGAGTGCGATCCGGACTACGATCGGCTTTATGAGATTGGCTCCACCTCGCGGCTTGGCTACCCTCTGTACCGACCATTGTATGACGTGTGAAGCCCTGGTCATAAGGGCCATGAGGACTTGACGTCATCCCCACCTTCCTCCGGTTTGTCACCGGCAGTCTCATTAGAGTGCTCAACTGAATGGTAGCAACTAATGACAAGGGTTGCGCTCGTTGCGGGACTTAACCCAACATCTCACGACACGAGCTGACGACAGCCATGCAGCACCTGTGTTACGGCTCCCGAAGGCACTCCTCCGTCTCTGGAGGATTCCGTACATGTCAAGACCAGGTAAGGTTCTTCGCGTTGCATCGAATTAATCCACATCATCCACCGCTTGTGCGGGTCCCCGTCAATTCCTTTGAGTTTTAATCTTGCGACCGTACTCCCCAGGCGGACAATTTCACGCGTTAGCTACGCTACCAAGAGCTTTTAATCTCCCAACAGCTAATTGTCATCGTTTAGGGCGTGGACTACCAGGGTATCTAATCCTGTTTGCTACCCACGCTTTCGAGCATGAGCGTCAGTGTTATCCCAGGGGGCTGCCTTCGCCATCGGTATTCCTCCACATCTCTACGCATTTCACTGCTACACGTGGAATTCTACCCCCCTCTGACACACTCTAGTTATCCAGTTTCAAATGCACGTCCCAAGTTGAGCTCGGGGCTTTCACACCTGACTTAAATAACCGCCTGCGCTCGCTTTACGCCCAGTAATTCCGATTAACGCTTGCACCCTACGTATTACCGCGGCTGCTGGCACGTAGTTAGCCGGTGCTTATTCTTTAGGTACCGTCATCACTCTTGGATATTAGCCAAAAGCTTTTCTTCCCTAACAAAAGTACTTTACAACCCGAAGGCCTTCTTCATACACGCGGCATTGCTGGATCAGGCTTGCGCCCATTGTCCAAAATTCCCCACTGCTGCCTCCCGTAGGAGTCTGGGCCGTGTCTCAGTCCCAGTGTGGCGGATCATCCTCTCAGACCCGCTACTGATCGTCGCCTTGGTAGGCTTTTACCCCACCAACTAGCTAATCAGACGTCGGCCGCTCAAATAACGCAAGGTCCGAAGATCCCCTGCTTTCCCCCGTAGGGCGTATGCGGTATTAGCCACTCTTTCGAGTAGTTATCCCCCATTACTTGGTACGTTCCGACGCATTACTCACCCGTTCGCCACTCGTCAGCAAGAAAGCAAGCTTTCTCCTGCTACCGTTCGACTTGCATGTGTAAAGCATGCCGCCAGCGTTCAATCTGAGCCAGGATCAAACTCTTATGTTTAATCTCTAAGCTTACTATTTAATTTCTGGTCTGCTTCTCAAAGAAAAAGAGCGAGAAATGATTAAAAATCATATCTTGTCTTTACTTCTTTAGCAGTGTGAGGCTCTTCGCACTCACACTTATCGGTAATCTGTTTTTTAAAGAGCTGTGCTGTGAAACTTGTGAAGCTGACCGTTTGGTCTGTTTCGTTTCTGTCTCAGCAGCGAAGAAACCGAATATTACAGAAACACCGAAAACCCGTCAACCATTAATGTGAATTTTTTCTAAAAATATTGAAATTAAAATTTAAAGCATTGAAAAAAATCATTATTTTAAAATTAAAAAAGCAGCCTACTTGTTCAATTTCAATATTTCATTCACAAATAAATTAAAAAACTCCTTCTTTAAATTGTTTTTCATCCTATTAACCAACCTTAAATCATTTAAAGCTACTCTTATAATTCATTTAAACTGTATCTTTACTATCTCAGATACATACTTCAAACACTCTATATACATAGATAACATTCACCATAAACTCTATCAATATTCAAAATTGATATGCTTATTGGCAAAGAATGATTAGAATTCATGCAGTGTTCATTTCAAACATCAAGATTTAAATGAAACGTTATTGTCATTAATATGGCTTTTTACCAAAGAAATCTCCGTATGAACTTTAAATTCCCACTATATACAGTTGCAATACTTGGCTTAAGCCTCAGTTTAAGTGCCTGTTTGGATAAAACAGCACCCAAAACCGAGCCAGCTGTCATTGACTCTAAAATAACAAAAAATCAAACCACGACTGCCTCGCATTGCGCCAGTGCCATGTTGCTGGATGCCATCCCGCCACAAATCAATCAAACCGCCTTGTTAAAACAGACCCAAAATTTGTGCTTTGAGCAATTCGCATCCCTACATTCGAGCATCACCAAAGGCCCTTTGTGGGTAGCGGAACATTTGACGCCTAAAAAAGTAAATACCAAAATCAAACGCCAAGGCGAGTTTCATGCTGAAGACCAAGTGCCTAAAAACATGCGAGCTGAATTGTCTGATTACAAAGGCAGTGGCTACGATCGTGGGCATTTGGCGCCAAGTGCCAATATGAGCACCAAATCTGCTCAGCAAGACAGCTTTTCATTGGCCAACATGGTGCCGCAAAACCCTAAAAACAACCAAAATGCTTGGCGTAACATTGAAGAAGCAGTGCGAGATGTGGTCAGCAGCAGTCATCAACCTGTGTATTTGGTAACGGGCGTCAGCTTTTTAAACAAGACAATACCGAGCATTGGTAAAAATAAGGTTTTGGTGCCTAGCCATTTGTACAAAGCAGTTTACCAACCCGATACTGGTGTGATTGGTGCATATTGGATTGCCAATACCGCTTCAGCCAAGCCGCAGATTATCAGCTTGTGTGAATTAGAAGCCAAAACAGGCATCAATGCCTTCCCACTTTTGAACAAAGAGGAACGCCGCAAAGTATATGATTTGCCTACCATAGGTAAAGATGTGTCTAAAAATGGACAAATCAAACTTTTGAAAACTGACAAAACCAGCGAATGCAGTAATAAAATCAGCACCACAGAAGCCAGCAAATTGGCTCAAAGCTTTTCCTAACGATTAAGGGTATTTGACATGACTTTTTCTGCATTGAGCGATGAAAACCATTCATACAGCATTGAAAACCTGACTTTTGAAAACCACGGTGACGGTTTGTCTATTTATGGTGACATTCAAATTTTGCGTGACCAACAAGGTTTGAAATACTTAAAAGAAATCAAAACCATCATTGATGGCGCCATATTGCAACTGCAAAACACTGAAGCATTGCCTGAACAATTGATTTTAGGTCAAAACAATACTGAAATAGACAATCCATTTTTGTAATCCCATTTAAATACCATTGTTAGTATGAACAAGCGTCCTGTAAATTTACAGGACGCTTTTATTTTATATTCATATTACAAATACTTATGTTAATCTTACTATTGAACTTTATGACAAAGCATTAGGAGCACCCATGTTCAAACACTTGGCATTTTGTGCACTTTTATTTTTCAGTTTGCCATTATCAGCACAAACCATCCATGCACAAACACAAAACCGCATTGAAATTGATGAAGAAATATTCCATATTGCAGCCATTCAAGACCCTACCATTGAAGCCAAACTGCTGTCTGCTACCGCAGGCGACCCAGCTTTAAATGGCTTATTATTAAGTTTAGCAGTGAAATCAGACCAACAATGGAATGTGTATTTTTTAAAAGATATCGCCGACTACCGTATTTTACCCAGCGCAAAAAATGGTTATTTGAAATTACAATTGCGTACTGAACACCTCGATTCAACAAGCCATGTTACCTCCCAAACTTCGATTTTATTTGTGAACATGACTGCCGCCGCACAAGCTCATGGCTCAATACAAATCGAAGAAATCGTACAAAAACCTTAAAAGGATGTCTGCATGAAACCACTGTTTTGGATGTTCAGCTTATTCAGTCTCTGTGCACAAGCTCAAGCACAATGGTTATCACCACAAAACGACAGCCACAATACAGGTGCAGCGCATGTCGAAAAAGTCACGGCAATGCCAGACTCAAGCATGACGGTCAAATTGTTTCACAGCATGCCCATTGATGCTCCTAGCATGAATCCATGGTTTCTACGCTTGGCGGTGGTCAATGAAGAAAAACTCAGTTGGAATGTTTACCATTTACCCAATGTCAAAAGCTATCAAGTGCTGCCCAGCGCTAAAGTGGGTTATTTGAAGATTGCCATACGCCAAGACGATTACAATGTCCAAACAGGCAAAAATGTTGAACGTGCCTCTACCTTATTTATCAACTTACACAATGCCAATCAAAATGGCGGCCGCATTGAAATAGATGTCAAATAAATCACATTAAAAATAAGCGTCCTGTAAAGGTTTTACAGGACGCTTATTGTCAAAAATTTCAATGATTTTGTACCCATAATCTGCGTTACAAAGACCGTATACATGCTCCTTGAAATGTATCGCCAGCCCATTTATGAGCAAACGTCTATTTTGAATAGGCTTTGTCAATTGATTTAAAACACGCCTATTGACCGCTTAGCAATGTCTTTGGTGCACCAGAAACCATCTGCTTGTCTATTGAAGTGATGACGCTTTTAAGCTTGTGGCTTGCGAAAATGTTCTTTTAAAGCTTGAAAAACCCGCGCATCCCACAGCCACAAACCATCTTCCGTTTGAATGGCAGAACCTGCAACATGCCATTGCTTGGTTTGCCCTGTGACCAAATCCACCTCTTGGGCATTGTGTGGCCAACGTTGTTGCCAACCTGCAATAGGCAACTTGGTCATTTCTTGACGCAAGGCAGCATCAATGTCTTCTTGTTCATTCAATTGAGGACACCAACCATGACATTTTTTGCTACTGTGTATAGGACAAGGAGTCTGTTCAGACAACGTTTGCGGCAAAATATCCAAATATTTTGGGCAAAAGCCATGTTCACGCGCCCACTCTAAGATGGCTTTTTTGGCAGCTTTGGGATGAGCAAAGACGCCAAAAGGAGGTTCGTGAGTGATTTGCGTACCCAAAGGTTGGATTTTGGCTTGTAAACGCTGTTGGTCATTCTTAATTAAACGTATGGTATAAAAAGCATGCTGCTTGGGATCGGCATATTGGCTAGACATCACTGCAGCATCCAATGGTCCAATGGCCGCAAAACCTTCTATTTTGACAATACTGGCAAACCAATCTTGGGCTTGTTTGGCATGTAATTTGTGACACATATCATGATACATGTGTTCACACACCCGCACTTTGGGCTGTTTGGCATCTTTGTGCCAAATCAAAACCATGCCATATTCATCTGGTAAGGCTTGTAATTGTTGCTTCAAATGCTCAGGCAACCAATCAGGCAACAAGCTTGGTGTAATGTGTTTGTACAAAGCAGATTGCCATAAATGGCCACGTTCTTGACTTGCTTGTGCCAAAAATTGCGTTAAAGCTGCCACATCTGCCATCGCGCGGTGACGTTGCGGTAAAACAATGTGAAAACGTTCAATCAAACTGTCTAAGTTGTGTTTGAAATGTTCAGGATACAATTGGCGTGACAATTTCACCGTGCACAATTGCGGCATGCTCAATTGTTTGCCGCAACGTTTAAATGCCAACCGTAAAAAATGATAATCAAAACGACTGTTGTGAGCGAACAAAACAGCATCTTTTAAAAAATGTGCCAATTCATCTGCAATATCCTCAAACAAAGGTGCAGCTGCCACCATATCATTACTGATGCCTGTAAGCTCTTCAATGAAAGGGCTAATGGTCATTTGAGGATTAATCAATTGCTCATAAGTATGTATGCCGTGTTCGTCAAAGCGAATCAATGCCACTTCGGTCAAACGGTCTTGGTATAAATTGCCACCCGTGGCTTCGGTATCGATGATGACGATGGGGGTTGCTAAAAATTGCAGTTGTTGCTGCAAGGTATGTAAGTCATCGTGACGTAACATGGAGAAGTGGCCGGAAACAAAAAACGCCTTATTCTACCGCTAAAACAGCTGGCCAAATAAATTTATGCATATTTTTATAAAAAGTTCTTGACGTACAAATAAGTCCATCCTATAATGCATTTCTCTTCAGATGCACCCGTAGCTCAGTTGGATAGAGTATTTGGCTACGAACCAAAGGGTCGGGCGTTCGAATCGCTCCGGGTGCACCATTCTGAAAAGCCGCGCCCATCGTCTAGCGGTTAGGACACTGCCCTTTCACGGCGGCAACCGGGGTTCGATTCCCCGTGGGCGTACCAATTTTAAAAACCAGCTTTCGAGCTGGTTTTTTTCATTTCTGCCGTCTGCCTTGATTCTTTGCCTTGCTTAACTTGGAACTTATATTCAAGCATGGTAATCTTGAACCACTTATCTAAACCTTATGTGAGAATGGTTTTATGCAATTTAATAAATGGTTAATCGCAACAATGTCTGCTTGGGCTTTAAGTGCGTGTGCTTCTACTGATGCACCGAATCCATCTACACAAGCGAAGAGCAAACCTGTGCAAACCAATGTGCAGTTTGACAGCTACCAAGAAGTGGCTTATCAATGCCAAGGTGGTCGTGTTTTGGCCTTATATGGCATCAAAAACAACACAGTAGCAGGTGTACAAGTGGTTTATGATGGTGCCCAATCACCTTTGTTATTGCGCACCAACAACCCTAAATACAATGAATTCTCTAGCAGTGGTCGCCATATTACGTGGACACAAAACCTAGCAGCACCTGCACAAGTGAAATCTGCCGATGCCCGTGGTTTGACCCGTTTGGTTGGCAGCAACCCACAAGACATGGCCATTGGCTTGGTCGTTGAAGCTTGTAAAGTGGATACCAACATGACAGCTAAATTAGGCTCTGTCGCGGATGAAGCCAAGATTCAATGGTTAAATGCCAAATAAATGATTTGAATACAAAAGCGTCCTGTAATTTACAGGACGCTTTTTTTAAAGCTTGTTAAGTCAAACGAATTAACGGCTCACAGGTTTGTAGCGAATGCGTTTTGGTTTCGCGCCCTCTTCACCCAAGCGACGTTTTTTGTCCGCTTCGTATTCTTGGTAGTTACCATCAAAGAACACCCATTTTGAATCGCCTTCGGCTGCCAAAATATGGGTCGCAATACGGTCTAAGAACCAACGATCATGCGAAATCACCATGACTGAGCCTGCAAACTCTAATAACGCATCTTCCAACGCGCGCAAAGTTTCCACGTCCAAATCGTTTGATGGTTCGTCAAGCAACAACACATTGCCGCCTGAAATCAAGGTTTTGGCCAAGTGCAAACGACCACGTTCACCGCCTGACAAATTGCCGACGATTTTACTTTGGTCTGCGCCTTTGAAGTTAAAACGACCCAAGTAGGCGCGTGCAGGCGTTTCAAATTTGCCCACTTGCAAAATGTCGCGACCTTCGGCAATTTCATCAAACACGGTTTTGGTATTGCCCAAATTACCACGGCTTTGATCGACGTAAGACAATTGAACGGTTTGACCAATTTTCACTTCACCAGAATCAGGCGTTTCTTGACCAGTAATCATTTTGAACAAAGTCGATTTACCCGCGCCGTTAGGACCGATAATACCGACAATCGCGCCTGCTGGAATGCGCATGCTCAAATCATCAATCAACACACGGTCACCAAACGATTTGGTCACGTTGGTAAACTCAATCACTTCGTTGCCCAAACGCTCGGCAGTTGGAATGAAGATTTCTTGAGTTTCGTTGCGTTTTTGGTATTCGTAGCTCGACATTTCTTCAAAACGGGCAATACGCGCTTTGGATTTGGCTTGGCGGCCTTTGGCGTTTTGGCGTACCCATTCCAATTCTTGCTTCATCGATTTAATGCGCGCCGCTTCTTGTTTGGATTCGGTGGCCAAACGGTTTTCTTTTTGTTCCAACCAAGAAGAGTAGTTGCCTTTCCAAGGAATGCCATGGCCGCGGTCCAATTCCAAAATCCATTCGGCAGCATTGTCTAAGAAGTAACGGTCATGCGTGACTGCAACCACGGTGCCTGGGAAACGCACCAAAAATTGCTCCAACCATTCAACCGATTCTGCATCCAAATGGTTGGTCGGTTCGTCAAGCAACAACATGTCAGGCTTAGACAGCAACAATTTGCACAAAGCCACGCGGCGTTTTTCACCACCTGACAAATTGCCAATGATGGCGTCCCACTCAGGCAAGCGCAAAGCATCGGCCGCAATTTCCAATTGGTGCTCTAAATTGTCGCCTGCGCCTGCGGATAAAATCGCTTCCAAACGGCCTTGTTCTTCAGCCAAAGCATCAAAATCTGCATCGGGGTCGGCATAAGCTGCGTACACTTCGTCCAAACGTTTTTGTGCATCGGCCACTTCGCCCAAACCGCTTTCAACTTCTTCACGCACGGTTTTGGTCGCATCCAACTCAGGCTCTTGCGGCAAATAACCAATTTTGATGCCGCTCATTGGCACCGCTTCGCCTTCGAACTCTTTGTCCACGCCTGCCATGATTTTCAGGACGGTTGATTTACCCGAACCATTCAAACCTAACAAGCCAATTTTAGCGCCAGGGAAAAAAGACAAAGAAATGTCTTTGATGATTTGTTTTTGCGGTGGCACTACTTTGCTCACACGCAACATTGAGTAAACGTATTGACTCATTTGCTGTCACTCGGTCAGTTTGATAAAAGCGCTATTGTACCTAAAATAAACACTTATTTATGCTAAAAAAGCACATAAAAATGTGCTTTTTTAGGCATTTGTAAAAAATGACTCGTGTATAGATGTTTATTGTCGTTGATTCAAAATACGCATCATCACATCTTCTGGATCTTCGCGCATATTTTCATAGCGTACCGTTGGTGCTTGTTTGTTTGAGTTAACGGGATTTTGATAAGCAGGCATTGATTTTTCTGCTTTTTGGCTACCTAAATGGTAGTGGGTCACAACCTCATGATCTAAAGTAGCAGGCTGATGTGTTGAACTCGGTGCCAAAAAAGATGCCGCAGCACTAGGTTCTGTCTTCGGCATAATAGCTTCTGGATTGGTATTAACCACAGGCATGGCCATGGGCGTGAATGTGGCGGTGGCATCTTGGGTTTGGCGAACTGGCTCAATCACAGTGGTGATGGTCGTACTGCCACTGACATCACTGTGTATCGTTTGTCTGGTGACCATATTGGGATTGTTGCCAAAAGCTGGCGGTTGTGCAAAAGCAGATGTAATACTTAATAGGCCTATTGTGGCTAAAAGTGTTTTATTAGTCATGTTTTCACCCTTGTAAAGATGTACATTGTAAATGCCATTGGCTTTCTTGTAACAATTAAAATATTCGCTTGGTATTTAATTTCATTAAAACAGATTGTTAGCCAATATGCCAATAAAAATCCCCTAACATAGAAGATGTTAGGGGATGATGTTGGATATTATGTCAATTCAAAGCGATTAAGAACCGCTACGCAATTCTTGCCACAAACGCACAGTCAATTTTTTCGCATCTGGACTCAATTCAGGCATCAAGAAACCAGCTGCTGCATCTTCGTCATTCGGGAAGATAGAACGGGTTTCAACCAAAGATTTGTCCATCAACTCGCGTGCAGGCAAGCTCGCTGGAGCGAAAGTCACTTCTGCAGCATTGCGAGCTGCGATGTCTGGCTTCAACGTCCAGTCCATGTATTTGTGAGCGTTGACATAGTTTTTAGCGTCAGCTGGAATCAACCAAGATTCCACCCAGAAGCCCATGCCTTTAGGTGTCAATACTTCGATGTTGACGCCATTGCCCACTTCTTCAGCACGTTTTTTAGACATGTTCATGTCGCCGCCATTGCCCACTGCCACACAAATATCGCCACGGGCCAATTCATCGATGAACGATGGGCTGAAGCGTTTGATGTCAGGACGAACGGCTTTCAATACGGCCGCAGCTGCATTGATATCTTCATTGCTGGCTTTAGCAGGGTCTTTGCCAATATATTTAATCACCAATGGGAAGATTTCGCTTGGAGAGTCCCACAAGCTGATACCACAAGCTTTCAACTTATTAGAGTACTCAGGTTTAAAGACCAAGTCCCATTCGTTTTCTGGCAACTGGTCTGTACCCAAAGCAGCTTTGACTTTGTCTTTGTTAATCGCCAAAGTATTCAAGCCTGAGAAATAAGGTACGGCATATTCATTGCCTGGATCCACTTGGTTCAACAAGGTCAATAATTTAGGATCGATATT
This sequence comes from Vitreoscilla sp. C1, assembly GCF_002951955.2. Classification (NCBI taxonomy): domain Bacteria; kingdom Pseudomonadati; phylum Pseudomonadota; class Betaproteobacteria; order Neisseriales; family Neisseriaceae; genus Vitreoscilla; species Vitreoscilla sp. C1. The sequence continues at coordinate 354,137 of NZ_CP019644.2, read as the reverse complement.
GCCATAGTTACTCAACAAGCTTTTGTCGATTTTTTGGTAAGCACCGGCTTGGATTTGACGAGGCAAGAAAGAAATGCCAGGCACTACCAAGTCGTAGCCTGATTTGCCTGTCAACACTTTGGCTTCTAAGGCTTCGTTGTTTTCATACAAATCGTAATTCAATTTCAAAGAAAATTCTTTGCGGAATTCTTCAACCGTTGCTTCATCCACATAGTTAGACCAGTTGTAGATGTTCAATTCAGATGTTTGTGGATAATCGTGGCCGGCGGCTGGATTGCTGGCTGCGCTAGCTGAATCGGTATTGCTGGCTGCAGGTGCGGCTTGAGCGGGTTCTTGTGATTGGCTACCGCCACCACATGCAGTTAACAATGCCAAAGTTACAACTTGAGCAAAGAGCAATTTTTTCATATAGGTTATCTTTCCCTGACGAATTAAAAAAATGTCATGCCTCAAAGCTCAGGCATGACCTGCGCGGATTATAGCGGAAAATTCTATGCTGCCAAGCAAAGACCAATAAGAATTGACTATTAGGCAACAGCAGGGTCGATTCAAGCCACCCAACCTATGTTTATTTTTAACCGCGATACGCTTCATTTGCAACAAAAAAATTGTAAATCAATGGGCTTTAAAAACAAATCAAGCGGCCTGTAAGTTACAGGACGCTTGATAGATGCAAAACACAATGTAAGTGTCAGTTATTTAAACTCAAATTTCTTATAAACCCAAATCTTGCCACATCGCATCCACTCGGCGTGAGATTTCTTGATCTTTTTCAATCACAACGCCCCACTCGCGGTTGGTTTCACCTGGCCATTTATTGGTCGCATCCATGCCCATTTTACCACCCAAGCCAGACACAGGACTGGCAAAATCCAAATAATCAATCGGCGTATTTTCAATCAAAACCGTATCGCGAACAGGGTCCATACGTGTTGTAATTGCCCAAATCACTTCTTTCCAATCACGCACATTCACATCTTCATCGACCACAACAATGAATTTGGTATACATAAATTGGCGCAAGAAACTCCAACAACCCATCATCACACGCTTGGCGTGACCTGCGTATTGTTTTTTCATGCTCACCACCGCCATGCGGTAAGAACAACCTTCAGGCGGCAAGTAAAAATCAACAATTTCAGGAAATTGTTTTTGCAACAATGGTACAAATACCTCGTTCAACGCCACACCCAAAACCGCAGGTTCATCGATTGGTTTACCAGTGTAAGTGCTGTGGTAAATGGCGTTTTGACGCATGGTGATGCGCTCAACGGTAAACACAGGGAAATGGTCTTGCTCATTGTAATAACCCGTGTGGTCGCCATATGGGCCTTCTAACGCGGTTTCATCGGGATGAATCACGCCTTCCAAGACGATCTCAGCGCGAGCTGGCACGTGCAAATCGTTGCCTATGCATTTGACCAATTCGGTGCGTGAGCCCCGCAACAGCCCCGCAAATTGGTATTCACTCAAAGTATCAGGCACAGGCGTCACCGCACCCAAAATCGTTGCAGGATCACAACCTAAAACCACAGACACAGGATAAGGTTGGCCTGGATTGGCTTGGTTGTGTGCCAAAAAGTCCAAAGCACCGCCACGATGAGCGAGCCAACGCATGATGACTTTGTTTTTGGCTATGACTTGTTGGCGGTAAATACCCAAGTTTTGGCGTTTTTTGTGTGGACCACGGGTAACAGTCAAGCCCCATGTAATCAATGGTGCCACATCGCCCGGCCAACAATGCTGAATCGGCAACACCGACAAATCCACATCATCGCCCTCAATAATGATGTCGTGTACAGGTGCTTTTTTAACCACATTCGGCGCCATCGACCAAATGTCTTTGAGCAAAGGCAATTTCGAAAAAGCGTCCTTAATGCCTTTTGGCGGCTCAGGCTCTTTTAAATATGCCAAAGTTTGACCAATTTGGCGCAACTCAGACAAGTCTTTCGCCCCCATGCCCATCGCCACACGTTCGGTCGTACCAAACAAATTGGCCAACACAGGAAAATCATAACGCTTGCCATCGGTAGTAGGGTTTTCAAACAGCAAGGCTGGACCTTCGGCACGCAAGACACGGTCTGCAATATCGGTCATTTCCAAATGTGGTGACACCGGATGGGCAATGCGTTTGAGTTTGTTTTGTTGTTCTAGCTGCGAGATGAAGTCGCGCAAATCAGCATATTTCATGAGCAATTTTTCAGGACGCTTATAATGGCGCTTATTATGGCACAAAAACAAACAAGCCCGAACGAGTCGGGCTTGTTGTGGCTAGTCATAAGTTCAAGCTTAACGCTGACCGATGCGATAACGTTTTTCCAACCAAGAGAACAACGCTGCCAAACCTATGGTCATCACCAAGTAAATCAAGGCGATGGCATAATAAGGCTCTTCGTAAATCGAGAAGCGGCCTGAAACCGTACGCGCCACATATGCCAATTCCGCCACACCAATGGCAGACACCAAAGAGCTGTCTTTCAATAAAGTGATGAACTCATTGCCAAACGGCGGCAACATGCGACGGGTCGCTTGTGGCAAAATCACATGACGCATGGTTTGGGCATAATTCAGACCCAAAGAACGCGCCGCTTCCACTTGGCCACGGTCGATAGACTGAATGCCTGCACGGAAAATTTCCGTGATATAAGCACCCGCATTGACCGACAAAGCCAAAGCACCCCCGCAATCAATGCACCGTATTCTTTGCGCAACTCGCGCGCCAATTCACCACTGATCAGCCAACCATCAACAGGATTGATGAGGGCGACTGACCAAATAAAATGCCAAATAAAAATCTGCACAAACAATGGCGTACCACGGAACAAAGTCACATACAATAAAGAGACTGTACGCAAAAACCAGCCCAATGTACGCAACAAAATGTTGCCTTTTTCAAAGTTTGCTAAGCGACACAAAGCACCAATTAAACCAAAAACCGTGCCCACGGCCACAGAAAATGCGGTCAGACCTAAGGTATATTTCGCCCCGATCCAAAACATTTCGCGATATTCGTAAATGATATCAAAGCGAAAATCCATAAATCACTCCAACTGAAAGGATGTGTCCCGACGGCTACAACTGTGTGTATTTTGTCAATTTAGCCACATGAAACGTTAATATTATGCGAAGTTTAAGGCAATCTGTTGTCTGATGCTACCGATTTTAAGTATTGATTGTTGTGCATGGCGTCAAGCATCATGCTGCAAAAGACTAGCTGCAATTGCATATAGCGTTTAAAATAAAACGTTTTATCACCATAAAGATGCCGTATCGATATGCGAATTTGGTTGGGGCACACCGATGCCAAACTGTTTCAAAATGGTTGCGCTTTGACCATAGGCAATTTTGACGGTGTTCATTTAGGACATCAACACATCTTGTCACGCTTACAAAATGAAGCGGATGCGCGCGGCTTACCGGCAGTGGCGATGGTATTTGAACCACAACCGAAAGAGTATTTCGCTCGTCAACGTCAATTGGCTTTGCCACCACGTTTAAGCCCAATGCGCGACAAATTGCGCCTGATGCGTGAGCACCAACCGCGATTGCGAGGCGTGAATGTGCGCCGTTTTAACAGCGAGTTTGCGGCAATCGATGCTCAACGCTTCATTGATGACGTGTTGATTGGCCAATTGAATGTGAAATATTTACTGGTCGGTGATGATTTCTGCTTTGGTGCTAAGCGCCAAGGCACGTTTGATTTGCTCCAAGCACAAAATGCATTTGTGACTGAAAACACATCCAGCGTCATGGTCGAAAACACCCGTGCTTCGAGTACCGCGGTGCGTGAAGCCTTGCTCAAAGGACGTTTGGATTTGGCTGAACGTTTGTTAGGACATCCTTATCAATTGACAGGCAAAGTCAAACACGGCGCGAAATTAGGTCGCACATTGGGTTGTCCGACTGCCAATATTCATTTGCCTGTGCTGTCGTTTCCATTAAGTGGCGTATATGTGGTAGAAGTGACAGGCAATTTTGGCAAGCGCAGAGGCGTTGCCAGTTTTGGCTTAAATCCGACCGTGACCGACAGCCGCAATCAAAAATGTGAAGTACATTTGTTTGATTGGCATGAAAGTTTATACGGACAGCGTTTGCGCGTGGCGTTTTTACACAAATTGCGAGATGAAGCCAAATTTGACAGTTTGGAAGCATTACAACAAAAAATACACATGGACATGTCACAAGCAAAAGCTTGGACGCAGGCTTAAAAGTTTTACAGGACGCCTGTATAGATGACATATTAAATAGAACCACCAATATATAGAGAAAGTTATGACCGATTATCGAACCACCGTCAATTTATTGGATACGCCGTTTCCGATGCGCGGTAACCTTGCCAAACGCGAGGGTGCATGGGTAGAACAATGGCGCCAACAAAAGCGTTACGAGAAATTGCGTGAAGTGGCAGCTGGCCGTCCGAAATTCGTTTTGCACGATGGCCCTCCCTACGCCAACGGTGATATTCACATTGGTCATGCGGTGAACAAAGTTTTAAAAGACATGATTGTGCGCTCAAAAACTTGGGCGGGCTTTGATGCGCCTTATGTTCCCGGTTGGGATTGCCACGGTTTGCCCATTGAATTGATGGTTGAGAAACTGTATGGCAAAGAGATTCCTGCTGCCAAATTCCGCCAATTGTGCCGTGAATACGCAGAAGAACAAATCGCGCGCCAGAAAAAAGATTTCATTCGCTTAGGCATTATTGGCGATTGGGACAATCCTTACAAAACCATGAATTTCGATACCGAAGCGAATATCGTGCGCAACTTGGGCAAAATCCAAGAAGCAGGCTATTTGGTCAAAGGTGAAAAACCGGTTCATTTTTGTTTAGAGTGCGGTTCGGCTTTGGCAGAAGCAGAAGTAGAATACAAAGACAAAGTGTCGCCTGCTTTGGATGTGGCATTTGAATTTTTGGATGCGGAAGCAGTCGCGCAAGTGTTCGAGTTTTCAGGTGAGCAATTAGAAAGCGTGGAAGCGGTCATTTGGACGACCACACCTTGGACTTTGCCTGCCAACCAAGCCATCAGCGTGCATCCTGAATTGGCGTATCAATTGGTGCGCAGTAATACAGGCCGCGTGTTGGTATTGGCCAAAGATTTGGTTGAGTCCGCTGCTGCTCGTTATGGTTTCGAGAGTTTTGAAATCTTGGGTGAAACCGTCGGCATCAATTTGGAAAACTTGGAAGTCCAGCATCCATTCTTAGAAGAGCGCATCGTACCGATTATTGTGGGTGACCACGTGACTGCGGATGCAGGTACAGGCATGGTACACACCGCCCCTGCGCATGGTTTGGACGACTACAATGTGGGTTTGAAATACCAATTGCCGATTGATTGTCCTGTGATGAATGACGGTCGCTTCCGCTCGGATGTCTCGCGTGTGGCAGGCAAAACCGTTTGGGAAGCCAATGAAGTGGTGATTGAATGGTTGCAAGAAAACAACCGCTTGCTCGCATTCAAAAAAATGGAACACAGCTACCCACATTGCTGGCGTCACAAAACCCCAATTATTTTCCGTGCGACGGCTCAATGGTTCATCGCGATGGACAAATCAGGCCATGAAGGCAAAGTGTTGCGTGATGTGGCAATGAATGCGGTGGATTCAACCGAATTCTTCCCAGCTTGGGGTCGTGCGCGTTTGGAATCAATGATTTCAGGACGCCCTGATTGGTGTGTATCACGCCAACGCAATTGGGGTGTGCCTATGGCTTTCTTTGCTCACAAAGAAACAGGTGAATTGCATCCACAAAGCGCTGAATTTGTAGAAATCATTGCACAGCGCATCGAAAAAGAAGGCATCGAAGCTTGGTTCAAATTGGACAAAACCGAATTATTGAACGCAGAAGATGCAGCAGTTTACGACAAATTGCCAGACACTTTGGACGTTTGGTTTGATTCAGGTTCAACGCATTATGCAGTTTTGAAACAACGTGCAGAATTGACTTGGCCTGCGGACTTGTATTTAGAAGGCTCTGACCAGCATCGTGGTTGGTTCCAATCGTCTATGTTGACCGCTTGTGCCACTCAAAATCGTGCACCTTACAACCAATTGTTGACGCATGGTTTTGTGGTGGATGGCAAAGGTCAAAAAATGTCCAAATCCATCGGCAATGTGATTGCACCACAAAAAGTGAACGATACTTTGGGTGCCGACATCTTGCGTTTGTGGGTAGCCTCGACCGATTACTCAGGCGAATTGGCGATTTCTGACGAAATCTTAAAACGCACCACCGACAGCTACCGCCGTTTGCGCAACACGATGCGTTTCTTATTGGCGAATTTGTCAGACTTTGACCCAATTGAAAATGCAGTCGGTTACAACGACATGTTGTCGTTAGACCGTTATGCGGTAGTGTTAGCACGTCAATTGCAAGAGCGTTTGGTGGGCGACCATTACCCACGTTACGCTTTCCATTATGCGGTTCAAGACATCGTACATTTCTGTGCCGACGAAATGGGCGCGTTCTATTTGGACATTTTGAAAGACCGTTTGTACACCACACAAGCGAACAGCCGTGCTCGTCGCAGTGCGCAAACCGCGCTATACCACATTACACGCAGCTTGATTTTGGCCATCAGCCCGATTTTGTGCTTTACCGCAGAAGAAGCTTGGGAAGTTTTGGCTGGCAGCAATGAAGACTCGGTGATGTACCATACTTTGCACGAATTCCCGTCTATGCCTGAAAACGTAGAAGAAGAGTTGGTGAAAAAATGGCAAGCAGTGCGTGCAGTACGCGAAGCCATCAACAAAGAAATCGAAACCAAACGTGCTGCTGATGTAGTGGGTTCTTCTTGGCAAGCGGCAGTCAGCGTGACTGCGCCTGAACCAACTTACGGCTATTTGCGTGCGTTGGGCGAGGAGTTGCGTTTTGTGTTGATGGTGTCTAAAGTGACTGTTAACGAAGGCGAAGTTTTAAGCATTACTGTTGAAAAAGCCGAAGGCGAAAAATGTGAGCGTTGCTGGCATTACTTGCCAGACGTGGGCAGCGTTGCTGCGCATCCATGTTTGTGCGCGCGTTGTGCTGACAACATTGAAGGCAAAGGCGAAGAACGCTTGTTAGCATAAGCTGTCAGCGTTGATTTGAGTTGTCAAAAGCGTCCTGTAAAGTTTACAGGACGCTTTTTTATAATCGGGTAGATTTGAAATAGATTGGTTTCAAAATAAGCTACTCATGCACTGATACAATTTATTTGAATTTTCTAACGCAGGCCAAGACTAAAAAAAGTATTGTGTCAAAATACCGATGATGGTCATCGTACTGTCCCAATACATCTAAACATAAGAAAGGCTCAATCATGAAAAAGCTGATTGCATTGACAGTGTTTTTATTGGCGGCAAATGTTGCCATGGCGAATGAAACATGTAGCAGCAGTATCAAAAATCGTACCATTCAAGGCGATGTGCGCATCTCAGGCAGTTGTAGTTTGTCAGAGGTGAATGTGCGTGGCGATGTGATTATTTTACCCGGTGCGACTTTGACCTTAACCAACAGTGTTGTGGATGGTGATGTGGAGTCGCGCAATCGTTTCAAAGAAGTGGTGATGATTAAAAATACCATCAATGGCGATGTTGATTTGGAACGAGGCACTCGGGTGCGTTTGGTGGAAAATACGGTACACGGTAATGTGGATTTAGAATATACCAGCGGTGAAGCCGAATTCGACCGCAATCGCATCAGTGGTGATTTGAAAATAGACAAAGGACAAACTTCGCGTTTGAATGCCAATACCATCAGTGGCGATTTGGAATTGGAACGCAATACAGGACGCTTGTTGTTGTCAGGCAATCATGTCAGCGGTGATTTAGAATGCAAACGCAACTCACAAAATCCAACCGGCAATCAAAATCAAGTTACAGGTCGCAAGATGGGACAATGTAGCAATATGTAATCGGTTGTGAATGGCAACAAAAGCCTACGCACCATTTTGCTCATTACCGATGACCGCACCAACGGTCATCTCTGTATCGCGTTACGCCACATCAAACTCAACCAATTGGCCTCATCTGTGGCGTTTAGGAGACTCGATGGTTTTTCACCAACCAAATTTTAAATGACATCTTGATTGTCCATTGAAAAACCAACCTAACCAGCATCACACAAGATAAACAGCCTCCCAAATATTCCGGCAGCTCCAATAAGCTCTGATGAAATCTTGCCAGCGTTCACACGCTAGACAGCGTGATTTTCTTGCATCAATTGCTGCCATGCATCACCTAACTCTTGTTGCAAATGTTCACAAGACACCGCATCAATGCGATGGCAAGTGAATACTTTTTGTACTGCTTGTGGATGATTGGGTGCATACATTTTAAATTGTACGTGTTTGGCTAAGGGCTGATGATTGTGTCTAATATTAGGATAATCTTGTGCCAAACGCTCAAACTCATACTTCGATTGTTTGAGCTGTTGGTCTTCATTTAAAATGGCATCAGGACGCATGAGTGGCGTTTCTTTATAAAAAGCAATCATCTTGCTTTGCAAGGCACTGGCAATATGTACAATCGCCGTATCAACCGTCACCATACAATCCGCCATTTCAATCAATGCCGTGATATCCAAAACACCTTTAGATTGAAACGCTTTGACATGATTGGGCGTGGTGATGGCTGAAATTTTGGCATATTCACCAATTAAAACCACTTTATGCGCTGAGAAAAAAGCCAATATCACCGCAATTTGTGCCTCAGACAACCAGCGATCGGACTTACTCCCAAACGGGTTCAATACAATCAATTTAGAATTGGTATCAACCTGATGAGGCCATGCGGATTGTAAAAATGCCTGAGTATGACTTCGAACAGCGGCAGGAACAGAAACATCATAAGCATGTGGTTTGGCATGAATACCCAGTTTGGTATAAATACTTTCAAAAGAACGGCTAATATGCGCTTCTGGATTTCGATATGAATGGCTAATATTATAAGCTTTGACATTGCTTTTATTAAAACCCATTAACACAGGCGTTTTCATCCAAGCACAAAACCAAATATGCTCTGTTTTAGAAGACAATTTCATATCAATCACCAAATCAAATCGGTGTTGTCTGACATTTTTAATCGATTCAAAGACGTGTTTCCACGAAGCATCGTTATAAACAAAACTGCCTGCAACATAATCCTTATTTTCAATCATGCTCAAAGCTTGGGCTTTAGAAACCACATACACTTCATAACCATGCTCAAACAAATTGCGCAATAAAGGCGTGCTTAAGACCATATCGCCAATCAAATCATTGCGTACCACTAAAATTTTTTTAATATTTGAAACATCTTGAATGGTTTGTTTGGCTTTGATTTGATTCAATACCAATATCGGCAAAAAATACTTTAGTTTGAGCTTTAACGTTTTCAAAGCATAATTTCTTTTGCGATTCCATTTTTTCAACTCAGTTTTCATATTCTGTTCATCTATCTTGAAAGACAACATGTTATAAGCCAATATTTTAATTGAATGATATTCAAAAACGACAAAAAAAGCGTCCTGTAAATTTACAGGACGCTGTTTCATGATGATTATTTATTGATTTTGCAATGCTGCAATACGATTATCCAATGTTGGATGGGTACTCAACAAAGAGTCTTTTTCGCCACCAGAAATACCCATGGCATTCATTTCAGGCGGCAAAGAACTACCGCCACCTTTCAAACGCTCTAAAGCCGCAATCATTTTAGGCGCACCCACCAATTGCGCTGCACCTTCGTCCGCACGGTATTCGCGCTGGCGGCTGAACCACATCACGATGAAACTTGCCAAGAAACCAAACACCAATTGCAATACCATTTGAATGATAAAATAAGCCATAGAGCCATAACCTTGACCTTCTTCATCATCACTGCTCAAAGCGCTCGACACAATGTTCGCCACCACGCTCGCCAAGAAATACACAAACGTGTTCACAATGCCTTGAATCAACGTCATGGTCACCATGTCACCATTGGCAACGTGTGCCACTTCATGCGCCAAAACAGCCTCAACTTCATCACGCGTCATGCTGTGCATCAAACCAGTGCTCACAGCTACCAAAGAATTGTTTTTGCTTGGACCTGTGGCAAATGCATTAGGCTCAGGCGCATCATAAATCGCCACTTCAGGTGTTTTCAAACCCAATTGACGGGCTTGATTTTCGACCGTATTGACCAACCATGCTTCCATTTCATTCGCAGGCTGCTCAATCACTTGTGCGCCAGTTGATTTTTTAGCCACCCATTTAGACATCAACAAAGAAATGATGGAACCTGTAAAACCCACCAAAGCTGAAAATGCCAGCAAGCCCATCAAATTGTTAGGATTGCCACTGATACCCAAAATCGAAGCAATGATGGTAATGACCGCCATCACTGCCAAGTTGGTTAGGATGAATAAAAATATTCGTTTCATATAATCCCTTTTTTTATATTTTCTTCAAAGAAGTGTGCTTGAAATCAAAAAACCATATTAAGGCAAAATGGTGTTTTTGTATCAAATTTAATCAATTTTACATACAAATGGACGCATATAGCGTCCATGATTTAATGCAAAAATTCTACATAAAATTGTCACAATTATCTGATAGGCCTCAAATACGGATCTGACCTGAGCCCAAAACAATCCATTTTTGATTGGTCAAACCATGCAAGCCCACAGGACCGCGCACATGAATTTTATCGGTTGAAATGCCAATTTCCGCACCCAAGCCATATTCAAAACCATCGGCAAAACGAGTCGATGCATTGACCATCACGCTAGCAGAATCGACTTCACGCAAAAAACGCTGCATATCAGCATACGAATTGGTGACAATGCTGTCGGTATGATGGCTGCCATAATGGTTAATGTGAGCCATGGCAGCATCCAAATCATCCACGACACGAATCGACAAAACTGGTGCCAAATATTCGGTGAACCAATCTTCTTCGGTGGCAGCAACAATGTCTTTCAGGACGCTTTGTGTGCGCTCACAACCACGCAATTGAACACCTTTGGCTTGATAAGCGTCCTGTAAACGTGGCAACACATCTTGAGCAATGTTTTGATGTACCAATAAGGTTTCCATGGTGTTGCATGTGCCGTAACGTGAAGTTTTGGCATTCAACGCAATAGACTGCGCCATGTCCAAATCGGCATCGTGATTGATGAACACATGGCACACGCCATCCAAATGTTTGATCACAGGCATGCGCGCCTCTTCGGTCACACGCTTGACCAAACCTTTGCCGCCACGTGGAATGATGACGTCAATCAAATCACTCAAACCCAACATCACACCCACAGCAGCTCGGTCTTTGGTTTCAAACAAGCGCACGCACGCTTCAGGCAAGCCGCTTTGCGCCAAGGCTTGGTAAATCACCTTCGCAATGGCTTGATTGCTGTAAAACGATTCAGAACCACCACGCAACAAACACGCATTGCCAGATTTCAAACACAATACCGCCGCATCAATGGTCACATTAGGGCGAGATTCATAAATCATGCCCACCACGCCCAAAGGCGCGCGCATTTTTCCCAATTGCAAACCATTGGGCAACGTTTTGAATTCGTCCATTTCGCCCACAGGGTCTGCCAAAGCTGCCACTTGGCGCACACCCTCTGCCATTTGCGCCACAGATTTTTCCGTCAAACGCAGGCGATCAACCATTGCCGCATCCAAGCCATTTTGCTCAGCGGCCTCAATGTCTTTGGCATTGGCAGTCAAAATATCGGCTTGCGCCTGCTCTAGCAAATCTGCCATTGCCAACAAAGCTTGGTTTTTTTGTGCTGTTGAAGCGGCTGCCAACACGCGCGAAGCGGCTTTGGCATCCACAGCATATTGGCGCACCAACGCCACCACATCTGTCATTTTTATCCCTTTTGATTCTTTAAAAACATTGCATCACGCACCAACATTTTTCAAAACGTCGCTGCGCTAAATCTTGTTCACGTATCCAAAAATACAGGACGCCACAATCACCCCACATCATGCCACATTCTTTGTCATTGCTGTCTAGCTGCAATAGCAAAACCCAATCATCTGCCGAGCCATGTTCGGTTTCAAAAAAATGCTGTGACATTTGCACACACAATTGCTCCATCCCCGACTGTAAATTGGTCGAGTGGCCTAATAACTGGTTGTAGCGGCCTGAATTGAGCTCATACACATGCTCTTCTAAATCACCCAATGACATCCATTGCTTGCGCGTCAAGCCAACTTTAGGCCATGCCACGCTGCTTTCATCGGGAAACGTGGTTTGTGGATAAAACACCGTATTGGCACTTAAAAATTGATTTTCTGACGCCAATTTTTCAGGCGGCACCGCAGGTTTTAATTGACTGATATCGCCATCAAAATAGCGTACAGCAAAATGCCAATAATCCTCCGGCACATTGCCCCAATGCTCATTGAGTGCATCATAGAAAAAATACAACCAACCTGAAGTCGGCAGCTTTTCGTCCAAATCCCATTCCGTCACTTCTGACAAATTGATTTGCGCCACAAATGCCAAAGGCTGCTCATACGCATGTGGCCAAGCGATGCTATCGGGCAAATCTGGCATGCCACCAATTTTACTGCCACCCACATTCACATGCACATACGGCTCTAACTTCATCTTGATGCCCTCGCTAAGCTTGGGTATCAAATGCGTCCACAATTCATTCAGCTTGAAAGCCTCGAACAAGCTGGCCATTTCTGCTTTATCCATACCGCCGCTCCTTTTGATTGCATCACACCATTTTTATCGTCAATCAGGTACAAACAACTGTTGCCAAGCCTGTTGCCAATGCGAAAGTTTGTGCGCATACGGCACAGTATAAGCAGGGCTGCTAGAAGGCAAAACCACTTGTACCATCGCCGCATTCAGCAATTGCCGCTGACCCAATTTCGCCGCCTGCTGTCCATTAAACCAAACTTGCTCAATACTGGGATATTGCAATAGCAAGGCGGGCAAATCATGAGTATGTGCTTGATGTATGGCACTGTCTAAGCTGCCTTGACGCTTGGCCTTGTCAATCACATCCCATAAAATCAAAGGCATTCGTTGTAGATAATCTATTTTGTCTGCATATTCAAAACTTTGCAAATCTACCCCGCAACAATCACCCAGCAATCGCCAAAATTGATTGCGTGGATGGGCGTAATACTGCTGTTTTTGCAAAGAAGCATCCCCTGGCAGAGAACCCAGAATCATCACTTTCGGCTCTGTACCAACAATCGGTTTGAACGATTGTTTCCATGTATCATCACCCATTAATCGATGGTTTGTGGCCATAAGGCTCTGTCTACTTGTGGAAATTGAGGGTTCATCGCTTGCAAATGTGCTAATAAAATTTGTAACACCATCACATCACGACCGCTTTTAGAATCAGCAGGAATCACATACCAAGGTGCATAAGGCGTTGCTGTTTTGGAGACAACTTGCGCATATTGATTTTGAAAAGCAGACCACAAATGGCGGTCTTCAACATCGCTCAACGCAAATTTCCAATTTTTCTCAGGAATATCTAAACGTTGTTGTAAGCGTTCGCGCTGGGTTTCTTTGGAAATATTAAGAAAAATTTTGATAATTTCTGTGCCTGTTTCACTCAACATGCGCTCAAATTCATTGATATGACGAATGCGTCGCACTTCTTCTTTCTCATCAATCCAACCTTTGACTCGTGTCACCAACACATCTTCGTAATGGCTGCGATTGAAAATCACCATTTCCCCATTCTTAGGCACCACTTGATGCACCCGCCACAAATAATCCCGTGCCAATTCAGTGCTAGTGGGAGACTTGAATGCTTCAACACGCACGCCCAAAGGATCCACGTTTTGAAAAACTGACCGTATGGTGCCATCTTTGCCCGAAGTATCCATACCTTGTAAAATCACCAATACTTTGCGCTGCCCTTCTGCATGCAGTTTTTCTTGCCAATCATTCAATTGTGAAGACAATGTTTGCGCCAAAGCTTGCCGCTCTTTTTTCGTTGGCGGCAAGCCTTCTTTCCATTGTGTTGGATGGTTTTCCCAACGCCATTTTTTCCTTGCATTCACTTTCAATTGTTGAACATCCAAAATCATGTTTTTTCCTTTCAAGTCACTGTCAGTTATAATATGCAGCTTGATGATTTACAGGCCGCTTAAAAACGGCAGGACCATACCAAATATGAATAAAAATGTGGTGATTTTGATTTCTGGCCGCGGCAGTAATATGCAGTCTATCGTAAATGCCAATATTATAGGCGCTAAGATTGTAGCCGTGATTAGCAATCGTCCTGATGCTGGTGGTTTGGCTTGGGCACAAGAGCGTGGTATTGCCACGGCAGTCTTGAATCACCGCGACTTTGACAACCGCGAAGCCTTCGATGCTCAGCTACAACAAGTCATTGATGCTTACCAACCTGATTTGGTGGTTTTGGCAGGTTTTATGCGCATTTTGACAGCAAACTTTTGCTTACATTATCAAAATCGCATGTTGAACATACACCCATCTTTGTTACCATCATTCAAAGGTTTGCACACCCACCAAGCTGCCATTGATGCGGGTTGTAAATTGGCAGGTTGCACGGTGCATTTTGTCACACCTGAATTGGATCACGGTCCGATTATTTCGCAAGGGGCAGTGCCAATTTTGCCTGATGACAGTGCGGATGATTTGGCGGCACGCATTTTGACTGTGGAACATCAATTATATCCACAAGCAGTGGCTGATTTTGTTACAGGACGCTTAAGTGTGCAAGATGGTAAAGTCATCAATGCGCAACCAACTGACGCACAAAACAAACTTTTGGCTTACTAAGCCAACCAAATGAAATAATTTGATTTTTCAAATGAAGGTGTGATAATGATGCAAAAATGGACCATGATGTTAGGTGTCAGCGCAGCGCTACTGAGCAGCATTGCAATGGCCAATGAAACCCAATTTCCCAATAAAGCAGCCTTAACGTATTCAGGTAATGGTGGCGTGACGGCCAACATGAATTTCAGCCGCAATGCCAATGCTTATAGCATCCAAACCATCTTCAAAATCCCGCTTTACAGTATGCAATTTGCCTCTAACGGCAGTATGAATGGCAACCAAATGGTGCCACAACGTTATAGCGACACCCGTCGCGGCAAACTGTATGCACAAGCCTTGTTCAACCACGGCAGCAAAACCATTACTTATGGCAAAGCTGGTCAAAGCCAAACTGCGCCTATGCGTGGTACGCCTATGGACTTATTTAGTCTGGCGTGGCAATTGGCTTTGAACGACGGCAAACTCACAGGTGTGTCACAATTTACCAATGGTAAAAAAGTGTATAACGAAAACACCAATATTCGTCCTAATGGCTCACAAAATGTGAAATTCAAAGGTCAAAGCCTGCCTGTCAACATGTACAAAGCCACTCGTGGTGGCGATGTCATGGAGTACGGCTTAGCACCTAGCATGGGCAATATTCCAGCTTTGATTCGTTATACCGATGATGGCACAACCTACCAACTCAACTTAACCGCCGCCACTTTAGACGGCAAGAAATACTAAATGAACAATCAACAATTAGTCCATACCGAACGCCTTTTGACCGAGATTCGTTTTTTCCAATCGCCTGCTGATGTGATTTTGTCGAAATTCTTCAAAGATCATCGCAAACTGGGTCGCCAAGACCGTCATGAGATTGCGGAAACCGTTTATGCGGCTTTGCGCCATTGGCAAAAATTACATGCCTTTTTTGGCAAAAAAGCACCTGTACGCTTGTTGGCATTGGGCGCTTTGGTCATCGCTCGCGGTGTAAGCATAGGCTCATTGAGCAGCATTTTAAGCGAAGACGAACGCCAAAAATTAAGCGACCTGAAAGCCGCTCGTGCAGGTTTTGCCGATCAATTACACACTGCCAGCGAATTGCCTGAGTGGGTAATTGAACGCATGCAAGGTCAATACAGCGATGAAGAAATCGTGACATTGGGACAAGCTTTAAGCCAAGCTGCGCCATTAGACACACGCGTGAACACCTTAAAAGGCAAACGTGAAAAAGTCTTGGCACAATTGGAAACTGAAGGTTTTAAAGCCCAAGCCACACCATTTTCGCCATGGGGCATTCGCTTCCAAGACAAAGCTGTTTTGAACAAAAACCCATTGTTCTTAGATGGCGTGATTGAAGTACAAGACGAAGGCAGCCAATTGTTGGCTTTGCTTTCTGGCGCCAAACGCGGTGAAGTGATAGTGGACTTTTGCGCAGGCGCAGGCGGTAAAACCTTGGCATTGGCAGCCATGATGAACAATACAGGCCGCTTGTATGCCATGGATGTTTCTGAAAAACGCTTGGCCAATATCAAACCACGTATTGCACGTGCGGGCGTGGGCAACATCACACCTCAACGCTTGGATCACGAGCGTGATTTGCGTTTGAAAAAATTGTGGAACAAAGCCGATCGCGTGTTGGTAGATGCACCTTGTTCAGGTTTGGGCACTTTGCGCCGCAACCCAGATTTGAAATACCGTCAAAGCCCACAAAGCATTGACGAATTGGTCGAAATCCAGCAACGCATTTTGGTATCTGCTGCCAAATTGGTCAAACGCGGCGGTTATTTGGTTTATGCCACTTGCAGTATTTTGGCAGAAGAAAACCAACAACAAGTGGAAAAATTCTTGGCCAGCCATCCAGAATTCAGCTTGGTTAATTGCAGCGAATTGCTGAACGGTTATAAAATACCGCTCAATACAGGCGAATATTTACAAATGAGCCCTGCAACCCACCATACCGACGGCTTTTTCGCAGCGGTATTGCAAAAATCTTCATCTTAGGAAACACACATGAGCGTGCAAAAAACCATTCAAGACATCGTTAGCAGTCACAAAGTTGTTTTATTCATGAAAGGCGACAAACGCTTTCCACAATGCGGCTTTTCTTCTCGTGCAGTGCAAATTTTGGCAGCAGCTGGCTGCACCGACTTTCACACTGTGAACGTATTGATGGATGAAGGTATTCGTCAAGGTATCAAAGAATTTGCTAACTGGCCTACCATTCCGCAATTGTATGTGAACGGTGAGTTTTTGGGCGGCTCTGACATCATGTTGGAAATGTTCGAAGCAGGCGAATTGCAAAGCCTTTTAGCAGAGTAATCTGCAGCAAGCGGAATGTACATCCATTCCCTTACCCATGATTGCTGGTATATGAGTTGGCTGCACAGATTTGGAAAATCATCCAATCTGGCAGCCAATTTGTAAATTAATAAGGGTATATTCATGACGTTTAAATGATTTAAGCGTCCTGTAAACTCAAAATCACGCCAATATCGCTCACATGCCCATTGATACCATCCAGCAATATAAACCTCATTCAACCATTCATTAACCCTAAAAGGCATCACCATGTCCAATTTATGCATCATCGACCATCCTTTGGTACAACACAAATTAAGCTTAATGCGCCAACAAGATTGTTCCACTTACAAATTCCGTACCTTGACCAATGAACTGGCTCGTTTAATGGCTTATGAAGCCACGCGCGACTTTCCCATTGAAGACTACGACATGATGGGCTGGGAAGGCAATATCATTCAAGGCAAACAAATCAAAGGTAAAACTGTCACCATCGTACCGATTTTGCGTGCTGGCATCGGCATGCTTGATGGCGTAATGGACATGTTGCCAACTGCCAAAATCAGCGTGGTCGGCTTACAACGCGATGAAGAAACCTTGCAACCTGTGTCATATTTCGACAAATTCGTACCGAATGTGTCTGAGCGCACTGCGTTAATCATCGACCCAATGCTCGCTACAGGCGGCTCTATGGTAGCGACCATTGATTTGTTGAAAAGCAAAGGCTGTAAAGACATCAAAGCTTTGGTGATTGTGGCTGCGCCTGAAGGCGTGAAAGTGGTCAACGATGCCCATCCTGATGTGACCATTTACACCGCAGCTTTAGACAGCCATTTGAATGAAAACGGCTACATCATTCCGGGCTTGGGCGATGCAGGCGACAAAATTTTCGGTACGGTTCACCATTAAACCCTTGAATAAGGACAAACATGAATTTCAATGATTACTTAGCAACATTTGCCAACGTAGACGATTTAAGCGGCCTGAACGTGATTTCTGCCGATGGTCAATTGGTACACCACATTCCTGCTGTAACAGGCAAATTGGGCAGCTTAAAGTTATACAATGCTTTGGCCGCTCAATTTAACGGTGTATTGAACGTACAGGCCGCTGAACAAGGTTTGACATGGTTTGCAGAACATGTAGAAGATGCTGTCCAAAATCCAGGCAAGCATCCTAATGTGGATTTGCTCATCCAAGTACAAAACAATGCATTGCAATGGCGCTTAGAACCCATTTCTAAATAATGTTTGCCCAATAAAAAACCGCCAAATGGCGGTTTTTTTTGCTTGTCATACTCATTAATGAACAGCTTGCGCTAACTCTCGATCGCTTTTAGCAGTTGGGAAAATCAATTGAATACCATCGATTTTTTCATCCCAATCCACAATCACGCGACCACCTTCAGCCAACTTCCCAAACAACAACTCATCAGCCAAAGCCTTACGAATGGTCGATTGAATCAAACGGCCCATAGGGCGCGCACCCATTTGCGGATCAAAACCTTTTTTACCCAAATAAGCTTTCAATCCATCGGTAAACTCAACATCCACCTGCTTTTGCAACAATTGTTGCTCTAATTGCAACAAGAATTTCTCGACCACTTGTGTGATGATTTGCTCGTTCAAAGCAGCAAAAGACACAGTCGCATCCAAACGATTGCGGAATTCTGGGCTGAACAATTTGTTGATTTCAGCCATTTCATCCCCTACCGATTTGGCATTGGCAAAACCAATGTTTTGTTTGATCAACGCCGTCGCGCCTGCATTGGTTGTCATGATAATGATGACATTGCGAAAATCGGCTTTGCGACCGTTGTTATCGGTCAAAGTGCCATGATCCATTACCTGCAACAACACATTGAAAATATCAGGATGGGCTTTTTCAATTTCGTCCAATAACAACACTGAATAAGGTTGTTTGCTGATGGCTTCGGTTAACAAACCACCTTCTTCATAACCCACATAACCTGGAGGCGCACCAATCAAACGAGAAACGGCATGACGCTCCATGTATTCAGACATATCAAAACGCAAGAACGGGATGCCTAAATTGTAGGCCAATTGCTTAGACACTTCTGTTTTACCCACACCTGTTGGACCTGAAAACAAGAAGCTGCCAATTGGTTTATCAGGATGACCCAAACCTGAGCGAGACATTTTAATGGCATTGACCAAAGCTTCAATGGCTTTGTCTTGACCAAATACCATGTTTTTCAAATTGCGACCCAAATATTGCAAGGTATTTTTATCGCTAGAAGAAACCGTTTTTTCAGGAATCCGCGCCATTTTAGCGATGATTTCTTCAATTTGTTCACGTCCAATGGTTTTGCGCTGCTTGCCTTTAGGCTTCACTTTTTGCGCCGCACCCGCTTCATCAATCACATCAATCGCCTTATCAGGCAAGAAACGCTCATTCAAATAACGCACCGATAAACTCACAGCCGCTTCCAAAGCTTCATTGGTATAACGCACATTGTGATAGCTTTCAAACGAAGTTTTCAGGCCGCGTAAAATCGCCACTGTCTCTTCTGCTGTTGGCTCCACCACATCCACTTTTTGAAAACGGCGACTCAAAGCATGGTCTTTGTCAAAAATGGTGCGGTATTCTTGGTAAGTCGTCGCACCAATACAGCGCAACTGACCTTTTGCCAAAGCAGGTTTGAGCAAATTAGACGCATCCATCGTGCCACCAGACACACTGCCTGCACCAATGATGGTATGAATTTCATCGACAAATAAAATGGCGTTAGAAAGTTCGGTTAATTCTTTCAGCACCGCTTTAATACGGGCTTCAAAATCACCACGATATTTGGTGCCTGCCAGCAAAGCGCCCATGTCTAAAGAAAATACAATTGCATTTTCTAAATGCTCTGGCACTTGCTTATGTACGATTTGGTAAGCCAAGCCTTCTGCCAACGCGGTTTTACCGACGCCAGCCTCGCCGACCAATAAAGGATTATTTTTACGTCGGCGACCCAAGATTTGCGTGATGCGCAACATTTCATGCGCTCGCCCAATCAATGGATCCACACGACCAGCCAAAACTTCACTGTTCAAATTAGTAGTGTATTGCTGCAAAGCATTGTCCATGGAAGCTTCCTTTCCATACTCATTCCCTTGTAGGGGCGGAGGCGGTGCTCTTTCAGGCTCGATGCCATGAGCCAAATAACGCATCACATCCAAACGCGTGATTGACTGCTGGTTTAAAAAATAAACCGCATGAGATTCACGTTCTGAAAAAACCGCAACCAACACATCTGCGCCTGTTACCTCTTTTTTCCCTGCACTTTGAGAGTGAGAAATGGCCGCATGCAACACACGCTGGAACCCCATAGTTGGTTTTGTCTCGATCTGCTCCATCATATGCGCTGGAACATTCGGGGTTTCATTGACAATACATTCGGTCAATCGTTCTTGTAAAAGTTCAATGTTTACATGACAACCCACTAATGCTTTGTGAGCCGAATCATTGTCTAGCAAAGCCAATAATAAGTGCTCCACACCGATAAACTCATGACGTTTAACTCGAGCATTTGTGTAAGCTTCTTGTAAAGTTTGTTCTAATTCTGTGGAAATCATACAACTGCCTCCTCTACTGTGCATTGCAACGGATGCTCATTGTCAAAAGCCAAATCCATCACCTGACTTTGTTTGGTTGTCGCAATATCCCAACTATAAATACCACACAATCCTTTGCCTTGTTCATGCACCATCATCATCAAAGCAAAGGCCTGAGATTCGTCCATAAAGAAAATATTTTGCAACACATACATCACAAAATCCATGGGCGTAAAGTCATCATTTAACAAATAAACAGCATATTGTTTTGGCGGAACCAATTGCTGTGCCAATAGGGTTGTAGACTCAACTGATGTTTCATTTACAGGATGGGATACCATCACTTTTATTTCCGTTGTCATAAGATAATGATTGTTCACTTCAAAGTAAAAAATTTGTGTTAGTTTTATGTTTCATTGTGCGCAGTTTTTAAATTTTTCGCAAACTGTGCTTGACTCATTAGGGTAAATAACGGTAAAACGTCATCAGTGGCAAACATCACTCACCTCCAAGGTTGATGTGTTTGGCTCACATTTTCAAAATAATTGTTTTATAGAGTTAGGAAGTTTCAATGGCAACAGGTACTGTTAAATGGTTTAACGACGCTAAAGGTTTTGGTTTCATCACTCCTGATGAAGGTGGCGAAGATTTGTTCGCTCACTTCTCAGCTATCAACATGAACGGCTTCAAAACCTTAAAAGAAGGTCAACGCGTAAGCTTTGATGTAACTGAAGGCCCTAAAGGCAAACAAGCTTCAAACATTCAAGCTGCATAATTAGCCTGAAATTCACTACCCTAGCGTGTGGTGATTTAGAATAGAGCCTGTTGCAAAGTTTTACTTCAAAACCATGTTACAGCAAAAATAAGAGCACAGTAACTGTGCTCTTATTTTTTGTCTTGAAATCATGCTCTATCCACATGGTAAGGTTTCAAATACGCCCTTACAAAATCGTATCAAAGTGATGCGGCTACGCTTTGAATTTACTGACTGTAACATGCCACATTTTAATAAATAATCTTTGGCTGCCAATGTGATAAATCCTCCAGCTATAGGATGATTACCGCTCTAAAAACAACAAAAATATAATAGTAACCATTCTTTATAAGCTTTATGCCAACACGATTTAACACAAGCGTCCTGAAAATTTTCATCCTCGGCAAATAACTTACAATTTTATACTCATCGTAGCAAACATCAACAGCCACATGACGTTTGGCATGTCGCTACATTTGAGGCCAATCCAAACAAAAAACCTCCTCTAAATATTTATTTGGAATTTTTTAATTCTCAAAAAAACAACACTCTTATCAACTTGAATGATTCAAAATATCAATTATTCACTATCCATCATTCCAAAGCCATACAAAGGCCGCTTTAAAAATAGCGATATCATTTCTTTGACTTGAATTAAAGCAAGCTTCTCTAAATCACGGTACAAGTTAAAGCAGTAACTCGTCGTATTCAAATACATATAAATGTATGCCGCACATAAAGGTAAATATTTGCTATTGCTGCATTTTAAGCTGCATCATCAACTTGATTGGGAAGAAAACATGAATTTAGATACTTGGATTGATCTGTTGTTAAAAGGCGAAGAAGCACCCCTACCCATGCCAAAAGAAGAATTGGTATTAGGCGGTCTGCCTATTGATGAAGCCATCAAAGCCCATATTGCGTGGCGTGAAAATTGGTTCCAAGCTCTGCGTGAACATAATTTAACCAATTATGGTTGCGAACAAGTGAGTGCAGACAACCGTTGCAAAGTGGGTCAGTGGATTTACGGTCCGGGCACGGAATACCATAATTATCCAGAATACGAATTGCTACGTAAAAAACATGCTGAATTTCACCAATGCGCAGGTGAAGCGGTGCGTTTACATGAAAAAGGCTATTTTGCCGAAGCAATTGTCATTACCAAACGCACTTTACCAGAACTGTCTAGCAAAGTTGGACACAGCTTTGCAGACTTATTAGAAGCCGTTCACAACGAGCCTAACAAAGTTGACGCTTAAAAAACAATCGCTTCCAAGCGTCCTGTAATGGTTTACAGGACGCTTTTTTCATCAACCAAATTAAGAGGGAATTTGCGCCATCAGTTTCAAATATTGTTGCTTGCTGTCTGGGGCCAATACCATCGGTTGGTACAATACAGAGCGTGAGCCGTCTTGTGCTTGAATTTCAATTTTGAACACAAACATGGTTTCTGTCTCGGGCTGATTGAGCCAAGCCACTTGTGCCATATTTTTGCCCTTAGACACTGCATGCCAACGCTGTGCCAATACCTGACTGCGACTGCCATCATCCAAGTTGCGCCACGCATCACCACGCTTGTCACTCAAAAACTCATCTGTAATCAAAGCCTGTGCCGTACCATCATTCAATACTTGTGACACTTGAATATGACTAGGTGCTTTTTTCTCCACATTGACAACAAAATTCCAAGCATACTCAAGCTGTCCATTATCTGCTTGGTATAACATCAAACCCAAATTTTCGACATGGTATGTGCCATCACTGGCAGGCAATGCACCACGCTCGGTCATTTGAAACGACTTCACTGCACCACCATCCACTTGAAAATCCAATTGCCGATTGGGCAACACACTTTGGCAAGCACTCAAACTCACGACCAACGCCAGCACTGCAAAACATTTACGCCAATTGTTCAAGGTCCGCCTCCTCTACCGCCAACCACTGCGCCCCTGTGACTCGTTGTAATTCTTGAGGATTGGCACCAAATACCGCAAACGGTGAACCTGCTGCCGCCCAAACAATAGGGTATTGCAACAAACGCACATCCAGCCACGTTTCCAACGGCTGATTGTGCGCCAACGGTGGCACACCACCAATGGCAAAACCGACTTCTTGCTTGATGCGTTTGCCTTTGGCCATTTGCAAATTTTTGCCCAATTGTTGGGACACAAAGTCTATATCCACTCGATGGCCACCTGACGCCACAATCAAAATCAATTGTCCTGTTGTGGCTTCTTCAAAAATCAAAGAGCTGGCAATCTCGCTGGGCGTACAACCCAAAACATCGGCAGCCATTTGTGCGGTGCGAGTGCTATCAGACAGCAAACGCAACTGATGTACCACTTGCTTGGTTTCCAAAATATGGTGTACTTTTTGCACACTCTCACTCATCAACAAATCTTCCATCTGAACCCATTTCATTTTTTAGTCTGCCATCGGAGGCATTAGCCTAACGGTGTTACAGGGCGGATTCAAGTATAATGGGCTCAACATTCTTGCAAGGAGCGGTCATGACACCAACCCTCACCCATTACATCCATCCTGTTTTAGGCTGTTTGCAATTGCGTTTCAATGATGATGTCTTAATCAAAGTCGATTTACCTTATCCTCATTTGTACCAAGAAGCCAATGCATCCTTGCCACTGATTTGGCAAACGCAATTCGATGCCTACTTTACAGGACGCTTACAAAGCTTTGAAGGCGACATTTTGATTCAAGGCAGCGAACACGACCGCAAAGTGTGGCAAGCAATGTTAAACACCCCTTACGGACAAACTCGCACCTATGGCGATGTTGCCAAAGAAATTGGCTCGGCAGCCCAAGCGGTTGGTCAAGCTTGCAAGCGCAATCCTGTTCCGTTGATTATCCCGTGTCACCGCATTGTCGGACAACACCACATTGGCGGTTATTCAGGCGGTACAGGCGACGACACTTTATCCATCAAACATTGGTTGTTAGAACATGAACGCACTCACGCCAGCTGATTACATCGATTTATTGCTAGAGCAATTGTGGTTGCAAGACCGTTTGAGCCAAAACACTTTGGACGCGTATCGCCGCGATTTGCAAAAAATCCACGACCGTCTTTTAGTACACAAAGTCGATTGGTTCAATTGCGATGGCGTGCAATTGGGTGAAGCTTTGTTCAAAAACGAAGAAAAACCGACTTCACAAGCACGAGCTTTGTCGGCCTGTAAACGTTTGTACAATTACTTCAACGAGCAAGAACTCAAACATCAAGAGCCTTTGTTTTATTTGCAGCGTCCCAAAATCGGTCGCAGCTTGCCGCCCATCATCACCGAAGCGCAAGTGGATGCTTTGCTAGAAGCACCTGATGTGGATGATGTGCATGGCTTGCGTGACAAAGCATTGCTCGAAATGATGTACGCCACTGGCATGCGGGTATCCGAAGCAATTAATTTAGAATTAAGCCATCTGGATTTACAGCAAGGCGTAGTATCGACTGTTGGCAAAGGCGACAAACAGCGTCTGATTCCTTTGGGCGAAGAGGCATGCGAATGGCTAGAAGCATATTTATTGCACTCGCGTCCAATGTTGTTAAAGCAAAAGCCGTGTGATTTTGTGTTTGTCAGCCAAAAGCGTGTGGGCATGACCCGCCAATTGGCTTGGCAAATTGTGGACAAATACGCCACCCAAATTGGCATCGAAAATTTAAGCCCACACAAATTGCGCCATGCTTTTGCCACGCATTTGGTCAATCACGGCGCAGATTTGCGTGTGGTGCAAATGTTATTGGGGCATGCAGACATCAACACCACGCAAATTTATACCCATGTTGCCAATGTACGCTTAAAACACCTCATAGACCAACACCATCCACGTGCTTGATGGCTTGGGCAGTTTTACAGGACGCTTGTTACTCAATATCCATTTGAAATATTTTTTATCCATCAAAATCACCAAAATGGATACCAATCATTTATATTCATCAAAAATTTTGAAAGCCACCCCTATCCATGCTCACCACCGACATTCAACCCAATGCGTTATCCCCAAAACGTGCTTATGTGACCTTGCTGTCTGATGATCAGTATTTGGCAGGCGTTTTGACCTTGGCTTACAGTTTAAAACAACATGGCAATACGCATGAATTGATTGTCATGATTAACGATCAGCTGTCTGAAAATACGCTATTGGTATTACAACAAGCACAATTGAAATGTTACCAAGCGCCTAAATTACAATATAGCGATAAAAACAATCTGAATATGTTGTCGTATGGTTGGCCACAACAAATGATAAACACTGCCGACAAACTCAGTGTATTTACCCTGACTGAATATGACAAATTGGTTTATGTTGATGCCGATATGTTGGTATTGAAAAACATTGAATTTTTATTTGATTGTCCACACGGTAGCGCTGCTATGGATTTGGGTTTGATTCAAAATCCGATTCACACACCAGACTACAACCAAGCGCAATATGATTATTTTAAAAATTTCAATTCAGGCTTATTTGTCTTCCAACCCAATATACAAGATTACCAAGCCTGCTTGCATTTGATGCAAACCATGGAAGGCTTTGACCAAGAAATTTTGCGTCAATTGTGGTCGCATTGGCAGCAGACACCAGAATTACACCTACCGCAAACGTGCAATGTGTTTGCCAAAAAATTGACGGATTATATCCGTTTGGGATTTTTTGGTTTTACCGATGTGCATATTTTGCATTACACCTACCAACCCAAACCTTGGTTTACCAAAGAATATCAAATCACCCAAACCAACGACTTTTTGTATTATTTTTACCGTGAATGGATGCAAAAAGCTTTAAAACACTTTGGTCTCCAATAAAGCCTCACACACTGACCACTGCAATACCATGTTGGCGCAATAAGGCAGTGGTCACGCCATCACCTTGTTTCAGAACGCCTTGGAAACTGCCATCATAAATTTGCCCACTGCCACAAGATGGGCTTTTGCTTTTAAGCCATACCGTTTTGATTTGAGCGTCCTGTAAACTTTGTAAAGCCAATAATGCCCCTTGTTTAAACGCTTGTGTGACATCGCTGCCATCTCTCGTTATCACTTTGGCATGCCCTTGCCACACATCCCATCCATCTCCACCGACAATTTCCGCTGCCGCTCTGGGCGTGGACAATCCGCCCATCACTTCAGGACAAATCATGAAGCGTTGGTCGGTGGAAGGCGCATTGTCCATCAAACAGTGTTTGCCATCGTAACGTACACTTTGTCCACACAAACAAGCACTGATGCCGACAGTTTCAGATACACCCATGATTTCACCTAATGTTGATTGATTGGCAAATACTATCATGGCTCAAGCTTGGTTTTCTTGCCCAAACAAACCGTGTAACATGCCGCATTGAGATTTTTTTCGCATCAGAAAGGCCCACTATGTCACTTAACCGCATTGCGACCAAACAAGAAGTCATTGCCCGCTTGACCCAAGGCACAGACGATATTATTTCAGAACACGCGCAATTCATACGCACTGAAAACGGTTATTGGGTGGCGTGGCATGAGCAAGTGGCCACCATTATTCATGAAGATGCTACTGACGACGAAGTGAGCTTTCAAGTGGAAGGCGTGGCCACATTGAGCGAATTGGTAGACATGTTGACCAATGGTGACTTTGATGTGGTGGAAGATTTTGAAGGTGATGATGAAGCTTGGGACGATGTGGTCTTGGATTCAGATGCCCATTCACATGAGCATGAACATGGCGAACACTGCCATCATGACGGTTGCAACCACAAACACTGATAATGCACATGATGAGCACACAAAAACACATTCTTTTGGCCGTTACAGGCGGCATTGCGGCGTACAAATGCTGTGAATTGGTACGCTTATTGAAAAAAGCAGGTCATGAAGTGACGGTAGCAATGAGTCGCAGCGCCACCGAATTCATCCATCCCAATACGTTCCAAGCTTTGAGCGGCAACCCTGTTTTGGTCGACACCCACGGCACTTCCGATGGCAACGGCATGGCGCATATCAATCTCACTCGCGAAGCCGATGTGATGCTCATCGCCCCTGCCACAGCCAACACCATCGCCAAAGTCGCACACGGCATTGCTGACAATCTCATCAGCAATTTGGTCGCAGCTCGCACGTGTCCTTTGGTCATTGCGCCTGCAATGAATGTGCAAATGTGGTTCAATCCTGCCAATTTGCGCAACATCCAACAATTAAAAGACGATGGCGTCACGATTTTAGAACCAGCCTCAGGTGAGCAAGCTTGTGGTGAAATCGGTGTCGGACGCATGTTAGAAGCGGTGCAAATTGCCGATTTATTGCCCGATGCATGGCTCAGCAAAGCCTTGTTTGGCACGAACGTCATGATTACCACGGGCGCGACATTTGAAGCAATTGACCCTGTGCGCGGCATTACCAATATTTCGACCGGTCAAATGGGCGTGGCGTTGGCACGTGCTTGTCGCCGCGCAGGTGCGAATGTGACTTTGATTTACGGTCAAATTCAAACCGATTTGCCCAATGGCTTAACCCATACCATTCAAGCCGTCAGCGCCGATGCGATGTACCAAGCGGTGCACCAAAGCGTGCGTGAGCAAGACGTGTTCATTTCGGTGGCGGCGGTGGCAGATTACAAAGTCAAAAATGCCAGCAACGAAAAAATCAAAAAACAAGCAGGCGTGGCGCCTGTGATTGAATTGACTGAAAACCCTGATATTTTGGCCAGCGTCAGCCAACTTGATGATGCGCCATTTTGTGTAGGTTTTGCCGCAGAAAGCCACGATTTGCTCAACCATGCCCGCGCCAAACGCCAACGCAAAGGCGTGCCTTTGTTGGTTGCCAATTTGGTCAGCGAATCCATGGGCAAGGCGACCAATCAAGTCACTTTATTGGACGATGAAGCGGAAACCAAATTACCCAATATGGGCAAAGACCAAGTTGCCGAAGCCATTGTGCAACGCATTGCTCATTTGCTGCCATAAAGCCATGCAAGCGTCCTGTAAACCATTACAGGACGCTTGATTCTATTGATTTTATTCCTGTATTGTCTTGATTTATGCTGCGTTCTTTATTGCCTTTGATGGTATTTTGCGCTGTAAGCGTGTTGGTTTTGATACAGCCACAAATGGGTTTTTTCATCTATGTTTTCACGCCTTTGCTCTTGATTTACATAGGTACTTGCGCTTGGAAAAGCCGCCACAATCCCCAACTGCTACCGACTTTGGCCATCAAAATGTTGCTGTGTTTTGTCAGCATCGCCAGCATTGCCATGATACAAGGTCGCCATCACCAACAAGCACGCTTGGTTGCCAATGAAGCGGTACAATCCATACAAACGTATCAACAGCAACATCAAGTTTTTCCCAAGCAATTACAGGACGCTTGGCAAGCGACAACGCCATTGCCAAACGTGTCTTACCAACTGGATGGCAAGCAAGCACAAGTGTCTTATTCGAACACTTTTATGCCCAAAACCCAATTTGTATATGATTTTCAAAACCAAAACTGGCGCAAGCAATCTTTTTAAAATCTCAATTTTAAATGATATCTGCATTAAAAAATGGATTGCGCTAAAATGAGCAACATCCATTTCAAAAGCAAGGTTGGCAACATGTCAGAGCAAGATTATCAAAATGGTTTGAAAGTGCGTACGCAAGTGATGGGTGCTGAATTTGTCGCTAAAGCACAAAGCCAGACTACCGAATTGACGCAGCCTTTACAAGATTGGATCAATGAGCATGCTTGGGGCTCGACTTGGCAACGTGAAGACACGCTTGACCGCAAAACCCGTTCATTGATTACCATCGCCATGCTGACGGCTTTAAAATGTCCCACTGAACTCAAAGGTCATATTCGCGGTGCATTGAATAATGGTTGCAGCATTGCCGAAATTCAAGAAACCTTGTTACACAGCTTACCTTATTGCGGCGCGCCTGCTGCGCAAGAAGCGTTTCGGGCGGCACAAGAAGTATTGAATCAAATCGACACAACAGCCCAAGCTTAAAACATCGCTACAAAAAACAAGCGTCCTGTAAAGATTTACAGGACGCTTTCATCAATACTCAATCTTTCACAATGATTTTGCATACAACGGCAACAAAATTGCTGCCAACAAGCCGATGACCGCCATCATCGTAAAAAAACCAAATACGGCAAACAATATCCAAGCAGCCAGCATATTGTTGGTTTCAGACAACATTTTTAACACCCGTTGCGGCTTGTTGGGATATTTAAAACGCATTTGAGCGATGCGCTGCTTGGCAAAAGCGTAATACCAAGCATGGGCATTGCTAGGCAAATACAAAAACCGTCCCAAAGCCCAAGCTCCCGCAAAAGTCAACAAATACACGCCTAGCAACCACGATTTAGGTGCCACAATGTTTAACACGCTTAAACCACCAAAAAACAAGACTATCGGCACAATCAAAACCAGCAAGCCCTTGCGCCACATGCCACGTGCGCACAACCAATAACCACCACCGAAAAAAGCTCCCCAATGCCAAGGCGCTTTGCCACTTTGCTCTAAAATATCAAAATACTTTTGGTAATAATCCGCTTGCTTACCCCCCCACAAAGCCTGCAATAAAGCTTCTTGTGGCAAAGCATCACTGGCAAAAACAGTTTGATGGGCTGATTTTTCAGGCAAAGCAATCGGTTCAGGAGTTGGGATTGAAGATGGCTGTGACAAATGATTTTCAGCTTGCGTAAGTTCAATGGGTTCTGGTGCCGCTTGCGTTTGCAGAAATTGCAGCAATTGTGCGTCATAACGCATTTTGGTTGGCGCATCCAATAACCACGCTTCCGCCTTACTCAACACTTGAGGATTGATTTGCCCTGCCACTCTTGCCGCTTGTAATGCTGATTGAATTTGTGCCGCATCCGCTTGCATATGAATACCTAACAATTGGTATAAATTAACCATTTCTCTCCTTTTAGTGCTGCATTCACTCCCTCAAAAGCCATCAAAATGACATGAGCAAATATTTATTGTTATCAAAATAGACTTTATTCAGTTAATTTTACATATTTAAACCCAATCTCTTGGCATCGTTCAACGGCAAGTTATGAAGTTTGTGTCAGTTTGGCGTAAAATAGAGTCTTCTTATCTATTTTGGCAACACTTTATTATGAGCCCAACCGACGTACAATTAAAAATCATTAACCCTAAAATGACCGAATACTTGCCCGCTTACGCTACCGAAGGTTCAGCAGGTTTGGATTTGCGTGCTGCCATTGATGCGCCATTAACCGTTGCCGCGGGTCAAACTGTTTTGATTCCTACAGGCTTGGCGATGTATTTGGAAAATCCAAATTTAGCCGCCATGATTTTGCCACGCTCGGGTTTGGGTCATAAAAATGGCATCGTATTGGGTAATTTGGTCGGTTTGATAGACTCAGATTACCAAGGCGAATTAAAAGTATCGCTGTGGAACCGCTCTAACGAAGATTTTGTCATTGAACCTTTGGCGCGTATTGCACAATTGATCATTGTCCCTGTGGTACAAGCACAATTTAACCTCGTTGAAGAATTCGCTGCCAGCGCGCGTGGCGAAGGTGGCTTTGGTTCTACAGGCCGCGCATAAAAATCACTTCTTAATAGATTAGTTAGTTTAATTTTCTAAACTAAAAATCTAATACTTATGGCATAGTTCTCACATGATTTGGCATACACAACAACTTCCACCCCATTCTAACGTCATCGTCGGCCTTTCAGGAGGCGTTGATTCGTCCGTAACGGCAGCTTTGCTCAAACAGCAAGGTCATGCCGTTAAAGGCGTTTTTATGCAAAACTGGGAGGACGACAACAACGATGAATTTTGTTCCATCAAGCAAGATTCATTGGACGCGATGGCAGTGGCGGACATTTTGGACATCGACATTGACATCGTCAATTTCGCCGCAGACTACAAAGACCGTGTGTTTGCGTATTTTTTACAAGAATACCAAGCAGGACGCACACCCAATCCCGACGTATTGTGTAATGCTGAAATCAAATTCAAAAGCTTTTTGGATTATGTGTTAGCCCATGGTGCAGATGTGATGGCGACAGGTCACTATGCCCGCAAATCAGTGGTTGATGGCGTGCATTACTTGCTCAAAGGTTTGGATGGTAACAAAGACCAAAGTTATTTTTTATACCGTTTGAATCAATACCAATTAAGTAAGTCCATCTTCCCATTGGGCGATTTGGAAAAACCTGAAGTACGTCGTATCGCTGCTGAAGTGGCGTTGCCTACCGCGGCCAAGAAAGACAGTACGGGCATTTGTTTTATTGGCGAACGTCCGTTTCGTGAATTTTTACAAAAATACTTGCCGACCAATAATGGTGCAATGCGCACGCCTGAAGGTAAAGTCATCGGTGAGCACTTGGGCTTGATGTTTTATACCTTGGGTCAACGCAAAGGTTTGGGCATAGGCGGCCCAGGTGAGCCTTGGTTTGTGGCAGACAAAGATTTGGCTAAAAATGAATTGATTGTGGTGCAAGGGCATGATCATCCATTACTAAAAAGCCGCAGTTTGGTCATGCATGACTTGAGTTTTACTTTACCAACTCGCCCAAGCGAAGGCGAATATGCATGTAAAACCCGTTATCGCATGCAAGATGCAAAATGCCAATTGGGTTACCTCGATGATGAGCGCATCGAATTGATATTTGATGAACCGCAATGGGCAGTTACCCCTGGACAATCGGCTGTGTTATACGATGGTGAAGTATGTTTGGGTGGCGGCATCATCACTAGCCGTGCATAAAAAATGATGCACTGAAAAAACCATAAGTAAAAACCATCAAAACAATACAGCAAAGGAGAAACCTTAATATGGAAAAAGTCTGGTTATCGCAATACGATGAAGGCGTGCCTGAATTTGCCAATGTCACTGCTTGTTCTTCTATCACTGCAGTATTCAATGAGAGCGCTGCCAAATACAGCGCTCGCCCAGGTTTTACCAATATGGGTAAAACTTTGACTTATGGTCAAACCAAGCAATTGGTAGATCAATTTGCCTCATATTTGCAAAACGTTTTGAAATTGCCACGCGGTGAACGTGTGGCCATCATGATGCCCAATGTATTGCAATATCCGATTGCAGTATTTGCTATTTTACAGGCCGGTTATGTGGTGGTGAATGTCAATCCATTGTATACGCCACGCGAATTGGAACATCAGCTCAAAGACAGCGGTGCCACCACCATCATCGTTTTAGAAAACTTTGCCAATACTTTGGCATCAGTTCTCAAACAAACACCTGTGAAAAATGTCATTTTAGCCAACATAGGCGAAATGTTAGGCGGCCTGAAAGGCATGATTACCAACTTTGTCATACGCAAAGTTAAAAAAATGGTGCCTGCGTTCCATATTCCCAATGCCATTACGTTTTCCAATGCTTTAGAACAAGGTAAGGCGCACAGTTTTCAAGTGGTGGAATTAAGCTTAAACGATACTGCTTTTTTACAATACACAGGCGGCACGACGGGCGTGTCTAAAGGCGCGGTATTAAGCCATGGCAATATTGTTGCCAATATGATGCAAGCGGGTGCTTGGATTAAAGCCAAAATCAGCCATGAAGGTGAAACCATTTTAACCGCTTTACCGCTATATCATATTTTCTGTTTAACGGTTAACTTGATGATTTTCACCAAAATCGGTGCGCACAACATCTTGATTACCAATCCACGTGACATTCCCAATTTGGTCAAAGAAATCGACACTTACAAAGTCAGCGTCATCACTGCAGTAAATACTTTGTTCAATGCCTTGGTACACAATCCTGAATTTGCCAAAGTGGATTTCTCACGTTTGAAAATCGCCTTGGGCGGCGGTATGGCGGTACAACAAGCCGTTGCAGACAAATGGAAAGCCATCACCAAACAACCGATTATTGAAGCATATGGTTTGACCGAAACCAGTCCGGGTGTGTGCGTCAATCCTTTGTCCAGTACCAATTACTCAGGCAATATTGGTTTGCCTATTTCGGATACCGAAATTGAAGTGCGCGATGGCGATGGCAAAGCTTTGGGCTTTGGTGAAACGGGTGAATTGTTTGTGCGTGGTCCCCAAGTCATGCAAGGCTATTGGAACAAACCTGAAGAAACCGAAAAAGTTTTGGGCAGTGATGGCTTTTTGGCGACAGGTGACATCGTGATTGTCAACGAACAAGGCTTTGTGAAAATCGTCGATCGCAAAAAAGACATGATTGTCATTTCTGGCTTCAACGTTTATCCAAATGAAATTGAAGACGTGGTCGCAATGCACCCAGGTGTGTTAGAAGTCGCTTGCGTGGGAGTACCAAGCGAAAAAAGCGGTGAAGCCATTCGTTTGTTTGTCGTGAAAAAAGACCCTAATTTAACTGCCGAAGCGTTGATTGAGCATTGTCGAGCGAACTTAACTGGTTATAAAGTTCCTAAAGATATCGTCTTTAAAACCGAATTGCCAAAAACCAATGTAGGCAAAATTTTACGTCGTGAGTTGAAAGATTTGCCAGTAGACGCTTAAATCTTGACTGCCGCGATTTAAAAGATAGAATGCGATAGATGACTCTGTCGCATTCTTCGCATATTTGCTTAGTCAATATGCTTTTGCTCATCGGTTGGTAACTTTGGAGCATCGTATGTCGCAAGAAACCCTTTCCAAAAGCCAATTGACCATTTTAATCGTATTAACCTTAGGCAGCTTCTCAGCGGGCATGGCTGAGTTTTTTACTATTTGGCTTTCACACACCATCACTCACGACTTACAAGCATCAACACCTCTCACGTCCACAGTCACCAGTTATTATGCGTTTGGTGTCATGATAGGCATTCCTGTGCTACTGCCTTTGGTGAAATACCTCTCTCACCAACGTCTGCTCACCTTACTGTTGTTTTGGTGTTTCGCAGGCAATATTGCCACCTCATTTGTCACCACATGGGAACAATTGCGCTGGGTTAGAATATTTGCAGGCATGCCTCATGGTATGTTTTTTGGCATTGCCAGCATGGTTTTGATTCAAACTCTGCCCAAACACCGCCATGGTTTTGGCATTGGTATTTTAATGAGCGGCATTGGTTTGGCTTTATTATTAGTCGTCCCTAGCAGTATTTATTTGGAACATTTTCAAGACTGGCGCTTGATTGCACGCGGCATTGGATTGTTGGATTTGTTGGTGATTGTATTGCTACACGACTTACTCAACGAGGCACCTGCTCCGCCTGATTTGCATTCCAATGTCAGCACCGCCGAAATTTTAAAAAATCCCTTGTTGTGGTGGGCGGCAGCTTTGGGCGTCACGCTTTTTTGTGGTCGTATGGCCATCATCGATTATGCAGAGCCAATTTTCCTAGAAATCACCCAATTACCCCAACAACAATTGCCTTTGGTCGTCATAGTAAGCGGTATTGGAACGTCTTTAGGCTTTGTCATAGGTGGCATTTTGGCAGATAAAAACATGTATCGCACTTTGTTTGCATCCTTTGCTTATTGCGCTTTAGTGATCTTGTGTTTTAATTGGTTGGCATTGTCTGCCATCGGTTTTTATATCGGCTTTTTGCTCTTAGGCGCTTGCACGGTGTTTTTGCCTGCTTTGCAACTGCTCATCATTCAATGCTCACCTGCCGCACCCACATTCGCCTCTTGCTTGAATCACGGCACTCTCAATATTGGCAATGCCATTGGTCCTTTGTTGGGTGGCTATTTGATTGGCTCAGGCTTGGGCTTATTGTCGGTCACATGGATGGGCGTCGCCTTTAGTCTGCTGAGCTTATTGATTTTAGTACTGGGCTACAAAAAAGCGCAAAAAATCACATCTGCATCGGTACATTAAAATGTAAAAGCGTCCTGTAACAGTTTACAGGACGCTTTTTTGAGTCATATATCAATGTTTTTGCGTTTGCACAAACAATAACAAACCTGCCGCCACATACGCCAACAACACCGCAGCACTGCTAATAGCGCCATCTAAATAAGTACTTTGACCCGACAACCACGGTGCCACAAACCAACACACCAACGATGCCACCAAACAAAAAATACCAATGTGGGCAAACACCACATGATGGTCATCTGGCTTAACCCAACGATCAAATTCGTCACGCAAATCTTGGACTTGGGCTTTCAATTGTGCAATATCGCCATCGCTGTCATCTTCAATTTCATCCAATAATTTTTGCAATTTTTCTTGCTCAGCAAGCAAAGCCGCACGCTGCAAACGGGCTTGTTCACGCTTACTCACTTCTTGCTGTGCCACTGTTTTTGCAGTCACGACATCGGTAGTTTCATCAGATTGCCCTTGCGCCTCTTGCGCCACCACAGTCGGCAAATGATCAATGGCATTGTGCTCAATGATATCGTGGTCTAAATTCAATGGTGTGCGTGTATCGGTTTGAGACATTCTGATCCCTCTCTAAAAAAACGGCTGGCATTTTTGGAAAAATAAAACAAAACTCAAGGATTGATTATAACCATAAATGCCGCAAATAAAATCCCATCGACATCAAACAATCCACTCAGCCAATGATGACCAGCAATCATCAATACAAAGCGTCCTGTAACATTTACAGGACGCTGGTATTTTTAAAATGACACTGCCATCGCTCAATGCATGATGCCTGAATACAAAGCCATCATTCTCTTTTGGCGTTCTTCTGGCATCTCTAGCAACACTTCATCCATAGGCATTAATTGATTGGTCATGGCCTGAAACCAATTGGTTTGCGCATCGTCAGTCGCCAAGCTCACAGTAGCCACCGTCACAATCACCATTAACACAGCCACTGTTATTGCATTACACCATATTACATTCATTCACTATTTCACCTTGCTCCAGTGATGGCACTGAAAACTCTAATTAATATGTTCTAAGCATTTTACTGTATTTAATATATTTAAACAGCATTAACAGATAACATATAGATTATATTAATTATGTTGATAATATTGATTCACAATAAAATTTTATGGTTTACCAAATGTGATGCCATGCGGATTCAACCGGTCAGCGCAACACCAATCCTACTTTTTATGTTAAAAGGATTGTTATGGTTTCCATACATGGAGCAATGACTGATGAACGTAAGAAACGAATCTGGTTTCTATGGAAGCAGGGAAAGCCTATGGCCTTCATTGCCAAAGACATTATGAAACCACCTGCGACCGTTTACTCATTTCTAGAATACCATGGTGGTATTGAACCTGATATTCGACGCCGAAAAGCGACCGATTTAACCTTGCAAGAGCGCGAATGCATTTCTCGAGCATTGGTAGCAGGACTGAGTTTAAGAGCCATAAGTCGCCAATTAAATCGATCGCCATCGACCATTTCGCGTGAGGTTTCACGTAATGGAGGTGCTCATAAATACAGGGCTTATTTAGCAGAGCAATTGGCTTTAAAGAAAGCAAAAAGGCCAAAATCTTTTATTTTATAAAGCAATTCATTATTAAAACAGATGGTTATTGATAAACTGTCATGTTGTTGGTCTCCCGAACAAATAGCAGGCTGGCTGAAATTCATACAGTTTCCTCATAATCCATCGATGCATGTTTCTTATGAAACCATATACAAATCACTGTATCTGCTGAAAAAAAAACATTCTGCCTCCAAAGCTAAAAAGACATCTTCGCAGAAAAAGAATGTTTCGCCACGCCCGCAATCATCACAACTCTGGTAAGCAGCAGATTCCAAATTTAAAGTCAATTTGGGACCGCCCTAAAGAGATTAAAGACAGACAGTATGTTGGTCATTGGGAAGGAGATATGATTATTGGCACATTAGCTTCAGCAATAGTGACTTTGGTAGAACGCAAATCTCGTTATACATTGCTAGGTAAAACGGCTGATAAAAAATCCATATCTGTTATAAAGGCTGTCATTGACCAATTAGCTGGATTACCTTCATCCATCAGGCAAACACTGACTTGGGATAGAGGTCATGAAATGTCTAAACACCATCTTTTAACTGCTCAATGCAATATGTCTGTTTATTTCTGTGATGCTAGCAGTCCTTGGCAAAAAGGCACAAATGAAAATACAAATGGGCTTTTAAGACAATATTTACCCAAAGGTAAAAATCTTGGTCTTTATTCACAAGAACAATTAGATAAAATTGCTTTGCAACTTAATACTAGGCCGAGAAAAATCTTGGGCTTTAAAACACCTCTTGAGGTCTTTCAAACAGGTGTTGAACCGCCCCAGGTTGCTCGGAGACCTAACTTTCTGAGAGAATATCCGAATGAAAAATACTTACTCACCTGAAATCCGTCAACGAGCGGTTCGCCTTTATCAAGAACAGCGCAGTGAATATCCAACTCAGTGGGCCGCCACAGTGTCCATTGCCAGCAAGTTTGGCTGTACACCAGAAACACTGCGCACTTGGATTAAGAAGTTTGAAGCTGATCTGGCCGATAATGGGGCAGCGGCTGATCAAGCTCAACGCATTAAACAGCTCGAAAGAGACAATAAAGAGCTGCAACGCGCCAATGAAATCTTGAGCAAAGCTGCCGCTTTTTTCGCCCAGGCGGAGCTCAACCGCAAATAGGCGATTTGTTGGATTTTATCCATCAGTACAAAGTGATGTATGGGGTCGAGTCGATTTGCCGAGTATTGCCGATTGCGCCATCCACTTATTATCGACATGCACAAAGATTGAAACAGCCTGATTTACGAGCCAAACGATGCGTGTCGGATGAATGTTTATTGGTTCAAATCAACACTGTTTGGGAAGACAGCTTGCAGGTTTATGGTTACCGCAAAGTCTGGCACCAATTGCAACGTGAAGGTGTTCAAGTTGCCCGCTGTACGGTTGCTAGACTGATGCGTAAACACAGCATACAAGGGGTTTGGCGGGGTAAAGGCAAACGCACTACAGTGTGTGATCCAGAGTTGCAACGGGCCGATGATTTGGTAAATCGGCAATTTACTGCCAGTCGGCCAAATCAATTGTGGGTAGCAGATTTCACTTATGTATCTACCCATCAAGGCTTTGTGTATACGGCCTTCATCATTGATGTGTTTGCTCGACGCATTGTCGGTTGGAAGGTGGCAAAACGGATGGATACCGACTTGGTGATGGATGCATTGGAACAGGCTTTGCATGCCAGAAACAAACCCAAACACCTCATTCACCACAGTGACCGAGGCAGCCAATATCTGTCCATTCGCTACACCGAACGTTTACAGGCCGCTCAAGTGAAGGCTTCGGTCGGAACAACGGGTGATTCGTATGACAATGCTTTGGCTGAAACGGTGAATGGTTTGTACAAAACTGAGGTCATCCATCATCAAAAACTATGGAGGCGGATGATTGATGTTGAATTAGCAACACTAAACTGGGTGGATTGGTTCAATCATCGACGTTTGTTAAGCTCGATAGGTTATGTTCCACCAGCCGAATTTGAAATGGCGTATTATCGCCAATTGGAAGAGTCAGCCAAAGTGGCATGACTCAAGATAAACTGTCTCCGAAATACTCGGGTCGGTTCACCCAAACAAGGCAACATATTTGCCTGCTTGAATTGAGAAAAACTTGTGCCATGAACATCATCCAATATCCCGACAGCCCTTTTAGCTTGCATCAACCATTTCCCCCTGCAGGCGACCAACCCACAGCCATACAAGGCTTGATTGAAGGTTTACAGGACGGCTTATCCATGCAAACTTTGCTCGGGGTCACAGGTTCAGGCAAAACTTACACCATGGCCAATGTGATTGCGCAAATGGGTCGTCCTGCCATCATCATGGCGCACAACAAAACTTTGGCAGCGCAACTGTATGCCGAGATGCGCGGCTTTTTTCCTGACAATGCAGTGGAATATTTCGTGTCTTATTACGATTATTACCAACCTGAAGCGTATGTCCCGAGCCGCGATTTGTTCATTGAAAAAGATTCCAGCATCAACGAACACATCGAACAAATGCGCCTCTCCGCCACCAAAAGCTTGATGGAGCGGCGCGATGTGGTGATTGTGGCGACAGTTTCCGCGATTTACGGCATTGGTGATCCATCGGAATACCACCAAATGATTTTGCATCTGAAAGAAGGTGGCAAACTTGAGCAACGCGACATCATTGCGCGCTTGGTAACAATGCAATACGAGCGTGGCGACATGGATTTTGAGCGCAGTTCGTTTCGCGTGCGCGGTGATGTGATTGATGTATTTCCAGCAGAAAACTCCGACAGCGCATTGCGCATCAGTTTGTTTGACGATGAAATTGAGTCTTTGCAATTGTTTGATCCGTTGACAGGACGCATCGAGCAAAAATTGGCGCGTTATACGGTGTATCCGTCTAGCCATTACGTCACGCCGCACGCAACCGTCCTGAAAGCCTGTGAAACCATCAAAAAAGAATTGGCCAAACGCATTCAGTTTTACAACGATGAAATCCGTTTGGTTGAAGCGCAACGCATCGAGCAGCGCACGCGTTTTGATTTGGAAATGCTGTATGAAATGGGCTTTTGCAAAGGCATTGAAAACTACTCGCGCCACTTTTCAAGGCGGCCTGAAGGCGCAGCACCGCCAACTTTATTCGATTATTTGCCCAAAGACGCATTGCTATTCATGGACGAATCGCATGTGACCGTCCCGCAAGTGGGCGCGATGTACAAAGGCGACGCGGCGCGCAAACAAAACTTGGTCGATTATGGTTTTCGCCTGCCTTCGGCGCGTGACAACCGTCCCTTAAAGTTTGAAGAATTTGAAACTTTGATGCCGCAAACCATTTTTGTCTCTGCCACGCCCGCCCAATATGAAGAAGCGAATGCGTCCCAAGTGGTCGAACAAGTGGTGCGTCCGACAGGCTTACTCGACCCGATTTTAGAAATTCGTCCCGTTGGCACGCAAGTAGACGACTTGATGAGCGAAATCACGCAACGCGCCGCCATTGGCGAGCGGGTTTTGGTCACGACTTTGACCAAACGCATGGCCGAACAATTGACCGATTACTACACCGATTTGGGCATCAAAGCACGTTATTTGCACAGCGATTTGGACACCGTTGAGCGCGTTGAAATCATTCGTGATTTGCGTTTGGGCGTGTTTGATGTATTGGTTGGCATCAATTTATTGCGGGAAGGCTTGGACATTCCGGAAGTGTCTTTGGTCGCAATTTTGGATGCGGACAAAGAAGGCTTTTTGCGCAGCCGCAGAAGTTTGATTCAAACCATAGGTCGTGCCGCGCGCAATGTTAACGGCAAAGCGATTTTGTATGCCGATAAAATCACCGATTCGATGCAAGTGGCGATAGACGAAACCGAACGCCGCCGTGCCAAACAAATCGCGTTCAATGCCGAACACGGCATTACACCGACACAAATTGTCAAAAAAGTCGGCGATTTGATTGATGGTGTTTACCATGATGATGGTGGCAAAAAATCGGCTGCAAAAGAACAACACTTTAACAGTGAAGAAGCGGTGATCAAAGAAATTACCCGTTTGGAAAAAGCGATGGTGACCGCTTCGCGCAATTTGAAATTTGAAGAAGCTACCGAATTGCGAGACCAAATCAAAGCTTTAAAAGAAAATTGGCTATTTGGCGCTGCACCTTAAATCATTCACTCTCTCTACATCACAAATCCAAGCCCTATTATCGATACAGGGCTTTTTTTAAGCTTCTTTTTGACCACGGTTAAGCCTTTTATCAATATTGCATACTTTCTAGCGTATCGGTTTGATAAGTGAAATTTTTCTATTATGATATGCCATTTTGACCAATTAATGACAAAAGTATAAATCTTTCTCCTACAAAGAGTATCTTATGAAAAAACCATCAGAGCAATACCAACAATATTTCAAATATGCCTTGCTTGTTTTACTCATCATCGCCTTTTCTTATTCCTTCTTTTACAGCACGGCTTGGCTGCAATTGTGTTATGGCCTAGGCATTTTTTTGTTTGGGATGCAATGTATCGAGGAAGGTTTGCAACGTGCAGCTGGCGGTTATCTCGAACGCTTATTGAATAAGTCTACCGACACGCCCATCAAAGGCATGTTTTTTGGTATGGGTGCGACGTTTTTATTGCAATCGAGTACTTTAGTTTCTTTATTGACCATCGCTTTTTTAAGCGCAGGTTTGATTGGCTTAACTGCTGCCATTGCCGTCTTACTCGGTACCAATTTGGGTGCGACCAGTGGTATTTGGTTACTGGCTTTGGCAGGTCAAAACATCAGCTTGAGCGTGTTTGCGTTGCCTTTATTATTTTTTGGTGTTTTAGCCAGCTTTTTCGGTCCACAAGGCAAAGCTTTTGGGCGTGCTTTAATGGGCATAGGCTTTATTTTTGTCGGCATCGATGCCATCAAAGAAGGCTTTAGCGCAATGGGCGGCTCGGTAGATTTCACGGAATTACAAGTATCAGGTCTTGCCGAAGTGTTTATTTTTGCGGGCATTGGGTTGGTTTTAACCGTGGTCTTGCAATCTACCCATGCTGCCTTAATTTTGACTTTGGCAGCATTGGCAGGCGGCCAAATTGCGGTAGAACAAGCTTTTGCTTTGGCTATCGGCTCAAATATCGGCAGCAGTATCAGTACGGCTTTTGTAGGTTTTTTAGGCAGCGAACGCAATGGTCAACGCTTGGCTTTGGCACATGTCATTTTCAACGTGGTGACAGCAATATTGAGTTTGATTTTGTTCGTGCCATTGAGTTGGTTGGTATTGCAAAGCACCAGCTGGGTGGGCTTGGGTGAAAATCAATTAATACAACTGGCTTTATTTCACACCTTGTTCAACGTCTTAGGCGTCATGGTATTTTGGAATTTACAACAAAAATTGGCCAACCAATTGCAAGCTTGGCTACCGAGCAAACCCGAAACTTCTGCTGCTGCTATGGTGGCCAATACCGAAGCAGAACCATCTAAAACTTCAGCCAAATATTTGACCAAATCCAATTTGCGCACTGCCGATACCGCCGTGTTTGCAGTGGTCAATGAAGTGCGCCATTTGGGCAGTTTGACTTTGGAAGTGATGGGACATGCCATTTATGTGTCATCAGAATTATTGAATCATGCCCATCCTGAACAAGATGATTTGCGCTTGGATGCATCGCAACTGCCATTAAAATTAGATGCCGATGCCTTATACCAACGCCATATTAAAGGCGTGTACAGCGAATTATTAGGCTATGTGAACCGCATTGAGGTACCGTTGCGTGATGAGCAAGAAAGCATTTTGCAAAGCTGCCAAGCCATTGCCTTACAAATGGCGGAAGTGGTCAAAGACGGCAAACACTTGCAAAAAAACCTGCATCAATACTTGTGCAGCGATGAAGAAGTGCAAGAATATTACGCACGTTTGCGTGAGTATTTATTCCAATTGATGGTGCAAATCAGGCCGTTGGCACAAAATGGTGCGGTGTCTTTGCTGACTTCCAATGAAGAATTAGAAGCACAAATGCAAACATTTGAACAAGCATTTAGCCAAGATGTATTACATGCTTTGCGCTCGGGTCAATTGTCAGAATGGCAAACCAGCTCTTTGATGAATGACATTGCTTATGCTCGTCGCATTGGTCGCAGCTTGTTGGATATTTTAACCGCAGCACAATTGTTGTTCTTGCAAGCAGGTCATTTGAACTCCAACATTTCATTGGATGAGGTTGAAACCGTTTAAAAACACATTCATTTCATTCAAAACAGTTACAGGACGCTTGAAGCGTCCTGTAAATTTTCCAACATTCAAAATCAAAGTTTATGAGTTTTCAGACCAGCCTGAAATGAATTTGCTGTCCATGAATTCTTCCAAACCATACACAC
Source organism: Vitreoscilla sp. C1 (assembly GCF_002951955.2). NCBI lineage: Bacteria > Pseudomonadati > Pseudomonadota > Betaproteobacteria > Neisseriales > Neisseriaceae > Vitreoscilla > Vitreoscilla sp. C1. Next base: position 311,126 of record NZ_CP019644.2, on the reverse strand, counting down.
CGCCTTCACGCGCGCGACCTGAAGCTTTCACACCGCCAAATGCCGCACCACGCGCACGACTCTTACCATTCATTTCCACCATGCCCGCTTGCAACAAGCGGCTCAAACGGCGACGGCGTTCCAAATCAGACGTTTGCACATAATTGGTCAAACCGTAAATGGTGTCATTGGCAATGGCAACAGCTTCTTCTTCCGTATCAAATGGAATGATGGCCAAGACAGGACCAAAAATTTCATTGCGAGCGATGCCCATTTCATTGGTGACATTGGCAAAAACCGTCGGACGAACAAAATAACCTTCACTCAAATGCTCAGGCAAACCCGTACCACCCGCCACCAAAGTTGCACCTTCATCAATGCCCGCTTGAATCAAATCTTGAATTTTGTCCCATTGCAATTTGGAAATCACAGGACCGATGTGCGCACCTTCTTTGAATGCGACATCAACTGTGGTTTCTTCTGCCACTTGTTTGGCAATTTCAACTGCTTTGTCATAGAACGAGCGCTCTACCAACATGCGTGTTGGTGCATTACAAGATTGACCTGAATTGTAGAAACAATGGCGCACACCGCGAGCCACTGCATCGGCATCGGCATCGGCAAACACCAAGTTGGCACCTTTGCCGCCCAATTCCAACACCACTTTTTTCACAGTATCGGCAGAAGCTTTGGTAATGGCAATGCCGGCGCGTGTAGAACCTGTGAATGACACCATCGCCACATCTGGATGCACAGACAATTGCGTGCCCACACCCAAACCATCACCGTTGACCATATTGTAAACACCCGCAGGCAAGCCTGCTTCGTGCATGATTTCTGTCCACACAATCGATGACAATGGCGCAATTTCAGACGGTTTCAAAACCACAGTATCGCCTGCCAAAATCGCTGGAATCACTTTCAATGTCACTTGGTTCATCGGCCAGTTCCAAGGCGTAATGGCAGCCACCACACCCACAGGCTCCCAAGCCACCATGCTGTCATCGTTGCCATCTTTCAATGGGCGCACGAATTCAAAGTTTTTGAACGCTTCAATGAAGTTTTCAATGTGATAGACACCGCAATCGAATTGGTCTGCCAAAGACATGTCTTGTGGCGCACCCATTTCTAAACTGATAGCGTCTGCCATGTCTTGCGCACGGCGATTGTAAATTTCTAAGATTTTTTCCACATAAGCCAAACGGGTTTCTGGCGCAGTGGCAGCCCATGCTGGAAATGCGGCTTTCGCAGCGGCAACAGCGGCATCCGTATCTACTTGATCGCCCAAAGAAATCACCGCCACAGCCTGTTCGGTTGAAGGATCAATGACTTCCAAGTCACGAGCCACAGCAGGATTCACCCACTGACCATTGATATAAAACTGACGGTAATCTTTTAATTGTGTCATGTACTGCTCCTTTGATGAAGTTGCGGTCTAAAACAACATGTTGGAATACTGCAGAAAAAACAAAGATGGCTTGAAATACATCCACATCAAGATATCTTCATGCCATATCAAGATACCTGAGAAGATTTAACTGTGCAACACCCCCAACATTCCTAATAGGAAATATATTTAACAAATAAGAAACATCACACAATTGAAGTATCAAACCTTGCTATGGATTAAAAAAAGCGTCCTGTAAAATTACAGGACGCTTTCAATCAGCTACATTCAAAAGACTTAGTCAAGCATATACAACATGCCTGCGCCCGCACCGACAGAACCGTTAGGACTGCCTGTTGCCGAAGCCTTGAATACCCATTTGCCACCGTCAGAAATAGAAGAATAACCTACGGCATAACCAACTTGACCTTCATAAACACCAGTTGCCATTGACACACCGCTCTTACCTGGCAAGTAAACTTGTGGCAAGTTAGCGACTGCAATTGCTGTGGCGGTACCAGCTTGGGCTTCTTTTTCAACCGCATTGATACGGTTGTTCAAATTATTGCCCATTTGCTGCAATTGACCCACGTTAACTGCATCAGTCGGCGCGCGACCTGCTGCCACGTTGGACAAGGTAACAGGTGCTGTACCATCGTTAGCATCAATCACACCATCGCCATTGACATCGACAGTCGATGGCGAACCACCTACCAATGTCAAGTTGTTGCTGGCAATACCACCGTTAGCGACAGTTGGCGTGGCTTCATTAGAATATTGAATCACACCAGCACCACCATTAGCCAATTGACCTAAAGCTTCATTGGTTTGATATAACTGACTACCATTAATCGCATCGGTACTGTCTGCATTAATGCGGCCTGCAGCGACATTGGTAATGGTACGTTCCGCTTTCGCAGCACCCACACTCACCGTACCCACAGGAGCCGTACCTGCAAAAGCCCTTTCTTCGGTATCCGTCGCCAAAATCTTAATGCCTGTTGTACCAACGGCAGCAGATACTGTCGTGTTATGACCTAAAGCCACAGAACCTTGGAATGTCGCGCCATTGGCTTGGCTCATGTCTTCCGCATCTTTGCCAATTTTGACTTCATTACCCAAAACAAATGACTGGTTGGCATCAATCGTATTGTTATTACCAATACCATAAGCATTGTCAGCGTTGATGTAAGACAGGTCACCGATCGCACCAGAGTTGTTACCGTTAACCACGTTACCCGTACCAATACTGATAGACTGATTGCCCAATGCTTGCGAACCGTGACCAATCGCAATACTGCTTGCGCCGCCCACTACTGAATCATGACCAATGACCACCGAACTGGTCGCTGCGCTATTGGCAGTGGTACCGTGACCAAAAGCCACAGTGCTGTCAGCACCCGCTTCAATAATCGCATCCACACCAATCGCACTGGAGTTATTACCACCTGCACTTGAGTCGTTCGTGCTACCTAAACGACCTGGCGCATTGCTGCTGTTGGTATGGTGATATTGAATACCAGTGGTATTCATGGCATTGATGGTATCAATAATATTCAATTGATCCGTCTGAGCTTGACCTTGTACGTTAAACGTATCAAACAAATGCTCCAAATCGCCTATTGTGTTTTGCACATTTTGCGTTTGTTGATTCTGTTGCAAGAAGTATTGATTCAATTGATACACATTGACTGCATCATTATCATTGACACCAGCTGCAACATTGGTCACTTGTTTGCCACCTGCATCAATACCATTTTGATTGATGACAGGTCCTGTTTGGTTACCATTACCGTCTTTGAATGACAAACCATCTTGATTCACCACCGTTTGATTGCCTGTTGCTGCATCTTTAGCCACCAAACCATCCGCACCGTAATGGGCAGATTGTGAACCATTGCTAACCGTGGTACCTGTTTTATTCAAAGTCAAAGCCTGACCTTGGCCGTCATCGATTTTCACCGAATCCAATACCAAGTCTTTCTTCGTGGCAACGGTATAAACATCTTGACCAGCAGCGCCAACGGTTTGAGTTACAGTAATATTGTCACCTTGCACCACTTCGGTTTTAGCCGCTTGGGTTTGCGTATTCAAAGCTTGGAAAGCATCATGAATGTTGGTTGCACCTGTACCACCAATGTTTTGAATGTTCGGCGTAGCCTTACCATTGACATCTTGGTAAGCACCTGCACCTACCAAATCATGAATTTGGCTACCATTGACCGCATCACGCGAATCGGCAGCAATCGAACCTGCCGCAACATTGGTAATTAACAAATTACCTGCATTGATACCATTACTGCTAATCACTGGGCCTGTTGGCAAACCTGCAGCATCATTGAAGCTCAAACCATCCTGATTCAATAATGTATTACCTTGCGCCGTTTTCACTTCAAAACCTGCCTGAGTGAATTGGCTATAAGTATCACTTAATGTGTCACCTGAAGTCACACTATCAACTTGAATATTTTTACTCAAATCAAATGTCACATTGCCATTATTATTACTGATGACCATGTTTTGATCGGTATTACTCAAATCAACTTGACCATTCGGTCCCACATTGTGAGCAGCGCCACCGTTAGTAGACAAATTCCAACCTGAAGTCACTTGGCCATTCAAATCATTCAAAGCGTCCTGAACATTGTTATAAGTATTGCCATTAACCGCCAAGCTCGCTTCTACTTTGCCGGTGGTGGTATTAAACGTGCTACCGCCGCCTAAAGAGCTGGCAGTGCTATTACCAACTGCATACAACTGGCTGCCGTTCACCGCATCGGTAGAGCTGCCTGAAATCACACCAGCTGCCACATTGCCCAATACCATCGGCGTAGTCGTTTGACCATCGGCATTGCTCATAGATGCCATGACATCACCAGCATTCACCACCGTACCAGTGCCATCTGCTTTGGTGTTCCAGTCGCCGTTACTTTGTTTGTACACACGATCGCCATTGGCATTGGTATACACCACTGGCAATTGCGCTGCATCCACCACGCTTTGGGCATTCACATCAAAAGTGATATCGGTCACGCCATTGGCTTCCGTTGTCACTTTGGCTGTGGTCAACGTGCCATTGACGAAGTTGATTTTGTCACCCGGAGTCACAGTGCCTTTAGTCGTACCCGCTTGCTGTACGTCAAAGCCTGTATTCACATAAGTGTTCATTTGCGTCAACGCATCGCCCACATTGCCCGCTGCCGTTGCCAAAGTATTGCCTGCTGCATCGGTATAAACCACTGCATCGCCTGCGGCATTGGTCACTTGGTAGTTTGGTGCTGTCAACGCACCTGTGGTCGCATCCACACCGGCATTGCCACCCAAACTATTGGCAATGTTTTGGTTCGCTGCATACAACTGGCTGCCGTTCACCGCATCGGTAGAGCTGCCTGAAATCACACCAGCTGCCACATTGCCCAATACCATCGGCGTAGTCGTTTGACCATCGGCATTGCTCATAGAAGCCATCACGTTACCAGCATTGACTACATTACCTGAACCGTCTGCTTGAGTGTTCCAGTCGCCATTGCTTTGTTTGTACACACGATCGCCATTGGCATTGGTATACACCACTGGCAATTGCGCTGCATCCACCACGCTTTGGGCATTCACATCAAAAGTGATATCGGTCACGCCATTGGCTTCCGTTGTCACTTTGGCTGTGGTCAACGTGCCATTGACGAAGTTGATTTTGTCACCCGGAGTCACAGTGCCTTTAGTCGTACCCGCTTGCTGTACGTCAAAGCCTGTATTCACATAAGTGTTCATTTGCGTCAATGCATCGCCCACATTGCCCGCAGCCGTCGCCAAAGTGTTGCCTGCTGCATCGGTGTAAACCACTGCATCGCCTGCGGCATTGGTCACTTGGTAGTTTGGTGCGGTCAACGCACCTGTGGTCGCATCCACACCAGCATTGCCACCCAAGCTATTGGCAATGTTTTGGTTCGCGGCATACAACTGGCTGCCGTTCACCGCATCGGTAGAGCTGCCTGAAACTTCACCTGCAGCCACATTGCCCAATACCATCGGTGTAGTCGTTTGACCATCGGCATTGCTCATAGAAGCCATCACGTTACCAGCATTGACTACATTACCTGAACCGTCTGCTTGAGTGTTCCAGTCGCCATTGCTTTGTTTGTACACACGGTCGCCATTGGCATTGGTGTACACCACTGGCAATTGCGCTGCATCCACCACGCTTTGGGCATTCACATCAAAAGTGATATCGGTCACGCCATTGGCTTCCGTTGTCACTTTGGCTGTGGTCAACGTGCCATTGACGAAGTTGATTTTGTCACCCGGAGTCACAGTGCCTTTGGTCGTACCTGCTTGCTGCACGTCAAAGCCTGTATTCACATAAGTGTTCATTTGCGTCAATGCATCGCCCACATTGCCCGCAGCCGTCGCCAAAGTGTTGCCTGCTGCATCGGTGTAAACCACTGCATCGCCTGCGGCATTGGTCACTTGGTAGTTTGGCGCTGTCAACGCACCTGTGGTCGCATCCACACCAGCATTGCCACCCAAGCTATTGGCAATGTTTTGGTTCGCGGCATACAACTGGCTGCCGTTCACTGCATCGGTAGAGCTGCCTGAAACCTCACCGGCTGCCACATTGCCCAATACCATCGGCGTAGTCGTTTGACCATCGGCATTGCTCATAGATGCCATGACATCACCAGCATTCACCACCGTACCAGTGCCATCTGCTTTGGTGTTCCAGTCGCCGTTACTTTGTTTGTACACACGATCGCCATTGGCATTGGTATACACCACTGGCAATTGCGCTGCATCCACCACGCTTTGGGCATTCACATCAAAAGTGATATCGGTCACGCCATTGGCTTCCGTTGTCACTTTGGCTGTGGTCAACGTGCCATTGACGAAGTTGATTTTGTCACCCGGAGTCACAGTGCCTTTGGTCGTACCTGCTTGCTGTACGTCAAAGCCTGTATTCACATAAGTGTTCATTTGCGTCAATGCATCGCCCACATTGCCCGCAGCCGTCGCCAAAGTGTTGCCTGCTGCATCGGTGTAAACCACTGCATCGCCTACAGCATTGGTCACTTGGTAGTTTGGTGCTGTCAACGCACCTGTGGTCGCATCCACACCCGCATTGCCACCCAAACTGTTGGCAATGTTTTGGTTCGCTGCATACAACTGGCTGCCGTTCACCGCCTGCTTAGATTGACCAGAAACCAAGCCTTCAGACACACCATTGATGACTTGATTACCTAGGTTAATACCATCATTGGTAATGCTGACTGTATTGCCTTTACTTGATGCAATATTCAAACCCGTACTGTTCAATACGCTGTCACCAGTAGTTACACTGTCAAACTGCACATTTTTTGCAACACGAAGAGCAATTGTGCCTCTAATCTGATCCAATTCTAGATTTTCGCCCACTGAAAAAGTCAAAGTATCTCCAGGTGACATTTTTTGCGGACCCGTGGTTGTGAGCGCTCCTCCAGCAAAGACTGAATTCACATACCAGCCTTTTTCCGCCGTATCTTTCACATTGCTCAATTTCATAGCCACTGCATACAATTGACTGCCATTAATAGCATCGGTACTGGTTTGTGTCAGTTGTCCTGGGGCCACATGTTTGATTTGACGTTCTTTACCTGCACTACCTATAGAAACTTGACGTCCAGTATCATAAATAGTGCCGGCAAATGCGTTGGTTCCGGTAAAGTTATCAAACAAAATGCCGCCAATTTCGGCTTGTGTCACTTTGACAGCATCTGTTGAGGTCTGACTACCTGCGCCCAATGCGATAGAGCCATCTTTATTCGCTGTTGCACCAACGCCCAATGCGGTTGCAGCCAAGCCATCCGCTTGTCTACGTGTACCAAACGCAGTCGACAAATCGCCCATTGAACCGGCCTGTACACCAATAGCCACTGCGGCATGACCTGCTGAAGTACCAAAATACTGATTGGTCGCTCCAGTTTTACCGTCATAAGCACGCACCAAATTATCACCAGTAATATCTTTATAAGCCTTGGCTGTGTCACTGTTATTACTAGTACCTGCTGCTGCGTTCAAGTCATCCCCGCCAATGGCAATCGATGAGTTACCCACCGCACGCACATTGGCACCCAAACCCACAGCTTGTGAACCATATGCATAAGACTCATAACCAATCGCAATCGCTTGATTGTTACCATCTGGAGTGGTGTAGACCTTATCTACACCCTTCACTTTAACCGTATGTGTGCCTTTGGTTTTGGCATCCCCACCCAACGCAATTGATCGTGTACCGTCGGCTACCGCACCTGCTCCAATCGCAACAGTACCACCATTATTAACACCGCCATCCGCAGCATAAGCAGCGTGTGCTTGTTGTGGTGTCGTCAATGTCCCAACCACCGCCACGGCCATCACGCTCATCACTGGCGTAAACACAATCGTATTCAAAAGCGCTCGAACACGAGTGCGACGTGAAGAAGAACTGTGACTATTTTCGATTTCTGCAACTGCAACATAAGTCTCTAAAGACTCATTCCAAATAACCTTGTAGATTTTATTCATAATTGACAAGCGACCTGTAATTTAAAATGCTTATATCAGTTGGCATAAAATGTAGTATGCATACCAAACCAAAACTGAAAAACATCATATTCAAGTTGAAAAAAGATAATTGTGCTGTGTGTCCATCCGAACACTAATTTATTAATGCTAATTAAATAAAAATTATGTTGGGCATATAAGCAAATACAATACCATTTTTAAAAAAATTAACACTAATAAATGGAACTTATTCATAAACATACTAAGTTAATGATATTTTAGAGATATATCTATACGGATTCCCAATAAATAAAACTTATTAACAATAACAAGTTAATGCAAACGGACAATAACAAACACAACAAACAAAATCTTATTTCAAATAAGCATTTGAATTTGCAATAAAGAATTGGAATTGCATATGCAATTCCAATATTCTGCTTCTTGCCATTTACCAATAAAATCAAATATTTACTCTATTTTGTGATACACAACCGCAACAACTTCGACCAACTCCAAACCATCAGGCATGTGCAAGCGCACTTCATCGCCTTCACGCGCCTTAATCAATGCTTTGGCCAAAGGCGAAATCCAAGAAATTTTGCCTTTAGACGTATCAATTTCATCGATACCGACAATTTTCACCACTTGTTCTTCACCACTTTCTCGCCAAATTGTTACCGTCGCACCAAAGAAAATTTGATCAGTGGCTTCACGGGTTTCGGGATCAACGACTTCGGCAATTTCCAAGCGTTTGGTCAAAAAACGAATGCGGCGGTCTATCTCACGCAGACGGCGTTTGCCATATTGATAGTCGGCATTTTCACTGCGATCACCATTACTGGCCGCCCAATTGACCACATTGGTCACTTCAGGACGCTCTCTGTGAACCAAATGGTAAAGCTCATCTTTCAAAGCCTGCCAACCTTGCGGTGTGATGTAATTGCGCACAGGTGCGACATTGTCTGTTTCTTTATTCATAAAACGGATTTCTGTTGTGAAGAACGGCTTAATAAATAAGCCAAAACGGTTTGACGGTGTACCACACGCTCACTAGCGGCCTGTAAGCTGGCAACTTCACCCCAATACACCAATTTGTTTTTCGCACGGGTAATGGCCGTATACAGCAAAGCACAATCGTAGTCTTCGGCATGTTCGGCAGCACCCAATGGCGGCAACAACCATATTTCAGAAAATTCCGAGCCTTGGCTTTTGTGTACCGTCATTGCAAAAGCATCTTCGTGTTGCGGCAAACGGCTTAATGCCACTTCACGCATGCCATCGAAAGTTGGGAAATACGCTTGCAAACGGCCTTTTGCATCGCGCAATACCACGCCCACATCGCCATTGAACAAGCCCATTTCAGCGTGGTTACGGACAATCATAATCGCTTGACCGTGATACCAAAAACCATGCGATTCATCCCAACGATTTTGCTGTTTCAAAATCTCACGCAAGGCCAAATTGATTTGTTCAGCATCATGACGACGCACCGTCAAAACCATGCGCTTGAGCCAAACCGCAAATACCGCAGCAGCATTGCCATCGTCGACGGCATGCCAATATTCTTGCTGTGCCAGCCACAAATGCCATGCCAACATACGAGTGTATTCAGGTACAGGACGCATCTCAATATCGGCAAATTGTTCAAACAAATCTTGCAAACGCTCACCCTCTTGCCGCAACACAGCTCCTGCCAATTGCCCGATGCCGCTATCGGCTTTGAAACGGTGGCTGATATTCAAACGGGCAGTTTGTGCTGCCAACATAGGCACCTCGTCAGCACTGTCCCAATCGACCTGTAAACCCCATGCATCCAATAAGGCTTTTTGCTCAGGCAACACTTGCGTCTTAGCTGGCAATAATGACAACAAATCCCCCATGCCCACAGGTGGCAATTGATCGGCATCACCTAGTAAAATCAGGCGGGTGTCATTATCAACAGCAGCCAATAAATGGCGCAACATCGAACTGTCTAACATCGATGTTTCATCAATCACAATAATGTCATAAGGCAAAGTGTGTTTGGCATGGTAGCGCGGCAACATTTTAGGCGGCATCATTCCTAGCAAACGGTGCAAGGTTTTGCCTTCTAAATTGAGCAAATTTTGCGCAGTAGCCGCAGAAATCAGTGCATGGTCTTGCAATCGTTGCAAACTACCACGCAAAGACTCGGTCATGCGTGCCGCCGCTTTACCTGTGGGCGCTGCCAAAGCAATGCGTGGCTGTTCCACCTTGCCATCGGACAACAAACACAAAAGCTTGGCAACCGTGGTGGTTTTGCCTGTGCCCGGGCCGCCTGTAATAATCGCCAATTGGTTCAAACATGCCAAAGCCGCAGCTTGTTTTTGTTGCCAACTACTAGGCTCATCAAACAAACGGTTTAGCAAATCCGCCAAAGACTGTGTTGGAATGATAGTGCGACTCAAGCGTTGCAAATGTTGCGCAATCTCCGCCTCCAATTGCCACACCCGCCCCAAAGCCAATTGACCTTGAGCAAATGCCACCAAGGGCGTAGATGCTTGGTAAACACCATCCATTTTGTGCGCTTCACCCACGATGGGAGCAGCGTCCTGTAAACGAGAACGCTCGTGTTTGGGCAAAACAATGCAAGAATCGCCATCGTGAAATGCCACAAACAAACGCTCCAACCACGGCTGTACAATGTCTGCCGCTTCTGGCGCGTATTTGCGCAAATTTTGATAAGTCGACTGCGCTTGAAACTGTGCTACTTGCTCCATATTGCCCCCTTACGATTGCTCTTCACAGACTATTTTTGCATGGCAAACGGCATTAACTGCCCTTCACGCATCATCAAAACACGGTCAAAACGATTGGCCAATTCTTCATCATGCGTCACCACCACCAAAGCCGTTCCCAATTCGCTTTGCAAATCCAGCATCAAATCCAAAATCACTTGCGCATTTTTACGGTCTAAATTGCCTGTCGGTTCATCGGCAAGCAAACATTTGGGACGGGTCACCAAAGCCCGCGCAATCGCCGCACGTTGCCTTTCGCCACCTGACAACTCAGCAGGGCGATGCAACAAACGTTCTTTCAAACCGACTTTTTCCAACATTTGTGTCGCACGCTCAGTGGCTTCGGCTTTGGAAACTTTGCCAATGAGCAGTGGCATCATCACGTTTTCCAATGCGGAAAACTCATTGAGCAAATGGTGAAACTGATACACAAAACCCAAATACTGATTGCGCAACAAACCCAATTCTTTTTGATTCAGGCCGCTCAATTGCTTGCCCATCAAAGTCACACTGCCGCTAGAAGGCTCATCCAAGCCGCCCAACAAATGCAACAAAGTCGATTTGCCACTGCCTGAAGCGCCGACAATGCTGACACTCTCGCCCGCTTGCACTTGCAAATTCAATTCGTGAATCACATCAACTTTGAGTTTGCCATCTTGATAGGTGCGCGCCACGTTTTGACACAACAATACGGTTTCATCATTCATAGCGCAAAGCCTCCGCAGGTTGGGTGCGTGCTGCCGACCAGCTTGGGTATAAAGTCGCCAAGAAAGACATCAACAAAGAAATCGCCACAATAATCAACACATCGCTCATACGCACATCGCTAGGCAAGTAATCAATAAAATAAGTTTGCGCATTGATCAAACGGGTGCCTGTCAGTTGTTCGTAAAAATGCACCATTTTGCCAATATTCAAACCAATAACCACGCCACCGACCACGCCAAAGAGCGTTCCAAAAAAGCCTGCAATCGCCCCTTGCACCATGAAAATTTTCATAATGGATGCAGGCGACATACCCAAAGTGCGTAAAATAGCAATGTCGGCTTGTTTTTCATTGACCGCCATCACCAAAGACGACACCAAATTGAACGCGGCCACAATCACAATACAGCTCAAAATGATGGTCATCATTTTCTTTTCCAACTCTACCGCTTCAAAATAACTGCGGTTTTGATACGTCCAATCGCGCGCCCACACCATATTTTGTTCCGCAACAGGAATGATGGTGTCCAGTTGCTCAGGCGCAGTAGCAGGATCTGCCAGCTTCAAACGCACACCACTGACCGCATCACCCATGCGATACAACACTTGAGCGTCCTGTAAATTGACCATCGCCAAAGTCGAATCCACTTCAAACATTTTGGTTTGTACCACACCAACCACATTGAATTGTTTCAAGCGTGGCGTGACACCTGCAGGCGTGACATTGCCTTCAGGCGTAATCACAGTCACTTTTTCACCCACCATCACGCCCAGCAACATCGCCAAATCTTTGCCCAAAATAATGTTGAATTCGCCCTCACGCAAATCCGCCAATTGACCGCCTTCCACATTCTTGGCGTAATCTACCACCGCGCTTTCTTGCGCAGGATCAACCCCTCGCAATTGCACGCCACGCATTTCGCCTGAATTGGCAAGCAACGCTTGGTCGGCAACATAAGGAGCTGAAGCGACGACAGCAGGATTGTTTTTGACCATGGTTTGCAAATCTTGCCAAGGTCTGCCGCCACCTTCATCGAAATAACCAATTTCCATATGTGGTGCAACCGATAACAATTGCCCACGAATTTCTTTTTGAAAGCCATTCATCACCGACAACACCACAATCAAAGCCATCACACCTAAAGCGATGCCTGCTACCGAAATGAGTGAAATGAACGACACGAAACCATTGCGCTTTTTCGCGCGCAAATAGCGTAGTCCTATCCAAGTTTCCAACTGAGCCATGAAGCCTAAACCGTTGACATAAAGAAATTGATTGTAACCGAGTTTACAAGCGTCCTGAAATAAAACCCCGATAAGGTTTACTTGTTCTAACTTGCCAAGTTTGGCATCATCTGTTGGTAATGAATTGAGAAAGATGGGTTCAAAGTGAACAAAGATTACATGCAACAAGCCATTAGCGAGGCGCAACAAGGCATTCACGCAGGTCACGGTGGTCCGTTTGGCTGTGTGATTGTCAAAAATGGTGAAATCATTGGCAGCGGTCACAATGAAGTATTAAAGCAAAACGATCCGACTTGTCATGGCGAAGTGATGGCCATTCGGGATGCATGCAAAAATTTGGGGACGCACGATTTGAGCGGTGCGGAGCTGTATACCACTGCCGAGCCTTGCCCGATGTGTTTGGGTGCGATTTTGTGGGCGAATATTGGACAAGTGTATTATGGCTGCAATATTCAAGATACCGATCAAATCGGTTTTCGTGACGAAGTGTTTTATCGCATCGCCACGCCTGAAGGCAAGGCCAAATTATTGCAAGAACACGAGCGTGAAGCTTGTTTGGAATTGTTCCAAGAATATGCCAACATTGATGGCAAAACACTGTATTAAAATGGCTTAAAACCAAACCAAAGCGTCCTGTAAACATTTACAGGACGCTTTTTGTTAACCTGTTTAAGGTACAAAACTGAAAAACAAATACGCCACAAAAATACACAAATGCACAATGCCCGGCAAAATTGTGGTACGTCCTGTACGCAAGGAAATGGTGACCACAAACAAAGACAAGGTCAATAATGTAATCGATTTGGTATCCAAGCCCAATTCTAGCGGCCAACCCATAAACACCGACAACAACGCCACCACAGGAATGGTCAAGCCGATGCTGGCAATGGCGGAACCGATTGCCAAATTCAAACTCGCTTGCAAACGATTGGCGCGCGCCGCGCGCATCGCTGCACCAAACTCAGGCATTAATACAATCGCCGCAATCACAATGCCTAAAGTGGCCAACGGCGCCCCCATTTTGCCCAAAAATGCTTCCAGCGTTGGCGAAATGCTTTTCGCACTCAAAACCACCACCACCAAAGACAACAACAACATACCAAAACTCGTCCATACTTCTTTCATGCTCGGCGGCTCGATGTCATCCACATACATAACATCGCCCTCTTTGCTAACCACTAAAAAATAATCGCGGTGGCGCATGGTTTGAAAAAAAGTAAACGCAGCAAACAAAACCAAAGTCATCAGCGCCACAAAAATCAATTGTTTGGTCGAATAAACGGTTCCAGCTTCAGAAGTTGCATAATTGGGCAAAATCAACGCCATCACCACAATCACCGTCATCGTTCCCAACGAAGCGGTCACGCCTTCCAAACTGTAATCTTGTGTATGGTGTTTCAGGCCGCCTATGAGCAAACTGGCACCAATAATGCCATTCACAATAATCATCACCGCCGCAAAAATAGTGTCGCGTGCCAAACCCATCGCATTGTCACCACCTGACAACATCATCGACACAATCAAAGCCACTTCGATAATCGTCACCGACAAAGCCAAAACCAAAGTGCCAAATGGCTCACCAACTTTGTGGGCAATCACTTCAGCATGGTGTACTGCTGCCACCACGCCACCGACCAAGCCCAAACTCAACAACAACGTCATCAATGGGAAACCCGATACCAACCAAGACAACAATAAAACCGCAGCCCCCACAGCAGGCACTGCCAAAGTCCACATGGGATTGTGTTGCATATGTTCAGTCGCCATATTCATACCTTTTTCAAACCAATTTCAATCATTAACTTGGCATGTTTCCAATGCCATTGTGACTATCCGACTGTCAATTGCGTGTATTGGTTCGTTTCCCTAAATATGCCTAAATCTTGAAAACAAGATGATGTTTGCATCATCAAGACATTTGCCCAAACAATTACAAACACTTAAAAACTTTAATTCCATGCCAACTTTATTTTTAGCGTATAATCCTTGCCCTTTATCTACTTATTAAGTCTTGTCTGAATTATGTCTGAAAAAACCAAAGCCGAACTAGAAGCCAATAAACTGATGAAGCGTTTGCGCCACGCTGTTGGTGATGCCATTAACGACTTTGGCATGATTGAACAAGGCGATAAAATCATGGTGTGTTTGTCAGGTGGCAAAGACTCTTATGCCATGCTCGATATTTTGATGGGCTTGAAAAAATCAGCGCCGATTGATTTTGAATTGGTGGCGGTCAATTTAGACCAAAAACAACCAGGCTTTCCAACCCACATCTTGCCTGAATACTTAGAAGGCTTGGGCATTGAATACCACATCATCGAAGAAGACACTTACAGCGTCGTCAAGCGCGTGGTGCCTGAAGGCAAAACCACTTGCGCTTTGTGCAGCCGTTTGCGCCGTGGCATTTTGTACCGTGTCGCCAAAGAATTGGGCTGCACCAAAATCGCTTTGGGTCATCACCGTGATGACATCTTAGAAACCATGTTCTTGAACATGTTCTTTGGCGGCAAACTCAAAGCCATGCCACCTAAATTGGTATCGGACAATGGCGAACACATCGTTATCCGTCCTTTGGCGTATGTGAAAGAAAAAGATTTGGTGCGTTTCGCACAAATTCGCGAGTTTCCAATCATTCCGTGTAATTTGTGTGGCTCACAACCGAATTTACAACGCCAAGTGGTCAAAGAAATGTTGGAAGATTGGGACAAACGTTTTCCAGGACGCATAGAATCAATGTTCAGCGCCTTGCAAAACGTGGTACCGTCACATTTGGCCGACCCTGAATTGTTTGATTTTAAAGGCTTACAGCGTGGTCAAGAATTGCCTCATGGTGGGGACACTGCTTTTGACAAAGAAGAATTCAAAGCACCGAGCAAAGTCATCAGCATTTTAGACAGCCGCAGCAAAATTTCGGAACCACAAGGATGCGATTAAGCGCTTTAATCTGTTTGAGTGTATTGGGTTTGAGCGCTTGCCAAACCCATACCATCAGCGAATCATCTCAAGAATTGGCACGATTGCAGCAAGATCGTGCCCGTTTGAATCGGGTCTATGCCACCGCTGAAACCACTATTTTAGAGCAACAGAAAACCGATGCCGCTTATGCAGCCGCTCGCACCCATTTTCAAGCTTTGCGCCAATTGCGTTTCAAAGCTTGCGCCAATCCAGCCTCTCCCAATCTGGCTTTGCGCTTGCAATTGGTACAATGCCAATATGCGGCCTTAAATCAAGATTACCAACAGCTTTACCATTGGCAACAAAGCCATTATCAATTTCCGCCACGCGTGGCCGTACCACAAAACTAAAAACCAACGCAGTGTTCACACGGCATCCATCATCAAAACGCCATGCACAGCCACAATTTAAACTGTGCTTTATGTTAAAATTCAAGCTTTATTGCATCGAAAAAACACACACATGACCCGTCACCCGTATCAGCGCTTACGGGCGCAACAATTTGAATTGCCTGAAGTGGGCATTTCTGAAGAAAACAACATTCGCTCTTTGCATTTGGGTAGTCCGACCATTCAAAGCTCGATGAATTTGGACAACCCAAGCCAATTGGTATTGTCATATAGCCGTGCCATGATGGCGTGGTTGTTGTTTCGTGATGCGCCCCGTCACATCACCCAAATCGGCTTGGGTGGCGGCTCGTTTGCCCGTTGGATTGCCGAATATTGCCCGCAAACCATGCAAACTGTGGTCGACATTCATCCTCAAGTGATTGCCATTGCGCAATCCATGTTCGACATTCCTGAAGAAAGCGACACCTTCGAAATCATCGAAGCCGATGGCGCTGATTACATCAAAACCATGCGTGGCGGCACCGATGTGATTTTGGTCGATGGTTTTGATGGTGAACAAATCATTGATGCATTTGTCGATGTACCGTTTTTTGAAGATTGTCGTACAGCGTTAAGCAACGACGGTATTTTTGTCACAAACTGGTGGCAAGGTGACAAGCGTTTTGATTTGTTTGTCGAAAAACTGCGCATCGTGTTTGAAGACCGAGTCTTGCTCGTTCCAGCACAAACCCATGGCAATATTGCGGTGTTCGCTTTCAAGCAAGCGCCTGAAATGAATTTGGACAAATTGAAAAAACGGGCAGAGGCACTGGAAAGCCAATACGGTTTGGAGTTTTTGCAAATGCTCACTTCATTGAAATCTCGCCATCAACACAATGGCAAAGTCTTGCAATTCACGCCTGCTTAAAGCAAGCGTCCTGTAAAAGGATGGAAGATGTCTTATTTTGAACGCCACGTTTTTGTGTGCACCAATAGCCGTAACGATGCTTGCCGCAAGTCTTGTGGTGACAACAATGTCGGCAAACAAGCCGCAGGAGTCATTAAAAACGAAAGCATGAAAGCGCAAATTCACGGCATCGGCAAAGTGCGCGTGACCCAAAGCAGTTGCTTGGGTCGCTGTGAAGAAGGTCCGTTGCTGGTGATTTACCCTGAAGCGCGTTGGTATGCTTATCACAATGAAGACGATTTGAAAGAAATTGTCGAATCTGATTTGCAAAACCAACAACCTGTGACCCGTTTGTTATTGAAATAAAACCATGTTAAAACTTCCTGAAATTGTTTGGATCAATGGCCCTACAGGCCGCTTAGAAACCATTTACATGCCCGCTCAAGGTCAAGCTGTCGGCGTGGCTGTCATCAACCACCCCAACCCAACCCAAGGCGGCACCCATACCAACAAAGTGATTCAAACCGTTGCCAAATCTTTGAGTCGCCAAGGCTGGCATTGTTATTTGCCCAATTTGCGTGGCGTGGGCAATAGCGAAGGTGTGCATGACTTTGGGGTGGGCGAAATCATGGATGTGGTGGCGGTGGCGCATTTTGCCCAAGCGCAACACACTGATTGTCCCAAATTGACCGTCGCAGGTTTTTCGTTCGGTGGCTTTGTGTCCGCCAATAGCGCACAACATTTGAACATCGACCATTTGATTTTGCTTGCGCCTGCGGTGATGAAATATGCAAATCATGCCGCGCCTGTGCCACATCCTGAGCGTACCATCATCATTCATGGCAATGCCGACGATGTGGTGGCGTTGGAAGACTCTTTTGTTTGGGGACAAGCGCAAGGCATCAGCACAATCGTCATGCCACAAGCAGGTCATTTTTTCCACGGACGTTTGATTGAATTGGGCAAACTCATCGACCGTTTCGGCTTGTGTTGAACATTTCTCTGTAACGATATGAAGCGTCCTGTAAACTTTTACAGGACGCTTCATACTTGTTGATTACATCGGTTTCAATACCATCAAAAAATACACTGCCATCATTGCCGTAAACGCAGGATAACCCAACCATTCCCAATAACGCGCATAACGCCAATAGCGTGGCGGCAAATGGTCTTGCTTTTGAGCATAAGCTTGCTTGGCCATATCGCGCATTTGCAATTGCAGCCACACCACAGGCAACCAACACAAACCCGCCAAAACATACAAGCCAAACGTCCACAACAACCATTTAGCATCATAAGCCCAACCCGCTGCCTGCATCAGCCATAAGCCTGACAAAGGCTGAAAAATCACCGCAGGCATGGTCAGCCACCAATCGGCTTTGGCAACCCAATGGCTGACCACAGCTTGCGCGGCAATCGAGTCGCTGCGATTGGTCCAAAACAGATAAAATGCCGTACCAAAACCCGTTCCCACCATCACCACCGATGACAAAATGTGCAAAGCCTTCACCCACAAATAATATTCACCCATGTCACACCATCCTTGTTTCATGCTGCCACAAACACCATAACATCGCCATAATGGGCAAGTTTTTGACCAATGGCCCAAACGGATGCAACCATTGTTGTGGCAAATACAGGGCAATGACCACGCTGTAAAATGCTACCAACACCGCTTGCAACAACCACATCAAACGGCTGGGCCGCCATACTATCCAGACTCCTAAAACCACATCCACCACCGCAGCGGCCACCAACAACGGCCACTGCCATGCCAGTGCAATACCCACATCGGCCAATAATTGCAAAGATTCCGCTCGAGCGAACATCAACGGCAACAAACCACTGCACCACCACAACACCACCAACGACCAAGCCATCGCTTTAAAACCGTTCATGTAAAGCGTCCTGTAAAAATTGTTGTGGACATTGAGGCGTGCGCAACAGCAATTGTGCAAATGCCTCACCCTCAGCAACATGGGTTTCTTGCAACATGCGTATCGCATCTGCTTGCAAAAAATTCGGCAGCCGCAAATACCGCCCTGCTTGCAATATTTTCATCATCCTCGCATCTACCACAGCCCAATTGCGCCCTTCAGGACGCTGCCAATAATACAAACGCATATACGCTAAATAATCGACCAAACTCAATACTTGCCCGCCCACCGCATTCACGCAGCCTTGGTAATGTTGTTGCAACATGGTTTGCATCGCTTGTACCACATCGCGCAAAGCCACAGGTTGCAATACAGGACGCCACGCCACTTGCGGCAACACGCGCCAACGCTGCTTGGCCAATGTCAGTAAACCGCGGCTGCTCACACCTTTTTGGGCAAACACCAACGAAGGTCGCACAATGCCTACCGCTTGGTTTTGCTGCAATAAATAAGCATCCCAAAAGCCTTTGCTGCGCAAAAAAGCCGTTTCAGATGCCACATCCGCGCCCCAAGCCGATACATTCAAAACATAACGCAATCGACCATAAATCCATGCTTGTTCCAAAAATGCTTTCAACGCATGGTATTGCAACGCCCACATTTGCCCTGCATCTGGCGCCATCAAGCCAACCGCATTGACAATGACATCGGCTTGACACAACCATGGTCGCCACGTTTCAGGACGCAAGAGATTCAATTGTGAGGATGATGGTGACAAGCAATTAACATTGAATGTTTGGCAATCTACAAAAGCCTTTCCCAATAAGCCATGAGCACCTAAAATCAAAATATTCATTTATAAATTCCTGTTATTTCTGTTTTAAGAGAAATAAATCACCCCATAAAAGGCTGCATCTACACGACACAGCCTCAATCAAACCTACTTCAAAAACTTCTGAATGCTGCTACCCAATTTCAACAATCTCACCAAAGTAGCCGTCGATACTTTCAACATTTGGCTCGTCCATGCAGTCAAAGTAGACACCAAATCATGGGTTTGGTGTATGCGTTGCTGCACAGCTTTGTCTTGTTTGGCAAATTCAGGCGTTGCCATCAATTCGGCCAAAAAACGCTCGGTTGGCTCAATCTCACGGCGTTGTCGTTCTGCAGCCACAATGCGCAACAACTCCCACACATCACCTTGGGTTTCAAAATGATCACGACGGTCACCCAATTGATGCACCACTGTCACCAAACGCCAACCTTGCAATTCTTTGATGCTGTTGCTGACATTAGAACGAGCAACACCCAAAGTCTCGCAAATCTCATCTGCAGCCATTGGGCGGCCTGCAATAAACAACAAAGCATGAATTTGTGCCACGGTGCGGTTTACCCCCCACTTGGTGCCCATCTCGCCCCAATGCAACACAAATCTCTCAGCCACCGATGTCAAAACCATGTCATCTCTCCTATCGTTTGAGCCATCATAATTTTTTTCAAAATTTCTGTCAATACAGAAATAAAGCAAAGTTTTGAATCTGTATTTAAATCTATGCTAGAGTAGCAATCCATTGCATAGAGAAGTCTATGCGAAGTCACTTTTTTTCAAAAATGGATGAAGTTTGCAACCATGACAGCGATTTTATTGGTAGAAGACGATGCCGCCATCGCCGAACCTTTGAGCTATGCTTTGAAGCGTGAAAATTGGGAAGTCATTTGGTGTGCCAAAGCTGGTTTGGCTTTGGAATATTTATCGGAACATCAAGTGGATTTCATGATTTTGGATGTGGGCTTACCCGACATGGATGGTTTTGAGCTGTGCCGAAAAATACGCAAAACCAACAATACGCCCTTACTGTTTTTGACGGCACGTACCGAAGAAATCGAGCGCATCATCGGCTTAGAAATTGGTGCAGATGATTATTGCGCCAAGCCTTTCAGCCCGCGTGAATTGATTTCACGCATCAAGGCCATTTTGCGACGCACACAAACCTCACCGACCACTCATGCCACTGATTCTGTTCATACCGAAATATTGGCCGTACCCGTACATCCTGATGATGTGTCTTTGCATCCTTGGCATTACCAAGCTGCACGCCAACAAGTGAGCTTCAATGGTCAAGCCTTGTCTTTAACACGCAATGAATTGAATTTATTAGTGGCATTTTTGCGCCGTCCCAATTGGGTTTTAAGTCGTGAGCAATTGATGCAGGCCGCTTGGGCTCATCCCGATCACAGCTTATTGCGCACTGTCGATACCCACATCAAGACTTTGCGTCAAAAACTCAAAACTGTCGATGCCGACCAAACCATTGTCACCCATCGTGGTTTGGGTTACGAATTGAGACATTGATGCCGATTTTTCTACGCATTTGGCTGCTATTCACCATTTTATTGGTATGTGGCGGCTTGTTGTTGGTGCAACAGTTTCAAGAACAAATCAAACCCAACACCCGCAAAGTCATGGAAGACATTTTGGCTGACAATGCCAATGTAATTTCAGCCTTGATTGCACGAGATGTCGCCAGCGGTCATGTCAAAAGCAAAGCCTTTGACGAACGTATGCAAACCGTCATGGAACGGGAAATCAGCGGCAAAATTTGGTCTATAGACAAAGCTGCCGTACAGCAACGCATGTATATTACCGATGAAAAAGGCATTGTTTTATATGATTCATTGGGCAAATTCAAAGGTGAAGATTTTTCACGTTGGAACGATGTGTATTTAACGCTGCGTGGTCGTTATGGTGCACGTTCTAGCCTAGATGCAGCGCAAGACCAAAGCCGTTTGTCAGTGATGTATGTCGCGGCACCTATTATTTACAAAGGTGAATTGATTGGGGTGGTCAGCTTGGGCAAACCCAATACCAGCATTGAGCCATTTCTAATGACTGCCGAACAAGAAATGTGGCAATTGGCCATGTGGTATTTGTTCATTGGTTGGATTTTGGCAGGTTTTTTGTCTTGGTGGCTCAGTCACAATATCAACCAAGTCAGACGCTTTGCATTGGCATTGGCGCCAACCAGTCAAAGACCAAAATTTTATCTGTCCAAAGAATTGACCGATTTAACAGAAGCCATTGCCAATATGCGCACGCAATTGGAAGATCAAGCTTATGTCGAACATTATGTCAGTACCTTGACCCATGAGCTTAAAAGCCCTTTGGCTGGCATTCGTGCAGGTGCCGAAATTTTACAAGACCCGTTGCCTTTGGAAGACCAACAATATTTCGCAGGCAACTTAGTCGCTCAAGCAGACAAATTGCATTTATTGATTGAACGGATGCTGTTGTTGATGCGTTTGGAAAAAAGCCAATTGCTGACCAAGCAAGAAACCATAGATATGCCGCAACTCTTACACAGCGTCATACAACAGCGCCAAAATATGGCACAAAGCAAAAACATTGTTTTGCAAATGGAGGGCGTTTTAACACCCAAACTACAAGGTG
This sequence comes from Vitreoscilla sp. C1, assembly GCF_002951955.2. NCBI lineage: Bacteria > Pseudomonadati > Pseudomonadota > Betaproteobacteria > Neisseriales > Neisseriaceae > Vitreoscilla > Vitreoscilla sp. C1. The sequence goes on along the minus strand of NZ_CP019644.2, from coordinate 289,022 downwards.
ATGTCTTTTGGCTAGAGCAAGCCATAGGCAATGTTTTGGACAATGCTTTGGACTTTTCACACACCGAAGGCGTGGTGAAAATCTGGGGCGAAAATGTGGGCAAGGATTGGTTATTGCACATCAGCAACCAAGGCCCTCAAGTAGATGAATTTGCCTTGGAAAAAGTATTTGACCGCTATTTTTCGTTGGCACGCAGCAGTGGCAATCGTGGTACAGGCATCGGCTTGACCTTGGTACAAGAAGTGATGCAACGCCACCAAGGTGAAGCCAAATTATTCAATTTACAGGACGGTGTGTGCGTGACGCTGCGTTTTTACAAAGCGGCAGCTTAAATAAAAAGCCACTCATCAAGTGGCTTTTTAAATATGGATATCACATTACACATCATAACCATTGGGATTTTGGCTTTGCCAACGCCAAGAATCTTGCATCATTTTTTCCAAACCACACTGCGCTTGCCAGCCTAAAATTTGTTTGGCCAAAGTTGCATCAGCATAACACACCGCAATATCACCCGGTCGTCTAGGCACAATTTGGTATCCTACTTTCACTTGTGCCGCCTGTTCTAAAGCTTTGACCATTTCCAATACCGAATAACCAATACCGGTACCCAAGTTATATATATGGAAACCACCACCATGTTGATGGGTTTGTACCGCTTTCACATGACCATCTGCCAAATCGGTCACATGGATATAATCTCGCACACCCGTACCATCTGGTGTGGGATAATCGCCACCAAATACGGATAAAAACTCACGCTTACCGACCGCTACTTGGCAAATATATGGCAATAAATTGTTTGGAGTGCCATTGGGTGCTTCACCAATCAAACCGCTTTCATGTGCACCCACAGGATTGAAATAGCGTAAAACCACCATACTCCAACGCTCATCTGCTTGAGCAATGTCACGCATCATACATTCAACCATATACTTACTCGCGCCATATGGATTGGTGGTTTTTCCAGCTTCCGCGCTTTCGGTCAAAGGCACGACTTTAGAGTCACCATACACCGTTGCCGATGAACTGAAAACCAGTTGGAATACGCCCGCTTTGGCCATTTCTTGCATCAAAATCAATGAGCCATTGACATTGTTATCATAATACTTCATCGGCTCAGCCACGCTCTCACCAACAGCTTTTAAGCCTGCAAAGTGAATGACCGCATCAAAGCCATAACGTGCCAAAGTCTGTGCCAACAATTCACGGTTGCGCACATCGCCTTCAATAAAAGGGACATCGCGGCCTGTAATTTTTTTCAAACGAGCCAACACTTCAATATTGGCATTGCTTAAATTGTCTAGAATAACCACTTCATGACCAGATTCCAACAAAGCAATCACTGTGTGTGAGCCAATATAGCCCATACCGCCTGTCGTCAATATTTTCAAAATTTGCCCTCTCAAAAAAAACGTCTGCCACATATGGCAGACGTATGAATATCATTGCTTATTGCTTTGGCTCATGACGTACTGCTTCCACTACATTCACCCCAAACAAATCCGTCACATCTTCTTCATCAAACACATATTTTTGCTGACAAAAATCACATGCAATTTCCACGCTACCTTGCTCTAGCAATACTTGACCAATTTCCTGACCACCTAACAGCAACAACATATTACCAACTTTTTCATGTGAACAAGTGCAAGCAAATTCCACTTCATCGGCTTCAAACACACGCACTTCTTGTTCATGGAACAAGCGATATAACAAAGTATGCGCATCGGTAGTGAGCAATTCTTCATTCCCAACCGTATGCAATAAAGATTCGATGTATTTCCAATCTTCACGCTCTAACTCTTCACCTGGTAAGCGTTGTACCATCAAACCAACAGCACGATTGCCATCGGCTGCCAAAATCAATTGGCTATCTAGCTGCTCAGATTGAGCCAAATAATTGCCCAACATTGCTGCAATGCTATCGCCTTGCAAGCCCACAATGCCTTGCCACATTTCACCTTGACGTGGTTGTAAGGTCAATACAAACTGACCTTGTTCACCCAATAAATCAGTCAAACTCGCGTCTTCTGCAATTTCTTGATTTTCATCCCAACGCGCCGTACCACGACAAGTTTTATCACTGGTCGCTTCCACCACCAATAATTTCAACGCACCCGTACCTTGCACTTGCAAAATAAACGTACCATCAAATTTCAAGTTGGCAGCCAACAATGAACCTGCAGCTAGCAATTCACCCAAAGCTTTGGAAATCGGTTGTGGATAGTTTTTTTGACCCACAATATGCTGCCAAACACTCTCTAATTGTACATGTAAGCCACGTACAGGCTGTTGATCCAAAATAAAACGGGTTCGTTGATTGCTCATGTTTACTTCCTCAATTCATCATTAACTGCTCATAAGATGCGGCCTGTAAGACCAACTTCAAGTGCCAAGATTTGGATAGGCGCACAGCCATTGTTATAATCAGCCATATACCCTTGCTCCAACCCATCACCACCCTAAGGAAACCGCATGTGTCAATTACTCGGAATGAATTGTAACACGCCCACAGACATCGTTTTTTCGTTTGAAGGCTTCCGTTTGCGCGGTGGTTTAACCGATAGCCATGCCGATGGTTTTGGCATTGCCTTTTTTGAAGGCAAAGGCGTGCGTCTTTACCATGATGATGCACCGAGTGCCTCTTCACCTGTTGCCGATTTGATCAAAACTTACCAAATTAAATCTGAAAACGTCATCGCCCACATTCGCAAAGCCACACAAGGCGAAACCGCTTTGGCCAATACCCATCCATTCATGCGTGAATTGTGGGGCGAATATTGGGTTTTTGCCCACAATGGCAATTTGCGAGATTTTCATCCTGCCGTAGGACAATATTACCGTCCTGTAGGCAATACCGACTCTGAGAAAGCCTTTTGCCATATTTTGGAACAATTGCGCCAAACCTTTGATACCAAACCTGACGAGCAAACTCTGACTGCCCATATCAATGTTTTAGTCAAAGACATCCGCAACTATGGCTTGTTTAATTTTTTAATGTCCAATGGCGACATGATGTTTGCGCACGCCACCACTTTGTTGCATTACATTGTGCGCCAAGCGCCATTTGGTGAAGCGGTATTGTTAGATGATGACATCAATATTGATTTCTCAGCCGTCACCACGCCCAACGATCGCGTGGCAGTGATTGCCACTTTGCCATTAACCACCAATGAAAAATGGCAACAATTGGCAGTCAATGAATTGGTTTGTTTTCGAGAAGGCAAAGTCATTTACAGCGATGCACCCGAACCGAAACAATACTTAAATATCGAAGAAGGACTTAAAATTGCTCGCAGTGTTGGCGCTGCAGGTTGCTCATCTTCTAGCAACAAACCCTAAATCATATCTATGATGGATGACTGCTTCAATATTAAAGGAATGTCATGAATTGGCTGCTCGGATTATTGCTGCTCGTACCTATTATTGCGACTGTTTTGCCTTTATCTCGCAACAGCCATTGGACTGTGCGCATGTTTGACTTTCCACGTTTGCAAATTGCCTTTTTAAGTTGCTTCATCTTATTGATCAGTTGGTTTTTCCAACAACAAAGCATCATCATTCACATTTTACAGGCCGCTAATGTCTTGTGTTTGCTTTACCAAATTTACAAAATCAGCGCTTATAGCCCTTGGCATCCTAAACAAGTTTTGTCGGATTTGAGTCCTGATGATGAGCGCACGATTTCCATTTTAAATGTGAATGTCTTAACACCCAACCACCAAGCAGACAAAGTCATTGCACTGGTACAACAATATCAGCCCGATTTATTGTTAACGCTAGAAAGCGATTTATGGTGGGAGCAACAATTACAAGTTTTGGAAAAAGACTATCCTTATACCGTCAAAGTGCCTTTGGATAATTTATACGGCATGCATTTGTATAGCCACTTAGAATTGTCTGATACCGAGATACGCTATTGGGTCAAAGAAGACATTCCTTCTATTGTTTCTAAAGTGGTTTTGCGCTCGGGCGAAAGCATGAAGATTTATTGTTTGCATCCCGAGCCGCCTGCTCCGGGCGAAAGTGATGTGTCTACGCCACGTGATGCCGAATTATTGTTAGCGGGCAAAGAAATCGATCAAACCGATGAAACTGTGATTGTGTTTGGCGATTTAAACGATGTGGCGTGGTCGCACACCACCCGCTTGTTTCAAAAAATAAGCGGTCTCTTAGATCCACGGGTAGGACGAGGGCTTTACAACACCTTTCATGCCCAATATTGGTTTTTGCGCTGGCCACTAGACCACATGTTCGTGAGCAATGATTTTTTCATTAAAAATTTACAGCTTTTAAGCAATGTGGGTTCCGACCACTTTCCAGTTTATGCTAAATTTCAGTATCATCCCAAAGCAGAGCTGTTACAACCTGAATTAACCGCTGATGAACAAGACCATGCTGATGCCAATGAAACCATTGCCGAAGCCCAACCCATTCAAGAAGTGACGAAAACCAAATATGATTGAACCCTTGCTTACAGGACGCTTTTAAATGCGCTGCCCTTATTGCCATCATTTGGAAACGCAAGTGATCGATTCTCGTTTGGTCAATGACAACCACAGCGTTCGCCGTCGTCGTCGTTGCAATGCATGTGATCGCCGTTTCAACACATACGAAACCGCAGAAATTCGCATGCCACAAGTCATCAAAGCACGAGGCGAACGTGTTGTTTTTGATGAAACCAAATTGCGCACAAGCATGACCCGTGCTTTGCATAAAAGACCCATCAACCAAGACCAAATCGAAGAAGCCATTTTGGCCATTAAGCAAACCATCCAACAATATGGCGAGCGTGATATCACCAGCCAACAAGTGGGCGAATTGGTCATGAACCAATTGAGCCAAATGGATGAAGTAGCGTTCGTACGTTTCGCTTCGGTTTATCGCAGCTTTAACGATGTGTCAGAATTTACGCAAACCATTGCCAGACTGACACAGCCGAAACCCCATCACAATGATTGAGCATTCATTAAAAGGAAAACAATGAAATACCTTCACGCCTTAGGCATCAGCGCTTTGAGTTTGGTTATGTTGGCAGCTTGTAATCAACAGACACAATCTTCTGTCGGTGACATCCCAGCAGCAACACCAACTGCATCTGCCACCGCGCCAACTGCAACCGCAGCTGTCCAAAAATTGACCTCGGCCAATGGCAAATTAAGCCTTGAAACCACAGGTCAATTTACCGACCAATTGGCCCAAGCAAATCAGTTAATCAGCGACATTCCTACTGAGCAATTATTGTTATTACAAAACGACACCAGCAATGATGTTTTGATTTATGCAGCAGATTTAGGCGCAGCCAAAGCAGATGCCAATACGTATTTGGCCAAATTGAGCGACTCCGTTAAAGCCGATGCCAAACTGCAACAAGTGGTGGTAGGCTCGGTTCAAAACAATAAATTGGCATACCAATTCAGTGAAACCGTTGGTGACAATGCCGTTAATCAGGCTTGCCAAGCGGTACATCAGCAAAATATTTACTCTGTTTGTGCCATCAGTACCACACAAAATCCTGAAGCTTTGGCTGGCATGATTCAAAATATCAGCGTTCAATAATGTCTATGAGTTTTTCTGATTTTGACACCGCCATGATGCAGCGTGCGCTGTATTTGGCGGCCAGCGTGGGCAATACCACCAGCCCCAACCCTAAAGTTGGTTGCGTGATTACCCAAGGCCAGCATATTGTCGGTGAAGGTTTTCATGTCATTGCAGGCGGCCCGCATGCAGAAGTCCATGCGTTGCGACAAGCTGCGCATTTGGCTCAAGGTGCCACAGCTTATGTGACTTTAGAACCGTGTAGCCACACCGGCAAAACGCCACCTTGCGCCAATGCTTTAATACAAGCAGGCGTCGCACGAGTGGTGTGCGCAATGGTCGACCCAAACCCACAAGTAGCAGGTCAAGGCTTACAACGTTTACAGGATGCTGGCATTCAAGCCCAAGCGGGATTATTGGCCATCGAAGCTGCCGCGCTTAATCGTGGTTTTTTATCACGCATTCAGCGCAAACGCCCGTTTGTCACACTCAAATTGGCAGCCAGTTTAGATGGAAAAACCGCTTTAGCAAATGGCCAGAGCCAGTGGATTACAGGCTCCAAAGCACGAGAAGATGTACAACACTTGCGCGCACAAAGCAATGCCATCATCACAGGCAGTGGTACGGTGATTTTGGACAATCCACAATTGACGGTACGCAATCAAATCATGATTAAACCGCCTGTGCGTGTCGTATTGGACAGACAACTCAAAAGCCCTAGCCATGCGCAGATTTTCAATACCGAAGTTGCTCCCACCATTTTATTTACCCGTCCTGAAAACAATACTCAAGCATATGAAGATTTAGGCGTCACTAGCTTATGTTGGCAAGGTGAAAATTTATTTGAAGTCTTAGAACAATTGGCAGAAAAAGGAATCAATGAAGTTTGGGTAGAAGCGGGTATGACTCTAAGCAGTGCTTTTTTGCAGCAAAACTTAGTAGATGAATTGATTTTATACCAAGCACCTAAAATCTTAGGACAGAATGCCAAAGGATTGTTTGATTTCAATGTCCAAGCCGATGTTTTACAGCAGCATTCAGTCTGGAAAACCCATACGGTTACCCCAATTGGAGAAGATATCAAATGGCATTTACGCCATAGCCAACACGTCGGTGAGCAAGGAGAAATTTTGATATGAGCAGCATTGTGGTGACAGGCGGGGCAGGCTTCATTGGCGCACACTTGGTGCGCTTTTTAACGCAACACAGCCAAGATGACATCATAATCATCGACAAACTCAGTTATGCTGGTCACTTAGGTCGCTTAAGCGATGTCTTGCCCTTGGCGCAAATACACTTTTATCAAACCGATGTATGCGATACGGCTGCCATCAGCGAAATTTTACAACAACACCAACCATGGGCGGTCATGCATTTGGCTGCTGAAAGCCATGTCGATCGCTCCATTGATGCCCCCCAAGTATTTTTACACAACAATACTCAAGGCACTTTATCCTTATTACAAGCGACCTTAAAATATTGGCAACGCTTAGCGCCAAATTTACAGGCCGCTTTTCGATATTTACAAGTGTCGACAGATGAAGTCTTTGGTGATGCAGATGACAATGGTTATCTTGCCACAGAAACCAGCCCATACAAGCCTAGCAGCCCTTATTCTGCAAGCAAAGCAGCAGCTGACCATTATGTGCAAGCATACCAACGTACTTTTGGCTTGCCCACTTTGATAAGTTATTGCACCAACAATTACGGTCCAGACCAATTTCCTGAAAAATTGATTCCATTGGCCATAGAACGGATTAAAAATGGGCAAACCATTCCTGTTTATGGCGATGGCTTACAAAAACGGGATTGGTTATATGTTGAAGACCATGCACACGCTTTATGGTTGATGCTAACACAAGCCAAACCCAATCAAAGCTATGTGGTTGCGGCAGGCCGCCCTATATCCAATTTACACTTGCTTGAAGCTTTATACATCGAAGTGCAGACCCAATTACAGCGTCCTGTAAACCAAACACCAATTGAATTTGTCAACGACCGCTTAGGGCACGATCGTTGTTATGCTTTGGATGCGAGCAAAATTCAACAGCAATTAAATTGGCATACCCAAACTTCATTGCAACAGGGCTTGGCTGCGACGGTTCATCAAGCTTTACATACCCCTTTAAACATCCATCCATAAGTTGGGAGTCTGCGCATGAAAGGTATTGTGCTCGCAGGCGGCAAAGGCAGCCGCTTGAATCCGATGACGCTTGCAGTGAACAAACACTTGCTACCCGTTTATGATAAACCAATGATTTACTACCCATTATCAGTATTGATGTTGGGTGGCATTCAAGATATTGCTTTAATTAGCAATCCTGAAGACCAACATTTATTCCAACGCATGTTTGGTGATGGCAGCCGCTTAGGGTTACACATCACCTATTTTGTACAGGAAGAAGCCAAAGGCATTCCAGAAGCATTTTTAATCACACAAGAATGGTTACAAGGCGATGATGTTTGTTTGATTTTGGGTGACAATATTTTCTTTGGTGAAAGCTTTGGACAAAAGCTTCACCACGCCATCAGTAATCTCAATGGCGCTACCATTTTCACCCAACAAGTCAACAATCCTCAACGCTTTGGCGTGGCTTGTTTTGATGAAAACGATAACATTATTGGGTTGTATGAAAAGCCTAGCGAATGGATTTCCAATTCTGCTATTACTGGTTTGTATTTGTTTGATGCACAAGTGAGTCAATTTGCCGCCAATACCCACCCTTCTCAACGGGGCGAATTGGAAATTATGGATGTATTAGAACAATACCGTCAGCAACAGCGTTTACAACACACACCATTGGGTCGAGGTTTTGCATGGCTAGATGCAGGTACTGCGGAAAGTTTACTCGATGCAGGCTCGTGTATTCATACCATTGAAAAAATGCAAGGTCTCAAAATTGCCTGTTTAGAAGAGCTTGCCTTGCGTCAAGGTTGGTGCAGTAAACAAACCATCTTGCAGCACAACTCTAATCAGTCACAATCGGCATATGATGTATATGTACAACAGTTTTTAGAGCAATTACCATGAAAATTACCCAAACCTTTTTTGGCTGTGTGCATTTAATAGATATCCCTCGTTATCAAGATGAACGTGGTTGGTTCAGCGAATCACAACATCAACAACAATATGCAAGTTTATTCAATATGCCAGAACCTGTATTTGTGCAAAGCAATATTTCTCAATCAAAACAAAATGTTTTACGTGGTTTACATACTCAAATAAACCATCCTCAAGGCAAACTCATTCAAGTCTTGCAAGGTAAAATTTATGATGTTTTTGTAGATATTCGCCCTCAGTCTGCTCATTTCAAACAATGGCAAGCCGTTGTTTTAGATTCAGAAAAAAGCCAACAACTATGGATTCCACCAGGCTTTGCCCATGGCTTTTTAAGCTTGGCAGAAAATACCACAATATTGTACCATTGCACTAATTATTATGCTCCTAATGACCAATTGAGTATTTTATGGGATGATAATGACTTAGACATAGATTGGCCACTCTTCAATCAAGCGCCAGTGATGTCAGAAAAAGACTTATTAGGAATGTCATTAAAGGAATTTGTAACATGCGTGTCTTGATTACAGGAGCAAGAGGACAATTAGGTCAGTGTTTGCGTGATTGCACACCGGATAACTTAGAAGTCATTTTTACCGATTCCAAAACCTTAGACATTACCAATCTAGCTACAGTCAACGCTATGGTAGAAGGCTTTCAACCTCATGTGATTGTCAATACAGCGGCTTATACCAATGTCAATCAAGCAGAGAATGAATCCGCTTTAGCATTTAAAGTCAACGCTGTCGGTGTTGCCAACTTAGCGCAAGCTGCTCAAAAAATTGGTTGTCGCTTAATACATTTATCCACAGATTATGTATTTGATGGCAAGGCCAACCAGCCCTATACCCATTTAGATGCACCTAATCCAAGCAATACTTATGGTCAATCTAAATTAGCAGGTGAAACGCTGGCACTCTCTCTGTGCGACAATGTGACGATTATTCGTACTTCTTGGGTTTTTAGCCAATACAGTAACAATTTTATTCCTACTGTCATTAACAAACTGTTAAGTGAACAGACCGTACAAATTACCGAAAATACGACTGGTACACCAACCAATGCATATGAATTAGCCAAGTTTATTCTCCAGCAAATTCAATCGCCATTGTCTCAAAAAATCATTCATTACAGTGGTAATGTGGTGATTACAAGATTACAACTGGCTCAAATGATTGCAGAAGAACTGTCTCAGTACACGATGCCTAGCTCTCCTTACCAAGTACAACTGACAGAAGCCACATCGCGAGATTGGGTACGCCCAAATTATTCCGCCCTAGCCTCAATACAGTCAGTAACTGAGCAAGAAGCACGTAGACAGTTACAACAACAAATTCATTCCATCATCCAAACTATTATTAATGAAGTAAATTAACATTCAATTTAGGGAAATATTCAATATGTTTGAACAAGCAATTCAACGCTACCAAAACAAAGAAGCTGTTATCGGTATTGTTGGTTTAGGTTATGTCGGCTTACCTTTAATGTTGCGCTATACTCAAGTAGGCTTCAAGGTAGTTGGCTTTGACATCGACGCATCTAAAGTGACTGCCTTAAATTCAGGCAAAAGCTACATCGAACACATTGATTCTAAAAAAATTCAGGACGCTCAAACTTTATTTGAGGCCACTACCGATTTTTCTCGTATTGCTGAATGTGACTCTATCATTCTGTGTGTACCAACACCGCTGAACCAATACCGTGAACCTGATATTAGCTATGTGATTGATACGACCGATGCTGTGAAACCTTACTTGCGTGCAGGTCAATTACTGTCTTTGGAAAGTACGACTTACCCTGGTACAACTGAAGAAGAATTATTGCCACGCGTAGAAGCAAGCGGCTTAAAAGTGGGTGAAAACTTCTTCTTGGTATATTCACCAGAGCGCGAAGATCCGGGCAATCCTAATTTTGAAACCCGCACCATTCCTAAAGTAGTCGGTGGTCATACTGATGCTTGCTTACAAGTGGGTATTGCTTTGTATAGTGCAGCCATCGACCAAGTGGTACCAGTGAGCTCGACCAAAGCCGCTGAAATGACCAAATTGTTAGAAAACATCCATCGTGCAGTGAATATTGGTTTGGCCAATGAAATGAAGATTGTGGCCGATAAAATGGGTGTAGACATTTACGAAGTGATTGATGCTGCCAAAACCAAACCATTCGGCTTCGTAGCCTATTATCCTGGCCCTGGTATTGGTGGTCACTGCATTCCTATCGATCCATTTTACTTAACTTGGAAAGCCCGTGAGTTTGGTGTTAACACGCGCTTTATTGAGTTAGCAGGTGAAATCAACTCTAGCATGCCAGATTATGTTGTTAATAAAACAGCCTTGGCTTTGAATGATCGCGAAAAATCATTAAAAGGTAGTCGTGTTTTGGTATTAGGTATTGCCTACAAGAAAAACGTAGATGACATGCGTGAAAGCCCATCGGTTTTTGTCATGGAAAAATTACGCGATTTAGGCGTCAAAGTCGATTACAGCGACCCTCATGTTCCTAGCTTCCCAAAAATGCGCGAACACAATTTTGAATTAGACAGTATCGAATTAACTGCTGAAAATATTGCCTCTTATGATTGCGTTATTTTAACTACTGAGCATGATAAATTCGACTATGAGTTATTAGAAACCCATGCACAATTAATTATAGATACTCGCGGTAAATTCTCTGCACAATCTAACAAAGTTGTTAAAGCTTAAGAGTCACTCAAATTATGTACGATATTATCCAAAACAGAAAAATTAAAGTGGCGTTGGTTGGTTGCGGTCGCATTGCCAACAACCACTTTGGCTCCATTGAAGCGCATCAGGATTCTTTAGAATTGGTCGCAGTATGCGATACAGATGCAGCTGCATTGGCCAGTGCCGTTGAGCGTACACAAGCGAAAGCTTATCGCAAATTGAAAGATTTGTTGGCTGAAACAGATGCAGATTTGATTATCTTGACGACACCTTCTGGTCAACATCCTCAACAAGCAGTTGATTGCTTTGAAGCTGGTTTTAATGTCTTAACTGAAAAACCAATGGCAACACGTTTACATGATGGCGAACGTATGGTTCAGGCCGCAGATAAAGCAGGTAAACGCTTATTTGTAGTCAAACAAAACCGTTTGAATGCCACCATGCAATTGTTAAAGCGTGCCGTTGAAGAAAAACGTTTTGGCAACATCAATATGGTTCATTTGAATGTTTTTTGGACTCGCCCACAAGACTATTACGATCAAGGTGCTTGGCGTGGTACTTGGGAGTTTGATGGTGGCGCATTCATGAATCAAGCTAGCCATTATGTAGACTTGATGGAATGGTTAATTGGCCCAGTACAAGATGTGCAAGCCATGGTTTCAACTCATCGTGACATTGAAACTGAAGATACTGGTGTCGTGAACATTCGCTGGCGTCATGGTGCCTTAGGCTCTATGGCAGTCACTATGTGTACTTATCCTAAAAACTACGAAGGCTCTATCACTATTTTAGGTGATAAGGGTACTGTGCGTGTTGGTGGCGTGGCTGTCAATGACATTCAAACTTGGGATTTCGCAGACGAAAAAGACTATGATGCCCAAGTCAAAGAAGCCAATTACGAAACCACTTCTGTGTATGGTTTTGGCCACCCACTCTATTACAAAAATGTAATCGATGTATTGCGTGGTGAAGCTGAGCCAATGACAGACGGCCGTGAAGGTTTAAAATCATTAGAATTGTTGATTGCTATTTATTTAGCAGCACGCGACAACAAAACCGTGTCTTTGCCACTGATTTATTGATTCATGAAAAAAATCGCTGTGGTTGGTGCAGGAATCATTGGTTCCTGTACTGCTTGGTCATTACTCAAACGTGGTTATCAGGTTGAGTTGTTTGACAAAGATGCGCCTATGGCACACACAAGCCAATCCTCCTCTAAATTACTGCATGGAGGATTGCGCTATTTGGAAACTGGCCAATTCAAATTGGTACACAAAGCTTTGCAAGCCAGACAGTTTTGGTTAGAACAAGCGCCGCATTTGTGTCACCAATTGGAATTGCTGTTTCCCATCTACCAAGGCATTGGCCGTCCACGTTGGCAAATTGGTACGGCCACCAAATTGTATGATGTCCTTGCCATAGGCAGCGGCTTTCCCAAAAGTCGCTGGTTAAGTGCGTCTGAAACACTGTTACGCAATCCAAATTTGAGCTCGCAAAACCTTTTGGGTGCTTATTCTTTTTATGATGCTCAAATGGATGATTACCAATTGGGCTTGTGGGTCATTGAACAAATTCAAAATTTGGGTGGGATGATTCACACTAAGCGCCCTGTAAAAGACTTGTCACAATTGCCAAATTTTGATGCCATTGTCAATGCCACAGGTCCTTGGGTCATGCATTTGCGTCAGCAACAAGCAGCAAAATTGGCCATTGAAATGGATTGGGTCAGGGGCAGCCACATTCTGGTGGATAAGCCTTTGAACCAAGCTTTGATGCTGCCGATTCCGAATGAAAAGCGGATTTTCTTTGTCTTGCCTTACCACGGTCAAACCATGATAGGCACAACGGAAATACGTCAAAATCAACCTGAATCAGAGCCTGCCTCAGATAAGGAAATCGCATATTTGCTTGAGTCTTACAATTATTATCACCAGCAGCAATTGACGACACAAGATGTCTGCAAGACGTTTGCTGGTGTGAGACCATTACTCAAAGATGCGATTAATCCAAGTAACAGTACAAGAGAATGGGCTTTTGAAACGGTTGGCAATGTATTACATGTATATGGCGGCAAATGGACTACTGCACAAATACAAGGCGAAATGGCCTGTGAGGAATTATTAAAATGTCTGAATTAAATTACACCGTACACCCAAGCGCTATTGTGGATGCAGGCGCACAAATTGGCGCAGGCAGCCGCATTTGGCACTTTGTGCATATTTGTAGCGGTGCTGTCATCGGCAAAGGTTGTTCATTTGGTCAAAATGTTTTTGTGGGCAATCAAGTCATCATTGGTGACAACTGCAAAGTCCAAAACAATGTTTCTGTGTATGACAATGTAACATTGGAAGAAGGGGTTTTCTGTGGTCCAAGTATGGTTTTTACCAATGTCTACAATCCACGCTCTTTAATTGAACGCAAAAGCGAATATCGCGATACCTTAGTCAAAAAAGGCGCAACGCTTGGTGCCAACTGTACTATTGTTTGCGGTAGCACGATTGGTCGCTACGCTTTTATCGGTGCAGGTGCTGTGGTGAATAAAGATGTACCAGACTATGCTTTAATGGTAGGCGTACCCGCTCGCCAAATTGGTTGGATGAGCGAATATGGTGAACAATTAGATTTACCATTAGAAGGTGAAGCCACCAGTATCTGCATTCATTCTGGTGATCAATACCAATTGAATGGCAAATTTTTAACCAAGACGGTTGCACAATAAAAATTACAGGACGCTTTAAATGGAATTCATTGATTTAGTCGCACAACAACAACGTATCAAATCTGAAATTGATGCCAACATTCAAAAAGTATTAAGCCATGGCAAATACATTTTAGGTCCAGAAGTGGTCGAATTAGAAGAAAAATTAGCTGCTTACACCGGTGCCCAATATTGTATCACCTGTGCCAATGGTACCGATGCTTTGCAAATTGCATTGATGGCCTTAGGTGTCAGCGTGGGCGATGAAGTCATCACCCCAGGTTTCACTTACATTGCAACTGCTGAAACAGTGGCTTTGCTAGGTGCCAAACCAGTTTATGTTGATGTGTATGAAAATACTTATAATTTAAATGTCGAGCTTTTGGAAGCGGCCATTACCGACAAGACCAAAGCCATCATTCCTGTGTCTTTGTACGGTCAGTGTGCGGATTTTGATGCCATCAATGCCATCGCTGCCAAATACAATATTCCCGTGATTGAAGATGGGGCACAAAGCTTCGGTGCATCTTATAAAGGTCGCAAATCTGGCAATTTAACTACTATTAGCTGCACCAGCTTTTTCCCAAGTAAACCTTTAGGTTGCTATGGTGACGGTGGTGCAATTTTTACCAATGATGAAGAATTGGCAAAAATCATTCGCCAAGTAGCCCGCCATGGCCAAGATCGCCGTTATCACCACATTCGCGTGGGCGTGAACAGTCGTTTAGATACCTTACAGGCCGCTATTTTATTGCCTAAATTAGCAATTTTGGACGATGAAATGCGCTTGCGCCAAGAAGTCGCTGCAAACTATCAAAAGCTATTTGCAGAAGTTGGCTTTACCGCTGTGCCATTCATTGAAGAGCACAATATCAGTGCTTATGCTCAATTTACTGTTCGTGTGAAAAATCGTGATGTCATGCAAGCAAAATTGAAAGAGGCAGGTATCCCAACAGCCGTACATTACCCTATTCCATTGAACAAACAACCCGCAGTAGCCAGCGATGCAGTATTACCTGTGGGCGATAAAGTGGCAGAAGAGGTTATGAGCTTACCTATGCATCCTTATTTATCTATTCATGACCAAGAACATATTGCTAAGGTTTTCTCTGCATCGTGAGCAATAAATATTTTAAAAAATACTGGCCTCTCACAAAAAAAAATGAGTTAACAACCAATATTTTAACTTTATTAAAAAGTGGGGCTTTTGCACAAATTTTACCTATTTTGTGTATGCCCCTGTTAACCAGAATTTATACTCCAAATGAATTTGGCATATTTATATTATACACATCGATAGTTCTATCTCTTATTCCAATTGCAGGCTTAAGATATGACTATGGAATAATACTTCCTAAAAAGCATCAAACTGCTTGGCATTTAATGGCTTTAACTATTAAAATTATTTTCATATTTTCAATAATATGCTTAGTTTTTTTTAGCTCTTTCAAAAATGAAATTAGCCATTTACTAGGCAATGCAGATCTTGCAATTTGGCTACCTCTCATTGGTATTAATATACTCATATTAGGTATTACTCAATCTATTACATTTTGGTTTAATCGACACAAACAATACTCAACAATTGCCAATCAGCGCATGTTACAAAGTATTTCAACTAATGGCAGTCAAATCACGTTAGGGTTAGGACTTAATTTTGGTGTATCAGGTCTTATATTAGGAAATCTAATAGGACAAGCTATCGCTTTAATTTATAGTATCAGGAAGTTAACTCCTCAGAAGATTCAAAAAAAGTATCCTATGCTTAATAGGAAATTATTATCTCACTTTAAAAATTTACCACTATACAATGCTCCTACAGCCCTGATTGATGCGCTTAGATTAAATGGCATTAATATCCTGCTGTCTATCTTTTTTACTGTGAGTGTTTTAGGTCAGTTTGCTTTAGCTTGGCGCATCCTACAAGGTCCTATCTCCTTAATTAATGGTGCACTATCTCAAGTCTATTACCAGCATTTTACTCAGCTAAAACAAGATGATCTTCATCGATTTTTATTAAGCTGCATAAAAAAATCTTTTTTAATTGGGATTGTGCCTTTTGTATTATTATTCCTACTATCAGAATGGTTATTTACAACTTTCTTCGGCTCTTCTTGGCAGTTAGCTGGTCAAATATGCAGCGTATTAACACCATGGTTATTTTTTAACTTTATTACCTCTCCTATTTCCTCTATTTATGTAGTCTTAAAACAAGAAAGAGTCCTATTAATTTTTTCTATATTCTACATGCTGGTTCCTCTGAGTATCATTTTCCTCTTTAATGACAATATAATAAAAACTTTAACCCTAGTTTCTATATCCATGTCATTTCTACTATGTATATTTACATATATGGCTCTTAAGCTAACAAAAAAATAAATAACATTATGAGAAAAATCAAATCATTACTATTATTCACTAACAACTATCCTCTTAATTATGGAGATAGTAGTTTCATTCAGCCAGAAGTAAAGCATTTATCTGAAATTTATGAAAATGTTTATATCATTAGATTTTTTAATAGTAAAACGTATCCTGTTCTAGAAATGCCAGCTAATTTTCATATTATAGAAGCAGGCTTCAATAATAAGTTTGAAATTGTACTTAAAGGACTCTTTAATACATCCTCTTTATGGAAAACCATAAAAATCCTTAAGCAAGAATATCCCCATCTCAAGAAATTAGCTCACTTTAAACACCTTATTTTTGCTATTCTAACTGGACGATATTTTTCTTCTAAAGTAAATCATTTTCTTAAAAACCAAGATTCTAATACTCAATTTGATGCGTATTTATTTTGGGGTATGGGAAGTGGTTATGCCTTACCATGGATTGATCAGACAAAATTACATAAAAGCTGGATTAGATTACATGGTGGAGATTTGTATTTAGATAGGCAACATGGTTATCTTCCTATTAGATTCAGTCTTTTTGAATCTAGCCATCATATTATTACTATATCAAAGCAAGGGGCTGAATATCTCAATTCCACATATCCAAATTGGAATTTAAACCATAAAATTAGCACGAATTATTTAGGTACTGAATTTCATGGCAGCTCATCCAATCAAAAAGAATCTGATTCCTATGTTATTGTCAGCTGCTCCAGCATTATCCCTTTAAAAAGAGTTGATCTAATTTATCAGTCAATTAGACTGGTTTCTAAGTCACTAAAAATTACTTGGCATCATTTTGGTGGTGGTACCGATATGCCTAAATTAAAGTCATTAATAGAAACTGACAATTACAACCCCGATATGCTCAATATCAATCTACATGGTCAAACAAACCATAACGATATTATTGAATTTTACAAAAACAATCATATAGATTTATTTATAAATTTAAGTGAAACAGAAGGTATTCCTGTAAGTATTATGGAAGCAATTTCATTTAATATTCCAGTAATAGCAACCAATGTCGGGGGAGTGAGTGAAATTATCCATTCAGAATTTAATACTGGGATACTCGTATCTAAAGATGTAACTTCTGATCAAGTTAAAAATCATATTCTAAATATGAAGAATCAAAAATTTACACCTTATATATATTGGGAAGAGAATTTTAATAAAGATAAAAATATTTTAAATTTAATTCAATATTTAAATTTATAACTGTTATATTAAGATAAATAAAATAGCAATGTACTCATTGCTGATTGCATAAGGTAATGGTAATACCCTTTTAAATAAATGAAGCAGTAAATAGAATTTTCTCGTAATCTATACGTAGGAGATTTTACATGAAACAATCACGATTTACCGATGGCCAAATCATTGCTATTTTGAAATAAGCTGAGTCAGGAATGCCAGTACCTGAAGTGCGCCGAGAGCACAGTATCAGCTCAGTCACCTTTTACAAATGATGATCCAAATATTCAGGTATGGGCGCTTCATTGATGGCCAGAATGAAGAAATTGGAAGCAGAGAACGCTCACTTAAAAAAGATGTATGCCGAAGAGCGACTCAAAACTGAAATTATTCAGGAGGCCATAGTAAAAAAATGGTGAAGCCGCCTTCCCGTAAAGAAGATGGCATCTGATGCAATCGAACACAAAGCTGTCAGCATACGTTTTACCTGTACCACCATCCAAATCAACGAAATGTGTTATCGTTATCAGCATCGAAGTGGAAATGATAATGCATTGATTGCCAAAGCTATCGTTTATTGAATGTCATTGATGATTACAAGCGTGAAGGTTTAACAATGGAGTTGGGTTTATCATGGCCA
Organism: Vitreoscilla sp. C1; assembly: GCF_002951955.2. Taxonomy (NCBI): domain Bacteria; kingdom Pseudomonadati; phylum Pseudomonadota; class Betaproteobacteria; order Neisseriales; family Neisseriaceae; genus Vitreoscilla; species Vitreoscilla sp. C1. The sequence continues at coordinate 270,811 of NZ_CP019644.2, read as the reverse complement.
ATGAGTCAAGTCATTCGCACTGTGAACCAAATCTTGGAGTATCTTTTGGCACCCAATGCCATCAGATGTGACGATGGGCCTGAATTTACCAGCCATGAGTTCCAAGCTTGAGCAGCACAAAAAGGTATTAGGATTGAATACATTCAACCTGGCAAACCACAACAAAACGCCTATATTGAACGTTACAATCGTACCATGCGGTATGGATTGTAAAGCAATACCTGTTTAATAACTTGAACGATGTTGAAGACATGCCACTCGTTGGCTGTGGTTTTACAACCACGAAAGGCCTCATCAAGCCAACGGCGGCAAGCCGCCATTGATGAATGTTTGATTCTACTAATCCTCTCCATTAAAAATGGGAGAGTTACCGTAGATTACCATCATTGATGACTTTTTAATTCTACTGATTCTATCTATTTAAAATAGGAGAATTACCTTGGTCATTATATTTTCAACATTTTCTAAATCAGTAGTGTATAAAAATCATGAGCTCGTTAAAAATAAAACCTAAAAAAGCTATTGCAATTAGCATTTTATTCTTTTTGTTAATTCTATTTTTATCAATTTACATATCTAAAGATGAGCTATACTTAAGCAATTATACTTGGTCAATTTTTTTTACCAGTATTGTTGTATTAATTTACATCTTAAGATTTACTAACTCAGTACCCTTAAGTAATTTATATTCTATTTTCTTTATATCATTTTTACTATTTATTGGTGGCAGATTTATTGCGACATTACTTAATCCTCAAAGTGATACATTCTTTTTAGATTTTTTTATCACATATAGACTCAATGATTTTGAAATTACTCAACTGATGATGACCATTTTTATTTCAATGATATCAATGGAGCTAGGGTCATATTTAGCCTACACATCTAAATCGAATAGCATTAATCCATCACATATCACCGAAGAAAATAAACCTTCTAAGTATATAATTATTGTCTGCCTATCAGTAATATTTTTACTAACGCTACTTCAAATAAAAAATAATCTAGAACTAGTATCTAAACTGGGGTATATCGCATTATATGCTAGCCAAAGCGAAGCAATCCAAGCAAGCTGGAGCTCACTACTCATAACTTTTACTTATGTATTTTTAGGCATTACACTCGTACATAGTACACGAAGAATCAAATTACTTTATCTTACTCTATTTGGATTAAGTTGCTTAACTCAAGCCTTTATTGGAGTCCGCGGTGCATTAGTAATTTATCTACTATTTTTAATTTGGGTTATGAATGACTACGGCAAAAAAAAACCTAATCTATTATTTATCATACCTTTTATGATTTTAATTGCTGGTTTCGTTACGTATATCATACCTATGTTTAGTATGCGCCACCTATCTGAAGAAGAAAGCTTTCTGATCCAAATCAGTGATTTTTTCTATTCTCAAGGTACAAGTTTAATGATTTTTGATGCCTCAACAAAACTTGAAAGTTATTCTGCTATCCCAGTTCTACAAAGTTTCATTCCTGGATCATCATTTCTGATTGGCTTAATAAGTCATGAACTACCTAGCTACTATATTAGCTTTGGCCGATATTTATCCTATCAGTTGAATCCTAGCTTATATAATCAAGGTTTCGGTACAGGCTGGTCCTTATTATCTGATTTTCATGTATTTTCTGGGGGCGTAATTGTCATTTTCAGTTTATATAATTTTATTTGGGGATTTTTTATTAATAAGTTAGAGGTACTTTCAAACCACAATCAAACTTATAAAAGAATTTTAATTACCATTGCACCTTCCGTTATTTTTATTCCTAGGGCGGGAATCTCATCTATTATCCCGCTGATTATTTATGCCACAATAATTTATACTTTAATTAGCACTTCTAAGAGAAAACAGAAGAAACAGTAATCTGCTAAAAAGTTATATTCTTCCTTAATAATCGATGAAAAGCTATTAATTATCTTCTAAGAAATATATGAACCCAAAATTAAAAATACTTCATAGCGCAGCGCTATTAACTCCTTCTGCAGGTATGTTAAAACAAATGAATTGGGAGCAAAAGTCTGCAAATCAACTCAAACTTGATTGGACAACAGCAATGTATTGTCCATCGGGGTCGAATCAACATACTATTTCTAAGTCCGATCAAAATATTTGTGTTTTTGACTCGGAAATTAATCACACGCCCCAAACAACTAAAATCAATAAAATATTAAACTGGTATAAATTAAGGAAAAATTATTACAATTGGCTGAAAATGCAATCTTGCGACATATATTTATTACGTTATTATGTGCATGATATATGGCAATATCAATTTATTAAAAATTCATCAAAACCAGTATTATTAGTACACCACTCATTTGAAGTACCTGAACTGTTATTACCAAATAACAATCAAGCAAAATTACGTGGTTTTCTAGAAAAACAAATTGGTAAATATAGCCTTCAATCTTCTAGTGGAATTATTGGAGTAACAGAAGAAATAATACAACATGAGTTAAACCGCTTAAATACAGTAGAGCGCCATGATAAAAATAGTTTTCTTTATCCTAATGGTTATCACGTAAATAACAATCAAACTCTTTATGATAATAGAAATCCCCAGCAAATTAATTTAATTTTTATTGCTAGCTATTTTGACTCTTGGCATGGATTAGACCTACTACTTGCAAATATTAAAAAATCAAATTTAGATTTCAAGCTACACTTAGTTGGAAAACTATCTGAACATGACTACAAAGTAGCTTCTACTGATAATAGAGTTATTATGCATGGATTGCTTTCAAAAGAAGAAATTAGTGCTTTATCCTATCAATGCGATGTGGGTCTTGGGTCTTTTGCACTATATAGGAAAAACATGCAACAAGCATGCACACTAAAAGTAAGAGAATACCTAAGTCTAGGAGTACCTGTTTATACAGGACATCAGGATATTTTCCCAGAAAATTTCCCATACTATAAAAATAGTTTTCCTGAAATTGATAAGATATGCGGCTTCGCTATAGAAATGCGAGAAGAGAAACGCACTATCATTCAAGAAGCAGCACTGCCATATTTAGATAAATCTCAACTATTAAATCAGCTATATCAAAACTTAATTACGACATATACATACAAATGAAAAAAATTATTATTCTTGGTACTACGGGTTATTCTATGACTAACTTTAGACTATCACTTATAAAAGATTTAATCGCTAGCAATTTTGAAGTGTATTGTTTGGCCAATGACTTTAATGCTGAACAAATGAATATACTTAACGAAATTGGCGCTATTCCAGTACATTATCCAATCAATCGCTCAGGCTTTAATCCCTTTCAAGATGTTATTAATACATTTCATCTTTATAAAATAATTAAAAAAACTAATGCCGATATTATTCTTAGCTATTTTGTAAAGCCTGTTATTTATGGAACTATTTCAGCATTTTTTGCAAAAGTGCCTAAACGATTTGCCATGATTGAAGGCCTCGGCTATTTTTTTACTGAGCAACCTCAAGGCTCCTCAACTAAATCATCAATTATCAAAAAAATACAGGTAATGCTATATAAAATCAGCCTACCTCTAAGCCAAGGTACTATTTTTTTAAACCATGATGATGAAAAAGACTTATTACAAACATATAAAATTTCTGTACCTAAAACTTTAATTATCCCTGGCATTGGTCTAAATACTAGCGAATACCCATATAACCCACTCTCATCTCCTGGCTCACCACTAAGCTTTTTATTCATTGGACGCTTATTAAATGAAAAAGGAATTAACGAGTTTATTGATGCTGCGAAAATAATCAAAAATAAGTATCCGAATATTATTTTTAAAATCGCTGGCAGTATTGATGTTAATAACCCTGGAAGTATTACAGAAAATCAATTGGATACTTTAACAAAAGCAAATACAATTCAATTTCTAGGCCAAGTCAATAATATTCAAGATGTCATTTCCCAATCTGATGTATTTGTACTCCCTTCATATAGAGAAGGTATGCCACGCAGTACTCAAGAAGCAATGTCAATAGGGCGAGCTGTCATTACAACAGATGCACCAGGCTGTCGAGAAAGTATTATCCACAAGGAACATGGTTTCATTATTCCTAAATGGTCAGTATCAGAATTAGTGAATGCAATAGAATTTTTTATTAAAAATCCAGACGTAACTATTGATATGGGCAAACAAGCCCATCTTTATGCAAAATCTAATTACGATAGTAAAATAACAAACAATATAATCATAAATTTTATGAAAAACTAAACAAAATATTATGGAAACTAAAATGTGCAAAAGGGTCGTTGATTTCCTAATAGCTTTAATAGGGCTTATTATATTAACACCTGTTTTTTTATGCTTATATTGGCTCATTTATAGAAATTTAGGGTCTCCTGTTATTTTTTCTCAAATACGACCGGGCTTAAATGGTAAACCTTTTAAAATGTATAAGTTTAGAAGTATGTTAAATGCTACCGACAGTAATGGTAACGCCTTACCTGATTCAGAGCGTTTAACACCATTTGGTCAAAAGTTACGTTCAACCAGTTTGGATGAATTACCAGGATTATGGAATGTACTTAAGGGTGATATGAGCTTAGTCGGTCCTAGACCGTTACTAATGGAATATTTACCACTATATAACCAAGAACAATATCGTCGTCATGAAGTACGTCCTGGTATTACGGGCTGGGCACAAGTCAATGGACGTAACGCCATAAGCTGGGAAGAGAAATTTAAATTAGATGTTTGGTATATTAATAATCAATCATTTTGGCTAGATATTAAAATACTTTTATTAACTGTAAAAAAAGTATTTATTAAAGAAGGCATCTCAGCAGAAGGTGAAGTCACAATTAGCAAATTCACTGGTAGTAAAAATGACTAAATTACTGATATTAGGAGCAGGCGGTCATGGAAAAGTTATAGCAGATACTGCAGAACAGACCAAAGCTTTTGATGCCATTGCTTTTTTAGATGATCGTTTTAATGATGGTCTCAATAATATCTTGCATTGGCCTATTCTTGGAACAATTTCAGATTTAAATAAAATTAGTTCAAACGAATACGCCATTGCTATTGGTATTGGCAACAATAGCATACGAGCTGAATTTTTTGAGTTAGCCATATCTTTGAGTTTTGATATTCCAAACATCATTCATCCAACAGCCTATATCAGCCAATATAGTACCTTAGGTCAAGGTTCAGTTTTTTTTGCTCATAGTGTTGTCAATATTAATGCCCAAATTGGAAATGCCTGCATTATCAATACCTCTGCCAGTATTGACCACGATTGTGTCATTGGAGATTTCTGCCATATTAGCCCTGGTGTACATCTTGCAGGAGCCAGTCGCGTTGGAGATAGAAGTTGGCTAGGAATTGGTTCTGTTACAAAACAACAAGTTGAAGTGGGACAAGACTGTGTCGTTGGAGCAGGTGCAGCGGTCATACAAAATGTTTATAATAACTCTATCGTCATGGGCGTACCTGCCCGATTGAAAAGCTAAAAATCATGTTAAATACCAAATTATCACCATGGCCAAGTTTTAGTCATGAAGAAGCTGATGCTGTTAAAAATGTCTTACTCTCTAATAAAGTCAATTATTGGACTGGTCAAGAATGTCGTCAATTTGAGCAAGAATTTGCTAAATACATCAACACCAAATATGCTGTTGCTCTTGGCAATGGTACGTTGGCGTTAGATGTCGCATTGAAGGCATTGAATATTGGTAACGGTGATGATGTCATTGTGACCTCTCGTACATTTTTAGCTTCAGTTTCAAGCATTATTACCACTGGTGCCAATCCTATTTTTGCTGATATCGACTTAAACAGTCAAAATATTACTGCTCAAAGCATTGAAGCTGTTTTAACACCCAATACCAAAGCCATTATCGTTGTTCACTTGGCAGGTATGCCTGCTGAAATGGATGACATCATGGCTTTGGCTGCACAACATAATTTGTATGTCATTGAAGATTGTGCACAAGCTCATGGTGCTGTATATAAAGGTCATCCTGTAGGATCCATTGGTCATATCGGTGCTTGGTCTTTTTGCCAAGACAAAATCATGACCACAGGCGGTGAAGGTGGTATGGTCACAACCAATGATGAAAGTCTATGGAACAAAATGTGGTCATATAAAGACCATGGTAAAAGTTATGATGCCATTTACAATCGCACCCATCCAGCAGGTTTCCGCTGGTTACATGAGAGTTTTGGTACCAATTGGCGCATGATGGAAATGCAAGCAGTCATTGGACGTATTCAATTGCGCCAAATGCCATTATGGACACAGCAACGCCAACAAAATGCAGCGCGTCTCACTCAAGTGTTGCAAGCGTTCAAATGCATTCGCTTGGTCGAAGTGGCTGATTATATTGAACATGCACAATACAAGTTTTATGCATTTGTTCGTCCTGAAAACCTTAAATCAGGTTGGAACCGAGACCGAATTGTATCTGAAATTGCCGCTACTGGTTATCCTTGCATGCAAGGCAGCTGCTCAGAAGTTTATCTAGAAAAAGCCTTTGATAACACGCCTTGGCGTCCTGAAAAACGATTACCCAATGCAATTGAATTAGGCGAAACCAGCTTGATGTTCTTGACTCACCCATCCATCACCGATGAGGAAATGGATGCTTATATCGACATCATTCACTCTATCATCACTCAAGCCTGTGCAGATTAATTTATGCGTTACAATGCTATTTTAACTTTACCGCGCTCAGCTAAAAAAGCCGTATTCATTGCTCATGATATTATCATGATTTGTTTGGCTTTTTGGTTTGCTTATTTGGTACGTTTTACGTTTGAATTAGCACCCCTCTTGTCTGTGCCTAATTGGATTGTTTTAGGTGTTACACTGATTGTAACCATCACCACCTTTATTAAATTAGGATTATATCGAGCAGTGATTCGCTATGTCGGGACCAAAATGATGTTTATCTGCCTTGTAGGCAGTAGCATTTCAGTCTTGGCATTGGTCATTATTGGATTTTTTAGCAATTTTCCACTTCCTCGTAGTGTACCTATTTTGTATTTTTTTGTTTTACTGGTAGGTACTATCAGTTCTCGTTTGATAGTCCGTGAATGGATTCGGGAGAGTTATCTCGATAAAAATACGCCAGTTATCATTTATGGCGCAGGACAATCTGGTACCCAATTACTAGAAGCCATACGCCAAGTAGAGCACTATTATGCAGTGGCTTTTGTGGAGCTATAGTCATTTCTGGTGTATGACGAACAAATGAAGAAGGCGTATCCTGTTGATTGATTTCCGACCAAAGATTTCAACCAACAAAAGGAATACGCCATGACTGATTCTAACCCAAATGCATTCGTACAACCACAGCAAACATTCAATGACCCATTGACCGATTTGCTGCGTCAGGGAGCCAGGGAGTTGATTGCCAAAGCAGTTGAAACCGAATTGCAGATTTTGCTGGAGCAACACTCACCCAAGAAACTTCCCGATGGTCGCCAAGCATTGGTCAGAAATGGTTATTTGCCGGAACGAACAGTGCAGACTGGCATTGGTGATGTACAGGTGAAAGTGCCGAAGGTACGAGATCGCAGTGGTGACGGTGTGTGTTTCAACAGTCAATTGTTGCCGCCTTATTTGAAACGTACCAAAAGCATCGAAGAATTGCTGCCATGGCTGTATTTGAAAGGCATTTCCACAGGTGACCACCAACAAGCTTTGGCGGCTGTATTGGGAGAGCAGGCCAAAGGCTTGTCAGCCAATACCATCAGTCGTTTGAAGCAACATTGGACGGACGAACATCGGCAATGGAGCCAGCGGGATTTAAAGGGCAAACGCTATGTGTATTGGTGGGCCGATGGCATTTACAGCAATGTGCGATTGGACGATAGACTGTGTTTGCTGGTCATCATTGGTGTGACTGATCAAGGACATAAAGAGTTGGTGGCGGTTGAAGATGGTTATCGGGAATCTGAAGTCAGTTGGTCAGAAGTGTTGATAGGCTTGCGTTTGAGGGGTTTGGAAACCAGTCCAAAATTGGCGGTCGGCGATGGTGCGTTGGGCTTTTGGAATGCCATGGCCAAGTCTTATCCAGACACCAAACATCAGCGCTGTTGGGTGCACAAAACGGCCAATGTGTTGGCAGCCGTACCCAAATCGGTACAAGGCAAATTGCGAGAGGCTTTGAAAGAAATTTGGATGGCCGAAACCAAAGAAAGTGCAGAACAAGCCTTCAAACAAACAGTGGCTCGCTTTGGTGACAAATACCCCAAAGCCATTAACAAACTGGTGAAGGATGAAGAAGAGTTATTGGCATTCTATGACTTTCCAAATGTGCATTGGACGCACATCCGCACCACCAACCCGATTGAATCCACGTTTGCTACCGTACGATTGCGTAGTAAGCGGGCTAAAAACTGCGGTTCCAGAGAAACCACTTTGGCGATGGTGTACAAATTATTGGAAACGGCCCAAAAGCGTTGGCGCCGGATTCAAGGATTCAACTTATTGACCTTGGTGGTCAACAACGTCATCTTCAAAGATGGCAAGCAGGAAGACGAGCAATCAACAGAGAAAGCGGCCTGAATGCCATACACCAGATTTGACAATAACTCGGGTTATCTCTTACATCATCGGTTTGTCAGATGGATTGGTTTCTTTATTGCCTGCTGAGTGGCAGCCGCGCGTTTTAGTCGGTCATGATGTGCCTGGTTTTGGCTTAATCATTGCCGTATTGGTATTGTTTTTTACTGGTGTGTTTGGTGCCAATGTCATTGGCCGCAAAATCATTGAAATGTGGGATGCGATGATGGGGCGCATTCCAGTGGTTAAATCGATTTATTCGAGCACCAAAAAAGTGTCTGAATCCTTGTTATCCGATTCCCGCCAATCGTTTAAAACCCCATTGTTGGTGAATTTTCCTCATGGACAGGTTTGGACAGTGGCATTTGTTTCAGGCTCAGTGCCGCAAATTTTGCTTGATACACTGCCTGAAATTGATGCCGATGATGAATATTTGAATGTGTATGTACCCACCACACCGAATCCAACGGGTGGTTATTACATCACTGTTAAAAAATCGGATACCAAAGCACTCGATATGAGTGTCGATGATGCGTTAAAATACATCATTTCTATTGGTATGGTCGGTCCTGATGGGCGCGAACCAAACGAACAGCAAGAAGAGCCGCTGTCAAAATAAATGACAGCCATTAATTAAGGAAGAACATGCGTACCAATTATTGTGGTTTGATTAACGAAGCTTATTTAGACCAAACTGTAACCGTAAAAGGTTGGGTACACCGTCGTCGTGACCACGGTGGTGTAATTTTCATCGACTTGCGTGACCGTGAAGGCATGGTACAAGTGGTGATTGACCCTGATACCCCAGAAGCCTTTGCATTGGCTGATCAATCTCGTAACGAATACGTATTGAGCATTACAGGCCGCGTGCGCAGCCGTCCTGAAGGCACTAAAAACGCACGTATGATTTCAGGCGGTATTGAAATTTTGGGCAAAGAAATCGAAATTTTGAATGCAGCGGCAACGCCTCCATTCCAAATCGACGAAGAAAACATTTCTGAAAACGTGCGTTTGACCAATCGTGTGATTGACTTGCGTCGTCCTGTGATGCAAAAAAACATGCGCATGCGCTACCAAGTGGCCATGGGTGTGCGTCGTTATTTGGATGACCAAGGCTTCATCGACATTGAAACACCTGTATTGACTCGCTCAACGCCAGAAGGCGCGCGTGACTATTTGGTGCCTAGCCGTGTGAGCCCGGGCGAATTTTACGCTTTGCCACAATCACCACAATTGTTCAAACAATTGTTGATGGTGGCAGGTTTTGACCGTTACTACCAAATCACCAAATGTTTCCGTGACGAAGACTTGCGTGCTGACCGTCAGCCTGAATTTACCCAAATCGACTTGGAAACTTCGTTCTTAAATGAAAACGAAATCATGGACATCACCGAAGGCATGGCGAAAAAAGTCTTCAAAGATGTTTTGAACGTAGAACTGGGCGATTTCCCACGCATGCCGTTCTCTGAAGCGATGTTCAAATACGGTTCAGACAAACCTGACATGCGTATCAACTTGGCATTCACTGAATTGACCGATTTGATGAAAACGGAAGAATTCAAAGTCTTCCGTGGCGCAGCCGATATGAAAAACGGCCGTGTTGTGGCTTTGCGCGTGCCTAATGGCGCGAAATTCAGCCGCAAAGAAATCGACGAATACACCAAATTTGTGGGTATTTATGGTGCCAAAGGCTTGGCATACATCAAAGTCAACGATGTGACCAACTTGAGCAACGGTGAAGACAGCGGCTTGCAGTCTCCAATCGTGAAATTCTTGTCTAACGAAGCTTTGGCTGAAATCATCGCACGCACCGAAGCGCAAAACGGCGACATCATTTTCTTTGGCGCAGACAAAGCCAAAGTCGTGAACGAAGCCATTGGCGCATTGCGTATCCGCGTGGGTAAAGAACACGGTTTGGCCAACGGCTACTTCGTGGACGAATGGCGTCCATTGTGGGTGGTTGACTTCCCAATGTTTGAATACGACGAAGATGACGACCGTTGGACTGCGGTTCACCATCCGTTTACCGCACCAAAACCAGGTCATGAAGATTTGATGGATTCTGATCCTGAAAACTGCTTGGCACGTGCTTACGACATGGTGTTGAATGGTTGGGAAATCGGTGGCGGTTCTATCCGTATTCACCAAGCCGACATCCAAGAAAAAGTGTTTGCGGCGTTGAAAATTTCTCCTGAAGAGCAACAAAACAAATTCGGTTTCTTGTTGGATAACTTGAAATTCGGCGCACCTCCTCATGGTGGTTTGGCATTTGGTTTGGATCGCTTGGTAGCGATGATGACTGGCGCTGAGTCGATTCGTGATGTGATTGCCTTCCCGAAAACCCAACGTGCACAAGACTTGTTGGTTGACGCACCGAACTTGGTTGACGAGAAACAATTGAAAGAATTGGGCTTGCGCTTGAAAGTGAAACAAGCAGAAGAACCTAAGGCTTAATGTTTTAAGGTTTTGAGTGTTTTAAAAGCGTCCTGTAAATGGTTACAGGACGCTTTTTTACTCATTTAAACCAGTTTTAATGTATTCATCCCAATCTTTGTTAATATCAAATGGATCTTTTGTGGTTTTAAGGCAAAATTGGTTATAGGGAATATACTCCCAATTTCCTCTCCTGAAAGTACTGGCTTCTATATACTTTTCAGTTACCAGACTTAGTGATTCAAAGAAGCTTAATACTTCGTTTGACATATCTTCACTGATATTAAGGCTTACAGTTAAGATAGGATTTAACCATCTAAATTGACCATGCTCATCTCGATCAGCTAAAGATGTTTTTATATATGCTTCGATAGAACTACCATTTTCATGTTGTACGTTATTATCAAAATATTGTGTAAATTCATAAAATATATGCACAAAAAGAGGTGTTTGATTGTCAATACGAGGATTGAATAATTTGTATAAGAGAACGTAGTTTCTACTAATGTTATGGTTAATGTGCAACAGACTAAAGCGGTTGAGAGTCTTTGTAATCTGTCTGATAGATTTATTATGAACAGTTGCAAAAATTAAAGCCAAATACTTGTAATGTGTCATTTCATTTTCTGAAAAGCCAAGCTCTGTGAGGATTGTAGAAATGATTTTTAAATACTCATCTTTTCTGTCTACATTTTTTGGACGCTCTAATTTAATTGAAAAATCCACAAACTTATCCAAATACGCTTCGCCTGCCGCTTCGTTATAGCCAAATTGATGGCAAATCGTTGCTTGCAATTGGGTCTTGTCTGTCACCAATACAAACACAATATTGGGAATGTCAAAAAAATGTTTGATGCGTTCAATCAAGCGTACTGAAAACAGCGGATTGCAGCGGTCTAGTTCGTCAATGATAAAAACCAAAGGCTTGGGATTTAAGTCGTTATCGGCTGCCAATTTTTGCAAAGATTGCTTGAATGAAACCAAAGTCTGCTTTTCAGTCTCATGATTTTCCAAGCGTTCTTTGATAGCGTCCTGTAATTTTTCTTGCAGTGCTTCGCCCATACCTTCCATGGCTTCTTTGGCATCATCATGAATGACATCTTGCGCTGCTGTCAGGGCATCTTGGACGTTTTTGCCTAAATAGCCTGCACCTGTCAAAAACATACCTAGGCTGAATAATAACTTTGGCATTTCAGGCAATAAGGCTTTGGCAGCATCAATGGTCTGTTTTTTGAAAGTTTTAACCAATTCATTGCTAGAATCCACTTGTTCAAAAGCATGGCTGATTTCTGCTGCCAAAACCATGAACGGGTCATCCAAATAATCCTGCGCAAACGCATTCAAATAAATCACATTGTGCGGATTGTCTTCTTTTTCTAAATATTTTTTCCAGTGTCTGACAAAATAGGTTTTGCCTTCGCCCCATGGGGCATCGATTGCCAAAACCGCACCGATTTTTAAGCGGTCAATATAGCCAGTCAAATGTTTGGCTAGAGTTTCTCGACCCAATAAATCATCTCCAAAAGGTGTGACTATATTTTCATAATCAGCATCTTTTTGTAGATTCAATTGATTGGTCGTATTTTCAGCAGCTTCAGACATTTTGAACTTTCAAAAATAGATGCTTGATTATATGCCATAAATATAAAAAAGCGTCCTGTAAACATTTACAGGACGCTTATATTCATTTTTGAACCGTTATTTTGAGCCAGCCTTCCATTGAAAGCCAAAGTGGTAATGTTGGTCTAGGAATTCTTGGTTTTTAAAATACTTCACTTCTCGTTGGGCTTGAATGCTGTTGTTGGTATTGGTTAATGCCACAATCGCACAGGTTCCTAGCGGCGAAGATTCGGTCAGTTGTACTTCAATGGGGGCTTGTTGGGGGATTTGTATGGTGACAAATGCATCGGTGCTGGCCCAATTTGGCACGCCTTCATAAATAAAGGTGTATACCACAATGCGCTCAATTTGATCCCAACAATTGCCATTGATGTACAACCATTCGCCATCGCTCGATGCGCCTGTGCGGTCATCGCCTTGCAATTGCATCAATGGCGGCGCATTGTATTGACCAAAACGCTTGCCCAAAGCCTGTACCAAATCAATATGACCATTTTTAAACTGAATCATGGCACCCAAATCAAGGTCGATGCCTTTGGTTTTGGCAAATGGATTGAATCTGCTCGGTTTTTTCGCATTTTCAGGGTTGCGGTTCCAGTTTAAATTGATGGCGATGCGACCAAAACGCCCGTCATTTTTAGACAAATTGATGGAAGGGCGACTTTTATCCAAGGTGATTTTGGACAAATTGATGGTAGAAGCGGGTTTGGGTGTTTCAACAGGCGGCGGAGGTGCGCTTGGCGTTGGCTCATTGGCAATCACGACACCAAAATGTTCGGCCAAAGGTTGTAAGCCACCATTGAAACCTTGATCGACAAAGCGGAATTTCCATGTGCCTTTGTGGTTGTAGATTTCTGCCAAAATCAATGCTTTTTCAGTTTTAGACGCACTGTTTACCAAAGCCGTGGCTGTAATTTGATTGTGACTGCAAAGCTCGATTTGGATATCTTGCAATGCGCTGATATTGGCTTGACCATCTAGCGTGGCACACAAGGCGATTTTGCCCACGCTGCTGTCCAATAAATTGGTATTGACATGCAATGTGGTTTCAAACGGTGATTTGTGTGCAGATTCTTGTAATTCGACACTTTTATTGGCAGTGTGTGTTTGACCATAAAAAATCATGTCTGCATCACCACGCACTTTGGATGTTGATGCATCTAGAATATAAGCGGTAATATCTAAACCAAGATGAGAAGGTACAGACGTTTTGATTTTGACCATTACATCCGAATTTGGAAGTGCCAAATTGGCGCCAGCGGTAAGTTGCATTCTATTTCCCTTAATAATCTGATGAGTTTTGGATTCACTGCTTTGGAGTATTCAAACTTTGAGTCTACCTTAATTTGCCCTAGAAAGAGTTAAAAACCATACCAGTCAATTGAATAGAGGAGTCAGCTACAATGCAATCATTAAGCAATGGCCAAAAACAGCCGCTGAGCCATTTATTGGGGTCGCAGCAGCAGTTTGAAATTCGGATGCAATTTCAAGCACCATTTGTAATGGATTATTCTTGTTTTGGTTTGAATGAACAAGCCAAATTACTGCATGATGATTACATGACTTTTTTCAATCAGCCACAATCGCCTCATGCTGAAGTGTGTTATCAAAAAAATGGGCAGGCAGAATCTTTCAAATTCGATTTGACTAAAATACAAGCCGCTTCGCCACAACGTTATGTCATTTTTGCCACGCTAGACCATCCTACAGCCGTGATATCACAGGTTGCGCAAGGCAAAATTGAGCTGGTAAATCAAGGGCAGGTGGTGGCGGTATATACATTTAAGCCTGAACAATTTGCAGCTGAAAAAGCGGTGATGTTTGTGGAGGTGTATCAAAAAAGTGGTGTGTGGCGTTTGGGTATGATTGGACAAGGTTTTAATGGTGGTTTGAAGGCTTTGGTCGAGCATTTTGGTGGCGAAGTGGCACAAGAGTCTGCTCCTGTGACACCAGCGCCAGTGGCATCCAATATTGATTTGCGTAAAAAATTGGTGTTGGATAAAGTCGCCCATCAAGCACCGCAATTGCTGGATTTAACCAAAAAATCGCTCATTTCGTTAGAAAAAAAGAATTTGCTCAATTTGAAAGCCCGTGTGGGTTTGGTGTTAGACCGTTCAGGTTCGATGTTTAAACAATACCAGCAAGGCGATGTGCAAAAAGTGATAGATCGGGTATTGCCTTTGGCACTGAATTTTGATGATGATGGCAGTTTTGAATGTTGGGCTTTTGGTCGCAATACGGTGCAATTAGACGATGTGTCTATGAAAAATGTGCGTGATTATACCAACCGTTCCAATCGGGGTTGGCGCAATTGGGATGTCGGTCCTGCGGTCAATTATGAGCCTGAAGCCATTGAGAAAGTCATGGCGTATTATTCTCGTTTTAACGATGGCATTCCCACTTATATTGTCTTTATTTCCGATGGTGGTGTTGGTGAGAGCCGTAGAATTACCCGTTTGATTTCTGAAGCAGCAAGACTGCCTATTTTTTGGCAATTCATTGGCATTGGTGGGCATGGCTATGGCATTTTAGAAAAGTTGGATGAGATGTCAGGGCGTTTTATCGATAATTGTAATTTTTTTGCGCTAGACCATATTACGCAAATATCGGATGAGCAATTGTATGAATGCTTGTTAAAAGAGTTTCCGCAGTGGCTGACAGAAGCCAAGCAAAAAAATATTTTAAGATAATCATACGCTGCGTTTGCTGTAGTGAGTATTGCAGCCAGATTATTCCCATCCAACAAGCGTCCTGTAAGCATTTACAGGACGCTTGTTTTCATAGGTTTGATTGAATATACAACAGATGGAAGTATGAAGAGATGAAAGTAATGACTTGATGGTTAATAATTGATTTTGCTTTATTTTTGAATGATTTGATTTAGGAACTCATAAAATAAAGCATGGGTCTATCCTAAGCCATTTTGAATGGCCAATGATGATTTGAAATACAGAAAGGTCAAAGATGAACAATATACCGCTGGATGATGAGAGTCGAGCCATGTTGCATGCCAATCGGAAATGGTATTTGCTGCTTGGGGTTGTTTTTATTTTGTTTGCAACAGGGCTGTTTACTTTTTTACCTTTTGCGACGTTTGCAGTCATTTTTTGGTTTGGTTTGGCCATGATGGTAGGTGGCGTGATACACATTATTGCGGGAGTGAAACTGTTTGATGGCGTGTTTCGCATTTTTTGGTTGTTGTTTGCCATTTTGTATTTTATTGCAGGCTATTATGCGTTGACGTCACCAGCACAAACTGCGGTTGCTTTGACCAACTTATTGGCTATTTTCTTAATCATTGCGGGTATTACACGCATGGTTGGGGTGTTTTTTGCAAAAAATATGCATGCCCGTGGCTGGACTTTCCTCTCAGGTGTGATTACGACCGTGGCAGGTTTGATGGTGTTGTTCACTCCGACAGCACCGTTTTGGGTTTTAGGCTTGTTTTTTGCCATGGATTTGTTGTTTCAAGGATTTAATTATTTGGCTTTGTCTTCTTATATCAAACGCGAAGTGCCTAAGCCTACTTAGTCGAAATATTAATTTTTATTAATTCAATTGACATATCAAGCCAGCTTCTTTGTAATGGTAAGCGTCCTGTAATCACAATTACAGGACGCTTTAACGATAGGGGGGTTGATATGTTTGATGTAGAAAGTGAAGACGATATTGCTTTGGAAATGTTGCAAGCAATCGAAGCAGAGCGCGATGATTTACAAGCGCAATTGCGACAGAAAAACCAAGAAATACATGCGTTAAATCAAAAATTAGAAGTCACAGAGAATAACTTGCGTAAGGCTAAGGCGGCAAAAAACAAAACGGCAGCGCAGCAACAAAGTGGTGTGTATTTGAAAATGAATGCAGTCAGTGAATATTATGATGGAGAAATCCGTTATTTCATCATTGAAGCTTTGAAAACCCACCGATTATATGGGCATCACAAGCGATACACACAATTGGTGGATGATTTAAAACAGCAGAATATGGAAGTTTTGCAACAAGTAGAACAAGATTTACAAGATTTAAGAGCGGTATTGGTCGGTTATAAAGGACCTACGCCACAAGTCATGGAGGCATTGGGCAAGTTTGGTATTGAACTGTTTGAAAACAACAAGCATATTAAAGCCCGTTTCGCCAATGACCATCAATATATGGTGACGTTGGGTAAGTCTGCCAGTGACCATAAGGCAGGTATAAATAACTTTAAATATTTTACAGACAATTTATTGCCAAAATTCAATTGAGTGAAGCCAGATGATGGATGATGTCAATCAAAGCGTCCTGCCAGATACAGGCCGCTTTGATGGTTTAAACAGCTATTGTTTTTTGGTGTAGTTTGAGCATGGCTGTGCGGGCAATCGGTTGAATGACCAAGGCTTCTGCCAATAAAACGATGAAAAAATTGCGTGGCCATTGATGCCACAGTGTCACTGCAAAGTTTGCATGTAAACCTTTGCTTAACATAATGCCGATGCTGGTCATGGCTAACGACATGCCAAACACAGTGAAAATCAAGCGAAACATGATTTTTGCATTACCGCTGTCTGTGGGAGGGCTGAGTTTGTGCATGGCTTTTTCTGCTAAGCGACCAATCAACATAGGTTCAATGACCATGGCAATGACAAACATCAGTGGCCACCATTTGAATATGGCCAATAAAGCTTGTTGATGCAAGCCTCCCATTATCCAATAGACGTTGAGAACCGTCATGAACAAACTGGTTAGAAAACAAATGATAGCGCCATAAATTGCCCCTTCGCGTGGTGTATGTGGCAAACGAGGATCTAATTGCATGGATTGTCCTAACAAAGCCATCGATTTTACGCAGTATTTTTTATGCGAGGTAAGTTGGGATTTTTTATGAGCAGGATTGATTTATACATCATTGAAAGTCTTAAAACTGTGAGCAATGCGGGCATTTATAAACGTTGAAATGATTTGGATATTTGTGATTTGGTACTCATTAGCCAAGAGCGTTGATGGTTGTATATCAAGTCTAAATTATTTTATGATGCTGTGTGTATTTTGGTGTTTAAGTGGTTTTCAACAAAACATTTAGATACAATAAACGCCAATATTTTATTTAGTTATCATAGTTAGAGAGCCATGGGCGTTGCTGAAAACCAATTTTTAGGATTTAGAATCAGGTCTTTGCGAAAAAGTAAAAAAATTACTTTGGCAAATTTGGCTCAAATGTGTGATTTGTCGATTGGCTATATCAGTCAGTTAGAGCGTGGTTTGGCGCAACCTTCAATTAATGCCTTAATCAATATCGCCCAACAATTGGGTGTGACGGTGCAGTGGTTTTTTGCATCCTCTGCACAAATTGTCAATGCTGCTGACAAAGGTTATGTGGTGCGTGCGGACTGTCGTACTCGGGTTGAGTATGAAAATGGAATTGTGGATGAATTTATGGCATTCGCTGAAAATCGACAATTGGAAATGTTGGTTTCCCACTTTCCACCTAATACTTTTTCAGACAAACAATATGCGCATGAAGGCGAAGAGGCTGGTTTGGTCATGCAAGGGGAGTTTGAGATTTGGGTAGGAGAGCGGCATTTTCAATTGAAAGAAGGCGATTCATTTAGCTTTTTAAGTACGCAGCCACATCGCTATGGCAATACAGGCAAAGAGCTTGCTAAAATTTTATGGGTGATTACACCACCCACTTATTAATAAATACATTATTTTAAAGCAGCTGTCTTATCGATGAAGACGGCTGTTTTTTTTATGGTAGGTTGCATTGAAAAACGGATATAAATTTTTATAAAAGTAAAAAAATATATTGATTTTTTACTTTTATCTGATTAATCTGCGATGACAGGTATGAAACATGCATGAAGTCATGGCGTTGTACAATGGTCTCAAAACAGATTAATCGATTCAGTCACAAAGGAAAAACAATGCAACCGATACATTTTAAATTAGAAGGCGATGCGCAATTTGGTGAAGCAAAACCTTTAGGTAAGCCAGTGGGTGTGCCAATTGCACAAGCACGTTTGGCTTTGAACGAAGAAGTGCCACAAGCAGACATTGGTTTTTGGGAATGTACGGTGGGCAGTTTTGAGCGTGAAATCATGCAAGCTGAATACAGTTATTTCTTAAAAGGTGCAGGCCGCTTTACACCTGTTGGTGGAGAGACGATTGAGTTTAAAGCAGGGGACAGCATGTATTTTTCTGCTAATACGCATGGCGTATGGGAAGTGGATGAGCCTGTTTGTAAAACGTATGTGATTTTCAAAGACAGCGCCCAATAAAATTGTGATGAGAAACATCAAGCAAGCATGGCCTTGCTTGATAGGTTGGTTTTGGATGTAAAAATTGATAAAAAATCTACAAAAATAGAGAGAATTGGAACATGTCATCATCTTTAACGCATTTGTTTGAGCCGCTAAAAATTCGCCATTTGAGCATCAAAAATCGTATTTTTTCAACCGGTCACGACACCACGATGCCAACCGATGGCACGATTAATGAGCGTTTGCTCGCTTACCATCAAGCTCGTATTGATGGTGGCGTGGGTATGATTGTGTTGCAAGTGTCGGGCGTTCACGAAAGTGCGCGTTATACCACGCATTTGTTGATGGCAACCGATGACGGCTGTGTTGAAGGCTATCGTAAAATGGCGCAGATGTGTCATGAACAAGATTGTGCGGTGGTGGGGCAGATTTTCCATCCGGGACGTGAAATTATGGAGGCGGGCGAAGGTTTGTTGGCAGTAGCATACTCTGCTTCTGCTGTGCCCAACGAGCGTTTTCATGTGATGCCCAAGCCTTTGAATCAAAAAATGATAGATGAAATATCAGCAGGTTATGTACAGGCCGCTCGTTATATGCATGAAGCGGGCATGGATGGTGTGGAGTTTGTTGCCAGTCATGGTTATTTGCCAGCACAATTTATGAACACACAAGTGAATTTGCGTGAAGACCAATATGGCGGTTCATTGGAAAACCGTTTGCGTTTCAGCGTGGACATTTTGCAAGCGATTCGGGAAGCCACTTCGGATGATTTCATCATTGGAATGCGCATTTCTGCTGATGAACAAGATGCCAGTGGTTTGGCGGCAGATGAGGTTTTGCAAATCACCCAAGCTTTAGAGCCTCATTTGGATTATGTGAACTTGACTTTGGGTACATCGGCAAGCTTAGGCGGTGCGATGCACATTGCGCCACCGATGGCATTCAAAGCAGGCTATGTGGCGGAACAAACCAAAATTTTCAAAGATCATTTGAATATTCCTGTGTTGATTGCAGGTCGCATCAATCAGCCACAAGACGCCAATGTCATCATTGAAAAAGGCCAAGCTGATATGTGTGGTATGACTCGTGCATTGATTTGTGACCCGAAAATGCCACAAAAAGCAGCTGACAACCAATTCGATGACATTCGTGCTTGTATCGGTTGCAATCAAGCTTGTATTGGTCACTTTCACAAAGGCCAACCAATTTCTTGCATCCAACATCCGCAAACAGGGCGTGAGCAACAATATGGACAATTGGCGCAGGCGCAGCAAACCAAAAAAGTCATGGTTATTGGTGGCGGACCTGCGGGCATGAAAGCGGCTTTGATTGCGGCACAACGAGGTCATCAAGTCAGTTTGTATGAACAAGCATCGCAATTGGGCGGACAAGCGTTGTTGGCACAAAACTTGTCGCGGCGCAGTGAATTTGGTGGTTTGATTACCAATTTGAAACAGGCTTTGTCACATCAAGACGTCAGCATCCATTTGAATACGCCCGTAGATGCGGCTTTGATTCAAGCGCAGCAACCTGATGAGGTGTTATTGGCAACGGGAGCGGTGCCGTATGAGCGGGCTTTGGAGGCACAAGACGACAGCGTACAGCGTTTGAATGCATGGCAATATTTGCAAGGCGCAAGTTTAAAAGGCAAATCGGTGTTGATTACCGATTGGCGTTGCGATTGGATTGCCCCCGGGATTGCAGAATCATTGGTCAAACAAGGTTTTGATGTCACGGTTGCTATCAATGGTTTGTGTTTGGGCGAGACTTTGCCTTTGTATGTGCGTGACGATTTGAGCGCGACGGCACACCGCTTGGGCATTCGTTTGTTACACAACAGCCGCTTGTATGGTTTTGATGCAGGCACCGTCTATTTGCAACACAATACCAGTGCTGAAGCCATTGAATTAGAAGGTATTGATAGCATCATCACGTGTGATGGGCATGTGGCTAAAGATGAATTGGGTGAGGTGTTGGAAGACATGGGCATACCATTATACCGTTTGGGTGATTGCAATACGCCACGCACAGCCGAAGAAGCGATTTATGAAGGTTTGAAATATGCTGCCATGATTTGATTGGCATGTTTTAAAGCGTCCTGTAAATGTTTACAGGACGCTTTTTTATTGGATAAAAACCAAAGTATGACTAATTGGCTAACCAAGCATTAAAACGAGCTGTCAACTCCTCTGAACGATCGACCCAATACGTGGCATTCCAAGCAAACGCACCTTGCATATTGGCAGGCGTAGAGGGCAAATCCGCTGCCAATTGAGGAGACACTTTGCTGATAGCCGCTTTATTGGTAATGCCATATGCTTGGGTTTCAGGTAGTTTAGATTGAATGTCTGCTGAGGTTGCATAAGCGATAAAATCCATGCCCACATCTTTATAAGGCGAGCCTTTTAAGATGGTCCAGCTGTCTATGCCATACAAGCTTTCATTCCATACAATTTTAAAATTGGTGCCTTCGGTACGGTTCATACCCGTGACGCGACCATTGAAAGCCGCTGCCATGCTCACTTCACCTGAAGCCAAAAATTGCAATGGTTGTGCGCCACTATCCCACCACAATACTTGCGACTTGATTTCATCCAACTTTTTGAAAGCTCGGTTGATGCCTTCTTCGGTTTCCAACAATGGATACACTTGATCGGTCTGTACGCCATCTGCCAATAAGGCAGCTTCTAAAGCGTATTCAGGCGTTTTGCGCAAAGAGCGTTTGCCTGGAAATTGTTTCAAATCCCAAAAATCTGCCCATGATTTCGGACCGTCTTGCAATTTATTACCGTCGTAAACAATCGCTGTTGACCACATGATTGAGCCGATGCCGCATTCGCTGAAAGTGGCACTGTCGATAAAGCTTTCTTTGCCGCCCAATTTTGCCCAATCCAAAGGCTCTAACAAGCCATCGTCGCAAGCTCGAATCAAGTCTTGGGCTTCCATTTGTACCACATCCCAATTGGCGTTGCCGCCTTGTACTTTGGCTTGAATGATGCCAAAGCCACCATCAAACACCTCGTCTAAAACAGGTTGTTTGATTTTCTCTGAAAAAGGCTTGAAATATAAGGTTCGTATGGCATCTTGATAATTGCCACCAGTGGCGGCAATGGTGAAGCTGCGTTGGTTGGAATGGGTATTAGAACTTGCTTGAGTATCTGTTGCCGCATTGCTGGTGGTTTGATTGCTTTGACCACATGCCGCAACTGCGAACAAACTGCTGAGGCATAAGGCGATTGATGCAAATTTCATAAACTTCCTTTGTAGAGACGTTTTTTATTTTTATAAAGTGTAAAAAAACATAAGTGGTATGTGAATGGGGAAAGCCTTTATCAAGATGATTTTTATTCCATGCTTTTGGCGAATTATTGCATGAGCATGGTTTAAAATTCATATTCAGAATAATTAGTTAAAAGTAAAAAATCAATATTATTTTTTACTTTTAATAAAATTTAAGCCGTTGTAAATTCGATTGAAAATGGTTTTTAAATGTTTGAAATATTAATGAATATTTGAATGTTTTATATGGATTATTGAAGAAGCGTCCTGTAAATCTTTACAGGACGCTTCTTAAGATGTGATTAAATGTATGAAGATACAGAAGGCGATAAGATGTCAAAATCACCTTCATCAATCCATCGCTTTATTAAAATCATGTGGGCGTTTGCCGACATCAGCAGAAGTATATAGGTTGATTTGCGGTTATTTGCGTTTGCGAAAATCGCTGGGATTTTCCACTTTGCGGTTTTTCCACAAGCCGATTTTCTTGGTTTTCGCTTTGGCTTGCAAAGACAATAAATGTTCTTTGTGGGCTTTGTTTTTACCATAAGTCGGATAAGCCCACGCATGGCCTTGGGTAATCATGGTTTCGTTGATGTTTTTGCCATTGCGGTACAAATCGCCGACATGGCGACCATAACCATCGACGGTGGTAATCAAAATTTGGACGTTTTTGTTCAAGACCATGCGTTGTAAAGCATGTGTGGATTCACTGCCGTAAACTTGCTTGCTTTCGGGGGCATCGATATAGGCTAGGCGCACAGTGGTTTGTTGGCGACTGAAAAAGCGTTTTTGGCAAACCACAGTATCGCCATCGGTGACACGGATGATTTTACAACGGTAAGTGTGGCCTTTTTTAAACGGTTCAGTCCAAATCATCCATAAGCGGTGTATTTGTTTTAAGGTGTAGACTACAACGACAATCAGCAACAACATTAACACTGCAACGACCAGCCATTGCCAATATTCTAATAACCAAGCTTTCAAAACCACATCCACATTCGTGCTGTTGCACATTAAAAAGAGAGTCATTGTAAAATAGATACACGCATTGCCAAAGCTTTTTTGCCTTAATATGAGATTTGTTTACAATGTGTACTATGACAAAAAAATAAGGAAAACCGATGACAGTAAAAACATGGCAAAGTTTGACTTTGGCAGCAGTAAGTATGGTTTTAGGCAGTTCTTTGGCTTGGGCAGCACCACCGAAATCGTGTAAATCTGTGAGTTTGGGTGCGGGTGCAGACAAAATGGTTTGTGTGTATGAAAGCCAAAATTTGAGCCAAGTTTATCAACATGTGCGCAGCGTGTTGGATGGTGGCGATTTATTGCGTGAACAATTTCCACAACAAGCTGTGAGCGATGAATTGCCTGAGAACAACGATGAGGGTTTGGTGAAGGCGGCATATTCATTGAAAAATGGTGCTTGGGTTATGGATTTGGGTTATCAAGGCGGTGAAACCACCGTTTTATTGCAACCTAAAGGTGGCAATGTACAAGTGGAAATTGTGATGTCTGCGGATTAGTTAATATGTATGCATCAAGCAGCCTGTAAACTTTACAGACCGCTTTTTTATTGGAATTAATAAGGTGAATCTTTGGGACAAGGATAAAAACGTTTGCTAGGCAAATGAGGTGTGTATGACATGGTTGTCAATGGTGTAAGCAAAAGGCAGATTAAAGCGCACAGGAAATTCGGTCTCTGTCCCCCATTTTTGGTATTCTTGCTCGCTTTTACCAATAGTGTGGTTGGCGTTAAAAATGCTGTAACGCAGCTTGAATTCATTCACAAAAATCGGTTGACCGTTTGCAATATAGCGATGCTCAACCGTTTGCTCTGTGAAGGTGAGGGCGTAAATTTTGGGAATGGGCATATGAGCGTTTTCTGCCAATTGACGGCATAATTTCAAACGGCGTGTTTCATTGGCAACATTCATCCAATCGCCTTGAAAGCTGCTGGGAATAGGCGGCATTGATTTTTTAAGATGGGTGGCATGCGCGGAAAAAAGGCAAAGATTGAAGGCGACAGCGATGAAAAGGTGGTGGGTGTGTTCATGGCATGGTCTTAATCAATGATGGTGAACAGGCATATGACATAGAGTCATGGCCTCGAAATTTGTTGACCCATGTCAGGTGTTTTTTTGCTTATTGATAGTCAGTTAGCGAAGATGAATGAATATGCCAATGATGTATATATTGAGAGAATGACACGGCTATTTCACATAAAAAAAGCGTCCTGTAAGCTTTACAGGACGCTGTATATTGTGACTGCTTAAGTCAATTAATGACCCACTACTTGATTGGCATTGCTAGCAGATTTTTTCTCTGGATACACAGCATTTTTCACCAACAAGCACACCATCATGATGACAGAAGGGATTGCCAAAACGTAGAACATGTTTTCCAAAGTCATTTCGCGCGCTACCATTTCAGCCATCAAGAATGAGCCTGCAATCGCACCGAAGCGACCAATGCCAGTCATCCAAGACACGCCAGTAGTACGACCAGCAGTTGGGTAGAAGTTGGCTGCCAAAGAAGGCAAAGACGATTGGGCTGTGTTTTGGAAAATACCTGCCAAAATCACCACAGCAATGAATGCCGATACGCCCCAGCTCAAAGACACACCAATGATGCCTACAAACACAGCAGTTAAAATGCTGAACAAAGCAATCAACAAGTTACCGTTAAAGCGGTCCATCAACCAACCATTGGCAATCGCGCCCAAACCACCCAAAGCAAACAAACCAGAAATCACAGGACCTAATTTAGGATCCATACCTGCACCTTTGGCTTCGGCAATCAAAGTTGGCATCCAGTTGATGATGGCATAAAACACCATCAAGCCCAAGAAGTAAGATGCCCACAACATCACCGAACCCACGATGTAGTGTTTAGACAATACTACTGACATACCACTTTGTTGATTGGTTGTCACAGGTGCTTTTTCAGTCAAGACGAATTCGGTTGCTTGGTTAGCAGAAGGGTCGATTTTGGCCAAAGTGCGTTTGATTTTATCCAACGGGTGTTTGTTCAAAACCATGTAGTTTACAGATTCAGGAATCATAAACAACATGATGATGCTCATGATCAATGGAATCGAGCCACCCACAATCAATACAGACTGCCAACCAAAATTAGGAATCAACCACGCTGAAACAAAACCGCCTGCTGCCGCACCCAAAGGAAAACCACAATACATGGTGTTCACCAAGAATGAGCGTTTTTTCTCAGGACAAAATTCAGACAAAATGGTCACAGCATTAGGCATCGCTGCACCCAAGCCCACGCCTGTGATGAAGCGTAAAATTTCTAATTGAGTCAAGTTGGTAGCAAAAGCAGAGGCAATGCTGAATGCAGAAAAAATGAATACCGATACGACCAACATCAATTTGCGACCGACTTTGTCAGCCAAAGGACCGAATGCCACTGCACCGAATGCCAAGCCAAACAAGGCAGCACTCATCACAGGAGCCAATTCTTTTTTCTCCATGCCCCATTCTGCGAGCAAGCTTGGTGCAATGTAACCGATGGCAGCGGTATCCAAGCCATCAAAAAATGCCACTAAAAATGTGAATACGAAAATCATCCACTGAAAGGATGACAGCTTATGCTGATTGAAAAATTCCTGCACGTTAATCTTCATTTGGTCTTCTCTTCTGACTAGTTGTTTGAGAAGCCTCGCGTTTATTATGTTTAAAATGCATATTTAATATGCTTAGTTATACGAGGCGAAGATGCATATTAGGGAGCTATAGTCATTTCTGGTGTATGACGAACAAATGAAGAAGGCGTATCCTGTTGATTGATTTCCGACCAAAGATTTCAACCAACAAAAGGAATACGCCATGACTGATTCTAACCCAAATGCATTCGTACAACCACAGCAAACATTCAATGACCCATTGACCGATTTGCTGCGTCAGGGAGCCAGGGAGTTGATTGCCAAAGCAGTTGAAACCGAATTGCAGATTTTGCTGGAGCAACACTCACCCAAGAAACTTCCCGATGGTCGCCAAGCATTGGTCAGAAATGGTTATTTGCCGGAACGAACAGTGCAGACTGGCATTGGTGATGTACAGGTGAAAGTGCCGAAGGTACGAGATCGCAGTGGTGACGGTGTGTGTTTCAACAGTCAATTGTTGCCGCCTTATTTGAAACGTACCAAAAGCATCGAAGAATTGCTGCCATGGCTGTATTTGAAAGGCATTTCCACAGGTGACCACCAACAAGCTTTGGCGGCTGTATTGGGAGAGCAGGCCAAAGGCTTGTCAGCCAATACCATCAGTCGTTTGAAGCAACATTGGACGGACGAACATCGGCAATGGAGCCAGCGGGATTTAAAGGGCAAACGCTATGTGTATTGGTGGGCCGATGGCATTTACAGCAATGTGCGATTGGACGATAGACTGTGTTTGCTGGTCATCATTGGTGTGACTGATCAAGGACATAAAGAGTTGGTGGCGGTTGAAGATGGTTATCGGGAATCTGAAGTCAGTTGGTCAGAAGTGTTGATAGGCTTGCGTTTGAGGGGTTTGGAAACCAGTCCAAAATTGGCGGTCGGCGATGGTGCGTTGGGCTTTTGGAATGCCATGGCCAAGTCTTATCCAGACACCAAACATCAGCGCTGTTGGGTGCACAAAACGGCCAATGTGTTGGCAGCCGTACCCAAATCGGTACAAGGCAAATTGCGAGAGGCTTTGAAAGAAATTTGGATGGCCGAAACCAAAGAAAGTGCAGAACAAGCCTTCAAACAAACAGTGGCTCGCTTTGGTGACAAATACCCCAAAGCCATTAACAAACTGGTGAAGGATGAAGAAGAGTTATTGGCATTCTATGACTTTCCAAATGTGCATTGGACGCACATCCGCACCACCAACCCGATTGAATCCACGTTTGCTACCGTACGATTGCGTAGTAAGCGGGCTAAAAACTGCGGTTCCAGAGAAACCACTTTGGCGATGGTGTACAAATTATTGGAAACGGCCCAAAAGCGTTGGCGCCGGATTCAAGGATTCAACTTATTGACCTTGGTGGTCAACAACGTCATCTTCAAAGATGGCAAGCAGGAAGACGAGCAATCAACAGAGAAAGCGGCCTGAATGCCATACACCAGATTTGACAATAACTCCATATTAGGCGCAATTTTGTCTAGGAAATAGCAAAAAACTTATCTAATTGATATGTTTTAAATGCATAGCTGAATTAATGTATTCGTTTATTTTTGGTTGATTTTGACATGAAATAGTCATATTTTGAGTATAAAAATACCCATTAATGTGGCAGATGCATCAATGGGCGTCATGTATAAATTGTTTTCTAATTGCCTGAAGAAAAATAGATTTTTTCTTTAGATTTTGGTGCAATGACATACACTTCTTGGGCATGGCGATTTTTGAAGTTTAATTTAACGTTTTTATTCACAAAGGTTTCGTTGATGGGTTTTATTTTTGCAATATTGTCATCGCATGCATCGACATTGCCATCGGCTTCTTGCTTGTAAATCATTTTACCTGTTTGAAAATTGACATCAATTTTTGTCCAAGAATCACAAATACGCCCACTGGAAGATTGGTAGCCGATTAATTCAAATTGACCATTTTGATAGCGATATTGGTCGCGTGTGTCCCATTTCCATGAGCTGCCACCGGCGTGGTTGACAAACAAAGAGCCGTTTTTGATGCTGATTTCTTGAAACGGATCGCCCATCATACCACCTGCTTGGGAAGGCAAAATCACTTGTTGGCTTTGTTGCCACAAGCTGCGTTTACCATTTTGGATTTTGAATACTTCCAATTTGCGTATGCTGCCTAAATCATTGTTGCTTGGGCGTCCTGTATCGGTCACCACCACGATTTCTGCTTGCCCATCACCATCCAAATCCCCGCGCGCTTCGCCTAAAACCTGTGCTTGTGCCCATTGAGCCGTGCCTAAAACCATACTGATAGCGATGATTTTGTGTATTGTTTTCAACATTTTTCTCCTAATCTCAATATGCTTGCAAGATTAAAACAGTAAGAGATTGTTTGGCAATGGCTTTATTCTAAATGAATGTAAAAAGCGTCCTGTAAAGATTTACAGGACGCTTGGATTAATGGGTAGAGTCGATTGATGCCGTTTCTTGTAATTCGGCAATTAAAGCATTCATTTGATTGGGTTCTCGCAGCAATTGCATCAAATAATCAGCAATACTGTGCAAAACTTCCAAATCTTGCTCGTTCAAGCTGCGACTTTGATGGTTCATAATGGACAAACATCCCAAAATCAAACCTTTTTTATTGCGCAGTGGCACACCTGCATAAAAACGGATTTTATGACCTGCCAATTCAGAATGTTTGTCAAAACGAGGATCGTTTTGAATGTCTTCCAAAATCAAATCTTCATTTTCATACACGATATAGGTGGCGATGGATTGTTCGCGTGCAATGCCAGTGTCTTGTGTGTTTGATAACAAAGTATTGGCAGGGGTGTGTACCCAATGCTCGTCTACCCAAGCAATTTGTGCATAATCCACATTGAGGCTGTGCAAGGTTTGTTTAATAATATGTTGATAAATAGGCAAATAAGCGGCATTGAAGACATCGCATTGCACCAAAGCTTGTAAACGTTCCGCTTCGTTGTCGGGCAATAAAGTCGGGTTAATGGTGGTGGAATGATGGCTAGGCAATAAAGGTAAGTGCAAGTTTAAACTGTGTATGCTGTCCACAATTGCGGTCAATTCAAATCGCTCTTGCATGGCGACGTTCAAGGTTTGAATATCGCCATTCCATGCAATGACAATAATATGCAAATGCTCATATGCGCGTAAATGGCGGGCAATCAGGCGAATTTGTGCCATGGGTTCGGCATTGAAAATAGACAAACACAATACATCCATATTTTCCCAATCAATTTGCTCCAAACCATTTTGGTTTTGCAAAAAAGCATTGTTGTGAGTTTGTGCTTGAAAGCCGCTCAATTGCAATGCATGGGTCACCATTGCCGCCGCTTGCACATCGACATACCAGCGTGCGCCCAAACACACAATATTCAAATCACATACGGAGGCAATGTCGTTAACTGGATAATCTTTGTACATATGTTGGTTGAATTCAGCGATGCCTAAATTCATACGCAAGCGGTGGCGCGCGGTGGCGATATCATCGTGTGAAGAGGAAAACAAGCGCAAAGCTTCAATGGCAACATCATCGTAAAAACCAATGACTTTGCGTGCCAGCAGTGGTGTATCGGCTTTGTGCGGTAAGTCGGCTTCGATGTAATTTTCGGCCAGCTCTACCGCTTCGGCAATATTTTGTGCTAACAATCTTTGGTAAAAGCGTTGTGAGGTTTCTAAAACAGGATCGCTGCCAATAATAACCTCAATAAAACGCAAAGATGGAATGGAGCGAGACAACACCAACAAACAAGCCGTCATCGGGGTGGACAAAATCAAGCCCACAGGTCCCCAAATAGCGGTCCAAAATGTGGCGGCTAAAATGATGGATAAGGTGGACAAACCCGTACTGCTGCCATACAGCCACGGCTCGATGACATTGTTGCTGATCAATTCCAATACCACAATCAAACCAATAGTCCACAAAACCATGTCCCAACTAGGGTCTACCGCAAAAGCCAAAGCCAATGGAAAAATGGATGAAATCACAGGACCGACATACGGAATAAAACGCATGACAACGGCAATCGTGCCCCACAAAAATGCAGCAGGCACACCAATAAACCACAGACCTATGGCCATAGGAATGCCGTAGCTGGCGTTGACCAACAATTGCATGCGCAAATAAGTACCGATGCGTTGTGCGGCTTCATTGAGCATGTCAGTGGCGACGTTCAAATTTCTACCTAAAATCAATAAAATGCGATCACGCAATTCGCTGCGATTGATTAAAATTAAAATCACAAACAACAACGCAATGCCTGCGGTGACAATCGGTTCTGCCACCGCTTGAATCCATACCGCCACTGCATTGATGGGATTGGATTCATCTGAAACAATTTTGACTTCGGTAATGGCCGCTTCATTGGAATTTTTGGGTTCTTGGTCATCATCGTGTTTGATGTTAGGTGCTGTGCCGCTGATGGTTTGTTGAATGATAGAAAATGTGCTGATGGCGCCGTCCCACACGCTTGGTCCTTCGGTATAGGTTTTCAGGTTTTGGGCTTTTTCTTGAATGGTGTCTTGGTAAGTGGGCAATTGTTGGCTCAAATTCACCAATTGCATGCCCAAATAAGTGGTGCCAGCGATGAGCAAAGCCAAGCAGACTGTAATCACCGTCATCACTGAAACCAAATGTGGCAAGCCCCAATGTTTGAGTTTTAAGACGATGGGATGCAATAAAAAGCCTAAAAATGTTGCCAAAGCTAAGGGAATCAATAAAGAGCGTCCAAAATACAAACCACTGATGACCAAAGCGGCAATACACAATCCAATTAAGATGCGCAAATTGGGCAATAATGAGACTATTTGCGCCATTAAATGTTGGTTTTCTAAGGTGGTATCTGAGGGTTGCG
Organism: Vitreoscilla sp. C1; assembly: GCF_002951955.2. Lineage (NCBI taxonomy): Bacteria > Pseudomonadati > Pseudomonadota > Betaproteobacteria > Neisseriales > Neisseriaceae > Vitreoscilla > Vitreoscilla sp. C1. Next base: position 240,212 of record NZ_CP019644.2, on the reverse strand, counting down.
GTGTTGTATTGTCGTGTGGGTTTTCGGCAGAGGGCGTGGGTTTATTTGGAGGAAGATGGGGATTGGGTTGATTCATGGCAACCATCCTTATGTATTGATTCATGAAGATTTAAATTGAATTCATCAGTATGAATTCAGATGAATGACGGACGGTAAAAGTTCAGGCTGTCGTTTAACATGAATATGGCAAATCATCTTTTACGCGTCCTGTAAAGTTTTAAGCATGCCGCAGCTGACGACTTAAATGGTCGGGGATTGTGTTTGTGTTAACGGTGTTTTTAAACGCAATTTGGCATCGTGGCGGCGTTGAAAAGTGGCGTTGATGATGCCTCCAAAAATCAAAATCATGCCAGTGAAATACAGCCATAACATCAGCACAATCACACCACCAATGCTGCCGTAAGTGGCTGAATAATTGCCAAAATGGGCAATGTAAGTGGAAAAGCCATAAGTCAACGCCAACCAACCTAAGCTTGCGACCGATGTGCCTACAAAGACACGTGAGACATGTAAGCGCGGTTTGGTTTTGGGCACAATCCAATACATTGCCAATAACAACACAAAAATCATCAACGCAGGCATAATCAAACGCAAAGTCTCCCACAAGCCACGTATGGCATCGGGCACGTCAATCCATTGGTGTACAAATGTCATAATCGCCCCACCAAAAATTGGCAATACCAACGCCATCAGCAGCAGTGCTAAAAACAGCAAAGTAAATATCACCGACCACAAACGGTCTGTGAAAGTCATGGCGGTCTCGAGGTTGTAAGCTTTGTTCAGCGCAGCCATCAAAGCATTCATGCCTTTAGAAGCCGACCATAAAGTACCTAATGCACCCAAAGACAAAATATTGCTGTTTTGATGGGTCAAAATCGGGCTTAGAATTTGTTGTACCATTTTAAAAATATCAGGCGGCATCACATCCGCCATCAATTCATACACATGCGATGGGTTTAAATTCAAATAGGGAATCAAACCGATGAAAAAAATCATCAGCGGAAAAAATGACAATAAGAAAAAATAGGCCAATTGAGCCCCTAATGCAGACAAGTCCACGTTTTTGACCCGCCAAATCAAATCTTGCCACATGCCTTTGTGAGTCAAAATATCGATTTGATTGGGATTTTTCACTACAAATGATTGAATATATTGGATGAATGGAGGCATATGTGGCCTTTTTGTATAAACCAAATGAATGATAGATAAAATCAAGGTCAAACAAGTTTATTTTTATTTGATCCATTTGTGTGATTTTTGATGGTTAAAGTAGCGTTAGGTTTGAGATGGCCTATTCAGCAACAGACATCATAGAATGCACGTTTTAATATTATTTAAGAGGTGGCTATGTCCAATTTAGAAGATCCGAGAGTTTTGTTTGCATTAGAGCGTACGGCTTTGGCTTGGAATCGCAGTGCTTTGGCCTTGGTCGCATTTGGTTTTGTGATTCAAAAATCCAGCTTGTTGGTACAGTTAATTGACCCTATAAAATACCATGACAAAATTGTTTACAACCATTGGTTGGGCGTGGCGGTGATTGTGTTTGGCATGGTGGTAAATGTCGGTTCTTTGTTTCAATACCGAGCAGGTTTGCGCTCTTTAACCGAGGCAGAATTTTTGCCACATTATCGCACCCAATATCCGCTGGTATTAAACTTATTTACTTTGTTAACAGGCTTGTTGCTCATGGTTTCGTTTTGGATACATTAAGTTTTACAGGACGCTTGTAAACTGATTATGCTTGGCAATACAGTTGGTGCAAGGTTTGCATCAGTGTGAGCACTTTGTCATCATGGATTTGATAAAAAATTTGTTTGCCATCACGGCGCGTGGTGACCATGTGATGGTTGCGTAAAATGGTCAATTGTTGTGATAACGTGGGTTGATGGATGTCGGTCATGGCTTCAATTTGTTGCACATTCAATTCAGCATTGGCCAAAACACACAAGATTTTCAATCGCACAGGATTGGACAAAACTTTCAAACATTGGCTGACAAGCTCCGCTTGCGAAAAATCGAAATGGGTGTGAGTAGTGTCGGGATTCATTTGGGTATCCATAGGTATTTGAAACATCATGCTTGTTATATTATATAAAATTATATAATATAAAAATATATTTTATTTTTGAGGTGTTGAGCATGCACGATTTTTTGGCTGCCTTTTTAGGTGGTGCTTTGTTAGGGCTGGCGGCGGTGGGCTATTTGTACGTCCACGGTCGCATTGCCGGCATCAGCGGCTTGATTGCCCAAACTTTAAATCCGCAAACGGCTTTCAAAACACCTGCCATTTGGTTTTTAGCGGGTTTGTTGATTGTGCCGTTTGGATATGCGTGGTTTTCTCAGCCTGAAATCTGGGTGGATGCCAATCCTTGGATGATGATTTTAGCAGGTTTGTTGGTGGGCTTTGGCACGCGTATGGGTTCAGGCTGCACCAGTGGGCATGGCATTTGTGGTATTAGTCGTTTGTCCAAGCGTTCGTTGGTGGCAACGGCCGTATTCATGTTAGCAGGCATGGCTACGGTTGCAGTAATGCGCCATGTGGTGGGAGTCATTTCATGAAAAATATTTTGGCGTTTGTATTCGGTGGCATCTTTGCCATAGGTTTGTCGTTTTCAGGTATGGCCAATCCTGAAAAAGTGTTGGGCTTTTTGGATGTTTTTGGACAATGGGATGCCAGCTTGGCTTTTGTGATGATGGGTGCAATTGCGGTGGCGTTTGTGCCATTTCAAAAAGCAGCGCGCCAAGCCAAACCGACTACCGTATTCAATGAGCCGATAGATTTGCCACAAGCCATACAAATTGACCGCCCATTGCTAATAGGCAGTGTGTTGTTTGGTATCGGTTGGGGCATTGCAGGCATGTGTCCAGCACCGAGCTTGACCTTAATTGGTTTGGGTCATTATGAGGCTGGTTATTTTATTGTTGCGATGGCCGTTGGTGTGTGGTTGCATCGTCAATATTCAAAAAGGTGAATACATCGTGTCCCAAGCCATAGTCCAAGCTTTTTTTGATGAATCAAGCAATACCTTCAGTTATGTGGTCAGTGATGCCAATACCCGTGAGTGTGCCATTATCGACAGTGTATTGGATTATGATACAGCCAGTGCCACCACGACAACGACTCATGCAGACCGCATCATTGCCTATATACAAGAACAAAAATTGACCGTGGCATGGTTGTTGGAAACCCATGTGCACGCAGACCATTTGAGTGCTGCGCATTATTTGCAACAGCAGCTGGGTGGTCAAGTAGCGATGAGTGCACACATCGTGTTGGTGCAAGAAATGTTCAGTCAAATTTACCATTTGGATGTGCAAAAATACCGAGACATGCCGCCTTTTGATCATTTGTTTGCCGATGGTGAGGCTTTTCAAATCGGTACTTTGCAAGCGTACAATATTCCCACACCAGGACATACTCCTGCATGTTTGAGTTATGTGATTGGCGATAATGTGTTTGTAGGCGATACTTTGTTCATGCCTGATTATGGTACGGCACGTTGTGATTTTCCTAAAGGCAATGCTGCCGATTTGTTCGATTCAGTGCAAAAATTATATGCTTTGCCTGAAACCACACGGGTATTTTTATGCCATGATTATTTGCCTGAAAGCCGAAGTGAATATGTATATCAGACCGATATTCGCACGCAAAAGCAACACAATATTCACATTAACCAACACACCACTAAAACCGATTTTATCAGTCTGCGCCAAAGCCGCGATGCATTTTTGAGCATGCCCAAATTGATGTTGCCTGCCATTCAAATCAACATGAACGGCGGTCAATTGCCAGAGCCGGAAAGCAATGGTGTGTCGTATTTGAAATTGCCTTTGAATTATTTTAAAAAATAATATTGATTTCCAACGTGTATGCAATCAGCGTCCTGTAAGTGTTTACAGGACGCTTTTACTTATTTGGGAGTTATTGTCAAATCTGGTGTATGGCATTCAGGCCGCTTTCTCTGTTGATTGCTCGTCTTCCTGCTTGCCATCTTTGAAGATGACGTTGTTGACCACCAAGGTCAATAAGTTGAATCCTTGAATCCGGCGCCAACGCTTTTGGGCCGTTTCCAATAATTTGTACACCATCGCCAAAGTGGTTTCTCTGGAACCGCAGTTTTTAGCCCGCTTACTACGCAATCGTACGGTAGCAAACGTGGATTCAATCGGGTTGGTGGTGCGGATGTGCGTCCAATGCACATTTGGAAAGTCATAGAATGCCAATAACTCTTCTTCATCCTTCACCAGTTTGTTAATGGCTTTGGGGTATTTGTCACCAAAGCGAGCCACTGTTTGTTTGAAGGCTTGTTCTGCACTTTCTTTGGTTTCGGCCATCCAAATTTCTTTCAAAGCCTCTCGCAATTTGCCTTGTACCGATTTGGGTACGGCTGCCAACACATTGGCCGTTTTGTGCACCCAACAGCGCTGATGTTTGGTGTCTGGATAAGACTTGGCCATGGCATTCCAAAAGCCCAACGCACCATCGCCGACCGCCAATTTTGGACTGGTTTCCAAACCCCTCAAACGCAAGCCTATCAACACTTCTGACCAACTGACTTCAGATTCCCGATAACCATCTTCAACCGCCACCAACTCTTTATGTCCTTGATCAGTCACACCAATGATGACCAGCAAACACAGTCTATCGTCCAATCGCACATTGCTGTAAATGCCATCGGCCCACCAATACACATAGCGTTTGCCCTTTAAATCCCGCTGGCTCCATTGCCGATGTTCGTCCGTCCAATGTTGCTTCAAACGACTGATGGTATTGGCTGACAAGCCTTTGGCCTGCTCTCCCAATACAGCCGCCAAAGCTTGTTGGTGGTCACCTGTGGAAATGCCTTTCAAATACAGCCATGGCAGCAATTCTTCGATGCTTTTGGTACGTTTCAAATAAGGCGGCAACAATTGACTGTTGAAACACACACCGTCACCACTGCGATCTCGTACCTTCGGCACTTTCACCTGTACATCACCAATGCCAGTCTGCACTGTTCGTTCCGGCAAATAACCATTTCTGACCAATGCTTGGCGACCATCGGGAAGTTTCTTGGGTGAGTGTTGCTCCAGCAAAATCTGCAATTCGGTTTCAACTGCTTTGGCAATCAACTCCCTGGCTCCCTGACGCAGCAAATCGGTCAATGGGTCATTGAATGTTTGCTGTGGTTGTACGAATGCATTTGGGTTAGAATCAGTCATGGCGTATTCCTTTTGTTGGTTGAAATCTTTGGTCGGAAATCAATCAACAGGATACGCCTTCTTCATTTGTTCGTCATACACCAGAAATGACTATAGCTCCTTATTTGGAATTTATGAGGCAAAGCATTATATTGTCGTGTAGATAGACATAACCTGTCTTTTTGCAGTGGTATATATGCCGAACGAATTTAAAACACAATATTGTATGTCAGTAAGGAAATGGTATGGCAAAGAACATTGAACCAACATTGAAATTAATCAGTACTTATTTACAGTTAGAAAAATCTGCTAAGTTTGTGATTCCTAACTATCAAAGAGCATATTCTTGGGGTTTGGATCAGTGTGATAAATTATGGCAAGACATTGAAGCATTTCGGACATCAGAATCCGATGATCCTTATTTTTTCGGTACGGTGATTGTGGATGTGTCAGATTCTAAAACATTTAGTTTGATTGATGGACAGCAAAGAACCACGACATTTTTATTGTTACTAAAAGCATTATTGGTGCGGTTGAATGAGGTGATTCCCAAAATCTCTAATGATGAGGAATCGGAACCTTTGAAAGAAGGTTTAAAAGACAATCGCAAGAAAATTATGGGTATCTTGTATCAAGCAGAAGCAGAAGATATCCCTGCGATGATTAAAAATCCTAGCAGTATGCAAGGTATTGTCATTTTAGAAAATCATTCTATTAATGAACTTTACAAAGATGAAGTGGCAAAAATTCTTGCTGCTGTGGATTTTATGGATGCAGAAAAACATGTGGCCAAATTGCCGCGCAAGCAAAGAGACAACAAATACACCCACCATTTTCGAAATTTCAAATTTTTCTACAAAGAGTTGGAGAAAAAAGATGGATCTGAATTAAATGGTTTTGCTAAAAATTTTTTAGGTAAATGCCAAATCATTGAAATTCGCAGTTGGGAAGTCGCTCAAGCCATCACGATGTTCAATTCTCTGAATTCAACAGGTATGCCGTTGTCAGATGCAGACATCATTTCAGCACAAATGTATTCCAAGTCTGAAGACAAAACTCAATTTAATACAGAGTGGGAAAAAATCAACCATTTGGTGCATGAATTAAGCCATCAAAAAATGGTGGATATGAATTCGGTATTGCAACAATTTATGTATATTCAGCGTGCTAAAAACAATGAGGTCGATGCCAGCACACCGGGATTGAGACGGTATTACACTGAAATCAATAGTGCATTATTAGATCAGCCGATGCAGTTGTGTGCGGATTTGTTGAAAATCGCCGATGCTTGGGATGCCATTAAAACGCATCCTATGGTGAAATTGTTGTTGAAATTCAATGAAAATGCCAAGTTGTTTTTGGCCAGTTATGTATATCGTTATGATGTTGCGCAATTAACCGATGCCATTATTACCGATATTTGTGAATGTTTGTTGCGTTTGTTTGTGTTGTTAGAGCTTGATGATACGGCTTATTCTAGCGCGAAATACAAAGCTTTTTTATTCAAAGAAAACATCAGATTGGTCGATGCTGAAATTGATTTTAATGCAATCGAGCAAGACTTTAATCAGCATATAGGCAATGAAAAAAATTGGCGTTCTGAAGCGGTTGCAGAGGCGATTTGGGCATATGAAAAAAATGCGTTGGTGTATTTAAATGAATATTTGTATGCCAAAGAAAAAGGTTTGCCATTTGATTTTGCAGACAATGTGAATATTGAACACATCATGCCATCTAGCGGCAATAACATCACCAGCATTCAGACCGATGCAGGCATTGAGGACAAAGAAGAGTTCAAAGCGTTGGTGAACCAAGTGGGCAATAAAATTTTGTTGGAAGAAAACATTAACAAATCCATTGGCAACCAATGGTTTAAAACCAAAAAACAAAAGACCGTGTCCGAAAAATCGGGTTATAAAGACAGCCAATACCACATTGCAGCAGCATTACAGCATTATCCAAAAGATGTTTGGGAAAAGTCAGACATTGAAGCGGCCACTGACAAAGCCACGCAGCGTTTGATTGATTTTATTTTTATGCAGTAATGGTATCGCATTAAAAACAAGCGTCCTGTAAACCTTACAGGACGCTTTTTAAATGGTTTAAAGTGGTTTCAAGCTTAGATTATTCGCTTAACAAGGCAATGTCTGCTACGGCATTCAATTGCAAATTCAATTGATTGAGCAAATTCAAGCGGTTTTGTTTCAAAGCGGCATCATCTGCCATCACCATCACGCCATCAAAGAACGCATCCACAGGTGCACGCAAAGTCGCCAATTGGCTTAAAGCTGCGGTGAAGTCTTGCGCTGCAATGGCAGTGTTGATGCTCGCTTGCAAGTTCTCAGTGGCTGCAAACAAAGCTTTTTCCGCGTCTTCTTGTAAACCATCGGCATTCACTGCACCCAATTCACCATCGGTTTTCTTGAGCAAATTGTGCACACGTTTGTTGGCTGCTGCCAAAGCTGCCGCTTCTGGCAAGGCTTTGAATGCGCTGACCGCTTCCAAACGTGCGCCAATGTCGTGCAAGCTTTCAGGGCGGTGTGCCAAGACTGCTGCGACCACGTCGTGGGCGTAATCGCCTTGCAACAATACCGCCAAACGCGCGTACATGAAGTCGACCACTTCAGAGACAGTTTTATCAGCCAAAATGCCTGCAGGGAAGCTGTCGTAAGCGGCCTGTACCAAGCTCGGTAAGTTGACATTGTATTGCATCAACATGCGTACCACGCCCAAAGCCGCACGGCGCAAAGCGTAAGGGTCTTTGTCGCCTGTTGGAATCAAGCCAATGCCCCAAATGCCGACAATCGCTTCGAGTTTGTCTGCTAAAGCGACTGCAGTGGCTTCGGCTGAGTCAGGCAAAGCATCGCCTGCAAAACGTGGTTGGTAATGTTGTTCGATGGCTTGGGCAACAATGGCGTTTTCGTTATCGTGTTGGGCATAATATTTGCCCATAGTGCCTTGCAATTCCGGGAATTCGCCCACCATTTCAGTGACCAAATCGGCTTTGGCCAAGCGTGCAGCACGTTCGCTTAAGGTCACATCGGCACCAATCAAACTTGCGATGTGAGAGGCGATGCCCACCAAACGTCCAATGCGTTCGCTTTGGCTGCCAATTTTGTTGTGGTAAACCACAGTATCCAAACGTGGTAAACGGCTTTCCAAAGTATTTTTGCGGTCGGTTTGGTAGAAAAATTCCGCATCAGACAAACGCGCACGCAACACACGTTCGTTGCCTTGAACGATGTGAATCGGGTCTTGGGCTTTCAAGTTAGACACGAGCAAGAAACGGTTCATCAACTTGCCATTGGCATCGAGCAATGGGAAGTATTTTTGATTTTGTTGCATGGTCAAAATCAAGCATTCTTGTGGCACATTCAAAAAATGCGCCTCAAAACCTGCTTCCAAAACCACAGGCAATTCTACCAATGCGGTGACTTCGTCACGCAAAGCTTCATCAGCGGCAACGGTGGCGTTTAATTTGTCAGCCGCTTGTGCCAAATGTGAATTAATCAAAGCACGACGCGCCGCGAAATTGGCAATCACTTTGCCTTGTTCGGCAATTTTGGTTTCGTATTCGTCAGCATGGTTGAAAGTCACAGGGTCGTTAGACAAAAAGCGGTGACCCAAAGTCCAGTTTTGGCTTTCTAAACCCAACACAGAAGCGTTCAAAGTTTGTGCACCCAACATCACGATTAAGCCGTGTACAGGACGCACAAAAGTGTAAGTTGAGCTGCCCCAACGCATCACTTTAGGAATCGGCAATTTTTTTACCGCTTGTGCCAACACATCTGAAATCACGCTTTCCAAGCTTTGACCCGCTTGGGTGTATTCGTAGGCGTAAACGTCTTGTTTACCATCGAAAACAACTTTTAAATCCGCCACGTCCGCGCCAGCACCACGGGCAAAACCCAATAAAGCTTTGGTTGGTTCGCCATCTTTCATGCCATTGGCAACAGATGGACCTTTTTTCACGATTTGTTGATCGGCTTGAATGGCGGTGACGTTTTGGATTTGCACACCCAAACGACGTGGTGAGGCAAAGACTTTGTAAACGGCATCTTGACCAATGAATTGGTCTTTTTGCAATTGTTCGATGATGTTTTGGGCAAAGCTTTGACCTAAGTTGTTCAAAGCTTTTGGCGGCAATTCTTCGGTACGAAGTTCAATCAATAGGGTTTCGGTGCTCATTTGGCTAACCTTTTTTGCAATCTTGGAAATCAAGCGTCCTGTAAAAACAGATTGGGTTTACAGGACGCTTTAATATTATTTGTCGGCGTTTTTAATCAATGGGAAGCCCAAAGCTTCGCGGCTGTCGACGTATTTTTGTGCCACAGCGCGGCTCAACGCACGCACACGACCAATGTAAGTGGCGCGTTCGGTCACAGAAATGGCGCCGCGCGCATCCAATAAGTTGAAAGTGTGACCTGCTTTTAACACCAATTCGTAAGCAGGCAAAGCCAAAGATGCGTCTTCCACTGCCAATATGCGTTGCGCTTGTGCTTCGTATTGGTTGAATTGACCCAATAACCATTCAGCATCGGAATATTCAAAATTGTACGTCGATTGTTCCACTTCGTTTTGGTGGTACACATCGCCATAAGTGACGGTTTGACCATCTAAGGTTTTTGCCCACACCAAATCGTACACATTTTCTACGCCTTGCAAATACATCGCCAAGCGTTCGATGCCGTAAGTGATTTCACCCAAAACAGGTGAGCAATCAATGCCGCCAACTTGTTGGAAATAGGTAAATTGCGTCACTTCCATACCATTTAACCAAATTTCCCAACCCAAGCCCCAAGCGCCCAAAGTAGGATTTTCCCAATCGTCTTCGACAAAACGGATGTCGTGTTCCAAAGGAGACAAGCCCAATTCTTGTAACGATTGTAAGTACAATTCTTGGATGTTGTCAGGAGCGGGTTTCAAAGCGACCTGAAATTGGTAATAGTGTTGCAAACGGTTTGGATTATCGCCATAACGACCGTCTTTAGGGCGGCGTGAAGGTTGTACATAAGCGGCAAACCAAGGTTCAGGGCCCAAAGCACGTAAGCAAGTGGCAGGGTGGGATGTACCTGCGCCGACTTCTAAGTCAAATGGTTGTAAAACCACACAGCCTTGGGCTGCCCAGAATGATTGTAATTTGAAAATGATTTCTTGAAAGGTCAACATGGAACGGACTTTAGAGGTAGTCGTAAATAGGCTTATTCTACTGTATCAAGCGGACAGTGGGTAGTGAACGGCGCCGATTGCATGGCAAAACATACGCATAGAAAATAAAAAACAGTATAATGCTTTGGTTTTATTGAAAAGTTCAGTTTGATTTTGTTCCCATTGATAGAAGTAACAAGGAGTGTCAGGTGTCGTTCGATAATGAAGATGAAGATTTAAAGACCCAACGTAAATTGTTTTTGTTTCTCGGTACGTTGGTGGGTGCGGTGACGGCAATCGTGTTGTTTTATGCCATTGCGGTGGATGCCAAAGAAAATCAAGCACCGTCAGCAAGCGATGTGGTGGCTGAGCAGCCTGCCACAGCCGACAGCCAAGAAATTGCAGAAGCCAATGGTTTGGTCATCGTTGAACCTGCTGTGATGGCGAGTGCGAGTGAGCCTGTGGCTGCGGTGGAGAGTGACGGTGCGCGCGTGGTGGTAGAACAAGGCACGGTGAAATTTTATTTTGCGTCAGGTCAAACTGCTTTGGCAACCGGTGCTGATGAGGCTTTAGAAGCCATAGTTGCAGGCGTGAAACAAGGCAAAAAAGCACAAGTGTCGGGTTTTCACGACAGTACGGGTTCGTTGGAAGTGAATGAGCGCGTGTCTAAGGAACGAGCGCAGGCGGTGCGTGATGCATTGGTGAAATTGGGTGTGCCTGAGCAAGACATTGAATTGGTGAAACCAAAAGTATTGGAAGGCACAGGCGAAAATGCTGAGGCACGTCGCGTGGAAGTGGTTTTGAAATAAATGAATTGAAATGGCATACAAAGCGTCCTGTAAATGTTTACAGGACGCTTTTTTAAATGTTCAAAAATAGAATATTTTGTTGTTTATGAATCTACATAAGAGGCGCATAAAGCGTTGTTTTCGATGTAAACAAGTCACAATCATGGCAAAAAAATGCTCAATCTTGGTATGAACATTGGGATTTTTGGCATTTAATAAATATTTTATGCTGATTTTATTTAGATGTGTATGAATAACAACCAATTGCTTATTTTAAACTTGTATCATCATTGCTCAGAGTTTGTTATTCGAAATAAATGAATTGGCGTGTCAATGGCATGTGTCAGCAACAAAATGACATTGACGGGCAGTTGTTGGGATGAGGTGTGATGGGTGTAATCAAGTGTTTGCCGCAAGTGGATGGGGATTTGGGTTGGTATTTGACGGCTGCCAATGTCAAGCAAAGTATTGGACGACCTTTAAAAGGTCAGCAGCGCGCAGACATTGTGGTGTTGGGCGCGGGTTTTACGGGCTTATCAGCAGCGCAGCGTTTGAAGGAATTGTATCCCAATCAAACCATTGCCGTTGTGGAGGCTTTGGATGTGGGGCAAGGCACTTCAGGCCGCAATGCCGGATTCATCATTGATTTGCCTCACAATGTCGATGCTCAAGAAAACACGCCTGAACAAGATGCACACATTCGCCGATTGAATGCGTTTGCCATTGAGCGTTTGCAAAATTGGCGTGAGCAATTTCAAATTGATTGTTTGTGGCACCAAGCTGGCAAATATTTGGTTGCCAAAGAAACCGCCAATTTAGCCGGTTTGGATGCGTTTGAAGCCTCGTTGCAAAAACGTCAAGATGCTTATCAACGCTTCAAGCGGGACGCATTGGCGGCACGTTTGGGAACAGATTATTATCAAGAAGGTATTTTCACACCGGGTAATATTTTGATGAATCCTGCGGCTTTGGTGCGCGGTATTGCTTTGGGTTTGCAAGAACACATCGATTTTTATACCCGTTCTCCCATCATTCATATTGAATATGGCGATGAAATTAAATTGCATACGGTAGGTGGCGTGTTACATGCCAAAAAAATGGTGCAATGTACCAGCTCATTTACCGATGCCAGTGCGTTGACCAAAAATACCATCGCGCCTGTATTCACCTATGGCAGCTTAACCGACCCATTACCAGAACATTTGTGGCAAAAACATTTTCATCATATTCAGCCTTGGGGTGTGACTTCGGCACATCCTGCGGGGACCACGGTTCGATGGACGCCAGACCGCCGTATTTTAGTGCGCAATATTTTGGAATTCAATCCTAGTCAACATTCTAGCGAGCAGCAGCGCCAACAAGCATGGCAACAACATCGTGCCTCGTTTGAAGCGCGTTTCCCATTTTTGAAACAAGTGGATTTTCAATACACTTGGGGCGGCGTGTTGGCGGTGACGATGAATTACCAATCGGTGTTTGCACAGCCGCAAGACAATGTGTATGTGATTTGTGGTTGTAACGGTGTGGGCGTGGCTAAGGGAACGTATTTGGGTTATTACATGGCAGAAATGATGCATGGCAATAACAGCGAGGCTTTGGAGTTTATTCGCCAAACCAGCCAACCAACCAAAGTACCACCTGAGCCATTTCGCAGCTTAGGTGCCAAATGGCGCATCCATAAAGAGCAGCAAACTGCGGGTTTGGATATTTGACGGAGCAGCTGATGGCTCTTACGCATCAGCCACAGCATTGCTGTGTTTTTTAGACTGAAGTAGTGGCGCTGCGGCGCATTGGGAGAGATGTATGTTGGGCTTGAAAACGACGATGACTTTGACTGCGGCTTTTGTCAGCTTGGGTTTGGCTGCTTGTTCACCACAAGCGGCTGCGCCTGCGGCCAAAGAAGCGTCTGGTAGTGCAGTGAGTGTGGATGTTGAGAAAAAAGAAATTGTGATTGGTACGTCTGCGGGCGATTTTGGTGACATGGTGAAAGATTCCATTAAGCCAATTTTGGAAAAGCAAGGCTATCAAGTCAAATTGACCGAATTCAATGATTATGTAACCCCAAATATGGCTTTGGCTGAGGGTGCGGTGGATGTGAACGTATTCCAACACAAACCGTATTTTGACAGTTTTGTGGCCGAACACAAATTGCCTTTGAGCATGGGTTTCCAAGTGCCGACTTCGTCATTGGGTTTGTATGCAGGCAAATTGACCGCGCTAGACCAAGTCAAAGAAGGTGTCAAAGTTGCCGTACCGAATGACCCATCGAATTTTGCCCGTGCCATTGTGATGTTGAGTGAATTGGGTTGGATTCGTTTGAACGACAATGTCAATGCTTTGCAAGCGTCTAAAGCAGACATTGCTGAGAACATCAAAAAAGTAGAATTGATTGAGATGGAAGCGGCGAATTTGCCACGCGCGCGCGTTGATGCCGATTATGCCATTATCAATGGTAATTTCGTTTTGAGCAGCGGCATGAAATTGACCGATGCTTTGTACCAAGAGCCAAGCTATGCGTATGTGAACTGGGGCGCATTCCGTACCGCTGACAAAGACAGCAAATGGGCGCAAGATGTCATCGCAGCTTATGAGTCAGATGAGTTCAAAAAATACACGTTTGCAACTTATCCAGGTTACAAATACCCAGTACAGTGGAAAGTCGCGGGTAAATCAGGTGCCAGCGAAGGCTCAGCTGAAGCTTTGCAAGCAGCTTCTGCAACCCATTGATTTGACGTAATGTGATTGTCAATCAAGCGTCCTGTAAATGTTTTACAGGACGCTTGATTTTATACAATGCTTAATGCATTGATGGTGAAATATCCTTTTTAAGCGGCAATCTCTTCCAAACGATGACAGGCAACCAAGCGACCTTGCCATGGACGCAGCTCAGGTTCGCTGTGGCCGCACGTTTCTTGGGCAAAAGGACAACGCAAATGCAAGGCGCAGCCTTGCGGCAAATTCAAAGGGCTGGGCAATTCGCCTGCAAGCTTGATTTGGGCTTGATGACCGTTCAAGCTGGGAGCGGCAGCGAGCAAAGCTTGTGTGTAGGGATGGCAAGGTTTGTCAAAAATGGCTTTTTTGGGGCCGTGTTCCACCGCTTTGCCCAAATACATCACCATCAAATCGTCCGCCACATGGCGCACCACCGATAAATTGTGTGAAATGAACACATAAGCGGTGTGATAAGCGTCCTGTAAATCCATGAACAAGTTCAATACTTGTGCTTGAATTGACACATCTAAAGCGGAAGTGGGCTCATCGGCAACAATGATTTTGGGATTCAACATCATCGCTCGCGCTAAGGCGATGCGCTGGCGTTGGCCGCCTGAAAACATGTGCGGATAGCGCCCTACATGTTCAGGTCGCAAGCCGACTTGTTTCATAATCGCTTCCACTTGGTCTTTTTTTTCTGTTTTGCTCAGCGATGTGTGTATGTCCAAAGGTTCGGTCAATTGAAAACCAATGGTATGGCGCGGATTCAATGAGCCGTATGGGTTTTGAAACACCATTTGAATTTCGGTACGCAGTTTTTTTTGGGCGTTTTTGTTCAAATGGGTGGTGTCTTGACCATTGACATACAAGCTGCCACCAGTGGGTTCTTCAATTAAAGTCAGTTGTCGGGCGAGCGTGGATTTACCACAACCAGATTCGCCCACGATGGCCAAGGTTTTGCCTTGCGCCAATTCAAACGACACGCCATTTAAGGCTTTGACAGTGGCTTTGGATTTGCCAAAGCCTTGTGGAATTTGATAATGGCGGCTCAATTGTTGGGCGCTGAGCACGATGTTTTGTGAATGGGTCATGCTGAAACTCCCGTGATTTGAGAGGTGGAAATGGCGCTGATGTCAGGATAAACGCAGCGCACTTGTCCAAAAGGGCTGTTTTGCAACAACACGGGCTGGTGACACGCCTCATGTACATAAGGGCAGCGCGGTGACAGCAAACAACCTTGTGGGCGGTCATATTGGCTCGGTACGACCCCTGGTAAAGAATGCAAGCGTTTTTGACCAATAGACAATTCAGGAATGGCAGCGAGCAAAGCTTCGGTATAAGGATGGGCAGGGCGTTTGAAAATTTTGGCAACGTGTGAGCGTTCCACCATTTGCCCTGCGTACATCACCGCCACTTCATGGGCATTTTCTGCTACCAAACCTAAATCATGTGTGATTAAAATCATCGCCATATGTCGTTCTTGCTGTAAGCGGCGCAACAAATCCATAATTTGTGCTTGTACCGTTACATCCAGTGCGGTGGTCGGTTCATCGGCAATCAACAATTTGGGCTCACACGCCAAAGCCATCGCAATCATGACCCGTTGGCTCATGCCGCCTGATAATTGATGTGGATAGGCTTTGAGACGATTTTTGGCATCGGGAATTTCCACCAGTTGCAGCAATTCAATACAGCGTTGGTGAGCGGCTGCCCCTTTTAAACCCAAATGGGTTTTTAAAACTTCGCTGATTTGGGTTTCGATGGTGAAGCTTGGGTTCAGGCTGCTCATAGCGTCCTGAAAAATCATCGAGATGTCTTTGCCGATGATTTGACGCTTTTGCTTGGCGCTCATGGCTTGCAAATCCTGGCCATTAAAACGCAAGCTGTTGGCGTGGATATTGGCGCTGCTGGGTAATAAACCCATCAATGCCATCATCGTGACTGATTTGCCAGAACCCGATTCTCCGACTACGGCTAACACATCTTGCGCTTGTAAAGACAAGCTCACTTGATCGACTGCACGAAAAGCCCGTTCGCCTTTGCCAAACACCACGCTCAAATGGTCTATGTGTAATAAAGGTTCTGTCATTATGATACCTCTTTGAGTTTTGGATCTAAGGCATCGCGCAAACCGTCGCCAGTCAAATTAATTGCCAATGCAGAAATGAAAATTGCCACACCTGGAAAAATCGCCAACCACACATTGCTTTGGATGTATTGGCGTGCTGTGCCGAGCATCGCACCCCATTCGGCATCGGGTGGTTGAACGCCAAAGCCTAAGAAACCAATGGCACCAGCTTCCAAAATTGCCGAAGAAAAGACCATGGTCGCTTGTACAATCAGCGGCGCCATACAATTGGGCAAAATGGTGACAAACAACAAACGCACGGTGCCCGCACCCATGACCCGAGAAGCGGTAACATAATCGCGTTGCAATTCCACCATAGCGGTGGCACGGGTCAAACGGATGAATGGCGGCAAACACACCAAGGCAATGGTTAAAATGGTATTGGTCATCGATGGCCCTAAGATGGCGGCGATGATGATGGCCAATAGCAAGCTTGGATAAGACATCAAAATGTCATTGATGAGCATGATGAATTTTCCTAAAAGCTTGGGCCAAAATGCGGCCATCAAACCTAAACTGACGCCTATCAATAAAGACAAAGTGGTGGCACACAAACCAATGAACAAAGAATAGCGTGCGCCGTACAGGACGCGTGACAAGGTATCGCGTCCTGCATCGTCCGTACCCAATAAAAACGTACTGTCGCCACCTTCCATGAAGACAGGTGGCAATTGCTCTTTGCCTTGAAACAATTCATATGGGTTGTGTGGGGCGATGAGCGGGGCGAAAAGTGCGATGATGATGGAAGCAATCAAGACCAATAAGCCAATGACTGCGCCGCGGTTTTTCATAAAAGCACTGACAAATTGTTGCCACTGTTTGGGTGGTGTTAAACTGGCGGCTGTGGCGGGGGTGGTCGTTTGTGACATATAAAAGCCCTTCCTTATTTGGCCGCGTGGCGAATGCGAGGGTTAATCAAGCCGTACAAAATGTCTACCAGCAAGCTGATGAGCATCAAGGCGGTGGCGACTAATAAAATGCCGTTTTGCACCACAGGGTAATCGCGATTGTGAAAGCCATCGAGCAACCAGTTGCCAACGCCCGGCCATGAAAAAATGGTCTCAGTCAAAATTGCGCCTGCCAGTAAAGTCGCCATTTGCAAACCAATGACAGTGACAACGGTAATCAAAGCATTGCGCATCACATGAACGAGCACGATGCGAGTCGGGGACAGACCTTTGGCTTTGGCGGTACGAATGTAGTCTTCACCCAAAACTTCTAAAATAGCAGAGCGGGTCATGCGGGCAATCATGGCTAGTGGGATGGTTGATAAGGCAATGGATGGCAAGATAAAGTGTTTGATGACGTCCCAAAATGCCCCTGGTTGGTCGCTGAAGAAAGAACCCAATAACCATGAGCCATAATAAGGCTCAACATCTAAAAATTGCATTACGCTGATGACGCCAGACACGGGCAACAAGCCCAAGTAGTGCGCAAAAATACCAGTTAAAATTGGACCTAATAAGTAAATAGGCATCGAGTAGCCAGCCAAAGAAGCACTCATCAATGTGTAGTCTAGCCACGAGCCACGTTTGAGTGCAGCGATAATGCCAAATGAAACTCCCAAAACACTGGCAATCAAGATGGCGCAAATGGCCAACTCTAAAGTGGGTACAAAATGAGAGAAAAAGTCATTCAAAACCGGGCTGCGGTCGCGGAAAGAATTGCCAAAGTCACCTTTTAAAATTTTGGTGAGATAGTCAAAATATTGCACCGGCAAGGGTTGATCTAGCCCTAAGCGCTTCATGGCTTGGGCATGTAATTCTGGATCGACCATTCTTTCACCCATTAAAACTTGCACAATGTCTCCTGGCACCATACGAACCAAGGTGAAGGTGGAGAGGGTCAAGCCGATGTAAATCGGAATCAGCAGTAAGATCCGTTTACAAATAAAAGAAAACATATGCACTTCCTTGTGGGAGAGTTATTGTCAAATCTGGTGTATGGCATTCAGGCCGCTTTCTCTGTTGATTGCTCGTCTTCCTGCTTGCCATCTTTGAAGATGACGTTGTTGACCACCAAGGTCAATAAGTTGAATCCTTGAATCCGGCGCCAACGCTTTTGGGCCGTTTCCAATAATTTGTACACCATCGCCAAAGTGGTTTCTCTGGAACCGCAGTTTTTAGCCCGCTTACTACGCAATCGTACGGTAGCAAACGTGGATTCAATCGGGTTGGTGGTGCGGATGTGCGTCCAATGCACATTTGGAAAGTCATAGAATGCCAATAACTCTTCTTCATCCTTCACCAGTTTGTTAATGGCTTTGGGGTATTTGTCACCAAAGCGAGCCACTGTTTGTTTGAAGGCTTGTTCTGCACTTTCTTTGGTTTCGGCCATCCAAATTTCTTTCAAAGCCTCTCGCAATTTGCCTTGTACCGATTTGGGTACGGCTGCCAACACATTGGCCGTTTTGTGCACCCAACAGCGCTGATGTTTGGTGTCTGGATAAGACTTGGCCATGGCATTCCAAAAGCCCAACGCACCATCGCCGACCGCCAATTTTGGACTGGTTTCCAAACCCCTCAAACGCAAGCCTATCAACACTTCTGACCAACTGACTTCAGATTCCCGATAACCATCTTCAACCGCCACCAACTCTTTATGTCCTTGATCAGTCACACCAATGATGACCAGCAAACACAGTCTATCGTCCAATCGCACATTGCTGTAAATGCCATCGGCCCACCAATACACATAGCGTTTGCCCTTTAAATCCCGCTGGCTCCATTGCCGATGTTCGTCCGTCCAATGTTGCTTCAAACGACTGATGGTATTGGCTGACAAGCCTTTGGCCTGCTCTCCCAATACAGCCGCCAAAGCTTGTTGGTGGTCACCTGTGGAAATGCCTTTCAAATACAGCCATGGCAGCAATTCTTCGATGCTTTTGGTACGTTTCAAATAAGGCGGCAACAATTGACTGTTGAAACACACACCGTCACCACTGCGATCTCGTACCTTCGGCACTTTCACCTGTACATCACCAATGCCAGTCTGCACTGTTCGTTCCGGCAAATAACCATTTCTGACCAATGCTTGGCGACCATCGGGAAGTTTCTTGGGTGAGTGTTGCTCCAGCAAAATCTGCAATTCGGTTTCAACTGCTTTGGCAATCAACTCCCTGGCTCCCTGACGCAGCAAATCGGTCAATGGGTCATTGAATGTTTGCTGTGGTTGTACGAATGCATTTGGGTTAGAATCAGTCATGGCGTATTCCTTTTGTTGGTTGAAATCTTTGGTCGGAAATCAATCAACAGGATACGCCTTCTTCATTTGTTCGTCATACACCAGAAATGACTATAGCTCAGATAACCCACAATGTCACCACAATGGGCAACCATACTAATAAACCGGTGAGCAAATAACGCTTTAATGAAAATTTGCTTTTCTTGTCTGATGTTGTCTGTGACGACATACTGTTATTTTCCTTGAGGTGTCTGTGCGCAAGTGCATGAGTTTACACTTTTGCTACAAACTGTGCCAATCCGTCAGTTTGATACCGATGCCAATACTGCGATTGTAATGGTTATAGTCTAATAAATTCATGCCATAACCATCAAAATAACGCACATAGCCTTTAAGTTTGTCTTTGATAGGGAAAGTATAATCGGCCTGTATTGCACCTTTGCCTGTGGCAGGATTCAAACGCACCAAAGTGCTGACAGATTTTTTGTTGGGCAATTGGTAAGTAGCGCTGATATCACCATAACCCATATAATCTGAAATATCAGGATTGTCGTCACTGTCTTCGCCATCAACACGCACCCACACGCGCGGCATCACAGACAATTTACCCCATTCCATACCCGCCATCACATAAGCTCGATTCCAAGAACGAGACAAAGGCTCAGTGCGACCATTAGATTGATGCACCAAGCCCGCACCCAACATGCGCAATTGACCATCGAATGGCAAATTCATTTTCACCGGTTGGGTCAAAATCAATTCTGGCTCGTAATCGGTATTGCGAAATGGAGCGGAGTTATCACGGTTATACACTTGCCAATGCGATACTTGATTGTAGCCAAACCACAAATCAGCACGTGTGCTGAATAAATCTTCGGCCAATTTGGTTTTAAATGAAATTTGCATGCGTGATTCGACGTTTTGATCGCCATCGGTAGATGCTTGAGCGGCTTGACGTGTCGGTGATTGAGGCGTGTTATTGCGTTTAGAATTGTACCAAACAGGCATCAAGGAAATTGGATGGTGCTCACGCACGGAAAAAATCCCGCTGTCGTGATTGCGATCGAGATCCCACGCCTGACTCAAAGGCGTATACGTATCACTGATGTAAGATTCTGCATCCATATCGGCCAATTGGGCTTGGTGATCGGTATCTGTAAAAACAATTTGAGCATCGCTGTTTTCCAACTTAGCCGCCACTGTTTTTTCCAAATCTACCGCTTTGACCGTTTTTGAGACTTTTCCATCTACGGCTGCCATACGGTCATAACAAGCCAAACGCGCGACATTGTCACCAATGGCAACACATTGCTCAATACCATTGATATTTTGCGCCAAAACCCATTGCGAACTGCTTAGCATACAGATTGCCGCAGCCAATTTAGATAATTTTTGCATGCAATTTCTCCCCAAATGCCTATGAGCATAGATAGCAAAAAAAAGCTCCGCAAAGCGGAGCCTTTTAAGCATATTCGCTAAAATTAAGCCATTGCTTTAACTTTAGCAGACAAGCGGCTCTTATGACGAGCTGCTTTGTTCTTGTGGAACACGCCTTTGTCCGCAATGCGGTCCAAAACGCGAGTAGAGTCACGGAATACTTCTTGTGCAGCAGCTTTGTCACCAGCTTCAACAGCTTTGATTACTTTTTTTACTGCAGTACGGAAAGCAGTACGCAAGCTAGCGTTGTGAGCGCGTTGTTTGATTGCCTGACGGGCGCGCTTACGAGCTTGTGCGCTATTTGCCATGGATGTCTCCTAATAATATAAAGAATAAATTTCTGTAAACGTGCAATTTTAAACGCTTAACCACTTTCAGACAAGCGTTAATTATATGATTCATCATGACTTGGTGGTTGATGCGACAAATTCTGACTAAAAACCCACAGAACACAGCATTTAAAGCCGCATATTAAGCGAATTCATGCTGTTAAAAACGCAATAAAGCGTCCTGTAAATGTTTTACAGGACGCTTTTTTTGCTCAATGTAACATCAAATTGACATCACTTAGGAATACGCAATTTTTGACCCACATAAATTTTATCTGGGTGCGAGAGCAATGGTTTGTTGGCTTCAAAAATCTTCATGTACAAATTGGCATTGCCATAATATTTTTTAGAAATGCCAGACAAAGTATCGCCTTTAACCACATCATGGTATTGCGAAGGCTCTTCCACTGGTGCAATCAAATTATTGTCCACACTGGACACACCCGTAACATTGCCCGCTGCCAAACCTGCTTTTTCAGCGGCTTCTTGGCTAGGTGCATTGCCCGACAAAGTGACCAAACCTGTTGTACCATCAAACGACACAACCAAACCTTGCAAGCCCAAGCCTTGTGCTTCAACATGAGCACGAATGGCTTCTGCAGCTTTGCGATTGAGTTCTGGCAAATTAGAAGTCGCTTCTTTTTGCACTTCCTCTTCATCTTTACCAAATAATTTCTCACCTGCATTTCTGATAAAACTGAACAATCCCATTTCTCACTCCTTACTGAAACCATTTAATGACTAAAATGTCACTTGAATGAGGCTTTGTACGACAAAGCCCTTTAAAGACGACACAGATTACAATAGCTACCTTAGCATGTTTTTTTTAATTTGGCATGAAATGATCATTGCATCCATCTACTGATTCCATAATTTTTGTTATCATCAGGTTTTGTCCGTCTTCTGGTCTTCAGCTCATGTCTGTTTATACTTCTGTCTCTGAAGCGCAAATGCGCTCGTTTTTGTCTCATTACGATTTGGGTGAATTCACCAACCTTAAAGGCATTGCGCAAGGCGTCACCAATACCAATTATTTCGTCACCACAACAAAAGGACGTTTTGTCTTGACCTTATTTGAAGTATTGAGCCAAGACGAATTGCCATTTTATTTACAATTAATGCAACATTTGAGTCAAAACAATGTCGCCTGCCCTAAACCAATTGCCCAAATCAATGGTCAATTAGATGCCAACTTGGCGGGCAAACCTGCTTGCTTGGTCAGCTGCTTACATGGCGCTGATGTTGCCCATCCTACCGCAGAACAATGCCATTCTGTGGGCAAAATGTTAGCCAAGATGCATATCGCTGGCAGCCATTTTGAACAACATATGGACAACCCTCGCGGCAAAGCTTGGTGGACTAAGGAATGTGAACGTTTGCTACCATTGATGAGTTATGTGGATGCAACACTGCTCAAAGACACCATCGCCAAACTGAATGCCCATGATGACAGTGTATTGCCTAGCGGCATCATTCATGCCGACTTGTTCAAAGACAATGTATTATTACATGGTGATGATGTGGCAGGATTCATTGATTTTTATTATGCTTGTCATGGCAATTTTATGTATGACTTGGCCATTGCGCTCAATGATTGGGCTCGCACCGATGCCAATCACATTGATGCAGAGTTTCAGGACGCTTTGTTGGCAGGTTATATGAGCGTGCGCCCATTGAGCAAAGCCGAGCAGCAATATTTGCCGCTGGCACAAGAAGCGGCCTGTATTCGTTTTTGGGTATCGCGCTTATTAGATTACCATTTTCCACCAGCTGGCGAATTGACATTTACCAAAAATCCAGATGTCTTCCGCGATTTGCTTTTGAAGCTACAACAACAATAAATAGGACTTTGCCATGAGTGTTCGCTGCATTTACATCGTGCCGTCACATTATGCTGAAGCGATTCAGATTGATGAAACCAAAGACATGCTGATTGTCAGCGACAATCCGCAATGGCAAAACTATTTGCCTTTGCGTGCCAATTTCATTCACTATATCGGCAACGATCACGGTGTATTTGAATTTGCACGCAAAGTCGGCGTGTTGTCGGTCAGATGGCAACCTCTTGTAGCTTTAGACGTAGAAGTATCGGGTTTAAACCATGTCATTTTACATCTTGCCTTATTGGCACCTTTGACTTTGCGCTGCGATGATGCCTCATTCAGTGAGATTCATCTCACTCATGGCAGCGAATGGTTTAAACCGCTCTTTAACGAGCATCAACTGCCACTGATAGTTCTCAAAGCTGACAAGCACAATGGGCGCATCCCTAATTTGCCGAATTTATACCATATCAAAGAGTTACACATTGATATCGTTTGGAATAGACATCAACAAATACCATTTGATTGTTTACAATTGCTGCCATTTTTATCCTTGGAAACTTTGATTATCAAAGGTCCCATCAACATGAGCAAGACCTTGACGCAATTGCCATTGGTGGAATTGGAATTGCACCATGTTCCTGATTTACGCGAATTTCCTGCTTTAAATTTGTTTTCAAAACTAGAGGAATTAACGCTGTGTGCATGTGAGACTTTGGGCAGCCAAGATTTGCAGCAACAAGCGAAAGCACTTCCAGATTTGATGCTGTATTACATGTCAACCACAGACCAATCCCAATGGGAACAACGGGGTTATATTTATGATGCACAAGCAAACGCAGCTTTAGCAGCGGCGGTTTCTAAACACCATTTGGGTGACAACATCATCTCCATTGAATTGGATCAATTAGAAGAAGTTGCAAGCAATACAACAGCGCAAGAGACTTCAGACACTGAAATGGAATCCATCAACGATGCAACCAAATCTTTATTTGAACGCATGCGTACCGAATCGGTAGCCGACTTCTTTCGTAACAATAAAAAAGAAAATAACATTACCGAATCAAACAGCAATGAGCCATCTTTGTTTGAACGCATGCGCACCGAATCGGTGACAGATTTCTTCCGTCACAATAAAACCGATACCACAACCAAAGAAACCAAAGCCTCTGCCAACGAAATCGAGACTGAAGCCACTCAAGAAATCGAAACCCAACAGTCTTTATTTCAACGCATGCGCACCGAATCTGTCTCTGAGTTTTTCCGCAATAACAAAACAGCAGCCGATACACCTTTGGCAACAGAAACAGAAGCGACATCAGAAACACCTGCTGATGCAACACCAGCTAGCGATGAAGAGCAGCAATCCTTGCTCACTCGCATGCGTACCGAATCGGTGACGGATTTCTTTCGCAACAAACGCAATAAGTAATTTGGTCTTTCAAATCAGCCTACAAAACATTACAGGACGCTTAATATTCGTTAAGCGTCCTGTAAGTATTATGAAGATAACATCCTGATTCAATCTTCCAACATCATCAGGTTCAAACCAATTGTGCTGGTGTTTTTTGCAAAATCGTCAATTTTCGCAACAAGTATTGCAACAATACGCCATAAACCGGCAAAAACAAGCAAGCACCAATCACCAATTTGCACAAATAATCCACCATACCTATGCCTATCCAATTGGCGGCCATAAATGCATCTGCACTTTGGTAAAATGCCACCGAGAAAAATACAAACGTATCAATAGCGCTGCCTACCAAGCCTGCCACAGCAGGTGCCAACCACCATGTTTTGGATTCACGCAAACGGTTAAAGACTTTGATGTCCAATAATTGCGCTACCAAATACGCCATAAAACTCGCTACCGCAACGCGCGCGCCCATAGAATGAAAGGTATGAATGGCTTCAAAACCATGCCATTGTCCATCCACAAACAACGCCGAAATCACATAAGACAAGCCCAGCGCTGGCAACATCACCATCAAAATGATTTTGCGAGCCATTTGACTGCCAAAAATACGTACGGTCAAATCTGTCGCTAAAAAAATGAATGGATAAGTAAAAGAGCCCAAAGTGGTATTAATAGAGCCGATTTGAATGGGAAATTGAACCAAATAATTGCTGGCGGCAATCACACAAATATGCCAAAAACACAACCAATACAACGCCTTTTGGCGCTGGGTAGAAGAAAATGAATACATAATAGATTCCTGATTTAAGTTACAACCAGGGCGAACAGACAAAAGCGGTGTACACAACACCGCTGGGACAGAACCAATTGTAAGACGCCTAGTTTTTTATAGTGGGAGGGTTACGAACCACTTGTGTCAAAATAACAGCGAAAGATTATACGTTATTCTAAAGACGTACAACAACCGTTACGACGCTTGCGTGGGCCACAAAATCGCCCAAACTTTACGGTCTTCGCTGAGCAAAATATTGAACGTGCGACATGCCGCAGGTGTGGCCATCATTTCCAAACCAATGCGATTTTTGGCAATCAAGACTTGCAATTTAGGAGGTAAAAATTGCTGCTTATTTCCCGTTCCAACCACAATCAACTCAGGTTGATGAGATTGCTGCAATAATTCGCTCAATAACTCTTCTGTCATTTCTTGGCACGTTGCCAAATCCAAAGGCAAAACTTGGTTGTTTTTAACCAAAATGGCTTGGGTATAAGTTTGACCAGCCACCTCAATACTGCCCGCATCATAAGCATCAACGCGGAATACGTCGCCTTGATTGTGTTCGGTAAAATCCATAGTGTGTTTCTTTCTTGCTTGATTTTAAAGGTGCAATATTGGGCATTTTACGCTAGCATGACGGGTTTGTTTATCAGTTTGTTTGTCATCTAAAGTAAACCCCTTAGTAGGAGTATGCATGAAGCCCATCAATGTCGGGATTATCGGTTTGGGAGTAGTCGGTGGAGGCACTGCCCAAGTATTGCGCGAAAATGCGAGTGAAATCAGCCGCCGTTTAGGCCGCGATGTGCGCGTCACCATGGTATCACGCCGAGACACGACCAAAGCCCAAGAAATCATTGGTACCGATACCGATATCACCATTACGGCAGATGCTGCCGCAGTGGTGAATCAACCAGACATCGATATCATTGTCGAATTAATTGGCGGTACAACCATCGCCAAAGACATGGTGTTACAAGCCATTGCCAATGGCAAACATGTGGTGACTGCCAATAAAAAATTATTGGCTGAACACGGTAACGAAATTTTTGCAGCTGCCAAAGCAAAAAATGTGATGGTGATGTTTGAAGCAGCCGTTGCAGGCGGCATTCCGATCATCAAATCTTTGCGTGAAGGCTTGGCAGCGAACAAAATTGAATGGATTGCTGGCATTATCAATGGCACCAGTAACTTTATTTTGAGCGAAATGCGCGCCAAAGGCAGTGATTTTGCCGATGTATTGAAAGAAGCCCAAGAAAAAGGCTATGCCGAAGCAGACCCGACATTTGACATTGAAGGTCATGATGCTGGTCACAAATTGACCATCATGTCGTCTGTGGCGTTTGGCGTGCCTTTAGACTTCTCTAAATGCTATTTAGAAGGCATTTCTACATTAGAAGGCAAAGACATCAAATATGCTGAAGAATTGGGCTACCGCGTTAAATTATTGGGCATCACTCGCCGTCGTGAAGATGGCGTAGAATTGCGTGTACACCCGACTTTGATTCCTGAAGAGCGTTTGATTGCCAAAGTCGATGGCGTGATGAATGCGGTATTGGTCAAAGCCGATATGGTAGGCGTCACCATGCATTACGGCCCGGGCGCAGGCTCTTTGCCAACTGCCAGCTCAGTGGTGGCAGACATTTTAGACATTTGTCGTTTAATGGATTCTCAAGCAGAACAACGTGTTCCTTATTTGGCTTTCCAACCAGATCAAGTACAAACTTTGCCTGCCATCAGCATCGATGACATTCGCAGCAGCTATTACTTGCGCATTACCAGCACCGATGAACCGGGCGTATTGGCAGCCATCACTTCAATGTTGGCTCAGCACAATATTTCAGTAGAAGCCTTGATTCAAAAAGCCACCGACCACCAAGAAGCAGAAATTGTGATTTTGACCCACTCGGCTTTAGAGCGCGATGTCAAAGAAGCGATTGAGCGCATTGAAAACTTACAGCGTGTGGTAACGCCAGTGGTGATGATACGCATGGAACCATTTAGTGGCTAATCCTGCTTTACCCAAAAAAGCCAAAACCATTCGGATTTGGCTTTGGATTATCATTTTGTCATTTATTGTTTTGTTTTTCACTATGAAATATACCGTTTTGGGAAAAAACAATATTATCAATGGTTTTGTGACCAACTGTACTCAAAGCGCGCCTGCTGCACCCAACTGGTCAGCGGAGTTGAAAAAATTTAGTTACAGCGGCGATACTTCATGGCTGCCTCAAGCATATTGTGAATGCGTTTTGTTCCCTGTATTTGAACCCATGAGCGAAACGGAAATTCGCAAATTTGGCGATTTATCTGCAGAACAGCGCATGGTAAAAATGGGTGGCGCTCTGCGTTTTCAACAACGCCATGAGCAATGTTTACAAGAATTTGCACCTAAATCAAAATAATGATTTCGTATTCATTTGAAGCATTTCCAAGCGTCCTGTAAAAACTTACAGGACGCTTTTTTAATACAACCAAGTCAATCATTAATAATCAAAAAAGTGTAATGCCTTTTTTTGTACTAGCAAGCACAAAAACTCAGCCCGCATACCAATCATTTTTATAGAAATGATTGGTATGCGGGCTGAGTTTTTATATATTAGGCCACACAAACCAAATATACACACTACACACAATTTAAATTATAGCAATAGGTGTGCCAATATTATGCCGAACAATGCCATTACAAAAACTTACTATTTCTTAGCAAAATGGTTTTGCACTTCATGCGGATTCAAGCGACGATCATCTTCTTCACCCAAGCCCACCAAGCGGCGCAAACGCGTCATGTAAGCGTTCACATCCAAACCTTGATTGTGGCGCTGTGCTTGCCAAATGGTTTCGACCAATGCTTCCATCATTTCATCTTCAGCTTTAACCCAATTATCATTGTACATACCGACCAATTTTTGATGTATCGTACGAATGCCAAAAGGTTGATTAATACCAACTTGTTCTTGAATGGACAAATGCAAAGACAAATGCAAAAACGGATTGGTTTGCCCTTCTTCTGGCGTCCAATTTTTATCCAAATAATCTTCAATATTCTCTAAATACACTTGGTATTCGGGATGTGCCTCAATAATGCGTAAGGCTTTTTGTTGCAGAGCATCCAATTGCAAAGGATTCAGGCGATTTTGCCAAACATGCGCAAAATAGCGGCGCACGTCGTGGGTATTGACGTCATACATGGTAATTTTCCATTACAGGGCGCTTGTTTTCAATCCATGTTATCGACAAGCGTCCTGAAAAAATAGTGATTAAACTGGCGTATTGTACCTGATTGTCGTACAATACAGTTCTTACATCTGGGGGCGATCTTGGTTTCGACGGGGATTGCAAAGCGGATGCGGGCATACCGAGATCTCAGAATCTCGTAAAACACTGAAAAATATATAATCGCAAACGACGATTCTTACGCTTTAGCCGCTTAAGGCTTAGCCGTTGCAATGGTTGGTCAATGGACCATGAGGGGTTAAACCCTCCGCAACGTCATTCACATTGACTGGTTGGTGCTTGGGTTACTTAAGCATTGATGAGACTTAAGGTGACTGGTTCAATCTCAGCCTGTCCGTCGGCGGAGCTTGAATGAGATTTTAAGTAGACAAGACTAAGTATGTAGAACGCTTCGTAGAGGGTTTTCGGACGGGGGTTCAATTCCCCCCGCCTCCACCAAACACAGATTCCAAGGGTTATCAGCAATGCTGGTAACCCTTGTTTTTATTGGATTTCAGGCTAATTTCACACGCTGCAATATTCAGCAATACTCTGGACAGCTCACACACTTTGGGGGCAAAATTGGGGGCAACAACAGTTTGCCCCTTTCTTTTTATCATAAAAACAATACCAAAAATGGGGCAAAAAATAGCCAAATTCTAAAAATATTGTTACTAAACAATGTACTAAAACAAAAAGGCTTGCCCCCAAAATGCTCACAGACAAACAAATAAACGCCATCAAGCCACCTGAAAAAGGCAGCATGAAAAAGGCAGACAGTGGCGGGCTATACATAGAGATATACGCCAACGGTTCAAAACAATGGCGACTTAAATATCGCCGCCCACACGACAAAAAAGAAGATAGGCTCACTTTTGGGCGTTATCCCGACATATCACTAAAAACCGCAAGAATCCTACAAGCAGAAGCCAAAAGCCTCATTCAAGACGGTATAGACCCAAAGCAACACCACAAACAACAAATTGCACAGGTAGACAATAGCCATACGTTTGAGGTGATAGCAAGGCAATGGCACAACAACCGCAAAGACGATAACAACAGGTGGACTACTGGACACGCCACCCGCATATTGAGAAGCCTAGAAATACATGTATTCCCTTATCTTGGGGGCAAGGACTTGGGGGCAATCATGCCTTTAGACGTTTTAACCGTTGCCAAGAATATCGAAGCTGGGGGCAAGGGTGATACTGCCCACCGTGTTTTAGATGTCATGCGCCAAGTATTTGCCTATGGTGTCAAAATGCGCCTGTGTGTATTCAATCCAGCAAGCGATCTATCAAGTGAATTAAAAACCCACGTTTCCAAAAATTACCCATCAATTACAGATGAAAAAGAATTGGGCAAACTATTGGCCAACATTGACCAATGGAATGGCACTCCAACCGTTAGGGCTTTGCTGAGAGTATCCCCTTATGTTTTTACAAGGCCTAGCGAAGTTAGGCTAATGCGTTGGTCTGAATTGGATTTAGAGGCAGGACTATGGACAAAAGAAGCCGACCAAATGAAAAACGGCATTGCCCATGTTGTGCCTTTAAGCAATCAGGTTATTGCCATTCTTGAGGATTTGAAGCCTTTTTCAGGACGCTTTGAGTATGTATTTTGGAATCACGCCACCAAACAGGCATTAAGTGAGGGGGCAACACGCAAAGCATTAGAACGCATGGGCTATAAAGGGCAATTTACCCCGCATGGCTGGCGACATACAGCCTCTACCCTATTGCATGAACAGGGCTTTAATACAATGTGGATAGAGGCGCAATTGGCCCACAAAGACAATAATGAAATACGTGGCACATACAACCATGCTCAGTATTTGAATGACAGACGAACCATGATGCAAACATGGGCGGATTATTTAGATGGTTTGAAATTACAGCAACCTTAAATTAGCCAAAATTAGTTTTTAGATGACTAATTAGCTATTAATTGTATAATTGCTGCTAACTCCTGACAGCTAGAGAATATTATGAAGCACTCAGACCCTCTATATTTTCCGAGAGCAAGTTATGCAAAAAAATTGCTAACCAGTCTACATGATGGCATCACCCATGCCTTTACTCTGTTTGCACCGCGTCGCATGGGTAAGACCCAATTTTTGCTACAAGACATTGCGCCAATGGCCGAGCAAATAGGCTTCAACGTATTTTATTTTTCATTCATGGATGACAACCCCGACACATTGGCCGAACGATTCCAAGCCGCTTTGTACGAATTTGCAACCAATAAGCCAACTGAAAAGGCAAAAACCTTTTTTGCTGGCGTGAAAAAAATCGCGGCAATGGGTGTGGAAATTGAACGGAACGAATCCCCTCAAACCATTCCGCCAATAAGTAACATTATTAGCCATATCGCCAATGATAAACGCCAAACCCTATTACTACTGGATGAAGTACAAGAGCTTGCCAGAGCATCCAATACGAAAGACCTAATACGTTCATTGCGTACTGGCCTTGATATTAATCAAAACCAGATTAAGACCATATTCACGGGTAGCAGTACCAACGGCTTAAAAGCCATATTCAACGACAGCAAAGCCCCCTTCTTTCACTTTGCCCATTCTTTGGACTTCCCGACACTGGGGCAAGACTTTACCGACTTTCTAGCCGACATTTACGAACAAAGGACAGGCAACGCCACCGACAAGGCTGCTTTTTATCAAGTATTTGAACGACTGCAAAAAACACCTATGTACATGCGGGCAATTGTGCAAGACATGATTGTAAACCCTGCCCTTAGCCTTGAGGATGCAGCCGATATCCGATTAGAACAGATACAAGAATTGTCCGACTACTCAGGTTTATGGGCTGGATTAAAGCCACTGGATAAAGTGTTATTAACCGATATTGCAAGCGGTAATACCTCGCCATATACCGCAGCCTCAAGAACACACTACGCAGAGGCATTAGGCATTGATACCGTATCAACTGCCAATGTACAGGGATGTATCAGACGTTTAGAGCGACAAGAGCTAATTACCCGCGACACAACCAATGCGCTTCAAATTAACAGCACCGCATTGAAAACTTGGATTTTAGGTAACTTAGAACAGTAAACCAACTTTAACCATGCCTAGCCCGCGATTAGCTATCAAAGGTGAAAGCGATAACCCTTAATCGTTGGCATGGTTACTCATTTCTAAGGGAATAGCACATTAAAGACATTAAAGGGTATGCAATGAACGAGGAAATAAAATTTTCAGATTTACCAGATTTATCGGATTGGCGATACGCTCCAATATGGACACTCGAACAGGCCTCTCTAATTTGGGGAGGAATTGATCCTGCATTTTTTGATTACTCGATGGCAAGGGAACAGGTACATCCTAAGCAATTTAGACGCACAGCCATTGCCTTACAAGCTTTTTTAGGCGGTATTTCACTTCGAACTCTACAACCTTATGAATTGTATTTATTTGATTATCATTCTTACGGCCATGAATCCTATGAAGTAGATCCAAGCCAATCATTTTCCAGTGAGGCTGTGGATATAAAAAGAACAACGATTATGCAATCAGCTTTAATTGAATGGACAAAAAAGCAAGGTTACCCAAGTTTAAGAGCATCCTTACGAGCAAGTGAAAATAAGCAAAATACATCAGTAACCACTGAAATAATTACGGTTAAATCACATAGTAAGCCACTTGTTAAAATTGAGCAGATTGACTACATCCCAAAACATAAAAACCCATCTTATGAAGTATTAACACGCATCTCTAAAGATGTATGGGACAAACTAGAGGATGGATCTAAACCGCCAAAGCAGCCTGTAGTTATTGATGAAATCAAAAGAGTATATCGGGAAGTGACTGGAGATGAACTTACATCTAAAAACATTGTAAGTCAGATTGATGCAATCGCCAGACCGCCAAAATTCAAATAATAGGGTTAAACCTTAAAATCCAATAAACATAAGGATTTTAGAGAGGTTAAACCCTGAAAACTTAAAATGGTTAAACCCGAAATCATTTGATTTAACCCACTACACATAAAGTAAATTACCCCTCATGAAAGCTGCTGACATCTCAGTACAGCTATTAACCATGAGGGCATTTTTATGCAAGCTTCAAACAGTATTATCAACTTGGACATGTTGCCGAGCAACGCACAATTAACCTTGAAAGAATTGGCAAGTAGTCCATCAAAAAACAAACGTGGGTACACCCGTTTATCTGAAAGCCATATCCGCCGTTTAGAGGCTAGAGGTCTGTTTCCACGGTCACGCCAAGTCATTGGCACACGTTGCCGCTTTTATATTGCTGGCGAAGTTCGACAATGGCTTGCTGAGCAAGCACAGCAAAAGGCTTAACAATGGAAAAGAAAAAGGCCACCAACAAGGGCGGCCAATCTCACAGACAAAATCATTCTATCACAGACCAATTGATTAGTACGAACGCCACCACACAAAAGTTGTTTGTATTGGCTTGTTTGCGTGAGCGTCCACACAGTAGCAATGAGTTACACATGAGAGGCATCTATGATCCACGCGCTCGTATTTTCAGCTTGCGCCAAGAGGGTTATGACATCTCAACAACATGGCGTTATGAAATTGACGTTGCTGGTATTGAACGCAAAATCGGTGTTTATAGTTTACTCAGTGAGGTGAAGTGATGGCTAAATTAATACCTTTAGAATATCAAGGCATGTCTATCCATGCTAATAGCGAAGCATGGTTTAACGCCACCGAAATGGCGGCTATGTTTGATAAGCGGCCTGTAGATTGGCTAAAGCAAGTAGATACAGAACGTTACATTGACACTTTGTGCAAAAAAAACGAAGTGACTAAAAATCACTTCGTAAAAACAATAAAAGGCGGCAATACCGCTAAACAAGGTACATGGTTACACCGTAAATTAGCGGTACGCTTTGCTCAATGGCTGGATATGGATTTTGCTATTTGGTGTGATGAACAAATTGAAGCCATGCTTACCAATGGCCAAACATGGCAAAAACACCGTACTGAATTATCCAGCATCACAATACTTCGTAATCGTTTTATTGAACAAAAGCGCACTGCTGAGGGCAAAGCCACAGAATCACATCATTACATCAATGAAGCACTGGTTATTAATGAGGCCTTAACGGGTAAACGTACCGCTATTGATCGCAACAGCCTAACGCTTGAGCAAATCGCCATGCTGGATAAGCTGGAACAAGAAAACGTCTTGATGCTGTTACAAAACACACCCTATCCAAAGCGCAAACAACACTTGTTTGATTTGGCAGCGCCAATACGCCACCAAATGCAAATTACATCAATTAGCGGGGGGGCGTTATGAAACCTCTTGACCATTCAGGCGCATTGTTGCAATATTCGCTTGTCGGTTTCAATCAATCGACCAGCTTTGACAGGCTGAATACAGTTAGGCAGACAAGCCGCCTATTAAGCGGCATTTTTACGTCTGTAATACCACGCTATTGGTGCGCCTTTTTTATGGTGGGCAATGGCAGGGAAGCCTTACGGCTTGCTGGTTCTAACTGCCAGTCTGTCAACCCTGCCATTTGTCTGCCACCCCTAACGATTGACAGCATAAAGGGTGGTCCTATTAGACCAGTTAGAAAAGGCTTTGCCATGTCCGCAATCCGTAAGGGCTACACACGCCCGTTATACATCCAAACAATCCGCAATTTCCCGACCCTTGAGGCCGCTAGTCGTCACGTTGATTTTCTTTTACGTGGCAATGCGCTTGCTTGCTTCAATATCCAACAAACGCATACAGGCTGGACCGTTGGGAGGGTTTGCGCGTGAATCAAGCATTAATTCCTACTCCACAACAATACATTGAATTGCATGACATGGCGGCTGAAACACTTTGGCAAGCTGAATTGGCAGGCATGAGTTTTTTAAGTGCCAATTTAGAAGATGATGAACTAAAAATGGCCTTACGTACAATGGTCACCATCATTCGAGCCTCAAAAGTTTACGATATACAAGGCATTGGCGAGCTTCGTGTGGAATTGGAAAAAGAGGCCGCCTTATGAGCACCACCACACCCCAGCCAAACTATGAATTGCACTGTGGTGGCTTGAGTACATTCAACAACGGCATAAAGCACACTGCAAGAGCCAACGCCACCACTGTGCAATCTAGCTAACAGCCTAAATTTTCCCTATATGAAATCAGCTAGCCCATGCCTTTAAATGGCATAGGCTGGATTGTTGCAGCCTTTTTATAAGGCATGGAGTGTACTCAATGGAAAACCAACTTAAAAACAAGGCAATACCAAGCCGTTTAATCCCTTGCTTTAGTGTGTTGCAAACAGATGCCATACAAAGGCAACCATACCACCAATTGCGCCCTGTAAAAGATGTAATTGTAGAGGCTTTGGAATTGAGTTCAGTCGGTGTGTTTGATGCCAATGGCGTGGCAGTAATGGGCGTTACCGATACAGGACACGCCCGTTACTGCCAGCAAGCCACTAAAAACATGACAAATCCGAACAAATAAGCAGCACGAGCCGCCTTTGTGCGGCTTTATTCATTGATTGGAATCAAGATGATTGATTTTAAAGACATAGCGCACCATTCCATAGGGCAATGGCATTACATTTTAACCGCTTTGGGCGTACCAGCCCAATCATTGACCAACAAGCACCAGCCTTGCCCAGCTTGCGGTGGCAAAGACCGTTTTCGCTTTGATGACAAGCAAGGCAAAGGCACATTCATTTGTAACCACATGGACGGTTTGGGCGGTGATGGATTTGCATTGGTGCAGCATGTTTATGGTTGCGATATTAAAGAGGCTATGCGCCTTGTTGCTGGCGTTTTGGGCATGACTGAGGCAAACCCATTACCCGAACGCAAAACACCACCACCGCCCCCACAACAGCCTCAAAAAGACCATTTAGCCAGCTTATGCCGCTTATGGGCTAAGGCAGAGGCAAACCAACACCACACAGGCATTAAAACCTATTTGCAAGGGCGTGGCTTAGATGTGTCTGCCATTGCGCCAGCATTGGGCAATTTGGGCTTTGTAGAGGCACTGGACTATTGGGAAAGCGATCAAAACGGGCAAAATCATTTTATTGGTCAATTCCCTGCCATTGTTGCCAAGTTTGAGAGCGTGGACGGTCAATTAATGGGCTTACACCGTACTTACCTAAACAGCAATCATACCGCCAAGTTAAACATGCCTAATCCATTTTTTACAGGACGCTTGTTAAACCCTAAAAAGATGATGGCAAGGTTTTCAGGCAGCAACAAAGGGGCAGCCATTCAATTGACCCCAGCCGATGACAGACTGGCAGTGTGTGAGGGCATCGAAAATGCCGCCGCCGTGTACCAATTGACCAAATTACCCGTGTGGGCATGTGGTGCAGCCAATGGCATGGCAAGCATGTTGATACCTGACACGGTAAAGGAGCTTTTTATTTTTGCTGATACTGATGCCAATCAAACAGGTATTAAGGCAGCAAGAGCACTGGAAAGCAGAGCCATAAAACATGGCATCAATGTTCGCATATGGCAAAGCGGCGTAAATGGCACGGATGTACTGGATGTAGTAACAAAAGCAAGAAAGGCAACACAATGAATGACTCTTTAGACCGTGATGCGATGGCCGCAGCTTTACAAAACATTGTTGATATTGGCCAACAGCCAGCCAACGACTTAAAGCCATATATAGACACCACCAAAAGCGGCGTGTTTTATGTCACAAGACAGCAAGACAAGGACACAGGCGAAGTACAGGAAAAGCGTGTGCCATTGTCCAGCAGCTTTGAACACTGGGGCGGTGGCTTGGATGAACACGGCAATCATTATGCTGTTTTGGAACGTCCCCGACACTATGGCAGCGATTCAAGGACCATTGTTTTGCCTTTGGGTGATGTGGGTACAGGGCAATGCTGGAAAGTATTGCAAAGCAATGGTGTGATGGTTTACTCACAAAAAAGCAGCCGTGAAAAATTGGCCGACTACATACAAAAAGAAGCACTGCAGGTTAGCCATGCGATCACTGATAAAGGCGGCTGGCATCATGATGGCAAAGCCTATATTTTGCCAAGCGGCGAAGTCATCACACCATTGGATAAACTTAAGGTAATTTATAACGGTGACAAGAGCCAAGCTGCGGCATTTGCAACCAAAGGCACATTAAAAGATTGGAATAATACAATTGGCCAATACATAACAGGCAATAGCCGCCTATGTTTGGCAGTGGGTACAGCATTGGCAGCCCCATTGCTGCAATTGCTTGGGCTGGAAAGCGGCGGTTTTCATATCTTTGGTGACAGTTCAGACGGCAAAACCACAGCCGCAAAGGTGGCGTTATCAGTATGGGCAAATCCAATCGATGCAAAAGTATCTTGGAACGGTACAGGCTATGCCTTTACCAACATAGCCAACAGCCGCAACGACAATTTTATGATGCTGGACGAAATCGGTGAAGCCAGCCCACAGGCGGTTTATTCAATGGCATATAGCGTCCTGAATGGCACAGGCAAAGCACAAGGCAACAAAGACGGCGGTAACAGGGCTGTTAAAAAATGGCGTGTGTTGGTGTTTTCCACAGGTGAAAAGAGCATAAGCGGCTATGTAGAGCGTGGCGGACGCTTTCAGTGGCAAGCTGGACAAGAAACCCGTTTACCGTCCATTCCTGCCAATGCTGGCAAAGGCTTGGGCGTGTTTGACACCTTGCACGGCTTTGGCACAGGCAAAGACATGGCGGAACACTTGAATGATGCCGTATTGCACAATTATGGCTGCATTGGGATGGCGTTTGTTGAATACCTGTTACAGCATGGCAGCCTTGCCACTGAATTGACCAAACAATACATTGACACATTCAAAGCCACTCTACCCACTATGGGAAACCAAGCTGGGCGTATTGCAAACCGCTTTGCATTGGTGGCGGCTACTTTGATGCTGGCGATTGATGCCAAATTGGTGCCCATGCGCCATGATGATGCAATGCAAAGCATTAAACAGTGTTTAAACGATTGGATCGCAAGAAGTGGCACAGGCAACTATGAAGAAAAGCGCATCATAGAACAAGCGTCCGCCTTTTTTGAACAAGCTGCTTACAATCGGTTTGTATCAATCAATAAAGCAAGCAATCATGAATACACGCCCCCTAACTTTGCTGGCTTAAGAGAAGAACGTGGCGAACAAGCACCCATGTATTACGTTTTAACAGGTGTCTTTGATGCTGAAATTAGCCAAGACTTTGACCGCCACAAGGTGGTAACTGTACTGGACGGCATAGGCTGGCTGATTGTGCCAAGTGGTAGCCATAAAACCATTAAAAAACGGTTTAACGGTGAAATGAAGCGTTATTTTGTTTTTGAGGGTTCAGCACCGCCCGACCATGAAGAAGAATAAAACAAGCAACCGTCCACAATGGGCGGTTTTTTATTGCCGACTGTTTGCCGTTAATCAATGCTACATATGCGTAAAAAATAGTGGGTACACTGGGTACAGTGGGTACACCTTACCAAATAATAATAAATATCCATATATATCAACATATTGAAGATAGGCATTATTTTTTTCACTAGCGGAATAAGTGGGTACAGTGTGGGTACGCAGTGGGTACGTTTAAGCCAAGTGTACCCACTAAAATGAAAATGTACCCACTAAATAAAAATCAGTGGGTACACCTAAATCCTTTATGGGCGTGGGTTTGAGCGTGGTGTACCCAGTGGACCCACTGTACCCACCACTTTTTTACACATATGCACATCATTGCAAAATTGACCGCCATTGATTTGACGATTTGACCCACTGGCAAGAGATAGCACCAACCAAAACAGCACCATGCTGGAATGCTGACAGGACGCTTAATCCAATGGACCAAATAAGCCGTATACAGGCGATTTAAGGCAAAGCATTGGCAAAGTATCCCTGTACCAACAAAATGCGCCTTACTGCCTAAAATAGCCGCCCAGACACCATTATCAAAATGCCATCACAAGAGCAATGACACATCAAAGGACGACATCGGTTACTAATGTTTTAGTAGCCGCTTTCATAATAGAATGAAAAAAGGTTTTAACTGTCACAAAACTACATCTGTATTTGCTCACCAAATTTGGTGAGCAAAATAACATGATTAACAGATGCCTACATCCAAGGCATATTTGTCATTAAATTGACTTGGCAGTAATGGCCATATATGGCAAATGTCAATTTCACCGCAGACCGTCAATTTGACGGTCGTTATAGCGCCTATTAACGCCCTAGAAATCGCTACCGCGAACGCTAAAAATCGCTCTCCCGAAGTGAAGAAATCGCTCTCGGCAAATGCCAAAAAGACAGCATGTCATTGAACGTCAAAATGACGTTGAATGGAATAAACAACAGCTTACGTCAGAAATCAGTCCGTATTTTCAGTTTGCGAGGTTGTCACTTGATTGCCATGTTTGCCAAAACTGAAAGTGATCCATATAGAAACAACAAAAAGCCTTTATACGCGTGCGTATAGAACTTATAAAGTGTAGGAATTCAGGTGTAAAAATACCATGCACTATTTTCCCCGAATTTGGGGAAAACCTATAATCAATTGGCCTCTTACTGGCCATATCTGAAGCATTAAAATTATACGTTTTTCCGATACGTCAAATTGACGTAACCCAATATCCACGCGCGTATGGAACTTATAAAAGTTTTGAATTCAGTGTTTCTTTTCGTTTGGCCAATTGTTTTTATACCCACCTGCAGGTATTGGGATATCACAACACCCCGTCCTGTATTTCTAAAATTTCAACATGGTTCATTCAAATACAGGTTTCCAGTAGATACCAATATGACCGCACCCATATTTTGATTGAATAGCTAAACCTTCATACGCGCGTATAGGACTTATAAAATGTAGGAATTCATGCACCATTTCACCTTGTTATTTTATGCCGATTTTGACCTATGCTTATTTCGCATCAAATTTACCCAAAAACCAATATCCACGCGCATATGGAACTTATAAAAGTTTGAGTTAACCCATGTTTAACTATGAATTTATTTGAAATCAAGATTTGGCGACTTTTACTAAAAATTTAGTAAATGACAGGCCATCTACAGAATGCAACGTTTTTTAATGCTTGATTTAAAGATTATCAGAATCAGTCTTAGAAAATGAACAAGCTGTTTTGAACTATACCAAGATTTGATATAGTTCGATTTTATATGATGATTCATTAAGCATATTACTAATAACGGCCAATCAACATGGATTTTATTGAAAGTAGTCCGAGCCTGGATAACCAATGGCGAGCCATCATTTTGTTTGGCCGTAACAGTGCATCCTATAAATTTGCCTTGGCCAAAGCATTATTAGAAACGCCAGCCAATAATGAAACATCGTTATCACTCGAAGCATTGGCCATACCCTTTGCAAAACACCTGTGTGAGCATTTACAGCACAGTGACAAACAAGCAACAAACCAACAAAGCCAGTTTTTAGATGCCTGCCGCCAATATAATCAAAATCAAATTGGCCATGCC
Organism: Vitreoscilla sp. C1; assembly: GCF_002951955.2. Taxonomy (NCBI): domain Bacteria; kingdom Pseudomonadati; phylum Pseudomonadota; class Betaproteobacteria; order Neisseriales; family Neisseriaceae; genus Vitreoscilla; species Vitreoscilla sp. C1. Next base: position 200,625 of record NZ_CP019644.2, on the reverse strand, counting down.
GATTTAATAGACAAAACAGTAGCATTGGGATTTAACAATGTCTTGGGTGCTTTTCACAATGTGAATCAACAAACCATTCCAGCTCAATTTTTTGCTTATGAAAACAAGCGATACAAAACGATTCAACTAACCGATGATTTTTACAGATTGCTTGCTAACAATAATGCTGAAAGTTTGGATTTAGAAACTGAATCACGCTGGCGTGAGCTATAGTCATTTCTGGTGTATGACGAACAAATGAAGAAGGCGTATCCTGTTGATTGATTTCCGACCAAAGATTTCAACCAACAAAAGGAATACGCCATGACTGATTCTAACCCAAATGCATTCGTACAACCACAGCAAACATTCAATGACCCATTGACCGATTTGCTGCGTCAGGGAGCCAGGGAGTTGATTGCCAAAGCAGTTGAAACCGAATTGCAGATTTTGCTGGAGCAACACTCACCCAAGAAACTTCCCGATGGTCGCCAAGCATTGGTCAGAAATGGTTATTTGCCGGAACGAACAGTGCAGACTGGCATTGGTGATGTACAGGTGAAAGTGCCGAAGGTACGAGATCGCAGTGGTGACGGTGTGTGTTTCAACAGTCAATTGTTGCCGCCTTATTTGAAACGTACCAAAAGCATCGAAGAATTGCTGCCATGGCTGTATTTGAAAGGCATTTCCACAGGTGACCACCAACAAGCTTTGGCGGCTGTATTGGGAGAGCAGGCCAAAGGCTTGTCAGCCAATACCATCAGTCGTTTGAAGCAACATTGGACGGACGAACATCGGCAATGGAGCCAGCGGGATTTAAAGGGCAAACGCTATGTGTATTGGTGGGCCGATGGCATTTACAGCAATGTGCGATTGGACGATAGACTGTGTTTGCTGGTCATCATTGGTGTGACTGATCAAGGACATAAAGAGTTGGTGGCGGTTGAAGATGGTTATCGGGAATCTGAAGTCAGTTGGTCAGAAGTGTTGATAGGCTTGCGTTTGAGGGGTTTGGAAACCAGTCCAAAATTGGCGGTCGGCGATGGTGCGTTGGGCTTTTGGAATGCCATGGCCAAGTCTTATCCAGACACCAAACATCAGCGCTGTTGGGTGCACAAAACGGCCAATGTGTTGGCAGCCGTACCCAAATCGGTACAAGGCAAATTGCGAGAGGCTTTGAAAGAAATTTGGATGGCCGAAACCAAAGAAAGTGCAGAACAAGCCTTCAAACAAACAGTGGCTCGCTTTGGTGACAAATACCCCAAAGCCATTAACAAACTGGTGAAGGATGAAGAAGAGTTATTGGCATTCTATGACTTTCCAAATGTGCATTGGACGCACATCCGCACCACCAACCCGATTGAATCCACGTTTGCTACCGTACGATTGCGTAGTAAGCGGGCTAAAAACTGCGGTTCCAGAGAAACCACTTTGGCGATGGTGTACAAATTATTGGAAACGGCCCAAAAGCGTTGGCGCCGGATTCAAGGATTCAACTTATTGACCTTGGTGGTCAACAACGTCATCTTCAAAGATGGCAAGCAGGAAGACGAGCAATCAACAGAGAAAGCGGCCTGAATGCCATACACCAGATTTGACAATAACTCCGCTGGCGTTTGGTTGAAACAGCATGGCATTTGAATGTGAACCGCCAATTGATCGCGGTAAAACATGACCAAAATGAAAATATTTTCTATGTGGAAAATGAATTTCAACGTACCAATATTACCAGTTCACGCAATGCATTAAATGGTTACCAAAAAGGCCACTGTTTTTATTGCTTTGATGAAATCAAAATCACACCATTGGCCCCACAATTGGCAGACGTTGACCATTTTTTCCCACATATCTTAAAAGGTGAGTTGCGCCATACCAATTTAGATGGTGTTTGGAATTTGGTCTTAGCCTGTCCTGATTGCAATCGCGGTATTGGTGGCAAGTTTGCCAAAATCCCTTCATTGGCATTACTCAAACGCTTACACAAGCGCAATGAGTATCTGATTTTTAGTCACCACCCTTTACGTGAAACCCTAATACAACAAACTGGACACAATGAGGCCACACGCCAACAATTTTTACAGCAATGCTTTAATGTATCCAAAGCACGTTTAATCCATACATGGCAACCACAAGCCAAAAGAGAGGCACTGTTTTGAATCAAACCATTCAATACTATGATGAACACGCCCAAGAATTTTATGCTGATACAGTTAATGTAAGTATGGATAATGTGTATGGCCAATTCTTAAGCCATTTGCCTACTACAGGCCGCTTGTTAGATGTTGGTTGTGGTTCTGGCCGTGATGCTCATTATTTCAAGCAACAAGGGTATGAAGTGATTGCTATGGACGCTTCTATAACCCTATGTGAATTGGCTTCAAAATTACTCAATCAACCTGTATTAAACATGCAATTTCAAGACATCCATTGGCAAAATCATTTTCATGGCATTTGGGCATGTGCTTCTTTGCTGCATTGCCCTGAAAATGAATTACCTGAGGTTTTAAGAAAATTACAGGACGCTTTAATAATAGGTGGCGTGATGTATGTTTCTTTTAAGTACGGTGATAGCTCAAGGGAAAAAGGCGGCAGGATTTTTACAGATATGAATGAAAATACCTTACAAGTTGCTATAAATAGTTTGAATTTACAAATAAAAAAACTTTGGAAAACATCAGATAATCGCGTAGATAAAAATGATATTTGGATAAATTGTTTACTTGTAAAGTATTGAAGCTAAAGTCCTTATAAGATTAAAAAAATTTAATCTAAATAACAATTTTTAAAGCTAAGTTCAATCTATACTAATTCATAGTAAATTTGACTTTAGGATCTCATGTCTGATAAAAATATTCCATTTAAATAACAAGGCTCGAAATATGTATGAAATAAGACCGGAATCATTAATAACTTTTGTAACTGACTCTAATATTAAATTACCAAGATTTCAACGTAAACAAACATGGGACGATAAAAAAAATTTTGAATTATGTATTTCTTTATTTAAAGAATATCCAATTGGTGTAACTATTTTAAATATTGATAACACTCAGAATCATACAACTAGATGGTTATTAGACGGTCGTCAGAGAAGAAATGCACTTACTCAATTTTATAATGATCCTGAAAATATTTATAACTGGGCTAAAAAATATATTGGTTTTCTAAACAAAGATCAACCAGATGAAGTCGAAAAAAAGTTCTGGGAAAAAATTACTGAATATCTCGAAGATGAGGAAATTATATCTGCTGAAGTAGAACAAAAAAACTCTTCGGTCAATGCTATAGAAGATAATTCGGAAGCTGATCCAAGCCTAGAAGATTCAGAAAATTCTGATATTCCTACACAAAATCTATATGGGTTAAATTTATTAATACGTATTATCAGGCTAACTCACCATAAAGATAAAATTTCTAATGGATTTACAAGACCATTTAATTTTACTGAATACTCTTCAAATTTATCTTATGTTGAATACGATTTAGGCAAACCGAAATTAAACTCTAGAAAGGTTAAATCTTTTGTTAATGAATATAAGAATTATTGTCGTGATGAAAATCTAGATTTTTCTGAAAAAGATAGTTTTGAGTTGTTTACTTTATCAAGAGCACATATTCCTGAAGAAAAGCATCCTCAATTCAAAGTCTTAATGAATCGTAATTGGCCTAACATTTGGGAACGAATCGACATTCTAGAAAGAATTAATACGCTTTATACCAACTCTAAAATAGGTTTGATTGAAGTTAAGAATTTAGAAGCAAGTGATTCACAAAAAATTTTCAATATTATTAATTCTAAAGGTACAACTTTAACGGCTGTTGAAATTCTTTCTGCAAAACCTAGCTGGAATAAAGTAATTAAAGATCCAATTGAGGAACAATTACAAGCTACTCAAAATTTGTATAAAAACATTGGTGTAAAAAATGAGGGTATTGTGAAGTGGGACTTAGCAGCAACAGTTTTGGATAGAATTAACTCTACTGAATTTTTCTTTAAAAAATTTTCAGATTCAAACAGTGATTTTGAGAAAAAATTAACTACTGGATTTAAATTACTTTCAGGTATTTTTAATGAAGGCATTAAAAAAGATGATATTGATCAATTAGGCACAAAAAATATTGATTGGCATAAGGATTATGAATTACTGATATCTGATTTAAATAATATGTATGGCAATATACATAAATTCGCTTACTTCAAATTTTTAAAAAGCTACCATTTTTCCATAATGGATTATTTAAGTGATGCAATTTCCTTAAATTTCTCAATATTAATGTATAAAGATTGGAAAAGAAAAAGTACTCCCAACAATAATCAAACAGAAAAAAAATTTCAAAAAAATGCATTTATTTTATTAGATCGTTTAATCTTCGAATATGTCACACGACAATGGCGTGGCTCAAGTGATGGTATTATCGCTAGGAATATTGGAGCTTTTAATCAAAATCCAGAGGTCTTTGAAAGTATTCCTAAAGAGAAATGGCTTGAGCTTTTAAATGAGATATTTAATGAAAACTCAATTTTAAGTGAGAAATTTACTAATAAAAAGATTTTAGAACCTTTACTTTTACACTTCTATGCATTATCAAGTATTGATGGCCCATATGGTAATGATTCTTTAGAAGTAGATCATATCTATCCACAATCGTTATTCTCAAATTGTTCTTTAGCTAATAAAGAATCATTACAACATAATCTCTTTAATCTATGTGTTTTACCCAAAAAAGAGAATATTGCAAAGGGCAAGAAAACGTTAGCAGCAATTGAAGATTCATGGTTAAAAAGCCAAATTACAAAATTTACTTTTATAGAACCAGATGAATTTTCAGAGTTTTCAAATCTAAATAATCTTGAAAAATTAAAAGAAAAACGCAGTAAAATTATATTAACAGCATATGATATTAAAAGGGATGATATATTAAATAATTAGAATTGAAGGATTTTTCATTCAGAAATAAATTTCTAAGTTATTTTATAGGCTAAAAAGATCATTATGTTTTCACTTTTTAGTTTTGGGGGCAAATTTGGGGGCAAGGAAAAAATTGATTGTTATATTTATCCATATAAATCAATGATTTTAATGTTTTGTACGAAAGACCCCGCCTCCACCAAATGCAGTAATCAAGGGTTATCAGTTATGCTGGTAGCCCTTGTTTTTATTGGGTTTCAGGCTAATTTCACACGCTGGAATGTTCTGCAATATGCTGGACTGCGCATCAAGTTTAGGGTAACAGACAACAAATACCCTATAAACTTATCATAAATTAAAATTATTAGGGTAACTTGTTCAAAGCCTTACCACATGCACAATGGCAAAGTATCGGACTGGAGATGACCCCATACTGATTATAAAATTATCAATATAAATAATGCTGCTATTCCTAAAAAGAGATAACAGCATTATTTGATGAGGCTTGTTTTATAGATTCAGGACAACAAACTGAGATATAAGTGCTAAACTTTTTTACTTAAATTCCTAGTCCCTGACCCTCTTCCTTAAAAACAAATCAAAAATCCATCACTTACTTAGACTTAGGTCGAGCATGAGTGGTTTTGGCAGTATGACGACGCTGATGCGGCGTGCCATCTTTTGCTGGCTTCGAACGAGTTTGAGAAACGCTGACTGCTGCCCGTTTGTGGCTTTCGCTACGCTCTCCCTCACGCTTAGAAGTCACACCATCTTTTTTAAGCGTGTTTGGTTTTTTAGCATGACGAGGTGTTCGTGGTTTTTGTTCAGTAACATTCTCACGCTCAACAACATGATGGTTTTCTTTCGGCTGCTTTAATTTTTTTGGTTTTTTTGGCTTACGAGGACGAGAAATAGGCAAAGCCACTTGTGGCTTGAAGCCTTGTAACTCACGACGCTCAATGATATTACCAATCAAACCTTCAATACCTTCTAAATCTTCCAGCTCTTCCGCACATACCAAAGAAATGGCTTCACCACTGGCACCTGCACGACCTGTACGACCAATACGGTGAACATAATCAGCGGCTACATTTGGCAATTCAAAATTGACAACATGTGGCAACTGTTCAATGTCTAAGCCACGTGCAGCAATATCGGTTGCCACCAAGACACGAATATCACCGCTTTTAAATTCTGCTAAGGCACGAGTACGAGCGCCTTGGCTTTTATTACCATGAATGGCCATAGCGGTAATGCCTTCTTCATTCAGATAAGTTGCCAAACGGTTGGCACCATGTTTGGTGCGCATAAATACCAAGACTTGCTGCCACTGATTGGTCTGCAATAAATTGGCCAACATCGCTGGCTTGCGTTTTTTATCCGCAGGAATCACCCACTGCGCTACCGTATGAGCAGTGCTGTTTCGTGGACTGACGTCAATTTCGATTGGGTCATGTACCAAAGCACGAGCCAAATCCCGAATTTCTAATGAAAATGTTGCTGAAAATAATAAGTTTTGACGCTGATTCGGCAGCAAAGCCAAAACCTTTTTAATGTCATGAATAAAACCCATATCGAGCATGCGATCGGCTTCATCCAACACTAAAAATTCTACTTGATCAAAACGCACTGCATTTTGTTGGTACAAATCCAGCAAGCGGCCTGGACATGCCACCAACACATCCACGCCTCGACGCAATGCACGCATTTGCGGATTGATACTCACGCCGCCATAAACCACAGCCGCTTTTAAATCTAAGTACTTGCTATATGCGGTGACATTTTCACCAATTTGTGCAGCCAACTCACGCGTTGGTGTTAATACCAATGCGCGGCAACGATTGGCATGAGCAGGTTGTCCATCTAATAAGCGTTGTAACATAGGCAAAGTAAAACCAGCCGTTTTACCTGTGCCTGTTTGGGCTGCTGCCATCACATCTCGCCCCGCAATGATGGCAGGAATCGCCTCAGCTTGTACGGGAGAGGGTGTGGTATAACCTTGTTCAGAAACCGCGCGCAAGATAGGTTCGGCAAGGCCGAGTTCAGAGAATTGAGTCATTAATTTGGTATCTATGGTAGTGCTGACTGAAGAGCAATGTAGGATGGTGCCAGCTACCAAAACTACTGAATGTTGAAATTCAACAAAGGCATGGACTGTACTGGAAACCCTTTAAAGCGTCCAGTAAAGAGACCAATAAAACCATATGATGTATCTTAGCGGCCTGTAAACTATTTATGAGCAAAGCTTCAATCCGCTCACACCAATACACTATAAATATTCATCAGATTCCAATTCAATATTCAAGCATCATGGTTTGATTGAGTGAATCAGCATGCATCTTACACATACTTCACCATATTTTACTTTTAACTTGGCTTATAAAAAATCTGAAAGACAAGAAGATTTTATATTGAGCCGCTAACACAGCAATGTTACATTGCCGCCATCTTAATCATGGCAAAAGAGACATCATGTTGACTGACCATCTTCTTTCTAGCTTATCCATTGCTTTTATCATCATTTTGGTTCTGCTCATCTGCATGACCATCTTCAAAAAAATCAAATCGCCTGCTGGTAAAGGTGCCATAGGCGAAAATTTATTAAAATTACATTTACGTAAGCTTGGCACTAAAAAATACCAAGTTCTCAACAATGTGACTTTACCTACCGACGATGGCACGACCCAAATCGACCATATTGTTTTAAGCCCTTTTGGATTGTTTGTCATTGAAACCAAAAACATGCAAGGTTGGATTTTTGGCGAGTCACATCAAGCCCAATGGACACAAAAGTTTCCCACTCAATCCTTTTCATTTCAAAATCCCTTGCGCCAAAATTACAAACACACACAAACATTGATTGAAAGCCTTAATTTAAAGCCCTCTACCGTCCACTCCATCATTGCATTTCACGAAAAAGCCAAATTTAAACAGCCTCGTATTCAAAATGTTTTGTATTTTAATGAAGTGGTTTCTTATATTCAGCAACATCAAAAAACAGTATTTTCAACCGCAGAAATATCGAGCTATAGTCATTTCTGGTGTATGACGAACAAATGAAGAAGGCGTATCCTGTTGATTGATTTCCGACCAAAGATTTCAACCAACAAAAGGAATACGCCATGACTGATTCTAACCCAAATGCATTCGTACAACCACAGCAAACATTCAATGACCCATTGACCGATTTGCTGCGTCAGGGAGCCAGGGAGTTGATTGCCAAAGCAGTTGAAACCGAATTGCAGATTTTGCTGGAGCAACACTCACCCAAGAAACTTCCCGATGGTCGCCAAGCATTGGTCAGAAATGGTTATTTGCCGGAACGAACAGTGCAGACTGGCATTGGTGATGTACAGGTGAAAGTGCCGAAGGTACGAGATCGCAGTGGTGACGGTGTGTGTTTCAACAGTCAATTGTTGCCGCCTTATTTGAAACGTACCAAAAGCATCGAAGAATTGCTGCCATGGCTGTATTTGAAAGGCATTTCCACAGGTGACCACCAACAAGCTTTGGCGGCTGTATTGGGAGAGCAGGCCAAAGGCTTGTCAGCCAATACCATCAGTCGTTTGAAGCAACATTGGACGGACGAACATCGGCAATGGAGCCAGCGGGATTTAAAGGGCAAACGCTATGTGTATTGGTGGGCCGATGGCATTTACAGCAATGTGCGATTGGACGATAGACTGTGTTTGCTGGTCATCATTGGTGTGACTGATCAAGGACATAAAGAGTTGGTGGCGGTTGAAGATGGTTATCGGGAATCTGAAGTCAGTTGGTCAGAAGTGTTGATAGGCTTGCGTTTGAGGGGTTTGGAAACCAGTCCAAAATTGGCGGTCGGCGATGGTGCGTTGGGCTTTTGGAATGCCATGGCCAAGTCTTATCCAGACACCAAACATCAGCGCTGTTGGGTGCACAAAACGGCCAATGTGTTGGCAGCCGTACCCAAATCGGTACAAGGCAAATTGCGAGAGGCTTTGAAAGAAATTTGGATGGCCGAAACCAAAGAAAGTGCAGAACAAGCCTTCAAACAAACAGTGGCTCGCTTTGGTGACAAATACCCCAAAGCCATTAACAAACTGGTGAAGGATGAAGAAGAGTTATTGGCATTCTATGACTTTCCAAATGTGCATTGGACGCACATCCGCACCACCAACCCGATTGAATCCACGTTTGCTACCGTACGATTGCGTAGTAAGCGGGCTAAAAACTGCGGTTCCAGAGAAACCACTTTGGCGATGGTGTACAAATTATTGGAAACGGCCCAAAAGCGTTGGCGCCGGATTCAAGGATTCAACTTATTGACCTTGGTGGTCAACAACGTCATCTTCAAAGATGGCAAGCAGGAAGACGAGCAATCAACAGAGAAAGCGGCCTGAATGCCATACACCAGATTTGACAATAACTCAGAAATATCCGCCATACACCATAAAATACAGGCAATAAGAAAACCCAATACCCGTAAAACTCAAAATGACCACATTCAACATTTAAAAAACAAACATACACCCCAAAAGCCTTAACACAATATTTAAAGCAACGCCTTTATCCAGTCTTGCCACAATCAATGCCTATGGATAGAACATCATCTATTTCACAAAGTGAAACCAGATGTTGTTCTATCTATATCAAATCCAAAATCCATTCATATATTGAAATATTTAATTCAAAACAATCTATTCTAAATAAAATATAATATTTCAAAAAAATTTTCATATTTGCAAGATAAAATCATAAAACCACCAATTAACCAATATAACGTATCTATTCTATTTACAAAAATACTCATTTGTAATATATTTACAACATATCAACAATTCCACATTATAAAAATCCATCATGAAATTTTTAGTTTTAGTACCGATGCTTTTGGCATCCGCATCATTGATTGCAGCACCGATTACCTCTAACAGCAGCAGCAATGATTGGTCCAAAGCTTCAGCATCTGAACGCTCAGAATATGCCAAATATGTTATCAAAAGCTTAGACGGTAAATACCAAGCAGAGACTTTGATTAGCTGCATCACCAAAGACTTTACAGATTCTCGTAACCAAGTATTCAAAATCAGTAAAATTGCAGGTGGTTGTCATACCAATTTATCTGCAAAATAAATTGACTCAATGCATGCCACCTACTTAACAGGTGGTATTTTTTTATGCTTAATAACAAAAAAATCCCACCGATTTGAGATGGGATTCATATCAATCTAAATAGTCTATCGAGTCATAGCAATCGCATTTAAGATAATGTCTGCCGCTTTTCGGATTTGGTTTTCGGTAATGTTGACAGGTGGCGACAAACGGAAACTATACGGATGCGACAAAAACCAAAAACTAATCAAACCTTCTTCCAAGCATTTCAACACCACTTTGGTCACACGCTCAGCCGATGCCATATCAAAAGCAAACATCATACCAATACGGCGAATGGCAAGAATTTCAGGATTTTGACTGATTAAGTCTTCCAGTAATTGCCCCAAACGCTCAACTTCCACAAAATCAATATCCTCTTCAAACACATTCAAAGTCGCCAATGCACTTGCTGCAATCACAGGATTGCCGCCGAAAGTGGTGATGTGCCCTAACATGGGGTCGTGGGTGAACAATTGCATGTTTTCATAAGACGATACCAAAGCGCCAATAGGCAAGCCACCGCCCAAAGCCTTGCCCAAAGTCAAAATATCAGGCACCACACCGCTGTGTTCAAACGCAAACATTTTGCCTGTGCGCCCCATGCCACATTGGATTTCATCGAAAATCAATTGCGCTCCGACCTCATTACAACGCTGACGCAAAGCATGCAAAAATTCAGGCGACGACACGCGCACACCAGCATCGCCTTGCACCGTTTCCAAAATCACACCTGCGGTTTTTTCAGTAATGTATTGCAACGCAGCCATGTCATTGTGTTCTAAAAAATGCACATCTGGCAGCAAGGGTTTGAATGGGATTTTTTTGCTTTCATTGGCAGACACCGACAAAGAGCCATGTGTATTGCCATGGTACGAACCTTTAAACGCCAACAATTGCGAGCGGCCTGTAATGCGTTTAGCAAGCTTCAAAGCCGCTTCATTCGCTTCGGTACCTGAATTGACCGAATACACGCAATTGAGCGATGCAGGCAACATAGATGCCAATTTTTTAGAAAATGCCACAGGCGCTTCTTGAATGAATTCGCCATACACCATCACGTGCAAATATTGATCCACTTGGCATTTAATCGCATCAACCACCTTGGGATGGCGATGTCCTATATTGTTCACAGACACGCCTGCAATCATGTCCATATAGCGTTTGCCATCGGTGGTGTAAATATACAAACCTTCGGCTTTTTCAACATTGAGTAAATAAGGATGCGGATTGGTTGGAGCTTGGTATTGCAAAAAATCTTCTTGGCTTGCCATCGTTCTCACTCAAAAATCATTCATAAAATATGAACGATTGTAACACCATCATTCACATCACTCATGGCGTTAAAAAAGCGTCCTGTAAGCTTTACAGGACGCTTCAATGCTTTGAAAGCATTCAATCCATATTATGGATATTGAATCACCGCATAAGCGGAATGGTTGTGGATGGATTCAAAGTTTTCACTTTCCACTGTGAACGCCAGCACACGCTCATCGTCACGCAAAGTCGCTGCCACATCACGCACCATGTCTTCTACGAATTTTGGATTTTCATAAGCACGTTCGGTCACATATTTTTCATCAGGACGTTTTAACAAACCATACAATTGACAAGACGCTTGTTCTTCCACAATATCAATCAATTCATCCACTTGAATACCGCCTGTGTGAGTCAAATTGATGGTCACGTGTGAGCGTTGGTTGTGCGCGCCATATTGTGAAATTTCTTTGGAACATGGGCACAAGCTGGTCACAGGAATCAACACTTGCAATTGCGATTGGTATTGACCGTCTTTGATTTCACCCACCACACGCACATCGTAATCTAACAAGCTTTTAATGCCTGAAATCGGTGCGGTTTTACTGCGAAAATAAGGAAACGACATATCCAAGCGGCCTGAATGTGAATCCAAGCGTTGTAACATGTCTTGCGTCAAACGCTGCAATTGCGCTGCATCCAAAACCGTTTGTGCTTCATCTTCCATCAATTGCACAAAACGTGACATGTGCGTGCCTTTTTGGTCAGCAGGCAAAAATACAGTCATGGTCAAATTCGCAACAGTGGTTTGCGGACCACTTGCTGTTGCGATATGAATCGGGAAACGCAAATTTTTAATGCCTACTTGTTGAATCGGCAAATTGCGGCTGTCGACGCTGCTTTGTACGTCAGGAATAGCATTCATGAATGATGAACCTTTATGATGTGATGCGTGCGGCTTTTTAATATGGGCTCAAAATAGCCGATTTCAATCAAAATCGGGACTACTCTGGCATAAACTCCGCGCTAGTATAGCAATAGCAAAAATAGTTGAGCAAATTAGTAGGCTTTAATAGTCGATAGTTTCTCTTTAATTGTCGATTTCAGACCATTTAAGCATGAGCTTATGGCTTCTAAGCCTTAGCCAAGATATGCAATAAGGTTTATGATAAACATTTCTTTGAACGATGTTGATGCGAAAGTTGGAACATGAAATTTGCCACCGAAGCCATACACAGCAGTTACGATCCTGATGACCACAACCGCGCCATCATGCCACCGATTTACCAAAACTCAATGTTTGCTTTAAAGGAAATCGGTGAAAATACCCCGTTTCGTTATGCCCGCGTCTCCAACCCAACTCGCCAAGTCTTAGAAGACACGATGGCGGCTTTGGAAAAAGGTCATAGCGGTATGGCATTTGCCAGTGGCATGGGTGGCATTGATTGTATTTGGCGCACGATTTTAAAACCCGGCGACACCATTTTAGCAGTGCAAGACATTTACGGCGGCGCGTATGATTTGCTGGTCGATGTGTACGCACATTGGGGCATCCAAGTCGTGTTTGCCAATTTGACCGAATTGAGCCAAGTCGAGCCTTTATTGCAACAACACAAACCTGCTTTGGTGTGGCTAGAATCGCCAAGCAATCCGCTTTTGCGCTTGGTGGATATTCAAGCCATTTGCACTTTGGCGCACCAATATGGCGCGTCGGTAGGCTTTGACAACACTTTTGCCACGCCTTATTTACAGCAGCCCATCACTTTGGGCGTGGATGTGGTGTTTCATTCCGCCACCAAATATTTGTGCGGCCATTCTGATGTGACCATGGGCATCGTCGTGGTCAAAGAAGCGGCTTTGGCCAAACGCATGCGCAATATGCAGATCATGACCGGTTCGATTGCCGCGCCTATGGATTGTGCGTTTGTGCTTCGTGGCATCAAAACTTTGAGCGTGCGCATGGACCGTCATTTGCTCAATGCACAAATCATTGCCGAGCGTTTACAAACACACGCAGCAGTGGAAAAAGTGTTTTATCCAGGTTTGGCATCGCACGAACACCATGAATTGGCGCAAACGCAAATGAATGGTTTTGGTGGCGTGGTGTCGGTGTATTTGAAAAACGATAGCCGTGAAGCCTCCAACCAAGTCATCAAAGCTTTGGAAATGTTGTTGATGGCACCGAGCTTAGGCGGCGTAGAAAGTTTGGTCAACCACAGCGCCAGCCAATCGCACAGCGGCATGAGTACCGAAGTCAAAGATGCGTTGGGCATTCGTGAAGGTTTGCTGCGTTTTTCCATTGGCATTGAAGATGTGGAAGACATTTGGAATGACATCCAACAAGCCTTAAATGCAACTTTGTAATCGCTATATGTCAATATCAAGCGTCCTGTAAACATTTACAGGACGCTTTTTTAATTGTATAAAAACATACTCGTTCACATTTACCCTAGCCTCAGAAACACCCTACGCTCCACGCCATTCGCAATTTGTCACTATCTGCTCACATTGAGCGCAATATTCTGTCTTTTGCATGAAAAATATTGCAAAACATTGCCAGCAATGGCTTTTTACACGTTAATATGCAATTTAAATTTTTTGCGCTTCCCTTTTTTCGACTTTCAGCCACAGGAGTATTCCATGACCGAACAAGAAAACCAAGCCATCATGACCATCGCCGTCATGGCAGCATTTGCCGATGGTTCCAAACACAGCAGCGAGCGCAAGCAATTGAGTACCATTGCTTCGAGTCTAGGCTTAGACAATCAAGTGCAACTGCTACAAATCGACCAAGCCGTATTGCGCCAATTGACACAATTGCAAGACTTAGCCGCGCAATTGAACAGTGATGGTTCCAAGATGTTGGCATATGAAATGGCTGTGGGCGTGTGTGAAGCCGATGGCAACATCAGCACTGCCGAGCAAATATTTTTACAACAGTTAAAAGATGCTTTTGGGATTAATAATCCAGTTGACATTGAAAGCCATGCCTCAGACATTGGCAATACGCAGATTTCGCCACAAAACCAAGATATTTTTCACAATGCGGTCAACCAAGTATCGTTAGCAGGCACCACGCTCAATCAAGCGCCCACTTCTCCAAGCCCACTCAAACGCATCGATACCGATTTAGAAGCGGCCATCAATTCTCGCATTTTAAAAGCTTCTGTCATTAATGGTGCTTTGGAATTGTTGCCACAAACGGCAGCCAGCATGGCGATTATTCCATTACAAATGCGCTTGGTATACAGCATTGGACAAGAGTTTGGCTATGATTTGGACAAAGGGCATATCAAAGATTTGCTCACTGCGATGGGCGTGGGTGTGACATCGCAATACTTAGAGCAAGCTGGCATCAAATTGTTGGGTACGGTTTTGGGTACACTGCGCAACAGTTTGGGCGGCAAATTGGGCAAAACTTTGACCAATGTGGTCGGCAAAGCGGGCAATCAAGCCATCAGCTCGGGCATGAGTTTTGCCTCGACTTATGCACTCGGACACGTTGCCAAAGAGTATTACGCAGGCGGTCGCCAATTCAGCACTTCGGTTTTGAAAGACACTTACGCGCGCTTGGTACAAGAAGGCGTGTCCATCCAACCGCAATACCAAGAACAAATCCGCCAACAATCCAAAACTTTGGACATGGGTAAAATCATGCAAATGGTCAAAGGACAATAAGAATTGCTTTGACTTAAACGACTGTCACCATCAATCATCAGCGTCCTGTAAAGTTTTACAGGACGCTGATTTAATTAATCCTTAAAAATTGAGCCGCCATGTTGTCACACCATTTTCACCTCAAACCCACCCCTTCTTGGCCTGCTTTAATCACGCTTAACAGCCTTTTGGCAATGGTGTCTTATTTCGGTGGCTTAAGTGTTTTTTTGAAAACCGTGCTGGTCATTGGTTTGTTTTTATTTTTCAAAGCCAAAGTCCAATCATTCGATGGCTATGTTCGGCGCTTTATGCTGATTTTATTTTTGGCGCTGTTGTTTTGGCCTTATGTGGTGCCCCAATCATGGCAGTCGCCCTTGTTGGTGTTTTTAGAATGGGGCTTCATTCCCGTCTTACTCATCTTGGTATGGGCAATAGATTATGCCAGTATGAAAATGCGACCTGAAAGCCATGTCGTCACACCTTATGCAACGGTAATCGCCCCTTTGGATTCGATGCGCATGCCTTTGTATGTCAGCACCATCTTATTCAGTTTGGCTTATACCATCAGTCTGCGGTTGATTGTGACGATGTTTACGAGCAGTTGGCATTGGGGTCAATGGATTGTGAGCGCATTGTTGGTCGGTTTCACTATTCTTTGCGCCCTTGCTCATCAAGACACCTTAACCAAACAACAACGCATTGATGCACAAGGCGGCGAATGGATGC
Source organism: Vitreoscilla sp. C1 (assembly GCF_002951955.2). Lineage (NCBI taxonomy): Bacteria > Pseudomonadati > Pseudomonadota > Betaproteobacteria > Neisseriales > Neisseriaceae > Vitreoscilla > Vitreoscilla sp. C1. Next base: position 184,969 of record NZ_CP019644.2, on the reverse strand, counting down.
GCATTGATTCAACTGGCATCCAAATGCAATCTTGGCACAACCCTAATATTGACAATGGTCTGAAACAAGGCTGCATGCAGCAAGAATTTTTTCCATGGCAAGACATTGTAATGTTTGATTATGCCAAAGACGGTGCCGTTGCAGCGATTAAAAGTAAACCGCCGCATTATGAAAACCGCACTTTGTACATTCCGCTGGTCGCACCGTTTTACAATTTGAATGAGTTATTTGAGTATTTGCAACAAATGAAACAAAAGTTTGGCTAAACACATTTGCATAAGCAAAAACAACACAAAAGCGTCCTGTAAACTGTTACAGGACGCTTTGATAAACACCAAGGCTTTAAAATGTGTTTTGCGAATCAGCTGCATCGGTTTCATTCAAAAAGCCTTCTTTGATGCTCTCAGGCAAACCCTTGTGCCACCATGCATAAATGGTTGCTTGAATGTGTTCGTCTTCTTCTTCGTCTTGATAAGGCTCATCGTCTTTACGCACCAATTGACCTTGTTCATTGAATTTGAACCAAAATTCCCACGGATCGTCATCGCCACAACCCCATGCTTGGGCTTGAATGTCTGGCAACAAGGCTAGTAAAAATTCTAAAATCGCTTCCATGTTTTCATCGCCCATAGAGCCATGCACAAAATGGGCGATGCTATAACCTTCATGGCGATAACTGCTTTCTGGATTCAAATCAAATTCAGGCTCATCCACTTGTGACCACAACTCTTGCGCCAAACTCGCACCTTGTTCGGCATTCAACTGTGCCGCCAAAGCCAACCAAGCCGCTTCGTTGTCTTTGGCACTCAAAAACAAAGCATCCAACACATCCATGGTGTTGGTATTGGGATGTTTGTAATACAAATTGCTGTGTAACTCCATGATTTGTCCTTTGAATATGCTGGTTGAGAATGAAACCAGCCACCAATATAAATCATTCACCTTGCGCCAACAGTGCTTCTTTGATGATGCGCCACGCGTTTTCAAGCATTATTTGCTATTTATCAAATGGCTTGAACAGGGTTTTGAAGCGAAGCTCTGGAAAATGCAATCAAAGTTGGCTTAAGCAAAGTTTCAGGACGCTTCTACGATATAAACATGAAACGCATTAAAATCGAATGAATAAGCATAATCATCGGGCAAATAGCGTTGTAATAAACGCTCATACACTTGAATTTTGCGCACAGTAGCAGCATTGAAAGTGAAGTAGCGCACACGATAACGGCGCAACCACGCTTGCACAATTCCCACAACGTGTTTTAAAACCTGCCAAACAGGCACTTGATAAGCCACGTCTTCATAGATTTCATCGTCCATGAAATTAATCCAATCATCGGCTTTGGGAATGCGCACACGACGCGGGCGATTGAGTAAGGCAAAAGACAATTCTCCGTGATACAAACGCACTTCATAACGGAAATCTTGTACTTGAAAAGATTGTTGAAGATTCATGACAGACACTTTCTGAAAAAGGTTTTCATCGGTGCCAAAGTGAACACAAAAAGCGTTCAGCTCAGCCTTCTAGATTACCAAAAAACCGCGCCAAAGCCCAGTCTAAATTGCCACTTTCAGCCAATTTATTACACATTGAGCATTTTAAAACACAAAAAAATCTCCGACTGACTCAAGCAAATGATTTTGCCTATTCCCGAAAAGCATTTGACAGGCGTATACTCAACAATCTTATTGACTTAACGCTCTTGCGTCCCACATTGCAACAGGATACGCCATGAATTATCGTTTTTCAGATGCCAGTAACAACACGCCGAAATCTTTCATCCGTGAAATCTTGAAACTGACCCAAAGCGAAGACATCATTTCGTTTGCGGGCGGCTTGCCAAACAAAACCTTCTTCCCTGTCAAAGCCCTTCAAGAAGCCTCTGACAAAGTGTTGGCAAACGATGGCGCCAATTCATTGCAATATTCCACCACCGAAGGCTATTTGCCTTTGCGTGAAATGATCGCAGCACGCTACGCTGCTCGCGGTGTGAACGTAGATGTCAATCGCATTTTAATCACCACAGGTTCACAACAAGCTTTGGATTTACTCGGCAAAGTGTTTTTGAACAAAAACGATTATGTGTGTTTGGAACGCCCTAGTTATTTGGGCGCGATTCAAGCTTTTCAAATGTTCCAACCACGTTTTCAAGAAGTGGATTTGAGCCAAGACGGCATTGATTTGCCTGCTTTAGAACAAGAAATGCAACGCACAGATGCGAAATTCTTTTATGGCATCCCTAATTTCCAAAATCCAACTGGCTTGACTTACAGTTTACAAAGCCGCCAAGCGTTGGGCGAATATTTACAGCGCAGCGGCAATGTGATGGTTGAAGACGACCCTTATGGCGAATTGCGTTTTATTGGCGAACATTTGCCAAACGTGTATGCGTTTGCACCTGACAATGTGGTGTTATTGGGTTCATTCTCCAAAGTGTGCGCGCCCGGCTTGCGTTTGGGTTGGATGGTTGCCAATCCTGCGATTATGGAGCGTTTGGTGACCGCAAAACAAGCGTCTGACTTGCACACGCCGATTTTCAACCAACGCATTATGGCGCAATACATGCAAGACAACCCTTTGGATGAACACATCCAAACCATTCGCGATGCATATTTTGAGCAGCGCATGGCGATGGTTGAGGCTTTGCACGAATACATGCCTGAAGGCGTAACGTTCACTGAGCCTGAAGGCGGCATGTTCTTGTGGATTTCATTGCCAAAAAATTGCCCTGCGATGACTTTGTTCCCGATTGCAGTCAAACACAAAGTGGCTTTTGTACCTGGCGAACCATTCTCAACCGAAGGCAATACGTCTTATGACATTCGTTTGAGTTTCTGTGGTGCAGATGCGGCAACCATCAAATTGGGCGTTCAGCGTTTGGCTACTGCCATCAGCGAATTGACCAGCGCCAACACCAGCAATAACAATCAAACTGTCACCATCTAACAATAGATTCACAGCCATAATGACCAAGCGTCCTGTAAAAGTTTACAGGACGCTTGGTTTTTAACAGCTGAAAATGTGGGTGTTTTTTGTTACCATGTCTATCTTGATTGAATATTTTAAGATGAGAATAGAATGGCTATTTTGCGCTTACTCGGTATGTGTGCCTTATTCGGTCTAACTGCCTGCCAACCCAGTAATTCTGCTTCCAATACAGCCACCATTAAAACGCCTAATACCCAATCTGCCAGACCCGTTGCGCTGCCTGCGCATTGTGAAAACATTCCCTTACAAATGAGCGCCATTACCAATCGCAGCGAAGTGCAATCTTTGGCTGTGGTCAATCAAGCGTTGAAAAAATGTGTTGCCGAAGTGGACAATGCCACACGCCACCAATGGCTAGAAGACAGTTATGCCATGTACCAACGTTTTTTGGATTTACAGCTCACGCCCAAAACAGAAGGTTTGTGGGATGAGTTTTCATGGACACTCGAAGGCCATCCTGAAGAAACCGCAGACGAACGCCAAGCCCGTTTGCAACAACAAAAAGACATTTGGCCTAAGCTTAACGATCGCATGAAGCAAATGTCACAATGGTTGGGTCAAGAATACATCGACAATTTTTACATCGGCGAAGGCATGATGCATTTGCGCCGCTCACCGCAATATGTATTAGACATTTTTGCTCCATACATGCCCGAAGATGAAAAAGTTTTTATGCAACAATTGGGTCAAGAAAACCTGAGTTTAACAACCAATGACGCTGCCATTGTGTTGCCATGGTCTGAGTTATCCAAACGGGCTTTGTTTTGGGAGCAATACCAGCAACGCTATGCCAAAAGTCCTTACGCCAAATTTGCCGAATACCAATTCAAATGGTATCGCGCCGCTTTGTTTCATGGCACCGACAATACACCATTCATAGACCGTTTTTCAGATACGTTATTCATTGCACCAGAGGCCTTACAAACGCATCAAACACTGGCACAACACCCTCACAGCAGCCTAGCGCCCACATCGGAAGCGGCTTTAAAATGGATTGCACAATACAATGCCAAATGGGCAAAACTGTCTGACCATGACAAAGAAAAAGCCCAACAAGCATACCATCGTTCGATTAAAGTGGATTATCCTGAACCTTTACAAGGCTCATCTAAAAATCAATATTACGATTGTAGCAGCGATGCCGTTTGTAATCTGACAACTTATTGATTCAGGCTATACAAAAGCGTCCTGTAAACATATTTACAGGACGCTTATTGATGCTGAACAATTTATAAAAAATATTTGTACAAAGTCACCAATTGCAATTCTTGTTGTGGTTGTCCCACGCTTTCATCGCTAGGAAAAGGCTCTAATTCATCTGAAACTTGGTAACCACGACGCACATAATATGCAATCAAAGTATCACGCGCAGTAATCACAGTCATTTTGCAGCCTTTGATTTGTGGCCAAAAACCACGAGCAAAATGCTCCGCACCTGCCAATAGGCCTTTGCCTAAACCTTGATTTTGGCGTTCTGGATCCATCGCAAACATGCCCAAATAAGCAAAGCCCTCTTTTTCTTGTGCGGCAATACAGCCCAAAACAGTGCGTTGGTTTTCAGCATCCTCGCCTTCACGCAAGACCAACAATTGCACTTTGGCATCCAAAATCATCTGACGCACATCGTCTTCACTCACGCGCGCCCCTGTAATCAAGCCATGCTCAGTCGTCCACGATGTTTCACCACGATAAGCTTGGTTAATCAAATCAGTCAAAATCGCTGCTTCGTCCCAATTGGCAAAACCAATGCTCATATTCATTTTCTTCCCCTTCCAAACAAAAAAACTACAAACCGCGCGCCCATTCAGGTCGCAAATTGGCCAATTGCGGGCTGTCTATGGCGTGTTGCAATTGCTGTAACAATCGTGCTTGATCACGCCCTAATCGCCCTTTCAGCACCAAATAATTAGATGCATGATCGCTGCGAAAAACGGTATTGGGCAAATCCAATTGGCTGATTAAATAATGCAACTCTAAAAACAACTCTTGCTGCGTCAACATTTCAAAATCAGGATAACGGCTTTTGAATCGCTCCAAACCCAATGGAAACGACACCACCAAAGTCGATAAAAATTCAGGCGGTGCGGCATTCATCAAGCGGGCTGAATTCAAAGCATGTTGCGGTGATAATTTTTTACCGCCCAAACCGTTCAAAATCATCACTGAACGCTTGATGCCTGCTTCGCCCAATTTTTCCAAACAAGACAAAGAACTGGCAAACGTTTCAGATTTGTTCACCAAACGCAAAACCTCATCATCGCCCGACTCACAACCGATATAAGCCAAGGCCAAACCTGCGTCCTGTAACTCTTTCAATTCTGCCACAGATTTGTTTTTCACATTATTGGGCAAACAATAGCTCGAAACCCGTTCAACATTGGGCAAATGCTTTTGAATGGCTTCTAAAATCGCCAACAAGCGTTTGGTCGACAAAGCCATCGCATCGCCATCGGCCAAAAACACGCGCCGCACAGGATACGCGCTCATGCGTTCTAAATTGGCAACGATGTCATTGTGCGCAAACGGACGGAATTTTTTCTGTGGCTGTGTGTACATGTCACAAAACGTACATTCATTCCAAGAACAACCATTGGTGACAGGCAAAATCAATGATTTGGCTTCGCTAGGCGGCCTGAAAACAGGTTCTATGTATTGAATCGGAAACATCATGCCATCTTCATTGTTAAAATCGACAGAAGTTTGATTAAACCACATTTGCCTGATTTTGACTAAGTTTGCACCTGCTCAAAACTTGGGTTTGCCCATTTGAAAATAAAAAGACATGACATTAAGTCATGTCTTTGACTGCCAATTCCATCTGTTACAGGACGCCATCTTTGCTCAATAAAGGCGCATAAAAATCGGTTCTGCGGTCACGAAACACGCCCCATGCTCGGCGCATACTGGCAATTTCATCCAAATCAAACTCATGCACCCACACACCTGCTTCGTCCCCGCCTTCGGCCACAATCTCACCAAACTGATCGCAAATCATCGAGCCGCCATAAAACGTAATGTCAAAATCGTCCTGAATTTCTTTGCCAATGCGATTCGAAGCAATCAACGGCATAATGTTCGCACCTGCATGACCTTGTTGGACACGTTGCCAATGGCGTTTAGACGAAATGGTTGGGTCGTGTGGCTCACTACCGATGGCCGTTGGATAGAGCAAAATTTCCGCCCCCATCAACGCCATCGCGCGTGCACACTCAGGAAACCATTGATCCCAACAAATACCCACGCCGATTTTGCCAAACTGAGTTTCCCAGACTTTGAATCCTGTGTCGCCGGGCGAAAAATAATATTTCTCGCTATAACCGGGTCCATCAGGAATATGGCTTTTGCGATATGTTCCCAACACACTGCCATCGGCATCAATCACCGCCACAGTGTTGAACAAAGTTTGTCCTGCCAATTCAAAAAAACTGATGGGCAACACCACGTTCAATTCGCGGGCGATGGCTTGAAAATGCTGCACCGCAGGATTTTCTTCAGTAGCCGTAGCAAAACTCAAATAAGCAGGAATGTGTTTTTGACAAAAATAATTGCGCTCAAACAATTCTTGCAACAACACAATGTTCGCGCCTTTACAGGCCGCTTCTCGCACCAATGCCTCTGCTTTTTGAATGTTATCTTCTACATCCCAAGAGCAAGACATTTGTGTTATTGCCACACTGACTTTTCTCATTCAAAATCCTTATTTTTTTAAGCCATGATAAATGGCATCACCGCAAACAAAACCGCTGCGATGGCCGCGCTAATCATCACATAACGCAATTGTGTCAACGCATGTTCTATCGGCGTAATCTCACAACCGCGCGACTCCAAAACCGTTGAATCACCGAAGAAACACGCATGGCTACCAAAACCACCTGCCGAAATCAACGCACCCAAAGTCAAAGCCATGTTCGCATCCAATGCTTGCGCCAAAGGCACGATGATGGGAATGGAAATAGCATAAATGCCCCAAAATGAACCAGTGGTGAAAGTTAAAAATGCCAACAACACAAATGTAATCACTGGCAACAAATTGGCACTGATTAAAGGTTTCGCACTTTCAATGATGTAAGGTGCTAATCCCAATTGCTCGTTCACATCTTGCAACACAAACGCTGCAAAAATGATGGCAATCGGAGTGACCATGCTGCTAACACCTTTCATAAAGTGCTCGCACAAAGCGGGAATGCTGCCCAAACCTGCCATGCGATACGCCACCAAAGTGACAATGGTCGCGCCCATCACGCCCAGCAAAGTATCGCCCAAATACCAAGTCAAAACGATCATCACAATAATGGGCAAGAAAAAATGCCACAAAGCTGGTTTGGCTGAGCCTTCCAACTCTTCGACATTGGTTTGCACAGGTGGATTGGTTTTGGCGGCCATTTCAGCGCGGCGCATCGCAGGCGACATTGGAATCAAGTTGTAAATCACCAATGGCACCAAAAATACCGCCGACCATGCATAAAAAATATACGGAATCACACTGATGTAGAATTTCAAGCCTTCGCCTGCTGCAACGGCATTGTTCGCTTCAAGCAAACCTGACACATAAATTGCCCACGTCGACAACGGCACCAACAAACACAAAGGCGCAGCTGTTGCCGCAGCAATATAAGCGAGCATGGCACGTGACACACCAAATTTATCGGTTAAACGGCGCGTGGCAGCACCCACAGTCAACACGCTCAAATAATCGTCTACAAAAATGATCAAACCCAAAATCCAAGCGGCAAACATGGATTGTGGGCGAGTTTTCACGTATTTTTCCAATAAATCACTGAATACCACTGTCGCTCGTGACACTTGCAACCACATAATCAGGCCGCCCATCAAAGCTGAGAGCAACATGATCCAACCCATCACAGGAGAGGCCAATACTTTTAAAGAACTGCCCATCAAACCATTGATAAATGCCAATGGATTCACATCCAACATCAATAAACCAATGATTGCGCCTGCACACAAAGGCTCCAAAGTGCGCTTACTGATCAATGCCAACGCCAATACACTCAAAACAGGTATCAAGGTAAAAATACCAAAAATGCGTTTGCCTTCCACATCGACAGGTGCCAAAGCATACACACCGCCAATCAACACCAAAATGACCGCCACAACCGTTAACAGCAATTTATTGTCTATGGCTGCCACATTCACATTGCGAAACCACATCATGATGTGTCTCCTCGCTTGGTCTTTAAGCCAACAATGAATCAGGAACCGCGCGCAAATGCTGCGTCAATTGGTCAATCCAATCTTTTTGATACGCTTGCAATGCTTGCCCCGGCGTGTTTTTAAAGCCTTCTAAAATCGGGTCTATCGCAGGATTGTCTATGCCCATCAAGGTGGTCATCACTGCCATGCCTAAAAATGGTGTGGTGTTAGGGTTGTAACCGCCTTCGTGCGTGACCAATAAGCGGCCTGAACACAATTTGTCTGCTGCATCCATCAACATTTGTGTCATTTGGCGGTAGCTGTCCGCATGCAACATCATGCGCCCTAACGGGTCTTCGATACTGGCATCAAAACCACACGGCACAATGATTAAATCAGGTTTAAATGCATCCAATGCTGGCAACACAATGGTCTCAAACGCATACAAATACGCACCTTCGCCCGAACCCGGTTGCAATGGAATATTGATATTGCGCCCGATGCCATCGCCTTCACCCACCACCGTCACCGCACCCGTTCCCGCAGGATACAAACCGTCTTGATGCAAAGAAATCGTCAAAGCACGCGCATCATTCAAGAAAATGTCTTCGGTACCATTACCGTGATGCACATCCCAATCGACAAACGCAATACGCTCCAAACCCAACACATCCAAAGCATGTGCCCCAGCAAGCGCGGCATTGGCATACACACAAAAGCCGCAACCGTGATTTTTTTCAGCATGGTGTCCAGGTGGGCGAATCAAGGCATAAGCATTTTGCAAGCGGCCTGAAACCACTTCTTCGACTGCGGCAATGGCACCACCTGCCGAGAGTTTGGCAATGTCAACGGACGCCTTGCCCAAAACGGTTTCGGGGTCAGCGTTACCGCCGACCCCTTGCATGGCCTCGATTTTGTCCAAATATTCAGTTGTATGCACACGCTCTAAATGTTCACGAGTCGCCACCACCGGCTTAATCATCGTCATTTGTTCACTCACGCCTGTGGCATCGAGCAAATTTTTAATCCGACGTTTCGCTTCAGGAGATTCATAATGAATATTTGGCTGCACTGTTAAGCTAGGTTGCATCAAACCTGCATATGCTCCTGTATCATGCCACATGTATAACTCATGCCAAACCAGACCCGTTTTGTTCATCTTTCGCTCCTTAGAGATATGTGGGAAATCAAACGCCTGCTTGCAAAGTGCATTCAAATAATATGCTCAAGTGATATTGATTGTGCAAGAGTGTTCAAAACACAAATTGCGCCAAACATGGATTAAGAATCTGATACAAATCCCTGTCTAAACTCAATGCCATTTTCATGATGTCACAAGATGCCAAAAGCCTGTTTTATTTGATTTTTCGAATAAAAATTTCCCCTCAAGAAACTTGATTTCGTTTTGATGACAACAAAATCCTCAAATATTAAATTCATATTTACATAAGTTTACAAAATATTGTTCAATTCTCGATTCATATCGTTTTGAGTTTTAAGATTTGGTTGCGCATACTTCTCGCTATAAATACCGCCTAATGGAACATTAACAAAAATCGTTAAGGAATATTCTCCTCAAGCCATAAACAAAGCGTCCTGTAATCTTTACAGGACGCTTGATTGTTGTTATCTAAATCAATGTCAAACACATTTACACCCAAAACCATCAATCGGTTTCTGTCACAATGCGCAAAACTTTCTCATCTTTGCAAACAAATTGTCAGCAACAACCAAATCACCTACACACAAAGCCATTCCTTTCCATTCAGACATGCTTGCATCCTCGATATACAATCTAAAAGCAGTGTTTCAATCAATCATACATTTGCAGATTTAATAACGAAAATATCCGCACAAAATGTACGGATATTTTGAATACTCAAACGCTTAAAAATCACAATTCAAGCCAAAACCCATGAAAATTAGATATCTAAATATCTTATTTTTTAAGACGATTGATGATAAGCTCACCATCTTTTACCACTACTTGAACACGCTCCAATGCCGTAATATCTTGTAATGGATCACCGTCTACCAAAATTAAATCTGCAATTTTTCCTGGCTCAAGCGTCCCCAAATTGTCGGCGCCCAAAGCTTTAGCCCCTTCACGTGTTGCAGACAATAAAATTGTCTTGTTATCAATTCCCTGACCTTTCATGACACCTGTGACCATAGGAATCACTTCTTTTGCAGGAATGCCAGGTACATCAGATGTGAATAAGGGCGTGGCACCTGCTTTTAACATGACCTGAACATTGTTTTTCATAATGTCGTAGTCATTTTTGTCTTTGTCCGTCGCAAAGCCTAATCCAATATAACGTTGCATAAAGCCAAGCGTAATGGCCAGCGGCATTTTTTTCTCACCCAAGACATTTAAATAACGCCCATCCATATCTTTTGTCACAGCTGGCGGATGAATAAACACGTCAACGCCAGCCTCTATCATGGCAGGAACATTTTTTGCATCGGCATTGTGTACGAAAACCTTCAAATCATTTTTATGCGCTTCATCAACAATCGCTTTTAAAGCAGGTAAATTGAATTTTTTCTGATTGGTCACACCATCATACACCACCACATCTGTCTTATAGCCCACCAATTTTTGCACCGAAGCTTGGGCTTGTTTGGGCGTATCAATTGGCAAACGAACATGCTCATTACACCATTTTAAATCCGCACCTGCCAAACCAGCACACGCATAATAATCTCCAGATTGAACCAACACGGGTCCAGCCATAAAAATACGTGGTCCCACAATTTCTCCAGAGGCCACCTTCTTTTTAACCTCATCAATATAAGGCCAAAAATCAATAGGAGACAAAATAGAAGTGACGCCATGTGTTAAATGGTCATGTAGGCGCGTTTTAAGTTCACCATCCATAAAAGCCTTCGCTTCACTGTCATTGCTTGCTGGCATTTTAGGCGGTAAATCATACATATTCCAAAACAAATGCAAGTGGCTATTGATGATACCGGGCATCACTGTTTTGCCTTTGGCATCGATGATTTGATCAGCTTTTTCTTTGCTTCTACCTGTTTCAATGGCTTTGACTTTGCCATCCTCAATAATCACATTCGCATTTTTTATTAGGTCGGAACCCGTACCATCAAATACAGTGGCATTTTTAATGATGAGATCAGCGGCATATGCTGGAGAACTGACCAATGCACTGAGCAACAATGTTTTAAACGCTATATGCTTAATATTCATTTCGTCTCCATCGACCTCATTTTAAGTTTGAGTATGCATTTATGGCTTATAAATAAGCAAAACACCTTAACGGAAAATCAGAGATTGACGGTAGGCAAATGGTTCCATCTTAAGCTTGAATTATGGATGCTTATTTACACATCAGGCTTTGATTACGCTGGTTGTTTGAAACAGAGATTTTGTCATGATGCTTTTTCCATCACATGCTTGATTCTGGCCAAAAACTCACAAATAAAAATAAAAACAATAAATTCAATAAAATATCAATCATTTTACAGCATGAATTTTTTACAGGACGCTTAATATGTGTCCTGTAAAATTTGGTTTGCATGGTGTTGGGCACCTCTTGATAAATAATGTCAAATTCATTTTTATTGTCTTATGTCATGGTGTTATTTCTATAAAGCATTTAGACTAAAAATAAATATTATATTCAATATGAATATTTAATTGTATACCAATATTCAAGCAATCATCGCCTTGAACATGTTACGATGGTGTCGTCTTACAAAGCGATGGCAAATAAGCCCAAACAGGTAAGAATATTGAATGTTTGCTGGATTTCGTCTTTTAAAAATTGATTTTGACCAACAAGGAGCAGTTTGTATGAAAGCAATGGTTTACTACGGTGCAAATAACATTCGCTTTGAAGAGCGTCCAAAACCTACCATCATCCAACCAACCGATGCAGTGGTTCGTCTGACCAAAACCACCATTTGCGGTACGGATTTGGGTATTTGGAAAGGCAAAAATCCTGAAATTGCCCAAACTGCCATCGACAAAACAGGTTCTTTCAATGGCCGTATTTTGGGTCATGAAGGCATAGGCATTGTTGAAGAAATCGGCGAAGCGGTAACCAATGTCAAAGTGGGTGACAAAGTCATCATTTCTTGCGTGAGCCGTTGTGGTACGTGCGAAAACTGTCAAAAACAATTGTATGCTCATTGCCGTAACGAAGGCGGCTGGATTATGGGTTATATGATTGATGGTACCCAAGCGGAATATGTGCGCACCCCATTTGCGGACACATCTTTGTATTTATTGCCTGAAAACTTAAACGAAGATGTGGCGGTTTTATTGTCTGATGCACTGCCAACCGGCCATGAAATTGGCGTGCAATATGGCGATGTCAAACCCGGTGATACGGTTGTCATTGTTGGTGCAGGTCCTGTAGGCATGAGTTGCTTGTTGACCGCACAAATGTACTCACCGAGCGAAATCATCATGGTCGATTTGGATGACAACCGCTTGGCGATGGCCAAAGAATTGGGCGCCACCCATATTCTCAATTCAGGCGCAGGCGATGTAGTGCAAGAAGTGATGGCATTGACCGGCGGTCGTGGCGTGGATTGCGCTATGGAAGCTGTGGGTGTGCCTGCTACGTGGGATATTTGCCAACGCGTGGTCAAAGAAGGCGGTCACGTTGCCAACGTCGGCGTACACGGTCAAGGTGTGAATTTTGAGTTAGAGCGTTTGTGGATCAAAAACATCACCATCACCACAGGTTTGGTCAATGCCAATACCACAGGCATGTTGTTAAAAACTTGCTGTTCAGGCAAATTACCAATGGAAAAATTGGCAACCCATTATTTCAAATTTGAAGAAATGGAAAAAGCCTATGACGTGTTCAAACATGCGGCGGAAGAAAAAGCGATGAAAGTGATCATCGATTTTTAATCCAACTTCTGCTTTTCCATGTTGAGCCGAAGCCCACAACAGTGTTGTGGGCTTTGTTTCGTATACACAAGCGGCCTGTAACGCTTTTTCACACCTCATATGCCTATTGCTAAGACGATATTGAAAATATTTATCAGATTCGGACACGTCTTGTCTAAACCATTGCTTATATTTATAGTCAAGCTGATAACACACATACACAACATCACTTTGTATGGCAAACCACATTGCCGCAATGTCAGACTTCATCAATTTAAAAGGAGAACCATTATGCCATTACCACCTAACCCCCCTTTTTTATTTTTGTGCTCACAATGTGATTGGCAAGGTCCTGTCCAAATATCAGATTGCTTTATAGGTCCTATCGATTATTGCCCAGATTGCGAATCACGTTTGGTGCGTACCAACGTGACCAACACAGCCCATTCTATTTCGCTGCGAGAACAGTTTTTTAAATGGTTTTCTAAAAATTAACCGCTCAGTTGTAAACAAAATGCCTGCGTTTTAAAATATTTTTGGCACAGACCCAAACCAGCGTCCTGTAAATATTACAGGACGCTTTGTATCAAACATCATGCTATCGCTCTTAATCAATCACCATTCAGATTGATTTTAAATCCGACATATTATCCGCCAAAACATGTTTGCCACGGCCATGCAGTTTTTCGATGACCGCATCAAAGTCTTGTGCTTCACGGTTTTGGCTGAGCTTGGATTGGGCTTCGATTTTGTGAATATTGATTTCCAGCACCGCTAAATACGCTAACTGTTCTAACAAATAGTCTTTGGGCGCATCCGACATTTTCCAAGCCGCTTCGCCATTGGCAACCCGCTCTTGCTTTTTGGTTAACATGCCAACTGCTGCCAATTTGGATTTTTGGTCGGTTAAATATGACACTGTGCCATGAATATGCACTACTTGATAATTCCATGTGGGCACTTTGCGATGATCACGCAATTTGCTTGGATAATCGTTTGCCGAAATATAAGCATTTTCGCCTTGAAACACGCACAAAATTTCTTGTCCTTCTGGTACCGCCAAATGCCAATCACTCGCCACCGCCAAATGCCCCAATAACACCGTGTCGCTTTTCATTAACAAAGGCAAATGAATCGCGCTCAAGCCTGTTACAGTCTGAGCCACCAAGCATGCCAACGGATAATTTTGTATCAATGCCTGTATGGTTTCAGGACGCACTTCTTGAAATTCAGTCGGAATATACATGTGTGTTTCAATATTTATATAATGACAATTAGCTAATATAATTCATTTTAAATATTACTTCCAACCAAAACCAAACCACATCAAGCGTCCTGTAAAAACAAAAACACCTCTAAAAACTGCTTTTAGAGGTGTTTTTTGATACCGACAATGGCATTATTTGCCTTGTGTCAACATGCTGTAAGAAGTCATCAAATTGCGATAATCAGGAATGTGATTTGAGAACAACGTACCCAAACCTTCTACGTCATTGCGCCAATCGCGGTGCAACTCGCCTGCCGCACCAAACCAAGTCATCAATTGTGCGCCCGCTTGTTCCATACGCGACCATGCTGCATTGCGTGTCATTTCGTTGAACGTACCTGAAGCATCGGCAATCACAAACACTTCATAACCTTCTTCCAAAGCCGACAACACAGGGAACGTCACGCACACTTCGGTCACAACACCGGCAATAATCAATTGTTTTTTGCCTGTGGCTTTGACTGCCGCGACAAAGTCTTCATTGTCCCAAGCATTGATTTGACCTGGACGCGCAATGTAAGGCGCATCAGGAAATTGTGCTTTAAGCTCAGGCACCAAGGGACCATTAGGACCATCTTCAAAACTGGTGGTTAAAATGGTTGGCAATTTAAAATATTCAGCAATGTCTGCCAACGCCAAAACATTGTTTTTGAATTTGTCAGGATCAATGTCACGCACCAACGATAACAAACCTGTTTGGTGATCGACCAATAAAACAGCAGCATCGTCTTTATTCAAGCGAACGTAAGGTTTTGTCATTGTGTGTCTCCTAGTGGGGTAATAGACATAAAGTAAAACGACTAAAGCCAAATCTGACTTTAAATACTATTCTACAGAAAGATACAAAAATATATAATATGGCAATTTTAAGATAAATTGTTGCAAATATGAAACGACAAACCGATTTAAACCAATTGTATTATTTTGTGCAAATTGTTCGTTACAAGGGTTTTTCTGCAGCCAGCCGTGCCATTGGCATTCCCAAATCCAGACTGAGCCGCCAATTGGCTGATTTAGAAGACCATTTGGGTGTCAAATTGATTCAAAGAAACACCCGTTATTTTTATTTGACCGATATTGGCAAACGCTATTTCGAACATTGTGAAGCCATGCTCATTGAAGCTGAAGCAGCCCAAAGCGTGATAGAAACTGCATTTGCAGAACCCTCAGGCATTTTAAAAATCAGCTGCCCTTTACTGTTATTGGATTTACACGTCGGCACCATCGTCACTGAATTCATGCGCTTATATCCTAAAGTCAAAATTGAACTAGAAGCCAGCAACCGTGTGGTGGATGTGATGGCAGAAGGTTTTGACATTACCATTCGGGCACGCTCAGAGATACAGTCCGATGATTTAATTGCCAAAGTATTCAGCCAACGCCAACAAATTTTGGTCGGCAGCCCTGCTTTATTACAGCAATATCGTATTCATACACCACATGATTTACATTCCATCCCTGCTTTGGCATTGAGCAAAGCCCACCAACATTTTTATTGGGATTTTACGCATCCAAACGAAAAAAACATGGTGATCGATTTTGAGCCACTGCTGATAACCACAGACATGCACACCTTGCTTAAAGGTGCATTGGCGGGCAATGGCGTGGTCAAATTGCCTTATTTATTGGTCGAGCCCGATTTAAAACAAGGCACGCTGACGCATATTTTGCCACAATGGTGTTTGCCTCAAGACATCATTCACGCCGTTTATCCTTCTAGGCGCGGTCAATTGCCTACCGTGAAAATCTTCTTGCAACACATGGAAGCCTTTTATGCGCGTATTGAAAACGAACAATAATGCTGCCATTTTGAATCGACTCAATGGTTTGGTTCAGACCCAAAATGTGGATGGTTTCTGACAAGCACGCTGTAATCTGCCGCTATTTATCCGCTAATGCTCACAATATGCTTAGAATACAGCCATCTTTCATTTTTCAAAGCAAACACATGGCAAACAAAACAATCGTGATTGGTGCGGGTATGGTCGGTGTGTGCGTGGCGTGGCATTTGCAACAACAAGGTTTTGATGTCACCTTAATCGACAAAAAAGCGCCAGGCGAAGAAACCTCTTTTGGCAACGCAGGCTTGATTCAACGCGAAGCGATTTTTCCTTATCCCATGCCCAGAAACATGACCGAAATCATGCGGATTTTGCCCAATCAAAGCCCTGATATTCGTTACAGGCCGCTTGCAATGTGGCATTATCGCCATGCTTTGTGGCAATATTTTGTGCATTCTGCACCCCAGCGTTTTGCAACCATTCGCCAAGAATGGGCAAGTTTAATTGCCCATTGCACCGATGCCCATGAAACCATGTTACAGGCCGCTGGTGCAGAACAATGGGTGCGTAAAGTCGGCTGGTTACAATTACACCGCCACGCCAGCAGTTTTGAACACGCCAAACAACATGTACAAAATGGCAAAGCTTGGGGCGTGGAAGCTCGATTGCTCAACCCACAAGACATTGCTCAATTAGAGCCTGACTTGAACAGCCAAGTGTTTGTTGGCGGTGTGCATTGGCAAAATGCTTGGCAAGTCACGAACCCTGCGGCTTTGGTCAAAGCCTATGCCGCACATTTTGTCAGTTTGGGCGGCACGATATTACAAGACACCGTCCACAGCCTTCACCATCAAAATCAATGGCATGTTCATACCCAGAACGAACGCTTAACTTATGAACATGCGGTTATTGCCGCAGGACCTTGGTCGCAAGATTTGCTCCATACTTTGGGTTATGAATTTCCGTTGTTCCCAATACGCGGCTACCACCAACATTACACCCTCAAAACAGGCAGCGTCTTAAACCACAGTATTGTCGATGAAGACAGCGGTTTTGTTTTAGGTCCCAAACAAGCGGGCATACGTTTGACCACAGGCGCAGAATTCACCTTAATGGATGCCCCTATTCGCATGGAACAATTGCACGCCACCGAAACCATCGCACGGGGATTATTACCATTAGAAAACGCCCTCGAAACCACGCCTTGGTTGGGTCATAGACCTTGTTTGCCCGATATGAAACCCATCATTGGCGCAGCCCCAAAACATCCAAATTTATGGTTGGCTTTCGGTCATGCACACCAAGGTTTTACCTTAGGACCCATCACAGGTTTGTTATTGGCACAACAAATGAGCGGCCAAGACACATTGATTGACATGCAACCTTTTTCCGCCCAACGCTTTACTGCTTGAGCAAGTCGCTTGATGATTTAAGTCATATCAAAAATGGGTAGCCCATCAATCTACCCATTCCCATACAATTGCAACAATATTCAATCAATATATTGTTTTTAAACATCTTTATACTCACACTGAGCCGTAACTATTTCACCACATTCGCATACATCTTTTTTATTTTGCATTGCAGCAATTCATTTCAGATAAAATCACAGTAAAAATATTGACTTATATTCTTGCTGTATTTCATCCCATCGAACGCTTATCACAAGCTGGCTTTCAAAAGCCAATCCAATATGCCATTTTTTTACAACGTTTAAAAACGGCTTCCTTATACTGAAATCACAGCATGCCAAATGAGCCTTATCCCAGCGCGCTATACAGTTGTTTGATACCGCATTGCAGCCACAATATATTCACATTGTATGCAACCTAAATCATCAAACACCCCTCCATGTTCATTGGCTTGTAGAAAGGATCGATCATGGTCACACAAGGAACGAGTTTCAACGAAGTGGATGCGCTTAAACGCTCATCCCAACATTTTGAAATGATGAAAAATTGGCTGGATACTAACAGCCATTTCAAACTCATGACGCTGAACCAACAGGCCTTGTCTGAGTTTCACCGCAAGGGTGTGACCTTTACGGTTTACAGTGACGCCAAAAATACCGAACGTGTGATTCCTTTTGACATCATTCCACGCATCATTACCCAAGAAGATTGGCGAACATTGGAAAGTGGTTGCAAACAACGCATCCAAGCCTTAAATGCTTTTTTGCACGATATTTACCATGAACAAAACATCATCAAAGCGGGCATTATGCCAGCTGAGCACATTTTAACCAATGAGTGTTTTGAACCATGGATGGTGAATATTGATTTGCCCAATCCGATTTATGCACACATCAGTGGGATTGATTTGATTCGCAGCGATGATGGGCAATATTACGTTTTAGAAGACAATTTGCGCACGCCATCAGGCATTTCTTATTTACTCGAAAGCCGCCAAATCAGCGAGCATTTATTACCCGAATTGTTTGAAGCATTTGACATTGCTCCTGTCAAAAATTATCCCAAAATGCTACTGCAAAGTTTGATTGAATGCAGCAACAAACCACAACCGCTCATCGTTTTGTTAACGCCAGGCCGCTATAACAGCGCTTATTACGAACATACTTTTTTAGCTCGTGAAATGGGCGTGCCTTTGGTCAACAATTACGATTTGTTTGTCGAAGACAACAAAGTTTTCATGAAAACCATACTTGGACGTGAACAAGTCAATGTGATTTACCGCCGCTTGGACGATGCTTATTTAGACCCATTGGCGTTTCGACCTGATTCGATGTTGGGCATTCCCGGTTTGATGAGCGCGTATCGTACAGGTAATGTGATGATTAGCAATGCCCCCGGCACAGGCATTGCCGATGACAAATCGATTTATCCGTATGTCAATGAAATGGTGCGCTTTTATTTGAATGAAGAGCCAATTTTAAAAAATGTGCCTACTTGGCAATGTCGCAAACCCGAAGATTTGGCTTATGTGATGGCTCATTTGGCTGAATTGGTCGTCAAAGAAACCCAAGGTTCAGGCGGCTATGGCATGTTGATTGGACCGCATTCGACTACAGAAGAAATCGAAGCTTATCGCCAACGTATTTTGGCAGACCCTGCTGGCTTTATTGCCCAACCGACTTTGTCTTTGTCTACTTGTCCCACTTGTGTAGAAGAAGGCATTGCCCCACGCCATATTGATTTGCGCCCTTTTGTATTGGCAAGCCCCGAACAAATTCGCATTGTTCCCGGTGGTTTGACCCGTGTGGCGATGCGCAAAAACTCTTTGGTGGTCAATTCCTCACAAGGCGGTGGTGTCAAAGACACTTGGGTTTTACAAGGAGAAGGCATATGAATTTATTGCTGTCCAATGCGTACAATTTGTATTGGCTTGGGCGTTATATGCAACGCACAATCTGTTTGACCGAACGCTTGCGCAACGACCAACAAGCCTCATTATTTCCATTGATGCGCCATGTTGGTTTTCAATCTGCCATTAATCCACACAATTTCAATAGTTATATTACCAATGAAGTGTTGCCCAATTATTTAAGCAAGGTCAATGACAATTTTCAGGCCGTTCGTGGTGTGATTGATTATGAAGCATTTGAATTGTTTCAATTGATGAATCGCTTGAATCAAGCAGGCAGTTTGCAATCGGCTTGTTACCAGTTACAAGCGTGTGAAGCGGCCATGCGCGCTCACCCTGCTCCCATTTGCACCTATTGGATGCTGGGACATGCTTTGGAAACTTTGGACGAACGATTGCGTTTTGGTCAACCACGTGAAAATGACTTTCGAGCTTTGGCCGATGCCGTAACCAATTTACCCAATTACACTGCTTGGGAAGCCTTAAAACAACCTGCGCAAGCTTTGGTTTACTTAGCCAATGGGCAAAAGTTTTACCAATTGACCGAGCAATTGGAAAATATTTTTGAGGACGGATTATGAACATCCACATCCACCACCAAACCACGTATTTTTACGATGACATCAGCAAAAAAAGCATTCAATTATTGCGCATGACGCCACAAAACCTCGACCATCAAAAAGTCTTAGATTGGCAACTAACTTTGCCTGTTTACAGCGAACGAGGCTTCGATGGTTTTAACAATGTGTATAATTTATTGACTTACCAAGACCCGCATCAAGAGCTTAAAATCTTAGCCGAAGGCGAAGTCATCATTGCAATGGGCAATGAATACCAAATTGATGAACATTTACCTGCCTCGGTGTATTTGCGCCAAACCGAACTGACCGAACCGAGCGCTGCTTTATTGAGTTTTGCCCAAGCCTATCAAAGCGGTGATTTAACTGCTTTAAAAGCCTTAAGCCAAGATATTTTAAAACAAATACCCTATCAAAAAGGCATTACCCATGTTGGCACTACCGCTCAAGAAGCTTTTTTAGGTTTGGGCGGCGTATGCCAAGACCATACTCATATCTTTTTGTCTTGCACCCGTGCTTTGGGCATTCCATCTCGCTATGTATCAGGTTATTTGTACAGCGAAGACCAAGAGCATTTGGCCAGTCATGCGTGGGCTGAAGCCTATGTAGATGGCAAATGGTATTTGTTTGACATCAGCAACCAACACACTGCCATACACGGTCATGTGCAATTGGCAGTCGGGCGAGATTACAATGATGCTGCTCCCATAAGAGGCATGCGCCAAGGCGGTGGAATGGAGCGTATGGAATATTCCGTCCATGTGCGCACCAATCCGCAATACCCTGCCCAACAGCAACAGCAACAATAAGGATACATCATGACGTATTGCGTGGCTTTGAATTTACAGGACGGTATGATTTTTGCCAGTGACACCCGCACCAATGCTGGCGTGGATCATATCTCCACATTCAAAAAAATGTTTCGTTTTGAACGTGCTGACGAACGGGTGATTTTCATTTTGACTTCGGGCAATTTGGCCACATCGCAAGCGGTCATCGAAGATTTACAACAAAACATCCACAACCATGTCGACAAACATGTGTTAAATGCACCAACTTTATTCGATGTGGCTCAATTGATTGGTTTGGCAGTCAGCAGCATTGCCAACAATATGGAACAATTGGGTCACACACAAAATAATGCCATGTTTGGCAGTCATTTTTTAGTGGGTGGTCAAATTCGCGGGCAAGCACCAAAATTGTATTACGTTTATCCCGAAGGCAATTTCATCACCGCAACCGAAGACACGCCATTTTTTCAAATTGGTGAAAGCAAATATGGCAAACCGATTTTAGACCGCGCCGTTCATTACCAAACGCCTTTACAGGACGCTGTTCGAGCGGTTTTAGTATCGTTTGATTCAACCATACGTTCTAATTTATCGGTGGGTTTTCCGATAGATATGGTGGTCTATCCCAAAGACAGTTTGTCCATGCCTGAAGGCGCACGCATTGAGCGAGACGAGCCTTACATGAAAAACATCCGCGAACAATGGGGCGATGGCTTAATCAATTTGTTAAAGCAATTTGACATGCCTCCTGAGCAATATTTGAATTAAATCTTGCCCATATAAACAATGTATCTCTGCCAAACTGCCTCACACCAATCGGTCACCACCATTTTGCTTAGCTTATAAAACCTTAAAACTTTTTTAAAACTACGTTTTAATACATCGTCAGTTTGCATCAACCATTTGACCATCTACCAAGCATGTATTTGAACCAAAGCAAGCGGCCTGTAAGCATTTAGGCCGTGTTTTTGTGATAAAACACGCTTTAAAACAATTGATTGACCAAAAGCAAACCACCACATCCGAACATCAATGCGTTGATGAGGCGGCGAAATTGTACGTCGTTCAAACGGTGAAACAACCACAAACCAATTTGCGAAAATACCAATGTGATGGGCAAAGCCACAGCGAACAATACCAAAGTGTCAGAAGAATAAAATCCTTGGTAAGCGTACAAAGCCATAGCCAAAGCAATGATGACCAAATTATACGGTCGCAATACGGCACTGACTTGGCTTTTAGGCCATGTTTGCAACGCACACCACATCGTCGGAATCACACCCAACAATGCCGCAGCCCCACCTAACAAACCACCAATGAACCCAATCAAAGCATGTGCTGCCGATGGCGACTCTTGACGAAATTGCCACTGCGATGCACACAAACGAAACACACCATACGCCAACATCAACACCGCAATCAACAGTTTGAGCATGTCCGCTTGCACCCATTGCAATGACCATGCCCCTAATGGAATGCCAAGCAATGCTGGCAACAAAAACCATGGCAAGGCGTGCGTTCCTTGACGCAAATCGCTGCGAATAGACCACATCGATTGCAAGCCACTGAACACCGACGTTGCCGCTACCAACGCCACCGCTTGCCATGTCGGCATCACATACAGCCAAATGCTCAATGACAATAAAGCCGTACCAAAGCCTGCCAAACCACTGATAAACCCACCTGCGGCGGCACCTGCTATCAAAAACGCCAACAGCTCAATTGTCATTATTGCATTTCCATTATGATTTTAAGCGTCCTTCATTCATGTCACACATCCGACAACAATTCAATAAAGCGTTTTTGTATCCAATGCGCAATTTGGCTCAATTCCCAGCCTTGAAACCACACCATGCGCACCATCAATGGCGGCAAAGTTAAAAACGGACAATCAATTTGTACCAAAGGCTTGCGGTAATTCTCTTCTTCGGCAATGTGCACGGGTAAAATCGCCCAACCCAAATCGTCTGCCACCATTTCAGCCAAACTGTAAAAACTGTCCGAACGCCAAATTTTGGGGCTGTAAGCCGCTTCGTTAACATCTTCGGTGTGCATCACCAACTGGCGGTAACGCACCAACTCTTTCTTGCGCTGTGACACTTCGCTTTGCGTTAATGGATGGTCTTTAGGAACAAACACACCTTGCGCGACAGAACCAATATGGCGTTGATCGAAATAAGATGGTAATGACCCACGAATAAAATGAAACGCGATTTGCGCCCGCCCGTGACGTACATATTGCGCCACTTCGGTTGCCGTGCCATTTAATAAAGTCAATTCTACATCAGGAAAATAATGCCCAATTTCCCGTATCAAACGCCCACTCACCGAATATGGCAAGGCTTCATCCAATGCCAAAGCCAGCTTGGCATCGCTGCCAAAACTCAAAGAATGAGCGCGTCTGTCCAAAGATTGCACTTGGCTGAGCAACTCTTGCGCTTCGAGCAATAAAATTTCGCCAGCAGGTGTTAATCTGACTTGACGGCGCGAGCGGTCAAACAAATCCACACCCAAATCCGCCTCAAGCAAAGCAATAGCAGTACTGACAGCAGATTGAGCCTTGCCCAAACGTCTTGCTGCCTCGCTGAAAGAACCACTTTCTACAGTGGTCACAAATTGTTGTAGCTGATCTAATGTCCATCTCATATTCTCATACTATCTAAAAATCAGATGGATTCCAATTTTTATAATCTAAAAAAGAATGAGATAATGCATTCGTACCACAAAAAATACTCAATATGGGTTAAAAAGGTACAACTTTCAAACCAAATACATTTTAGAAAGGGAAGTAGTCTACTGTGTGATTTCATACAGTAAATGAAGCAGATTATGATGGTCGCCACTTGCGCCAATTCAAGCGTTGTTTCAGCCTATCTTCACACCCATGGTTTCACCCGCATTGCCCTTGTGAGTAATGTCATTTTCACCGGCCAAAACGAGCCATAAATCCTTTTTGTTTTTGCTAAGTACATCGATTCCTATTGGAAACGGCTGCTTTGTTGTGCCTGAATTTTTCATGCGTCAACAAGCTTACAGGACGCTTTTGCGCCTAAAAACAAGGTATACCAACAAAATAAAAAGGGTAACAAAATGATTTATTGGATTTTTTTAGGTTTTTCTATTGTCATGGAAGTCGCGGGTGTGTTGTTGATGCAATACGCCGCCAATCACAACAGTTCTTGGGGCATGGCGCTGATGTACGGTTTGATTTGCGCTTCATACATGTTGTTGTCTGTCGCGGTCAAACGCATTCCTTTGGGTGTCGCTTATGCATTATGGGAAGGCGTGGGCATTGTCTGTATTACGGTATTGAGCGTGTTCTTGTTTGGTGAATCGATGTCGATTCTAAAAATCGTGGGTTTGGGCTTATTGATGTTGGCGATTTTGTTGTTAAAGTCTGGCACCAGCCCAAAAAATCCGAGCCTAGAAACAGAAACCGCTTTGGATTTGTCTTTGAAGCACTCGTTGAAAGAAGCTTAAAATGTTAGAAAATTTCAACATGATGCATTTAATGTGGTTGTTTGCCGCCATTGGTTTGGAAATCGGTGCCAATATTTTATTGAAGATGTCACAAGGCTTTCGCCGTTGGGGTATCGGCACCGCTGCTATTTTGTGCGTCATTGCCGCATTTACTTGTTTATCGTTTGCCGTAGCAGGCATTGAATTGTCAGTGGCTTATGCGCTGTGGGGCAGTTTGGGAATTATCATTACCATGTTTGTTGGCATTTTCTTGTTCGGACAACGCGTCAACGCCAAAGGCTGGGCTGGCATCAGTATTTTATTGGTAGGTATGTTACTGATTAAATTTGCTTAAAACACATTTACAACTCTAATTTACCCACTTGCTATAAGCACTTTAGCTGCTTAGGATGGTCTGCTTACACATCATCCCAATTTGAAAGTGGCAAAATGTTCTATCAATACATCATTATTGGCGGCGGTGCAGGCGGTTTGGAGTTGGCCGCGCGTTTGGGCAGAAAATTCGGTCGCCAATATGGTCGCGACAAAGTGCTGCTCATAGACAAAACCGCTTATCACATTTGGAAACCCACTTTACATGAAGTGGCAGTCGGCACGGTCAATCCGCAACAAGAAGGCTTGTATTACAGCGCCTTAGCAAGGCGCAACCATTTCAGTTTTATGTTGGGCAACGTCATCAAGCTCGATCCTGAAAACAAACAACTGACACTGGCATCTATTTACAGCCATCAAGAACAAGATGAGATGATTGTGCCTGAGCGTGTTTTCTCGTTTGAGCGGTGCATTTTGGCTTTGGGCTGCGGCTCCAACTTTTTCAATACTCTCGGTGCAGAACAACATGCTTATGTATTGGAAAATGTATATGATGCACAAAATTTCCAAGTTCATCTCCTCAACTTGTTTACCAAGTCGGCTTACTCGCCCAAAAAAGTTTTGAATGTCAACATCATCGGCGGCGGTGCCACAGGCGTGGAATTGGCAGCAGAATTGACCGAAGCCTATCAAGAAATTTTACAAACTTTTGGTTCGTCCCAATATTTTGACATCAACATCCATCTGATAGAATCTGCCCCACGCATTTTGGCAGGTTTGCCCGAGCACGTTTCCGCTCAAGCGACCCATGCTTTGCAACAAAAAGGCATTAAAGTTTCGGTCTCTACCCGAGCCGAAGAAATCGGGCGGGATTTTGTGCGCACCAATCACGAAACATTGGATTCAGATGTCGTGGTATGGGCAGCAGGCATCAAAGCCTCGAATAACAACGCTTTGTTTGGTCTGCCCATCAATCGCATCAACCAATTTGAAGTCAATTCACAATTGCAAACCCCGTTTGAAGGCGTGTATGCGATGGGTGATTGTGCGTCCTGTAAGTGGGATGATGAGCGTTATGTTCCCGCTCGTGCCCAAGCAGCACGCCAACAAGCCATTTATTTGCACAAATTGCTTTATGCCCACCATCAACAACAAACATTCACAGAGCCATTTGTCTACAAAGATTCGGGTTCTTTGGTGTCTTTGGGCGATAATAAGGGCGTTGGCAATTTGATGGGCAGTTTGAGTGGTAAAAATTTCTTCATTCAAGGCTTGATTGCGAAATGGATGTACATGTCTTTGCACTTGATGCACCACCAAGCCATTTTGGGTGCCCCAAAAACCTTATTATTGGCGTTCGCACGCTTGGTACACCGCCGTGTTTCAGGACGCTTGAAACTGCATTAACCTATTTAGAAAAACTGAGATTGTTTTATGAACGCACCTGTAGCCGAAAAATTTACCGAAGAAACCGTTTTGTGGGTCAAACGCCACACGCCCAAATTAATGACTTTTGCCATTACCCGTCCTGAAGGTTATCGCTTTAGTGCAGGACAATTTTCACGTTTGGGCTTTCGTGATGGCGAAGGCTTTATTTGGCGTGCTTATTCGATTGTCTCTGCCGAGTACGATGACACTTTAGAATATTTTGTGGTTTTGATTGAAGACGGTCCGATTTCCGCCAAATTTGCCGTTTTACAAGAAAACGACACCATTTTACTCGACAAAAATACCACAGGTTTTTTATTGCCTGAACGTTTTGCCGATGGCAAAGATTTGATTATGCTGGCAACTGGCTCAGGCATTGCACCGTTTTTATCGCAATTGCAGCAAAACGATGTCTACCAACGCTTTGAGCGCATCGCTTTAGTGCATTCGGTTTCGCATGCAGACGAACTGATTTTCAATGAGCGTATCGCCTCTTGGTCAGAACACCCATTGGTAGAAGATTTTCAAGGTCAATTAAGCTTCGTGCCTGTGTTAACACGCGACCAAGTCGAAGGCACGCTCCATGCCCGTATTCCAACCTTACTGAAAAACGGAGATTTGGCGCAACATTTGGGTTGGGAATTTTCTACCGACACGACCCGTTTTATGGTCTGCGGCAATCCTGAGATGGTCAAAGACACATTTCAAGCTTTGCTAGACATGGGTTTTGCCATGCACCGCAACCGCATCCCCGGTCACATCATCATGGAAAATGGGTTTTAACATGAGCAACAAATTATTCATGGTGTTGTTAGGCGCCACGGTTACAGGACGCTTGATTGAGCAACACGACGTTTTGTTTGCCATAGCAGACGATTTGACCCAATTGATTCCCACGTTTAAAAACGCTTGGCCGAACGCTTCGGTGCATGTGGATGCTTGGCGCGAAGTGTCGTCTGTACAAGGTCATCGCATTCATCTAAGCGATGTGCCCAGCGACAACGATTTGAAATTGTATTTTTTCAATTTGGGCGGTTACGTTCAAGGCGATATGGAAGAACACCATCACAAAGCGTTGGTTGTGGCCAACAACCAAGCGCAAGCCACACAATACATCAAACAATCTGAATTTTACCGAAATCGGGGTTATCAAGGTGCAGAGTCGCACATTGACGACAAATTCGCTGTGGACATTGACGATGTACACGTGGTCAATGATTTGATTGCGGGCAATTCACTTTATTTACACATCAGCCAAGAAGCCGATTTACAGGCCGATGATGTGTGGCAAGTTGGTTATTTGTCGCTGAGCAAACTGGCCAAACGCAAGCCTTCTATTGAGGCATGATTCTAGGCTGCGGTACAATACACGTTTATTTTGCATTTGGAAGAACCTCTCATGTCCATTCGTACCCGTTTTGCCCCAAGTCCAACCGGTTATTTGCATATCGGTGGCGTGCGCACGGCTTTGTTCTCTTGGGCAGTCGCTAAAAAGAACCAAGGTCAATTTGTATTGCGCATCGAAGACACTGATTTGGAACGCTCAACGCCTGAATCCGTACAAGCGATTTTGGACGGCATGAATTGGGTGGCCATGGGCTACGACGAAGGTCCGTTCTACCAAACCCAACGCTTTGACCGTTACAAAGAATTGATTGCGCAATTGATTGCCGAAGACAAAGCGTATTATTGCTACACCACCAAAGCTGAGTTGGATGCACAACGCGCTCAAGCGGAAGAAGCCAAAACGCATTTCGCTTACGACAGAAAATGGCGTCCTGAAGCAGGCAAAACCTTGCCTGCTGCCCCTGAAGGTGTGCCACCTGTGGTACGTTTTAAAATGCCTATTGATGGCGTGACTTCTTGGGTCGATGCGGTCAAAGGCGAAATCAGCTTTGACAACAAAGAATTGGACGACTTGATTATTGCGCGTGCCGATGGCACCCCAACCTACAATTTCTGTGTGGTGGTGGATGATTTGGACATGGGTATGAGCCACATCATTCGTGGTGATGACCATGTGAACAACACGCCAAAACAAATCAATATTTTAAAAGCTTTGACCGACCAAATGCCTGTTTATGGTCATTTGCCAATGATTTTGAATCCGAATGGTCAAAAAATGTCCAAACGCCGCGATGCTGTGAGCGTGGTCGATTATGACCGCCAAGGCATTTTGCCTGAAGCATTGCTTAATTATTTGGCTCGTTTGGGCTGGGCACATGGCGATGATGAGTTTTTCACGATGGAACAATTTGTAGAATGGTTTGATTTGAAAGATGTCAGCCCATCGGCAAGCCGTTTTGACCATGAAAAATTGTTGTGGCTAAACGCCCAACACATCAAAGCCAAAACCAACGAACAATTGGCCGCTTTAGTACAACCGCGCTTGCAAGTGCGTGATATCGACCAAGAAAGTGCGCCTGATTTGGCTGAGATTTTGGAATTGGTCAAAGAACGTGCGCAAGACTTGAACACTTTGGCAGATGAATGCGTGTATTTTTACCGCAAATCCACGCCAACTGACGAAGAAACCAAAAAACATTGGGACGAAGAAGCGCCTGCTCGCATGCGCCGCTTTGCTTCTGAGTTAGAAGGTTTAACCGATTGGACTGCCGAAGCGATTCACGACTTGTTCAAACCATTTTGTGAAAAAGAAGGCATCAAAATGGGTAAGCTGGGCATGCCTTTGCGCTTGGCTGTGTGTGGCACCAGCAAAACCCCATCGATTGATGCGGTTTTGGCCTTACTCGGCCGCACCGAGGTCTTAAAACGCCTCCACGAAGCTTAACGCGCCCAAACAACGCCCCCTTGTGGGGCGTTGTGCGTTTGAGAAATTGTATTTGCGTGGTTCATCATCGTTTTATGAACCACACTTTTTATTCCGACAGGTCATGTACCTGTAACCTGTACAACCCGATGCTATAAGCGTCCTGTAAAAATGTAGAACACCATGCAATCATTAGAAAATAAAATCCGTGAAGTCGGTAAAGTTTTGTCACCAATTGTTTTGAAAGTCGATGCGTTTTTAAACCACCAAATCGACGCTGCATTGATGAAAGCCGTCGGTGAAGAATTTGCCGCACGCTTTAGCGATGTCAAAGCCACCAAAATTTTGACTTTGGAATCTTCAGGCATTGCCCCTGCGACCATGTTGGGCTTGGTGTTGGGTTTGCCAGTGATTTTTGCGCGCAAACGCAAATCTTTGACTTTGTCTGACAATTTGCTGTCAGCTACCGTGCATTCATTCACCAAAAACGTCACCAGTGAAATTTCGGTTTCACGCGACTTTTTAAAAGCAGGCGACCAAGTCATCATCATCGACGACTTTTTGGCCAATGGCGAAGCGGTACGTGGCTTGTTGAGCGTGGTTGAGCAAGCAGATGCCACAGCAGTCGGTGTCGGCATTGTGATTGAAAAAGGTTTCCAACACGGTGGTAAAGAATTGCGTGAAAAAGGCGTACGTGTGGAATCTTTGGCAATTGTTGACAGCATGGATGTTGATCACATCACGTTCCGCCAACAAGACTAAGCGTCCTGTAAACCAAACTTCGAGCCGCAAGCCATGTTTGCGGCTTTTTGCTGCCACAGCCAACCTTCTTGCAAAACACTTGAAACCTTGAGCACACCGCCCTTACAATCGCCAATTATCCATGCACAATAATGGACATCCATCATGAATACCGAATTTTTGTTTACCTTGCCTGCCGACAATGGCGAAGATTTTGTCGCGGCTGAACATTTGCCATTGGTGGTGTATTTTTACCCCAAAGACGCCACCCCTGGCTGCACCACCGAAGCACAAGCCTTTCGTGACCACATCGAAGCGTTCAAAAGCGCAGGTTATACCGTCGTCGGCATCTCGCGCGACTCAGTCAAATCGCATCAAAATTTTGTTTGCAAACAAGAATTGAATTTTCCATTGCTGTCAGATAAAGAAGAAACTGTTTGCCGTCAATTTGATGTCATCAAAGAAAAAAACATGTATGGCAAAAAAGTGATGGGCATTGAGCGCTCCACTTTTATACTCAATAGCGACGGTGAAATGGTGCACCAATGGCGCAAAGTCAAAGTAGCAGGACATGTGGAAGAAGTCTTGGCCACCGTACAAAACTTAGCTAAGTCAAATTAAGCACGTTTCAATCTCCAACGTGTTGCGCCAATACATAACGCTTGGGTGTCATGCCCAAGCGTTTTTTAAACACCGTGATAAACGCACTGACCGATTCATAACCCAAATCCATAGACACTTGCTGCACGCTTTTGCCAGCGGCCAATTGCAACAAAGCATGCAACAATTGCACTTGCTGGCGCCATCTGGCAAAACTCAAACCCGTGTCTTGCTTAACCAAGCGCGACAAATTGCGCTCACTCATCGCCAATTTTTGCGCCCAATACACACTGCTGCCAGCATGATTGGGTTCACGCAACAATACTTGGTACAACACTTGTAAGCGTTCGTGTTGCAACACAGGAATGGCAAAAGCCTGCGTGGGAGCCGCTTGCAATTCTAACAACAATAAAGCAACCAAATGGTGTTGGTACGCCACATCCACTTCTGCTGCCGCTTGCAAATTCACCAGTCGCAATAACAACTCCCGCAATAAAGCACTGACAGCCAACACACCTGCGGGAATGGTGGTCAATGGCGTTTGTGCTGCCACAAAGACCATACACACTTGGGCATTGTGAGTCACATAATTGGTATGCACATGATGAGGCGGAATCCAAACCGCCGCTTGCGGTGGCACCATCCACACCTGTCCATTGATGACACAACGCACACCGCCCGCCAAAGCCAATACCAATTGCCCTTGCTCATGGGCATGCTCAGGCGATTCATAATCACAATCTTGCGCTTGTACCAAAGTTGCGCTGACACAATGTGTTTGGCTGCTGTTTTTAGTGTGATGCAAATAATGGTACAAATGGCTCATATTGTCTGATTTGAGTGATTTTTTGGCATTATAGCGAAATTTTTACCTAAGCAATTGTAATACACTGTGCGATTGCATTTTAAAGTCTGCTTGATATGTCAACCAAACGCTTGTCTTTATTGCTCATTGGCATTTTATTGATTGCCGCCAATTTGCGTTTACCCATCACCAGCATCGGCCCTGTGATACAAAACATCGGGCAAGATTTTCAATTGAGCAGCGCGGCTTTGGGTTTGTTAACCACCTTGCCGTTGCTCGCTTTTGCCATCATCTCGCCTTTGGCACCCAAATTGGCGCAACGCATAGGCTTAAACCGCAGCTTGAGCGTGTGTTTGATTGTCATCATTGTCGGTTTTACAGGACGCTTGTTACCATCTTTATCCCTGTTTTACCTGTCCACAGCCTTGATTGGTGCAGGCATCGCCATCGGCAATGTGTTGCTACCCAGCCTCATCAAACAGCGTTATCCCGACAACATTGCTTTAATGACCAGTGTTTATGCTTTCACCATGTCGGTTGCTGCCGCCCTCGCTTCCATGTGGGTATTGCCTTTAACCAATTGGTGGCAAGGACAATGGGCATGGGCTTTGGGCAGTTTTGTGTTATTGCCTATCGTAAGCTTGGTGTTGTGGTTGCCACAATGCAGTCGTGAGCCAACGCCCGCCCAAACCCATGCCACCGAACAAGCACATACACCATCCAAACCCATGTGGCATTATGGTTTGGCTTGGCAAGTGACAGTATTTTTGGGTTTGAATTCGATGATTTATTACAGCATCATCACATGGCTGCCCAGCATGTTACAGGACGCTTCTTACACTGCCGCACAAGCAGGCAGCTTGCACGGTTGGTTACAAATGGCATCGGCTTTGCCCGGCTTTTTGCTCGTACCCTTAATACGCCGCTGTGCCGACCAACGTGTGCCAGCGAGCTTGGTCAGTGGTTTGATGTTGGCGGGTTTATTGGGTTTGGCCTATTTCCCGCAATACGCCACAGTGTGGGCAATTGCCATCGGTTTTGGTTCAGGCGGCACCATTTTACTCGGCTTAATGTTCATGGGTTTGCGCACTCAAACCCCGCAAAAAGCCGCTTCTTTGTCCGCCATGGCGCAAAGCATCGGTTATTTGCTCGCCGCTGCCGCACCGCCATTATTGGGCTTATTGCAACAACAATCTGCCTCGTGGTTCGGTGTTTTGTGGCTATTGAGCGTTGCTGCATTCATTGTGTTAATCAATGGCTTAGGTGCAGGTCGCAATCTTAAAATTCCTTAGTCATCTCTTTGTCATTTATTTTCGACACACTGCCAACATGGTTACAGGACGCTGAAAACATCATTTTCATTGGCAATCACCATGAATGTGTGTTTTGATTTGTATCAGGTAGCGGCGCTATGCCGTTGCCTGATAACAATCTGTTTCCCATCTGAAAACCATATTTTATGTGAATCAAGAGGGCTGCCATGACGACTCAAAAACTGTTTGTTTTAGATACCAATGTATTGTTACACGACCCACAAAGTTTGTTTCGTTTTGCTGAACACGATGTTTATTTGCCTTTAATCACTTTAGAAGAAATGGATGCTCACAAAGTGGGCATGTCCGATGTGGCACGCAATGCCAGACAAGCCAGCCGCTACATTGACCAATTGTTCAACCACGCTCCCGATGCCTTAAGTTCAGGCATTCCATTGCATTTGAGCGGTTTCAAAGAAGCACAAGGCAAACTCTTGTTGCAAACCACTTTGAATATCGCCCCTTTGCCTGAAAGTCTGTCGGATGAAAAAGCCGACAATCTCATCTTGGCTTTGGTCAAATACCTACACGAACACCCCAATGGCTACAATGATGTGGCTTTGGTGTCCAAAGACATCAATATCCGCCTCAAAGCCCGCGCTTTGGGCTTGCCTGCCGAAGATTATTTCAATGACAAAGTCTTAGAAGACAGCGACATGTTGTACAGCGGTTATCGCCAATTGGATGCCGATTTTTGGCTCAGAAACGGCAGCCAATTAGAGTCTTGGCAAGAACAAGGCAAGGCGCATTACCGCATCCAAGGCAAAGATGCCCAATCTTTATTACACAATGAATTGTTGTTAGACCAAGACGATAACAAAACCTTGCAAGCGCGCGTCGTGTCCATCGATAACACCCAACCAAGCGCCATTTTACAAACCGTTAAAGATTACAGTCACAACAAAAACAGCGTTTTTGGCATCACTTCTCGCAATTGGGGACAAAATTATGCATTGAATTTGTTGATGAATCCTGACATAGACTTAGTGACTTTGCTTGGACAAGCGGGCACAGGCAAAACCTTGCTGACTTTGGCAGCGGCATTGACTCAAGTATTGGACCAACAACTGTACAACGAAATCATCATGACCCGTGTCACCGTTCCTGTGGGCGATGACATCGGTTTTTTACCCGGCACCGAAGAAGAAAAAATGAACCCGTGGATGGGCGCATTAGAAGACAATTTGGAAGTTTTAACCCACAGCGATGACATGGGCGGAGCATGGGCAAGAGCGGCCACGCAAGACATGGTGCGCAATAAAATCAAAGTCAAATCCATCAACTTCATGCGTGGACGCACGTTTCAACACAAATTTTTGATTGTCGATGAAGCACAAAACTTAACGTCCAAACAAATGAAAACGTTGATTACCCGCGCAGGCGAAGGCACTAAAATCGTTTGTATGGGCAATTTGGCACAAATTGACACACCGTATTTGAGCGAAGGTTCCAGTGGTTTGACTTATTTGGTGGATCGCTTCAAAAACTGGCCACATTTTGGTCACATCACGTTGCAACAAGGCGAGCGTTCCCGCTTGGCGGCGCATGCAGTTTCGGTCTTGTAAACCACTCCAGACTTTGTCCAGCGTCCTGTAAACTGTTACAGGACGCTGAATAACCCTATTCCAATACGCTGCCTCTTAACCGACTTAAACCTTTGAAGCGTCCTGTAAACATGTCCAACATGTTAGAATGCAGCCTATTTCAATATTCTCAGTGGATGATGCCTTGTTCGCTCAACGCCATTTACAGGCCGCATGGCAGTTTTGCCTTTTGGTTATCATGCTTGGGTTCGTACGTTTGCCCGTTGCTCAAGCCAATATCAATCCCAAATCCATTTTGCCCGCACACCAAGCGTACCAAACACAAGTGTTTGCCACAGAAAACGGTGTTTCGGTTCAGTTTGATATTGCAAAAGGTTATTATTTATACCAACAAAAAATTGCCGTTCACAGCACCGGTCCCCATCTCAAACCACCTGAATTCAGCCCCACTACAACCAAAACCGATGAGTTTTTTGGCACACAACCGGTGTATTACCAAGTGGCACAAATCAATATCCCGTTTCAGGACGCTTATGATGTGAGCCAACCTTATCAATTGGTGGTTGAGTATCAAGGCTGTGCCGATGTCGGTGTGTGTTATCCGCCAAGCAAAGCGGTGTTTGACATCAATCAAGTCGGTGTCATCACACCAACGAGCACCGACAAAACGAATGTGTTCACCCAAAGCCAACCGAATTTCAATTTCAATACCACCAACGCATCCAACACCCACAACGAGCGTTTTCAACTCAATGACAATCAATTATGGCAAAGTCTGCTGACGTTTTTTATCGCGGGCATCGGTCTGAGTTTGACCGCTTGCATGTATCCCTTACTGCCGATTGTCTCTAGCATCGTAGTCGGACAAAAACGCAGCCGCCGCATCGCTTTTGGTTTGTCGTTTTTGTATGTGCAAGGTTTGGCAGTCACTTATGCTTTGGTCGGTGTTATCACAGCCTTAACAGGCGCGCTGCTGATGGCTTGGCTGCAACAAGCATGGGTGATTTTGAGTGCCGCATTGGTATTGGTTGTTTTGGCTTTGGCAATGTTTGATGTGATTCAAATTCAATTACCCAGCCGCCTACAATCATATTTCCAACAAACATCGAGCCGTTTTTCAGGCGGTAAAATCGTGTCGGTCTTTTTCATGGGCATGTTGTCAGCATTGATTGTCGGTCCTTGTGTCGCACCGCCATTGGCATTTGCTTTGGGCTACATCGCTCAAAGTGGCAACGCCTTTGTAGGCGGTGCCGCCTTGTATGCCATGGCTTTGGGAACGGGTTTGCCCTTGATTTTGGTAGCCACATTCGGCGCGCATATCTTGCCCAAAGCTGGCACATGGATGAATGGTGTCAAAGTCATTTTCGGCTGTTTGCTGTTGATGGCGGCCGTGTATTTGGCACGTCCATTTTTACCGTTTTGGCTCAATGTCAGCTTGTATGGCGCAATTTTGTTTGGTTTGGGTTTGTATTGGGTCATACAAAGCCACCAAGTCATCCCCAAATGGCGTTATTTGCCTTTGATTTTGGGCGCCAGTTTGATAGCCATCAGCGCTTATTTCACAGGTGAAACCATTCGCGGTAAAGTCACGCCCATACACCAATTTTTAAGCTTACAAGCGCCCAACCAAGCGCATTTTGGCAAGCAATTTACCGATGTGAGTTTGTTACAGGACGCTGTTGCCACCGCTTTACAACAAGACCCAAGCAAGCCTGTCATCGTGGACTTTTATGCCGATTGGTGTGTCACTTGCATCCAAATGCAAATGAATACCTTCAACACAGACACCGTCAAACACAGTATTGACGAACAACGCTTTTTTACCATTGATGTGACTGCAAACACGCCCGAGCACCAAGCTTTATTGAAAGAATATGGCTTGTTTGGTCCACCGGGAATTTTCAAAATTCATGCCAATGGCAGCAAAAGTGAGCCTGTATTGGGGTTTGTCTCGGCAGATGAATTTGTCAAATGGGCACATGCTAAACCTTGATTCACAAACACTTACAGGACGCTTTAAGCGTCCTGTAAACATTGATACACACTCAAAATCAGGCTTTTTGACCCAAAGTAATGCGGTCTAAACCAGCATAATCTTGAATGGTGCGCACATGGATTAAACCTGCGTCGGTAAAGATTTTTTGAATGTCACAAGCTTGTTCAAAACCATGCTCAACCATCAAATAGCCTTGCGGTTTGATGTGTTGTGCATGATTTTGTGCCAAAGCTTTGTAAGCACTCAAACCATCGTCAAAATCGGTCAAAGCTTGTGGTGGCTCAAAGCGCAAATCGCCTTGGCTCAAATGCGCATCGTCTTTGTGAATATAAGGCGGATTGGACACCAAAACGTCTACCAAAGCGTCCTGTAAAGGCTCAACGTCATACCAAGAACCCAAATGAAATGACACATTCGCGCCCAAACGCCCTGCATTGTTTTTGGCAATACCCAAAGCAGGCGCACTGATATCAGACGCATGAACCACGCTGTCAGGTCGCTCCAAAGCGGTGGTGATGGCGATGATGCCGCTGCCTGTGCCAATGTCCCAAACCCGTCCACCATGTGGCAAATGTTGCCACACCGTTTCTGCCAATAATTCTGTTTCAGGACGCGGAATCAATACATCGGGCGACACTTGAAACACGCGCCCGTAAAACTCTCGCTCACCCAATAAATATGCCATCGGCACGCCATCCAAACGCGCTTGCTGCATGTCGTTCAATTGCCAAACCATCATTTCCGGCAATACTTCGTCGTCATGCGCCACCAAATGTGCGCGTGAAAAACCACCGACAAATTGCAACAACATGCGTGCTTCCAATTTGGGTAAAGAACTGGCTTGAAGCCATTGTGCAATGCTTGTTGTCATAATAAAAATACCGTTGCCAAACCTAAGAAAATCAAAAAGCCGCCTGAATCGGTCACAGCGGTAATCAAGACTGAGCTGCCAACAGCAGGATCACGCCCAAAGCGCTCCATGACTACCGGAATCAACACGCCCATCGTTGCCGCCAAGAGCAAATTCAAAGTCATTGCCGCCACCATCACCAAGCCGATGCCCATACTACCATACAGCCAATACGCCACTGCGCCCATTGCCGAGCCCCAAATGAGGCCGTTCATCAATGCCACCGCCAATTCTTTGCGCAGCAAACGCCCCCATTGGCTCAGATTCAATTGCCCCATCGCCAACGAGCGCACAATCATCGTCGTGGTTTGATTGCCTGAATTGCCGCCTATGCCCGCCACTATCGGCATCAACGCTGCCAAAGCGACAATTTGTGCAATCGAATTTTCAAATACGCCAATCACCCGACTGGCGACAAATGCGGTAAATAAATTGATGACCAACCACATCCAACGGTTTTTGAATGAGTCGATGACAGGTGCAAACAAATCTTCTTCTTCTTTCAAACCTGCCATATTCAATAAATCGGCTTCAGATTCTTCCCGAATCACATCCAACATTTCATCGACCGTAATACGACCAATCAGTTTTTTATTGGCATCCACCACGGGCGCTGTGACCAAGTCATAACGCTCAAACGCTGAAGCAGCTTCTTCAATATTGTCTTCAGGGCGAAAGCGCACCACATCGGTAGACATCACATCGTGTACCCATTCTTCAGGGTCAGACACCAATAAAGTCCGAATCGGCAATACCCCTTGTAAAATATCATCGTCATCCACCACAAAAATCTTGTCGGTATGGTCTGGTAAGCTTTCAAAACGACGCAGATAACGCAATACCACTTCGCAAGTGACATCGGCACGAATGCTCACTTGCTCAAAGTCCATCAAATTGCCGACTTCGTCTTCTTCATACGACAAAGCCGATACCACTTGCGCCCGCTCTTCGGCATTTAACGACTCTAAAACCTCATGCACCACTTCTTTGGGTAAATCAGGTGCCAACTCTGCCAATTCGTCCGCATCCAAATCCTCAATCGCCGCCAGCAACTCTTGTTGCCCCATGCTTTCAATCAAGGTTTCACGCACCACATCGGACACTTCGAGCAAGACTTCACCGTCTTCATCTGGCTCAGCCAAACGCCAAACCATCACGCGCTCTTGCTGCGGCAAAGATTCCAACACCGTTGCCATATCGGCAGGATGCAATTCGTGTAAAATACCGATTAATTCATTCAGATAGCGTTGTGATTTGGGGTCATCCATCTGACCTGAAGCCACATCGGCATAAATTGGCAACAAACGCTCTGCCAACACATGAATGCGCTCCATGTCCCATTCATTGCGCTCTTCTGAAATTTGGAAATCAGGTTCTTTTTCGACCATAGGCGACTCTTTTCAATGAATAAAGAAATGAAATAAGCACAGTGCCCTCTCATTGTACCTTCTTTGAATCGGTAAATTAAACTGTATGCCCTATTTTCCAAACACATTTGCATGCTAAAAACCTAAGCATTTGGAGCCACAATGATTATTCATCCACGCATACACGCATTCCAGTTGTCTTCGGTGGTTTGTGTATGCGTACTGGCTTTATGCGCCTGCGCTCCCAGTACACCAATCCCAAAAGAGCCTCCCCATCCAATAGAAAAACCAGTACCTTCAGCATCCATGACAATCGCCACTGACGAGCAACATATCCAAGTGGTTTTGTCGTGGGAAGATTTGCAGCCACAAACCATCGCTGCACCCAATGCAGGTAAAATTGACAATCTATTGATTCAAGAAGGACAACACGTTCAGGGTGGTCAACGCTTGATACAGCTAAAAACCGAAGCCAAAACCCAAACTCAAACCACCATCAAATCCACAGTTGACCAAGCTGCTAAGGCGCAAGCGTATCAGAAGTGGCAACAAGACAAAGATTTACATGCCCAAGGCTTTATTTCCCAAGCAGCTGTCGCCAAAAGTGCCGCAGCTTACCATGCTGCCTCACAAAGCCAATCTGTCGTTCAACACACACCAAACATCACCCAAGCAGCAACGTCAACATGGTTACAAGCACCGTTTAATGGTGTAATCAGACCTTTAGCAATTTCTCATGGCGCTCAAGTGAAAAACGGGCAAAAATTATTTGTCATTGAGCCAGATGACACACAACGCATTAAAATATTGGTTGCCCAAGACAATCATCAAGAATTGTTCATTGGACAACGCTTATACTTATATGAGCCAAAAATGCAGCAAGCGTTGTGGTTACAAATCAGTGAGCTGCCCCCGATAACCGACAAACAATATGTTTTGGCTTATGCCTTATGGCCACAAGATTTGCCCAAGCCGGCACATTTCGAGTCTTATCAAGCCTATTTGGTAACACATCAAAAGCCTCTGCCTTAAACCATTCATCTATATGGACCATAAAATGTACAAATCAATTCAGAAACAAAAGGGATTTACACTGACTGAGATGATGGTTGTCCTTGTCATCCTCGGCATTTTAACGGCCATCATCTACCCTAGCTATACCAAATATTCTCGCAATACTCGCATACAAAATGCCAAAGCTGACATCACTTTGGCACAAAACATGTTAGAGAAATATTATGCTCAAAACCATTCATTTAGATCTGGTAATGATTATCCAGATGGGGTTTTAAGCAATATTAATAATGAATTTTTCCATATTGCTTTTTACACCACTGACAGTGCAGATGATAATTTATATTGTAGCCCTGCTACGTTACAAAGTGATCAATACTGCTTGTATGCCGCACCAAAAAGCAATAATAGCGGGGAAAAACGGTTTCTTTTTATCGATGCAACGGGATTACTGCAAATATGCAATCAAGATGCAGCCAGCATCTCAACGGCGGGCGTCTTGAGCGATAAGCAAGCCAGTTCTTGCAGCAGTATGTAATATCGACATACTCATCTTCTGTGCATGCCTAGACATTCGGAGCATCACAGGAGATAGATGATGCATGCCCACAAAAAATTAGCCAGCCGCTCTAAAACCGCAGGCTTTACATTGATTGAATTATTGGTATTGCTGTGTCTTTTAGGCATGATTGGCGTCACAGTTTTGCCAATTTACCAACGCCATATTGCCAATACACGACTGCAAGAAGCACAAGCGGCATTGATGCACAATACCCAATTTATGGAACGTTATTACGCTCAAAATGTCCGCTTTACCAAAAATTCGACCACTTGGCCCAAATTGCCCATTCCAGAAACCCGTTTTTTCAAAATCTCGTTTACAGGTACTGCTAGAGGCGCTACTGCTGGTACTTACCGCTTACAGGCCGTTGCCAAAAATACCCACTCAGAACCGCGTTATTTAACCATCGATCAAAATCACAGCTTACTCATATGCCAAAAAGAAGGCACGCGAACTTTATGCCGTGCTCGTTAAACTATCACGCTCATAAGCAGCAGTACCAAAAGACTTGGGTCGCTGCTTAAACTAGCGTAAAATATCGCTTTTATGCATTCATTACGTTACAGATAAAGGCGTTTTTTTCATGTCTGATGTCAACACCCCACGCGAAACATTAATTGAATTCCCTTGTGAATTTCCTTTGAAAATTATGGGCACTACCCACGAGGCTTTTGCCATCACCATGTTGCAAGTTGTGCAACAATATGCGCCTGACACGCAAGAACACCATGTCCGTACTCGTTTGTCTAGCAAAGGCAACTTCACCAGTGCCACCATCACAGTGACGGCCACCGACCAAGAGCAATTAGACAACATTTACCGCAGCTTGACTTCTCATCCTATGGTCAAAGTGGTGTACTGATGATTATCAAAAAATTAGGTACAGCAGCTTATGAGCCTGTTTATGCTCAAATGGTAGAATTCACAGAACAACGTGATGAAACCACGCCTGATGAATTATGGATTGTTGAGCATCCTCCTGTATTCACACAAGGCATGGCAGGCAAACCTGAACATTTATTAAGCAGCACAAACATTCCTGTGGTACAGGTCGATCGTGGTGGTCAAATTACTTACCATGGACCAGGTCAAATCGTCGTGTATACCATGATTGATTTCAAACGCCGCAAAACTTCTGTGCGCGATTTGGTTTCACGCTTAGAAGACAGTATCATCGCCACGCTGGCCGACTACGGCATTGCCTCTCACAATGACCCACAACGACCGGGTGTGTATGTGGGTGAGCGCAAAATTGCATCATTGGGTTTGCGCATCAAACGTGGTTCGGTCTATCACGGCTTGGCTTTGAATGTGAACATGGACTTAAATCCATTTCATCAAATCAATCCTTGCGGTTATGCAGGTATGGAAATGGTGCAGATGGCAGACTTATTGCCGCAAACACCTGATTTTGAAGAAGTTGCCAACACATTGGCGCAGCATCTACAACAACAACTAACTGTGGAAGATACACATTCATGAGTCAAGACAACGCACAAGGCGTCAAACACAAAGGCGCTGCCAAAACGGCTCGCATTCCGATTAAAATTGTGCCTTTGGAAACCAAGCTGAAAAAACCAGAATGGATTCGCGCTAAATTGCCTAGCGGTGGTCAATTCATGGAAATCAAGCGTATTTTGCGCGAGCAAAAATTGCACACTGTTTGTGAAGAAGCTTCTTGCCCTAACATTGGCGAATGCTTTAGCAAAGGTACGGCAACATTCATGATTATGGGTGATATTTGTACCCGCCGTTGTCCTTTCTGTGATGTCGGCCATGGTCGTCCGAATCCTTTGGATCCTGATGAACCAAGACATTTGGCTGAAACCGTTGCCGCTTTAAAATTGAAATACGTTGTGATTACTTCGGTTGACCGTGACGATTTGCGTGATGGTGGTGCAGGTCACTTTGCCGAATGTATCCAAGCGATTCGTGAGAAAAGCCCAAGCACCCAAATTGAAGTTTTGGTACCAGACTTCCGTGGTCGCTTGGATGTGGCTTTGGAAATTTTGGCGCAAACACCACCTGATGTGATGAACCACAACTTGGAAACCGCACCACGCTTGTACAAACAAGCGCGTCCAGGCGCTGACTACATCCATTCATTGGAATTGTTAAAACGTTACAAAGCTTTGCGTCCTGATGTGGCGACCAAATCGGGTATTATGGTTGGTTTGGGTGAAGATGACGAAGAAGTGCGTCAAGTGATGCGCGACATGCGTGAATACAATATTGACATGATTACCATCGGTCAATATTTGCAGCCAACTGACGGACACTTGCCTGTTTTGCGTTATGTTTCCCCTACCATGTTCAAAACGTTTGAAACCGAAGCTTTGGAAATGGGTTTCAAACATGCCGCAGTCGGTGCCATGGTTCGCTCAAGCTATCACGCAGATGAGCAAGCCAAAGATGCGGGTTTTGCTGAATAATACCCCTTCAAGCGTCCTGTAAACATTTACAGGACGCTTTTACATTGCAATCTTCATACCCAATCTTTTTTTATAAACATGTAAAGTTCGTGACTACTTCACTGTTATCATATTTTTTATTTGGCATTCATAAAGG
This sequence comes from Vitreoscilla sp. C1, assembly GCF_002951955.2. Lineage (NCBI taxonomy): Bacteria > Pseudomonadati > Pseudomonadota > Betaproteobacteria > Neisseriales > Neisseriaceae > Vitreoscilla > Vitreoscilla sp. C1. The sequence continues at coordinate 142,817 of NZ_CP019644.2, read as the reverse complement.
ATTCATTCATGCCTCTGTCTTCGATTTTAGCCACTGTTGATTTGGGTTCTAACAGTTTTCGTGTACAAATTTGTGCGGTTGAAAACGGTCAATTGCGTGTCATTGACTCACTCAAAGAAATGGTTCGCTTCGCAGGCGGCTTGGATGAAAATAAAAATATCACCGTAGAAGCACAAGAACGTGCTTTAGAATGCTTGTCACGCTTTGGTCAACGCTTACAAGGTCTTAAAAAAGACCAAGTTCGTGTGGTTGCCACCAATACTTTCCGTGTCGCCAAAAATATCCAAAAATTTTTGCCCAAAGCCGAAGCCACTTTAGGCTTCCCGATTCAAATCATTGCAGGTCGTGAAGAAGCCCGTTTGATTTATTTGGGCGTCAAACATACCCAACCGCCGACCACACAAAATATGTTGGTGGTGGATATTGGCGGTGGCTCAACCGAATTTGTCATTGGCAATGACTTGCAACCTGACATCATGGAAAGTTTGCCTTTAGGCTGCGTGTCTTACAGCACGCGTTTTTTCCCTGATGGGAAAGTCACCGCAGAGCGTTTTGAGCAAGCTGTTGCCAGCGCCCGCATTGAAATCCAACGAATTTCTCAAGATTTAAAACAACATGGTTGGGATTTTGCCATTGGTAGCTCAGGATCAGCACGTTCTATTCGAGATGTGATTGATGCTTACAAACTGAGCAAACACGATTTGGATGTAGCCTCTATGCGCATGATAGCCAAGAAAGTGATCAATGCAGGTTCAACTCGCAAAGCCAAATTATTGGGGATGAAAAGCGATCGCATCGAAGTGTTTGCAGGTGGCTTAGCCGTGATGGTCGCAGTATTTGAAGAATTGAATTTGGATGCCATGTCTGTGACCGATGCTGCTTTGCGTGATGGTGTCTTTTTTGACATGATGGGTCGAGATTTAGAGCGTGACTTGCGTGATGAAACAGTCGAATTATTCCAGTCTTTATACCATGTCGACGTAGCGCAAGCGAACCGTGTCAAACAAATTGCCAAACAGTGTTTTGCAGGCTTATCACAATCTTTACCCAACAGCCAATTGCAAATTTGGAATGAATATCTAGATTGGGCAGCATCCTTACATGAAGTTGGCATGAGCATTGCCCACTCAGGTTATCACAAGCATTCTGCTTATATTTTAGACCATGCAGACATGTTTGGCTTCTCGCGCCAAGAACAGCATTTATTAGCAGTATTGGTATTGAGCCATCGTGGTGACATTAAAAAATTGGTCGATGTCGTGACAGATGAGCAATGGTGGCCTGCTGTATTTGCCATGCGTTTGGCGGCACTGTTTTGTCGCAGCCGCAAAGATTTGATTTTTCCTGACAACACCAGCTTGTATTACGATGCGGCAAGTAAAACATGTGTGCTACAAATCAGCGCACAGTGGTTACAAGACAATCCATTGATTGCAGGCAGTTTGGCACAAGAAGTTTTACAATGGCATCATATTCAGTCCGAACTTAAAATCGAGGCGATTACACCATGAATGACAGCAGCAAAGCGACTTCGTTGAATATCCATTGTCAGACCATAGACGCTCATCAACAGATACACGATGCCAAACTGAGCCTTGCTGCTGACTTTCACAAACCTTTAGAGCGCCATTGGCTACAATTATCAGGTGCGGCTAATTTCGAGCAAATTAGCCATATATTGCATTCTTACCAATTGCATCCATTGGTACTCGAAGACATGAGCAACAAATCCCAACGTGCCAAAATCGAAGACTATGGCGATTATGTATTCATCGTCTTGCGTGGCAGCATGTTAACTGACAAACAACAATTGAAAAACCAATTGCTGTATTTAATCATCGCTCCAGATTTTTTCATCAGCTACCATCCTAAACCTCTGTTCATTGAGCCCATGCTATACCAAAACTTGCATGCGCAACAATCACCACATTGGGCGGCACAACCTGATTTCAGTTATTTACTCTATGTGCATTTGGATTGTTGGATTGATTTATTGATGACGCATGTTGAAAGCTTCAGCACTAAAATTGAAAAACTCGATGGTATATTATTACAACTGCCTCGCGATGAAGACATGTTGCCCAAATTACATCGACTCAAACACGATGCCTCTAGGCTCAGACGTTCGGCAGGACCTGTGCGCGATGTTTTATATTCACTGATGCGCAATGATTATGGCGTGCTATCCACACAAAGCAGCAGCTGGTATTGGCGTGACACTTATGACCATTGTTTACAATTATTGGAAAATCTAGACTTCAGCCGCGATACTTTATTGTCCATGATTGATTTGGTTGTAGGCGCGCAAACCAACCGTATGAATGAGCAGATGCGCCTTTTAACAGCAGTCAGTATGATTTTCATGCCGCTGACAGTGATTACTGGTATTTATGGCATGAACTTTGAATACATGCCTGAATTACAATGGAAATACAGCTATTTTGTGGTATTAGGTGTCATGGCATTGATTTGTCTGAGTGCATTGCGTCTTTTCATACGCCGAAAATGGTTATAATCTTATTTATCAAAACATTTTAATTGTAATGGAAATTTTATGCCCCATTTAGACCATCCAACCATTGTAGAAGCTCAATCTGAATTGACTATGACAGTATTAATGACTCCTGACATGGCCAATTTTTCTGGCAATGTTCACGGTGGTGCCATTTTAAAATTATTAGATCAAGTCGCTTATGCTTGTGCTAGCCGTTTTTCAGGCAGCTATGTGGTGACTTTATCTGTGGACAAAGTGACATTCAAAGAGCCGATTTATGTGGGTGAATTGGTCAACTTTTTGGCCTCGGTCAACCATGTTGGCAAAACCTCTATGGAAATTGGCATTCGTGTCGAAGCGCAAAACATCCGTGAACGCACCGTGCGCCACACCAACAGCTGCTATTTCACCATGGTAGCCGTCGATGAAAATGGCAAGCCAATTACAGTGCCAGAATTAAGCTTAGATTCACCATTGAAGCAATGCCGTTTCGATGCTGCAGAGCAACGCAAACAATTGCGCTTACAAAGCGTGCAAATCGCCTCTTGCAACGCCTACAAAGGTTAATTCATTATGTTTACAGGAATTGTGCAAGGCAAAGCAACGCTCATCGCTATCGAAGACCGTGGCGAATTTCGCCGCCATACAGTGCGCTTACCACAAGAATTGTCAGACAATTTGCAAATTGGTGCCTCTGTCGCTCATAACGGTTGCTGCTTAACCATTACCGAATTTCAAAACAATGAAGTGGCGTTTGATTTGATTGCTGAAACCTTGCGCTGTACCAATTTGGGCAGTTTGCAAGTAGACGATGTGGTCAACATCGAACGCGCCGCTCGTTTTGGCGATGAAATTGGCGGGCATGTGATGAGTGGTCATATCACCACCACCACTGACATTATTGCCATTGAAAATACCGATTTCAACACCACTATTTGGTTCAAGCTGCCAGAGTCTTGCAAACCGTATGTTTTAAGCAAAGGCTTTGTCGGTTTAGATGGCTGTTCTTTGACCATAGGCGATGTGTTACCAGACCGTTTCAACGTGCACTTGATTCCAGAAACTTTAGAGCGTACTTTATTCGGTCAACGCCAAGTAGGCGATGCCATTAATATTGAAGTTGATGCCCAAACCCAAGCCATTGTAGACACAGTGAGCCGCATTTTGGCGCAGCAACAAACATCCGTGAAATAGAAAGCAGAACAACATGATCTCCACTCCAGCCGAAATCATTGCCGACATCAAAGCGGGCAAAATCGTCATCTTAACCGATGCCGAAGACCGTGAAAATGAAGGCGACTTGGTAATGGCAGCCCAATTTGTCACTCCTGAAGCCATCAATTTCATGATCAAGCACGCGCGTGGCTTGGTATGTTTGCCTATGGCAGACGAATTGATTGATCGCTTGGGTTTGCCAATGATGACCCAAAACAATGGTGCGCAATACGGCACCAACTTCACCGTGTCGATTGAAGCGCGTGAAGGCATTTCCACAGGCATTTCTGCTGCCGATCGTGCCCACACGATTCAAACGGCAGTTGCACACCATGCTCAAGCCGATGACATCGTTCAACCTGGTCACATTTTCCCATTGCGCGCACGCAAAGGTGGTGTGTTAGTGCGTGCAGGTCACACTGAAGCGAGTGTGGATTTGGCACAATTGGCAGGTTTAACGCCTGCGGCAGTGATTTGCGAAATCATCAATGATGATGGCACCATGGCACGCATGCCTGAATTGGAAGTGTTTGCACAAGAACACGGTTTGAAAATGGGTACGATTGAAGATTTAATCGAATACCGCAGTAAAACCGAAAGCTTGATTGAAGACATGGGACACAATACGGTGCAAACGCCTTGGGGCGAATTCACCCAACATTTGTACGTCGACCATTTACAAGGCGAAACCCATTTGGCTTTGGTCAAAGGCAATATCACGCCTGACTCTGATGTATGGGTGCGTGTACACGAGCCTTTCAGCGCCATGGACTTCATCAGTCCCAATCCACAACACAGCTGGAGTTTGCCGCAAACTTTGGCAAAATTGCAATCGGTAGACGCAGGCGTGGCCATTTTGTTGCACCGTTCTGAAACAGGCTCTAAATTATTAGAACGTGCCTTGCCACAAGGCAGCAACCCACGTTCTACTTGGGACAGCAAAACTTACGGCATTGGTGCACAAATTTTGACCGCATTGAATGTCAAAAAAATGCGTGTGATGGGCAAGCCTTATGCGTTCAATGTTTTGAATGGCTTTGGTTTGGAAATCACAGGCTTTGCTTCACCTGAGGCACAAGACGATTTTTCAGTATAATTTGAATACAATGCTGAAAGCATGCAATAAGCGTCCTGTAAACATTTACAGGACGCTTATTGCATGCTTGTAACAATGCAATTAAGAAGTACGCGCTTTGAAAGCAGTATGACAAGATTTGCAACTCTCACCTACTTGTCCAATCGGTGCTTTCACGGCATCCAAAGTGCCTTGCGCTGCCGCCTCATTCAAAGCCTTAGAAGCGTCCTGAAGCTTTTGGATTTCTTGCTTGAACGCATCATTTTTCTCCCACACAACCGGCAAAGCATTCGATTTGGTATCGATGGTGGTAATAGAATAATGTTCCCAACCTTGGTTTGCCGCTTGGTTTAAAGTAGCAGCCGCAGCTTGTACTTTGGCCGCATCAAACGCCGCGTCACCTGCTGCCACTTCTTTCAACGTTTTATTGGCTTGTGCCAATACTTTCATATTTTTAACACGCTCTTTGACTTGGTCTTCTGCGCTCAAACGGCCTGCTGCTGCCTTATCCGCTGGCGCTGTTTTTTCACCACCGCACGCACTCAAACACAATGCCAATGCCAAACTGGCCAATAAAGTCTTGGTCATCGCCTCAACCTTTCTCATAAAATGATTCATCTAATCTGATGAGTGAATATGACTGTTTTGCTGCGCACAGCCAACCCAAAACAGTCAGAATACTGCTTTCACAATCTGAAAACAATAAAAAAGCAAACCAACATCGATTTGCTTTTTCATCGAACAAACTTTCAGGACGCTTACTTACATGCGTGCCAAAGCTTGTTCCAAATCCGCTTGTAAATCGGCGACATTTTCCAAACCCACAGACAATCGAATCAAACTTTCAGTAATACCTGCTGCGGCTTTGCCCTCTTCACTGACACGGCAATGCGTGGTTGTGTAAGGATGGGTAATGGTAGATTTCACATCGCCCAAATTGCCTGTGCGTGAGAACAATTCCACCGAATCGACCACATGCCAAGCTTCTTTGCGCGCACCTTTGATTTCAAACGCCACCACCACGCCAAACATGCGTTGTTGCTCTTTGGCCAAAGCGTGTTGCGGGTGGCTTTCCAAGCCGCCGTAATACACTTTTTCAACCTTAGGATGGTTTTCCAACCAACGTGCCAAAGTCAAAGCATTCGAACATTCACGCTCCAAACGCACGAACAAGGTTTCCAAACCACTAGACAATAACCATGCATTGAATGGAGAAATGATTTCACCTGCGGTTTTGACATGGTTCCAAACTTGCTCGATTAAAACATTCGAACCACACACAATCCCGCCAATAGCACGCCCATGACCATCAATACCTTTGGTTGCCGATGCCAAAGAAATGTCGGCACCCAAAGCAATCGGCTGTTGCACCGCTGGCGTACAGAAACAATTGTCCACAATCAAAACCGCGCCATGTTTGTGCGCCAAATCAGCCAAAGCACGAATGTCTGCCACTTCACCCAACGGATTGGATGGGGTTTCCAAGAACAAAACTTTGGTATTGGTTTGAATGGCTGCTTCCCAAGCCGATAAATCGACAGGGCTCACACATGTGACTTCAATGCCATAGCGTGGCAACATATTGTTAACCACAGAGCTGGTCGAGCCAAACAAGCTGTGACTCGAGAGCAAATGGTCACCTTGTTTTAACAAGCTGACTAAAGTCGCGTGAATCGCTGCCATGCCGCTTGATGTGGCCACAGCACGCTCTGCCCCTTCCAATTGCGCCATACGCTGTTCAAACGCCATAATGGTCGGATTGGCTGTACGGCTGTAGGTAAAACCTTCTTGCTCACCAACAAACAAACGTGAAGCATCTTCCGCTGTTGGGTAAGTGAAGCTGCTGCTCATGAACACCGCTTGACTGTGTTCAGAAAAATCACTGATTTGGCGACCACCGCGAATGGCGATGGTTTCTGGATGCCATGACTTACTCATATTCTTTAAACTTTCTACTTACTCGTCGTCATCCAAATCATCATCGATACGGACACTGTGGTCTACCAAGCTTGGTTTGACTTTGTTCAATAACTCAACGGAAATCTTGCCGCTGGCCAAACGTTCAAGATACGCCTCATCCACGTCACCCGTCAAATACTCGCCATTGAAGCAAGAAGTGTCAAAACCATCAATTTTTGGGTTTAAATTGCGCACAACTGCCACTAAATCCGCTAAATCTTGGAATACCACGCCATCGGCAGAGATTTCTTTGGCAATCTCTTCTACGGTACGATCAGTTGCAATTAATTCTGCACGCGTTGGCATGTCTATGCCATATACGTTTGGATAACGGACTTCTGGTGCTGCTGATGCAAAATACACGTTTTTGGCACCCGCATCGCGCGCCATTTCCACAATCTCAAGACTGGTCGTACCACGCACAATCGAGTCATCAACCAACAAAATGTTTTTACCGCGAAACTCGCTTTCAACAGGGCTCAATTTTTGGCGTACCGATTTTTTACGTACCGCTTGGCCTGGCATGATAAAAGTACGGCCAATATAGCGATTTTTGATAAAACCTTCACGGTAAGTAATGCCCAAATGGTGTGCCAATTCCATAGCGCTAGGACGGCTGGTATCAGGAATCGGCATCACCACATCGATTTCTTTCCATGGCAATTCACGTTTGACTTTTTCAGCCAAAGACACACCCATATCCGCACGAGCTTGGTACACAGACACACCGTCCATCACCGTATCAGGACGCGCAAAATACACATATTCAAACAAACATGGTTTTAAGGTCGCCTGTGGATGACATTGTTGTGAATGGAACTCACCGTCAAAGCTAATAAATACTGCCTCACCCGGAGCAACGTCACGCCACAACTCAAAACCCAAGCCATTGAATGCCACAGACTCAGAGCTCACTGCATATTCTTCACGACCTTGCGCATCAATATTTTTACCCAAAATCAAAGGTCGAATACCAAACGGGTCACGAAATGCCACCAAGCCATAGCCAGCAATCAGCGCCACCACACCATAAGCACCGCGCACCAATTTTTGCAATTCGGTGACTGCACCAAAAATATGCTCTACAGTTAAATCGCTGCCTTCAACCTGTTTTTCCAATTCATGGGCAAACACGTTTAACAAGACTTCCGAATCAGAACTGGTGTTGATGTGACGCAAATCACGGTAACACACGTTTTCATACAACTCATCGGTATTGGTCAAATTGCCATTGTGTGCCAATACGATGCCAAACGGAGAGTTTACATAAAATGGTTGCGCCTCTGCCGCGCTTTTAGAATTACCTGCTGTTGGATAACGAACGTGCGCAATACCTGCATTGCCCACCAAATCACGCATATTACGGGTACGAAAAACATCTCGCACCATACCGCTGCCTTTGTGCATATGAAACGAATGACCACTGGCAGTCACAATTCCCGCGGCATCTTGACCGCGATGTTGCAACATTTGCAATCCATCGTATAACAACTGATTGACAGGTTCATGAGACACTAGGCCGAAAATACCACACATGGAAACAATCCTTACTCGCTTGGGATAGAATAATCAATACGCCCTGCTACAAAAGCAGGCAGATACGGCACAGTCAGCGATGCCAACTGTTGAAACATCTCAGAAGTATAGGCTTTTCGCCAATCTTCACTGCGCGGCAAATCGGTAAATGCACACAAAACCACCACCACTGTGATGATGCACAAGCCTTTTACCAAACCAAACACCGCACCAAAAAACTTATTCAAGCCACCTAAACCAGCCGCTTTAACCGCCGATGTCAGCAGTTTTTCACTTATTTTAAGCAAAAAATAAGTGGTAACGAATACCACTATAAAAGCCAACACCATTGCAAAAATTTCAGAATCCACACGAGTGAACAATGATTGTGACAATATCGGCGACAACAAGCGGGCAGCCAACAAAGCCACAATCCATGTAATTAAGGATGTGATTTCTGCTACCACGCCACGCATCATCGATACCAACACACTTAAGGCCAATACGGCCAACACCAATAAATCAAATACTGACATCATTTATTTCTGATACTGCATAATCAAAGCTGAATAGCCATTTTGTTTTAATTTCGCTGCTGCTTTTTCAGAGTCAGCAGGATTGCGATAAGGGCCCACTCGGACGCGAGCCATAGAGCCTACCCGCACCACATTGGCAGGCAAGCCTAAAGCTTGAATTTCTTTTTGTATGGATTGTGCTTTGTCTTCACTTTTGAATGCTGCCACTTGCACCACAGTACGGCTGTCTGCGGGTTTGGCATCTTTTTGATTGTTCAAAGCCGCTTGGGCTTTTTTCTCACGCTCTGCCGCCAATTTTTTATCTTGTTCGGCTTTGCGTTTGGCTTCGGCTTGTTTTTGTTCGTCTTGCTTACGCTTATTAGCAGCAGCCAAATCTTCTTGGCGTTTTTTCTCTGCTAATTTTTTATCTTGCTCGGCTTTGCGTTTGGCTGCCTCAGCTTGTTTTTGCTCATCTTGTTTGCGTTGTTTGGCAGCAACCAAATCTTCTTGGCGTTTTTGTTCCGCTAATTTTTTGTCTTGTTCGGCTTTGCGTTTGGCTGCTTCAGCTTGTTTTTGCTCATCCTGTTTACGCTGTTTGGCAGCAGCCAATTCTTCTTGGCGTTTTTGTTCTGCTAATTTTTTATCTTGTTCGACTTTGCGTTTGGCGTCGGCCTGTTGGCGTTTTTCAGCTTCTTGCTGCGCTTTGAGCAATTGTACTTGCTTAGCTTTTTCTGTTTCTTGCTGCGCTAACAATGCTGCCGCTTTTTTCTCTTCAGCCAACTTCAACTCTTGCTGACGTTTGGCAAGCGCCTCATCCTGTTGCTTTTTTTGAGCAGCCGCCAATTCTTTTTGGCGTTTGACTTCTTCCTCTTGCAAACGCTTTTGTTCAGCCAGCTTGGCTTCCTCTTGCTGCTTCAATAACAAAGCTTGCTGTTTGTCTGCTTCGGTTTCTAAAACTTGACTGGTATTGGTTTCAGGATTGTGCAAAGACACCTTAGGTAAAACTTTTTGTGTGCCAGCAACGTTTTGCACTGCTCCACTAGCAGCCAACGGCGCTTCAGAATCTACAGATTTAAAACTGCCCATGCCCGCTAACGCCATACCGGTTACTGCGACCATGCCGACTGCACCCATCAAACGACGACGATTTTGACGTTTGAGTACATCATATTGCTGATCCACTTTTTTTGATGCCATATCAATCCTAAAAAGCTATTCATTCACACGCATGATTAATGCTTGCTGTACACCGTATAATTTTAACTGCAATGCCATGTCTTGTGCAGCGAGTTTGCTGTCGAACGGCAAGCTGCGCACACGAACAACGGCATATTCATCTTCATTGTCTTGCTGTAAAACCACTTGAATGCCATCTTGTGCCAATTGCTCTTGCCATTTCAAGGCTTGATCTTTGTGCGTAAATGCACCCAATTGCACCACATAACGAACCGATGCTGATGCCTCTGGTAAATCAGGAGCGACTGTTGTGGCTTTTTTGTTTTTCGCTGTCAGTTGCACCAAAGCATCTTGCTCTTCAGCAAATGGAATTGTTTCTGCCATGGCACTGTACGACAAACTGCCTAATAAAACCAATAAACCTAATAGGCTGTGTTTCATTTATTACCCCTTAGTCGACACCGATAAACAAATAACATTGCAAAGATATTTTATTATTTTAAATCTACAAACCTTTTATTCAGTCGCAATCTATTTTTTAAACACTCAATAACGCGGCACATCCATCACTTCAGCAACCGTATGGAATGAACCAAACACAACGATTCTATCATTTTCAGTCGCTTGGGATAAAGCCTTTTGATAAGCATTTTTCACATCTGTAAATACGCTCACTGCATGAATGTCAGCTTGCGCTAAAGCGTCCTGTAAAGCCACTGCGCTCATACCACGCGGCAAATCCAAAGGTGCAATCAACCATTCGTCAAACTGGTCTTTGACAATGTCTAAAACACTTTGAATGTCTTTGTCTGCCAACATCGAAAAGACAGCAATGCGGTTTTGTGCATATGGTAATGACATTAAACCATTGCGCAAAGCTTTGGCAGCATGAGGATTATGACCCACATCCCACACCACCAATGGACGACCTGGCAACACTTGGAAGCGGCCTGGGTTTTGCACCAATAACAAACCCCGCTTGATGGCACCAATGTCAATAGGGAAATGGTGGTTCAAACACTCCACCACTGCCAATGCCAAAGCAGCATTACCCAACTGGTAAGCACCACGCAAAGCAGGAATCGGCAAAGCATGACGATTGCGTTCGGTTAAATGCAAAGCGTCATTTTGTGGCGCAAAGCGAAAAGACCATTGCTGCTGCTCTTGTTTGGTAAAACCAAAATCGCGTTGCAATAACAATAAAGGCGTGCCGATGTTATCAGCATGTTGTTGCATCGATTCAGGCAAAGGTAATTGACCCACAATCGCAGGACGACCTGTACGGAAAATACCTGCTTTTTCAAATGCAATTTGTTCCACATTGTCGCCCAAAAAAGCTTGGTGATCGATGTCCACACTGGTCACCACGCTGACATCGGCATCAAACACATTCACCGCATCCAAACGTCCACCCATGCCCACTTCCAACACCATCACATCAACATTGGCACGGTCAAACACATCTACGGCAGCCAAAATATTGTATTCAAAATACGTCAATGCCACATCGCTACCACAAGCGGCCTGTATGCGCTCAAAACTGCATACAATGTCTTCATCGCTACTGGGCACGCCATTGATGGCAATGCGCTCATTATAGTGTTGCAAATGTGGGCTGGTTAAAGTGCCGACTTTAAAACCTGCTTGAGCGTAAATTTGCGTCAGAAAAGCACACACCGAACCTTTGCCATTGGTACCACCAACAATCACCACAGGACATTTTGGTGTCAACGCCATGCGCTCTTTCACCGTTTGCGTGCGGGTCAAACCCATATCAATCACGCCACCTGCCATGCCTTGTTCCAATTGTGTCAACCATTGTTGCAAATTTTTTGCGGTCATTGCTTGCTTTCCTCTTTTGGCACAGGTTGCCAACGCAACCACACAAATGCCATTTTAAATTCTTTTTGACTCACACTGTCTGGCCACAATGCGGTTTGATAGCGCCGCTTTTGTGCATCTTGCCAAACCACCACCAATAAATACCGACTGATGATGCCACCCGTGATACGCATGACTTTGATCGGAGTTTGTTGCTGCCATTGCAGATGGACTGAACCATCTGGCGCAATGAGCAAGCGATAAGCAGCACTGCGCCGCCATTGGTAAAAGCTGATCATCGCAGACAGCAACACACCCAATACAGCCACATACAAAGGCCAAGCCGACCATTGCCACACCAAAACCCAAATTAAAACCATGTGCAATACGACTAAAGCAACTGCACATTGCCAAGAAGGTTTAGGCTGTAAATGCAAAGGTGGCATCGCAAGCCTTAATTTTGGACTGGACTCACCATCAAATCATCTTCAATGGTGTCCAATACCAAATCATGGATTTCCACTTCAAAAAATTGCCAAAACGTCACCAAATCCATGGTTTTCGGCCAAGCGCTTTGTGGCACTTCCCAACCTGACAATTCATTGCGAAACACTTCTTCAAAACGTTCATCAATATATGAAATGGCATCTTCTGGCTCATCCATTTCTGGAACCAACAATACCGTACAATTGCTGCGAATTTGTGCCAAGCTCAATTCAGGCATGTCTTCGTCCACTTGCTTGAGCCAATCTAAAAATACTTGGGTTGGTTTTAACACCACCGCACTGCGGTCTACAAAATACATTGCCGTCTTCCTTATTCAAATTGCCGCCATTGTACTATGTTGCCCCGATTGTGACACCTTTCAGGACGCTTAATCTGGGCATTTTATCACTGCATAAGTTTGTGCGCTTGCGGTAAAATAAGCTTCTTTGCCTGTTGGCACATTTTGGATTGCGCATTTCATGAACATACTCTCCGTTGATAACGCCTGTTTCGCTGTCGGCCACGTGGCTTTGTTAGACCAAGCACAATTTCATCTCGAACAAGGTGAACGCATTGGTTTGATTGGACGCAACGGTGCAGGCAAGTCCTCTTTTTTAAAAATTTTAGCCGATGTTTACCATTTAGACGACGGTCATTTGGTCTTACAAAGCGACCTGAAAGTCGTGTATGTGCCGCAAGAATCATTCTTCGACCCACAAACGAGCGTATTTGATGTGGTGGCTGAAGGCTTGGGCGAACTCAAAACTTATTTACACGACTACCATCGTGTCAGCGAAGCTTTGGCATATGATGCAAGCAATGCCGATTTATTAAAACAATTGAATCACTTGCAATTGGAAATTGAAAGCCGCAATGGCTGGCAATTTGACAGCTTGATTGTACAAACTTTGGCGCAATTGGGTTTGCCTGAAAACGAAATCATCGGCAATTTGTCAGGTGGTCAGAAAAAACGGGTGGCATTGGCACAAGCTTGGGTACAAAAACCCGATTTATTGCTATTGGACGAGCCCACCAACCATTTGGACATTGAAGCGATTGAATGGCTCGAAACCTTATTACAAGGCTTTCAAGGCAGCTTGGTGGTGATTACCCATGACCGCCGCTTTTTGAATGCCATTGCCACACGCATTGTCGAGCTCGACCGAGGCACGATGCGCAGCTATCCGGGCACATTCGAGCAATACAACAACATCAAAGCGCAAGAATTGGCTGCCGAAGCCGAGCAAAATCGCTTGTTCGACAAATTCCATGCGCAAGAAGAAGTGTGGATACGCAAAGGCATCGAAGCACGTCGCACCCGCAACGAAGGCCGCGTCAAACGTTTAGAGCAATTGCGCCGTGACCGTGCAGCCCGCCGCGATGTACAAGGACAAGTCAATTTCAAACTCGACAGTGGCGAAAAAAGCGGCAAAATCATTGCCGAACTCGAACATGCTTCGTTCTCTTTTCCGGAACGCGACATCATGAAAAGTTTTTCTACTGTAATTCAGCGTGGCGACAAAATCGGCTTGATTGGCCCGAATGGCATTGGCAAAACCACTTTATTGAAATTGATTTTGGGCGAATTACAACCAACCAGCGGCAAAATCAAAATCGGCAGCAAGCAACAAGTGGCTTATTTTGACCAATTCCGCTCGGCTTTAAACGAAGAAGACACCGTGTTTTACACTTTGGGTCAGGGCAATGATTATGTGACCTTGGGCAACAAAACCAAGCACGTGATGAGTTATTTGGAAGACTTTTTATTCCATCCAGCGCGCGCCCAATCGCCTGTGAAATCGTTGTCAGGTGGTGAGCGCAACCGTTTATTATTAGCCAAATTGTTCACCCAACCTGCCAATATTTTGGTCTTGGACGAACCGACCAACGATTTGGACATCGACACGCAAGAATTGCTCGAAGGTTTGTTACAAGACTACGATGGCACCGTTTTCTTGGTCAGCCATGACCGTATGTTCTTGGACAATGTCATTACTCAAAGCATCGTCTTTGAAGGCGCAGGCGTCCTGAAAGAATACATTGGTGGCTATCAAGACTACCAAGACGCCAAAGCACGAGAACTGGCAATTATTCAAAGCCAAAACACCGCCAAAACTAACGAAACCGATACCAAAAAAGCGGTGGCACGCGATAAAAGCGCCCGTACGGTAAAATTATCCTACAAAGAACAACGTGAATTGGATGCTTTGCCACAAACGCTTGCCGATTTGGAACAAGAACAAAGCAATTTGAATGCTTTGTTGCTAGAGCCTGATGTGTTCAAAGACCGTTATCAAGAAGCAGTGGCGGCGCAAGAGCGCATTGCGCAAATTGAAGAAGATTTGTTAGAACAACTCGACCGTTGGGAATATTTGGAAAACAAGCAAAACGGTTTGATGTCGTCTTAACACTTAATTGTCATGCTGTGTTAAGGTATGCCATGTTGTTATGTTTCTTCAGGAGCAGCACATGCGCATTCTTAGCACAGCCATTTTTTTAACACTCGCTTTGACTTTGAGTGCTTGTAGCTCCAAGCCCAAAACCGCTCCTAAAGCCTCTCAAACCACGTCTTCTCGCGCCAAAATCAGCATACCAGACCATCCCAATACTCGCCAAGAAGTGTGGTTTCAAGCTTTTTCTTTGGTAGGTACGCCTTATCGCTATGGCGGCAGCGACCGCAACGGTTTTGACTGCAGTGGCATGGTGCAATATGTCTATCAACAAGCCACACAAACTGCACTGCCACGCACCGCACGTGACATTGCCGCTAGCAGCCACAACATTTCCAAAACACAATTGAAAAGCGGCGACTTGGTATTTTTCAATACAGGTGGCGGCACTTATTCACACGTGGGCATTTATTTGGGCAACCAAGAATTTTTACATGCGCCCAGCAGCAACGGCACCATCCGCATTGCACGCTTAGACAGCCCTTATTTTGCCCAACGCTTTACAGGTGCACGCACTTTTATGCGCTAAGTCTTACAAATAACACAAGCGTCCTGTAAACCATTTACAGGACGCTTGTATATGCATCTAAAAAGCCCGCACAAAGCGGGCTTTTTGATGAGTTCAATAATAAAATATTATTGAGCTACTTTTTTCTCAACCAAAGTTTGGATGTGAACATCTACGCGACGATCAGGCTCGATACAAGCGATCAAAGCAGCACGTTTTTTCGCAGCAGATACTTTTTTGCCCAATTTGTTTACTTCAGCTTGACACTGAGCTTGCAATTGTTGTTGGCTTTCACCCAAACCTACAGCAGCAATTTTGCTAGCAGGCACGCCACGGCTTACCAAGTAGTTAGATACTGTGTTAGCACGACGCTCAGACAAAGCTTGGTTGTACTGGTCAGTACCCATAAAGTCTGTGTGACCTTCAACACGCACAGCTTGTACGTTGGTTTGAGACAAACGAGAAGCCAAGGTATCCAAAGTAGTCACTGCTTCAGGACGCAAGTTGTATTTGTCAAAGCCGAACAAGAATTCAGAAGTCAAACGAACGGTTTCAGAAACCATTTCGTATTCTGGTTGTTTGTCAGCAACTTTATCACCACACTCAACCAAGCCATTAGTTGCTTTGTTCAAGTAAGTGTTTTCCCAGCATTCACCAAAGCTATTACGAACCACTTCACGTGATTGTTCGCTGATGGTGTAGCCCGGTTTTTCGTGCGCCATTGCGCCGGCAGAAGCAACAAGTGCAGCAATCAAGGCACCCAATTTAATCTGTTTGGTCATGGTTTTCCCTCATCTAAAATTTCATTTATGCAACACTTGAGACTGCATAAGCGATTACAAAAATCTAACTTGCCCTAATAGGCGAAGCACCAGGTATGTCAAGTAAGCACTATAAGAATAAGGCTGAAAACTGTCAATACAATCTTCATAAACCAAAGTACTCGCCAAAACTACCCTTACAGAACATGGGGTAAAAAATACCTCTTTTGTCACTTTAATACAACATTAATCCAAACATATCGTTGATGATGTAGGCTATACACAACAGTTTTGAGCAATATTCTATCATTAACTTATTACATGCAAGCGACCTGAAGTCATCGCCAAATAATGCTAAAATGTTGCTCAAAATAATCAAGATGGTCTGTCTAAATTGAAAGATTGGTTCTTCATCAATATGACAATGCGGTGTCACTTTTTCTATCACCCTGCGGTATGGTTTACGTTGAAAGCATAACAACATGAAATTACAGCAATTGCGTTACACCCTCGAAGTTTACAAGCACAATTTAAATGTCTCTGAAGCAGCAAAAGCGTTGTTTACCTCTCAACCGGGCATTTCCAAACAAATTCGCTTGTTAGAAGATGAGTTAGGCATACAAATTTTCATCCGCAATGGTAAAAGAGTCGTCGCGGTATCAGAACCGGGCAAACAAGTCTTACAAATTGCCGAACGCATTTTGCGCGATGCACAAAACATCAAAAAAATCGGTGCAGAATTTTCCGAGCAAGATGCAGGTTCTTTGACCATCGCCACCACACACACGCAAGCGCGTTACGTATTGCCGCAAATCATCAGCGAATTTGTTACACGTTTTCCCAAAGTCCAATGAGCTATAGTCATTTCTGGTGTATGACGAACAAATGAAGAAGGCGTATCCTGTTGATTGATTTCCGACCAAAGATTTCAACCAACAAAAGGAATACGCCATGACTGATTCTAACCCAAATGCATTCGTACAACCACAGCAAACATTCAATGACCCATTGACCGATTTGCTGCGTCAGGGAGCCAGGGAGTTGATTGCCAAAGCAGTTGAAACCGAATTGCAGATTTTGCTGGAGCAACACTCACCCAAGAAACTTCCCGATGGTCGCCAAGCATTGGTCAGAAATGGTTATTTGCCGGAACGAACAGTGCAGACTGGCATTGGTGATGTACAGGTGAAAGTGCCGAAGGTACGAGATCGCAGTGGTGACGGTGTGTGTTTCAACAGTCAATTGTTGCCGCCTTATTTGAAACGTACCAAAAGCATCGAAGAATTGCTGCCATGGCTGTATTTGAAAGGCATTTCCACAGGTGACCACCAACAAGCTTTGGCGGCTGTATTGGGAGAGCAGGCCAAAGGCTTGTCAGCCAATACCATCAGTCGTTTGAAGCAACATTGGACGGACGAACATCGGCAATGGAGCCAGCGGGATTTAAAGGGCAAACGCTATGTGTATTGGTGGGCCGATGGCATTTACAGCAATGTGCGATTGGACGATAGACTGTGTTTGCTGGTCATCATTGGTGTGACTGATCAAGGACATAAAGAGTTGGTGGCGGTTGAAGATGGTTATCGGGAATCTGAAGTCAGTTGGTCAGAAGTGTTGATAGGCTTGCGTTTGAGGGGTTTGGAAACCAGTCCAAAATTGGCGGTCGGCGATGGTGCGTTGGGCTTTTGGAATGCCATGGCCAAGTCTTATCCAGACACCAAACATCAGCGCTGTTGGGTGCACAAAACGGCCAATGTGTTGGCAGCCGTACCCAAATCGGTACAAGGCAAATTGCGAGAGGCTTTGAAAGAAATTTGGATGGCCGAAACCAAAGAAAGTGCAGAACAAGCCTTCAAACAAACAGTGGCTCGCTTTGGTGACAAATACCCCAAAGCCATTAACAAACTGGTGAAGGATGAAGAAGAGTTATTGGCATTCTATGACTTTCCAAATGTGCATTGGACGCACATCCGCACCACCAACCCGATTGAATCCACGTTTGCTACCGTACGATTGCGTAGTAAGCGGGCTAAAAACTGCGGTTCCAGAGAAACCACTTTGGCGATGGTGTACAAATTATTGGAAACGGCCCAAAAGCGTTGGCGCCGGATTCAAGGATTCAACTTATTGACCTTGGTGGTCAACAACGTCATCTTCAAAGATGGCAAGCAGGAAGACGAGCAATCAACAGAGAAAGCGGCCTGAATGCCATACACCAGATTTGACAATAACTCTTTTGTGGATGATGATGCTCAAAGGCAATATACAACTGTCAATAATTTGACTGTCTACTCGCCCCAGCAAATACAACAATTGGTGCAGAAATATGATGTAGAAAAAATTCTACTGGCCATTCCTAGCTTGAGCCGCGAGAGCAAAAAAGAAATTTTAGAGTTTTTAGAGCCATTAAACTTAGAAGTACTCGCCATCCCCGGCATGTTAGAGCTGGTAGAAGGCAAAATCAGCATCCAAAGTTTAAAAAAGGTTTCGGTCATCGATTTACTAGGACGTACGCCTGTTGAACCGATTGCAGAACTGATTCAAGCCAATATCATGAATAAAATTGTCATGGTCACTGGTGCGGGTGGTTCCATTGGCTCTGAGCTGTGCCGTCAAATCATTGCCAACCAGCCCAAGGCTTTGCTGTTGTTTGAGCTTTCTGAATTTTTGCTATATAGCATAGAAAAAGAATTGCGCGAGCACATCAATGCCAAAGGTCTTAATATCGAACTGATTCCTTTACTCGGTTCGGTACAGTATCAAAAGCGCTTATTCACTGTCATGCATGCTTATGATGTACAAACCATTTACCATGCAGCAGCTTATAAACATGTGCCAATGGTGGAGTTCAATACGATTGAAGGTGTGCGTAATAATATTTATGGCACTTTACACTGTGCGCTTGCAGCCATTGAAGCCAAAGTAGAAACTTTTGTATTGATTTCAACCGATAAAGCGGTACGTCCTACCAATACCATGGGAGCGAGTAAGCGCATGGCTGAATTGGTATTACAAGCTTTGGCCGCTCGAGTTGACCACGAAACCCGTTTTTGCATGGTACGATTTGGCAATGTATTGGGTTCATCTGGCTCGGTGGTTCCTGTATTTGAAAAGCAAATTGAAGCTGGTGGCCCTATTACCTTAACCCATCAAGATATTACCCGTTACTTCATGACCATTCCCGAAGCAGCGCAATTGGTGATTCAAGCTGGTGCATTAGGTAAAGGTGGCGATGTCTTTGTATTGGATATGGGTGAATCGGTCAAAATCATTGATTTGGCCAAACAAATGATTCGTTTAAGTGGTTTGGAAATTCGTGATGCGAACAACTTACACGGTGACATTGAAATTCAAATTACAGGTTTACGCCCTGGTGAAAAACTGTATGAAGAATTGCTCATTGGTGACAACGTCACACGCAGCACGCATGAACGCATCATGACGGCCAATGAAATCATGTTGCCATGGTCAGAGTTAGAAGCTTTATTAGAACGCTTAGACCAAGCTTGCCGCAATAGCAATTATGAAGAAGTACGCAATTTGTTAATAGAAGCGCCAACCGCTTTCACACCTGCCGATGCGTTGTGTGATTTGGTTTGGCAGCAGCAAGCCAAACAATTGACCTCTACTTAATACTATATTGATATCCCAGCATGAAAAAGCGTCCTGTAACATTTACAGGACGCTTTCTTTATTTTAAAACAACATTCAAATTATTTGAATGGGTGTTCCAAAACGATGGTTTCTTCACGGTCTGGACCCGTTGAAATGATGGCGATTTTAGCACCACAAATTTCTTCCAAACGCGCCAAGTAAGCTTTGGCATTGTCAGGCAATGCATCATACGTTTTCACGCCGAAGGTTGATTCAGTCCAACCTGGCATGGTTTCGTAAATAGGCTCACAAGCAGCAACATCGTCCGCACCGAATGGGAAAATATCAACCGTTTCGCCACGCAATGTGTAGCCAACACAGATTTTGATTTCATCCATGCCATCCATCACGTCCAATTTGGTCACGCACATACCTGAAATGCCGTTCACTTGAATCGAACGCTTCATCAAAGCCGCATCGAACCAACCACAACGACGTGGGCGACCTGTAACCGCACCAAACTCATTACCACGTTTTGCCAAGCCTGCGCCGATATCATCAAACAATTCTGTTGGGAATGGACCTGAACCCACACGAGTGGTGTAAGCTTTAACGATGCCCAAAACATAATGCAATTTGTGAGGACCCACGCCAGCACCTGCAGAAGCAGCACCAGCCACACAGTTAGATGAAGTAACGTATGGGTAAGTACCGTGGTCGATGTCCAACAACGTACCTTGCGCACCTTCAAACAAAATAGATTCGCCACGCTCATTGATTTCGTACAAAGTACGAGAAACGTCACCGACCATAGGACGGATTTTTTCAGCCAAGCTCATAGCTAAATCATAAATCGCATCTGCTTCAATGGCTTCTTGACCGTACAAACCAACCAATTGGCAGTTATAAATCGCCAAAACGTCTTCGATTTTTTGACGCAACAATTCAGGCTGGAACAAATCCATCACACGAACCGCACGACGCGCTACTTTATCTTCATAAGCTGGGCCAATACCGCGACCAGTTGTACCGATTTTTTTGTCGCCTTTGGCCGCTTCACGTGCATGATCCAAAGCCACATGGTATGGCAAAATCAATGGGCAAGTTGGCGCAATAGTCAACTGCTTCGCAACATCGATACCAGCCTCTTCCAATTCGGCCATTTCCTTCAACAAAGCTTCAGGAGAAACCACCACACCTGAACCGATGAAGCAACGTTTGCCTGCATGTAAGATGCCGCTTGGAATCAAACGCAAAACGGTTTTTTTACCGCCGACTACCAAAGTGTGTCCCGCATTGTGACCGCCTTGATAACGCACCACACCGCTGGCTTGGTCGGTTAACCAGTCAACGATTTTGCCTTTACCTTCATCGCCCCACTGGGAGCCAACTACAACAACATTCTTAACCATTGTTTATTCCTACTTCAAAATTAACAATTACAAGGCACAGTCATCCATGCCCCGTCTTTTAATACCAATTCACGGTCACAATGCAATGTATTGGCATCGTCACCCACATAATCAATCACAACCACTTCGCCTTGCGCACGCAACTCATCCATAAAGGCTTTGGCATCCACTGCCCATTGAGCCGCCACTTTAATACCTTGTTTGGCTGGTTTTTGTGGCAACACTTCAATCAAATCACGCAAATCTAAGCTAAAGCCTGTCGCAGGACGTGCTCGGCCAAACTGATGACCCAAACCATCATAACGACCACCACGAGCCAAAGCATCAGACCAACCTGGCGCATAAGCTGCAAACAACAAACCCGTGTGATAAGAATCATTGCGTAAAATCGACAAGTCGATATGCACTTTATATTCTTTAAACTGTTTGCAAATGGTTTTCAATGCATCCAAAGCGTCCTGAACACCTTTAATCGCAGGCAATTCAGTTTTAGCACGGCTCAAGACTGTTTCCACATCACCATACAAAGTTGGCAATACCGCAAAAGTTTGCTTCCAAATGGTGTCAATATCCCAACCAGCCATTGCCGCCAATACAGCCTCACTGTCTTTGTCTTTCATTAAAGACAATAATTCACGACTTTGTGCGACAGTGAGTTGCGCTTTGTCAGCCAATGCTTGAAAAATTCCCACATGACCCAATGACAAATACACATTTTTTGCATGTGCTAATTTCAATGTTTTCAACATCAAGTCAATGATTTCAACATCAGCCTCAATACCTTCATAACCATACAATTCCGCACCCACTTGCAAAGGCTCACGCGTGCTCAACAAGCTGTCTGGACGTGCATGGATAACCGAACCTGCATAACACAAACGGTTAATACCATCATTGGCAGACAACAAATGAGCATCAATACGCGCCACTTGTGGGGTGATGTCAGCACGCAAACCCAATTGGCGACCACTGATTTGGTCAACAATACGGATGGTTTTCAATGCTAAGCCATCATCAATGTCTAATAAAAGGGAAGATGTGTATTCGAGTAAAGGAGGGCTAACAAGCTCATAACCGTGTACCCTGAAAAGACCTAGTAGTGCTTCTTTAGCACTTTCCAATTGCCGTGCAGTAGACGGCAGGATATCGGCAATGTATTCAGGTAATTGCCAAGATTGCATGAGGAACTCTCTTTTTTTATACAAAATAAAAGGCGGGGTTTGCACCCACCTCCGACAGTTTTTTACACTCAATAATAGCACAGCTGCGCCAAAATCACAGTAAAAAGCTGCCTGAATAGATTTTTAAAGCTTAAAAACTGAAATAAGCCAATAAAACAATACCCACTACAATACGATACCAACCCCACGGTTTAAAACCATAACGCTTGATAATGCCTATAAAAAACTTAATGGCAATCATTGCGACCACAAATGCCACAACCATTCCGACTAAAAACAACCACAAATTCTGTGGCGTTTCCATCATCATTTCAACCCCAGTCAAGCCCTCACCTTCTAATCCCCACTCTTTGACAAACAAAGAATAAGTGGTCACTGCCAACATGGTTGGTACCGCTAAGAAAAATGAAAATTCTGCAGCAGCTTGTCGTGATAAACCTTGCTGCATACCACCAATAATAGATGCTGCCGAACGACTGGTACCAGGCATCATTGCCAAACATTGCCAAAAACCAATCGCCACTGCTTTTTTAATACTGATTTCTTGCTCCGAATGAATGCTTGGGTTTTGAAAAACTTTGTCTATAAACAACAAAACCACACCACCTATGATTAACATCACCGCAATAGGGCGAGGGCTGCCCAACACCGCTTCAATTGCATCATCAAACAATTTACCTAATACCAAAGCAGGCAACACTGCAAAAGCTAACTTCACATAAAAAAGCTTACTATTGGCGCCAAAAAAGCGTTTCCAATACATGGCAACCACAGCCAAAATACTGCCTAACTGAATCGACACCATAAACATTTTGACAAAGGTATCTTCTTGTATACCAAAAAATGAACTGGTAAAAATCATATGTGCCGTTGAAGAAACGGGTAAAAACTCAGTTAACCCTTCAACAATTGCAATCAAAATCGCTTCAAAAAAACTCATCATTCAACCTCAAGATATCTCGCATGCACTAAAAAAGGCAGCTTGTCATAAGCTGCCCTACTACAAAAATTGATTTTCACTCAGTTTATTGATTAGCGGCCTTAGCCAAACGAGCACCAGTTGCAGGCATTTTCACTGCCGCTTTGATTTGTGCCGCTGGCATACCACGCTCTTGACGTACCTTATCAATCAATTCATCCAATTTATTCATGTCTTGAGATAACAAACGGTATTTGCCGCCAATAATAATCGTTGGCGTACTTTGGATGGCATGGTCTGCACTTAATTGCGCCATCGCTTTGGCTTCAGCTTGATTTTGAAAACCATTGTAAGCTGCCAATAATTTTTGACCATCAAATGCCGTTTGTTTCACAACCCAATCTTTAAACACATCAGGATTGCTTAAATTAATCTTCTCATCCATCACTGCTTTGAAAATCGCAGGGTTGGCTTGGTATTTTAAACCAGAAGCATTCACCGCTGCTGTAATACGCGCCAAACCAATGTCTTCAGGTCGCCACACCACATGTTCACCACGGAAATAAGTATCACTTGGCATTTTTTTCACATGGGCTAACAAAGTAGGATCTAAGTTCTTACAATGAATACAGAAATAGCCAAAAAACTCTAAAACTTCAATTTTATCCTGTTGCAATTGAGGTACAGGTTTAGGCAATACTGCAAAGTCTTGCCCCTCAACCAATGCCGCTTGCGACACACCCACAAAGCCCAGCGCTAATACCGCAGTTGCAATCCATTTTTGTAACATGTTATTTCCTTATGCATTTCTATTTGATGATGCGCACCGTTTATTGGCCACTTACCGTAATAGCATCAATGCCTTGCTGTTGTAACTTTTGACGCACTTGAGCTGCTTGCTCGCCACTCAAAGTTTCCGTACGCACACGGTGTACTGTTTTGCCATTCACCTGAGCGGACTCGATATGTGAAGCAATACCCAATAATGCCAACTTCGCACGCTGTGCCTCAGCCTGCTCAGTTTTACCATAAGAACCCGCTTGCACTTTGGCGGACGTTGCTTTTTTATTTATAGCTTCTTTTTTAGGTGGTGTTTCTTTCGCAACAGTCTCAGTTTTTGCTGCGGCACGCGCTTTTTCTACGCTACCGTGCTCTAAAATCTGCTCTGCGCTTGGTTTAATCTTCTCTGGTGCTACAGGCGCTTTGTGTTCAACTGGTTTTTTCACTTCAGGCTGTTTTTTTAGCTCGGGTTTGTCCTTAGCTTTTTCATCAGTCAATGAGGATTGTCCTGTTTCAGACTTAGACGAAGGCAAAATCACAGGCGACAAGCTGACTGATTTATCCGCCTCATCTAGCCCCTCATCCACCTCTATCCAACCACTGACAGACTCTTCCACCACCGATACTGCCGACGCCACAGACCCCGAAATCTCTCGCGTATCAGGCAAAACGGCTTGATTGGGAATCATAATTTCGACATCTTTGTTTTGCGATGTTTTTTGCGGCTCTGTTGGCACACGATTTTGATTCAAAAACCATAACAACACCGCAATAATGACAGCGCCCAAAATCAAACCAATCAAAATCCCTGTCAAAGTTTTCCCCGATGACTTAGACTTGCTTTGTCGCTGATACATTTTTTTATTCATATTAAATATGTACTTTCTGAACGCAGAATGACAGAATCGGCGTTATGTTACCAAGTTTTAAATGTTAACTAAAGCGATTTGACCCCGCCCTTCGCAACTGTATTGCCTGAATGATATGCTGAACCTTAACTGTATCATTTCTTTGCAAGTCTGCGCAGGTACGGGCCAATCTTAACAAACGATGAAACACACGCACAGACAAGCCCAAATCATTGATTATTTTTGACAAATAAGCTTGCGCATCATTTTCAATTTTTGCCAAGCTTTGCAATTGCGCAACCCCTAAAGCCGCATTGCTCTTACCTTGTCGCTGCTGTTGTAAAATGTAAGCGTCATGTACACGCATTTTAACAGCCGCACTGCTTTCAGGTATGCTTTTCAATATCAAATCATCATGCCCCAAAGCAGGTACTTCAATAATAATATCCATGCGATCTAACAAAGGTCCTGAAATTTTCCCTCGATAGCGTTGTATGCTTTCCACAGAACAACGGCATGGCTTACTGGGGTGTCCTGAAAAACCACAAGGACAAGGATTCATCGCTGCGACCAATTGAAATTGTGCAGGAAATACCACATGGCTTTTGGCTCTAGAAATGTGAATTTCACCTTGCTCTAATGGCTCACGCAAAGATTCCAATACTTTTCGGTCAAACTCTGGCAACTCATCCAAAAACAAAATGCCGTGATGCGCCAAAGAAACCGCGCCAGGCTTAGGGTCTGAGCCACCACCGACCAATGAAGCCAATGAAGCAGAGTGATGTGGTGCAATAAAAGGACGATGCGCAGGCAAAACATCGGCTGTTTTCTGCATCAATAAAGAACGAATACTGGCCAAACTCAAACGCTCTTGCGTATTCAAAGGGGGTAAAATACTGGGCAAACGCTGCGCCAACATGGATTTCCCTGTGCCTGGCGGCCCTAACATCAATAAATGATGCCCACCAGCCGCAGCCACTTCCAATGCAAAACGTGCGCTGTGCTGACCCTTAACATCGACCAAATCCAACAATGCTTCGGGCGTTTGCGCCACACCATCATATTGCGCTATTTGCCACGGCTGCAAACCATTCAATTGCGCTGCCACTTGGCTCAAGCTTTCGGCAGCATACACCGTCGCATCAGGCAACAATGCCGCTTGCTCTGCACTCACACTAGGCAAAACAAATGCTCGTTGGTGGCTAGCACAAGCCACAGCCATCGCCAAAGCGCCTCGAATCGGTCGCAAGCGTCCTGAAAGCGCCAATTCTCCAGCAAATTCAAATTGTAAAATGTCTGTTTGTTGTGGTTTGATTTGACCTGATGCCAACAAAATGGCAATCGCAATCGGCAAATCAAAGCGACCTGAATCTTTGGGCAAATCAGCAGGTGCCAAATTGACCGTGATTTTTTTGGTAGGAAATTCAAATCCTGATTGTACAATCGCAGCACGAACGCGCTCACGACTTTCTTTGACTTCCGTGTCTGGCAAGCCAACCAAATTAAAAGCAGGCAAGCCGTTGGCTAAGTGGGCTTCTACCTCCACCAAAGGTGCGTTCATTCCAGTCAAAGCCCTCGAATACACCATTGCCAACGACATGTCAGACTCCTTTTATGAAGCGGCTTTGTCCTCTGTCACAGACGCTTCAGCTTCAGCAGATGCCGTATCTACCGAAGCTGCCGTTTCCACTTGAGTCAAACCTTGCGCCGCTTCCAATTGAGCCACACGTTGTTCTAATTTACCCAACATTTCACGGGTTTTGATCAACACTTGTTGCTGAATATCAAACTCTTCACGCGTCACCAAATCCATGCGATTAAAAGCCGAACCCATCAAGGTTTTGACGTTTTTTTCGATGTCTTTGGCAGGACTTTGTGCAATGGTATCGCCCAATTTAGACGAAATTTCTTCCAAGATTTTTTTTGCAATCATGACAATTCCTTTTGTATCAAGATGGTGAATTCAGCCTCATTGTAATGCAAAACCAGCTTGCCCACATTAATCAGTGACATTCAACAAACTTTCATATTTGCGCCCACCCACACGCCATGTGGCAATGTAATCGGCACGACTGAGTGTACAAAATGGCAGTTTGATTTCCGTTTTCCATGTTTTGCCATCTTCAGTCGTTAATTTATAACGGTTATAACCAATTTCCATGTCCGTCATACTGAAACTCACAGACACTTCTTCAACAGGTGTATTCGATTGCAACACCACATGAAATGGTTGATTCAAACGCAAACGCTCCAAACTTTTCACTTGGGTTTGCGCATCCAAAACGCAATTTTTTTCCAGCTCGCATGTGATTTGTGGCGCATCCAAAGCTTGAACAGTCTTGGTATCGGTAAACGCCACCACCGCAATGATTTTTGCCATAATCGCTGCCACAATAACAATGGCAATCAATAACAATACATGTTTTTTCATGCCGTATCCTCTGCCATTGTCACAGCCACATGCACACCCAAGTCTTGCAGTATCGATGCCTGATTCATTAAATGTTCATCAAGCAAAACCACCATAGGCATGTCTACAGGACGCTTGCGCAATTGAACACACAACGTCTCAATATCTGACAAAGCAACAGGACGCCACCACCAACCATCCCCCGCACATTCTTGCGCAGACACAGACCAAGGCAGCAAATGTAAAGTTTCTGTTTGGACAGTAGGCAAGTGCATATTTGTGTGTAAAACCACATCAGCGGCCACATCAAACGCCATCCACACCTCACCCACACCATTTTGACCACGCCAACCGCTTTCAGGACGCCCTTTTAACAACCAAGGCAAACTCAAAGCACGCAAAATCGGGCCATTGGCAGGCAACATCGGCTCCACATCAAAACGTCCTGCTTGTTGCCATGAATATTGTTGCTGCTCACGACATTGAATCTCGCCTTGCCATTGCTGCGGCAATACACGGAAAAAACGCAAATACACATGCGCATGTTCATAGCGATACGTTTTGGTCAACCACGGTGTCGCAGCAGCAATTTGAATGCCGAGCTCTTCGTGCAATTCACGCTGTAAAGCCGCCAATTCGGTTTCACCTGCTTCCACTTTACCGCCTGCAAATTCCCAAAATCCAGCATATGCCTTACCTTCAGGACGCGAGCTTAATAAAAATTCGCCACGCTCATTCAAAATCACCGCCGCAACCACATGGGTCAACTTCACACTCATTTTTCTGCCACCACAAATGCCAAACAATAATGTGCTTCATCGGTAAAACTCACATGCACATTCTTGACACCTCGTTCGTCCAACCAAATTTGCAAAGATTCATCAAACCACAATTCAGGCTTGCCCAATGCATCATGTACCACTCCAATATTAGCCAAACTCACAGGCGAGCGCAGACCCGTATTCAAAGCTTTGCTCACTGCTTCTTTGGCAGCAAAACGCTTGGCCAAAAATGCCACAGGCTGCGGATGGCTTTGCCATTCCAAATATTCCAAGCGCGATAAAATTTTCAAAGCAAACGCATCTTTGTATTGTTCATACAAACGCTCGATGCGTTTTACATCCACCATATCCGTACCAATACCATAAATCATTACAACCATTACCCTTCTTGAATCGCTGCCAAAGTACGTGCGCGGTGCATCACTTCTTTCATTTGTCGAATGGCTTCAGGCAAGCCCAAAAATACCGATTGTGCAATCAAAGCATGACCAATATTCAATTCACGAATGTGTGACAATTGCGCAATCGGTGTAACATTGTGAATGTTCAAGCCATGTCCTGCATTGACCACCAAACCCAATTCCGCCGCCAATTCCGCCCCTGCAGCAATGCGTGCCAATTCATAAGCTTGTTTTTCATGATTGTCAGCATCGGCATAAGCGCCCGTATGCAATTCAATCACAGGCGCGCCAACTTCATGCGCGGCAATGATTTGATCGGCATCAGCATCAATGAACAAAGACACACGAATGCCTGCTTCTTTGAGTTTTTTCACATATTTAGCGACTTTTTTACGCTGCCCAACCACATCCAGACCGCCTTCTGTGGTCACCTCTTCCCGCTTTTCAGGCACCAAACACACATCTTCAGGTTGAATAACCAAAGCATGCGCCAACATCTCTTCGGTCAATGCCATTTCCAAATTCATGCGGGTTTTCAACACTTGCTTAATCAACGCCACATCCGCATCTTTGATATGACGACGGTCTTCACGCAAATGCAAAGTAATCAAATCCGCACCATGCGTTTCCGCCAACAAAGCCGCTTCCAACGGGCTAGGATAAGTGGTTCCACGCGCATTGCGCAAAGTCGCTACGTGGTCGATATTGACACCTAATAACATACTGACTCCTACAAATGAAGGTTGAGGTCTTGTTTCCATTGTTGTAATTGCTGCAAAACATCACGGCTGTGCAAGCCTTGCGGCAATCGAAATTGAATGAGGCTGCGATTCAAACGCAAAGCCTCTTTGTGGGCGACATCGCTCCAAGGTGTTTGTCCTTGCAATGCCAATAAAGTCGCGCCCGTTACCACAACTGCATCACGCATGTGATTGATACGAGCATCCGAACCGATTTTAAATGGTGCATTTTCAGGACGCATCCAATATTGGCTGTGTGCATCCAATGCTTGCTCATGCTCATCTTGGCGCAAATCAGGTGCCACGCCCAAGCTTTGCAATAAGCACCATTCAAATTGACGCAAGGCTTGGGCAGTCTGTTGATTGAAACTCAAAGCCTGCATCACCTCACACAGACCTTGATACAAATGCGGCATCGCATCTTCGCGCGCAGTCAATTTGAGCAACAATTCATTCACATACCAAGCACTCATCAAAGCCTGTCCTGTAGGCTGTGCCCAACCACCTAACCATTGTGCGGTATGCAAAGTGTAATGTTCATTTTGACCAAACCAAGCGGCCTGTAAAGGTACAAACGGCATCAACACACCACGCAAATCACTTTGTCGTTTGCGAGCACTCCGAGCAATCAAGGACAAACGCCCATAATCTCGGCTAAACACTTCCAAAGCCAAGCTGGATTCGCGCCACGGGCTGCTAGACAAAACAAACATCGGCTGCCCATCCACGCGGATTTTGGCGGTAGATTGTCGACTCAAAATCAGACACTTCAAATAGATATTGTGAAGGCAATTATAGCAAAGACTCCGTGTCCTCGCTTCATTGTATTTCCCGCAATAAGAGATGCATTTAAACCATCAAAAGTATGACAAAGCGTCCTGTAAATATTTACAGGACGCTTGATGGCATTCATTATAAAAGGATTAATGCTATGGCTTTAGCATTTGCTTAAAGCCACATCGGTTAATTTATCCCAATTGTCCACACCCAAAGGCGTTGCCGCCAAAATCGGGATTTCAAACAATTGCGACACCAAATTTTCTTCTTTGACATGGCTTAAATCACGATACGCTGCAATGGCATCCATCACCATATTCGCATCTTGATCTTTCACCAAAATCGGCACATTGTTTTTCTGCTCTGTTTGGTTCAATTTAATGAAAATTTTAAACTCTTTGCGCCGTGTGCCATTGTGTACCGACAATTCCAATACCGACAAAGCACCCAAATAACGTGTTCCCAAATCAGGCAATTGAAAGCGCAACATCAAACTGCCAATTTCCGCCTTAATCACCCGCTGGTTTTCAAATACCACCACCTCAAAACCATGTTGATTCAAAGCCTGCATTAACACCCTTTTTTGATGTTCTAAATAAGTTTCCAATACCGATTGAACCGCCCTGCTGCGCACTTGACGGGCTTCTTGCAATTGAGTGTCTAATTTGCTTTTCTCGGAAAGCCTTTTGATATTTTCCAACATGTTTCACCTCTTTCTCATCGTGACGGCACGTCATACACCTATTTCATTGCAAGTAAGCCTTACAACGGTTGGTGAGTTTTGACTTAATCCAGCTATTTTTAGAACAACTTATTTGTAACGTTTAACCAAAAACAAACATCCCATTCTAAAACCCAAGAAAAAACCTGTGAAAGCCAAGCACCCTAAAACACATTAAAAAAATCCATACGAAAATACAGTTTTATACATCCATCAAGACATTTTCATACGGCACCTTATCAGCATTCTGCACCTTTCCTACAGCACACTTATTGCTACTTATACCTATGATTTGACTAGAATTTCAACAAATAAGCAACTTATTTGATTAAAGTCAATCTCTTAAAAAGACAAGATAAAATTCACATTGCATTTAAAAATATCCATATCAATTACAAAACCCAAAGGATTAACCATGTTGAATCATTTCCACAAAGCTTGTTATATCTGCCAAGAGCAAAACAAGCCCACGCTCACAGAAGCAGTCATACCCATGGCTTTAGGCGGCACTCACAGTGCCAATAAACTCAGGCATGTGGCATTGTGTGACGATTGTCATCATCTTTTAAGCAAACAAATAGACGAACCCTTTTTACATTCTTATTTATTACAAACGGAAATGCTCAAAATATTCAATCAAACAACGCCCACACCTGAAATACTAGATTTCAAGCAATATCCCAGTTTAGAAAATCACATTCCAAACGATGAATGCATCGAATACCACGCCTACTCACACCATCTTTTATTCTGGCAAAAACGCCATCGTCATGTAGAGTCAGAATCCCATACAGCATCGCCAAAGTCCGCCCAATCTTCGACCATGTATTTGTTTTTTAATCCTCAAACCATTCAACAAGTGAGCATAGAAGACATTGTTTTAGCCGCAAAATCGGTGCGCAAACAATTTGAGCACATTCAAAAAATGACATTGTTGATTCATGTGAGCCCGCCCAAAAACACAGACACTGCATCCAAATCATGGCGTATATTACAACAGCAACTGAATAAGCAATTAAAGCCTTATCAAGCCAAATGCATATGGCAATCCAATTGCCAACATCCATTCCAAGCCTTATTACCATTACAAAACCAAGTTTCATTAAGCTTTGAAAACAAACCCACCATCCAAGAAGCCACCCGTTTTTTATCGCGTTTGTCATTGGGTTTATTCACCGCTTACTTGGGAGAAGATTTTTTACAACATCCTATTGCCACCAAACTCTTACACAATATAAAAAATCCCAATTTGCCAGAAGCCGTTTTAAAACAATACCAATTACATACAGATAGCCATACAGAAGTTTCGGCCTTATTGACCTCGCCTTTAAGCATCAACATCGGCATCACCCATGTACTGGGCAAAGTCATTTGTTTTATTTCCATCAATCATGTGTTGATGTTGTTGGATGTGTGTTTGCTGTCCGATTTGCCCATCAATGCACAAAAAAAACTACATTTAGCCCCATTTGAAGACTCAGACCAAGGCTTAATTTTAAGCTTCACAGCCTTGGATTCACACTATCGAGAAAATGAATTTGCAGCATTCTTCACCGAAAAATCCACCCGCATGAGCGATTGTAAATTCCATTACGAGGTACAAGCATGTTTACACTCATGACAAAAAAGCGTCCTGTAAGTTACAGGACGCTTTTGAATATGCTATGAAAATGAATTACTTGTCCAAGCCTGCCAACAATACATATTTCACTTCAACATAATCTTCAATGCCGTATTTCGAACCTTCACGACCCAAGCCAGATTGTTTCACGCCACCAAATGGTGCGGCTTCGTTAGACAAAATGCCCGTATTCAACGCCACCATGCCGTATTCCAAACCTTCAGACACGCGCACAATGCGGCCAATATCGCGAGTATAGAAGTAAGACGCCAAACCAAACTCGGTATCGTTCGCCCACTCTAATACTTCTGCTTCAGTTTCAAACTTAAACACAGGTGCCAATGGACCAAACGTCTCGTCTTTGGCAAATTGCATTTCTTGAGTCGCACCCGTCACAATGGTCGGTTCAAAGAACAAACCGCCCAATGCGTGTGGCTGACCACCGATTTCGACTTTCGCGCCTTTGCTCGTGGCATCAGCAATATGCTCTTCCACTTTTTTCACTGCATTGGCATCAATCACAGGACCAAAATTCACACCCGCTTCCAAACCGCTACCAATAGACAATTTTTCTACGGCTGCTTTGAATTTCGCGACAAATTGGTCATATACGCCGCTTTGAACGTAAATACGGTTCGCGCACACGCAAGTTTGACCTGCATTGCGGAATTTGCAAATCATCGCGCCTTCCACTGCCGCATCCAAATCAGCATCATTGAACACGATAAATGGTGCATTGCCGCCCAATTCCATCGATACTTTTTTCACCGTAGATGCACATTGTTCAATCAGTTTGCGACCGACTTCAGTGGAACCTGTGAAGCTGAATTTTTTCACACGGTCGTCTTTGGTCAACACTTGGCCAATTTGGCTAGAACTGCCTGTTAACACGTTGAACACACCTTTAGGAATGCCTGCACGGTCTGCCAATTCAGCAATGGCCAAAGCCGAAAACGGTGTTTGCGATGCAGGACGCACCACAAATGTACAACCTGCTGCCAAAGCTGGCGCAGCTTTGCGTGTAATCATCGCATTCGGGAAATTCCAAGGCGTAATGGCGGCACACACGCCAATGGGCTGTTTGGTAACCAAAATGCGTTTGTCCAAGCCCAATGATGGGATAATGTCACCATAAATACGCTTGCCTTCTTCGGCATACCATTCAATGTAAGAGGCGCCATAAGCGATTTCGCCTTTGGCTTCTGACAAAGGCTTGCCTTGTTCGATGGTCAAGATTTTACCCAAATCTTCTTGGTGTTCCATCATCAAATCAAACCATTTGCGCAAGATTTGGCTGCGTTCTTTGGCTGATTTGTTTTTCCACGCATTCAATGCCGCAGATGCCGCAGTAACGGCACGATCCGCTTCTGCTTGACCCATTTGCGGCACAGTACCAATGACTTCACCATTAGCAGGATTGGTCACTTCAACGGTTTCGCCACTGTCGGCATCCAACCATTCACCATTAATATAAGATTGGTTTTTGAATAAAGCGCTGTCTTTCAATTGCAATGCAATGTCTGCTGCTTGAGTCATACTGAATCATCCTTCGTATATTTTGATATCAATAAGGCGCCCTGTAAGTTACAGGACGCCTTTTGGCGCAATGGGAATTAAGCAGTCGCTGCTTGAGTCGCTGCATATTTCAAAGCAGCTTCCAATGTGTCTAATGCTTCTGCAAACACTTCGTCTTCAATCGTTACTGGGAATAAGAAGCGCATTACGTTGTAATACATACCGCAAGTGAGCAAAATCAAACCGTTTTCCAAAGCGTGTGTTTGCGCACGTTTGGTGAATTCTGGATCGTGTTCGTTGGTATCTGGCTTCATGAATTCAACCGCAATCATACCGCCCAAACCACGTACCACGCGAATTTGTGGTACTGCTTCTTGCAAGCTTTCCAATCGTGCACGCAATTGGTCGCCCAATTGTTGTGAGCGTTCGCACAATTTTTCTTCTTCAATGACATCCAACACCGCCAAAACAGCCGCCAAACCCAATGGGCTGCCTGCGTAAGTGCCACCCAAGCCGCCTGCAGCAGGTGCATCGATGATTTCAGCCTTGCCTACCACGCCAGAAATCGGGAAACCACCTGCCAAAGATTTGGCCATGGTAATCAAATCAGGCTTCACACCCGTTTGCTCGGTTGCAAACAAAGTACCCGTACGTGCAAAGCCTGTTTGTACTTCGTCAAAAATCAACACAATGCCGTGTTCATCACACAAATCGCGCAAGCCTTGCAAGAAATCAAATGGCGTGACGTTGAAACCGCCTTCACCTTGAATCGGCTCGATGATGATGGCAGCCACTTGTTTTGGGTCAATCGTGGTTTTGAATTGCAATTTCAAGCTGGCCAAAGCGTCTTCTGAACTCACGCCGTACAATGGATTTGGGTATTGTGCGTGCACGATGTCTGCTGGGAATGGACCAAAGCCCAATTTGTACGGAGCCACTTTGCCCGTCATGCCCAAAGTCAAATTGGTACGACCGTGGTAACCACTTTGGAAAGAAATCACGCCTGGGCGGCCTGTATAAGAACGCGCTACTTTCACTGCGTTTTCTACTGCTTCTGCACCAGTCGTTAAGAAGAATGTTTTGGCTGTGCCGTTAACAGGCGCTTTGGCATTGATGCGCTCTGCTGCCAAAGTATAACTTTCGTAAGGCACAACTTGATAACAAGTGTGACTGAATTTGTTCAATTGCTCTGCCACGGCTGCTTGCACTTTAGGATGCAAATGACCAGTATTCAACACACCAATACCACCTGCAAAGTCAATATAACGATTGCCATCGGTATCCCACAACTCTGCATTTTTGGCTTTTTCGATGTAGAAATCGCACATGATGCCCACGCCACGAGCGGTGGCTGCTTGACGACGTTGGGTAATTTCAGTCTTGTTCATTGCATATCCTAACTATGATAAGTTGTGTGTCTGACAACAACGCTTTCAAAACACCTAAAGGCGACCTGTAAAGCGCGGTTTGAGGTTTGATCTTGCATCCTATTTTCTATAAAAGCCTCTCATAACCACATCAAGAAATCAAGATACAATGCAAAATAAATTTCACCAGTCAAATTACTGTTTCGACAAGTGAAACAATAATGAATATGTAAATAATTAATTTCATCATAATCAGAATGCCAACTGGCTTACCAAATCACTTATTTTTCTTCAATAATTCAAATCTATAAACATTTATACTCAGTTTGAATACTGCACTTTAGCCACATCCTCACTCAATATATTATTCAAAATTCATAACAAACGTTTCAAGACAGCCCTATTCATTGCAATGGCAACAGAAATTTTAAAATGCACTGGATTCCAACTGATTTGAGTGTCTTTTTCCTGCCAATTTTTTATCACACACGCATAAAAAAACCCTCTCGAATTCTCAAGAGGGCAAACGGGAATCAAACTTTACAATTACAAAACTTCAATCAAACCTGCCGCACCCATGCCTGTGCCGATACACATCGTCACCATGCCATAACCTGTTTCACCACGACCTCGCATACCGTGAATCACAGTCGCTGCACGAATGGCACCAGTGGCGCCCAACGGATGACCCAAAGCAATCGCGCCGCCATTTGGATTGACAATTTGCGTGTCCAATTCCAAATCGCGAATCACTGCCAACGCTTGCGCAGCAAACGCTTCGTTCAACTCCATCCATTTGATGTCAGCCAAAGAGCGGCCTGAAGACTTCAATACCGCAGGAATCGCTTCTTTAGGACCAATGCCCATGATTTCAGCCGGCACACCACGCACCGCAAAACCATCATAACGCGCCAATGGCGTGAAACCGTAACGCTTCATAGCTTCTTCCGAACACACTAACAACGCACCTGCGCCGTCGGACATTTGTGAAGAGTTGCCCGCAGTCACAGAGCCTTTGGCCGCAAATACAGGACGCAATTTCGCCAAACCTTCCAAAGAAGTGCCTGCACGTGGACCTTCATCGGTGTCTAACAATTTGCGCACAATTTGCGCTTCACGCGTTTGCAAATTGGCAGAGCGGTAAATCGCTTCAATCGGACTGATTTCAGCTTTGAATTTACCTTGTGCAATCGCTTCTAAAGCACGGCGATGGCTTTCCACAGCAAAAGCATCTTGGTCTTCGCGCGAAATATTCCATTGATTTGCAACATTTTCAGCGGTCAAACCCATGCCATAAGCAATCGCAATGTTTTCATCTTTTTCAAAAATAGCAGGGTTCAAAGCGACTTTGTTGCCCATCATCGGAATCATCGACATGGATTCCACGCCTGCGGCGATGGTGATGTCAGCTTCACCTGTGCGAATGCGGTCAGCCGCCATTTGCAAGGCATTCACGCCTGATGAACAATAGCGGTTAATGGTGATACCGCCAACGGTGTTAGGCAAACCAGCGAGCAACACGCCAATACGTGCCATGTTCAAGCCTTGTTCCGCTTCAGGGAAAGCACAGCCCGCCACCACATCGTTGATGTCGCGCAAATCAAATTCAGGCACTTGTGCAATCACACTTTTGATCACGTGCGCCAACATGTCGTCAGGACGGGTCGTGCGCAACATACCGCGTGGGGCTTTGCCAACTGGTGTACGGGTTGCCGCAACAATATAAGCATCTCTCAATTGAGTCATTTAACTATCTCCAAATTCGTTTTTTAAGCGTCCTGTAAACCTTTACAGGACGCTTAAAGGCATCAGTTGCGCAATGGTTTACCAGTAGACATCATGTTCTCGATGCGCTCCAAGGTTTTCTCTTGTTGCAACAAAGACACGAACACTTTGCGTTCTAAATCCAAAATCCATTGTTCATCGACAATCGTACCTGCGTCCACATCGCCACCGGTCATCACGTCGGCAATTTGGCTGCCCAAATACATGTCGTATTCGCTGATGAAGCCGCCCTCTTTCATGTTCACCAATTGGCCTTTAATCGAAGCGGCACCGGTGCGACCTGCCACAGCAAATTTTTGCTGAATTTCAGGACGCCAGCCAGAAGCGGCCAATGCGCGCGCTTCGTTCAAAGCGACAAACAACAATTCATACGCATTGAATACCACGACCGCATCTTCATTCAAATAGCCCAATTCTTTGGCTTCCAAAGCACTTGTTGCCACTTTCGCCATCGCCAAATTCATGTAACGGTCTTTTAAGGCCGCTAACAAATCGCCTTGGCTAGCACGCGCGGCTTTCAATGCAAAATCTTTGCTGCCGCCGCCTGCTGGAATCAAGCCCACGCCCACTTCCACCAAACCGATGTAAGACTCCAATGCCGCCACGACTTTGTTTGAATGCAATACAAACTCACAACCGCCACCAAAAGCAAAACCTTGCACCGCAGAAACGGTTGGAATGTGGCTGTAACGCAAGCGCATCGAGGTGTCTTGGAACAATTTGACCATATCTTCGATGGCTTGCAAATCACCTGTGGCAAACGCTGGCATCATCGATTTCAAATCTGCACCGACTGAGAACGGTGCTTCAGGTGCCCAAATCACCAAAGACGAGAAACGCTCTTCGGCAACATCAATGGCTTGATTGATGCCTTCCAACACTTCGCGGCTAATCGCACGGTTTTTGTTGGTATTTTCAATCACCAATACTTCACCGTCCAAAGTGAACGCGTGAATCGCATCGGTTTTGAACACGGTTTCGCCCAATGCTTTTGGAGATTCTCCAAACAATTTCGCTGGCAAATATTGGCGTTTGTAAACGTCCAATTGGCTGCGGCCTTCGGCTTCCAAGCTAGAGAAATTCAAGCTGCCAGCATCTGAATGTACGCCTTCACGACCGTCTAATACCCATTCAGGCAACGGCTCGCTGCTCAACGTTTTACCAGCGGCAATGTCTTCTGCTACCCATTTAGCCACTTGCGTCCAACCAGCTGCTTGCCAGATTTCAAATGGACCCATGTCCCAACCGAAGCCCCAACGAATCGCAAAATCGATGTCACGGGCATTGTGAGCAATGTCTTTGGCATGAACGGCGATGTAATGGAACACATCACGCATACACGCCCATAAAAATTGTGCTTGTGGGTGTTCAGAAGCACGCAATGCCGCCAATTTTTCACCCCAAGTTGCCGCTTTCAAAAGTTCAGTGACTTCTTTGTCGGCTTTTTCGTTCGATGCAACGTATTCACCAGAATTGGCATCCAACACAAAAATGCGTTTGCCTTCTTTTTTGAAAATACCTGCTTTGGTTTTCGCACCCAAAGCGCCTTTTTCAATCAAACCGGTTAACCACGTTGGCAAACCAAAATGCGCATGCCAAGGATCGGCCTGTAAATGGTCTTGCATGGTTTTAGCAACGTGTGCAAACGTGTCCAAACCCACCACGTCAGCGGTACGGAATGTAGCAGATTTTGGGCGACCCAAACGCGCGCCCGTCAAATCGTCGACCACATCAAAACGCAAACCATATTGCGCAGCATTGGCCATCGTCGCGAGCATCGAGAACACGCCAATACGGTTGGCAACGAAGTTAGGCGTATCTTTAGCGCGAACCACGCCTTTGCCTAAGGTCGACACCAAGAAACGCTCTAAATTGTCCAATACCGCAGCATCGGTTTCTTGGCATGCAATCAATTCTACCAAATGCATATAGCGTGGCGGATTGAAGAAATGCACACCGCAAAAACGGTCTTTCAATTCTTTAGAAAACACGCCTGCCAATGTTTCAATCGACAAGCCTGAAGTATTGGTCGCAAAAATGGTTTTTTCACCCAAATGCGGTGCCACTTTGCTGTACAAATTTTCTTTGATGTCTAAGCGCTCAGCCACTGCTTCAATCACCAAATCACACTCAGACAACAACGCCAAATCATCGTCATAATTGGCGGCTTGAATGTATTCAATCGCAGTTTTGCTGGCCAAAGGCGCTGGTTTTTGTTTTTTCAACGCAGCCAAAGCTTTTTCAACGATGGCATTTTTTGGACCTTCTTTGGCTGGTAAATCAAATAACACGGTTGGTACTTTGGCATTAGCCAAATGAGCGGCAATTTGCGCACCCATGACACCTGCGCCCAACACGGCTACTTTGCGTACCACGAGCTTGTTTGATGACATAAGAAAACCTCTTTTTTACGAACAGGGTTATGAATCAGGTGCAGATGGGCAAGCCCATCCGCACTTTGCTTGATTAATTAAAAACGGTAAGTGTATTGAACACCTAAGATTTGACCATTGCTTTTGAATTTGGCCGTACCATCGGTTTTACTGCTCACGTTGGCTTGTGCATACGCATTACGATCGCCTGTACCATAACCATTCACGATTGCATCGGAATTTTTGATATGAATATAGCTGTATGCAAAGTTCACAGTGTTTTGCTTGTTGATGTCGTATTTCGCACCCAAAGAGAACCAAATACGATCATTGTCTGGCAAAGTACTCATGCGGAAACTTGAATCGCGTACAGGTGATTGGTCGTAAGCCATACCAAAACGCAATTGCAATGGCTCACTGTATTGATAAGACGCACCCACACCAACTTTCCACGTGTCTTTCCAGTTTGGATACAAGCGGGTTTTACTAGATTGTGAACCTGCAGTTGCAGCGTCTTCATCGCCCGTTTGTGCAGTGGTCACTGTTTTCAAATTGCCGAACTGTAAGATGGCTTGATTGAAACGAGAGTGACGCGTCCATGTTGCATCGGCAAACACATTCCATTTTGGATTGGCTTTCCACATACCATGTAAAGACAATGACTCAGGAGTGACAATTTTCACACTGGCATCTTCTTTGGCTTTGTAACCACGGTCGCGAATTTGCTGTGACAAAGTACTACCTAAGTTGGGATTTTGAAAAGACTGACCAACCAAAATCCATTCAGCATCGCCTTTCAAATCGTGTTCAACTTTAGAACGGTAGTTCACACCCACACGAACTGACTCGTTGATGTCCCACATCCATGCCAAGTTATAACCAAAA
This sequence comes from Vitreoscilla sp. C1, assembly GCF_002951955.2. Lineage (NCBI taxonomy): Bacteria > Pseudomonadati > Pseudomonadota > Betaproteobacteria > Neisseriales > Neisseriaceae > Vitreoscilla > Vitreoscilla sp. C1. Next base: position 102,732 of record NZ_CP019644.2, on the reverse strand, counting down.
CCCCAATCATCACCTTTGACTTTGGCATAACCATCAGCATCACCATTACCACTGGCACTCATATTGGCCAATTGACCATCTACAGCTTGTTTTTGTGCCGTTACCGTTTGTTGCTGTTTCGTAACGCCTGCAAGCTGCGTTTGCAAAGCGGTGCGCTCTGCCACAGCTTTATCGCGTGCTTGTTGAGTGCCTTCTAATTGCGCTTGTAATTGAGCACTGTTTGGATTGGCTTGCAAAGCCGCTTGTAATTGAGTAATGCCAGCTTCCGCTTGAGCAATACCAGTATCATATTGAGCAATACCGCCATTCAATTGTGCGATACCCGCATTCAATTGCATTAAACCAGCTGCCGCCTGCGTCGAACTCTCAGCCAATCCTGCTCGCAATGCAGGTCCAAAGTTGGCATATTGACGCAATTCAGCAGTGGTATGCTGCGCCACCAAGCCAATACCAAACGAGTGATTGTCATTCAATTTGAATGCCACAGTTGGTTGAATCGCTATGGTTTGTAAGCCCAACTCATTCAAGTTATAACGCAAAACCGAATTATGTTCGTATTCAGTACCTGAGCCGAACGGCACGAAACCACCAATACCCACACTCACACGATCATTGACTTGATGAGAAGCATAAAAATGAGGGGCAAACGTCGGGCCTGGGTCAATTTTATCTGAATTAAAACCACTGATACGCTCACCTTTTCCCACAGTACCATCAGTTGGTGAACCATCTGGATTGGTAGGGTAATAACCTTTGGCATCATCAACTTTAATACTAGGAAAAACGACATTCAAATTGATGGTCGCTTGTGTGCCTGGCAATTTAGTCAAACCCGCAGGGTTATAAAAGATAGTCGATGGATCTGCCGCTTCTGCAGCTGATGAGTTAGCAGTGGATTGTGCACTGACAGACTGCGTACCAAAATGATAACCAGAAGCATGTGCTTGTGCAGTCAATCCCGCCAAAATCAAAACACTGGAAATTTTTACGGTAGTGAGGAAGTGTTGTTTCATACTCTATTTTCTCCGAGGCAAATGCCTGTAACAACATAAAGGGTCGTCATTGTATATTTTTTAACCCATTTGTTTAGATAAATCATACTGACTCACTTAGCATAATTAGTAAGCCAGTATGGGTTTAACGACTTAGAAAACGTGACGCTCTAACAATTTATCATCATGTTGCTCAAGTTGCATATCAAAATCATCCACCATCACCACTTGGCGTTTTAACTGGCGCGAGCGCACAATCAAATCGTATTCTTGCTGGGTAATGAAAGCGCTATCCAATGCTTCTTGCAAACGCAACGCTGGAGATGCCGCAGACAATTGATTGTCACGTTCCAATTTGCGCACTTTCTTTTCAGCCGATTCTGCCGCTAAAACCGCAGCATGTGCTGGAGCCAAAACACCAATCGGATCTTGTTCGTCTTGGGGTTTGAACATAAAACGAGTCAAGCGATTCAAAGACTCTTCGCCTTTCATCATTTCATTGGCCACTTTGCTACCCAATTTGTCACTAGGGGCATTAATATTGTGACCCACAGGCATGGTCAAGACACGCAAAATCCAAGCAATCGGACGGTTAGGCAAGTTTTTCAACACGCCATCCATCGCCACTTGCGCATCATACAAAGCTTGTTGCGCTGCATATTGCATGATGACTTCATCTGACTTAGGCGAACCATCACGCTCAAAACGTTTCAGGACGGCTGAACAAATGTACAAATTAGAAGCAATATCACCCAAACGAGCAGACAGCTTTTCTTTGAATTTCAACGAACCACCCAAGCTGAACATACACATATCAGTCAGCAAAGCAAAGTTAGCCGCCAAACGATTCATTTGCTTGTAATACGGTGCCACAACGCCTTTGCGTGGTGAGCTACTCCAACAACCATTCGTCAAACCCAACCAAAAACTGCGCACAATATTGGTAATGACAAAATGTACGTGTTTGGTGAATGCTTGATTGAACGCCGCCGCATCGTTATTGTTCGCCGCCATCATTTCACGCAATACATAAGGATGGCTGCGAATCGCACCTTGACCGAAAATCATCAAGCTACGAGTTAAAATATTCGCGCCTTCCACCGTAATAGCAATGGGAATCGCTTGATAAGCGGCCACCAAATAGTTGCGAGGACCTTGTACCACTGTGCGACCACCATGAATGTCCATGGCATCGTTCAACACTTTGCGTAAACGCTCGGTATTATGGTATTTCAACATCGCTGAAATCACGCTTGGTTTTTCACCAATATCCAAACCTGTCAAAGCCAAGTCTTGTGAGGCTTCCATTTGATAAGTATTGCTGATAATGCGCGCCAAAGCTTCGTCTACACCTTCAAATTTACCAATTGGCAAACCGAATTGGTCACGAATACGAGAATACAAGCTGGTGGTATAAGATGTGGCCAAACCGCCTGCAACTGAATTCGCTGGCAAAGAAATGCAACGACCCACAGACAAACATTCAACCAGCATCTGCCAACCACGACCAGCATACGCCACGCCACCGATAATCCAATCCAACGGAATGAACACATCAGCACCCCAAGTAGGACCATTCATGAATGCACTGCCTGATGGCCAATGACGGCGACCAATATTCACGCCCTCATACTCAGCGGGAACCAATGCACAAGTGATACCAATGTCTTTTTTCTCACCCAACAAACCATCAGGATCGTACATTTTGAATGCCAAACCCAAAACTGTTGCCACAGGTGCCAAAGTAATCCAACGTTTTTCCCAAGACACGCGCACACCCAAAACATCTTCATGGCGCTCACCTGTGCGAGGGTCTATGTAAGAACCTCGAGTCACCACACCAAAGTCAGGAATACCACCAGCGTCCGAACCTGCAGACGGACTGGTCAAAGCAAAACATGGAATGTCTACGCCTTTGGCCAAACGTGGCAAATAATAATCTTTTTGCGCGTCAGTACCATAATGTTGCAACAATTCACCAGGACCCAAAGAGTTCGGCACCATCACAGTTACCGCAGCACTGCCACAACGGGTCGCAATTTTAGTCACAACTTTGGCATGGGCGTAATTGGAAAACTCCAAACCACCGTATTGTTTTTTAACAATCATGCCCAAGAAACCTTGCTCTTTGATGAAATCCCAAGCTTCTTGCGGCAAATCCTTCAACTCATGATTAATTTGCCAATCATTGAGCATATTGCACAACACTTCTACTGGGCCATCAATAAATGCTTGCTCTTCAGCAGTCAATTGTGGATTTGGATAATTCAGCAATTTTTGATAATCAGGTTTGCCTGAAAACAATTCACCATCCCACCAAACCGTACCTGCATTGATAGCTTCTTGCTCGGTTTCTGACATTGGTGGTGTCACTTTTTTGAACATGCTAAATACTTTTGGCATGTATATATTCTGTACCACCGGCAAACAGAACACCAAACCAACCACCAATGGCAACAATGCCAACCAATAACAGCCGCCAATGAGGGCACCTACAAACGCAGCCAAAGCAATCATCCAACCTTTAGCACGCATGTAAGCTACAATCCCACCCAACAGCAGCATCAAGCCTAAACTTAACATGACGATTCTCTCCTAAAAATGAAACCGCACCTCAAGGTGCCGTTAAACCTGCCACCACAAACGGCACCACGAAGCGTGCTACCTGCTCTGGATTTTTAGCATTGACCCACTCACGACGAGCCAAAGCCTTCAATACATCATTACCTGCAAAACTGTTAAACAAAGTACTCAATGCAATGTGCATGCGCCAACGGACAGTTTCTTTATCTAAATGAGGCAATGCTTGTTCAAACCAATGCAATATTTTTTCAATTACATCTACATATTCTTGTGCCAATTGCTCACGGAATGTTTTGTATTCATCTAGCATTAAACGTGAGACCAAACGCGTCACTAAAACCGCCCCACGCTCGTATTCACGCGCATAAAACAAACACACATCCACAAAAGCCTGTACCAAATCTTCCGCTTTTACCAATTGCTTTTGTTCAATTTTTTGCTGCATATTGTCCAGCACCATAGCCACAAATGGCGCAATACGGCGCTTTAAGACTGCTAAAAACAAACTGTCTTTACTGCCAAAATGGTAGTGCACCGCGGCCACATTGACTTCGGCTTCTCGTGTCAATTGGCGCATTGAAGTAGCAAAATAACCATGCACCGCAAAATGTTCTTCTGCCGTGATCAGGATTTTCTCTATGGTAAGGCTGTCTATTTGGCTCATGGCATTCAAAACAATTAAAACAAGTGTTTGAAACATACGTTTTAAACACCTTACTGTCAACACCTTAGCCATAAAAAAATGATGCAAACTATCCAAAACCGTCACAGATGATTACACTATTGAAATTATTAAATTAGGAATAAAACAGTGCTCGGAAGATTGACAGCATTGCCCATAATCGTGGTTTTATTGGATATTTGGTTTGGCTTGGGATTGAACATTTTCCAAAGCTTGAACAGTACCCATACTACGGCCCCCAATGTTCTCACCGCAGTCCCTGACGTGGCTTTCAACTGGCTACAAGTCATGGTGAACGCTGGTATGGTTGTCATCATCACTTTTTCATTGGTCATATTGTTACAACTGAATAAAGCCATGAGCCAAAATCAGGCTTATGCCTTAGGACCATTTCGCCTCTTAGGTTTGTTTTTGACCTTAGCATTCAGCTTGCCGGCGTTGTATGGCTTTAGCATGACTGTCTGGCAGTTGCTACAAGGGCATTGGGTCATTTCTTTAGACAATTTGCGTTATTTGATAACCGCTTTGAGCATGATTGCTTGTGCCATAATCTGTTTGTGGCGAGTATTTTTTTGGTGGCGTTTTTACAAACAAAGTCGAAAAATGGCGACCTGATATTTTTCAAAACAAGCTTGAAAATCAAGCTTGTTTTTTTATTTATATAAAATCAAATAAAAAACTAATGGCATATTTGATTTACATTAAAACCAATCAACCTATATCAAGCTAATCTTTTCTATCTTATTGATTTTAAAATCAACCACTGTAATACTCACATCAAAGGATTTGAAAATGAAAGCAGCCCGTTTTTATGACCGTGGTGACATCCGCATCGAGGACATTCCTGAACCTGTTGTCGCCCCAGGCACCGTGGGAGTAAAAGTGGCTTGGTGCGGCATTTGTGGTACCGATTTACATGAATTTATGGAAGGTCCTATTTTCATTCCACCTTGTGGTCATCCACATCCCATTTCAGGCGAATCTGCACCCATTACCATGGGTCATGAATTCTCAGGTGTGGTATATGCAGTGGGCGAAGGCGTGGACGACATTGAAATCGGTCAACACGTGGTGGTAGAACCCTATATTATTGCCGATGACGTGCCAACAAGTGTGGGCGACCATTACCATTTGTCTAAAGATATGAATTTTATTGGTTTGGGTGGTCATGGTGGCGGTTTGTCTGAAAAAATCGCTGTCAAACGCCGTTGGGTACATCCCATCGCCAATCACATTCCATTAGATCAGGCCGCTTTGATTGAGCCTTTGTCTGTTGGTCACCATGCATTTGTGCGCAGTGGTGCTCAAGCTGGTGACGTGGCATTGATTGGTGGCGCAGGTCCCATCGGTTTGTTATTGGGTGCGATTTTGAAAGCCAAAGGCTTGACAGTCATCATGACGGAGCTGAGCGCTAAGCGCAAAGAAAAGGCGTTAAGCTCAGGCGTTGCCGATTATGTTTTAGACCCATCTGAAGTCGATGTGGTCGATGCCGTGAAAAAATTGACCCAAGATAAAGGCGCAGATGTCGCATTTGAATGCAGCAGCGTGAATAAAGTCTTGGACCAATTGGTCGATGCCATCAAACCCACAGGCGTGATTGTGATTGTATCAATTTGGAGCCATCCTGCCAGCGTCAACATCCACAGCGTGGTAATGAAAGAATTGGATGTGCGCGGCACCATCGCGTATTGCAACGACCATCAAGAAACCATCAAATTGGTAGAGGCTGGCAAAATCGATTTAGAACCTTTCATCACCCAACGCATTGGTTTAAATGATTTAATCAGCAAAGGTTTTGAAACTTTGATACACAATAATGAATCTGCTGTCAAAATCATTGTGAGTCCTGATTTAAACTGACTTTTATGTCATTGTTGTAATAAATCGACAAGCGTCCTGTCAATATTGACAGGACGCTTGTTCTTTTTTGGGATAATCCAAAAATTTATTTCATATTTGCTCAACCACAAAATATCGACCAAAACAACGCTCATCCCTTTTGTTGTTAGTTGAATCAACCACCTACGAATCCATACACCCAAAAATCAACTTCTATCAAATACTTTCATTCATACATTAAATTATTATATTCAAATTAAATACTTATATAACAAAAGGTTAATTAAAACATTTTGCTTTACTTAAAAAGCATTTTTTCTGTATAAATAAGTTTCATCAGTACCAAAATTCTGATTGCCCAAATCAAAAAAATGAATAATAAGAAGGAGAACCATAATGATGCATCTGCCCTCTTCCAGCTACCAATTGACCTGTCCTGATTGCCAATGGCGCAGCCCTATTTATCATGAAAATGCCATATCTCAAGATGCAGCTGCACTGACAAAATGTCCTATTTGCGACCAATCTCATCTGCATGCTCAAGCCGTACACATGCTAGATTGGCTGTTTGAGCAAGCGATGCACATTGATGCTCATCACAAATTGGACACTTTGCATGCGATAAATAACGACTTAGAAGCCATGAGTTGCTCTTTCGTTGCTTAAAAACCATTTGAAAAAATTCAACATAAAAAAGCGTCCTGTAAATGATTTACAGGACGCTTTGCCTCTCTTCTACTTATTATTTGATTTAAATATTTTTATTTAAATATTGCCCTGCGCTTTGATACGCTCATTAGGCTTGTTCAATTTGTTCAATGCCGAAATATACGCTTTGGCACTGGCAACAATCACATCCGTATCTGCACCTTGACCATTGACGATAACACCTTCACGCGACAAACGCACAGTGACTTCGCCTTGGCTCTCGGTACCTTCAGTAATGGCATTGACCGAATACAATTGCAATTGCGCTTCGCTCGGTGCAATCGATTCAATGGCTTTGAAGACCGCATCCACAGGACCCGAACCTTGGCTTGTGGCACGGTGTTCTTGTCCTTGTTCACTCATCACGATTTCTGCTTGTGGCAGCTCACCGGTCTCAGTTTGGATTTTCAGCGACAAATATTTGTAGCGGTCTGGGGTAATGCTGATCAACTCGTCCGATACCAAAGCATGCAAATCTTCATCAAAGATTTCACGTTTTTTATCGGCCAATTCTTTAAAGCGCGCAAACGCAGAATTCAATGCTTCTTCGCTTTCCAATTGAATGCCCAATTCAGCCAATTTGGTTTTGAACGCATTGCGGCCTGAAAGCTTGCCCAAAGTCAGGCGATTGGCAGTCCAACCGACGGACTCTGCCGACATGATTTCGTAAGTTTCGCGACATTTCAAAATACCATCTTGGTGAATACCAGATTCGTGTGCAAACGCATTGGCGCCCACAATCGCTTTGTTCGGTTGTACAGGATAGCCTGTGATGGTGGACACCAATTTAGAGGTCGGCACAATTTGCGTCGTGTCGATGCCAGTTTCCAAGCCAAACACATCGTGGCGCGTTTTCAATGCCATCACGATTTCTTCCATGCTCGCGTTGCCCGCACGTTCGCCCAAACCATTAATGGTACATTCCACTTGGCGCGCACCACCCATCACCGCAGCCAAAGAGTTGGACACAGACAAGCCCAAATCATCGTGGCAATGTGCTGACCAAATCACTTTGTCACCACCAACGGTGCGGGTAATCAGTTCACGGAAGAATTTTTCCGTTTGAAAGGGAATTGCATAACCAACCGTATCAGGAATGTTAATCGTGGTTGCGCCCGCAGTAATCACATCGCCACAAATTTGCACCAAGAAATCCAAATCCGAACGCAAAGCATCTTCACATGAAAATTCCACATCATCGGTGTATTCACATGCAATTTTAACTGCCTTAACCGCCGCTTCACGCACTTGGTCAGGAGTCATTTTCAATTTGTGTTCCATGTGCAATGGGCTGGTCGCAATAAACGTGTGAATGCGTTTTTTAGATGCAGGCGCAATCGCTTCACCTGCCGCACGCACATCACGCTCATTAGCACGAGACAAAGAACACACAGTTGATTTGGTAATCGTTTTGGCGATGGTATTGATCGCATCAAAATCGCCGGGACTTGCCGCTGCAAAACCTGCCTCAATCACATCCACACCTAACTTTTCCAACTGGCGCGCAATACGAATTTTTTCTTCTTTGGTCATGGCAGCGCCTGGTGATTGCTCACCATCGCGCAAAGTAGTATCGAAAATGATGACGCGGTTATTGCTGGACATGTTGGTACGCTCCAAATGAGGTTGGTGTTGTATGAATGCATTCAAGTCCAAAGGCCGACCTTGTGCTTGGGCAAGCACCGTCAATTTCTGCAATTGTCCAAGCGGCAAAGAAGAACGAGCACGCCATTTGTAAATGGCTGCAGTCGACACCACCTCTGTGGGATAATGTTGTTTCCAAGCGGCTGCCAAGGCATTCACACCACCAAAGTAGTCGATTAAACGAGCAATATCCAGTTGCATACTAGACCTTTTGTCTAAAATTATTGATTAAAACAGCTCAAACAGCAAGATTAGTTGCTATTGTAGAGCAATTTTGGACAAAATCAAGTCTTATTTGAAAAAATTATTGTCAAAAACACCTCTGTTTGGAATTTTTTATACACAATGTCCAAAAATCACATTAATTTGTCTTTATGTCGCCATGTTTTTGACCACAATGGTCAAACTTTGACTTGGCTCAGTCATAACACCAACAAACCACCACTGCATTTGACCGACTTAGACAAAAGCCAAGCTTTGTCAGCTGACAAAGCCCTACCTTTATGGCGTGCAAAAACCGCCACCATTTGGCATGGCGATTACCACCAAGCCAAAGCCTTATTGGATGCAGCAAAGCGACGTTTGAACAAAGCCGCCAAAACTGGCGACACTTTGTTAGAAAGCTTTCACAAACACCGCATGCAGCAACAGCAAAAAAGCCATTTGCTCAGCCATTTGTGTGTGATTGTCCAACCGAATTGGCAATTGACTTTACCACGAGCGCCCAATATTCAAGCGGCCTGTAAACAAGCTTTTGGCTTTGACAATACCGAACCTATCTTGATTTCTTTGCAAGCTTTGTTAGGCTATATCGGGGCAGAGCAATGGCATCAAAAAGGTGTGGCAATTAAGGCTTTGGATGAACAACACATTCATGTGCCATTTGGCGTATTTTCACCGCTGCGTGGCGAGTATTTGAATTTGATGTTACAGGCCACCTTACCGCACCCTTGTCAAAGCGCATGGGATATTGGCACTGGCTCTGGCGTATTAGCAGCTTTATTGGCCAAACGTGGCGTGACCAACATCATTGCCACCGACACCAATCCAACCGCCATCGCCACCGCACAAGCCAACTTTGAACGCTTGGATATTGCCCAATACATTCAATTGCACGAACAAGATTTGTTTCCTGAAGGCAAAGCAGACTTGATTGTGTGCAATCCACCATGGTTGCCTGCCAAACCCAGCTCCATCATTGAAACGGCTTTGTACGATGCCGATAGCCATATGCTTAAAAGTTTTTTGAACGGGGTCGCAGCGCATTTGAATGACGGTGGTCAAGCTTGGCTGATTATGTCGGATTTGGCCGAACGCATTGGTTTACGCAAGCCAGATGATTTAAACCATTGGATTGCCGCAGCACAATTGCGTACCATCGCCCAACACCGGGCCAAACCCGAACATGCCAAAGCACAAAATCCAAACGACCCTTTGTACGCGGCACGCTCTGAAGAAATTACCTCTTTGTATTGTTTGGAAAAAATCTAAAAATTCGGATTAACCACTCTCACAAGCGTCCTGTAAACCCTTACAGGACGCTTTTTTATGCATATATTTTTATGCCAATACTGTTGTAATCACCACTGTAAACCCTGCCAAACCTGCTAGATTGCTTGTGTTGCATTGCAAAGATGATAATCTGCAAACATTCCGATTGAATGTGAATGGCAGCCACCATGTACCATTGCAAAATTGCCCATACCAAAGCCGAATTTGCAGCGATTGCGCGCTTGAATTACCAAACTTTTGTCGAAGAAATCCCGCAACATTCACACAATGCCCATCACAGCCTCACCGATGCGTTTCATGAACAAAATACTTATTTACTGTGTTATCAAGATGAAAACATCATTGCCATGTTGGCGTTTCGCGATCAAAGACCGTTTTCATTGGACAAAAAAATCGGGGCGGTTGAAGCCTTATTAAACCCAGAACAAAGCCGCAAACTGTGTGAATTGCGCTTATTGGCGATGGAACCTGAATACCGCCACAGCTTGGCTTTCTTCCATTTGATTCAAGCGATGTACCATTATTTGCTCGACCAAGATTACAGCGCTTGCGTGATTTCAGGCACCACACGCCAGCAAAAACTGTATCGCAAAATTGGTTTTGAAGCGTTTGCGCCCGAAGTCGGCAGCGAACAAGCCCGTTTTGTGCCTATGGTTTTGACTGCAGACAAAGCACACCTATTGTTTGAACGCCTGCCCAAACAAGCGCATATTTTTTATCCCGGTCCCGTCCAACAAACCCACGCGTTAACTCATACTGATGTCTCGCACCGCAGCAGTACATTTGTACATTTGCACAAACAAGTCACCCAAACATTATTAAGCTTAAGCCAAGCGCAACATGTGGCCTTGTTGTTAGGCAGCGGCACCTTGGCAAACGCTGTCATGTTGCAGCAATTGCAACAACGGCATGGCACACAAAAAGGCTTAATCTGCAGCAATGGCGAATTTGGACAACGCCTGCAACAACAAGCACAGGCTTTGGGATTGGTGTTTGAGACTTACAATGTCGCTTGGGGCGAATCTTTTACCGCTGAAACATTGGATGTTTTAAGCCAAAACTGCGCTTGGGTTGCCTGTGTTCATGGCGAAACATCGTGTGGTCATTTGAATGATTTGGACATGTTTGTCCAAAACAAACACAAACAGCCACATACCTTAGCAGTCGATTGCATTTCATCATTTGGCGCGCTGCCGTTTTCATTGACACAAGTGGATTTTGCCAGCGCCACATCAGGCAAAGCCATTGGTGCCTTGGCAGGTTTAAGCTGGGTGTTTTACCAACAAAACCCTACTCCTCATCCGCATGCACATACCAGTTACACCGATTTGAACCAATACCACCACCAAACGCCGTTTACTTTACCCGTTTATTTGCTCGCCAATTTGGCTTATGCTTTAGAAGCCTATCCACAGCGTTTCGAACAATTGCACCAGCGTTTGCAAATGGTATTGAAACATAAACCATTGCAAGCCTATGCTTTAAAAACACAAGCTTATCCGACTGCCATCAATTTTCAATTGCCCGCTCTTTATACGCTCAATGCGCCATTAAACGGCTTGTTTTTGCACAATCAAAGCGCTTATCTCAAAGCCCAACAATGGTCACAAATCAGCGTGATTCAACCTGATTTTGAGGCAGATTTTGCAGCTTTGTCCGCATGGTTACAACATTTACACAGTATTGATACCAACACGGTCACCATCAATTAAATGCTAAAAAAGCGTCCTGTAACTCATTACAGGACGCTTCAACCTCTCTAAATTTGGTTTTATTTGCTTTGTTGCTGCTCTTGCAACACTCGTTGCATTTCTTGTTGCAACAAAGTGTCGTCCAGTTGTCCTGTCATCAAGAAAATCGCACCCACAGCCACCATCATCAAGCAAAACACGCCATAAGAGGCAATGTAAGACAACAAGATTTTCCAACCGCTCACTTCAGGCACCGCCACAAAGAACAAGCCATACAATTGTATCCAAAATGTCCACATTTGGAAGGCAGATGCCACAATCATCCATTCTTTAGGCAAATATAAAAAACACACGCCAAACATTGCAAATGCTTGCGTCATCAGCATATAGCCTTTAAGCGGTACAGGTTTTTTTGCCATGCCACTCAAAAGTTTGGACAAAACCGTACTCAAACTCAACCATTGCAACACCACCAAACACACTGAAAAAGCCACCAATGATGTGGTGTTAGTGAATTTTAATGGATAATCAGGTTCCGCATCAAAACCCCATTGCATCATCGCTGCCGAACTGATGCCGCACAACAATAAAATCACCACATAAACCATCGGTGAATAACGGTAATCTTCCAAAGGGCGAAAACGCAAACGCAAAGCGTTCAACATGTCACTAAAAAACTGATTCATCAATGTATTCTGTCTATTAAAAAGAGTCATTCAAATAAGGACGAATTCAAAAATAAAAAGCTTTCAGAATACCTGAAAGCTTTTTTTGTGCATCATGCCGATTAATCGTGCAATTGGCAAGCATCCAAAGTATTTTGCATCAAAGTGGCAATCGTCATCGGACCGACACCACCCGGAACAGGTGTAATCATGCCCGCGCGTTCTTTGGCCACGGCAAACTCAACGTCACCACACAATTTGCCTGTATCCAAACGGTTAATACCCACATCAATCACCACTGCACCTTCTTTGATCCACTCACCTTTGATGAAATTAGGAATGCCCACGCCTGCCACCACAATATCAGCACGACCAACGGTTGCCGCCAAATCACGGGTTTTAGAATGACAAACAGTGACAGTAGCGCGCGACAGCAACATCTCCAAAGCTTGCGGACGACCCACAATGTTAGACGCACCAACAATCACCACATCTTTGCCCATCACATCCACGCCCACCGCTTCTAACATAATCATCACACCACGCGGGGTGCAAGGACGCATCAATGGCATTTTCACCGCCAAACGACCCACGTTATAAGGATGGAAACCGTCTACATCTTTGTCAGGACGAATGCGTTCAATGATTTCTTGCACATCCAAGTGTTTTGGTAACGGCAATTGCACCAAAATGCCATCAACATTATCGTCTGCATTCAGCTCATCAACCAAAGCCAGCAATTGTTCTTGCGTAAAATCGCTGCCATATTCGTATGACAAAGATTTGATACCCACTTTTTCGCAAGCTTTTTTCTTATTGTTCACATACACAGCACTGGCGGCATCGTCCCCAACCAATACCACAGCCAAACAGGGTGCACGCTTGCCTTGCGCCAAACGCTCGTCTACTTTGGCGCCTACTTGTACCAATAAATCTTGTGATATTGCTTTACCGTCAATCAAAGTCGCACTCATGAGTTTTCTTTCTTAATGGCGCAAGTGGCGCCTTAACGCAAAAACGACATTTTGCCATTTTTTCGACATCCTCGCACCTTGAATATGGTTTTCAATTCGATATTTCACTGTTTTTTCAGCAAATTCATAAAATACATTTATATCTAATCAAACCATATGCCTAATTAAATTTAAATTTAATTAAGTTTCAAAATGATATGCAAAATCACCCCCATAAAAACCACAATATGTATTGACACTTTTTAAACAGGTGCGTATAGTTTGCCTTCTCAGTCGGGGCGTAGCGCAGCCTGGTTAGCGCATCTGCTTTGGGAGCAGAGGGTCGTGAGTTCGAATCCCACCGCCCCGACCACAGAATACAGTAGCATCGACAGTTCTCACTAGAGCGCCCGTAGCTCAACCGGATAGAGCACCGGCCTTCTAAGCCGGGGGTTACAGGTTCGAGTCCTGTCGGGCGCACCAAGAATAAAAAGTTTTATGGTGGCTATAGCTCAGTTGGTAGAGCCCCGGATTGTGATTCCGGTTGTCGTGGGTTCGAGCCCCATTAGCCACCCCAGTTTTACAAAAACGTCCTGATGGGCGTTTTTGATTGCCTTACAGTCGGGGCGTAGCGCAGCCTGGTTAGCGCATCTGCTTTGGGAGCAGAGGGTCGTGAGTTCGAATCCCACCGCCCCGACCACTTATTTTGATTCAACGATTTTCGTTGAAACACCGTTTTACGGTGGCTATAGCTCAGTTGGTAGAGCCCCGGATTGTGATTCCGGTTGTCGTGGGTTCGAGCCCCATTAGCCACCCCAGTTTACCGTCGGGGCGTAGCGCAGCCTGGTTAGCGCATCTGCTTTGGGAGCAGAGGGTCGTGAGTTCGAATCCCACCGCCCCGACCACTATTATATAAAAAAGAGCATTCAGCAGAATGCTCTTTTTTTTACGTCTAAACTACTTACACAGCTTTCTTCTGCCAACACATTCTTTTTGAAATTTCTGTTTTTCACATATTGGCATTTCATATCGGTCTGGCTTATGGCATAGTGCAAATCTCTTTGTGACAACCATTATTGATTCGCATGCGACAACATTATGCTTTAGGCTGTATTTTGGTTATATTGGCAGCCACTTGCTGGGGTTTTATTGGTTTATTTGGCACCAAACTCAATCAAGCAGGCTTTTCAGGCTTGGAAGTAGCCAGCTTGCGTGTGACCACAGCAGCAGTTTTTTTATTGGCAATCAGCCCTTTGTTTCTCAAAAGTTTGCGCCAATTCCAATTGAAACAATTGCCCATGCTCACCTTACAATCGGTGTTTGGTGTGATGATGATGACGGTATTTTTCTTTTTAGCCGTCCAACAAATTGGCGTGGCTTTGGCCGTGGCTTTGCTCTATACCGCCCCCATTTGGAGTTTGCTCCTCGCGCGTTTATTGCTAGATGAGCAATTAACCGCATTGGGCATTGGTTTGACCTGCTTAACCGTCATCGGTGTGGCATTGTGTTTGAACAGCCAAGAACCAATTAATCCTATGGGCATTGTTTATGGCTTAGCATCAGGATTTTGTTATTCTTGTTATGGCGTTTTGGGCAAAAAAGCCATTAACAACAATCCTCCCGTTTTGGTTTTGTACAGCAGCGTCCTCATCAGCGGCATCATCATGAGCGCCACGCCCATTTTTCATCAAGCCATTGCCCATTTAAACCACCATTTTTCATGGAATTTGGTCGCGGTGATTTTGGGCATTGCTTTATTCAGCACTTTATTGCCATATGCTTTGTACACCAAAGCTTTGACATGGATGCCTGCTACCCGAGCCCAAACTTTGACCATTTTTGAGCCTGTGACGGCAGTATTGTTGGCGGCTTTTTTATTAAAAGAGCCATTGGTGGCGATCCAATTTGTTGGTATTGGCTTGATTTTGGTTTCGTCTGTGTTAAACGCTTTGCAAAAACCCACAGCCCATATCAAACCATCGACCCAACAAGCTTAAAACCACAAGCGTCCTGTAAACTTTACAGGACGCTTGATAAGATGATTGTTGAATTTAACTGGCAACACGAATCACGGTCACAGGCACGCCAGCTTGACGAATCACATCTTGCGCCACCGAACCCATGAGCAAATGCTTCACACCGCTAAAGCCATGTGTTCCCATCACCACCAAATCACATTCCCACTCCTCCAATTTGTGCACCAACAAAGAAGCCACTTTCTCACCAACCGCTTCTAAAACCGTGCAATGTGTATTTAAATTGGGGAATTCTGCCACAATGCTTTCCGAGCGTTTGAAAATGCTTTTGCTCACATCCGAGCTGGCAATCGCCAATTCATCCGTATGCAAATAAGTAGCGCCCGACCAGACAAATTGCGCCAAATCAATCACATGAACAATGTGCAACACCGCACCTGTGTGTAAGCCTATCCGACATGCTTCTTTTAAGCCAGCCAATGCCGCCTCGCTGTCATCAAAAGGAACCAAAATGTTTTGGTACAACATTTCCCACCTCCCTCGTTCTGCGACTATCATGACTTAAGATTACCACAAACTTTTTCATACACACACATTGGAGTATGTTGCATGAGTCGCATCAAAATTGACATCCCTGAAACCATCCATTTCACCACCCAATTGACCGCTCAAATTGGCGACATCAATTATGGCAACCACGTCAGCAACGATGCTTTTTTACGCATGGCACATGAAGCACGTTTGCGCTTTTTAATGCATTTTTCTTACAGTGAAATGAACATCGAAGGCGCTGGCTTAATCATGGCAGATGCAGCGATTCAATTTTTAAGCCAAGCGTTTTACGCCGATGTATTGAACGTCCATGTCAGTGTGACCCATATTGGTCGTGCAGGTTTTACTTTGGTTTATATTTTTGAACACGCGGACGACCAAAAAGCCATTGCACGCATCCAAAATGGCATGGTGTTTTTTGATTATGATGCACAAACGGTCACACCGACACCTGAAGCTTTCAAAAATTTGTTTGCATAAAGCTTACAGGACGCTTGCTTATATCCAAGCAGCGTCCTGTATAAATTTGTTGATTCGGTGACACCGTGCCACAATAAGACATTGCACAGCCTAAGGCCGTACCATGACCGCCACTTACACGTTAGCCGAATTTGGTAACCACATCGATGCCTTTTTAGAACGCATGCGCCAACGCAATTTATCGGCGATGTCCATCACCGCTTACCAACGTGATTTACAACAATTGCTCGACATTTTGGCTGAAAACCATTCGGCACAAGAACGGTTAACCGCCCAACATCTACGCCAAGTCTTGATGCGTTTGAGCCAACGAGGTCTGAGTGCGCGCAGTTTGGCTCGTAAAATCAGCGTTTGGAAACAATACATCATTCATTTGCGCCAATTTGAACATTGGCAAACCGATATTGGTGATGGCTTGAATGCGCCCAAAGCGCCCAAACGCTTGCCCAAAGCCATTGCTGCCGAACCTTTAAATCAATGGTTTGCACACGGTGAACAACACGATGACGCCATGGGTATCCGTGATCAAGCCATGTTTGAAGTATTGTATGGTTGTGGTTTGCGCTTGAGCGAATTGCGGGATTTGAATGTACAAGATGTACAATTGGAAGCAGGTTGGGTCACCGTCATCGGCAAAGGCCATCATCAGCGCCAAGTGCCGCTTGGCTTAAAAGCCCGTTTGGCGATAGAAGCCTATTTGCCGATACGCCAAGCAGCCGCCGATGAAACCGCTTTGTTCACTTCACGCTTAGGCAAACGCATTGGCACCCGTCAAATTCAAATTCGTTTGGACATTTGGGCACAAAAACAGCAAGCCGATCGCCATTTGAGCCCGCACATGTTGCGCCATAGCTATGCTTCACACGTTTTGCAAAACTCACACAATATTCGCGCAGTACAAGAATTATTAGGACACAAACAACTCTCGACCACGCAAATTTACACCTCTTTGGATTTCAGCCATTTGTCCGAAGTGTATGATGCCACCCACCCTAGAGCCAAAAAACACAAGTCCAAATAAACCCACATCGCTTATAATGGCGGCTCCGATAGATTGTTTTTCAGGCCGCCTTGTATGTATTCCTTACTCAAACCGTTATTATTCCAATTTGATGCTGAAAAAGCCCACCATTTGACTTTAGAACAATTGCAAAAAGCCCACCGCCACGGTTTGCTCAAGCGCTTCACACCCAAAGTCATTCCATGTCCCTCTACTTTAATGGGTTTGTCTTTGTCCAATCCTGTGGGTTTGGCGGCAGGCTTGGACAAAAACGGTGAATACATTGATGCATTGGCGGCTTTGGGTTTTGGCTTTATCGAAATTGGCACCATCACACCACGCCCACAAGACGGCAATCCCAAACCACGTTTGTTCCGTTTACCTGAATACCAAGCCATCATCAATCGCATGGGTTTTAACAACCAAGGCGTGGATATATTGATTGAAAATGTCAAACGTGCACAATACCGCGGCATCTTGGGCATCAATATTGGTAAAAACGCCACCACACCGATTGAAAATGCGGTGGACGATTATTTGACTTGTTTGACCAAAGTCTATGATCACGCCAGCTATATTACCGTCAATATTTCTTCGCCTAACACCAAAAATTTGCGCGCCTTGCAAAGCGAAGACGAATTGACCAAACTATTGTCGACCTTAAAAGAAGAACAAGCCAAACTCCACCAACAACGCGGTCGTTATGTGCCTTTGGCGGTGAAAATTGCGCCTGATTTGAATTTAGAAGAAATCGCAGCGATTGCCGAAGTGGTGACTCAAGTGGAAATGGACGGCGTGATTGCCACCAACACCACCATCGACAAATCCATTTTGGGCAATCATCCATTGGCACAAGAAGCAGGCGGCTTGTCGGGCTTGCCTGTGCGCGCACAAAGCGAATATGTGTTGCAACATTTGGTACATGCACTCGATGGCAAAGTACCTGTGATTGGTGTGGGCGGCATTGTTTCAGGACAAGATGCGGTCACCAAAAAACGTTTGGGTGCGCAAGCGGTGCAAATTTACAGCGGCATGATTTTCCAAGGCCCACAATTGATTGCCGATTGTGTACGCGATTGGGCATATTCTCGCTAAGCGCGATTTGAATGATTCAAGCGTCCTGTAAAACTGACAGGACGCTTTTTTATTTTGTGTGTCATTCACATTAAGGTTTAATATTTGCCCATCCAAGCATTTCATAAAGGGCATTCATGCAATTGATTATTTTCACAGGCATTCCCGCAGCGGGCAAATCGACGTTTTACCAACGCTATTTTTACCACAGCCATTTGCGCATTAATTTGGACATGCTCAAAACCCGCCACCGTGAATCGGTCATTTTTGAAGCCGCCATCGCATCCAAAACCAAAATCGTCATCGACAATACCAATCCATCCATCGAAGAACGTTCACGCTACATTCCACTTGCCCAAGCGGCAGGTTATGAAATTGTCAGTTATTATTTTGACACCGATTTGAAATCCACGCTCAAACGCAACGAACAACGCGCAGGCAAAGCCAAAATTCCTGTGGTTGGCATCAAAGCCAAATTACGCCAATTACAACTGCCCACCCTCGCTGAAGGTTTTCAAAAATTGTATCGGGTCAAAATTGTGCCTAACAATGCATTTGCTATTGAATTATTGGAAAGTACAGACGCATTCAATCCACCTGCTTAAGCCCAATGCCTTAGAGCAGTATCAAGCTGAACAGCAGCTATGATGCTGCGACACTGTTTTATTACAGGACGCCTTGGTATCATCTTGTTTTTGAATTCAGAATGCGTGTATGTCTGTATTGCAATTTAACAGCAGCTCTATGGTTTTGGTGGCTTTGATTGGCTTGGGTGTATTAAGCCAAAACAGTTCTATTACCATCGCCGCTTGTGTTTTGTTATTGTTTCAACAAACGGCCTTGGCGCAATATTTGCCGTTTTTACAAAAAAATGGCTTGAACGTCGGCATCATCATTTTGACCATAGGCGTGTTGGCACCGATTGCTTCAGGAAGCTTGAAAATCCCAAGCTTGATGGCAATTTTGACCAATTGGCAAATGATTGCCGCCATTGTCGTCGGTGTGTTTGTGGCATGGTTGGGTGGTCGTGGCGTGGGTTTAATGAGTGGACAGCCTATTTTGGTCACAGGCTTGTTGCTCGGCACCATCTTAGGCGTGGCAGTGTTTAAAGGCGTGCCCGTTGGACCATTGATTGCCGCAGGGATTTTATCTGTGGTGTTAAACCAGCAATAAAAAAAGCCTTGTCATAGACAAGGCTTTTTAGTGGTTTATATGCCGGTGAATTCGGTCACTTGCCACTGCCAGCGGCGGCCTGCAAAATAATCGCCCGTCGGTAAATGGTATTGATAATCCATCAAATACAACACATCGGTTTCAAAAATAGGTTCACCATTCAGTAAACGCTGACAAGTGACTTGTTGCACCTTGCCTTTGATATTGGCATGTACTTGGCGACCTAAATAAGGCTCGCTGCTTTGACATTGCAAATCATTGGTATCAATTTTAGCACGGGCCAAAGCCGTTAAAGAGCGATTTTCGGTTTGGGTTTGCACCGTAAAATGTCGTGGCAATGAGCCATCTGGCAAGGGAAAAATCCACTGAGAAACCTGTTTGAAACGCCACCGCTCAGAATCGATAGTGCTGTCATTCCAACCTTGTACGCCACCCAAACTCGGATACCACACAGTTTCACCATGACCTTGAATTTCCTTACCAAACAAACTCAATTGAGTTTGACCTTTGATCAGCCATGCCGATTGTTGCGGCATTTTTTCAGTTTGAAACGACAAAGACAAATGATTGGTCATGCCCGGCCCCACCACATCGACAGCCTGAACTTGCACAGAAGTGAATTGGTATTTGGGCAAAGCCACTTGAGCTTGACGTTGTTTTAAAGCGTCCTGTAAATCGGCTGCTTGTGCATCCCATCGAAACTGCCGCAATTGTGCTTGGGACTGCAAGACAAATGCCTCACGAGCAGGTCGCAGCAAATGCTGCCTCAGCGCGCTCGATGGCGGCTCTGCGCCCACAGGTTGTATTCCCAAACCCGCCGCCAACAACAATGCCTCCCAAACCGACAACTCTTCCATTTCTATCCTTACAGGCCGCCTTCATCTTGATCCAAACAAATCACGCTGCACCATGTCTTTGATGGGTTTGAAACCAACGCGATGCTCTTTTAAAACGCCATATTGATTCAATGCCGCCAAATGTTCAGGCGTTCCATAACCTTTGTGTCGGGCAAAACCATATTGCGGATGCAAAACATCCAACGCATACATTTGGGCATCGCGCGCGGTTTTCGCCAACACCGATGCTGCTGAAATCACAGGCTCGCTCAAATCGCCTTTGACAATCGCACGCGCCGCATACGGCATGTCTTTGGGCACACGATTGCCATCAATCAACACCTCTTGCGGCACCACTTGCAAGCCTTGCACCGCACGTGTCATCGCCAACATAGTGGCATGTAAAATATTCAGGCTTTCAATTTCTGCCACATTTGCCGACGCCACACACCAAGCCACAGCTTGTTCTTGAATCAATGGCGCCAATACATCACGGCGCGCTTCAGTCAATTTTTTGCTATCGGTCAAATACGGCAAATCATAGTTTTCAGGCAAAATCACTGCCGCAGCAAACACACTGCCCACCAAAGGACCACGCCCTGCTTCATCCACCCCAGTAATCCAAATACTCACCACACCACCTTGGCTTCTTCCAGCACCGCTTTGGCTGCCAATTCATCGGTATTGAGCTGCAATGTTTGGTGCAATTGAGTAAAGTCGTCCTGTAAAGCTTGCACTTGCTCAGGATGATTCAACCAATGAATCACAGCACCTGCCAATTTGTGCGGTGTCGCATCATGTTGCAACAATTCAGGTACCACGCCTTTGCCCAATAAAATATTCGGCAAACCCACATGCGGTACTTTGATTTTGTGTTTGACCATCCGATAAGTGAGCGCGGATATTTTGTAAGAAATCACCATCGGACGCTTGCACAAAGCCACTTCCAATGTGGCTGTACCACTGGCAACCAACACCACATCCGATGCCACACAAGCCAAAGTAGCATGCGCTGACATCACCCGAATCGGCAAACGTTTATAATATTCACTCTCCAGCATTTTGACCAAACGCTCACGCGTGGCCGTGGTAGCGGCAGGAATCAAAAACTGTGCATTCGGATATTCACGCAAAATCAGCGGCACTGTTTCCAAAAAAATCGGCGCCATATAATCGATTTCACTGACACGGCTACCGGGCATGATGGTAATCACCTGCTCGGCTTCTTCCAATTTCAATTGGCGGCGCGCCGCTTCTTGATCTGGCTGCAAAGGCAATGTTTGCGCCAAAGGGTGTCCTACAAAATCGGCTTTGCCGCCTGCATCACGATACAATTGTGGTTCCATCGGAAACAAACACAACACCCGATTGACTTGATGCACAATCTTGTTCACCCGCTCACGTCGCCATGCCCATACCGATGGACTCACATAATGAATGGTCGGAATGCCTGCGGCTTTGAGTTTTTCAGCCACGCCCAAATTAAAGTCAGGCGCATCAATGCCAATGAACACATCAGGACGCATTTGTTTTAACTGACTCACCACCGCATTGCGGATTTTCAAGATGCTCGGCAAACGCTTGACCACTTCGACAAAACCACGCACCGCCAATGCCTCTTGCGGATACAAACTCTCACAGCCTGCTTTTTGCATCAACGGTCCTGCAATGCCCACAAAACGACAATTGGGATAGTGCTGCTTCACAGCCTCAATCAAATGTGCGCCAAGTAAATCTCCAGAAGCCTCTCCCGCAATCAAAGCCACTGTCAGTAGTCGTTTTGAGCTCATGCAAATACCATCAAATCAATAATCCGCCATTTTAACTGAATTTAACCAAACATACCGAAACGAAGCCAAAATTGTCTGCTCACATCGTTGTTCCACACCCATATGCCTTGCACAAATTTACAGGACGCTTGTTTGTACACCAAAGTGCTTCACATCGTCTCACACATCTGTCTATGCCAAACGCCTTAATTGGTTTTTTCCACATCGCTAAAACGGTCAGCATGGCGCAACGGTGGGAACCACTTTTGCCACAAGCCCACCACCACCAAAGTACACACGCCACCCAACACCGCCGCAGGTACCGCCCCCACCAAAGCCGCGCTGCTGCCTGCCCGAAACTCACCCAATTCGTTGGAAGAACTGACAAACAACATGTTCACCGAATTGACCCGCCCACGCATGGAATCAGGTGTAGACAGCTGTATCATCGCACTGCGTACATACACACTGACCATATCCGCCATGCCCGCCACAAGCAAAGCCGCACACGACAACCAAAACCAAGTTGAAAAAGCAAACACCAAATTCGCAACGCCAAACACCGTCACGGCAACAAACAAATTGCGCCCAATATTGCGATCAAACGGTTTACGGCTCAAATACAAACCACAAGCAACTTCGCCAATGGCCATTGAGCTGCGTAAAATTCCTAAGCCAGTGGCATCCGTATGCAATACTTCTTGCGCATAAATGGGCAACAATGCCACCACGCCACCGAGCAAAACCGCAAACAAATCCAAAGAAATCGAACCCAATACCACAGGATGATGGCGAATAAAATGCATGCCTTCTTTAACACGCAATACCATCGAATCAGTGGATTGGTGAGCTGCTAAAATGGCTTTTTCAACCGCTTCAGGGTCAAACAAAACCACCCGTTGCAACAACAATATTCCCAAGAAAAAACAAACTGCACACACTGCATACGTCACTGAAGCGCCACCATAGGCATACAAAAAACCACCGACTAAAGGTCCACCAATGGCAGCACTGCGCATTAACATTGAATTGGTTGCCAAAGCCTGTGGCAATTTGTCTCGCGGCACAATTTGCGGCAATAAGCTTTGCATAGCAGGTCCTGAAAAAGCACGGCTGCATCCATACACCAATAAAACTGCATAAATCCCATTCACCCCAGCTTGCCCATGTCCCGACAACCACCACAACGCCACAGAACACAACAATGCCACACTCCAACTGACTGCCAAAATGGTTTTGCGATGAAAACGATCCACCCAATCCCCCGCAGGCAACACCAAAATCAACATTGGTAAAAATTGTGCCAAACCCACCCAAGCCAAAGCCATAGGGTCACGCGTCAAATCATAGACTTGCCACGCCACCACGACGGCTTGAATTTGTGTCGCCAATACCGCCATCACCCTCGCACTCAAAAAAGCACTAAAGCCTCGATGTTGATAAATTGTTTGTGTCATGATGCTGTTCTTTTTTCAAATGTCTGTCGTGTAAAAAAGGTCAATAGCGTCCTGTAAGATTCACACCATACTATTACGCACTCATCTCATCAGCAAATTCCCTAGTCAGATGAAAATTGTAACCGATTGTTCATGCTGCCTGCCAATCACTCAAGATTTAAACCCTATCAGCACATGCCATAAAAAAGCGTCCTGTAAATGTTTACAGGACGCTCAAATCCAATAATGCCCAACTTAACGAATCACGCCGCGTGTGGATTCGGCAAAGAAATCGGCAAACACTTGCACTTCGTCTTGGCTTTGCGCCAATTCCAAAATTTGCGCTTTGGCATCAGCATATGATAAGCCTTGGCGGTACAAAATTTTGTAGACATGTTGCACACGTGCAATTTGCTCAGGATTCATACCACGACGACGCATGCCCTCAGTATTCAAACCTTTAGGTTCAGCGCGATAACCTGCCGCCATCACATACGGTGGCACGTCTTTGTGCACGCCTGCTGCAAATGCCGTCATTGAATAGTCTCCCAAGATACAAAATTGATGTACCAAAGAATAACCACCCAAAATCACCCAATCGCCAATGGTCACATGACCTGCTAAGGATGCATTGTTGGCAAAAATGGTGTGGTTGCCCACCACGCAATCGTGCGCCAAATGCACATACGCCATAATCCAGTTATCGTTACCCAAACGGGTTTCACCAATACCAGTCACCGTACCTGTATTGAATGTCACAAATTCACGAATGGTATTGTTGTCACCAATGATCAATTTGGTTGGTTCATCACGGTATTTTTTATCTTGCGGCTGCGCACCCAGAGAGGTATATTGAAAAATGCGGTTATTTTGTCCAATGCTTGTATGGCCTTCAATCACCACATGTGAGGCAATTTGTGTACCTGCACCGATACTCACATTAGGACCAATGACCGAGAAAGGACCCACGCTCACGCCTTCTGCCAATTGCGCATGAGGGTGAACAATCGCCTGCGGATGAATATTTATTGCTGTCATGTTAAACCTATCTAACCCACTTTGCGTTTGGCGCACATGATTTCAGCTTCAGCTGCCACTTGCCCATCTACTTTGGCCACAGCTTTGAATTTGCCAATACCACGTTTGCTTTGTACCAATTCCACTTCAAATACCAATTGATCACCTGGAATCACTTGGCGTTTAAAGCGTGCATTATCAATACCAGCAAAGAAATAAATTTCGTCTTCGTTGCGACCGCCTTCGGACAAAATGGCCAAAGTACCACAAGCTTGTGCCAAGGCTTCAGTAATTAAGACACCTGGCATCACTGGAAATTCCGGGAAATGACCTTGGAAAAAAGGCTCATTCATGGTGACGTTTTTAATGGCTGTCAAAGTTTGATTGGCTTCAAATGCAATCACTCGATCAAGCAACAAAAATGGGTAACGGTGTGGCAATAAAGTTTGTAAAGTGCGCGCTTCAATCGGCAATGCAAATTCGGTCATGCGTAAAAAATCCTTCTTAAGAATGCTTGTCACTGAGCAATGTAGTAAGCTGTTGATCAAGTTGTTTGATGCGGTTGTTCATGTCGGACAAACGGCGAATATAGACGGCGTTTTTACTCCAATCTTTGAACGTTTGCATCGGATACACAGAGGCATAATGCCCTGCTTCTGTAATGGATTTGGTAATGTTGGTGCCGCCACCAATAAAGGTTTTGTCCGCAATGGTCAAATGCCCTGCCATACCCACGCCACCAGCAATCACAACATGGTTGCCAATTTTGGTACTGCCAGAAATACCCGTACAGGACGCTATCACAGTGTGTTCACCAACTTGGCAATTGTGAGCAATTTGTACGAAATTGTCGATTTTGCTGCCTTTGCCAATACGAGTGTCTTCCATGGCACCACGGTCGACAGTGGAATTAGAACCAATTTCGACATCATCGTCCAAAGTCACACCACCTGTTTGGGGAATTTTAAACCATGAACCATCGGTTTTTACTGGGGCATAACCAAAACCATCACCACCAATCACAGTACCTGAATGAATTTCCACGCGATTGCCCAAAGTGCAACCATGGTAAATCGTTGCATTCGGATGAATCACACAAGACTCACCTAAAACACAATCGTGTTCCACAACAGCACCTGCCAAAATGCGGCAGTTTTCACCCAAAACCGTCTGAGCACCAATATAAGCATGCGCACCAATTTCACAACTGGCAGGAATTTGAGCACTGTCATCCACCACAGCAGTAGGATGAATGCGGCCTGTAGCCTGCGCACGAGGATGGAACAACCATGCCAATTGGGCAAAATACAAATAAGGGTCATCCGTTCGAATGATGCTCAAATGCTCAGGCATATCGGTGATTTTATGATGCACAATGACAGCCGCAGCTTGCGTACTGTGTAATTGAGATTGGTATTTGGGATTGCTTAAAAAGGCAATGGCTTGAGAATGGGCGCTTTCTAATGGTGAAAGTTGCTCGACCTCACGGTCTGAACCAAACAACTCACCACCTAGTTGCGCCACGATGTCTGATAATTTCATAATTAACGGCGATTTAAAATTTGAATCAATTGATCGGTGATGTCAAACTCGGAACGTACATACACAACGTCTTTGACAATCACATCATAATTTCCTTGCTTAGCCAACTCCACCAAAGCTTTATTGGCCTTAATCTGCATCGAAGCAAATTCTTCATTGCGGCGTAACTGATATTCCTCATCGGTCGTACGCTTTAATTCCAAATATTGCTTGTTCAGGCTGGCCATTTTGGCTTGCTGGCGTTGACGCTCTTGTTCACTCATGCGTACAGTCAGCATTTTTTTTTGCAACTCAAAGCCTTGTACTTCTAAACGTTGTAATTGCTCAAACTGTGAACTGAATTCTTTTTGCAACTTATTGTTGATTTGTTGTGCATCTTTGGATTCACGGTAGACTCTTTCGGCATCCATGAATCCAATTTTTTGCACAGCATCAGCCCAACTGGCCGATGCTGTCGCCATCAACAATAACGCTACACTTGCTTTTTGTAACATGAAACGCATGTGTACCTCTGAATTTTCTAGAAGGTTGTACCCAACTGGAATTGAAAGCGCTGCAACTCATCACTGTCTTTATTGTTCAATGGGTATGCATAACTGAACTTCAATGGTCCCATTGGTGACAACCAAGTAAAGGCAGCACCTGCTGAGTAACGCATTTCCTCACTAAATGAGCTGGTGTATGAACCACCATTTTGACGCTGATATGTTTTACCATCCCAAATAGAGCCGGCATCTGCAAACAAACTCAAGCGCACAGAACGTTGGTCTTTGATACCTGGCAATGGGAACAACAACTCGGCATTGGCAACAGCTTTTTTATTACCACCTAAAAAGTCGTAATCATTGTCATATGAATTCAACTCTTTCGGGCCTAAGCTGCTGCTTTGAAAACCACGTACCGAACCCAAACCACCGCCATAGAAGTTTTGGAAGAATGGCAACTCGCTGGTACTGCCATAACCATTTGCATAACCGACTTCACCATTTAACATCAAAGTAAAATTACGGCTTAATGGGAAGAACCATGTTTGACCATGAGTCAATTTGTAGTATTGTAAATCACCGCCCGGTAAGCCAGCTTCTAAGTTGGCACGCATGATATAACCGCGAGTTGGCCACAAAGCGCTGTCGGTTTTGTTACGGCCCCAACCGATATTGCCTTTTAAGGTCAACACGCTGTCACCATGTTCGTTAACAAAGTTTTGATAACGAGCTGGTGCACCTTCATACAAATCAAGATTCATCCACTCAGGTGTGAAACCAAAGTTCACACGGTCGTACTCGGTCACAGGGACACCCATACGAATACCAGCACCCATAGTGGTGGTTTTATAATTGCTGACTTCCGCTTCACGCGCATCGTATTCACGATAGAACACGTCATAACCTAAGCTCACGCCATCGGCTGTAAAATAAGGATCGGTAAACGACAAGGCAGCGGCTTTAGATGAACTGCTGTTAGACAAACGCAAGCTTGCCGCTTTACCCGTACCAAACAAATTCTCTTGAGCAATACCCGCAGACAATACCACGCCATCGTCCTGTACATAACCCAAAGACAAATCTACCGAACCTGTTGAGCGTTCAGACATACTCACATCCAAATTCACCTCATCTGGTGACTCTGGTACGGGCGTCGCATCCACTTGCACATTGTCAAAATAGCCCAATAACTCTATACGCTCTTTAGAACGGTTGATTTTTTGTTGGTTATAAACCGCACTTTCCATTTGACGCAATTCACGACGCACCACTTCATCACGGGTTTTATTGTTGCCCGATAAATTGATTTGATTCACGTAAATTTTGCGACCGGGCTGTACCATCAAAGTAAAGTCAACCGTACCTTCAGCTGCATTTGGACGAGGCTGCACTTCAACCGCAGTATAAGCATAACCATGTGTGCCCATAGTCGATTGGACACTGCGCACCAAATCCATCACTTTGGTACGTTCATAAATTTTACCTGCTTTGATTTTATTCAAAGCCTTCAATTCTTCTTCCGACACATCTTTAAAGTCGCCAGCAATGTCTATTTGCCCGAAACGATAGCGTTGACCTTCATCCACGCTGATTAACATATTCAGTTCGGTTTTATTGGCTGGATTAGGCTCGACTTTGGCATCGACTACTTTAAAATCAAAATAGCCACGATTTTGGTAAAAATCGCTCAAGCTTTCCAAATCCGCAGGCATTTTGTCTTGTGAAAAACGATTGGATTTACGAAACCATGAGAACATACTCGCTTCAGTATGGCTTAATTGATTGCGCAAAGTACGATCTGAAAACTCGTTATTGCCTTCAAAATCAATATTTTCGATTGTGGTGGTTTCACCTTCATTGATGACCAATTCAACTTCAACACGATTGCGATCTAAACGGGTCACTTTAGGTGTCACCGTCGCTTCGTATTTACCACGATTGGCATATTCACGCTTCAAGCCTTCCACAGCTTGCGCCATCGTCACTTCATTGAATGTTTGTGACGTTGCCAAACCAAAGTTTTGTAAGTTGGTACGAATCATGTCATTTTTGATGACTTTGCCACCGCTAACGCGCAAATCAGTGATGACAGGACGCTCAACCACTGTAAGCAAAACTTGGTTGCCCATGGTTTCGATTTGCACATCATCAAAAAAACCTGTGGCATACAAGTCTTTAATCATGGCTTGTGCTTGTGCTTGATTAAAGCGATCACCCACTTGAACAGGCAAATAACTAAATACCGTTGCTGGCTCCGTACGTTGCAAGCCTTCAATACGAATGTCTTGAATCGTAAATGGGTCCACTGCCCAAGCCGCTGTAGAGAGAGTTAAACCAACAATACTGGCAGCAATTAATTTTAATTTCATAAAGACTTATCCAAAAATTCGCGTGAAATCGTTAAAGAAGGCCACGAGCATAAACAAACCCATGATGCACAAACCAATTTTCAAACCCATAAGCTGTACATACTGGCTTAAAGGTTTACCACGTACCCACTCGATGAAGTAATACACCAAATGACCGCCATCCAACACTGGAATTGGCAATAAATTCATCACACCCAAACTGATGCTGATAATGGCCAAAAATTGAATGTAAGCTTCCCAGCCCATCATGGCAGATTTGCCGGCAATTTCACCAATGGTTACAGGTCCTGAAATACTTTTGATAGATGCCTCACCGATGAGCATCTTGCCAAAAAACTTCAAGGTTAAAATAGAATAATCCCAAGTGCGCGTTGCTGCTAAATCGATGCCTTCAAGCACACCAACTTCGCGCTTCACTCGCACTTGCTCGGTCCAAGCTTGGTCCATGGAGGGTGCGACACCTGCTTTACCCACCAAACGTGAACCCGTATCTTCAGAATTTGGACGCAAAGACAATTGCACATTCTGCCCTTGTCGATTCACATCCAACAATAAATTTTTACCCGGGCTATTTTGTATCACAGCCACCCAAGCATTCCAATTGGCAATCGCTTGACCATCGACATGCGTCACAATGTCACCCGCTTGCAATCCTGCCGCTTGAGCAGGAGAACCGTCCACCACTTGTCCAATAGCCGAACTGATTTTCATCGGCATCAAACCAATGCCTTGACCTTGCGCCGCTTGTTCTACCGCTTCAGGTTCACCTTGCGCCACAATAGTACGGGTTTGCGCTTGACCTTGTGCATCTTTAACAGTCACCAACACATTACCGGCCTGTAAACCCAAAGTCATTTCAGTTTGCGCATCCATCCACTCAGCAACAGCTTTGCCATTCACAGATTGAATCTGATCACCAACTTCGAAACCTGCACGCTCGGCCAAGGTGTTGTGCGCCACGGTACCAACCCACGGTTTAACCTCAGTCACACCAAAAATCGAAAAACTGGCAGCATACAATAAAACGGCTAACAACAAATTGACCAAAGGCCCCGCCACTACAATCGCCATGCGTTTTAATGGTGTTTGCTTGTCAAAAGCATACGGTAAATCTTTTTCCGCCACTTCACCTTCGCGCGTGTCCACCATTTTGACATAACCGCCCAATGGAATCGGCGCCAAACACCATTCAGTGTCTCCGCGTTTTTTGATAAAAAATGGTTTACCAAAACCCACGCTAAAGCGCACCACTTTCACGCCACACAAACGTGCCACAACATAATGACCTAACTCATGCAAGCTGACCAATATCAAAATTGCCACCACAAAAGCAGCCAAATAAATCAAGCCAGTCATGACACCACCTCACTTTACACCGTAGATAAAATTTCTTGTGCCACGCGACGCGCCCAAGCATCTTTCATTAACAGTGCATCAACATCACCGCTAATACTAATATCCATTTGTTCTAAAACACGTTCAACCACTTGTGCAATGTCTGTAAAACTGATTTTTTGTTGTAAAAATGCCGCAACAGCAATCTCATTGGCAGCATTCAGGACGCATGGCGCATCACCGCCACTGCTCAATGCGGCCATAGCCAAACGCAAACATGGAAAGCGATTCAAGTCCGGTTCAGCAAAAGTCAATTGACCGACTGTCATGAAATCCAAAGGCTTCACGCCTGACTCAATGCGCTGCCCCAAACCCATACACTGAGCAATAGGAGTGCGCATATCAGGTGTACCCAATTGCGCCAAAACAGAACCATCTTGATAACGTACCATACTGTGAATCACGCTTTGTGGATGAATCACAGCACTCAATTGATGTGGCTTGGCATTGAATAACCAACGTGCCTCAATCAATTCCAAGCCCTTATTCATCATAGAAGCAGAATCAACAGAAATTTTCTGTCCCATAGACCAATTGGGATGTTTCACCGCTTCTTGAGGCGTGATGTTGGACATACTCGCAATATCACGTTGCCAAAATGGGCCGCCTGAAGCAGTCAAAATAATGCCTTGAATGCCAAAATCTTCTAAAGACTGTGTTATCGCCTGACCTTGCTGAGTCAAAGCCTCTGGCAACACTTGATAAACGGCATTGTGTTCACTGTCCACAGGCAAGACACGTGCGCCATTTTCACGCACCGTATCCATGAACAACGCACCTGCAACCACCAAAGTTTCTTTATTGGCCAATAAAATGGTTTTGCCAGCTTTGGCTGCTGCCATTGCCGACAACAATCCTGCCGCCCCCACAATCGCAGCCATCACCACAGTCACTTCAGTGGCAGCCGCAACCGCACACAAACCTTCTTGTCCAACCAAAACTTCAGTCGTTACAGAAGCGGCCTGTAAACCTTGCTCTAACTGCAAAGCCACATCCCCATCCATCACCACAACATAACGAGGCTGAAACTCAATACACAATTGCAATAATTTTTGCCACTGAGTATTGCCTGATAAAGCAAAAACTTCATACTGATTTGGATGACGACGTACCAAATCCAAAGTACTGTCACCGATACTGCCTGTGGCACCTAAAATACTGATTATTTGTTTCATAAGCCCCACTGACTCACTACCCAATAAACACTCAAAACGGCAATCAATGAATCTACGCGATCAAACACACCACCGTGTCCCGGCAGCAAAGCACTGCTGTCTTTCACGCCGGCTAAACGCTTTAACATGGATTCAAACAAATCCCCTTGTATGCTGATGGCAGTTAAGAATGCTGCCAAAATCCAAGAGGCGACCATACCAGATGGAAAATCCAACAATGCTCCATGCGCAAAAGTCACATATACCAACACACATGCCATACCGCCTAATGCGCCTTCAACACTTTTGCCAGGACTCACTGTCGGTGCCAGTTTACGCTTGCCGAAATTTTTACCGACAAAATAAGCACCTGTGTCTGCAATCCATACCAACATCATTACACACAGTAAATGCCACGCATCGCTTGAAGTGCCAAAACCACGCAAATTAACCAATGCCGCCCAAAATAGCAACATTAGCATTAAACCTAAAGCATATTTTTTCCAGCTCGAGACTATTTTTTGGCGTTTTTTCAATGACAATGGCACGATAAGCAACCAAAAAGCCAAAATCACAATTTGCCAAAATCCCGCTAATTCATCCACTTGAACGGTGAATAAACCGAATAATGCCGTTAAACCTAAATATATTTTTTGGCTTAAACCTTTAATATCCACCATGCGGGTATATTCCCACAAAGCCAAAATAGCAATGGCGCCAGAAAACCACAACCATGTGGTTTCACCAGCGCCAAACAGCATAATGACCATTAACGGAATCAATACCAAAGCCGTTAAAATGCGCTGTTTTAACATAAAATTAACCTCGCTGCTTTTCAACAGGTAATTGTTCGCTGGTTTGTCCAAAACGACGTTCACGTTGACCAAAAGAGTCAATCGCCTGATTCAAAGCGGCTGCGTTAAAATCAGGCCATAACGTATCGGTAAAATACAATTCAGAATAGGCCAATTGCCACAATAAAAAATTGCTGATACGAGTTTCACCACCTGTACGAATGAACAAATCCGGCATAGGCATATCATTTAAAGCCAAGTGACTCTGAATGTCTTCCTCAGTCAAAACTGTCTTACCACTGGCAATGGCCGCATTCGCAGCAGCCACAATATCAGTCTGACCACCATAATCAACTGCAATGGCAAACACCATGCCGGTATTATGGGCTGTTAATTGCTCGGCTTCTTCAATACTTTGACAAATTGCATCACCCAAACGGTCGCGCCTACCAATCAAACGCAAGCGGATGTTCTTATTGTGCAAACGCAAAATTTGTTTTTTCAAAGACTTTAAAAACAAGCTCATTAAAAAACCCACTTCATCCGCAGGTCGACGCCAGTTTTCAGTGGAAAATGCAAAAACTGTCAAGCATTCCACACCCAAGTCATGGCAGTTTTTAACTGTCTCTTCTAAAGCATCAACGCCTTGCTTATGCCCCATTACTCGTGGCATAAAACGCTTTTTTGCCCACCGACCATTGCCATCCATAATGATGGCAATGTGACGGGGAATCAAGCGTTGCGTATCGGTGCTGTCTGCACTCATATCAACCTCAAATTAAATTGCCATCAAATCTGCTTCTTTAGCAGCCAATGTTTTATCTACTTCAGCAACATATTTATCAGTCAATTTTTGAATCAAATCTTCACCACGACGTGCATCGTCTTCAGAAACTTCTTTGTCTTTTAACAAAGTTTTGAAGTCATTATTAGCGTCACGGCGCACGTTGCGCAAAGCCACACGACCTTCTTCCGCCTCTGCACGCACAATTTTAATCAAATCTTTGCGGCGCTCTTCAGTCAACATCGGCATCGGTACACGAATCAAATCACCCATAGAAGATGGATTCAAACCCAAATCAGAATCGCGAATCGCTTTTTCAATAGGCGCAGCCATTTTGCTTTCAAAAGGCTTCACACCAATGGTACGCGCATCCAACAAAGTGATATTGGCAACTTGGCTCACAGAAACTGGAGAGCCATAATAATCTACATTCACTTGATCCAATAAACCAGTGTGAGCGCGGCCTGTACGCACTTTAGACAAATTGTTTTTCAACACTTCCAGCGACTTTTGCATTTTGCTTTCAGCGCTTTTTTGGATTTCATTAATCATTATTTAAACCTTCTCAAATTCATTTGGATTGTAGGCAAGCGATGCTTAAATATGTACCAAAGTACCTTCGTCTTCACCTTCAACCACACGTTTTAATGCACCGTCTTTGAAAATACCGAACACTTTGATGTTCATTTTTTGTTCACGGCACAATGCAAAAGCAGTCGCATCCATGACTTTTAAGTTTTTTTGGATGGCTTCGTCAAATGTGACAGTTTGGTAACGCACAGCCTCTGGATTTTTCTTAGGGTCGTCCGTATACACACCATCAACATTGGTTGCTTTTAACATAATATCACAGTTCATTTCGATACCACGCAAAGCAGCAGCAGTATCAGTTGTGAAAAATGGATTGCCCGTACCCGCACCAAAAATCACCACTTTGCCTTCTTCCAAATACTGCATGGCTTTGCCACGAGTATAAGTTTCAGCAATTTGTTGCATGCTCAAAGCAGATTGCACACGTGCTTTCACACCAATAGATTCAAACGCTTCTTTCAAAGCCAATGCATTCATTACTGTTGCCAACATGCCCATGTAATCGGCTGTTGCACGTTCCATACCTTTGGCAGACTGTGCCATACCACGGAAAATATTACCGCCGCCAATCACAACAGCGACCTGAACGCCCATGTCCACCACAGTTTTAATTTGTGCAACAATTTGCATAATGGTGTCACGGTTGATGCCAAATGCATCCTGACCCATCAATGCCTCGCCAGATAATTTAACCAAAATGCGTTTGTAAGGAAGATTGTTGACTTCAGCCATGATGATACCTTTTATATAGTCGTAATAAACGAAAGAACGTTAAGCTGAGGCAGAATGTTAAAGCAATCACTCATTGCTGACAAACCAACTGCACTCAATTAGGGTAATTTTTACTTAAAAAAACACCCTGATTCCAAGAATCAGGGTGTTGCAAGCTTCAATCAGCTTATACCTTAGCAGCAGCAGCCACTTCAGCAGCGTAATCTACAACAGCTTTTTCAATGCCTTCACCTACGTGGTAAGCAGTGAATGCAGCAACAGAAGTGTTTTTCTCTTGCAACAATTTTTCAACAGTCACATCAGGGTTCATCACAAATTGTTGACCCAACAAAGTCACTTCAGCCAAGTATTTGCGCACACGGCCTTCAACCATTTTCGCTACGATTGCAGCAGGTTTGCCTTCTTGGGCTGCTTGCTCTTCGTAGATGTGACGTTCTTTAGCGATCAACTCAGGATCTACTTGATCTGCAGATACGCACTGTGGACGAGCTGCAGCGATGTGCATTGCCACTTGGCGAGCCACTTCAGCGTCACCAGCGAAGTCTACCAATACGCCGATTTTCGCGCCGTGCATGTAAGCAACCAATTGGTTTTCAGTGTTGTAACGAACGAAACGACGTACAGTGATGTTTTCGCCCAATTTAGCGATCACAGCTTTACGCAATTCTTCAACAGTGGTTTCACCTGAAGCCACGTCAGCCAAAGCAGCCACGTCAGCTGGGTTACCAGCCACAACCGCTTCAGCAACAGCTTGTGCAAAAGCTTTGAAGCTGTCGTCTTTAGCAACGAAGTCAGTTTCACAGTTGATTTCTACCAACGCGCCTACTTGACCATTGATAGCACTTACGATGATGCCTTCAGCAGCAGTACGACCAGCCAATTTGCCAGCTTTCGCGCCAGATTTGATGCGTAAGATTTCTTCAGCTTTTTCGAAATTACCTTCTGCTTCTACCAAAGCTTTTTTGCATTCCATCATGCCCAAGCCAGTAGCTGCACGCAAGTCACCAACCATTTTAGCGGTAATTGTAGCCATTGTTCATTCCTTTAAAAGTATTCATTTTTTCAGGACGCCCAAATTCATAGAGGCGGCCTGAATTTAAAAAAAGGAGCGAGAGCCGCCCCTTTCTTATGATTTGCAATCAGTACTGATTACTCACCAGCTTGTGCTTCAGAAGCAGCAGCTTGAAGTTCTTGCAAAGATTGTGCTTTACCTTCCAAGATTGCATCAGCAATACCACGGCAGTACAAACGAATCGCTTTAGCAGAGTCATCGTTACCAGGAACAACGTATTTAACGCCTTCTGGGCTGTTGTTAGTATCGACAACAGCGATTACTGGAATACCCAATTTTTGAGCTTCAACGATAGTACCTTTTTGGTAACCAGTGTCGATAACAAAGATAGCGTCAGGCAAGCCTTTCATGTCTTTGATACCGCCCAAAGAGCGTTGCAATTTATCTACTTCGCGTTGCAAATCCAACAATTCTTTTTTGTTCAAGCCGCTTTGTTCAGCGCCTTCCAACACGACCAATTTGTCTTCCAAGCGTTTGATAGATTGCTTAACTGTTTTGTAGTTAGTCAACATACCACCCAACCAGCGGTGATCAACAAAAGGAGCACCAGCGCGGATAGCTTCTTCTTGAACGATTTCACGTGCTTGACGTTTAGTACCTACGAACAACACAGTACCTTTGTTAGCAGACAAACGACGTACAAAGTCTTGAGCTTCAGTGAACATCGGCAAAGTTTTTTCCAAGTTCACGATATGGATTTTGTTACGTGCACCGAAAATGTACTCAGCCATTTTAGGGTTCCAGTAACGAGTTTGGTGACCGAAGTGAACACCAGCTTCCAACATTTGACGCATAGTCACGTGTGACATAATAATTTCCTCAAAGGGTTAAGACTAACACCATGACGAAAGAACTCTTTAAAAAGAGCACCCTTTGACGCATGATGTGGGCAGTCAATATAAGTTTTCGCTTTGCCTTCAAATTAAGACAAAAGCGGCGCATATTATACAATCTTTAAAATTGACTTGCAATGCAGGCGCAATAGATTTGAGCGACACTGGCTTGTTTTGATTCATTTTTCAGACAAAAATAACACACTTTAACCCAAGCGGCCTGTAAACATTCAGGGCTCTGATGGAACTCAAGATCATCTCATCACATTTTTACCCCTTTATTCATCATGAAAGTGGAATGCAACAATGACCTCAGCAAGCAAAACCGAGATTCGCCGTCAATTGCGCCGTCAGCGTTTAAGTCTGTCGCCAGCGCAACGCCAGCGAGCACAACAACAAATACGCCGTTTCATCAAGCCATGGCTCAAACGGGGTAAAAAAATTGGCTTTTATTTGGCAGTAGGCAGCGAATTGAATTTGAGCGGTGTGGTTCAGGACGCTTTAAAACAAGGTTGCCAGCTATACACGCCTTATATCCAAAAAGGTCAAAGACGCTTGTGGTTTACGCCTTACCCTGCATCAAAAAAACACAGCCATCGTGTGATGAATATTTTGCAATACGAAGGTCAAAAATGTCGCATAGAACATTTAGACATCATATTAATGCCCTTAGTGGGTGTCGATGCCAGAGGAATACGCATGGGTCAAGGCGGCGGCTTTTACGATACCAGTTTGTCTTTTTGTCGCACCTATCAACCTTTGCGCCTCGGCATCGGTTTTGCCATACAACAATGTCCACACATTCCCAATGAAGCACACGATGAGGCTTTGGATGGTTTTATTTGCGAACAAGGACTGAAACGCTTCAGCCCACGCTTACAAAAAATCAACCCAGCTGCATCAATCTATTGAAATATCACAATCCAATCCCATCTATACGCTAGATTTTTGACATTTCCAAGGACGGTATTCAACGCCATGCATTCATACGCAGCCTATCACCCTCATACTTGTAACAAAGCCTTATACATTTTTATTGCTTTGTTCTTCGGCTCATTGGGCATACACAAATTTTGTGCAGGACGCTTTTGGATGGGATTATTGTATTTGCTATTTAGCTGGACTTTTATTCCTGGCGTGGTTGGCATCATCGAAGGCATTTTAGCCATTTTCAAAACCAGCGATGACCTTGGTGCTATTTTGGTTTAACACCGTTTTTATAAGCATAAAAGCGTCCTGTAAACTTTTACAGGACGCTTTTATCATGAAAAACACAGTTATTTTTCAATCAAAGTAGATTCTGCAACAATTTGTTGCGCTGCATTTTGTGCTTGCTCAACCGATAGTTTAACCACGTTTTCCAAACTCGAAACCTCATCGACTTCCATCAAAACAGGTGCCTCCAGTTTTTTAGGCTCGTCTTGCATCAACACCTCTTCTGCGATGGCTGTCGTTTTTTGCACAGGCACTATCGGCTCTGAAATAACAGGCGTTATCGCTGCCACTGGCTTTTTTTTCGCCCGTGTATTTTTGGCAATCGGTTTGGTCTTCACTGCCGCAACACCCAAATCCAAAGGTGTTTGCGTACTGTTGGCTTTAGGCGCACGTTTGCGTGATACTGCTTTTTTGACAGGCTCTGCCGTGGGTGCAACAGCCAACCCAATCTGAGTATCAAGCTCATCCAAATCCTTTTCAGATGCAGCCTCTATCTGAAACACAGATGGATCGACACATTCAACTGGCTCAATATATGGCAAATCCGCTGCTACATTCATTTCGCTCTGCGCCTTAAATGCACCAGTCGATTGCATCCAAGGCCACCACACAGACCACACCACAGGCCAACCCGTCTTAGGATCCAAACCCCACAATCGCATCCAATCGTTTATTCCCAACATACAAACCTCCTCAAGCTGAAGCAGTTAATCAAACAATGTATTTAATTTTAATAATTCAAGCAATTAGGTTATGACGAAATCATCATAACTAAGTAATTGATGCATTGCAACAACTACAATTTTCACCAATTCTTCACTGTACAATCTGCAACCTATTATTTAGTCTCTTACTCTAAGAGACATATCGTACAAAACAAACTCTCATATTCTTACAATATCATTCCCACAAAAGGAGTCTCATATGAAATTTTGGTTATTGCCTTTGGCAGCCGTATTCGCTGTAGCCGCTTGTTCTTCTGAAACCAAAGATAAAGCATCTGAAACGGTTAATAGTGCCGTACAAGATACCAAAGAAGCGGGCAAAGATTTAAAACAAGGCGCAGAAAATGCAGTCCAAGAAGCCAATCAAGCAGCTGAAAAAGCTGGTAACGAAGTGGAAACTGAAGTGGACAAAGCAGCAACAGCGACCAGCAACGCCACTGAAAATGTAAAACAAGAAACCAAAGAACTGGCAGATGATGCCACTGCAGCAGCACGTCAAGCAGGTCAACAAGCCAAAGAAGGCGTGAACAATACAGCCACCGCCATCAAAGAAAAAACTGAATAACACAGTGTTTTCTTTTCACAACAAAAAGCCCTGTTTTTAAACAGGGCTTTTTTATCATGACAGGACACTTTTAGATTTCGCGGCGCATTTGTGGGAACAAAATCACATCACGAATGCTAGGTGCGTTGGTCAACAACATCACCAAACGGTCAATGCCGATGCCACAACCACCTGTTGGTGGCAAACCGAATTCCATCGCGCGGATGTAATCAGCATCAAAATGCATCGCTTCATCATCGCCTGCTGCCAATTGTGCTACTTGCGCTTGGAAGCGTGCGGCTTGGTCTTCTGAATCATTCAATTCTGAATAACCATTGGCCAACTCACGACCGACCACGAACAATTCAAAACGCTCGGTGATTTCAGGATTGGTATCTGATTTGCGTGCCAAAGGCGACACTTCCACAGGATAATCCACGATGAAAGTTGGCTGCCACAATTTGCTCTCAGCCACTTCTTCAAACAACGCCAATTGCAACGAACCCAAACCACCAGCCATCGGCAATTTGCCACCGTGTTTTTTGATTTCGGCTTTCAACCATTCAGTGTCTTGCAATTGTTCGTCAGAATATTGTGGGTTGTGTGCTTTGATGGCTTCAACAATTGTCAAACGTGCAAATGGTTTTGACAAATCCACTTCTTTGTCACCATAAGTCACCACGCTGCTACCATTAACCGCTTCGGACGCCGCACGAATCACTTGCTCGGTCAAATCCATCATACGAGTGTAATCGGCATACGCTTCATAAAATTCCATCATCGTGAATTCTGGATTGTGACGCGTTGACATACCTTCATTACGGAAATTGCGGTTGATTTCGTAAACACGTTCCAAACCACCGACTACCAAACGTTTCAAATACAACTCAGGCGCCACACGCAAAAACAATTGCATGTCCAAAGCATTGTGATGGGTCACGAATGGTTTGGCTGTTGCGCCGCCTGGAATTGGGTGCATCATCGGAGTTTCCACTTCCAAATAACGCTCAGACGCCATAAAATTGCGTACAGTTTGCACAATTTGACTGCGTTTGATGAAAGTGTCACGCGAATCGGTATTGGTAATCAAATCCACATAACGTTGGCGGTATTTCGCTTCTTGGTCGGCCAACCCTTTGTGTTTGTCAGGCAATGGACGCAATGATTTGGTCAACAAACGCAAAGTTGCTGCACGAACCGTCAATTCACCGTGATTGGTTTTCATCAATTCGCCTTCACAAGCGATGATGTCACCCAAGTCCCAATGTTTGAAATCGTCATGGACGTCTTCGCCCACACCTTGGTTGTTGATGTACAACTGAATTTGACCAGAAACGTCTTGAATGGTCGCAAAACTGGCTTTACCCATATTGCGCTTGAGCATCATCCGACCAACGACCTTAACCTTGACAGCCTTCTCTACCAAGCCTTCCTTATCCACTGCTTCGTATTCATTTTGCAAATCGCCTGCAAAAGCGTCACGACGAAAATCGTTTGGATAAGCATTGCCGCTTTCTTGCAAGGCATGCAACTTTTCACGGCGCAAAGCCATGATTTGGTTTTCATCTAAATGTTCGGTTTCCACCGGATTGTTTGCTTGTTCGCTCATGGTGCTTCCTAGTTAAAGATGCGTCCTGTAAAGTTTACAGGACGCCTGAATTATTAACGCATTATTTTAACGGATTTTCTGACCCTGCGTACACCCAACTTCTCTGCACCCACAATAAAAGCGCCCTAAAACAGAGCGCTTTGCAGTAAAAGCCTGTTAAAAAGCCTTAGGCATTTTAAGACTCTGCCACACTTTCCTCATACACCACATAGATTTTTTTCGTTGGCTCCACCACTTCCCAAGTGCCATTAAATCCTGCTGGCACCACAAAATGATCGCCTACTTTCAAAATGGTTGAGGTTCCAAATGTATCCGTCACTACGCTAACACCTTCTAAAATATGACAATACTCTTCTTCAGTGTAATTGACATTCCACTTACCAATGTCT
The DNA here is from genome assembly GCF_002951955.2 of Vitreoscilla sp. C1. NCBI lineage: Bacteria > Pseudomonadati > Pseudomonadota > Betaproteobacteria > Neisseriales > Neisseriaceae > Vitreoscilla > Vitreoscilla sp. C1. Next base: position 61,917 of record NZ_CP019644.2, on the reverse strand, counting down.
GATTGCCACACGCCCGCATGAAAAACACGACCTTGGTTGCTGTAATGCTGCCAAACTTGTTGTTGCGGATGACCTGATACAATTTTTTCTTGTGCAGGCAAAAATGGTTCACTGGCCTCAACAGTGTCTTGGCTTAACATAACCAATTTCATTGGCATTCTCCTTGTGTGTTTGGTGATGAACCTTCATTCCCTCTATCACTATATTGTCATTAAATTTTTATAAAAACAACTCACTAAGTCAAATAAATCTCATGAATGTTCCACAATGACAGCTGAGAATAAAAATCAAACTTTTCTTGTGTAACAGGATCGATAAACGCCATTTTCTTAGCCAATAACTGCAAAGGTTGCGCATAATCTTGCATCGACATTGGCTTGGCTTGAGGGTAAAAACCATCATTCAAAATAGGCATGCCCAACGCAGCCATGTGTACACGCAATTGATGGCGCTTACCTGTAATCGGCTTTAACACATAATGCGCCCATTCATCATTGTGCTGTAATACATCCAATATTGTCGTGGCATTAGCCATACCTTCCACTTCAGCCATGCGAAAAAAATCACCGTTTTCAGCCAAACGTGACGCATGTTCAAAAGGAAAATGGTATTCAGGCCGCCATTTGGCAATCGCTTCATATTGTTTTTCTACCAATCGCTCCCGAAACAAAGCCTGATACGCGCCACGCACAGATGCATTTTTCACCAACAACACCAAGCCTGCCGTTTCCCTGTCTATGCGGTGCACAGGCGTTAAATCAGGATAATTCAATTGCATGCGCAAACGCACCAACAAGGTCTCATGTAAATATTGGCCACCGGGCATCACTGGCAAAAAATGGGGTTTGTCTGCCACCACAATGTGCTCATTTTCGTACACGATACTGGCTTCAAATGGAATAGCGACCTCGTTGGGAACATGGCGATAATAAAAAATTTTCTGAGTTAAAAAATCAGCCAACAACGCATTTGGCAAAATGGTTTGAGCTTGAGCATCCACCACCTCACCTTGCTCAAAGCGCTGCTGCCATTGAGCCAAAGACACATGCTCAAAACGTTGGCTAAAGTAATCCAAAACCGTCATATCCGCCACAGGCAAAGCAGAAATGACCACGCAACTGGCACCTACACCATTTTTCATCGGGATTTGTTTGGTAGACATCATCACTCCTATGCACAGAAACACAGAATATTTACAGGACGCTTTAAATTCAAGATACAAAAAAGCCCGTCTTTCGACAGGCTTTTTTGATTTTGGTGGGTCGTGTTGGATTCGAACCAACGACCAACGGATTAAAAGTCCGCTGCTCTACCGGCTGAGCTAACGACCCCGGTAAAACTGACTGATTGACTGCTCTGGTTAATCAATCTAAATTCTTGGTGGGTCGTGTTGGATTCGAACCAACGACCAACGGATTAAAAGTCCGCTGCTCTACCGGCTGAGCTAACGACCCAAGAAAGATGTGCATATTAAACAAGATTTTCAAAGCTGTCAAGCACAATGTAACAATTAGTTTTCAATTAACATCAAAACAATTGAAAACTAAGCAAATAAATTAGGGAATAAATTCTTCAGGCCGCCTGCAATAATTTCAATCGACACCGCAGCCAATACCATGCCCATAATGCGATTAATAATATTAATGCCAGTAGCACCCAATAATTTACTTAATTGTGTGGCTGCCAACATACCTGCATAACACACGCAAGCCACCACTGCGCCTGCAATGATAATTTCCGCCTTGCCCCACCAGCTGCTTGCTGTCGATGAATAAATAATCACCGTTGAAATTGAACCAGGTCCAATCAGCATTGGAATTGCCAAAGGCACAACGGCAATATTGTTACGCGTACCAGCTTCTTGTGCTTCTTCGGGATTGTGTTTGGTTGGGTTGGGTTGGGCATTCATCATCGCAATGGCAATGAGCAAAATCAAAATACCGCCACCGACCTGAAATGAGCCGATGCTAATATTCAACACCTTCAAAATCATGTCGCCCAAAATCGTAAACAAGGCAATGGCAATCACCACAGTCAAAGAGGCTGTTTGGGCAATTTTACGACGTTCGCGTGCAGAATTATACGGCGTCAGACTTAAAAAAATAGGGGCTGCGCTCAAAGGATTGATCAACACCATCAGCGCAATGATAATTTTGAAAACTTGTAAATGTTCCATGAATTTTTAAGCCATAAAAAAGTGCTATTGCGCGCACAATAGCACTTTTAAGACTAAGTTAATACCGTTCTTACGCAGCTTCACCAACTAACATACCACTATGACGCAATAAGGCATCAATTTGTGGTTCTCGACCTCGGAAAGCCTTGAACGAAATCATCGCATCGCGACTGCCGCCCACTGCCAAAACCTCTTGCCAAAACTTCTGTCCCATCGCTGCCACATCATCCGTTTCTTCAAATGCGCTGTAAGCATCTGCCGACAACAACTCTGCCCATTTATAGCTGTAATAGCCCGCAGAATAACCGCCTGCAAAAATATGACCAAAACTGTGCGCAAAACGGTTGTATGGCATCGTTGGCAAAACAGCAACTTCAGCACGCACATCCGCCAACACTTGCATCCAAGTTTCAGAAGCGCCTTGCTCGTAAATCATCATGTCAAACAAACCAAATTCAATTTGACGCAAAGTTTGCAGGCCGCTTTGGAAGTTTTTCGCAGCAATCATTTTGTCATACAAAGCTTTTGGCAAAGCTTCGCCCGTTTGTTCATGCTCGCTCATGCCTGACAAGACATCCAATTCCCACACAAAATTTTCCATGAATTGGCTCGGCAACTCTACCGCATCCCACTCCACGCCATTGATACCTGACACGCCCAATTCATCTACTTTGGTCAACAAATGGTGTAAACCGTGACCCATTTCATGGAACATGGTCAAAATCTCGTCATGCGTCAAACGCGACTCTTTGCCATTCACAGGCGGAGTGAAATTGCAGACCAAATAGGCAATCGGCGTTTGCACACCTTCTGCCAATTCACGGCGACCACGGTAATCATTCATCCACGCGCCGCCACGCTTGCCTTCGCGTGCAAACAAATCCATATACACGCCACCGAACACTTTGCCATCGCGCATCAATTCATAATAACGCACGTCTTTATGCCAAGTTGGGACAGTTTTTGGCGCAAAAGTGATGCCATACAAAGTATCAATCTGCGCAAACAAACCCGCCAAAACTTTGCTCACCGGAAAGTATTGTTTCACTTCTTGTTCTGAAAATGAATATTTGGCTTCACGCAATTTCTCACTGATATAAGTCAAATCCCAAGGCTGCGGATTGTCAAGATTCAATTGCTCTTTGGCAAACGCATACACTTCCGCTTTGTCTTGCTCGGCAAATGGACGGGCTTTGGCCGCCAAATCACGCAAGAATGTGATGACTTGTTCAGGCGTATCTGCCATTTTGGTTGCCAATGACAATTGGGCATAATTATCAAAACCCAATAATTTGGCTTCCTGTGTGGCAATTTCCAAAATGCGTTGAATATTGGCGCTGTTGTCCAATTTGGCATCGCCCAAATCACTCGCACGCGTCACGTATGCTTGGTACATTTTTTCACGCAAATCACGGTTGTCTGCGTATTGCATCACCGCCAAATAATGTGGGATTTGCAAACCAATTTTGTAACCTGTTTTGCCTTCCGCTTGTGCGCCAGCTGCAAACATCGCCAAAGTATCTTCTGGCAAACCTGCCAATTCGCTCGCATCATCAAAATACAAAGCAAACGCATCGGTAGCATCCATCAAATTTTGACTGAATTGCGCAGACAATTGCGCGCTTTCGGTTTGCAAAGCAGCAAAAATTTGTTGGTCTTCGGCATTCAATTCTGCACCAGACAACACAAAATCACGCAAATCATTGTTCAATTTTTTTTGCTGTGCTGCGGTTAATTGTGCAAATGCTTCGCTTGCTGCTATCGTTTTAAAGCGTTCATACAATTGAATATCCAAAGACATCGCTGTGAAAAACTGCGTCACTTCAGGCATCAATTCATTGTAAACCGTGCGCAATTGTGGCGTATCGACCACCGAGTTCAAATGTGACACCACACCCCAAATGCGCCCCACTGTTTCAGTGATATCGGTCAAACGGGTCACAGTATTGTCCCAAGTGACCGCCTCTTGTGCCTTCAAAGCCTCGATAGCCGCTTGTGCTTCTGTCATGGCTTGCTTCATCGCAGGCGCAATCAAAGCCGTTTCAATAGCGTCATAACGTGGTTCATCGTGCAATTGCAACAAAACATTCTCTGACATGGTGTACTTTCTTTATCTCGTCATTCAATGGTATTTCAAATGTAGGCAATCGCCTGAATTTCAATACTACCGCAAACCACCATCCACACCACTATCGGCCAATTCAATCTAAGCTATGGCGTTTTAATATATGCAAGTTCCATATACAAAAGCGTCCTGTAACATTTCCAGGACGCTCATTTTAACCAATCAATGTATTTGGATTTTGCCACTGACTTGTACGCGTATGCTGGTTTCACCCGGCATATCCATCGCCACAGGTGCCGCATCTGCTGCCATAGCGCCTTTTGCCATCATCATGCGTGGCTGCATTTCATATTGCCCCGCCTCACCAATATTCAATTCGACAATGCGATAACGCTTGCCGCCAAGGTTTTGGGTCACTTGCTGAGCTTGTTGCTGAAAATTCGCCACCGCTTCTTCGGTCGCTTGCAACACATATTGGCGTTTGAGCGCAGTCGTCAAGCCGTATTGCTGCGACTCCAAACGTGCCTCTTTTTGTACCGCAGCCACCAATTGATTGATTTTGGCACTGTCTTCACTGTAAATCTGAACTTTTGCCACATCCATCCAACCACGCGCTTGATGAGATTGGTTGGTGTATTCGTATTGCTGATTGACCGAACGATTGAGCAACTCACCTTTCACGCCTTGTGCTTGTATGGCTTGTAATACACGGTTCAGTTTGAGCGTATTGTCACGACTGGCAGCATCACGCTGATCGGCTTTGGATTCGATTGCCAACACCACAGTCAATTGATTTTGCGACACTTGCACTTGTGCAGCGTCCTGTAAATTGACCATATTGTAATGTACATCTGCTGCCAAAACATGATTGGCGCACAACAAGCTTAATGTCAAGCCCATACATTTATAGAACATACTACCCTCTCACAATCTTCATGCTCTCAAACGCAAACCATTGTATTGAGCAGGATTCAAATCCGCTAGATTATAGCGATTCAAACTTTGATAAAACATTTCTAAGGATTCTTGAAACACTTCAGGCAAACAATGCAACATCGGCAAAACACCACATTCCACCTCGCTTAAGCGCATTTGCATGGATTCTTGCTGATATTTTTTTTCTAAATGCCGAATCAATTCACCCAAAAAATACTCTTGCGGCAATCTTGCCAAGGCAATCCCACCATATTTACCACGCATGGTAACCAACCATTGCTGCTGCCCCATAAAATGTACCACTTTGACCAAATGATTTTTTGAAACCTGTAAATCATCTGCGATGCGCGCAATAGTCGTACTGGGCATATTATGGTAACTAAGATAGATTAAAACCTTCAAACCCAAATCGGTAAATCGGCTAATTTGCATTTTTATCTCTTTTTTGTGCTTGAATACACGAAAAATACGTTCGGATATTCAAGATAAATAATGTACCGACAGACATCTGTTTCATCAAAAAATTCAAATTTAATATTTGCATTTTTCAATCACATTCAAAAATGTCATTTTAGTGAACACTTTAAATATCTTGAATATCGCTCAAGCATCCAAAATCGACTTGATTCCGATTTTTTTAACGGGTTTCAATAGCATTAAAAAGGCGACGCAAACCTGCAGAAGCATTCGAAGGCTCACCTTGCTGTACCAATACCAAAGTTTCAGCCGAGCCATCACTAAAACCCAACACCACATTCGCTTGGTGGGCTTGTGCCATGTGTTTTAATACTGCATAAGGCACATCAAAATATTGCTTTGACAACTGACGATTGTCATTGCCATCGATTTGCTCCGCTGGCCAAGTAGCCACTTGATTTAAAACCACCGCCCCATCAACTTCAAATTGGATGCTGCTCATGTCTTTTTGAGCTTTGTCATATACAAACAAACGCACCTCATCTCGGGCTTGATTGTGCCAGCGAGCTTCCAAAATATTGGCAGAATGTGTAACACCATGGGTATTCATCATAGAATATGGCAGCATCCAATAATATTGACTGCGCTCATCGATACCTTGACGGGTATAAATACCATGAGTGGCATCAAAAGAATGAGGATCGGCCATTAATGTGACCGCTTTAGGCTCTTGATTGACGCGCAAAATATTCTCACTGGACTCCAAATCCAGCCCACACGGTCTGGCAAAATGCTCACCAAATTGCGCTTTAACTTCTGTATAATTCAGATGACAAGCATTACCTGATGCATCTGTCACCAAATGTGGGCTAGTACATGCGCCCAACAATATGGCGCAAGCTGCCATAGATATTGTCCATATTTTTTTCATCGTGGTTTGCCTACTTGAAAATATTATTAAAAATGCATTCGTTATTCAATATTGAATCTGTTTTCATATTCATTTAACACCAAGAATATTGCTTTTATACTGGGTCCAGTATGATGAAATCATTTTATAAAGTAAATTCCCTATTATGACTCACCAGATTGAGCATATTGAAATGTCTTCTTTAAAAGATTATGGCAATCTAAACCAAACAAAAAAGCTTTTATGATATTAATTTATATAGGCATTTAATCCACAGCAGAAAAAAATATATCTTTCCATCTCACTGAAATGTTTTTAGCCATAGTAAAACCATACCAAGACACTTAACGAACCGACCTAAAATATGTCATGATACTGATATATTTCATACAAACAACCCCAATAACCACTGATTTTAGATTGTTTAATCTCTTATCCAAGGTTCACAGATTGCAGTTACAGGGCACATTTATGCAAAAATACAGAATTTTCTTATACATTACTTTATTGGCATGTCTTAGTGGCTGTAGCTGGAACACCTATACTAAAGACGATGGTAGCACGGGTTTTCGCGCCAATCACTCAGCGTCTCAAGCAGTCTATTATGAAGATGGTACTTATTCATCCAATATGAATTACAACCAATACCGTCCTGTACGCCATACAATGACTCATGCCAATCAGATGCAAGCTTCTGAGCGTGTGACTTGGCCATAAAATCCATCCTATCAATTTCTCATATTTAAATATTAAACAACCATAAAGTGCTGTATATGAATGACTTGCTACATATTGTGATTTTAGCTGCGGGCAAAGGCACCCGCATGTATTCCAAACTTCCTAAAGTGTTACATCAAATCGGTGGGATACCATTGGTACAACACGTCATCAATACAGCTCAATCGCTACAACCTGCATCTATACAAGTAGTCATTGGTCATGGCAAAGAATTGGTACAAGACCAAATCCAGAGCCCTGTGACTTGGGTTATCCAAGACCAACAATTGGGTACAGGTCATGCGGTGAAATGCGCTTTGCCTCATTTGCCAAAAGATGGCAAAACTTTGATTTTATATGGTGATGTCCCTTTGACCGACGCTGCCACTTTGGAACAATTACTGGCTTTGGCAGGTGATGAAGTCGGTTTGTTGACCGATGTTTTAGAGCAGCCGCAAGGCTATGGTCGCATCATTCGCAATGAGCAAGGTATTTGTGCCATTGTCGAGGAAAAAGATGCCGATGCCAACCAAAAACAAATTCAAGAAATCAATACTGGTATTTTGGTTTTGCCCAATGCCAAATTGGAAAAATGGCTCAACACCTTACAAAACAGCAATGCCCAAGGCGAATATTATTTGACCGATGTGATTGCACTGGCAGTGCAAGACGGTGTCACCGTACATGGCATGACTGTGCGTGCAAGCCATTTGGCTGCAGGCATCAACAACAAATTGCAATTGGCTGAAATCGAACGCATTTACCAAGCAGAACAAGCGAAAGCTTTGATGACCGCGGGCATCACGTTGCGCGATCCTAATCGTTTTGATTTGCGTGGCACTTTGCAACATGGTTTAGACTGCATCATTGATGTCAATGTCGTTATCGAAGGCGATTGCGTCTTAGGCGATGATGTTCACATTGGTGCCAACTGCGTTTTGAACAATGCTACCATTGGTTCAGGCTGCCAAATCGCACCATTTAGCCATTTAAGCGATTGCGTTGTCGGCACAGATGCTCGCATTGGCCCATTTGCACGCTTGCGCCCTAATGCACAATTAGGCAACGATGTTCACATTGGCAATTTTGTCGAAGTGAAAAACAGCCAAATTGGCAACGGCTCTAAAGTCAACCATTTAAGTTATATTGGCGATGCCCAAATTGGCACCCAATCTAACATCGGTGCAGGTACAATTACTTGCAATTACGATGGTGTGAACAAATTCAAAACCACCATCGGTGACCATGTTCGTATCGGTTCAGGTTCGATGTTGGTGGCACCTGTCACCATCCACAACTTAGTGACCACAGGCGCAGGCAGCGTGATTACCAAAGATTGCCCAGAAAACCATTTGAGCATCGGTCGTGCACGCCAAACCAATATTGCCAATTGGAAGCGTCCTGAAAAACAAAACAAATAACCCCATCTTACTTGAATCATTCAAAAAATTTTAAGGAATACAGCTATGTGTGGCATTGTTGGCGCCATTCGCCAAGACACCAATGTGGTGGAATTTTTAGTTGATGGCTTAAAACGCCTAGAATACCGTGGTTACGACTCTTCTGGCATTGCCGTCAATACAGGCAACAGCATTGAACGTGTGCGCCGTACAGGTCGTGTGGCTTTGATGGAAGAAGCAGCACAAGAAGTCGGTTTGAATGGCTTGTTGGGTATCGGTCATACGCGCTGGGCAACCCATGGCGGCGTGACAGAACCGAATGCCCATCCTCACATCTCAGGCGGCTTGATTGCAGTGGTTCACAACGGCATCATTGAAAACTTTGAAACCGAACGTGAACGCTTGCAAGCTTTGGGTTATGAGTTCACCTCACAAACCGATACTGAAGTCATCGCCCATGCCATTCATTACGAATACACCCATGCTGCACAAGGTGATTTGTTCGCTGCGGTACAGGCCGCTTGTCAACATTTTCATGGTGCTTATGCCATTGGCGTGATTGCTACTGACAAGCAAGACCAATTGATTACAGCCCGCATGGGTTGTCCATTGTTGGTGGCTTTGGGTGAAAACGAAACCTTTATCGCCTCTGACGTATCGGCAGTGATTTCTCAAACGCGCCGCGTGGTGTTTTTAGAAGATGGCGACATTGCTAAATTATCAACCAATGGCATCGATATCTTGGTTGACAAAAACCGCCAAGTTGCCGAGCGTACTGTGCGCGTTTCGGAATTGTCTTTGGCATCATTGGAGTTGGGTCTTTACAACCACTTCATGCAAAAAGAAATCCACGAGCAGCCAAAAGCCATTGCAGATACTGCTGAAGTATTGATCAATGATGTGTTTCGTCCTGAAATTTTTGGCGAAAAAGCTGCCGAAGTGTTTGCTGAAATCGACAGCATCAAAATTTTGGCGTGCGGCACCTCCTATTACGCAGGCTTGACCGCCAAATATTGGTTAGAAAGCATCGCTAAAATTCCAACCGACATCGAAATTGCCAGTGAATACCGCTACCGTGACGTGATTGCCAATCCAAAACAATTGGTGGTGACCATTTCCCAATCAGGCGAAACTTTGGACACAATGGAAGCGTTGAAATACGCACAATCTTTGGGTCACACCCACAGTTTGTCGATTTGTAACGTGATGGAAAGCGCTTTGCCACGCGAAAGCGAATTGGTGTTTTACACGCGTGCAGGTGCTGAAATTGGCGTGGCATCGACCAAAGCCTTCACCACGCAATTGGTGGCTTTGTTTGGCTTGTCTGTAACTTTAGGCGTTTTGCGTGGTCATGTGAATGAGCAACAGCAACACGATTATGTGGAACAATTGCGCCAATTGCCGGGCGACATTCAACACGCTTTGAATTTAGAGCCACAAATCGTCACTTGGGCACAGCAATTTGCCAAAAAATCTGACGCATTGTTCTTAGGTCGTGGCATTCATTATCCTGTGGCTTTGGAAGGTGCTTTGAAACTCAAAGAAATCACTTACATCCACGCCGAAGCATATCCTGCGGGCGAATTAAAACACGGTCCGTTGGCTTTGGTAGACGAAAATATGCCTGTGGTTGTGATTGCACCGCACGACAAATTGCTCGACAAAGTCAAAGCCAATATGCAAGAAGTCAGCGCGCGTGGCGGTGAATTGTTTGTGTTTACCGATTTAGACAGCAATTTCAATGCTTCCGAAGGTGTACACGTCATTCGCACCCCACGTCATGTCGGCGTATTGTCACCGATTTTGCACACCATTCCGGTGCAATTGTTGTCATACCATACTGCTTTGGCGCGTGGTACCGACGTCGACAAGCCTCGCAATTTGGCCAAATCTGTAACTGTTGAATAATGCTTTTTGAATGTTGAATAATGCTTTTTGAATGATGAAGCGTCCTGTAAATGTTTACAGGACGCTTTTTTATTTGGCAACATGCCCTATTATTCACCAATCATTCATCTTACCAAAGCCAATATGAATGCTTTAATGAATGCCCCAAATGCGCTGTTTCAAATACGCCCATTCTTGTGGCACATCCGCACGAGTTTGTTTTTGTACTGGCATTGCTAATTCTTGCCATTGTCCATTTTGCCACTGCCCTACGACAAAATTAAACGTGTAATTCGGGTAACGTCCCATGCGCACATCACTGATGATTAACTGATTATCCTGCACCGTCGCAATTTGAAAACCTTGATTGAAACGCTGCAAACGCTGTACCGATTGCCAATGCTCGGCGGCTTTGAGTGCTACAACATCACTCTCGACTTTAACCCATGCAATGGGCTGATCAGCAGCGTCCTGTAACAAAGAATAGTCCCCACTGAGCACGCCATCAGGCGTTTGCACCACCACTTGCCATAGCAAAGTGTTCAAAGGCGTGGCACCAATCAAACGTGGTGCAGCATCCAAACGCATTTGGCTTAATTGAGCATCCACTTTTTGCCACACATACATTTGCGCCGCCAAGCTCCAAGCCAAATACAAACCACTGAGTGCCAAACTGCTGAGCAATATTTTTTGACTCACCCAAGCTTGTGGCCATAACCACGCCCACAATGCACCGAACAACAACGGCAAAGTAAACATGGGGTCAATCACAAACATATTGCCCCACATAATCGTTTGTTCACCAAACGGCCAAAAGAGCCATGTACCATAAACATTGAAACAATCTAAAATAGGATGCGTGACCAATGCCAAAAAAATCGCCCAAAACCAACGTTTAGGCGCTTCAGATGTGCGTGAGCCGACTCTGCTGCGACAAAACCACCAAATCAATATTGCGACCAATGGCAACAGCAATAAACTGTGTGAAATGCTGCGATGCACTGTCATTTTGATGACAGGATTGTCATTTAACAAATTTAATGGAATCACGTCCAAGTCAGGCAAGGTTCCCAAAGCCGCGCCTGCAGCCAATGCTGCCCGTCGATGGCGACGAGGAACGATAGCGGCAGCAATGACCGCACCTGTGAGCAATTGAGTCAATGAATCCATGTATGTGCTTTGCATTGCTTTCAGGACGCTGGTGGCTTATCCTGATTGGATTAAAAAATATTACGCCTTGAGCATAACCTACTTTGTGAAATGGGTTTTTATGAATTTACAACAAACTGCCGCTTATCTCAGCCAAACCCAAACCGAAAAACGCATACCCCCCGTTGATCAATGGCATCCCCCATTTTGTGGCAATATGGATTTAATCATCAAAGCCAACGGACAATGGTGGCACGAGGGCAGACAAATGACCCGACAAGGTTTGATTGATTTGTTTGCTTCGGTTTTATGGCGGGAAGGTGATGAGTATTTTTTAAAAACGCCCGTCGAAAAAATCGGCATCTGCGTGGAAGACGTGCCTTTGTTCATTGAAGATGTGAACTTGTTAACGCTGGCAGATGGACAATACATCGAATGCATCACTACACACCAAGACAAAATCATTTTGAATGCGGAACATGGTTTGATTTTGCGTGATTATCAAGGACAAATCCAACCGTATGTGCCGATTCGCTTTGGTTTAGAAGCCAAAATCATGCGCCATGCATTTTATCATTTGATTGACTGGTGCAATTTGTCAGAACAAGATGGACAAACCGTTTTGAGTATTCCTATGGGACAAAAGATGCAACATCTCAGCGTCGTTGGAGAATTATAAAATTTAAGATAACCATTCAATTTACAGGCCGCTTTTTACCAGCGCCCTGTAAATTTTTAGGCTACATGACCAAGCTTTAAATCATGACAATTTTAGACAAACGTAAAAAAGCCCAGCTAGAAGCTGGGCTTTTAAATTTGGCTCCCCGACCTGGGCTCGAACCAGGGACCTGCGGATTAACAGTCCGTCGCTCTACCGACTGAGCTATCAGGGAATAGAGGAGCATTATAAGGTTAGTTACAATGCTCGTCAAGCATTTTTTAACGCTTTATAGTGAATTTTTTATAAAAATTCAGACTTGGTTTCAATCAGCTGCATTTGCTCAGGCGCAATGGCTTCTGCTTCAACCACTTGCGGCAAATCCGAACGACGCAAACCAGTCACTTCTTTAGGTGTCATCGTCCAATCTTTTACCAAAGCAGCCTCTGTTTGTACCCATTGTAAGCCACCCAAATCAATTTGCGACGCGACTGCTTCGATATCTAAAACCACAGCAGTGATACTAGGCAAAACGATTTTAGCCACTTCTGCCGCTTTTTCAGCCACAGGTGCTTGCGCTACCTCAACCACAGGCGTTGCAGGTGCGACGCTCACAGTTGCCTCTGTTGGTTTTGGCTTTTCAGGACGCTGCGGTTTGGCTTTAACAACGTCAATAGGCGCCGATTTTGGCAAGCCCAACACATCAGCAGCCACATCTTGCACATGGTGCACAATCTCAGTGATATTGATTTCACCTGAATGGGCTTGTACACGCGGCGGTTCTTGACGGCGCGCAGCTTTTGGCACAATCAAACCTTCATCCACCAATACCGTATAAGCAGTACTGCGCACACGACCTGCAATTTGCTTCACATTGATGCGACGCATCACATCTTTGGCACGTACAGGACGGTCATTGCGTGGCGGACGCGCTTGACGTTGCTTGTTGTTGCCCTTAGCCAGTTGAGCTGGTTCTGCTCCAGGCTCACCATTCAAATGAATCACCAAAGGTTTTTCATTGTTACTTTGGTTTTTCGCCTCTGTCGCGCCTTGTGTCATCTCTGGATGCGGCTGCGATTTCTGGCGTTGATTGCGACGACGATTATTGCCCTGAGTACGGGTTTCCGTAGTAGCCACATCGTTGGTCTCTGGCGCAATCGGCGCTGAAGATGACTCAACCACAAGTTCTTGCATCGTTTGTGCCGACGTCTGCTCACCTTGGTGGCGACGATTTTGGCGACGTTTTTGATGTCCTTGAACTGGTTTTGGCTCTATGTCCACAGGAATATCCGCTTCAGGACGGATGGTTTCAATCTCGTCGATGTCGTCATCGCGACGAGGTTGTTGACGGCGCTGTTGGTGGCGCTTCTTTTGCGGTCGATGAGTGTGTGCAGACGACGCCGTGTTTTGTCGAGGCGTGCTTGCTGCTGCCGCAGGTTGTGGTTCTTCAGCTTTAGGGCCACTGAACAAACCTTTGAACCAAGCTACCAAATTCGCCCAGAAACCACCTTTTTTAGGTTCTTCAGTCTTAGACTTACTCTCCGGTGCAGGCTCGTCATGGCGAACACCTTTCACCGCTGGTTCTGGTTTTTGGATCTTGGCTTTTTGTGCTGTGCTTAAAATTGGTGCAGGTTCTGGCTCTGCGTCCACTTTGCGATAACTTGGTACTTCGTCTTCAATCGCATCGTCAATGCGGATGCGTTCGATTTTGTAATTAGGCGTTTGCAATTGGGTGCTCGGAATCATCACCACATTCACATCCAAACGCTCTTCAATACCAAACAATTCCGAACGCTTTTCATTCAATAAGAAAGTCGCCACATCCACAGGCACTTGTGCATGCACAGCCCCTGTGTTGTCTTTCATCGCTTCTTCTTGAATGATGCGCAAAATGTGCAGTGCAGAAGATTCCACACCACGAATCACACCCGTGCCACCACAGCGTGGACACGCGGCATGTGTAGATTCACCTAATGAAGGTTGTAAACGCTGACGTGACAACTCCAACAAACCAAATTTAGACAACTTGCCCATTTGTACACGGGCACGGTCTAAGCGCAAAGCATCGCGCAAAGTCGCTTCTACATCGCGTTGGTTTTTCGGGTTTTCCATGTCGATGAAGTCGATCACCACCAAACCACCAATGTCACGCAAACGCAATTGACGGGCAATTTCTTCTGCCGCTTCTCGGTTGGTTTTGAATGCCGTGTCTTCAATGTCTGCACCCTTGGTTGAGCGCGCAGAATTGACGTCGACTGAAACCAAAGCTTCAGTATGGTCAATCACAATCGCACCACCTGAAGGCAAACGTACTTCACGCGAGAAAGCCGTTTCAATTTGGTGTTCAATTTGGAAACGGCTAAACAAAGGAATGCTGTCTTCGTAGCGTTTGACGCGATGCAAATTATTCGGCATCACATAAGACATAAATTGAGACACTTCTTCATGCACTTCGGCAGTGTCTACCAACACTTCACCAATGTCACCTTTGAAATAATCTCGAATGGCACGAATGACCAGCGAGCTTTCCAAGTACAACAAATACGGGTCGTGGTGTTCTTCACCGGCTTGGGCAATCAATTCCCACAAGCGCAATAAATAGTTTAAATCCCATTGCAATTCTTCGGTGCTGCGACCAATACCTGCGGTACGCGCAATCAAGCTCATGCCTTGAGGAATGTCTAAGTCTGCCATCGCTGCTTTGAGTTCTTGACGCTCATCCCCTTCAATGCGACGAGAAACACCGCCACCACGAGGATTGTTAGGCATCAACACCAAATAACGACCTGCCAAGCTGATGAATGTGGTTAAAGCAGCACCTTTGTTGCCACGCTCGTCTTTTTCCACTTGCACAATGACTTCTTGACCCTCGGTCAAAACATCTTGAATGCGAGCACGACCACCTTCATAACCTTTGAAATACGAACGGGAAACTTCTTTGAAGGGTAAAAAACCGTGGCGGTCAGTACCATAATCAATGAAACAAGCCTCTAAAGATGGCTCGATGCGGGTGATGATACCCTTGTAGATATTGCCTTTGCGTTGCTCTTTACCGAGAGTCTCGATTTCCAAGTCAACCAGATTTTGACCGTCGACAATAGCAACCCTTAGCTCTTCGGCTTGAGTTGCATTGAATAACATTCTTTTCATAAGAAAAACCTCGTTTTATGCACTCACGAGGCACACGCAATCAGTATTTGACAATGGCTTTTAGCGCCATACCTGAAGAAGTTCCACCTATAAAGATCAATGCGCAATGCGCTAAAGTGTCAGTTGACATAAAAGCGAAGATCTACGACCGCTTTGTGAATCTAACTGGTTACCGTCTTCTTATTTGCTTAAGCTTGTTGATTCCTCACATCTGCGCGACGCGTCTTACGAGCAGAAAAAACAAATACTTAAGGGGTCAAACTTAATTACTTAAATCACATCTACTGGTTACAGATGCGACAGAGGCTGATTCGAGTGCATTGATTGTTGTTTATATTTAAATACGTTAACATCAATGTTTCGCCACGCATTAACAACATGCCTGACGAATGGTAATTTCGCCTTTTGAAGACACATGACTATCATGCCCTCAAAATACACAGCCGTTTGTGATTTTGATTTTGTTTTAAAAAGGTCTATCACGAACAAGCTGAAAGATTATAAGCAAGATGGTTTCAATAAGCAAAGACTTAGTTAATTTTTTAACCATAGGTGACGAGGACGCCGGTCAGCGCTTGGACAATTTTTTAATTAAAATTCTCAAAGGCGTCCCTAAAAGCCACATCCAACGCATCATTCGTGCTGGTGAAGTACGGGTGAATAAAAAACGTGCTCAAGCCACTACCCGTTTGGTCGATAGCGATGTCGTTCGCATCCCTCCTGTGCGCATCGCCGTGAAAAATGACACATCAAATCAAAAATCTATACCCGCCAAAGAGTTTGAAATTGTGTATGAAGATGACTGGTTATTGGTCATCAACAAACCTTCAGGCGTGGCTGTACATGGTGGCAGTGGCGTGAATTTTGGTGTGATTGAGCAAATGCGCCAAGCCCGTCCTGAAGCACGCTATTTGGAATTGGTACACCGTCTGGACAAAGACACATCTGGTTTGCTGATGATTGCCAAGAAACGCTCTTGTCTGGTGAAATTACACGAATTGTTGCGTGACCATCACCCTTACAAAAGCTATATCGCTTTGGGGATGGGCTTATGGCCAGACAAAATTCGCCATGTCAAAGAACCTTTGTTCAAATACACAGGTGCACAAGGCGAGAAAATGGTGCGCGTGTCTGCCGATGGTCAATTTGCACATACTGTCTTCGATGTTTTAAAAACATTTGCCTTGCCTCAAAACATGGGTCAAGCCTCGTTAATGCGTGCGGTATTGAAAACAGGGCGCACCCACCAAATTCGCGTACACATGCAATCTCAAGGCTGCCCAATTGCGGCAGATGAACGCTATGGCGATTATGATGCCAATCGTCAATTGCAAAAATTGGGTTTAAAACGGATGTTTTTACATGCACATCAATTGAAATTTACCCATCCAATGACCGATGAGCCTTTGCATTTATTGGCACCTTTACCCAAACCTTTGAAACAGTTTTTGGAAACTTTGAGCAATGAACAAACCGTATCAAGCCTTAATCTTTGATTGGGATGGCACTTTAGCAGACTCCACTTCGACAATCGTCCAAGCCGTTCAGGCCGCTTTTCAAGACAATGATTTGCCGCCACCATCGAATGAAGCCGCCCAACACATCATTGGCTTGGCATTGCCCAAAGCCATGGCATATTTGGCACCGACAGCCAGCGAACTGCAATTGCAAAACTTGGCCGAAGCTTACAAACGCCGCTTTTTACATCCTGACAACACGATGCGTTTGTTTGAAGACGCCAAAGCCTTATTGCCCAGCTTGCGCCAAGACTATTGGCTCACCGTAGCCACAGGCAAAAGCCGCCGTGGTTTAGACCGAGCACTACAAGAAGTCGGCTTGAATCAAGGCTTTTTCTTAGCCACTCGCACCGTAGACGAATGTGCTTCCAAACCATCACCCGACATGATTTTAAGCTTGTGTGATGAATTGGGTTTAGAACCCAAAGATTGTTTGATGATAGGCGATACGACCCATGATTTATGGATGGCACACAATGCAGGCTGCGATGCCGTAGCCGTTTTGTGTGGCGCACATACACGTGAAACCTTACTCAGCGCACCACACGTTGCCATGGTGGATGATTTCCAAGGCTTTGTGAACTGGCTACAAAGCGGCCTGAAAGTTGAAACAGTATGAAAATTCGATTGCCCAATGGCGAACTCAAAGAGGTTGGCTCCGAGCAGCAAGGTTCTTGGGAACAACGCACTTTAGAAAAATTATTACTTGAAACTTACAAACAAAACCGCCGCGCCAGCTTGTGGAAATGGGTGGGGCGCGCGGTTTGGTTGGTGTTGTTCTTGATATTGATTAGCGTGATGGCTGGCGGCAATAAAAATGTTGGTGCCATCGCTAAAAAACACACTGCCGTCATCGACCTTGATGGCGTGATAGACAGTAACAACGACACTGCCACCAAAATCATCGAAGGCATGGAAGCGGCTTATAAATCGCCCAATGTTAAAGGCATTATCTTGCGTGCCAACAGCCCCGGTGGTTCACCAGTCATTTCCAAAGTCGCTTTCGATGAAATTCGCCGCTTGAAAGCTGCCAATAAAAACATTCCCGTTGTCGTGGTGATGGAGGATGTGTGCGCATCGGGCTGTTATTACATCGCCAGCGCCGCTGACAAAATTTACGCCAATCCATCCAGTTTGGTCGGCAGCATAGGCGTGATTTCAGGTGGTTTTGGCTTTACAGGCTTGATGGAAAAATTGGGCGTAGAGCGTCGCTTGAAAACAGCAGGCGAAAACAAAGGCATGGGTGACCCATTCACGCCTGAAAGCCCAGAACAAAATCAAATTTGGCAAGACATGTTGACCGACATCCACCAACAATTTGTGGCGGCAGTCAAAGAAGGTCGTGGCAACAAAATCAAAGATGCCGAAAACCCTGATGTTTTCAGTGGACGCGTGTACACGGGCGAACAAGGCAAAACAGTGGGTTTGGTCGATGAGTTTGGCAGCATTTACACCGTTTCACGCGATGTTTTCAAAGCACCTGACATGGTCAATTACACGCCTAAAGACAGTTTTTCCAACTCATTAGGTCGTCAATTTGGTGTGCAATTGAAATCAGCCACCGATGCTTATTTGCAACCTTCTTGGTAAAGTTGTTATGCTTATCAAATAAAACAAACGTTCTGTAAGGTTTACAGGACGCTTGTTTATCTATAAAAAAATCAATACATGCACAAAGGAGCAACATGATTAAAGGCTTGTTGGCGATTTCTGCTGCCTTGGCAGTCGGAGAAGCCATTGTTTATCTGACCCAATGGCCATTGCCTGCCAGTGTTTTGGGATTGATTGCCTTGTTTTTGGCTTTGCAATGGAATTGGGTCAAAATAGAAGAATTGACGACGATTACCGACTTTTTAATGCAACATTTGGCTTTGTTTTTGATTCCGCCTTGCGTGGCATTGATTACCCATTTGGACTTGATTCAACAAGATTTTTTTGCACTTTTGGGCGCCAGCGTATTGAGCTCGGTTTTGCTGATTTGGGTGGTCGGTTGGATAGAACAATTGTTGGCACCTAAGGAGCGTTCATGAGCTTCTTAACCCAACCTTTGTGGATGTTGTTCACGATTTTAGCGGTGTACCAATTTGCGTTGTGGTTGCGCAAAACTTCAGGCAGCGTGTGGCTGCCGCCGATTTTGACTTGTACGGTGGTGTTGATTGCCTATTTGAAATTGCTCAACATTGATTACAGCCATTTTCAAGCAGGTGCCGACATGGTGGCGTTTTGGCTCAAGCCTGCGGTAGTGGTTTTGGCAGTACCTTTGTATCAAAGACGCGACAAAATCATCAAATTGTGGCTGCCGATTACGGTTTCACAATTCATCGGTGCGATGGTTGGCTTGGTTTCAGGTGTTTGGCTGGCGAAAATATTTGGCGCATCGGACATTGTGGCACTGTCTTTGGCAGCCAAATCAGTGACCAATCCCATTGCCTTGGAAATCACCCAAAGCTTGAGCGCCATTCCTGCCATTACTGCGGTTGGTGTCATTTTTGCAGGTTTGGTTGGACAAATTATTGGCTTTAAATTGCTGGAAATTGCACGCATTCGCCGCATCAGCGCACAAGGCTTGGCATTGGGTTCGGCTTCACATGCACTGGGCATCAATGCCGCATGGCAAAAAGGTCCTGAATACGCTGCTTACGCCACCTTGGGCTTGATTTTCAATGGCATTTTGAGCGCTGCAATTGCGCCTTATTTGATTCCATGGTTATTTGGCTGATATTAAAATACCGCCTGATTAAGGCGGTTTTTTAATACTGTCATGAATTAAGGTTTGCGCTTAGGTGCATTCGAGTCGGGCTGCAAAGGCGCATGATCAATGATGACGTCTTTGGCAGAATCAGCATGTTTGCGCTGCAAACTTTTTTTGGCCATTTTTTTGGCAATCAAACTCACACCCACGCCAGCAACAGCCCCATAAATCGAACGCCGACCTAAAAATTTGGCCACTGCAATCCCTGTTGTCGCGGCAGTCGCCAAAGCCGCCGCTTTGGATTCGGGATTGCGACCGACCGCACGCAGTAACATCGCCAATTTGCTCATTTGCCCACTCCTCACACAAAAATAAATTTGCTTATACTCAATAGAATATGAGAGGTGACAAAGATATTTCAAGTTCCATGACGCAATTTTACACCACCACTCTCGCTTCAGGACGCACCTGACTCATATCCCAATACAACGTTGCCCATTGCAACAATTGTTCACACGACATCTGGCTTTCAGGACGCTTAGGCAGTCCTAAAATATCCAAGACTTGATTCATCAAAACTTCTTTATTTTGCTGATTCAAAGCAGGTGCCAAAGTTTGCTTAGACCACTTTTCTCCCTCTGCATTGGTGAGCAAAGGCAGATGGGCATAATGCGGCTGAGGCAAGCCTAATAATTGCTGCAAATACAATTGACGAGGCGTAGACACCAACAAATCTTGCCCACGCACCACATGCGTCATGCCTTGTTCTGCATCATCCATGACCACCGCCAATTGATACGCCCACCAACCATCGGCACGTTTCAACACAAAATCGCCCACTTGCTGCGCCAAATTCTGTTCATAATGCCCCACAATCGCATCATCAAACCCAAACACCGCATCAGGCACACGCACCCGCCACGCAGCTTGTTTGTCCACCTTGACCTTGCGCAAACTCGCATCTTCACAACGCCGCGGATACACCCAGCCATCCACGCCCATCACAGGTTCAGCCGCCGCAATGTCTTTGCGACTGCAAAAACAAGGATAAATCACATCTTGCTGTTGTAATTGCTCCAATGCCGCTTGGTACACCTCATCACGTCGGCTTTGGTACATCACCTCGCCATCCCACATGAGTGAAAACGCTTCTAAGGTGCGCAAAATATCGTCCGCAGCGCCTGCCATTTCACGCGGTGGGTCCAAATCCTCCATGCGCACCAACCAAGTGCCTTGGTGAAAACGGGCATCTAGAAACGATGCCACCGCAGTTAACAATGAACCAATGTGCAAGCGTCCTGTAGGACTGGGTGCAAATCTGCCTATGTATGGTTTTGAGTCTGTTATAATCATGTCTTTAATGTAGTGCTGATAACTTGCAATGAATGCTGATTTTTCCCGCCCCGTATTGGCAATAGACACTTCTACTTCGTACCTATCTTTGGCCATTTTTTCACAAGGTCAAACATGGTCACACCATGAAGAAGTCGGTACCAAACAATCTGCCTTGATTTTACCCGCTTTAGACGCTTTGTTAAAACAAGCATCCTTAAGTCGCCAAGACTTAGGTTGCATCGTGTATGCACAAGGTCCTGGTGCTTTCACGGGCTTGCGTATTGGTTTGGGCGTAGCGCAAGGTTTGGCTTTGGCACAAAATTTGCCTTTAATCGGCATCGACTGTTTGGAAGCCATCGCTTCATTGGCAACCAACGAAGCGTATGTATTGGCTGCCAGCGATGCGCGCATGGGCGAAGTATTTTATGCTTGGTTCAATACGCAAAACTTGACGCGTTTAAGCGAAGACATGGTCGGTAAAGCCCAAGACATTGCCTTGCCTGAAGGCATCACGACCGCCACAGGCATCGGCAATGCTTATAATGTGTATGCCGAACAATTGCCTGTTACAGGACGCTCAGACATGCCAACGGCAGTTGATTATTTGAATTTGGCTTTGAGCGGTCGTTTTGAAGCCACCGACGCCAGCGCCGTGCATTTGCGTTATGTGCGCAACAAAGTCGCCTTAACCGCCATCGAACAAGCTGCTCGCAAAACATGTTGATGCGCCCTGCAAACGGTGATGATTTGCCACAATTGGCGGCATTAGAAGCGGCCTGTAACCCACATCCATGGACGCTCAAGCAATTGCAACAAAGCTTAGCGCAAGACAGTATCGATGTCATAGAACACGATGGTCACATTGTCGCTATGCTAGTGAGCAAAAGTTTGTTTGCAGAAGCGGAAATTTATTTAATCAATACCGCTGTCACTTTTCGCCGCCAAGGTTTGGCCAAGCAATTGATTGCCTATTTGCAGCAACACAACCAACGCATTTTCTTGGAAGTGCGCGCCAGCAATCGCACCGCTCAATGCGCTTATGCCTCTTTAGGCTTTCAACAAATTGCCATTCGCCGCGCATATTATGTTTGTGACGAAGGGCGTGAAGATGCTTTGATTTTGGAGTGGTCATGTTAAGTGGGCAACACATACATTTGCACCAAGCATTGGGTTTAGGTCCAATGTGGCTCAGTCATGAGGCTTATGTTTGCGATGCGCCTGAGCATGCGATGACTGTTGTGTCTACTGCTGCACCTGTGTTAGCAATCGAGACCACTTCGGTGTTACAGGACGCTTTACAGCAGCGTCCTACTCCCAAAGCTGCCCAAGCCATTCCCATCCAAACACCTGCACCCACACCTGCACCGCAAACCAAGCCTGTGCCAGCGGAAGCCGTACAACGCAAAGTCACGCAACGTGCTGCCAATTTATTGGCCATCATTGCCCAAGCGCAGCATCAAAATCCCAAAACCACCACCACAGCCGCAAAAACTCCAACGACCAGCACCAAAGCCGATTACAGCCAAGACACATTGACCAGCTTGACACACAAAATTCGCCATTGCCAATTGTGTGATTTGTCTGCCAATCGGCGCCAAGCGTTGGTTGCGCACGAAATCAGCGATTGTCGCTTGATTGTGGTCTTGCCGCAGCCGTCTTTGGAAGATGACATCCATGGGCATTTGCTCAGTGGTGAGATTATGGAAATGTGGCAAAAATTGATTAAAGCCATCGGTCTGACATCGCAGCAAGTGTATGTGACCAGTGCCATCAAATGCTCACCGAATTTAGAATTGGTCGCCAAGCAACACCATGCTGCGCAATGTCGCTCGTATTTAGAACGTGAGTTGCAATTGTTGCCTAAAGTACCTGTATTGTTATTGGCTGAAAACCAAGAACGCTTGTGGCAACGTTTGCAAGAATGGTGCGGTAGCGAACGCTTGTTCCGCATTCCCCACCCTTCTAAAATGCAGCGCAATCCTGCCATCAAACGCAGCGCGTGGGAAACTTTGCAAAAACTGCAACCACACTTATAAAATGATTTAACAGACATCAAAAAAGCCGCTGAATCAGCGGCTTTGACTTTGACTTATTTGACGATTTTCAAGAAACTGCTTGCAGGTTTTTCTGTATCCTCATGTGGTGCATCTGTGACTTCTGCATGTTCTGATTTGGACAACAATGCCATTTCAGGCGTGGTCTCTTCTGTGGGCTGTTGTGCCTCTTCAGGCTCATATGCTTCCACATCAAAACCCATGCCCGCATTGTTTTCGCGTGCAAAAATGCCCAAAACATGTCCAACAGGAATCCAAATGTCTTCTGCTTTACCACCAAAACGTGCTTCAAAATGAATCCACTCATTGTCTATCAACAAGCCTTTGCAGGCACTTGGACTGATATTCAAAATAATTTGCTCATCTTGCACAAATTGGCGCGGCACTTGGGTGTAATGGTTCACCCAAACCGCAATGTGTGGCGTAAAACCATTGTCCACACACCAATCATACAAAGCACGTACCAAATAAGGTTTGGTTGAAGTCGTCATGATGTTTCCTTAACGGCGCATCGCTTTTTCAGCTGGCGTCAATGCTTCAATAAAGGCATCACGCTGGAACAAACGCTCTGCATATTTGAGTAAAGGCGCTGCCGATTTACCCAATTTGATACCGTAATGATCCAAACGCCACAACAATGGTGCCAAAGACACATCAATCATCGAAAACTCTTCGCCCAAAACGTATTTTTGTTTGGCAAACACAGGCGCAATCAAAGTCAAACCTTCAGTCAACGCATCACGCGCGCGTTCTTGCTCTTTTTTGGTACTGGCTGCATTTTCCAACACTTGTACATGGCTGAACAATTCACGTTCCAAACGGTATAAGAACAAACGACCACGCGCACGCTGAATCGGATCGGCTGGCATCAATTGAGGGTGTGGGAAACGCTCATCAATGTATTCATTGATGATGTTAGACTCATGCAAAACCAAATCACGCTCTACCAAAACAGGTACTTGGTTGTAAGGATTCATCAAAGCCAAATCTTCTGGCTTATTGAAAATGTCCACGTCTTTGATTTCAAAGTCCATGCCTTTTTCAAACAACACGATGCGACAACGTTGGCTAAATGGGCAAGTAATACCTGAATATAAAATCATCATAATAAAGAGCACTCCTACTAAAAAAGTTAATCTTTTGTATTATAAGAAATTTTTATCAAAAAAGCCAGTTTAAGAGTTTAAGCCATTGAATCCAATCAAGATATACTTCGGAGCAAGCTGTTTAAAAAAACTTCTTTATCGCTGTTTTGCGCTGCGGTCTTCGTCAACCAAAAATTTTTTAAAGATTCAAACAATTCAATAGGATAATCTTTTTGCCCACACACCCACTTTTCATACAAATTGAAAAAACACACATTCAAATATGCACCGTCATGGTGTTTGGCAAAAGGCTGACGAGGTAATTGCGATGGTTTAAGCGTCCTGTAAGCTGCAAAATATGCCTCATACTTGTCCCAAGCCCGAATCTGAAAGCCTCGCGCTTGCATTTGCGCAACCACCATCAAACTGTATGCATACAAATCCTCTTTCGGATATTCGTAAACATAATTGATTAACACATGTTGGTCTTCTTTGGCATAAATGCTGTTTAACTCACGCCATTGTGCTAAAAGCTGGCTGCGCGGTAAATACGGCAGCAAATCATGGTGCCACAAACGCATGTTGATTCCTTTTTTTAGACATTCAAGCCAATAACGCCGCCATAAAGCGGTGTGATGAAGATTGGACTGAGGCTTTGCTTAAGCAGGATTGGCTTCATCAAAAAATTGATGCGCTATGCCAAACTCAACTTCAATCGCGCTAGCCAAAGCTTGAATGCCGTAACGCTCGGTAGCATGGTGTCCTGCGGCAATAAACGCCACATCAGTTTCGTTCGCCAAATGGTATTGCGCTTCCGAAATCTCGCCCGTGATATAAGCATCCACGCCCGCATCAATCGCGTCCTGAAAAAAGCCTTGCGCCCCACCCGTACACCAAGCCACATGCTGGATTGGTTTTTCAGGACGCCCAATCACAGTAGGTTGGCGCTGCAAAGCCGTTTCAATTTGCTGATTAAAATCCGCCAAACTCAAAGCGTCCTGTAACACGCCTTGCGCCAACAAATTTTGATGTCCAAATTGTGCTTGCATTTTCAAACCCAAAACATGCGCCAATTGTGCATTGTTGCCCCATTGCGGATGCGCATCCAAAGGCAAATGGTAGCCTGCAATGTTCAAACCTGCTTGCATCGCCGTTTGAATGCGTTTGAATTTCCAATCGGTAATCACTGTCGGTTCACTTTTCCAAAACCAGCCGTGGTGCACAAGCAATAAATCCGAACCATTAGCCACTGCCGCTTCAATTGCCGCCAAGCTCGCTGTCACCGCACAAGTGATATGCCCAATCTCGGCTTTGCCTTGCAATTGCAAACCATTGGGGGCGTAATCTTTGAATACATCGACCTGTAATTGGTTGTGTATCCACGTCATCAATTCATTGCGTTGCATTGTCTTCTCCTTACAGGACGCTTGATTTTCAATACGCATTATAACTGACAAATAAAAAACCCCGCCTAAGCGAGGTTTTTTTAAACATATAGCTACATGAATTACATCATGCCGCCCATGCCACCCATACCACCCATATCAGGCATTGCAGGTTTGTCTTCAGGGATTTCAGCTACCATCGCATCAGTGGTCAAAATCAAGCTAGCGATAGACGCTGCGTGTTGCAATGCAGAACGTGTCACTTTAGCAGGATCCAATACACCCATTTCCAACATGTCGCCGTATTCGCCCGTGCCAGCGTTGTAACCGAAGTTGCCTTCGCCTTTCAACACTTCGTTTACCACCACGCTAGGCTCGTCGCCTGCGTTTTGAACGATTTGGCGCAAAGGCTCTTCAATCGCGCGCAATACAATTTTGATACCCGCATCTTGTTCAGCGTTGTCGCCTTTTAATTCAACCAAAGCCGAACGAGCGCGCAACAAAGCAACGCCACCGCCAGGTACCACACCTTCTTCAACCGCAGCGCGAGTCGCATGCAACGCATCGTCCACACGGTCTTTTTTCTCTTTCATTTCAACTTCAGTTGCTGCGCCAACTTTGATCACTGCAACGCCGCCTGCCAATTTGGCAACACGCTCTTGCAATTTTTCTTTGTCGTATTCGCTGGTTGAAACTTCGATTTGTTGACGGATTTCTTTCACACGTGCGTCAACCACTTCTTTGCCACCCACACCATCAATCACGGTGGTGTTTTCTTTGCCCACTTCGATGCGTTTGGCTTGACCCAAATCTTCCAAAGTGGCTTTTTCCAAAGACAAGCCTACTTCTTCAGCAATCACAGTACCACCGGTCAAAATCGCGATGTCTTGCAACATGGCTTTGCGACGGTCACCGAAACCAGGTGCTTTAACAGCAACGGTTTTCAAAATGCCACGGATATTGTTCACCACCAAAGTTGCCAACGCTTCGCCATCAACGTCTTCAGCGATGATCAACAAAGGGCGGCTGGTTTTAGCCACTTGTTCCAAAACTGGCAACAATTCGCGGATGTTGCTGATTTTTTTGTCGTACAACAATACAAATGGCGCATCCAATTCAGCGATTTGTTTTTCAGCATTGTTGATGAAGTAAGGAGACAAATAGCCGCGATCAAACTGCATGCCTTTCACCACTTCTACTTCGTTTTCCAAAGATTTGCCATCTTCAACAGTGATCACGCCTTCTTTGCCTACTTCGTTCATCGCTTGAGCGATGATGTCGCCGATAGAAGTGTCAGAGTTAGCAGAAATAGACGCCACTTGCGCAATTTCTTTTGATTTTTCTGGAACTGGTTTGGCAATCACTTTCAATTCTTCAACCAAAGCGTTGACCGCTTTGTCGATACCGCGTTTCAAGTCCATAGGATTCATGCCCGCAGTCACGTATTTCATGCCTTCAGCCACAACCGCTTGAGCCAATACCGTTGCAGTAGTAGTGCCGTCACCTGCGATGTCGTTGGTTTTAGAAGCGACTTCTTTCACCAATTGCGCACCCATATTTTCGAATTTGTCTTTCAATTCGATTTCTTTGGCCACAGATACACCGTCTTTGGTGATGTGTGGGCCACCGAATGCACGGTCCAATACCACGTTGCGGCCTTTAGGACCCAAAGTCACTTTTACTGCGTTGGCCAAAACGTTTACGCCTTCAACCATTTTTTGACGGGCGTCGTTGCCAAATTTAACTTCTTTTGCTGCCATGGTGCGTCTCCAAAAATTAATCTATATTCAATTGAAATTCATAATGCGATAAGCGACTTCGTATTGGTCATCCGGATTGACTGGGCGAGCCGCCAAAAACCATTTGCCATCGAATGGGATTTGGAACAAATGGCGAGCCGCCGTAATACCAAAGCCACCTAAGTATTGATGCTGTTGACCTGTTTTGTAAGCTTCAAAATTGGTCTCATCAAAAACGAACAAATCTATCGGCGCGCCGTCATGTCCAATTTCCACACCTTGCTTACCACCGTCTAATTGACCTAACTCCCAAAAACGAAACAAAAACGTATCTTGGCTTTCACCAGCGACCGAAGTCGCAGTTTGTTCATTTTCATGTAATGGGCGTGGCGCAGTGTCTGTGACAACGGCTTTTTTAGCCGCAGGTGCTCGTTTTGCCATGATGATTAACCCATGATAGCGAAGACTTCGTCTTCTTTCATTACCAACAATTCTTGACCGTCAATTTTCACGGTTTGGCCTGAATATTTACCAAAAATCACTTTGTCGCCAACTTTCACATCCAAAGCTTGGCGTTCGCCGTTGTCATTGCGTTTGCCCGCGCCAACAGCCACAACTTCACCCATATCTGGTTTTTCAGCCGCAGCACCTGGCAATACGATACCAGAAGCAGTTTTTTCTTCAGCTTCAACACGTTTAACAACAATGCGGTCATGTAAAGGACGAATAGCCATGTGTAACTCTCCAAAATAAACGAGTGCGGATTATCCGCGTTGAATCATAATCTATGATAAGTGCGCCATTCTCATATTTCATATTTGATGAGAATACTTGCAACAACCTCTGATGCACGAGATAAGGCTGATATAGACAAATTCAAGTGCTTGCCTTAAAAAAAAATTCCTTAATATTTCAAACAATTAACAATTAAGCCTTGATAAAACACACTAATTTAGATGCTAATAGACTGAAATCAATACAATAATTTGATGATATCAGTTGTAGGACTCAATTCGTTTTGAAAGGAATGGTTGGTATGTTGTTACACTCGTTGCTCAGCAACCCTAAAGACGCACCGCTTTTAGCCGATGTGTCTTTCTTAAGTGGCGCTTTATTGCATGTTTTAGAGCATGAAACCGATGCCACGGTCTTAAAAGTGGTAAATGAGTTATTGCGCACACAAGACGCAGCAAGCACTTTGAAAACATGGTTGCCGACGCTGAACGACACCCAAACCGAACAATTGATTCGTGCATGTAGTTTGTTTGCCCAAGTATTCAACATTGCCGAAGATGCCCATCACGAACGCCGCCGCTTGAGCCACGAACAAGAAGGTGATTTGGAACATTCAGGCAGTTTGCGCGCCACAGTCGCGGCTTTGAAACCCAAATTAAGCCGCCAACAATTACAGGACGCTTTGAATGAAACGCAAATTTCTGCGGTTTTGACAGCGCATCCTACCGAAGTACAGCGCCAAACCATTTTGGGCATCAACCGCCACATTCGCACCATTTTAGACCAACGCTCTCGCACCTTAAGCAACCACGATTTGGAAGATTTGGAATGGAACATCCGCGCCACTTTGCTGACCTTATGGCAAACCAATGAAACCCGTTGGTTCAAAATCACGGTGGAAGACGAAATCAGCAATGGTTTGGGTTATTTCAATTTGAGTTTTTTACAAGCCTTACCCAAGCTTTATCGCAATATGCAACGCACCTTACAGGACGCTTATCCTGATATTCAATTGCCGAATATTTTGAATATTGGCGGTTGGATTGGCGGCGACCGCGATGGTAATCCGAATGTCAGTGCCGATACTTTGCGCTTTGCATTTTTAAAACAAGCCGATGTGATTTTTCACCATTACCGTGATGAATTGGCTGAACTCTACAAAGAATTGCCTTTATCAGACCGCCGTGTGCGTGTCAGCCCTGCGGTGCGTGCATTGTCAGATGCCTCTCCTGATTTGGAACGTGCCCGTCATGAAGAACCTTATCGCAGAGCCCTTGCAACCGTGGTGGCGCGCCTCGTAGCTTCAGGACGCTCATTGGGTTTGACTTTGGGTTCGCGCGTGGGCTTGTTAGAGCCTTATGCACAAGTGGAAGATTTTATTGCAGATTTGGAAGCCATCGCCGACTCACTCACACAAAACGGCAGCCGTTTGCTGGCTCAAGGTCGCTTGCAACAATTGATTCGTGCCGCATCGGTGTTTGGTTTTTACTTGATGCCATTGGATTTGCGCCAACACGCTGCACACCATGCAGATACAGTTGCCGACTTGTTCAAACATGCAGGTTTGGAAGATTTTTTAAGTTTGGACGATGCCCAGCGCAGCCAAGTATTACTGCGTGAATTGTCGAATCAACGCCCTTTATTCAACCGCTTTGTCACTTACAGTGCCGAAACCCAGCGTGAATTGGCGATTTTTCAGGCCGCTTACGAGATTAAAAACCGCTTTGGTGAAAATGCCATCAACCAATCGATTATTTCCAACTGCGAAACCGTCAGCGACATGTTGTGCTTGGCTTTGTTGTTGAAAGAATCGGGATTATTGTCGGTAGACGATGATGGCAAACCAAGCGCACGCGTAAACATCGTGCCTTTGTTTGAAACCATCGAAGCCTTAGAAGGTTGTATTGTGGTGATGGACGATTTGTTTGGCTTGCCTTGGTACCAAGCTTTGCTGCAAAGCCGTGACAATCGCCAAGAAATCATGCTTGGCTACTCAGACAGCAATAAAGACGGCGGTTACGTCACCAGCCAATGGTGTTTGTACCAAGCCGAAGCGCAATTGGTCGAAGTATTTGCCAAACACAATGTCAAAATGCGCTTGTTCCATGGTCGTGGTGGCAGCGTGGGTCGTGGTGGTGGTCCCTCTTACCAAGCGATTTTGGCGCAACCTGTTGGCTCGGTGGCAAACCAAATTCGTATTACCGAACAAGGTGAAGTCATTTCTGCCAAATACACCGATGAAGGCAATGCGCAGCGCAATTTAGAAGCGTTTGTGGCGGCAACTTTGGAAGCGAGCTTATTGCCGCATACCACTGAAAACCCTGATACTGAATTGATGCAAGCCTTGTCAGATGCAGCATTCAAGCATTACCGTCAATTGATTACCCATTCAGGTTTCATTGATTTCTTCTTACAAATCACACCAATTGAAGCAATTGCCTCGTTGAATATTGGCAGCCGCCCCGCTTCGCGCAAAACCTTGGCGCGCATTCAAGATTTGCGCGCGATTCCTTGGGTATTCTCTTGGACGCAAACCCGTTTGATTTTGCCCGCTTGGTATGGTTTTGGTACCGCCGTACAAACCGTGTGCGAACAAAATCCCGACGCTTTGAACATTTTACGCCACCAAGCCAAACATTCGGCATTCGTCCAAGCGATGTTATCCAACATGGAACAAGTATTGGCCAAAACCGATTTGGACATTGCCCGTTCGTATATTTCATTGGGTCAAGATGCAGAACAAGCACAAGTCATTTTCGGCTTGATTGAAGAAGAATACCAACGCAGCCGCCAAGCTTTGGCAGACATTTTGGGCTCACAACAATTGTTGATACACAATCGCTCTTTGGCTCGCTCTTTGGCGTTGCGCATGCCATTTTTGAATGCTTTGAATTGGCTGCAAATTCATTTATTACACCAGCTCAAAGCAGAGCCTGAACGCACCAATACGTTGAATTTGGTGCACGGCACGATTAACGGCATTGCCCAAGGCTTACGCAACACAGGTTAAAACTTTTTCAGCCCATTCTATATGAATGGGCTTTTTTGTCGCAGCAACACTTTTCACACACATTTAGAAAGGTTGTTTATGTTAGATTTAACCGCTTACTCGGCATTGAGTTTTGATGTTTACGGTACGTTGATTGATTGGGAAGCAGGCATTGCCGCTGTGTTGTCAGCTTGGGCGAAAAAACAAGGCTCCGATTTGGATGATGAGGCTTTGTTATTGGCTTATGCCGATCACGAAGCCGCTGTAGAAGCTGAGTACCCAAGTTTGGCTTATCCTGAAGTGTTACAGGCCGCTTTTCGCCGCACCGCCAAAACCTTGAATTTGCCTATTAACGATGCCGATGTCCAAGCTTTAGGACGTTCCGTACCACAATGGCCTGCGTTTGCAGATTCGGCTGAAGCTTTGCAGCGTTTGAAACAACATTACAAACTCATCATTTTATCAAATGTGCATGAAGAAGGTGTTGCCGGCAGCATCCAACATTTGCAAGTGGATTTTGACCAAATCAATACCGCTCAAGCCATTGGTTCTTACAAGCCAAGCGCACGCAATTTTCAATTTTTATTGGAACGCATTACCGATTTAGAGGTTGAAAAAGCGCAATTATTGCATGTGGCGCAATCTTTATTTCACGACCATGTTCCTGCCAAAGCCGTCGATTTAGACACAATTTGGATCAATCGCCGCCATGACAAACCCGGTTGGGGCGCAACACCTGACCCAAAAGCCGAAGTCACACCTGATTTGGCGTTTCCATCTTTGGCAGCATTTGCCGATGCAGTGGATGCAGCTTTTGCACCAGTCAACAGCTAATCAACTGAGCAGACAAAATAAGCGTCCTGTAAAGTTTACAGGACGCTTATTTATGGACTCAATATCAACCGTATTGCTTACCGCTTCTGGCTCGCTCGGTGAGCAATTGACGTCTAAAATGAATGCCTGAAAAAGATTGGTATTCATCCAAACTGCGCTCAAAACCCATGCCATAATGCTCTAAATACTGCAATGCGCGTGGGTCATCAACGGCCTTAATGCGCATCAAATGACGACAGCGCTGTTGTGCCAACATGTCTTTCAAACGCCATTCTTTGTGGTCTTGCCAATGCAATGGGCGTTTATTTAAATTTTTATAGTCATGCCACATAAATGGCTGATTCGGTAAATACAAATTATAACCATGCGTCCACAAACGTGCGGCATAGGTAATTTCTTCGCCATGAAAATAAATGTAAGGATCATATGGTACTTGCTTGAAAATACGGCTCGCACCAAACATACAACCTGCTGCCACAAATGCTGTTTTAGAACACGTTTCAGGCGCGTGACGCAAATCAATCGCACCTGAAGTGACATCAGGCAATTGGGTGTTGCGGAAGCTTTGTACATTAAAATACGTGTACATTTGCGGATCCAACGAATTTTTCTCCGTATCCAAACCCATAGGATAATGGGTAATGATGGCATTTTCATCCTTCAATTTGGCGTACATATTTAAAACCGTCGTATCCCAACCTTCGGCAAAACGGCTGTGACTGTCAATTTGCAAGGCAAAATCTTGGTCGCCTAACAATTTATTCCACACATAACCACGCGCCCAACAAGCGCCTTGTGCCTCTGTATAGTCCAAAATGTGTTGCAACACTTGTGGATGGTTGTGTACCAGACAATCCTTGTCTTTTTGTAAGTGTACTTGGTTAAAAATACCAATAAAAATACGTTCTGGGTGATCTGCATTTTCCAACAAAGACCGTACAGTCGTGGGCAATTGTGGATCCCGATATGCAGCAATGGATACAAAAATAGAAGCTTGATCTAAATGTTTCATAATGATATTAATAATATATATTTTTGTAAATTGAGCCCACAGTGGATGGGCTCAATTTATTGTACGACTAAAAATGATAACGAACACCTATCTGTCCGCTGGCTTTGCGATAACCTGAGTCACCCCATTGCATACCAGCACCAGCCCAAACTTCTGTTTGCGCCCCTACTTGTGCCACTACACCGACTTGCGTATCTACTACTTTACGTTGACCATCAAATATTACACGATGATGGTCCATTTCAACCGATAAATTTCGATTTTGCTGATATACATTGACTTCAGCATACGGTTTGATGCGTGAATTCTGACCCACAGCCATATCGGCCTGTACTTTCACACCCGCACCCACACGCCATAAAGCCTTATTGTTGGTTTTCACCTCAGTCCCATCGCTCAAAGTCACGCTATTGGCTTTGATATTGTGATGATCGACCATCACTTGTGGCTGTATGCTAAAGCGTGAACCCTTGGCATTGGTATGTTCAAAACCATAAGATACTTTGTTTTGCACACTCACGCCTTTGGCAGCATATTTTACCGCTGCGGCATTTTCACCATTGAGTTCATGATCAAATTGATTCCACAAAATTTGGCTACTCACTTTTAAGCCTTTGCCTGAATCAGGTTGTTGTGCATACTCTGCATACGCACCAGCGGCATAAGCTGTGGTTTTGCCTTTGGATTCATACACCGTAATTTTAGAGCGGCTGCGTGAATCATATTGACCATAAGCGGCAGTCACGCCCACTTGAAAATGATCATTACCAATGATTTTCACGCCTGTTTGCACCGCATCATACGTCGCATCCAAACGCACTTGTTTGCCACCCACATCATAATGCTCATCATCACGGCGATAAGCCACCCAAACGTCTTTTTGATTGCCTAAATTATTCACATTGCGCTGCTGAAATTGGCGACGCGCACCCAAAGTATGCATATCAAACAATTGATGCACTGCCACTTGATGACCAATGACAGTCGCCGCTTCAGGACGGTATACAGGCGTAGCAACTATGGCAGACGGTACTGGCTGACTCGGCTGATTCGATTGCGCAAGATTACCTGTCACCGTCTCTGTATCAGTATCCGTAACATTTGGCACCGCTTCCACCAAACCACTTTCAGGCTGATTAGGCTTATTTTCTGTCTGTGGTAGCACAGGCTCATTGGCAACTGAATTAGACCCCAAAGAACCATTGTTTTGCACTGGCGGTGTTTGCGGTTGAGTATCTTGCAATTGATCGATTTCAGGTTGAGCTGGCTGACTTTCCGTTGGTTTGGATGTCAAAGAGCCATTGTTTTGCAATGGTGGCGTTTGTGGTTGAGAATCTAACGACTCATCGGCTTCAGGTGTCAATGGACTATTGGTTGCCACAGGTGTTTCAGGTTTGGTGACTTCTGTTTTCAAATACCAATTATTGGCATTGGTTTGGCCTCGTTGTAATTGGTATTCATACGCTCCTGCAGTAATCCGACCGACTTGTTTAAACTGCGCTTTGGAATCACCTTTGACCGCAATCAACAAATAACCATCGGCTTCGGCTTGGCGATTGGCAATCAAACCATTCGCACCGCCCGCTTGGCGCACAGACACCGCACTCTCGCCACTGCTATTGCCATGAATGTTCACAGAACCCATTTGTACTTGATCTGCTACAGACAAATGCGCATACACATCCATGTGACTGCCTGTTTCACCATGATAGTTGCCTAAAACATCCAGCTCACTGTTCACATGTGCCAAAGAAACACGGCCTGCATTGTTCAAGTTTTTAACCGAAGCTTTCACGTCTCCAACGACCAAATTGGCATCTTGGTAAACATGAAAACTAGAATTCACATTGCTGCCATTGACCACCACCGTACCTGCATGCACATTGCTGTTGCCGCGATAGGTATTGTGGCCATTGAGCACCAAGACACCGCGACCCTTTTTATCAAAACCACCCGCAGCCCCACTGACTGAGCGGTCATCGCCAATGTTATTGTCAAAATATGCCGTTTGTTCTTGGGGAATGTCCAATTCACTTTGACCCCAAGCAAATTGTCCATAACCACCGATGGCAGCATCACGGTTTACCGCACCCCAACCTGTTTGCTCGTCAATGCCTGCAGCACCAATATCATCAGCAGTACCGAGCACCACTTCAAATATGTTCTTCGCACTCATCCATGGATAACGCTGCTCAACCAAACCTGCAATCGCTGTAACATTCGGCGCCGCCCATGACGTACCATAATATTCACCATAGCGAATATTGCCAGCTTCATCACGCAAGAATTCCCCTTGCTCATCACGCAGTGCTGGTCCTTGTGGCGCAGCAACACAGTAATACATACTGATATTACAATGCTGAATATCATCCGCCGCATCAGTCGCTGTTTGATTCAGGCCGGTCACATTAATCCAATGGCCGTAATACTGCCCTTGGTACTTCAAAGCTTCATTTTTGTTGATAGAAGCGGTGTATTCAATTAAAGGCGCATATGCAAACGTGCTTGGCCAATCATTGCCTGCCGC
Source organism: Vitreoscilla sp. C1 (assembly GCF_002951955.2). Taxonomy (NCBI): domain Bacteria; kingdom Pseudomonadati; phylum Pseudomonadota; class Betaproteobacteria; order Neisseriales; family Neisseriaceae; genus Vitreoscilla; species Vitreoscilla sp. C1. Next base: position 26,548 of record NZ_CP019644.2, on the reverse strand, counting down.
AGACACAACCAAAGCATTATTGGCTTTGATTTGATCATATTGTTTTTTGTATGAATTAAAAGGCACCAACGCATCGTTGTAATTGCCCCAAGCAGTACTGGTGCCAATGATTTTTACAGGACGCTCACTTGAGATTTTGACCACTGCATTGTAATAGTCTTCCAAACGTCCATTAAAACCTTCACCTTGCAACATGCCCACCAAAACATTGGCTTGAGGCGCTTGCTTTAAAATGGTGTAAGTCATCCAAGTACCATGTTCGCTCTGACTGGTTCGGATGTCATCGGTAAAATACAAACGACCCTCGCTGTTTCGAGCGACATTGGCATTCACTGCCAAACCTTGCGTAATTTGCTGGCGATAATTTCCCAATGCAAACGCGCTATTGTCAAAGCTGGTGCCTGTGTCCAAATACGCTACGGTGACACCACGGCCATTAATGAGTTATTGTCAAATCTGGTGTATGGCATTCAGGCCGCTTTCTCTGTTGATTGCTCGTCTTCCTGCTTGCCATCTTTGAAGATGACGTTGTTGACCACCAAGGTCAATAAGTTGAATCCTTGAATCCGGCGCCAACGCTTTTGGGCCGTTTCCAATAATTTGTACACCATCGCCAAAGTGGTTTCTCTGGAACCGCAGTTTTTAGCCCGCTTACTACGCAATCGTACGGTAGCAAACGTGGATTCAATCGGGTTGGTGGTGCGGATGTGCGTCCAATGCACATTTGGAAAGTCATAGAATGCCAATAACTCTTCTTCATCCTTCACCAGTTTGTTAATGGCTTTGGGGTATTTGTCACCAAAGCGAGCCACTGTTTGTTTGAAGGCTTGTTCTGCACTTTCTTTGGTTTCGGCCATCCAAATTTCTTTCAAAGCCTCTCGCAATTTGCCTTGTACCGATTTGGGTACGGCTGCCAACACATTGGCCGTTTTGTGCACCCAACAGCGCTGATGTTTGGTGTCTGGATAAGACTTGGCCATGGCATTCCAAAAGCCCAACGCACCATCGCCGACCGCCAATTTTGGACTGGTTTCCAAACCCCTCAAACGCAAGCCTATCAACACTTCTGACCAACTGACTTCAGATTCCCGATAACCATCTTCAACCGCCACCAACTCTTTATGTCCTTGATCAGTCACACCAATGATGACCAGCAAACACAGTCTATCGTCCAATCGCACATTGCTGTAAATGCCATCGGCCCACCAATACACATAGCGTTTGCCCTTTAAATCCCGCTGGCTCCATTGCCGATGTTCGTCCGTCCAATGTTGCTTCAAACGACTGATGGTATTGGCTGACAAGCCTTTGGCCTGCTCTCCCAATACAGCCGCCAAAGCTTGTTGGTGGTCACCTGTGGAAATGCCTTTCAAATACAGCCATGGCAGCAATTCTTCGATGCTTTTGGTACGTTTCAAATAAGGCGGCAACAATTGACTGTTGAAACACACACCGTCACCACTGCGATCTCGTACCTTCGGCACTTTCACCTGTACATCACCAATGCCAGTCTGCACTGTTCGTTCCGGCAAATAACCATTTCTGACCAATGCTTGGCGACCATCGGGAAGTTTCTTGGGTGAGTGTTGCTCCAGCAAAATCTGCAATTCGGTTTCAACTGCTTTGGCAATCAACTCCCTGGCTCCCTGACGCAGCAAATCGGTCAATGGGTCATTGAATGTTTGCTGTGGTTGTACGAATGCATTTGGGTTAGAATCAGTCATGGCGTATTCCTTTTGTTGGTTGAAATCTTTGGTCGGAAATCAATCAACAGGATACGCCTTCTTCATTTGTTCGTCATACACCAGAAATGACTATAGCTCGCCATTAATACCTTGGCGTTCTAATAAAGACTTTTGTTGATAGCCAGAAGAAGCATAGGCAACAGGGCTACCCAAACCAATGACCATTGCAGAAACCACAGATGCTTTAGATAAAGTCATACCATGAGCAGAGTCCACATCCACTGTGTGAATCACAACCCAATCTTGTATTAACTCATTCCACTTTAAATGATAAACATTACCCGAGACACTTTTCATGACTACTCCATAATTTATAAAAAACAAAGACTTGTTTAAAATTCATACGCAATCATAGTTTCAAGAAAAAGCAAAGACACTTAGCCACTCAATACATCAGTGTCATTACTATTTTTTTGTGGGTGTTTTTAATCTACACTTGTCGGCATTCGATAAAATGGATCCAACCATTTCATCTATGGGGCCATTTGGATTCTTTATGATTTTTCTAGCTCGAAAAACTTATGCATATATGAACAATACAAGAGCGATGAATCATAGGCAAAAATTTGATTTATATCAAATAATTTACAGATGATTACCCATTAACAACATATCAACACTTTTGAAAAATCGCACTTAAAAGTTCCAAAATAAATTCAACTTATTGTTTTTAATTGACAAATAATTTATATTATATGCATATTTAATTTTTTAAAACCATTGGCATTTTGACTGAAAAACAACTTTCTAAAATAGCCTTTTCAAAATATGACTTAAATCAATTAAAAATAGTCAAATTTCGGCCATATAATTCACATCACCATCTGTTTTTATTCAAGAATTAATCATCTAATCATCTAATCATCTAATCATCTAATCATCTAATCATCTTATTAATTAAATATTAATGTCATAAAAAAATTAATTTAAGTTTGTTGGAAGACCGCGATTAATCATATTGATATTAATGAAATCAGACTGCATTTTGCTCTTAAGCAAACACAATGCCAATTCAATTTGATGTGACCCACACATAAAGATATCCAAAGCCGCATAAGCATGCTCTGGCCATGTGTGAATACTGATATGAGATTCTGCTAATAGCAAAACGCCAGTGACGCCACCACCCGCACCAAAAGTGTGAAAATGGCTGTTGATAATGGTCGCTCCTGCTGCGTGTGCAACTTCTCGCAGCAAAGCTTCGATGCGTACAGCATCTTTTGCCCATTCAATATCGATACCACTTACATCAAGTAAGCAGTGTTGCCCTGCTAACTGCATAAATCAACCTTATTTGTGCCAACCACCACTGCTTGGCGTGCGTACCACTGAACTGTTACCAGACTTTGAAGCGGTGCTACTGGTAGAAACCATAGAATAATTGATACTGGTACTGGCAACCAACAATGCTACCGCAGCCCAAGAAAAAAATCCCTTCATATTGATTCCTTATTTGACCTCAGGTATTTTTATTAAAAATCATTTTCAAAATCCAATGCACTATCAAGGTCACAATAATGACACCAAATAAGCCGTCCCCCATCAAACCCATCAGCATGGCAGGAAAATTCAAGACCAAATAAATCAAGAGCCAAATCATGGCTTTGTTAGAGCCTACGGCATTAGAAGCCGTATTGACAGCCGCAGCTCCTGCACCAGCATTAAAATGACTCGCCTCAACGCGCAAGGCATTTTGTGCCAATTGATTGGCTTGACCCAACTCCATTGGCTTGGCAATTTGATTGTTTTGAAACCATGCAGCCACTGCCGCAGCAGGAATTTCAGTCACAGCCGACCAAGATTGCTCAAATGCGGTCAAAGCAGCTGACAGTTTTTTCTTTTCAGTACCAAAATCTGTGTAATATGTAACGTCTTTCGGTGCCACATTCCAATAAAATGCCCCCGCGGCATATTGCACTTGTCCACCATAATCGTACAATAAGTTTACAGGACGCTTGTTATCGTTAATAGGACGCAAAGGCATTTGTAACTGTGGCCACGTATTCAAAGTCTTGGCAATGGCCCAACGATTGCCTGACATTTCAGTCAACCACAAAAAACCTTTTTCAGGCGCATACAATAAATACTCACACCAAGGATCGCCCTCAGGGACTAAGATTTTAGGTTGATTACCAGGATACAAAGTCGAACGTGCCGCATTGCCCGCCACTTCCGATTGTTTCATCGCACCAATGACCCACCATTGTTGCCTCATAATCGTCGCTTGGCTGCCCAGATTCAATGTAAAAGCGTTGTCTTGTTCCATGCGCATGTTGCGCGTTTCCACCACAACCGCTTGTTCTGCACTGAAATCAATCTGACTTTGACAATAATGACACACCACATGCGTGGCCACACCTGTCACCCATTGCACCGTACCACCGCAATTGGGACATTTACTGCCTTGTGCGCTGCCTTTTAAGCGGCCTGCACTTTCTTGAATTTGGTCTTTGGTACGCAAATTTTGCAAACCCAAAACCGATAATTCAACACCTTGCCCAATAAATACTTCAGGCCGCTTATTGTCATTGGTATAGTCTAACGTCATGAAAGTGTCGGTGCTACGACAATCGACCACTTTCGCCACTTCATTTTCAGGCACGATATACGGCAATTCACCTTCCGCAGCATAACGGCTGCGGTTGGCTTCGCGGATGTCTGCCACAGCATAAGACTTGGGTCCATAAGAAAACCAAGTGGCGCCAATTTGAATGTCTTCAAATTTGGGCAATTCGCCAATTTGCGCGGCGGTTTCGAGTTCGGTAAACACAAACAAATCAGCAGACTCAGACAACCACGTGCTGCGCCCGTCATGTAACAAAGCATGCCATTCATTCCAACTGCCACCTTCGTATTGCACTTGCAAGCGTCCCACCAAAGTGAACAACATGCCTTTGTAAGAACCGTTGGTGCCCACTTGCAAAGGCGAAAAGTCTTGCAACAATACCGAATGGCGACCTGAAGCGGCCAATTGCTCCCCGCTTCGCACCAACATCGAATGACAAGAGCCGCACACTACCGTAACGGCAGTAGCAGATTGCACCTCGACATTGGCACCACATTGAGGACAAGACGTATGAAACAAACTAGCCACGCTGAACCTTTACCGTTATCCCGTGATTTTTTTAATGACTTCCGCCTTGGCAGCATCAAAGTCATCCTGACTGATCAAACCTTGGTCTAACAAAGTTTTCAGTTGCATCAATTTACTCGCTAAATCTTCGCCACCGCCTGTTCCTACCGTTGCCGCACCTGCTGCGGCACCCGCGCCGACTGCTGCGGTTTGTTGAGGTAGCGTTGGTTGTTGATAAGGCTGTTGATAAGGCATTTGAGGCTGTTGTATACCGGGCATCATCGCTTGAGTCATGGCATTACCCATACCCATACCAGCGGCAATGCCTGCGCCAATACCTGCAATCCCACCCTCATTTTGTGCTGCCATGGGAATGGCTTGGGCAGTTTGAAATTGGGTATAGCGTGACATATCGCCAATAATGCCCATACCCATGCGCTCGTCCATGCGTTTTTGCAAAGCTTCAGGCAAGGTCACGCTTTCAACGGTAAAGCTTTCTAGCAACAAACCAATGCGTGCAAACAAAGGTTGCAGCAATTCTGTCATTTTGTGTGACAAACCAACTTGATTGGCCGCCATGTCCAAAAATGGAATGCCTGAAGTACCAAACGCCGAAGCCAAATTGGTCACAGCCAAATTGCGCAATTGTTCTTCTAATTGATTGCCACGATATTCTACTGTCACGCCTGTCACTTCACGGAAAAACAAAGAAGGGTCAGCAATACGGAATGAATACATGCCAAACGCACGCACCGCCACCGCACCAAAATCACTGTCACGAATGGTGACAGGCTGAGACGTGCCCCAACGACGTGACAATTGTTGGCGCATATTGAAGAAATACACATCCGACTTGAACGGCGACTCAAACATTCTTGACCAGTTTTTCAAGTTGGTCAAAATGGGTAAGTTTTGTGTGGTGAGTTTATAAGTACCCGCTGTAAATACATCGGCTGTCACGCCTTCGTCCACAAACATCGCCGCTTGCGAATCTCGTACTGTTAAGCTAGCGCCGTTTTGAATTTCCTCATCTTGAATCGGAAAACGCCACATTAAGACTTCAGGTTCAGGATTGGGCCATTGAATGACATCAATGAATTGTTTCTTGATGAAACCACCTACATCCGCACCGCCAAAAATGGATTTAAAAACCATAATGTCATTCCTTTTAACTTAATGAAGCGGCATTTAAAATACCGATGGATACCGACAAGCCCAAAAACAAAATACCCACAGCCACATTGTTATTGCGCAATTGTTCATCGGCATCTGGTATCAAACGCGTCGCCACAAAATACACCAAAATTTGAATCACGGCCGCAGCAGCACCCCAAATCACAAAACTGAGCATGCCAACAGATTGCATCATGCTTGAAATCAAAGTGATACAAAAACCTATCAGCGCCCCACTGAAAGACAAAGCACACGCCACATTACCTTCTTTGATGGCAGCCAATTCCCGAATCGGCGTGATGCGTGTATACACCGCCGCAAACACCACCAACATGATTAAGGCGACGCCAAAATATTTCAAATACAGTAAATATTGCCAAATTGCGATTTCCATCGTTGCATCCATTTCAGTATATTGGCACTAAATGTAGCCTAAAAACATCCAATTGTATACAAAACAATCATTCCAAACATGAACATATCATACGTAATTTTCAAACATTTTTAATTTTACAGGACGCTTTTACATGCTATTTACATCAAAATTTGTGTTAGCATGCCTGCACTTTTCTTGGTGGAAAAACCTGTGAATCCCGCTTTAATCATCTCTGTTTTCATTGTCGCAAGCTGTGGTTTGGCCTATGAGCTCATCATGGCTGCTTTGGCCAGCTATTTGTTAGGCGATTCTATCTTACAATTTTCCACCATCATCGGCCTGTATTTGTTCTCAATGGGCATCGGTTCGCATTTAACCCGCTACATCTCAGACGAGCATGCTCTCACCCGTTTTATTGAAACCGAAATGCTTGTCGGCATCATCGGCGGCATATCGGCTTTGGCACTGTTTGTTTTGTTTGGTTTTTCTGCCGCGCCATTTCGCATCATTTTATATGGTTTAGTCATTATTGTTGGTACGGTTGTGGGTATGGAAATTCCTTTGGTGATGCGGGTTTTACATCAACATCAAGCCGAATTCAAAGAAATTGTCAGTCGTGTACTGACGTTTGATTACATGGGCGCCTTGGCGGTGTCTTTGTTATTTCCATTGATTTTGGCACCCAAATTAGGCATGGCTCGCAGCGCTTTGTTGTTTGGTATTTTGAATGTGGGCGTGGCTTTAATCACTGCCAAAATTTTCAAACACGAATTACCATCTTATAAAAGCCTGCGTTTTCGTGGCAACATCATCATGTTGGTTTTATTGTGTTGTTTTTGGTATGCAGACCAAATCACTTACAAAGCCGAACAAAGCTATTTTGGCGACCCAATTGTCTATTCCAGCGCCTCACCTTACCAGCGTTTGGTGGTCACACGTTGGCACAATGACACGCGCTTGTTCATCAACGGCAATTTGCAATTTTCGTCGATTGACGAAGCCCGTTACCACGAAGCCTTGGTTTTGCCGATTATGGAACAAAAAAACACCGTGAAAGATGTATTGATTTTGGGTGGTGGCGATGGTTTTGCGGCACGCGAAGTGTTGAAATACCCACAAGTCAATCACATTACCTTGGTCGATTTGGATCCTGAAATGACCAAGCTGTTTCGCACTTCTTCTGCCTTGACCCAACTCAATGCCAACGCCTTAAACCATCCCAAAGTCACCATCGTCAACAACGATGCGGCCAAATGGCTAGAACAAGCCACCCAAACTTTTGATGCGATTATCATCGATTTGCCTGATCCATCCAATTTTTCATTGGGCAAATTGTATTCTGTACCGATGTATCGCATGGTCAAACGCCATCTCAACCCAAACGGCAATGTCGTGGTGCAATCGACTTCGCCTTATTTTGCGCCACAAGCGTTTTGGTGCATCGTCACCACCTTGGAAGCGGCAGGCTTAAGAACTTTGCCTTACCATGCTTATGTGCCTTCTTTTGGTGAATGGGGTTTTGTGATGGCATCGCTACAGGACGAGTTCCACATCCCCAAAACCTATCAAGTACCTACACAATTTTTAGATGCACAAACCACAGCACAAATGTTTTCATTTCCCAAAGACATGCCTCGCTTGAACGTGGAAGCCAATCATTTGAACACGCAACGTTTGGTCGAATATTTTGAATCCGATTGGCGAGCTGCAACACGATGATGAAACTCAGCCGCCGCCGTTTTTTAGGACATGTATTGGGTGCAGGCTTGCTTGGTGCTACTGGTTTGGGCTCTTACCGTCGGTTCAATCCTCAAACGCCACCCATTAGCATTGATTATCCCGGCATGGCTTTGGGGCATGCCATGCGCGACGCCATGCATGCATTGCCTCAAAACATCCCTGTCAAACAGGTTAAAGCGGTGATTGTTGGTAGCGGCGGTGCGGGTTTGTCGGCGGCGTGGCAATTTGCCAAACATGGCATGCACGATTATGTTTTACTCGATGGTCCTGAACGCAATGGCAACAATCGTGGCGAACATCATGGCGAGGTGTATTATCCAACGGGGGCGCATTATCTGCCTTTGCCTTCGCTCGAATCGACTCATATCGAAGAATTGCTACGCGACTTAAAGGTTTTTCAGGACGGTCAATACGATGAAAAAGCTTTGGTGCATGCGCCAACCGAGCGTTTGTATTTTGATGAACATTGGCAAAACACCATTGCGCCACACAAAAACGCTCAAAGCGAACGTTTTTTTGAACACATGCATCGCTTGAGTTTGCAACATGGTACGGACAACAAACGTGTGTTTGCCATGCCACTTGCCGCCTCTAGCTTGGATCAAACATGGCGCCAACTCGACCAAATGGTTTTTGCCACTTGGCTCAAGCAAGAACATTATGACGATGAAAGTTTGCTGTGGTATGCCGATTATTGTTGTCGCGATGATTATGGACAAGGCATACACCAAGTGTCGGCTTGGGCAGGCTTGCATTATTTTTGCGCGCGCACCCGTTTGGACGATGAACACGAACACAGCCACCAAGTATTGACTTGGTCTGATGGTTTGAACCATTTGAGCGAGCGCATACGCCAATATTGTCGCTTACAAACTTATCCCGATATTGCTGCTTACAGGACGCCTCAGCATCAAGCCGTGTCTTTGAATGCCAGTGCCATGAAGATTGAAGAAACCAAAGATGGCGTGAAAGTATTGGTCTACGATGGACAACAAGGTTGGTTGTATTTGCACGCTCAAACGGTGATTTGTGCCATGCCGTTGTACATTGCCGCGCGCGTGGTGAATGGTATTTCTCAATACGGATTTAATCCACGCGAACACATGCCTGAATATGCGCCGTGGTTGGTGAGCAATTTTATTTTTAAAGGCATGCCTGCTGAATACAGTGGTACGCCTTTGGCTTGGGACAATGTCGCCTATCAAGGGCAAGGTTTGGGCTATGTCGTGTCCACACATCAAGAATTGTGGCGAGGTCAACCGCCGTATACTTCATTCACCGCATACAATGCGCTCAATCATGACACACCTGCCAATGTTCGCCATTGGCTCATCAACAGCCGTCCTGAAACCATTTACCAACATGCCGCTGCCGAATTAGAAAGCATTTATGGTGTCGACATCCGCCGCCAAATGGTACAAGCACGCATCACCGTACGAGGGCATGCCATGGCAGTACCGACACCAGATTATTTGAGCAACACAGGTTTACAAGCCTTGCAAAAGCATACAGGACGCTTGCAGTTTGCTCACAGTGATTTGTCTGGTTATTCAGTTTTTGAAGAAGCATGTTGGTGGGGCAAACAAAAAGCTTTGCTTGCATTGGAACAATGGTTGTAAAACATGGCCTTACGATAACGAGCTGATGGTTATCATGCTTTTAAAATAAGGACTTATCATGTTGAAACTCTCTTTTTTAGTCTGCTGTGCAGTCTTGTCCATCAGCGCCTGTGGCCATCAAACCAAAGACACCGAATCGGCTGATCTGACTCAAGTCATACAAAATCAAACCAGCCACAGCAACAATTACGATCAAGAAATTGACACCACTCTCAAACACATGCAAGCACAACTGCCTTATCAAGCGGGCAACTTTATGGAAATATCCTCGCTAAAACGCACAGGTAAAGACATTCATTACAATTTCACCATTTTAAGCGAAGCCATCACGCCACAAATATTAAGCTTAGACAGCAACAAACAAGCCGCCATACAGCAATTGTGCGCTGAAAAAGACACCAAGAAATTTTTAGCAGCAGGTTACAAAATGCATTTTAATTATATATTTCGCAATCAAGAAACCATCACTTTGACAGTCAATCAATCCTCTTGCCATGCATAAACAAGCGTCCTGTAAACCTTACAGGACGCTTACAATAAGACTTAACGAATGTCTTTTAAATATTGTTCTAAATGTGACTTTTCAAGCTCACCAACCGATTGAGCAAGCAATTGACCTTTGGCATTCAAAAAATACGTGCTTGGCAAAGCTTGATAACCCAAAGCCTCTTGGGTCAATAAATTTTCATCTTGCCACACATTTTTTAAGTTCAACTGTTCTTGCGCCAAATAGCGTTCAATGGCATCGACTTTTTCACCTTGATTGATCAACACAAAAGTCACATCGGGATTTTGTTGTTGCGCCTCTTGCAATAAAGGCATTTCACGACGACAAGGCGCACACCACGTGGCCCATACATTGATCACGACTGGCTTGCCTTGCAAAGATTGCAACGTCACATATTGACCATCCAAATCTTGTACCTTGAGCTGTGGCGTGACTTTAGGCTCACCACAAGCACTTAAAACCATCACCATTGCCGCCACACACACTGCCATTAACTTCATTGTCCAACCACTTTCATATTGATTTTTGTATTTTTAATATCGCTGAATGTACACGTTATAATATTGAATTATAGTATTTTTACCCAACTTTATTTAGATGCTCATTAATGTCGCGTATAATAGCATTAAATAAATTTGCTGTTTTTAAAGAGGATATGCGCATGAAACAATTGATTTTAGCGGCATCTTTATTGGCGTTAAGCACCTTAGCCATCGCCAATCCCAACAGCCCTGCCAACCGCTGTAAACGCTATGCTCATGCCAATTCATTTCAATTAACCATCAGCCAATTGTGTGGTGGCACAGCAAGCCAAACCTATCAAGATGTCATCAATGACCAATCTTGTGAAGCAGCTTTAGGCAGCAAAGAAGCCATTCAAGAACAGCAAAATTTACAAAGCAATGAATTGAAAAACGAGTATCAGCGTATTGGCGCACAACAATTTTGTTCTAAATATGCCAATCGCCGTTAACTTGATCATTGATTAACCATCATTTTTAACCATCGAGACATCCATGAAAGCTTTATTTAGCGCGATTTTAACTGTAGCAGTGATTGGTAGCAGTCAAATGGCAATGGCCAATTGCCAAGACATCGCTCGTGATTTATACACCGCTCAAGGCTATCAACAACGTTGTGCTTACCAATTAAAACAAACCAAAGTTTTGTCTGACAAACTCAAACAAGAATGTGCTCAAAATTTGAGTGGCGCCGACAAAAACAAACTGCTCAACGAAGCCAATCAGCAATTAGACCAAGTATTCAAAGGTTCTAAAAAAGACAGCTGCGAAGCAGGTCAAAAGAAATACAATTAAGCCCCCATCCATACATATTATCAAGCGTCCTGTAAACTTTACAGGACGCTTTTCATTGTACGCAAAACCGGTTTAGGCAGTTTGAATCAGTTTTCATCGTGTTGCACTCAAAAAGATTAATTTTAATCAGCCATGTCAATATCAAGAAACCATCAGCAAACATGACACTCAAATGTTTGTCTTTCAAATCACATTGCTTAAAATAGGTATTTGAAATGATGGTGAATCAATGAAAGGAATGAACATGCTTTATTTGTACTCAAAAGCCTTATTGTTAAGCCTGATTGTCATGGCTTTAAGTGCATGTCAAAGCCATGTTGCGCCCGATGCCAAACAACAAGTTGTCAAAACAGAAGAAAAAACATTGGCGTATTTTCAGAAAAATGGTCAATACTCCGCCCAAAACAACCAAGCGGCTTTTCGACGCACCCTGTATGGCAAAACTGCCCAGCATTATTGGGTGGTGCAAGACTTCTACCAACACACTCACACACCGCAAACCAATGCTTTTATCATTTTTGATGAACGTGGACTATACGAATGGGATACATTGCCTTTTATCGATGGCACTGTGGTTTTTTATTTTCCTGATGGCAGCAAAAAATCCACGGTGCATCTGCAAAAAGGACAAGCCATTGGCACCAAAGAAACGTATTACGCCAGCGGTGAAGTGTTTAAAAAACAATTTTTCAACGCACAACACGAAGCCACTCACGAAGATTATTTGTTGCCCGATGGTCGCATTTTGATGCGTCTAAATGCAGATGCAACCAATAAAGAGGGTTTTACCTATCAAGTTTATGATGAGCAAGGGCAGGCATACATTCCAACACCTGAAACCAAGGAATTGTTTTTACACGCCATTACCCATATCCAACAAGCTGAAATCGCTTTGCAACAAAAGCAAGAGGCTTTATCTGATTAACAAAATTCATTCAAAAGCGTCCTGTAATATTACAGGACGCTTTCATATATCCCCATCAAGAAGACAATTTCATCAAAACCAAACCACTGACTATCAAGACAGCAGCCAACACACGCATCATACTCAAGTGTTCGCCTAAGAACAAAATGCCAACAATGAAAGCCCCCACCGCACCGATGCCTGTCCAAATGGTATAAGCCGTTCCCAATGGCAAGGTTTTCATCGAGGCAGACAGCAAAGCAAAGCTGGCAATCATCGCCACAATCGTCAACACGCTCGGCCACAAACGACTAAAACCATCTGAATATTTCATCGATGTCGCCCATACCACTTCTAGCAAGCCTGCGATAAGCAAAAAAAGCCACGCCATTTTTAACGACCTTTCCGTTTTTTCATGATGGTATTTATTGGCTGATAGATTCCAAAGTGCGTCCCTTGGTTTCTTCGCCTAACACAGCCACTACCACCGCTACTGCAAACAAAACACCTGTAAACATCATAAACACATTGCTAAAACCATTGGGTGATACCATCATGCTGGTGACAACCATAGGCGCTAAAATACCGCCCATCCGCCCCACAGCCGAAGCCCAACCCGAGCCGAAAGCACGAATATTGGTTGGATATTGTTCTGGCGTATAGGTATACAGGACGCCCCAAGCACCCAAATTAAAGAAAGACAACAAGCAACCCCAAGTGATGATAGCCGCTTCAGAATTGGCACTGCTGAAGAAAAATGTACACACCGCACACGCTGCCATAAATGCCGCCAACGTGGTTTTACGACCCCATTTTTCGACCAACCAAGCTGCCACGACATAGCCTGGCAATTGTGCCAAAATCAAAATCAAAGTGTATTCAAATGATTGCACAATCGAATAGCCTTTTTGCACCAACAAGCTCGGCAACCATGTGAAAATACCGTAATAAGAGTAAACGATACCAAACCAAATTAACCACAACATCAAAGTACGACGAGCAAAGATTTTAGACCACAATTGCCCAAAACTGATATTCTTTTTTTCAGCCACAGGCGCAATTTCAATTGTCTTCACGACCTCAACGCCTGCTTCTTTTTCCAATTTGGATACAATTGCGTGCGCTTCTTCCAAGCGTCCTTTATGGATTAAATACGGAATGGATTCAGGCACCAATTTCCACAATACCAACACATACAACACAGGCAATCCACCGACCAAAAAAGCCGTGTGCCAATCGTGATTGGGAATGATGAAATAAGCAATCAAAGCCGCCACCAACCAACCTAAGCCCCAAAAGCTTTCCAACAATACAATGAAGCGTCCTCGTACATGCGCAGGAACGTATTCGCTGACCAAAGTCACCGCCACAGGCAATTGCCCACCCAAACCAATGCCCACAATAAAACGAAACACCAATAACCACGTTAGATTCGGTGCCAAACCACACAAAGCGGTGGCCACCGAATAAACCACCAAAGTCCCTGCAAATACGGTTTTTCGCCCTACTTTATCGGCAATGGCACCGGCAATCACTGCCCCCAAAGCCATGCCAATAAAACCCACGCTGACAATCCAACCTTTGTCGCTTGGTGCCAACTGCCAATCTTCTGCCAAACGTGTCATGATAAAAGCAATCAAGCCTGTATCCATCGCATCGAACATCCAACCCAAGCCGACTACCACCAACAAACGGTAATGAAACTTTCCTATGGGTAGCCTTTGTACCCGTGAGACCAAATCCATGTTTGTCCTTTTCCCTTCTTCAAACCATCAAAAATAGGATGTGATTGCGCCTACCGCCTCACATCCTAATTTGTACAAACCGCCTGATTCTCTATTGTATTTGGGCTATTACCACCACGCTTTCAATAGACTCTTGGGGTTTGCTAACATTTTGAATCAATCATTCACTTATTCACAGGCATTTTACCGCGCGCCAAAGCCCGTTCTTTCAAAATATTCGGTTTGAAACGGTACATTTGTGCAGGACGACCACGGTCTTGCATGATGCTTTCGCCTGTTGGCTCAACCAAATCTTGGTGTTGAATCAAGCGGCGGAAATTAGGCTTGTGCAACAATAAGCCCGCCAAAGCCTCAATGCTTTGTTGCAATTGCAACAAGGTAAATGTTGGTGGCATCAAATCGAAAATCAACGGACGGTATTTGATTTTCGCACGCAAACGACTCAAAGCTGTTGCCAAAATACGGCGATGATCGCCTTGCATGCTTTGCCCTGTAAATGGGATTTCTTCGCCTTGAAATTGTGGTGATTCTGGTAATAAGCCAATTTCATACATCAATTCATAGCGTTGCAAAGCCAATTCTTCCGACCAATTCCACTCACCACGCCCCCAATACATGTCCACACGCTGTTGGCGAAATTGGCGGCTGCTTTCGTCTTCGGCAGCTTCTATCCACGCATCCAACGCCGCAACAATATGGCTACAACGCGCTTCATTTTCACGGCTGCGTCTATCTTCCCATGGAAAAAAAACATACCAATCAAACCATTTGGCTTCCAAACTTAAGCTGCTGGCATCCATTTCCTTCACCAGACCCAAATAGCTGACCATCAAACAATATTGCCCCGCCTCCAAACCACGTGCCGTATCGACAAATGTGTACAACTGTTCCACGTAATCCAAAGGTTGCGCCGTTTGTTCTTCTACCCAAACTTTCACCCCTTTTTGTAAAGAACGGTGCAAAGGTGACAAAGGTCCTGATGGCAAATGATTGCCATGATTGGTTGTCAACACCCGTGCTTGTCCATTGGTTACAGCGACCAAAATAGCCACCAATTCGGTTGCCGCAGATTGATCATCGTCTTTGCAGTGTATTTCTTGATTGTCTAGCGTATTCATTACGTCCCATCAGTCTTGAAAAAAAGCATGTCGGTATTGACAGTGATATGTCAATTTTTGATTTTTAATTAAAATAACATATTTATAAATGAATTTATACTCAATGAAAAATATTTTTGCAGCGCAACATTTAAATCTTTTCAGGACGCTTGCAATGATTGTTTCCACAAACGCAAACCAATCCATGCCAACACCACAAACACCATATATTGCAAAGCAGTAATGCCATAACCTTTGTAAAACATCAATGGCACCATCACCACATTGGCTATGGTCCACAAATACCAATGATTGATGCGTCGCTGCGCTTGCAACCACATCGCCACAAAACACGTTGCTGCAATAGATGCATCTAAAAAATCGATGCCACCCAAATGGTGTATGCTATGTTGATTCATGTCCCACACAGAAAATCCACTTTCTATCCATGGTCTGAAATAATAAATAGCCAACACAAACAAGAAACTACACAACCAAATCACGCCACCAATGCCCGCATCTTTGAAATTAGCCCATTGCACCGCCACATGAACATGGTCTTGCTCACTGTGTTGGCGCCATAAAATCCAACCATAAACCGACATGGCGGTGTAATAAGCATTGATAAGAGCTTCTCCATACAAACCCCATTTGAAAAACAAATAACTGTATAAAATGGTCGATACCAAACCAACAGGATAAACCCAAATATGGCGTCTTTGCGCCAGTAATACCGATACCACGCCAAACACCGCCGCCAACGCTTCTACCGAAATTTCAATACGACTGTAAGTTTGATAAGGCGCCCACAAAAAAGCCAACCATTCATTCATGCTATCTTTCCTTTAACCATTGAAAAAAGCGTCCTGTAAACTTTTACAGGACGCTTGTGATGATTCAAATCAGTTCAACACTTATTTTTGCAAACGGGCGTGCAATTCTTGAACGCTGTACACATCGGTATCATTCAAAGATTTCACACCTTCACTCATCGCTTCACCACCTGCAATCGTCGTATACAAAGGAATACGATTGTTCAAAGCGGTGCGACGAATAGAATGGCTGTCTTGAATCGATTGTGCCTCGTGAGAAACGGTGTTCACAACGACCGCAATGTCGCCATTTTTAATCATGTCAACAATGTGCGGGCGACCTTCCAAGACTTTGTTCACCACTTGCACGATGAAACCTTTTTCTTTCAAATAAGCCGCTGTACCACGTGTGGCACACAAACCATAACCCAATTCTTGGAAATTGCGTGCGGTTTTTTCCACGTATTGTTTGTCTTGCTCACGCACAGACAAGAATACTTTGCCCACAGTTGGAATGCGCTCACCAGCACCCAATTGTGCTTTCAAATACGCCTCAGAGAAATCCACACCCACGCCCATCACTTCGCCTGTTGAGCGCATTTCAGGACCTAAAATGGTGTCGACACCCGGGAATTTGATGAATGGGAAGACTGCTTCTTTCACGCTGTAATAGTCAGGAATCACTTCTGTGGTGGCTTCTTGCTCATTCAAAGTAATGCCAGCCATCGCGCGCGCTGCAATTTTTGCCAATGGCACGCCTGTTGCCTTACTCACAAACGGCACAGTACGAGAAGCACGAGGATTCACTTCCAACACATACACCACGCCATCTTGAACCGCAAACTGCACGTTCATCAAACCAACCACATTCAAAGCCTTAGCCATTTCTTTGGTTTGGCGACGAATTTCGTCTTGAATGTCTTGTGGCAATGAGTAAGGTGGAATCGAGCAACCTGAGTCACCAGAGTGCACGCCTGCTTGTTCGATGTGTTGCATGATGCCACCGATAACCACTTGTTCACCGTCAGAAATACAATCCACATCCACTTCAATAGCATTGTTCAAGAAGAAATCCAACAACACTGGGCTGTCATTAGACACGCTCACCGCTTCGCGCATGTAGCGGCCTAATTCATCAGCATTGCTCACCACTTGCATCGCGCGACCACCCAATACATACGATGGACGCACGACCAATGGATAACCAATTTCTTCAGCCAACACAATCGCTTCTTCGTTGGTACGTGCCGTGCGGTTATCAGGTTGACGCAAACCCAAATCTTTCAAGATTTGTTGGAAACGTTCACGGTCTTCGGCAGCATCAATGCTGTCAGCAGATGTACCAATGATGTTCACGCCGTTTTCAACCAAAGCGTTCGCCAATTTCAATGGTGTTTGGCCACCGTAATGTACAATCAAACCATAAGGTTGTTCGACTTTCACAATTTCCAACACGTCTTCCAAAGTCAACGGTTCGAAATACAAGCGGTCTGAAGTATCAAAGTCAGTTGAAACCGTTTCAGGGTTACAGTTAACCATGATGGTTTCAAAACCGCTTTCACGCAAAGCCAAAGCCGCATGCACACAGCAGTAGTCAAACTCAATGCCTTGACCAATACGGTTAGGACCACCGCCCAAAATCATGATTTTTTTGCGGTCGCTTGGATTGGCTTCACACTCTTCTTCGTAAGTTGAGTACATGTAAGCGGTATCGGTTGCAAACTCAGCAGCACATGTGTCCACACGTTTGTACACAGGGTACAATTTCAAACCATGACGGTGTTCACGCACAGCTGTTTCAGACACGTTCAACAATTGTGACAAACGTTGGTCTGAGAAGCCTTTGCGTTTCAAGCGACGCAAGTTAGCATAATCCAAGTCTTGCAAAGAACCTGCCGCCACTTTGTTTTCTTCTTCAATCAAATCACGCAATTGCGCCAAGAACCAAGGGTCGATTTTGCTGATTTCGAAAATTTCTTCCAAGCTCATGCCAATACGGAATGCGTCAGCCACAAACAAAATGCGCTCAGGACCAGGCACCGCAACTTCGCGCATGATTTCTGCTTTGTCAGTCGAACGAGGATTGAAACCACACAAACCTGTTTCCAAACCACGCAATGCTTTTTGCATCGATTCTTGAATCGTGCGACCCATCGCCATCACTTCGCCCACAGATTTCATTTGTGTGGTCAAACGGTCATCGGCTGCTGGGAATTTTTCAAATGCAAAACGAGGGATTTTGGTCACAACATAGTCGATTGATGGTTCAAAAGACGCAGGCGTACGGCCGCCTGTAATGTCGTTGCTCAATTCATCCAAAGTAAAACCTACTGCCAATTTGGCAGCGACTTTGGCAATTGGGAAACCTGTGGCTTTAGACGCCAAAGCAGATGAACGTGACACGCGTGGGTTCATCTCGATGACAATCATTTCGCCTGTTTCAGGATTGGTTGCAAACTGTACGTTTGAGCCACCTGTATCCACACCGATTTCACGCAATACCGCCAAAGAAGCGTTACGCATGATTTGGTATTCTTTATCAGTCAAAGTTTGCGCTGGCGCAACAGTAATCGAGTCACCTGTATGCACGCCACAAGGGTCGAAGTTTTCGATAGAACAAATGATGATGCAGTTGTCCGCTTTGTCGCGTACCACTTCCATCTCGTATTCTTTCCAACCCAAAATCGATTGTTCAATCAACAATTCGTGCGTTGGAGACGCATCAAAACCACGCTCACAAATTTCCAAAAATTCTTCTTTGTTGTAAGCAATACCGCCACCCGAACCACCCATGGTGAACGATGGACGAATCAAAGTAGGATAAGCCACTTCTGCTTGCGCTGCCAATGCCGCTTCCATGGTGTGACACACAAAAGATTTAGGACATTTTAAGCCAATTTTTTCCATCGCCAATTTGAAGCGACCACGGTCTTCGGCTTTGTCGATGGCATCTTCTGTTGCGCCAATCAATTCCACATTGTATTTCGCCAACACGCCATTGCGAGCCAAATCCAAAGCACAGTTCAATGCTGTTTGACCGCCCATTGTTGGCAAAATCGCATCAGGACGCTCTTTGGCAATGATTTGCTCAACCGTTTGCCAACGAATCGGCTCGATGTAAGTCACATCAGCCATTTCAGGATCGGTCATGATGGTCGCTGGATTAGAATTCACCAACACCACTTTATAACCTTCTTCACGCAAAGCTTTACATGCTTGTGCGCCAGAATAGTCAAACTCACACGCTTGACCAATCACAATTGGACCTGCGCCAATGATCAAAATGGTTTTTATATCGGTACGTTTAGGCATAGTAATCTCTTATCATCTTTCAGGACGCTTCAAGCGTCCTGTACATTTTCAAAATCTCATTAAGCAATTGTGGCAGTCCACAATTTCACTGCGAAACTCATAAACAAAGCACCTACCGATGCCAATCCTGCTGCGGCCACTTTTTGACGGCTGCGGAACCAACGCACCAAATGCGCACCCGCAAAAATCAAGACTGTCAAATAAGTCAAACTCACGATTTGTAAAATCGAAGCCAACACCGCAAAACTCACCACGGGATGTGGATAATTAGGGTCAACAAACTGCACGAAAAAAGAAATGAAAAACAAAATCGCTTTGGGATTCAGCAAACTCAAAATCAAAGCACGACCAAAGACATTCGGTGAAGACAAAGCAGGCTCAATAGGCTCGTCCAGTTGCTTGGCAGGTTTCATCCAACCTTTTACAGCACCAATCATCATGCGAATGCTCAGATAAGCTAGGTAAGCACCACCAACATATTTCACCACATTGAACACAGCAGGATATTGCACCATCACAGATGCAGCACCCAAAGCTGCCAATGTCATCAACACCAAATCGCCCAAAAAGACCGCAGCAATCGCTTGATAACCTTTGGCAACACCGTATTGTGCGCCCACAGTCAAACAAAACATGGAATTGGGGCCAGGTAGCAAAATAATTGCAATCACACCCAAGACATAAGTCGGTAAATCCACCACACCCAACATCTCAATAATCCTCGTTTTTAGTCTGTGGCACGCTCATACTGCCGTGACCGACAATGATGGTTTCGCCGCCGACGTGAATACAATTGGCCTCATCTGTGCGCAAGAACAAGCGATTGGGGCGACCTAGATAATCGCCTTGCAACACATTCCAATTCACATCATTCAAGCCTTGCATCAAACACCAAGTACCCAAATTGGCACAAGCTGTACCTGCTCCAATGTTTTCTATCAATTGGTTTTTGGTCACACTGAAAAAACGCACTCTGACATAACGGTTTTTCTCGTGCCACAAATACACCGCTACACGTTTGCCTTGTTGTGCAAACCAAGTGGACAATTTCTCAACATCAGGTTTCAGACCGTCTAAAACTGCCGTTTGACTCACTTCCAATAAAAGCTGTTCGCTGCCTGTATTGACCCAACATGGGCTGCTAGATAAAGCCAATTCATCCATGCCCAATGCCGCTAGCAATTCAGGAATTGCCTGCGTTTGCACTTCATCACAACTGCCTTGCGCACACGTAAAGGTATAACGCATTTTATGACGTTCAATTTGCACCAACCCTGCTTCGGTTTCAAACTGAAATTGAGCGGGCAGGCGCTTGAGCTGATCCAAAACCCGTGCAGCGCCAATCACAGGGTGTCCTGCAAATGGCAATTCGCAATCTGGCGTAAAAATACGCAATTTGGCAGCAGCAGAAGTGCTGTTAAAAGCAAACACTGTGGCAGCCAAATTCGTTTGCTTGGCCAAAGCTTGCATGTCCATATCGCTCACCCCATCGGCATGTGGAAAGACCGCCAAGGGGTTGCCTGCAAAATGGTTGGGTGCAAACACATTCACCAACACAAAAGCATAATCACTTAAAGCCAATAACGCAGACACCGTATTCATGGTTACAGGACGCTCTTATCTTATTTCGCAGCCATAGCTGCAATAAAACGGTCAAACAAATAAGCCACATCATGTGGACCTGGACTAGCCTCTGGGTGACCTTGGAAAGAGAATGCCTCTTGATTGGTCAATTCAATACCTTGTACTGAACCATCAAACAACGAGCGATGCGTCACACGCACATTGGCAGGCAAACTAGATTCATCCACTTCAAAACCATGGTTCTGACTGGTAATCATCACTTTACCAGCATCAATGTCTTGTACTGGATGGTTAGCACCATGATGACCGAAAGCCATTTTGCGTGTTTTGGCACCAACTGCCAAACCCAATAATTGGTGACCCAAACAAATGCCAAATACAGGTTTTTGAGTCGCCAAAATTTCTTGAATCGCCGCAATCGCATAATCACATGGCTCAGGGTCGCCTGGACCATTAGATAAGAACACGCCATCTGGATTCAAATCCAACACATCTTTGGCAGGCGTTTGTGCAGGCACCACAGTCAAACGACAACCACGCTCAGCCAACATACGCAGAATATTGGTTTTCACACCAAAATCATACGCCACCACATGGTAAGGCTGGCTTTCAGGCTGGGTGAAGCCTTGTTCCAAAGTCCATTCGCCTTGTGTCCATTCGTATGATTGGTTACAAGTGACTTCTTTAGCCAAATCTTTGCCCGCCATAGAGCCGAATGATTTTGCCAATTCCAACGCTTTGGCTTCATCCAAATCATGACCCGTCATGATACAGCCCGCTTGTGCGCCTTTATCACGCAAAATACGCGTCAAACGACGCGTGTCAATATCAGCAATTGCGACGGTTTTATTCGCAATTAAATAGTCTTGTAAATTGATTTCTGAGCGAAAATTACTGGCCACAATAGGCAAATCACGAATAATCAAACCAGCTGCATACACTTCTTTAGATTCAGTGTCTTCATTGTTGCAACCAGTATTGCCAATGTGTGGATAGGTCAAAGTGACCATTTGTTTGGTATAGGATGGGTCAGTTAAAATTTCTTGATAGCCGGTCATAGCAGTATTGAATACCACCTCACCTACAGTACTACCTTCATAGCCAATCGATTGACCATGAAAAGTACTACCGTCAGCCAAAACCAAAATTGCAGCGGTCGTTGTCATGTTTGATTCCATTCTTATTCATCACAAACACATAATATATTGTTTGTATTGTATTCTTTTGAAGCAAGGCAAACTGAGGCTAAAAAAAAACACGCCCCACAATTGTTCAAAAATTGTGTTACGTGCTTTTTTGGCATGGTCGACATGCCTTAGAAGCAAGCTATTTTACTGAATTTACAGATTTTAAGCAATCAAAAAGCCACCCTATTTTCAAGGTGGCTTTTTTTGCCGCAGCGTTAGAAGATTTCACGCCATGATAAACGCTTGTATTTCAAGTTACTTGGTGGAACTGCCAATGGATTCAAATCAAGTACATGTAATTGACCATCTGAACCAATCACAATATACAACACTCGACCATCTTCTGTTTGGATCATCGTGCCAACAGGTCCTAACATTTCGCCTAATTGAAAAAATCCACCTACCGCATCATTCTCATCCACAACACCATCGCGATTCACGTCAAACAATGGCTCTTCATATTGTGCACCACTGCGCACATCAGCGCCCAATAAGAACGTGGTACTGGTCACCAAACAGTTGGCAGCAGGCATTGGTGTAAAGACATTAAAGAACACAGCTCGTTTGCTTTGAACATTGGCTTGATCGACAATCATTTGCCCTTGTCTTAAAGTGATTCTCCAACCTAAATGATGGCCTTCTAAAGCATTGCTCGACAATAACCACAAATCATTACGTCCTGCTACAGGTGTCGTATCAATGGTTTGATTCAATAACTGGGTATCAGGGTTGGTAATCGCTTCACCAGTATCAAAAATACCATATGCGTAATTCTGCGAACTCAAATTAAAGTCAGTTTCATCCAAATAGCGTCCTGTACCAAAAAATACAGTCAAACGACCACGGGTGACTTGTACAAATGGCGTAGCCGTAATACCCGTACCTGGGTTATTGGCATCACTATTAGGAACACTGAACAATGGCAAACCGTTAAATGCTTTGACCCAACTGTTATCTGCCGTCAAATTTACCTTCCATAATTTACCATCCAAATCACCCACATACACAGCATCCGCAATCCCATTGTTATCAGCATCATAGACAAATGGCGAACCGACACCTCCAGTACCTAAAGCAATTTTTTGATAATTTACGCCCTCTACCCAAGAGCCGGTTTTATTCACATCTAACACATACAAATAACCATTGTTACTGTTGCCATTATAACCACTCGTCACCACAACCACAGGTTTACCGCTGCGATCTTTGGTCAAAACAGGCTTACCTATAAAGTGACCAAAATCACTGTCATGGGTTGCACTGAATTCCCACAAAGTATTATTGGCACCTGGATTAGATAAATTGGTGACATCTAATGCATAAATCGAACGACCACCACGGCCAGTAGAACCGACAACCACACTGCGCGCACCACCGTCACCAGAGGCATAACATACCTCAGCATAAGTACTCAAACCATCATTGATATATTGGTGTTGATAACCATTTGTTGCATATGCATTTAATTTTGACAATGCTGTTGATGGAATATAAGCATAAATTTCACGACCATCAGCATCTAGCATATGGTACATGCCATCATTAGATGCGAAACCATACATACCTGTACGAGCCAATGTCGCAGTATCCGCATAGGTACAGCCCGTTGGTGCGGCTTTAGGTGTTGGAATAGATACCACTTGTGAATTCACCACTGTACCCAATTTATCACCACTTCGCGGGCGTAATTGACCAACAGCACTGCCTTCATTAGTAGTTTCACCTCGCATATAGCCAATCAAATTAGCCGCATTGGTTGTATTTAACTGCGTATTGAATTGGCCTGCATTGGCAATGGTAAATTCATAAACACCACTACCATTATTGGCAAAGATGCGACGATTGTTATTATCCCTCAATAAACTATTGGCGCTCCATTCAGTAGCATTATTCCCTTCCAACGAACCATTACCACCTCTCATCAATTGAAAACCAACTACATCACCAGACCAATTACTGTCTTTATATGACGCACGCACAACGCGATCATTGTCAATATCAAACAAATCAGCACCCACACTGGTAGCAACACCGGTTTGCGATGCATCTTCCGAGCCTTGAACAGAATTAAATGCTTTTTGCAAAGCCTCCACCATCGAATCTGGGTCATTGGCTAATGCAAAGTTTTTTGGTGTTCCCCAGGTATATTGAGAAATACTCAAATCTCCCGGCGGCGTATCATTCGTCCACTCAGTCAAACGATCTCGATTGGGAACTTTATCGCCATTTTGATCTGTAAATCCACCGTATTTACCTGCCAAATAATAAGAATTTCGAATCCATTGCGGACCATTACCATTCTCAGCCTTATAAGATCCATTCTCCAAAACGTCAATCATAAAGGTTTTTAAATTTAATGGCTTACGCAAATTGCTTAATAAATCAGGCCGCACATTTTCGGTATTGGCCCAATAAGCCAAAGCAGGCAAACCAGCACCACTGTTTGAGGAACCCATGCCCGTATTATAAGCATTGTCCATAAATGTAGCATTTGCCGCAGCCCCAATGTAAGCCAACTCAGCCTTCTTCAACTTGTCGATAAACTCGGGAGTAGGAATATCATCATCTGTTGGTGAATTAGTTTGACCCATACCAGGCAAATCCCTATCAGCATGTGTATTGGTATCACCAATCACCATAATGGTATTAGGGCTACAAACGGTATCAGGATTCAATGTTCCATTGGCATTTTTAAACGGATCGTTACTTGGACCAAAAAAATCAATGACTGGGAAATTGTCTTTTTGCTGCTTGGTTAAATTATTAGGTAACCATGCTGTACTGCGCGTGTTTCCACCAACATAGCCTTTATTACGGATATAACGCAAAACCGTATAATACAGTTCGGCCACAGGGTCATTGGTCTTATAGCCATTTTCATCACCAAATTTGTTCAGATAATTGATAGAACCACTATTGGTCACCTCAGCACCAAAGCTGTCTGCGCTTGGAAAAGGATTAATCACAAATTGCCCTGTATTTTGATTGTATTCATTCACAATCGAAGCCAATTTAGAACGCAATACACCACCATTAATATTATTGCCGGCAATATTCAAATAACCGAAAGAGGCAAAATTCATCTTATCACGGTAGTTTTGCATCAAACCTTCAGGCTTAGAGCGTCCTGAAGCAGCATAAGCAACACAATTGTTTTCTAATAAACTCGGCTTACAAACTTGTACCACCACTGGAAGATTCGTAATGCGACTCACCACTGCATTATTTTGACCCAAATGCTTTACAGTCACATAAAAATCTTTGCTGTCAAAAATAACGGTTCGCAAACTACTTGCCTGACCACCGCTCAAATTATAAATCACATCATGTGGCACCAAACGCTTCATTTGATCACGCCCAACTACTACACGACGATCAGGAAATTTGCCATAGCCACCTGAATTTCGATTTTGACCATCGTAAACTCTGGCGCGACGCAAATAAGTCAAAGCATTGGTATCACCATCTTCATATGCTGAATTACTGGTACCCACACCTAATGCTCTATTACCACCTGTCATTTCAGATCGGTAAACATCCAATGCCGACATGGTTGCCCAGTTTAAAACATTGCCGCTGTATTCATTAGTAGTCGAACCTTGATTACACTCATAAATGCCACTTTTCAATACAGCCAAGCCTTTGGGCTCAAAATAACGACCCGTATTTGTTCCTGATACAACATAGCATTTGGCTGGATCAAAATACCCCCGATATCGGGTCGTTAACTCTACTGGATCCAATTGATTATCATTATAAGCAGCACCCGCCGTTGGGAATTCCACCGACAGTGCCAAGAAAATATTAGACTTGGATTCCATAGTAATACCAGATAATGGCTGATTACCTATAGAAACACTGGTAGCGGCATAGGCCATATTGATTGTTAAAACACTCCCCACAATCGGAACCATTAATAACACATTTTTCTTTATGTTAGCCATAACACACCACCCCTAATAATAATTCTTCCATTATAAGAATTATATGCTTACTACATCAATTAAAATTAATACCCATTTTAATGGTATGTAATTAAGGCTTTACGGCAACTTAATATTAAGGCTTATAAACCAACAAGCGTCCTGTAAAGTTTACAGGACGCTTGTTTATATGAATGTGTATTATATTTAAAGCTATCTTTAAGAATGAATAAAGCCCTGATGCGTTTGCATCAGGGCTTTAGAATGGGGCGTTTGACGATGACCTACTTTCACATGGGTAATCCACACTATCATCGGCGCTAAGTCGTTTCACGGTCCTGTTCGGGATGGGAAGGCGTGGGACCAACTCGCTATGGTCGTCAAACATAAACTTTAAAATCAGAAAGCCGTCTGTATTACAGAGCTTTGAAATA